>NZ_OY764327.1:0-2400000 GCF_963668385.1 uncultured Carboxylicivirga sp.
CTAATCCGTTACCGTGATCCCAGTGTCCATGACTTAGAATAATGGTACTTACTTCTTTATACAAATCAATACCAAGCTTTGTTGCATTTTTGAGAAATACATCGCTGTGCCCTGTATCGAAAAGAATTTTATGCTCTTTTATTTCAATAAGATAAGAAAGTCCATGCTCAGCAAGGAAACTTGCTCCTGCACAATTGTCAGTTAATACGGTTAATTGCATGTAGTTTTTTCATTAAGATGAATGTTTAAAGCTTCTTCAACGAAATCAGGTACACCCATTGGATACCAGTTTTTACTATCGACAAAAACAACAGTCGAAATACCCATCTTTCGTAGTAATTCAGAACGAGCCTGATGGCAATAGCTAACATAATTGGCATGGTAAACATATCCCATCTGGTCAACCTCTCCATATCTGGGGCGTAATTGTATTTCGTCTGTTATCATAATCATTTTAAAATTCTATTCCTTTTCGAGCTTCAATGCTCGAATTATAGTAATGTTTAACTTCTTTCATTTCAGTTACCAGATCGGCAATAGCAATAATTTCTTCGGGGGCATATCGTCCAGTAATTATTATCTCTGTTTCGGGAGGTTTAGATTGCACTATTTTAATCAAATCCTTTACAGAGAAAAGGTTGAAGAAAAGTGCAATATTGGCTTCATCCAATACGATTACATCATAGGATGCTGCTTGAATAAATTTTTTGATTTCCTGTAATCCTTTTTGTGCGCTTTCAATATCTGCTTTTGTTGGCTCTTTTTCTATAAAACAACCTAAACCGTATTGTTTTAGAGTAATTGTAGGCGAAAGCTTTTGCAGTACAGTGATTTCAGAATAAGGCTTGCCTTTTACGAATTGGGCAAAAAACACCTTTTTCCCAGCGCCAACCGCCCTGATTGACAAACCTATGGCTGCGGTTGTTTTTCCTTTTCCATTGCCTGTATAAACCTGAATAAACCCTTTCATTGGCTAAGTGTTATAAGTTCTCGTGTAATAATTAAATCCATTAAAACTCGACTTCTTTATTTTACCGTTTTGTATAAGTTGTTCAAGTACAGAGTGATCAGCGGAATCTTTTTCAAGTAATTCGTCAATGGTATCTTCCCTTAAAGGGTGAACGGATGAAATTGTAAGAATATCTGCCTGAGCATCGCCAGTGTATCCTGTGTCTGTCCCTTCAAACCCCGTAAGGGTTTCTACATTAATGTTGTGGTTTTTAAATATCTGCCATGCTTCCGCAATCCGAGCCTCCGAAACAGGTTTTACTCCCTTTTCAACAGGTGGACGAGTAGGGATTGATATATATGCTTTATTTGGTTTTAATCCTGAAATAAATTTTGCGGTATTCTGAATATCAGATATACTATCGTTATACCCTTCAACTAGCATAGTCTCAGTGTTTAAGATTCCTTTATAATCATTGCTAAAGATTTTAATCCCTTCAAGAATTGCATCAAGATTTAGCCAAATATACGGGCGGTTAATTTTTTTCCAGGATGCTTCATTAACCGAATCTATTTTAACCGAAACCCAATCGGCATTATATAAATCGTTACGGGTATGTTCTTTGTCTAATAAACTTGCATTGGTAATTACCGCAACAGGCAAACCTAATTGCTGCAATTGCCTGATTAAAGTACCCAGGTTTATATCAAGGGTAGGTTCTCCATTGGCAACAATGGTAAGGTATTTCGGTCGGTGTGTAAGGTCTAATTTTTTTAAATGCGATTTAACTTTCTCGTAAATGTGCTGTGGTTTGTAAAGTTCAGTCCTGAACATCGACTTATTGGAGGTTTCTCCAACCTGGCAGTACACACAGGAATAAGAACACTGTTTTGGTGGTAAAATATTGTTAATTCCTAAACTTGTAATTAACCTTCTTGAAGGTACTGGCCCAAAAATTATCATAGCAAATTAAATAAATCGTTTAAACAGAGAAGTAAAAATATGACCTCCAAAGCCAAAGGTGTTGTTCAACGCCGTATTTATTTCTTTATTAACCGCTTTGTTTGGGGTTAAATTCAGGGCATTGTCTATATCAGGGTCGGTTTCGTTAAGGTTCATTGTTGGAGGGACAACACCTTCTTTAATTGCCATAACACACGCTACTGCTTCAACAGCCCCGGCAGCACCCAATAAATGACCAATCATCGACTTGTTTGCACTTACATGTAGACTTTCCAGGTTATTGGAAAACACATTGCAGATAGCTTTACATTCGCTTAAATCACCCACAGGGGTTGACGTTCCGTGTGCGCTGATATAATCAATGTCAGAAGGTGCAAGCCCGGCTTCATTGATGGCATCAAGCATTGCTGTAACAGCTCCTTCACCTTCGGGATGTGGTGCTGCAATGTGATAAGCATCGGAACTAAAACCACCTCCGGCTAATTCGCAATATATTTTTGCTCCTCGCTGTTTGGCATGTTCCAGTTCTTCTAATAATAGTACGCCTGCACCTTCACCCATTACAAAACCATCACGGGTTTTATCGAAAGGACGAGAAGCCGTTTCGGGACTGTCGTTTCGCGCAGATATAGCTCTCATAGAACTAAAACCACCAATACCAGATTGTGTTACACAGGCTTCTGAACCACCTGCAAAAATAGCATTGGCCTTGCCTAAACGAATAAGGTTAAAAGCATCAATTATGGCATTATTACTTGATGCGCAAGCAGATGTAGTAACATAACTAACACCTTTTAAACCATAACGTATGGAGATATACCCGGCTGCCATATTAGAAATAAGCTTGGTAATAAAGAAGGGACTAAACCGTGATATCTCCGGGTTACGGTTAAAGCTAGTCACTTCGTCTTCGAAAGTTTTTATCCCTCCTATACCCGAACCCCATATTACCCCGGTTCGTTTTAAGTCTGTTTCGTCTAATTGAATTTTTGCATCAGCCAAGCATTCTTCCATAACTGCAATGGCATAGTGTACAAAAGCATCTTGTTTGCGGACTTCTGCTTTTTCCAGATATTGTAAAGGATCGAAATTTTTTACTTCTGCTGCAATCTGTGTTTTTAAATTAGAGGCATCGAACCTGGTAATCTTTGATATTCCGTTTTTACCTTTAATAAGATTGTTCCAAAAATCGTTTACATTATTACCAATTGGCGTTAATGCTCCCATACCTGTTACTACTACTCGTTTCATACGTGTAATTTTTACTATTAATTGTCATATGGAACCCATAAGAATTTTCATAGCCTACTTAATAAATTTAGAATGATGATAATTCTTATGAGTTTTATAATTCAATGTTTTGGTTTATACTATTTTTTCTGCCCCGGAGAAAATTTCCTGTACTTCAACAACAGCAACACCATAACCTGGCAAATCAGCTCTGTTCCATTTTTTCATGTCGTTGAACTCATCGCCTTCCGTTTTGTAACACACGCTTCCTTTTAATTGATATGATTTTGTCTCTTTTGTAATAAATAATACAGTTACTTTTTTACTGTTTTCAATGTTTTCAAGTGTCTTTTTAAACTTGTTATTCGCAATTAGTACTTTGTTATCATTGAATAATGCTGCCTGTGTAGCATAAATTGAATTTGGAATACCTGCCTCAGAAACTGTAGTTAAAACTATAGCATCTTGTTTATTGCTCCATTCTTTTTTTATTAATTCCGGTATTGTTATCATTTTGTAATTTTCTTTTAGTTATAATGTTCTAACTCTTTAATTGCTTTTAAAGAGTTGTGTTTATTGGTAAAGTCCTTGTCGAATAAATTGGTTACTAAACCTTCGGATAGTTTACTAAATATCATATCGTGTCCTACACACAATCCCATTGAAATGTTAAGTTCTGTTTTATGATTATTTAAAAAATCAGCCTGTCCGGCAGGATTGCATAATATACGCTTACTTTCACCTCCTAACAGCTCCTTTTTAGTTAGGTTGCCGTATTTACAATCAACAGAATATACGTTGAAATATTTTGATAAATAATCACTTAACACTTTTGCTTCGTGAGAAAAAGAAATGCAATGAGCAATACCTATCCGTTTGAAATTAGTACTTTGAGCAAAGTTTTTTATTTCTTCAATTCTGTTTGTTCTTAATTTAGAGCAATCGGCATTTGATTGCATGATTGCCCTAAATTCTTTCGTGTATAATCCAGTCATATTTATTCGTCCGTTATTTTAAGTCTGTTGGTAAATGCACATCCATATCACCATAATCAAGGTTTTCGCCTGCCATACCCCAAACAAAAATATAATTAGAAGTACCGGATGCGCTATGGATTGACCATGCGGGAGAGATTACAGCTTGTTCGTTTTTCATCCAAATATGCCTTGTTTCGTCGGGTTTACCCATATAATGGCATACTGCTTGTTTTTCAGGTACTTCAAAATAAAAATAGGCTTCCATACGGCGGCTATGTGTATGGGCAGGCATGGTATTCCAAACACTTCCCGGTTTTAATTCGGTCATGCCCATTTGTAATTGGCAGGTTTGCACATTGCTGTTTACAATAAGCTTATTAATTCTTCGAGCATTCGATTCTTCCAATGAACCTAAATCGATACATTCAGCATCATCAAGGGTTATTTTTTTAACCGGGTACGATGCGTGTGCAGGAGCTGAATTTAAGTAAAACCGGGCAGGTGTCTTCTTGTCAGAACTTTTAAATATAACCTCTTTATTTCCTGAACCAATATACAGCGCTTCTTTGAATTTAAGTTCGTATTCAGTTCCATCAACACTAACAACACCTGTTCCTTTTCCTACATTTATTACGCCAAGTTCCCTACGAGCTAAAAAGAATTCGGCTTTAAGTGCATCTACTGTTTCCAGTTTCAGTTCTTTGGAAATTGGTACTGCTCCGCCTACTATAAAACGGTCGTTGTGGGAATATACAATGTATATCTCATCATCTTCGAGAATGGTTTCAAGAAGAAATTTATCCCTGATTTTTTGGGTGTTATAACCTTCAAAATCTTGCGGATCTGTTGCGAATAGTTCTTTAAAATTCATCTTGTAAATATTTTATGTAGTTAATTATCATAAGCCCATTTTAAGTATATCGAACCCCAGGTAAAACCGCCTCCAAAAGCTGATAAAATAAGCTTATCGCCTTTTTTTAGGTCTTTTTCAAGCTCCCACAAGCATAAAGGGATAGTGGCAGCCGTAGTATTGCCGTAACGTTCAATGTTTATTTTAATCTTATCTTTCGTTAGCCCCATTCTTTTACCTACAGCTTCAATAATGCGGAGATTTGCCTGATGGGGAACAAACCATGCCAGTTCTTCAGCACTTATATTATGTTTTTTCATCATACCAACAGAAGTATCAGCCATACTTGTAACAGCAACTTTAAAAACCGATTTTCCTTCCTGGTATATAAAATGTTCTTTTGCATCGACAGTTTCGTGTGAGGCGGGTCTGAGAGAACCTCCTGCTTTCATATACAAAAAGTCTTTTCCTGAACCGTCAATATACAAATCGTGGTCAAGTACCCCTGTTTTTTCTTCAGTGGGCTCTAACAGCATGGCAACGGCAGCATCGCCAAATAAAACACAGGTTGTGCGGTCAGTATAATCTGTTATTGACGACATTTTATCGGCTGCCACAAGTACTACTTTTTTGTGTTTGCCAGTTTCAATAAATTGTGATGCTGTTTGAAGGGAAAAAAGAAAACCCGAACAGGCAGCACTTATATCAAATCCCCATGCATTTTTTATCCCTGCTTTATCAGCAATTAAACAGGATGTTGACGGAAAAAACATATCGGGAGTAACGGTAGCGGTAATTATCAAGTCAATTTCTTCGGCTGATGTATTGGTTTTTTGTAGAAGCTTTTTAACGGCTTCTGCACCCATATCGGATGTTGCCAGACCTTCTCCTTTTAAAATCCTTCGTTCTTTAATACCAACCCGTTTGGTAATCCATTCATCGGAAGTATCTACCATTTCACTTAGTTTTTCGTTGGTTAATTTGTAATCTGGCAAGTATGCCTCTATTCCTGAAATTTTTGCAGTTATCATATTTTGTCTCCTATTGTATTTTTATCATATTAGATTAAGTACCTGATTTAATATTGTTCCTACAAGTATGGCAGTAATTAGCATGATTAGAACAGACTTTAGCATATCCCTAATACCCAACTCTTTAATTAAAACAGAAAAGGTTGCTACACATGGAAAATAAATTGCCAACACCACCGAAGCCACAATGAGTTGATTAAGTTCTAGTTGTAATGGGATTAACATACCAACAGCCAGGTCTTTTCTCAACAATCCTAATATCAATACGCCAACAGCCTCTTTGGGCAATCCTAAACAGTGCACGAATAATGGAGATGCGACTTTTTCAATGCCGTGTAAAATGTTAAAAGCATATAGAACATTAGCTAGCAAAACACCAAATAACATAAAAGGGATGGCTTCTTTAATAAACCATTTTATGCGCATAAACACTTTTTTAGTAATCCCTTTAAAATATGGCAGGCGATAAGGCGGTATCTCCATAAATATTTCGGGAGAAGTGCCTTTGACCGTATGTTTTAATATGTTTCCAACAATAAACCATACAATCACAAGAGTGGTAAACACAATTAATAAACCTTTATAGCCATAACTACCTAACAAGCCAAACAGCATTGCCTGTAGAGCCATACATGGTATTGCTATTGACAATAATGTGGCGGTAATAAATTTCTCTTTACGTGTTTCAAGAATTCTTGTGGCAAGAGCTCCTGGTACATTACACCCCAACCCTAAAAGCATAGGTATTATTGAAAGGCCGTGTATACCTGCCTTATGCATGGTGGTATCCATCATTACAGCCACCCTTGGCAAATACCCGGAATCTTCCATGAGTGCCAGAATGGTATAAAAAGAAAATACATATGGCAATACGATACCTATTGGGATATATAACCCTGTTGTAAGTAAGCCGAAAGATGTTTCATAATTTAGTACTGTATTAAACTCACCAAATAATAGTTTAGATAACAACTCATTGTTTTGAAGTAGGGCAGACAACTTACCCAAAACAGGTGTCCACAAGGAATTAAACAACGGATTTGATATATGCTCAATTATGCCCTCGCTAACAAAACGAATAGATAAGAACATTAACACCAGGATTATAAGTAAAATAGGAATACCGGTAACCGGTTTAATAGAATAATCACGCAGGGCTTCTAAAAAAGTATGATGTTTATGCTTGATATGCTGTATTTCCTGTAATATATTTCCAATTGTATTCCAACGATCTTCATTATCAAAGTCAAAATCAGACACTTTAACTTCTTCTAATGAATTAACAAGTTTACTAATCCCTACCCCGGTTAACGCACAGGTTGGTATGCATGTAACATTAAGAATACACTCAAGCTTTTCAACATCAATAAAAATACCTGTGTGTTCAGCTTCGTCAAACAAATTAAGGGCTGCTACAAACGGAATTTTCTGCTTTATAAGCTGAAGGGTAAGGTTTAAGCTGCGCTCCAGATTAGTTGCATCGATAACGTTAATAACAACGTCTCCTTCTTTCAGTAATTCAACGGCTATTTCCTCTGCTTTGCAAGTAGGTTCAAGTGTGTATGTACCAGGAACATCAATAAGTTGATGCCTTTTCCCGCTACTTGATAGAAAACCACTGGTGTAATCAACAGAAGTTCCCGGGTAGTTCGATGATATTACATCAACCCCGGTAAGCCTGTTAAAGATTACGCTTTTCCCGACATTCGGATTACCTATTAGTAATATGTTCATCTGTTTATTTAATATTTTAATTTGCCAGATATAACTTCACATAATCAAATAATTATTATGAATATCTTATTAATTATTTGGCCATGTTTCGTTTCATTTTACATCAACTATTATTTTTTGAGCAATTCCCGAACCTATGGCTACCTGAGTGTTTCCTAATTTCACAACTACCGGGCCCCGTTTTGATTGTTTTGAAACCAATTCTATTTCTTTTCCTATATAAAGCGAAAGACTGTCCATTCTTGCCAACAATTCTTTACCACCCCTAATTTGCTTTATAATGCCTTTTTCAGCCCTCTGCATTTCACTAAGTATTTTTGTCATCTCTATTAATTACTGGTCAATTGTTGTAATTCTTCTTTATTTGGAAAGTCGTTATGATGCCATTTTTTGATTATTGTGCCATCCTTTATTAATACCAGACCAGGATTCGACCGCACAATCGTTTTAAGCATAATGTCATCTGCTGCATAAAAGTGAAAAGGCAATTGATATTTCGAAGTGCAAAAGTCAATTTCTTCGCTTATCGATGCTGTTGCCAAATAAAAGTTATAGTTGTGTTGTCTGCTAAAATCAAAGTTGGTCTTTAGTTTTTCCAGTCCTTTCATATTTGCTTTATTTAGTTTGTGAGAGATAGCAAGAAATACATAAGAGGAATTGTGTAAGATAGAATCTGTAATATTTTCACCTTCGTTATTAGTAAAATAAAAATCATGAATTGGTGGGTGATATCCTCTTCTTACCAGTTTCGATTTGGTTTCTACCCATTGCCAGGTAGAATCAATACTTGCAATATCTTCGAGGGCAAATTCTCTAAGTTGATCACCTTTTTTATACATAACAGAATATGTAAAAGAATCGGTTGGCATTCCTTCCGGAATGGTCATTGCATCAGGAATAAAAGTTCCTGTTTTATAAGGGCGGAAGTCGATATAAGGAAGGTGATGATAGGTTTGCGCTGAAATAAATAAAAACCCGGTAATTGCCACTCCTGTAATTACCCATTGTTTTTTTAACCCTAATGAACTTATTAATTTGTTTCGGTTTAGAAAAACAGGAAAGAGAATAGCAACAATAACCAGATTTTTGAAAAAGGTTTGCCAATTAGTCATAACAATGGCATCCCCAAAACAACCACAATCAGTAACAGGATTATAAATGGCTAATATGAAAGTAAGCGGTGTAAAAACAAGCATATACACCGATACCATCCATATAAAAAAACGTTGAAAAACACCAAATACCAAACCTACACCTAACAGGAACTCCGACATATTCAGCAGGATTGAGAAAGCCAAAGACAGAGGTTCAAGAAATCCCAAGTTAAATGCATTAAAATAATCTATTAGCTTGTATGTTGTTCCCAAAGGGTCTATACCTTTCACAAAACCGGAAAACATAAATACAAGACCTATAAATATCCGGCAACCAATTAATAGTAAATTTAGTATGTTATTTATCCTCATTTTTACTTATTAAATTTCTAAAATATTATACAGATGATTCATCCGTTCCTGTTTGGTATTCATATATTTTTTATTGTATTTATTTGGTTTTATAACCAAAGGAATACGCTCAACAACTTGTATGTTATTTAATTCAAGTCCCGATATCTTTTCTGGATTATTTGTAAGCAGGTTTACCTTCTTAATCTCCAGCAGTTGAAGAATTGAAGAAGCGATGTGGTAATTTCTTTCATCGGGGGCAAAGCCCAGTTGAATATTAGCTTCAACTGTATCTAAACCCTCTTCCTGGAGTTTGTAAGCCATTATTTTGTTCATTAAGCCGATGCCTCTTCCTTCTTGTTGCAGGTAGAGGAGTAGCCCTTGTCCATTTTGTTCAATTATAGTCATGGCTTTTTCGAGCTGTTCTCCACAATCACACCTGAGCGAGCCAAATAAATCACCTGTTGCACAGGCAGAATGGATTCGGGTTAACACAATATCATTTTCCACAAAGGAGCCTTTTAACAAGGCAACATGCTCAAGTCCTGTTTGCTTCTCTAAAAAAGGAATTAACCTAAAGTGGCCATACTTACTAGGCAACTCAACACACTCTCCTTTTTCTATATTATTATTCATTTATCTACCAGTTTTATATCCATCATTTACTTTATATGGTTAGATTTTCTCAATAACCGCTTTAATGTCTGCCGGAGGAGCAAAATACATCCATGATGTAACCAATACTTCTGCACCAGCTTTGGCATATTCAGCAGCGTTAGATGCATTAACACCTCCGGCAGCAATAATGCAAATTGATGGATTTATCTTTTCGCATTCTTTTTTACAAATGGGAAAATCATTCGGTGGAAGCTTATCCATTTGAATTACATCAGCTCCTGAGCTTGCAATTAGTTTAGCTTCGGAAATATTATGTGCTTCCACAACTATCTTGCGTTCTTTTTGCTTGTTCCTGATTTTTGTAATTACGTTTTCAATATTTTCATATCCCCCTGAAAACAACAGGTGTTCCCTGAAAATAAGGATTGTATCAGATAAACCTGTACGATGAGGTATTCCTCCGCCCGCCATGAGAGCCTTTAATGCAATTTTTTTTAGATACGGTGGATGTTTCCTGGTTCCGGCTACCTGAATATTCTGGTTTACAGCATGAACTGCCTCAACTAAGGAATTGGTTCGTGTAGCAATTCCAGATGCAAATTCAATCATGGCAAGCCCTGTGCGCCAAATTAAGTGAATGGCTTCGGCATTTCCTTCCGCTTCAAGCATTTTATCTCCTTCGGATAATTTTGTCCCGGAAGGAACACTATGCATTATTTGTAAGCCGTTTTTCCGATACATTCTTTCTGCCTCTTCAATGCAGCATACAACCATGGAGTGACGGGCAAATAATGAAATACGTCCTGTTTCTCCTTTAAAATCCATTAAATAAGATGTCATATCGCCAGCAGGCACATCGTCTTCAATTAAACGGTCAATATCTGTTTCTGTGAAATAAATCATTTGTTTAAGTCTGTATTAAATATTTACATTATTATTCGCATCCAAAACACGAAATGGGTTTATCGGGCACAAAATCTATTATTTTGTAATTCAATTCCTTGGAGACACTTTCGGTAGATTCATTAATGTTGTTAAATACCAATGAATTGTCACCAAATACTATTTTTAGGGGCGATATAAAAAAAGCATTCTCATTGCAATAACTTGTTACAAGTTTGGGTGAAAACCTTTTGTATTCAACACTACCTTTTTTAACTACTATTTGGTTAGATGAGGTGATAACACTTTGTACAGAACCGTCTTCGTTCAAACATAAAGAATGACTTTCTGCCTGAATGCCGTTTGGGTCGGGGTCAAATACTTTTAATTTGCCAATAGGACTGTTAACGGCAAGTTCTTCTAGGGGTTCAAAGCCTTTTACCTTTCCGTTTTTATAAAAAGAAATACCCTTTCGAATAAGCATTTCGCCCATATCTGTTGTTATTTTCACATGCTCATTAGGCCAAAACAGTAAGCTTTCTAGCTCACCTGTTTCATAAAACTGCAAATAGATTGGCTTAACTTTAATTTCACCCACAGCCGTTTGTATATCAATGATTTCTGCCAATTCACATTCATTCTCTTCCGTCCAAAAACCAGTAACTTTTCCATTTAAAGGGAAGGTACGATACAAAGCACCGCTTTTATAAAATATTACCAACTCGGATTTTATAGTTCCAACCGAAGTGGGTATTTCTGTTAACTTTTCTAAAGGCAACGATTTTAATTCACCTGTTTTATAAAATTTTACAGGGGCTTCCTTTTTTCTCCCAGAGTCATCATCAAGGGTATATCTTGGAATAAGATTTCCGACAGATGTTTCAAGAATTATTTCTTCGCCAACTAAAACGGTATCAATATTTCCATTTTTATTCCTTGAAATTAAATGGCTTTTCGATGAAAATTGTTGTTGCATATCCATTATTTGATGTTTTAGTTCATTTATCATTCCTTCATGTTTTTGCTCTCTATGTAATCTCGTATATCATTTAACTGAAAATTATATTGTTTACGCAATCTTCCCAATCTTTTATTATTGTTACCAGTAGGTACATTAATGCTTTTAGCCAGTTCATGTGCAGAAACATTGTACTTTTCTGCAACTTCATTAATAGTCATGTTCCCATATATTTCGATATCTGATTGGTGAGCATGTTTGAGCTCCGTATGATGCTCTACATCTGGTATTTTTTCTTGGTCTTGTCCTATGTCAGGTTTTGCTTCAACTTTGTTTTTATATTGCCTTTCTTCAAAAGAATAGCCTTTACCATGCTTACTATTGTGAGCATGGTTTAAGACACTTTCATCAACTTCGGGATTAAGAAAAAAAGGAACAATACCAAAAACAAACGTGAATAATACCAATAATGAGCCTAGGATAACTCGCAATGCTTTTGCTGGTACCATCTTTTTAAAAATTCCAATAATCTGTTTCCAATGAAATACAATGTGAAGTACCAATAAAAAGAGCAGGACAAAACTCAGGATTAAATGAATTGTTCCCCACTGGTGTCGGTCAATACCCCAATAGTAAAGTTCAACATCACGTCCATAAATATCATTTCGTTTAAAGCCAGGAACAAGCACGTATTTAATCAGAAAACCAATACCAGCAATTGGTATCATTAACATAAACATGAGTATGTCTATTGATAAATTTAATTTTGGTTTGTTGATTTTCATAGTATTAATCTTTAATAGCTCCAACAGGACATTCTCCTATACATAAGCCGCAGTTACGACATTTCTCATTGTTAATTTGCGCTTTACCATCAATTAATTCTATAGCGGCCATAGGACACACCTCTACGCATACACCGCAACCAGTGCATTCTTCTTTATTTACTACCGGATACTCCATAATTTTAATTTTTATGTTAACATATTATTTGCTTATTTTATTTACCAGCTTTTCAAAAGCCTGTACAATTAATTTGCTGTTTGATGCAAATACCGTTTTACCAGTATCACCAAGTTCGCAAACATCACTTACAAGCGGTATTTCAGCCAACAAAGGACAACGAAGCTCTTTGGCAAGTTCAATACCTCCTCCATTTCCAAATAAATAGTATTTTTCATCGGGATGTTTTTCGGGTGTGAACCACGACATGTTTTCTACAATACCCAATATTTCAATATCAATTTTTTCGGTTTTGAACATATTGGCAGCTTTTCGCCCATCAGCAACAGCCATTTGTTGCGGAGTAATTACTATAATAGCCTTTGCTTGTGGCAATTTCTGTGAAAGGGTAATACAGATATCTCCTGTTCCTGGAGGCATATCAATTACAAGGTAATCCAGTTCGCCCCAAACGGTATTTTCAAGCAACTGTGTTAAAACTTTTGAAGCCATTGGCCCACGCCAGATTATAGCATCTTCCTTTTTCATTATCAGACCAAGCGACATGGTTTTTACACCATATCTAGAAATTGGTATAATTGCTTCTTCCTCTTCTTTTTTTCTACTTGAGGGTGTTGGTCACTTACGCCAAGTGTTAAAGGCACAGATGGTCCATATAAATCGGCATCTAAAAGCCCGGCAGAAAAGCCTTCTCTTGTTAATGCAACGGCAAGGTTAGTTGCAACAGTTGATTTTCCAACCCCTCCTTTACCTGACGCAACAAGGATTATGTGTTTTACTTTATCTAAATAATTTGCCATAATTACTTCTACTTATCTTTTATTTCAAAAGCTATATGCTGTAACATGCTATCTGTATTTTAAATATTGAATGGGATAATCAGTTGGTATTTTGCCTTGTTTTATTTGCTTAAGTTTATTTCTCGTAAGTTTTTTGTTTAAAGCAGATAGATGGTCAATAAAAAGCAAACCTTTTGTGTGGTCAAATTCATGTTGAATAACCCTTGCCGTATAGCCGGAAAACATTTTTCGATGTAAAACAAAATCTTTGTCAAGATATTCAACAATAATATCCCATGGTCGTTTTATATCTTCACTTATTCCTGGGATACTAAGGCAACCCTCGGTCAGTTTGTTTGTTTCTTCGGAATATTCTAATATATTGGCATTTATAAAAACTTCTTCAATACCCTTGTCGCCACAAAATAACTTCTTACGGTAATTTGTTTCCAGTTCATCATACATTAAGGTACTTTTTACAACAAATGCGTTAAGCTGGCTATCAATTTGAGGAGCAGCTAACCCAACTCCACCTGATATTTCAAGCGTATTCCATAAATCCTCAATAAGTTTATCTACCAAAATATCCCTATCGTAGATGTTCCGGCTTTTTTGCCTCAAAACAGGATTGCCATAGGCTATAATCGGCAAGGCTTTATTTGTTAGTTTATCAATCTTTTCCATACCGTTTTGATGATTTCTGTAATTTCTGATTCAGGTTGATACTCAACAATAGTTTGCCCTAAAGTCATTGCTTCAACCATTTTCTCATCAAAAGGAATCTGAGCCAACAAGGGGATGTTATTATCATTGAGAAAAGTCTTAATTTCCTCTACAACTTCTTCGTTAATATCAAATTTGTTAATGATAGCATAGGTTTCGATATTGAACGAGTTGATTAGTTCAATAAGACGAATAGCATCATGTAATCCTGATTTTGTAGGTTCAATAACAAGTAAAACCCTATTAGTACCCGATATTGAAGCTATAGTTGCACAACCAATTCCGGGAGGGCCATCATTAAGAATGAAATTGAGATTAGAAGCTAATCCAATTTCCTTTGCCTTTTTACGAACTTGACTAACCAGTTTACCTGAATTTTCTTCACCCGGCCCCATTTCTGCATGAACTAAGGTTCCAAACCGGGAGGTAGAAATAAACCAGTGATTGTTTGTATTTTCAATTGAAGATATAGCATCATTCGGACATACACGTTCACATAACCGACAACCTTCGCATTGCAGGGAATTAATATATATTTCTCCATTGTCATGCTGATGAATCGCATCAAAACGACAATGTTGTAAACATAAACTACAGGCATTACATTTCTCGCTATCAATGCTAACTGCCCACCCACTTGAAAAATCGTATTTTTCCTGTATTGTTGGATTGAAAAGCAAATGAAGGTCGGCAGCATCCACATCATTATCGCAATAAACAGCATTTTTAGCTACCGAAGCCAAAGCAGCTGCAATGGTTGTCTTTCCTGTTCCACCTTTACCACTTAAAATAGTTATCTCCTTCATAATTCATGTTCATTTCATTAGTTTATGTGATAAATTCTCAACTATTTTTTCATAACTGAGTTTTATGTTATCAGGTGTGTTTTCAACAATATTTCCTTTTGCGTAAATGCTTGCATAGTCCCGACTAAAAGGCAATTCACCCAAAAGTTTAATGCCTTCATTTTTTAAATATTTATATACTTCATTACTGCCTAAACCAGCTTTGTTCACAATAACCCCAAAAGGTATTTCTACTTCTTTCATAAGGTTTACCATTAATTTTAAATCATGTAAACCAAAAAGGGTTGGCTCTGTGACAAGTATCACGTAATTTGCATCGCTAATAGTTTCTACCACAGGACAGCTCGTTCCCGGAGGGGCATCAAAAATTACAATTTCATTATTTTCCGACACTCTTTTTTTGAGGTCTTTAATCAGCATAGTTTGCATAGCAGAACCAATTTTGAGCCTGCCTTCTTTTAAGCCATTGATATTTTTTGTCCGGTATGAGTTTACCCAGCCAATTGTTTCAGGATTCTCAGTTATTGCGTTATGCTTGCAAGCAACCATACAAGCACCACAGGAATGGCACAGGCTTTTGTTTACTTCGGCAAAATTTACAGGTGGTATTACAACAATGGCATTAAACTCGCAATAATCAACACACTCACGACAAAAAGTACATTTATCTGTATCAATATGAGGTATTAATTGAAAAACCTCTTCCTGTTTTTCCTTAATCGCACCCTCAAAGAATATAAGATCATTGGGTTCTTCCACATCACAATCAACCAGTTCTATTTTATTGCCTAATACTTTATGTAGCATGGCATATAAGTTTACTGCAACTGTTGTTTTTCCGGTTCCGCCTTTTCCACTTGCTATTGCAATTTTGTATGACATGTCAATATTAATTTAACTGAGTTACTATAAGGTCATTCATACTACACCCCAGCATTTCTGCCATTGGTTCACATTTTGCCATAAGCAGAAAAAATGTGTTTGGGTGTTTCTCGTTCATTAATCCCTCAAAATTGCCCTGGCCTTTTGAAATGATTAAGTCTGCACTATTATATGCCAGTTTAAATTCATCAGAACAAAACTCCAACAAAGTTGATGGTGCATCGAACCCATTATCAATTATCTCGCATATATTATCAATACCAACCTGTTTGGCGTCTTCTATTGTAACATCGTTAATTACAGGCGCTCCTCTTGTTACAAAAGTTACTTTAGGATGACGTATAGTTTCAAGCAGTAATCGGTCGAAAAATACTTCCCCGGCATTGTCACCTAGATATAATATCCGTTCAGCTTTATCAATAGCTTTCTTGAACTCTTTTGATTTGTCAATAGCAAAGGGAGTGTTTATTAAATCTTTTATTTGTTCCTTAATATCTCCATTTACGCTGTGCGCCCCATAGTCTATAATATTTCCTGCTACGGCAAGTCTAACTGCTGTATAAAAAGGATTATTACTGTTGTCGATATAGTTCCTCCAATACTCATAATCAGCTAATAATAATTTATTAGCACTTAGTTTCTCACTAGCATACAAATCTTTGTTATTCAACTTTTGTTTTGCAATGCGTTGAATATTAGTAGCTAATTTGGGATTAATCATACTGCGATTATCCCCCAATATTTCATGCACTGAAAAGATGAAATCCTCCGAAACAGTTTTTGGAGGATTAAACTTAGCAAGCAGATTTTTCACAGTTTTTATGTGACAAAAATAACACTCTGGTCTCATTCAAATTTTATATTAATGTCCACCACATTCATGATCTGCATCATGATTGCAATAATTAGCCGTAAAATTTAATGTGCCGTCTAAGTGTCCTTTCACTAATTCAATGGCATTTAGTTGGGGCGCACCAACAAAAGCATTTACTCCGTTTTGGTTAAACAGTTGAATAGCTTTTTGTCCCATCCCTCCGGCTATAATGTCTGTTACGCCTTTCTCACCTAACCATTGAGGTAACAAACCAGGTTCGTGTGGGGGAGGCACAACTTTTTCTTCTGAAATAACTTTATCGCCATCGGTATTTACCAATGCGAAAAACTTACAATGCCCAAAATGAGCATCCAGTATTCCTGTTTCGTTAACAGGCAAAGCAATTTTTTTTGTCATGTTTATTAAATTTTTTCTAATGTATAAATGATTAACATACCTGTTAAAATCAGGCTTACTTGTGCTAAAGAATCTTTGAAATTGGTTTTTCTGTGTATTTGCGGTACAAGGTCTTCCAATGTTATATAAATAAAGATTGCTTCGGAAAAAGCCAATACATAAAGAATTGGTTTATTTTCTGCTAACAACCTACCTAAATAGGTAGTAACCCCGATAAAAGATTAAATGTCAATGCTTTTACCTTGGAATACCCGTTATTTGAATTAAATAATCGCATACCTGAAGGATACACGATTATCTAAAACTGAGTTTTAAACTACCTGAAATCAAGCGTTCCCCCTTCCATTCCTTCTACCCAAACCTTTACCTGCACCTCTACCTGTTCTTCTGCCAAACCCTCTTCCTAATCCACGAGAAGTTTCACTAACATCAATTTGTTCGGTAGTTTCCCGATTGTTGGGATTACATTTCCCCATTTTACGGCCTGTCTGAGAACCTTGTCCTTCTGGGCCTGTTCTATCAAATCTTGGCATAATTCTAATTTTTAAGTTTATTAATGATATTTTCAATTGTTAAGCTGTCATCTTGTAAGATGACCATTTGAATTTCAAACTTATCCAACAGCTCTTTAGCTTTTGGGCCAAAGTCGCCTGAGATTATTTTTTTAACATTTAATTCAATAGCCTTTTCAGCAGCCTTCGTACCTGCACCATTAGATGCATTGAGATTCACGTTTTCAATGAACTCTGCTTCTCCGGTTTGATCATCGTAAATACAAAACCATGCGGCCCTTCCAAAACGCTTATCAAAAACCGCAGTTGTTATATTTCCAGATGATGTTATTATTGTTTTCATATATCATTTTTTAAAAGATTAATATTAATAGATGAACATATTGCACAGCAGTGCTTGTTTTGTGTTTTAGGTATAGTAAATCGTGCATTGCATACATGGCATTCATACCAGTTTTTATCTAATAATGCGTTTCCATAAACCGTTCTGATTTCTTTTACCTCAACCATTGCCTTTGCAATTTTTCTTCTTGCGCTTTCGTAAATTCTTGCAAAGGTTGGACGGGAAATGCCCATCACTTTTGCTGCTGTTTCGTGGTTCATAAAATCATAATCCGACAATTTTATTGCTTCGTATTCTTCATAAAGCAATTCAATAAATTCATTTTTAGAATGATTTGCCCCATAAGGTTTATATCCTTTAAATCCAGGAGGAGCAATCACTTTTCTTAACCTTCTACGCCTTGGCATACAGACAACTAAATATTTAAATGAGAATATTCTCACTACAAATATAATGAGATATATCTCATTATAAAAATTTATTGATTCTTTTTTTTAATTCTATATTACATTGTCTACAAGTCGGTACAAAGGGAAATATGTTAACCATGTTTACCTCATGTTAACCGCTAAAGAGTTGTAGTACTGAATAATAAGATATTTGGTTAACACGGTTAACATAGTTAACAAAGTTTTTAGTTCAACATCTTTTCAAGTTTAATAAGGACAAAAAAAATACCGATTAAAACGGTATTATAAGTTCAGTTCAACATCATTTATTATTATCCCCATACTTTCGGGTATATCTTCATATTTAAACCGATAACAGCTTCCCAAAGGTTTTTTATTAATTGCCTTATCTCTCGATTTCTGTGTTGTATTTTGAATGAAAGATGTATTGCCTTTTGATGTGAGCAATGATTTCAATGAGTTCGCATCTAAATCATTAAATCCATTCTTTTTTACATATTCCTTGTAATATGGAAACAGGAGAGGAAATTTAATAAACAGGTTCTTATTTACCGGGTCTTTTAAGTAATGCGTGTTTACTTTAATCTCACTTTTTGGTTGGCTCAGTTTAAAAGCAATGGCTTCCCAAAATATGGAGACATCTTTAATGGTACTGGCCATCTCATTTTGCTTAATTGTATTCTCAATAACGGACTGTTTGTATGGTGAATAATCGAATGGAAGCTCCAAATAGTTTTGTAAAAGCTGAACAGGAGTTAGCAATAAAGCTATGTGTTTAATCTGTCGGTCAGATATTTCTGTAACAGCTGTTATTTCCGGTTTTAGTTCGTAAAAGATAGAATCAAACACCGTTTTAAACCTCGATTCAATTACATTCCGGTATTTTAGAAGTTCCCTGGTTATGTTGCAAAAACCTTGTTCTTTTTCTTTTAAAAGGATTTTATAAGTTTGGGTGCTTTCGTCTGAAAACTTGTTGTCCTCAAAATGTAGTACAATCATTCTGGCAAATAATGCAGCTTCTGATGTGGGCAGCTCGTTACCATCTACCATACATGCAGAACTGATTTCAAGCGTTGTAGTTTTATTGTCATTGCTTTTTTGAGCCATAGTGTAAAGCTCTCCATCGTAACCAGTTTTAAACACATCAACCGTTTTCTTATCAATGGCATTGGTGTATTCCTTCAGATAATAAAGTGCATTATTTCGTTGAGTAAGCGAACGAGAAAAACCTTTATCAGTTGAGTTTAGTAATGATATGCCATGATTCGGTTCGCCAAACAGATGTAGAAAAAAGTTGACAAAATTTGATTTGCCAGCTCCCTGGTCTCCAAACAGGAACAGGAATGGGAAAAAGCCAGTCAGTTCAAGTATGAAATCACGATACAAGGCAAGTATGATGAAGGATATACCAATTGCGCCATTAATACCATAAGCTTTATAAATCAGTTCCGACCATTCTTTAAAGTTCAGGTTTCCTGCTTTGTATGTAAATTTACGTTGTCCGGAATAACTTTTATCGTCAAGGTTTGTGTATGCAAATGGAGGCAAATAATAGGCGGATTTGGCATGATTCACAATGCCGAGCTTATCAGGATAAAGCAATTTATTATCATGGGTTATTGTAGCATCTGCAAAACAATAGGTTTTTGATTCTTGCTGATAACCCAGCTGATTTACAGCAATGGCATTTTTTTCATTATCGTACAAGTAAGTCAGGATAGTGTCAAGATTTTGTGTGTTCCCAAAGAATGTTAAGCCACGCCCGGATATGCTACGAATTACCTTCTTAAACTTATCGAGGTTAAGCTCCGAGCTTGTAATTTCATTTACCGTAATCTCTCCGGTATTTCGTTGAAACTTAATCAAGCGTTTGCTTTCTTTTGTGCCATCCATTAAGTGATAAACCGAATCCATCAGGAAGTTGGATAGCTTTCTTTCAACAGGTTTGCTTTTATGAAACTCATTGGCATAGTAGCATCCATTTTTCTTATAAAAGTTGTATTCTTCAATATCGGTCAGTTCATCAAGGCTAAATTTTGGAATAGGTTTATTAATAATATCTTCCCAAAGCAATTGGTAATTGTTCATGTTTTGAAGAAAGTCAACTATTGTTTTGTCCTGAAGTAAATCATTGGCATCCTTATTCTCTGGAAGCACCAACCTACGTAGTGATTTAATGTCAAATCGGTTGGACAAAATAAAATCTTGATAGTACTCTGCACATTTATTTCCTGCACTATCGTTATCCATTGCTAAAACAACGATTTTCCCTTCAATATACTTTTGAAGGATTTTAGGATTCTTGATTTTATTCTCTGTGGAAAACAAAGCTATGGATGAACATCCTTTCATTGATAGAGCATTCACAACGCCCTCCTGTAAGAAAACAACATCATAATCAGGATTGTACATTTTATCATAAATGCTGCCGTTTAACGTTCCGTTATTTTTTGCTTTTGGCTTACCCTTTTCAGGATTAATCATCCTGCGGTTAATGAGTTGATTGTTGGCATCAGTAAAAACAATGGCATCTGCGTGTGAATCGTACCAATAACTATCATCAGGCAAAGCATCAATAAAACTAATTCCACGAGATTTTAGGTAATCAGTAGCAGTTTCTTTTGGATTGTTTTTTATCGCAAAAAGCATTTTTTCAAAAGCACTTGTTACATTCTTTGATGGTTGGAATGTCTCTTTAATGCCGAGATATTCCTCCTCTAAATATTTGATAGCCTTATGTTCGTTCCATCCTGAGTTTAGGGATATTAGAAAATCAATGGTGCTTCCACCTGAACCGCATGAAAAACATTTGTAGAAATTATTTTTCTTTTTAATGCTAAAAGCCGGAGACTGATTCGTGCCTTTACCGCTGCCGCAAAAAGGACATTGTTCCAGTTGATTGGTTTTATTGAAGCTAGTTCCGGTTTCCTTTTCAATAAGTGCTTTTATATCAATTTGCTTTACTTTTTCAATTGTCTGCATCTGCAATGTTATTGAGCCATAACCTGGCTGTTTAAATCCGTTTAATCTTCTTTCCCTGTGCTTTCATTATCTTCCTCAATGGTCAAACGCTGTTTTTCCTTTTCGAGATGCTGAACCATGCTGTTGGTTAGCTCTTTGCTTTCCATGCAATTGCCTATTATTGTTATCATGTAAATAGCAAATTGAATATCACTTTGCTTGAGTGCTTTTGCAGTATCATTTATGGCATTAAAGATTTGTTTTTGCTGTTCTGTTTTTGGGACTGGCACCTCTTCTACCTCAACATCGTGTTGGCTAATGGAAGAATGTCCTTGTAATTCTTCATCCTCTTCAACAAAACCCAGGGCAGCTTGTAACTCATCTTTTGATAAACCCATTAATTCAGCAGCTTTGGGGCTATTCCCAAGTATCTTGCTGCCGATGCCAGATAGTACACCCGTTGCTACACGTTTTAATAGTTCTGTGTTTGAATACCCGGCAAGTCGGGTTTCAAGCTCTGACACCTCTGTTTTGTATGCCGTATTTGCTTTTTCTAATTCCTGATTTTGGTTTTTTAGGCTATCTCGTTCAGTAGTTATTTCATGCAACTGTTTTTTCAATGTATTGAGTTCGGTTTCCTGTTTGTAATCGCTAAGTTTTTTCTCAAACTGCATCAAGGTGTTTTCATACCGGGAATTATTGACAGCTCCCAATAATCCTGCTAAACCATTTAGAGCATTACCATTGTTTTCATTCTCAGTTTCATTACCTGTTAATTCACCAAATAACATATTGAGGTTTTCAATACTTCCCAGTCCACCTACATTATTACTGAATTGGTATTTTTTAATGGCCATATCAACCGCCTGTTCTATTTGAGATTGATTTGTTACAGGTCTTTCAGTTTTGCTGTTATCCTCTATATCAATATTGTATCGTGTAACTAATCCGGCTTTTGGACTTTTACCACGATAAATATCTACTTTGATATTACCGCCATCTTGCTTGACAATATCTTTAGCCGATTTCATGTTCTCATTAAAAGCCTCGATATTATTGGTTCGGGGTACAATCAGTATATGTCCTGAGTTGTCTTCGACTAATATTTCATAAGCGTAAGTTGCGTTTTCTTGCAAATTCCGATAAATGGCATCTTGTAAATTGCTATGTTTTTCCTTCATTGTTGCATTTTTTTATGTTGTACTTAATTCTTATGGTATTATCAGCTATTGGTCAGGTACATTTTTCTACAAAAAGCTATTATGACCAACTTTGCAGCGATTATTACCTAATGTGAGCAATTAAATTCTACTAAATAGCTACTTTTCTATGTGTTGCAGCTATTAATAGTGACTGCTCATCTATTATTTTTTAAAATTCCACTTGTGATTTTCTCTTTGACTTACTTCTAATAGACTTTTCAATACTATTGAGCAAAAGAGAGGGATTCTTAACGTATTAGAATGAAGTTATGGGTTATTAAAAACAACCCACAGCTTACCATTACCTTACTCATCATCTTCTTCTGAGTAATCTTCGTCCAGGTCTTCTAGGTGGTCAATGATTTCAAGAATCGCCTGGCTGTTTTCCTCTGGTTCGTATTCTACTTTAACAAGGATTTCATCATCTTCATTTGTGCCAATGATTGCACCTTCAAGTTCATACTCTCCCAATAACCCGGCAAATTCAACCATCAAATCTGCCGAAACATTAAATGTTCTAATCTTCATAATTTTAAAATTTAATTAAACAAAAAATTGACTTCTCATTTCGGAGGAGGAAGTATTGTCTAATATGGAGTATTACAGCTCCTCAAACTCTTCTTGCTCAACACAAAAATGGTCGAGTATTAATAAAAGTTGCTGTTTGTTATAGTAGTGCCGTTTGGTATGACCAGCTTTCGCAATTTGCCTTTTTAAATCAGGACATGTATCTATCTCACGCCTTAGATGCTGCATGGCAGATTTAATTGAGACACTATTAGGATATAACTTTGTTACTAACTCTTGCTTTAATATTGTTCTGCGATTTATCATAGCGATGAATTTTATTTAGATAATTGATTTTTTATAGAGGAATTGATGTTGAGAATAGAATACAACTGTAGAACCTTGATATTTCGCATAATAAATCGAAACATAAGGCAATAAATCAAAAAACACTTAGGGACTATAAACACGAAAAGCCCCTGAAAGGAGCTTGTTTTAAAAGAATCGACATGTATTTTCGGCATAATTATAAAAATTATACCCTTGACAATTAGCAAAGGCAAATATATAATTTTAGCTGAAAATTGCTGAAAGTTTTCGCTTGAATTTATTTGTAGCGGATTAATTAACATATCTCGAATTCTAATAAGTTAATCAAGTACTCCGCTACGGATTACAGTAGAAATTGCCTCTAAATCTTCAAGGATATAGTTCGAAATTTGACCGCTTGGGTTCACAAAAGAGGTTATCGAAAGATAGCCTCTTTTTTTGTTTATAAATATCACTTTTTAAAATCAAAAAGGCCACCCATGATTTTGGACGGCCTCTAGAATCGAAAAGCTAAATCTAAAAAACTACTATTTCAAAAACAATCCTTCTTTGTTAACACTAGCATCCACTTTTGTAATAGAAGCTACTTTTTTACCATTTTGTTGATTAATACGAACCTTATTGGTTAATTCACCCATTATGGCAATGGCAATATCATCATTCTGATTAAAATCAAATCCGTCCATTTCAATCGACTTACCATTGTATATCGATAACGCATTTCCTTTATCTGCAATCACTTTTACATTTTCAAAAACCATACCTTCCGCATCCACAATGGCTATTCCTCTGGCCCCATGTAATACTGCATTTTTTAAATGAACGTTTTTAAGATTCATCTCCGGTAAACCCATAAAGAAAGCTGCATTTCCAAAACCATTAGCTGTAATATTCTCCATAAATACATTTTTAAACGATGGAGTTTCTTCTGTTACCGGAACAGCCGCTGGTTGATCTTCTTTTTTCACCTTTTTATTTTCATCATCGGGAATTGGAGACATACCACCATAAAACAAATTAAATCGGATTGGTTCAGCAGGAATATCGATCATATCAATATTAGAGATATAGACATTTTCAACAACTCCTCCTCTGCCCCGTGTACTCTTAAAGCGCAAACCAATATCAGTACCCATAAAAACACAATCTGACACATGGATATTTTTAACACCTCCCGACATTTCGCTCCCCACAACAAATCCACCATGACCGTGATAAACAATATTGTTTTTGATAATCACATTCTCGGTTGGCATACCACGCTTACGTCCATCTTTATCCTTGCCCGACTTAATACATATAGCATCATCACCCACATCAAAATTATTGTTGTAGATTAATACATTTTTACACGACTCAAGATCAAGGCCATCACCATTTTGCGAATACCACGGATTACGAACATTCAGGTTACGCAAGATTACATCTTCACACATTAAAGGATGCATATTCCAGGCTGGTGAATTCTGAAAAGTAGGCCCATCAAATAACACCCTTTTGCAATTAACTATACTTACCAATACAGGACGTAAAAAGTCTTTAACTGCTTCGTATTCCTCAACGGTATCGTAGTATTTTACATTAAAGTTATCGCGCGCATCTCCTGCTTTTGATTTAGCTGTAGGATACCATACTTTTCCATCATCGCTTAACACACCTCCCGATTTAAGAAGCTGTTTCCATTGACTAGACGTCATTTTACTTTTCTTAACCGGACGCCATGCATCACCATTGCCATCGAATGTTCCTTTTCCGGTAAAAGCAATATTCTCTGCATCTTTGGCATAAATTGGCGAAATGCAACGATAGGTGTCTAATCCTTCAAAACTTGTTTCGATAATAGGATATTTATCAAAATCGGCACTAAAGCAAATAACAGCACCATCTTCTACATGGAGGTTAATATTACTTTTCATTACAATAGGACCAGTAATAAAAACACCACGAGGAACTACCACTTTTCCTCCTCCTTTGCCAGCAACCTCTTCAATAGCACCAGCAAAAGCTTTTGTATTATCTGTCATTCCGTCGGCAATTGCACCAAAATCCATAATACTAACTATATGCTCAGCAAATACAGGTTCTTGTACTTTGGGCATATCAAACTCAATGCCATTATAAATATCATCATCTGCAATTACTTTAGTATTGCATTCGGTATTACAGCAGGATGATAAATTAGTCAATATCAATCCCAAAGCCAATATTGGTAAATACTTAACAAGTATTTTAAATGATCTCATACTATATCCGTTTTTCTCTATTTTTACTAATTTTCAGCAATCTGAGACACATAATCCCATCCGTCATTGCCTTTTAATATATTTTCAGGTGTATATTTATTAATTTGATCGTTAGTTAGTTGATGCGACCAGCCAACTCTTTTCTCAGGGTTGGCACCCGGCCCAAAACAATTATACTCGCCGTAGTAGGCTGTTTTTTCCTTATCAGCACTGCCCCAATTGTGCCAGCCTTCAGCTTTTATGTGTTTATCGAGATAACAATTGACAAAAACAGTTTTTGCATATGGTCGCCAAGGACGGCCTAAATAAAAAGTACTATGAGAACCATCACCTTCAATTCGACAATTAAAAAACACAAAACCAAACTCTTGCTCTTCAACAGTTGAAGCTGCTGTTACATAGCCTCGATCTTTACAATAAATTTTACAATCATCAAATACAGCAACCGACCAACCAAATATAAAATCAACAGTCCCTTCTACATAGCAATTTTTATAATACTGACGACTACCTTCGCCATGTGGATATAAAGTATCCTGATTTCCTATGAAGCGACAATTTTCAAAAACAACTTTATCCCCATCGATTCTAACGGCTACAGCTTGTCCTACAGGTCCGGCTGAGTTTTCAAAGGTGATATTACGAGCTGTAAAATCATCACCAAAAACAAAAAAGCCAGAAGAGCCTGTTGTTCCCATCTCTTCTCCAAAACGATTTTTCTTTGATGCATAATCATCATAAGTGATAATCGTTTTATTTTTATCTTCTCCTATAAATGTGACATTGTTTTTAGAAGCAGGTAAAACAAGCTTTTCTTTATAAACTCCATTTTTGATATAGATGGTTGTTCTTTGTTTTCTGAAATCTGGAACTGCATTTATAGCATCCTGCACCGTCGAAAAATCACCGCTGCTATCTTGCGCAACTACAAAATCATAGACCTTATCCTCTGCATAAATCGTGACATTACAAAAAAGCAATAGCAGCGATGCCACCAAGAAACTCCAATTATTTTTTTTAGCTATACTCTTATTCTTCATTTTGCATTCAGAAAATTTCAATTATAAATATGCATAAAAAAGCCGTCCGCTACAAAAGGCACATTTCCACCTTCTTATTTGATTCACTGAACATTAAGCAATCCATCTATAATATATCCACCCCTTTTAGTTAATTTACCCCCTATAATTTCCTACTATTATTAACATATGAAGCGACTATAAACGTGAAAAAGCACTGCCAAAAATCCATTTAACTCAATTCTATTTAAAAAACTTTCCACCCTTTTTTGCTGAATCTTGTAATGAAATAGCAAATTCTGTTTCTGAATGACATTTCAACATTAGCATTATTAATTATCTTTGTCACTATGCACAAAGTGGTATATTTTTTAATTCTGCTAATAGGATTACAGAGCATTGATGCACAAATAGACACTCTTCCCAAATCTGCTGTTATTCAATCGCTGATTGATGAGGCAGATTCTGCTATTTCTATAACTGATACAGCAACAGCAATCACCAAATTCACCACAATACTTAATAATTACAACAGTTCTTATTCGGTGGAAGATGCCAATGCATGCGGTTATGCAGCTCTTCAGCTCTGCAAAATATACTTTAACCTAGGCAACTATACTAATTCTCTTGACATTTCGATAAAAGGAATTAAGATTGTTGAAAAGAGTGACAATAACGCTCAATTACTTTCGAATTTGTACCTTAATGCAGGTAATATTTACTCAGTATTTGAAGATCACGAAAAAGCTCACATTTATTATAACGAAGGTCTAAAATACGTAAGAGAGATTAAAGATTACGAGTTGGAATCCTTCTTTTTAAACAACTTAACTGCCTTATGTTGTTACATTAAGAACATTGATCAGGCAAAGGAATTTAACAACCAAGCAAAAGAACTACCTTTAAAAGATACTATCAAGCAGTTGTACTACTACTCATTAAATAAAGGTTTTATAAATATGGCTGAAGACAAGCTGCATCAAGCGATTCTTCAGTATAAAAAATCGATTGATTATGCTTCGAAACCAGGTATGAGCCCCAAATACTTAGCTGCATCCTATTCTGAGATATACAAAATTTATGAAGAGACGAATGAGTTAGATTCAGCGATATACTACCTTGAGAAATACAAGTCTTTATCAGAGAAAGAACAATATATATATATGTTGGTTGATAGCTACAAAACCTTATCGCGGCTATACAACAAAACCAACGAACGAGAGAAAGCCCTCTTAAACCAGGAAAAATATGTATTACTTGCTGATTCTATGATGAATAACCGAGAATTCAATCGTATAAGAAGCAAACAATCGGCCTACGAGAAAGATAAAAGTAATAGTTAC
This sequence comes from uncultured Carboxylicivirga sp., assembly GCF_963668385.1. GTDB lineage: Bacteria > Bacteroidota > Bacteroidia > Bacteroidales > Marinilabiliaceae > Carboxylicivirga. The sequence continues at coordinate 27,892 of NZ_OY764327.1, forward strand.
ATCAATGAATTAACCACCACCATATCGGAACAAAAACTCATACTAACAATCATCATTTCATTTTTGATTATACTCATTACTTTAGTGGTGCTGTTATTAATTCAAAAAAGAAAACTACAGAGTGCTTATCACGACATATTTGAACGCAATAAAGAATTAATCAATATTGAAGAAAAATACACAACTGCAAAAAAAACCATTTCTACTTTAAGCGAAAAACATGCTCCCACAGAAGAGCATCACAAAAGCACAGTTTTAAAAGACGAACAGCGAAACGAATTATTGAAGAAAATTAACCTAATAATGGATGAAACAATTCATTACTGTAATCCCGATTTTAGTTTGGCAGAATTGGCAAACCTTGTTCAATCCAATACCAAATATGTGTCGCAAATCATTAATGAAACCTACCATGTTAATTTCCGAACATTTATTAACGAATATCGCATTAAACTGTCTAGAAAACGATTAATCGACACTGAAAAATACGGTAATTATACCATTAAAGCCATTGCAGAAAGTGTTGGATTTAAATCACAATCAAACTTCATACTATCGTTCAAAAAAACAACTGGAATCACGCCATCCCTTTATCAAAACATGGCGCACAAAGAAAAAAAGTAACAAACTACAACCTACACCCCCTATTTTATTTGTTTTGTTTCACCGATTCAAGAATCAGAAACCATTCTTTTTTTATTAAAGTACAGTACCCTCTATTTTCGCATAAATCCATTTATTAAATAATATCGAATTAATCCACCTAATTACACAAATTTAAACAGAAAAAATTATGCGAAAGAATCTACGTATGTTGATGATAACATGCCTGTGCATTTTATCATTTAATTCTTTCGGACAAAATTTAGATAAGAGTGCCCCCACTCTCATCAAATCTGTTCGAAAAGGAAATAAGATGGTTCCCATTTCTCCTAAAAAGATGACTGGAAAGCCACTTGATTCGGAAATATACCTAAGAACCTATAAGGCTCTTCCACCATCACCATTTGAGCAAGCCCAAATAGGTTTCAGTAAAATGCAAAACAATGTATCGTTGCAGCTTGCCGAAGAATTAGGCGACGAAACATTGTATGGCAACATGATTTATTCTGACACATGGTCAGATTTGGCAATACAAGAAATTCCTTACGGAATTTATTCTTTTACAGCCAGCGAGAATACAGATTTCACCATTCATTACGAAAACATAGGACTTGATTGTAATGCAGGTGTATATGCCAACAATAAGTTTTATGGCATCCACCCCATAACGTTATTTGGTACAATGAATGGTATTGGTTATTTCGTGATTAATACCGAAACATGGGAAACCGAGCGAAACTACATCGTTGACGATGCCGGATATGAAGATATGGCAAGCTCCATGACTTTTGACCCAACTACCAATACTATTTTTGCTCTTCGATACAACGAAGATCTTACTGCTTTTAATTGGGCCACTCTAGATACTACTTCATTTACATTTAATAACTTAGCTAATTGGTCTGGTTCTTTTACACCACTTACGTTATCAACCACCCCTGATGGAACAATTTATTGTATTGGCATCAACGGTAATCTTTACACACTTAATAAAGAAGATGGTACACCAACTTTAGTAGGTGCCACAGGTGTTTATCCGGCCAATTACTCTCAATCGGCCGTTTACAACGGACATACAGGTCAGTTATTATGGTGTGCAATGACATATACTGGATCGCATATGTATACCGTTGATTTAAGTACAGGTGAGGCCTCACGCTTATTTACATTTGAGAATGGTGAGCAAATGGTGGGCTTATTCACTAAATCAACATCAGCAATGGATGAAGCTCCTGCAGCTTTAAATGATTTAACTATTACACCTGAGTCTGATGGTGCTTTAACAGGTACAATTAGCTTTACTGTTCCTTCAATTACCTACTCTGGACTTGATTTAAATGAGAACCTGAATGTTATTACCAAAATAGATGGTATTGTGATTGATGAACAAGAGATAGCTCCTGCTTCAAAAGTTAACCTTTCTTACAATTTAACAAACGAAAATCACACATTCTCGGTTATTACATCAAACAGTGTTGGAGTTAGCCCATTATCATCTATTACTAAATACATTGGATACGACACTCCTGATCTTGTTAAAAATTTAAATTATAGCATTAACGAGGGAACGAGTTCATTAAGCTGGGATACTCCTACTAAAGGAGTTCATGGAGGTTACATCGATCCATCCATATTATATTATACAGTGGTACGATTACCGGATAATGTAACTGTTGCCGACCATCTGACTACTCCTTCTTTTTCTGAAACCATGCCGTCCTTAATGGCTCGTTATTCATATCAGATTACAGCTTACAATGGATCTGACAAAGAGGGTTTAACTGCTACAACCGATGAAATCATTTACGGTAATGGCTTCCAACCTCCGTATAAACAAACTTTTGAAGATGCTAACTCTTTAGAGTATTTCAACATTATTGATAATAATGGAGACAATAACACATGGCAACTTCTTGCAAATGTAATTGCATATTGGCCTAATTATAATGAAGATATTGATGGTGATGATTGGTTAATTACTCCAGCTTTTGAACTAAAAGCAAATGTAAAATATAAACTTACATTCTCAACCAAAGCATTGTGGTCACCATCAATCGAAAGCATGAAAGTTGCGATTGGCACATCACCATCTGATGTTGAAACATTTACCAATGAAATTTGGAATAATGCTGAAATCAACTTCTACGAATACACAGATCAGATAGTAGAATTTTCGGTTCCATCTGATGGCAAATACTACATAGGATTTTATGCTTTTTCGGCTAAGACAACTGGTACCGGTTTATACATTGATGATATAAGCTTGGATAAAATCGGAGCTTTTGAAGCCCCGGCTAAAGTGAGTGACTTAACAGTTACACCAGATGCCAATCTCGACTTAAAGGCAACCATTTCCTTTACAGCACCATCAGTTAATTTGAACAATGAACCCCTTTCTGAAAATTCTCAGATCGATATCTATCGAAATAATGACTTTTCGAATAGTATACATACATTCACTAATGTTGCTGCCGGCGAAAACTTAAATTGGTTAGACGAAAACGTGCCTTTTGTTGGATATAATACATATACCATTATACCATCAAATACTGCAGGTGAAGGCGAATATGCAAGTGCTAATGAGTTTATTGGAATTTTTACTCCTCCTTACTCCGAAACATTCGACACCGAGTCATCAATGGATATGTATACATTCCTAAGTCTGGCAACAGAAACCAGCAACTGGAGTTATTATGAATCGGCTCATTGTATCGAAGGTGCCAACTGGAGCAACATTGCCAATGAATGGGTGTTTTTACCTCAAATGAAATTAAAAGCCAATACGGTTTATGAGTTTTCGATGAATTACATGTCATATGGCATGGGTACATTCGATCTAACACTTGGTACAGCTTCACAAACACGTGGACAGAAAGTGGTTAATAGTTTTCCAACAGAACCAGTATATTCACGCACTAATATATCAGCGCTATTTTCAACTGATGCTGAAGGTAACTATGTCCCAGCTCTTCATATGACTGCGGGCGACGACTATTATTATTTCTTTGTTGACATTGATAATATCAAAGTAACAGAGATGGCATCAACCATGGCTCCAGGCACAATACAAAACCTTGTTCTGAAGGCGGATGAAAATGGCGAAAGAAATGTATCTATTACCTTTAATGCTCCAACAGAAGCATACAATGGAGGCTTGGTTGAGTCAATTTCTAAAGTTGATATCTTCCATGAGTTAGAAGCTATTCCGTTTAAAACATTCGAAGCACCTGCCCCTGGAGAGCAATTAACATGGACTGATGAAAATGTACCTACGGGTTACGTTAAATATGCCTTTATCACCCAAAACGAATATGGAACAGGAAAAACAGTATTAGATTCTGTTTTTGTAGGTACTGATAAACCACTGCCATTAACCGACATCAACATTAAAGCCGATGCTGACAATGCTAATTCAACAATCAGTTGGAGAGCTCCATTAGGAGAAAACAATGGTTACATAGATTACAACTCATTAACTTACAATGTTTATTTATATGATGCGAACTCAGGTGCTTTCAATCTTGTAAAAGAAAATATTTCAGATACATTCTGTAGTATGGAAGAAAATATTACAGATGATTTGCAATTATTTTATTATGCTGTTAGCCCTGTATTAAATGGTTATGAAGCCGAAGCTGTAATCAATCATGTAGTGCTTGGAACTCCATACGCTGTACCTTATCACGAATCTTACAGCCAAATGAGTAGTTCTACTTCACCATGGGTAATAGCTGGTACTTCAAATTCAGAGTGGACTGCAACAAGTCGGGTTTCAACCGCTGAAGGTCTAACAGTAAATCCACAGGATAACGATGAAGGTATGTTGTTTTTCCATAATCCATACGGAAGCGGAACAGGGTATGCCGAAATGCCTAAAGTAACTTTATATAAAAAGAATGTTGCAAGTAACAAACTACGTTTTTGGTTATATCAGAGTCCTGAATTAGCAACTGAAAATTCATTTGCTTATCTTGAGATATCTGCTGATGACAATGAATTTGAAGCGCTTACCGAACAAATTCCATTGAACGATGGCGAAGGATGGACTCCATACTCATACGATTTAGATGCTTATAAATCGGCTCAATACATAAAAATTCGCATTTATGCATTCGTTTCAACTTACGCCGAAGCATTATTGCTTGATAATATCAATATCTACAGTGTATTTCCAGAAGATTTAGCAGCAACAAATGTTTCAGGACCAGATGCTGTTATTGCAGGCGAAGAAGCTGAGTATTCAGTAGGCTTTCAAAACGTTGGATCTAATGCTATTGTAGGAACCAACTACACTATTTCGCTCTATAATGGAAGTCAGTTAATCGAAACCAAAGAAGGTGTTGATCTGGCACCTGATGAAGCTGCAAATGTAGCCTTCAAACTAACTCCTTCGGTAACCGAAGCTGGCAACACATGGGATTTAACAGCAAAAGTTAACTACACTGAAGATCAAGTTACTGCAAACAATACCAGTAATCATTTAAACGTAGAGATTAACGTTACAGATCTTCCTTCTGTTAACAATTTAAGTGCAATGACATCTGGCGATATTGTTCTTAACTGGAGCGAACCTAATCTTGATTATTTAGTACCTGAAGTGGATGATTTTGAAAATGAAACTCCATTATCAATTGACGACTTAACCAATTGGAAAACGGTTGATTTAGATGGACAATACACTGCAATTGTTTCTGGTTTAGATTATGAAAATGTTGGTGAACCAATGGCATTCCAAGTTTGGAATACAACTGCAGCTAATGCTGAAGACTATGCAGAATATGTTACACCACACTCTGGCAATCAGTGCATTATTAGCTGGACATCATCTGGTGTATTAGCTTCTGACGAATCTCCTGTTGATCCGGCAAACAACGATTGGTTAATTTCGAAAGAAATAACTCAAGGTTCTCGTTTAAGTTTCTGGGTAAAACAACCTAGTACTAGTTACGGTAACGAAACATACGAAGTTTGGGCATCATCAACTTCAGATGCGGTTGAAGATTTTATTTTAGTTGATAGCCAAGAATTAACTACTGTAAACTGGACCTACTATTCAGTTCAGTTGCCAGCTGATGCTAAGTATTTTGCTATTCGCCATACTTCGGCTTGTTTTGCTTTAATGATTGATGATATTGAATTAATTCCGCTAAATGCTGAAGTACGTCAATACAACTTATTAGGCTACAATGTTTATCGTAACAGCGAAAAAGTAAATAGCCAGTTAGTTACTGAAACAACATACAATGATGCTCCAGCTACTAATGGTTCTTATTCTTATGCTGTAAATGCAAGTTACGATAAAGGAGAATCAGCCATATCAAACATTGTTGTTGTTGATTATATTTCAACCGGAATAAATCCAGAGGCAGCTCAAAAAGGATTAATTATTGGAGGAAAAGGTCAGTTAACTGCGAAAGATCTACAAGGTAAAAACATTCGAATTTACACGGTAGACGGAGCACAGATTGATGCTTTTGTTTGTAACAGTAATAACGAAATACGATACCTATCAAAAGGCATCTATGTAGTTACTGTTGAAAACAACGAACTTTCTTCAAAAATAGCTGTATACTAGTAATATTGAAGAGGCTGCGCACAGTCAGCCTCTTCTCTTTCCTAACCACCTCCCTTTTAATAGAAAAAAATTAAAGATAGATGAATAGATTACGAAAATTACTGGTTTTTGCCATTCTGATTCAATTCTCCTTTTTGAGTCATATTAACGCGCAAATTAGCTTTGGAGGAACACCCATTAGTTTCAGTCAAGCAAAGCCATTGCCTGAGATTACCAACGTAGACATTAACCTGAATGTTGAGAAATTAAAAGCTGAAAATCTAATCAGCCGCAAAGAGTCTAATACCCCTCCTTGCATAGCAAAAGCCATTCCTGTATCATACGATATGGAGAATTCAGGTACCTGGACATCATTAGACAACGGTGGCGAAATGTGGCAGCTTCGCTTAAAAGCTGAAGGCGCCTTAGCCATCTTATTATCGTACGATAATTTTTATATTCCCGAAGAAAGTGAGTTATATATTTATAATGCTGAAAAAACACACATAATTGGTGCATACACATCAGCAACACACCCTACTTCAGGATATTTTTCGACCGAAATGGTAGCCGGCGACGATATTATTTTAGAATATGTATCGCCATACAAACACAATCAGCTTATCGAAAATGAGGATTTTGATAACATACCAGTAATTTCTATCAATAATATCGGGTATGTTTTTGATAATGTAGTCATCAAACGATTTCCTGCTTCTGCCGGAATGCAAACCGAAGTGGGTGAATCAGCTTCGTGTATGATAAATATTAATTGTAGCGAAGGTGATAATTGGCAAACTGAGAAAAAAGGAATTTGTCAGATGTTGATGTATAATTCAAATGCAGCTTCGGGTCCCGGATGGTATGTTTGTTCGGGTAATGTGGTAAACAATACGGCTCAGGATTTAACTCCTTATGTATTATCTGCCTTTCACTGTTACGAAGGATCAACAGAACAAGATTTATCAACCTGGCAATTCACTTTCAATTATGAAGCGTCTAGCTGTGAAGATGAAGAACCGGCCAACACACATACCATAACCGGATGTTATTTACGCGTAGCTAGTCCTTTAGAAGGTGGTTCTGATGGTATTTTATTAGAGTTGTCACAAGATATTCCCTTGGACTGGGATGTATACTACAATGGTTGGGATCGCCGTAATATTGTAACTGAAGGCGGAGGTGTTGGTATTCACCACCCTGCAGGCGATATCAAAAAAATATCAACCTTCGAAACTTATACCGAAGGAACATGGCCTGGGGATGTTTATGGTGCAACCAATGCTCACTGGAATCTACAGTTTATTGAAACTGAACACGGACATTCCGTTACCGAAGGTGGATCATCAGGTTCTTCATTATTCAATAGTAATCACTTGGTTATTGGTACTCTTACTGGTGGTAATTCAAGTTGTACTTATACAACAGGAAGCAATTACTATGGTAAATTATGGTATCATTGGGATCAATATGGAACAGATGAAACCACACAAATGAAAACCTGGCTCGATCCTTTGAATTTAGGAGTTGAGACACTTGCAGGTACTGCTCTTAACCCATCGGCACCACGTATAAGTAGTGCCTTTCAAAAAATCGAGCTGGCTGGATCTGATGTTATTGGTGTAGCCGGAAGTGCTACCAAAGTAATTATCGAAGGACATAACCTGGATGATATTATTAGCATAACTGCCGACGATCAGTTTGAAGTTTCAACCAACAATGAAACTTGGGCCCAAACAGCTACGCTCCCTCAGGAAGGAGGAGCTTTGTATGTACGTTTTATGCCATCTTCAATAGGTCATCAAACAGGATTAATTTCATTAACTAATCCATTAGCTCCAAACTTTTACCTAAGTGTTATCGCATCTAGCTGCCCTGAATTTATCGTTGATAATTCGGAACTGCCCGTTGCAACCTATAATGAGCCTTATTCTGTTTTGGCAACCATTAGTAATTCTACAACAGAATTTGCTAACTACGAAATAACAGATGGCGAGCTTCCATTAGGTGTTGAATTAAATGGTGAAACAGGAGAAATTTCAGGTACTCCATTAGAAGCTGGTACATTCAATATTACTTTATTAGTAACTGATGAGAATGGCTGTTTTGCTTCAATTGATTACCTGTTATATGTACAATGTGTTACCGTTACAAGTTTTCCATTTATTGAGAGTTTCGAATATGGATTCCCTTCATGCTGGACTGAAATAGTGGAATCAGGTAAATACAATTGGACGAATCAAACCGGAGGCAACAATGGTAACGAACACCCAGACATTGCTTATGATGGAGATTTCAATATGATTTACAAAAGTGATAATTATAACACAAATGTATCGTATCTGGTTACTCCTTCATTAGATGTTACTACACTAACCAATCCGATTTTATCTTTTGCTCATGCGCAGGAAGGTTGGCTTGGCGATCAGGATATGATGAGTGTTTACTACAAAACAGCCCCTACCGAAGAATGGAAAGAGCTGGCTTCATATACCGATAATATTGCCGAATGGACTCTTGAAAGCATTGTTCTTCCGGAAGCAAGTAACGAACTGGTAATCGGATTTAAAGCCATTGGTGGATATGCTTACGGTGTAGTTTTAGATAATGTAATGGTCGGAAGTCCGCTTATTACCCCTTCTGAAACAACTCTTGCTCTTAGCGAATTTGCCCAGGTTAATAATCAACCTTTGGCCGAAGTTAATATTGCAGCTTCATCATTAGCTGAAGATATTACTGTTACTTGCTCCGAACCATATTTAGTCTCATCTGATGGTATTAACTGGGGAGCTACTTGCCAGATTGTTAAAGAAGGTGGCATACTTTATATCACTTATACTTCTGCTCCTACTATGGGTGCCGAAAGCGTAATTAACTTACAAAGTACAGCTACTGAAACAAACATCACTATTACTGATACATCAACAGGTATTGAGGATACTTCTGATGAAAATTCTAATTTCTCGGTTCTAAATCCATTTACCGATGAATTAAAAATGACTTGGACTGCAAATTACAACTCAGTAGAAATTATTGACTTGTCAGGACGTAAAGTATATGAATCATCATCACTTTCAGGTCTGCAATCTATTAACATTCCTTCATCAGCATGGTCACCCGGATTATATTGTGTGTATCTCAAAGGAGATGAACAAAACAAAATAATAAAAGTGATTAAAAAATAATGATTAAAGAGGTTGTCAATTGGCAACCTCTTTTTTTACCCATTATCAACACCAAACTATTTATATTGGCTTTTGTTTTGAATTATATACATTTATAGTATTCATTTAAGACAATAGCCATGAAAACAATTTTAGCAATACTAACCATACTCCTACCTTTTAATATGTTATCAGCACAAGATCAAATTCAAACTCAAAACGGTTCCTTTACTCTTCACTTTATTGGCCACGGAACAGTTTATATCGAATATAAGGGAACGTTTATTCATATTGATCCATGGTCAAAACTGACTGAATACTCAAAACTACCAGATGCCGATTACATATTTATAACTCACGAACATGGTGATCATTTAGACAAACAAGCAATTTCTGAGATAATTAAAGGTGATACTAAAATTTACGCTCCCAACGTTTGCAATGCTGTTTTATCAGCTTTTGATAATGTCGAATATCTAAATAATGGTGAAAATATAACGACCACTTTTGGTAATGTAGAAACCGTTCCTGCCTATAACATAATACACATGCGCAATGAAAACAAGCCTTTTCATCCCAAAGGAGTTGGAAATGGATATATATTAACCATTGACGGAACTACTGTTTATATTGCAGGTGATACAGAAAACATACCTGAGATGGAAAAGCTAAAAGGCATTGATATCGCTTTTCTTCCAATGAACCTCCCTTATACTATGACACCTGAAATGGTTGCAGAGGCTACAAAAATGATTCAACCTAAAATATTGTATCCCTATCATTATGGTGAAACAGACACCAATAAACTTATAGATCTTCTTAAAGGTTCAAAGGTTGAAATCAGAATAAGAAACATGCAGTAAAACAATCTAACACTGCTCTTGTGTATATACGGTTATATATGAAGAGCAGTACTTTTTTTAGTTATTTAAGAAAGATTTTAATAATACCCGGTTTATCGATATAACTTCTTCTTTTATCGAATCCTTTATCATTGTAAAATAACATATCAAATTATCTCTCAAACTTTTCGAATCCTCTTCTACTGATATACAATCTATAACATTTATAAAATAATGTAGCTGCTAATGGCTGACAACACCATACTAACAAGTTGTTTTTTAGCTAACTTTCGAATTAAATACTAATTTTGACCAAATTTTAATTGAAAACCTACATCAGTTCTCCAAATGATAGTAAAATATTATAATCATACTTTATCTAAAGTATTTTTAACCTTTCTAGTTTCAATTTGCGTTTACAGTTGCAAACAAAAAGTAGAAACTCCCCCTGTTGTTATTGTTGAAAAACCAACCAAACAAGATGTAGAAGTGTATGGCGAATACGTGGGACAACTAACAGCTAAACAAAAAGTTGAGGTCCGAGCCAGAGTTGATGGTTTTCTGGAAAGCATGCACTTTAATGAAGGGAAACGTGTTAAAGAGGGAGAACTATTGTTTACAATTGAACCTTCACCGTATCAGGCCCGAGTAAATAGGGTTAAAGCACAACTTGCACAGGCAAAAGCGGCAGCTGCCAAAGCACAAAGGGACGTTGACAGATTAAAACCTTTATACGAGCAAAATGCGGCAAGTCAGTTAGATTTGGATAATGCCATTACATCAATGGAGAATGAAAAAGCCAATATAATGATGTACCAGGCTGAGCTATCGCAGGCTGAACTGGAACTTAGTTTTACAAAGGTTAAATCTCCACTGACAGGTTATATTGGAGAGCGTCAGGTGGATATCGGTACATTAGTTGGCTCCAAAGGAGCATCTCTACTCACTTCAGTTTACCAGACAGATACTGTTTTTGTTCACTTTCATATGACTGCTCTTGACTATTTAAAGAGTAAACAAAGTAATGTTGATATTACTAAAACAGATACTACGCGCATAACTTTCCAACCTACAGTGAAAGTTACCAAAGCCGACAGATCAGAATATCCAATGGAAGGTATCGTTGATTTTGCAAATCCACAGGTCGACTCCAAAACCGGAACCTTTACTCTGAGAGCTAAAATTCCAAATCCACAACGCGAATTACTACCGGGTCAATTTACACGCGTGAAAGTACTTTTGAATGTAATTGAAAATGCAGTCTTAATCCCCAAAAAGTCAATTATTATTGAAAAGGGAGGTGCATTTGTATACGTTATGCGAACTGATAGTATTGTCGAAAAAAGATTTATTCAAACCAGCGACGAATTAAAATCTTCGGTGGTAGTAAATCGAGGACTATCATCGTGGGAAAAAATAGTAACTGAAGGCATTCAGAAAATACAGCCGGGTATAAAAGTAATTCCTACTTCCCCCAATGATTCTATTTGGATAAACAAACCAAAAATGGAGGAATAAGAATGAAATTAGGAATGTTTATTGACCGTCCGATTTTATCTATGGTAATTTCAATTGTCATTGTATTACTCGGATCCATTGCCATTTTTGTATTACCCATCGACCAATATCCGGAGATTACACCTCCTTTGGTACGAATTACTGCCAGTTATCCGGGTGCCGGAGCCACCACCGTAGCTCAGGCCATAGCCACCCCTATCGAACAGGAGTTGAATGGAACTCCTGGTATGATTTACATGGAATCAACTAGTTCTAACTCTGGATCATTAAGTATCAATGTTACTTTTGATGTGGGTACGGATCCGAATATTGCTGCCGTTGATATTCAAAACAGGGTAAAACTTGCCGAATCACGTTTACCTGCCGAAGTCGTTCAAAACGGAATTAAAGTAGAGCGCCAGGCAGCTTCTCAGCTGTTAACAATATCGTTGGCTTCTGACGATCCAAAATTTGATGAAATATACCTTAGTAACTATGCAACCATCAACATTTTGGATGTTCTGCGACGCGTTCCTGGGGTTGGTCGTGTTTCTAATATTGGTAGTCGTTATTATTCAATGCGTATTTGGGTATATCCCGATGCCATGGCCGGTTTTGGACTTACAGTAACTGATTTACAAAGTGCAATAAAGGATCAAAACCGAGAATCGGCAGCTGGAGAACTGGGTTTACAACCTATTTCCAATACCGATATTACCATTCCTTTACAAACATCAGGACGATTAGAAAAAGTGGAAGACTTTGAAAAAATCGTGATCAGAGCAAACCCTGATGGTTCTATTATTAGACTTCGTGATGTGGCTCGTATCGAACTGGAAGCTTCCAGTTACAGTCAGGAATCAGGTATGGACAATAAAAATGCCGCTATCTTAGGCATCTATCTCTTACCGGGAGCCAATGCATTGGATGTAGCCCAAAAAGTACGAAGTGCCATGGAAGAAATAAGTAAAAACTTCCCGGAAGGAATTACTTATGACATTCCGTTTGATATGACTGATTATATATCCTCATCCATAAAAGAAGTATACACTACTTTGCTCGAGGCTTTATTTCTGGTAGTATTGGTGGTATTTTTATCATTGCAAAATTGGCGTGCAACGTTGGTACCTATTATTGCAGTACCCATTTCCCTTATTGGAACATTTGCCTTTATGCTGGCCATGGGATTTTCCATCAACTTATTAACCTTACTGGGCTTAATTCTAGCTATTGGTATTGTGGTCGATGATGCAATCGTAGTGGTTGAAAACGTAGAACGCTTAATGGCTGATCGCAATATTTCGGCTCGTGAGGCAACACATATTGCCATGAAAGAATTGGCCGGAGCATTAATTGCAACCTCTTTGGTTCTGGCAGCCGTATTTGTACCTGTTAGTTTCCTTTCGGGCATCTCGGGTCAGCTATACCGACAGTTTTCGGTTACCATCGTTATATCTGTTTTGCTATCTACAGTTGTAGCCATGACATTAAGCCCGGCTTTATGTGCACTTTTATTAAAGCCTGAGACAAAAGAAAAAAATAAAATTTTCCGACTTATAAATAATTGGTTAACCACAGGTGTAAATCAATATTTAAAGTACATTAATCTATCGATTAAAAATCCGAAACGAATATTAGGCACATTCGGATTGGTTTTGGTTTTGATATTTGTATTATTCCGGATTATTCCAACGTCATTTATTCCTGAGGAAGATCAAGGAAAATTTACGGTTGAACTTGAATTACCTGAAGGTGCAACCCTTCATCGTACCGCTGAAATTACCAAACGAGCTGTCGATTTCATACTAAAAAATCCATACGTTAAAAACGTACAGAATGTAACCGGTTCAAGTCCTCGTGTTGGAACTTCTCAAAGTCGATCTCAACTTACTGTGTTATTAAAAGATTGGGATGACAGGGACGATGCAGATGGTAAAATCAATGCCATTATTCAATCGTTAATAAAGGAATTTTATTATTACCCCGAAGCTAAATTCTACCTTTCTAAACCTCCGGCAATACCAGGTTTAGGTAGTTCAGGTGGTTTTGAGATGCAACTTCAGGCCAAAGGTGAAGCTAGTTTCGATGATTTAGCAGCCGCTGTTGACACTTTATTATTCTATGCTAACCAGCAAAAAGAGTTACAGGGAGTTTCTTCTTCTCTTCAGGCAGAAGTTCCTCAACTTTATTTCGATGTTAATCGCGATAATGCTAAATTCTTAGGCATTCCATTAGGTGATATTTACACTTCGATGAAGGCCTTTTTGGGAGCAATGTATGTTAATGACTTTAACATGTTTAACAGAGTTTACAGGGTTAATATTCAAGCCGATGAACAATTCCGTCATCAAAAAGAAAACCTGAACTTATTCTTTGTTAGAGCTCAAAATGGATCAATGGTTCCGGTAACCGCCTTGGGTACATTTGAATACACAACCGGTCCGGGTAGTATTAAACGTTTCAATATGTTTACTGCTGCTGTTATTCGAGGCGAACCGGCTTCAGGATACAGTTCTGGACAGGCTATGCAACTAATGGAAAATTTAGTCAGAGATAAGCTGCCTGAAAATATTGGTTTGGAATGGAGTGGATTATCATACCAGGAAAAACAAGCTGGAGGTCAGACCGGATATATAATGCTTTTAGTGATATTATTCGTATTTCTGTTTTTAGCAGCGCAATATGAAAGCTGGAGTATTCCAATTGCCGTAATGTTATCTTTACCCATTGCAGCTTTGGGTGCATTATTGGGCATTTGGGTTACAGGACTTGAAAACGATATTTATTTTCAGATTGGATTGGTAACTTTAATTGGATTGGCTACTAAAAATGCCATCTTAATTGTTGAAGTTGCTAAGCAACAAATCGAAAGTGGAGCATCGGTACTGGATGCAACTTTAAAAGCAGCCGAAATGCGTTTTCGTCCTATTGTAATGACATCACTGGCCTTTGTATTAGGTATGATTCCTTTGGTTCTGGCCACAGGCCCAGGCTCTGCCAGTCGTCATTCTATTGGTACAGGTGTATTTTTCGGAATGTTGGTGGCAATTACAGTAGGTATTGTATTTGTGCCTTTCTTCTTCCACCTTATCTATTCGTTTAAAGAAAAACGTAAAAAAGAAATCGTAAGCAAATGAAATTAATCCATATTATATTTCTCTCATTGGTTTTCATTTTTGTTGGCTGCAAAATAGGCAAGCGTTATGAAGCTCCTGAGATAAAAATGCCTGATACTTATCAATCAAACATTTCTGATACTAGTAACATTGCAAATCTTAAATGGTGGGATGTTTACAACGATTCTATTTTGGTTAAATATATTAATCAGGCCCTTGAGAACAATCAAGACTTGAAAATAGCCATATCAAGAGTGGAAGAATATCGTTCGTTACGACGAATTTCGGAGAGTGATTTATTACCTTCTATTAAAGTATCTGGTGAACGTGAGCACGAGGTAAGTTCCGGAAACATCAGTGAAACAGATAATGAATTGGTGGCTGAACTAAACTGGGAACTTGATTTGTGGGGACGATTAAGATGGCAGCGCGAAGCCGGTATTGCTGATTACAGAGCTACTGAAGAAGATAAAAATGCAGTGTTTCAATCTTTAATTGCAAATGTTGGAACTACGTATTTTGAGCTGATGGCAGCTAAAAGAGAATTGGCGATTATTGAGCAAACGGCCGAATCGCGTGAAGAAGGAGTAAAAATTGCTGAACTTAGGTATAAGGGGGGACTAACATCAGAAACACCTTTGCAGCAAGCTCAGGTTGAATTAGCAAAAACGCTTACTTTAATACCGGAAATTAAATACACCATCCGAAAAAAGAATAACCTTCTGTCCACTCTAATGGGCCAATTCCCCGAAAAAGAATTATTATCGACATTGTTATTGGAACATAAACTTCCAGATAGCGTGCCGGTTGGTATTCCTTCTGACTTATTAACGCGTAGGCCCGATATTCGTAAAGCTGAACAAGATGTAATATCAGCCAATGCTAAAGTGGGTATGGCGCTAACTAATATGTTTCCTAAAATATCGCTATCTGCCGAGTATGGCTACGAAAGCGAGGCATTATCTGACTTATTCAGCTCTCCTTACAATTATTTATATGGTCAACTGTTAAGTCCTATTTTTAACGCCGGAGCCAATCGTGCACGTCATAAAGCGGCCAAAGCTGTGTTGGATCAAAAGGCTCTTACCTACGATAAAGTGGTTCTAAAAAGCTTTGAAGAAACCAGCAATGCCTTGGGCAATGTTACAAGAGCAAAATCGGTTAGAAACTCACTTATTAAGCTTGAAGAATCATCGCGAACATACCTCAAATTAGCAAACCTTCAGCATATTAACGGAGTAGTAAGTTACATTGATGTATTAGATGCTCAACGTTTATTATTTGATGCCGAAATTAGATTGAACAATGCAATTCGAGACGAAAAAATTGCATACGTTCAACTATATAAAGCATTAGGTGGAGGCTGGTAAAAACAATCCATAAGTATTGCCTATTTGAATTAATAACGTAAATTTGACGTTATCAATTCATCGGTATGGAAGAAAAGATTCTCAATTTATCAGTCGACTGTGCTATTTTCGGATATGAGAATGGCAAATTGCAATCATTATTGATAAAACGAGATAAAGAACCCGCTCTTAATCAATGGTGTTTACCCGGCTCGTATGTTTACCTCAATGAAACAGTTGATGATGCAGCTCGTCGCATTTTATTTGAGCTAACCGGCATCGAAAAAGTATACCTCTCTCAAGTTCATGTTTTTGGAGAATTAAATCGTTACCCAAGTCATCGTGTGGTTTCTGTTTTATATTGTGCCCTAATAAAACCCGAACTGTTTCAGCTATTAGCCGGATCGCATGCCAAAGAAGTAAGCTGGTTTGATATTAAAGAAATTCAGGATCTACCATTTGACCATACGGAAATGATTTCGGTGGCATCTAATTGGTTAAAAGAAGAAATTTGGCGCAAACCAATCCTTATGAATCTCCTGCCCGAGAAGTTTCCTCTAAATCAGCTTCAAGATGTTTATCAGGCGATATTTAAGGAAGAAATTGACAATCGTAATTTCCGTAAAAAAGTAATTACGATGGACTTGGTTGAAAAGTTAGATGAGAAGACCAAAGGAGGTCAGCAACGTCCGGCATTTTTATATCGACTCAAAAAATCAATCTAAAAAAAATTTACACAAAATAGTTAACGTACATCTAACGTATTATGAATAATCCAATGTTTGATTTATCAGGAAAAGTTGCCGTTGTTACAGGCGGCGGCGGTGTTTTAGGCGGAAGTATCGCCCGCAGTTTAATTGAAGTGGGTGTTAAAGTTGCCATCCTTGATATCCGCGAAGAAAACCTCAACATACGGGTTGAAGAATTAAAACAATTAGGCGGCGAAGTAAAAGGTTTTGTATCCAATGTGCTTGATATGGATATCCTGAAGAATACACGCAAAGAAATTCTGGATGAATGGGGACGCATTGATATACTTATCAACACTGCCGGAGGTAATCTACCGGGTGGAACTTTGGAAGAAACACAAACAGTGTTCGATATGAAGATTGAAGACTTCCAACGTGTAACCGATCTAAACCTCAACGGAACCGTTTACCCTAGTTTGGTATTTGGTAAGGCCATGGCCGATCAGGGCGAAGGAAGTATTATTACCATTTCATCAATGGCAACCTATTCAGCCATCACAAGGGTTCCGGGATATTCTGTTGCCAAAACAGGTATCAATATTTTCACTCAATGGATGGCCATGGAAATGGCTTTGAAATTCGATGAAAAGATTCGTGTTAATGCCATTGCTCCAGGATTCTTTATTGGCGATCAAAACCGAAAAGTATTGATTAACCCGGATGGAAGTTATACCGAACGTAGCCAAAAAGTAATTGCACGTACACCTATGAAACGTTTTGGCGACATCAAGGAACTAAACGGCGCCGTTCAGTTTTTATGTTCCGATGCTGCCTCTTTTATTACAGGTGTTATTCTGCCTGTTGACGGAGGTTTTAGTTCATTTAGTGGAGTATAACTTAATATTAATGAGGGTTTAAATCTAAATACGACTGCCTTCTGACTTAAAACTAACAATCTAATAATATGGCTTTAGAAAAAACATGGAGATGGTTCGGCGAAAAGGATCCGATAACTCTTGATATGTTGGTGCAAATGGGTGTTGAAGGTGTAATTACGGCTCTACATCACATTCCAAATGGAGAAATCTGGACGATTGAGGAGATTATGAACGTTAAGACTCAGATTGAAAGTCGTGGGCTGCGATGGAGTGTAGTTGAAAGTCTGCCGGTGAGTGAAGGAATTAAAATCTGTAACGACGATCGTGCGCGTTTAATTGAAAATTACCAGCAGAGCGTTCGTAATTTGGGAGCGTGTGGCATCGATACCATCTGCTATAACTTTATGCCTGTGCTGGACTGGGCTCGTACCGATTTACATTATAAACTAGCAAACGGAGGCGAATCGATGTATTTCGACTTCCCTACTTTTGTGGCTTTCGATGCTTATATATTAAAACGTCCCGGTGCTGAAAACGATTATCCTACTGAAATAATAAAGAAAGCCAAAGAAGTATTTGCTTCGATGAGTTCCGAGGAAGCAGAGGAACTGGCTTATAATATTATTGTGGTTACTCAGGGCTTTATTGATGGAGTGATAGACGGAAGTGTGCCTGATCCGAAAAAGTTGTTTCTCGAATTTATCGATCGTTATAAAGGCTACGATAAAAACAAAATGCGCGAGAACCTAAAGGCATTTTTGGATGATGTTATTCCGGTAGCTGAAGAAGCAGGTGTAAAACTGGCCATTCACCCCGATGATCCTCCTTTCCCGGTACTGGGCTTACCTCGTATTATTGGTCAGCTTGATGATTACGAGTGGTTATTTAACGCCAATCCCTCTCCTAACAACGGCATTACTTTTTGTGCCGGATCGCTTTCTGCCCGAAAGGAAAATAACCTGGTGGAGATAATTGAGAAATGCGGTGAGAAGATTCACTTTGTGCATTTGCGAAATACACAACTTTTGCCCGATGGCAGCTTTTTTGAATCGGGGCATTTGGCAGGTAGCCAAAATATGGTTCAAATGATGACGGCCCTACTAAAAGAGCAGAAGAAGCGTATTGCCACAGGACGAAAAGATATTCGATTGCCTGTACGCCCCGATCATGGTATTAAAATATTGGATGATTATAAAAACAAATACAATCCGGGATATCCGCTTATTGGACGATTAAAAGGTTTAGCCGAGTTAGATGGATTAATGGCCGGAATCAGTAGCTTTATTTAAACTTTGTGACATGAGAAGCTTCAAAATCATTTTGATACTATTTATTTGGTCTTCACTTTCAATTACCGCTCAAGTACGATTACCCAAACTTATAAGTGATGGAGTGGTATTGCAGCGCGATAAGGAACTGACTCTTTGGGGTTGGGCCTCACCTAATGAAAAAGTGGAAATTGATTTCAAAAATCATCAATACAAAACCATTACTGATTCGGATGGCAAGTGGCAGATTCAACTCCCCTCACAATCTCCCGGAGGGCCTTTTAAAATGAAGATCTCAGCTTCGAATCAAATTCTGATTAATGATATATTAATTGGAGATGTTTGGCTTTGTTCGGGGCAATCCAACATGGAACTTCCCATCAGCCGTGTGGAACCCAAATATCGTAAGGAGATTAAAAGAATTAATACTACAGGTGTTCGTCAGTTTAGAGTGCCTTATAACTGGGACTTTAACCAAAAGCAGGCTGATTTAAAGGGTGGGAAATGGTTAGCTGCAACGCCCGAAAACATCATGAACTTTTCAGCTGTAGCCTATTTTTTTGCCGAAAAAGTTCAACAAACGCAACAGGTTCCCATCGGCATTATTAATGCAAGTATGGGCGGATCGCCGGTTGAAGCCTGGCTGAGTGAAGATGATTTAAAACCATTTAAAGATGCATATAAGGAGCTTCAAAAGTTTAAGGATTCCACTGTTATTAACGCTATTGAAGCTAGCGACAAACAAAGATCGGATGCGTGGTTTAGCCAATTAGCTCAAAATGATAAAGGCCGAAAAAACGCAGATTGGTCTGCTACTGATTTAAATGATAACGACTGGCAAACAGCCAATGTTCCGGGATATTGGAAACAAGATGATCTTGAAAACCTGAATGGAATTGTTTGGTATCGAAGAAGCTTTAGTTTATCCGAAAAATCAGCTAATCAACCTGCCGAACTGGATATGGGACGCATTGTTGATGCCGATTCTGTTTTTATCAACGGATCTTTTATCGGAAATACAACTTATCAATATCCTCCTCGCAGATATAAGGTACCTGAAAACACATTGAAATCAGGCAAAAACACCATTGCTGTTAAAGTAATTTCGCAGATTGGAACCGGAGGTTTTGTGCCTGACAAACCGTATGAGTTACGCACTGGTTCCGAATCAATCAACTTAAGCGGTATGTGGAAATATAAGATCGGAACATCGATGGCGCCACTGGAAGGTCCCACCTTTATCAGATGGAAACCCGCAGGATTATACAACGGGATGATTGCACCATTAACCAACTTATCAATTAAAGGCGCTGTTTGGTACCAGGGAGAATCAAACGTTGATAATGCCAGCCAATACGAAGAGCGATTATCTGCTATGATACAAAACTGGCGCCGCGAATTCAACGAGGGAGAGCTTCCTTTTGTAATTATTCAGCTGGCAAACTATTTAGAACCTGATAGCTTGCCCAAAGGTAGTGATTGGGCTGTATTAAGAGATGCACAATTTAAGGTTGCGCAAAAAACAGAGCATTGCCAGAGTGTTAACATCATCGATTTAGGAGAATGGAATGATATTCATCCTCTTAATAAAAAAGAGGTGGGTAGACGCACTGCTTTGGCTGCTGAAAAAGTAGCTTATGGTAAAAATGTTGATTGTAGCGGCCCTGTATTTGACAGTTATTCAATCAATAATTCAAAAGTTGAACTCAGCTTTAAATATGTTTATAACGGGCTTCGAATAAAAGAAGGAAACATTCTTCATGGTTTTGCCATTGCCGGAAAAGATGGGCAGTTTATTTGGGCGCATGCCGAAATAAAAGGTAATAAAGTAATGGTTTGGCACGAAAGTGTTGATAAACCCACCGCAATAAGATACGCCTGGGCTAATAATCCGGATCAAGCCAATCTCTATAATACAGAAGGATTACCTGCCGTTCCGTTTAGGTTAGAGATACGAAAGGCAAAGTAAACCCCTTAAGAGCTCTTGCAACAAAATTGCTAATCATCATAAAAAAGTAAGTACCCAAGCTAAAAGGATTGACTGCGCGATCATTAGGATAGCATGAGAGCTTATCAGGATAAATTGTTATTACATCAGGTTAGACTGGGGACTTATCAGGATAGATTGTCGTGGCATCAGGATAGACTGAGAGCTTATCAGGATGGATTGTCATTGCATCAGGATAGACTGAGAGCTTATCAGGATGGATTGTCATTGCATCAGGATAGACCGGGAGGTTATCAGGATAGATAGTTATTATATCAGGATAGACTGAGAGGTTATCAGGATAGATTGTCATTGCATCAGGAAACCTTTAATACAAAAGAAGCTGGTCCATCGACCAGCTTCAAACACTACTGTTTCCAACACAATAACCCTCTCGTTTATATTATTATATTTTAATTTATGACTTCCTGCGTTTTATCAGATCCTGTTCAATCTGCACTTCCATCGACTTATTAATTTTGTAAAAGAAAAGCAACACAACCCCTAAAAAGAACGGAATAGCAGCAAAAACACTGATTAGCATTTTTGCGCCATGCCTTACTGTATCAGGCTGAATTAATTCGCTTCCACCACTAGCAGCAATATTTACATAGCCGTATAATCCCAAAATCCAGGCTACCAAAGCTCCGCCAATGGATAATCCGGCTTTAAGGCCCATCATCATAGCAGAGAAAATAATGGCAGTGGCTCGTCGGTTGTTTTTCCATTCCGAGTAATCGGCCACATCAGCAATCATAGCCCAAAGAAGTGGAGTGGTAATTCCATAAAAGAAACCATGAAAAACCTGAGACAAAAACATCAGACCTACACTTTGAGGAGGAAAAAACACAAAGGCCAGTATAAATAAGGTTGATATAAACAAAGCCACACCAAATACATCGCGCTTACCAAACCTGTCGGCTAGTTTTTTAGAAAAACCAATACCTATAAGCATAAATATGATACCACCGGCATTAAATAAGCCAAAGCCAGCCGAGGTAGGATCTGATCCAAAGAAGTTCATACCCACACTATTGAAAAACCGTAAAATAGGATCGATAAAAGAAGCCAAGGCCGCTTCATCAACATAGTAATTGAAGTAATAAACATACGACCCACCTTTCATGGCAAGGGTAACAAAAACCAGAATGGTAAGTGTTAACATGATGATCCATGGTTTGTTGCGAATCAAATCCGACAAGTCGTCTTTTAACGAAGATTTCTGCTCGGGTGATGGAATCACACGTTCTTTGGTAGTGAAAAAAGTTGTTAACAACAGGATGGTTCCGATAATGGCCATCCAGGTAAGCACCTTTTCGATACCCACGGCTTTATCGCCTCCACCTGCATACTCGATGATAGGCAGCATAAAAACCTGCACAAAAAACTGGGCAAACAAAACCGCCACAAAACGAATGGATGAAATACTGTTTCGCTCGGCCATATCGCCCGTAATAACACCACTTAAGGCCGAATATGGTAGATTATTACCCGCATACATCATTAATAGCAATGAGTAGGTAGCAACCGCATAAATTAATTTGCCTTTGTACGAAAAATCGGGAGTACTAAAAGCCAGCAAAGCCATTAAACTCAATGGTAAAGAAGTATATAAAATCCACGGACGAAACTTACCCCATTTCGATCGGGTTCGATCGGCCAAAATTCCAATAATCGGGTTAAAAGAAAAAGCGGCTACCAATCCAACCGAAAGCATAATGATTGAAGCATCATTAGGATCCAGTCCGTATATATCGGTATAAAAAAAAGCGAGATAAGTTATAAGGGTTTGGAAAACAAGGTTGGCAGCCAAATCGCCCAAACTATAACCAATTTTCTCTCCCAATGAGATTTTTTGTGATTCTATATTCATTATTTTTAAAATTTAGCTCTTCAATAGTTATATAACTTTAGTTTTTGGATGGAATACTCATACATGGGTATTCTCACATGTCGTCCCTGATGACTTTGATCTCCATTCATCCTGCGTTGCGGCACCCACTTACCATCTATGTAGCTTCCTTCATCAATGGATTCAATTCCAGCTTTTGCATTTTTTTGCTCACTTAAGAAGTTAAATACCAAACCCGATCCAGCCACAATGTATTCGCCCGGAGCCGTACAAATAATCAAACCACCAGCATAGGGCCACTCCTTGTTTTTAGCTTCGGCGCTCCAGCCCAAAGTATAATCATGCCTGGCAATTAAGGTATAACCACCCAACGAAATGGTATCTGCCAAAACTTCTTTATTCAAAAGAAATCCAGCCATCTGGTCTTTTCCCTGATGCTTTAAAATTTCGTACTGCAATTGTTGAATCAAAGCATAACCTTTAACAACCGGTTCTTTTTGCGGATCGTTAGTTGATTCAATGGAGAAAGGACAAAACCCCATGCAATCGTGCTCTCCAAAAGCATACAACATTTTAGCTCCTACATCTTTCTCGAAGCGTGCTTCGGGAATAAACACAGCATTGCCACCCCTATTATACAGCTTTATCCATTTGGAAAAATCAGGAAAATAAATATCGGGTGCTAAAAAATCGACAGACGGTGCTCCCGCTCTCCAGATATCCATTAAGTGAGGAAGCGGACCAGCACTTGGATATTCGCCTGGCGCATATCCAATACGATTAAGCGCAGCATTAATATACATGGGCAAGTTGTATTGCGCCTTGCCTCGTGCCGTAATTTCATTGGTGTACTTTGCAAAGTACCAGGCTTGAAAAACCTCTTCGGTTTGTTTGGATGAACCAAAAACCTGCTCCCAGGTTCCTTTGGTTTTTCCTCCCTGAGTTTGCCAATAATCTATAAACTCAGGCATTAATTCTTTTTTATTTTTTTTGAGATAGGATAGTAACTCTTCGGGTACATCTGTCTGGTATAATTTTTCGGCGTCCTTTCCGTAATCACGGGCATCGGGCAACATTCCAATTTCGTTCTCAACCTGAATCATTACCACCGTATTATCCTTCTCATCAAATGCTTTAACATGTGCCATTAAGGCTTCGAAAGCCCTGGCATCGGATTCGAGATTATTCTTACTGAAAGGACTTAATATTTCAACCCTTTGGCCAGCTGCATTTATTGCTCTTGGGAATCTGTCAACATCCTTTTTCACCCAAGAAGGAACATAGCACGACATGCTGTTTTTCCAGCTCCCAAACCATAGCAATACTAATTTTATCTTACGTTGACGGGCGCTTACAATTAAGGAATCGACCAGTTCGAAATCAAACTGACCTTCCTTGGGTTCAATCAATTCCCAGTAAACAGGAACCAAAAGAGTATTCAAATTCATTTGCTCCAATGTTAGCCATATCTGATTCATATAAGCCATGCTTGATGAACTTGAATTACCTAGTTCACCTCCCATCATTAAATAAGGCTCATCATGCACATACAG
Organism: uncultured Carboxylicivirga sp.; assembly: GCF_963668385.1. Lineage (GTDB taxonomy): Bacteria > Bacteroidota > Bacteroidia > Bacteroidales > Marinilabiliaceae > Carboxylicivirga. Next base: position 52,244 of record NZ_OY764327.1, read on the forward strand.
CTGAGTAGCTTTCCCTTGTTTTTTAAGATAAGGAATTGAATTCTGAGCAATACATTTGAAAGGACTAAAAAGTAGTAGTATTAGCCCAATAAATATTATTTGATATCTTTTCATTGAAGATTGTTGTGTGAAGAAAAAGTAAGCTGCCGGCATTAGAACCGGCAGCTGAAACAGACTAATATTCTAAACCACCTTTAAAATCTTCACTAACATCTTTACCAGCCAAACCATCGGCTGCTCCTTTATAAGCATGCTTACGCTCATAATTTGCATTCCATAAATTGGGTGATTCATCCGGAAGCCAATATTCATGCTCCTGAGGATGATCGGCTATTCCCCAAATAGTAATTCCGTATTGCTGAGCTGCCGGAATATATTGCTTATACATATCAATTACATAACGATACATATCTGCCTGTGCAGCCATTTGCTCATTGGTTGGATTAGCAGTTCCTAAACGAACATCTAACTCCGATACCTTAATAAGTTTACCAGTTGCTGCAAGTTTTTCAAACATCTGGGCAATTAAATCTTTATCGGTATCGGCCGAAATATGCATTTGTGTACCTATACCATCCACTTGTGCTCCATTCTGCTCAATGTATTCAACATAGCTGATTAATCCATCCAGCTTAGTCATGTTTATTTCCAGATTATAATCGTTGATAAACAAGATATCGGTTGCATTACCATACTGACGAGCCAGATTAAAGGCTGTAACTGCATAATCTTTGCCCAAATACTTTTGCCAGTAAAACTCATCGTCAGCTAAATCAGAAACATTACCATCACGAACTTCACCATTCTCGCGCATTGGTTCGTTTACCACATCCCAGGCAAAAATTTCAGTCTTATAATGGCCTACCATTTGCGAAATCCAGTCTTCCATGGCATCACCAATAATTTGAGTCTTTTCTTCATCTGTTTTTTCAATGATGGTTGGACCAGAACCTCCACCAGAAGAGCCATCTGTTAATACAATATCATCGAAATAATAAGTAGCTGCAGTACCTCCAAAATCGATAACAAACTTAGTGCGATCAGCTGTTGTTGGTGTCATGGTTAATGATACCTGAGACCAGGCCGCTCCAACTTCAATACCCCCAAAATAATTGGCACTGTAATCGTCGCTTTGTAATTGTATTTGAATAGATGCTGCCGAAGTAGCTTTTACCATAAAGGTACAAGTGTATTCTTTATCTTGCTCCAATGGTGCGTCGAAAGTATAAACTTGCTGTGCACTCCATAAGTCAGCATCTGATGGATTGGTTAATACCATGCTATAACCAGTATCGCCAAATCCCTCGCCATCTGCAGAAACTTCACGGGTTGAACTATTACCCCATCCACCCCAAGGGTCGAGTGTGGCATTTTCGAAATCACCATTTGAAATGAAGTTAACAACCTCAGAAGGGGCATCCTTATCAATCAATTCAATTTTATCGATATAATATGTACCAGAAACAGCACCAATATCAATACTTAAACCTGATTCGTAACCTGCTCCAACAAAATCATAAGTAAAATTCTGCCACGCAGCACCAGTTGTTTCATCAGCAAAATAATGGACATCGCTATAGTTACCTTCTTCAAGGTTGGTTGTCGAAAGTCTGAAGGAACCAACTCCTTCCGAACGCACATAGATGGAAATCTGATAATTGGTACCTTCTGTTAGCACATATGGGAAAGCTGTTTGAGCCTGTGTTTTCCACTGCTCCGATGCATTATCATTGGTATTAATAATCTGAAAGGCACCTGCTCCTTCTAATGCATCCTCTACTCCCACATGAGCAAATTCGCCACTTCCCCAATACGACCAATCGTCCAGTCCTTCATTAAAATCACCATTGGTTAATATGTTAGATCCCCCCGAACCCGGTATAACGGTTGGAGCAATCAATCCATTTAAATAACTGGCATTTTGATTAGTGTGCCACACCAAGGTATGGCCATACACGCTTTTACCAGCTTCCTGCGACTTTGCCATAAAAGCATCGGCTGCCGTAAAATTAACTTCTCCCGTTGAGGTTACCATTGGCCCATGCTTCATGGCATAACCAACCGTTAACTCATCAAAATTTTCGTCAGCTAGTGTACGATAAGTATCATCAGTCATATATAAATTCATACCTACTCCTACTCCAAGGGTAAAATCGGTATAGGAATTTAATTCCTCATAACGACTAATTTTTTCAGCGAGCTCCAACGGAAGCTCATCAACCGTTACATCGCCGTGCGAGGGATCTTTAGACCACTCCATAATTTGGTCATCACATGCTCCTAAAAGCAATGACGATAAGGCGATAAGTGTAAATATCTTATTGTATTTCATTATTCTTAGTTTTGGAACCATACTTTTAATTCTTCAAATTGTATTGTTCTTTTATTCCTCATCAGGAAAATCGCTATACGATGGAGTATCTAATGGTACTATACGCCAGTTATCGGTATATACATCAACAGAAGTAGCTGAAGATGTAAATTCTATTTCTTCATCAGACTTTTCTCCTGTTATTTGGCCGTAATTGAAATCTGTATTCTCGAAATAAAAACCGAAATTTCGGTAGTTAGCATTAGCTCTTATATCCAACACATCCTGAAAAGTCCAGTCTTTCCGATCTTCCTCTTCTAAACGATCGTTATTAAATCCATAGAATTCGGTAAATGGAATTGTTACGGTAGTCCAACCGGTTGTTTGATAAGGAATTGATTCTCCCTCAAATACCCATGGCACATAATTATAGCAGTATCCAGCCCATTCGCCTCCGTTAAAGCCATTAACCAAACATACTTTTAAATATCCTGTTGATTCCCATGCTACCGGTACGTAAACATCAAACTGAACAGCAACTTCACTAAGAGGAGTGCTAACAGGAATATACGGAGTTAACTGTCCAAGCCAGTCATCCACATCATTACCTGCCGTCCACACTTCAGAACAACGAGTGGAAGCAGCAGCAAAACTTGCCAAACGTGCAGGACGGTGAGGAACATAAATACCTTGCGAAATATTTTCAGTACCAATGGTTGATGATTCTAAATCTTCATCATTAATCATACTACCATCTTCACTCCAACTCCAAAAACCTTGTGAACCACTTCCGTCAAAATCAAGAATAACACATGGTTTACGATTGAAATAAGCGGGTGAATAAGCTCCTCCATTGGCACAATCGATAAAGATTGAACCTCCTTCAGCAGACACACCTTCGGGCATTGCTACCGTAAAAAACTCACCTTCTTCATCTGATGTTATACCGGTTGTTACTTCCACATCGCCCGGAAATACCACTCTATCCACTTCCAACAAACCGGTTCCATAAACAGTAATCATCTCACCAACTAAAGGAAGAGTATGCGATATATTAGTAATGGTTGGAGCGGCTGCTCGTATCTCAAAATCAATTTTTGCCTCACTTCCATCGTTTGCTAACCGAATGGTATTTCTAACTTCAGGATCAGCTTCAATAATAGGTGTCTCTCGCGAAACAGCCACCAACATTGAATTATCCGAAACCATTACCGGATTAAAATACATGGATGCACCATTGATATACACTCGTTTTAAATCGGTAAAACCCGATCCTTCAATACGAATTAACTGACCCAAGCGAGCAAATTCTACTTCACGGTCGGGTACCGACGACGTAGCATCCTGCAAGTACACTTTACTAATGGTTATCGGACCACTATAGGTTGAATCGTCTTCGCAAGAAGTGAATAACAGCATAAGCGTCATCACACCCATAAAAGCTAAAGACATCCAACGATTTATATATTTTCTTTTATTCTTCATGTCAAATGATATTTTACGATTGTAACAACTTAGAATAAGTCTGTAATTCGATCTTCGGTAAACTCATATGGAACAGGATCAGCCTTCAATAAAGGATTCTGAACCACTTCCGACTCAGGATAAGGAAGCAAAAAGATGCTTTCATCGATATTACCAATTGATCGTGAACTTCTGTCGCGTTCGGTATCTTCAGTTGCAGTATTGGTTTCAGTATCGTACGTAATAGGAATGATGGTTCCCCTATCCTGACCGATGATGTAATTAATCACTTCTTGTTGTTGATAATACGCACGACGAACCAAATCGTACCAATACTGACCTTCCATACACAATTCAACCCTACGTTCGTGAATAATATCCTGATATGTAATGGAACTTTTAGAGTCAACTCCAGCTCTGGTACGAAGCTCATTGAAATACATTAAAGCGGTTGCATCATCGGTACTACTATTATTACCCAAAACTGCTTCTGCATAATTCAAATAAACCTCAGCCAAGCGCATCATATAGGTATTAAGAGCCGAGTTCATACGTGAGACATTCGAATTGTCTTTGTTAGAACCAACCACACCTTTTTTTACGTTACAAGCCTGATCGGTTTTATCGTAGGTATAACCACCATTGGCCACATTAATTTCAGGATAGAAATCATCGTAGCCCATCCAGGTTGCTTTACGGCGAATATCAGTGGTTTCGTATTCCATCAATATATCGTACGAAGCTCTAGTCCAATAGCCCCAGGCTGCATCATCACCGGTTATTTCCGATCCTGCAGCAAAATAGGCCTGTTGAGTATTATTATATCCATAATCGCCATTAGGAACCCATTGCAATGCAAACATCGATTCTGAATTATTGTTATTCTCAATGGTAAAGAGATCGGCATAATCTTCCATTAACTCATACGGACCTTCTTCAATTACCTTCATAGCAGCTTTTTTAGCTAGTTCCAGATAATCAGCATCGCGTGTTCCACTGTTTGGATTATCGCTATAGCCGGCATACGAAAGATAAATACGTGATAACATTCCGTATGCACTGTAAGAAGTCAATCGACCTGCCTGCCCAGATGTTGATGGAAGATATTTAGCTGCATATTCCATATCGCGCATCACAAATTCATACACATCATCCAAAGAATTAGTATTAACAACCGGGTTAGAAACCAATTCATCAGGATTTTCGCAAATAATTACGTTACCCCATAATGAAGCCAGATACCAATACGCTGTACCACGCATAAAACGAGCTTCGGCAATATATTGTGCTTTTAACTCTTCATCAACACTGCTTCCAGTAATTCCAATAATTACCTTATTTGATTGTTGAATTACATTATAAAACGACTGCCAGGCAGACACCAACGGACCTGTTAAGCCGGTTTCTGTCAAATCCGAAAATGGATAAATATAATCAGAATAAGGTGCATACAGATTGTACGAACGACCGTCACCTAATCCGTAGTAAAACTTATCGTTAAAGTCGAACCAGACAATATTATACAAAGCTGCTGTTGCTGCTTTAAAGTCATCTTCAGTCTGATAAAAATTCTCCTGTGTAATTAAATCATTGGGTTGAACTTCCAGAAAATCGTCACAACTTGTTACTCCCAACGAAAACATTACCAGCAGAAGTGAATATATGATATTATTTCTTTTCATAATCTTATCTTATTTTCCGTTAGAATGTTACATTAACTCCAAAAGTGTAAATACGAGGTGAAGGATAGCGTGCATTATCAATACCTGTTAACAATGCATTTTGATCCATCGATCCAATTTCAGGATCGTATCCTGAGTATTTCGAGAAAGTATAAAGGTTTTGAAGGTTAGTGTAAACTTTCAGGTTCTCAACACCAAATTTCGAAATCCAACGGCGGGGAAGATTATAAGCGAATGATATGTTCTGAATTCGCAAATAAGAACCGTCTTCTACAAACTTATCGCTATACCTGTAATTGGAAGTTGATGATGCCGATGATGCTCCGATACGAGGCATATAAGGATCGCCACCAACAATATGAACGTTTCTGTAGTCGTTAGGTCCATTTGGATCAATCAATTCTAATTGAGCATATCCCAACGCATCTTTCAACAGATTGGTATTTTCTCTAGGATTTTCTAACCAACGACGCTGATAATTGACCACCTCATTTCCATATGATCCGGTTAAGAAAACATTTAAATCAAAACCTTTATAGCTAAAGGTATTACCTATACCAAAAATAAATTTAGGCTCTGGATTACCAATATATGTACGATCTTCTTCGTTGATAACTCCGTCTTTATTAATGTCTTCAAAGATGTAATCGCCAATCCATACACTGTTTTCGCCAATCTCCATATCTTCAGGCAAAGCTGTTGGAACAATGTTGCCATTGGCATCTTTATAATAGAAATCGGTAGCAGATTCGAAACGACCAGTCACTTTATAACCATAGAACTGGCCAATAGGTTGATCAACAGCAGTTCGGGTAACAATAGTCGTTTCCGAACCTTGACTTAAGGTTTGATCAATAATACTACTTTCGGTGTTTAGCGATAATACTTTATTGCGGTTCATCGAATACACAAAATTTGATCGCCACATAAAACCTCCTTTATCAATATTTACAGTATTCAATGTTAATTCAATCCCTTTATTTTCAAGCGAACCTATATTCACCCAAGGTGCAGAGGTTGATCCCTGACCTGACGTTCCCACATAAGCAGGTAAAGGAAGCATAAGCAATAAATTCTCTGTTTTCTTATAATAAACATCACCTATAAACTCTATGCGATTCTGAAATAAGTTAATATCAATACCAGCATTGCTCGAGTAGGTTGTTTCCCATTCTAAGTCGGGGTTAGCAGTATTTAAAGCTCGTAATGAAGTTCCCCAGTTGGCGGTAGCTCCCGATGTATATGTTGATGTATAAGCATAAGCTGTACCCGGTATATTTTCGTTACCAACTGTACCCCAACCTAAGCGAAGTTTTAAATTATTGATTACAGGATTATCTTCTAAGAAACTTTCGTTTGAAACTTTCCATGCAAAGGCTGCAGACGGGAAAAATCCCCATCTATTATCTTCATGAAATTTGGATGATCCATCATAACGAAGAGTAGATGTAAGCAAGTATTTATCGTTAAACGAATAGAACAAACGGCCAAAATAAGAACTAAGCGATGATGTATTACTACTGTTATTATTACGGGCAGTTGTTGCATCACCCATATTTAAATCGGTTGAACTGTTGGTTAGATAACCAGAACGGTATCCATAGAGGTATTCCCAATGTGATTCCTGCATTTCCTGCCCCAGCATCACATTTAAATTATGTATTCCAAACTCCTTGTTATAAGTTAGGATATTTCTCCATGTCCAAAATTTATTATATGATTTAGAACGTGATCCTTCACGCACATCGTTAGAAATAGCACCAAAATTATACGACGGATTAAAAGTGTATGTATTACCAACACCATAATCAAACGCATATTCTGTTTTGAATTTTAAACCCGAGATGATCTCTGCTTCAGCATAAGTGTTAGCACGGATATTCATATTCTCATTCCGATTATCCTTTATCATAGCCAATCCAACTGGATTATTCTGAACATACTCATCTGTATCTGGTCCATCAAATGTTCCATCGGCATTTCGAACCGCAACATTAGGCGTTTGTTTTAAAGCTGTAATAATCAAATTATCATCCGAAACAGTAGTATTTTGTTTTGAATTACTAAAAGCAAAGTTAATTCCCATTTTCAGGAAGCTTTTTACCTGAGAATCAAATGTTCCTCTCAGATTTAAACGTTCAAAACCTGAACCAATAGCAATACCATCCTGATCGAGATATCCAACACCCATTGCATAGGTATTATTATCAGTTCCTCCTGAAACAGATAGGTTATGACTTTGCATCATGGCTTGGGTAAACATTTCATCCTGCCAATCAGTTCCTTCTCCTAATAAATCAGGACGTACAAAATTATTATCCGATTGAACAATACCCATTTCGGCACGGGTATTCTTATGAATTGCATATTCCTGCAAGTTCAATAATTCTAATTTCTTTGGCATTTCCTGCCAGCCCATATAACCATCATAGTTAATGCGGGCATCTCCTTTTTCCCCTTTTCGTGTAGTAATAATGATAACTCCGTTGGCTGCTCGCGAACCATAAATAGCTGTAGCGGAAGCGTCTTTTAAAATATCCATTGATACAATATCGGCGGGATTAATAGAGGATAATGCGTTGGAACCACTGGATCCTGTATTACCATCAATAATAACTCCATCGATTACAATGATAGGTTCGTTAGAACCATTTAAAGAGCTGATACCTCTAATACGAATAGATGATCCGCCACCTGGTTCACCACTATTTTGTTGAACCTGAACACCGGCAGCACGACCTTGTAATACTTGTTCTGCCGACGTGGTTACCGTTTTTTCAATGGCATCACTGGCCACAGATACTACAGAACCAGTCAGGTCGGTACGTTTCATTTGGCCATAACCAACAACAACGACTTCGGATAATTTGGCCATATCATCCTGAAGAGTAATATTAACCTCTTTTTGATCTGTAATGGTAATTGTTTGTGTTACAAAACCAATAAAATTAAACGTTATCTGACTCCCCGAAGGAACAGTAAGTCGATAATTTCCTTCAAAATCCGTTATTGTTCCCTGTGATGTGCCTACTATTACAATATTAACACCTGGTAATGGCTCCCCACCGGAATCCGTTACTTTACCTTTTATTGTAATGTTTTGTGCCCAAGTTGCCAGAGGCACTGAAATTAAGAGAAAAAGCATCCAAAGAAACCTTTTCCTTTGTCCATAGATTATTTTCATAAATATTTAGATTTAAACTGATTAATCAAACACATCGGAACAATTCCATTTTTAAGAGCATAAAAAAAGAGTTACTGATATGGTTTGATCAGCAACTCTTATTTAACAAGTTAGTTTTTAATAAACTTAACGGTACTATTAGAGGTTTTTATGAAATATATTCCTTTAGCTAAATCAGCAACTCCAACCTGAGTTAAAGAATTTGTAATTGTTTTGGTTTTAATTAATGAACCTGATGCACTGTAAATCATAACAGTTTCGCCTAAATCGGCTCCTTCGATGGTTAACATATCCTGAACAGGATTGGGATACAGATTTAACTCCTCAATTTTTTTATTTTCAATGCCCGTTGCAGCAGATATAGTAATATCATATTTGGTACTAATGCCTAACCATGCCCAATTTTCTCCTGATACTCCAACCTCAATTACATACCTTTGTCCGTCCTCTAATTCGCTGGATAACTTAAAATCAGCTGGTATCGACAATTCATAAGAATCATCTATATATCCCTCAAGTGGTTGTCCATCAAAATTTTCTACCCAATGTCCTATTTCATCACTCACATAGGTGTCACCATTGTAAACTGATAAGGCAACTTTTAAGCAAAATTTAGCATCACTTTCAACTCTGTATCTATAGTTTAATGTTGCCGCCTCTCCTGGTGCAATAGATGCGGGTGGTGTAGATGTTAACTCAGCCCAGGTATACGGAGTTGTGGTTTCTGCTACCGATAATATATTTCCATCAAAGGTTCCTACTGAATAATCATCGAATTCGAGAACTAATAAATAATTAATATTTTCATCTAAATCATCTGAATTTAAACGTGGAGGAATGTTAATTGAGATTGTGGCTTCAGCATCTGTTCCAGCAGTAATAGTTACTTCGTTATTAATCCAGGCCCATTGCTTGGACCAATCTACTGTAACACCATCACTTGTAGAAGAATAAATAGAATAAATTAGTCCTCGATCTGTATCGGAAGTATACTGTATTCCAACACTAAGACTTTCACCTGCAGTTCCATCCGGAATATTGGTTACTGTAAGATAGTTATCTGCAAAGGTGTTAGCAGAACAAAAAACTGCTAAAACAACAATTAGTAGATTTCTTTTCATAAAAATAGATTTTAGGATTTAAATAATAAAGCTGATTTAGTGGCAAACGAGTTACCATCAACGATCCTAAAGTACTATATGTATGTTTTTTACATTTTTCTATTCGTTACAATAGTTTTAACAATGGTAACAATTAACAAAATATACATATTCAATTATCATTTTGATACGAGAAGAAAAAAACATGTAACAAACAGTAAAATATCATAGATTGAAAGCACTAAAAAAGCCGATAGAAAATTTCTACCGGCTCAATATTTAATGACCTATTATTATTTTTATAACTGGGTCTCTAAAATCTCTTTAACTTTTTCAACAGTAAGATCTCCCTTTTCTCCCAAAGCATTTACTCCTCTTTGTTCAAATCGTTGACAAACTTCGGTTACTGTATCTTCTTTTAATTCGTAATCAGCTCCTCTGGTCTGAATTCCAACCGATTCGAAGAAATCAACAGTCTTTTGAATGGTAACTTCAACTTTTTCTTCTTCAGTACCAGTAGTAACATCCCATACTTTAGCACCATACTGAAGAATCTTTTCTTTTTTGTTGGCTAACATCACCTTCATTACTCCCGGAAGAACGATGGCTAAGGTTCGTGCATGATCAATACCATGCAAGGCTGTTAATTCATGTCCAATCATATGCGTACTCCAATCCTGAGGTACACCCGTTGCAATTAATCCATTTAATGCCATGGTAGCAGCCCACATAAAATTAGCAGCAGAATCATAATCAGTAGGATCTTTCAACACTTTAGGTCCTTCCTCAATTAAGGTACTTAAAATACCTTCAGCAAAACGATCCTGAATAGGTGCATTAACCGGATAAGTAAGATATTGCTCCATCACATGCACAAAGGCATCAACAATACCATTGGCTATTTGTCTTTCGGGTAAAGAAGCAATTACAGTTGGATCTAAAACTGAAAACTGGGGCATCACTAAAGGCGTTCCGAAAGCCAATTTTTCTTTGGTTTCAATTTTCGAAACAACTGAGTTACCATTCATTTCGCTTCCTGTTGCAGGAAGAGTTAACACAGCTCCTATTGGAAGTGGATTTACAATACCAGCTACATCTCCTTTTGCAAGAATATTCCATGGATCACCATTGGGATAATGAGCTGCAGCTGATACAAATTTAGTTCCGTCAACAACAGAACCTCCACCCACAGCAAGTAAGAAATCAATATTCTTCTCACGAACAACCTCAACAGCTTTCATTAATGTTTCGTACTTTGGATTAGCTTCAATTCCTCCAAATTCAGTAACATCAAAACTACTTAACTGCTCTGAAACTTTATCGTAAACACCATTCTTCTTAATACTTCCTCCACCGTATAGCATCATTACTTTTGAACCAGATGGTATCTCATCTTTAAAATTTGAGAGTTCACCTTTTCCAAACAGGATCTTTACAGGATTATGGAAATGAAAATTATTCATGATTGATCATTTTTTAGTTTACTCTCAAAGATACATTAAATTGATGAACGATGTGTCGATGAATCGATTACTAATTATTCAATTGGTCAATTATCAATTCATTGAAAATTGAATTATCCAACTGTTATTTTGACAATTAAGACATTTAAATACTGACCACTGACAACACACCATTAACTAATCCTGCATTCCCTCAATGGTTTTGATTGTACCATCTTCGTTGTATTCCAGTTCAACTACTTTCAGGCTTCGTAACCAGGTTTTACCTCCGGATGGAACACAATCGTGATGAAACAAATACCATATGCCTTTGAATTCAACAATTGAATGATGCGTTGTCCAACCTACTACTGGTGTAAGAATTACTCCCTGATAAGTAAACGGTCCGTATGGATTATCGCCAATTGCATAACACAACAAATGAGTATCGCCGGTTGAATACGAGAAGTAATATTTGCCTTCGTATTTATGCATCCATGAGGCTTCAAAAAACCTACGTTCATGATCTCCTGCTTTCAATGGCTCACCGCTTTCGTCCAAAATAATCAAGTCTTTAGGTTCTTCGGCAAACTCCAACATATCGTCACTCAGCTTCACTACTTTTGCACACAAAGCAGGTTCTGCATCTGCAGGTTCAGCACCACACTCCTGTGCTTTGTTGTTACGGTAACGTTGTAATTGACCGCCCCATAATCCACCAAAATACATGTAATGGTCACCATTTTCATTATCAAAAACACAAGGATCGATGCTGTAACTTCCTATCATTGGATGAGTTTCAGGAACAAAAGGTCCTTCAGGCTTGTCGCTAACGGCTACTCCTATATGGAAGATATCGTTTTTATCTTTTACGGGAAAGTACAAATAGTATTTTCCATTTTTATATGCTGCATCGGTATCCCACATTTGCCGACCTGCCCATGGCACATCTTTAACATCTAATACCACACCATGATCTGTTACCGGCCCGTCTATATCATCCATCGAAAACACATGGTAATCGCGCATATCAAAATGATCGCCATTATCATTTTCTGGTATTCCTGATTCAATATCGTGCGATGGATAAATGTATAGTTTATCTTTAAAAACATGCACTGCCGGATCAGCCGTGTACATATTATCAACTAAATATCTTGGCTTTTTCATAAACTTGATTTTACTATTTTATTTAATTCAAAATGTTTTTTTCTATTTGCTCAAGCCATCAGACTTTTCACTAACCCTATCAATTAGCTCATCAACAAAAGGTTTTGCCTGATAATTTCGATCGAACAACAAAGGATAATCTGTACGACCTTTGATAGGCCAATCATTCTTCCACGAATCGGCATCGGTTACTCCCCAAAGTGTTACTCTTGAAATATCTTTATGATGCTTCATAAACAATTGAAAGAAATCCATATATCGCTGATTGAAAACCTGAGAGATTGAATCGGATAATCCATTTTTATACGGATCCATACTTTCGCGATAGGCAAAACGATCGGCCACATTGGCTCCCATGGTTTCGTAGGGTGATGGTAAAATGGATAAATCCAGTTCGGTAATCATTACCTTAACACCCAAACCGGAGAAAAACGAAATTGCTTCATCCATTTGCGATAACGACGGATAATTCAATCCATAGTGAGCCTGCATTCCAATGGCATCAATGCGAAGACTATCTTCTCTAAGCATCTTTATCAATCGTTCCACTCCTTGCTGACGTCCTTTGTGAAACATTGAATAATCGTTGTAATATAATTCAGCGTCAGGATCGGCTTCATGCGCAAATTGAAATGCAAGTTTTATATAATCTTCGCCAATAATTGTATAGAATTTACTTTTACGCCACTCACCATTATCTTCAATGGCCTCATTAACTACATCCCATCCTTTTACTCTTCCTTTGTATCTCCCCACAACCGTATGAATATGCTTTTTCATTCGTTCAATCAACACATCACGACTTACATCATTTCCTTCATCATCAACAAAAAACCATGCTGGTGCCTGCGAATGCCAGATAAGCGTATGCCCAATGATAAACATGTTGTTTTGCTCACCAAACTCTATAAATCGATCGGCTTTTGTAAAATTGTATTCATCTTCTTTTGGATGAATAACCTCGCTCTTCATGCAATTTTCGGCAACAATGGCATTAAAGTGTTTTTTAATAATGGCCACTCCTGCTGAATCTTTACCAAAAATATGATTAGTATTTAAAGCCGTTCCAATAAGAAACTGACTATTTAAAGCATCTTTTAAACTCACTTCCTTAACTTCTTTTGTTTGGCAAGAAAATAGCCAAAGACTCAGAATAGATAATAATATGGTTTTAGCTGAATGTATTTTCATGGTTTTTATCGTTTTCTGATGTATAATATTCCTAACAAATTGGGAAACTTAAACAGGATGCAAATCAGTCTAGTTTCTTAATTATGATGTTTAAGGTCAAACTTTAATTTCTTCAATTCTTCTAATTTATGAACAGGCTCTTCAACGCCCTTTGGAAATGGCTGCTTCGAAAAGCTTTGAAAGTAAAGAATACAAGCATCTTTCCACCAAATGGCTTCCTTAAGCTGAATCTCCAACTTAGCCTGAACTTCTTTATATTGTTGTTTATCAATGAAGGACTCCATCTTATTCCACACTTCCAGTGATTTTTTCACCTCATCAACCCCTTCCTGGTATTTCAGGCATAGTTGATTCCACAAAGTCTGCCCATTTTCCATCTTATGATTCCATGGCACATGATGAAACCACAATAAATATTCTTCCGGACAATTATCTATGCTATCAAATTGACTTCTTAAAGGCTCGAAATATTGTTCTATAGCATTACTCCCGGTTGATGAACGATCAAAACCAATTCCAATCGAATCAGCTTTATGATAGTAGGTAGGTAGCCAATCAGGTCGAGCTCCTTCCACAACACACCAAGGTTCAGGTCCGTAATGATGATCCCATCCCATGAGATGATGCAAACCCAATGGCGTCATATAATTAACCGTTGCTTCACGCGAATTCATCATCACCTCAACAATTGAACTGACTGCTTTATCTTTTTGAGTCAAAGTTTGACGAACCCATTCTTCCGCAATTGTTTTAACATCAGCATCGGGATTCCAGGACAATCGACCAAAAACATACCAATTAGCCTGTGCAAAATGATGGCCGCACCAATTGGTATCCTCACCAATATTGGCCACACCTGCAATTCCACTCACAGGATGATTATAAATCGATCCATCCGTTACTTTTGCTACCGTCGATCCTTTGCCTTTGGCATAAGTATCCGATTGCAGAAACTCTTGATACAATGTTCCGAGGTAAACCAAATGATCGGAAAAGCCCAAATATTCTTGTGTAATCTGCAATTCGGGCATTACTTGCGTCTCCTTCATGGCTCCAAACATGGGGCTAAAAGGCTCGCGCGGCTGAAAATCAACAGGTCCGTTCTTTACCTGAATCATCACATTATCTCTGAATTGCTCATCCAACGGCATAAACTCCTCGTAAGCTTGTTTTGCTCTGTCCGAGCCTTTGGGATTATACACAAATGCACGCCACATTACAATGCCTCCATAGGGCTTTAAAGCATCGGCCAACATATTAGCACCATCGGCATGCGTGCAACCATAATCCATGGGTCCCGGCTGACCTTCGGAATTAGCTTTTACCAGAAACCCTCCAAAGTCAGGTATCAGTTCGTAAATCTCTTTCACCTTGTTTTTCCACCAATCTTTCACCTCTTCTTTCTTAGGATTAGCATCATCTAAACCTCCTAAAACAGCCGGTGAAGCAAAATTAACCGATAGATAAACCTGTATTCCATAAGTACGTAACTCTGACGCAATCACCTTTACTTTTTGCAAATATTCGGTGGTTAAGATATGAGGATTGGCATTTACATTGTTCAAAACCGTTCCGTTGATTCCGATGGATGCATTAGCACGCGCATATTTCTTATATCGGGGACTTACCTTTGTGGGTAATTCATCCCATTTCCAAATGGATCGACCAGCATAACCCCGCTCAACCGACCCATCCAGGTTATCCCAATGGTTGAGAATTCTAACTTTGTATTTTGGAACCTCAATAATATTCAATGAATCTTTATCAACAGCAATTGTTTGCAGCAGTCGTAAATAATGAAAAACACCATACAGAACCGCTTTTTGATTATTCCCGGTTATCAAAACAGATTTCTTTTCATCTATATATTTAATGATGAAACCATCTTCACCCAAAGCTTTTAATTCTTGTGGGTCTATAAATTGAATAACCTCTGAATTATTAGTCAACGATAGCCATACACTGCCTTTTGACACCCTCGATTTTTGCTTTATTGAAGTCTGAAAAAGCTTATTCAAACCAGTTAATAACTCATTTGAAGCTAAAGTTAACTTGCCATCCATATCTGTTACAACTAGTGATTTTGGTTGTAACAAATGATTATGAGAGTGAAGCTTTGATTGAGAAAACCATAAATTACTTCCATCAATTTGAGCCTGCAAAGACATTGAAATCAATAAAAAATAAAATACGGTATTAATAATACGTGATTGATTTTTCTTCATGCTGTTATTTAAGTACAAGAACTTCGTTATCTATTAATTGGATATTAACATTACTTTCGATGGTTTTTTGTTGGATAATTGCTTCTTCGGAAGGCTGGCAGCCTCCAACACTAACTTTCAATGGCGCTCCATCGATGATGTATTGATAATCATCATTCAAAACAGCCATATCTTCGGGCTGAAGTGTTAATGTTACCGTTTGATGTTCTCCTGCCTTCAAATGAATTCGTTTAAAAGCTTTAAGGCTTCGGATCGCTACTTTATAATCCGAATCGGGATGTGAAACATACAATTGAACCACCTCATCACCATCGTATTTACCGGTATTAGCAACATCTACAGAAACGGTTAATGCTTCTCCGGCAAAAACCTCAGAAGGTACAATCAAATCGGAATATTCAAAAGTGGTATAGCTTAACCCGTGACCGAATTGATACAAAGGCTCGCCTTTGAAATAACGATATGTACGACCTTCCATATTGTAATTTTCAAAATCGGGCAGCTGATCCAATGATTTATAAAACGTCAATGGTAAGCGTCCGGCCGGGTTATAATCGCCAAATAACACATCAGCAATGGCTTGTCCACCAGCCTGGCCCGGATACCATGCTTCCAAAATAGAAGAGATATTCTTATCTTCCCAATTAACAGCCAAAGCACTTCCGTTCATCAGCACAAGTACAGTAGGGCGATTCAAAGCTACTATCTTCTTAATTAATTCTTCCTGAACCTTGGGTAAACCAATTGCAACCCTGTCGCCTCCGGAAAATCCTTCCACTTCTACCTTCATTTCTTCGCCTTCCAGTAAAGGACTCAAGCCCATGCACAAAACAATGGCATCGGCATTGCTGGCAACCTCAATGGCATCTTTCTGCAAATCATCATTTGGAACTTCCCACAATAATCTGGCAAGAGCATACTCAGAATTCTTATGTTTAAAACTACATCTTACCTTATATTTCTTTCCTGCTTCAAGATACACTTGCTTATATTTACGAATTGGATCGTGTACTCCTCCTCTTTCGCAAACTACTTCATCATCGATTTGCACACTAAAAAAGTTAAAGCCCTGTCCTCCAACAGTGTATTCTCCAGTTTTGTCAGGAACCAAATAACCGGTCCAAACAGCACTAAAATCGTCACCATTAACAGGTTCTCCCGGGCCTTTATCCCACCATTCAAAGTTTAGTTCTTCATCAATTCGGCTTAATACAGCATCTCCTACGAAAGTCGAATCTCTATAATATTCAGCCTTTAAACCATGTTTTGATAATGTTTCATCAGTATATAAAAACTCACCCGGAATCACTTCAAGATAAGGCAACTCTTTTGCATGTTTGCATCCTAAAGCATAAGTTATTTTCGCATTAGGTAGCTTTTCTTTTATTCCTTCTAAAGGAGCGATAGGACGAGAAGGATATCCGTTATAATTACCCAACAAGGCTTCAATATGTTTTGCATTTGGCCCAATAACTGCAACTTTTTGTAAGCTCTTTGGGAAAGGCAGCAAATGATCATCGTTCTTTAGCAATACCATTGATTTACGAGCAGCTTGCAAAGCCAATAAGCGATGCTGTTCCGAATCAATGACATCTGTTGAGATGGATGCATAGGGAACTATAGCATCATCATCAAACATCCCCAACTTCATGCGAGCCAATAATACTCTTTTTACCGAAACATCTATTTCCGATTCGCTAACATAACCTTTATCAACAGCCTCTGCCAGTGCCGGGTATGAATCTCCACAGTTTAGATCAGTTCCGGCATGAATTGACATAGCAGCTGCTTCGGCTTTAGTATTTACCACTTCATGAGCATTTTGCTCATAAAAATCTCTAACCGCCCAACAATCCGAAACTATATAACCATCAAATCCCCATTGTTTTCGAAGCAAATTACTCAACCTTTCATTACCACAACACGGCTGTCCATTTAAGCGGTTATAAGCACACATAACAGAATATAAATCGGCTTTTTGAACAGCTTTTTTAAATTGAGGTGAGTAGGTTTCTAAAAAATCATATGCAGATGGCTGAGCATTAAAACTATGACGATTGGACTCAGGACCACTATGAACAGCAAAATGCTTTGCCGTTGCAACTAATTTAATATATGTAGAATCATCGCCCTGCAGTCCTTTTATATAAGCAACTCCTAACTCACCCGATAAATAAGGATCTTCGCCATAGGTCTCCATACCTCTTCCCCATCGCGGGTCGCGAAAGATATTTATATTAGGTGTCCAGAACGTTAAACCGTGATAAATACCTCTTTTACCTTCTTTATGAAATTTGTTGTATTTGGCCCGGGCTTCGTCTGAAACCGCATCCGCAATAAAAAACATCATCTGATCGTCCCACATAGCAGCCATTCCAATGGCCTGTGGAAAAACTGTTGCCAAACCAGACCGTCCCACTCCATGAAGACACTCGTTCCACCAATTGTATTCATGAATATTTAAACGAGGTATGGCAGGAGAATCATATTGAAGCTGACTAACTTTTTCTTCCAACGTCATTTTCGCCACCAAGTCATCCACTCTTTTTTCGAAAGATAAATGGCTTGTTTTACCGACTTGATTTTTACAACCCCACTGAAAAAATACTAACAACACTAATAATAACGATCCTATTTTGTTACGCATGGTCAAACTTTGAATTTTTGTTAAAACACAACATTACAAAAATAAACACTCTACTCACACCATGCATTTCAATATCGTTACAACATGTTTACAATAAGTTATGAATTTTATTCCTCTGTTACATTTTCTTTTCTGTGCGTTACATTCTATGTTAGTCACCTCCAAAAGTTGACATAACAATATCGAGAGTGTTAATTTTTGTTACCTTAGTCAGCAGATATCCCAATTATGCCTTATGCAATCAGCTAAAATCTGTCTGTTTCTATTATTGATTACCATTCATACTTCAATATTAAGTCAGAAAAAAAGACTTTTTGACTTTAATGAAGGACTGTCAAATAGTTTAATTAACGAAGTTTTTCAGGACCATCTGGGATTTATTTGGGTGGCCACCGAGGATGGTTTAAACCGTTTTGATGGAATTACGTTCAAATCGTTTGAAGGAAGTAAGAATCAACCTCAATCGCTAAAAGCCAATTTTGTTACTTCCCTTTACGAAGATGACAAGGGCAATTTATGGGTTGGACAAATCAACGGACTGCAAGTTTATCGGCCCGAAACCGAACTTTTTGAAGAGATTATCATTCATATTAACGATCAACAGATTCACCCATATGTAAGCGGTATTGCCGAATCAGAAAATGGAGATATATGGATTACGACCTCTCGATATGGATTGATTAAAATAGAGCACGAAACAGGTAGGCCTCGTTACTCAACTCGTTTAAATAAACAACTGTGCAGCTTTTATCTCGAATGCATTTTTATAGACAAAGATGGTTTACTTTGGATTGGATCAGACAACAATGGATTAAATACTTATAATCCTGAAACAGGTGAAATACAAACTTTTTCAGAAAACAAAAGTGCTCCTTTTTATTTGCCAGGTAATGATATTACTGATATTTGTGAAGACAATAAGGGCAACATTTACATTGCTGGGTTAAAAGCTGGTTTATTGCGATATAGCAAGAATTCACATACAATTACCCGCATTAAATCCTACAATCAAAATGAGAAAAGCTTTCCGGTTAAGTCTTTATTATTCGATTCGAAAAAACGCTTATGGGTTGGTACCGACGGAAAAGGATTGTACCGTTTAAATAACGAAACAGATTTACTTGAGCCGATGAATCCGGGCAGTTCGTCCTTTGATTTTTCGCGCAGCAAAATACATTCGGTTATCGAAGATAATGTGGGAAATATTTGGCTGGGTATTTTTCAAAAAGGATTGTTTCTCTTTCCGGAATCGCCCGAATTATTTAATCACTATGGTTACAGAGCTTTTGGAGAAAACAGCCTGGGATCAAACTGCATCACAGCCATTAATGGATCGGGAAACAACCTATGGATCGGAACCGATGGGGATGGAATTTACAAACTGAACAGAACTACCAAATCAGTCAATCACGTTGATTTAACAAATACAAAAGGAGCAATAAGTGGCAATAATGTACTGAGTTTGTTTCATTCCAACAATCAGTTTTTATGGATTGGAACTTTTTTTGATGGTTTAATCAAATACGATACCCAAACAGGTAAAATCAAAACCTTTAAAAATAATCCTGATGATCCTTCATCGCTTGTAAACGATAAAGTAACGTCCATCAAACCAGGTGAAAATGGAAAATTATGGTTAGCTACTTTAGGTGGTGGCATTTGCCGTTTTGATCCTCAAAACGAATCCTTTACTAAAGGAATTAACTGGAGCGATTCTTTAAATCAACTGATACCCCAATGGGTTAACGATATTTACATTGATAATGTTAATAACCTATGGATTGGCACCTACGATGGTTTAGCGTATGCTCAGCGCAATAAAAACAGAATAACACTTTTTACAACCACCGAAAATTTTTTACCTCATAATGTTGTGTATAGTATTTTTCCCGATTCGGAAGGTAATATTTGGGCTGGTACCTACGGAGGCTTAGTAAAGATAAATCCCGTAACTTTAACCTCAGAGATATTTACCACCACCGATGGATTGGGAAGTAACGTAATATGTGGAATATCTGAAGATGAGAGAGAGCAAATTTGGATAAGTACTCACAACGGCTTAAGTCGTTTTAATCCTGAAGACACCACCTTTACAACTTATTATGCCTCGGATGGTTTACAAGCCAATGAGTTTTCGAGAAATGCCATTTACAGCTCAGAAAACAAACAATTGTTTTTTGGAGGGATTAATGGTGTTACCGAATTAAAGAAAGATTATTACACCTATAATCGCACTATACGAGATGTGATGCTGACTGAATTTCGCCGATTTAACAAACCTGTAGCTATTGGAGAGAAATCGGGTAAACATATCATTTTAAATAAATCAATTGTTTTAGCCGACACGATTCAGTTAGCTGAACGCGACAACGTTTTTTCCATTGGATTTACTTCTGTTGAACTGGCTAATCAGAGCCGTATTACATACGAATATAAGATGGAGGGCTTTGATCAAAACTGGAACCGAAGTAATTCGCTCAGTCGCTCGGCAACCTATACCAACCTTAAACATGGTACCTATCATTTTTATGTACGCGGGGTTGATAAAGAACAATATTCTACTCCACGTAAGCTAACCATTATTATTTATCCTCCCTGGTATAAAACAAGCTGGGCTATGGCACTTTGGATTGCTTTGGCATTCTTGTTTATGTATGGTATAATGATGTTTAATAAAGAAAAGGTTTTGCGTTTAGAGGCCGAAAGAACCAACGAAAACAAAATGCAATTCTTCATCAATATTTCACACGAGATTAAAACGCCATTAACCTTAATTATTGATCCGCTTGATAAACTTTTAAAGAAAAAAGCGAATGACGAAACCATGCGTTTATATCAAACCATGCATTTAAATGCCAATCGTATATTCAGATTGGTAAATCAATTGCTCGATGTTCGAAAAATTGATAAAGGACAATTATTGATTAAATTTCAAAAGACCAACCTCTATGAAATCATAACGGAGATTGCACGTGCGTACGAACTAATGGCTGAAAACAAAGGAATTGAATTCAATGTTATCAGTGAGCATAAAGAACTAGAAGTATGGATTGATCCTTGGAATTTCGAAAAAGTGATACTCAATCTTCTTTCCAATGCATTTAAATACACTCCTTCTGGAGGGACGGTTGAGATTTTTATTAGTTCAATACCCAATCCTCTGCATCCCGATCAGTTGAGCGCTGTTGAAATAAAGGTTTCGGATACCGGTATTGGCTTGAAGAAATCTGATCTCGAGAAAATATTTAACCGGTTTTATCAAGCATCATCAAAAGAAAACATACATAATACCGGAACAGGTATTGGTTTGCATTTATCCAGATCGCTGGTTGAACTGCATAAGGGAAAACTATATGCCGAAAATAAGACCAATGGTAATGGAACCAACTTTGTGGTAGTTTTACCATTAGGGAATAGTCATTTACCTAAAAAGGATCTGCTGCACGAAGAAAATTTTATTCCTGCACCATCGAATATCATACCGATAGATGAAGAAAATACATCTAATAATGGTAATCACACGCATCAACCTTCAACTAATTACAATATACTGGTAGTTGAAGATGAAGACGAAATACGAAGTTATTTGAATCAGGAACTATCGTCGGTCTATACTGTAACAGTTTGCGAAAACGGAGCTCAGGCATTAGAAATTATCAAAGAAAACAAACCTGACTTGATTATCAGCGATATTATGATGCCCATTCTGGATGGTATTAGTTTATGCAAAAAGCTAAAAGGAAATATGGAAACCAGCCACATACCAATCATTTTACTTACCGCTTTATCGAAAGACGAAGACAAAGCCGAAGGAATTGAAACCGGGGCTGATATGTATCTGGTGAAACCTTTTAATAGCAACTTTTTGAAAAAAACAGTTGCTAACTTACTTGAGAACAGACGAAAAATTTATTTACAACTATCGCAAAAGTCGAATAACCATCCTATTGAAGAAATTAAAATGAAGTCGCACGACGAAATTTTAATGCAAAAAATTATGACGGTTATTAAAAATAATATTTCTGAAAGTGATTTAAATGTTGAAATGCTGGCCGATGCTGTGGGCATAAGCCGTGTACATATGCACCGTAAGCTTAAAGAGTTAACCAATCAATCGGCGCGCGACTTTATTAAAAACATACGAATGAAACAGGCTGCCTATATACTGGCCAATAAAAAGCTAAACATCAGCGAGGTTGCTTATGCAGTTGGTTACTCAAACCTTTCGCATTTTTCAAACTCGTTTAAATCATTTTACGGTGTATCGCCCAAAGAATATGTGAAACAAAACGCCACCGAAAATTATGCATAAAAAAGGCAGCATTCAATATTAAATGCTGCCTCAATGTATTCGTATAGAACTTACAACTCAATAATTGTATTATCTTTTGTTTGTGCATCAACCACAGTAATAGATGCCATATCAACAATTTCGCGAACCGATGCCTGCATCTGAAGCACGTGAATAGGTTTACGAATACCCAAAAGAATAGGGCCAATGATTTCGACTTGTCCTAATTGTTGCATCATTTTGTAAGCAATATTACCCGAACTTAAACTTGGAAAGATAATTGTATTTACCTCACGGCTTCCTAATTTAGTAAATGGAAACTTCTTCATTCGCAATTCGGCATTAAAAGCATAATTAGCTTGCATCTCACCATCTACAATTAATTCAGGGTAATTATCGTGTAAATACTGCACAGCTTTACGAACCCGTAAAGGACTTCCTTGTCGTGTTGATCCAAAATTTGCATACGATACCATCGCAACTACCGGATCGATATTGTACTTCTTTACTTCGTTTACAGTAAGCAAAGTAGTATCGGCCAAGGTTCTCGACGATGGCTGATAGTTAACCGTTGTATCAGCAAAGAAGTAAGGTCCTTTTTTGGTCATCACAATGTACATACCGGCAATGTGATTCAGTGTATTGTTAGAACCAACAATTTGCAGTGCCGGCCTTATTGTATCGGCGTATTTGCTGGCAAAACCACCTAAAAAGCCATCCGCTTCACCGGCTTCCACCATCATTACACCAAAATAATTTCGGTCGTTCATTAAGCGCAAAGCATCTTCCTTATTTAAACCTTTACGCATTCGTTTTTCGAAAAGCATTTGTGCATATTGCTCTTTACGCTCTTGCTGGTCGCGCTCATTAGGGTCAAAAATCTGTAATCCATCAATATTAATCTTGTTTTCGTCGGCTATTTTCTGAATCTCTTTTTGATTACCCAAAAGAACCGGAACAGCAATTCCTTCGTTGCGAACAATATCTACCGCTTTCAACACTTTAAAATGATCAGCATCGGCAAAAACAATCTTTTTAGGATCTGATTTTGCTTTATACGTAACATCGCGAACCAACTTGTTATACAAGCCCATTCGTTTCATTAATTCGATGCGATAAGCTTCCCAGTCGTCGATGGTTTTACGTGCTACACCCGATTCTATTGCCGATTTGGCTACGGCCGGAGCCACAACTGTAATCAATCGGGGATCAACCGGTTTAGGAATAATATAATCGCGGCCAAACACCAGGTTTTGACTTTTATAAGCTGCATTTACCGATTCGGGCACATCTTCTTTTGCCAAATCGGCCAAGGCATAAACAGCGGCCTTTTTCATCTCTTCATTAATGGCCTTGGCTCTTACATCCAAAGCTCCTCTGAAAATATACGGAAAACCTAATACATTGTTAATCTGGTTGGGATAGTCGGAACGTCCGGTTGCAATAATTACATCCTGACGAGCAGCTTTTGCATCTTCGTAACTAATTTCAGGTATTGGATTTGCCAGAGCAAAAACCACCGGATTATCGTTCATAGAGCGAACCATATCTTTGGTAAGAATATTACCTTTTGATAATCCCAAAAATACATCGGCACCTTTAATTACATCTTCGAGATGAACCAGATCGCTATCCTGAGCAAATTCTACTTTGTATTTATTTAAGTCGGTACGACTTTTGGTAATTAATCCTTTACTATCGACCATAAACACATTCTCGGGTTTAACACCCAACGACATGTATAACTTGGTACACATAATGGCAGAAGCTCCTGCCCCGTTCACCACTACTTTAATTTGAGTAATGTCTTTATCAACCAGCTCCAGGGCATTTATCAAACCGGCTGCTGAGATAATTGCTGTACCATGCTGATCGTCGTGAAAAACAGGAATGTTCAGCTCTTTTTGCAAACGCTTTTCGATTTCGAAACACTCGGGCGACTTAATATCTTCGAGGTTGATCCCTCCAAACGTTGGTGAGATAGCTTTTACAACCTTTACAAAATCATCAACATTGGTTTCGTCAACCTCAATATCAAACACATCAACATCGGCAAAAACCTTAAATAACAACCCTTTGCCTTCCATAACAGGCTTACCGGCAGCCGCACCAATATTTCCTAAACCTAACACAGCGGTACCATTCGAAACAACCGCCACCAAGTTACCTTTGGCTGTATACTTATAAATATCGTCGGGTTTTTGTTCTATTTCGAGGCACGGTTCGGCTACTCCTGGGGAATAAGCCAGTGATAAATCGTGTTGAGTACTATAAGGTTTGGTTGGAATTACTTCAATTTTCCCAGGTTTGCCACTTTCGTGATAGTCAAGGGCATCCTGTTTTGTGAATGACGCCATAACAGCTATTTTTTTTAGATTAAAATACGGGTTAAATAAGCTTACAAATTAGTCATTAATCCGCGTGTATCCTATAACAGTTGTCTGTTTTGATTGTTTTTAAACATTTTTAAAACTTCGATATTGACCAAAAAAAACGGATAGAATCTACAGATTTCTCTGTTTCATCTATCCGAATTAACCCAATTAAAGTTATCTCTTAGTAAATCTCTGGTAAATCTGATGCAAATACAGTTTGTTTACGTTGGTAGAATTCTTTGAAGTTATCAGCACTATTTTCGCCAGGATAGGTGAAATAAAACTGTGTTTCTTCAAGGTTAATCCAAATTAACGCATATCTGATACCCGAACCTTTGGTATATTCCAACAACGAAGAAGTCCACCAGGTAGCAGGTTTTTCATTTAAATATCCTGTTTCGGTTAAGGCATAAGGTTTATTTTTCTCGGTAGCTATTGATTTCAGAATCTCAAGATTTTTAGGCAATACTTCGGCATAATTAATACCGTAATGAGGAAAATCATAAACATCAATGCCTAATAAATCAACCCATTCGTCGCCCGGGTACTTTGCTAAATACTCTTCTTTTGACTGAACTATGTTAGGAGAATAGGCATACAAGACGTTATGTACATTCATCGTATCGCGCAAATAGCTAACGGTATATTTCCAAAGTTGGTTATATTCTTCAACCGAGCACCACTTATCGCCCCACCAAAACCAACTACCGTTGTGCTCGTGAAATGGACGAAAGATAACCGGTACATTTTCGCCTTTCGAATCTTTTAAATCCAAAAAGAAATGACCAATTGATTGAATCCAACCATTGAATTTATCATTTAAAGCACCACCTGGTAACAGCTGATTTACCACAACCGTTGTATCCCATGTTGATCCACCGGTTAAGGGATGTGTTGGATGCCAGCTTAAGGTATTAATAGCTCCCAGTTCATGAGCCTTTACAATAAACTTTTTCATCGATTCGAAATTAACCGTATCGATATTTACAGGCGACCCGGTTTCGATATGTCCAAGATCCCAACCGAAAACAGCCGGAAAATCGCCACATATTTTATATACATCGGAGGTAAAGTTATCGCCATCAAACTTCCATCCGTGGCCATAAGCAAACGAATCTTCGTGTCCAAACATTATTCCAAGCGTATCGCTCGACATTAAAAAATCGTACAATTTTTTAACGTTTTCATCCGCCTTTTTATCAACCACCTTAACAACTTCCTGAGGAGGATTTGAACACCCTACAAAAGCCATTGAAAAAACTAACAAACAAAGACTTATACAATCTCTTATTCTCATAATATTTAATTAATACTGATTTACTTGCTCTAATATAATTAATAGAGTTTGGTAAAATCAACAAGTAGTAATAATAGTATTATACTTTTATCAGATTGTATCAATCAAACAGTCTTTTAAGCAACTCATTACTTTAATGCAATATTTCGTCAACTTATAAACGTTATTAAGCAATTATATACTACCTTCGCGCTCCAAAATTACATATAACTATTTACAGAATTCATCGATGGAGATGAGTGTTGATTAATAAGGTTATGAATTCAAGTAAAGGTCCAAAGCGTTCCATAATACGGATCACGCAAAAAAATATTAATAAATTACTGAGTCTTGTAGTTGCAATTTTTATTGCCATCTTCTCATTTCTCATTCACGATTTATACAAATCGGCAAATGAACTATCTGTTTCATTTATTAGAGAAACTGAAATTGATTTTCAGGAAACGGTGCAGGCATACATCAAAGATATCAATCACCTTATTTCGAACAATTCAACCATTCGATATAAAAATGCTTCGGATATACTAAACAGACGTTTAAATAACCAGCATTACTCTCCATCGCTTACCTATTTCGAATCGGTTAATTCAATTGTTGTAGCTTCAACCAATGGCGATTCTTATATGCTTCATCGACAAAAAGAAGAATGGATGAATCGCATTACTCAAATTACCGGCGATACCACAGAAGAAGTCCATCAGTTTTGGAAAGGAGTATCTACAGACAATAAGGATTTTAGTATGAATACCGATACCACTGTTTACGACCCAAGAGTAAGACCATGGTATAAAGGAGTTATTAAACAAGCACCCCAAACGATTTTTTGGACCGATCCTTATAAATTACATACCGATAAAAAATATGGTATTACGGCATCAACTTATAGCTTAGCCAACAATGGCGACACAATTGTTACTGCCTACGATATTCTTTTAACCAATTTTAATAAGTTAACCCAATCAATTGAGCTAACACCCAACAGTTATGCTTTAGTAGTTACAGCCGACAATTTCCGCGTAGTGGGCTTATCTAACAATAAGCGTTTCAACAATAGCGATTCTACCTCTGAATACCTTTTACGCAACATCAGATATTTGAATATATCTGCCCTAAACAAAGGGATAAAACAATGGCTTGATAACAACAAAAGCTTTTCGCCAACAGAAGTAAGAGTAGGGAGCAAACATTGGTGGATGGGCATACAACCCATTTTATCGGATGATAACAAGGAATTATTTTACGTAATTATGATGGTACCCGAGGCAGATTTTCGTGCCACCATGAACCAAACTTTAAATATTACCTCTGTTAGTTTTGTAATTATTATTGTTCTATTATTCTTTATCACTTCAGCTTTTAAAAAAATTAACGCGCAAAACAGGTTATTGCTGAAGAAAAGAATACGAATTGCCCGCCAAAAAGAATTTATTGAACAACGAAACAAAGAAATACTCGATAGCATACATTACACAAAAGCGATACAGGCGTCGATGTTGCCGAAAGACGATCAGCTGATTAATGCTTTTTCTGATCATTTTATTATGTATCACCCTAAAGATATTGTTAGTGGCGATTTGTACTGGTACGAAACATTTGATGAATGCCAGATGATAGCTGCCATAGATTGTACCGGACACGGCGTACCTGGTGCGGTACTTTCGATGATTAGTTATGGAGGATTAAAAAGTGCTTTATTGAGTAACAATTTAAAACAACCTAATAAAATTCTGGAGCATTTGAATGCTGTTGTTACTTCGTACTTTTTAAACAAAACAAAATATGTGATTAACGACGGAATGGATATTGCTTTTACCACTTATTATCCAAACGATTCGCTAATTCAATATGCAGGAGCTAAAAACCCCATTTTTATTGTTAGAAATAACACTAACCCTTTAATGGTTAACAACCAGCCCTTAGTGCCTGTTTTAACAGATAATAACCGTTGCCTGTACGTTATTAAGGCTGATAGAAAAGGTGTTGAACCATCATCAGAATCGGTGCGGTTTACTTGTAACAATATAATTGTTGAAAACGATGATTGTGTTTATTTATTTACCGATGGGTATGCCGATCAGTTTGGTGGCGAGAAAGGTAAAAAAATAAACATGAAGCGTTTTAAAGAGTTGCTATTATCCGTTGCCGAACACGACTCAATGTTTAAGCAAAAGGAGCATTTGCAAAATTTCTTTTTTAAATGGAAGGGTACCGAAGAGCAGGTAGACGATGTGTTGATATTGGGCTACCGTATTTAAACTAATAACCAGGTAGTGGTTATATTGGGCCTGAATTCAATAATCTGATCAATGCAATTCAACCAAACCGCTGATTTAAAACATTATAGCCATTGCTGGTAAACATTCAAATTAGCTTAAATACTTCTAACCTAAATTCGACGTATTTTTTTTGAGCTCAGATTACTATGTAAAAATTAAGCCTATCTTTAAGCCAACTTCATTACAGCCCCCTTTTTTATGGACATTATTACACACGGATTAACAGGATTGGCTTTATCAACCACCATTATGGCTACAAGGCCATCGGGCAAGCTTAAAAAATTATGCATTGGGCTTACCGGACTAATCGGAGGTGTGTTACCCGATTTGGATGTACTGTCGAAATGGAAGGGATTTGATACTACTTTTGGTAACTGGTTTAATTTAAAACAAAGTGGCAATGCTATTTTCGCTGACACTCACTGGTACTCGCATCATGCATTGGGCCATTCTGTTATAGGTGCTTTGTTTTTAACTCTTTTACTAAGTTTGGTTTATGTAATATATACTAAACTGCGAGGCAATTACAAGCTACAAAATACAAAATGGTATGCGCTTGCTTTTTTGATGGGATACATGGGCCATTTGTTTGAGGATATGATTACGCCCGGAGGCCCCTGGAAGGGAATTGCTTTTTTTTGGCCAATAGCCCATTATAGCGGTGGCTGGGGCAAAATTTGGTGGTGGAACAATTACGATTTATTTCTAATAGTAGTGGCAGCTTTAACCATTAATCTCACATTGGTTATTACACGATATAGGGCGGCATTGCTAACAAAAATAACAATAGTAGCAGCACTTGTTTTGTTTACTATACAGGTAGAACAACGTAATTACGATTTTAACCAAGGCAACAATCAGGAACAAATTTCGAAAGAGTTACAACAAAAATACCTGGGCAAAGGTATTTATCAGTTTATGAAAACGGTGGATGATGCAATACCGGTAGCGTTTTAACGGCTAACCAATTCGCCATTTTTATTAATATACATCCAATTATCAGAAATCCATAGGGTATGTTCGCCATCAGATTGTGAACTACCTTCAATAGCTACTTTAGCTATTCCGTTTTTGTAAGGATAAGCGCATTTGTATTGGGGTTTAACAACAATCTCGCCCTTTTTATTAGCATACCCTATCAGCCCCTCTTTTACAATTCTAAACAAACCGTCTTGTACAATATCCGGTCCATTATCGAACCAAAATACTTCAAACAATTGATTTTCATGGCTATCTATGGCAATACACTTACCATTATTACATAAAACAACAGCAAAATACCTAAGTGTATCGGTATAACAGTAGTAATATTTACCGGGCTTAATAATAGTATCACCCAGGTTATTAATATATCCGCAAGCAGATCCAAGCTCATCAAAGGGGTCTGTGCTAAATTTCAACAAATATTTAGGATGCCTTGTTACCTGACAAGCCATTACAACAAACAACAATGGCCAAACTATTTTCATTTTAATTTTATTAATTAAACTAACCAATATTAATAAAAAAGCGCCGACATTTGCCGGCGCCTTACATCAAAAAATCAAAAACCCTAAACTTTGCTATACTCAGCAGATTTCATTACTTTTTTAACTTCGGTACTCATTTGGTAACGTACGTTGTTTCCTTTAACTAAATCCGATTTAAAATCTTCAGGAGTATCAGCACCATTACTATTGAGCGTTACCATAAACCTACCTAAATCGCCCAACTCAACTGTTGCACCTTCGACCCAATACTCGGGTATTACTTTGGTAAAAGCAATTAAAACGGCTTTAGTATCCAGTTCGTTAACAGGCGATATTTCGGCAATGCGCTTAGCCAAAGTGGCCAGCGTAACATTTTTGGGCCGAACAATGGTAGCATAATACTTCTCGGGTTCGGTTGGTTTTCCCGGAATTTTCTTACTAATTACTTTATAATCCATAGGTTTTAGATTTAATATTATTGAATACAAGGGATATTGTTCTTTGCTTATAAAGATAGCAATGTTTTTATTTTATTAACCATAATTAACTGTTTTATTTTATATTTTTTCGATTTTTTATTATCATTATATTTCTACTTTACGCACTATACGTTAGTTTTTATAATTCATCATCTACTTTTTACAAAAGCCTTATATGTGTTTTGCAAAATGCACATGTGAGTTTTCAAAAAGTCTCGTGAGGAAAATAAAAAAGTCTCCTGTGCAAAATCGAAAATACACAGGAGACTTTTTTATGCGTGTTGCACACTTCTTATAAAATACATGCATTTACCTATCTATTTGGTAGTTACATATTTTAAATACATCTTATAAAAACGAAAATACTAACTTGAAATAAACCAGTATAGGCAATGTTATCAATACTAAATATCAGCTTAACTTACCCAAAAGGTAGTATACAATAATTGATACATGCATTAAGCAAACCTATTTATTTACTGATAAGTAGAATATAAGAAAGAATAGTTGAATTATTTACCCGAATGTGTTTCTTGCAATTGTATATGCACTTTTTTTAGCTTATCCATTCAATTATACAAAAAGGTAAAGCAATGCCTACCAAACTACCCATACAATGAACTGTTATTTAAGGCGAGGGTGATATTACAACTACAAACAAGTTGCCTATTTATTAAATAGATATAACAAAACAAATGGGTTTAACTGTAACCTGGTTGTAAAGTATTATTTAAACAACACATTACTTTGATGTTAGCAAATTACATTTTGTATTACTAAAGAATTTGTGCCAATTGAATGGATGTTATATATGAGCAAAAATTTACAACCGATCATCTTGCACCGCCTCCGGGTCGTCGCTTAAGTATAATGCTTCATTATCGGGAGCCGATAACTCCAGTATTCGCCCATACGAAGCCGGAAAGCCCAAATCTACAGCTTCTTTCCACTCGCCTTTGCCATACACGGCTATTGTTTCGTGGGGTTCCAAAACACCTTCATTGTATCGAATGGTTTTATTCATCCCTACCCAATTCTCGCTTTTATGGCCATGCCTAACCAAATAATGCTCCAACACATCGCTAGCTTCATTAAGAAACCCCGAGCGAAAGCTCTTGTCTTTTACAATATAGCTTTTGATATTATTGCTATTAACAACCGCAAAACTGCTACCATCTTTAATAAGATATTTACATTGTTGGGTTTCTTCAATAAGCTTATCCCAGTACGAATTTTTACCCGACGATTTCTGCTGTTCAACCACCACATGATAAAGGGCACACTCACGGTTGGATAAAGGAGCAAGCAAAGGTGTATCAACCATCTCAATAGTACCAACTACCCGTGCAACATCGCCCCTGTAAAAAGACGAAACCCGTTTGATGGGTGCTTTCTTAAGCTTGCGTTTTATAATGGCTTCCTTTTTTAAATAATTAGCCAAAACAATAATAACTATAAATGAAGCAACTACCAGGATGATAATATGAGATGGTTCCATAATACTTATCTATTAAAATGATAAACTACACCAATGCGGGTACCCGAGTCTTCGGTATGTTGTTGGTTACTATCGGTACCTACCACAGCCCGTAACTTGTAATATGGATTTACAAATAACGTAGCCCCGCATTTAAACGGATACTGAGCTCCCAAACCCACTACAAAACCTAAACCGGTTTGACTGCTAACCGAGTTAGACGTACTGGTATCTAAACTAACCAGCGCACCGCCATTAACAAATAAATACTTCATAAAATCGGCTTTCAGTGTAAGCGGTATGTCAATTAATCCGAAGCTTTCACTACGCTGCGTATGGTCAATTTCGGGCATGGGTGCCGGGTATATAAAAACACTTTGCCGGGTGTATTCCAATCCCCCTTCGAAATTCAACCAATAGCTGAGCGGTTGTATAAAAGTAAGACCAATAGAATAAAAAGAATCGCCATCGATGGCTGCAGCACCATCCAGCTCATTAAACCGATATACATCGTTGGTTCCAAAACCAGAATAGGTAAGTCCGGCTTTAAAACCATTTTGCTTGTGCGGTTTATCTTGCGCTCGCAAAGCACTAATAGCGGTGAGTATTACCACTAACATTGCCATTTTTCTCATAAGTTAGGTTTGATTAAGAATTAAATATCACGATCTATTATAATATCGATCGAGTTTTATGTTAGTATTATCTTCGAGACTAAGAATAAGAACAGCCGCAAACAATCGATCTTTTACACTTGTGTAATCAAATTGATTATGATGAGTAATATAATAAGGTACTAACGAAGCGGACACCCCTCCCATTGCTTTAGTCGATTCAACTAATTCTTTATAAAAAGTATCTGAATTACCCTTATCAGCCAGGTAATCGAAGTATTTACCATTCGTATTTATGGTCATTTTTTTAATAACAAGCGTTGTATCACGAAATAAAAAGGTTGAATTATCGGCTGTTTCAAACATGAATATTGAATTGAATACCTCCGGTTTCATCTTTTCTAAAAAAGTGTATTTCTCATCCTCAGGCACAACAGATGTTAATTGATAACGAGCTAAATCGAACGAGCTAAAAAATTCATGATAAGCCGAATCGACCAAATTGTTATGGGTTTGT
Source organism: uncultured Carboxylicivirga sp. (assembly GCF_963668385.1). Classification (GTDB taxonomy): domain Bacteria; phylum Bacteroidota; class Bacteroidia; order Bacteroidales; family Marinilabiliaceae; genus Carboxylicivirga. Next base: position 85,455 of record NZ_OY764327.1, read on the forward strand.
TGCATTACCACACTATCAACATAGCTCAACAAACCAGCCAACTCCACTCTTTCGTCAGCACTATAGAACCGGTTTAAAGTTTCATCATTTTCAACTGTTTGTTTTGGATTAGTACAGCCCACTACTAGCATTACTATTAAACCAGGTAAGATTTTCATAATTATTAGATTTGGTTAAAAGCGGATTATAATTTACGATTTAAGGGATAATCGTTTTGAAAATGCCTGAAGCTGGCGATGGTTGAAATAACCTGATAATTGGTTTTATCAAACAAGGCTAAATACAATTTCCAATGTGCCGGATCTTTTAATATAATTGGGTATGATTTATCAATGCCCGAATGAACAGTTTTATCTTCGACCCACACATTGCCTTTATAATGCCCCGGAAAAAAGGCCTGATAGGATAGATTTACAAATTCAAACACTACTTTTTCGTCAATAATGGTGATGATGCCTGTATAAAAACCGGTGTAATCGGTCATTAATTCAAAGCTATTATCGAAAATAATACGCCCGTCTTCTTTATTCGAATACATAAACGAAGGATATAAGCCATGCTTAACAGCCAGATATTCCATGGTTTGATTAAATAAATGATCTTTATCCACCCCCGGAAAATCAGTTACATAAGTATAATGCACCAAACTATCCTGGTCTAACGGAAGGTCGGGGTAGCCATTTACTTCGGCCAACAGGTTATCCCATCGGGTTAAAAACGAAGAAAACATTTCTTGCGACAACTCTTTGGATGCAAACTTATTTTGCAAAGCTGCTTTTTCTAAATCAGCGGTTTGAGCAAAGCTTGTTAAAGCAGATATGAGGCTAATTAGTAATAAGGTGTACTTTATCATGATAATACTATGTCAGGTTGAATTTTAATTATTTAGCGTTTTAAATATAATTAATTATTTAGCTAATATATGCTACCGTTATTATCTTTTCATTAAAAACCCGGAATTTAGAACTAATCCCGGGTTTACTAAATACACAAAAAAACTCAACGCTTATTCTTTAATCAGGATAAATAATCCTCCAGTCTTCTTTCATATCAACAATGGTCCAACCTTTTTGAGTTGCCTCATCCAAGGCCTTGTCAAAGGTGCCAATGTGCGAAGCTCTATCGTATGCCCACTCTCTTACTTCGTCGGTATGATGTACATAAAGCATCATGTTTTTACCATTACCCGTAGCTGTATATTGCATCATTGCCAAATCGCCATCGGAATTACCTGCGCAAAAAATAGGTTTACGCCCTATATGACGGTAAATACCAACAGGTTTTCCTTCCTTATCATCAATAAACTCTATCTCCGGTAAGCGCATCAATACAGGTTGATCGTTATGCATTTCAAAACTTGCCTTGATACTGCTGCCCACCACCTGATTGCGCGGTATACCATAAACTTCTTCGGTCCAGGGACGCATAAAGTCAATGCCACCACCCGAAACAATAAATACTTTAAAATCGTTGGCTCGCAAATAATCCAGTAATTCAAGCATGGGTTGAAAAACCAACTTTGTAAATGGTTTATGTAAGGTTGGATGCTCATCATTCTTCAACCAATTCATAACTGCTTCTTCGTATACTCCGGCAGTAGTACCTGCATGACTTGTCATTACCAACTCAAACAGTTCATTTTTACCAAAAGTCATCAGAGTATCCATATCGTTATCTAAAATAGCTTTATATGGTTGTTGCTCTGCCCACTCAGGATGGTCAGGTGCCATTTTCCTGATTTGATAGATAGCAAAAAACAGTTGAAAATACATGGGCTGCTCCGACCATAAGGTTCCATCGTTGTCAAATACAGCAATTCGGTCGGGTATTTCCACAAATGTTGGGCTTTCGGGATCGGTTACAGCATCGACAAAATCAAAGATTTCCTTTTTAACCTTTCCGTCATTCCATGAGAGTAGTTGATCTGCAAGTGGAGTACTGTTATCTGCAACAGGACTTGAGCATGCAAAGCCAATGAATATGAGGCTTATTAAAATCCATAATTTATTTCTCATATCTGTTCTATTACAATTAAACAAAAGGGCTGAAACACTTTTTATTAAAACATTTCAACCCTTGAAAAATAAATTAATTAGAACCAATAGAGTTGATCTTTTCTTCAATGGCACTAAGGTTAAAGGCACCCGGAGTTTGACTAGGTGGATATTCCTTCATTGTCATTAAAAACTTAGCCGCCATTTGCTGAATAGGAACCAGAATAAAAGCTCTATCAAGCAACCAGTCGTAATAAGTATTGGAGTTGTGCTGAGCTTTTTCAAAAGGATCGCGACGAAGATTAAACACCTGAGGTACTCTTAGCTCCACAAACGGTTCTACCCACACGCCAAATTTCTCACCTCTGTTTTCATAAAAAACCACTTTCCAATCGTCGTAACGAGCCGCTACTATCTGTCCATCATCATTTACATACCAAAATTCGCTTCTTGGACAATCGTTGGTTTTACCGCTTAAATAATCATTTAAATCGTAACCATCAATGTAATTTTTGTAGCTACGGCCATTAATGGTGGTTCCTTTTGCAAGCTTTTCTTTAATATCTTTAGCTCCTGCAATAGCAGCAAAGGTAGGCAACCAATCTTCATGAGCTACAATTCCGTTAAGGGTTACATCTTTTTGCCAATGCCCTGGCCAGCGAACAAAGGTAGGAACACGGTAAGCTCCTTCCCAGTTAGAGTTTTTCTCACCTCGAAACGGAGTTGTTCCTGCATCAGGCCATGTATTGTAATGCGGTCCGTTATCTGTTGAATACATTACAACGGTATTATCAGCAATACCTAACTCATCCAATACAGCTAACAGCTCGCCAACATGCATATCATGCTCAACCATACCGTCGGAATATTCATCCTGCCCGCTTATTCCGCGATGTTCCTCTTTTACATGGGTACGAAAATGCATACGAGTACCATTCCACCACACAAAAAATGGTTTTCCGGCTTTATTTTGTTTTTTGATAAAAGCAACAGCTGCAGCCACTGTTTCATCATCAATGGTTTCCATTCGTTTTTTTGTCAATGCTCCGGTATCTTCAATTTTCTGTCCGCCTTTACCGTCGGCCCAGCAATGTAAAACACCCCTTGGGCCATATGTTTCTTTAAATGTTTTACCATTCTTCAACATCATATCACCGGGATAATCTTCATTTTCGGGCTCTTCCTCGGCATTTAAATGATAAAGATTCCCTAAAAACTCATCAAAACCATGCATCGTTGGCAAGTGTTCATCCAAATCGCCTTGATGGTTTTTACCAAATTGCCCGGTGGCATAACCCTGACTCTTCAATATAGAAGCCATGGTAATATCAGTTTTCTGCCATCCTTGCTCGGCGCCGGGTAATCCTACTTTGGTCATTCCGGTACGAACAGGCACATTACCACCGATAAAAGCAGCACGCCCGGCAGTACAACTTTGCTGTGCATAATAATCGGTAAAAGCGATTCCTTCGTCCGCTATACGATCGATATTAGGGGTTTTGTAGCCCATCATTCCTTTATTGTTGTGGCTAATATTCCATGTTCCGATATCGTCACCCCAAATAACCAGGATATTAGGTTTTTCCTGAGAATAAATGCTACTAATAAAGTAAACACTAAAAATAAAAAATACTCCAAGTTTTTTCATAGTGGTAAGTTTTGGTGTTGTGTTTTAATAAAAAGATTAAGAAATAATGATCAATGAAGTTAAATAAACCACCTGTTTATTATTAAAAAATAGAAAATCATAAAAACCATAACAAACTACTATATTGACATATAGTTATTTTACAAACTAATTTAGAGTGGATAATTATCAATGTCAACTTTTAAACAAAAAATAAAACTAAGGTAGATAAGCCCCACCCATAAGGGCACAACGAAGCAAAACAACATCTGTACAAAAAATAATTAATTAACGAAGAATGTGCATTACCTAAAAAAAATAGCATCACTCTTATAATCAACATTCCCAAAAGAAAGATTTAATATTTAATACTTAAAGGTCTCATTTTCTCATTGCCGCTTAAAAATCTTTTTTACCTTTGCGGCCGATTACGGTAAATGCATCAAACAAATGCATTGAAAGGGAATCAGGTGAAAGTCCTGAACAGTACCCGCTGCTGTAAGCTCCATATAAATTGAAAAACACTACAGGCCACTGACTGCCACAAGCGGTTGGGAAGGCGTTTTTCAGGAGTAAGTCAGAAGACCTGCCATAGTCAAGCAATCGTAGCTTTCGGGAGTAAAAGCGAAGAGCAAGACAGGTAATTCTAGATAAATCTATCTATCTTCTCAATTTTCCTTACTGCTACAAATAGTTTAAAAATTGAAGTAAATTATTTGTAAGATGAATTATTTGAAACATCTCTGTTTGGGAGGCTTTTTTGTGGGCATGTTTTTAACAAAGGCAGCAGCTCAATCGACCGACACACTGGTAGTTTTATCAGAAGTGAACATTACCGAAAACCGCTTAACCAACTTTAATGCCGGAAGTACTGTTTATCAGCCAAGCGAACAGTTAATCATTCAAAAATCAACGCTGGGGCTTGATGAAGTATTGCAATATTTCTCGCCCATGTATATTGATGCTTACGGAACCGGTTCATCAAGTATTAATGCGCGTGGCGCAGGTAGCAACCGTACCCCTATACTTTGGAATGGTTTTAACCTGCAAAGCCTTGCCAATGGAGGAACCGATATTTCGACACTACCCTTGTTGTTTACCGATAATGTAAAGATGGAAATGGGTGGTAACTCTGCTCTTTTTGGAAGTGGTGCCGTTGGTGGAGTAATTTATTTAGACAACAGAGCCAACTACAATCAGGCTAAAAAATCATTTTTAACCATTAATGGCGGAAGCTTTGGTCGCTTCAACGGAGCCTCGGGCATACAATACGGTGGCAAAAACTACAGCGGATCGTTGCGAACCTACTATCAACAAGCCGACAACGACTTCCCGTTTACCGGAGAGTATACCTCGGGGGAAAACACAACAACAATTGACAGAGATTTACCAAATGCCAATATGCATCAGTTTGGGGTGATGTCGAACAATCATTTCAGATTTAGAAATGGTCAAAACATAAGCATTCATCTTTGGTATCAGGATGTGAATAAACAAATAGCCCCTACTATCAGAGACATGGCAAGAGGCAATACTTCGGATGCCGAACAACGCGATGAAGCCATACGTGGAGCTGCAGAATGGAAAGTTCCGTTTGAGAATGGAGCACTAACCGTTCGCTCCGGATTATTCTCGACCGAAACCAATTATCAGGAGCCATCATCAGCAGATACTACTAAAACAACCGGATTAACATCAATTAACGAAGCTGAGATCGATCTTAACTTTACACAATGGTTAAAATGGAACTTAGGTGTTAATTACACATACGAAAAAGCAGAGTCGAGCTCGTATGCCGACGAAAAAGGACGCAACCGTTTTGCATCTTTCACCTCGTTTGGTATCCATAATGCCCAAACCGGCACCTTTGTTTCGCTAAACGGACGTGGTGAAAAAGCCGGCGACAGCGATTTTACCCTAACCGGCAACATTGGGCTAACACAGCAAATCATCGATGGTTTATCGGCCAAAGCAAAGGTAGGAACCAGCTACCGAATCCCAACTTTCAACGATTTATATTGGAGAAGTGGTACCCAGTTCGGTAATCCCGATCTTGAAGCTGAAACAGGTTTTAACTACGAAGCCGGATTACATTATCAGCAAAGCATTTCATCATTTGATGTGCAGTTAGAAGCAACCTGGTTTCAGAACAATTTAGAGAACTGGATTAGCTGGGGCCAGCGCGAAGACGGAACCTGGACTGTTTACAACCAGGACAAAGCCGAAATGAAAGGAATTGAATTACATGCCTTTGTAATTAAAAATTTCGATAAGGGATCGGCAGGATTTAACATTAATTATACTAACCAAAAAGCCATTGATCCTAACACAAATAACCATTTAAGATACGTACCCGAAACAAAAACAGCAGCTTCGGTATTTGGAGAATATAAAGGTTTGCGCTTATTTTACGCTCATAGTTTTGTCGACGAACGATATACATCTGCAAGTAATTCTACTCTAATGCCTAAATACAACATTGGTAATTTGTCGGTTGAAAAACGTTTTAATGGCGATGTAGAAACTGCATTGACCTTTAAAATCAATAACATTTGGGATGAAAACTATCAAACTCGTCAGTATTACCCAATGCCGGGTCGTCAGTTTTTAATAGGCCTGCAATTGAGTTTAAATTAATAACAATAAATGATAACATCTGCCAAATATAAATGGATAGTAGCAATAACACTTTTGGTGTTACTGCTACTTTCATTTATAGCATTGTCTATGGGGCCATCCGATATTACCTTATCGCAGATTTGGGCCAGTATTACCCAATCCGAAAGTGTTGACTATGGCATACGACAAACCTTATGGCAGCTTCGATTACCCCGCATATTCATTGCCTTACTGGCCGGAATGGCCCTTTCGTCGGCTGGCGGAGCATTCCAATCCATCTTTCGAAATCCAATGTCCGATCCTTATGTATTGGGTATTTCATCCGGAGCATCGGTAGGTGCAGCTATCGCTATTGTATTAGGGCTACAAGCAGGCACATTAGGCATTCCGTTTTTTGCATTTTTGGGAGCAGCATCAGCACTGGCCATTGTATATTGGTTTGCTTTCAACCTTAAACAATCGGAACAGAATACACTTTTGCTGGCCGGTATAGCCATGAGCTTAATGCTGGGCGCAGTAGTATCGCTACTGCTGGTTATTAACCGCGAGCAAATGGAAAGCATCTACTTTTGGATGCTGGGTGGTTTTAACGCCATCAGCTGGAAACAAATTTATATTGTATTACCCGTAGTTATTTTCTCACTTCTGATGTTATTCAAATATTCGAAAGATCTGAATTTACTTTCGATGGGTAACGAAACAGCCCAATCGCTGGGCATCAATGTAAAACAAAAAGTAGCCATCATACTGCTTATCTCGGCCTTATCGGTATCCATTATTGTATCGTATACGGGTGTGATTGGTTTTGTTGGGCTGATTGTTCCTCATATGGTACGCTTTATAGTTGGGGCTGATAACCGCAGACTCTTGCCCTTATCGGCTCTTTGGGGTGGTTTATTTTTAATTATTGCCGATACTATGGCACGTACCATTGTGCAGCCGGGCGAGCTACCGGTAGGCAGTATCACTGCATTATTTGGTGCCCCTTATTTCTTTTTCATACTCATAAAACGAAGCCGTCGTCATGTTTAAAGTAAATAACGAACTACAAAAACAAGCGATTGTAATGGCTTTTGAAGAGTTGAGCTTTAAAGTGGGGCCTACTCCCATCCTCAACTCGGTTACACATCAATTATACAAAGGCTGCTTTTACAGTATTGCCGGATGCAACGGATCGGGTAAAACCACTTTGCTGCAAACCTTGTTGCAAATTAAAAAAGCATCTTCAGGCAAAATATTTCTACCATACGAAGTGGCCAACAATGCTCATTATTTCAGCTACGTACCTCAGAACACGCAACTCGATTTTGATTTTACAGTTGAAGAGGTGGTGATGATGGGGCGCTATCCGTATTTCTCGGGAATTACCGGCCCCAGTAAGGAAGACAAACGAAAGGTACAGGAAGCCTTGGAACTTACCGACATTGAAAACCTGCGGCATCGTACGGTTACTACCCTGAGTGGAGGTGAGCGTCAGCGCGCTATTATTGCACGGGCTTTGGCTCAGGATACACCTATTCTGTTTTTGGACGAACCGGTTTCGCAGCTCGATATTTATCATCAGATTGAAGTATTAAAACTGCTTCGAACCATTGTGGATACTCAAAAGAAAACCATTGTTACGGTGCTTCACGATCTTAACCAGGTAAGCGAGTTTACCGATCACGTGATGGTGATGGATAAGGGACAGCTTGTGGCCAACGGCACTCCCATTGAAGTGCTGACTCCTCAATTACTTAAATCGGTATTTAGGGTAAATGGCGAATGGGTATGCTCTCAGGATATGAAACCTCATTTGATTTTTCATTATCATGATAAAAATAGTTGATTAGATCGATAAACTATTAGATCATTAGACAAATAGAGCGTTAGAATATAGAAGGAATGGTTCTCGCTTTTGATTTGACAAATAGGAACCGTTACAAAAAAGAATAACACAAAATGACAAAAGGACTAACCATTGTAATTACGGGCAACGGAAAAGGAAAAACCACTTCGGCACTAGGAATGTTGCTGCGCACCCTGGGATATGATAAAAAAGCTTGTGTGATACAGTTTATGAAATCGCCCGACTCGGGTTATGGCGAAATTACCATGATGAACCGCCTTGGCGTTGAGAATTATCAGGCCGGAGCCGGTTGTACCTGGACGGTTTCGAAAGAAGATACCATCGAAACGGTTCAGTCGGCATGGGAACTGGCACAGCACAAAGTAATGGAAAAGGGTTACGACTTTATTATATTGGATGAGATAAACATTGCTCTTTCGCTTCCCGAAAAATTTGAAGACACCATTATACCGGCCGAAGAATTAATTGCACTCATCAAGCAAATGAGAACCCAATATCCCGAGCGTCACCTGGTGTTAACCGGTCGTTACGCCTTACCCGAGATTATTGAAGTAGCCGATTTGGTATCGGAAATAAACGAAATAAAACATCCTTATAAAAGCGGCGTTCCTGCTCAGGAAGGCATCGAATTTTAAACCGGTAAGATGATGAAACTAAAATCAATTATACTGGCATTGCCCATACTATTAATGGCCTGCCACTCAAATAACAAATGTGAGGATAAAGGCATTCATTTTACAAACTCGAATGGTCAAGAGCTGAAGCTCGAAAAGGTGCCTCAACGCATTATTTCCTGCTCGCCAGCCATTACCGAAGTGATGTTTGCCCTTGGCGAGCAAAGTAAATTGGTGGGGCGCACCAGCTACTGCTTTTACCCACCGGAGGTAAGCGAAATACAAGCCATTGGCGGATTGGTAGATCCTTCGCTTGAGATTATGATTCAGCTAAAACCCGATTTAGTGATGGCTTCAACCCATTTTAAAAAGGAAACAGCTCAGCGCATCGAGCAGCTGGGGATGCCTTTTGCCTGGTTATTAAGTCAGGAATCGGTTTCGGGTGCCGGCGACTTAATTCTAAACATTGGAACTTTGATTGGCGAAGAAGAAAAAGCCGACTCTCTGTGGCAATATATACAAACCGACATGCAGCACACCGTTGATTTGCTTCCTAAAGATCAAGAAAAACCCAGTGTGTACTATGTGGTAGGATATGGCAAAGGTGGAGACTTTACAGCCGGTGGCGATACCTTTATTTCGGAGCTAATTAACATGGCTGGTGGCAAAAACATTGCCCAGGACGTAAAAGGATGGAACTACAACCTGGAAACACTTATACAAAAGGATCCGGAGATAATACTGATTGAACCTTCGATGAAGGATGCCTTTTGCCAACACGAACATTACAAAGAATTATCGGCAGTTAAGAACAACCGGGTTTATGCTGTCGATCATCATATGATTCAACTGAACGGGCCACGCGTAAATCAATCGCTTCGTGTGTTTGCCGAGATATTTTATCCCAATATTCAGTTCTAAAAAATACTATTCGAAAAGTCAGGAGTCTTATATTGGCCTTCTGACTTTTCTTTTTTCTCTCTTACAAAGAGTACTCCATCTCTTTCGTTATTTATACCTAATCTATTTCTATTTTTCACTTTCTATAAATAAACATTCGCTTTCTATTTGTTATTTGTAGATATCTTTTTACTATAATCTCCATCTATTACTCATTAGTTTCAAATACTATTATCATTAGATTCATTCGTTTAGTAAATAGATCATTCATTTAAACTATCAGAGAGTTAATATTAAAAACAGATAGATAATTTATTCGTTAGATAACAACATTACAATAACAGATAGTAATTTTAATAGTTATATATCACGATTACCAAAATAGAAGAAGGTTTTAATACTCAATTTACTCCTTATAACACTAAATTGACTTAATCTTACGATTCCAACAAGAAGTATTCTATTGCATAAGCTTAAACGAATATTTTTCCATTCCTTTTTTTTGAAAAAGGAACCAAAAAACTTTCTAATTGATGAGCTTGCTGCTCGCGAATGATTAAATGAATCGAATATTATTTTGTTATTGAGGTTATAAAAACCTCACACTATCCCTCTACTCAGGGAGAGGGAATTGCAAACAACACTTTCCATTACAATTTCCTCTTCTGTTAGGAAAGGATTGAGGTAAATTCCTGTTCAAAAAACATACTTTATATACCAAACGGCAAAAAACTGTAGATTATATTAATAACCGGCTAAATATATATTCAACTTCGCTGAGGTTGATTGGTTATGTACATCACACCTATCTACAAATATTTATCTCCGATGGAGATAGTAAAAACAACTTCGGAGAAGTTGAATGTTTATAGGAATAAAATGCCCCCAAAACAACAACAATCCCAGCGGGATTGCATATTAGAGCTTCTACTCTCTTAGCTTTAATAGGCGGTGTTGTTATACCTACCTCAACAACGTAGCTTGGGCCCGACTAACAAAAGTGAAGGATAGGAAAATTTGATAAGGATCAGGCCCATCTTTAAATTTTCCCCGCAGTGCTGTGGGTAAGCGAGTGCTGTTGGCGGCAGCTATTTTGTCAACTTTTGAACTGGCGGCAAAAAGTTGAAGTTCCAGATTCATTTCAACAGCTATAATTCACATTCTTCAGGATGACAAACTATAGAAAAGAGGAAAACATTTTCTACTGAGTTCTTTTAATTGATGACAGTAAGTACCTTAAAAAAATCATCTCTCTGTCCCTTTTTTAGAAAAAGGAACCAAAAATCCTTCTGATTAATGGGCTTGCTTTGCACCGTTGTCGAACTTATGGCTGCAGGTAAACCTTCTCGTACCTCGAAGCTACCATTCCGCCATGTTCGCAACTAGCCCTAACAATCAGAAATTCGAAACTCCGTTTCGAGTGGGAACATACTGCTCGCGAATGATTAAATGAATCGGAAATTATTTTGTTATTGAGATTACAAAAACCCCACCCTACTCCTCTCCTGTTAGGAAAGAAATGAGGTGAGGTGAATTCATTTTCAAGCAACATATTTTTTCTTCCAATCCAATGCTTTCTGTCAGAGTAGCTGCAATAGTAATGGCCTTAATCTTTGTTGGTATTTTTGCCTATATCCTCATAAATAAGAAAACACAAACTAGAAAATAGATAACTCATCTTCTCAAAAACAATTCACCCCTTATAGTGAACCTTATTAAAATACACCACCCATACAAAACACTTAATCAACCCATTACCATTTTTCCACTTAAATCAATCCTTACAAGCGGCTTTAAAACTCCACCTCTTAAAAACAATACTCCACCGTTTTTTTAACTTTACTAACAATCTTTGTAATTAGGAGAAAATCTACCATCTGTGATACGCGTATTTATTGAACAACGCGTATTTGGTTTTTCATACGGAGAAAAACATGTAGAACCTCTCCCTCACATAACAAATGAAAAACTAACATTTATAATCATTAAATGAAAAATCAAAAGCTAAGTATCCTCGAAAAAATCGGATATGGATCGGGAGACGCAGCGGTAAACGTTGTGATTTCTTCGATGTTCTTAATCATTACGTATTTCTACACCGACATTTTTGGTATTAAACCCACCGATGTGGCACTTATGTTTCTTTTAGTTAGAGGAATTGATGCCATCAGCGACCCGTTAATGGGAATTATTACCGATAAATATAAGTCGGATAAATGGGGCCGTTTCCGTCCTTATTTTTTATACCTGTCGATTCCGTTTGGGTTGGCTGTGTTTTTCACCTTTTCAACACCCGACCTTGATTATGCAGGCAAATTGATTTATGCCTATGGTACCTATATTTTTGTTACGCTCATGTTTACTTCGGTAACCATTCCTTACATATCGTTAATTGGGGTGTTAACCAGCGATCCTAAAGAGCGATTATCGGCCAGTGGTTATCGCCTGTTCTTTGCAAAAGTGGCAGCTTTTGGTGTTTCGATCTTAGTACCAATTATGGCAAAATATGTTGGCGAAATCGATTGGTCGACATTTGCAATGGATGGATTAAATTTTACTTACGACAAGCTTGATAAAGTAAACCTTAGAGTAGGCTACCAGGCTTCGATGGGGGTTATGGCATTTATCGGAACCATCTTATTCCTATTCTGCTTTTTCACCACTACCGAGCGCGTTGAACACGAAGTTGAAAAAACACCCTATTTCGAACAATTAAAATACTTATTTAAAAATAACCAATGGGTGCTACTTTTGGGCTCTTGCCTTTCGGGTACAACCGGATATGTAATCAGAGCCTCAGTAGCTATGTTTTACGCCAAATACTACCTGGGTGGCGACGAAATAGTTCAATCAACCTTTATGGGAACCGGAGTTGCTGCAGCTATTTTAGCTATGCCTGCATCAACTTTAATTACCAAACGTTTTTGTAAGGTTAAATTATTCTGGATGTCGCAGTTTGCTGTGGGTGCCATTAGCGTACTAATGTTTGTTTTGGTTCAACCACAACCCGAGAGCATGATGCTTGCTTATATAATGTATTTCATCCTTTCGTTTGTGGTAGATGTGCATGCTCCTATTTTCTGGACAGCCATTGCCGAGGCTGTTGACTATGGCCAGGCCGAAACCGGGGTTCGCGTTTCAGGATTAGCTTTTGGTGGTATTTCATTTGCTCAAAAAGCAGGCATGGGTATTGCCGGAGCAGTGGTAGGATTGTTATTAGCCGCTTTTGGTTATGTGGCAGCTACCGAAGATGTTCCTAATCCGGTTCAAACCGAAACTGCTTTAATGGGAATATCTCTGATGTTGACTATTATTCCGGGAGTATTTCATATTATCAATGGCTTTTTAATTAAGCGATATAAAATTACCGATCAGTATTACGAATCAATCAAAGCAAAAATTCATATTTAAGATGGCAACATATAGCAACAAACCATTGGTAGAGCAAAGGGCTGATCCTTTTGCATACAGGCACACCGATGGATATTACTACTTCACAGGCTCGGTACCTACTTATGATCGAATCGAATTGAGAAGATCAAAAACATTGGAAGGATTGCAAAGCGCCGAAACCTTTGATGTTTGGTTCAAACACGATTCGGGTCCGATGAGTCGTCATATTTGGGCACCTGAGATTCATTATCTCGATGGCAAATGGTACGTATATTTTGCAGCCAGCGAAGAAGACGACATTTGGGCTTTACGTCCGTATGTACTGGAATGTAAAGGTCAGGACCCACTAAAAGATGAGTGGGTTGAGTTGGGTATGATGCAAGCTGCCGATGGTGATGAAAAATCATTTATCGACTTTTCGTTAGATGCGACCATCTTCGAAAATAACGGTAAGCGTTATTTCTGCTGGGCCGAAAAAACAGGAGGACAATTTGCAGCATCTAACCTTTATTTAGCCGAGATGGAATCGCCTATCAAGCTAAAAACAGTGCAGTTTATGCTTACCACACCTGATTACGATTGGGAACGAATCGATTTTTGGGTAAATGAGGGTCCCGCTGTCATTAAAAATAATGGGAAGATTTTCATTACTTTTTCGGCAAGTGCAACCGGAGCCTGCTACTGTATGGGCGTAATGGAAGCTGATGAAAATGCAGATTTACTAGATCGCAACTCTTGGAAAAAATCGAGATATCCGGTACTTGAAACCGATTACGATAAAGAAATATATGGCCCCGGCCACAATAGCTTTACCGTTGCCGAAGATGGCGTAACACCATTGTGTATATACCATGCCCGCGATTACGAGAAAGCCGTAGGTGATCCTACAGTGGTTCCTAAAACCGATACTCGTCCGTTGGAAGAAATAGTGGCTGATCCATTATACGATCCAAACCGTCATGCAAGAGTATTGGAAGTAAAATTTGATACCGACGGAAGACCCGTTTTTGAATTTAACTAAAAGGTCTCCATAGGGTGATCTGGTTCAAATAGATTCTCGTAGTGTTAAAGGTGGAGCAATCCACCTTTTTTTTGCCCTTTTGTTTGATGACTAACTAGCCAGATCATCTAAAAACAATAATTCTTCTATCTTTGCAACTTCAAATCAATTAATAGAAAATGGTTCAGATAGATGATAAAATAGTTAGTACTGATGTTTTTACCAAACGCTTTGTTTGTAACTTATCGGTATGTAAAGGTGAGTGCTGTGTTGAAGGAGAGTCGGGTGCTCCGTTAGAAGAGGAAGAAACAGCTATTTTAGAAGAAATCTATCCGATTGTAAAACCTTATTTAAGCCCCAAAGCCATTGAAGAAATTGAAAAACAAGGCAAATGGGTAATTGATATGGATGGCGACAAAGTAACACCTATCATCAATGGTAAGGAATGTGTTTATACTTATTTTGATGAGGAAGGTATTTGCAAATGTGCCATCGATAAAGCTCATCAGGAAGGTAAGATTGATTTTAAAAAACCTATTTCATGTCACCTCTATCCTATCCGTGTTGCCAAATATCCCGATTTCGAAGCATTAAATTATCATACCTGGCCTATTTGTGCTCCTGCTCGCGAGTTGGGAGGTCAGTTAGGTGTGCCCATATTCCGATTCCTAAAAGAACCTATCATCCGCAAATACGGAGAAGCTTTTTACGATGAATTGGTTGATGTAGAAAAGACATTAAAAGAACAGGGGATGATTTAAATAGTCAGAGTTATACTGATTAGTAAATCAACGTATTATTTTATTAATCAGACTGTAACTTTTGTGTTTTGTTTAAGTAAACAGCCTAACACTTAAACTAAAACACATCTTTATGAATAAATTTTTGCTAATTGTGTTAACATTAGTGTTAACATCTTCTTTATTTGCTCAAAAACCGGAAAAAATAAAGTACAAAGGCTATTTCAATAACATTCCGGCATATCAATTAAAAATCGACGGTTACTCTACAACCTACAATATCCCCGAATGGGCCAGAGAGATAATTACTAAAGACACCTTAGACCTGCAATTAAAAGGTTTTAATACAGGAAGTGATCTTACCATTGTCTTTTATTGTTCCGAACCTCAAATTAAAGCTACAGTAGAGGAAGAAACTAATACCGTAAATAATCAAAAGGTTACTTCATATTACTCATTAGTAACCGCCACTTCCGAAAACCGACTGTTAATACTTAATAAAGATGGTTTACCTGTTGAGATAATTACTACAGAACCAGATTTAACCTGGGCTAATCAAAAAGGCTTTAAAAAAGGTAACCGAGCCGATGCAGCCAAAGAATTAGAAAGTGCAAAAAAATCGTCGAGCGAAAAAGTAAGAAAAGGTTATTTTAAAGCTTTGACAAAAGCATACCAGGAAGAACTGGATAACAGATACAGCCATTTCCAACGCTTAGAAACCATGCGCGTTTTTTCAATAAAAGCAAAGAAATTTGATTATAACGATTTTAACGAAGCTACACAAACATTCGTCGATGCAACAAGTAGCTCTGACCTTAACTCTGAATCTAATATCGAAAAAATCAATGCTGCCATAAATATCTGGAAAGAGTATGAAAACCAATATCAACCAGGTAAAAAAACTAAAGTATGCGATAATAACATTGATGAGATCTATTTTAACCTTAGCATGGGATACCTTGCTCGTGGACAAGGTGAAGAATTAAAACAATACTGGAAAAAATGCCAGGCAATTAAAGGCAATTACACTGCCGAAGGCTATGCTCAGAACTATTTACCTAAGATGATAGAAAATTACAATATTTACTTAGTTAAAAAAGATGAACCTTTTAAACCATTGGATTTATCTAATCCTGAACAGAAATATAATAATATGATCCTTCTTAAAGGATTCCTTAATTTCTACTTTACGCAAAAACATGGTAACCTGGGCGTTATTGCTGATTACTTTCCTTCTCAACCTCAATACGTAAACTCTGTAAAAACAACTAAAACATATGATGAAGGAACCAAGGAAACAATCAAACAAACCTATGCTCCATATGGCAAATTAACCAATATGGTTTATACCGTTGAAGGTGGTATGAATGATGATAAAACCCGAACTTATCAATTTCATTATTCTAAAGATGTAGTTACTGAAGTTATCTTAAACGGTAATTCCAGATTGTTTGAAATAAGTTACGAAAACGGTGATATTTCACAAATACAGCATTTATATTCAAATAACAGAAAGATTGTGTATAAGTTCTCGAAAACAGAACCTGGTAAAACGGAGATTAAAATCACTATGGTTGATGGAGATAAGAGCCAGGAAAGTAAACGTGCTAATTGGATAAAATACGATGAAAATTACAATGTTACAGGCATGTATTTCTCACCTTTTAGTACACGCGAAATTAAATATGATTCAAATGGTAATATTATTGAATTAACAGCTTCCAATCTGGCTGATAATCTGGTAACAGCTCCATTCACTATCACTACTGATGAAAAAGGCAATGCTACCAAATCAGAAACCAAAGGAATGATAGCAACCAGTAGTTTTGAATATATATTTTAAAAGCAAATACTTATAATATAAAAAAACGGCAGCCCTATGGACTGCCGTTTTCTATATCTGGAAAGCTAATAATTAGCTTAATTTAATTAATGATTTACCTGTCATTGCAGCTGGTTGTTCAACACCCATCAACTGAAGGATAGATGGAGCAACATCAGCCAATACACCATTTGAAACTTCACCTTTTTGTTCAGTTACCCAAACAAATGGTACTGGGTTTAATGAGTGAGCTGTGTTTGGCGAACCATCAGCATTAACAGCATTATCAGCATTACCGTGGTCAGCAATAATAATAGCTTCGTAATCATTTGCTTTAGCTGCTTCAATTACGCTTTCAACACATGAATCTACTGCGCCAACCGCTTTTTCAATAGCTTCGTAAACTCCGGTATGTCCAACCATATCGCCGTTTGCAAAGTTCAAACAGATAAAGTCATATTTTTTGTTGTTTAACTCAGCTACCACTTTATCCTTTACTTCGTAAGCACTCATTTCTGGCTGCAAGTCGTAAGTTGCCACTTTAGGTGAGTTAACCAAAATACGATCTTCTCCTTCGAAAACAGCCTCGCGACCACCAGAGAAGAAGAATGTAACGTGCGCATATTTTTCAGTTTCGGCAATACGTAATTGCTTCAAACCTGCTTTTGAAACAACTTCTCCAATTGTTTCTTTTACGTTTTCTTTATCGAAAAGAATATGTAATCCTTCGAAAGTTGCATCATAAGGAACCATTGTACAATAGTGCAATGGAATAGTTTTCATACCATTCTCAGGCATATCTTTTTGAGTTAAAGCAATGGTTAACTCTTTAGCACGGTCGTTACGGAAGTTGAAGAAAATAACTACATCACCTTCTTCTATTTTACCGTTAACAGAAGTATTAACAATAGGCTTGATAAACTCATCAGTTACTTCAGCATCATATGAAGCCTGAATAGCATCTAATACATTAGTAGTTTCTGAACCAACACCTGATACCATTACGTCGTAAGCTTCTTTAACACGCTCCCAACGATTATCGCGGTCCATCGCGTAATAACGACCAGTAACAGTTGCAACAGCACCGGTTGATTTATCCATGTGATTCAATAACTCAGTCATGAAACCTTTACCACTGCGTGGATCAGTATCACGACCATCCATGAATGCATGTACAAATACATCATTTAAATCGTATGATTTTGCTACATCCAACAAAGTGTGGATATGATCCTGGCTACTGTGTACACCACCTTTACTCATCAAACCTAGTAAGTGTACTTTTTTACCGCTTTCTTTAGCGTAAGCATAAGCTTCAGACAATGCTTTGTTTTCAGCAATTGAACCATCAGCACAAGCACGGTTGATTTTTACCAAATCCTGGTATACCACACGACCTGCACCAATGTTTAAGTGACCTACTTCAGAGTTACCCATCTGACCGTCAGGTAAACCAACATTTTCGCCAGAAGCTTGTAATTCTGAATAAGGATATTTAGCTAATAATGAATCCCAGTAAGGAGTTTCTACTTGTGAAATTACGTCTGATTTGGATTTATCTCCAAATCCCCATCCGTCTAAAATGACAAGAATCGTCTTTTTACTCATGTTATGATATTTTATTTTTCTATATTCTTTTCTTTCTGTCTATTATAAAAAGCTGCGCAAAAATACTTAATTAGTATTCAATGTAAAAATGTACAGCCATTTAAATAACGATAGTTTTGCATTCAGAAGAAAAACAACTACAAATACCTTTGGTTTATTGTCGGTAATGATTTTAACGTTAATTCTTCTTAATAAAATATTGAATGAAGAGGCAAAAAAAATGAGCAAACAATTATAGTCTGCTCATCCTTAAACTCATATTTTAAAATTCACTTTCTTGCAAAAATCGGATACAGTAAAAAATACCGACTAGTTAAATAATACTTTCTAAAAACAGGGGCTTCAATCCATCCCAACTTCACAAAAATCGCCGTAATAATAAGTATTGTAAGCATTGTATTCTTAGATTTATTGGTTACTGTCTGGGTAGTAAAACGTCGATATAAATAGAAAAGTTTCAAGGTTTTATAGCAATTAAATTTAATTAACAGATGCTAACTTTTTTATTGAGAAGTAGATGAAATTATAGTAATAATGCGAATCAACAGTTGAACCCACTTTGGGGTTCTTTATAATACGTTCATATATCACGGGTTCCACCCGCGGCTATTCATATTAAATCCTTTCAGAATTTATAAATGTTCGAAGGACATTAACAATAATAGCCCCGTGCGGAGCGCGGGGAGTATCGTTTAAAAAAAGTACAACCCCGGAAGTGGGTTGAATAGTAATTATTAAATAGTTTGGACTATTATTCCCAATCAACTCAAACTTCTGCCTTCTGGCTATATTACTAATCAACCAACAATATTTTAATACCTCAACTAACATTACTATTTTCATGCTCTGAAAAAACAACTAAGCATGGATGTAAAAATTGAAGCAAGCTGGAAAGAGTTATTAAATGATGAGTTTGAAAAAGATTACTTCAAGAATCTGACGGACTTTGTAAGAAGTGAGTATCAATCACAAACCATCTTTCCGCCTGCTGCCAAAATATTTAACGCCTTTGATCTGTGCCCGGTTGAATCAACCCGAGTTGTAATTTTAGGACAAGATCCTTATCATGGCCCCGGACAAGCTCACGGACTTTGTTTTTCGGTAAACGATGGAGTAAAAATTCCTCCATCGCTAGTAAACATTTATAAAGAGATTAATGCCGATCTGGGAAAATCCATTCCAACCAGCGGAAATCTGGAACGGTGGGCCAAACAAGGAGTTTTACTCTTAAATGCCACCTTAACAGTAAGAGCCCATCAGGCAGGTTCGCATCAAAAAAAAGGATGGGAACAATTTACCGATAGCGTAATCAAAACAATAGCTGAAGAAAGAGAAAATGTCGTATTTCTGCTGTGGGGTGCTTATGCCATTAAAAAATCAGCATTAATTGATAAAAGCAAACATCTGATTTTAACTTCTCCTCACCCATCACCTCTATCTGCTCACAGAGGCTTTTTAGGAAACAAGCATTTTAGTAAAGCCAATGAATATTTGGCTGCGAAAGGTTTAAACCCAATTGAGTGGTAGTTTTCTTAAGTTAGGCAGTTTTTAGGCAGAAGGCAGTAGAACCCTCTGCCATATTTTTGTGCTACTACAATAGATGAATTTGTTATTACTTAAGGTCTCCTTCAACAAGCTCAGACAGCGCTGTATCTAATCCCTACAATTGAAAATTGGTCAATTGTAAAATCGAATAATTACATCGGTCTTTCATCAGTGCTTGGTAAAAAGTGCCTAGTGCTATGAATCATCACCAATTCTGAAATCAAACTGTAGTTTTTTTGTACATAATACCCTGAGCACTTAATACAAGCTGTGATCCACTATAATATAATGTGACTTGTTTTTCAATTGAACAACTCGACAATTCAACATCTAAACATCATATATTTTAAATCCCTCTAATTTCTATCTCCTAACAGCTAATTTCTGCTTAATGGTTTAATCTCTAATCTTCCCTCTTGTTAATAACATTCTCAAACGCCTTAACAATATCTTCGCTCACAGCCAGTTTTCCATTAATCAAGCTGGTTGTAGTAATTACTCCCTTCAAACAAAGCTTCTCGTCAGATAAACGATAAATATCCTGATAGAAAATATACTTTACTCCTTTATGCTCCACTCGGGTGCGCACCACAAATTTATCATTACTACTCAAAGGTGTTTTATAAGCTAAATCGGCACGTGCCACAACAGCTACCACCCCTTTATCGAACAGTGCTTTAAAATTCAATCCTATTGTATCTAAAAACTCATGACGTGTATGCTCCAGGTAATTCTGATAAACCGAATTATTAACAATCCCTTGCAGATCACATTCATAATCGCGTACCTTAAATTCCAGCTCAAAATCGTAATTCATTAATACAACTTTATATTATTAACATCAATTAAGTTAATACTCTATCAAATATTTAGATATTATTTAAAAACAAAATATTTTCACACCATTATCAAATCGCGCCAATTTTACATTTACAAAAGAATATTCATTTCGACCTTATTGCAATTATCAATAGTTATCAGGTCTTTAAGATTCTATCATCTAGTTATTCTTTCGAAACAGAATATAAATGCAAATCGCGCTGTGGGAAAGGAATGGTAATATTAGCCTCTTTAAAGGCATTATCAATAGCCACACCAACATCACTTTTAACGGCTAATCCATCATCAAAATGCGTCCAGAACATCACTCTAAAATCAAGCGAACTATCACCAAACCCTTTAAAAACAATAAACGGTTTAGGATTTTTCATTACTCCTTTTTGTTCCGAAACCACTTTATCTAAAATATCAAGAACCATTTTTAAATCTGTTCCATAGCTTACACCAACTGCTATTTCCTGTCTTCTTCTGCGATCTGACAGAGTCCAGTTAACCATTTCGTTTGAAATAAGATTTCCATTGGGTACAATAACCTCTGCCCCATCAAACGTACGAATCACACTGGCTCGAATACCAATTTCCTTCACCTCTCCCATCAAATCTAAGCTACTTATTTGAAGTACATCTCCAACCTGAATCGGACGCTCGAAAGCCAAAATCAATCCAGACACCAGATTATTGAATATATTTTGTAATCCGAATCCAATACCAACACCTAAAGCACCAAAAATAATGGTTATATTACTAATGTCGATATCCGCAGCTCCAAATGCGAGAATAAACCCGAACCCAAGTAACAATAACCTAACTAACATTGAAATAGCACCTCCAATACCCCGTGGCATTTCAAAATGAGTATAAACTTCATCTTCTAGAACAAATCTTATAAACTTTGATATGTACAGAGTAATCGAAATAGTAATGACAAAAGCCACTATATTGCCTAAAGAGATACTTACAGAACCCAACTCCAATTTACGGGTTAGCACAGAAGCAACCCAATCGTAAACAGGCGAATATATTAGATAACTTTTAGCAGATATAACTATCCAATAAATGATTGCACTATAAGTAATAATCTTAGATAACCATTTTAATATTTCTTCAGGATACGTACGAAAGATATGTAAATCAACCAATAATCGGTGTTGCACCACAAGCTCGAAAAGACTCTTAATTACCTCAACAGATGAGAAAATAAGTAATCCCCCAAACACTAACATAATAGCACCATTGAATAAAACGATGGATAAATAACTATTACCTATTGCATTTATTAGTACCGAAAGAATTACAGATACCATTCCAATAAACAAAACCTTAAGACTAAATAACTTTAATTCGTCATGCGAATCTTTTTTATTCTTCCTTAACCAACTCCATAACGAAACAAAAGTAAAAGCTGCTAATATTCCATTCACCAAAACCACTAACCTACTCAAAAGAGGCAAATTACTAGATAAATCCGTGAGAATTAGTAGCAAAAATATACCTGTTGACCAATAAAAAAATCGAATTGGCAATTGTGGCCACACATAAGGCAAAATACGGAGTAATGGTATCATCAGCAACAACCTGATTAAATCCTTCATCTCAGGCTGCAAATCTGGAATAAAAATAAAAACAAATAAACTTGCAAATAAGAAGGATGATGAAATAGATTTTGAAATAAAGATAAGAGGCAATTTTATAGAAGAGCATTCCATAAGCTCATCCTGGGTCCTCAATTTTTTTCTAATAAATACAAAAAATGAAAAGATTAGAATGAAAATAATCACATAGATTATTAGAGTATGAATCAATACATTTTTATGACTAACTACTGATAATTTTCTTAATTCAAAAGATCGAACCATTCTATTTTTTAAAGAAACGGTATCGCTCTCATTAGTAAACACCGACCATAATGGAGGACTATCTGTAGAATAAATCTGGGTTCTAAAGCGCTCCAAAACGGCATTAACATCCGTTACCACTTCATCCAGAAATAATATAGCACTGGTTATTTCATCTTGTCGGGTTAAAGCAATAGTGTTCTGTTTATTTATTTCACTATTCAGCTTTTCTAAATCTGTTATATTGGATTTTATTCGTTCTATAACACGATCTGGAGTAACTTGCCTATTCTGATTTTGAAGCGTTTTCTGCCATTTATCAATTAATCCCTGCACCTCATTTCTATTCAAATTTAATTGTGTTGAAATAGAGGCAAGTTGTTTTCTTGCTTCATCTAATTGTGATTTCAAACCAGCTAATTTTACTCTCAAATCATCAGCCTGTCTGTAATCTATATTGTTCAGTGATTCTTTTGAAACTGATTTCCGATAAGTAGCTACCGTTTTTAAACGTTTTAGGGTAAGAGAATCAATCTCTTCCTTTTGTTGATAACTATCCAGCTGGCTATTAACATTACGAATTAAAGCCTGTGTTTTTTCAGTTTCACTACCAATACTCACCGTTGAAAAATAACCAACTTCGGTGTCAATACTATCTTTCCCAAACAAATTAACTTGTGCACTTCCAACAGTACTTAATAGTAGAGATAAGCTGATCAAACAAGCTCTCATAACTTTATATTTTATCACCATAAAGTTTTATAAGTTTAAAAGTGTAATACCTTAATCGGTATTTTTTCTTCGCAATTTGATAGTAACAATCAATGCAATTGGAAGAATTAATAAAAAGAACCAATAATACGAATTTGTTTTTTGTTGAATTGGACATGTATTACCCGTAATAACATAATTAGCCCAATAATATGGATGAGCTTTTATTGCATCAGCATTTTTAATAAAGTCTAATTTAGCTTGTCTTAAAGCTTCATCCTTATACGCCTTAGCTTTCAAATGAGTATAAAATAATTCTGTTAGTATCGCTCCGGATTGATCATCAACCGGCCACAATGTAAATACTTGCGTCTCTACACCAGAAAATTTAAAAGCACGAGCCAAACTAATTAACCCTTCTCCATTCTGCCTTTTCCCCCGACCTGTACTACACGAACTCAGAACAACCATAGGAGCGTTTAAATCATAATTATATAATTCATAAGCCTTCAGTACATCATTAGAATCACTTTCAGCCGAAAATACTAATTGCGAATTTAGTGGCATTAATTCATCATTTAAAGAATGCATTGCCAGGTGCATCACATTATTTGAAATAGCATTATCAAGAAAATTAGTTTTACTGGCAGCTTTACCTTCAAAAATTTCGGAATCAAAAATATTGCCTATTTTTTCAATTTCTTCTTTAGCAGAAGGCAAAGGCATTAAATAATCATTAATAGCCTCACGAATATTTACAAGAACTGAATCCTTCGTCGATTCATCACCAAAATACTCAGGAGCAAAGGAATAAACTTTGTTAAACTCACGTTTTCCATTACTAAAAGACGATAAAATAGCAGCATTATATTCATAATTAATACTGTACTCATTTATCAGCCATGGATATTGTCTCATATCCGGTTTGTCCTTTGAGACATCCTCTGTCAGCAACGATTCAAACGATAAATACGACAGCTCCGCATGCGGAATAATTATAAGCTCCTTACCTTTAATATCAGATTCAATAGTACCTAATAATTGCGAATACAAATGATACGATGCCTTTGAGAATTTTTTAAGTCGCTCAACAGAATCCCCAGAACCTCGAAATGGAGTAGAAATTTCTTT
The DNA here is from genome assembly GCF_963668385.1 of uncultured Carboxylicivirga sp. Lineage (GTDB taxonomy): Bacteria > Bacteroidota > Bacteroidia > Bacteroidales > Marinilabiliaceae > Carboxylicivirga. Next base: position 109,683 of record NZ_OY764327.1, read on the forward strand.
AAGCACAAAATTCAAATCATCATAAAACAATTCTCCAATTTGTACTTCATTACATCTAAAACTTGTTTTACTGATAACAAACTGAATTAGTCGATTATCCAAAAGAAAATAATCGACCAACACCTGCTGTTCTCCAAGTTTCTCCTGTACTTCCTTTATTGTCGTTAATTGAGGCTGATATTTTAACTGATAATACCGCGGATAATCCTTTGCTATAATTGACATTAAACTATCAATACTCTTCAAATATTTATCTCGATTTTTCATTAAATATTCCAAATCATCTTCATTTGGATTATTACTTAACTTTAGCTGATCAAATTCATTTTGATAAAAAGAGAATCGCCCTTTATAATGATTTTCTTTTTGAATAAGAGAATCAGGAATACCTGCTTTAATTTTTATCTGTTTATCATTTAATCCTAGCAACAAAGAATAAGATTTACCTTTCTGTGCAAACTCAAACGACTTTTTCAGGTAAAAGTCTTTACCCGTATTATGGAATAAACCTAGGTTTATTTTTACTGCCAAACTTATATAATCAGAATATAAATCTCCCATTACTACTCTATCCGTATCAAAATTCAGCTGCGATCGTATTGCATCAATAGATTGATCGGCTTGTTCCAAGTGCTCCAGCGATTTTTGTAGATAATCGTTATTATCTGTCTCCTCAAACAAGCCATAATAAGCTTTTGCGAGATTCAAATTCACCCGCTTAAACAAACTAGACACCCTCGAGGTATTATTACTCTGTATTTCAGATTTAAATCGATTATTAATTTCCTGATATACTCGACTTAAATCTTCAGTTACTCTTAAATAGTTGTGCAAACCGAGATAAGCCAATGCCATATCATTTGTGTTATCCCAATACTCAAAATCGCCAAAATTATTATCCTGATTTAAGATATTTTCAACTTGCTTAAAAAAGTCTAAACTTTTTTGATAATTCTTAAGTCTTAAATAAGCCCATGCAGATAAATTGTTAAACGTCTTACTTGTAAAAAATTGTTGTTTCGACACAGCAAGATTACTTGCCGAATCTAAGTAAGCATATGCAATTTCTGTTTTATGCAAACCGGCATACAAATTAGCTACCTGAGAATAAAACAAATAAAGATATTTCGACTTTTTTAATTTTGCTTCATGAACGGTTTGCTTGGCATAATTCACACTCAGATTTTCATTCCCTATATCCCTATAAATCCGTGCTAACTGAATTGTAGATTCTGATCTAAAATTTCTATAATTAACTGCAGACTCTGTAACACTCAATGCTTTTTGATAATAGTTTATAGCCTCGCTATATTTCCCTCTATTTTTTGAAAACATCCCCCTTCGATTGTATAACACCCCCAAATCAAACCTATAGGCATCTATATTTGTACGATAAAATTTCTCAAGCATATCAGCTATTCTTTCAAATTCGGTCTCTAACCCCATATCAGTACAAAATCTCAAATAATTGAGATAAAGATTTTCATTATACTGCAAGACTTCTTTATTAAAATCTTCATTTAATATTTCCTGATACAAACCATACGCTTCTTCATACCTTTTATAAACCGTACTTATCGCATTAAGATAAGAAGATGAAGACATATTATAACCAAGATAATCTCTATTGCTTTTTAAAAGCTTTTTGGATAAAGCATATGATTTTTGATAATAACTCAATTGCCTTTTACGATCAATGTTTTTATAACAAATTGCCAGGTTATGATACAATTTAGTTTGAATACTATCTGGTAAAGGTATTCCATTATCTAATTTCAATAATTTTTCAAAAATAGGTAATGCAATCTCGGTCTGATTATTCACAACATAAATACAAGCTTCATAAAAAGATGTATACTTTTCAAATTCCCAACTATTAGATTTCTCGCGAAGGCTCTTTATCAGTTCAAATGCATCTGTTAAATCATCTGTTTTTGCATACGATTTGAATACATGAGAAAGAACGATTAACTCATCGACATTATCCTTTGCATTATTATTCAATAAATAATCACTACCCAAATCAATTACTTTTTGATACTGATTTTGATAATAACTCGATATTATGTTATATTTAGTTGCAATATCCTTATTTTGTCCAACTAAAAAAGTACAATATATCATATTGATAATCTGCAATATAGCTATATGTAAATATTTTTTTTTCAAAAAAATTAATTTTTTTCTTCAAAAAAGGTGTTACGAATTCAATGTTTTGCAATTAACCTACGAAAACTAATTAAAACAATAGGTAATGAAAACTCTTAAAACAACCCAGGAAAAACGCAATCAATACAAAAAGTTCACATCTAAAGATAATGCTTTTTTAAAAAAGATTATAGGTGGTGATGGTGATGTTTACGAAGTTGAAGGAAATGATAAAATTCAAATCTGATAATTGACCCTAATTCTTTTTAATAAGAATTATAAAAATATCTCAATTCAAGTATAATAGTCTGAACGCAGACACAGTTAGTGAAAAGAAGTAAGCGAAGTCCCCCTAAGTTTCCCGATACAAGCTTCGCTTCTTCTCTTTCCTAAAAAAGTTTAACGGGAAACCTTGAAAGTTATGGCACAAAATGAAGTTGGCAGAACCATTAAATGGTTAGATCAAGAGATTAAAGCAGAACAAACTGGCACACCTGATCAGTTAGCTAGTAAATTATGTATGTCTGTTCGTATGTTATTTTTTTATTTGGATATGATGCGCGCATTGGGTGCGGATATCACATTCTGTAAAGAAAGAATGACTTTTAATTATGCTAAAAGTGGTCATTTCATTCATGGTGCCAAGTGGGTAGAAGATTAACAAAAATTATACTCCACTAGTATTTATTAAATATTATATTGTTTGGTTATTGTTGTTTCGAGTTTAAATCGTACTTTAACAGCTCTGAAACGATACCATGCCTAATTCTTCTATTTGGAAAAACAATAAATTCAGATTATACTCAAGCTTTTATTACAAAGGCTTAGCTGTATATTGGATTTTATTAGTTCTTTTTTTTATTATTCTGATTGCACTACCTCTAATTAAAGTTGACGTCAGTACACAAAGTAGAGGTACCATTAAGACAGCAGATAAAATAAGTCCAATTTCTTCAGGACTTACAGGTAAAATCACTTACTTAAATATTTCTGAAAATCAAACTGTACATCAAGGTGATACCTTATTAATACTGGAACAAACAGGAATTAAGACTGAAATTTCAATTGCCAAATCTCAAATTGAACTATTCAAATCTTATATATCAGATATAAATATACTATTGCTTCCTAATAAACAGAATCCAACCTCAACATTATATTTACAGGAACAAGAAGATTATTTGAACGAAATAAAAAGATTGCAAAGAGACATTTCAAAGAAAACAATTGATTTTGAAAGAACTAAACAACTTTTTAATGAAAATGTAGTCCCAATCGCCGAGCTACAAGAAGACTCATTCCTTTTAAAATCAGCCGAAGACGAATTACAAGTATTTAAAACTACCACATTATCGAAATGGGAATTAGACAAAAGTAATTTTTCTTTAACTATTCAAGATCTGCAGGTTAAAATTGATAATTTATTTCAAAAAAAGAATCAATATACATTAACAGCCCCTTTTAGCGGGAATGTAATTTCTTTTAATGGAATTGCAAAAGGTAGCATTATCAAAGAAAACGAAACAATTGCCATGTTATCTCCCATTGACGATCTACTGGCTGAATGTTATGTTTCTCCATCAGATATTGGACTTATTCGTCAGAATATGCCTGTAAAAATTATGATTGATTCATACAATTATAATCAATGGGGATTAATGGAAGCTACAGTAGTTAGTATTTCGCATGATGTTATCAACCAAGATGGACAATTTGTATATGTAGTTAAAAGCAAAATGCATTCTGATCACTTGACACTAAATAATGGACTAAAAGGATATCTAAAAAAAGGCATGACCATAACCGGACGTTTCATTGTCACCCAACGTTCTTTGTTACAGCTACTATTCGACAATATAAACGATTGGCTTAATCCCAGAATCTTACAACCTGAAACGAAAGAATGAGTATAAAAATTCAGCAATACGACCATGCCGATTGTGGAGCAGCATGCCTTGCTTCTGTAGCCAGCTTTTATAAGTTAAAGCTTCGTTTATGGAAAATAAGAGAATTGGCCGGCACACATCTTAGTGGAACAAGTGCCTACGGCCTTCTTAAAGCCGCTGAAGCAATTGGTTTTGAAGCTAAGGGAATTCAAATAGAAAAAGAGGAATTACCAGAAATTCCACTGCCTGCCATTGCTCATTTAAAATTGCCTGAAGGAGGACACCATTTTGTTGTAATATATAAAGTTGGGAAGAAGAAAGTTAAAGTAATGGATCCAGCCGAAGGTAGGCTTATCAACATGCCAATAGCTTCATTTACTAAAATGTGGACGGGCATTATTATTTTATTAATTCCATCTATCAATTTTAAAGCGGGCATACATAAAGAATCAGCGTCCAGAAAGCTATGGAATCTGGTTAAACCTCATAATCACATTTTTATTCAATCAGGATTAGGAGCCTTGGCTTTTTCTGTACTTGGTATATCTACCGCTATTTACATTCAAAAACTAACCGATTTTGTTTTAGTAGGTCACAACATCAACTTACTTAACCTAATGGGAGTGATAATGCTTATTATTATTGTTATTCAATTAGTGTTAGGAATGCTACAATCGTGGTTTGTACTTCGCGTTGGACAAAACATTGACAGTACCTTGATTACAGGATACTTTCAACATCTATTAAAATTACCACAGCGTTTTTTCGATAGCATGCGCGTAGGTGAACTTATTTCTAGAGTAAACGATGCTATAAAAATCAGAGCATTTATTAACCAAGTAGCAGTAGAAGCAACTGTTGATATCTTAATTATTGCAATAGCATATATTGTAATGGCATTCATTAATTGGAAATTATCATTATTAGCAGCACTTGTTATTCCTATATATACTCTGGTTTTTTTTGCAACCAACAAAGCCAATAGAAAAATTGAACGCGAAAAGATGAAGAAGGCCGCAAAACTTGAAATACAATTGGTTGAATCATTAAAAGCCGGTAAAACAATCAAACAAATGGGTGCTGAAGATTTCTTCATTAACAAAACCGAAAATCGTTTAATGGAGTTACTGGAAGAAGTATACACTTCCGGTAAGATTGACATATTCTCATCGTATAATCTAACCAGTATCAATCGAGTATTAACAATTTTAATTTTATGGATTGGGGCATTTAGTGTTATTAATCAACAATTAACTCCAGGCCAATTAATGTCGTTTTTTGCCATTACTAGTTTTTTCACTAGTCCTGTTGCAAGACTATTGGGAATGAATAAAACAATTCAAGGTGCTGTAATTGCTACCGACAGATTATTTGAAATACTTGATTTGAAAAGAGAAACAGAAGACAGAGATTCTCAATCAGATGAAATCAAATTAGAGAATGGAGATATACATTTTAAGAATATTGAATTTCAATATACTCTGGAACAAGAATTATTTAAAAATCTTAGCTTCTCAATTAAACAAGGAAGTATAACTGCATTAGTTGGCGATAGTGGTTCTGGTAAATCAACTATAGGATACCTTTTACAAGGTCTCTATCCGATTGCAGCAGGACAAATATCTATTGGACATTCTGATATTCAAAAAGTAAACCTTACACAACTAAGAAAAACTGTCGGTATTGTTCCTCAAAATATCGAACTATTTGCCGGTAACCTAGTCGAAAATATTGCTTTAGGAGAATCTAAACCAGATATCAAACGTATTCACAAAATAATTGATATTCTGAAACTTCAAGATATTATAGATAATCTGCCAGAAGGTTTAAATACCTGGTTAGGAGAAAATGCCAACCAACTTTCAGGTGGACAAAGACAACGACTTGCCATTGCACGTATGCTTTACCTTGATCCTGATATTTATGTATTTGATGAAGCTACTTCTTTTTTAGATGACAGAACCGAACTGGGAATAAAAAACTTAATACTCGACCTCAAAAATCAAGGTAAAACAATCATTATGGTTGCTCACCGAATGAGTACCATTAATATTGCTGAACAGATCCTTGTTTTTGCAAAGGGTAAAATCATTGAATCGGGCAACTACAAAGAGCTAATTAAGCAAAAAGGACGTTTTTTCGAAATGGTAGAACATCATCGAAAAAGTTAATCCAATTGTTCGTACTTTTGCGATTCTTTTATTCAAAACATGAAGATAAGCAATCGCTATAATAAACACTATTGGCCTAACATTAAGCTAGCCACTCCAATTGTATTGGCTCAAGCCGGCCAAATGTTGGTTAATCTTGCCGATACTTTAATGGTTGGACAAGTAGGAACAGCTCCACTTGCAGCAGCATCGTATGCCAATAGTATATTTATTAACATACTATACTTTGGTGTTGGTATTTCTTTTGCACTCACCCCCATTGTTGGTAAGGCTTTTGGGGCAAAGAAAAAGGCTGAATGCGGTTACTGGCTGAAGCAAGGTTTATGGGCGAACGTTATAATTGGTGCTATTCTCACCATAATATCCGGTGGTTTCTATTTTCTTCTTCCATATTTAGGACAAGAAGAAAATGTTTGGAAAGAAGCCGGTCCATATTTTTTACTTTTAACGGCTTCGATAATCCCCTTTCAGATATTCAACTCGTATAAACAGTTTGCAGAAGGTTTAAGCAATACTAAAATTGCCATGGTAATCACGATTGGAGGTAATGTTCTAAATGTTATACTCAACTACATTTTTATCTACGGACATTTTGGGATGCCTGCATTGGGATTAGCAGGCGCTGGGATTGGAACTCTTGCTTCAAGAATAATGATGGCTATTACATTCGCAATCATCTTGCCTAAAATCAATCATTACAAAGAATATCTTCACTCCCATACGAGCTCGCTTTCATTTGAAGCACTAAAGAAAATTACGAAATTAGGAATGCCCATTGGCTTGCAGTTTGTTATTGAAATATTCGCATTTAGTCTGGGTAGCATCATGATGGGATGGATTGATGCCGAAAGTTTGGCTGCTCATCAGATAGTATTAAGTTTAGCCAGTTTAACTTATATGATGTCATCAGGCTTAGCTTCGGCAACTACAATTAAGGTTAGCATTTTCAGAGGTAAAAAGATGTTTAACGAAATTAAAAACACATCTTTTGCTTCGTTACATCTGGTATTGATATTCATGAGCGGTACGGGTATTTTATTTTTCACCCTTCGTTCATTTTTACCTAGCCTTTTTACTCCTGATCATCAAGTTACACTTCTAGCATCTAATTTAATGATTATAGCCGCATTCTTTCAAATATTTGATGGAATACAAGTAACTTCGTTAGGCATATTAAGAGGATTAGAAGACGTGGTTGCTCCGGTAATCGGAGCTGGAATTGCCTATTTATTAATATCAGTTCCAACCGGATATCTGGCTACTTTTGTTTTTAACATCGGTCCTGCAGGAATCTGGGTAGGTTATTTAGTTGGTCTGGCTTCGGCGGGTGCATTCTTACAATTAAGATTCAGAATTCTTTATCGAAATAATTATGAATGAAATAAATATTGATGTTATAAATACAGCTCAAGATGTAACTACTAATAAAGTTATTGGTAAAAAAGCTGTTGTAATTGACGTTCTGCGGGCAACTTCGGTAATGACTACCGCAATTAACAACAAAGCAAAACAAATAATTCCCGTACTTACACCAGAAGTAGCATTTGAAACACGGCAAAAAATAGGCAGCAACACAATACTTGGGGGCGAACGCCATGCTGAATTAATTGAAGGATTCGACTATGGCAACTCTCCTCTATCTTACACTAAAAAGGTTATAGAGAATAAAACACTAATTATTACAACAACCAACGGAACTCTTGCCATACAAAATGCAATTAAAGCAGATGAATTATTAATTGCTTCTTTTTTAAACGCAAGTGCTATGGTTAACTATTTACATGACTCGAAAAATATTGCTTTGATTTGTTCAGGCAATAACGGTATTTACACCCTTGAAGATAATCTTTGTGCTGGTTATATTATCAGCTTGATTCTAGATTCAGGGAGACAAACAAAGCTCAGCGATTCTGCAATATCAGCATTAAGCCTGTATAATTGTACAAAAGATGATGTTACAAGATTAGCTTCTCAAGGACATCATTATAACGTATTAAAAAGTAAAAACTTTACCAATGATTTGGTTGAGTGCTTTACTTTAAATAAATACAACGTTGTGCTCAAAATGATTGACGGAAAAATAAAAAAGGTTGTTTAAAAACAACCTTTACCTAGTTTATTCTACAATTCGATTGAGAACAATATGAACTATAATGCCGCCAACCATTAATAAGCCAGCAATTACCAACAACAGATTTCCAACGGGAGGATTGAGCATATACATTGCCAATACTACTACCCCAATAATAATTAATAAAACTCCAAAATTTTTCAATATATAATTCATAGCGATTTATTTTGATACTTTTAAATATACCAACAAAATGTAATATTTAAAACAATCTGATGTTAATAAATAACTTTTCGAAGAGCAAGTGATATTTTTATCTTTGCAGCTTATGCAGGAAGCAATTAAGTTTATTTTTCAAACAATTTAACCTTCGGCAAAACTTATAATCATTAAAAAAAGTAACATTGGCTAAAGCAAAAAAAGACCCTGTACAAACTCCTTTAATGAAACAGTATTACAGCATCAAAGAAAAATATCCTGATGCCATTTTACTTTTTAGGGTAGGCGACTTTTACGAAACATTCTCTGATGACGCCATTAAAACGGCCGAAATACTGGGAATAACATTAACAAGAAGAGCCAATGGTTCAGCCTCATATGTTGAATTAGCTGGTTTTCCACATCATGCATTAGATACTTATTTACCTAAGCTTGTGCGTGCAGGTGAACGTGTTGCTGTATGCGACCAGTTAGAAGATCCTAAAGCCACAAAGACAATTGTTAAAAGAGGCGTTACAGAATTGGTGACTCCTGGTGTTGCTATAAACGACAATATACTCGAACACAAAGAGAATAATTTTCTGGCCAGTGTTCATATTGATAAAAAAGTAGCCGGAGTTGCTTTTTTAGATATTTCAACCGGTGAGTTTTTAACTTCAGAGGGATCTTTTGAATATGTTGAAAAATTATTAGCCAATTTCAAACCTAAGGAAGTATTATACGAAAAAGGGAAGCGCCAGCTTTTTGATGATGCTTTCGGACCCAAATATTACACTTATGCTTTTGACGACTGGGCATTTGCTCCAGAATCATCTCATGACAGATTATTGAAGCATTTCGAAACAAATTCGTTAAAAGGATTTGGGGTTCATAACCTTAGTTATGGCATAACAGCGGCCGGTGCCATTATGCACTATCTGGATCTGACACAGCACCACAAAATACAGCACATTACATCACTTGGACGAATTGATGAGAATAAATATGTATGGCTCGATAAGTTTACCATCCGTAATCTGGAATTATTTGGCTCGCTGAATGAAGATGGAAAATCACTAACCGATATAATCGATCGTACCATAAGCCCAATGGGTTCACGAATGTTAAAAAGATGGGTTGCTCTTCCTTTGAAGGATGTAAAACCGATTGATGACAGATTGAGCGTAGTTGAATACTTTTTTAAAGAGCCCGAATTAAAAGATAGCATCATGGATGCACTTCATTCAATTGGTGATTTAGAACGTTTAGTTGCTAAAGTTGCTGCCGGACGAATTACTCCCCGAGAATTAATTCAACTAAAAATGGCTCTTTTTGCCATTGATCCAATCAAAGAAGGATGTTTAGCTAGCAAAAATGAACACCTCAAACACATGGGGGATCAATTAAACGGTTGTGCAACTATTCGAGAACGTATTCATCGTGAGATACAATCCGAACCTCCTGCATTGGTTTCGAAAGGAGGCGTTATTCAAGAAGGTGTTTCAGAGGAACTAGATGAATTAAGAAAAATAGCTTATTCGGGTAAAGATTATTTAGCCAATCTTCAGCAACGATTAAGCGAAGAAACCAATATACCAAGTATCAAAATTGCTTTTAACAATGTTTTCGGTTACTATATTGAAGTTCGGAATACACACAAAGATAAAGTACCTGAGGAATGGATAAGAAAACAAACCTTAGTCAGTGCTGAACGATACATTACTGAAGAATTAAAAGAATATGAATCAAAAATTTTAGGAGCTGAAGAGAAAATTCTGAATATAGAAACCAAACTCTATAATAATTTAATTGTAGCAGTTTCTGAATTCATTTCAGCTATACAGTTAAATGCTACTCTTTTATCAAAAATAGATGTACTGGTTTCTTTTAACAATTTAGCAGCTGAATCAAAATTTGTTCGCCCTGTTGTTAACGACACCTTAGAACTAAAAATTAAAGCTGGACGTCATCCTGTTATTGAAAAGCAATTACCCATTGGTGAATCATATGTACCCAACGACGTTTACCTAAACAACGATACTCAACAAATAATCATTATAACAGGGCCCAATATGGCTGGTAAATCAGCATTACTTCGCCAAACTGCCATTATAACCCTTATGGCTCAAATTGGCTGTTATGTTCCTGCTGAATCAGCAACAATTGGGGTGGTTGATAAGATTTTCACTCGCGTTGGAGCATCTGATAATATCAGCCTCGGAGAATCAACTTTTATGGTTGAAATGAACGAAGCTGCCAGTATCCTAAACAATCTTACAAAGCGTAGTTTGGTTTTATTTGATGAATTAGGAAGAGGTACCAGTACCTACGACGGAATTTCCATTGCCTGGTCGATTGTTGAGTACATTCACGAAAACAAAAAAGCAGGAGCTAAAACACTATTTGCAACCCATTATCATGAGTTGAATGAGATGGAAAAGACCTATAAACGCTGTAAGAATTACAATGTTTCGGTAAAAGAAGTCGATAATAAGGTGATTTTCCTTCGTAAATTGGTTCCAGGAGGTAGTAATCATAGTTTTGGTATTCATGTGGCACGAATGGCTGGTATGCCTAAAAGCGTGGTAAAAAGAGCTAATTCAATACTTAGCGACTTAGAACGATCAAATAGACAAGGTGATCTAAACAAACCCATTGACGACATTTCAAATAACAGAGAAGGAATGCAATTAAGTTTCTTCCAACTCGACGATCCGGTATTGAAACAAATCAGAGATGAAATAGCCGATTTAGATGTAAACAACCTAACTCCGGTAGAAGCTTTAAATAAATTGAACGAGATAAAAAAATGGATAGGAGTTAGTTAGACTTCTATCCTTCTTTTTTTAGCAGAAATAGCGGAATTTTATTTTGGATAAACAAAAAATACGTCTATATTTGCATCCGCAATCGAAAAACAAACAACGCCAACAACGGACAGGCATTGAGATTGCAAAGTTTGAATGCGAAAATAGCTCAGTTGGTAGAGCACGACCTTGCCAAGGTCGGGGTCGCGGGTTCGAGTCCCGTTTTTCGCTCACAAGGATGCCCGAGTGGTGGAATTGGTAGACACGCAGGACTTAAAATCCTGTGGCCATTAGGCCGTGCGGGTTCAAGTCCCGCCTCGGGTACCACCTCTAGTTAATCTAGAATATAAAGCGCTTAAAACAATGTTTTAAGCGCTTTTTTATTTCCTATAAATATCAATGACAAAAAACCAATTACTTTTATAAATTATTCTCTCAATTGTTGTGTATATAAAAAATTGATCTATCTTTGCATCCGCAATTGAAAAAGCACCTATAACGCTTGGATGCAAAATTGCTAAGTTTGAATGCGAAAATAGCTCAGTTGGTAGAGCACGACCTTGCCAAGGTCGGGGTCGCGGGTTCGAGTCCCGTTTTTCGCTCACAAGGATGCCCGAGTGGTGGAATTGGTAGACACGCAGGACTTAAAATCCTGTGGCCATTAGGCCGTGCGGGTTCAAGTCCCGCCTCGGGTACCACCTCTAGTTAATCTAGAATATAAAGCGCTTAAAACTTTTGTTTTAAGCGCTTTTTTATTTTAGCAAATTCATGCCTCCTATCTATACTCAATTACACTTCCCTTTATTTCATTGTGGAATACCAGCTATCACACCATTAGGCTGAGGCGCTGTCCACCCATCAGGTAACTCGAAATTATGGCATTGATTACAAGATAAAACCGATTGCCCATGCATAGAATGACAGGAATAGCATTGCAATTTACCATGACGTGGATCGTGCTGGTTATAGGCGAATAACGAATTCTCATGATGTTGAGTTGCATCAATTATTTCAGCTTCCACGTGACATCCTACAGTAAGGCAAAAACTCCGGGTTCCAAATGCTCTCTTTTCCAGTGGAAAGGTATAATTTCCGCTTACCCAGTGCATACCTTCTCTAATTTGCTCGCTCATTACCGACTCATGACAATCAACACATTTAATGGTCAGTGTATCACAATTAGCATGCATAGTTATTAGCATGGTGGAATCGTTTGCAAAGTAATTATCAACATAATTACTCATTGGGGTATGACACGATGTACAGAAACTAGGCTGTTCGTGCCAGATAACTCCACCCGTTACCACGCCAGACATAACTATGACAACTCCCAATGTTACCATAAAAAACATCCACCTCCGATGATTCATTTTACTATGTATTTTTCTTGTTATATCTTTTAGTTGCATGATGATATTCCTTTTTTTAAGTTGAAAAATAAGCGCATTAAAGTCTATTAAGCCTGTAAATTTGCAACATGCTTACCCACCTGATATCCAAAAGTGTAACATCGTCCTAGAGATAAACCATAAACGATAAGAGGATAGTCAACTCCTCCATAAAAACCACCACCCAAATTTCCAACAGCATACAATCCTTTAATTCTTTCTCCACCGGCATTTAAACACTGATGATTTTCATCCACTAATAATCCCGAGCAAACAGCTGATAATCGTAAAGTCCGATGAATGCCGTAAAACGGAGGTGTATCTATAGGGGCTAACTGATCAGCAGCTTTTCCGAAATCCTCATCCTGCCCTGTTGCTGCCAACTCATTATACCTTTTAACGGTAGCGGCTAAAGTTGCAGGGTCAGCACCTATCTTTTTAGCAAGCTCTTCAATCGAATCTGCTTTAAAAGTATTAATAAAAGGTGTGGACACATGATCGTGCAAACCCGGCTCTTCAGGCATATACTCTTTTAATTCCTCGGGAGGAACCAACACTCCCGGCCAATCGGCAGCCTGCTTCATGTAATTGGCATCAAAAATCTGTGAATACTGACCTGCTTTTTCTGACCGTCGTAAATAGTTGTTTAATAACGACATTTCAACACTCTCATTTACGAATCTTTTCCCCTGATGATCAACAGCTAAAAATGGCATATCGCACATTGTGGCAGGTCCGGCATCAAAATCATGCATCATCTTTGTATGACCAATAGGTTCGATAACACCACCGGCCCAATACCCCATCTTAAAACCATCGCCTGTTTTATTGGATTGCTTACGTCCAAAATGCCTGGCATCAGGAATAAAATAATCGCACATGGCTTTATTATTCTGATAATCTCCCGTAGCGAGTATCACCCCCTTTGAGGCCATGAACCGCGTATATTTCCCATTTTCGTGTTTACCAATTACACCTATTACCTCACCCGAATCATTCTGCACCAACTGAACTGCCGGTGTGCTATAGAAATACTTCACTCCTGCTTTTTCAGAATATTTAGCTAAGGCTTTCATTCCATCACCATTATTAAATGGTTTGGGACCAAAGTAGGCTGTATGATAACTTAGTTTATAACCGTTTACATTCAATATTTTTACCTGTTGCTTATTTCCCTGATTAATCACACTCGCTCCCGCCTTTTGAGCCCGATCGATCACCCAGGTAACTGCTTCACCTGAACGATATGCCCACTCACGTAGCAATTGAGGACTGCAACGATGCGCATTTTCTTTCATAAGAGTTGAAACAAGAGCCTCCACTCCTGCCTTTTCACTATTAACTAGATCGATACCTGCTCCTGAATTACCCTGAGAAATGGCCATATTTTCTTTTTGAAGAACAGCGACCGATGCTCCATTTTCAAAGGCAGACAAGGCAGCCGGCACACCAGATGCTCCTGCACCTACGACAACCACATCAACTTTTATAGTTTGATCGATATTGGCATCTTCAATCTTTTCGGGTTTTGGAAGAAAGGAAAGCATACCTCCTTCATCAGAACTTTTTCCATAAACTAAATCCTCATCAAAAGTTTTCTTATCAGGACTGTTAGGTTTACAACCGTTTAACCCCCAAAAGCCTGCTGCCATAGAACCTAAGGCTGCCCTAGACAAGAAACCTCGCCTTGATAGACCGTTTTTAATCGTATGTTTAGTGTATTCATCCATCATAAATTCGATTTAAGCAGTGTTTTTAAAGCATAATTTATCCATTAAAGCAACGATATAATCATTACAATCTCTTTTTAATCCTTTGATTTACTTGCTATTCTTTAAACAACTTTTGTAACTCTTCAGGACTCAGCTTCCAATATTCAATAGCAGGGTTTTTCTTTATTTTTTCTTTATATTCATCAATAAACATCTGATTCAACGAGTCATTATCTTCGTACTGAACCCTTAAGGCAGCTAACTGCTTGTGCAGTTTGGCCTGAACATCAGAATAAGCAGCTTCTCCATATACATTGTGTAATTCGTTAGGATCTTCTTTCAGATCAAACAACTCCCATTTATCCATATCGTAGTAATAATGAATCAGCTTATAACTATCGGTTGTAATACCATAGTGCCTTAACACATTATGCTCCGATGGATGTTCGTAATAATGGTAGTAATGACCTTTTCGCCAGTCGGCAGGTGTTTCGCCTTTTAAAACAGGTAACATACTTTTACCTTGCATATCCGCAGGAATCTCACCACCGGCAATATCAATCAATGTCTCGCCAAAGTCCAGATTGGAAACCAGATCATTACAAACCGATCCGCTTTTAATCACATCGGGCCAGCTTATTAATAGAGGCGTATTCAGCGATTCTTTATACATCCAACGCTTATCGAACCATCCGTGCTCGCCCAGGTAAAAACCCTGATCGGAAGTATAAATAACAATTGTATTCTTATCCAAACCTGATTTATGAAGATAATCAAGCACTTTACCAACCCCTTTATCAACCGATGAAATGCAGGCTAAGTAATCGCGCATATAACGCTGATACTTAAAATTCACCAAATCCTTTCCTGTTGGATTTGTCTGTTTAAAATCATCATAAATAGGTTGATAAACCGCATCCCAGGCTTTTAGTTGCTCTTCGTTTAAACCACGTCGGGGTTGATCCGACATTTTCAAGTCACGATCGAGGTACATCGATTCAGCAATACTCATGTTATTTAGCGATGCAGGTTCTCTGGTAGCATAATCACCAAAAAGAGTCTCCGGTTGGGGGAACACGGTATTTTCATACATACCTAATTCATTGGGACCCGGCTCCCATGGTCGATGAGGCGCTTTTTGCCACATCATCGCCATAAATGGTTCATCGGAATCTTTTACTGTTTCGAGCCAATTAATGGTTTTATCGGTAATGATTTCGGTTGCATATCCTTCTGTTTTATACTCACCTTGCTGATTTATGAAAACAGGATTGTAATAGCTTCCCTGTCCCGGAAGAATATCGTAATAATTAAAACCTGTTGGCGTACCTCCCAAATGAAGCTTGCCAATTACAGCGGTTTGATAACCTAATTTTTGAAGTTCTTTGGGAAAAGAATTTTGAGAAAAATCAAACTTAGATCCCATGGTATTATCAATAAAACCGTTTTTATGACTGTACTTACCTGTAAAAATGGTTGCTCTGGACGGACCACAAATAGAGTTTGTAACCAAACACTGATTAAATATCATCCCATTATCGGCAATGCGATCGATATTGGGTGTAGGTGCCAAATCCTTTAGCGGACCACCATAAGCACTTATTGCCTGAAAAGCATGATCATCAGCCATGATAAAAAGGATATTGGGTCTTTGCTTCTTGGTTTCCTTTTTTGAGTTTGAATGCTGGCATGAACTCAACAATCCAAGCAGAACAATTGCAGCACTAAATAATATACTTTTCATTTTCATGTCATTAAATTTTTATTCACAACACAGATCATAACAAACCGCTCTACTTTACGGTGTTTATATTGATATTCTATTCTTTAACCTCAACCCTATTATTACCGCCTTTTAAATCATATTCTTTCCCTTTCCACACAAACGTTCCTGAAATATTTTGAGGTAATTCAATTTCGGCTTTTAATCCTTTTGATACAACCTGATAATCTACTTTTATCCGACCTTCAGGATGTGGCATCTCACCACTGATTTTTTTGATGGATCCTAAATGAGGTTCAATCTTTACTTTTTTGAAATAAGGAGCATCACTCTCGATTCCCAGAATAATGCGATATGCTTCAATATTAGGACTGGCACCCCATGCATGGCAATCGGAACGTGTAGTTTCAACTTCCGAGGTTTCACCCCAGGTTGATAATCCCAGCTCAATATTCTTATGCCAGATATCCAGCCATTCCAAGTAATGATCGCCTAAACCGGCTTTAGCCAAGGCCAGATGTAAATAGTATTTAAAATAAATTGTTGCTTGAGAAAGTGAAGCATCAGACAACATTAAGTTCGCTATATTTTTCGCCTGTTCACCCTCTGTCAAACCTGCCAGAATAGCCATAGAATTGGTATGTTGCGAAAAATGCTTTTTATCCGGAGTATCCGCATATAAACCTCGATCCTCATCCCAATACTTCTCTTGAATAGTTTTTGCCATCTTATCAGCAATGCTTTCATACATAATGGCATAATCTAGACTTCCTTCGGCTTTTTCTAACTCAATTGCAGCCTGAAGGGCTAATAACAATTGTAAATCCAATAAGGCAGTGCTTCCATCTTCGCCAGTAGGTGCCATTCCCATTCGCCAATCGGTAGCCCAATCGGTGAAATTCCAACCCGGCAAGTGTTTAAGCGAGCCATCTTCATCAACAAAACTGATAAAATAATTCATTATCTGGCGCGATCCCAACAGCTTATCTTTTAAAAATTCAGTGTCGGTACCGTACATTAAATAGTCGTAAAGCATGCACACATGCCACATCGAGTAGGTTGCAATAACCTGATTTTGAGTATCAGGATATCGGCTTAAAGTATAACCATCTGCTTGCCTTGATTGATCAATCAGGTTCAGTGCATTTTTGGCCAAACGATCGTCGCCACTATTATAATACG
The DNA here is from genome assembly GCF_963668385.1 of uncultured Carboxylicivirga sp. Taxonomy (GTDB): domain Bacteria; phylum Bacteroidota; class Bacteroidia; order Bacteroidales; family Marinilabiliaceae; genus Carboxylicivirga. The sequence goes on from NZ_OY764327.1 coordinate 126,969, forward strand.
ATACAAACAACTGGATTCGGGCATCGCCAATATACTGAAGTCGTTCGTAATAAGGACAATCCATATATGTTTCAACAGCACATGAGCGGGCGGTTCGCCAGCCTATCTCCAATATCTGATCCAAATCCTTATTATTGGCTTCGATATTTGCATTCATTTTAAACGGATAGCCGATAAATGTTCCGTAGAAATCATCTATTGTTAAAGGCGATTCATGTGTTTCAACCATCACCTCAACATACCTGTATGTTCGCCAATCCAAAGAGGTATAATTCTGTTGTGAAGAACCATCTGAAATAATAATATCCTGCCTTCCTGAAATGGTTTTACCTTCAATCTCATTCCGATTGTTTTTGGCATTATTGGCATCGTACAAAGCCTCGGCATAGGTAAGGGTGACTTTACTATTCTTACCTCCGCTAAAAATTAAAGTAGGATAAGCGTTGATATAATACGATTGATCCAAAAGAATTTTTGCTTTGGTATTGGCCGGTATTGTGAACTTCTTCTGCTCAGCCGGAAAACCTTTAGGCACTTTAACTCCTTCAGCTCGTCTGGTTGATGATAGTCGTTGATACTTCAATTCCATAGGTGGAGTCACAGCCGGTTGAAGCGTCCAGCCTCCACGGGTATTAAATCCAAATCCCCGCTGAGCCTGCTCAAAAACCGGCTTGGCGTTAAGCCAAGCCGATTCATTAAAGCTAACAGTTGTCCATCCTTTTATGGAATTGTTCATGTCTATTTTATCACCTGCTCCTGCAGCATAATAACCTTGTACCTTCTGCTTTATGGGAGTATAGCTCTTATCCTCAATACACTTCCACGATTCGTTAGTGTTTAATGCTTTAGTTTCAGTATTGGTACCTTGCAAAATAAAACCGCTACGATACGAAAATTGCGACACAGGCCTTAGTTCACCTTCGTTCCAGACCAAGGCAGCAACCACATTCACTCCTTCTTTCAGATACGGAGCCAAATCAATCGTTGCATAGTTCCAGTTTTTAATATCTCCCAAAGCCGGACCTATCGATACCAGATCTTCGTTAACAAACAGTTTGTAACGATTATCTGCCGATACGCGAACTTCAAATTGCTGAGGCACGCTATTTAAATCCAACAATCTGCGAAATAGATATAATCCTGAACCCGTTTCAGAAGACTCTGGTACGCATATCCATTCTGCATCCCATTCAGAATTTTGCCCACGCGAGCCAAACTGAGCCTGCATGGAGGTTACCAGAATCCAACAAATCGATATAAACACTAACTTTTTAATCATAGTAAGAGATGGTTATGGGTTTATTTTAAAGCTTTTTCGTTATAATTAATACGAACACCGTATTCATTAATAAGCAGATTTAAACCTAACATAGCTCGAGGATTTTCTTCTCCTTTTAACTCGCCTGACAAAGCTTTTTTACTTATGATTACCATATCATCAACACGCTGTTTGGTTTCTTCATTCATTCCAAAATAATGGCCGGGATATAGTTTTTCAATTTTATATTTATCCATCACCTTACTCATCTTTTGGCATGTTGCCAGCAAAGTAGAGAAATCGGTTGTCAGCAATAAGTTTCCCGAACCAAACGAGTCACCACTAAAACCATAATGCGCATCTTTATCAATAAAGGTGGTTGAACCAGGTGTATGGCCTTCGCTAAACACAACTTCTAACTGCCTTCCACCCAAATCAATTATCTGACCGTCTTTCAAATATTTCACCTTTCCCTTATAATCAGGCATAAAAATGGGTATTCCAACCGTATCCGCCGGATGCATATAAATCTCAGGATAATAATCAATGGCCGAACCTGTATGATCGGGATGAACATGAGTAACCACTAACATCACAGGTTTATCAGTAATGGAAGCAACAATCTTATCCAAATCCTTGATATTGGTGCCCGCATCAATCAACACCGCCAACTTATCACCTTCCACCAAGTACAAACTCTCGTTGGACATTACATGCCCTGTTCCTACCCAGGTATGGGCATCAATTTCATGAAAAACAACATCATCTCCTTTGTAAACTTCTTTACCTTTTATTTCCATCTTTGGCTGAGCCATCATTGCTATCTGACTCATCAAAAACATTCCGAATATCAATTGTATTTTTTTCATTCTAGTTCGTTTAAAATGGACTCACCGGAGGTACCGATGTAGCTATTTCTATTAATTCCTTATCATGATTATGAACCAACTCCGATTGATTATCAAGCAACATGGTTGCTCCTCCATCAGGTGTGAAAGGTTCCCATTTTGGCATTGATTCATTATTAGGATTTCCGGTATGAGCAAACGTTGCCCATGTTTTACTCAGCTTGGTTGCCAAAGCGTAGGCTTCGGGAGTTCCACCATTATATTCTTCGGTACGCTCAATATTGTTGAAAACAAAAGCAATTTCCATACAATGGCTTGATTTTAACATGCCATTCAAATGTGGTGCATTCCATTTAAACACATAATTATAAACAGGCGCACTGCCTTTCACTGCTGATTTTATGTTGGCAAATTGCAATAACATTGGACGAAACATCACATCAACATCTTTCATATCTGATGGCATTTTTGTGTTTGGATAGGCTTTTTTAAATGCATTGATATATGCTTCTGTCTTATCTCCATAACGCCCTTTAAGGTATCCAACAATAGCTGCTTCATCTGCCTGCAACAAATCAGGACCTCCGAATGAACCAAACTCAACCTGGTTAGAACCAATAATTAACGGAATATTTTTTGATAATTCTTCTGCTCCTTCAGAGCCCGGCTGCAAAGGAATAAATTCGCCATCGCACACGGGTGCCCAACCTAAGCGACCAAAACCAGATTTTTGTGTTTTGGCAATTGCCCTATTTCCTGCTGCTAATAATTCAGCATGAGGTATATCTTTAAGCTTATTAACTTCCGATTTTTTCAATCCTAATTCATCTAAAATGGCCAATCCCACTTTCTGAGCATCTTCCTTAGTTGTGAATTGTCCTGCCACACCACTTTGCATAATGGCTTTATTGAATAATCCCTTTGCTGATGGCGTGTACAACATGGTAGCTACTTTACCGCCTCCTCCTGATTGTCCGAAGATGGTTACATTAGAAGGGTCTCCACCAAAATTGGCAATATTCTTATTAACCCATTGCAAAGCTGCAACCACATCCATCATTCCAACATTAGCCGATTGAGCATATTTTTCATCTACTGCCGAAAGATCCAAAAACCCCAATACATTTAAACGATGGTTGATAGAAACAACCACAACATCACCTGTTCTACTCAGGTTTTCGCCATCATAACTTGGTAATTCACATGACGATCCGGCAGTATAACCACCACCATGCAACCAAACCATTACCGGCTTTTTCGATTCTCTACTCAATGAAGGTGACCACACATTCAGGTTCATGCATTTGTCTTCATTCATCACCCAGAAATTATGCTGTTGAGCAAATTCCATCTCATCCGATAAAATCATTGATTGAATATCAATTGGACAAACAGGCCCATACGAGCGACAGCTTCTTATTCCTTCCCATTTATCAGCTTTTTGAGGAGGCATAAAACGCTCAGCTTTGGCGTAAGGGATTCCTTTAAAATTAAAAACCCCTTTGTGAACATAGCCTATCACATCACCCGATTCTGTAGTAGTTTGTGCAATATTATCACCTGCCTCCATTGGATGTGTGCCCAAGGCTGATTCTGTAGCTACTTTTGATGTACTATTACTTTGACAGGCAGCAATTACAATTGCAACCATGCCATAAGTGAGTAGTTTATAAAAATTCTTTTTCATAAGTTAAGTTTTCCCTATCTATTTCAGATGTTTATCTAAGAAAGAAATGATAATATTAATAACCTGTGGGTCTGAGAATTCAGCAGTTGCATGACCGGCTCCCTCAAGAACATAGCGAGTAGAAGAAACACCTTTATCGCGGAGGGCATTATGTAATAATAAGGTTTGACTCGGAGAAACAGCCTTATCCTGCATTCCATGAAAAAGTAAGAAAGGTGGATCATTTTCATCCACATAAGTTATCGGGTTTGCCTGGGCAACAACCTCAGGTTTGTCAAGACTTGTCAGTCCGCTATTTTTACCGTGAACAAACTGGCCATCAGGAGATTTTACTGTATAGTGCGCTTTAGCAGCTTCTTCATCATAATCGTCACCTACTTTTGTTAAATCAGACAAACCATAGGTATCAATAACCGCTTTCACATCGCTACTTTGATCCAAATTTTCGCCTTCTTCAAATTTTTTAACACCATTGGTTGTTCCCACCATTGCCGATAAATATCCCCCGGCTGACTCTCCCCAAACGGCCATTTTTTCCGGGTTAATTCCATATTCTTTTGCATTAGCCCGCAAATAACGAATTGCAGCTTTTATATCTTTAACTGCATCACTGTATATACCGGTGCTGATTACATGGTACTGAACACTTGCCACCACATACCCCCCTTTCGCTACTTCGTAACGATCGTATAAATTACGCTCCTTCATGGCATGAGAGAATCCGCCACCAATAACATAAACCACACATGGACGGACTTTGTCGTCTTTATAGGTAATCACATCCATTTTCAGTGACATTGGATCGCCATCAATACTTTCTGACTGATGAAAAACAACATCCTTTACTAAATTCATTTCACTGTCGGCAGGCAGCTCTCTAAACCAATGCCTTTCTTTTGAAAGATTTGTTAATACCGTGCTGGTAGTGTTATCAGTGGGTTTTATGAACTTTGGCATACGCAGGCCATCTGGCCCTCCCTGTGCATAACCATAAATACTTGTTGCAAACAAGGCTATACCAAGAATTACGATTTTTCTTATATTTTTCATTTTCTACGATTATTAGTCGGTTGTATTTTACAATTGAACGCCATATTACAATGCATTTCTTGTTGTATTTGGCTGAATTATAAAGATTTTTCGATCATCCCAACCAATCCATCAATTATTCCTCGTTCGGCATAATTGGGCTTTAAACTAGAACTTAAAACCTGGAAGGTATAACGCTGAAAAGCATCATCACTTGGAATATATCCCGAATTAGCAGCACCATTAGTTATTGATGAAAAGATAGTATTTGTCAGCGGAGACTCATTTTTAAGCTTTTGTGCAATTAAATTATACACTTCGGCATTTACACCGGAAATGGCAATATCTCCCACTCGTAAAAGGCTTAATTTGATAAAGACAGAGTCACCATCAACGTAGGTTCCGGGAGCTCCTTCACGTCCGGTATTGGTTCTTTTGCGTCCCGGACAACTAATTGTTTCCTGCGTTGCAAAAATCGAATTGTTTATTTCAGCCCGTTGAGGAAGATTCATGACCCGAAGAATTTCTTCTGCCAAAATCTGCCCCAATGAAGCAATCATCTGTTCCTGACGATGTAAATATTCCTCATCTATCTTCACTTCTGATTCGCCTCCCATACCGGCCATCATAATGGCTTCGCCCAACTCTTTGGCTTTACCATTAGCCAATAAAGCATCTGTTTTTTGGCTGGCCACATCTGTCATCGGATTCACCGATATTGGATTTTGATCACCGGCTGCTCCACTTGAGAAGATAGCTACCACATCATCCTGATAATAATCCTCAATGTATTTTGATGTTACTCCGGGGAAATCAGCACTAATAGAACCTCCCATAAACATCATATTGGCATGCATGGCATAGTTATAATAAACAGCAATCGGCTTTCCTGAAGCATCAGAAAACTTAATAACGGCTACCGTTTTATCTGAAGGCCCGTCGAAGTTAGGACCTTGTTTCCACAAGCGGGTTTCAGGATCAATAACATCCCTATTAATATTCAGAAATGATAAGCCGGTTTTATAGCTAATACTGGCTTTTTGCATTTTTCCTTTGGCTTGCTTTACCGCAGTGAGTATTCCGTTTTCAACTTCAGGACCTGACCCCCAAGGAGAACTGTGTGTATGAGATGGTGATATAAAAATATTATTGGCCGGAATACCGGTTTCTTTATTAATCTGTTGAGTGATTTTTTCGTAAAAATCATTCCTGATCATTCCTCTGTCAACCGCAATTAAAGCAGCACTTGTTGTACCATTATCAATTACAATTGCTCTGATAAACAAATTATCGTGAATACGGAAGAAGCCTTTAGGAAGGTTATCTTCAGAAGGTGTAATGTCAATTTTGGCAGCACCTACCATAAAGGAGGCTTGTTTGGATTGACTTAAACCTGATATTATATTAACAGATAATATAATAAATATTGAAACTATGGATTTGATTTTCATAAATTCAGATTTTAGGAACCTGATCAGGTTGTATTTATACTCTGTTTAAATTATTTAAGTGATAGTCGATTAATTTCCACTTCCGGTTTTAATGCATCATTTGTCTTAACAGTTGCTTTCGCAGCATTAAATGAAACCGTGCTAAAAATATCGTCAACTGATGTTCCGAATTTAGCAGAATACTTTCCTGAATCAGTAACCCACGATTGAGTTTCTTCATCATAAGAAGCTAAATCGTATGATGTAAATGTCATTGTTACTGTTTGACTCTCACCCGGTGCCAATTCCTTCGTTTTTACAAATGCTTTTAACTCACAAGCCGGTTTTTCTAATTTACCATCCGGTGCAGTCACATATAACTGTACTACTTGTTTTCCTGATTTTTTACCTATGTTTTTAACTGTAAGTGTAGCTGTAAACTGATTGCCTTTGTTAGAAATTTTAGGCTTACTGTATTCAAAATCAGTATAGCTTAATCCATAACCAAATGGGAAAGAAACCTGTTTATCAGCTGTTGCAAAATAGCGATAGCCTACATAAATATCTTCTTCATAAACAGTATAATCAACATTTTCCCGATTGTTTTTACGACCAAAAAAGTTGTCGTAAGGACTAGGAGTATAATCATACGGGAAATTCAACGACGATGGATGATCCATCATTGCTATAGGAAAGGTCATTGGCAATTTACCTGAAGGATTCACTTTTCCTTTCAATACGTCGGCCACCGAATTACCTCCTTCTTGTCCAGGTTGCCATGCCAACAGGATAGCATCGGGCAGGTCTTTCCATGAGGCTGTTTCAATCACTCCACCAATATTCAGTATTACTACAACCTTTTTACCTACTGCATGAAAGGCATCACATACGTTGTTCAGGAGTTGACGTTCATCATCGGTAATGTTAAAGTCGTTTGGAATTTTTCGATCACCACCTTCACCTGAATTCCTTCCAATGGTAACAACAGCTATGTCGGAATCTTCGGCTCGTTTTTCAACAAATAATTTAGCTACCGGCATTTCTGGAAGAACCGGTTTGCCCATAAACCAACTCCAGCTTTCGGTTTCGCTAGCTATTTTTGCATTCTGATAGGCTTTGTATTTCTCATACAAATCTTTCAGATCTTCCTGAACAGTATAACCTACATTATCCAGCCCTTGCATCAAATCAATAACATAGGCTTTGTTTACATCACCCGAACCAGTTCCGCCGGCAATAAAGTCGTAGGATGTAACTCCAAATAAGGCAATGCTTTTAGCCTGGTCTGCAATTGGTAATGTTTGGCTATTATTTTTAAGCAATACCATTCCTTCGGTTGCCGACTGACGAGTTACTTCAGCATGTGCTTTTAAATCAGGTTTATTAGAATAAGCATATTCTTTAAAACGCGGTGTTTTCACAATGTATTCCAACATGCGTTTAACATTTCTGTCCACATCAGCAATATCCAACTCACCACTCTTTACTTTTGCAATGATATCCTCGCTCTGAATAGGCATTCCAGGTTGCATTAGGTCGTTTCCTGCATGAACCTGAGCAGCAGTGTTCCTTTGACCAATCCAGTCTGTCATAACAATACCACCAAAATTCCATTCATCTCGCAAAATGGTGGTTAACAAATCATGGCTTTCCATTGTGAATTCTCCATTTAGCTTATTGTATGATGACATTACTGTCCATGGTTTAGCTTCTTTAATGGCTATTTCGAATCCCTTCAGATAGATCTCACGTAAAGCTCGTTGAGAAACCTGTGAATCGTCTCCTGTGCGATTGGTTTCCTGATTATTGGCAACAAAATGCTTTACCGAAACACCCACTCCATTGCTTTGCACTCCTTTAACATATGCTGCTGCAATTTTTCCAGTTAATAGAGGATCTTCTGAATAGTATTCAAAGTTGCGGCCACAAAGTGGATTACGATGAATATTCATTCCGGGTGCTAATAATACATCAGCACCATATTCCAATACTTCATTACCAATTGATTTTCCAACATTAGTAACTAATTCAGTATTCCATGTTGATGACAAACAGGTGCCAACAGGGAATCCGGTGCAATAGTAGGTATTTGAATCGCCTTCTCTTGTTGGATTAATCCGAAGACCAGCAGGACCATCAGAAAGTACAGTGCTACATACACCTAAACGTTCGATTGCTTGAGTTGTACCAGCAGCTCCTGGTACTAAAACGTCAGTATTTCCAACAGCAGCGCCACCACCAAACATATTATTTCTTGCCCCAACCAGCAATGTTGCCTTTTCTTCAAGAGTCATTGCTTTAACAATTTCATCGATATTATCTGGTGTTAATTGCTGGGCATTGGCTGATTTTAAATACATCACTGATATTATTAAAATCAATATTTTAAAGATTTCTTTCATAATTAATTATGTTATAGTTAAGATTATAAATTATTTTCTACTTGAAATAGTAACGGGTCCCAATAATCCTGATGGCTTAAGCGGTGAATCTGCTTTATAAAATGGATTGGACACATATGTAATTTTCTTATCCATATCCGGTTGCTGATCGCCGATTAGTCGATTCACCCACAAATTGGTAACCTGAATATCCAATTTGTTTTCGCCCACAGTTAGTGCATCTGTTATATTCACTCTGAAAGGTTTCTTCCAAACTATGCCCATTGATTTTCCATTCACGAACACTTCTGCCAAATTTTGTACTTCTCCTAAATTAATCCAGACTTGTGAATCTTTAGAAATCCAATCATTTGTCACATTAATTGTTTTATGATAATCGGCTGTACCGGAGAAGTATTTTATTCCAGAGTTCTCACTATCAATCCACCAACCCAAGTTGCCAAATATAGCTGATTCAGGTGCTCCCCTTTCAGGTTGAAAAGTTACTTCCCATGGTCCTTCTAAAGTCATTAAATTCTTTTCTTCCGGTTTGTTAATTGTAAGGGAATTTTTATTTGATTGACCAGAAAAAACCACAAAAACAGCATCATTGGGTTGCAATACCACCGGTACTGTAGTTGTTTCTCCTGATATATTATAAGAAACCGGTTGTGTTTTGCCTGTTTCTGGGTGCCATATCTCCACTTTTTTACCTGCAACTCTGAAAGTAGCATCCAGACTGGTAGCCTTATCACTGCGGTTATTAACCCAATAAATATCAACATCATTAACCTTACGATGTACAAAAAACAGACGGCTATCTGCTGCAGGTTTGGTATATTTCATATCTGGAATGATATTCTCTTCTGTTAATACTTTTTGAAGATCTACATCCACATATACTTTTCCTTGCCCAAAAGAATTTACTCCCTGATTAATAGCCCACAAGTTATTAATAATATCTTCAAACTCTTTAGGATCATCGCTTAAACTTGGAGTCATTACCGGTTTAACACCACATACAACGCCACCATTTTCAACCATTTGCTTAATTTTTCTCAAAACAGAAAGCGTCATATAGCGACTATTCTTATCTAAAACCAATAATCGATAACTCATTCCTGTTGGAGTTTTATATTGATTATTCTCAACCGACAACCAATTCACAACGGCATCGGCATTGATAAAATCATAGCTGTAACCTTCAGGGATGGCAGGTAAATCATTTCCTCTCATTCGGCTGAACAGGGTTGTTATATTATTATCCTCGCCATAGTAATAGGCTATATCAGCCACATACTTACCTTGTTGCAACAGGTAGCAACTACGCGACAGATAAGAAGTCCAGGCTGTTGCCTGCTCGGCCCAGGTTTCGTTACGTGTAAACCACTGCCCAAATGGACCTAAGCTCATACCCGGAACTTTATCCATTAATGGTTGATGCACAGATGTGTGAATTACAAAGCGATTCAAACCGCAATACATTAAATAGTCGGCAATAGGTTTAAGCAGTTCCGGCGACCATGCCCAGTCCGATCCCATAGCTGTCAGAGATTCTGCCGCCACATATTTTTGTCCGTAAAGATGAGACACTGAAGCTGATTCGCGAATATCGGCCTGATAAACCGTAGCAAAATCTCCTTCATTTCCACCAAAACCACCAGGTGTCCATCCTGCTCCCATGGGAACGTCTGATGTTTTCTTTACTTCCATTCCATCACCAATAAAGGCTCTGCGCGCCTCATGCGACTCAGAATATCGGCCCATTCCTCTTTCTTTCAACATTGTGGTGAGCAGATTATAATGATTCTCTGCAACAAGGTCGGCTAATGTTTTTCTAAAATCCCATAAAAACTGATCGCTGGCTGCAGCACTTTCCACGATATGCCCTGTTAAAACCGGCATCCAGGGTAACATATCGTACCCCCTTCTGTTTTTGAATTCCGATATCATTTTGTCGGTCCAGTTCTGAGTTCCGGCTTCCCAGCTATCGGTAATTATATATTGTAAGCCTTTTTCGCCCATCAATCCACCGGTAGCATCCTTGTACTGATCGAGATAATTGGTGAAATACGCTTTTACATGATCGGCATTTAATTTATCTACTTCCAATCCGGTTGCCTCAGGTGAGGCTGGTCCGTTTTGATGACCTGTTAAAGAATAACCCATACGAACGATCATCCATTCACCCTCTTCAGGAGTCCACGTTAATGACCCGTCAGGTTGCATGGTTGAAGTCAGGTCAACAACTTCTTTTTTATCCACAACTAAATCAGTAGCTACTTCGGGTGTCCAAACGTCGTATAAATCAGTAGCGCCAGAAAAAGCCGCTTTATCTTCAAATCGATTGACTCTTCCTGCTGTATGAAGATTTAATTCTGCTACATCCACTCCGTTTGAAGGAGGTGGTCCAAAGCCAAACATACCGGCAATAGCTGGATCCATTTGCACAGCTTGTTTCTCCCAAACCACTCTGAAATATTTTGCTTTAACAGGTTCAAAGGTTAATGTTGATTGATTTACAGCTCCAAAAGGAAGCTCCATTATTTTAGTGAAAGCTTGTCCATCATTACTTGATTCCAATATTCGCTTGGTACCACTAGACATAAACATGCCTCCTCCGCCACCTCCAACAATAGTGATAGCCTGCATGTTTACGGGTTTGGCAAATTCGTATTGAATCCATGCACTTTGTGCTTCAGGCAACTTAGCGGTTTTTACCAGATCACCATCGGTTAACAGATTAACAGTAAACTTACCACCACTGGATGTTACTTTAGGTTTAAGTTGTTCTAATGAGATATCTTGTTGTGGCAAACGATATGCAAAAACAGCCACATCTTTGTAAAAATCAGGCACTGTATTAGCACCATGTCCACCTAAGGGATGATTATTCAGGCCGAAGTTTTGAAAAGGCCCTGATACTTTTGGAGGTTCGGGTAGTTTTCCATTGAAAGGTTTACCTCCTTTAACACGCATTTCGCTCCAGACATATTTTTTCATGGCTTCCTCTGGTTTTACCCATGGGCCACCACTTTCGCTCCATCCCGGTGAACCAGCGATTGCCATTTCCAAACCTAACGAATCAGCCAGGTTTGTTGTAAATCGAAACGCATCCTTCCATTCGGGAGTCATGTATATTAATCGTTTATCAACTACTTGAGGACTATTTAAACCCGCATCAAAGTTTTGAAAACCGCCAATACCAACTCTATGCATCCATTCCAAATCAGCCCGGATACCTTCTTTTGTTACATTACCATTCATCCAATGCCACCATACACGTGGTTTTGCATCATCTGGCGGAGAAGTAAATCCAGCCTTTAATTCCGACACTGAACTATCGGATTGATTTGCACATGATACTATAAATAAAGCGCTGACCAGAATCAATAGTTGGCTTCTGATTTTTGACTTTAATAAACCCATTGTATGTAATTTCATTTTGTTGTGTTTAGAGTTGTTAAGTTTCTCAACTACCTATATAGTTAAGCTTGGTTTTGATCGATAATGGCAAGTATAAGGCATTCGAACTGTTTTATTCAATTCGTTAACTTATAGTCATCAAGATAATAATCAGGAGGCAGAAAGATCTTTTTAAGGCAAAAAGAATCAAAACTTTTCCTGCACTGTAAAAGAAAACCATCAAGAATAATTTTGATCCAAAATATTCAATTGATGAATAACGGTAACCACATTTTATATGTGGCTACCGCTATATTTGTTAGTCAATCTCTCTATTATAAATTACCAATTTGGATTTTGATCCAAATTCGGATTTAACAAACGTTCGTTGTAAGGGAAAGGGAAAAGTTCATCACGGCCACTTTGAAATCCAACTGCGTCCTGAACAGGAGTTTCTGTTACGCTGTAATCTGTAGTTCCTTCAGTGTATCCATAGAAATTATACATATTAAAACCTCTATTTGCCAATGCTGTTGGAGCATCTCCCCAGCGTACTAAGTCTAAAAATCTTTCGCCTTCGTAAGCCATCTCGGCTCTTTTCTCATCTTTCAAATCCTGAAGAGAATAGGAAGATAAATCCTCAAGCCCTGCTCTAAAGCGAATTTCATTCATAGCAGCCAAACCTTCGGTTGTTTTTGTACCTGACTGAACACAAGCTTCAGCATAAAGAAGCAACACTTCAGCATAACGCATTCCCGGCCAGTTAATTTTACTATGTATAATGTTTACATCGTAAAAATCAAACATCTCATCTTCCCAAGGCAACATCTTACTTCTAAAATATCCTTGACAATCAGACATTGATGGAACAGAATTCCAGAATTCACCTTTTGCTTCTTCTCTATCACTTGCTAAGCCAAGTTCAACAAAACGATCCAATATGTCTTCATAATCCCAAATGGTTCCTAAATAGCGTGGTAAGCCTTTTTCTCCACGAGCCACCATAAAATCATAAAAACCTTTTCCAAAATCAGCCATTCCATAACCTTGGGCTGTAAATCCACCAGGAACAGTTACATTCTCAGTTCTCCATGTTAAATTCACAGCTCTATTATCGCCTTCTCGTTCGAAGTTTTGCTGATTACTATCATCAACGTTAAATTCCCAAATGTATTCGTCTGAAAAATCAGCTGGTAAATGATACAATTCTCTAAAATCATCAATCAATCTGTATTTACCTGAACTGATTACTTTTTCAAGATTGGTTATTGCATTACTATAGTCGCCTTGCATAACCTGACATTTACCCAATAATGCATAAGCTGAATGAACGGTTACGCGGCCTCCGATAGCTCTTTGCTGACCTAAACCTGGTTTTTCTGGAAGCATTTTAATAGCCTCATCCAGACTTGTTTCTACATAAGCCCAAAGTTCATCAACATTACCATTCGATGGTGTTAACTCACTGGCGTCCATTACATGATCAATTAATGGTGGAGTCCCCCACATACGAATTAAGTACGAATAAGCATAGGCTCTCCAGAAGTAAGCTTCACCAATTACTTGTTTCTTGGCATTGGTATCATCAGGTAAATTTTCAATTATCATATTACACAAGTAATTGATTCTAAACAGGGTATTAAAATAACCATTACCATCATGATTTTGTGAAGTAACATTTACATTTGAAAAAGTACCTCCGGTACGAACTCCATCATCAGAAATACCATTTAAAAATCCATTCCAAAACAACTCTACAAAAGCTTGCGAATACACCTCAGCAATTAATTGTTCTGCCTGTTCATCAGAAGCATTTGCATAGTAATTTTCGGGAAGCAGGGATCCGTGTTGTTCTATATCCAGTAAGCTATCGTTACACGAATTGAGTGCGATACCGAATAAGAAAACTGTGAATATTATTAATATATTTTTCATATCAGATGTCTCCTTAAATTAGTTCATTAAAAAGATAAGTTAATACCGAACAAGAACTGCTTCATGGCCGGATATTGAATACGGTCTACACCCATTCCTCCACCACCGGATAAGGTTGGTCCACCCGGAATAACAATCATTTCACCATTTTGAGTACCACTCATTGATTCAGGATCGATACCTGGATAATCGGTAAACACGAAGAAATTCTCAAGAGAAGTATAAATTCTCAACGAAGAAATCTGCCAACGTTGTGTTAATTCAGATGGGAATGTGTATCCTAATTGAATCTCTTTAATTTTAAAATAAGAAGAATTAAATACCCAATCATCAGATGATGCATAATTAGCAGCACTTGGGAAAGACTGAAATACCGTTGGTGAAGGTTTTGATGCAGTTGTATTTTGAGGTGTCCAATGATCATCATACACTAATGTAGGTAAGTTCATTAACGGAAGATCGGGACGTACAACAGCAAAGAATAATTCACTACCACTTTGTCCGGCACCAAACACACGCAAATCAAAGTTTTTATACTCTGCACTCACTGTAATACCGTAGGTAATATCAGGAATACTTGAACCAGCATAATCTTTTCCATCATCGCTTCCCAATTCTTCAGCCGACTTATAAACAGGCTGACCGCTTGCTTCATCAATATGATCAACCTGGAAAGTTCTGATGTACCAGATAGGATATCCTTTTTCAAAATAAGTAGCATCAGTTAAAAAACCACCACCACCAGCAAAGCGACCTTCGCCATAAGGACTTTCCAATACTTCGTTATGAAGAGTTGCCAGGTTACCGTTTAGATTATATTTAAAATCACCAATAGTTCCTTTCCAGCTTAATTCCATTTCAAGACCTGTATTTTCTATCTCGCCAATATTCTGCATAACAGAATTGGTTCCTGAAATAGCTGGTGCAGGACCTCTTGCTAATAAACCATCGGTCACCTTTTTAAAATAATCTAACCCGAAACCTAATCTTCCATCAAAAAAACGAGCATCAAAACCAATATTTGTTTGTACTGACTTTTCCCAGATAAGATCCGGATTAGGAAGTTCAGTGGAAGGAGCTGCTCCTGTTATTATCTGATTATTAAAATTGTAATATCCATTTCCTAAAATTAAAGAAGAAGTGTATGGATAGTTACGCAATACATCTACATTACCATTAATACCCCACGAACCTCTTAATTTTAATGATGACAGTGCCTCAAAATTCAGGTTCTGAAAGAAGTTTTCGTTAGAAATAGTCCACCCGGCTGATACTGAAGGGAAATAGCCCCAACGATTTTCAGCTGACAGTTTGGACGCATCAAATGCATCAGATCTGAAGCTACCTTGCAACATATATTTGTTATCGTAAGTCCAACCTAATCGACCAAAGTAAGATATACTTCGAGTATTAATATTATTTCCTCCCAACACATCATTAGCATCAACAGCTGAATAATCAAGGAATCGGTAATTCTCAGCATCGTTTGTTAAACGAGTTGTTTCTCCTCTAACATATGTATTATTGTTGTTTGAGTAACGCATACCTGCCATAACCGAAAAATCGTTTTTACCAGCAGTGAATAAGTAGTTGGCAAAGTTTTCCCATTGTACAAATACATTATGACTCAACTCAGCCGTTAAAGCACCGTTTTGAGTAAACTGATTAGGATTCCAGTAATATGAATCGGTATAATTTGAGTTGTGAATATTTCCAAAACGATAACCAATACGAGAAGTGTAAGTCATTCCTTTTATAGGCTTGAATTCGGCATAAATAGTACCGTTAATATTAGATCTCCAACTTTCGTTGGTATAATTTTCTATCATACCCAGCGGATGCCATAAGCTTGATTGTAAAAGCATTGACGAACCATATAATTGTCCTTGAGAATTGCGTAATACATTAAAGCCATTAGCTTCGGCTTCCAATAAACCTAAACTGGCAGGAGCTTCACTGTCGCTACCATAGTATACAGGAACAGTAGGATCGTAAAAATATCCCCCACCAATCACACTACTTGAACCTGTCATGTCATTAGCTGATACACTTACAATTTTACCACGCTCCAAAGATGTTTTAGCTCCAACTTTTAACCATGAATTAACCTCATAGCTGGCATTAATCTGAGCTGCAATACGTTCGTTTGTATCATTATCGCCAACCACCATACCATCTTCTTTATTATATGTTAAAGCCATGTAAAAAGAAGCTTTTTCAGTACCTCCTTCAAAACCGATGGTATGACTTTGTCTCATTCCGTTTTCAAATACTGCATCATTCCAATCAGTATTACCATTTTGAAATGCTTCTTCCGGGTTACCTGCCTGCATCCAGTATTCTTTAAACTGAGAGGCATTCATCATATCCATTTTATTTATTTGCGACTGATTGGCATACATTCCATTGTAGAAGAAACGACTAGCTCCAGCCTTACCTGAACGGGTAGTAACCAGAACAACACCATTACCAGCTTCAGCACCATAAATAGCTGCTGATGCAGCATCTTTCAATACTTCAATCGATTCAATATTGTTAGGATCTAAATAACCAATGTCATCTACTGTTAATCCATCAACAATATACAAAGGATCGGATGAACCATTACTTGAATAACCTCTTACCCTAAAAGCAGGGCTGGTTCCCGGTGCTCCTGAAAGACTTAAGATTTGTACACCAGCTACTTTACCTTGTAATGATTTACCAACACTGTTGGTTGATCGATTTTGTAATTCATCTACAGCTACCGAAGCGATAGAACCGGTTACATTACTTTTTTTCTGAACCCCGTATCCAACTGCAACCACCTCATCTAA
Source organism: uncultured Carboxylicivirga sp. (assembly GCF_963668385.1). GTDB lineage: Bacteria > Bacteroidota > Bacteroidia > Bacteroidales > Marinilabiliaceae > Carboxylicivirga. The sequence continues at coordinate 143,758 of NZ_OY764327.1, forward strand.
TCCAATAGTTGAATCTTCTAATACTACATTAATAACAGTTTGATCTCCAACTGTTATCTCCTGCGATACCATACCAACAAACGAATAAACCAAAACATCGGTTGGTGAAAGGTTATCTAAAGTATAGTTACCGTCTAAATCGGTAATAATACCATTGGTAGTTCCCTTAACAATTACTGTAACACCAGGCAAAGGATCTCCTGCTTTGTCCTTAATAATACCACTAACAGAGTGTTTTTCATCCTGTATCTCATTTAAATAATCAGGAGCTAACAGAATCTTACGATCCATTATGGTATAATGTATATCAGTATTAGCAAAAAGATCATCTAATACTTCATTTATCTTGGCATCTTTAACATTAACTGATACAACGCGATCGGTATTAACCAACTTTTCGCTGTATAAAAAGAAGAATTCTGAAACTTGTTCTATTTCATCCAGTGCTTCCTCTAATCTTTTGTCTTGCAACGACAGAGAAAGAACCGTTTTTTGTGCGTAAGAATCATGTGCAAACGATTCAAACACTGAAATGAGAATTAAAAATATAGTAATTCGCATAACCATGAATGTTTTTGATGAACGAAAAGAAAAACATTCAGAAAGAAATCTGGATTTTTTCATAAATTTGTGATTTAGCGTAAAAAATTTCTTTAAGGATTTTTTTTGAAGGAAATCGTTGGCGCGATTTCCTTTTTTTACTACTTATGGCCCTCCTATTTGTATCATTGTTTTCATTATTTATTTAGTTTTCTTTTTATATATCAAGACTTTCTTTTTACTAACTGTGTTGTTTTTTAGTATCTTTTTATCAATTATTTTATATTCTAAAGGTGATATCAAACTCAGAAAATGCATCACCTCTTCCAGACTATCATCCTGAAATGTTCCCCTGATAACCTGAGCTTTTATTTTCTCATCCATTATTTTAACCTCAACGTTATACCAACGCTCAATTCGTTTGGCTACTTCCTCCATTGAGTCACCTCTGAAAACCAGATTCCCTTGTCGCCATGCTCCGTATTTATAAGCTTCTGTTTCGCTAACGTTTACCCGACCATTTTCAAACTTTAGTTTTTCGTTAGGTTTTAACTCAACCCCTTTATCTAAATCAGATGCTGAAAACATAACACTACCTTTCTCCAGTGCTATTTCAATGTACTTTTCTTCGGGATAGGCACAAAGGTTAAAAACGGTTCCTAATACCTGTACTTTCGATTCTCCAGTGTTAATTTCGAAAGGATGATTTTCATCGTGAGCCACATCAAACCAACCTTCTCCTTCAAGACTAATTTCGCGATTCGTAAAAGGCATATTGTAAGCCAGCTTCGATCCGCTATTTAACCATCCAGTAGTTCCATCAGGAAGTTTAAAACTAACTCTTGCTCCCATAGGAACATTAATGGTATTTTCAACAACCTGCATCGTTGGGTCTAATTGCATTTGAGCCGGTTGATTCATTAACAAATAACTTACAACAATAATGGGCAAAAGCAAAATAGCTGCAATACGCGCATACCACTTAAATATTTGTTTAGTTATATTTCTATTTCGCTCCTGTTGCTTCTGATCAATTAAGAACCTTACTTTATAAAAGATTTGATCAGTATTATACTCATCAGCTTCATGTTCATTAAAATACTCTTGCAATTCATCCTTCACTACACGCTTAAATTCTGAATCATCGGCATGATTATAAAAAAGATTGTAAACAACCTTCTCGTCCTCCGCACTGGCATTTCCCTCTAAAAATTTCTTGAGTAATTGTATGTTGTCTTTTGTAATCATCTAATTCATTTTAAAATCGAAACCCAACTTCACACATTAATTCACTTTTTAACATTTATTAATGTTTCTTTTTTAGTTATAGCTTTTCGAAATAAAAATCTCACGCAGTTTTTTGATTTTTTTTTATTTAATTTTAAATAAATATTTCTACAATACTATTTTACTGACACTTACATCAGCGTAAAAAATAAAGAAAAAGCCAATCCGGAATGATACATATGATTACGAAGAAACTTGATAGCAGCCGAAATATTGTTATCAACAGTTCCGGGTGCCATATTTAATTCTTTAGCAATTTCTTTGGTTGATTTACCTTCTTTTCGGCTTTTTATAAATACCTGTTTTTGTTTGTCGGGTAATAGGTCTATCAGTCGATCTACCTCATCGAGAATAAATTTATATTCAATTTGCTTTTCAAGCTCTAATCCAGAAATAAAGCTAAGGGCCTTTTCTTCTGTTATATCAAAAAAGAGCTTTTTCTTTTTGAATACATGCGCCATTTCGTGATAGGCAATTGTAAATAGGTAGGATTTTAGAGAGTATTCTTTTTTTATGTTCTTTCTGTTCTCCCAAACTTTTAAAAATACATTTTGCACCAAACCTTCGGTATCTTCTTTTGACTTTAAATTTTTAATAGAAAACCCATACAGTCTGGAACTATATTTTTTAAAAACTTGATTAAAAGCCTCCATATCCCCTTTCTGGAGTCCTTCTGCTATTTCGTAATCAGTATTATATTTTTTCACCCCCATTAAAATACTTATTGCGTATCCAAGGTAATAAAGAAATTGAAAAATACCTTTACGTAAAAATAATTTTCATTCATACAGAAATTTATTCTCACAACCCTCACTTACAATATATAAGTTTAAAATGTTATTTTTTAACATTTTATTACATTTATAAAGAATTTTAATAATACTGAAAGAAAAAGAGCTATAACCCTTTAAACAGAAAGTAGTTTAGAACCATTTTAAATTAATGATTCTAAACTACTTTCTTTATTATTAGATGAACTTAATATAAATCAAACTTCAGTTTTACATACGTATCTTATTTTTATTTCATAAAAAAAGCCGGCCCAATCGGACCGGCTTTAATAACTATTTAACCCTAATTATTCAATTATTATCTTTCTCGAGATATTTACTTTGTCATTTGTAATTTGAACCAAATAAACACCCGTAGATACATTTATTGAAATATCATTTTTACCACCTATAAGTTCACCTTTATAAACGATTCCTCCTTTTAGATTACTTATAGTAATAGTTGCTTCATTTTCCACCTCAACACTGAAATTACCGTTGTTTGGAACAGGATAAATACTAACTAAATCATCATTAATACCATTATCAATTCCGGTAGAAATAGTATTAATAGCGTTAGAAAATCCTGCTTCTGAAAGACCTGATTCGTAAATTGCTTTTACAGCATAAACATAAATATCATCTTCCAAATTAGCCCAATCAGTATCAGTATATGATGTTTCGGTAATAGCATCAGAGGTTAATAAGGTCCAAGCCGATTCATTACTTTCATCGCCTTGAGCTAAACGCCAAACCTGATAACCGTTAACATAGCGTAAGTCATCATTTTCCAGTTTTACATCTGAGTGAGTTGACACCCCATTTTCAATTGGCTGACTAGCCAATGACGGAGTAAAATCAGAAGATTTCATTTTTGCTTCCGGAAGTTCAACTACCCCTAAAGGACGACTACTAGTACCAGATACTTCTTCACAATATGCATGGATACTCCAGTTAGCATTAACATTTGAAATATCGTAAAGATTATACCATTCTCCTTCGTGGTAAATTAAAGCACCTTTGTTTGCAACTGCCGGACCGGCATCTACACCAGCTGGATATCCTGTGCGATCATCACATTGATAACCAACCCAAACTTCTTCGGTTCCATCAATAAATACCGGAGCATCTAATATTACCTCATTCCAGGCATTTTCTACTGGATCTACAACATCCTGATAATATACCAATTCTGGTTGTTCACCCACCCAAATACGAATTTGGAAATCAGCATCAGATGGAGCTGCGTCAACACTTCTAAAATAGAAAGAAACTTTTGTAATACTAAGATCTTTTGATTTGAAATTGACCAAATCATCAGTAGTAAAACGCTGTGCTGCGCTAAATACAATACCCGATTCGCTTCCAATTGAGTTTGTAGCCTCACCATTATCCCAAAACATCCAACCTTCTTCAGGCATGTACGATCCAGGTTTTAACCAGCTTATTTGAGCACTTGCATCACTTGCTGTAGCTTCTACTTTTAATGGAATGGTAACTGCTTCGCTTAATACTACCTCATTAATCTGTTCAAAGTCATCATCTACTTTATAATTAGGTAATTCATAAGGTTCAAAACCGTCGAGTTGAATACTTATATTGAACAAACCTTTTGGCACTTCAATTTGCTGAGCTTCGCCATTGGCATCGGCAGTAAGTGAGTAACTAATTCCGGCATTATCAGAAGTACCTGTCATTGTAATTTCTGCATTTTCGGCCGATAAACCATTATTGGTAGAAATGGCAAACGTAACAGTTGAAACAGCACCTTTTGTAATTACTCGCGAAAATTCAGGTATCGAATAGTTCTCGTTGTGATACTTAGCAATAACTGCATAATAATAGTTTCCAGCAGGAACTTCACCCCATGCATTATCAGTAAAGCGATATGCCGCAACCGGAGTATCGGTTAACAATGTCCAGTTAGCAGGAGTGTCTTTATCGGCTTCAGCCAAACGATATACATTATAGGTAATTGCAAATGGTACTTCATCCACTTTAAGACTTGAAGTTTTGTAATTTGAACCAGCAGCAAACACATCTCTGTAATCAACATTTGGTAATACAGGTTTTGTGTTTGTATTGTTGTTATACAATGTTGATTTATTTAACTCAACTTCAGGTGTCGATTCTGAACCATAATATGCACAATAGGCTTGTATATTCCAGTTTAAATTAAAGCCTCCATCTGTAAATTCGTAAAAAGAATACCAGTTACCACCATATTTTAGAATATCACCACCAGATACAGCAGGACCAATATCGGCTCCTACAGGATAGTTACCGGCAATGTGATTAACCGCATACCCAATAATGTAACTTTTACTATTATCGATAGCGACAGGTGTAGCCAGATTAAACTCATTCCATTCACCAGGAGTTACATTTACTGCTTCACTGTAAATTTCCTCTTCGTACATTAATGAACCCGACCATACTTTTAATACATATTCACCATCGGTTGCCGGGAAAATTCTGATTCGACTAATTGCAAAACCTTCACCCAGACTCATATCCTGCAATTCTTCTGAAGAATACCGCACACCGGCTTCCATCAAACCGCCACTGGTCATACCAATACCGTTGTCGAACGAACCATTATCTTTATGAATCCAACTATTGGCAAAATCACTTGGTGCTTCCCATCTTACTTCAGAAGAGCTGATATAATCGGTTAATACTACATTACGAGGAGCACGGGCATCTTCTAATATTTCAAAAGAACCTAAGTCTTCAGCGTTTTCATCAATAATAATATCAGACTGTTCAAAATCAACATATCCTTTTTTAGTTACCCGCACTTTGTAATTGCCAAAATACACATCCGGAATTTGAACCGTACCGTCAGCGTTTACCTCGCCTGAGTAGCTAAACTGATTATTTTCGAGATAAACAATCGCTCCTTCAGCACTACCACCGTTGGTGGTAACAGCAGCCGAAACAACCGCATATTTACCTTTATCAACACCATTAGAGAAAGTTGGTAATGAGATAATATCGTTGGTATAAACACTTTTTATTGCAAAACGATAAATATCATTTTCTAATGGTTGCCAGTTAGTATCAACAAAGAAAGTATCAGTAATTAACTCAGTATTTAGTTGTACCCATGAAGCTTCGTCAGCTTCAGCACCATTTAATAAACGATACACATTGTATCCCAAAGGTTGTTTTTCGTTCTCTAATGCTGCTTCAGTTGCAAAAACATTTGCAGATTCAGTATTGATGGCTTTAGCAAAATAACTTACCTCAACTGAATCAGTCGCAGCTTCGGTTGCAACAGTTTCCTCCAAGGTATTAGCCTTACTTGAAGATAACTTAGCCGTATTTAGCACAACCGGATTATCGTTGGCATCGGCACCGCAAATAGCTTCGATATTCCAGTTACCATTTAATACACCACCTGTAATTTCACGACCTGTTGTCCATTTATTTCCATCGTAGAATGCATCTCCATTTACTACATTAGGTCCATTATCATATGTAATAGGTGCAATACCCGAATTTTGTGTAATTTCTAAACCTATCAATAAATTCTTTGAAAGATCAATTACATAAGGAATATCCAATTCAACTTCATTCCACGCATCTAATTCAGGAACAACATCTTGCGAATAAACCTCTAATTCAGCTCCATTATCGCCTTGCCAAATTTTAATTTTAAAACTAGCAATTGAATGAGCATAAAAACGAACTTTATTAACAACCATACCTTTTTTAATTCCAAAGGCTGCAAACTCGTCGGTTGTATAACGATGTGCTACTTTGTAGTTAGCAGAACCATTACTTCCGAATACACCATAGGCAAATCTTGTAGATTTGGTAAGGTTAAATGAATAAACAGCTTTATCCCATTTAACCAAGGCGTCGGTATTTCTATCTGAACCAAATACCTTTAATGATTGTGCTGCTTCTTGCATCATGCTAATAACATGATTATCAACAGAAGCATCCGTTAAAGAAATTTCTTCGCTGAATTTCTCGTAATAGGGAGCTTCTACCTCTACATCGTAGGTATTTCCACCATATACATTTTCAAAAGTATAATTACCCTCGGCATCGGTAATGGTTGAATAATACTGATAACCACGGAGTTTAACCTCTGCATTGGCAATTCCAACACCCGGCAAATCACTTCCTTCTACTTTACCCGAAACAGTTACCACAGGTAACAATGTTAATGCAAAATCAGACTCAGCAAGATTACTGTTTGTAACTTCAACAGAATTTGTTTGATCAGTATATCCTAATAAAGATGAAGTAAGAGAATAAGCACCTGGTTTTACATGAACAAACTCATAATATCCATCAGCATCGGTTGTTAATGTGGCATTTAACTCATCAATATGTACAGATGCACCTTCTAATGGAGTAGTACCATCAGCAGCAAATACATTTCCGGATAACGAACCTGTATTATCAACATCAATATAAAACATTGTATTTGGTACCTGACTTAAAAACTGTCCGTCGGTACTAGTTGGATTATATGGATCAAGCTTAAAATATGTATTGACATAACGCGAAGATGCACTTGGAGCATCCGACGCTAAAAAGGTTAAACCAAAAGAACCTAATTCATTATTAGCTCCTGAGTTACGCACTAAAATAACGAGGTTACCCCCTTTATATTCGTAAGGCTGATCAAATTCCAGTTTCCAATCAAATTCACCCAATGGGATCTCAACACGACGATCAACCACCAATTGCATTTCGGTGGCTGGAACCCAACCATTTTTAAGTGAGCTTTGATCTGTTTCACCAATAAAAATTTGAAGCGCCTCGTTATTCAAGTTTTCTACTCCATTTATAACTTTATAACCAATGGCATTGATATTACCCATAAAGCCATTAAATAAATCGGCTTGATAAACAGACTCGGAGAAAGTATAGTTATAAGGATAAATAGGGATAAAGTTCTGTACAACTTCTCCTTTTCCAATGGTAATAACATTCATATTATCTGGTTGCACTTCCAGATCCAACAGTTTAGATTGATTATTATCTATTACCTCATCAGCCTCGCAAATTACTCTTGCTTTTACCGGATAATAACCTTCAGATTCAGGAGTCCAGGTAAATTCAAAATCTCTTTTGATGCCAATACCCAGCGATCTGCTATTATAGCTTTCAGCTAATACATTATTATCAGCATCAACTAGTTGAACCGTATAGTTTCTGATTAAATCAGTTCCGTTATTTACAATGGTTACTTTATTGGTAGTAGGTTGTCCAACTGTCGGCGCCGTATTACCTTTAACTGAAAGAACTGCAATATCCTGAGCAAAAACCTTTTCGATCAAAATATTATCGAAGTACATAAAATCACCTTGCCACGATGTAAGGTGGAAACCCATATTAAAATTACCATTGTATGGAGCTTCAAAAGTAAGAGAGTCTTTATAATACATTCCTCCTGTTGAAACATTATCATAGCTGGTTAAAGTAAGAACTTGTGCCGCCGGAACATTGGTTTTACCCAATGTAACAGTCCAGGTTTCGCCTGCATAAATATTGGTTTTTACATCGTAACGCAAACGATAAAGTGAACCTTCTTCTAAACTAAACGAAGGAGTGATAAACCAATCATCTTGTTGAGGGTCAGTAAAAAAAGTCTCCATTCCCAAACAAGAAGGCAATCCTATTCCTCGGATCAGGTTTCTTTCCCAGGCATACTCATCTTCATTGGCGTTTATAATAGTCCATAGGTCCATTGTACTGCCATCTTCAAAATCCTCGGAGAATGGTAAACTCACCTGTTTTCCTACTTGCAAGTAATTAGATGATGTAGTACCTCCTGTACCTTCTTCATTTTTTGAAGTAATCTCGTACTTATAGTTAGCCAGTGAACTAATGGAAGTATCATCATAACTATTTCCACTATAATTAGTTTCCAAAACTAAATTACCAGGCTGACGAACAATACGATAAGTAATATTACGATTATCGAACCAACCTTCTTTCATACCTAAAGCTGGTGGATTCGACCAATTTAAACTGATAGTTCCACTATTATCAACAGCTTCTACTGTTTCGGGTCCTTTAGGCAAATCAATACCTACAAAAGCGTTGATATCTACCGGTAAACTAGCTCCTTCTGTACTATTTACAACAACCTTATAGGTATGCTCACCACTTGTAATATCAGCATCATTCCATACAACAGCAGCTCCCGGTGTTAAATTACTGGTAAAAACAATTGGCTCGGTAGCACCATCTTTGTAAATATCAACAGAAGTGATTTCGGTTAAAGCATCACCACCATAGGTAACAGAGGGATTTTCCCATGATAAATCCATAGAAACAGCTCCATTGGCACCCGGAACCGGAGTTAAATCAACAACGGCAGCAGGGGCATCAATTAAAGCTGCAACACTCACTCGGATATTATCAATATAAAGATATGAATAAGGGTTAGGTTGGCTATAACAATAAAATCCAAGATTATAAGTACCATCAGCAGGTACAGTGAACATTACATCTACATATTTATCGCCAAGTACTTGAGGTATATCAATAATTTCAATGGTTTGATCAGCTACATCAGTACTGGCACCCACATAAACTTTAAAGCTTTGTAACTCATACAGAAAGTCGGTAAAGAACTCCAGCTTATATTGTTTATTGGCTTCCAGTTGTAACGTTGGCGAAAAAAGCCAATCATCGCCTTTGTTTGAACCAAAAGAATAGGCAACACTAGGACTTTCATCCCAACCACCATATGGCTGATGAATCCATGTAATGGCATCGGTATTGACGTCCTTTACAGTCCATGCATTAAAATTTTCATCATCGTTAAAATCCTCATAAAAAGGAATTGTCAGAGGTTCGGCTGAAGTTACTTTTACATCTTCAGCAAATAACTGGCTAAAATTATCCGTAATTTTATCACTTATACCATCAGATATTTTCGGGGAGGCTGCCAAATACAGCCCATAACAAATCCCCGCAATGGTAAGAATTAAACTTGCTATTTTCTTCATAGTAGTATTATTGTTGTTTTATTACCTTAATTGTAACAGCATCGGTAGCACCGGATAATTGCACAAAATACATTCCTGTCTCCCAGTTAGATGTTGCTATTTGCAATGAATTATTATCCATCAGATTATTTGAATAATACACCTGACGACCTGCTACATCTACAATTTTAATGGTGCTAAATGCAGCCTCCCATTTTAGTGAAAGCTCGTTTTTAAATGGATTGACGACCTCAACACCACTTAATTCCGATTTTTCGATTCCGGTTGAAATATCAGCAACCTCTACCATTACATCTGTTGAAGTACTATTGGCTAATATGATATTATCAACCTCTGCGGTATTTGCAGCATCGTATTTTATGTAAATCGATCCCCCTGTAACAGGAAGTGTTATATTGGTTGACCATTCCAATTTATCGGTTGATAACATAAATGGAGCACCACAATTAATTGATATTTCTTCAGCCAAATCATATCCAGCATACTGAAGTGCAGCTATCCATTCTTCATTTTCGTTTACAAAATCATTGATCGACAATGCTGATGGCGTCACTTCCAATACCGGAGAGGCCACAATAATATCATCTAACACAACACCGTATCCGAAATTAGAAACTGCTTTAAATCCAATAAAATATTCACTTCCGGCTTCTGGCAAATTAATATGATCCATTGTCCAGTCTGAAATATCATCGGTATATGACGAAAGTAATGTCCAATCGCTTAAGGCTGATGTTTTGTAATAGATTTCCAGAATATCCTGATCGACCATCCAAACAGGCTGAGCATGAGCAAACGACAACACAGGATTATTCAAACCACTAATATCCAACTGAGGAGTAACTAACATGGTTGAATTTCCATCGTAACTCTGGCTATTGAAACTCACATTAAAATCGCCGTTAAAAGCATTGTTTGGATTTTCGCCTCCATCTCCTCCTGTTTGCAACTTCCAGTTTTCGGTACCTACTGAGTAATATTGTTCCCAGCAAGAAGGATATCCGAATTCAAAATCTTCTTTAAATGGAAATTCAGTTGTGATGTTACAAACCACATATATTTCATAATCGAAGGATGCAAAACATCCATTTCCATCCGTAACCGTGGTTGAGAAATTAAATATACCCGATTGGGTTGGAGTTCCGGATATAACACCTGTTGATGCCTCCAAAGCTAAACCTTCGGGTAATACACCTTCGGTAATTTCATAATTCAACACATCACTTCTACTATTACTTATCTCGATAGCAACCGAATAAGGTTCATCAATACTTGCATTAGGAAAGTTTTGTGTATCAAAAGTGATGTCAGGACAACTAGAAGACTTAAGATTTAAATAAATACTTGTTGCTAAAGCATTTGACATGGTAATTCTACCTGTAAAATGTCCGGTTTCGGTTGGCATAAAACGTACGTATAAATCACCACCGTCTATTGTCAAAGTCGTTTCGGTTGACCAATTTTCGCTATCTGTCGAAACCTCAAAGGGTCCTTCAACGCTTATAGTAATGTCTTCTTCCAGATTATATCCATTCACCACCACCATTTGAGCTGCACTTGCAACATTTAATTCCGTTGAACTTTCAAGTTCCAACTCCTTTTGATCGCATTCGATACGAGGTGTTGTTGGGTCAATAGCTGTTCCTTCCAGACTCATAACACCTAATCCAAGAGGATCGAGCCACGATTGCATTTGGGTAGAAGGATCATCCCCATAGTAATCCCAGTGATACGCAAGTTTTCCATAAAAATTATCACCGTTAACGTTGGTACATGTTGAGTTACCCCCTGTTAAAGTACCAATAACTAAATGATTACTTGCAAATAATGGCGATCCGGAAGATCCTCCTTCAGTTACTGAATGCCCATTTTCTGTAGCCACATATTTGAATCGCCAGTGAGCATCAGTCGCACCCACATCTTCGCCTGGCCAGGTACTTTCAGCATATGTTTTAAACGTAGATATTTTTTTGATATCTCCAGCCGGATGGTGAATACCTACACCATCGCCTTCAATCACTTCGTTTCTGCGATCCCAACCGTTGTAATATACATCCCAGTCAAGAGGCACTTGTTCGTCTAACTCCAAAAGTAAACCATCAGATCCTCCTGAAATTGGAACCGCTACTCTTAAATAACTACCTACAATAGTATGTGTTTCAACAGGCATCTCGTCCTCGCAACCGGGTGATTCATATCCAAAAGTAAACTGCCAACGTGTTAAATCCTGTTCATTTGAGCCATGATAACAGTGAAAAGCAGTTAAGATATAAGGAGTTAGATCTTGTGCTGTATTATTTATCAATGTTCCTGAACAAACATACCACCCAGCTCCAGAAGGACCGTTTGATACATACATTGTCATCTGACAAACACCTTTTTTCTCAGTTTGCCAATCAGCACCCTCGCTACAATTAATATTAATCATACAAGATGCCGACTCGCCTATTTCTGTACCAACAGCTGCAGCTTTAGGAAAACGTTTCACTACAACATTATCAAAAACATATCCAACATTATCAATAGAAATAACGGGCATACTACTTAAATCCTGTGAATTAAGAATTTCTTGTCTGTTTTTGGTTGAAACATATTCCAAAATAATGTCATCACCTGCTACCATCTCAGTAGAAAAAGATCCTCCACGAGGATGTGTTTCTGAAGTATAAGCACCTAACACATGCGTTTTTTCAGCATTATAAATAAATAACTTACCACATTCAGGAATGTAGAAATCATCATACGATAGAATCATTGCAATAGCATCATCTGCTTTCAATCGAAGTTGCCACATTTCTCTTCCATCAGGTAATGAAGTCCATTCACCAGAATTCTCCATATCGTATGATACGGGAATTGCTTTTGCAATACATGGTGGATTATTCGACTCTTGCTTACTAACCAGATTACCGGCTTTCAATTTTTCCACATTCAAATTTACCTCTATTGAATTCACAACAGGTAAATCAATACCTTGGTTAAAGCTTGGAGGTGTTCCTCCATAACTCACCTGTGCCTGAGTAATGTTCCATTGCGTTAAATACAACATTATACCCAGCACAAAAACTTTAAATACTTTTTTCATTTATTTGACGGGTTATAATAAATTTTTTCCAAATAACAGGTTGGGTATGGTAATATCATTTTGAAGAGTCAGAGGTTTGAACCTATGACTCTTCATAGCTTAATTAATTAGGAATATATCTTACTTTGTAAGTTTTTGTATTACGTTATCTCCATTTGCATATTCAATCACAAGCAAATAAATACCACGTGCTAAACCACCAGTTTGTATAGTAGTTTCTTTTTGTTTTATCACTTCGATACCTGCCGCGTTGTATAGAGAAACAGATGCAATTTCTTCTGTACTACTGATATTTATAAGACTACTGAACGGATTTGGATAGACCTTCAAATCTGATTTTTGGGTTTGCGAAATAGCAGTCGCTACAATGCTAACATCCACTGAAACATCTTCACCAGCCATTTCAAACTGACCTTCAGCAGAGGTATATCCATCCATACTAATGGTATAGTTATAAACACCATCAGCAATATCAATATAAGCTTTACCTTGGGTATTGGTAGTGTAAGTTTCATCGATGCCTTCGATACTTATTTGGGCATCAGCCAATGGCAATGAATTAGCCGTAACAGTAAAGGTTGCTATTTTATTCAAGCTATAAACCTTGACATTATCAAGATTCAGGAACCATTTTTCTGTACAATCGTAATGTCGGAAAGCAATGAAAACCACCTTATTTTTATAATTGTTTAAATCTACCGAAACAGTTTTAAATTCAGCCTTATCAAAAGTCTCGGTATAAAGTGGAGTAAATGACTCTAAATCCATTGATTCAGAAACCAGCACTTCATACTTTTCTTCAAAATACTGACTATCAGTCGTACCTACATCGAATGTAATTTGAGCTGCATCGGTCGAAATTAATATACCCGGTGTTATTAACCAGTTATCGGGTGACAATCCTTCACCTTTATCATCATCGAACGACGCTGAACGTATTGCCTGACTTCCTTCGGTATAATTCTCGGTTGATAACTCCCATTTAAAGCCATCTCCATCGGCATCTACATTTGTCCAATAGTCAAAAGACGTATTGCTTGATTCAAATCCCTCTGTAAATGGAAGAGCATAAGCTGATCTGGCATCAATTACTATTTGCTTACTATTATCAACTGTATTAGTCTCACCATCAACAAGTATTGTAATATCAATCGTGTGAGTAGCGTTGGTTGACAGTTCCAAAGCAGAAGCAATATTTATATTAATGGTATCATTATATGCAAGTTCGCCCGACCATATCACATCTGGTTGTTCCACTTCATCAATACTCCAGTTAATTATAGCATTTGTTACATCCAATGCACCAAAATTGGTAAACGAAATATCGATATCTGACTGGATGGTTTCATTACCCCAAAATACCGATTGATTTTCTGGCTCAATGACGGAAAGATCATAAGAAGACCCTTGCTCAATTTTTAAATCATCAATATATACATTTCTATATGATCCAGAACTTACACCTTGAAAAATAAAGAATCCTTCAGATATGTTTTCACAGTCGGCCCAGAATTCATAGTAATGCCATCCCCCATCATCAATAACAGGCTCCATGAAAGTAGAACGATTAACAGTACCAAATAAGGTTGCGTTATCGGCATTAGGAACATCACTAACATAAATATCAACCTTATCTTCTCTACTCATATAATAATCAAAATCCTCGCGGAACAACCAAAATGACACCTTATAAAATCGTTCACTTAAATCCAGATTGGGAGTAATTAAATCCACTTTAGTATCAGGCTTAGAAGCTTCAAAATATATTAATGATCTACCACTATGAGCTGTAGTTGTTGGAGAATAAAACTTATCACTAGCTTTCATTTGCCATGTTGTACCATTATTCACTCCTACTGACCAGAAATCAGGAAACTGAGTTAAATCCTCAAAATCGGTTTCATAGGGTAAAGTCATTGCTGTTGTTGGGTAGATTAGAACAGACTGTTTTAAAACGTTATTACCATCATAATCATCCGCATCTATAGCTGCAGTAAAAACAGCATTTGCATAACTAACTTCAGGTGTCCAGGTAAAGTTCACATCCTCTTCTCCATCAGGCTGAATCACTCCTGTACTTATGCCCTCAACAACAATATTATCGTTAATCGACAAGGTAATATTCTTGCTCGCTGCATCATTACCTTTGTTTTTAACATGTGCTGTAAAGGTAATTTCAGTACCCTCATATAACGACGTAGTATTAGTTATATGAAAGTCCTGCAATTCAAAATCATCAGTTACAGGCACCTTGGCAGGACCATATACCTTATCAAGGTAAGCACTTGGATATTGTCCTTGTAATTCAAAGGCAAAATAACGCTTACCAACTAAATCAGTATTTTCTAAATCATCAAAATGAATAGTATAAGTATTAGCTGTATAAACACCGGATAATTCAATCGACTCAATAACATCCCAATTAATTCCATCAACAGAACTTGCTACCTCCAGAGTACCACTTACAACAGCATCGAAACAAAGCGAATCACCCAATAACACATTCACTTTAGGGGTTATCAACTTATAACCAGCTTTATAACAACTAATATTTTTTGTACCATGTGTGCTATTATAAGTACCAGACGCCCAACTTCCTTCTGAAGTCCAATACATTGGAGGGAAAGATTCTCCCTCAAAACTTTCTAGCAAAGCGTCAGTTGGATAAGCCATTACATAGCCACCTTGTTCGTTATTGTTTAAGAAATCATCATCAGGACAAGTAAACGAAATATAATGATTTCCTTTGGTCAATGTCAAAACCTTTGTTATGGTAATCTCTTCGCCAGCTAATAATGAAATGGTTTCTGTTGCAGATTCAACACCATCTATATTAACAGATATCACCTTATCCGTAATATCTAGAGTTCCATTATTCTTAAATGTTGATGAAACTGATACTTCATCATTTTCCATTATAAAAGGATCATTTCCAGGCAGCACAATGTCTTGCACCTGTAAATCATTTTCGTATTGTGAAACTAAAACACCTGAAACGTCATCTATACAAAAGTTTCCACGGGTATAACCAACCGCTTCAAATGCCACATAAACAGGTTGATTATTAAAATCCGATAAATCAATTGTGTGTGTAACCCATTCTTTTACTACACCAGTATCCGAAGCAGCTGCACCACTTTCTAAAGTCAATAACTCTGTGGTAAAATCATCAGTATTAGTATAATCAGTCGACACTAACACTTTAAGTTCCACACCTGAAAAATGGTATTTACCTGATTTAATACGAAACTCTAATTGGTTATTTTCACTGGTTGGATATAACTGTGGCGTGATAAAATATGCATCCATATTACCATAGTCTTCAAACGAAATTACTTTGTTGTCTGTCGCGAACTCTGGATCTGGGTCTGCCATTTGAGACCATGAAACGGTTCCTGACGCCATTTTTTGAAGCCAGTTATCCGGAGGAAAAATCGCCCCTTCAAAGCTCTCGTTTAAAACTTCACTTCCGCTCGTTTGAGCAAAAGTTCCTGTTATCCCACACAGAATAAATAAGAATAATAAGTAGATTTTCCTCATAATGTAATTCATTAAATTTTTATGAAACATTGACTAGGACAAAACTAGGTGCGAAAGCTAGTAAAATGAAAAATAAAGGGTAGATAAATGGTATATGAAGGGTATTTTAATACACACCACAAAACTCATCCTTAAACGCTGTTTTACTGTATTTTAATACCTCCCAACACCTCTTTAAACAAGTATTTTAGGGTAGATTTAAACGTATATTTTGTTTATATTTGTATAAAATTTAAGAAAACGCTCCGCAAAAATCACACACTAATATTTTAAACTAATATATTAATATCCCAACCCTGTTTTACATTATTTATAAGATGAAATTATATAGTATTTTACAAAATAACCCCCGTATTTTGAAAGGTCAGTTTAAATATTTACTTAATCAAACTATTAATAAAAATACATTACAAACCATCATCCTTTTTGTATGTATTTATACCTTTACATATACCTCAATTCAGGCTCAATCCAAGGTCATGGGTAAAACCGTTTATGCCCCCTTTGATTCGATAGCCCATGTGATGGAAAATTTAAACGAACGAGATCCGGAATTACCCGTTTTATTGAAACGTTTATATACCATTGCTGATGATACTTCAATACCTATCTTAAAATACCGATGCTACTATTGGGATGCCTTGATTCAACGAAAGATTGCCAACAGAATTGATTCAACCTGTATGCAAAACTTAAAGAATGCCATTATATATATGGATTCATCGGAGTATTTCTTTGATTATGCCAGAATTCGGTTTTTAATGTTAAATCCCACCTTTTCGATTTCAAACTATGTTGATCAGTACGAAACATACCTTGAATTTTTAGACTTATTTAAGCAATCGGGAGATATTAAATACCAAGCCAATGTAAACAGATGGTTAGGTATACTAATGTCGGAATTGGATGAACCAGAGATTGCTCTGAACTACCTAAAATCAGCCAACGAATTATATAACCAAATTGAAGCCCATAATCTGGCGTATACCAATGAGGTTAATATGTCGGTTGTATACAATAAACTGGGACAAACTGATAAAACCATTGAAATTCTACAGAGGCTAATCAATAAGGAGCAATTTAGAAAAGATACCATTGCCTTAGTAGCATTGTATACCAATTTAGCCACCTTAATCGATGATTCATTAAAAAGGGACGAGTACTATGTGACTGCCTATGATCTTTCGAAAAAACATGGTAAAAATATATATCAATACCATCTGACCAGAACCAATCTGGGTAATTATTATTTACGACACAATCAGCCCGACAGTGCCTTACAATGCTTTCAGGATTCTTATTTATTTTCTAAGAAATACAATATTTCCAGACTTTTATCCCCCTCGTTAATTGGGTTGGCAACAGCCTATAAGTCCAAAGGAGAATGGGAAAAGGCTTTTGATTACCAAAACACTTATATTCAAGCAACCGACAGCATAAAAGGGATTGATAAGGTATCGGAAATTAATAAAATGGAATCGGGTATAGCCATTAAGGAATATCAGAATAAATTGATCATTGAACAACAAACAAACGAATTGAATCACAAACAAAATGTAATTACCGTTATCTTGCTGTTATCACTCATTATTATTGCCTTCTTTATTACCTTATCGGTTTGGCAAAAGAACAGAATTACCGCCAGTCAGCTTAAAAACGAAGAACTACAAAATGACAATTTACAACAGGAAATTGATCTTCGCAATCGTGAATTAAGTGCTACATCGCTTGTTTTAAGCGAGAAAAATGGAATTCTGGGTAACATCCTAACCCAAATGGAAAAGTTTAGAAAAAACGGTGAAATGAGTAATCCTTGCGAGAATACACTTAGAAAGATGATTAACAATAACCTTCAGACCGAAAATGAATGGGAATCCTTTAAAATACACTTCGAAAAAGTTCATCCGGACTTCTTTACCAAACTAAAGGAAAAACACGTAGAATTGTCGGAAAACGAGCTAAAACTGTGTGCTTATATTCGTATTGGAATGACGTCGAAACAAATTAGTCAAATGATTTCGGTACTACCCAATACAATAAAAACAAACAGATATCTTATGCGCAAAAAAATGCATTTGGAAACCAAAGAATCATTGGATGATTACATCCGGTCCATTTAATATTAGGATGCAATATGCATATAATTTGCATTTACAGTTCAATTCACAAATCAAATTAGTAACCAATTATAAGGTCTATGGCCAGCCGGCTTTTATCACTAATTACCCCTGTTATTAAAGGAAAATATTTCTCGAAAGAACTTAATTATCACTATATATCTGAATCTCATAACACCTGAATAAGTCTCTGCATATCATTATTCTTATTTAAAGACAACCAAGCCACAAACTATCACTAAAACCACGCTCCATATAATCCCGGAAAACTAACCATATATCATATTTTTCAGCACCCATTCTATCCCATTTCCAAAGAAAAGACCCTTCTCTTCGCTCAATTCCGGTAAATTTAAATTGCGTATTATATTGACCTCGCATATTGGCAATAACCAATAGTGTATCAAAAGGATCAGCTTGCTCATCAAGTTCCCACTCAAACAATAAACCTTCTTGCACCTTTGTAGCCTTAGCCTCTTTAGGTAATAGAACATTCCCTTTACTAACTAAAGCTTGTGAGTAGTCTATTATCTGATTTGGGTATTCTCCCACAATTGCATAAAGCATATTATAAGATTTTGCTGCCATATATGCTGATCTTCCTATCGCCTCATTTACAAAGGTTATTCTTAAGACATCTTTATAAGGTCCCAAAAAATCATTGATAAGCTGCATTTTCTGACGCTGAGCTAATTGCGCCTCAGACTTTCTGTCTCTGTATTGCCCAGGCAAAGAGCGCATATAGCTTTTACCGTACATCTGATAAGTTACCACATTTCCTATTCTGCCAGAAGATCCTTCATTTATACTTTTGTATCGTGCCATATCTTATAATTTAATATAGTCCATCTAAGGAGCAGAATGCTCTTAACATCCTGATAGCTTAGTTTTAAATCCAATTATAAGTTATGAATAACTCAAATTTAAGTCAAGTTAATTTCGATCTAAATCGTTATTTATTTGAATTTGATTTGAGTTTAATTCGAATTTAATATGACTTTACTATGTTATTATTACCCATCCTTCTCTCTGTCAAACCGAAGGATTTACTGAAAATTCTCAAAAAAACACATAAAAAAAGCCGGTCCATATGAACCGGCCTTTATCACTATTTAACCCTAATTACTCAATTATTATCTTTCTTGAGATATTTACTTTGTCATTTGTAATTTGAACCAAATAAACACCCGTAGATACATTTATTGAAATATCATTTTTACCACCTATAAGTTCACCTTTATAAACGATTCCTCCTTTTAGATTACTTATAGTAATAGTTGCTTCATTTTCCACCTCAACGCTGAAATTACCGTTGTTTGGAACAGGATAAATACTAACTAAATCATCATTAATACCAGTATCAATTCCGGTAGAAATAGTATTAATAGCGTTAGAAAATCCTGCTTCTGAAAGACCTGATTCGTAAATTGCTTTTACAGCATAAACATAAATATCATCCTCCAAATTTGCCCAATCAGTATCAGTATAAGATGTTTCGGTAATAGCATCAGTGGTTAATAAAGTCCAGGCAGATTCATTACTTTCATCGCCTTGAGCTAAACGCCAAACCTGATATCCATTAACAAAACGAAGCTTATCATTTTCTAATTTATATTCTGAATGAGTTGATACACCATTTTTCAATGGTTGATTTGATAATGAAAGGTCTAATGTTGCCTGCAACTGACTTTCAGGAAGCTGTATTGTACCCAAAGGACGACTTGAAGTACCTTCTACTTCTTCGCAATAAGCATGAATACTCCAGTTGGCATTAACCGACGATACATCAGTTAAATTATACCAATCACCAGAAGTAAATATTTTAGCACCTTTATCTCTAATAGCAGGACCTGCATCAACACCAGCCGGATAACCCGCACGGTCGTCACACTCATATCCTACCCAAACTTCTTCGCTACCATTAATGTATACAGGCGCATCCAGCACAACTTCATTCCATGCATTTGGAGTTGGATTTTCCACATCCTGATAATAAACCAACTGTGGATCTTCTCCTAACCAAACACGCACCTGGAAGTATGCTTCTGACGGAGCTTCCTCTTCACTATTATAGTAGAACGATATTTTTGTGATACTTAATCCTTTTGATCGGAAACTCACTAAATCATCAGGAGTAAAACGTTGAGCTGCGCTAAACACAATACCCGAAGCGTTACCTATTGAGTTGGTTGATTCTCCACTATCCCAATACATCCATCCTTCTTGAGGAAGATAAGAACCTGGTTTCATCCAATTAATGGTTGCACTTGCATCATTATTGGTTGCCTCCACTTTTAAAGGAATAGTAACTTCTTCATTTAATATCAATGAATTGATTACCTCAAAATCATCATCAATTGAATAATCAATCAATTCGATGGTTTGATATCCTTCTTTTACAACAGTTATAGTATATGTCCCCTTAGGAACCTCAATAATTTCACCTTCACCATTAACATCTAACAACAATGAATAATTGATTCCTGCATTATCACCTGTTCCTGTTAATGTAACTGTAGCATTTTCGGCCGATAGAGTATTGTTAGTTGCCACATTTAACGTTACCAACGATACAGCTCCTTTGGTAATTACATCAGAAAATACCGGTACCGAATAATTACCAGCATGATAGTGGGTAACAACTGCGTATACAAAGTTACCTTCGGTTAAATCACCCCAGCTTTCATCTGTAAATTGTAAATCAGCAATAGGATTTGATGTTAATAACACCCAGTTATCCATTACTTCTTTATCTGCTTCAGCCAAACGATACACATCATACGTGTTGGTATATGGTTCAACTTCAACCTGTGTAGTTTCCACTTTTACAGCAGGATTAGATGAGAACAGACTGCTTAAATCAATTGATGAAGCATTTGTATTTTCAATAGTTGCAGGAGCTACACTACCCGATTTAGCCATTAAAGCCTGATCGTTTTCGGTACTGGTTCCATACATACAATATGCCTGAATATTCCAGTTTAAATCGTAAAGCCCGCTGGTAACTTCAGTAAAACGATACCATACACCACCATACTTAATAACATCACCACCAACTACACCTGGTCCGGCATCGTATCCACAAGGATAAGAACCAACGCTATGATTTACAGCATAACCAATTACATAACTTTGGTTAACATCTAATGCAACCGGAGCATCTAAAGAAATCTCATTCCACTCACCCAATGTAACTTCAACATCTTGTGAATAAATTTCGCTCTCGTAGCCTTCAGCGCCTTCCCATACTTTTAAAGAGAATACTCCATCTGATGTAGGGAACAATCTGATTTTATTGATGGCAAAACCATTCAGGTTCATAAATTGCAATTCCTCAGGAGTATATCTTACACCTACTTCCATTACACCTCCATCATTCAAACCCATTCCATCAGTATTCTGACCATTATCTTTATGAATCCAACTGTTAGAATAATCGTTTGGTGCTTCCCAACTAACGTCTGCAGAACTAATTAAATCTGTTACTGTAACGTTTCGGGCAGGACGAGTATCTTCTTCAATCAAGAATGATCCAAGATCTACCTCATTAGTATTAACCTCTACATTTGAAACTTCATAATCGCGGTATCCTTTTTTAGTGATACGCAAAGTATAAGTTCCGAAATACACATCATTGATAGCTACTGTACCATCTGCTTCAACCAACGACGAATAGCTAAACTGATTATTTGTTAATTCAACCGTAGCTCCTTCTGATGATCCTCCGTTGGTGCTAACAGTGGCACTTACAACAGCATACTTACCTTTATCGATACCATTTGAGAAAGTGGCTTCTGATAAAACCTCGTTTGCATAAACACTTTTGACTGCATAACGATATATATCGTTTTCGAGCGGTTGCCAGCTGTTATCCACAAAAGATGTTTCAGCAATCAATTCGGTATTTACTTGTACCCATGTTGTTTCATCATGTTCATCACCATTTAACAAACGGTAAACATTGTATCCTATTGGATTAACACCTGCCTCAGTTGAAACCGGTGTACTTTCGGTCTGCATTGGTTGTTCTGCGGCAACAACTTCGGTAAAATAACCAGCCTGTACAGAGTCATTGGCAACAGTAGTTGTTTCTGCAACCACAGCATTGCCCTCTGATAAAGGTGTTGCAGCTAATACTACCGGCAAATCATTTGCATTAGCTCCACAAACAGCTTCCAAACACCAGTTAGCATTCATTGAGCCCCCTGTTGCTTCATAAGCAGTAGTCCATGTTTGACCATTATAAAAGGCATCTCCATTTACATTAAATGGACCTTCGTCGTATGCAACAGGTGCAATACCTGAAACTTGAGCTATTTCTACTCCAACTACCAGGTTACGACTTAAATCAATTGGTACCGGCGTATTTAATTCAACCTCGTTCCAGGCATCCAACTTCAATGGAGTCACCGTTTGCGAGTAAACTGTTGTTTCGGCATTGTTATCCCCTTGCCACACTTTAACATTGAAGGTTGCTACAGCATTCGCATAGAAACGAATTTTAGTAACTGCCATACCTTCTTTAATACCATACGAAGCATATTCCTCTGGACGGTAACGATGACCAATACTATATACTGCAGAACCGTTACTACCAAAGATACCATAGAAGTTACCACTTCCTTTGGTAAGTATTTGCGGTAATACCGGCTGATCCCATGAGATTAAAGCATCCGCATTTCGATCAACACCGTATACTTTTAATGGTTGAGCTGCTTGTTGCGTTAAAACAACACTATAATTATCGACATTTACATCTGTTAAAGATAACTCTTCAGCAAACGGCTCATAACCTGCTGATTCAGCAGATACATCATATGATTTATCACCATAAATATTTTCAAATGTGAAGTTACCTTCTGCATCTGTAGTAGTTGTATAATCGGCATAACCTGATAAATGAACATCTACATTTGCAATTCCTACTGATGGTAAATCACTACCTGCAACTTTTCCGGATACAGTAACTAATGGTAACAGATTTAAATTGAAATTAGCTGTAGTACTATTACCTTGTGTAACCGTTATTGCAGATTGAGCATCAGAATAACCAATTAACGAAGCGGTTAAGTTATAATCTCCAGCTTGAAGGTTCGTAAATTCATATAAACCATCAACATCGCTGATTACAGTTTGATTAAATCCATCAACCGCAACAGTTGCTCCTTCCAAAGGAGTTACTCCGTCAGCAGCATATACATGACCAGTTACATTACCTGTATTAACATTATCGAAATAGAACATTGCATTAGGTACAATATTCAAAAACTGACCTTCTCCTTCTGATGGATTCTCCGGATCAACCACATTATAAGAGTTAACATAGCGAGAAGAACCACTTAATGCATAAGATGTTAAGAAATTCAATCCAAATTCGCCCAATTCGCCTGTTGCTCCAGAGTTACGAACTAAAATAACGATGTTTCCACCTTTGTATTGATAAGGAGTATCGAAATCTAATTTCCAATCATATACACCCCATGGAATTTCCACTTTACGATCAACCACCAACTGCATGTCGCCGCTTGGAATCCATCCATTTTTAAGGGTTGTCTCTTCTGTTTCGCCAATAAATACTTGAATAGATTGATTGTGCAAATCATTGGCTCCAGACACTACTTTATAAGCAATGGCATTGATTTGTCCAAGGTTACCATCAAAGTTTTCAGCTACATAAACTGATTCGGAAAATGCTTTAATATATGGATAGATAGGTACAAAATAGCTTAACATTTCATCCTCACCAACCGTTACCACATTACTACCTTCGTTTTGCACGTTGATATTATATGGTTTCGATTGATTATTCCCAGGTACTTCATCTGTATCGCTTACAATATTTACCCTTAAAGCATTCGGTCCAACTTCGGTAGGTACCCATTCCAACTCAACATTACGATAAGAGCCAACACCCAATGAACGACTGTTAAATGACTCAGCTAACACATTATTATCATTATCGATCAACTGAATGGTGTAATTACGAATAATATCAGAACCATTATTAACAACACTAACTGTGTTTGTTGTAGTTTGACCAATTGTTGGAGCAGTATTTCCTTTTACTGAAACTGCCGCCAAATCCTGTGTTACTACTTTTTCAATAGTAAAATCATCGAAAAAGATATCTCCACCACCTTGTGTGGTTACGTGAAAACCAAGGTTAAAATTACCTGTATATGGAGCTTCAAATGTAATATTTGCTATAGCATGTTCGCTATCGGTTGAAATCTCTTCATAACTACGAATTGGATATGATTGAGCCGATGGAACAGATGTTTTTCCTATAGATATATCAAAACTTTCACTTGCATACAATCCTGTTCTTATCGTAAAACTTAGGCGATAAGTAACGCTCTCTTCCAAACTTAATGAAGGTGTAAAAAACCAATCATCCTGGTTAGGACCTGAGTTTACAGTTTCAATACCAATACAAGAAGGTAGCTCGTTTCCTCTAACTAAATTTCGGTGGAAGGTATAACCATCTTCATTTGCATCCAAAACAGTCCACAAACCAAATGTACTGGCATCTTCCCAATCTTCAGTAAATGGCAGACTTACCGTATTACCCATTCTTAAATAATTAGAAGAGGTAGTACCACCGGTTCCATCCTGATTCTTAGTAGTAATTTCGTAATTATAATTAGCTAATGACGAGATGGTTTGATCCTCGTATGAATTACCAGAGTAGGCTGTTTCTAATACAACATTACCAGGCTGACGAACAATACGATATGTTAGATTATCGCTTCGATACCATCCACCTTTTAAACCAAAAGCAGCTGGATTAGACCAGGTTAGATTAATTGTTCCATTACCACGAGTAGCCTCAACTGTTTCAGGACCTTGCGGAAGATCAACTCCAACAAATGAACTTACTTCTGCTGGCAATCCTGCTCCATTTAGGTTACTAACCACTACCTTATAGGTGTGTTCACCGGCACTTGCGGCATCATCGTTCCATTGCACATCGGCACCTGGCGTAAGATTATCTGTAAACAAAATAGGAGTAGTTGCCCCATCCTTATAAATTTCGATAGAAGAAATCTCGGTTAATGCATCTCCTGCAAAATTAGTTGATGGATTCGTCCAACTTAAAGCCATGGTTTGGGCTCCATTCTCTCCAGGAACCGGAACCAGGTCACTCACTACAGCCGGAGCTTCGCGTAAGGCAGCTACAGTAACTTCAACATTATCAAGATATAAATAAGAATAAGCACCACCTACACTATAACAATAAAAACCAAGGTTATAATTACCATCTGCAGGTATTGAAAAAGACACTTCAGCTGTACCATTTCCATTGATCGATGGCAAAGTTACCAGTTCAATAGTTTGGTTTTCAATGGCAACACCATCACCAACAAATACCTTAAGACTTTGTGTTTCGTAGATATTGTTATAATAGAACGAGAGTTTATATTGCTTGTTTGCATATAATTCCAAAGAAGGAGAAAACAACCAATCATCACCATCTATCATACCATAAGAATAGGCGGCACATTCCGTTTCGTCCCAACCACCATAGGTGCGATATGCCCATGTTGAACCATCTTGATTATTATCATTAACAGTCCAATTTGCCATGGTTGATTCATCATCAAAGCCTTCGAAATAAGGTATACTTTCTACAGATTCTGTTGCCTGAACAGCTTCTGTTTGATCAACAAACCACTGCGTTAATGCGCCTTGTAGCTTATTGTTGATTCCATCTGTGAGGATGGGCGAAGCTGCCAGATATAAGCTGAAGCAGACTCCTACAAACGTTAAAATTAAACCTAATATTTTCTTCATATTTATCTAATTTATTTCTTAATTACTTTCACTGTTTCAGCATAATTAGCTCCCGTTAAACGGATAAAATATACCCCTGAAGCCCAATCCGAACTAGCAATTCGTAATGAGTTACTATTAACCAAATTAGAGGCAGAATAAACAGTAACCCCACTCATATCTACAACTTCCACAGCGTCAAAAGCAGCATTCCATTGTATAAAAAGTTCTTCAGAGAAAGGATTGATAACATTAATATCATCATTATCTACATCATCAATACCGGTTGAAACATCTTCTACCACAATGGTATTAATTACCGATGTACTGCTAGCAATAATCTGATTGCTGTTTATAATGGGTTCTTGATTATCGTAACTAATATACACTACCCCACCTACTGCAGGTATTGTCAGTTGTGTTGACCAATCAATTTTATCAGCTGATAAGCTAAAAGGTTGCTCACTACTAACTGTTATATCCTCCGCTAAATCAGTACCGGTATAAGTGACTTCAGTAATTAAAAGATCGTTTTCTAAAACGAAGTCATTAGTTGATAATAACTGGGAAGTAACTTCAATTAATGGAGATCCAACGGTAAGATCGTCAATCATAACACCCCGACCGAAATAAGAGGTTGCTTTAAAACCAACATAATATTCGCTGCTAGCTTCAGGTAATTGAATATGTTCTACCGTCCAGTCAGGAATATTATCAGTATATGACGCCAACTGCTTCCATTCTCCCAAGGCAGAGGTTTTATAATACACCTCCATTACATCCTGATCAAAATCCCATTTAGGCTGAGCATGAGCAAATGACAACACCGGATTATTCAACCCTTCAAGGTTTAATTGTGGTGTGGTTAGAATTGTTGAATTTCCATCTGGACTCATACTGGTAAATGCCATATAAAATTCGCCTTCGTATGAATAAGATGGATATTGAACAGTATTAAAATCTTCTTGTACGGTATTCCACTTAACTGATCCTGTTTGATACGACTGATCCCAGCATAAAGGGAAACCGAATTCAAAATTCTCGTTAAAAGGGAAATCTGAAACAATATTACAGATAACATATACCTCATAATCGGCAGAAGCAAAACAACCATTTTCATCAGTAACAAGAACGGAGAAAGGAAATGATCCAGACTCAACCGGAGTTCCATATATCAATCCAGATGTTGACTCAAATTGTAAGCCTTCGGGTAATGCACCATTTGTAATTTCATAATTCACTACTTCGGTACTGTTATTGCTAACCTCAATAGCAAACGAATAATCTTCGTTGATACTAGCGGTAGGCAGTTTATCGTAATCAAAGGTGATAACCGGACAGCTTGATGCACTTAAATTAACATAGATAGTTGAAGCCAAAGGGTTAGTTAGTGCAATTTGCCCTGTTTGATGCCCGATGGTTGTTGGTAAAAAACGAATGTATAATTTACCACCTTCTGGCACTAGGTTTACTTGTGTTCCCCAGCTAATATTATCTGACGAAACTTCAAATTCACCTTCGACACTAGCTGTAATATCTTCTTCAAGGTTAAATCCCTCTACTACTATTGTTTGTTCAGCTCCTGGTTGAGATAACACAGAAGACCCCTCAAGTTCTAATGATTTGGTTTCACAAGCAATACGAGGACTCGTTGGATTAACCGAGGTTCCTGCTAAAGTCATCACTCCCAAATCCAATGGATCAAGCCATGTTTTCATTTGTGTTTGAGGACTATCGCCATAGTGATCCCAGTGAAACCAAAGTTTTCCGTAGTAATTATTACCATATAAGTTGGTACATGATGAATTTCCACCAGTTAGAGTACCAATCACCAGATGTTCGCTACTAAATAAGGGTGATCCAGAAGAACCACCTTCGGTAACAGAGTGTCCATTTGCTGTTTCAACAAATGAGAATAACCAGTGAGCACCAGTTGCACCAGTTACAGCTCCAGGCCAGGTACCTGAATCATAATTGCGGAATGTTGATATTTTTTTTATATCACCAGCCGGATGGTGAATACCTACACCAACGCCTTCTACTACCTCATTTCTTCTATCCCAACCATTATAATACACATCCCAATCAAGAGGCACATCCTGAGTTAACTCAAGAAGTAACCCATCAGAACCACCATCAATAGGATCGGCTACTCGCACATCACAACCAATAATAGTATGTGTCTCCAAAGGCTGCTCATCCTGACAACCCGGAGATTCATAACCAAAAGTAAATTGCCAACGAGCAAAGTCATCTTCGGTAGAACCTTCGTAGCAGTGGTAGGCAGATAGTATGTAAGGTGTTAAGTCTTGTGCAGTATTATTAATAAGGGTTCCACTACATACATACCATCCGGCACCAGCTGATCCGTTTGTTACATACATACTCATCTGACAAACACCTTTCTTTTCTGTTTGCCATTCGTCACCCTCAGTACAATTAATATTTATCATACATGATGAAGATTCTCCTATTTCAGTGTTAACAGAAGCACTTTTTGGAAAACGTTTCACCACCACATTATCAAAAACATATCCCAATTTATCTATTGAGATTACAGGCATGCTATCTAAGTCATTACCATCCAATATTTCCTTTCTGGTCTTTGTTGAAACATATTCTAAAATAATGTCATCACCCGCAACCATTTCGGTCGAAAAGGCTCCTCCCTGTGGGTGTGTACTAGAAGAATAACCTCCGATTACATGTGATTTATCGGCACTATAAATATACAACTTACCACACTCAGGAATATAAAAATCATCATATGATAAAATAATTGCAATTGCATCCTCAGCTTTAATTCTAAGTTGCCACATCTCTCTACCATCAGGCAAAGTCGACCAATCTCCCGAGCTTTCCATATCATACGATACAGGAATAGCCTTTGCAATACAAGGTGGGTTATTTGACTCTGTTTTACTTAACTGACTTTCAGCCTTAAGTCTGTCAACATTGAAATTAACATCTACTGAATTAACCGAAGGTAATTCTATTCTTTCCTTAAAACTAGGAGGAATACCCCCAAAGCTAACTTGTGAAAAGACAACATTCCATTGCATCAGGCAGAAAAAAGCACCCAATGCCAGCACTTTTAATCGTGTTTTCATTGATAATATTTATTAAATATTTCTTTTAAACAGGTTGAGAGTATGGCAGGCTGTTAGCATTAATAGTCAGAGGAGTAACCCCTGACTATTAAAAAAGTTTAAATCTATAGGACGACTTACTTTGTAAGCTTTTTCACAACTCTTTCTCCGTTAACAAATTCAATCACTACTAAATAAATTCCTTTAGCATAATTTGATGTTTGTATAATTAAATCGTTTTGTTTTGCTATTTCAACACCAGCAGCATTATAAACAGCAACCGACTTAACTTCTTTATTTGTATCGATTGTAATTTGATTATCAAATGGGTTTGGATACACTTGTAATTCCGCCTGTGTTTGTTTTGGAATTGCTGTAGCCTGTAAAACCACATCAACAGTCAAATCTTGACCACTTACAGTAAACTGACCTTCAACAGTTGGATACTCAGTTGAACTAACACTATAGTAATAAGTACCATCAGCTAAATCAGCATATACTTTTCCTTCTAAATCAGTAGTATACGTTTCAGTAACACCATCAATGCTTATTTGAGCATTCGTCAATGGTGTTGAATTAGCAACCACATTGAATGTAACTATATGATTAGTAGTAAAAATATTTACATTATCAAGGTTAAGGAAAGCTTGCTCAGTACAATCATAATGACGGAAAGCTACGAATACAATTTTACCTTTATAGTCACCTAGATCAACTGATTTATTTTCGATTCCAGTTTGAGTTAAAGTTTCTGTTAAAAGAGGAGTGAAAGACTCCAAATCAATTGATTCAGAAACAAGAATCTCATATTTCTCGGCAAAAAACTCACTATCAGTACTACCAATGTCAAATGTCATTTTAGTAGCATCAGACGAAACATATACTGCTGGAGTAATTAACCAGTTATCAGGTGTCAGGGCTAATCCATTAGGATCATCAAACGAAGCTGAACGAATCAATTGACTTCCTTCAGTAGCATTTTCAGTTGAAAACTCCCAGTTAAAACCATCACCATCAGCATCTACTGTTTTCCAATCTTCAAAAGATATTTCATCCGACTCAAATCCCATTGTATATGGTATATGGTAAGCTTCTTTAAGTTCCATATCAACCGACAAATCATTATCATCAATTGCTGTTTCGCTCTCTACAGCAAAATTAACTTCTACTGTATAGGTCTCATCTGTTGGTAATTCAAAATCCGGAGCAACCACAATATCCTGAGATTCGCCAGATGTTAATAAACCAATCCATTCAACAGCAGTTTGAGCTTCACCATTCACACTCCAATTGATGGTTGCATTGGTTATATCCTGCATTCCTTTATTGGTAACCGATACAGTAACATCATTAGCAACTGTTTGGTACCCCCAAACAAAAGATGGTAATTTAATCGCATCTACCGACGCATCATACATAAATCCTTCGGCAATACTTAAATCATCAATATAAATATTTGACCATGATGAAGTACTCAAACCTTCAAAAACGAAGAACCCTTCATTAAGCTCACGACAATCTGCCCAGAATTCATAATGATACCAACCAGCTTCTTGAACAACAGGCTCTAAAGTTATTGATCTGTTTACTGTACCTAAAAGATTTGCACCTTCAACAGATGGCTGATCATTTAAATACACATTTAGCTTATCGGCATTATCGATATAATATTGGCTATCATCGCGAAATAACCAGAATGACACTTTATAATATTCACCTGACAAATTAACATTTGGAGTAATTAACGTGGCTGACGCACCATCATAGGCCTTAAAATCCAAAACAGCAGAACCACTATGAGCTGTTGTTTCAGGAGTATATAAATTACCTGTTGCCACAGTCCACTCAGTTAAAGCATTTTTAGTTACATCCCAATAGTCAGGAAATCCAGTCCAATCCTCAAATCCCATATCCAAAGGTAATTCCTGTGGCGTGGCGGAATATACAAGAGCTGAAAACGATTTGCTGTTATTACCATCAAAATCATCAGATTCTAATACAACTGAGAAATCTGCAGATGGATAGCCGTTATCTGCATTCCAGGTATAGTTTACTATTGTTTGTTCACCAGCAGCTAACACACCTGTTGAGATCTCATTAGTAATAACTTCTCCATTCAAACTAAGAGTAATATTCTTAGATACTGCTTCCAAACCTTTATTCTGAACAGAAATAGAGAAAGTTAGATTATCTCCTTCATACAATGTTCCCTCATTTGAAACACTAAAATCAACCATTTCAAAATCATCACTTACAGGCACTATTGCAGGACCATAAACTTTATCAAGTCCCATACTTCCATAATCACCTACTACCTCAAATGCCATATAACGTTGCCCCAAATGGTCTGCATTTTCAGTATCACTAAATTTAATACTATAAGGTAACGATGTATAAACAGCTGTATTATTTATTGTTTCAAGAACATCCCATTGTTGACCATCAACAGAAGTTGAAATCTCAACAGTACCATATATGTATGCATCAAAGCAAAGAGAATCACCCGATAGTATATTAACTTTAGGCGTAATCAATTTTGCACCTACAGCATAAGTTGAGACACTTTTTGAACCATGTGTAATATAACTATAGATATTTGGTTGCCATAGATTATCTCCTTCTGCTGTCCAATATACAGGAGGGAATGCATCACCTTCGAAACTCTCTAACAAAGCATCAGCAGGATAAAACATAACAGATCCACCCATTTCATTATTACCAAGAAAGTCGTCGGCAGGCGTTGAAACAGAAACAAATTGATTTCCTAAACTACCGACAAATACCTGATTAACTTGAGTCTCTTGCCCGGCAGGAAGTGATATTGTTTCGGTAGCAACTGTTACACCACCCATTTTAAAAGCAATCTCCTGATCGTTAAGGTCATTAGTACCATTATTTTTAACAATTGCAGATACAGCAATTTCATCACCATCCATCACAAAAGGATAATCAGATGGAAGTTCAATACCCTGAACCTGTAAATCATTATCATACTTTACTAATTCTGGTCCTACAATATCATCAAAATAAAAATTGATATAACCATCATTATCTAACACCTCGAATGCAATATAGATAGGTTGATCAATATATTCAGACAGGTCAATTGTATGAATCTCCCAATTATTAGTAATTCCATCTTCAGGCGCAGATGCTCCAGAAGGTAAACCAATCAACTCACTAGAAAAGTCGGCAACATTCGTATAATCAGTAGATACTAAAACTTTCAATTCTCTACCTTCATAATTATTAACACCTGAACGTACTCGAAATGATAATTGACTATTTTGTGCTGTAGGTAATAATAGTGGACTAATTAAATAAGTATCCATACTGTTGTACCCCATACTAAACCCAGCAACATGGTTTAATGGCTCAGAATCTGGTTCCTCTAACCGTTCCAGAACAGTTGTTCCAACAGTTGTTTTCTGTAGCCAATTCTCTGGTGGAAAAACATCCCCTTCAAAATCCTCACTTAGTAAAGCTCCTCCTGTCTGAGCAAAACTTGTGCTTATCCCCAAAAGAATAAATAAAAATAACGCGTAGATTTTTCGCATAATTAAATTCTTTAAATTAATAACAATGACAGCCACAAAACTATTTATATACCCCCTTAGAAGAAAAAAAACACTATAGATTTATAATAGATCTATACTATTTTTAAGATATCATTTAAATTTTATTTATACTTTTGTTCAACAATAACTTACACTACAACATAACCCAATAATGCATCTATTTTCTAATAGATTTTAGTATATATAATTCAAGAATTAGGCATGTTTTTAAACTCAAGAGGAGGTTGTTAAATAAAAAATACTCAATATAAAAAATCACCCCTTTTAATTACAAAAGGAAGTTTTAAAAAAGCTATCATCACAAGCGAACCCCCATTAAAAAACACTATACTTTGAAAAAATATCGAATGTTACAGTCCTTAAAACAATTTATATCTCAAATACTTTTTTTCACACTAGTATCTACAAATATTCTAGCACAAAATAAGTCTGTTTGGAAACCAGCTTACGCTCCTTTCGATTCAATTACTAATATTATGGAAGGATTAAATGAACGTGATCCGGAATTACCACGACTTCTAAATGAACTATACAGCATATCACAAGACACCAATATTCCCATACTCAAGTATCGATGTTTTTATTGGGAAGCTTTAATTCAACGCAAACAATTTAATCGAATTGATTCATCAAGTATGCAAAAGTTGAAAAATGCAATTATTTACATGGATTCTTCCGAATATCTATTCGATTACACGCGGATTCGTTTTTTAATGTTGAACCCAACCAGTACAGAAGATAGTTACATCCATCAATATGAAACATACACGCAATTCTTAGATTTATTCAAAGAATCCGGAGATATAAAATACCAGGCTAATGTCAATAGATGGTTAGGTATTCTTATGTCGGAATTAAACGAACCACAAATTGCCCTCAATTATCTGGAAACAGCAAATAAACTATATAATACAATTGGAGCAAACTCATTATCTAATTCCAATTCTATAAATATGTCTGTAATTTACAATAAACTCGGTCATAAAGACAAGGCAATTGAAATACTACAAGCATTATTAAAAAGCAATCAAATTAAAAATGACACTATCCTTTTAATCGCAATATATTCCAATCTATCAAACTTAACAGATAGCATCAACAAAAGACAACTATATCAGATTAAAGCGTACAATTTAGCAAAGCTATATGGCAAAAATCCTTATCAATATCACCTTACAAAATTTAATTTAGGAAGCTTTTTCCTTTCGAAAAACAATATTGACAGTGCTTACATCATTTATAACGACACCTACGAATTTGCCCGCCGAAACAACATAGCACGCTTAATGATTCCATCAATTGAAGGCCTATCTAACGTATATAAAGCAAAAGGCGATTGGGAGAAAGCATATAAATTTCAGAAACAATATAATGCTGTAGCTGACAGCATACGTGGCATTGATAAAATATCCGAAATTAATAAAATGGAATCAGGATTAGCTATTAAAGAATACCAAAACAAGCTAATTATAGAACAACAAAAAAACGAACTTAATCACAAGCAAAATGTCATCATAGGTATTTTATTATTCTCATTAATAGTGATCGCCTTCTTTATCACACTCTCCGTATGGCAAAAAAACAGAATAACTGCCAGCCAATTAAAAAATGAAGAATTACAAAATGAAAAATTACAACAGGAAATAGACTTACGTAATCGAGAATTAAGCGCTACATCGCTTATTTTAAGCGAAAAGAATGGCATAATGGGTAATATCCTAACTTTAATAGAAAAGTTTAGAAAAAACGGAGAAATGAGTAACCCAAGCGAGGGTACTCTTCGCAAATTAATTAATAACAATCTTCAAACCGAAAGTGAATGGGAATCTTTTAAATTACACTTTGAAAAAGTACATCCAGACTTCTTTACCAAATTAAAATCTCTACACCCTAATTTATCCGAAAACGAGCTAAAACTATGCGCATACATTCGAATTGGAATGACATCAAAACAAATTAGCAATATGATATCAGTTCTTCCAAACACTATTAACACTAACAGATACCTTATACGAAAAAAAGTACAATTACAAGGAAAGGAATCTTTAGATGAGTATATCCGATCGATATAGATCGGATACAAAACAAAAAAAGGGAAGACTCATAAGAATCTTCCCTTTTTCTTGTCGGGGTACCAGGATTCGAACCTGGGACCCCCTGGTCCCAAACCAGGTGCGCTAACCGGACTGCGCTACACCCCGAATTAATAATTCAATAAAATGTGAACTTTCCGATTTAAAGTTCAAAATATAGTCGGGGTACCAGGATTCGAACCTGGGACCCCCTGGTCCCAAACCAGGTGCGCTAACCGGACTGCGCTACACCCCGAAACAATATCAGCGGAGAGTGGGGGATTCGAACCCCCGGTACGGTTGCCCGTACGTCAGTTTAGCAAACTGGTGGTTTCAGCCACTCACCCAACTCTCCATTACTTGTTTTTTACTCTCACTTTTAAGAGTAACAATCACTCCTGAACTCCTCTATCGTACGCCCCGTTTGCGATTGCGTTTGCAAAAGTAGTAAATAGAATCATATCTCCAAAAACTTTTTAAAAAATTTGAGACTTATTTTTCTTACTTCTTTTTACGACTTGAATTAACTATTTAAAAGTCAAAAAAAAAGCTCCAATTGGAGCTTTAAAAATTAATTATCTTTTTTTGGAGGCTTAGTCCCTGGCTTCGCAATCGAATCCCTCATGGCAGTATCAGCCTCAATATTTTTATACTTTAAATAATCCATTACACCCAGATTTCCGCTTCTGAAAGCCTCGGCCAATGCCTTAGGCACATCAGCCTCTGCTTCGATTACTTTCGCACGGGCTTCCTGAGCTTTTGCTTTCATTTCTTGCTCAAGAGCTACTGCCATAGCACGACGCTCTTCTGCCTTAGCCTGAGCAATATTTTTATCTGCTTCCGCCTGATCAATCTGTAACCCGGCACCTATGTTTTTACCTATATCAATATCGGCAATATCAATCGAAAGAATTTCGAAAGCAGTACCTGCATCCAATCCTTTTTCCAAAACCACTTTTGAAATAGAATCCGGATTTTCCAGAACAGCCTTGTGCGAAACAGAAGATCCAATTGAAGATACAATACCTTCACCAACCCTAGCTAAAACAGTTTCTTCACCGGCACCACCAACCAATTGTTTAATACTGGCACGAACAGTTACACGGGCTTTAGCAATTAACTGAATACCGTCTTTTGCAACAGCTGCCACTGGAGGTGTATCAATTACTTTAGGATTTACTGACATTTGAACAGCTTCAAACACATCGCGACCTGCAAGATCAATAGCTGTAGCCATCTGAAAATTCAAATCAATATTGGCTTTTGCTGCCGACACCAAAGCATGTACAACATTTTCGATATGTCCACCGGCTAAAAAATGCGCTTCTAACTCATCGCGCTTTACTTCACGTAAACCAGCTTTAGATGCTTCAATTAATGCACGAACAATAACGCCCGGAGGCACCTTACGTATGCGCATCAATACTAGCTGAACAAGAGAAATACGCACCCCCGAAACCAAGGCAGAGAACCATAGTAAAATGGGTACATAATACAAAAACAAGAAGACAACAACAACAATAGCCGCTATCAACAATATAGGAGCGAAACCTTCCATCATATACGTTTATTTTTTAGGTTTTACAATTACGTATGTTTTATATACTTTTTGAATAATAACTGAAGTATTTTCATCAACAAAATGGCCAGGACAACGCCCTTCAACCAATTCGGAATTAACCATTACTTTACCAATCGGATTTAAACGGGTAACGGCAACACCTTCATCTCCCTCTTTAATATTCTCTTCTTCTACCGTTTCAATCTTACCTTCTATATTGGAGTTTAACATTAATCTATTCCAGGTTTTCGACCTGAATGCCATTACCAAAATTACTATTCCCACAGCAAGAGTACTAAGCAAAGCTATATTGCCTTCAGAATTTCCATATTTAATATATACCAGATAAATACCTCCGGCAGCAAATAAAAAACCTCCTATTCCAGCCACAGTCACTCCTGGGAATACAAAAAATTCGAGCACTAACAAAAACAAGCCCAACAAAATTATTAGCACGATTACAGTTAACGACATATCTAATTAATCAATGGTAACTAAAAGTTTTTCGTGAACCATTTGCTCCTGAACAGGCAGCAATATATCCACTGAACCCGACATAATATCGCACGAGCCTTTGTAATGAGTAATTAAAGCACACTGCTCGGCCTGCAAAGCATCATGGTCGCACACCTCACACAAAACATCAATTACATGATCAAAGGTATTAATATCATCATTATGAAGAGTGAGGGTCCGCTTTTCGCTGTCCCCTCCATTTTTTTCAGGTAGTTTGCTTTTTTTTCCAAATGCAACCATAGGCCAAATGTTTCTTTAAATTAAAGAGTTTTTTTTATAAAAAACTAATTCTTACTTTTTTAATTCATCTGTCAGGTTAGTTTGTTTGCCATCTTTAAACACCACTACAAAAGCTCCACTAAAACCAGCATCTCTCACTTTACCCAAGTCCTTATTTGCTTGTTCAAAGCTCGAATATCTGCCTGCAAAATATTTAGTAAGATCTCGTGATGGTATCTCTATTTTAGTTATTTCAGGCAACTTACTCAAAGCATCTCCATCAGGTTCGTTTCTAAATACACCAATCTGAATTCGATATTCATATTTATTGGTAAAAGCAGCTTGCACAATATCAGCAGGTTTTTGAGACACTTTTTCATCCTCCATTCCTTGCAACTCTTGATATGTCTTTTGAACTTTACCTTTATTATTAACTTTTTCAGGCATCTCTTCTATCTTGCCAATTTGTCCGCCTCCTTCTACATAAGCAAACAACGCTTTTTCCTGCTCCTGAACACCCGATCTTTTTAAAGCCCCTGACTTTTCAAATTTCTCCATATCGTAACCCAATAATGGATTCAACATTTCGTCAGCATTTTTGAAATAAGTACTGGCATTCAACTGCAATTGTTCCATATCAGAAAAATCTGCTGTTGGATGAGATTTTACTACACCTTTTACTTTTTCACCATATATCTTATACTTCTGATCTAGAGATTGATGATATAATTCCAAAGAAATTTCCTTTAATTCCTTTGAGCGATCAATCATTTGTTGAGCTGGTGACTCTTCCTCCTCTTCTTCCTTATTCTTTTTAAACGGACTTGAAACCACCGGAACTTTTACTGCAGGTTGATCCGAAGCTTCCTCCAATAATTTAGAGGCTTCGAGACTTAATATATTCCCCCATACAAAAAGAGAATCCGCTTTCTTTAATTTTGCAATTTCTCCTTCGTCAAATAACTGATCATACATCTCATCTAAATCATCCAAATGACGCTGAAATTCTTCATCAGTATAATAAGTATATTCTGAAGGTATCAATATCTGTTTCAATTGTTCATCTTGCTTCGATATACGTTTAACCTGATTTGGAGCTAAGTATTTCCCTTGCTTTACCAATTCCTTAATCCGATTTAACTCAGTATACCTGGCATTGTTTTGCGATTGCTCAATTTTAGCATCCAATCCATACACCTTCTTCTCAAGCAAAAGAATATCATTTACCAATTGATTACGTTCTTCATCGGAATTAGTACGTGCATATCTTTCGCGTTGACCACGCATCAAATCTGATAAACTATCTTTTTGCTCACTCATCTTTTGACTTTCGACAAAATACGCCAAAGCCTCCTGACTATTAAAATGATCCTTATTGGTATACACCAAGGTATCAGCAACAATAAAACGAAACTCTTCTTTCTTTTGCTGTTGAACAGCGTCACCATTACGTCGTTTATTGGCAGCTAAATCAGCTCCAGCCTGAGAAAGAGGCAAGGATGCAACTTCTTTAACCACATTCATATCTGTTACCAAATTTTTTACAACGCGATTATTCCATTCAATTTCATAAACAATCACAGTACTATCACAGGTTTCGCGATTAGAGGCAAACCATCCTTTTCCATTAAATTCATCTGTTACAAACAGAAAATCGTCTTTAGGTGAATTAAAAGGTATGCCCATATTAACAGGTTCTGAAAAAGTTTTACTTTCCGAATCGTAAGTTGTTTTATAAATATCAAAACCTCCCATCCCTCCATCACGTTTAGATGAAAAAAACAAAGTTTGACCATCAATCAATAAATAAGGATACATATCATCCCATTCCGAATTTAACTCTGTTAAAGCTTTACTTTCACTCCAACCATCAAGTAATTTCTCCATTTTATAAAGATCCCTATTACCCGCCTCGTTTACCAAAGCAAAATAAACCTGATCTCCCCTTTCTGTCAGATATAAAATTCCATCCGGATCAACACCCGATTCAAAAAAGTCGTTATTACGCATTATCTGTCCAACATCTTTTACTGGGTGGTAATGATTTATAAAGTCTTTTTTATCAACAGTATCTCTTGCTAAAACATTCAGATTGTAAACTTTTGTAGAATAATCCAACCCTACTTTACACTGAGCTATGTATGATTCTGCCTTTTCGTTTCTGATATCAGAAGATGAAGCATATTTAAGAAAACGACTATAATTAGATATAGCTTCTTCGAAATGATAATTTAACTGATATGCCCGACCTAAATAATAATAAGCATCGCGGCTCACACCTTTTACTGCCGCAAACTTCAGGCGTCGGACTGCTTCTGAAATATTCTGATTATTCTGTATTAAACAAATACCATAATAGTAGTTGTACTTGGGTTCGCGATCATACTTCGACAACAAATAACCATATGCCTCCTGAGCCTCTTTATAATCCCCATTTTTAAAAATCTCATATGCCTGCTTTGACGAATAAGTTTCCTGAGCATTTAACTGAACAAAGGCAAATGCAGCTAAAATCAAAACAATGTACTTAATTTTCATACGCTTCAAAATCATATTTTCTGGAATTGGCAGCTTCAAAATTAAACAAACCAAACGATTTTGTGGCCTGCTTATCACAATAACTCCATTAATATAAAAAGATATTCGACAAATTACCTTCAATGAACACTATACAATATAAAGATATAACATTACATTCATCATTACACATATTTTACTGAACCATTGCATGTTAATAACTTTTGAACCAAGACTATGCATAATCGTTGTATATTAAATATATTTGTAACCATTAAATTTCAATTGCTATGTCAGCATTAAAAGAAGGAGATAAAGCACCTGCTTTCAAAGGGCTTAATCAAGATAACGAAACAATAAGTCTGGATGATCTTAAAGGTAAAAAAGTAATATTGTATTTTTACCCCAAAGACAACACACCAGGATGCACAGCCGAATCGTGCAACTTAAGCGAAAACTACGATGATTTAACAAATAAAGGATTTGAAGTTATAGGTGTTAGTCCCGACAGTATTACATCGCATCAAAAGTTTATAGCCAAACACAATCTGAGATTTAACCTCATTGCCGATACAGAAAAAGAAATACTTGAAATGTATAACGCATGGGGAGAAAAGAAACTCTATGGTAAAACTTACATGGGCGTTTTACGCAAAACATACATTATCGACGAAGAAGGAACCATTACTAAGATTTTTGAGAAAGTTAAAACAAAGGATCACACCAATCAGATTATAACCGAGCTTAATCTTTAAAATGGCTACCTCAACAACTTGAAGAAAATAGCATAAAACAATAAAAATGGCAGAAAAAGAGAAAAAAGAGAAGAAAGAAAATAAAGTAAACCAGGAAAAACTGAAAGCTCTTCAGTTAACCATGGACAAAATTGATAAAACCTATGGTAAAGGTACTATCATGAAAATGGACGACGAGTCCGTTGAAGATATTCCCGTTATTCCATCAGGTTCAATCGCTCTTAACCTTGCTTTGGGCGTTGGTGGTTTACCTCGTGGAAGAATTATTGAAATTTACGGACCTGAATCATCCGGTAAAACCACTCTTGCCATCCATGCCATTGCTGAAGCTCAAAAACAAGGTGGTATTGCAGCATTTATTGATGCAGAACACGCTTTTGACCGTTTTTATGCTGAAAAACTAGGAGTTGACCTAGAAAACCTGTTAATATCTCAGCCTGACAATGGAGAACAAGCTTTGGAGATTGCCGATCAACTGATTCGATCTTCTGCCATTGACATTATTGTTATTGACTCCGTTGCTGCATTAACACCTAAAGCTGAGATAGAAGGCGATATGGGAGACTCAAGAATGGGATTACAAGCACGCTTAATGTCACAAGCTTTACGTAAACTCACTTCTACCATCAATAAAACCAACACTACTTGTATTTTCATTAACCAGTTGCGCGAAAAAATCGGAGTAATGTTTGGTAACCCTGAAACAACAACCGGAGGTAATGCATTGAAATTTTATGCTTCGGTTCGTTTAGACATTCGACGAGTTACTCAAATTAAAGATGGTGAAAATGTAGTTGGTAGCTTAACCCGTGTTAAAGTTGTTAAAAACAAAGTTGCACCACCATTCCGTAAAGCAGAATTCGAAATTCGTTATGGAGAAGGAATCTCACGTGTTGGAGAAATACTTGACATGGGCGTTGAGTTAGAAATTGTGAAGAAAAGTGGTTCGTGGTTTAGCTACGGAGAAACAAGACTTGGTCAGGGACGCGAAGCCGTAAAAGAGGTTATTAAAGACAACCCTGAATTAGCAGAGGAACTGGAAACAAAAATTATGGATGCTATAAAAGCTAAATAACGACACCTATTCAAAGCAAAAAAACGGATCTCTCAACAGGAAGATCCGTTTTTTTATTCAATTTTTTTCTATTCTTGCAAATAAGCCGAAAGCGTTCCCGCATCAATAAGCTCCTTCACATTCTTCAACTCCTTGGTAAGCTTAATTTTATTAACCGGGTTTTCGCAAAAATCAATAACCCCTTTCAAAGCTTTTTGAACCAATTCATCTGTACTCATTTCACCTTCATTTTCTATATATCTTAAAGCATAATAGGCAAAATACAAATCAGTAAGCTCCTGCCTTTCTTCTGTCACCTCTTTTATTTTTTCACTTACAATAGGCTCAGTAAACATACCCCCCACCCATTTTATAACAAAATCAGTTGCCAAAATACGCTGGTCATCATTTTTATTATAACGAGCTGCCACTAAATAGTAACAACACTCCAACACATCATCTTCTGCCTTTTGCAGCTGATCCATATTATTAAGTTCAATTTCATTCAGGTAAGAAAAATCCTGCGAATACAGTCCCGATGCCATTAATAAAGCAATCATTGTTATCATCAGATGTTTCATCATTTTCGTTTTTAATTATCACTTTCTGTAAAGTGTTAATAATTACGGTTAAACACCTGAATGTTACATTTCTTTTGACAAACAAAGAGTATCTATACACTAAATTACTGAACTTAAAGACAAAACAAAACTCACACAACTACTAAAACACAGATTTACAACACTTAATCAACGTGCCAATTTTAAGGTTTCTAATAGCATTTTATAAGCTTTTCGAAAGTGGTATTATAAATAATGTATACACATAACAACCAACACAAAAATTCAAAAAACACTCAACCGATGCAAACACTATCAACACAAAAGCCAAGCTATTAGCTACCACTCCAGCTCCGACCAAAGACAATACCAACACAGCAAAACTGAATATCATACCCAAGCGAGCTGCAAACACTTTTGGAGCCTTATCAATGCGTGGTGTATTTGAATAATATTTAAGTGCCAACTTCTTTGATAAGCTTCCAATCAAACTATACTTGCCTGAGGTAAATCCTCGCAAAAGAAAATCAACGAATAAAAATGCAGGTATCACCCACAACTTTGTAACTAAAAAAGTCAATAACAAACCAACAACCATCAAGGCTGAAATTCGCGGTTGCGCTTCTAAAATTCTTTCTGGCGACACAGGACAAACCAAACTCTTCATAATCCTTCTCCTTTTTATTTATTATTAATCCTTTATGCTACAAAACTAAATAAGCTTACTATATTATCCTACTATATTTATATTTTTAATCATACTAAAATGATATAAAAATACCATATCCCTTACTTTATAAGTACTTTGCTTTTCCTTCTTTTTTTATATCCTTTTGTGTTATTAAATCTAACATACCTAATAAATCACACATTTCACAAAACAAACCTTTACCATTTCAGTTAATGTATCAGGCGATAGTTTTATATATTTAGCCTTTGATAATACATAACCATGAAAGCAGCCGGATTTATTCTATTTATAAGCATCATTTTAGGAGTACATTTTCTTGTTAATTTTTACATCTACACTAGAGGTGTGCAATGGTTGAGCAACACGCCAGCCTTAAAAAATGCATTTAGAATTACGATACTCATCTTATTTATTTCTTATCCGGCAGGTCGCTTCCTTGAAAAAATATGGTATGCACCTCCATCAACAACACTACATTGGATAGGAGCCTTTTGGTTTGCAGGTATGTTGTACTTCACTTTAAGCTTGCTGTCTGTTGACATAATACGCATCATCAACTATTTTTTTCATTTTCTGCCCGAAAAAGGAACGGAAGCTTATCAAAAACTCAAATTTGTTACCGGAACCCTTATAAC
Organism: uncultured Carboxylicivirga sp.; assembly: GCF_963668385.1. Lineage (GTDB taxonomy): Bacteria > Bacteroidota > Bacteroidia > Bacteroidales > Marinilabiliaceae > Carboxylicivirga. The sequence continues at coordinate 187,100 of NZ_OY764327.1, forward strand.
AGCAGGCGTACTATTAACCATGCTTATCGGATTTTTGAATGCGTGGCATCCTAAAATCAACCAAAGAACCATTACCATACACAAAAATGCCGGCAATATTAAATCACTTAAAATAGTAGCTGCATCCGACATTCACTTGGGCACTATCATAGGCCCACGCAAAACAAATAAACTGGTCGAAACCGTTAACAACCTTCATCCCGACATTATATTATTTGCTGGTGATGTAGTTGACGAAGATATCCAGCCTGTTATCAAACAAAATTTGGGAGAAAGCCTTAAAAAGCTAAAAGCACCCTATGGAGTTTATGCATCAACAGGAAATCATGAGTACATTGGGGGAGTTGAAAGAGCCGTTGAATACTTGAATACTCATGGCATTACAGTATTGCGCGACTCTTGTTTAACCATAAACAGCTCCTTTGTTATTGCAGCCCGTGAGGATAAAGATAAAAACAGAACACCCAAACACCGCAAGAGTATTGAAGAGTTATTATACAATATCGATCAGTCAAAACCAATTATAATGCTCGATCACCAACCCTATCATTTAGACGAAGCGCAAAAAGCGGGTGTCGACCTACAAATATCGGGACATACACATCACGGACAACTATGGCCATTTGGATACATAACAGAGAAGATTTTTGAAGTTAGCCGGGGTTACAAACAAAAAGGAGATAGCCATTTTATAGTAAGTACAGGCTTTGGCACATGGGGACCTCCCATCAGAACCGGCAATCGACCCGAAATACTAGAGATTACCTTAAATTTCGAAAGCAACCAATAATTACTCATCAACTAACTGAAAAATAGCAATGCACAAGAGCGTAACTTCATCTAACATTGCTATTTTAAAAGTTAATTAATTCCAAAAAATCAATAAGTTCCGTCACAATACCTTATTATTAAAAAAAGACGTCTATCTTTGCGCTCGATTTAACGAGGACCACTCAGGTCACTTTCAGTAGCACTGTCGTAGCATAAATTATTTCTGGTATCGCTGCAGGAACGTGAATAGGAGTGGATAAAGAATTATTTATGCAAACATTTAAAGAAAGCGGACTTCCAGAGGAGGTTCTGAAAGCTATTGGTGAGCTAGGTTACGAAACACCAACCCCTATTCAAAGTAAAACAATTCCTGAAATTTTAAATTACGGTAACGACCTAATTGCATTAGCGCAAACAGGAACTGGTAAAACAGGTGCATTTGGCTTGCCTGTTATCCCTCAAATTGTTACTGAAGAAAAGAAAGTACAGGCTTTAATTTTATGTCCTACACGCGAATTATGTCTTCAAATCACAAAAGACTTAAATAATTACGCTAAATACTACAAAGATTTATACATCACCCCTGTATATGGTGGTACTGAAATAAGAACTCAGATCAGATCTTTAAAAAGAGGTACTCACATTGTAGTTGGTACTCCAGGACGTATGAACGACTTAATTAACCGCAAGGCAATTGAGTTAGGAGATGTACGTTGGTTGATTTTGGATGAGGCTGACGAAATGCTTAACATGGGCTTTAAAGATGACCTTGAAAGCATTATGGCTCAAACTCCGGAATGGCGCCAAACATTGTTATTTTCGGCAACTATGCCACCCGACATCGCTCGTATGTCGAAACAATATATGCAAGATCCTGTTGAGATTAGTGTAGGCACTAAAAACGCAGGCTCTTCAAATGTTGAACACCATTATTATATGGTTCATGCCAGCGATCGTTACAAAGCATTAAAACGTATTGTTGACGTAACTCCAGATGTTTATGGTATTGTTTTCTGTCGTACTCGTCAGGAAACCAAAGATATTGCTGACAGCTTAATGGCCGATGGATATAATGCTGATGCAATCCACGGTGATTTATCGCAAGCACAGCGCGACTTGGTAATGCACCGTTTCCGTAAAAAACACCTTCAGCTTTTAGTAGCAACAGATGTAGCTGCTCGTGGTATTGATGTAAACGATCTTACTCACGTTATCAACTACAACTTACCTGACGATATTGAAGTATACATTCACCGAAGTGGACGTACTGGTCGTGCCGGTAAAAAAGGTATTTCGGTTGCCATTATCCATTCCAGAGAAATGCACCGTATTAAGGCCATTGAAAAAATTTCAAAGAAAACCTTTGAGCGTAAATGGGTTCCTAAATCGGAAGAAATCTGTGAAAAACAACTTTTACACTATCTGGAAAGAGTTAATAATACTGAACTAGAAGACGATTCTCCGGTAAAAGCATTAATGCCTACTGTATACGAAAAGTTAGCCAGCATGGAACGCGAGCAACTGATTACTCAGTTTGTGGCAGCTGAATTCAACCGTTTTATGGAGTATTACAAAGATGCTCCCGACTTAAATGTATACAAAGAGGCTAAAACAAGTCGTAGAAATTCTAATGTAGCTTTCAGTCGTTTGTTTGTTAACCTGGGTAAAACCGATAAAATAACATCGGGTGACATTATTGGTTTAATCAACAGCAAGATAAAAGGAACTTCGGTTAAAGTTGGTAAGATTGAATTACTTCGTAACTTCTCTTTTATTGAAGTTGACAAAGAGTACGAACAAGAAGTTATTAACAAGCTTAGCAACGCTAAGGTAAAAGGTAAAAAGGTGAGCCTCGAAGTGGCCACTCCAAAACCTTCGTCGAAACGCAGAAACAAAAGACGTTAATATATAACGAAAGAGGCACCGGAAACGATGCCTCTTTTTTTTATATCATTATTTTGATTTGGCAACAGTAGACAAAAGCATCAAACCTAGCTATACTCTAAAATAGCGAAGCAACTTCGTTAAATCACCTGGTCCATTATCTTTCAATCCCCATAACATATAATTAGCGATTTCTATCCGGTTGTCGGCAACACACGCTCTCAGCCTTTGGTTTGCAACCAGGCAGAACGCTTAGTTATTAGGCTTTATTTTTTCTATTATTGCACCTCGACGGGAAAATCCCCACTTGACGGCTAACCACTCTGGCAACCCAAGTTTCTTTAAGTTACGGGTGCGGCTAACAGTGCTGTGCCAAGGCAAGGGCTCGTCAATATAATAGCACAGAAAATACAGTATACCTAGACGCATTGAACAATGCTCAATTAATTTACGATCGCTAATAATATTCTCTAAATAGCTCACAATGCATAACTTAAGAATGACACGTGAATCAATGCTTTTTTGACCGCAATTACCATAATAAGATTCGGTTTCTTTTAGTAGAAAATTAAGATTCAATACTGACTTTAAGCGGCGATAGAAGTTATGCTCCGGAACAACCCAACTAAGCTGAAAACTAACAAATAGCTAAGCCTGATATTCTTCATTGCCTTGCATGCCTTAAGTTACTAATTTTTCAGCTATTTGCTAGTTGTGCAACAGTTACCAGTGTTGCCAGCTAGTGCATTCTCCATTCATCCGTCAATTCGTAATTTGTGCTTCGACCTCCTGATTCTTCCTGTATTAATATTCCTTTTTCAATTAAATCTTTTATATCTCTAAGTGCTGTATCTGCAGAACACTTGGTAATCTTAGCCCATTTAGATGATTTTAATTTACCATCAAACCCATCAAATAACTTGTTCAATATTAATCTTTGTCTGCTATTTAAAATAGTCTCTCTATTTTTATCCCAAAAGTCAGCTTTTCGAAGCACTCGTTTCAATGTTTCTTCTGTATTCTCCAATGCACGAAACAAACAACTTAAAAACCAATCCAGCCAATCAGTTATATCGCCAGAGCTATGCTGAACTTTTTGCAATATCTCATAATATGTCTTTTTCTCAATTAGAATCTGGTTTGATAAGCTATAAAATCTCTGAGAACTTTCCTCTGAACGAGCAAGTAACATGTCTGATATTGCTCTCGCAATACGACCATTGCCATCATCAAATGGGTGGATTATTATAAACCAGAAATGCGCAATCGCTGCTTTTAATACGCCATCTATGCCCGTTTCATTATCAAACCAATTTAAAAACACATCCATTTCCTTTTTTACCACCTTAGCTGAGGGAGCTTGAAAATGTATTTTTTCTTTTCCTATCGGGCCTGACACTACTTGCATTTCTCCATTTCGATAACAGCCTGTATCAATCCGATGCATTCCACTCCAACCAGTAGGAAATAAGGCTGCATGCCAACCAAAAATTCTTTCATGGTCTAGTGTCATATCATATTTTTGTGTTGCATCAAGCATCATTTCAACAACACCTTCCACGTCCCTATCAACATGAACAATACCAGCATAATCGAGCCCAAGTCTTTTGGCTATTGAAGAGCGAACTTGTTCGTGATTTAGAAATTCACCTTCTATTTCGGAAGATTTCAAAACATCAAGTGTCAAAGTCGATAAAATTGTTTCCTCTTTTATTGAAAATCCAAGTACACTCATTTGTCCCAAAATCTTCCCTTGCAGATGGCGTACTTTACCTAAAGTCACTACAATCTTCTTATCATCCCAAGAAAATTCAGGCCATTTATCATATTCATAGATATATCTTGCCATAAATTTTTATCACTATGCGGTAAATATATAAATTAATCTCCGCATATTTAATGGGAATAGCTTCGTTTTTCTCAGTACATCTCCTTTTTCTTGGTATTAGCTACAATCAAGTAGAGTAAGATACGAAATTAATCGTATCCCCACCCTCTCACACCACCGTGCGTACCAACCGGCATACGGCGGCTCGCTAAACATGGCAATAGCGTTGATAAATGTTAGCCATTGGGACAAAGCCGCGCTTTTGTAACTGCTCGTTAGTAAGTGTAGTTTGAAGTATCGGACTTTGAACCACATGCCAGCCTCCTCGACGGGAAAATCCCCACTTGACGGCTAGCCACTCTGGCAATCCAAGTTTCTTTAAGTTACGGGTGCGGCTAACAGTGCTGTGCCAAGGCAAGAGTTCGTCAATATCATATCCCAGAAAATACAATATATCCAGACGCATTGAACAATGCTCAATTAATTTACGATCACTAATGATATTCTCTAGATAACCCACAATGCATAACTTGAAAAAGACACGAGGATCAAGGCTTTTTTGACCGCAATTACCATAATAAGCTTCGGTGTCTTTTAGTAGAAAATCCAGATTCAATACTGACTTTAATCGGCGGTAGAAGTTATGCTCCGGAACCACCTGACTAAGCTGAAAACTAACAAATAGTTTTTCCTGATATTCTTTATTGCCTTGCATGCCTTAAGTTAATAATTTTTTGGCGATTTGCTAGTTGTGCAACAGTTACTATTGTTGGTAGCCGTTATTCCTCACAAATAGGATTTCTCATTCTAATAAAAATCTTGAATACAACATCATTAAACTTTATATAATCATTACCTACATTACTTATTACTCTATCAAAGTTCTCATTATCCTTAATCCTATACTTTAAAAGGTAAGTAATTATCTTCTTGGGATTTGATATTCCATTGTTCTCACAATAATCATATATGCTACTTCTTTTAATATTTTGCGGAATCATACTGGCTAAAGCTTTCAGGACTTTTTCCCTATCCTTATTTTCCCCAATGATAGAATAATAAAGCTCATCCATTTCTGGTTCATATGTTACTAATTCCTCTAACCCCTTATTCAGGTGTTGGGTATTAACTGTACCTTTTGTCTTATATCCAAGATTTTCAGCAAAATTATCTAAAGCTAGTTGTCCACACAGTTGAACTAAATATGGGAATCCTGAAGTTAATTGATAGACACTGTCTTTAAATTTAGTGTTGAAATTTATTAGATTATGATTATTTTTTTCGGCTAAGTCAAATACTGTGTAGACCTCCTTTTCTGTCATAGGCGATAATTTTATCTTTCCTTGATAAAGTAACCTATTAACTGATTGGTGACCTTCTATTAATTCCTTATAATCTGTTGCAATTCCTGATATCAAAAATTTTACTTTTCCTTTAGAAAGAGATTTCATAATAGTTGCTAATTTTCCCTTGTCAGCAACTTGATCAAACTCATCTATGATGATTAATAACTCTTCTTCTTTTTTTAAGATTTCATTTTGAATAGTTAAAACCACATTAGTGAAAGTCTCTATAACACATTGTTCACTTATTGCTTTCTCAATCTTTTTGTCACTGGAACCTGAGGAAATACTTAATAATTTCAAAAAGTTTAAACCAAGTTTATCTGTTGTTTGCTTTTCAATTGACTCAACCCTTGTACTTATAATCTTCTTTAAACCATCTGGACTTGTCAATAACCTCTGTAATACATGTTCAACATTTTCCGTTCCTGAGTCACATGTAACTTCTGCAGTCTGATATTTAAAGAAATCCTTATTGTATTTATGATGAAGTTTATGCTCATGTATAAGATAAGTATTACCTTCTGCAATCATTTTGATCATGGCGATAAATGATGACTTACCAACTCCTCTGTCTCCATAAACAATTATACTATTTCCTTTTCTACTAATAGCTTGTAGTGCTCTTTCAATATCAGATTTACGTCCAGAAAACCACTTTGGATCATCAATTTCATGTCCTGGAAAGAATGTATTATTTATATCAATAGTTTTTTTCATACTTTACGTAATAATAGTTGTTGTAATGGCTACCAACTACTTTATATCCGCCATTACTTCCTATTCTTTTGTAACGCCTTGAATTTATGGAACAAAATCATTTTAATTACTTATAGTCGTTTATTAAAAAAAATACGTTTATAAACGATTAAGCAATTGCCCCACATGGTTGAAGGAAAAAAGCAAATAGGTGAGTAATAGAGATTCATAGTATTTGGTTAGAAATTAACGTTTACAAAAATAGTAGAATACGGGTATTATGCTAAAAAACCATTGCGTTTTTAGTTTAACGAAGTAAAACAGAAGATAAATGGTAGTTTTATGTATTTCAACAACAAACACATTATAAATACATACTTATGTGCCTTTTATTGTTATACAAGTGGTGTAACTAAAAGCACAGAACTTGTTTATTAGTTAAATAAAAGGGCTGTTTGTTAGAAGAAATTGCCGTGGTAAGCAAAATATTGCTCAGGGAAGGGTTAAATATGCCAATGGGAACTATTATTTGACCGGTAATTTTAGATATTTTACTCAGGAAGCTTGTCAAATTGCTCAGGGGCGGCTTAAAATTGCTGATTATTTTCAAAAAAACGACCAAATATGCGGTTCTCATAAGTGATTAACCACTATATTTTACTCGTTGAGATTGATATTTTGCCCGTTGAGATCGAAATTTTGCATAAAAAAGGGTGAATATCCCCCGAAGAAGGTGTGAAACAATCTCGGGGGCTAACAAAATAAAGGGTTTTAAGCTTTAATGTACTTTTTAAGTCGCTCATCATTCTTCCAAAAAACATAACGACCATACTCTCTTATTTCCTGTACTTTTTTATAAAGAAGGGTATAAGCTTTATCTCGTAATAATTTATTTCCGCCACCCTCTTCTGCTGTTCCGTTAGCTTGAGCCAGCAATTCCGATAGAGAATGCGAGAGCTTCTTTGCCTCTTGTAAAACAGGCATATCAAAGTTAATTGTCCCAAGCGGTTGAGGATTATTTTCTCCAAGTACAGCCAGTTCTATTAAATCCTGAATCATATCGGCATTGCTGCTTCCCTCACGTAAACGACGGACTTTTTGTAGCAGGTTACTGTCTTTACGGTAGGCAAATGTAAAATGATGCAGCATATCATCTCTTAGCTTATAAGCCTCAGGAGACTGCTGCTGCCATTCTTTTTGGGCCTCCTGACGGGCTCTGAATTCACTCATCCAATTCGCCTGTATATAACGCAGTGCTCCGGTAAGTGGAGTGACTTCGTCGATAATTTTTACATCAAGGCCTGCACCGGTTAATGCTTCCTTATCACGCTGGGCCTCTATGGCCAGGGTCTCACACGATGCTGCAAAATCATCAATGGGTTGATTGGGTAATTTAACCTCACCATCGGGCACTGCTTCAATCAATTCTTTCCATTCCTCATAGTTTTCGTTGAAACTCATAATTCAAAAAATTTAATTATATATTGCGGTCACCTCTCCGGCCTCTTCTTCCGCTCTGGTCTGCTAAAACAAGATGGGTTGATGACCAGCCGGTGAGGGTTTTCCAACTATATTTGCTTCTTAAAATAACATATTGTTAATTCTCCGGCAAGCTTTCACATTTTTTGTTAGTTACTAGCATTCGCAACCGTTGCACGCGTTAATACTTGCTTGTTTGGATCTAATCCTTACCAGCTGTAACATTCAGTAGTTCAAATATGTTAATTTGAAATTGTTTTAAATTAGAACTCTCGTAAAATGTTCCCCCATCGCCCTATGGGCACTTCCCCAAGGGGAAGAGTATGCACGGGTAGGATGCTCCCCTCGGGGAGCTGACCGCAGGACTGAGGGGGTGTTTTCTCACGCGGATTGAATACATGAGAAGAATAAAAAGTAATATGATTCGAAAATTAATACCCCCATCGCCCTAACGGGCACTTCCCCAGGGGGAAGAGTATGCACGGATAAAATGCTCCCTTTGGGGAGCTGTCCGCAGGACTGAGGGGGTGTTTCTCTCGTGGATTGAATACATGAGAATAATAAAGGGAATTTGATTAGCAGTTTAATTCCCCCATCGCCCTAACGGGCACTTCCCCAAGGGGGAAGAGTATGCACGGATAAAATGCTCCCCTCGGGGAGCTGTCCGCAGGACTGAGGGGGTGATTCTCACGTTGATTGAATAAAAGAGAAGAATAAAAAGGAATTTGATTTGCAAGTTAATACCCCCATCGCCCTAACGGGCACTTCCCCAAGGGGGAAGAGTATGCACGGGTAAAATGCTCCCCTCGGGGAGCTGTCCGCAGGACTGAGGGGGCCTTTTCTCACGTGGATTGAATACATGAGAATAATAAAAAGGAATCTGATTCGAAAGTTAATACCCCCATCGCCCTAACGGGCACTTCCCCAGGGGGAAGAGTATGCACGGATAAAATGCTCCCCTCGGGGAGCTGTCCGCAGGACTGAGGGGTATTTCTCTCGCGGATTGAACCCGGGGTTAAAAATAAGCAAGGCACTGCCGCACTTAGTGCTGTTCTTTATTATCAAATAGTGTTGCGGCAGGAAATAAAAAGCCATTCAACCCTCTTCAGGGTCGGGTAACCAATACCTTGAAACCACGGGTTTCACCCGCGGCTATTATTGTTAATGTCCTTCAGACATTTTTATAAACTAAATACCTGAATTGCCAATTAAGAGCCATCACACTAATCATTGAAACCCAAAAGTTAACCTATTGCTGGTACGGTGGGGGTCCAAGAATGGCACGGGCTTTTGGAAATAGAGCCCTTATTCGGGGGCGGACTGTGGGTAAACTATTTCGGAAAGGCAGCATTCGTGGTGAATTTTCTTTGCTTCCTTTATTTGTTTGGCAGACAAAGAAAGGTGGTTTGAAAGTATGTCTCCTTCTCCTGACAGGAGAAGGCCGGAATGAAGTGTTTAATACGAAACGTTGACCTTAAAAAAGGAATCAATGATGTCTGGTAAACAATTTCCATTTTTAATGTTATGACATTGTTTACATGCAACTCCGCTGGAGTTGTAATGAAGAGGTATATCTTTTAATATGCTATAGATATGCAACTTCTCTGAAGTTGATAGTATATTCCTATCTGCGGAACCAAATGAACTAAGGCCTGTTAATTCCGTCCCATTCATTAATAAAATCAATAGTAAACTTATTGATGGTTTAAACCAGAATTTTACCTATTGCTGGTACGGTGGGGGTCCAAGAATGGCACGGGCTTTTGGAAATAGAGCCCTTATTCGGGGGCGGACTGTGGGTAAACTATTTCGGAAAGGCAGCATTCGTGGTGAATTTCCTTTGCTTCCTTTATTTGTTTGGCAGACAAAGAAAGGTGGTTTGAAAGTATGTCTCCTTCTCCTGACAGGAGAAGGCCGGAATGAAGTGTTTAATACGAAACGTTGACCTTAAAAAAGGAATCAATGATGTCTGGTAAACAATTTCCATTTTTAATGTTATGCCATTGTTTACATGCAACTCCGCCGGAGTTGTAATGAAGAGGTATATCTTTTAATATGCTATAGATATGCAACTTCTCTGAAGTTGATAGTATATTCCTATCTGCGGAACCAAATACCTGAATTGCCTGGTAAGAGGCCAAATTTCATAGGGGCACCACCATTAAAAAACAACAAAAAGCCATACCATGACAATTCTCACAACCCTTTGTGTCGAAAGATGTTATTTTTATAGCTTATCTTCGCCAATAATTAAAACATCATATAAACTTGCTACTAAGAATAAACCAAAAACATATAAAGATGAAGAAGTATACCTTTTTTTTGGGTATTTTAGGTTTACTGTCTGCCTGTACCGGGTCGAAGAAACCTGAAAAGCCAACCTTTACCAACCGCGATCTTAAAGTCGAAAGCGAAATTATGACTCCCGAAGTACTATGGTCGTTTGGCCGGGTGGGAAATGTTGCGGTTTCGCCCGATGGTAATACGGTTGTATTTACAGTATCGTATACCAAAATAGACGAAAACAGAACCTATACCGATATTTACACCATGCCTGCAAAAGGTGGCGAGTTTAAGCAGTTAACCTCAACCTACGATAACGAATTTGAGGTAAGCTGGCGTCCTGACGGACAAAAAATTGCCTACTTATCAGCTAAATCGGGCGATGTACAACTGTGGGAGATGAATCCCGATGGGTCAAAACCCACAAAAGTAACCAAAATCAAAGGGGGTATCGAAGGATATAAATACTCGCCTAGCATGAATAAGTTACTTTTTACCCAAAGTGTAAAGCTGGATAAAACCATTCACGATTTATATCCCGATCTTCCTAAAGCTGATGCCCGTATTGAGGATGATTTGATGTATCGCCACTGGGACCACTGGCACGATTACAAATACAGCCACGTATTTTTTATCGATTATGCCAATGGGGCAACAGTTGGTGCTGCCACCGATATTATGGAAGGCGAAAAGTACCACTCTCCGCTTAAACCGTTTGGAGGGATGGAACAAATCACTTTTACTCCCGATGGAAAAAGTATTGCTTATACCTGTAAAAAACTCGAAGGTAAAGCATCAGCTTTCTCAACCAACAGTGATATTTACCTGTATTCGATTAAAGATAAATCGACCCAAAATCTTACCGAAGGCATGATGGGTTACGACATTGCTCCTAAATTCTCGCCCGATGGCAAACTTATGGCATGGGAAAGCATGGAACGCGATGGTTACGAAGCCGACAAAAACCGTTTGTTTGTAATGGATTTGGCTACCGGAACCAAAACCGATTATAGCCAAGAAATCGATTTTAATGTACACGGACTTACCTGGGCTAACGATGGCAAAACCATTTGGTTTACTTCGGAAGATAAAGGATCGAACGAAATTTATAAGTTCAACCTGGCCGATGCTTCCTACACAAAAGTTACCGATGGTATTCACAACTACAACTCTGTTGAGCCAGCCGGCAATAAACTAATTGCCACACGCACATCAATGCAATATCCAACTGAAATTATTTCGGTTGATCCGGCATCGGGCAAAGGAGAAAACATCTCGAAAGTAAACGAGCCTCTTCTTGCTCAATTAAAAATGGGCAAGGTTGAAAAACGATGGATCAAAACCACCGACAACAAAGAGATGCTTACCTGGGTTATTTACCCTCCTAACTTCGATCCTAACAAAAAATATCCAACCTTATTATATTGTCAGGGAGGCCCTCAAAGCATGGTTAGCCAGTTTTGGAGCTTACGTTGGAACTTTCAAATGATGGCTGCTAACGATTATATTATTGTAGCGCCTAACCGCCGAGGCTTACCTGGTTTTGGACAGGAATGGAACGAACAAATCAGTGGCGATTACGGTGGTCAGAACATGAAAGATTACCTTACAGCAATTGATGAAGTTGCCAAAGAACCTTTTGTTGATAACAACCGCTTAGGTGCTGTTGGTGCCAGCTACGGAGGCTTTTCGATTTACTGGTTGGCCGGACACCACAACAAACGCTTTAAAGCTTTTATTGCACACTGTGGTATTTTTAACCTGGAGCAGATGTACAGTATTACCGAGGAGATGTTTTTTGTAAACTGGGATAACAAAGGAAGCTATTGGGATACCAAAAATAAAGCAGCTATGAAAAGTTATGCTAACTCACCTCACAAGTTTGTTCAAAACTGGGATACTCCAATTTTGGTGATCCATGGAGCTAAAGACTTCCGTATTCCTTACACACAAGGAATGGCAGCCTTTAACACAGCCCGTATGTTAGATATACCAGCACGCTTCTTGTATTTTCCCGAAGAAAGTCACTGGGTTTTATCTTGTCAGAACGGCATTTTATGGCAACGCGAGTTCTTCCGCTTTTTGGATGAACAGTTAAAAAAATAAAACGACACAATACATTTTTGATAAGAAAGCAGAGGCCATCACCTCTGCTTTTTTTGTCTTCTCTGCTATCAATTGCTACATCTGCAATACACCACTTTTTTCAACACAAATATTTTTTGATGTTTAATTGAATAATTTTTTATCTTCAAGAAAAATAATTGGCAAGTATTTATATTTTTGCCGAACTTTTTTACCAGTGAAATAAAATCATTTATTAATGTTGTAGCAATAAATTAGATCTGCAAAATGAAGCAATCGTATTTCGAATTGATCGACCAAACTTACTATTTCCCTCAACCAGGTTTTGATATCGAAAACGGGAATTTGTACTTTAATAATGTGTCGCTAAAACACATGATTGACAAGTATGGAACACCTCTTAAAATCTCCTATTTACCGCGAATTGGCGAACAGGTCAAACGGGTTAAAAATCTTTTTAGTAAGTCCATTAAGGCAAATGGTTATAAAGGAAAATACAATTATTGCTACTGTACAAAAAGTAGTCATTTCAGTTTTATTATTAAAGAGGTTTTAAAATACGGTGTAAGTTTAGAAACCTCATCGAGTTACGACTTAGACATTATTTTAAAACTTCACGAAGAAGGACTGATTACCAAAAACATTAAACTGGTTCAGAACGGACATAAAACAGATGGTTATCTTCAAAAGATTGCTCAATTACACAATGCAGGATTCAAAAACCTGATTGTAGTATTAGACAGTCTTCATGAGTTGGATCGTTTGTTACCTCTAATTGAAACAGGCACCATTCAGGTAGGTATTCGTATGGCCATTGACGAAGAGCCACAATCGGCCTATTATACATCACGTATGGGTATACGTCCGGCTGACGTTATGAACTTTTACAAAGAGAAAATTGCCGATAATCCCAAAGTAAAGCTTCGCATGCTTCATTACTTTGTAGATAGCGGTATTAAAGATACACTTTACTACTGGGGCTTATTCCAAAAAGGACTAAACCTGTATGTTGAATTAAAGAAACAATGCGAATCGTTGAGCGCATTCAACATTGGTGGTGGTTTGCCAATTAGAAATAACTTAGGCTTTGAGTACGATTACAATTACATTATTAACGAAATTGTTCGTAACATCAAAGACACCTGTACTTCTGAAGGTATTGACGATCCAGATATCTTCACCGAATTTGGACGTTATACGGTTGGCGAATCAGGTGCCATCATTTTTAAAACACTTGAAGTTAAGCAACAAAACGATGCCGAGCTTTGGTACATCATCGATAATAGTTTGATGACAACCATACCTGATAGCTGGAGTATTTTTGAGAAGTTTATTCTTCTGCCTATCAACAATTGGGACAAAGAATACTCAAAAGTTAACATTGGTGGAATCACCTGCGATCACTCCGATTATTACAATACCGAGGATTTAAACCAACAGGTATTCTTACCAAAAATTAAAAATGCCGATGAAGATCCTTTGTATATGGGATTCTTCCATACAGGTGCATACCAGGATTCAATCAGTGGTTACGGTGGATTAAAACACTGTTTAATTCCGGCACCTAAACATGTGGTGATTGAACGAGACGAAAATGGCTTGCTTCGCGATTATCTGTTCAAAGACGAACAAAAAGTAGAAGACATGCTTCGCATATTAGGATTTTTAGATAAGTAACCCGCTTGGGTTACTTTTTTTTGCAATAAAGATGCGATTCCCAACCATAAGAACCGCATCTAAGCAACTAAACCTAAACCTATTTATAAACCTATATTTCTTTATACTTTAAAGCCACATTTGGATAATCAGTAATCAAACCATCCACTTTCCAGCTTAAAAGGCGTTTCATATCTGTTGAATCATTCACGGTCCAGGGTACCACTTTAATTCCTTCTTGTTTCATTAAGCCAATCTCATTCTGGCTCAAAAGCACAAACCAGGGGCTGTAAACATCAGGTTTGAAACTTAACTTACTAAGATTAGCCTCTGCACTCCCCGATTCAACCAAAGCCGCCAGTTTAAATTCGGGATATTGCTGATGCATTTGTTCCAGAATTCTAAAATCAAAACTTTGCACAAGCACCCTATTCAACGGTACATATTGCTTTATAACAGATGTTACTAGTCTGCAGTATTCTTCTGGTACGGGATGAAAAAGATTGTCTCCGCGAGGATCACTCTTTATTTCAATATTATAACAAATACTATCACCACGGCCTTTCATGTAGTTTTCGCAATAAGTCAATACATCTTTTAGCAAGGGCTTATGTACCTCCATTTTTTTCTGATCCGGAAAATTAGGATTACCCAAACTACCACAGTCGAACAATTGAGTTTCGGCGTAAGTCATATGGTAAATGGCATAACGCATCGAATCTTTTGCTTCAATGGGTTTCCCCACTGAATCGAGACAAATATGATAATTAAACCACGGATCGTGCGAAACCAACACCAAGCTATCTTTAGTAATTACCACATCCATTTCTAAGGTATTAACACCTAAATCCATTGCTTTTTTAAAAGCAGGTAAGGTATTTTCAGGCATTAGTCCGCGAGTACCTCTATGCCCTTCTAAATCGAAGTTATATAAAGATTGCTTTTCTTTTTGATGCCCTGTTTTTGATTTACTATTACATGATGCCAACACAAATAGGGCAAGTACAAACGATATAATTTTCATTGTTTAAATATTAGATTTTGATTGATAAACTCTGTTGTACGATTGTATACAGCCTGCCAGTCATTCGAGCGAAGGTCACAACCAATAACATGATTACCTGCTAAAGGAAAAGCAAATTGCTGCTTTTTATTCTTAGGCGTCCCCAACGAATTAAACATCTCCTTCATTGCTTTAACCGATACGGTATGATCCTGATGTTCTTCGTCTTTATAATAATATCCCAGAAATACCGGACAGGTTACTTGTTTAAAATAGTTGGGATTCATGTAATCATCAATCATATGAATTAACGAAACATACCCGTTTATGTGATAAGTATCTGACCAAAAGCGGGCCACCTCACCTATCCTATTGGTATGTTGTGTCCATCCGGCATTCTTCAGCAGAAAAAGAAAAGACCCCAATGCAGAAGTTACCACACGAGCCGATGAATCGTACAAATCGATAAAAGGTGAATAAAGGATCAAACCTTTAATATCTTTATTTTGCGCAGCCAACATTAAAGCCAGACTACCTCCGGTTGAAGTTCCAACAATTATAACCTCATCGCCTAACCTGCGGGCAATATCCAAAGCTTCATATGCCGTTTGAACGTAGTTATCTTCAGTAAGTCCTTCAAAGGCATTGATACGACTAATACCATGTTCGCTTAAACGCGACATATATACATTCGCATTATATTTTTTGGATAATAACGACATAATGGGTTCACCCTCCCGACTGGAAGCTCCAAAACCATGCAAATACAAAAACACCGTAGAAGTAGTATATCCGGCTCCTTTTTTGCTCCATATTATATGAGCTTCATTAGCTGGTTTCAGACCATCTACCATCTTTTCTGCATGAGTAATTGAATCTTCTAATACAAGCAAGTCAGACTTGAAAAACGGTTGGTGCTGAGCATTGAGTTGCTTTGAAACAAGTATCAAAACAACCCCAATGATCAAACATCTTTTGTTATTTGCTTTCATTTATCAGCAATCAGATCTTAGTATTAGATGATTAAAATTTAACAACTAATTGAGTACCATAAAAACGAGGAGGACCAGCTATATAGGTTGGTATTCCAAATGTTTTTCCTGTATTTCCGGCATCAATCACATATTCTTCATCTAATGCATTATTCATGTAGAATGATAAATCGGCACGCTTCTTATATTTCAGTCCAACCTTAAAATTTAGCAAACCATATCCTTCCTGATAGCAAGTAGGATCGTTATCTTCTTCGAAATACACACCTGATTTATAAGAATAAGAGGGGCGGAAGTAGGCTTCCATATCAGCTATTAGATCGGCCATGGCATTAATACCTGCCGAATAAGAATTTTTAGGTGTCAGGCGAAATGTATTACCCGCATATGCCTGATCATTACCATCATCATCAGTATCGTCAAAGGTAGCATCGATATAAGCATAATTAGCAAACACGCTTAAATTACGATTAATGCTGTATTGAGTAGCTACTTCAAATCCTTTTGCGGTTGCATTACCACTATCATCGGTTAACAGGTTGATACCTCCATCCGTATCAAATGTGGCTACACTTGTTTGAAAATGGCTATAATCGTAAATGTATGCATTCACATCAAAAAGCAAATGCTTATTAAAGAACAACGACTTGGCACCCACCTCGTACGACCACACAATCTCATCATTCAACACTCTTGTTTCATCAGCATTGATACTAATAACATTGGGTCTACGACCTCGGGCAACATTACCAAACAATGTTACATTTTTACTGATGTCGTAATTAAGAGCAAACCGACCTACCATCGATAGAAAATGATCGTTTTTAGTAATTCGACCATCGGTTGGTTTTGAAATATTATTCGGATAAGTACCTGTCAGATATCCAAGATAGGCCGGATACTTGGCTTGACCAGCCTCGTAACCCGCCGTAATATTCTCCCATGTACCACGCAAACCTAAAGTAGCGGTTAATTTTGAGGTAAAATCATACGAGAAATCAAGAAAAATATCGCCCGAATAATTTTTACCATAATTGGCATAGTATTCTTCATTATATTCTTGTAACGGAACCCCCACCAACTCATCGGGAATACCCGGTGCCGGAGGAATAGCCGGCCAAAAAGCAGGCACACCATCAGCCACCAAATAGTTGGTGCCTAACAAATAATCGGCCATCAACACTACTAAACTTTGCTCATTGGTATATAAAGGAACTTTCTGCGATCCATCTTCAAAAAAGAAGTTTGCTCCTGTAAAGCCTCTGAATTTACCTCCTTTGTCAAAATTCAACCGAACTTCCTGACTGAACTGCTTTCCTTCTGCAATTTCATGAAAATATAAAGAAGGAGCAGCTGTACCATCACCATCAAATGCTTCATCAGAATCGAAAGCACGATAAGCTGTTGTTGAAGTTAAATCCCAAACATTATTAAACTGATGTTTTAATATTCCGGTAACGCCCCACACCGTGCGATCAAGTCCAAGGTTTTCCCCTTGTTCCAAATCTGCAGCAGTCCATGGTTTTACATCGCCACCTATTGGAGCATATGTTCCGCTTTTAAAAGCTGTACCCGGAGGTGTATCTTGTTGCCAGTTGGCAATTACTGTAAAACGTGTTTTATCCGAAATCAAATATTTCATGGAAGCACGTAAAGCTCCGGTTTCTTTTCCGTTTAGCTTTCCACCCGAGATGTTATCAATAAAACCATCATAAGCATTATAGGTCCCAGCCAAACGAAATAACAGTTTATCCTTTACTATTGGAGTATTAAAAAATCCGGTCACTTGTTTTTGATTATAGTTGCCATAACCCAATTTAATCTCTCCTTCGGTATTATTTTTAGGCTTATTTTGGATGATGTGCATGGCTCCAATCTGAGCTCCTCTTCCAAATAATGTACCTTGAGGTCCTTTTAATATCTCTACCCTTTCAATATCGAACAGTTCAACAACCGATCCGCGCGATTTACTGATTGAAACGCCATCCTGAAAAACAGATACACGGGGTTCTACGCGTGAATCGCCATTATCACTGGTAATTCCCCGAATTACAATACCCGGATTGTTGGCACTTTGCAACTGCACTTGCAGGCCTGGTACATACTCCGATAATCCATCGTACTGACTTACATTTATATTGTTGATAAACTCAGTTCCATACGAAGTTAAAGCAATAGGCACATCCTTATTTAACTCCTCTCGCTTTTGAGCGGTAACTACTAACCCCTCCAGCATAGTGCTTGCTTCACTCAATTGCACATCATAAGTAACGTCGGTATTTTGTACATCAATTACGTGCTCTACATTATCGTAGCCAATAAAAGTATACTCAATAGTATAAGTACCTCGCTTAAGATTATTTAATATATAAATACCATTGGCGTTTGAAATAGTACCAATAGTGGTATTCTTGATAAAAACATTTGCTCCGGTAATCGGTGCTCCTTCTGAATCAATTATTTTACCACTTACAGAATAAAGAGTTTGAGCCTTTAACATTGTAATAGAACACAACAATGATAAAACCATTAGAAAAATTCGATGCATATTTTTTTAGTTAGAATTGTGTTAGTTATTAATTCGTAAAAGTATATGCAGCGAATTTTTAGGTGTTTATTAGAAAATTACATTACTACTAAATTAAACTTAAGAACTTTTTACTTATTTGTTCGATTATTCTATCCTTCAAGCATATGTTAATTGAATATTATATTGATATGATGATTCAGAGATATTTACAAGTCCATATCAACGGCAACATTACATCTACTTAAAATTCAATTAGGAGTCCAATGGTTGGGAGAACCGTTCCTGAAGTTCCGTTCAGTTCTTTCATGGCATATCGTTGCTGATTTAAAGGAGCATCGGGATTAACAATGATTGATTGCCCGTTATCATCCAATTGCTGAATTAACTCGGGTGCCTGAGCAGACTGATTATTATATAAGTTTTGAATATCGATGTAAAAACCCAAGGTCATCTTTTTCAGATTATAGGTTTTATCCACCCTTACATCCAACTGATGAAAGTCTTCAAGTCTTTTTGTATTGTACTGCGAATAATCAAGATATTGTTTGTATTGAGCATCCCAGGCTACTTTCAACGATGATTTATCTTCGTCGTAAGGTGTATACGGCAAACCGCCCACATAACGCCATTTCATTCCCACACTCCAGTTACGCTGTAAGGTTTTATTCACTGTAATGGTAAATAAATGACGACTGTCCCAGGCAGAAGCCACATAATCGTTTTTGTAATCGGTAAACTCACTTCTAACAAAGGTATAAGCCGCAATCATATTTAAGCCTTTATTAGTTTTGGTGCGATACAAAGCCTCAAAACCATAAGCACGTCCTTTGGATGTCGATGTCACTTCTTCATCTCCTACCACTCCAAAATCGCCACCTTTACTGGCCATTGAGATGGAATCATTAACCGAGAATGGATACTTATCATATCGTTTAAAAAAACCTTCCAAAGTCATTCGGCTATTTTCGTTCGGACGCAGTTCCAATCCTGCCACAAAGTGATCGGATGAAATATAGGTTAAACCATTTTGCTTATTCACCAGCTCACCTTCGCTGTTTCGGTACCCCATGGTTGTGTATGACGGATTTTGATAATATCGACCTACATTGGCATTGAAATAAAATTCTGGTAAGATCATGTAGGAGATAGATGCCCTCGGACTAAATTGATTCAGCAGATTATTCATATCACTGGAATAATTATTGGCATCCATTCTGATCCCTCCGGATAAGGTTAATCGATTATTAAAGAAAGGATGCGATACCGAACCAAACATCGAATATTTGACAAAATCTAACGTTGATTTATAATTGATTTCTGAGGGTTGATCATCAATAAAAACACGATTATAAGTTCGGTTGTAATAACTGATATATTCACCTCCTGCGCCCACGTTAATTGTCCATTCATTAGGACGTGCCGTATATTCCATCCTGAACTTGTTTTCAATTTCATCCGACACATAATTCAGATTCAGGTTTTCGGGCGACTCAATGTTATCTTCGTATTTTATGGCTTCGTTATTCAAATGATTCCTGCTTAAAAACATGGATAAATAACTATTATCGAAATAATGTTTGTAAGATGTTCCAATGGTATAATTCCACTGATTATTTACCGGAAGATACCCAATAATGTATTTATTTTCCTCTGTTTCGGAAGCACCGGAATTAAATTCAAAAACATCAATTGCTCCAATTCCGATAAATGAAATCTCGTTGCGTTCATCTATACGCGTTTCTGTCTTAAACTGAAAATCGGTAAAAGTTGGCAAAAAGGGTAAATCAAGAGCAGCAAATAAAAACTGCAGATACGATCGTCGCACCGAAGCAATCAAACTTGTTTTTTCGCTTATCGGAGCTAATGTTGTCAACGATATTTCTGAAGCACCTAAAGTCCCTTTAAAAGTAGGTTTATCAACATTTACATCAATCTGCTTAAAATCAAAAACCGAACTCAATGCATTTCCTTTTCCTGCAGGAAAAGCACTTGAATAAAAATCGACTTCACGAATAAAATCTACATTTAATATACCAACAGGTCCGCCCGTTGCACCTTGGGTGGCAAAGTGGTTGATATTAGGAATCTCTATTCCATCAATAAAAAAACGATTTTCGGATGGTCCACCTCCTCGCACAAACAAATCATTCCGAAAAGTACTGGCTGATCCCACTCCCGGAAAAGACTGTAGTACTTTTGAAATATCGCGGTTAGCTCCTGCACTTTTTTCGATCTGATCAATTCCGATTCTTCGCAACGACACAGGAGCATCCGGCCTAACAGCATAAGGTGAAGCAGTTACTTTAACCTCACTCAATGCCTCAGCACTCGATTCCATTTTTATCTGAACGCTGGTATTTCGCACTTGTGATATATTATATTCTTCGCTTATTACATTTTTATAGCCTATTGAAGAAAGTTGTAATCGAATAAATCCAGGATCAAGATCACGAAATTCAAATCTCCCTAAAGTATCAGTCATTGTTCCTGTGGTAGTATTAAAAATAACAACACTGGCAAAAGGAACCGGTTTGTTGGTATAGGCATCACGCACTTCTCCTTTCAACACCCCTGTTTGAGCCTGAATAGTATATACAAAGAACAATAGAGGTATAAAAACAAAATATTTCATAAGTCTATTAAAGTTCATCATGTCTGTTTTAATTAAATAATTGGGAATTTAAATGTTTAATTTTCTACTCATATCATTAAACACATTTGAAATAAAAAGGTTTATTAGTGCGAATTACTAAATTTGATTACCTTTCAAAGGTTAACCCAAGTCTCATGAATCGTAAATCTCTATTCAAACAGTTTCTTATCTGGCGGCTCCGACATGTTAGTAATCGTCAGTTTATGATGATTTTGAGTATTATCATAGGAATAGCAGCAGGTTTTGCTGCCGTTGCCATTAAAAATTCCGTTCATTGGATTAGTCATTTTGTACATGGCTACCTTGGGCAAGACAATGGTTACATCTTTCTGATTTCGCCTACAATTGGAATTTTCCTTACGGTTTTATTTATTAAATACGTGATTCGTCGTCCGGTTCGGCATGGTATCCCCAATGTTTTGTATGCCATTTCGAAAAACGAAGGCAAAATGAACCGTCATAATATGTTCTCATCCATTGTTACCAGTGCTCTTACTGTTGGTTTTGGAGGAAGCGTTGGATTAGAGGGCCCAACCGTATCGACAGGCGCCGCAATTGGTAGTAATGTAGGCCAGTTATTCAGGTTGAATTACCGACAAATCAAACTATTGTTAGGATGTGCTTGTGCTGCAGCCATGTCTGCCATTTTCAAAGCTCCCATAGCTGCTATTGTTTTTGCTTTGGAAGTAATAATGCTTGACTTGACTTTAGCTGCTATCGTTCCAATATTATTAGCTTCGATTTCGGCTGTTATCATCTCCTATATTTTCATGGGACAAGAAGTGGTGTACCCTTTTGAATTGTTTCATACCTACGAAATGATTGATTTGGTATATTACGTTATACTTGGCATTGTAGCCGGATTTGTGTCTTCGTATTTTACCCGCATCTACATATTTATGGAAAAATGGTTTGAAAATCTGGATAAACACCGGATTCGTTTACCTGTTGGAGGTGCTTTATTGGGTATATTACTATTCTTCTTTCCTGCTTTGTATGGAGAAGGTTACGATGTTATTAATAGCGCATTAAGCGGTGATACAAACTTTATTTTCGAAAACACCATCTTTCAAAGCTGGTCAGACAGTATGTGGGCTGCATTTATCTTACTGGCTGCAATAATTGCACTAAAGGTAGTAGCCACATCACTTACCTTTGGAAGTGGTGGTGTAGGTGGTATTTTTGCTCCAACGCTTTTTATGGGAGCCAATACCGGTTTACTTTTCGCCAATATTGTTAATCGATTGGGCTTCCATCAACTTCCGGTTCAGAATTTTGCATTGATAGGCATGGCAGGTTTAATTGCCGGGGTTTTACAAGCTCCTTTAACCGGACTCTTTCTGATTGCAGATTTAACGGGCGGCTACGAAATGTTTTTACCATTGATGATAACTGCCACGGCATCGTTTGCTACGGCAAAGACCTTTGAACGACACTCGGTTTACACCCACTTGTTAGCCATGCGTAAAGAGTTGCTTACTCATGACAAGGATCAGGCTGTATTAACCATGATGGAAGTTAAAAACCTGATAGAAACTGACTTTGCCACCATCGACCCCGAAGCTTCTTTGGGAGATTTAGTAAAAGTAGTTTCAGAAGCACATCGAAACCTCTTTCCAGTAGTGGATTCCAAAGGACAAATGTATGGTATGATAAAAATGGATGATGTACGTAAAATCATCTTTCAACCCGAACTCTATAATAACACCATGGTTAAAGATTTAATGTACATGCCCGAATACTACATTAGCCCCGACGATTCGATGGAAGACCTTGTTGAAATGTTTCGAAAATCGAGCCGTTTTAACATTGCAGTAATTGATAAGGGCAAATACTTGGGTTTTATTTCCAGAGCCAATGCTTTTACTGCATACCGCAATCAGTTAAAAATGTTTTCGGGAGATTACTAGACAATAGACCATTAGGTTGATGGATGTTAGACTTATAGATAAATGTCCAGATGGCTACCGGAAGCAGCGACAGAATTAAGAACTATTCCTCTTCCAGTTCCTGTTCGCGTCTTTTAACGTCTTCTCTAAATGCCTTAACTATTGATTCTACTTCATCAACTCCATGTGTTTCCATAAGCTCGGCACGCAAGTGAGCGGCTCCTTTAAAGCTATTGGTATAAATTTTAAAGAAACGCTTTAATATGGACCAGTTCTTTTCTCCAGTCCAGGTGTTTGAATACAAGCGCGAATGTAATAAAAGAGCTTCTAATCGTTCTTCCATATCAGGTTCGTGACCCGGGTTATAAATCCATGGATTATGAAAGATACCACGCCCCACCATCACTCCGTCAACACCAAACTCAGCTACTTTCTGATTCGATTCTTCAATCGACATTACATCACCATTACCTAACAACTTAATATTCGGATTAATCTGATTACGTAACTCAACAGCCCTAGCAATCTGACTCCAGTCAGCTTCGCCTTCTGACATCATCTTTTGAATACGCCCATGAACAATTAAAGCATCAGCCTCCGACTGAAGTAAATTACTAATCCACGACTCGGTAACCACCGATTTAAATCCAATCCTAGTTTTAACGCTTAATGGTAAATCTGATGCTTCTTTAGTAGCTGTAATAATTTCACGCGCCAAATCAGGTGTATTGATCAATGCCGAACACGCGCCTTTTTTGATGATATTTTTCATGGGACAACCCATATTAATATCAATACCATCAAAGGCTGTTTCTTCAGCGATATATTTAGCTGTTTGATAAAATTTTTCCGGATCAGTTCCCCATATCTGTGCTACCAATTTCACATTCATGCTACGGGCCAATTCCAATTCTTCGGGATTAATATGAAAACGATGCAGTACCTTCTCCTTTCCTACCGGATGACAAAATCCATCGGTTGACAAAAACTCACTAAACAATAGATGCACATTTCCGGGTTTACTTAAGCGTAAAACAACCTCGCGAAATACAGTATCTGTTACATCTTCCATTGGAGCTAATGCCCAAATAGGATCTTTTGCCAACTTCCAGTAATTCTCTTTCTCAGTAATAACAGCTTCTTTCATCTATATCTATTCCTTTTATCAACCTTTTAACTTCTATTTTCAAACCCTTTATAGCAACCTTATAAAAAAACATATTTATTTAAAAATATTTCAAGGTGATAACCTTCTAATTTAAATAGTACTAATAATAGACTTAAAAATATTTTGCGCAAAGATATTAAAATGGATAAAACTACGTTATACGCATCATAAAACAGCACATAAATACTTACTTACTAGCGCTTAACGTTTTTTAACAGTAATAAAATATAGTATGACATTGCATTCAAATTCGCTTTTTCATACTTTTGCTGTTACTTAAGAACAGTTAGCAGGTATAATTTATCTCTTTTAATCTGTTACCAAATTAATGTTAGACATTCTTCTTTTTAGTTATTATATTGTCTAACACTAACCTAAAATAAACATATGAAACCTACAATAAAATCTCGCAAGCTCAGAAAAATTGACGATGAGCAATGGAAACAGTTAACTTTTACTGATAAAAAATACGAGATAAGTAATTACGGACGAATCAAAAGTTATTGCTACGATAAAGAAAATGGTCGGATTGTAAAACTTGGCAACATTAAAGGCTTTTATAATGTAAGTCTGCGCGTTAACGGTAAAAAGAAATCATATCTAGTCCATAAGCTTACTGCCGAGTATTTTGTTCAGAAAACAGATACAGAACAAGATGTAGTTATTCACCTTGATTGGAATAAGCAAAACAACTACTACACCAACCTACAATGGGTTACTAAAGATGAGAGTTACAAACGCATGCACAAAGTTTTGCAGGAAGCTCGCAAAAAAGCAGGCAAGGTAGTAACCAGCTCGAAACTTAGCACCGACGATGTGGCTGTTATTAAAGGAATGCTAGAGAAAGGCGTTAGACAAAATTTAATTGCCAGGCTATTTTGTGTAAGCGAAATGCAAGTGAGTAGAATTGCCCGCAAAGAAAATTGGGCCGAGATAGAACCTAAAATGGATTAGTATTTATAAAATTTAACATTCAAGCCATCTATACATAGATCAATCCCTTTCATAAAGTCCCCTAATTAAATATCTAAACTTATTAATGTAGTTAATTGCACTACGTTTTATTTGTATTACTTTTGCGGCCATTATGAAGAAGATCAATCAATTATTAGGTCAATTTTTGTTGTGGAGAGTTAAGAATATAAATGAAAAACATTTTATTCTTATATTAAGTTTGTTGGTGGGTATTTTTAGTGGACTAGCTGCTGTCATCTTAAAAAATGCCATTCACCTTATTCAAACTTTACTGACTAACAACTTTAAAGTTGAACACATGAATTACCTTTATTTGGCCTACCCTATAATTGGTATCTTCATCACATTAGTTTTGGTAAAATATGTTGTTAAAGATAATTTAGGACACGGTATTACCAAAATCCTTTATGCCATTTCGAAACGTGGCGGACACATAAAATCTCACAACAATTATTCATCGATATTTACCAGTTCGTTCACCATTGGTTTTGGTGGGTCGGTTGGAGCTGAGGCACCAATTGTATTAACAGGTGCATCAATTGGTTCAACTCTGGGCCATTTATTCAGGATGAATACTAAAACCATTATCCTATTGGTGGGTTGTGGATCGGCTGGAGCCATTGCCGGTATCTTTAAAGCACCTATTGCAGGATTGGTTTTTACACTTGAAGTTTTGATGCTTGATTTGACCATGGCATCAATTGTTCCTCTATTGATTTCAGCAGTAACATCTGCTACCGTAGCCTTCTTCTTTCTGGGTAAAGATGTTGAATTCTCATTTAATTTAGAAGCTCCCTTTTTATTAAATAACATTCCATACTATGCACTTTTGGGTATAGTTGGAGGTTTCGTATCACTTTACTTTACGCGCGGTGTAATGTGGGTTGAAAAACATTTGGGTGTTGTTAAGAATCCATTTGTAAAATGGATTATTGGTGGAGCCGTATTAAGTTCGCTTATCTTTTTATTTCCTCCGCTATACGGTGAAGGATATCACACCATAACTGAGTTATTAAACGGAAACAGTGCCGAAGTATTAAACGAAAGTTTATTCTTCCCACTTCACAATAACCTATGGGCTGTATTGGGTTTTCTGGCTATGCTAATCATATTTAAAGTATTTGCAACTGCCGTAACAACCGGAAGTGGTGGTATTGGTGGTATTTTTGCCCCTACCTTGTTTATGGGTGGTGTTACCGGATATTTCTTTGCTCAATTGGCCAATACCTTTGGTTTTGTAGACCTTCCATCGTCTCACTTTACTTTAGTGGGTATGGCTGGCTTGATGGCTGGGGTTATGCATGCACCTTTAACGGCCATCTTCCTTATTGCTGAAATTACCAATGGCTACGGTTTGTTTATACCTCTTATGATTACCTCAACCATTGCTTACATCACAATTATGTATTTCGAGCCTCACTCAATATACACCAAACGATTGGCGCAAAAAGGAGAATTAATAACACACCATAAAGACAAGGCTGTACTAACCATGATGCGTTTGGATAAAGTACTGGAAACTGAATTTAAAACTGTTTTCCCCGAAATGACTTTAGGCGAACTAACCAAAGTGGTTTCTAAATCGAAACGTAACATCTTCCCGGTCATTGATCATGCCGATCAATTAAAAGGTTATATTACATTATCAGATATACGTGGAATTATTTTTAATCATGACCTTTACAACGAAACAACCGTTGAAGAACTAATGGAAGTGCCACCAGCAGTTATTGATCATGATGAGAATATGGATAACGTGATGAAGAAATTTGAAGAAACAGGTGCATGGAACCTTCCGGTGGTTGAAGATGGCAAATACCTTGGCTTTGTTTCCAAATCAAAAATATTCTCTGTTTATCGACGTGTGTTAATTCACTTTTCGGATGAATAAATCACAAGGTCAAAGTTTAAAAGGCAAAAGTTAAAAGTAAGATAGATTATAGATTGATAGGTCAGCAGGTCGATAGATTTCTTATCATCATATATTAAATTAATCGACTCATTGATCAATTGAAAATTAATTCATCGAACATTTTTACATATCCAACCAGATATTACGACCCCACACCAGCATAATTACAATTACCAAAACAATCAGGCTCCAAAGAGGCCATTTACGTTGCAGAAAACGAATAAGCTTATCATCATTTCTAAAAACATCTATCGCCGCTTGCATAACAGCACCAAGCATAAATACGTTAAATAAAATACCTAAGGGATGGTAAAACAGCGATTGTGACAAGTGCCCATGTATAAGCATCCATGTACTTCGGCCCATTCCGCACCCCGGACAAGGTATACTACTCACTTTTTTAAACAAACAAATACTTTCGTGAGACTGCGGAAATGAAGTTAAAAGTAGGTAACTATACCCCAGCATAATTACCCCTATTATCGTAAGATTAAATAACCTATTGCGATTAGGCAACTCTTGTAAATTTCTCGAAGTTACTATCTTTAGTAGCTCCCATAATCAAGAATAAATCAACCAATGTCCAGATACCAAAACCTCCACAAGTTAATAATTTAGCTATACCTAAACCGGTTTGGCCTAACATAAAACGATCAACACCTAAATAGCCAAAAAAGAATGACAAAACCAGCATGATAGTTGGGTTTCGGTATTCTTGTGTGCTAATCAGGAAAAAGCGTTGATCATCAATCTCTTCCAATTTCTTTTTAATAACAGGCATCGATTCTGCCGGAAAGCGCTCAGCATTCTGCGCCAGGAATAAAGTAATACTATTTGAATCCATAATTTAAGTTTGAGGCGCAAAACTAGTAAAAATGTGCATTTTATCAACACTTACTATTTCCATTTCTAAAAATCATTAAAACTTATAAAGTGCATTACTTTTTTATATCAATTAGTTCTGTAAATTTGTGGACTCGTGATGAATAAGCTGTAAAACATATAAACCATAACTCCAGCTATTGGTTAAGCATTAACTAGATTAGAAAGGGTTAAAAACTAATTACAAAACAAATGAAAAGAGATACAGTCATCTTTGACCTGATCAAAAAAGAATACGATCGTCAAAAAAACGGTATTGAATTAATTGCTTCTGAAAATTTTGTGAGTGAGCAAGTAATGGAAGCTCAGGGTTCGTGTTTAACCAACAAATACGCCGAAGGATATCCAGGCAAACGTTATTACGGAGGTTGTCAGGTAGTGGATCAAACCGAGCAATTGGCTATTGATCGTGCCTGCGAACTTTTTGGAGCGGAATATGCCAACGTTCAACCACACTCGGGGGCACAAGCTAATGCTGCAGTGTTTTTTGCCTGTTTGAAGCCAGGTGATACTTTTATGGGATTGGATTTGGCTCATGGTGGTCACCTTACACATGGTTCGCCTGTTAACTTCTCTGGTGTAACTTACCACGCCATTTCATACCACGTAAAAGAAGATACCGGCTTGGTTGATTACGACGAAATGGAAACCTTGGCTCGTGAGCAAAAACCTAAAATGATTATTGCAGGTGCATCGGCTTACTCGCGCGAATGGGATTACGCCCGTATGCGTCGTTTGGCTGATGAAATTGGTGCTTTATTGCTTTGCGACATGGCTCACCCTGCCGGTTTAATTGCCAAAGGCAAATTGAACAACCCGGTTGAGCATTGCCACATTGTTACAACCACTACTCATAAAACACTTCGCGGACCTCGCGGTGGTATGATTTTGATGGGTAAAGACTACGAAAACCCATTTGGTATTAAAACACCAAAAGGCGAAACCAAAATGATGAGTGCTGTTTTGGATTTTGCTGTTTTCCCTGGTCAGCAAGGTGGACCTTTGGAGCACGTAATTGCAGCTAAAGCAGTTGCTTTTGGCGAAGCTTTATCTGATGATTATGGAGTGTATATCGAGCAGGTTCAAAAGAATGCTCAAGTGATGGCCGAGGAGTTTATCAAAAAAGGATATAAGATTATCTCAGGCGGTACCGATAACCACTTAATGTTAATCGACCTTAGAACTAAATTCCCTGATATTACTGGTAAGCAAGTTGAAAACATATTAGTTAAAGCTGACATTACTCTTAATAAAAACATGGTACCATTCGACAGCCGATCACCATTCACAACCTCAGGTATTCGTGTGGGAACTTCAGCAGTTACATCGCGTGGTTTAAAAGAGGCTGATATGGTTACTATTGTTGATTTTATCGACGAAGTAATTTCAAATATCGACAACGACGAAGTAATTGCCGGTGTATGTAAAAAAGTAAATGCGCTGATGGCTGACAAGCCAATGTTTGCTTGGTAATTTTAAGCTGATAGCTATTAGAAGTTAAAACACTTCGCTTTTAGTTGTTAGAATTTACAATATTAAAGAACGGTTCTTTATAGCCATTATGGCAATAGAGAACCGTTCTTTTTTTTATACCAACAATAAAATTTGATTTTAATCATTATACATAAAGTATTACGATTACTAATTTTATAAACCTAATCGATGCAAAAAACAACCATTATTATTTTAGCCCTTTTACTTAATAACGTAGTTAATGCGCAGGATTACGAATTATTAGATTCGACAAAATACATTGCACAATACACCTACACAGTGCAACGAGATGCCCAGAACACAGATGACAAAACTACTTATACCATGTTACTGTATTTGGGCGATAAAGTGAGTAAATTTGAACACATGCAAGCCTACATCCGCGATTCGCTTCGCAATAAGGCTAAAACAGCAGCCAACCAATATACCGCTTACATGGATATGTTTGAGAAATCGGCTAGTAGCGAAACTGCCGGATACTTAGCTTCTTTTCGAATTATCAAACACTTGAATAGCAACCATCTGTTCTTAAGCGAAAAGATAGTATTCTGTCGCCAGAATATTAAGGTGATGGAAGAGCCTGTTTTTAACTGGCAATTAATAAACTCTTCTCCCGAAGTGTTGCAGGGATATACATGTAACAAGGCAAGCCTCTTATTTAAGGGGCGTACTTATACTGCATGGTACACCCCCGAAATTCCAATTAGCGACGGTCCTTACAAGTTTAAAGGTTTACCCGGCTTAATTGTTAAAATTGAAGACACACAACACCAACATTGTTTTGTATTGAATAAGTTTACAAAAACAGCATACCATATTCCTATTTATACTCAAGCCCAAAACTACACTTCTGTAACTATGACCGAGTATTACAAAATAAAAAGGACTGATAATGCAAAGATGATTGAGCTATTTAACAATCCTGAAAAATTCCAGACTAATGCTGACATGGGCGAAGTAATATCGAAAATTAACAAGCGCAACAATTTTATTGAAAAATTATAGCATTTACAGTCAAGTAAGCATCTGACTACGTCGGGTAGCATAATGGCAGTATCAGGTACAATGCTGTCAATACCGGGTAGGCATCTGTCGGTGTCAGGTAACAATCTGACAGTCCATGATAAACATCTGTCTACGTCGGGTAGCTTAATGGCAGTATCAAGTACGACGCTGTCAGTGCCGGGTAGGCATCTGTCGGTGTCAGGTAACAATCTTTCAGTCCAAGGTAAGCATCTGTCTACGTCGGGTAGCATAATGGCAGTATCAAGTACGACGCTGTCAGTGCCGGGTAGGCATCTGTCGGTGTCAGGTAACAATCTTTCAGTCCAAGGTAAGCATCTAACTACGTCGGGTAGCGCAATGGCAGTATCAGGTACTCATCTCATAAACAACATAACACATACTAAAGGTTAGTGTATGCTAGTAAATAAAAGCCAGCAACAATTAAAATACAATAGTATTATTCCTTTAATATATAGCATTATAAATCCACCTAAGTTCATTATAACATTTTAATCATTCCAAACTTATCATTCACATAACTTTATACTTTATTCACACAATAAAATCATTTTTTATTACAAAAATAGTGTTACGATTACCCTTTTTTGCAATTAACCATTGAGTATTCAATGGTGAGACTCAAAAACTTTAAATCAGTTTTTATGAATTCTAAACAACGTAACAAAGTTTCAATGTTCAGGGCAGTTAATAATGTGTTTAATACCTACACTTCTGAATTAAGTTCTATACCTGTTTTGGTTAGCTTGATCGAAACCTTTGGTAACAATCTTATTAACATTGAAGATGTTTTACTTATTCAACAAGGCAAAACAACAGGAGCCAGCAAATTAAAAACAAAAGAAGAAGAAGAAATGATAGAAGCAACTGTACAAATGGCCGGTTCTATTTTTGTATACGCACAGGATAATAACCAACCCGACCTGAAAGAAAAATGTGCCATATCTTCCTCTCAGATTAGAAATATGTCGGATGAAGATGTAAAAACAGCCTGCCTCAATATTTATGCAGAAGCTGCAAGATTAGATGGTGCATTAACCGACTATGGTAAAACGCCCGAAGACATTGCTCAGCTAAAAAAAGAAATTGACGACTTTGCTACCTTGATCGCCTCTCCCCGATCGGCCATTGTAACCCGCTCGCAGGCTACCCGAGAACTGGCTCGCTTAATTACCGAAAACAACGATTTATTGCGACTGAAAGCAGATAAACTGATGGAATTATTTAAAACCACTAACACTAAACTTTACAATACTTACAAAGCAGCACGCGTTATTGTTGATTTACGGGCAGGTAAGCAAACAATAGTAGAAGAATAAAATTAAAGGATGCGATCTTAATAAAACAAATATTCGAAAAGATCGCATTCATTCTACTCAAACACCCCTCTTTCATTCGCCATATAATAAGAGGATTTTATAAACAAAGATTAAAGCCAAAACTCACCTAATTATGAAAATTAACTTAAAAACCATCCCCTACCAACAACTAGCATCACTTATCGAAAATCAACAAACTGGCACTGCCTCAAAGTTGGCCAAACAAATTGGCGTATCGCGCTCTACCCTTTTTAATATGCTCGATGAAATAAGAGGTGCCGGAGTTGAAATTGAATACTGCGAAGAAAAACATAGTTATATCTACACAAATAATAAACGCATAAAAGTAAATCAACCCATCGAAATTATAGCAACTTAATAGAACAACACCCCTATTAGGTCTTTTAATATAAAAAAAAAGGGGGGGGGTAGTCTATTTTATTACACTAGCACTCATGTATATTTATACTGCTTTATAAATGGCCATTTAAAAGCAACCCCTGCCAACCTATTTTTGCGAACCGGTGCAGCAGGGGCGCAGGATTTAACCTGCACAAAATTAATTTATTTATTAACAACTTAAATTTTGTGTTATGAAAAAACATTTGAAGAAGTTTTTATTTGTAGCTGGATTTGTAGCAATTACAGCTGCTGCAAATGCAAAAGTATGGCCCATCGAATGCGAAGATGGATCAGCATACCTTCTAATCACGACAGAAACTGATCGCTTTCTAGATTTGATTGCCTATCTCGATGCCTGTGAAGCACTTTGTTAAAATTTATCTACACTCTTCCTCAATGACTCTAACTATTGGGGAAGAGGTAACTTTTACTAAATTAAAGCAAATGAAACAAACTTATAAACAATACCTCCTTTTCTCACTTTTGGTAATATTATCATTATCATTAGGTGCACAAACAAATAATGGCGTTAAAATAATTAACCCTTCAATTTTCTTTGCATCCTACAACTATGAATATCAAGAAGATTCTGCAAGTATCAACTCTCGCAGACAAGAAGAAATGTGGCTATTAATTGGTAAAGATCTTTCTCAATTTGCTCACAATAGCATGTTCAGGATGGACTCCATGTTCTATAACTGCAATGATATTAATGATCCCAAAAATATGATGAAAATCGGCCAACAACTTAGAGGAGATAAATTTTCTTATCTCACAAGTTATCGTATTATTAAATCCAATAATAAACTAACTACAGATTCTTATGAAGTAATTTCCAATACCTACTATAAACTATCTGAAGAAATTACTTTTGATTGGAAACTAACTAACAAACCAGACACACTTATCTCAAACTTTTTATGCAAAGAAGCACAGACTACTTATAGGGGGCGAAAATATAATGCTTGGTACTCAGTGTCAATTCCCATTAACGATGGCCCCTACAAATTCAGAGGATTACCTGGTTTAATTGTTAAAGTTGAGGATGTAGAAAAAGAACATAGCTTCTCACTTACATCTTTCGAAAAAATAAGCTACAATAAACCAATAACTTTATGGGATAGAAAATTTTCAGATGCTGAACCTGAACAATATTCAAAACTAAAACACAATCAAACCCTAGATAATCTTAGAAAATATGGAAACCCTCAAGTGGTGAATTTATCTCAAGATAAACTGGGTAGTGTTGAAGCAAAAATTTTAAGTAGAAATAACCTAATTGAAAAGTATTAAATAATATCATTAACGCCGTTCATGTACCACTTACAACATACATCTTTATCCAATACTCAATAAATACAACCGAATACTCATTTACACAATGCATACTGTCATAATTTGTGGTAATTAACACTCAGTAAATAAAGCTAAGCTATGAGAGAACTGCTTTTAGTCCTATTGATCACTGTACCCCCACTTTGCCGGATAAACGCTCAAAGCCATAACGGGATTAAAATCATCGATAAGGCTCAGTACTTTGCATCCTATAACTACGAATACCAGCAAGACTCAACCAGTACTAGTTCAAAAAAGCAAAAAGAAATGTGGTTATTCATTGGAGAGAACATCTCTGAATTTTCGCATAACAGCATTTACCGAATGGATTCTATGTTTTACGAATGCCTTGATGTTAAAAAACAATCAAACCTCGTACATATTATTAACCAATTAAAAGACGATTCTTTTAATTTTTTCACTCAGTACAGTATTATTAAAGATAAAAGCAGCAACAAGATAGATTTATATGAAGTTGCTTCAAGCAATTACTATCATCTTCCGGATAACATCTCATTCAATTGGAAAATAACCAACAAAAAAGATACGGTAATTGCAGGCTACCAATGCAAGGAAGCTCAAACAAGCTATAGAGGCAGACAATACAGAGCATGGTACACCATGGCTATTCCTATTAGTGATGGCCCCTATAAATTTAAAGGGCTACCTGGTTTAATTATAAAACTGGAAGACACTCACAAAGAACACTGTTTTGAATTAGAAACTTTCAAAAAGATTAACTACAACAAGCCCATATATTTATGGGATAAAAAATTCATCGAAATAGAAGCTAAGCAATACCGCAAACTAAAACATAACGAAGCATTAGACAGATCAAGAATGATAGGCGCCCAGGTTCAAAACATATCCTCCGAGAAATTAGGAAGTGTGGAAGCCAAAATACTAAGAAGGAATAATCTGATTGAAAAGTATTAAACTAAAAGATATAATTCAAGGTGTGACTTTGAGTCACGCCTTGAATAAAGCATACAATCTTTATTGGCTAGATGTAAGATAACATCGCATCCGTAACGACATCACCAATGTTAATTAACATTATTTAACAAAAGAAAAAAAAGGGGGGGGGGCAGTGTATTTTTTTGGACTAGTATCCACATACCTTTACACTGCTTTATTAATGACCATTTAGAAGCAACCCCTGCCAACCTATTTTTGCGAACCGGTGCAGCAGGGGTGCAGGATTAAACCTGCACAAAATTAATTTTAATTATTAACAACTTAAATTTTGTGTAATGAAAAAACATTTGAAAAAAATTGTATTGATGAGTAGTTTTGTCGCAATGGCTGCAGCTGCTAATGCTGATGTTTTCCACATCAAATGTAATAATGGAAAAGAGTATAATTACATATCTCTAGAACCTGTCGGTTCCGATGCAGAAGCAGCTGATTTCGAGCAAGCAATTGAAGATCTTTGCTCTTAAAAAAACAATTAAATAATCCCGTTATCAAAGTATTGATCTCGGGATTAAAACATTTACAATTCTATTTTCATTCATACTAATGCTACATATTAAAACCCTTTTTACAACAATACTATTGTGTGCTTTAACTATTTTATCAAACGCACAATCGAACAAAAACAAATCTAAGATAAGCATAATTGATAACGCTAGATATATTGCAACTTACAATTACGAATTTCAGGAAGATTCCGTTATTACAAGTCTAAGACGTCAAACAACTATGATGCTTTACATAGGAGATCACCTATCTGAATTCGGAAATTCTAACCTTTTTTACAGAGATTCTCTTTATAGAAACAATAATAAAGAAGTTCAACAGATTACTCGCGAGTACATAAATCATATTATGGGTAGCCCAACCCCTATGTTAGCTCAATATAGAATCATCAAACACAAAGACTCTTCTAGTATAGATTTTTATGAACGAATACTAAAAACGAATTATCATATTAAAGAAAACAACAAATTTATCTGGGAACTTATTAACTCAAAAGACACTATTATTGCAGGTTATCAGTGTAAATTAGCTCAAACTAATTATAGGGGGCGAAAGTATAATGCATGGTACACTTTATATGTTCCCATAAGCGATGGTCCCTATAAATTTAGTGGATTACCAGGATTAATCATTAAACTACAAGATTCTCATCAAGAACATGTTTTTGAATTAGTTTCATTTTCAAAAAAGGAGAATAATTATCCCATCTATTTTTCACAACAAAATTTCATTATCCTTGATATTAACAAATACCCTCAGTTAAAGAAAAACGAGATTTTAGGCAGAATAAAAAGAGTAGATAGTCCACAAGTAGAAAACTTAACTACTGATCAAATGGGGCATATCGAAGCAAAAATTTTAAGTAGAAACAATATAATTGAAAAGTATTAAATGGATAGATATTCCTTCCTAACTCTGATGCTGATTATAGCAAGCGTACAAATAACTTTAGCTCAAACCTATCAAACACTTGACAAGGTAAAATACGTCTGCCACTACAATTACGAATTCGTGCTGGATTCAACTAACCGATCAAAAACCAAAACCACGGATATGGTTTTACTTATTGGGGCAAAATATTCTCAATTTGCACATAGTAGTTTACCTGATAAAGATTCTTTGTTATTAGTTTATAAGAACGAAGATCCTGAATCGGCGGCCATGAAAATATTACCACAATTAATGGGTAATCCTCCTACCTTTTTCACTTCTTTCAACATCATAAAATCATCGGAGAACAACAGTTGTAATCTGTATGAAAAGGTAACGAGTACCTACTTAAAAATATCGATGCCTACGGCATTAAAATGGCAATTGACAGCCAATACCGATACCCTATTGGCAGGCACCAAAGCGCAAGTAGCTACCACCCAGTATGCAGGCAGAACATTCAAAGCATGGTACACAACCGAAGTACCCGTTAGCGATGGGCCGTATATATTCGGTGGTCTGCCCGGTTTGATTCTTAAATTAGAAGATACTCAAAGGCAACACTGCTTCGAGCTTACTTCTTTTGAACCAATCAGCTACAACAAACCTATTTTACTGGAAGATAAAAACTATATTAATACCAATATACAAGGTTATCAAAAAGCTAAAAAAGGAGATATTGAAGAACGTATTCAACGCTATGCAAATCCGGAAGTGCTTCAACTGAATGATGATGAGAAAGCAAAACTTAATGCCAAACTAAGAAGTCGCAACAATTATATTGAACGTTTATAGTAGTTATTATGCGCTTAAACCTGATTCTGGCTTTATTTATTTTTAGTACAATCCATATTAATGCACAAACAAAATTAAATGGAATTATTGTAGGAGAAGATAATCAACCCGCCGCAGCGGTAAGTGTAATGTTATTAAATCCCGAAGCAGATAATAATATTATCACCTACGCTTTTACCGATGATAAGGGACTTTTTAATATGAGCTACACTACCCTGGTGGATAGTGTAACTCTTTCGTGCCGTTCGTTAAACTATAACGACACTACTCTTATCATTGCCAATAAAACACAGGAAATTCACATAATGCTGCCAACAGAAGTAAAAGCTATAAAAGAGGTAAATGTACACGGCACACCTATTGTAAGTAAACAAGATACCACCACTTACATGGTAGGTTCGTTTGAAAAACAAAGCGATGAGTCGATTGGTGATGTAATTAAGCGCATGCCCGGTTTTACAGTTGAGGCAAGCGGTAAAATATACTATATGGGCAAACCCATTGATAAATATTACATCGAAGGGATGGATTTACTGGAAGGACGATATGGTATTGCCAACAAAAACCTGTCGAACAAAGCAGTTGGATCTGTTGAAGTATTACACAACCATCAGCCCATAAAAATGCTGCGCGATAAGGTTTTTAACGATGGTACTTCATTGAACCTGAAACTTAAAAAGAAATATACTACCACCTTTCGAGCCGAAGGAGCCATAGGCATCCCGTTTCCCAGGTACAGTGCCAACATTACACCCATGCTATTTTCGCCCAAGCACCAGATGATAGCAACGCTGCAGGCCAATAATATTGGTAACGATTTATCAACACAGCATCATCCGTTTACCATATCGTACAACGAAATTGATAATTACACTAATACCAAACCCAATCTACTGGATATTTCATCGGTAACACCACCGGGGATCTCTAACCGCGAGCGTTACCTAATGAACAATGCCGCCCTTATCAGCTTCAACTATCTTACCAAGCTTAGCGATGAAGAAGAATTAAAAACCAACCTTAGCTATTACAACGATCGGATTGAAGAAGAAGCATTGATCGAAACCGAGTATTACCTCGAAAATGACACCACTCGTTTGCGTGAACATACCGAAAATACATTCAAAAAAAACAGTTTGATCACCGATCTGATCTATACTAACAATGCCAGTAAAAAATATGTAAACAATAAGTTTCGCCTCGAAAACTATTGGGATAAGGCAGAAGCATCGATTAACGAGAGGCAGCAGCTTCAGAATGCCAACCTCCCCCACTTTTCAGCAGCCGATGAACTGGATTGGCATCGCATGGTGGGTAAGCATTTTATCAGTTTCAAAGCTTTTGTTGATTACAACCATAGTCCGCAACAAATGCAGTACCAACCCGGAGTATTTGATAATTACATCAACAACGGCGAATCATACAACCAAGCTACTCAACACTACTTAAAGCAGGATTTACGCACCAAAGCATCAGCTGCTTTTACACTCACCCATAAGCGATGGGCCTTTTCAACCAAAGCATTTGTCAACTTCAGCCTGAACAAACTGAATACAACTATTGACAACAATGGCTTTGGAATAACTGCCGACAGCTTGCGCAATAAACTCAACTGGACTGAGAGTGAAGCGGGAGTTGATGAAAAAATAAGTTACGAAACTCCAAGTCTGAAACTTCGGTTTAACCTGCCCTTTTCGTATGTCAATAACAATATTGATGATGCTTATCATCATGCCGGTCAACAAATACAACAAACCATTTTTGCTCCCAGGGCATATCTTAATTACGAGTTCTGTAATTTTTTCAAGCTGATAACTTCGGCATCTTACAGTAAAAGTCTGGGAGACATTAACGGGCTCACCCAAGGCTTTATCATCAATAATTACCGGAGTTTAAACCGTGGCTTAAATCAATTGCCACACAAATATAGATACATGGGAAGCATCCGCACCGAATTCAAAAATCCCTTGTCAGGATGGTTTGCCTCTGTCGATTACAGATATAGCTTAAATCATAGTGATATTATCACCCGCCAGATAAGTATGGGCAATGGTGTTTTTCAAAGCGAGATTCTTCCCTACGATAATGAAAAATCGGATCATACCATCAATGGAGAAATAACGTACTACATTGCCAATTGGCGTTCAACCATTGGTATTAACTCTACCAATAGTTTTCAACAATCGCAATATGTATTAAACCAATCACTAAGCGACAGAGAAATGCTAACTAACATGGCCGGATTAAA
Source organism: uncultured Carboxylicivirga sp. (assembly GCF_963668385.1). Classification (GTDB taxonomy): domain Bacteria; phylum Bacteroidota; class Bacteroidia; order Bacteroidales; family Marinilabiliaceae; genus Carboxylicivirga. The sequence continues at coordinate 226,160 of NZ_OY764327.1, forward strand.
TATTAACTGGGGCTATTGGAGAGCATTACAGATTAAATATCGTTTTAACTACACACAAACCCGCCAGCAGACCACGCAGGCGAATAGTAAATTTTACAACTACGCACAAGTATTGGATTTCTTCTTCTACCTAACTAAAAAACAATGGATAAACATTAGAGGAGAATACAACCTCAACGAAAACAACCAACAAACATTCGAGAATTGGTTTGGTGATTTTAGTTATGCATTCAAACCTACAAAAGGAAAATTCAGCTATAAAATCAAATGCCGGAATGTTTTCGACACAAAACAACTGGTTAGTTATTGGAACAGCGATATTTCATTGGTCAGAAACACGTATTATCTAAGACCAAGGGAGATACTACTGAATGTGAGTTATAGGTTTTAAAAAAAGCTGATAGCTACTAGCTGTTGGCTACTAGTTTTAAGAAACAATATAAGGAACGGTTCTTTATAGCCATAATGGTAATAGAGAACCGTTCCTTTTTAACCATCAGCCAACAGCTATTAGCTTTTTATGTATTTTTACCTAATGGATATTTCAGCTCTTAACATTCTTCTTTTAATCCTTGCCGGTTTATTTGCCGGATTCATCAACACACTTGCCGGAAGTGGCTCATTAATAACGCTGCCCATGTTGATGTTTCTGGGTTTAAGTCCCCACCAGGCCAATGCAACCAACCGCATAGCTATATTTATTCAGAATATTGTTGCAGTGCGTAATTTTCGAAAACAGAAAACACTGGATTATAGAAGCAATATCTATCTGATTATACCAGCTTTATTTGGTTCTGTTGCCGGAGCTCTTGTCTCCATCAATATCAGTGAACAGGCTTTAAACTACTTTATCGGCATCTTGCTGTTTGTAATGTTTTTCGTGATACTTTTAAAACCCGATAAATGGATCAAAGAACAAGCCGGCCATATTGAAGGTAAGCCTACCTATTGGCAACTAATTATCTTCTTTTTCATCGGCTTTTACGGTGGTTTTATTCAAGCTGGAGTCGGACTATTTTTGTTAGCAGGTTTAGTCTTAGGCGTAGGGTACAATCTTATTCAAGCCAACGCAGTAAAGGTTTTAATTGTACTTTGTTATACAGCTATTGCATTAGTATTCTTTATTTGGGCTGGTCAAATCAACTACTTGTATGGATTTATTCTTGCAGCAGGTAATGCTTCAGGAGCTTTCATAGCTTCGAAATATGCCAAACAAATTGGGGTAAAACCAATCCGATACATCTTATTGGGAGCTGTTATGCTGGCCGCTATGAAAGTGTTGGGAATTTTTGATCTGCTTTTTTAAGTAACAAGACATTTCCAATCGCTACTACTCGATCTACCTGCTACTCGATTCCTATCGAGTAGTTTATATTTATGAATTTCTTAATTCAACAGAACTAATATCGATAGGAATTGATTTGACATTAGCCCTTCGTTTTCAAACGAAGGGTAGCTACTGACCACTGACTAAATACTAACAAACTTACTGTTCTAATCCAAAACAAAATGATAGGTAATAGTGCCTTGCTGATAAGCAGCTGCTTCTTTATCGGAATTAAACTTCGCTTTTTTAGCTGCTTCAATGGCTCTGTTACGAAGCTCTTTATTCATTGTATTTGTACCTTTTAAATTAACATCTGCAGCGGTTACATATCCATTTTTATCAACTGTAATATTAACTACTACGATACCTTCTTCCTGAATGCGATAAGTAGGCAAAGGTAAAGTTCCCACCAGACTTCTTCCACTCAAATCAAACCCATTACCTGAGTTTCCTAGGCCCGATCCGGTTCTATTAGTACTATTACCTCCGGTTGTCTGTCCCTGATTACCTGTTCCGCCCGTATCCCCTTCCGAAGTATTGTCACCGGTTCCCTTTCCAAAGGCTCCTTTTACTTTATTTCGTGCCTCAGCAGCCTGACGATCCAGTTCTTCCTGACGCCTGCGTTCTTCTTCTTCAATACGTTTACGCTCCAATTCCTCCTGACGCTGACGTTCTAATTCTTCTTTCCTAATCCTTTCTTGCTCTTCTCTTTCTTTGCGTTCCTTCTCCAAACGCTCCTTCTCCTCTTTTTCTTTCTTTTTCTGAGCTTCGGATTTTACAACCGGAGCTTCGTCATAATCTTGTGTTTCAATATCTTCTTTTTCAGGTTCTGGCTGTATTGGTTCAGGCGTTTTAACGGGAGGAGGTGTTACTTGCTCCTGCTTTACAGCCTCAGATTCTTTGGGCTCTTCGGGCCCCTGACCTAATACTGTATCCCCAAAACTTACCAATATCCCTTCTTCTCCTTTGGGTAGCGTTTTCAATCCAAAGAAAATCAGAAACAACAACAGTAAAGAATGAAATACTGTTGTACCAATTACACCGTATCGTTTGTTTTTATCATTCATATTTACTTGGCTTGTGTGGCCAATATCAACTTATATTTATTTCGGATGGCAATATCTCTTATTTTACCAACCACCGAAAACGGAACCGACTCATCGACATGCAATGCTACATACATTTCGGGACTATTTGCCAATATTTCTTTCAATTTAGATTCTATTTGCCAGAAAGCAACCTTCTCGCCCTGTACAAAATATTCGCGGTTAGCATTTACCGAAATAGTAGTATTAGGCTTGGCTGATACCTGATGATCACTCTTGGGTAATGTCAGGTCTTTATTAGCCACTGGCGTTACTAATGTTGATGTAATCATAAAAAAGATCAGCAACAGAAAAACAATGTCAGTCATCGACGACATGCTGAAACCAGAATCTACTTTACTTCTTCTTTTGAGTCCCATTACCTGATATCCAAAATTACTTTTACACCATTCGATTCCGCAATATCCAACACACGGGCAGCATCACCTGTCGACGCATTAGCATCGGTACGCAGCTTAATGATGGTTTTATCATTACGAGAAAAAAGTCTCACCAAATTGCCTTCTACCTGATCACTCCCCATCCATTTACCATCTACTACATAACGTCCCGAAGCAGTTACCCTTACATTTAAGTAAGTTTCAACCACAACCTTCTTTGTGCTTTTCTTTGGTATCAACAATTTTATGGCATTAGGATGCACCATTGTTGAAGTGATCATAAAAAAGATCAGCAACAAAAACACAATGTCGGTCATAGACGACATACTGAAACTGGCACTTATTTTTGTTCTTCGCTTTAAAGCCATGTTTTAGTGAGCAGGTTCATTTAACAGATCCATAAACTCCATGGTACGTGCTTCCATCTTGAAAACAACTTTCTCCACTTTGGCCACTAAGATATTATAGGCAAAATAAGCGATAATACCAATTACCAAACCAGTTACTGTTGTAACCATAGCAGTATAAATACCCGACGATAGTAGGCTAACATCAATATTATTACCTGCATTTGCCATATCAAAAAAGGCACGGATCATACCAATAACCGTTCCGAGGAATCCAATCATTGGAGCCCCGCCGGCAGCAGTTGCCAGAGTTGGTAAACCTTTTTCCAAACGACTAATCTCAAGGTTACCCACATTCTCAATGGCGGTATTAACATCATTTAACGGACGACCAATACGAGTAATTCCTTTTTCGATCATTCGCGAAATAGGGAAATCGTGCGATTGACATAATGCAATTGCCGAGTCTATTTTACCATCATGGATATAATCCTTTATTTTATTCATAAATCCATCATCTTCGCTGGAAGCTTTACGGATGGCAAAAAATCTTTCGAAGAAAATATAAACCGAAATAACCGATAACAAAAGCAGAGGAATCATAATCCAACCTCCATTAATCGCCATTTCGATATAATTCATGCTTTTTTCTGCACCCTCTTCGAGGTTTGCATCAGCAATGTTTTCGGCTGTTGCCTGTATAAATAGTAATAGACTCATTGTTATATTTCTAGATTTCTATTCAGCTAAAATAATAAAAATGCAAACGGCACCTATCTTTCAATAAGGTAAACGTAAATAATTAATCATTATTCTCTTCTTCCTCTTCCTTTTTTGCTTCTCCGGTAAACATACGCCAGTATTTCCTCAACAATTCCTTAACCGAATCAAATTCTTCTTTAAACGATATCCCCACCCCTTGTCTGGTTGGCGACTCGGTATAAATAATGTCATTATTTGTTACTGTGTAAGCTTTTCCACGTAAGCTCCCCGACTGATTGAGTTTCACATCTACGTCAAAGTCACCAATCAGGTTACTGGTCCGGGTATTATCTTGCCCATACCCTACATTACCGTTAATGGTAACGCGGTTATTAAACACCTGTGTTGAAAGGGCTACTTCAATCTCATCGTTCGATATTCCTTCTTCACCCGGACGATAACTTACTCCAATATCAAAATCGTTGCTTATCTGAGATAACCAATGACTTAACTGATTCGACAACATTTCAGAGGTAGTTACTAACGCCGCATTATTACCTGTAGAGCGATTATTGTCAGTAACATTATTTGATAAATTCTCGTCGGTAAAAAAACGATTAAGTACTAACAATGATAATACTTGTCGGTTTAATTCTTCTTCGGTATTAATATAAGCATCAATAATATCCTGATTATTTTTTTGAGCAGATGGGGTTTCTATCTGGAATTTAATTGCAGGTTTCATCAATCGATCGGTCAGTAACAAATTACAATTTACGGGTATACGTCGGCTATAATCCTGCAGCGTTTTTTCATCGGTTATAGTAGATTGGACCAAATCGTAAAGCGAAGTTTTCAACTTATAAGTTGCATTCAAATCAATTTTTGCATCATAAGGATTGCCATCCCAACGGATAGTACTTCCCTGGTTAATAATGAAGCGTTTATTCAGCACGTTTTGAAGTGTAAACATATAATCTCCTTCATCAAAACTAAAATCGCCATAAAAATTAACGCCTCCTTCTTTATCCATTCGCACCTGAAGATTTCCGTTACCATTCCCTTTTAAGATATCGCCTATCTTCGAATCGAAAATTACCTGGGTTTGAGCATCGGGTGTTATATCTAAATCCATATTGATGGTCATTCCTGAAAAGTCAGTCACATAACTATCGTCAACCTCATCTACAAGATCCTCTTCATCTTCTACCTTTGGTTTTGCAAAGCGGATAAAATTAGATTCTTCAACCACTTCATCACTTCTTAGCGGAATATAAAACAATGTATTTTTCCTTGTTTTACCACCTATATCCAGAAATATATCACTTGTGGTACCAGTGATAGACATGTTTCCATCGCCAAAAACAGTTCCATAATACAAGGGATTATCCTTATACTTAGTATCTAAAATGAGCATATTATTGGCAATTAACGCCAGGTTATAACTCATATCACTAAACACTGTATGATGAATATTTCCATTAAACGATCCTTTATTTCCATAGCGATCGGTCAATGTCATCGATTTAAAATCCATGTCATTAGCTCCAAATTCAATCGAATCAGATATAGAATAAGTTGTTTGCAACAAACCAACATCAAAAAAAGCTTTGTTAATATTAACTTTACCTACTAATTCAGGAGCTTGTAACGATCCTCTTACAGCCATATTGCCAGAAGCTGTACCTTTGAGATTTTGTATGATTTTACTCAAATAAAGATTAAGAAATCCTATGTGCAAACTATCCAGTTGATAATCGAGATTTATCTCCAGACTATCCATATCAATATACCCACCTCCAACCAATGGCTGCTTATCACCATCTTTTACCGATGAAGTAACATTCAACCTTTTTTGCATGGGTTCATAATTCGAATTCAGATAAAAATCACCAATTTTATCATCATTAAATTTAAATTGTTCAATTTTTAAATCACTTGCTACTATTGGTGTACGGTAATAATCAGCAAGCTGAAGATTACCATCCAACACCCCATCCATACTTAATCCTTTAATATTTTGTGCTGAAATAATATCTCCCAATCGAATATTTTGCATATGAATCTCCATGCCATCTTTAGCTGACTTATGAAGAAATCCATTTATGCCCAACTCCTGATTATCGTGATGAATACGGAAATTTTTAATAGAAATACCCATTGGATGATAATTAATGCGAGATTCCTGAATTTCCCAAATACTATCTTTCACCATCACATACGAAGGCTCCAAATCAATACTAGCATAAAGGCCTGATTGAATTCCCTTTACATTAGTTGTAGCATGGATTGATCCACTATTATTAACTTCACTCCAGTTATTCCAATATATATTAGTTTGAATAGTATCCTGATACATTAAATTATGAATACTAAAATTCTGAAATAATGGATTTTCTTTGGCTAAAATTTCTTTACAACGGGTAATAAATGATAGTTCATGATCATCGTTCGAAGCAATTTGTAACTCAGGATTTACCAATAACAGATTCTTATATTGAAGTTCACCCAATTCAAAAGTTAAATCAACAGTGTTTTCTTTGTTATTGAATTTACCTAATACAATACCATCTTCCGAAACATTTAAATCAGGTTTCAGCAGATGTACAATTTCACTCACTTTCTTAAATCGACAGGAAAATGTAAAATTATTATCTCTTAAATCAACATTCTTTTGTGGTAGTAAATTTTCAAGAGCAGGAAGATATTTTTGTAATTGTTTGATAAAGATCTGCCTAAAAAAAGTAAAATTATATTTCCCTACCAGATCACCTTCCAACACATCCGATTGCAGAATTATATGTTTGTCATCTCCCTCACGAACCGAAATTAGCAAGAGTGAATCCATCTTAACATTATGCTCTGGAGATATAAATTTAGCGTCGTTAATAGTAATATATCCAACCACATCGTTAATATCTTTACCCGTAAAATTAGAATTCAAGGTGATAGACATTTCATTATCCGGAATTTTGGGCAGGATATTTAACTTATCAAGTTTTGCATTTTCAACAACAGCACTAAAGTTAAAGTTTGGTTCGCCTTCGGTTAAATCAATTTTACCATTAAAATCAAGCTTTCCATTGGGGTCATCCATACGTATAGCACCATCAAATTTCTGATTAGCAAACAATCCGCTTAAAGTAATATTGGTGTAGTTGTATTGATTTATCTCCAATGTATCAACCACACCATCAAGGAAAGCATAAAATGATTGAGCTGATTTGCGACTTCCCTTTATCGATACCTCCATCGAAAGATTATCTATTCGTTCCTCTGCTCCCAATAATCCGCCAATATTAAAATCGGAAGTGGAAAGGTTTCCCGCAAAAACTAATCCTTTTCGATCATCTACTTTTAGTCCAATATCTGTATTAATAGTACCCATTGTGGTGGAAAACTGACCAAAAGCTACCATATCATTTAAAAACCCCGTTAAACTTCCTTTATAATGAATTTTACCCAAATGATCGAGACTAGCAGGTAATTGATATTTCACCTTTTTATTGTAGGCCATAATATACCTTAAATCAGCTGGAGTGGTATAAAGATCTTTTACATTTAAATACAAAAATGTTTCATCTACGTTTGGTAAGCCATTTACATCAAAACTGGTAGAAATAGATGATTCAGTTCCAAAATCGAATCTGATATTTCGCCCTTTAATACTATTTAATGTACCATATGCCTGACCTGAGATATTAAAAGGTAGATTTCCTAATTGTTTAAGATCGACAAAAAGACCTAAATCTCGATGTGATATATATGAAGGTTTTAAACTAACATAAAATTGCTGTATTTGATTTAAACCGGTTTCACGCCTATCGTAATTGAGATTTAAACTATCCAAATTAATTCGTGAATGAAACGTTTTAATTTGCAACTCACTTAAATTAACGTTTCCTTCTGCAATACTTACGTTACCTGAAGCTCCCTGCACAATGATACCATCTTCCTCCTCCAATCGTAACTCATCAAGACTAAACGAAAAAATACTATCCTTATTAATTTCACTAAGAACTAAATCAAAATTATTTACTGAAATAGGATGCGTTTTTTCTTCATCAATATTAAGACTTCCATTAGCTAACTCAATTGACTTTACTTTAAATCTCCAATTACTTTTCGATACAGTATCTTCTTCAACTCTGTTTTTAAGAAGAAATGAATAATTATAAACACTATCCTCTTTATATACATTTATATAAGGGTCATTAATTTCTAACCTTGATAAATATAATTTCTTATCGCTAAAAAAAATTGAATCAATATGTGAGGTTAATGAATGCACATAGATCAGTGTATCATTCTGTTGATCCTTCACCAATACATCACCCAGCACAACACTCGAAAAAGGCTTGAAATAAACCTTACCCACAGATATCTCAGCATTAAAATCTTCAGATAACTCATTGGTAAAAAAGGCTACTATACGTGTTTGAACAGCCGGTATCAAAACAAGCATATACAACACTAACAGTAAACCCAAGGGCACTGCAATGACATACAATCCTATTTTGATATTTTTTTTTATACTTTTGACCCGTTATAACCCACCAAAATTAAGAAAAAGGAGGGAAATAAAACGATAAGGAAGCTAATTCTATAAGAAGAAATTATGAGTGTGATTATTTTAGCCATTGAGTCATCATGCGATGATACATCAGCAGCAGTTTTTAAGGACGAAGTGATCCTTTCTAATTGTGTGGCAAATCAGGATGTTCACAAAGCTTTTGGTGGGGTGGTACCAGAATTAGCATCACGTGCACATCAACAAAATATTATCCCTGTTGTTGATAAAGCCATTAAAGATGCAAACATCAAAAAAGAAGAAATAGACGCTGTTGCTTTTACCAGAGGTCCCGGATTAATGGGCTCACTATTAGTTGGAACATCATTTGCCAAAGCTTTTGCTCTGACGAATAAACTTCCTTTGATCGACGTAAATCACTTACATGCTCATGTTTTGGCACATTTCATAAAAGAAAATACGGAAGATAATGACCAACCCGAATTTCCTTTTCTTTGCTTGTTGGTATCAGGCGGAAATAGCCAGATTGTTTTAGTTAAAAGCCATCTGGAGATGGAAATAATAGGGCAAACAATTGATGATGCCGCCGGCGAAGCTTTTGATAAATGTGCCAAAGTAATGGGATTACCTTATCCAGGTGGGCCTCTTATTGATAAATTAGCTTCTCAGGGGAATCCAGATGCGTTTGTTTTTAGCAAACCAAGAATCACCAACTACAATTATAGCTTTAGCGGTCTAAAAACGTCATTTCTGTACTTTTTAAGAGACCAAATCAAAGTAAATCCAGATTTTATTGAAGACAACAAGGCTGATATATGCGCTTCGTTACAAAAAACCATTATTGATATTTTAATGGATAAACTTATCAAAGCAGCAAAGGATACTGGCATTAAACACATTGCATTAGCAGGAGGCGTTTCTGCCAACTCGGGGCTAAGAAATAGGTTAAATGAACTAGCAAAAAAACATAATTGGGTAACCCATATCCCAAAATTTGCGTACACCACCGATAATGCAGCAATGATAGCTATTACTGGCTACTACAAATATTTACAAGAAGAGTTTGTTGATCAGTCAGTTGCTCCATTTGCACGATTAGAATTTTAAACCAAATGAATCTTTAAATGTTATTAAAATGCTAAAAGTCTTTATTGGTCAAATATTCTAGAAGAATTTAGTTAACGATAAGGCATATAAGCGTTTTTTTATATTTTTGTACCTAATTTATTTATTTTGGATCAGCTACAATATAAAAAAGTATCAGGTTTTGTTGAAAAAAAATTAGGGAATGAATTAGTAATTGTTCCTGTTGCATCGGAAGTTGCTCAAATGAACAAAGTATTTGCAATTAACGAGGTAGGTTTGTATATTCTTGAACAATTAAACGAATCTAAGTCAGAAGTAGAGATTATTGATCTTGTTTGCAAAGAATTTGATGTAAATACAACTGTTGCTAAAAATGATATAAAACATTTTTTATCCGAAGCCATAAGTGCTAACATAATTAAGGCAACGAATAAGTAAACGATTAAATGAATAAAAAAAGAATATATACTTCACCTAAAATCAATAGTTTTGAGATTGATTCGGAGATTTCTTTGGTAATGATGACTCAATCTCCAGGACACCCTGGTGGTGGTGGTCTTCCTGGTATGGAAAGCGCTAGTACAAATTCAGCACCCAATTATCAGAAGTCGATCAATAACGAAACTCCTTTTGGAGGTACCTCGCCCGATTATGATAACCTTTAATTAGTAATGATAAGTTATATCTATAATATTGGGGATATAGGAATAAAAGTTAATTTTCTGTATCCTTTTTTTATGCTACTTAATACTTGTGGAAGTAAATTATTTGAAACCACCTCTAAAAAATTCGATTGGGAATTAAATATTAATAATACTTCTTCAATAGACATCTCAAAACTTAATGTCGTTTTTAAAGGTCCTCAAAAATTTGAAGAAGAAATTCCTTACAAATGGCAACTCCTTTCGGACTCTTCAAACAAGTTTATTCACTTTGAATTTGAAAACAATACTAATATAAAATCAGGCATAGCTATTATTGACGAAAAAGCCCATTTAATCAATCTTAAAATAGTAACCTCACACTCAGGAACCATTCATTTAGACCCTTTTTTTCATCCCATTGGCATACTTATACTTCAATATATTACCCACTTAAATAAGGGTATTATAATGCATGCTTCAGCTATCAATTATAACAATTGTGGTTTTTTATTTTCTGCTATTTCCGGTACAGGTAAATCAACAATGGCAAAGCTTTGGCAACAAAAAGGTGCAACTATAATCAACGATGATCGGATTGTCATTAATCCATCCAATGAAGGATACCAACTTTACAATACCCCAATGCCCTATTATATTGATGAAAATAAAAAAGTAAAACTCAAAAAGCTTTTCATCATCAGGCAATCGCCTGAAAATTATATTAAACCTCTAAAAACTACTAACGGAATTTTGTCAATTCTTAGTAATTGCATTCAATACCAATTTGATGAAAACCAAATAACAGAAAGATTAGATTATATTGCAGATATTGTTGAACAACATGGTGTTTTTGAATTAGGATTTAAACCCGACACTGATATTGTTGATCTAATTATTAATCAATTTGGATAAGCATAAACTGATAAGCATTACAAAATCATTGCTAAAAGAGGGGCATACAACAGAGATTGTAGCCCATGGCATTAGCATGTTTCCAACCTTACTCCCAGGCGACACGTTACAAATAGCCCCTAATGAATGCTTTGACAAAGGTGATATCATTGTTTTTATGGGAAAAGATTCGCTTATTGCACATCGAGTTATTAACTATAAAGAAGATGAAATAATAAGTATGGGTGATAGTCTTTTTATAGCTGATCCATGTTTAAAACAAAGTGATATTCTTGGAAAAGTAATTGGTCGTACCAGGAAAAATAAATTTCTTTCAATTGAACATTGGAGCTTTAGGCTTTCAAAAAGAATGATGCCTAAAATAGGCAGATACCCAAGATTATTAATACGATACTGCGCACTAATATACACTAGAATAATTCAATAGAGTAGCATCTTTCATGCAATCTTCCTTCAATAAGAATATATTGTTCTTTCGTCTTCGTTGATGCTAAATTATTATATTATTTTAGTATTCAATTGTAAAACGGCTTCATGAAAATAACAAAGAAGACAAACTCAGTTAAACATCTTATTAAAGCCATTGAACTAGTCTATTTAAGCTCCCCTAAATGGACAATTATCAATACCATTCTTACTATTTTCAGAGGATTTATTCCGTTACTTCTCTTAATTGTAGTAAAGCAACTTATCAACGTTGTTGACAACTCAGAAATTGCAAATAGCAACAACTTAAGCGAACTTTATAACTCGATGGCATTAGTTGCCGCTTTCTTTTTATTAAATGCCATCAGCGGATCGGTCAACACATTAGCACGCGAAAGACACTCTCACTTTCTGAATGACTATATCCAAAATTTAATTCATCATAAAACAGTTCGACTACCATATAAATATTTTGAAGACAGTACTTATCAAGACTTATTCTATCGTGCTGTTAACGAATCTAACTTCAGGCCAAGTAAAGTTTTTTATAGTTTATTGGGGTTGTTTCAGAACACGATTACCTTACTTATAATGCTTTCTGTATTAACAACCTTCCACTGGTACATGATTCCCGTATTATTAGGTGTTGGTATTCCTATCATTCTTTTTCGCATCAGTTATTCAAAAAAAGGATTTAATCTTAAACAGGAACAAACAGAGGACGAAAGACGTCTGCATTATTTTAATCGTCTTTTAGTTGGAAAAGACTTTGCTAAAGAAGTAAGAATCTTCAATTTGAGTAAGACGTTTACAGATAAATTCAATCAGGTACGAGATGAATTACGCAGTAAGCAATGGTCAATGTCAAAGCGTAAAACACTTTATGAAACCAGTGTTCAAATTTTTGCTACCATCATCCTTCTCATTGTTTTTTCTTTTATTATCCACGAAGCCATTCAGGGCAAGATCAGCAATGGATCAATGGCAATGTATTTTCTTGCTTTACAAAGAAGTTATGCTGTTTTACAAGAGTTATTAACACGAATAACCTCTTTATTGGAAGATAATTTATTTCTTAAAAACTTTTTTGACTTCCAACATATCGAACTGCCCGAAGAAAAAAATAGCAGAGGTAATTTTCCTATTCCATTACAACAAGCAATTACTTTTAAACAGGTTGATTTCAAATATCCAAATACTAATCGGTGGGTATTTAATAACCTTAATTTAACTATCCCTGCCGGAGAAACAGTTGCTTTAGTTGGCGCAAATGGCTCCGGCAAAACCACACTTGTTAAAATGCTTGCAGGGTTATACAAACCTACGAATGGCAAAATACTGTTCGACAACAAACCATTAAGCCAGATTCACCCAAGTGATCTTGCCGAAAACATCAGCATTATATTTCAGGATTTTATGCTTTACAACGTTTCGGCTAAAGACAATATTCGTTTTGGAAATGTGCGACGAGCTTTTGAAATGGATGACATAATAAAGGCTGCCGATAATGCAGGCATCCATAATGTTTTCAACAATTTGAAAAGTGGTTACGAAACACCACTTGGTACTCTTTTTAAAGATAGTGAAATGCTTAGTAGAGGCGAATGGCAGCGAACCGCATTAGCTCGTTCGTTTTACAACGATGCCCAAGTCATTATTCTTGATGAACCAACCAGTTCATTAGATGCTTATACCGAAGCCAATCTAATTACTCATTTTAAGGAAATTACTCAAAACAGAACCGCTATTTTAGTTAGCCATCGTTTATCAACCATTCATTTAGCCGACAGAATAATTGTTCTTAAAGATGGTCAAATAAGCGAAAACGGCACATACAAAGACCTAATGAATCTGCAGGGTGAATTTTTTAATATGGTTAATAGTTTTTCGTAATTAATGAAGTAAAAATGTAATACCTCCAAATACAGAGAAAGAATAAGGTTGAAAACTATAATCCGTATTATCACTTACCGATTCAAGATAATATTTAAATCTTGGTTCAATACCTATTCTAATCATTTTAGAAACAGGAACTTCAAATCCTAATCCAAATGAACTACTCCACGAAACAGGCTTAATCCCTTCTGTTTCTCCAATGTCCATTTTACTATTTCCATCCAATAAATAAGCTGTATTCCCAACTAAAATATTTGAGCTCACTCCTCCAGCAACAGACACAATAGCAACACCATCCAACAGTTTATAACGAGCCATTAAAGGCACCTCTATATACTCTAAGGATTGCCGTATACCATCAGCATCCGACAATAATGCGATATCGTAAATCGAATTTACGGCCTCTTTCTCAATACCAGCCTTAGGAGCGCTACTACTTCCAATAGTATTGAATTTAATTTTACCCAAAGAATTAGTATAACTTTTAGGCATAGAAACACTAGTCCTAATCATTGCATCACCATACATCAAATCAGCCTGATAATTTGAAGCACTACTAATATCCTGTCCTAATTGAGAATAGGCAATACCTGTTTCGACACTCCACCTTTTACTAGTCTCGATACGAACATTGATGCTACCACCTAGTGTATTAAAACCACTTTCGGAATAATTATCGTATGAACGAACAGGTGCACCCGAAGTTTGTCGATAATTATGAGCTGATGACATGCCTCCACCAATCAACACCTGGTAATCTTTTGGCGATTTTACATCATCATTATAAGCATAAAGTGGAAAATATTTTTTGGTAGTATTACTTTTAAGTTGTTTTGAGCCTACATCAGATCTGCCAATTAATTTCTCAACTCCTTTTGCCAACAAAGGCTTATAATTTAAATGCTTTGACAAATATGTTTCTTCACGCTGAGAACTATTATCGTCATGCAAAACGGCAACTTCATTTTTATTATTTTCGGTAAAACCAATTATCGGAGTTTCACTTTCCTCTACATTCTGATCATTATCCAATAAGTCAAGTTCCTTATCCGAAGTTGGAGCCATTATTTGAGATAACTCTTCAGTATTATTGGTTTGATTATTTACTTCTGCAAAAGACGATGTTAATTTATTAGGATCGCTTATCTGAAAGAGAAGTACGGTTGTAATAATAGCAGCCAATACAGATGCTGCCGCAACCATACCCCAAACCATTATAAGGCCCCGTTTCTTTCCTCTGTTCTCAAGCTTACTTTCGATTCCAGCCCAAACATTGGCAGAAGGCAGAAATTCCATATCGCCTAAGCCTTCACTAAAGACCTTATCTATATCGATATCTTGATTTAACATACTTCTTGTTTTTTACCTTTCACCTTTACTTCAATTTGTTGCTTTAACCATTGCCTTGCCCTCGATAAATTAGATTTAGATGTACCTATAGAAATACCCATTTCTTCAGCAATTTCCTGATGAGAAAATCCTTCGATGGCGTACATATTAAAAACCAATCTGTATTTGGGTGGTAATTCCTGAATCATTGCTAATAACTCAGTTTGATTTACAATAGGAATATAAACATCTTCCTCCTCATCAGTAATGGTTGGAAATTCATCTACCAAAACTTCAGGCTGTTTCTTTCTAAAATGTTCGATAACTGTATTTACAACTATACGACGAATCCATCCTTCAAAAGAACCTTTAAATCCAAACAAATGGATTTTAGAAAAGACTTTTATAAAACCTTCCTGCAGGCAATCTTCAGCCTCATCTCTGCCCTTACAATAACGCATACAAACACCCAGCATCTTGGGTGCAAACATCTCGTACAACTGTTGCTGCGCCCTCCGCTTATTGTTCTGACAATCCTTTATTATTTTATTAAGTTCGCTCACTAAACAGATTAAACTTCAAAAAACGTTACTAAAAACAGAGTATTGAAATTAACCTTTTTATGTAAGCAGAACAACCTTTGACAAAGGCAAAAATCCTTACGCATAGACATTAAAAGGGTTTAATATCTCTGATGAAATAGATCAGGAAAGGTTGCGTAGGATGTAAAAGAAATTAATATTTTTTTCTGACGCGATCCATTTCGCGACTGGCATCTTTTTGCTTAAGAGTCTCTCTTTTATCGTGTTGTTTTTTACCTTTTGCCAAAGCAATTTCAATTTTGGCGAAACCACGATCATTCAAAAACAATCGAACAGGAATAATGGTCAAACCCGATTCTTTGGTTTTACGTTCCAGCTTTTGTAACTCTTTTTTATTCAAAAGAAGTTTTCTTTCGCGCTCGGGTAGATGATTATTATAAGTACCATAAAAATATTCCGATACTCTCATCCCCTTCAGCCAAAGTTCACCCTTTACAAAATAGCAGAACGAATCAACCAAACTGGCTTTACCCAATCGGATGGATTTAATTTCGGTACCTGCAAGTTGTATTCCTGCAGTAAAACGTTCAATTAACTCATAATCAAAAGTTGAACGTTTATTTCGTATATTTATTCTATTCGATGCTTGACTCATAAAGCAAATCTGCTTAAGTATATTAATAACTTATGCAACCCATACGGCAATAGCAACACTATCAAAGTTAATGCCATTGTATACATACTTCTCTTTTCGGAACTAAAATTTAACACTTTAAGTCCTTCCCATATTATATAAGCTGCATAAACTGCCAAAAAATAAAAGAAAAATGTTTGAGGAATCAGAGCTGTAATTACTCCTAATAAATAAACAGGTAACGAAGAATATGCTACCAATTTAAATGCCAGTTCTTTCTCTTCTTTAAAACGATCAACAGGTATTAATTTGATGAGAATAAAATACCCCAGATACAATGCAAAAAAGCATGCCGAAAAAGTAAAAGCTGCAAATTTTACTGCTATGGTAAAGTCTAATTCCTGATGACCAAATAAATACCCTAAAAACACAGCCAGACTATAAGCTCCAATAAGGGGCAAACTAAACGACATCAACATATCGTTAACAGTTGTTTGCTCCGCCACTATAACTTCCCATTCCTTTGCTGGCTTGAAAAGCAAATCTTTTATTCGATTAAAAAGATGACGGTACATACGTCCGATTGCTATTGATTCTTTATTTGATTTATCGTTTGACATAGACAACAAAAGTAACAAAATTTTGAAATTGACTTTCAGGTCAATACTTCTTATGCTAATATACAACTACACTTTAGTATTATTTAACACGGCCCATAGCGTTTTATTTTCGCTTAAAAATAACGTAGTTTTGCCTCTTTAAAACTGTACTATGCTTGTAAATAACAACACATCATATAACCTTTTGGTAATATTGGGTCCAACGGCTTCGGGAAAAACTACTTTTGCTACCCATCTAGCCAAAACGCTTAATGGAGAAATCATTAGTGCTGATTCGAGGCAAGTATATAAAGGGATGGATTTAGGTACTGGAAAAGATCTTGAAGATTATACAATTGACGGACAAACCATTCCATACCATTTAATTGATATTGTTGAAGCAGGCTACAAATACAATGTTTTCGAGTATCAAGCCGACTTTTTTAAAGCTTTTGAAAAAGTACAACACAATGGACATTTCCCAATTATGTGTGGCGGAACAGGTATGTACATCGAATCGGTTTTAAAGCAATATAAACTGATTAATGTGCCTAATAATCCCGATTTACGGAAAGAGTTGGAGGGCAAAACAATTGAAGAATTATCGAAAACACTCGAATCGTTCAAATCATTACACAATCAAACCGATACAGAAACTGTTGCCCGAGCGATACGTGCAATCGAAATAGAAACCTATTATCAGGATCATCCTGAAATTGAGCTTAATTTACCCGATGTAAATCCATTAATAATAGGAGTCAACATTGATAGAAATGCGCGTCGCAAAAAAATTACCGATCGATTAAAAAAACGTTTGGATGAAGGTATGTTGGACGAAGTGCGCACTCTTATCGATCAAGGAGTTCATCCGGATGATTTAATTTACTATGGCTTAGAATACAAATATCTTACGCAACACATCATTGGTGAATTAACTTATAAAGAAATGTTTGACAAACTAAATGTTGCCATTCATCAATTTGCAAAGCGACAAATGACATGGTACCGCGGTATGGAACGCAAAGGTACTAAAATTCATTGGGTAGATGCCTTTGAACCATTAGAACAACGCCAGCAAAGGGTTTTAAAATTACTTAAAGAGCCATCATAACTTACCCCAACGATAAGCAACCACACGGTTATCGAAAAAGGTTGGAACAAAAATCAAACGACAGGTTGGATCATACCCAATATCAGCGCAATTAACATTTTCGGAGGAGGTATCCAATAACAAAACAGGTGTATTGTCAGGAACAGCATGATACAATAATCCATCCCAGGTTGAAAAATAATATCCGCCATTATCATCTCCAACAAGGCCATCAACAGGCGTAGTATTTTCAATCAATACTTCAAATGATTGATCGACCATACTTACTTTTAAGATACAATTCTCAGTTCCAACAATCAAATCGTCATTATTGCAATAAAGTCCATTTACTCCTTTTAGCATAGGTCCCTCAAGCCAAACTTTCAAACGATTATCTTTTAGCTTGTAGATTCTACCAGTTTGAGTATCTGAAACAAAAACACTCCCTTTTTTATTAATGGTAACATCATTTAAAAACCGGGCATCATCTCTTCGTATTCGGTTATGTATTTGTTGAAGATTAATATCAATTACCACCAATTCATCGATATCAGAAACATACAAATACATCGAATCTACAGCCATGCCTTTGGGGGCACTTAGCCCGGTAACCCACTTTAATTCTTTTACGCTTCCATCCAGATTTAAAATCGAAATTACACCTTCCCCATCCTTATCGGCTGGATTCCCTACGATATTAGACACAAACAAACAATTATGATACGCCGAAAACAACACCGATTCAGGTACCTGTAGAGTTGGTTCTGATGACCAGATACGATTTAATTCCTGAGCTGTTAATTGATCACATAATGAAATTACAACGATAATTCTTAACAGTAAAAACTTCTTCATTTATCAAAACAATTAGCACATTCTTGTATTTATTCCAAATTAGAATAACATTTTGAAATAATCAACGTAACCATTAATCCAAGCGTGGATTTTTCATGATTTATTTAGTAAATTACTAATAAATTTATACTTGCAGACCTAAGGAAATTCATATTTAATCCCTTTATAGAATTATGGACAGCATTGATGGTTACATAGAACGAATTACGAAACTCGCCAACCGGAATAAAGAGCTCAACGAGCAACTAAAAGGTTATATGAGCTGGTATGAAGATCTTCAACATCAGAATGAAAAGTACCATAATCTTTTAGCAAAATACTCAGATAAAGACATTGACGAAGAGCTTAAAATTACCCGCCGCCGAAAAGTAAAACGCTTTAAAATGGTATCGGTTCTTTATGCTACTGTTAAAGGGTTTAAAAAGCTTAATGGTCATCCGAAAGCGCAGGAATTGGTTGATGCTCTGGACGAAGTTTACTTAAAATTCGATGAAATTGGCCGTAAGTATGGTGTGCTGAAAGTAAAAACCATTGGTGACACTTTTTTATATGCAGGAGGGGTACTGGAAGAAAACCGTACCAACCCCATTGATGTAATCAATGCAGCCGTTGAAATGCGCAAAGTTATTCTTGATTGTCGTGTTGAAGGTGTTCATCGTCCATTCTGGAATATTAGTATTGGAATTCATACTGGTCCTGTTTTAGGAGAACCAACCGGGCGGAAAAAACTACCTTACAATTTAACTGGTGAAAATGTAAATTTTGCTTCCAGAGTAGGTATGGCCTGCCCAACGGGATGTATAAACATCTCGAACATGACCTATGAACTGGTAAAAGAATTCTTTACCTTGAATAAAAGTGGACAGATACCTGCCAAATACAAAGGTTTACTCGATATGTTTCTGGTCGCGGGTATTCTTCCTGAACTTTCTGAGAAAGGGAAAGGCATAATCCCAAATCGAAAATTCAGTACTAAATACAACCTGATTCAGTTTATGGATTTGCAGGAGGAAGTACTGGATATTATGGAACAAAACCTACCAACAACATTATACTATCACAATATTAAACATACCATTGATGTTATTACCGAAGTTGAATTAATTGGTTGGGCTGAAAACCTAAGCGAAGAAGAAATTCTTACTCTTAAACTAGCCGGTTTATTCCACGATTCTGGACACACACGTAGTTACAAGGATCATGAGCTTCATGGCACGCACATTGCCCGCGAAATACTAGGTAATTACAATTATCCTGAAGATTTGATCGAAAAAGTTTGCGATTTAATCATGTCGACCCAATTCCCTCCTGCACCTAAAAATTTGATGGAACAGGTTATTTGCGACTCTGACCTTGACTATTTGGGTAGAAGCGATTTTATTCCGGTTTCCAACAACTTGTATCGCGAGCTGAAAGAACGCGACATGATTGGCACATTGGACGAATGGAATCAGATGCAACTAAAGTTCATCACAAAGCATCAATACTTTACCGAAACAGCACGTAGTTTGCGAGAAGTAAAAAAACAAAAGCAAATCGATCGCCTCGAAGAACTTCTTGGAAGTAAAGCATCTGCCAATCAATAAAAAATTAGCCACAAATTATTCAAACAACATCTGTTTGTAAACCATTACATGTTTATGTAATTTCGGTATCTGATAATACCTGCTGTTATGCATGGTTTCTATTTGATAACACCTAAGAGTTTACCAATATGAATAAACTTCTATTGCCATTATTGGCCATTTTGATGCTAAGTGCATGTAATCAAAAAACAAAGAAAATGTACACTTCTTCCGACCCCGATTTGCAAAAAAAGGTAGATAGTTTTACTCCGTTTAAACTATCTACTGATCTATCTCAACTTACTGATAAAGAAAAACAAATGCTTCCTTTATTATTTGAAACGGCCCAGATAATGGATAATATATTTTGGAAGCAAGCCTGGGGTGATAAAGAGGAATTAATGAACCATACTAAGGATGAATCGCTGAAAAAGTTCTTAAACATTAACTATGGTCCGTGGGAACGCCTTAATGATAACCAATCGTTTGTTGAGGGAATTGGAGCAAAGCCTGCAGGAGCTGGGTTCTATCCTAAAGACATGACAAAAGAAGAGTTTGAGGCTCTTGAGGATGATAAAAAAGACGATTTATATACGTTGATTCAAAGAGGTGATGACGGCAAATTAGCGGTTGTTCCTTATAGCGAAGCCTATAAAAAGGAATTAACCAAAGCATCGGAATTATTGAAGAAAGCAGCTACCCTGGCCGAAGACGAAGGATTAAAAACTTACCTTGAGTTACGAGCAGAAGCGCTATTAAGCAACGATTATCAACCCAGCGATATGGCATGGATGGATATGAAAACCAACACCATTGATTTTGTGGTGGGTCCTATCGAAAATTATGAAGATGCCCTATTCGGATACAAAGCTGCTTTTGAGGCTTATATTCTGATTAAAGACAAAAAATGGTCTGATAAACTTGCCCGATTTGCCGCTTTATTGCCAGAATTGCAAAAATCGATACCTGTTGACGACGCTTACAAGCAAGAAGTACCTGGTAGCGACAGCGATTTAGGTGCATACGATGTATTATATTATGGTGGTGATTGTAATGCCGGGAGTAAAACCATTGCCATTAATCTTCCTAACGATCCGGATGTTCAATTAGCCAAAGGAAGTCGTAAGATTCAGTTGAAAAACTCAATGCAAGCTAAGTTTGAAAAAATTTTAGTTCCTATCAGCAAGATATTGATTGATCCGGCTCAACAAAGTCATGTTAAATTTGATGCATTTTTTGAGAACACCATGTTTCACGAGGTAGCTCATGGCTTGGGTATTAAAGAAACCATAAATGGGAAAGGCGGAGTTCGCGAGGCTTTGAAAGAGACCTACTCATCGATAGAAGAAGCCAAAGCTGATATTCTGGGTTTGTTTATGGTTAGCAAATTGGTAGAAATGGGTGAACTTCCCGAAACTGATTTAATGGATAACTACGTAACGTTTATGGCAGGTATTTTCCGCTCAGTGCGATTTGGTGCAGCCAGTGCCCATGGGAAAGCCAATATGATGCGTTTTAACTATTTTCAGGAGCATGGCGCATTTACTTATAACGAAGCAACCGGATATTACACAGTTGATTTTGATAAGATGACCGAAGCAATGAATAGTTTATCGGCAGAAATATTAACCATGCAAGGCGATGGCGATTACGAAAAAGTAAAACAAACACTTAAAGAGATTGGGATTATTCGTCCGGCGCTTCAAAAAGATTTGAACAGAATTGAAGAAGCTGGTATACCTGTAGATATTGTGTTTGTACAAGGACCTGATATTATTGGATTATAAGAAAATATTCGAATATAGCAGATGCCCGCTTTGTTTTTCAAGGTGGGTATTTTTTTTGCCTCTTACTTAGGTAAAACGATTGACTTTTCTTAAGAAGAAAAATTAACCATTATAGGCTTTCATAAAACCTCGCTCCATATATTTACGGAACACTATCACTATCATACTTTTCGTCCAATATCTCATCCTTTTTCAAAAGAACAGATCCATCATTTACATTTATCCATTGTGCCATAGCTTATACTTTAAACGGTTTGTATAAGTATTTGAATGATCTCAACAACCTAATAATCTCCAATCAAATTCAATTATACATTGAAATTAACTCTTATTTAAGTCAAGTTAATATCGATTTATATTGTAATTGATTTGAGTTTAATTTGAGTTTAATTTGAGTTTAGTTCGAGTTTAGTTCGAGTTTAATATGACTTTATATAAACTCTGATACGAATTTAACTCAATTCTAATGCGACATAGATACAGAAGGTTTGCCCAAAAAACAGAGAAGGTGCCACAACCATGGACACCTTCTTCGTCTACTGAAAAAGACTGAGTTAAAACCCAGGCATATTTTTAGTTTGTTAGTTTATATCCAGAAGTACAGAGTACCAATACAAATTACCACGTATTAAAACATTGAATTTCTACCAACTAACACATTCTAAATTTAAGACAGTAGTTCACCTCATATGTACTCAAACCTCTTCAACTAAAATGCAATCATTTGTAATAACATCCGATCAAAAACTGAAGCAAAAAGCTTCAGTTCTAAATCAGATCGGTTCAATCAAGTGTTTGAATTATAACAAATCCTTAACCTAAGAGTCTGTAATAGAAAGTTCGATATCAAGGCTTTAAAACTAGCGTAACGCTGATAACTAACTTTCAAGACGGACTCTAATTACATTTGAGACATCATAGCTGCAATACCTCCACCGTTTTTCACATTGGTATATCCTCGCTGCTTTAATACTTGTTGTGCATAGGCAGAACGAGCTCCTGAAGCACAATACACAATTATTTCTCTATCTGCGTTATCTCCTAAATCGCCTTTACCCGACATAATATCGTCCAAAGGAATATTAACAGCATCGGGGAAAGCTCCCGACATAAATTCTCCCGGCGTACGCACATCCACTACCAAACGGGCCATTTCATCCTGACTAATATTTTGGTTCGTTTCTGTCTCTTCAACTTCCGACTTTTTATCTAAACTCTTCTTCTCAATTGGTAATAACTCAACCTGGAAGTTTTTATATCCAACTGCCATCGCATGACGTTGTAATGATGTATGACCTCCTGAAATATTATATACCTCTTCGAAACCTGCATTTTTTAAAGTACGCAAGGCCTGATGACCTTTTTTACCAATCTCATCATAAACCAAAATAGGTACATCTTTAGGAATCGCCTGTAGGTTTTCCGACAACATTTCTAAAGGTAAGTGGTGAGCTCCCTTCAGGTTACTCTTCTGAAATGCAAATACATCACGTACGTCCAATACCACCAAACGCTTACCTTCGATAAATTCATCTAACTCCGAGGCCAATAAACTTGGGCTAAATCCCGACATTTTATTTTCAGCAGCATAAGCTGCCATGTTCATTGCATCATTGGCTGTTCCAATCGGAGGCGAATAAGCAAAGTCCATATCGGCAATATCGCTTACCTTAATTTTGGCAGCAGCTGCAGTAGCCAACACATCCAAACGTTTGTCGGCTCCTTTATAACCTGCTGTTTGTCCACCTAACACAACGCCTGTCTTACGATCGTAAATAACCATTACCGAAACCGTTTCAGCTCCCGGATAGTAAGAAGTATGGTGTTCTTTATGAACCACCACAGCATCGGCATCAATACCGGCTGCTTTAGCTTGTTTCAACGACATACCTGTGATACCTGCAACGGCTTCAAACACTCGCACAACCGAAGTTCCGATAGCTCCTTTGTAAGCATGTTTTCCACCCAAGGCATTCTCGGCAGCAATACGTCCCTGGCGGTTAGCAGGTCCTGCCAATGGGATACGAACTTTTTTATTGCTCACACGATGTTCAATCTCCACCATATCTCCGGCGGCGTATATATCTTTATCTGATGTTTGTAAGTACTCATCAACCAATAAACCACCTGCTTCACCAATGGCCAATCCGGCATCAATAGCCAATTGCAATGTTGGACGAACACCAATTGATAGTAACACCATATCGGCCTCTAACTTCTGACCATTATCCAATTCCACAGAATCATCATTGATTTTAACTACACCAGTTTCGGTATGAACACCCACTCCGTACGAATGTAACTCGCGAGTGATAAAACCTGCTGTTTCGGCATCCATCAACGACATTACATGAGGCATCTTTTCAACGACATGAACTTTTAAACCACGCTTCACTAAAGCCTCAACCATCTCTAAACCAATAAAACCACCACCCACAACAACAGCTGTTTTAGGGTCTTCGTTTTTTAGGTGAGAATCAATTTTATCCATATCTCCCAATGTCCATAAGCTGAACACATGGTCGTAATCGGCTCCGGGAAGATCCGGCTGAATAGGGCGCCCTCCCTGAGCTAAAATCAACTTGGTATATTCATATTGTTTTTTTGATCCGTCGCGGGTATCAATAGTATTTACAACATGTGCATCTTTATCTATTGATGATACCAAT
The DNA here is from genome assembly GCF_963668385.1 of uncultured Carboxylicivirga sp. Taxonomy (GTDB): domain Bacteria; phylum Bacteroidota; class Bacteroidia; order Bacteroidales; family Marinilabiliaceae; genus Carboxylicivirga. The sequence goes on from NZ_OY764327.1 coordinate 250,587, forward strand.
GTATGAATGAAAACATCCACATTATATTGCTCTTTAAAGCTTTCAGGACTTTGTAGAATTAAGCTTGAACGATTTTGGATATCGCCAGCTATATAATAAGGTAAGCCACAATTAGCAAATGAAACATCAGGCCCTGCCTCCAACATGGTAATTTGAGCATCTGGTGATAATCTTCTTGCCTTTGCGGCTGCCGTAGCTCCGGCAGCAACTCCCCCTATAATTACAATCTTTTCCATATAGACTTTATTTTATGTTGTTTGTTATCAAAATTTCTTGTGACAAAACTATATGCAATACAAACAACAACCTGAAAAAATGGATTGACCTTGATCCGTATTTAAATTGACCTTGCACAACTTTTCAGGTGATGACTGGCTCATTTCTTAAAATACATTCTATTTTTGTGTGTATGATAAAGACCATTACTGCTAAAGACAACGAATATATATGCGACATACAAGCACCTTGTTTTCAAGCTTTAGATGATAACGAAGTGGAGATTATCCGAACCAGTAAAACACAGGTTCAGTTTCGCAAAGGTGATAACCTGACTAAGCAAGGTACATTTGCTTCGTATGTTCTTTTTGTTGCCAAAGGACTGGCAATTCAATATGTTGAAGGAGATATTAATAAAAGCTATAACCTGCGAATTATTCAACCGGGCGAGTTTGTTGGCCTATCATCAGTATTCTCAAAAAACACCTTTAATTATTCGTCGGTAGCCATAAGCGATTGCCATGTTCTGTTGGTTGAAAAACATGCCATTAATGAAATCATTGGTAAAAATGGAATTTTTGGTCACGGTTTAATCAGTCGTTATACCGAGCAAAACCTAAACCTCTTCGACAATTTACGTTCGATTCTTTATAAGCAGATGATGGGGCGAATGGCCGAGTCTCTACTTTATATTGATGGATTTAAAGAACAGTTTCCGGAGATCTTCACCTTACTAACCCGCAAACACATTGCTGATTTTGCAGGTATTACAACCGAAAGTGCTGTTAAAATTCTTAAGACGCTTGAAAAAGAAAGTATTCTGAAATTGGATGGGAAAGATATTCATCTTTTAAATAAAGATTATCTGAACGATTTAAGTATCCGGGGATAGAAATTTGTATTTATACTAGTTGAAAAGTAGCACACACCGAGTATCAAGACTAATAAAGACACCTAAAATAGGTACATGTTTTTAACGATTTTATAGTTTGGGAAGCTGATTGGTTTAGTGTAAATTTGTATAAAAGATTGAGAAATGAATACTATTGATATTAAAAATAATATCCACAGGCTTATTGATCAAATCAACGATGATAAGATATTATCCAGGTTTTACGAAATATTAGAGAAAGCATCCTCTAAAAAAGAGGGAGCGTTGTGGAGTAACCTGACGTTATCTGAACAAGAAGAACTATTGAGAATTGATAAAGAGACTGATAACGAGAGTAATTTAATATCTTTTTCAGAAATGAAGTCAAAGCATAAGAAATGGCTCGAGTAATAAGGTGGTCAAAATATGCTGATAAAAAATACGATAAGATTTTAGATTATCTTACTGAGAATTGGGGAGAAAATACGACGAAAGCATTTGTGAGAAAGACCTATGAACTTCTTAATTTGTTAATTGAGTTTCCTGAAATAGGATCGATTGAAAATACAGATCATCAGATTAGGGGGCTTGTGATGATAAAACAAATAACATTGTTTTATAAAATAAAAGGAGAAACAATAGTTATTTTAAACTTCTACGATAGCAGACAAAGACCCAAAAGACGAAGATATGCAAGGCACTCCTACTAGGATTCTGATAAAAATACATCTTTCGTCCACCTATTTTTTTTAAATAAGTAAAAAAAGATAAAAGTGAAATTAATATCATGGAATGTAAACGGATTACGAGCCGTTGCTAAAAAAGATTTTTTTGAGTCGTTTGACCAAATGGCTCCCGACATACTTTGTTTGCAAGAAACCAAAGCGCAGGATGATCAGGTTGCCGAGGTATTAAAGTCAATGATGGGATGGCATTTTTATTCCAATTCAGCAGAGAAAAAAGGCTATTCCGGAACTGCCATTATTTCAAAACAAGAACCTATTAGCGTTTCTAAAGGCATAGGATTGGAGGAGCACGATAACGAAGGCAGAGTATTAACTTTGGAATACGATCGATTTTATTTGGTTAATGTATATGTACCCAATTCGGGTAGTGAGTTAAAACGTTTGGATTACCGTCAGGATTGGGATAAGGCGTTTTTTGATTATTTGAAGAAGCTGGAAGAAAAGAAGCCTGTTTTAAGCTGTGGTGATTTTAATGTGGCTCACAAAGAAATTGATTTGGCTCGACCTAAACCTAATTATAATAAGTCTGCTGGTTTTATGCAGGAGGAGATTGATGGAATGGATAGGTTTACTCAAGGTGGTTTAGTTGATACTTTTCGTCATTTTCACCCAGATGAAGCCGATAAATATTCGTGGTGGAGTTACAGGGCCGGAGCACGTGGCAAGAACATAGGCTGGAGAATCGATTATTTTCTTGCTTCCGAATCTTTCCTTCCTGAGATAAAAGATGCTTTTATCCTTCCTGAGGTTATGGGATCGGATCATTGCCCTGTTGGAATCGTGGTTAATGATTAGTTGTTAATGATAAATGGTTAGTGACCTTAAGGTTGCTAACCTTGAAATACAGTCGCCCCTTCCGGGCTCTAATCCCTTCTCGCCCGGAACAGCATTCCACTTCGCATAACTCAGTGTCATGCTGTGTTAATACAGTCAGGGCTACACCTTTCTTTTATCTGCGACATTAGATGCAACAAGTCAAAAGTTATTTAGTCAAGGTTCAAGAGTGAAATAGCAATCGGATGGATAACATTCAGAGAAATCCGCTATAAGCCAGTAGCTAACAGCTAAGCAGTCCCGTAGGGACGTCTTTAACAGCATAGTACGTCAGTGCTATGAGAGAGAATAAGAATGTAAATATCAGTCCTGAAAGGACGTCTTTATCACCCTCCCAACACCTCCATTACCTTTTCTTTACGCAGTCGTGATATAGGAACCTGCGATGCATCTTTCATGAGTAAATACCCTCCATCGGCTTTTTCGTAGGATTGAATCATCTGCACATTAACCAAATGAGATTGATGTACTCTGATAAAACCTTCTTCAGCAAGCAACTCTTCATATTCCTTCAAGGTTTTTGACACTACTTCCTTAGCACCAGATTGAAGATAAATACAAGTATAATTGCTCTCCGCTTCGCAGCGAATAATATCCGACACCTCAACAAACAGCAATCGTTGAGCCGAAGGCAAAGCAATTCGTTTTGCCGAATGAGCACCATTATGCTGTAAGGTTTCGTATTGCAGTTTAGATTCCTTCTTATGACTTTTTAATTCGGCCACAACTCTATCCACAGCCTTTTGAAGCTCAATGGTATTGATAGGTTTTAATAAATAATCGAAAGCACAGTAACGAATGGCTTTTATGGCATATTGATCGTAAGCAGTAACAAAAATCACTTTAAAATCCCGTTCCGAAATCGACTCAAGCAAATCAAAACCATTGCCTCCGGGCATTTGAATATCCAGAAACACCAAATCAGGTTGGTACTGATGAATCAGTTGAACTCCTTCGGCTGCATTATTAGCCATAGCACAAACCTCAACCTGTATGCAATACTTTTGCAGTTGTTTTCTCAAATACAAACAGTTGTTGGGCTCATCATCAACAATAATGGCTTTTATCAATTTACTTTCAGACATCGTTCAGTTCGTAGGTTATTTCAACTAAAGTACCATTTTTAGCGGGATCTGCCTCCCCTTTATTTTTGATATCTAATCCAATTTCCAATTGATAGGATTCTTTCATCACCTCGAGCCTACGCTTAGACAAAGCAATACCCTGCCCATTGAGCAAGGTATTTTTAACTTCGGAATAACCGCCTCCATTATCATCAACACAACAGAGTAACTTATTATTATGTAACTGGAATGATATTCGTATTCGTCCCTTTTCCTTTAGTTTTGAAACTCCATGAATAACAGCATTTTCAACAAAGGGCTGAACCATCAATCCGGGAATTTCTATCAGATCTGTCTCCAGATTAGGATCAACCTCCAAATGATAATCGAAGCCAAAACGAAGAGCCTCTAGTTTCAGATATGTTTGCAAAGCTTCTATTTCGCTGGCCAAAGGAATCAACACCTTATTGGAGTCGTTTAAAACCTGCCGCATCAAACCCGAGAACTCAGAAATATATAAACAAGCCTCCTCGTTTCGATCATCACTCACCAAATGCTGAATAGAGTTTAGCGTATTAAACATGAAATGTGGATTCAGTTGAGAACGGATCGCTTTTAATTCCAATTGCACCTTTTCGCGTTTACGAGCCTCTTCCCTTTCAAATTGTTTCTGACGCATTTTAAAGTAAAACCATACCAAAGCACTTATCAACATTATCACAGCCACACTTCCATAAATGTAACTCTTCTGAATCTTTGACTTTGAAAATTCAGGTTGCTTAAGATGAATATATTCAGATAAAACATGGGCGTATTGAAAGAATCGATCATTGCCCACCCCAATATCAGAATTAAGATGTTTATCCCACAATAATTCGAACTCTCCCTTTGAGTTAATTAAAAAGGCTGAGTTGGATTTGGTTGCTTTGTAGTTTAAGGTTTCAGAATTATTCCACTCTGGATTTAACAATACATCACCCGTATAGAATTTTCTAATTTCACTAATTAACTTATAATTCGCTGTCTTATCCGTTACAACCAATAAAGTTTTAAACGGCCCTTGTACCGAATCATTCAAAAGTTGCAAAAAACGCAGATTTGAATTATTAACATCATCCTGCACTTTTTTAAACACTACATACACCCATTGTCCTTGATAATCAGATAGGCTAATATTTTTTCCATCCATATTAGGTAAAGTAAAATCAGGAGCTGGCTTGCCTTCCTTCATTACAGAATAATCTCCTAACTGTCGCTTAAACGTATTGGCTAATTCGGTGAATGGATATTTTTCCTGAAATTCATTTAGCATCTTCTCTGCCAGTTCAAGATTTACCTTTTGAATGGCTTCATTTAAATATTTCCCTTCAGAATAATAAAGAACCTCACCTTCCAGCAACACTTTAGCTAAATTATATTGCACCTCAGTCCCATTATTCTTCCATCTGTACCTTTGAAGGTCATCAGATTTAATCTTAATATAAGTATCGATAAAAGCTCTGGTTTTATTGGTTTCAGGATAAATATACAAGGCACTTTCCATCTCCTCCATCCATTTTACATGAAGCTCCTTTAAATCCTTAATTAAATTACGCGACACATAATTAGAACCTTTCATTGAATAATTTATGTTGACAAAAAGATTTGTTTTAATATACTTTTTTGCCCATGTTGTTAATGGTTTATCCTTAATTTGCTGCTCCAATAAATGAACCTGATCCCACATCTTTTGTATTAGCGAATCAACATTCTCACCTTCAGTAACAGTATATGGCTTAATCTGACTATTAATGTTATCAAGTAAATTAAATTTTAAAGCTGATTTTCCACCAAAGCTCCATTCCGGCTTCTCTGTTTGATTATTGATATTGATTTCCAATTCATCACCAGGCTCTAAAAAAATATCTTTAGCAAAAGTCAGATCAGAGGTTATTGCTCCCACACGCAATGTTAAATCCATTGGTCGATGCAAGTCAAAAGTTAATTCGAAAGTACCATCCTCTCCTATCTTAAATACTTGCTTCTGAAAGGACTCATAATCGGGGTAACGCTGTTTCATATACAAACTACCTGTAGTGGCTGCATTCCCTATAATCACGCCTTTTAAAACAACACGATTAGATCTATTATCTTCTACACCGTAATTAACAAAACTGGCAACTCGCCCAAAAACGTTCGAGAAATTATTATACCCAGTTACTCCTTTAGATTCATCGTCATCATAAAACTCTTTATTGCTTTTTATTTCTCCCTTCACAAATCTACCTTTTGACTTAGAAAACAATAAAGTATCGGCCATAAATGGAAGATACTGTTCCATGTCTCCATTATTCAATATACATATATCATATTTATAGGGTGAAGTCGTAGCCTTGTAGATAACATTTAGCAGATCAGAAGCATCTGCAACTTTTACGACATTAGATGCTAAGTCCAATCGAGGAAAGATATTTTGAATCACCTTTTTAAATTCTACTGCAGAAAATGCTGTTCGAAAACTGGTATTATAAAACTGATTGAAGCTATCGGAGAATTTTTTATTCAGTATATCTTCATAAATATCTTCAATACCTTCAACAGTTAACACCTTTCCTTGCTTATCGAGGGTAATAGTAAACGATTTATTTACCAGTTCTTTAAAAATATTTTCATAACTATCAATCGCATAATTGGGTATTTGAGTATCGTAGCATCGATTGTTGTGCCATCGAACTACCCTTTGAATGTCCACCTTCATTTTGGTTACTCCTCTACTATTACTGAGAGGTTGAAACAGAAAATAAAAATCAATTGAAGTAGGATTTAACTCATTAACATCAATAACAGATTGCATTGATAATTTATTATAAACCAGCCCATAGCTCCTGGATTTTACTACAAATGCATCGCCAGGGGTAAAAGTATATTTTAGTGCTGAGGAAGTATTTGCATGAGATATTGCAATATGAGTTATTAAGAAAGTTAAAAACAGAAGCTTCTTCATAGGTTTAAGATTTTAATGTAAAGGTTGAAATTTCTTCGACACCAAATATCATAAACATAAGAAAAGTTTCACATCCAAATGAGTATGTGGTATTATTTTATGAGTATTGGTAGAAAGAGTCCCACACAGTATACAGATTCGAAAGGACGTCTATAAATGATTATCAATTATACGATGCCCCAATTTTCGATTAGCTAAGCAGTCCCGAAGACCGTATGTAAAAGCATAGAACGTAAGAGCTATGTATGAGTGACAACATCTTACAAAGTCCAGGAATGACACCTGTAGCTATGAACCAAGTCAAAAGTGATATAATTAATTAAAATGGACTCAGGACTTATAGCTTCGGACTCTTAATGTTAATTTGTTAAGTCGTTGTATAATTGCTATGCAGTCCCGAAGGGACGTTTGTTCCAGCATAGTACGTAAGTGCTATGAACAAATAAATATGACCAATAAAATTTTGCGTTAATTAAACACCTGGCGTTTACGAATCAGGTTATTTTTAATATAGCGTTGAAGTCTTTCGTCGCGATACTCCAGCCATTCCATTCTAACGTCAGGAAAATGTTTGATAGCCGTAATAAAATGACCTATTCCATCCGATTTACGAAGTGCAGCCACTAAGCTTCTGGTGACTTCGATATCTTCCTGCTCCTGCGAAAAATCCATCATCAGATTATACATCTCACGAGAATTCATACCCTGAACCTGAACATACTCTTCGGGATTTCTCTCGATATTATCCATATCAAAATTGGTCCCATCATTAAAATCGATAAAACCATCAAATTCCGGAATAGCAGTTACTTTGCCCGTAGGTTTGTGTACATAAACCGAATAACCGTTATCGAGCAAGCGAACAATGTTTTGAAGTGTTGAAATTGAAGTAACATTCATGGCTCAATTATTATAGGTTTAACAATACGCTAGCTGAAAAAGAGTCTCTTTTAAGTTCTATAAAATTATCGTTTTTTTAATTAAAGACAAGTCGAAGTCTGTTAAATTAAGTTGATTTTTTGTTGCAATAAGATTCTAATTTATGACTGATGCGACTACTTGACTTGGCTCAGTTTCTTTATCAGAGATAATATTACAAGGAATAGTAAACCAAACTTTTGTACCCTTATTGAGCCACGAACTAGCGGCTATACGCCCTTTGTGTTGCTCTACAAACTCTTTACACAAAATCAATCCCAAACCAGTTCCTTTTACTCCAGCTCTATCTTCAATAAAAAAAGTTTCTTTCTTTTCAAACAGTCTGTTAGCTTGTTCGGCATTCATTCCTGTACCTTCATCTTCAACACATATTTGTGTCTCTAACTTATTTTGTTTGGCCGAAATTGTTATACAACCGCCATTTGGGGAAAATTTTACAGCATTCGAAATTAAATTACGGAGTATAGTGCTAAGCATATTAACATCGGCTGTAATAATTAAGTCATCAGAAATATTATACTTAAAAGTATTTTTTTGAGCTTGCGAAACTTGAACACATTGTATTGCCAATGGTAAAACTAAGAATTGCGATGGTTTAAACTCAATTTGTCCTTTTTGTGAATTTGCCCAGGTTAGTAAATTCTCCAATAAAAAATACGAACTATTGGAAGCCGCACTTGCAGCTTCCAACAAATTTTTAAAATCCTGTTTATCAAAATCATTTAATCCTTTATACAATTCGGTTAGTTCTTTTAAACTACCAATAGGCCCACGTAAATCATGACCAATTATAGATAAAATCCGATCCTTAGCCTGATTCGCAACCTTTAATTCCTCGTTTATCTCTTCTATTTTGTTTTTATGCTTTTGTAAATTACTCTCCGACTGTTTTAAACCTAATCGTTGACTATTCATCAGATACCCTAAAACAATTAACATCACAATCAGAGAAACACCAAATATTATAAACTGCCGTTGCTTTTCAACGACTGCTTTATTAAGTGCTTCTTCTTTTTGAAGTAAAGCAATATTTTGGTCACGATCCTCTATCTCTATACTCTTTTGTAAATCAATCAACTTATCCGAAAAAGCAACTTCATTTAGCGAATCCTTTAAATCCTTGTACACATCCAGCTCCTCATCTGCCAACTGTGACTGATTCGTTAAATGAAACAATCGCAACCTGTTATAACTTAACGACAATAAATAATCGGTAGCCACATGCGGATTTTGAAGGATAAGTTTTTGTATTCTTTTTTCAACAGAAATGGCTTTGCTTGCATCTTTTCGTCGGAGATTCAAATTAAATAAATTCATAAGCGATGAAGCAACACCTATTGAATCATTATTTTTTTCCCTTAGTCTCAATGCCTCAGTCAATTTTATTTCTGCACTATCTAGCCTGTCTAGGTTTAAATAAGCCATCGCCATGTTATTTTTAACGCGCGCCAGCTTAAGTTCATCTCCTTGTTGTAATCTTGCCTCTTCTATTTTTTTATAATAATGTAATGCACTTACATAATCACATATTTTAAAATAATAGTTCGCAAAATTTAACTTTAACATCTGACAATACAATTCATTAATAGGATATTGATTTGCTATTGCCTCGGTTTTTGAAAAATAGTTTTTCGCATATGGATAATTACCATTCTGAGTAAAGTAGATAGCAATATACATTGTTGCAAGAAAAGCCCTATTATAGTTTTCTTCCTTTATAAAAAGCATGTTCGCCTTTTCAAAAAACGTAATTACCTCTTCAGGGTGATATTGCAGTGAACTAACCTCACCTTTATAAAAATAACAATAAGCAATACCCAGAGTACAATCCTGTGTTTCAAAAACAGGTATACAATTATCTAAGATAGATGGTATCAAATCAATTTGATTGTTAACAAGTAAACATTTACATAGCTGAAGTAAATAATGAGGTTTGCTTATCTGATCAAAATGTTCGATTTGATTGCATAAATCCTCGATAGGTAAATCTTGATTTCTTAATTGTTGGAAAATACTACTTGCATTCTCTGCAAAATCTTTCGATGAATCATAAATATTTTGCAATTGATTTTCGGCAATCGTAACATTACACGCACTAATTGCCAAAATAAAAGCAAAAACTATTCTCAAATAATAAATTAATCCCTTATTAATCATTATAATACTTTACAAAATTAAAAGTATTTAAACATTTTGGAGCGTAATACCTGAATGAATTACAACGGATAAAGATAGAAAAAAGTATATTGTTATATGTTAAGTTTGAATTTATTCATTCTAATTAAGTATCCATATAGGGTATTTAGCATCTTGTAGATACAGTCGCCCCTACAGGGCTCCAATTAGCAATACCTATTACACAGCACTCCTCTTCGACAAGCTCAGTATCGTACTGTCCTGTTACAGTCAGGCTTACAGCCTTCTTCTAACTACTGCATCATATGAACCAAGTCAAAGTTCATAAGGGAAATAGCTATATAATTGATAACAGTCTAACTGCTGAGTTTTATTTTTTTAATTGTCGAGTTGTTGAATTGCGTAACTGTTGAGGCTATCAGCCAAAGGCTAGTAGCTAACAGCTAAGTAGTCCCAAAGGGCCGTTTGTAAAAGCATTGTACGTAAGTGCTATGTAAGAATGACGACTACCTAATTTAACACAGCAGAGTTTTCATGTATTGGAGCTATTTTAACTTCCTCGATATTCAAAGGTATAGTAAAGCACACTTGCGTACCTTTATTAGTTTTTGAATCGGCCCAGATACGACCGTTATGTCGCTCTACAAACTCGCGACATAAAATTAAACCCAATCCCGTGCCTTTGGCATTGTATCCGGCCTCGATATAATACGTTTCCTTTTGCGTAAACAAAACTTCAGCCTGATCGGCACTCATACCATAGCCACTATCAGTAATGGAAATAAGCGTTTCAACATTATTTTGGACAGCCGAAATAGTTACACAACTTTCGGGTGGTGAGTACTTAACTGCATTAGATACCAAATTACGCACTACAGTACGAATCATATTGAGGTCGGCCGTTAACTTTAGATTTGGATGAATATCGAATTTAAAACCTACATGGCGGGTATTTATGGAGCTATCGAGCAAATCAACACATTGTTTTACCAATGGATACAAAGGAGCATTTACCGGCATGAAATTTATTTGGCCTCGTTGCGAATTGGCCCAGGTTAACAAATTCTCGAGCAGATGATACGAACCTGTTGAAGCCTCGCGCGCTGCTTTTATCAACGATTTAAAATCTTCTTCTTCGTAGGTAGGTAAATCTACATATAAATCTATCAACTCTTTTAAACCTCCAATGGGCCCGCGCAAATCATGACCTATAATAGATAAAATACGGTCTTTGGCCTGATTGGATAGATCTAGGTTGTCGTTCATTGCCTGAATACGGTCTTGTTGTTTTTTTAAATCACACTCCGACTTTTTAAGCTTTATGCGCTGACGATTAATAAAATAACCCAATACTATTAACACCAAAACAACCACGCTTATGGACACAATTACTATAAACTGGTTATTTAAACGGGCTTCTTTTAACTCATCTTCTTTTTGTAGTAAGGCTATATTTTTATCCCGCTCTTTTATCTCAAAGCTTTTTTGCATTTCAACTAGTTTGTCGGAAAAAGCAATATTTGAGAGGGAATCTTTTAAAGAACCATATATTCCTAATTCTTTACGTAATTTTCCGGAATTTTTTATTAAGGCATAGTAACTTATTTTATTATAACTATAATTGACCTTATCTTTCAAATCTATAGAATACAAATCTGAAAGCCTATTAATTTCTTCATAAATGACACTTGCTTCATTAATATTTTCCGTTGTAATTGCAATTCTAAAAAGATTCTGCTGGGCTAAAATAATGTTTAAAGTGTCTTCGGTTTTATATCTAATTTGCAAAGCTCTATTTATATAATATTTAGCTTTATTATAGTCTTGATGAGTTCTTAAGTATATGACTCCAATATTATTATAGATATTTGCTTTAAAGCCTTTATCAGCACTTTCCTCAGCGTATTGGAGACATTCAAAAAAGTATTTTTGAGCTAAATCATATTTTTTTCTTTCTGAGAGTAGATTAGCATAGTTAAAAAATGCAAAAATTTTAAGCTTTTTATTACTTGTTTGATCAAGATAATCTATAATATTAGAATAAGATTTTTCAGCTAAAGTTAGATTCTTATATTTAGAATGATGATTAGCAATTGTTATAGTGGCTTTTATAAGATTGTCAATATCATTAAGATTTTTGAATATTGAAATTGAAGCCGAAAGATTAATTAGGCCTTCATCAATTCTTTTTAATTTTAAATAAGAATTCCCTAAGTACATCAAACAGATACTCTCATTTAATTTATAGTTTAATTGATTTAATATAGGTATGGCAACTTCATAATTCTTAGAACAGTCTATGTATTTTTTTTCTTTATAATGAATATCACCTAAAAGAATATTTAATAGTGCTTTTTTTTCTAATTTATCTTTATTTAATGTGTCAATAATATTTCTAATACTTTCTTTGTTAGTTATTTCATTTCTAATCTCATTCTTTATATTGGTAAATTCAGACTCATTATATCCTTTAGTCTCTAAAAAAGAAAAACAAAAAGAGCTCAAAAAAAACAATCTAATAGATATGTATTTAATTGAGCTCATTGACTTTTGTCTAATTTTTAAACTAAATTACATCTTGATATTCTAACAGAGAACCAGACTCTTCTTCATCTCCAAGGCTGTTTTTAGCAATAGGCATCTCTGTTGAAATCAACTTAACTTTCACATTCACTCCTCTTTCCAACAAACCAACATCTTCGCGTTTAATGGTAAAGTCGGCGCCAAAATAATCAAAGTCTGTAGAGGTACCATCGTAAGAGATGGTTAATGGACGATATAAAACATTATCAGCAATTGGGCCTTCACCACTAGTGGTTACTTTGCTGTCTTTTGGTAAATAAGATACGGTTCGTAGTACAAATTGGGTAATTTTACCATTGCTGTCTTTAACCGTTTCTAAATTTACATAAGGTACTAATTTCTTCATATTAATTAAGGTAAAATTATAATGGCTGCTAATATAAAAAAAAACAATTTATTACACAGGGTTTTAGTCAAATATTGTTAAGTAATCAAAAAAAGCTTTTTTGATATATAAATAAAAAAACAATTCCTTTGCAAGGAATAATTTAATATACTAAAAACGATGGAATTTAATGCTGTTTTATTGGCTTTTAGCCTAACTCTTTTTGCCGGTTTAAGTACAGGTATCGGAAGTGCTATGGCTTTTTTTGCCAAACGCACTAACACTCGCTTTTTGGCTATATCGCTGGGCTTTTCAGCCGGCGTGATGATATATGTGTCGTTTGTTGAGATTTTTGTAAAAGCAAAAGATGTGCTGGTCGAAGCATATGGCGAGGCCCCCGGTACATGGTACACTGTTATTGCTTTTTTTGGCGGAGTACTTTTTATTGCTTTAATCGATAAGTTTATTCCTTCGGCCGAAAACCCTCATGAGTTACACTCGGTTGAAGAAATGAACCAACAGCCGCAGGCAAAAGATAAAAAGTTAATGCGCATGGGTATGTTTACGGCATTGGCTATTGGTATACATAATTTTCCCGAAGGATTAGCCACTTTTACAGCCGCCTTGCAAGATCCTAACCTGGGTATTGCCATTGCCGTTGCCATTGCCATACATAATATTCCGGAAGGTATTGCAGTGTCGGTTCCTATTTATTACGCCACCGGAAGCCGACGCAAGGCGTTTCGTTTAAGTTTTCTCTCGGGCTTATCTGAACCTATTGGTGCTTTAATTGGTTACTTGGTTCTGATGCCGTTTATGGGTCCGTTAACATTCGGAATTATATTTGCAGCCGTTGCAGGTATTATGGTGTTTATTTCTCTCGATGAATTATTACCATCAGCACGCGAATATGGCGAGCATCATTTATCTATTTACGGATTATTTGCCGGAATGGCGGTTATGGCGGTTAGTTTACTACTATTTTTATAACTATAATGTACAGGGTAAATTAAACGATCATCAAAAAAAAACAACATGAGTAATAATCTGTATCTGATAAAGAATCAAAATCAAAGCAGTTATTAATATCCCGTTAAAAACCTTTGCTATTTATGCTTAAAAAAGAACGCTATCAGCGCACCATCGAATATTTTCAAAAACACATGCCGGTTGCCGAAACAGAATTGCATTACTCAAATCCCTACGAGTTATTAGTTGCTGTAATATTGTCGGCTCAATGCACCGATAAAAGAGTAAACCAGATAACACCGGCTATTTTTGAACGTTACCCAAGAGCCGAAGATTTAGCAGAGGCCACTCCTGACGAAATATTTGAGCTGATTCGTTCGTGTAGTTATCCTAACAACAAAAGCAAGCATTTGGCCGGCATGGCAAAAATGTTGGTTAATGATTTTAACAGCGTTGTTCCCGATGATATTAATCAACTGCAAAAGCTACCCGGTGTGGGGCGAAAAACAGCCAATGTTATCGCATCGGTAGTGTACGAAAAGCCAGCTATGGCTGTTGATACGCATGTTTTTAGAGTAGCTGCCCGCATTGGTTTAACCACCAACTCAAAAACACCCCTCGACACCGAAAAGCAATTGGTTAAGAATTTTCCTGAAGATTTACTCCCAATTGCCCATCATTGGCTGATTTTACATGGCCGATATGTGTGTATTGCCCGCAAACCCAAGTGTGGAAAGTGCGGATTGAAAGACTTTTGCAAATATTTTGAACAACAAACTATCAATGCGTAATAGCAACACTTTCAGATCGTAAGATAGTATGAGTGATATCTACCCAATTAACGTTTAACAATTATTAACTGCGATAATTTGATATATACCCCATAAATATTGCATCTTTGTAGTAGGGATTTTCATAAAAATTGGATTTAGTTAGCTGATTTAAGGGTAAGGACAGATTTTTCGATCTGTCCTTTTCTTTTTTATATCCCTCATTGTCGATTATTCGATTATCAATGTCCCGATTTTTCAATTGAGCGATTAACTTACAATACAGTCGCCCTTTCAGGGCTTCAATTTACATAGCGTATTACACAGCACTCCACTTCGACTAGCTCAGTGTCGTACTGTGCTACTACAGTCAGGCTTACAGCCTTCTTTTAACTGCTGCATCACATGCACCAAGTCAAAGTTCAAAAGGGAAATAGCTATATAATTGATAACAGTCTAACTGCTGAGTTTTATTTTTTTAATTGTCGATTTGTTGAATTGCATAACTGTTGAGGCTATCAGCCAAAGGCTAGTAGCTAAAAGCTAAGAAGTCCCGCAGGGACGTTTATACAAGCATAGTACGTAAGTGCTATGTATACGAATTCATCATGCCCATAAGTCCTGGAAGGACGTCTGTTATTATGCACCAAGTCAAAATTTATATAATTAATTGTTTAAAACGGACTCCGGACTTATAGCTCCGGACTTTTAATATTAATTCGTAGAGTTGTATAATTGCCATGCACTAAGCACTGCGCACAAAGCACAAGAAATATAGCTTCGGACTCTTCCGTCTCCGGTCTTCCATCTTCGTGCTAATAACTATTGACAGTCGCCCCTGCAGGGCTCCTATTTACAATACCTATTACACAGCACTCCACTTCGACAAGCTCAGTGTCGTACTCTGCTGCTACAGTCAGGGCTACGCCCTTGTTCTAACTACTGCATCATATTCACCAAGTCAAAAGTTATTAAGTCAAAGTTCGAAACGGAATAATCATCGGTGGATAACGTTAAGCGAAATAAGCTATCAGCCAGAGGCTAGTAGCTAACAGCTATGCAGTCCCGCAGGGACGTTTGTATTAGCATAGTACGTAAGTGCTATGTATACGAATTCATCATGCCCATAAGTCCTGGAAGGACGTCTGTTATTATGCACCAAGTCAAAATTTATATAATTAATTGTTTAAAACGGACTCCAGACTTATAGCTCCGGACTTTTAATATTAATTCGTAGAGTTGTATAATTGCCATGCACTAAGCACTGCGCACTAAGCACAAGAAATATAGCTTCGGACTCTTCCGTCTCCGGTCTTCCATCTTCGTGCTAATAACTATTGACAGTCGCCCCTGCAGGGCTCCTATTTACAATATCTATTACACAGCACTCCACTTCGACTAGCTCAGTATCGTACTGTGCTGCTACAGTCAGGGCTACGCCCTTGTTCTAACTACTGCATCATATTCACCAAGTCAAAAGTTATTAAGTCAAAGTTCGAAACGGAAATAATCATCGGTGGATAACGTTCAGCGAAATAAGCTATCAGCCAGAGGCTAGTAGCTAACAGCTATGCAGTCCCGCAGGGACGTTTGTATTAGCATAGTACGTAAGTGCTATGTATATGAATTCGTCATGTGCATAAGTCCTGAAAGGACGTTTGTAATAAATGGAAAACCAACCAAACTCAATAGATCTTAAATTATTTCTCAACATGACTTAACTGCCTCAAAATCTTAACACGAATTAACTTTGCTTGAGTTTTGTTCACTATAATTTTAATGATATTTGTTATGTAGATTTTTTTTCATAGATTTTGGATTTGGTTAACGAACTGGTAAAAAAAGGACAGGTTATTATGATCTGTCCTTTTTTTTGACCTATAGCGATTTAACATGAATTAACCAAGTTTGAGTTTTCTTTACTGAATAAGTTCGCATATTTGCACTGTAGATTTTTATTCATAGATTTGGATTTAGTTAACGAACTGATTTAAGGGTAAGGACAGGTTTTTATGATCTGTCCTTTTTTTATGCATTAATATTTGAGTCGATAATCTCAATCAATTCAATTTGCAGCAACACCTAGTCTAAAAAAACTCAGATAACTGAGATATATCCTTTAATCGGGCAATTGAGTAACAAGTTATTAACAGTTATTACTTCTTATAAAAGGAAAATAACCAGAGACTTCCCCCAATTACATCAATACAGCAAATACCTCGTTTAATTTCTTGGCCGATTAAGAGCTTTTTGTTACCTTATGATCAGTTTAAACCGCTAAATTCAACACTATGGATAATCTGTTTTTACAATACATGAAAGAAAGATCCGGACAGCCAAAAAACAGTGGATCGCGAAAAAAGAACGGAGGTCCGGTAGTTACCATCTCGCGCGAATATGGTTGTCATGGACAACGCATTGGACAGTTACTTGCCGAACGTATTAACGTAGAACTTCGCAAAGAGGGTATTAGAAAAGAATGGCGCATGATAAGTAAAGAAATTTTGGAGCGTTCAGCCTCGGAGCTTAAACTTACATCGGCACTATTAGAAGATTTGAGCGACTATCGGCAAAAGAGTTTTTTCGAAAACCTTGCATTGTTTTTTAGCAGTTCGTATTACCCGGGCGACGTTAAGATTAAAAATACCATTGCAAAATTTTTACACGACGAAGCCGAAGTTGGTAATGTGGTTATTATTGGACGTGCCGGAGAAGCCATCACTAAAAATATCAAAAAAGCACTGCACGTTAAAATGGAAGCTCCACTAGACTGGAGAGCCGAAATTGTTTCGAAAGACGAAAATATTAGTATCAGCGATGCTAAAAAACGATGCATCGAACAAGATAAACGACGAGCCAGCTTCAGAGATTATTTCGAAAAAGACAGGCCTGATGTTGATTTCTTTGATATTCGCATTAATGCCATGAGCATGACGGACGAAGAAATTGTAAATTTGTTGTTCTGTTTTGCCCGTTCACGAAACTTTTGGTAATGACACTAAAGATATGAACGCATTAGTTGCTCAGCCTGCGATTGATATGAGTATCCGAATAGATTAAGATGATTCAAAACGTGATAAAGCAGGTAAATATTTTGGCGGTATTGATGTCCATCTTTCAAAGGGTAAGTTTGTTTGTAACTTTGATAAAATTGGGGACTAAAACCGCCAAATAAATGAGTCATGGCAAGGTCGGCCTCACGATGCCCATAATAAACAGCCGGATCGATTAGTACAGGTTTATAATACTCATCTACCATATAGTTTCCTCCCCATAAATCGCCATGTAGCAAAGTTGGTTTCTCGTCACTTCCTTCTAAAATGGAATCAATTCGTTTTTCAATCACCAAAAACAAGCGCTTGAACTCCTTTGTAGCATACCCATTTTTCTCGGCCAATAAATACTGGTACAGTAAACGCTTATTAAAATAAAACTCAGTCCAGTTATTACGTTCCACTTCTGTAGCCTTGTTTATTTGCGGAGTAGCCCCAATGAAGTTATCTTCATAAAAACCAAAATACGTTGCTGTATATTGGTGCATAATGGCATAAGTTTTACCAAACTCCGAAAAAAAATCAGTTGTTTTAGTACCTTCCTTTATAGCCTCCAATAATAAAAAATCTTCGTCAACCGCAATAACTTTCGGAATCCTTATGCAACTGGCTTTTGTCAGCTCATTAAGGCCGTTAGCTTCTTTCCGAAACATCGAGTTCGAAAAACCGGATTTCAGAAAATACCGATTCCCATCAGTCGTTTTAATCATCTGCGTTTGCGCAATACAACCACCACCCACATTTTGCTTTTGAATGATGTTTGTATTGAGCACTTCTTCTATTTTGGTAAAAACATCAGGCATTTTCTAAGTGATTGATAAGCCCCATACAGGCATCTTCCAAAAGATCCAGAACCAATTCAAAACCGGCAGCTCCACCATAATATGGATCAGGTACAGAGGTGTACTCGAAAGAAGTACAGTAGTCTGTCATTTTACTAATTTTAGCTCGCTGAGCATCGTTATGTGCCATAAATTCCAAGTCTTCAACATTCTGATCATCCATGGCAATGATGTAATCAAAGTAATCGAAATCAACTTTTGCATTTACTTTTCGACTGATGCTGGTTAAACGATAATCGCGATTGATAGCATGTCGCTGCATACGCTGATCGGCGGGTTCTCCTGAGTGATAAGCTGCAGTTCCTGCCGAATCAATTTCAAAATATTGACTCAGTCCTTCTTTCTCTACCTTAGCCTTCATCACAGCTTCGGCACTCGGACTTCGACAAATATTGCCCAGGCACACAAAAAGTATCTTTGTTTTATCCATAATCATCTATTTTATTTCAAATATAACAGTTTCGATGTGATAAAAAGCTTTAGTTTTATGCTTCCTAAATGCTATTGCCAATCACTTACTCTCTTCTGATCAATAATAGAACTTCGTACTAAAGCTCAATTTTATCTTAAAAAAATAAACGTTATCCCATACCATAACAAGCCCTTAGATAGCTGATAATAAACTCATTTTACATCAACAGAAAACAAAGCACAGAAAACAATCTATTATTTCTGTTGTTTTTTTAATAGGCAGAAAAGCCTTTATTTTAGAGGATCAAAAAGCAAATATAGTTATCGCCATGAAAAAAATCAGCATTCTAATAAGTCTCATCTTCGTTTCAATCAGCATATTTGCTCAGGAAGATTACAAAGACGTAAAACACGAAAAATACGAATATACAGTTGAACATCAACACGATGTTATTCCATTTAATAAAGATGATGTAAAGTTTAAGAAACGCCCTAAAAACATCATTCTATTTATTGGTGATGGCATGGGGATAGGACAGGTTTTTGCGGGCATAACTGCTAACGGTGGTGAGTTAAATATACAAAACATGCCTTACACAGGCTTTAGTAAAACCCAAAGTGCCGATAATTATGTCACCGATTCGGCAGCTGGTGGTACTGCCTTATCTACAGGAAAAAAAACTACTAATGGCACCATTGGCTTAGATGCTTATGGTAATAAAGCAACTACTATACTGGAATATGCCGAACGAAATAACAAAGCTACAGGTTTGGTTTCTACTTCGGCCATTACACATGCAACCCCAGCCTCGTTTATTGCACATCAACCCAGCCGTATCATGTACGAACAAATTGCCGGTGATTTTATGAATACCGACATTGATGTATTTATTGGTGGTGGGGCTGATTTTTTTACCAGAAGAGTGGATGGTCGTAATCTGGTAACAGAGTTGAATGACAAAGGCTACCGCATTGCCTACAATATGCAAGAGATAGAACCATTCACCAAAGGAAAACTGGCAGTATTGACTGCTTTAGGTCATAATGCTGGTTACCGCGACAGAGGAGATATGTTACCTCAAGCTACAGCTAAAGCCATTGAAGTATTGTCAAATGCTGATAGTAAAGGCTTTTTTTTAATGGTGGAAGGGAGTCAGATTGATTGGGGTAGTCATCAAAACAATGCTGCTTATACTACCGGAGAAGTGTTGGATATGGATAAAGCATTAGGTGAGGCTATCAAATTTGCCCTAAAAGACAGAAGAACGCTGATTATTGTTACTGCCGATCATGAAACAGGAGGAATGACTATTAATGATGGTGACATGTCGAAAGGTTATGTAAAAGCAGCTTATACCACCGGTGATCATACCGGCATTATGGTGCCTGTATATGCCATTGGTCCGGGAGCAAAGGAGTTTACAGGTGTATATGAGAATACTGAAATTTTCGAGAAGATGTACAGGTTATTTAAGTTTAAAGAAGAAGAGAAGGATAGATAGGTTACATAGCTTCCGATTTGGCTTATAGCTATACATAGCTTTGTGAAATACGATAATTATCGAACTAAAAAGATATCCTTTATTAAAGGCGTCCTTACAGGACTATATTTTACATCATCTATCTCTCATAGCACTTAGCTAATAGAAAATTGAGTCATTATATAATTGACATCAGTTTATTCATCCAAATTACGATTGTGCAAACGATACATCTTACTCACCTCAATACTAATAAACCCATACTCTTCTACCACATTGCCAAAAATATGATAACACCCCGGGCCACGAAATGGATAGCGGGCAGCTGCTTCTACAAAATGAACCGTATCAATCCACCTCCCCTGCATATCGAGCCAGGTACCAAAAAACATAGCCGCTCCGTTGGCAGTACGTGTGGGTTTACGCGTTACCAGATAACCTACTATCGACACATATTTATTAATCAGAAGAGGTAAATCGCGAGCCCTCAAAGTGCTGGGTAATTTATCCGCCAATAGCTTAAACGGACTTACCAATGGAAAGCCCAGTAGTTCTATCTCATCAAAAGCATTCTCTAAATCGTGACTCCACAACTCGGGCAACTCAAAAGCTTTTACTTCGGCAGGAGCAAACAATGTTGCTTCTTCTTTTACCTTTTTAGTATACCCTAACAGATGATGTGCATCCCACAGCAACTCCTTCTTACCTTTACTTGTAAACCGAAATGCTCCCACACGTATCAGAATCAACAATTGTTCCAGCGAACTACCTGTTCGCATTACAAAGTCAGACAAATCTTTAAACTGACCATATTGTTCTCGCTCCCCCAACAACTTACGCACGGTTCCTTTCTCAAGATTGTACAACATAGCAAAACCAAGATAAATACGTTTACCTGTGATTTTATTGTGCCAATCGCTTCTATTCACACAAGGTGCCTCTACCTCAGCTCCGTTAATTCGAGCCTCGTGTAGGTATAACTCGGGTCGATAAAAACCTCCACCATTATTGAGCGTTGCCACCATATACTCCAACGGATAATGCGCTTTGAGATACAACGCCTGATAGCTCTCAATGGCATAACTGGCCGAATGGCCTTTGGCGAAAGCATAGTTGGCAAAGCTCTCAATCTGCATCCATATGTCTTTCACTGTTTGCTCCTCATAACCTTTTTTTCGGCAGTTGCTGTAGAATTTATCTCGCACCTTCCAAAACTCATTACGTTGCCTGAACTTCCACGACATTCCCCTACGCAGAATATCGGCTTCATCCAGAGACAAACCTGCAAAATAATGCGCCACCTTAATCACATCCTCCTGATACACCATCACACCATAAGTCTCATCCAATATTTCGTATAACTGCGGAAGATCCTGCTTCGCTTTCTCTCGTCGTTTCTCATCCTGAAACCGCAAGATATACTCGCGCATCATTCCACTCTTTGCCACTCCCGGACGAATAATAGAACTGGCCGCCACCAGACGGAGATAGTCGTCAGCCTTTAACTTAGTTAACAACATACGCATGGCGGGCGACTCCACATAAAAACAACCGATAGCCTTCCCCACCTTTAGATGCTCTTTAATTGACTCATCTTCTTTAAACTTATTGATGTCGTGAATATCAATCTCCACGCCCCTATTTTCTTTGATGATGTCCAATGTGTCTTTAATCTTACTCAACCCACGCTGACTAAGAATATCGAATTTATGCAAGCCCACATCTTCGGCCACATACATATCAAACTGTGTTGACGGGAAACCTTTAGGCAGCATCTCGGTAGCCGAATAATACGAGATAGGTTTTTCAGAAATGATAACGCCACTGGAGTGAATACTGCAATGACTGGGAAATCCGTCGATGTATTTGCTATACTGGATCACCCATTTACCATACTGCCCGTAATTTTTAGGTGATGGATCTTTTTGCAGCGCCACAATCTCCTCGTCGGGCAAGCCAAACACCTTACCTATCTCCCTGAAAGCCGATTTATGGTTAAAGGTGATATAAGTTCCCAACAAGGCTACATGATCGTAACCATAACGATCAAAAATATAACGAGTCACATCATCGCGATCGGTCCACGAAAAGTCGATATCAAAATCGGGTGGTGAAGTACGATACGGATTGATAAAACGCTCAAAATAAAGATTAAGGTCAATGGGATCAACATTGGTAAGTCGCAACAAATAAGCCACCAAACTATTGGCTCCACTACCCCGCCCCACATAATAATAGCCCTGATTGCGGGCATACTTTACAATATCATTTGTCACCAAAAAGTAAGCACAGAAGCCCAGATCACGAATGGTATTCAGCTCTTTATTCATCCGTTCAATTACTTCCTTTGGTCGATCGGGGAAACGATATTTCAAGCCTTTCTCACACTCATCTTTCAGCAACTGAAAATCCTTTTCGTCGGAGCCCAAGAAATAGCGTTTATTCTTATTTACCCCCAGCTCAAAATCGATATTGCACGACTCCATCAACTTTTGCGTATTGTGTAATATGGCCGGAAATCTGCCAAACAAACTAATCAACTCGTCTTTCGAAAGAAGCTTTTCATTCATCGTTCCCTGCTCCTCTTCGGGTAGTTTGCTCAATAACATATTCAGGTCGATGGCTCGCAACAATCGATGCACATTATAATCGTGCTTATTCCGGAAAGTCACCGTATGCTGGATCACCAACTTACTTTTCTGATCTTTCCACACCGAGAAAGGCAAATTCTTCAACTGATCGGGCCGTATCCCAACGAACTCGTTATAACGCAACTCACGCTTTTTGTTTGTAAACGGATAGATAACATAGGCATGTTTAAATTCAGGCGCCTTGGTGTCCAATTCTTCTCCCGAATGACGATGATAAGTAAGGTGCTCGCATAACTCGCGATAACCTTCATTATTGCGGGCAATACCCACATACATCTGCTCCACGCCATTTCGAAAATCGATACCCACCACTGGCTTTATCCCAAACTCAGCCGAACGACGCACTAAATCAACACAGGCAGAAGTACTGTTGATATCAGTAATTGCAAGCGTGCTGTAGCCCTTTTCTGAAGCTTCTTTCAGCAGATCCTCGGTAGAGATGGTTCCGTATTTAAAACTATAATATGTATGACAGTTTGTTAGCACGTTTTAGACACTAAACTTTTAGATATTAGACTGATAAATATGTAGAACTGTTGAATTGTCGAGTTGTTAAATTGATTTTTTACAAATAAAGGATTCAACGAATCAACTCTCAATACAGACAGCCCTCCGGGCTTTGGTTTTACATTATTTTTAATCATAGCACTTACGTACTATGCTGGTACAGTCGTCCCTCCGGGACTCCAAAATAGATGATGAATTGCAGAACTGCCCAATTGTTAAGTTGATTTTATTACAATTAAACATACAAGCTAGTAGCTATCAGCCATTAGCTTAATTCACAATTCATCATTAATAATCAACCATTAACTACTGCTGTTTGTCCATTAAAAGGATTGGGTCGGGCAATGGTTTTAGAACTCATTCCAATGGCACGAGCCACTGCTTGTTGTCCATAACGATCGCGTACCTTATCCATAGCCTGATAGAGTTTGATAAGTTTAAAAGAATCTTCGAACAGTCTTATCTGGTAGCTTCCGCCAATCAAATGACTAAAACGAACGCCCACCAATCGTACCAGTACCCGACGATCGTATACCTTATCAAACAAATCTTTCACCACCTCAATTAGAGTATGATCCAACGATGTATACGGAATGCGTTTTTGCTTACTATGTGTCTGAAAATCGCTGTAACGCACCTTTACCGTTACACAGGCTGTAAGCTTATTTCCATGTCGTAGCTGAAATGCCAGATTCTCGGCCATCCCCATAACAATGGCACGCAGTTTATATACATCGGTAGTGTCTTTATCGAAAGTACGCTCCATCGAAAGCGATTTACGTTCGTGATAAGCTACCACAGGTGAATTATCAATGCCCTGCGCCTTTTTCCAGATAACATTACCGTTTTTACCCAGTACACGCTCCATCAATTCAACTGGCATCTCCTGAACCGTTTTTACACGCTCCACTCCCATGCTTCGCAGCAAACGATAAGTTTGATTTCCCACCATTGGTATTTTCTTCACAGATAAAGGTGCCAGAAAAGGTTTTTCATAACCATTTTCGATACGCATATAGTTATTAGGCTTAGCCTCACCCGTCCCTACCTTCGACACCGTTTTACTGGTTGATAAGCCAAAGGAAATAGGCAGATGCGTCTCACGAATAATCTCATCGCGCAATTCCTGAGCCCACATGTAGGTTTGCTTCACATATCGATCCATCCCGCTCACATCCACATAAAACTCATCAATTGATGATTTTTCGAACAAAGGAGAACGTTCTTTTATAATTTCTGTTACAGCATCTGAAAACTGAGTATACACTCCACTATTCCCCCTGATTACCGTTGCATGCGGACACAATTGCCGCGCCATACGCATGGGCATAGCCGAATGAACACCGTATTGCCTCGCCTCGTAGCTGCACGCAGCCACCACTCCTCTATCAGAAGTTCCTCCTATCAGCACCGGACGATTGTTTAGTTTACTATCCATCAGGCGCTCGCACGACACAAAAAAAGTGTCTAAATCCAAATGTAAAATTGACTTTTGCATTTATGTCGATATTTTCGTCATTTTCCTGACTATAATTTAATCATTTTATTTATCTTTATGAAATAAATAGGTAGTTAGTTTTTAGTCAGAAGGCAGAAGAAATTGAATATTAAGAACAAAAAAAGCTGTCGGCTAAGAGCTACCAGTTAAAAGCTAAAACATATGTATTTCGCAGAAAACATCAAGTTCCTACGCCAACGACGAAAACTATCTCAAAGCGATTTGGCCACCAACTTAGAATTGACACGAACCACATTGGCGGGGTACGAAAAAAGTGTGCAACCACCATTTAAAACACTGGTTAAGTTTGCTGACTACTTTAAGGTATCAATCGATGCGTTGATCCGTTACAACCTGCAGGCTTTATCCGAATTTCAGCTATCGCAGATAGAAGATGGTTTTGACATTGATGTTACCGGGCAAAAATTACGTTTGCTAACTGTATCGGTAGATAAAGATGGACATGAGAATATAGAAATGGTGCCTGTTAAAGCGCAGGCTGGTTATACATCAGATTATGGTGATATGGAGTTTATCTCATCATTACCTAAATTCTCATTACCCTTTTTGCCACAAGACAGAACCTATCGTACTTTTCAGATTAAAGGAGATTCGATGTTGCCCATTCCCGAAGGATCGTGGATTACGGGAAGCTACGTACAAAACTGGAAAACCATTAAAGACGGCACACCATGCATTATTGTTACCCGCGACGAAGGAATTGTTTTTAAAGTAGTGTACAATCAAATTGAGAAAAACCAAACCTTATTACTGGTATCAACCAACAGGGATTATAAGCCTTACGAAATAGAAGCCAACAAAATAATTGAGGTATGGCAATTTGTTACTTATAATGGATTTGAGGTAGAGAGAGGTACAACATTATGATAACTACCCCCTAAAGCGGCTTAATCACAAAGGAAATGAGCGT
Source organism: uncultured Carboxylicivirga sp. (assembly GCF_963668385.1). Classification (GTDB taxonomy): domain Bacteria; phylum Bacteroidota; class Bacteroidia; order Bacteroidales; family Marinilabiliaceae; genus Carboxylicivirga. The sequence goes on from NZ_OY764327.1 coordinate 276,397, forward strand.
AAGTGATCAGGTTAATATGTTTTACAATGCTAAAAAAGCTATTAGCTAACAGCTGATCGCTAATAGCTTTTTCCTATATTGTATGCTCTAATTTTAATTCGCATGAAGAACCTATTTTTATTAGCCCTCATACTACTGGGCGCCACGCAAATAAAGGCACAGATTAAAGCTACCACCGAATCGGGCAACACAGTAATATTATACAAGAACGGAACCTGGGAATATTACGAAGCCGGAATGGAAACCACCACTACTCCATCTCAGGAAGCTCCGGTTACTTCGGTTACAACTCCGGCTGTAACTTCCGCAGCTCCAACGGTTACTATTGATGCCAGTAAAGAAGCTTCCTCCGAACGTTTTGAATTATTTTATGAGGTAAGTCCACGTATGGCACGCTTTTTTGGTGAAGAGAAGGGTAAAATCAGATGCAACAGCACCATCAGGAATCAAAAAGGACAGTTTCTGATTTCGTTTGAGATTAATGTACCTGTTGGTGATGCGAACCGCTACTTTGGTCCAACCCTGAAAGAACGTAGCATTACTTTTGAGCTTAGCAACAACACTAAAATTGAGATTCCGATTACAGAAGGAATAAGCGAAAAATGGATGGATAAATGGAACCAGAGCTATTATGTAGGTAGCGGCATTTTAAGTAATGATGATGTTAAGGCTATTGCCACTAACCCAATTACCAATGTTTACATCGACTGGAAAAAATTTCCAGAAAACTATAAAGTTACCGATAAAACAGTGCTTCAAACAGCTGTTAAAGAAGTGCTTTAACCAATAAAACACCTCCTATGGATTCACACGAAATTGATTATGAAATTAAAGGTCACGATGTTCAGTTTGTTGAAATTGAGCTTGATCCTCAGGAAACTGTAATTGCCGAAGCCGGAGCCATGTTATATATGGAAGATGGCATTGATTTTGAAGCTAAGATGGGCGATGGTTCAAATCCTTCGCAAGGCTTTTTTGGTAAGATCATGGCCGGAGCATCACGTGTAATTACCGGCGAATCGTTATTTCTCACTCATTTTACACATCGTGGTTATGGCAAGAAAAAGGTAGCTTTTTCGGCTCCTTACCCTGGCACCATCGTTCCTTTAGATCTTCCTCAATTGGGCGGAAGGGTAATTGTGCAAAAAGATGCATTCTTATGCGCTGCCCTGGGCACAAAGTTATCTATGCATTTTAATCAACGATTGGGAGCCGGATTTTTTGGCGGTGAAGGATTCATCCTTCAAAAACTCGAAGGTGATGGCAAAGCATTTATTCATGCCGGAGGAACACTGATAGAACGCCATCTGAATAACGAAAGCCTTCGCATAGACACAGGTTGTGTGGTTGGTTTTACCGATGGAATCGATTTTAGCGTTCAGAAAGCGGGTAATCTTAAATCGATGATTTTTGGTGGCGAAGGTTTATTCTTATCTACATTAAGAGGTACAGGAACGGTTTGGATCCAGTCAATGCCAATTAGCAAATTAATCAAAGCTGTTACTCCTTATGGTAAAAACTCGGGCAAAGAAGAAAGTGGCGGATTGCTGAACAATATTTTTGAGTAAAATACAATCGCAACTGATTTAGTTGATCGTTTGAAAACAAAATAAAACAAACAGGTTTATGGGCTCAGTGCCGATAAACCTGTTTTGCATTTTATACATCGTGCATTTGTAGTAATGATGATAAAAATTCAAAATACGAACCAGAATGAGAATTACTCTTTTATTTGTCATCAAAAAAGAATGGTTAAGAATTGAAGAGCAAAAATCAAAATGACATAACTTCTCAAAGATGTTAGACAAGTAATATCAATACTTTTAAACATACATCTATAAATATTCAACTATCAGTCAGAATAATAACTCATCCAAAAAAACTCGCTATTCATAAATTTCAAAAATATATTCTACTATTTTTCTTTACCTTACGGTATGCTTCTGAAAAAAGTAATATTAATAATAACACTCGTTATTAGTGGGGTATCTTTGGGTCAAAACCAAGAGCATAATATTACGTTGTCTCAAGACGAAATCACATGGCTTCAAAACAACCTCCACAAAATGAGGTATGCTCCCAATCCCACCTGGGCACCTGGGGATTTTATTGATGAAAACGGGCAACATAAAGGCATTATCTCGGAGTACATGCACATATTTGAAGATGTATTAAATACAAAATTCCAAAACGTTATTTATAAAGATTGGAAAGGGATGTACAACGGTTTGCTTAACGATGAAATCGATTTTTTAGGAGCAATGCAAGTAACTGAGGAACGCAAACAATATTTCTGTTTTACCCAACCTGTTATTAACATTCCGATTGTACTACTAATAAACAAGAATAAAACATTCGATTTTACCAATCATGATCTGAACGGTATGAAAATATCGGTTATGAAAGACTATATAACACAAGACTATTTGGTTGAAAACTACAGTAATTTCGAAATGGTTGAGTGCGACAATGAGTTAGAAGCTCTTATTAAAACTTCATTAGGGGCTACTGATGCTACCATTATTGACATTTTAACAGCCAGTTATACTGTTGAGAAATATGGCATCTCAAATCTTAGTGTGGGTACCGAACTTGACTTTATTTGGCACTTGGCATTTGCCTTTCGAAAAGAACACCAGTCATTTGCTCAAATAATAGATAAAATAATTTCGACAATAGATGAAAACGAGCAACGAGAAATATTTAATAAATGGGTTAATATAAATTACATACCAAAACAAAACTTTTTTCAAAAAAACTACAAGCTTTTTGTTGTATCGTTAATTGTATTTTTAATTGCACTCATTGCTTTTTTGTTTTACACTCTGGTACTACGTCAAATGGTTAAACGTAAAACTTATGAACTAAATAAAGAGCTTGCAGCTAAAAATAAAGCAATTTTACAATCGCGAAAAAATGAAGCCCGACTAGAAAGCTTAGTTGAGCTATCAAAAATTAAAACGGATAAGAGTAATGTTTTTTTAGATCATGCCTTATTTGAAATTATCAGACTGACAGAAAGTATTTTTGGATTGCTTTATAAATATAGCCCAGATAACAACTCCTTTTTCCTTTCAAACAAATTAGATTTAAATAAAACATCTACCCCGGTTATAAAATCCTTTTCATATGATAGTTTAAAATATTGTATTAACACCACACATGAATTACAAATAAACATATGTAACGAATGCCATTTGCACAAACACCACAAATGCCCATTTGCCAATCACAACTTTAAACACACTCTTATTTTCCCGGTTATTGAAGATGAAGCCATTGAAGCTGTTTTATTCCTAGGTAGTAATAATGCTTTCAACGAAAAAGACTCGCAACAAATTGTGCATCTAGTTAGCGCCATATGGAAATTATTAAGCAAACAAAAGTGGCAAGAAGAATTAATTTTAGCCAAAGCCAAGGCTGAAGAAAGTGACAAATTAAAAACTTCATTTCTCGAGAACTTATCTCATGAGATTAGAACCCCAATGAATGGAATTATCGGTTTTGCCGAACTACTAAATAGCCCGGAATTATCTCATGACAACACCCAATTTTATACTGATATCATCCGAAATAACGCTTATTATCTATTATCTGTTATTACCGATATTGTTGAAATATCAAAAATTGAATCTGGTCTGGTAAAACCAAGTAACTCTGATTTTATTATAGATCACTTCTTTCAAGATATAATTCTCGACACCCAAAATATGCTGACTAACAAACCTGTTACAATTGTAATAGAAAATGAGTGTAAAAAGAGTTTTTCTATCAAAACGGATGAAATCAAGCTACGACAAGTTATACTTAACTTAGTTTCTAATGCTATCAAATACACCGACCAAGGCCAAATTACCATAAAATATTCCATTTTAGATGAACATCTTACTGTTAGTGTAATAGATACAGGTATTGGCATTGCACCCGAATATCACAATGTGATTTTCGAACGCTTCAGGCAAGGTGATAAAAAACTTGCTTCTTTAAAAGGCGGAACCGGTTTGGGCTTATCCATTTCTGACTTATACATAAAAATGCTGGGCGGACAAATACGCTTAAAATCAGAACTAGGTAAAGGCTCTGAATTTTCGTTTACCATACCCGTTAATGTTATAAGCAAAGACTAAATGACCTAAGTTCAAAATTTTACGTCGAACTCAGGTAAATACATTACTGATTTACCCAATCTTTAAACTGTATCCTTTTACCTCTACTCATCACTATTTTATCGTTGAGTTTATTACCCTGTTTAACACCAAACTTAAATGACATGGCGTAGTCTTTTTGAATACGCTTAATATTCTCATTATTAATTCCTTTATTCATAACATTACTTGTTGTGTAACGCTATTTCAGGACTAGACATAGAAAACCAATAGTTATCTAAATTTCTTCATTAAGCAGAACATTACTATAATCATCTGAACGAGATATGGTTTTCGGGAGTATTGTCGATAGTTTATATAAAAAAAAAAAAAGGGTTTCGAACACCAATATAAACTGATGATGAAACCCTAAAATTTGAGATTTAGTTGTATTATTCTATTACAGTAGTTTTATCCTATTCTTCATGAATTGGGTAGATATTAAAGGTACCTCTGTCGAAGCCTAAATCAGGTGTTTCTGATGGATAAATAAAATATTCCAAATCCTGAATAGTTCCGAGACATGAGTTGTACTCGCCCGGTGTTAAGCTTTTAATCCAAACATTGTAATATCCCATCGATGGATTATCAAAGAAAAACTGATTGTCGATTCTACACTCCAATGTAGAAGGATCGAAACGAATAATCACTTCCTCTTCATATACTTCCCACAATCCGGTTACTTTAATTGAAAACGGATCATCGCCTTTTTTAATCTTTACTTCATACTCAAAATCGCCAAAGTTTGATTTTTCAATCACCTTGAAATCACCAATAAACTCATCACGATTAAAATCGCAAAAACGATAAAGGTTTAATTCAAATTCGTTTCTAAAACCGGCTATATCCTCATCATTTTCGGCTTTTACACTAAGATTTAATGCTAATCCTAAAGAATCAGAATTTTCATATAGTCCCTGAACCGGAACCTGAGTCATTACCTCTCCGGCTTTAATGGTAAAGTTATACTCCGGAATAGCGTAATGAACTCCTTCTTCGGCCTCCGATTTTTCTGTATCAACCACCAAACTAAAAGTACGGTCGTAATTGGCCGGACGGGTAACTCCTAATTCCAATAAGTAATTGGGATTTTCTTCACCAATAATTATTCTACCGGTCTCCGATATAAAATGCAATTGTGATGGACCGTCGTAAGGTTCCACCTTATTGGTTTCGCAGTTAAATAGCAACATTACAATTGCCAATAGACTTAATATAAATTGATTTTTATACATCTCTGTTGGTATTAAAATTAATATCCAGGATTTTGCTCCATGTTTGAATTCCCGTTCATCTCAACCGTTGGAATAGGCCAAATCCATCGATGGTTATCAGCATTTACCACAAGGTCGTTAGCCAAAGTTGTATTTTCCTGCGGTATACGCGCAAAACCTTTTCCTTTACGCTTTAAATCAAACCAGTTAAAGCCTTCGAACATTAACTCGCGTTTGCGCTCGTTTTCGATAAATGAAATCAGATTATTTCCATCCAATTCGTTATCTATCGTATAACCACTGATACGAGTTTCAATTAACTCCTGAAGGTCATCTCTGGCATCATCAGCATTTCCTAGATATGCATTTGCTTCGGCTCTGATCAAATACATTTCGGCCAAACGCATTGGTTTAGGCATATTCATTCCTTGTTGCACATAACCGGTGGCTGTTGGATATTTATAAACTAAATTACCGGCCCATCCGTAACGGGTTTGCGAATAAGTTATATAAGTCTCTTTTCTGATATCTCTGTCCGATTCGTAAGAGTCTATCCAAGAATCTGCCGGAATATAATCAGGTGATGGATACTGATCGAAGCTCTCGCGATTAAAGAAATTATATCCAACTGCAGCACCCGGATCACTAATGGTATAACCCACTCTGAAGATAATTTCATTTCCTTCATCTTCTTTCCACATATTTGTAAAAGAAGCACCGGATGTTAATGAATACAACGAGTTATCAATCACTTTAGAAGCATACTCTGCAGCCGTTTCATAATCTTGCATATCCAATGCTATACGGGCACGTAACCCATAGGCAAAGCTTTTTGTTAAGCTTGTACTTTGGTTTTCTTTTTCATTTGGAAGAAGTTCAATTGCCTCTTCAATATCCTCAACCAAATAATCATATACCTCCACAACAGTATTGCGCGAAGGTTCACGTACATCATTCCAGGTTACATAAGGCACACCTAAAGCACTCTCGCTCATACCCGGTTGATAAGCCTCTCCATAAAGGCGAACCAGATTATGATGCAATAACGCTCTTCCGGTTAATGCTTCACCCATCATACGGTTAATATTGGCTGAATCACCTTCGATGGTATGCAGGTTATTGATCAGGAAATTACAATTATACAAGTTTGAATAATGAGCTCCCCAAACTGATGCCACATCAGATGAACCCGGATTATATCTCCACGAATACATCTCACCCATTTGGTTGGAGAAACCACTGGCTGCCAATGAGGCGTCTGTCATCAAATCGCCTAATATGGTTAGATAACGCCCATACATAGCAGAACTTTTTAAGCCTGAATAGAAACCATTCAATATATTTTGAGCATCTCTTTCATTCTCTATAATATCCTCGTCCGGAGTACTATCTCCCGGCTTGAGATCAAAAAACTTCTCGCACGATGTAAGCGACATCAATAACATGAGAAGTGCCAGATATTTTATTTTATTTATTTTCATTTCTTTCTTTTTAATTCTCAAAAAGGCCTGCTAACCATTTTTGATAATTACTAAACTTGTTTATTAGAAGCTAAGATCAATACCGAATGTAAAGGTTCGTACATGCGGATACATGTTAGCTTCTGATGCTCCAAAAAATTCAGGATCAAAGCCTGAGTATTTAGTAAAAGTCAAAAGGTTTTGACCTTGAGCATACACTCTGCACCCTGTGAATAAGTTTGTTTTCCCGACTAATTCTGGATTGAAACGGTAACTTAATGTTAAGTTTTTCAAACGCATAAATGAAGCGTCTTCCAACAAACGAGTGTCCATTTGGTTATCTTGATACTTCGGATGAGGATTAGCTGATACATCACCTGGTTTTTGCCAGAAATCCAACATATCGGCACTTTGGTTATAAGTAGAAAACATACCATTACTATCGGTGAAATAACGAGTGTTATTAATCATCCATTTATCGGCCATCCAGGTAAAGAATGCTGATAATTCAAGGTTTTTGTACGAGAATGAGGTTGTAAAACCTCCACTCCACGGGGCCAAAAAGCTTTTGCCTTCGTGCACTACACGGTGCGCATCTGAATATTCTTCGGTTACCTCACCATCGGCTGTGTACCACATTCCTTTACCATTGGTTGAGTTTACACCAGCCCATTCAGCCAGGTAAAATGTTCCGAATGATCGATCTACTTCGATAATGGTGCTCACATTATCAATCTCGTTAATATCTCCGTAAAGTTTAGTTACCCTGTTACGGTTATAAGCCACATTAGCATTTACTGTAAAACCAAAATCTTTTGTGCGAATAACATCGGCTTCAAATTCAAACTCAATACCACTGTTATTCATTTCGCCAATATTTTCCATACGTCCGCTGATACCGGAAGTAAGTGAGGTTGGTACGAAATACAACATATCTTTGGTTGTTTCGCTATACAATTCCACTTTAGCACGGTAACGACGTAGGAATGCCAGATCAATAGCCACATTGGTTTTCAGCTTTTTCTCCCAGGTCAGATCCTCATTTGCATACTGGTAGAATATTGCACCACTGTTGTTCATATAGGTATCGTATCCCCACAATGCCAAATGCTCGTAGTTACCAATATTAGCGTTACCTGTAGTACCAATACTACCGCGTAATTTCAATTGATCGATCCAGTGAATATCTTTGATAAATTCTTCTTCCTGCATGTTCCATCCTGCACCGGCACTCCAGAAAGTACCCCAACGGTTGTTTGCTCCAAAACGTGATGATCCATCCTGACGAACACTAAAATCAACCAAATACTTATAGTTGTAGTTATAGTTTACATTGGTAAAGAACGAAGCGAAAGTATAATCTTCAAACCCTCCATTCCAACTATCAATTTCGGCTGCGCTACCCAGGTTACCCACTTTATCGCTTGGTAGCGAACGGGCTGCCACACCAAAGTTTTCGAAGTTATTAATTACTATTTCCTGACCACCTAACAAATTAAAGTTATGCTTTTCATCTATCGAGAAATTGTAATTTAAGGTATTGGTTGGCGTAAATCGGAAATTACGACGGAAGGCACGCGATGTTAAACCACCATAAGGTTGACCCCATTCTGAATCAGGATGAAGATAACTATGCGCTGTATAATCGTAAAAATCAAAACCTAAGTTAGTTTTGAAAACAAGTTTAGGTGCTAACTCGGCTTGCATATAAGCACTACCAACAATTTTTACTGTATTGGTACTATTCTCGTTTAGCATTACCTGCTCAATAGGATTAGCAAACGGATAGTTAGTGCTGTTATAGCTTCCATCAGCATTACGAGGTTCCAAATACGGCAGTAACAAACGCGACGCAAAAATAGGGTTGTATACATTGGTTGCAGCACCGGCATCGCTATCGGGCGAAACTGTTAAGTTATTTTGCTCATAGCCAATGGTAAGGTTGGTACCAAAAGTAACTCTATCCGAAACCTTTGTTTCTAAGTTAATACGCGTGTTGTATCGCTCAAAATCTGATCGGTACTGAATACCGTCCTGATAGTAGTAACTTCCTGACACATAAAATACCGTACGATCGTTACCTCCACTAAATGAAATCTCGTGCGACTGTGTCATTGCATTTTTTAATACTTCGTCCAGCCAATTGGTATCGGTACGCATTAATACCATTTTCTCTTGTGGGGTATATGATTTTAACCCAATGGCCTCTTCATACCAAATACGCTCTTCGGTATTCATCATATTAAAGTTATCGCGTGCAATTTGGTTATATCCATACTGACCACGATACTGAACTTTCATCATGCCGGCCTGGCCTTTTTTAGTGGTAATTACAATTACCCCGTTACTCGCCCTACTACCATAAAGTGATGTGGCTGTAGCATCTTTCAGGATGGTTACATTCTCAATATCATTTTGATTTAATGAACTAAACTGTCCACTTGTAATAGGTACACCATCCATAATGTATAATGGTTCGCTACCTGCATTAATCGAACTCATACCTCGGATACGCACTGTAGAACCCGCTCCCGGACGACCCGATGAGCCAACCGAAACAACACCTGCAGCACGACCTTGTAAGGCCTGATCGAAACTGGCCACCGGAACTTGCTCCAATGCCTCAGCACTTACTACTTCAGCCGAACCGGTATAAGTTCCTTTCTTTTGAATACCATAACCGGTTACCACAATTTCGTCGATGGTTTCGGAATCATCCTGCAGTTGAATGTCGATAACTTCCTGACCAGAGTACGCAACTTCCTGTGTTTTGTATCCGATAAAAGAATATACCAATGTTTCGGTATCAGCCGGAACCTGAAGGTTATAAGCACCTTCAAAATTTGTTACGGTTCCCACTGTAGTACCTTTCACTACTACGGTTACTCCTATCATGGGTTCTCCATCTGCTATATCTGTAATGGTTCCTGTAAGCACATTGTTTTGAGCCCATACAGAACCGGATGAAATAAAGAAAACCAGGAGCAAATAATTAAATAATTGCCTCATTATTATGTAGTTTTTGATTTTTCAGTTTAAATAACCAATCGAATGATTGATTGAATGCTTATTGAATATATATTGGAATCTCTGTTTGACTATAATTCAAACTTTGATCTGAAGTGACAATAACAAGTTTATACTCCCCGGACATAATGTTCAAGGGGATGGTTGGTTCAAACAGATATTTATTTTCTAACTTATCTTCTTTACCTGATAATGGAAAGATATGGTCATCAGGCTTCCAGGGACTATCCCATCCCTTAGCGTTTTTTGATTGTTGAGGAGTTAGATAAACAGCACATTCTTTCAAAGCTGTATCATCGGTAAATACAGCATTTAAGTATAAGGTATTACCCCTGTAGTATTTTGTATTAGCTACAGGTGCTGTAATAAATGCTTCCGGTGCTGTAGTATCAGCAATGTCTTCTTTTCCACATGCTTCTAACAACAGCAGGCCCATTGCCAACACTATTAAATTTCTTAGCACTTTTAACATTTTATGTTGTTTTTATTTGTTCAATATTGAGCTGACCAATATTATACCTGTTCTATCTTTTCCTATTCTACTTCCGCTCAAGCCGCGGAGGCTTTTGGCTTCGCCGATTTTCAATTCATTTCTGGTCTTAACACAAGAAACGAAACAAAGAAAGTCAAGGCTGCATTAGAGATGTTTTATGCTTTTTGTATTCCTTAAGTGCGGCCGGGTGATCTTCGAACAAGTTCTCAGCTTCCCGGTCTTACTAAAGCTATACTTCAAATCATTAATCATCTCTACTGAGGCCGAAAAGGCACAATAAAATCAATCTCTTTACGACTTTAATCATAGATGATATTGTAAGAATTCACCTAAAAACATTGGATTTAGTTGGTTGATGAGTAAAGCCTCCGCTTTTACACGGAGAACTTTGTTTCTTTAATAACTCTTGCGAGCTTAGTATCCTTAAAAACCAATAGCTTCCAGCCATTAGCTGTTGGCCATTCTCATAGCACTTAATTTGCTACTTACTAGTTCTTGGTAATTTTAATAGTTTCAACTGCTCCTGTTTCGTCAGTTAATACTAAAATGTAAATACCATTATTCAAACGACTTAATTCTAATGTTTGAATATCATTACCTAGTTCAGTCAGTAACATACTTCCGGCAACGTTATAAATCTGAGCCTTAACAATTGTCTTATCCGACTGAATATTAATTAATCCGTCAGTTGGGTTTGGATAAACAGTTGTTTCTACAGTCTCAAAATCAGGAATATTAGTAGCCTCATCTGCTTCTAACACTAATGTTTCATATGAATCACCCTGCATTAAAAACAGGCTACCCGTTTTGGTATGATACCCCACAGCACTCAAAGTATAATTATACCAGGTAGCGGGTATTTGTTCGGCAATAGTTTGACCATTTTCGTCAGTTTGTAATTCAAATACATCCAAATTTGTTTCAAGAGTTAGCGTTGCATTAGCAATTGTATTTGTTGTCTCACTATCTTCAATTGTAAAATTGACGGTACTTAGTTTAAATTCACCATCTTCAGCAACATTGTGTTTGAATATATTCATTTCAGAACCGTCACCAGTTTCTTCAAACACAAATAGTTCGTTTCCGTTTGAAAGTAAATTGGTTACTTTACCCCAGGTGTAGAATCCGTTATCAGGACCTCTGAAAAGCATATAACCCGATTCGGCATATCCTTGAGTAACTTCAACAACTCCCATATTATCAGCTTCATTCCAATAGGCAAAAGCAATACCCCCTTCTACAGCTGTCATGCCTCTGAATTCGCTATCTGTAAACTCTTTTATTAAAACTGGTTCAGGATTGTTATCATTTGCCGAAATAGCATAAATACCCTGAACATATTCTAACGAGTAAGCAGTAAAATACAATTTATCTCCACTTATCAATAGATTTGCAGCCTCATCATCGGTAGTTGGAAGCGTAACATCAATGGCATGAACCGTGTTATCATCCAGATTGATGTAGCCCACTTTTCGGATTAATAGTTTATCTGAACCCGCATTAAAAGGATCGACAATAGTAAACACTTTATTACCGAACTCAATTAACTCTTCTTCCCAAAAATGACCTCCCGATAGAGTTGAAACATTATTTACATTTTCTACCGGATAAAAGTTAATGGCGCCACTCAAGGGGTTTTCGCCCAACACCACCTCATCTTTTACATAGTAACCTTTGTCATTAATATATACATCAGCCCAGGTATTACCCATGGCCTGAGGATCGAGCACATTCACAATTTCACTTCCTCTAACAGGATCTACCTCTATTTTAAACAAACCGTTTGGAAAGCCAATTCCGGATACAGTAGCCGCAAAATAAACAGCACCATCCATTTCATAACTTTTAAATATGCCATCTTTATGCAATCCATTTAACATTACGGGCTTATAACCTGTGCCTCCGCTGTTAATATTCCATGTACCGCCATCGGTTCCATCCGTTTCGTATACGAATGCTTCTTCGCCATTAATTTGATTATAAGAACCTCTTCCAATGTAGAAGAAAACATCCTGATTATTAACCTGACTTCTAACAACATTAGTTAATCCAGGATGATCGCCATGCCCGAAATTTAACAACAATGAAGAGCTACCGGAATTATTAACACGTAATTCAACACCTAAAAGATTATCATCACTTTCTCCATAATAAAAAGCGCGCGAGCTACCTGACCATGCCGAAAGATTAGAAACGGTACCGTTTACAAGGCGCTCTGACTCGCTAAAATCCGTACCATCTAGTGAGTACTCAATAATATCATTTGATGCATCGTCTACAATATATATAATCCCTGCACCATATGGCTTAATATCTTTTACTGTTCCGTTAAAAGTATGCACCAGGTCACAATTTTGCGTTGGAATAACTTGTCCCTGAGCTGCAATAGGTTGAAGGCCAAATGCGAAAGTAAATAAGAAGAATAAAAGTTTATTCATAATTACATTTTATAAGTTTATAAATCAGCTTTCCTGCGATGAGTGCAGGAAAGCTTTATATTTTATTGTTTTGTGAATTTTTTAATGGCAACTCCCTGATCGGTATAGATCTTTAAAATATATATTCCCGACATCAGGTTTGTAACTGAGATCTGCTCATGACTACCATGTAACAAATTCCCATTTTTAAGAACTGATCCGCTGGCATCAATTATATCATATCTCTCGGCATTGATACCCTGATAATCGAGGTATAAAACATCCTGAACCGGATTTGGATACATTCTTATGGTCGATTCCCAATTATCATCAATACCCACTCGATATTCAACAAACACATCAAAAGCTGTTTCCAAGGTTGCTCCGTGTTCATCAGTGGCTTCAATACTTACTTCTGAATATCCAAGGGCTTGAGGAATGAATACAACTGTTTCTCCTGTTTGAAAAACATCCATTACCTCAGGATTAGAGTAATTTACATCAAATTCAATATCATCTCCATCCGGATCTATAATATAATCTGTAAGCTGTATTACGTAACCATCTTCGTTTTGCAGATCAAACTTTTGAGTTCCGATTATTATCTCTTCTACTGGTGCACGGTTTACATTATTAACAGTAATATTAATAGTACATTCCGTTTGATTACCCCAGGAGTCGATACCTGAAATAACAACATCATAATTACCAGCTCCATCATAGTCGGGTTCAAAAACAATGGATACCTGGTCGCCATCAATCTCACATGTTAAGTACTTAACTTCTTCTTTTAACGATAAAGTAAAATTATCTCCTTCTTCATCGTATGCTCTGAAGGTATATTCTAATACTTCCATCTCATCAATAGTAAAGTTAACTTCACTACCATCTTCGTATTGAGGACCTTTATTACGTGTTAAGCTAATAGGCAACTCTGCTCTTTCAGTATATGGATCGTTGGTTCTGAAAACAACAGCTCCGGTATTAACTCCTTGTCCTGCGTAAACAGAATTAAAGTTAACCGTAAAACTTTGTTCAGCTCCGGGCGATAGTTCACCCACTTTTTCGTCATCGGAACTTGCCCATACAGCGTCACCCAATTCCATCTCTGCTGCTTTCATCATCCATGCCATGGTACCATACCCTTGCGATACGGCATCATAAAAAGTTTGACCATCACCAAAGTAAAAACGATCAAGACGAGATGTTTGTACTTGGGCTGTACCCAGCGGAAATGTTACATCTTCGCTAAACTTAAACATCACATAAAACTTCTCGTATGGAAAGAAGAATGTTGACTGATCGAGTTCAATAGTAACATACTCTCCTTTTGAAGAAGCTGTCTCGGCCGTATGCTTGTAATCAGTTACTGCCAGAACTTCGGTTTTATAAAAATCGTCGCTACCACCTCTAATGATTACTTGAATATCAGACTCAAGAATTTCGCCCCAGGCATACCACACCATTACATGTGATAAATTAAATCCTGTACTAGGAGCTTCAAAAGCTGTGGCGGCATAAAACTCGTAACTTCCACCAAAACCAACAGCACTGGTTGATGTTTCATCGTTTTCGTGCTCAAGTATATTATTAAAATCGTCCCAATCAATATCAGAGTCATCAAATGCAGCTGACGAATAATCGATAGAATTATTAACCTGTAAAGCGGCTCCCGCATTGTAAGCACTATAACCTTGCGAATAAGTTTGTGCTAAAAAGTTATTTTCAACTTGTTGACGATACAATACAAACTCCATATGATATTCTAAGTCAACCGGCCCATCGTTTGAAATGGTAAACTGTTTACTATCTGTTTCATTGGCCGTATTAGCATACACATGCAGTCCTTCTGAATGAATATTGATACGAGGAGGCATAGTAAAATGAGCATCAACAGGCAATCTTATTTCACCTTCTTCAGTATCACAAATGATCAACAATGTATCGGCAATAATACCTTGTTCTAAAGGAGTAACTCTTAACATAAAGACTTCCTTTTCATTAGGATAAAGAGTATGGTTGATACGCGAACGTGAGATATCTATCCAACCGTCTTCTGAATTACCATTACCAAATTTATCATCATCCCCCATTATTGAATAGGTTGCAAAACCATTTTGCATTGCCAGATTACGTATAAACAGAGCTCTACTACCCTCATTACTAATGGTAAATTCATATTCATATCGTTTATAAGGAGATTGATAATCCTCGCCATCGTAATCAACTATATATACATCACCTAAATCTAATGTATCTTCAATCACAATATTGTCTATACCAAGTACTCTAAAATCAACCGGTATAGAAAAGGATGGATTATCGGGTGTATTGTTTTCAAATACAATTTGATCCTGGTATTCTCCGCCATATATTGAACGCGCATTCAGATAGACATCAAAATCCATTGAACCATTTGATTTAACTGTATATGTCTCTTTAGGAATGAATGTTACTATTGTTTTATCTTTGATTACACCATTGGTACGAGCCGAAACCTGAATTCCTTTTTTACCGTCATGATTTTCAATACCTATTAAAGTACTTTCCAATAATAAATGTACAGTTGAAGGATCATCAATTTCATACATAAACTTGATTAATCCATTACGAAACATCCAAATTTCAGTAGATATAGGTTTTCCCCCTCCAAAGGAGGCAATATCCTGAAACCTTACAACAAATTTATCTTCATACCCTTTGCAATATACACCTGTTAGAGGGTAATCCTCAGGGTTTGACAAGCCATTAAATCCAAAGACGGGTGCCAAAAAGCCTTGTAATCCATTTTCGTTAGGAATATAGTAATCCGGCCCGTTTATCATGGCATCCTGCCCCCCTATGGTTGTAATAACACCATTTTGACCTATAAATAAGGTATCGGCATCTACACCATAATAATTTACTGGATATGGCAACGGTACACCTACCCAATAAGCTTCTTCATCAAATGGATCTTCAGGCATTTCTAGTTTTTCGCCTGAAATAATAACATCGCTGGGATTATATAAATGGTCTGCATCATATTCAACGGTATAGGCATAATCGAAACCTTCAGGATAACTATCTTGCCCTGCAGGTAACACATTCATCCATTCATTACCCGATGGAGATACTTCCATATCGCTTAATCCGCTGTTTGAGATGGAGACCTGTACCGTTTTTGTTTCACCAAAAGATAAAGTTTCTTCGATTCTATCTTTACCTGAACCTATTTCAGGGGCATATATCACGTTGCATTTAACATCCAGCTCGAATTTATTACCCAATGTATCGGTAAATACAACCACGTCATTAAGCTCACCTAAATCTTTAGCATTAACTGATACTATATAATCAGAGTACATATTAGGACGTAAAGCTACAGGCATGTAACCCGATACTTCAAATAGTTCATTTTTAGTTGTTACAGATGTTAAAAAGCCAATGGCCTTACCATCATTACCTATGGTTAGTTTATAATCGTAAACGCCACCCTGAAACACATCACCAAAGTTTACTTCGTCAACATTAGATGTATAGTTTACTTCGCCACCACTTTCAATATCCATTTTAATTGAATAAGATAAAGTGGTATTAATAGGATCATTAGTAATAACATTAATATTTTCCTCAAAATCTCCTACATATAGTCCATCAGTATCAAACTCGTAATCTAAGCGTATAGAATCTCCTACCTGAACAAGTCCGTATGGATTCGTTAGTGAAGTAACAACACCATATCCCGGATTTTTAAAGTATATTTTATGTCCGGTGGTAGGAACTATATTATAAATACGTGGTTCATCTTCTTCTGTACCAAATCCATTCAGCACCAAAGCATCTTCAATCGTTTGATCTTCGATCATTATTAATGTTGTAGATCGGTTAAAGCCAATCCGCTCGTCATTAATAACACCACCTAAATCTTTATATAAGAAATCAATATCTCCATCCTGATGGAGTATGATCTGAAATGTAATCGGTTCATCTAACCAACCAATACCTGAATTACTATTGGTATCCCATATATAACTTCCATGTACAACCCCTTCATATTGTAAAACAAATTTATCAGGATAGGACTGGTAAAATATTTGTCCTCCAATATTTAAATCGAAAGGCATACCCCAGGCACTAATTAATTTGTGCGATTGCGTAGGATTGTTGTATCCTGCAGGTTTGGCATTAAACCAACCATTATTACTTAGGGCAATAGCTCCTTGGTTTGTTATGTAACAAGTATCGTAAGTGTTACCAAAATATGGAAAAGCAAAACCAATGAGTGCCTCTTTGTATACCACACTTCCGTCTAAACGGAACGCATCGGTAATTTCTTTTCCAGAGGTAGAAATATCGTTCCACTCAAAAGCGAAGTCTTCACCGATTTCAGGTTCAATTCGTCCTCCGGCATAACCAAAACGATGAATCATACCGCCATCATAATCAGGCATATTACTTCCATCTGCAAACTTAGGTACGTAATAACGTAAAGGATAGTCACCATCATTACGTAAGTAAAAATGATCCCTTACAATGGTATCAAGATCTAATTCAGAATATTCTTTATAGGTAGGACTTAAAACTGCTTTAGCAGGTTTTGAGGCCACTCCAAATAATGTAAATTTATAGGTACCTCCATTCTTCTCTGTTAATGTTACTGTTGCATTTGATGGTCCTTCTTTTACCGGAGTATATCTTAAATCAATTTTGAAGGCTCGTTGTGCCTGTATGGTACTTGTCATTTCACCAATAAGAGTAAACTCTTCGTTGGAAATACTAATATCAATGGCACCACCATTATCAAATGCACCCAGGCCAACATTATGTATTACTATTGATTCGGTAGAATATTCGCCAATAAATACATTACCAAACTCAAGTAAATCATCACTCTCTAGTTTATAAGTATGTCCATCTACTTTAAAATCAAGATCGACATTCTTCCAGTATTCATCATAGCCTTCACCAAATATTTGCAATTGTGCATCGTATTCACCATTAATTAATTCATGGCCATTAACGGTTAAATCTATTTCTTTCGATTCTCCGGCGGCTAATAAGCCACTACTCTCTGAAAGTTTAATGTACTCGCCCAATGGCTCTAAAGCGCTAATTGCAATAACATTAAAAACCTTTAACTCATCATCATAAACATCTTTTAGTACTTTCCATGTATTTCCAAAATCGGTACTAAAGTAACAATAGTCCGATGTGGAAGTATCCTCTGCATCGGATGCTAACACAGGATATTGATATCCAGGTCCTATATGGTAAACGATAAAGAAACCATCGCCTTGATTAAAATGCATTTGTTTTAAAAAGAATACCTCTTCAAAGGTAACTCCATCGTGCTGCACATAATACACTTGAGAGTGTAAGAGTTTAGCTGTAGTAATATCATGTCCCTGATACACTTCAATGTGCATTGAATCCGTTGGTATATTCTCGAAATAAACACCTATTTCAGCACCCGTTAAGTTAAACCCTTCCTCATCTGTTACCTTGAAATAGGTAGCTGTACTATTCGGACTGGTTCGTTCCTGATCACCCAATCTAATCATGGAAGTCTCCATAACATCCACGTCGAAGTAATAAATATAATTTTCGGATGGAACCTGCTCGAAAGGAGTAATACTACCTTCATTTACACTTTGGGTTTTAACTACTCCCGAACGTGTTCCATTATTATGGAATTGATAGTTGGATTTAAACGGCGTGGTGTTATACGTGTCAACATTTTTTATATGACGTGGTACAATATTC
The DNA here is from genome assembly GCF_963668385.1 of uncultured Carboxylicivirga sp. Taxonomy (GTDB): domain Bacteria; phylum Bacteroidota; class Bacteroidia; order Bacteroidales; family Marinilabiliaceae; genus Carboxylicivirga. Next base: position 294,898 of record NZ_OY764327.1, read on the forward strand.
CACTTTAATATTCCGTCACCCTTATTGAACATAGTAAAAGACTGATGAGAGGCAGAATCGCTTCTTACATCAATACCGAACTCAATCAATTCTTTGTCGAGTTCTATTATTGGGCCATTATTAGTACTAACACTTATTAAATCAGACAATTCAGCCTCATTTCCCCAACGATCAACACCCGAAACAGCTATGTAATAGGTTGTATTGCGCTCTAAACCGTTTAAGTCATACACAAATTCTTCACCAGCTCGTAAAGACGAACCTACTCTTTTACGCTCAGCATTGTTTATAGTAGCTGTATCAAAAGGAATGGTATGATAATATATATGAAAATAACGAGGCTCATCATCATCTTCATCCACTGGCACGGTCCATTTTAATCGTGCAAAATTAGAGGATGTACCTTCCGATACTAAATCTGTAATAGGGTTGGGTGGTATACCATTATCTTTTTGCAGTGCAAGGTAGGCATCAACACCACCAATACCCATTTTACCCTCATATCCTTTATTAAATTCGATGGTATCTAAAGGAATGGTTCCTCCGATTAAGCGGGCAATTAATTGCTCATTATCGAAATCACCACCCCTGTATTGAGAGGCAACAAGTGCGGCAATTCCTGAAACGTGTGGACAAGCCATTGATGTACCATCATAAAAGCCATAGCTATTATTTGGCATGGTACTTAAAACACCATATTCTGATCCTTTTGTAACTTCTCCACCCGGAGCCGATACAGTAACCCACTCTCCATAGTTTGAGTAATTGGATAGATGGTTATAGGGATCGGTAGCTGCCACTGAAATTACATGTTCATAACAACCAGGCCAGTAATTACCTTCATCGGCCATATTACCAGTTGCAAAAATAACTACTCCCCCTTTCATTGGGCTGCCACTAAATTGTCCGGCTTCAGCAATAAAGTAGTCAATCGCATCCAATTCCGACTGTTCATAAACATCGGGTTGATTATACCCCCAACTGTTTTGAGCGATAATAGCCCCATTATCGGCAGCGTATACAAAAGCGGCAGCAGCATCTCCACTTGCATTTTCACTCATAATCATACACGACATAATGCGCACACCATCGCCATTACCCGAACCTCCGGCAACACCCGAAACACCAATACCATTATTATTGGTTGCAGCCACAGTACCAGCTACGTGGGTACCATGATCTAAGCGTTCAATTTTTCCGGTCATATTAACGAAATTAAATCCGTAAATATCATCAATGTAACCATTGCCATCAGAGTCTTCACCCGGAGTACCATTTAACTCAGCTTCATTAATCCACATATTGTCAGCTAAGTCTTCGTGTAAGTAGTCAACTCCCTGATCAATAACAGCAACAATAACATCAGGATGTCCGGTTTCCCTTTCCCAGGCACGTAACAGATTAATATCAGCTCCAGGAATACCCGGGTTATCTTCGGTATTATGATAATGCCACTGCTCATCAAATCGTGGATCATCAAAAGGAGACGCCGATTTTGTGCTACGTATATTCTTTACTACTTCATCTGTAACCTCACTTATATTATAAGGCATCAGACTACGTTGATAAAAAGGCTCTGCGTATTCTATTTCAGCTACATCGGCATATGCTCTCAGAACATCAGCAATATCGGCATCGGCTTGTATTCTTACCTTATACCATAAATGAAGACCATGTTTTTGATGCCTTGCATTAAATTTGGCCGAATACGGAAAAAGTCTTTCGAATGAAATGGCTTCAAACTGAAAGTTAAGCTTATCTACGCCAGTCAATCCCACAGTAGAATAACCATTAGCCTGTGTTGATTTTAATCCGGCTGAAGAAAGCGATACTTCGCGCTTTAATTTTACTTTAAACTCGCTTTGTAATACACCATTTTTATATACAGTGGGTTGTTGACCAGCAACACTTACAGTTATAATAGATATAAAACAAAAGCAAACCAAGCTTTTTAAATAGGTAGAAATAATCATATATACTATTAATTTTTACTTTTTATCTTACAGTTGATTCTTTTCTCACAAGCCTCTCCAAACATCTTTATCAGTTTTCGAAACACTTGATTTTGTTCTTCACGCTTTTTGATATCGCGCTTAATAGAATCTTTCCATGTATACTTATTCATCATGTTTTAACCATTTCTTATTTGTACCTCGTACACGTGTTAACAATGATTTTACAAAAGACATAAAAGCATAGTGATCAAAGAAATATTTCACTGCTACTTGGTTTCTCACATTACGCACAAAACCTCTCCATCAGAATTTGGCTTCTACTTTACACCTGATACATCACCTCTCATTTGATCTTTATATACCTGATATATTGATTCTTTTTAACTCTCATTACCATCTCTTATAACTCTCGCCTAATTTTCGGTATGCTTATTGATTAGTGACTGCACGACCAGAAAAACATTAATATTTATACACTCTATGAAGTCATACTTTAAATCATCATCTGTTATTGCATTATTATGTACTATGCTATTTTTACTTATAAGTGGTATAAAAGCCGAAGCTGCACCTTACAATATGACACAAGAAGACAGTTTGGTAACCAAGCTTAAAAACACGCAGGAGTACAGTGAAAAAATGGATATACTATTTAAGCTAAGCACTCTTTCTCGCGGTAAGGATTATAAGAAATCACTTGAATACAGTAACAAAGGCTTTACTTTGGCTGATAGTTTTGATGATGATATTAATTGTGCCTTATTTAAACTGGAATCGGGACTAACCACCTATTTTCTGGGAGATTACAAAGAAACATTGGAATTGTATTTTTATGCACTTCGCATATTCGAAAGACACAATCATTCAATAGGCATTATTAGAACCTTAAGCAACCTGGGAGCTGTTTACGATAGAGTTGAGGCATACAACAAAGCCATTGTGTATTATAATAAATGCATTGCCTATTTTAATGAAATGCCCTTGGATGCAAAGCAGGAATATTTAAAATACTTGTCGCAGGTTTATAATAACCTTGCCAGTGCATACGAAAAGCTAAATAACAATCAAGAGGCGAACCTATACTATAAAAAGGCCCTGGATGTTGGTCAGTCGATCGACTACCCCCAGATTGTTGGATCGATCTATAATAACCTGGGTAAATTAGAAGCTAAGAACCAGAATTATGACTCAGCCAAAGATTATCTATCCAAGGCTATTAATATTAGAGAAGAAATTAATGACACCGAAGGATTAGCCAAATCGTATTATTTCTTATCGGATTATTACAATAAAACCAACCAGATAGACAGCGCTGAATGGGCTGCTTTGCAATCGCTTAAATTAGCAGAGGACAAAGGTTTACTTGAATCGCAACAAATTGCTCATATGTTTTTGTATGAGATATACGAAAAGAAAGCCCAACCTTACAAAGCCCTGGCTGAACATAAGTTATACAAACAATTAAGCGATAGTTTATTGAATGAGCAACGAATGAGTCAGATTGCTCAATTGCAAATTTCGTACGAATTGGATAAGGTGGAAGAAGAGGCAGAAATGGATAAAGAAAGGATGAAATTCTCTTTTATTATTGTGCTGGTAATTCTGTTTGCCATATTGGTTGTTGCCATTCTGGGACTTATTATTTACCGAAAGCAGAAAACGAAAATTAAATTAGAGAACAAAAATCTGGAATTGGAAATAGATACCAAAAACAAGGAGCTTACCACCAATGTAATGTACCTGGTACAGAAGAATGAACTGATCAACAGTGTTGCTAAGAGTTTATTATTACTTAAACAAAATGTGAGCTCCGAAAATCAATTAATGATTCAGAAAATAGTACAGAACCTGAATGCGGAGTCGGATGGTGAGTTATGGAACGAATTTGAGTATCGTTTTCAGATGGTACATACCGAGTTTTACAAAAAGCTAAGAAGTTTGCATAGTAATATAACACCCTCCGAAGAGCGTTTGGCTGCATTATTACGGCTAAATCTTAGTTCAAAAGAGGTTTCAACCATTACGCATCAAACCATCAGAAGTATTGAGGTAGCAAGGGGCCGTTTACGTAAAAAGCTTAATTTAACCGGTACTGATATTAATTTGGTTACGTATTTGGCGGAACTTTAAATAGTCCGAAGCACGAAGTCCAAAGTCCGAAAGGATTAATAGCTGTTAGCTACTGGCCACTAGCTTCTTCCAGCAAAGATGCTTACTTCAACAAATAAACATTAAAAGTCCAAAGCTTTATGTCCGTATTCGTTAGCTGATTGGTTTATTGGATAACAGGTCATTTAAAGGGCGGAGCCCTGACTGTAGCAGCACAGTACGACACTGAGCTTGTCGAAGTGGAGTGCTGTGTAACAGGTATTGTAAATAGGAGCCCTGGATGGGCGTCTGTCAATAGTTATTAGCACGAAGATGGAAGACCGGAGACGGAAGAGTCCGGAGCTTTGATTACTGTGCTTAGTGCATGGCAATTATACAACTCTACAAATTAACATTAAGAGTCCAGAGCTATAAGTCCGGAGTCCGTTTTAAACAATTAATTATATCAATTTTGACTTGCATAATAACAGACGTCCTTTCAGGACTTTGCCAGATGATGTCGTTCATTCATAGCACTTACGTACTATGCTTTTACAAACGTCTCTTCGAGACTGCTTAGCTTATCGAAAATTGTGACATCGTATAATTGATAATCTTTTAGTAACGTCCTTTCAGGACTTAGACGCATGACGAATTCATATACATAGCACTTACGTACTATGCTTTAACAAACGTCCCTGCGGGACTGCCTGAATTTGATTAATAATGAAGGGCGTAGCCCTGACTGTAACAGCACAGTACGACACTGAGCTTGTCGAAGTGGAGTGCTGTGTAACAGGTATTGTAAATAGGAGCCCTGGATGGGCGACTGTCAATAGTTATTAGCACGAAGATGGAAGACCGGAGAGAAAAAAACCTATTATGAACTAACTCCTGGTGGTTAATTAAGTAGAGCCTGACAGACCTCTAAACTTCTAAGCAAGTAAAAGCAATACAAAGTACTAAGCAACGTACACCTACGTTAAAAATTAAACTTAAAAAGTTAATGTATAATTTTAATTATTGATATAAATAATTATTTTTATATGCAAGTATTGCCAATAAAATAAACCGCCGGCTGGTCATTAACCCTTACAAGATTGGCGTCGCGTAGTGGACAATGTGGCCGGCGGAATTTTGCGCAATATATTAATTAAATGGTATTATAATGGCATTACGCTATGGATTAATTCCAAATCATCTCACCGATGATCCAAACGACTGTATGGCAATTACCACCGATAATGATACGGTGGATATTGAACAAATTGTGGACACTATGATTGGTAAAGGTTCCACTGTAACCAAGGCCGAAGCCCTATCGGTAGTAGAAGAATTTGAATACGCAATTGTTGAAGCCGTAAAAAACGGTCAATCGGTAAGTACCGAATTGTTTAACATTTCACCAAGTGTTTCTGGTGTCTTCACTTCAAGTAGCGATGGGTTTGATGCTTCGCGTCACTCTGTTCGACTAAACCTTAATCCGGGTAAAAGGCTAAAAGAAGCGATTCACTCTATTGAACTAAAAAAAGTAGAAATTACATCGCCACAACCGGTATTACAACAATTTGTAAACCTGAAAGACAGCTCTGTAAACGAATGGTTTACTCCAGGCCAGATTGCTGCTATTCGGGGATCAATGTTAAAATTTGACGAAGACGATGCACAACAGGGTATTTTCTTTATTGCAGCCGATAGCACCGAAACACGTGTTACAAATGTGGTAAAAAACAAGCCCTCGGAATTACTGTTCTTTGTGCCCGAAGAACTTAACAACGGCACTTTTGATGTGGAGGTAAGAATGACACCTCACAACCAGAAACAACTAAAGAAAGGCAGACTGCAAGTAAGTTTAACCGTTACAAATTAAAAAATAGAAGAGCGCTGCACATGTGGCGCTTTTCTTTTACACTAAAATATTGCGCATACACCTTGCGCGCATAAGCGCAAACACTTTGCGTGCATAAGCGCAAACACCTTGCGTGCATAAGCGCAAACACCTTGCGTGCATAAGCGCGAACACCTTGCGCAGATAAGCTCCATGTTAATCACCATTTAACATCAGTAAGGTTGAATGCATATTAAATCGGGCGTTAATAACTTTATTTAAATGGATAATACATTAATAACAAAGCTTTTAACATTGCAACACAATAAGTAATGAGACCACTAAAAAGTTTCAGAAGAAACAAAGGCATTAGAAAGTCCAACAAGTTTAATTAAAGTAATTTCTCCTTGTTACTGATTTACCCAGTCTTTAAACTGAACAGCTTTACCTCTACTAATCATTATTTTATCGTTGAGTTTATTAACCAGTTTAACAACTAACTTTCCACTAAAGTAGGCCTCAAAATGGTCTATGGCTTCGATATTAACAATGGATTGACGATTAGTTCTGAAAAACATTTCAGGATCAAGCTCTTCTTCGAGCTTATCTAAAGGCTGGTTTAAAATATGTTGAGTACCATCAAACCCCACTGCAAAAGTTACGCGCGATTCAAAATAAAAATAAGCTATTTCTTCAACAGGCAATTTAAAATAAGAGTCTCTTTTTGAAATCAAAAATCGCTTACGATAAGCCCCTCCCGATTTCATTATACTTTTGGCCAATTGCTGAAAGTCAACTTGCGAACGAGTAGATGTAACATTTTCCTCAATTAATTTAGCAGCTCTTTCTAATTTCTCAATACTTTTCAACAATTCCGACTCTTTAATCGGCTTTAATAAATAATCAACACTATTAAGTTCAAATGCTTTTAATGCGTACTCGTTATAAGCGGTTGTGAAAATGATAGGATATTCAACTTTTATCTGATCAAATATAGAGAAGGAATTACCATCAGCCAATTCAATATCTAAGAACAATAATGCACTTTCATCATTGTTTTGCAACCATTCAACCGTTTCGGCAACACTTTGTAATATGGCTAACACATTCCAATCGGGCCGTAATGAAAGCAACATATCTTTTAACATTCCGGCCGTATGCAATTCATCTTCTACAATTACAACATTCATCTGCATTGATTAATTTTTAATTAATGGCAACTCTACAATAAATTCATTCGAGTCTTTAATTATATTTATTTTCTTATCGGTTAAGAAGGCTATACGTTTCTCAAGGTTTTTTAAACCTGTATTAGTTGAGTAGGTTGAGTTTTTTAAATTAAGATTATTTTTTACCGTCACAAAATCCTGATCGGTTTTTATCTCAATTTTAAGCGGATGAGCTAAAGTGGCAACGTTATGCTTTATGGCATTTTCAACCAACAACTGTAAACTCAACATCGGAATTTTCATTTCAAGCACCTCTGGCAGTATATTATACTCTAATTGTAACCCCTCACCTAATCGTTCCTTATGCATTTCGAGATAAGCATTTATAAAGGTCATTTCTTCCTCTAATGTTACCGAAATAGCATCTTTACTTTTGAGGACATAGCGATATACATCAGAAAAATTTTCAGCAAACCGAATAGCCGCTTTCTGATCTTGCCTGATAATTGCAATAAGAGTACTTAAGTTATTAAATAAAAAATGAGGATTTATCTGATCTTGTAAAGCCCTGTAATCGAGTTGTAGTTTCTCGTTTTTTAGAGCTTCATTTTCTCTGATAAACATGGCCAGACTTTGATGATAATTATAAGCAATTAGCAGGCTCACGTAAATAAATACAAATAATATGGATATGACTAAACTAGCCCAAAACAGTGTTGGAGGTATTTCTCTATTATGTTCTAATAATGGTTTGGTTAAATGAGCAATAATCGATACTACAACAAACCAAAATCCAGTAAATATTACCAATAACAATAATCGCTTTAGAGTATGCTGATGCCAGGAATACTTATATCCTAATAGTTTATTAAAAGCAAATATTCCCTCTGAGATAAGAACAAAAAGTCCGATAGTAAACGCCAGACTTTGACAGGTTGACGTATCACCTGGGAAAAACATTTTAACAATAATAAGATTAAACATAGCCCCCATTGTAACCTCAAACAGTAACCTGGCCTTATAACTTATTATTTTTGGCTGACATTTCTTACTTATCATCATGCACCTTTCAATTATAAAGAGTGCGATAAGATTAGTTGCTTATCGCACCCCCAAAAATAGTTTAATCTTCACAATTATTGCACCTGACTCAACTGACCAATTCCTTTATAGTAATTGGTTTTGGCTATTTCATAATCGGCAAGTGCTGTTAACAATTTTGCATGAGCACTTTGCCAGCTTGCCTGCGCATCCAGCAAATCGGTGGTTGAATTCAATCCGGCTTCATAGCTTATCTTTACTTCTTCCAAACTTTCTTCGGCCTCTTCTTTTGCACTTTGTGCCAGCATAATTGTTTCGTAGGCTTCTACTAAATTCAAAATATATTGTTGCACTTCTAATTGTACCAACTCTTTGGTATCATCCAACTGAAGCTGCGCCTGTTCTTTTTGATAACGGGCTGCATCCATCTTATGTTTGCGCTCGCGCCAGTGCACAATAGGAATAGATAATTGAGCATTAACCTGTGTCATATAACGGCTAGATTCAAAAGTAGGTATATCCATATAACCATAACTAACCTGTGCTCCTAATTGAGGGAGGTATTCAGCAGCAGTTGACTTTTTCTGCAATTCGGCAATTTCAACCTGGCCATCTAACATTTTAAGCTCATTTCGATTATCCAACGCCATCATTTGTGCTCCATCTACATTAATCATTTCAGGATTTTCGTGTAACGACTCACTAACCTCCAATTGAGTATTAAGCGGTAGGCCAACCAACTGACAAAGATTCATCTGTAGTAATTTTAAACCATTACGAGCTTTAATCAGATTCAACTCAGCCTCATTTCGCTGTACCTTTACTTTAAGGTATTCACTTTTGGGCGATAATCCTACATCGTACATGGTTTGTAACTGACTTTGCAACGAATCAAGCATCTCAACATATTTATCAGCCACTAACAAATTCTCTTTTAAAGCCACCAATTTCCAATACACATTATCGGTATTTAAAATCACCTCATCTGTTTTTAACTTATAATCCTGATGTGCAATTTCAACACCTTTATCGGCCATTTTATTTCCATATCTAATCTGCCCTCCTGCATAGATAGGAACAGTAGCAGCCACCTGTGCCTGATACAATTTCAATCCGGCAGTTTCTAATGCCATACCCGGAAAATACACATCGCTCTGTCCGGTAATATTTCCATCAGCATCAGCCGTTGGCATAAACATTCCAGGTATTTCAATATCATCCATATCAGGCAGGTACGTTAAAGTACCTGTTCCGTCAATCATTGGTAAATAATTGGTTCGTGCTTCTTTCTGCTTCGCAACAGCTTCTAACTGTTTGAGGTCGGCTACTTTTAAAGTACGATTGTATTCAAGAGCCATGCTTCGGGCTTTTGTAATGGTCATCACTTCCTGACCATTCGCCACCGAAACCATTATCAGCCCCATTAATATATATATGTGTTTTAATTTCATAATTAATTCTTTTGTAGGCATTCGTCCAGCTTTATTCTTCTGCTTTATGATGTAACGATCGGGTATCAACCCTGTAAAACATCGCGTACAATACCGGCACCACAATTAAGGTGATAAGCGAGCCGATTAACAATCCAAACATGATGGAAATAGCTAAACTGTTAAACATCTTATCCCAAACCAACGGAAGCATACCTAAAATAGTAGTTAACGATGCCATCATTACCGGACGTACCCTCGAAATAGTTGAATCAATAATTGCCTGCAATGTTTCTTTCCCTGCTTTTATTTCAAGGTTGATTTCGTCGAGCAGTACCACGGCATTTTTAATCATCATACCCATTAAGCCAAGTGATCCTACCAAAGCGAAGAATGTGAAGTATGTTTGAGTAACCACAAATCCCCAGATAACACCAATAAATGCTAACGGAACCAATAAAAAGATGATGGCCGGCTGACGGAAATTACCAAATAAACCAATAATAATGATAATCATTAAAAACACTGCTAACGGCAAATTCTCAGCTAAACCAGCATTGGCATCCTTACTTGTTTTGGTTTCGCCCAACCACTCAATTTGATAACCTTCGGGCAAAGGAATCGCTTCAATCTTATCCTGTATTTTCGCCATTACTTCACCGGTTGAAGAACCAACTATTGGATCGCATTGAGCCTTTATAGCCTTTTGTCCATCGTAATGCATAATGCGATAATCGCTCCATTCAATACTTACAGAATCTACCACCTGACTTAATGATACACTATTGGGTAACTGTGCCCAAACCGGAATGGAGTTCACCAGGTTAACATCATCCGATAAAGTATTTTTCAACCTTAAAATAACCGGTAGCTGGTAATCACCTTCGTAATACAAACCAACGGGTGCCCCATTAGAAGCAATGGCTAAAGCACGTGCAACATCTTCGCGGTTAATATTCATTTCGCGAGCTTTTACATTTGAGTAAACAGGCTTTAACACCTTCACCTCGTTTTTCCAGTTATCGGTTACAAATTCGGCAGTTGGTTCTGCTGTCATAATCGCTTTTGCCTGATCTGCCAGGTTACGAAGTACCTTCTCATCTTTACCCGAGAATTTTACTTCTATTTTGGCATCGCCCCCCACTGCAATATACTCGCGAACACGTGCATAAGCTTGTGGATAATGTTCACTTGCATAGGCTTGGAGTTTTGCCATAGCCCTTTCGGTATAGTCGGCATCTTTCACACTTACAATCAACTCACCATAACTTTGGCTCAAACCATTCATGGGGCGAAGCAGGGTGTAACGCGTAGGTGTACTTCCCAGTCCGGTAACCACATAATTGATATCGTCCCAATTGATGATTTCTTTTTCAATCTCATCCAAATCAGCTTCAACCTGCGAAAGATCAGAACCCTCGGGCAAACGATACTCCAATATAAACTGATCGTAGTTAGCACCAGGGAAGAAATTCTGCCTTACAAAACGGAACGACATAAATGAAAGTATGAGAATAGCAAAGGTAACAATGGTAACCAACGATTTATGCCATAACGAGAAGCGTACAATCTTTTCGAAGAATCGATAAAAACCAGTATCATATGGATTTGTATTGTCTTTCTTCTTACCTTTTTTGGCAACTCCTTTTTTATAGAAATACTGAGCCATAAAAGGGGTTTGAATCATTGCCAAAATCCAGCTTACAAATAACGAAATAGCTAATACAAAGAATAATGGTTTTAAAAACTCACCAGCACCTGTACTATTGAAACCCAATGGCATAAAAGCCAGAATGGCTACTAATGTGGCTGCCAATAACGGCATTCCTGATTTTTTAGCCGCATCTACAAAAGCAGCTTTGCGCTTCATCCCTTTTTGCAGATCGATTAAAATACCATCGGCCACCACAATTGCATTATCAACCAACATACCCATGGCAATGATAATAGCTGCCAATGATACACGATGAAGCTCAATACCCATCATATTCATTACGATGAAAGTACCCAGAATGGTAAATATCAAACCGCTTGCTATTAACAAACCAGCCCTCATTCCCATAAAAATCAACAACACACCAATAACAATCAAAACCGACTCAACCAGATTGATCATAAAATCGCTGATGGCAGCATCTACATTTTGATGTTGATAAAAGATGGGGTGAATCTCCATACCCACCGGCAAATCGTTTTGTAATTCAGCCAAACGCTTCTCAAACACGCTCGCCCAACTCAATTACGTTGCCTCCTTTTTCCATAGAGATGGCCAAACTAATAGCTTCTAAGCCATTAAATTTTAGTTTTTGCATGGTTGGCTCGTAATAACCGCGTTCAACTTTGGCTATCTCACCTAACTTATAGCGACCTCCATTGGGCAGCACTACTTCAAAATTTCGGATCTCATCCAAGTCCTGAAACTTCTTACCTATATCAATAGTGATACGCTCGCTTCCGGCCATAAAACTACCCGGAGCCATTACCGCGCCCTGATCCTGAAACTTCTGAAAAATCATCATTGGATTAATACCCAATGAGGCAAAGTATTCGTTATCGAAAATAATGTTAATGGTTTCGGTTTGCTTACCAAATACTTCAATACGTTTTACGCCATCAACCAACAGCATTTCTTCTTTTACATTGTCTACATAATCTTGAAACTCGCTGTATTTATAACCATCGTTACTAATGGCAAAGAAAATCCCTGACACATCTCCAAAGTCATCGTTAACAATGGGTTCTCCGGCTCCGCGAGGCAGACTTCCTTTAGCATCGTGCACCTTACGACGTAAATGGTCATATAGTTGAGGCATATCTTTAGAGCGGGTTCCCGATTTTATATTCACCGTTATTTCGGACATACCCGGCATAGAGCGCGACTCAATAAAGTCGATATTTTCAAGACGCTGTATCGCCTTTTCAAGTACTTCGGTTACTTCTTTCTCTACCTCTTCGGCCGAAGCCCCCTGATAGGTAGTAATAACAACTGCTGCTTTAATCGGAATCTCCGGATCTTCGAGTTTACCCATTCCGTTAAACGAAGATATACCTCCAAAAATTAAAGCCACAAAGAAAAAGCTTAGGAACGCCTTTTGACTTAATATTTTATCTAGCATTATAAATTTCTGTTTCGGATTAAAGCTTTTGGTTTTCCAATACTCTCACTTCTTCGTTTTCGTGTAAACTATGCACACCGGCTACCACAATCATCTCATTACCTTTTAAATCCCCATCAATTGAGATATATCCGTTATTAACCAGCTTACTAATTCGAACTTGTTGCTTGCGTACCTGCGAATTACCCGGATTGTAGACCCATACATAAGAAGCGTCTCCCTGATTAAATACCGATTCTACAGGAACCAAAGTATGCGAAATACCTTCGTCAGATAATTGTACATTCACTTTTGCCGACATACCCGGACGTAGTTTTGAACTTTGCTCCTTAGCTAACAACAAGCGGACATCGTACATATCGCTACCATTGGCCTTTTCGTTTACCGACAATATTTCAGCAGTAACACCCTTTGCTCCTGCATTAGCAACATCGCAAGTTATTTTGGTAAAATCCTTAGCCTGAGCAACCTGTTTTTCGGATAGGCTGAAATGTACTTCCAACTCACTTACATCTAATAATGAAATAATGGGTTGACCAGGTCCTACATTCTCAAACTTGTGAATATTTCGTTTATATACATAGCCTGAGAAAGGGGCTGTTAGCTCTGTATCATTTAATGCATTAACAGCTGCTTCATACTGACTTTTTGCACCCATATAACCTGCTTCCAACTTTTCTAATGTATTAGCCGGAAGTTTATTTTTCTCGTATAATTCTTTATAACGGGTATATTCTCCTTCAACCTGATTATACTGCGCTTTAGCACTTTGCAATTGCACTTTATAATCGCGTTTATCGATGCGGGCTATCACTTGGCCTTCTTTCACATAATCACCTTCATCAACCAATAGTTCAAGAACTTGCCCCCCTACTTTGAAAGCAACATTTACATCGCGTTTCTCTTTTACCTGACCATTAAACTGAAGTTGATCGCCCATTTGATTCGACTCCAATTGCATCACTTTCACATAGCGTGCCTTTTGCTCCACTTGTTCTGTTTTACTTCCACATGCCGACAACAATGAAATGAATCCGGTAAGAAGTAAAATTTGTTTTAATCTTTTTTGCATGATTTGTTGAATAATAGTTGTTAGTTCTTTCGAAAACTTTCCACAAAATTATTACAGCAAAACAACTATATTTCAGCACAATTGCAGGAAACGCATTTTATCTTGTATGAAGCGACGTGTAGAAGTATAAAAAACATCACCAGTTATGTATTAATTATTATTGCGAAAGCAAATTACACCCGTTCTCTCCATTTATATATCGTATAATCAGTTCAATACATTATAAACATCAAATAATCGTTGGTTAGCACTACTATCGTTAAAAAAATATCAGATCCCATAAATACCCCCCTTTAATTATTACCCTTTGAGGATTAAATCGAAATAAAAAATTAATTTTACCCTACATAATAAGTACTTACCTAAATAAACAAACCAATTATGAAATTTATTTATTTCATTGTACCTGTTTTACTACTTGCATCGTGTACACAAAAAAACATAGTAAGCATAAGTGGTAAAATAACAAATCCTGATAGCGAAGTTGTTACATTAGACATCCCTTATCTTCAAACGCAAGATACGATTGCATCTTTAGCAGAAGATGGTTCTTTTAAAGCAAGCATTGAACTTACCGAAGCGCACATGGCAACTTTTATTAATGGAGATGCCTACCTTAAGCTAAATCTTGTTCCCGGGGCTGAACTTAGCATCAATATGGATGCCAAAGAGTTAAAAGAAGGTAAAGCCCAAAATGTTACTATTGAAGGTAGTAATAGCGAAAGCTCATTGCTTTTGCTTAATATTCGCAATGCCAACACAAACAACAACTTGCGTGCATTATTAGGTTTGCCAACCAACGAATTTGACGAGCAAGTAAGCAAAGACGCACAACTAATAAGTAGTAAAATTGATGAGTTTGAAGTAGCTAATCCCGGGTATGAAACATTTCTTGAGATGCTTCGATTGGAGCAAAAAGTTTTGCTTGCACAAAAGTACGATTACTTTGTGATGTATCACGGACGTTTCGCTCCCAATGATACTGTACCTGTACCAGAAAACTACAAAACTTTTTCAGATGCCATTCCTACTGATAATTACAGCGGTTTTAAAGAAGTAAGAGCTTATACTCAATTTGTAGTTAATAAGCATACTTCCAATATTTTTGATCAGATTAAAGCAGAAGGAACAGACGAAGAAAGTGCTGAGTTTATTAGTAAAGAAATCGATGCTATAAAATCATTGGAGGCACCTCAAATGGTGAAAGATGAATTGGGTAACCGCTTATTAGGCTCTTATACTTATCAGCCTGATAGTATCAAAGAGGTGATGAAAAGTCGTTATACCGAAATTATTACAAGCGAAAAATATACCACAGCATTTAAGCAATTATTGGCTCAATTAGAAAAATTACAACCAGGCGCTGTAGCTCCTACTTTTGCTTACAACGATATTAATGGTAAACTAGTTAAATCGGAAGATTTGAAAGGAAAAGTTATTTATGTTGATGTTTGGGCAACCTGGTGCGGCCCCTGTAAAGGTGAAATACCTCACTTAAAAGCCATGGAAGAAGAATTGCATGATTTAGACATTGCTTTTGTAAGTATCTCGGTTGATAATGATAAAAGCGCATGGGAGAAAATGGTAGCTGATAAAGAGTTAAAAGGATATCAACTTTTTGCTCCTAATGACTGGAATTCTGAGATTATCAAAAATTATGCCATCAGAGGTATTCCTCGTTTTATAATGATTGATAAAGAAGGCAAATTGGTTGATGCCAATGCCAGTCGTCCTTCAAACCCTGAAACCAAAGATAAATTGATTGAATTGGCAAATAGCTAAAATCCTTATAGTAAACTATTTCAAACCTGACTTTAAAAGTCAGGTTTTTTTATGCCAATAAACCACCCATTAATAAAGGGTTTTGATACAAAACAGCAGCTCAAAATCAGAAGCATAACAAACATTTTAGCTCAAATAACTTGCAGTTTTTAAAAATGGCTCATACTTTTGACTGAACGTTCAGTCACTTTAAAAGCATTATGTCACCTCGAACCGATATACAAAACGAAAAAATACGCGAAGAACGCAAGCAACAAATCATGAATGTGGCACTCGAAGTAATTGCTGCAAATGGTTTTGCCAACTCCTCTATTTCGCGAATCGCAAGCAAAGCAGGTATCTCAAAAGGACTTCTTTACAATTATTTCGAAAGTAAAGAAGATTTGGTCATTAGCATTATGCTTGAGGGCTTTAAGCAATTTACTTCAGCTTTTGATACTAATCATGATGGCACACTCACTGAAGAAGAAATGCATTCTTTTATCAACCAGTCATTCATTATGCTGAAAAAAAAACTGCCCTTTTGGCGTATGTATTTTATGGTCGTTCTTCAGCCCGATGTTTATGCAATAATAACACCTCATCTCGAAGCAACATTACAGCCCTTTTATGAGATAGCCATTCACTATTTCAGCAATCAGGGTTATGCCGATCCTGTTACAGAGGTACGCTTTTTTGCAGCTATAATGGATGGCGTAGGGCTACATTTTATTCTCGATCCTGAGAATTTTCCATTAGAAGGAGTGAAACAGAAAATACATCAAATATTCGCATCAAAAAATAAAACTACTTAAAGCACACGCTTATGTCAACTATCAAACCACTAAAAACGCTACTACTAACCTTCATTTTATCAGTTTCTGCTTCATTACAGGCTCAGAACGCAAAAGAGATTGTAAAGAAGGCTGATGATAAGATGGAGGGTGAAGAATCCAGCATTTCAGTTATGTCGATGACCATTAAACGGCCAACCTACGAGCGAAACCTGGCATTTAAAAACTGGACTAAAGGCAATAAAAATGCCCTGACATTGGTAACTGCCCCTGCTCAGGAAAAAGGCCAAACTTTTTTAAAACGCGATCGTGAAATGTGGAACTGGAATCCGCGAATATCGCGAATGATAAAACTTCCACCATCCATGATGTCGCAAGGTTGGATGGGATCGGATTATACTAATGATGATGCCCTGAAAAAATCATCCATTGTTGACGATTATAATCACACTTTACTAGGTGAAGAAGAAATTGATGATCAGCTTTGTTATCATATCCAACTGGTTCCAACCGAAGAAGCTGCAGTGGTTTGGGGTAAAGTTATCATGTGGATTACCAAAGACGAGTATCTGCAGATGAAGGTGGAATATTACGATGAAGATGAGTTTTTGGTTAAGACAGAACTGGCCCATAACATTACAACTATTGGTGGACGAATTTTGCCATCTCAGTTTGAGATAATTCCTGCTGACAAACCCAACCAGCGTACTATTATCAACATTGAGAGTATTGAATTCAATGTTCCGATTAATGACAATTTCTTCTCGCAACAGAATATGAAACGTATTCGCTAATCAATTAAATATCGAACAATGGCAAACAGCGAATTAAAACTGGCCTGGCGCAATATATGGCGCAACAAGCGAAGGACATTGATTACTGTAGCATCCATCTTTTTTGGTGTGATACTAAGTACACTAATGACTTCGATGCAAGATGGAACCTACTCTAAAATGATAGATAATGTAGTGAGCTTTTATTCGGGTTACATTCAAATCCATCACCCCGATTATTGGGAAACCAAATCGATTGATGACTTATTTGTACCCACCGATTCTTTATTAGAAAAAGTTGCCAAAACCAAAGATGTCGAATTGATTATTCCCCGCATGGAATCATTCGCTCTGATGTCGTATGGTAATAATACCAAAGGAGGCATGTTGATTGGTATTGATCCCGAAAAAGAAAATGAACTTACTCGTCTGGCTCATTGGGTAAGCAAAGGAAAATACCTCAATCAACACGACGATGGAATATTAATGGCAGTGAATTTGGCAAAAGCTCTGAATGTTCAATTGGGCGACACATTAGCTCTTATAAGCCAGGGGCATCACGGATACAGTGCTGCCGGTCTTTTCCCTGTGGTCGGTATACTTGAATTCCCCTTCCCTACAATGAATAATTTTGGAACATACATCACACTCGATAAAGCTCGTGAGTTCTTTTCAGCCCCCGGAATGGTAACCAGTTTAGTTTTAACGGTTGATGATTACGATGATGTTTATCCTGTGAAACATCATCTGGAAGCCAATATCGGTGATAATTATTCGGTGATGACCTGGGATGAAATGGATCCGGTAACCAAGCAAATGATTGAAGGGGATAAAGGACAAGGCCTCATTATGAAAGGGATTCTTTACATTTTAATTGGCTTTGGAGTTTTCTCAACAGTAATTATGATGATAGCCGAACGCAGGAAAGAACTTGGTGTAATGATTGCCGTTGGCATGAATAAGCTAAAGCTAGCCAAAGTGCTTGTTTACGAAACCATATTAATTGGCATCGTAGGAGTAGCTGCCGGATTTGCCGTTAGCGTTCCTCTGGTCTGGGCATTGGTAAAAAGCCCGATTCCACTCAGTGGCGAAGTTGCAGAAGTTTACGAACAGTTTGGAATGGAACCCGCTATTTATTTTGGAAACGATCCAATGGTTTTCGAAGGACAAATACTGATTGTTTTTGCCATCACCTTACTGGTTTCCATCTATCCCTTAAGCAAGATTTTACGATTACAGGTAAGCAAAGCACTTCGTTCATAACCCTTTAAAACCATAAATTATGATACTATCCATATCCTGGCGAAATGTCTGGCGAAGTAAAACCCGAAGTGTGGTGATACTCTTAGCCATCGCTTTAGGAATCTTTACTGGTATATTTAACTATGCTTTTTATAACGGAATGGCCATACAACGTATCAATTCCGCCATCTCAACCGAAGCTTCACATATTCAGCTTCATCAAAAAGGCTATCTTGAAGAACCTACTGAGAAAAATTACATCGAAAACGCTACCTCACTGGCCTTTAATATTACCAAAGACGATTCGGTTCAGGCAGCTTGTTCACGTTTTATTGTTCAAGGGATGATTCAGTCTCCAACAACTTCATCTGGCATTAAAATAATGGGTGTCGATCCAACAGTAGAATCAATGGTTACCAACCTGCACACCAAAATTATTGATGGTACCTATTTCGAAGGAATTAAACGCAACCCCGTTGTAATTGGGCAAAAATTGGCTGATAAGCTGAAGCTAAAAGTACGATCTAAAGTAGTAATTACTTTTGCTGATGCTTCGGGTTATATCTCAGGAGCTTCATTCAGGGTAGCTGGCATTTATCAGACATCCAACAACATGTACGACCAAACCAATATTTTTGTAAGAGTTGATGATTTAACTTCGTTGTATGGTGTCGACTCAAATGCAGGTCATGAAATTGCTGTATTATTAAATCATTCTGATAATGTGCCGGCAGTTTTGCAGAGCTTCAAGGACGAATATTCTCAATACGATGTAAAAGAGTGGCGTCAAATCATGCCTGAAGTCTCTATGCTGGAATCAAGCTTAGACATTTCCATGTACATCTTTATGATTATCATTCTTTTGGCACTTACTTTCGGCATTATCAACACCATGCTGATGGCCGTATTGGAACGAACCAAAGAATTGGGGATGCTAATGTCCATTGGGATGAATAAAGCGCGTGTGTTTAAAATGATAATGATCGAAACCGTATTTCTATCATTGATTGGCGGCGTGGTTGGAATCATTATGGGGGCTGCTGTAACTCTCGCAACCGCCAACTCTGGTATCGATATTTCAGTTGTATCAGAAGGATTCGGTGCCATGGGCTACGATTCCATTGTTTATCCTGTATTGAAGATTAAAAATGTGATTGATGTTGTGATAATGGTATTTATCACAGGAATGTTGGCGGCCATCTACCCAGCCCTTAAGGCTCTTAAATTAAAACCAGCAGAAGCTATTCGTATCGACATGTAAAACACTAAAATCCAAACACAATGAATGTAATTGAAGTAAAAAAACTGACTAAGATATATAACGATTCAGAAGTAAAAGTACATGCTGTACAAGGTATCGATCTTGAAATTCAAGAGGGTGAATTTACCGCAATTGTTGGGCCATCAGGATGTGGAAAAACCACCTTTCTGAATATGTTGGGAGGACTGGATCAACCTACCGAAGGAACCATCCGAATTGGTAACACTATGGTAAACGAACTACATTCATCCGAATTAATTGATTTCAGACTGCACAATATTGGTTTTGTTTTTCAGGCTTATAACCTGATACCTGTTTTAACCGCCAAAGAGAATGTGGAGTTTATTATGCAACTGCAAGGGCGAAAAAAGGAAGAGCGAGATCAAAGAGCAATTAGCTTGTTAACCGAAGTGGGGTTGGGTGATCGCATTGACGCACGACCATCACGACTCTCTGGAGGTCAGCAACAACGCGTGGCAGTAGCACGAGCCTTAGCCTCCAAACCTAAATTTGTTTTGGCTGATGAACCCACAGCCAATCTCGATTCTACTTCAACAGAAACCTTGCTTGATATTATGGAAAAGTTGAATCGCGAAGAAAATATCACATTCATATTCAGCACTCATGATGCACGTGTGGTGAATAAAGCACGTCGTGTTATACAGCTCGAAGACGGTAAAATCATTAAAGACGAACGTAAAGGCTAATTTCTACTATGCTTTATGGAACGGTTCTTTATCTGAAGCTTATAAATAAGAACCGTTCCATAGACATAAATTATTGAATCATGTTACAACCTAAATTAAAAATACTCATATTACTGTTAACCCTGATTCCATCAGTTGCTTCGGCTCAATTCGGCGATTCGGATAAAAAGCTGGTGATAAATGGCTACCTGGTAAATATGCAATCGGTTTCCATATCAAAGATCCCCTTTGAAGTTCCTGATTCGCTTGATTTTTTAAAGCGTGGCGATAACAACATATATATCACTGATATTTATTTTCAAAACCGCTTAAACCTGTTTTGGTATGCCAGCGACAAACTCACCATTTCAGCACAAATGCGAAACCGTTTGATGGTGGGCGATCAAATGCGATTGGATTATACTCAACAATTAGAGAATAGCTTTGAAAAGAATGGTAATTTCTTCAATCCTTCGTGGAACCTGGCTGTTGGTAACAGTTACATACTTAATATGGCTTTCGATCGTATTTATGCCGAGTATTCATCGGGTAACTTGGACCTGACTGTTGGTAAACAACGTATCAATTGGGGAAAAACCTTTGCATTTAACCCTAACGACATGTTCAATACCTACTCTTATTTCGACTTCGACTACGAGGAAAAACCAGGTACAGATGCATTTCGAGCCATGTATTATACAGGTGCCACATCCTCCATTGAGTTTGCCGCTAACATCGATAGCGCTTCACAGGTTTCGGCAGCTGTAAAATGGAATGCCAACATTTGGAACTACGATTTTCAGTTTATAGGTGGAACATTAAAAGGAGAAGATCTGGCTTTGGGTTTTGGCTGGTCGGGATATGTAAAAAACTCAAGCTGGCGGGGTGAGTTAGCCTGGTACCAACCCTTCGAAAATTTTGCTGATACATCAGGCGTCATCATGTTATCAACAGGAATGGATTATTCCATCGGATCAAAATGGACAGTTCAGGGAGAAGCGATGGTGGCCAAATTACCCAAAGGAAAAGAAATTGTATTTTTCGATGCCTATGCACCACCACAATCAGTTAAAGATCTTGCCACCTCTCCCTTTCAATTACTTGGAAGTGTAATGTTTCAAGCAAGCCCATTATCAACACTTTCGCTGTCAAGCATATGGTATCCACATCCTGATATAAAAGGAATTTTTCTGGGGCCATCATGGACATACAGTGTAGCCGATAATTTTAGTGCATCGTTGTATTGGCAGTATTTTCATGGTAATTTTCCAAACAGCATTACGGGAGAGATAAGTAACCAGAGTGTTAACTCAGGTTTTCTTCGACTGAAATACAGCTTTTAATTAAGCTAATGTATAGGGTATAGTACAGGCAAAAGAGGTTCCTTTTCTTGAAGAATTAATCAAACGGAGATCTCCATTTAACATTTCAACCAAATTTCTACAAATTGCTAAACCTAAACCTGTACCGGGTATACTAAAAGTCTTTTTATCTTTAACTTGAACAAATCGTTCGAATATTTTTTGATGAAATTTTTCCGGAATACCAATACCTGTATCAGAAATAATGAATTGGAGATCATTACTTTCCAACAATTCAACAGAAACAGAAACACTTCCTTTTTGAGTGAATTTGATTGAATTATTCAATAGATTCGATAAAATTTGTCGGAGTTTCACTTCATCAGTTACAATTGCCTTTTCAAACAAAAAATCTGGTATATCAAACTGAATAGCGATATGTTCCTTCTTATAATTATATAAAAGAGAATGAATATTTGCCTCTAAATTACGAAGTAATTCTCCTACATTGCATAAAGCCAAACTAGGCTTAATAAATCCGGCTTCGAGTTTTGAAAAATCAACTAAATCATTTATTAAATTAAGCAGATGAACGCTATTATTAAGGATAATACCTGCAAAATCTTTGACCTCAAGCATAGTTAATGTATCTTCTTTCAATAACTCAGCAAAACCCGATATGGCATTTAAAGGGGTTCTGATTTCATGACTCATATTAGCCAAAAAAGAAGATTTTAAACGATCTGATTCTTCTGCTTTCTCTTTGGCTTCAATTAAATCTTTCTCAATTTTCTTTCGTTCGGTGATATCGCGCCCAATTGACAAAACCACTTTTTTATCATTCAGAGTAAACAGATGAGAACTCACTTCTACAGGAAAAGTAATACCATCCTTTCGCTGATGAATGACTTCAACCTTACTGGTTTTTATCTCTTCTAATTTTTGTAGAAATGCTTTCAATTCACTCTGCATCCCATTTTCCATTAAGTCAACCGGCGTCATTTTCATAAAATCGCTACGCGAATAACCAGTCATATTTTGTGCAGCCTGATTGACTTCCATACATTTTTTGATATTTAGCTTATCATCTAATTCCCATAAATAAATTGCATCATTAGCCTGATTAAAAAGCTGACGAAATTTTTCTTTTTCTATTTGTAATTCAAGATTTGTATTCTGATTAGTCTGTATTTCTTTGAATATCAAATCATTTAATCGAGTAAGTTCCGATGTGCGCTTTTTGACTTTTCGCTCTAATGACTCATTTAGTTTTTTCAATTGCAAGATTAGCCCCAATCGTTCCCATTTCTCTGATACGATTTTAACGAACTGATGAAAAATAAATAAATCGTTAAAAACTCCATTATCCTTTAAATCGCTTACAAAAACAAACACTCCGCTGTTAATGGTATGATTATGAAAGGTAATAAACACAGCTTCATTAGGAGTAAAATAATTAACTGGAGGTACTTTAAAATCATCTTTATCGTCGCCTTGACATGATATACGCAAAAATCCTTCAGATTTAAGACTGTTAATTATTTTTTTACTTATAACAGGTTTAACAGGCAGTATTTCATCAATATCAAAAGCACAATAGTTTCCTATTACATTATATTTTCTTGGAGTAATTTCAATACAATAACACAAAGGTACTCCTTTCAATATTGATACCTTCTCAAGCAGCGCCTCAAGCAACTCTTTGTCGTCATTTATTGAATCAAAACTTTCGGAAATAAAATTCAAAAGAATTGTTTCTTCAACATGTTCCGAAAGAGCGTTATTCTCCCTTTCGAGATATGCGATCTTCTCTTTGAGTTCTTCTATTTTAATTTTTCTATTATCCCCTTGCATTAATTTCCTTATGGAAGTTTAATATTAAATTGGAAAGCTGTTCGGGTTCATCTTCCTGAATAAAATGCCCTCCAGTCATTATTTTCTTATATAGAGAATTAGAAAGATTTTGATGTAATTCTTCACTAATCACTTTTCTTAAAAAAATATCTGCTTCACCTCTAATTATCAGAACTGGAAGTTTCAATTCCTTTAATTCTTCGCGAATTTCCATTAGGTCCCGATTATTAAGACAATGTGCAAAATATAAAAATGCCTTTCGACCTTCGCCAGTTTTCATTGGTTTCCAAAATAGCGACATCAACTCATGATCAACTCTTTCTCGATAAAACAAACCTCTTTTTACCAATAATCTAAAAGCACCTAGATCCAGACTTATCATAGCGAGATTTCTGATTATTGGTGTCCGCATGGATATTATGGGCTGAACTGGCCAATAATCATATGCTACTGTATTAATCAGAGTTAAACTTTTAAATAACTGAGCCTGTTGCACAGCCATTATTTGTCCAATACCTCCACCAACGTCGTGACAAACTAGATGAACTTTTTTTAGTTGCAAATGCTCAATTAATTCTAGCATCATACCAGCATGACTTTTTAGCGAAAAAGAATCATCAATATTCTTACTTGATAGGCCACAACCAGCCAAATCAACTGCTATTACATCATATTTACTAACAAAATAAGGTAATACCTTACGCCATATAAACGAATATGTTGTAATACCATGAAGGAATAAAATGGGCTCCCCTTCTCCTTGTCTATAATAAGTAATACACTGGTGATCAACATCAAAAGCGTAAGCTTTTTTGAAAAAAATCATAGCAAAGAATTAATCGTATTCAATTTACTAAATATTTTTCAATATATATAGTTGACCGTTTGAAAGAGTATTTTACATAGTTTTTAGATATACTATCGAATACATCATTTTTTTGCCCTTTCTTTTCTGAAATTAAGACGATACTCTTTTGTCATTTTTTCGGTAGCATACTGAAATATCAAACGAGCAGCAGCGTTCTTCCACTTATGCAAAAATTCTTCCACCGGTTCAGGCTGTTTTTTCCAACATTCGCGCAAAAACCATCCTAATCCCTGATGCACTACTCTTTCGGTATCCATCATTAAAGGATCGATTAACTCCAACAACGGCTTTAATTCAAATCCCCTTTTAAATGGCTTGATAAAACTTACTGGCACTGCTCGCCGCTGGAATTTATTATCGGCCACGCGCCATGATATAAAATCATCAATACTAACAATATCTTTATTGATAAAATAAGACAGTAACTCACCACAAATCACATCGGTATGTGCCCAATTATTAATACCCATTTGAAACCAACTTTCTATTGACACAAATGTATCGTGAGTAAATTCCTTCTTGTATTTATTAACCAGAGCGAAAGCAAAACTGGTATCTTCATATTTTCCGGTAGGCACAAGCAAGTGTGCTGATTGTAAAATCAAAGCTAAATTAATTTCAGACCTGGAATATAATTCATCAACCTTTGCTTGAGTATTTTCAAAGGATACCCCATACGAATCAAAACCCTCTTTAAAATATCGACTATACTTTTCAACATTCTTAGGATCGGATTTTGCAATACAAAAAGCACGTATCTCATCAAAAAGTTCTTTGGGTGTCATGGCATTTAAAATTAGTATAACTCAATATAACTAATTGATATGAAATAAAAAAAGCTCCACCTTGGGGAAGATGGAGCAAACTAGAGTGAGTGAAAGGATTCGGGGAGAATCCTTCCAGATGGAGATTTTTCGAGATAAATCTCGTGTCTTAATTAATTGTTACACCAAAGAAAAGTTAATAGTCAATAATACCATTAATAAAAAAGCACGAAACGGCATTTTTATTGTATCAAACGACATTTTTTTTGATGAATATATTTTCTAATCCTCAAAATTAAGCTGTGGAGACAAAACCGAGGTGAAACCACCAACATAATTTACTATTACAAATAAAAAGGATGATTGTCTTATTTTTTCAATTAACGACTGTTTCAGTTCGGAGTTGGAATACACCGCAACACTCCCATTTTCGAAATGTACAGTCATTTGATCAACTTTATCCAGTTCTTTCTGACTGGATAGTATTTTTTTTGTCCAGCTTAGATATCGAAATTGCATAAGAGTTAAAATATAGGTTCACTTCAAACCTAATATAAAAACAATTGCTATCAATAGCATTTGGAATGAAACGGCAATTTTAACGTATGAAACGTTTACTTGGCAAATCTTATCCGATACTTTGGAGTTACTTTACCCTCAGCAATCTGATTTAGTTTATTCTTCATCAATCGTTTACTAATACCTGAAACATGATCAATATAAAGAATTCCTTCAGTATGATCGTACTCGTGCTGAATAACGCGAGCATTATATCCCGAAAAAGTTTTGGTTTGCTTTTTAAAGTCTCTGTCGTAATATTCTATTTCAATAGACCATGCTCGTTCAACCTCTCCATTCAAATCAGGTAAACTTAAACATCCCTCCTGATCGGCCCACCAATCTTCCGATTCTCCAACTATCTGTGCATTGATAAACACCTCTTTCATTCCCTTCTCATTCTCGAATAATTCAGCTTTATCTTCCTCATCCATACCTTCATATACTTGATCGGTATCAATAACAAATAATCGAATGGCTTTATTTACCTGAGGCGCAGCAAGGCCAACACCTCCGGCTTCATACATGGTTTCCCACATATTATCAATCAAATTTTGTAATCCCTCATATTCTGGAGTAATTTCTTCACATACCTCCCTCAACACTTTACTTCCATATGCGGTAACTGCTAATGCCATTTTATATCTTTTTAATTACGGTGTGCAAAATTAATATAAAACATCAACAAGCCAATTAAATAAAAGTTGATTAAGAAAGAACAATCAGACTATCTGTAATTTAAACACCTTTTTAGTTTACACTAACGAGTTGTTGATTTTATTTTGTTCTTTTGTAGAAATTAATTGTTTATAAAATATATTATCCACTTGACATGAAATTACTTGCCGGTTACATACTGACACCTTTCTTTCATTTATATTACGGACTTTTATTGGTGATTTTTCATCCAATTCAGGTTATTACGAATATTACATTAGGAGATAGTGCCCGAAAAAAAGTAGTAGATATTCTTAATATTTTTTTAGTAAACGGACTACATATTATGGGTTGTTCGATAAAATTTAAAGGCTTTGAAAAACTGCCAACAGATCGCCCCATTATTATCATCTCAAATCATCAAAGCATGTATGATATTCCGGCAATTGTACATGGATTTAAGAAACATTATCCCCGCTTTATTTCTAAAATTGAACTGGGTAAAAATTTGCCAAGTATTTCATATAATTTAAAGCATGGGAAATCGGCATTAATTGATCGTTCAAACCGTTCACAAGCTGTAAAAGAGATTTTTAAAGTAGGAAGATTAACACAAACCAATAAAACAGCTATCTGTATCTTTCCTGAAGGAACCCGCAGTAAAACAGGTAAGCTAAAAGCATTTAAACCAGCAGGTATTGAAACTTTACTCCGTGCCATCCCCGATGCTATTATTGTTCCATTTGTTATTAAAGGCCATTCACAATTAATTAAAAACGGTATGTTCCCTCTTAATTTTGGTGTACCTATCAGTTATACCGTATTAAATCCGGTTGAGCCCAAAGACAAAAATATTGAAGAGCTCATAACAGACCTTCACTCAATGGTTAAGGACGAATTAGAAAAATAGTCATTTCGAACAATAGACTAAAACAGTCTAATTTACTGTAAATTAATTAGAAACAAGCTCTTGAATTCTTTTATATGTAAGCCCATAGCATTACCTTTGGAGCTTACATTAACCAGTTTTCAAGATGAAAATATTTAAACAGCACACCTTTCATATCCCTGTGTTAGGATTGGGCTACACATTGGACACACCAATTAAGGTGGCACCATTAGGAATTTCGTCGGTAATTTCGTTGGTGGATGATGTATTGATGGAAAAACTCAGAGAATTTTACAGTAATCAATTCGACCTTCCTTTTCAGTCGATTTCCGATAAAGTAGAAGATTTTAGAGCCAAACGAATTACATCATACCTAAATATGGTGGATGATATCGTTAGCAAAAAGGTTGGTGACCTTAAAAAATCAGCTTCTGAAAAAAGTAGCGAATTGGAAAAATATTTCAATATGCTTCCCAGCCTATCGGAATATACCAAGAAATGGAATCTTGCACAAAAGAGTAAAGAAGTAAAAGAAGAATTGATGCATTGGGTTCAAAACCATCTTCCAATTGGTGATATTGATGTGAATATCATGACTAAATTGGACAAAACCAACTACAAAGATGGTGAAGAATTACCCATAGAATTTAATGATGCTCATGCTGCCTTACGCGGTTTTGCTAACAGCAAACTTAGTTCATCTATCGTATTATCTGCAGGAATGAGTCCCCGACTTTTCACATACATCGAAAAATTTGATGATTTCTTTCCAAATGAAAAAGGTCAGATTAAGAAAAAGATCATTTTAAAAGTCAGCGATTACCGTTCGGCCTTAGTACAAGGAAAGATGTTAGCTGCTAAAGGGCTTTGGGTATCCGAATATCGCATTGAGTCGGGCGTTAACTGTGGCGGTCACGCCTTCCCTACAAACGGAGTTTTATTTGGCCCCATCTTAGACGAGTTTAAGGAGAAACGTGATGAGCTTTTGGCCATTTGTAAAACCACTTATTCTGATGCCTTAACAAAGAAAGGACTTAATCAACCAACAGAAGAACCTGTAATTAAAATTTCGGCACAAGGTGGTGTAGGAACTAATGAGGAGCACAACTTCTTGCTCGATCATTACAAAATGGATGCTGTTGGCTGGGGATCGCCTTTTATGTTGGTACCAGAAGCAGTTAGCATCGACACTGAAACATTACAATTATTGGCCGATGCCAAAGAAAAGGATTTGTACTTTTCGGGATTATCGCCATTAGGAGTTCCGTTTAACAGTGTAAGAGGCGCCAGCATGAGCAAACAGCGCTTACAATATGCTTCGGAAGGTAAAGAAGGCATGCCTTGTACCAAACAGTACCTGAAATTTAACACAGAATATACCGACAAACCAATTTGTACAGCTTCAAAACAATATCAAAAAAAGAAGCTGGAAGAATTAAAAGCTAAGAACCTTAATCCGCAAGATTATCAAGAGGCATACAACGAAATTATCGAAAAAGAATGTTTGTGTGTTGGCTTGGGAATTTCGTTGTTAGAATCAAAAGGAATTGAGGTTGGTGCAACCGATAAAGTAACCGTTTGCCCGGGTCCCAATCTCGCGTACTTTTCGAAACAGATGACTCTGAAAGAAATGGTTGACCATATTTACGGTCGTGCTAATATGTTGGATGATCGTCACCGTCCACACATGTTTTTAAAAGAGTTGGGAATGTATCTCGACATCTTTAAAAAACGTTTGGATAAGTTTATGAAAACTACCGACGATAAAAAAGAGCTGAAGCAACTCAAAGCCTTCCAAAAAAACATTTTTGATGGAATTGATTATTACAAAGGCTTGTTCAACGAAAAGAAAAAAGAGATACTGGATGAACTAGATCAAATGATTCAGAAAAATCCAAGTATAAATGCAGATTTATAAAACACCAATTTCGTAAATAGAAAGGCCGGGAAATATTTCCGGCCTTTTTATATTTTAATCTATAGTTCCCATTTTGGCGTATGCTCCACTCTTCGTCCATCATTGGCAGTATGCTCCTCTAAAGAGTTTGCTTTAGCTTGTACACAAATATAAACCAGATCTTCGTCAGCAGATGTATTGCAAATACTACGAACTCCCTCTGGAGCAACTCTTATCACACTTCCTTCTTTAATAGGAAAACAATCGTCATCTACCTGATAATACCCCGATCCTTTAATAACAATGTATGTTTCTTCATCCTTATTATGAATATGAAAGTAGCCAATATCTGACTTGGGAGGAAGTGTTGTAAATGAAATTTCGGTTCCGCTAGCTCCGGTTAAGGCATTTACAAATAATTTTCCCTTAATCTCTGTTTTTAATTTAGGATGCATCAACGAGTATGATTTTAAATCATTTAAACTACCAATGTTTATGGCAGAATGATTACTTCCTTCTGTAATTTTTTCTACTTTTTTCATAATGGGTCTTTAAGTTGAGTATTAATAGTTGATTTCCATATTAAGCTGACGGCCTTCCTTTTCAGCTTTTTTATCCATCTCGCTTCCAATACCAATACCAAGAGTCATTCCAATGGGTACGCCAATTCCTATAAATGCCATTTGATTCATTGCCGTTCCAAAAGCTACTCCCAAAGGAATTCCAAAACCTGCCATACCAATAGCCATCCATAAATTACGATAATAATTTTTGGGTACTATTTTTAACTGTTTTTCCAATAGCTTTAACACCTTAGCCTGATGAGCTCTTATCGCCTGGGCTAAAGGTTTGTCCAATGAAGGATGTGTATTTATTGCTTCAATACTACCATTGATCTGACTTACAATAGTATCGGGTAATTCTTTTTTAGCAATCTCAATTAATAAACCATTAAAAATCCGAAAACGTTTTCCGCTTTTGGAATCGTAGTTTAGTTCTTCACGTAGAGTTAATTCTGCTAGTTTCATAGGTTGTTATGATTAACGAAATCTGACTATTATTCCTCAATATTATAAATATTTCTCACCCTAAGCAACCCTTTTTAAGAAGCCTGCATTTATCTTAGTGAACTCATTACCCAACAAGTGAAAAAACTTATACGAGATTTAAAAAAGAAGCGAAGCAAAGCCCAGTTCAAAGTTTTTGAGCTCTACTCCGATTTTCTGTTTAAGGTAGCCTATCGCTATCTTAAGGAGACGCATCTGGTAGAAGAGGTGGTATCGCAGGCTTTTTTAAACATCTTTGAAAAGATAGATCAAACCGATATTGATGACGAAGGTGCATTTAAGGCATGGGCCCGCCGCATCACCATTAACCAATCGCTAATGGAAATACGAAAACATGTTCGTTTTCAGGAAAATATTAGTCTGATTGATTACATCGAAGAATCACCTATACGAACCGATCAACACTTGCACGAACAAGATATTGTTAAAATGGTGTTGCGCCTGCCCGATGGTTATCGAACCATTTTTAATTTATATGTAATTGAGGGATACACACACAAAGAGATAGGTGAAATGCTTTCTATTTCAGAAGGCACATCAAAATCGCAACTAAGCAAAGCCCGAAAATTATTAAAGAACTACATCCAACAAAACGAGAAAGATTATGCTGCCATTCGATGAAAATAATATACGTAAGGCTTTTGAAAAGTGGGAAAACGAACCGGCTCCATTAGCTTATAATAAAAACAATATCCTTAATAAACTGAATATTGGATCAACACCCATGTGGCATCAGCACCTGATGCAAGTTGCAGCTATTGCTCTTATACTATTATTGAGCGGAGCATTGGGTTATGCTCTGGTTAGAAACAATCAGGCACACAAGGATAACAACCTGTTACTATCGGAACAAATTAAACAGCAACAACAACTAAAGCAATTGCGCGATTCGTTACAAAACAATCATTCCGGACATGAAATTAAGTATGTAACTGTAGTGAAAGAGAAGAAAGTAGCTGATCCTGATTGTAATCAAAATCAGTTAGAAGCACAACATCAAATAGCAAGCTTAGAAAAAGAAAACATGAGTTTAAAATCATCACTTCAACAATTATCCGTGGCAACCGATGAGTTGAACGACAGCATCCAGACTTTACTTACCAACATGAATTCTATTGAAGAGCAATATATGACGATGCTGGATAAAATGAAAAACAAAGGTGGCTTTGATATTAACTACAATCAACAAATGATTGCATCAACCAACAATAGCAAACCCCTGCATAATATAAAAAGACCTGAAGAAGAAAAAGTACAGATTAAACTGGGTAGTGGCCCGGCCGGCACCGCACCAATCCGTCGTTCCTTTTCTTTTAATAATTAACCAATAATAAACTTAAAATGATTAAAAAGATAACTATAGTACTGTTGCTGGCAACCTTATTTATACCAGCCATACAAGCCCAAGATGATTACAAAGACACATTAAGCCTAATAATGCCCAATAATGTGCAAATAGATCAACTAGTGTACTATAAAAAACCTGAAAATATAGAAGTTCTAAAAGAATTTCAGTCGTACCTAAAAGACTTTTTAAACGACTTTAAAAAATTAGAGACTGATGGTTTGTCTGAGGATCATCCGGTTAAATTTACGTATAAAAGATCTTCAGGACAATTCGCTACCAACTCATTAACATTTAGCGATTATCATACTCCTACAACAATTTTGTTTGCAAAAAATGAAACGGACATGCTAAACGACCAAAGTGTAACTAATGAGATACTTATTAAAAAACGAACACACTTGTTAGAGTTGGTACAAAATGAATATCCTTTTGAATTTAAAGCATTGGTTCATTTCAACAACATCGATCAATTAGAAGAACTTTTAGATTATAATTTTGAGGATATAACCAATAATCTCGAAACATTATTGGCAAAAGGAAAAAGAGATAGTAAAAAGAGAATAGCATTTACTGCTTTTGTTAAAATTGATGATAACAAACAGCCCGAAATTTTACAAACGGCTTTTCTTCCGGGAAATAATGATGTTATTCAATTATCGGCCGGATCGGGAATGCAAGGAATTAAAGGCGACTGGCTGGGTAGTTTCAATGCTCAAGCTACGATGATATTAACACGTAAAGGCATTGATAAACACGCAATAAGTTTTTCGTACGAGTGGCTATACAACTTTACAACACCTAACGAAAAATACATTAACGAATTTATCGACTTGGGATATGCTCATAACTTTTCGAAAAATCCCGACAAAGATAACTGGATGGGTATATCGTTTGGCTTTATGACCAAGCGCAGAGGCGAATTCTTTAGTAATAACACTTACCGACTTGGATTAAACACTCGACTTAACAAGAATTTAGCAATTGGACCTCAAATGTATTTCAACGATTTTTTCAAAGATGTGTATCCGGGAGTTAACGTAACCATTACTCTACTATAAATTACAATTAGCCAAACAACCCAAAGCCTGAATCCGATCCGCAAAGATTAGATTCAGGCTTTTATTTCCTATCAAACAATACTCCTGGAAATTAGATAAATTTAAAATACAAAGCCAATACACTGTCATTTAGCATTGTTATAAACAACACATTTTTATTAGTTTTGATCGCCCGTAACAATGTAAATTAATATCACAAAATAAAATACTATGCGAAAGCTAATCTATTTAATAGCTTTTCTGACATTACCACTATTGGTATTTGCACAGAAAAAAACAGTTACACTGGATGATTTTACCAAAAACGGAACTTTTTATGCCCGCTCGGTATATGGATTAACATCGATGAATGATGGTATTCATTTCACTACTTTGGAAGAAGGATCGAAAATTGAAAAATATGAATACAAAACAGGTAAAAAAGTTGCCACAATCATAGATTTAGCTGCAATAGAAGACTGCCCTGTTAAGAATATTCAAGGTTACGAACTTAATGCTGATGAAACCAAAGTTTTGTTTTATACCAACAGTGAAAAAATATATCGTCACTCTTTCCGAGCCGATTATTACATCTATGACTTAGTTCATAAAGAATTAAATCCTCTATCGGAAAACGGAAAACAACAAGTGGCTTCATTCTCTCCCAATGGAGATATGGTCGCATTTGTTAGAGATAACAACCTTTTCTTGAAAAAATTAAAATTTGGAACCGAGAGCACCATCACCACCGATGGAGAGTATAACTCTATTATTAACGGAGTTCCTGATTGGGTTTACGAAGAAGAATTCAGCTTTAACAAAGCCTACGATTGGTCGCCCAACAGCCAGGAAATTGCATTTATTCGTTTCGACGAATCGAAGGTAAAAGAATACTCTTTCCCTGTGTATAAAGGTTCGTTCCCTACACACGAAGAGAATGCTTTGTATCCGGGCCAATATAAATTTAAATACCCAAAAGCAGGAGAAGATAATGCAGTGGTAAGTGTACATGTTTTTAATATTAAAAACCGTACTACTAAAACAATGGATACGGGCGAAGAAACCGACATTTACATTCCTCGCGTTCGATTTACTCATACCGAAGGCAAATTGGGAATTATGAAGCTTAACCGTCATCAAAACCAATTTGATTTGATGATTGCCAACACTGCTTCGGGCATTTGCAATACAATATTCACCGATCGTAACCAATATTACATTGCTGAAGATGTACTTGATAATCTTCAGTTCACTGAAGACAATAAGTACTTTGTTTATGTTGGCGAGACAGATGGTTACAACCACATTTACCTATACACCATGGCAGGTGCTAAAGTTGCTCAGGTAACAAAAGGCAAATGGGATGTAACCGAATATCTTGGTTACGATTCTAAGTCTAAACTATTCTACTATCAGGCAGCAGCAAAATCAGCACTTCAACGCGAAATATATGCTGTACGAGCTGATGGTAAAAAGAAAATGATCTTGTCTGCTAAAGAAGGAACCAACAATGCATCGTTTAGCAAGGGATTTAAATATTACATCAATTATTTCTCAAATGTAAATACACCTACATTGGTAACACTACATGATGGAACCGGCAAATTAGTAAGAACTTTAAAAGACAATGCCGATCTTAAAAAGCGCGTTGAAGATTATGAATTGAGTCCGAAAGAGTTCTTCACATTCAAAACATCCGAAGGTGTAGAATTGAACGGATGGATGGTTAAACCTCTTCATTTCGATGCCAATAAAGAATATCCACTATTGATGGTTCAATACAGTGGACCTAACTCGCAACAGGTGCTAGACCAATGGGGAATTGGATGGGAACAGTATTTAGCCGAGAATGGTTACATGGTTGCTTGTGTTGATCCCAGAGGAACAGGTGCACGTGGCGAAGCTTTTCGTAAATGCACTTACCTTCAATTGGGCGAAATTGAATCGCACGATCAGATTGAAGCTGCCAAATATTTTGGTAGTCTGCCTTATATTGATGCATCACGCATTGGTATTTGGGGATGGAGCTACGGAGGCTTTATGAGTGCTATGTGTTTAAGTAAATCAGATGTGTTTAAAATTGGTATTGCCGTGGCGCCGGTAACCAGCTATAAATTCTACGACAGCATTTATACCGAACGATATATGCGTACTCCAAAAGAAAATCCTAAAGGATATGAAAATTGTCCACTAAACCTTGCCGAAAACCTAAAAGGACGATTATTCCTGATTCATGGAACTGCAGATGACAATGTACACTTCCAGAATTCAATCGAATATGTCGATCGTTTGGTACAAGCAGGTGTTCAGTTTGATATGTTTACATACCCTAACCGTAATCATAGTATTTATGGAGGAAACACCCGCTCTCACTTATACAAAATGAAAGCAGGTTATATCTTCCGTAATTTGTAGGTTTAGACGTGTAGATTACTTTTCTTTTGAACAAAGATAATTTTCAGCTCAAAACATAACGATATAAAACGAACCGATTAGATGATTCTGATCGGTTCGTCCATTTAATTTCAAACTGAAATAGTATATTTGCCTTCCGCAAGCCCAGTTGGCGGAATTGGTAGACGCGCTGGTTTCAGGGACCAGTGACCGCAAGGTCGTGAAGGTTCGAGTCCTTTACTGGGCACAACAACTCCCGTTTGATTCAGTCGGGAGTTGTTGTTTTGTATATTCACGTTTTCGCTCAAATAATGACACAAACCAAGTTTGAATGCTAAAGTATTTACCTTATTTTCGTGCATAAAGGCATCTGGGCATTACCAGGCAATAGAAACATATACAAATGAAAATTACTAAAGCACTGATCACAGCTGCAGGAAGTCACCAACGACAACTTCCATTGCAAACTTTGATTGACCGCGATCGTAGCCAAAAGACGATTCTTGAAATATTGATTCACGAAATACAAAATGCTGGTATTTCAGAAATAGGGATTGTGATACAAAAAGAAGATCGTGATCGTTTTGAGCAAGTATTAGATCAGTCGAAAATTTCAGGTGTTGAGTTTATTGCCCAGAAAGAACAAAAAGGCTATGGACATGCCTTATTAAGCGCAGCTGATTTCCTAAATAATGAGTCTTTCCTTCACCTGGTTGGAGACCATTTGTATGTGCACCCCAAAGGGAAAAATGTTGCACGTGAATTAATTGATCTTGCAGAAAAAAACAATTGTTCCATTTCCACGGTACAGGCAACACGCGAAAACCAAATTGGTAACTACGGAAGCATTGGTGCTGAGCGTATTCAAGGCGAGAATTCGTTATTTAAGATTCGTGAAGTAAAAGAAAAACCAACTCCCACCTATGCCGAACAACATTTAATGGTATCTGGCATCAGAACAGGTTATTATCTGTGTTTCTATGGAATGCATGTTTTCACTCCAACCATATTGGAAATATTACAAAATAAAGCAAATGCTAATCCCGACGCTGTGCTTGGCTTAAGTGAATCGTTAAATGAACTGGCAACTAAAAGTAAATATCTGGCATTAGAACAAAATCACCCTCGTTATGATGTAGGGCTTGACTATGGTCTGTTGAAAGCACAACTGGCATTGTCGCTATCAGGGAAAGATCGCGATTACCTTCTTTCAGAGTTGCTACAGTTTTTTATCGATAAGGATCTGAACCAAAACAGAGGAAAATAATGGGACAATTACTTTCAATCATCTGTTCTGAGAAACCTGAAATAAAGAACTTATCACTGGATAGTGTTTGTAATCAGCTAAGTTTGGAAGAATTGCTTTTGGAATGTGCCGATCTGGAACAGTTTCGCATTAACAATACCAACTTATATCATAAAGTTCGTGCACTGTTCTTTTTGTATGCTATTCATCGTTTTCACATACCACAACGCCAACAAATCGATCAGCGCGCAATACTACCCTACACGGCATATGAACATATATTAAACCGTCGCTTCGAAGAAGCCATTGCTATCATATTATCCATTCAGGAACTTGAAGGCCCCAACGAAGGACTTTCAAGTGCTTTGGCCGATGCTTATCACAAACTGGCTTTTCAAACCTTAGCCGATCAGGTTAAAAAGAGTGTTAAAACAACGGTAGGCAACAACTGGATGTTTAGAATTGGCCATCCGGAAGATCATCCTCTTAAATTGCACAAAAAATTATTACAGGTGGATGAAGAAACTGGCATGTACCCTATTCTGCAAGAGAAAACAGCTGTGCGAATGGATTTATCTCATTCGTGTTGGAGTGATATCTTCTTTTTAGGGATGGACTATCCCGAAGGCGCCAAAGTATTAAACATATCAGTTGATTTGTGCATTGCCAATGAAGAAAAGCAACCTCAGCCTCCCATCGAAACATATTTTCGGGTAATCAACGAACCAATTATTCGTTTGGTAAGTACAGATCTTGAAGCTTCTGCTGAAATTCATAATATTTCAGAAATATTTGATTTTGCCAAAGACTATCTTGGCTTACTCAAAGCAGCCATTATTGCATCGGGACTTGTTCCTCCTGCAATGGAAGGAATCAATAGCCCGGTATCCACCTTACTCGACAGAGTTGTGGGGCCCGGCTTAGGACTTGAATTAGCAAGTAAAGTTAATAATATACCCAAAGGATCGCGTTTGGCCGTCTCAACCAACTTGCTTGCATCGCTTATCTCGTTATGCATGAAAGCCACGCAACAAACAGAAAACCTAACGGGTTCGCTTGAAGAAAGTGAAAGAAGATTAACTGCAGCCAAAGCTATCCTGGGCGAATGGATTGGTGGTTCAGGAGGTGGTTGGCAAGACTCCGGTGGCGTATGGCCTGGAATAAAAATTATTGAAGGAGCCCCTGCCAACGAAAACGACCCTGAATTTGGAGTAAGTAAAGGTAAACTCTTACCCAATCACACAGTACTTCACGAGAATATAGTATCTAAAGAAACGCGACAAAAACTTCAGGATTCGCTTGTGATGGTGCATGGAGGAATGGCTCAAGACGTTGGCCCCATTCTTGAAATGGTTACTGAAAAGTACTTGCTACGTTCGGAGAAAGAGTGGCAGGCACGTTCCGAAGCACTGGAACTATTCGATCAGATTGTTGATAAGCTTAAAACCGGAAATATTCAGGAACTGGCACGATTAACCCATCAGAATTTCGATGGACCAATTCAAGCCATTATTCCGTGGGCAACAACTGCATATACCGAAAAACTAATTGCAAAGACTCAGGCTCATTATGGTGATGATTTTTGGGGTTTTTGGATGATGGGAGGAATGTCGGGCGGTGGAATGGGCTTTATTTTTCATCCTGATAAAAAGAAAGAAGCCCAGGAGTGGTTACAAGCCACTCTTCTTGAAACCAAATATGAGCTTGAAGATGCGGTTCCTTTTGCCATGAATCCGGTTGTATACGATTTTAAGATTAACGAAAAAGGAACCTATTCTTATTTACTAACAGGTAGCAAAGCTCTACTTCCTGAGAATTACTACACCATTGTACTTCCGGCTTTATTGAAGCAAGAAATCAGCACATTACCAAAATACAGAAGAAAAGAACTGGAGGCCTTGTCTAAATCAAGTAAGAAAAATATTTCTTACTCCAATTTAATATCCGGTTTGTTTGAACGTATGTTGCCTAGTTCGAAACAAGAACAACAGCAACAAAAAACGTTAACTGAACTATTAAATAGCATTGGATTCAATCCTGATTTACACGAGCAGATCAAAGACAGTTTAAAATCGGGTAGTATTGGTTTAGCAAAAAACAGGTTGCGTCCCGATGTTAATATAACCGATACAAAGGCTACTAATTTAAGCGATATTGAAAAAGATCAGAGAGAGACAATACTATCTTTGGGAGAAAATGCGCTTAAAAATGGAGAGTTGGCAATTGTTAGTATGGCAGGCGGTATTGGTAGCCGATGGACCAAAGGAGCTGGCGTGGTTAAGTCTCTCCATCCATTTGTAAAGTTTAATCAGACACACCGTAACTTTCTTGAGATTCATTTAGCTAAAAACAAACAGGTAGCTCAACAACACAAACATGTTTTACCTCACGTATTTACGACCAGCTATTTAACTCATCAGGCACTTCAGAAGTATCTGGATAAGAATCAACCGGGAGACCATGTGTATTTATCCGTAGGGCAATTTATTGGCCTTCGACTTTATCCAATGGAGCGCGATCTTCGTTTCCATTGGGAAGAAACCGTTCAACAAGTGCTGGATGATCAAGCGCAGAAGATGAAGGAAAGCTTGCAAAATGCATTAATAAACTGGACCAAATCAAATGGAGAAGGCGAAGATTACACCGATAATATTCCCTCACAATGCATTCATCCGGTTGGGCACTGGTTCGAAATACCCAACTTAATTCTGAATGGTACTTTATCAACATTGCTAAAAAAACATCCTAATCTCAAATACCTTTTACTTCATAACATTGATACTTTAGGTGCTAATGCCGATCCTCTGTTATTAGGTAATCATATTTTTAATAAAAGTGCCTTTTCTGTTGAAGTAATATCGCGCTGGGTTCACGATCGTGGTGGAGGTCTTGCCAATATCAATGAGAAAGATCAATTGATTGAAGGTTTAAGCTTACCAAACGAAGAGGTTGAATTTAACCTTAGCTACTATAACACTGGTACATTCTGGATTAGTATCGATCAATTACTATCAGCTTTTGACCTCACCAGAGACGATTTAGAGGATACAACAAAAGTGAGAACTCAGATTATGGATTTGGCTCAACATATGCCTACCTACATCACTCTAAAAGAAGTTAAAAAACGTTGGGGTAAAGGTCAGGAAGATATTTATCCGGTAACCCAGTTTGAAAAGCTATGGGGAGATATGACCTCACTAAATAAACTGCATACTCAGTTTATTCATGTTAGCCGACAAAGAGGACAACAACTAAAAGATGTTGCTCAACTAGATGCCTGGTTACGCGACGGCTCAGCCGATTATATTAATCAGCTATGCGACTGGGAATAATAAATACAAATACACTACCCTTGAAAACTCTGTTATTTGGGGTAGTGATTTTTTAAAGTATTTCTTTCATCTTATACTTCTGCGTGTACAAGCAACTAAATTCATTACAACAGTACACCAATATTGCTCCTTTGACACAGACAATTACTATCAACAAACAGTTGTAAAAGTAGTATTATTGCCATCCAACACAACAGAGTTGCAAACCTTATCATCTTCGAATAAAAAACCCGAAAGATATGCACCTGAAAAAATGATACGCATCTAATTGGTTTTAGATATGCATCTCGCGAACTTGAGATGCACATCTAAATTCCCCAAAACATAGTCAGTTGTTTGTCAATATCTTAAATATTACACTTTAATAAATATCTTGCGTTTATAAAGAATCCAGCCAATAAACCAGAAGAAAATAATATGGGCCAAGCCAAATAAAAGTGAACCATTCATATTGTCTGCCAGTGGAACAAATACCTTTTCGTACAAGGCCTGATATCCACTCATCGTTTCCACTTTAACTGGATCGGAGAATTGGAAACTATACAAAAGATTCACCCAAATGCCAGATAATGCATAAATAAACAATGGATTCATACCAAATACCACAAAAAAGGAAGTCCATTTTTTATATTCCTTGATGTCGATGATCCATATCAAAACAGCTAAGAAGATGGTACCTAATCCGGCAGTATAAACCACATACGAACCTGTCCAGATGGGTTTATTGATGGGCCAAACAAAATCCCATAACCAACCTGCAGCGGTTAATACAGCTCCAACAATCAGCAGATGAAGTGGTAATTTTACTTTTTCGATGGTTTTAATGGATCGGCCCACCAGATAACCAATTAAGGTGGTAACCACAGCCGGTAAAGAACTTAGTAAACCCTCAGGATCAAAAGCTATTCCGAAACCATGATACATATGCTGTTCTCCAAAAATCCATTTGTCGATATTGGTCACAATATTTCCTTCGAGACTATATGGATCGGTTCCTCCAAAGAAATAAAGGATAGCCCAGTAAGCAAGCAGAATTGCTCCGCCTATATACTGTATGGTTCGGTATTTAAACGAAAGAACCAACACAGCACTGATTCCATAAACAATGGCAATACGTTGCAGGACTCCCATAATGCGCAATTCCGAAAAGTCGTGTCTCCACTGAGGAAATGAATTCATAAATAAGCCAATGGCAAAGATGAGTACAGTACGTTTTGCTATTTTATACAACGATTGCTTATTGAGTTCGCTTCCGTACTTGGCAAAGGAGAAAAACATAGAAACACCCATCACAAAAAGGAAGAATGGAAAAACCAGATCAGTTGGTGTACAGCCATTCCATTCCGAGTGCCGCAGCGGAGGATAAACATACGACCAACTGCCGGGGGTATTCACTAATATCATACCGGCAATGGTAATGCCTCGTAATACATCGAGAGCTAAGTAACGCGGGGATTTTGTCATTTTAAATTGGGTTTAATTGTTATTAGCTACTAGCCGCTAGCTGATGGCTGATAGCTTGTTTGTATTTTCACTATAATTTGTAGCATTGCTACTCTGTTATTAGAATTTTCACCATTAAACATACATAAAATAAATGCAAAAAAGGCTAACAGCTAATAGCTAACGGCTAGCATCTTTTTTAATTCCAAACGACGGATCAATCTTTAAAAACCGGATAATAACAAAAGCAGGTATAGTGCAAATCATCACCCAAATAAAGAAGTGTTGATAGCCGATCATCTCCTGCAGCCAACCCGAGATCATGCCGGGTATCATCATTCCCAAAGCCATAAAACCGGTACAAAAGGCAAAATGAGCTGTTTTATGCTCTCCTTCTGATACATATATCTGATACAACATAAAGGCCGTAAAACCAAAACCATAGCCAAACTGCTCAACAGCAACAGCCGCACTTATCAACACAATAGAATTGGGTAAAGCATACGAAAGATACACATACACCAGGTTTGGCAGGTTGATGGCAAAAACCATGGGCCATAGCCAGTATTTCAATCCTTTTTTCGATACAACCAATCCACCTAATATTCCACCAATAGTCAGGAACATTACTCCGATGGTTCCATATACCACACCCACATCGCTGGTGCTTAATCCCAAGCCGCCAACTTCTGGTTTATCCAGCAAAAAAGGAGAAGCCATCTTTACCAATTGCGATTCGCCCAATCGATAGGTTAAAAGCATCCCCATTATCAACCAGATGTCTTTCTTTGCAAAGAAGGTAACGAAGGTATGTCCGAAATCATCCATGATCTCATTCAGGCTCTTCACTTCCTTATCTTCATCTTTGGTAGGATGAGGCAATACCAGTTTATGATACACAGCCAGCAAAAGAAACAGAGCTGTGATCACATAAAAAGTAAGCGACCA
The DNA here is from genome assembly GCF_963668385.1 of uncultured Carboxylicivirga sp. Taxonomy (GTDB): domain Bacteria; phylum Bacteroidota; class Bacteroidia; order Bacteroidales; family Marinilabiliaceae; genus Carboxylicivirga. The sequence continues at coordinate 336,717 of NZ_OY764327.1, forward strand.
TGCCAGTGGAATGCTGGGAGCATCCTTTCCAAACAGCATCATCTCCTCTAACTGACCTGCCAGATAAACCAGTAAACCTTGTCCGGTAATCATGGCTATTCGATAAAAAGTGCTTCGTATTCCAACAAAATAGGCTTGCTGACTATCATCCAAACCATACATATAAAAACCATCAGCGGCAATATCGTGGGTAGCTGAGCTAAAGGCCAGCAACCAGAAAAATGCCAGCGTTGACTGAAAGAAAAAAGTAGTGGGAATGGTAAAAGCTACACCAGCCAGACCAGCACCTATCAGTAGTTGCATACTAACGATCCACCAGCGTTTACTTTTCAAAATATCAACTATCGGGCTCCAAATGGGTTTAATTACCCAAGGCAGATACAACCACGAAGTATACAGGGCAATATCCGTATTGGAGATGTCGAGCTTCTTATACATGATAACCGCCAAAGTCATTACCACCACATAGGGTATGCCTTCAGCAAAATAGAGTGTGGGCACCCAGGCCCAGGGAGATGTAGATTTTTTATTCATTTTTTTATGTCCGAAGCGCTTGATCCGAAGTCGGTGACGCCATTTTATATTTTTGTTTACTTAAGCAACAATCCCCCTCTGTCTGTCGACATCTCCCCAAGGAGAGAATTACCTTGTGCCATCTTCCCCTCGGGGAAGTGCCCGTTTGGGCGATGGGGGAATTAATTTCAACTCAAAACGATAATCTGTTAATCAATACCTTTTCTCTAACCCCGCTCCTCTGAAATAATGCATTAAGATACTATTATAATCGTAACCTTTAGCTCCCATCATTGCAGCTCCAATCTGGCAAAGGCCAACACCATGTCCCCAGCCTGCACCTTTTAGAATAAATTTCACTTGGTTATTTTCTTCCACTTTCTCAACAACAAAAGCTGAACTATAGAGATGGGATTCAGATAATGCCTTACGAATTTCCAGCTCCTTTCCGATAATCATGGTCTTTTTATCGCCAACAATTTTCAGTTTTATTAGTCGGGATGAATCACCCCGCTCAACAGGTATTAACTCCTGTATAGTACCAAAATCAATACCTGTCCGTTTAGCAACCAGCTGGCTTATTTCTTCCTGAGTATATTCAACTTTCCAACGATAAAAGTCGTTTGTTTCCTGATCGTAATCATTTAACACCTGACTTAATACCTCCTTATCATTGGTATTACAAAATGCATCGGGTTCTCCCAGCATCCATTTTTCGGCTGATGATTCATTCTTCAAGTCTAAACTAAAACCTTTCGGATCAAATTCATTATCAACAAGCTTTTGCAGATAAGGATGATTAACAGGTTCCCAAACATTCTCAAATACCTCAACCATACCTCCGCAACACTTCGAGAAACGGGCATCGCAAATAGCTCCTTCGTATGTCAAAACTTCGCCCCAGGTTTCTTTAACTGCCTGCACAACCATTGGTGTATTGGCCCGGGTTATTCCCTGATAACGTTGACAATGATCGTCGGCACACACATCAAAATTGGCATGATCCTCCCGATCGTACCATCTGATTAATTCGGTTTCGGTTTGATAAGTTGAGCTATATTTCTCCACTTTTTGTTCTAAAGCTTTATTCTTTTCGATCTGTGCCAACAGCCAGCTTCGTGAAATAACCGCATGAGCCTTCAATAGCTGTAATGACGAGGTTGCACTCATCTCCGATGAAATCACACTCATCAGATAATCCTCAACCGAAAGAATATTGATTGCAGTGATTTTTTCATCTTCAATCAGCAGTTTTAAACCACCCCTGAAAACCTGATCTTCATCGCGCTGCCAATGAAAATTAATACCTATGGTAACATTATGGAGTGTAAACTGACAATCTTCATTCATCGGGTTCAGAACAGCAACTGACGATACTTCAATTTCTTTTTCTCCATTTCTCAATATCAGATCAGATCCCTTTATTTGAACTTTCCATCTTCCGGATAGTTTTTCTCCTTTTTCGGTTTGATAAATCCCTTCTAAAGTAAATTCTACTGTAGGTTTAAACAGAATCCCCACATTGATTACGGGTATATTATTCATTATTATGATTTTCGATTAACAACATTGCGAATTGCTCACAACCGGAAGAACTCATACAAACCTGATTTAATATTTCTTCCACATCTGTTGATGATAACTTTTCGTAATCTTCCAAGCGGGGAGTGATAAAAACTCCGCCCATATCAACCGAAGCGGGACTAATTAAAATCTGTTCTTTTCCTTCTTTAAAATAACAATCAGGTCGGTGCAGAATGCGTGGAAAAATATGAACAACCAATTCCCCCTCTTCAAAATAAGTTAGCACATTCATCATTGGCTCCACCTCATCCGGTTGGTTCTTTTGCAACAACACATATAAGTCATTAAACAAAGTAACCAAAGCCTCCATATCATCAGCCATAAAAGTTATTACACCCCGGTTATAGTTCCCCCAGGTATAAATAGCCACCTCATCAACCAGCCCTGTTAGATTTGCATATCTGCCGGATCTAAAATCAGCTTCGATCGGCATAAAATCCTTATTGCCCGCCTGAAAATGAAAATGATCGGGTGCTGATGCTCCGCAGTTAGGACCGTTATAAAACAAAGTAAAATCTGGCAACTCATATGCTAATTCCAACATCGATTGAAAATAAGGCTGAATCAACTGTGGAGTATGATTATTGTGTGGAATGGTTAAGTGACTCCGGAAAATAGGAAACGGATTAATCAGGATGGTATAATCATCAAAACTAACACCCTCCTGCTCTTTGGGTCGGTTACTTTCACATAAGAAACAAGGCCTCGCTTCAATTGATTGGGCATCAACCTTTGCTGCCGACGATCGAATACGCTCAGGATTAAATTGCACTTTAATCTCACTGCCTCCCGATAAAGTTAAGCTGCGTGTTTTCACTTTATCCAAACCGGCATAATTCTTCTTTGCCGCTTCCCAATTGATAAGCTGAGATTTAATCAGCTGATTTACCTTATATGATGTTTCCATATTAAATTAATAGTTCTCAGGCAGTAGCCAGAAGGCAGAAGTTTAAACTGCCGTTATTAAATAAACTTACAACTTCTGCCTTAAATCTTCTGCCTTTTTACCACTTGTTGACGTGCCTTTAATTCCATCGTCCGGATTTTATCCTTATACAAATTATGCACATTCATTTTATTGATATCCAATGAAGCATCTGAATTATCCTCCCAGCGACGACACAGATATAACGGATTGTATATACGCCCGATTTGATAATTTCGACTAATGTTCAAACCTAATGCATAATCTTCGCCATAACTGGTATTAGGCACTTTTACATCGCGTAAAACAGGCGTATAAAAAGCCCGAGGTGCACCCAACCCGTTTATACGAAGCGCATTGTTTCGTCCATTATCAGGCGTCCATTCTTTATGATCGATTAATCCGGGAGGAATCTCTTCCAGCTTGAAATTAACCATTTGATAACTACCCACCACCATGGCACAATTCTGCTCATAAAACGCTTTTACAACTTGCTCAAGAACTGTTTCATCAATATATAAATCATCGCTATCGAGCTGAACAGCAAACTTACCACATCGCTCATCTTCAGCTCCTCTGTTCCAGCAACCACCTATTCCCAAATCATCACGCTCAGGAATGATATGCACGATTCGATCATCCTTAAATGACTGAATAATTTCAGTTGTTTTGTCTGTAGAATGATTATCAACTATAATGAGGTTAAATGCAAAATTGGTTCTTTGCTTCAACACCGATTCAATGGCATCAGCAACCGTCTTCTCCCTATTTCGGACAGGAATAATCACCGAAGCCTCAACAGGAAATTTCGACTCAGAAAATTCTATCTTTTTAAAATCGGGTTTCAAATAAGCTCCAACCTTTTTGAGATGGGCAGTACATGCCAGTTCCATTTCAACTTGACGATCGCGGTTACGAGGATCGACATAATCGAACATTTTCTCACCCGATTTGCGTGTATCCAACTCAACCTCGGTATATAACAACTCAGGCAAATGAAACAACTCATAATTTTGCGAAACCCGAAGACGTACATCGTATAAAGCAGCAAATTTATAATCGGCATCCATTTCGTTAATCGCCTTTACAAAAGCTTCCTTCTTGAAAAACATTAACGATCCAAAATCAAAATCATCTCTCAAACTGCCTTCCTGATAATCAATTACAGGATGAGCTGCTAATTGCCCTTCTTTTCGCTCATAGAAATCGGAATAAACCATTCCGGCACCGGTATCTGCACAAGCTTTACTCATTCGTTCCAATGCATTTTGCCCCAATACTAAAGCCATTGGTTTGGTATAAACAGCTACATATTTCCCCAACGATTTCTTAACCAAAACTTTCCATGTAGAAGTTGCATAAATTCCACCTTCAGCAACTAAAACATCAACTCCTTCAACATCTACAACCTCAGGTGCAACAACTATTATCTTCTCAACCATAGCAGAGTCTTTCAGAGTCTTTATGGTTGATTTTAATTCTTCTATTGGTGCATATGGTAGGATGCACGTTATATTTTTGTTCATAATTTAATATTATTCATTCTTAATTTACCCTCAGGCTGCTGAGCTTTTGGCTTCACCTATTTTCAATTCATTTCTTTTCTTGATAAAAGAAACGAAACAAAGAAAATCAAGGCTACATCTAGAATTTCATTATGACTATTACCTTACTTTAAGTGCGGCCGAGTGATCTTCGAACAAGTTCTCAGCTTCTCGGTCTTTCTAAAAGTAAGTTCTTATTCATAATTCATTCTACCTGATGCCATTCCTTCATATAAGCTATTTTCCACTCCTCATGTAAAAAAGATCCAGTATTTCCTTCATCAAATTATCACGTTCCTGTTCTGAAATTATTGTCTCGAACGGAAAGCCTAAAACAACCGTTTTATACTCTCCCTCATACAACGTTCCTGCACTTGAATTATTCTCTTTATATCTGAATGCCGTTACCGCATTTTCTCCAACAGGCTCAATGGCATCAGGTGCTTCCACACTATAAAAATCAGGATGATAAGCTGCATTAAAACTAAGCTCTCCAGAAAAATAAGGCATTGCAAAATTACTTGCATAAACATCCCCGCTTTTTACGGCATGATTGGTTCGCCATTTGAACTTGAGCACATCCATAGCAAACTGAGCCGCCAACGTATCCTTTGTAAGATGAATATCAGATCCCACATAAGCACCACTTATAAAAACGTTCTGATTATTCTGGGTCAAGCTGCTCAGCTTTGCCATAAATTCAGGCGTATATATTTTATAGCGAACCGTATTGTTTTTGTACGACACCGTTGTTTTTTCTTCTCCTAAAATGATATCAACCACTTTATAAGCTGAAGCATCATAGTCGCTTTGATTAAATGCTTCATCACTCACCGAAACAAATGAATATCCGGCTTTCAGTATCGAATGACCATGCAGATAAACATTATCAAAGGTGTTTCCCTTGATGATCTTGCCTTCGTAGTCGGCATAGCTTGCTCCCCACCCGGGACTATCATCATCCAACCATGGCGATTGTCGATCGAAATCGTACTGAAAACCTGTAAAAGCAATATCGTATCTATCTGGCACACCCTGATCATCCCACCAGGCAATACCCGCAAAATCTCCTTCATCAATAAAAGCCGGAGCACTGACCCGATCAAAGGCATTTACAACCAATACTTTTTCAGCATCCTCTGTGGCTATACCCATTGACAATATTTCGCTTGCGAAGCTTTCTCCACCTTCATTTATGGCCGACACTTTATAGCTGATTATTTGTCCCGCATCAGGTTCCGGAAACAGAAATGAGGTTCCGTTCACAATCACTCCGTTATCAAAACCATTATCATTAATCCGTTGATACACTTTATATTTTGTTGGTTTGGCTGATGGCTCCATAGGATCATCAACCGGCTGCCAGCTTAATTCATATCCGCTACTTGTTTCTTTTATTGCCAATTGATCAACAGGCAAAGGCTGAACCACATAACCCCGTCCTTCCTGATACGCCAAAAATTTAAGCATCCCTTTATAAACAGCCCGACAAACATCAAACCTGAAATTCGGACCCAAACCATATCGCATATCGGCCACATTCTGATGCGACAGTAATTCCAACAACATTGTTGGCACATTAGGACGCCACGCTTCGGAATATTGCTTATCCCAAAGACCTCGTCGAGTCCAATCCTGATTATATAAAACGCGAATATCTTCTACAATTTGTGATTGAATAATATCAGCCAAATCGCGACTCACCAACTTGGATTGACCATTAGGAAATTTGCCTTCGTCACGCACCGTACTGAAAATTCCCAAAGTGCCAATAACAGAATCGTTAGGAGTTACCCCTGCATCACTGTGAAAAGCAAAAGCCAAATCAATGGGTAGATTCAAGCCCGATGCATTTTGATCACATAAGTAATTCACCCATTCACCACGGCTCATGTAATCATCCTTGTAATCATTTTTCTCATCATTCAAGTTAAATGCCAAAGTATCGGGCATACCGGCATACTGCATCCAGTATCGGGCAGCTTCCATATATCTGGGTTTACCGGAAGTCTTTGCTGCAACAGTTGATATTGCCTGACGAGCCACATTTCCCATACCACCTCCTAAACGAACAGCATCCAACGAAATAGTTCCTTCGCCTGAAACTTCAATAACGGCATCTTCATCTGATTTAAAATGAAATGTGCCCAAATAAATCCAGGTTCCACCTCCCATTGTCTGGCTAACCGTATAGCTAGTTTTCCCTCCGCTATGATGAATGGTATATTGGACTTTTTTCGATTGATCCTCTCCCTGTTGATAAGAGATATAAACTGCATAATCACCCGTTTCTGAAACCTGCGATCGATATTCAGCCACTTTACCGTTGGCATTATCCACCAGTAAAGAAGTACCCATTTGAAAAGGATTATCACCTGCAAACAGGGTGTCTTTATATGCAAAACCGCTTTTACTAGAAGTATCTGTTCCTTCTTCTTGTTGAAATACAGATTGCCCTGTACAAAAATCATTATCGATAATCACTTCATTTGTTTGCAGGCATCGTTCGCGAGGCAAGAAAACCGTAGCCCCGGAATTTTCTAGCATAGGCAATAAATACGGCAACACATACGACATGGTATAAATATCTTCAACCGTTCCATAAAGGCGAGCCCGCTGCCACTCCCATCTATCCAGTTTTTGATCGAAATGATAACCATGACTATGCCAAAGAGCTATCAACTCATCTGATAAGCCTTCTGAATAATGTAACTGGTCTTCTCGTTTTATAAAGTTTTCTGATTGCTTCTTTTCTGCGAATCGATCTTTATCAATCTCCTGATTAGTTCGATAGATATTTGGTATCAATTCCGATAATTCGTAGCCATTTGTATAAACAACAGTTGAATAATTCTTATGCTTCCTCTTTTGTAAATCTGATAAGCTATTGACAAATTTTTCAACATCATCGTTTCTCCATGGAACATAAGATAAGGTGGTATTGTAATAGAAATGCACCTCCTTTGCAAGCTCATCAACCTGAATCGAATCCAATTTAATGGCTCCCAAGCCACCCCATTCAGTCATTGGATTTTGCCAATTCTCCACTGACTTATTAAGTCGATGAAGCATTCTCTCGGATTTTTTATCCTGTGCATGAGACGTTGAAATTACTATCAACATCAAAAATAAAACAACCAGCTTCCTCCTTTTTATAAAACTCATGAATGCCATTAATTCTGTTCAATTATCAAATTTAATTAACTATTGCGAGGAACAAACACAAATTTTCGAACCTAGCACCAACTAACCCTAATTATTGCGCCTTCATCTAATCAAAACAACTTACTTTTACATCAATAAAACCAAAGCATCACAATGATATTAATTGCAGACAGCGGCTCTACCAAAACGGAATGGAGACTTATTTCCAATGATCAATTAACCATTGAAACCTGTTTCACAAAGGGAATTAATCCTTTTTATCAAAGTACAGAAGATATTATTCTTAGCCTTAAGGAATCATCAACCTTGAAAGCTATCCATCCTGAACGCATCTATTTTTACGGTGCAGGATGTGCGAATACAGAGAAAAATCTTATCGTTGAAGATGCTTTAAAATCATTTTTTAGAGCTGAAAAAATTTTGGTTGATAGCGATCTTACCGGTGCAGCACGATCGTTATGTCAGAATGATGAAGGGATTGCCTGCATTTTGGGTACCGGATCCAATTCTTGTCATTACGATGGAGAGAAGATTACATCAAACGTATCGCCATTAGGTTTTATCATTGGAGATGAAGGAAGTGGTGCTGTACTAGGCAAAAAGTTATTAGGAGATATTTTGAAAAACCAACTTCCTAACGATTTGATTGATTTTTTTTTCAACACTTACCAAACAGATAGAGCTGAAATACTGGATCACATTTACAAAAAGCCATTTCCTAACAGATATCTGGCTCAATACACAAAGTTTTTGTCGGAAAATATTAAAAATGAAGAGCTACAAATTTTAGTAATCGATTCATTTAAAGAATTTATACAACGAAACCTTTTGCAATACAACAATATTGCTCAGCGTCCCATTCATTTTACCGGAAGCATTGCCTTTTATTTTAAAGAACAGTTGAAAGATGCTCTTTCAAGTTTTGATCTAAAACCTGGAACGATATGTCAATCCCCTATGGAAGGTTTGATTCGCTATCATCTAGAAAGATAAAGAATGAAAAAAGAGGATAATCCCGTTAATATCACCGAATCTTCATCGCATTACAATCATCTTGAAAAAATGTCGGTTGAAGAGTTATTAACAAATATAAATAATGAAGATGCAAGCGTTCATCTGGCTGTTCAGAAGGCGCTTCCTCAAATAATTGCTCTGACTGAACAAATTGTTGAACGAATGAGGAGAGGTGGTCGAGTATTTTACTTGGGAGCCGGCACCAGCGGACGTTTGGGCGTACTGGATGCATCTGAGCTTCCTCCTACTTTTGGAGTTCCTGACAATATGGTAATTGGACTGATTGCCGGTGGAGATACCGCCTTACGTAAAGCAGTTGAAGCAGCCGAAGATGATAGAGAAATGGCCTGGAAGGAACTTTGCGAATACAAGGTTGATGAGCTGGATACGGTAATTGGCATTGCTGCCTCCGGTACCACGCCTTATGTTATTGGCGGACTTGAAGAGGCTCGCAAATATGGTTTATTAACAGGGTGCATCACCTGCAATCCGGATAGTAAAGTTGCAGAAGCGGCTGAATTCCCAATAGAGGCCGTTGTTGGACCAGAGTTTGTGACCGGAAGTACCCGAATGAAGGCAGGAACGGCTCAAAAAATGATTTTGAATATGATGACAACAACCATTATGATTCAATTGGGGCGAGTAAAAGGAAATAAAATGGTAAACATGCAACTCACCAACAATAAACTGGTTGATAGGGGAACCAAAATGATTATTGAAGAACTAGAGATTCCATACAAAGAAGCCGAAGCACTTCTTCTGAAACATGGATCGGTTAAAAAAGCCATTGATTTCTTCAAAGAAAAGAACTGATCAGATAACACAAAAAAGCATTCTCAATGCGTTTACCAAGAATGCTTTTTAGGTTTGAAGACAAATCTACGTTATTTAATAATCAAAAATCAATATCATATAAACCTTCTGCGTCTTTTTCGAACCACTCAACACTCATATCCGTCATTGGGTGACTGCGAAGACGTTCCAGAATTTCAAAATTAATGGTAGCAGCCTGGCTACCCATCATACTCACACGATGCACCTGATCGACTGTTTTAAAACTGGCTGCCAATACCTTTGTATCCAAACCGAAACATTCGATATTTTCTACAATATTACCAACCACCTCAATACCGTGAGACGATATATTATCCAAACGATTAACGTATGGTGCAACCCAATCGGCTCCTGCACGGGCTGCAACCAAAGCTTGTTGCTGAGTAAAAATAGCTGTAGCTGTTACATTAATTCCAGCCTCTTTAATCATTGGCATAGCTCGGTATCCTTCGGCAGTTACCGGAATTTTAGCAAAATAATTATCACCCAAACTATATTTTGCTTTATAAGCTTTAGCCTCACGAAGCATATCTTCAGCTTTGTTACTGATCATCTGAACATGCAACATCTTATCGCCAACTAACTCAATTAATTCGGGTAATATTACCGACATTGGCTTTTTTGCCTGTGCAATAATGCTCGGATTAGTTGTAACTCCTTCGATTGGAAAATAATAAAACAACTGTTTTAGCTCGTCTATATCGGCTGTATCAGCTAAGTAAATCATGACAAAATCTTATTGGTTTATAGCCTCAAAGTTAGCCAATAAATACTCTTCTGCCTCAATATTCCACAATCCATTATGCTTTTCGCAAATATTTGCCAGTTCAGCAAAGAATGGACTTGTTTTTCCTTTCTCTTCAAAATCAGCAATTGGAGTCAATGGCATTTCAATATGGTTATATATCAACTTCTTACCTCCCGGAATATTGGGAAGATTAAGAGTTGTATCAATAACAGCATCAATTCCTCCAATGTGAGTAACCAAACCTGCAGGATCTAAACCTTTGGTCATTACTTCCAAAGCTTCTTTCATATCATCCGTATTTCCACCTGAAGTACCAACGATATGCGTGTATGCGTAATGCACGTTATAGAAATTCATCTGAGCTTTCAACTGTGGATTTGATGGCCCTGCAAAGAAGTTCAAACAACCATCGAATCCCAAAATATCATCAGCCTGCTCAATTACTGCCGGAACCGGAGCAAAAACAAACACATCATCATACCCCGTACCTCCTGAAAGATCTTTCAACTTGGCAACCGGATCGCCTTCGCCGGTATTCAGATATATCAACTCAATACCATTTGCTTTAGCCGCTTCAACAGGATATATCTCAGCTGCTCTGTCCAGTCTGGTTTGATCAATATCAGTAACCACGCAAATGGAAGGCTTGCGATCTGACCGATGAATTACATAGTTGATGGCAGCCAATCCCATAGGACCAACACCTGCCAGAATAGCCATTTTTCCACCTTCCACTATCTCCATTTTATGAACATACGAGCCGGGTGTTGTATGATAATTAGCATGCATAGCACCAATTACACAAGAAAGTGGCTCTGCCAACGAAGCCGGATAAAAACCCGGTCCATCGTACGACAACAGACAATCCTGTTCCAACACATCTTTAGGAATGATAACATAAGTAGCATCTCCTCCAATGTATTTGTATGAATACCCGGGAGCACTTAATACACCTACCGGTCCATCTTCGTAATAAATAGCAGGCTGGATAGAATATTTCTGTCCAGGCTTAAACTTACTTTGCCATTTTGAACCTACTTCAATTATCTCACCAGCAAATTCGTGCCCGATAATAATAGGTTCTTCAGCCACATTATTTGGAACACGTTTGTGAGCCGTTCCCTGATTGGCTGCTTTATATGACGACATACAGATACTATCGCAAATAACCTTTGCTAAAATCTCGTCTTCTTTAATGGCAGGCAATTCAAATTCCTCCAGGCGAAGATCTTTTTCTCCGTATAATCGTACCGCTTTTGTTTTCATATTTCTAATTTGTTTGCTTTGATTTAATGAATTCCTTTTAGCTTGTTCATTCTGTGAAATTCATTATTCCTATAGGAACGGTTCTCTTGGACAAAATGCTAATAAAGAACCGTTCCTTAAGACTTAAAAAAACAACTTTAATTCAGCATCTCCTGACCACCAGTCACAGGAACTGCCTGACCTGTTTCGTACTCCTGATTAATTACATATACAATTGCTTTAGCAACATCAGCAACACGACATCCTCTTCCGGCCGGAACTTGCTTCTCGTAATGCGCCTGCACATCTTCAATGGTTTTGGCTCCAGGAACTTTTCCTGCATTCAGGTATTGAACAAACAATCCTTTTTCAGGATCGCTCCACAAAGGTCCGTCAAAAAAGTTACCCGGACATATTGAGTTCACTTTAATTCTATTTGGCATCAGCTCCAGTGCAAAAGACTGGGTTAAGCCAATTCCTCCGAATTTACCACCTGCATAAGCAAAGTTTCGATTACTTCCTTTCAGACCTGATTTAGAGTTAATCTGGATGATATCCATATAATGATTCTCATCAACCTGCGACTGTAACTTCATTACTTTTGAAGCATGTTTGGCACAATAAAAATAACCGGCGTAATTCACTTTGGTCATCAGATTAAAAGTATCCGGATCCATTTCGTCCAATCCTCCTGCTCGCAAAATACCGGCATTACTTATAATGACATCCAAACCACCCAGTTCCAGAACAGTTGTTTCAATCATACTCTTCACCGAATCAGAATCGCCCACATTAACAGGAATAAAAACAGCCTTATTCATCTGCTTACTGCTTTTCAGTTTTTCAACCAAACTTCTTCCTACTTCGTGATTTAAATCGGCCACCACAACATGTGCACCTTTTGCATACAACTCTTCGGCAATACCACCACCAAAGCCTTGTGCACCACCGGTAACAATAACAATTCGTCCTTCAACCGGATTGTAAGGATTCGGATTATCAACTTTTTTACCTTTAACCACTGCACCTAAACCATCAAAAACAACCGCTTTGGTGTTTGATTTAACCTGCTCTTTCAAAAGAGCAACTAAATCAGCTTTATCGTCACCAGGTAAAATGGTAATACATTCATCATCCGACAAATCATATCCCACCTTTCTTAATCCTTCAATATTATCAATATTCAGAAGTGCCTTAGCTGTAACTAAGCCTTCTTTTGAAAAGAGAATGCGTACAACGGGCACTAAATCTGTAAAATTCATTTCTTAATTTTTATTTGTTACAAACTGAATCAGAGAATCACCTAATTTAGTAAACTCGTCTCTTTTTTCAGCTTTAAAAACTCCTTTATTATCCAATACACCCACACCCTCTTTGGCAAATAAATACTGATGAGCAGCTAAAATACAAGCACCTTCGTAATTGATTTCCATCAAATCCTTATCAAGCTTTGTTGCTCCTTTCGCCTCTACTTCAATGGGCTGCTTTCCCGGACTGTTATGCTCCGTTCCGAATGAAACAACAAATCCTTCTTTTTTAAGATATTGAGCATACTCTTTTAAAATAGCATGATTGTTTCGGGTTGGTATAAATTCAACCGACCACACACCTAAATCCTTTAATTCGGCAGATACTTTTTTCAACTCCCGCTCAAAATCGGTGTACCCCTTTACTGCATCAGCCAAAAACGGATATGTAGGAATTCCACCTGCTTCCAGAATAATGGAACGAATCTCGGCAACACTTAAGAACCCATTCGGATCTTCAGGTACATAAGCAGGCTTACCGGCTTTCAGTAAAGCTCCCCGGATTTCATTCTCAACACCGGCTTCATCTGTCAGACTGCACGACATTCCGTTGACATCTAATAATTCGTTATAAAAAGCCAACAAACGGTTGGCATCTTTGTAATGCTTTTCAGCTAATTGGCGAATTGCACGAGCTAAATGACGTTCGCGAACCTGCCCCATTGCCAAATCCTTTTTTATTTGATTGTAATCCAATCGGAAACCAAATTGCTTCTTTGCAAAAAGCTCGTTTACCTTTTCGGTCATTTTGCGAACATAGTCGTTGGCATTGGTTACCAAATCGTCTATCTTCTGTTTCGTATCAGTCGATAAAGTCAGTGGATAAGCTAAACTCTTTCCGCTGAAATAGGTACGACCGGGATTACCCGGATCATTCACTTTCAAACCCTCTTTTTGATAGGCTTCATTCAAACCAATGAATTCAACATTAAAAAGAGGAAATAAATTTCTTTTAAAAGCACCATCATTCCAATCAGCATAAGCATCGAAGCTAAAGAAATCGTTGACTCCAACTACTTTTACACCTTCTTCGGCCGATTGATCTAAAGCTTCGTCAACCGATTGAAATGCACTAAATGAATGTGGTGTATGTAAGTGATTATTCACCTTAAGCGGCTTTAAATCGCCGCTTGTGATTTGTGGTGAAAAATCTTTTAAATTATCTATAAAACTCATAAAACCTGGATTTAGTTTTTGCTTTTTCTTTCTTTAGCCAGAATCATGTTGAATTTACTTTGCTCAAGCCCCAGGGCTTTTGGCTTCGCCGATTTTCAATTCATTTCTTTTCTTGATAAAAGAAACGAAACAAAGAAAATCAAGGCTGCATTATGGATGATCTCATTCTATTTGCTGAACTTAAGTGCGGCCGGGTGATCTTCGAACAAGTTCTCAGCTTCCCGGTCTTACTAAAGTTCATCGTCATATTATTTATCATCCCTAATGAGGCCATTCCGGTACAATTAAGATCAAGCATATTCTATTCTTAGATTCCTAATTTCGATCTGCGGATATTTTCTGCATTGGTAAAGTTGTTGCTCACAGTATGTCCTTTTAAAGGCACAATTTTCTCGTGAATAGCATCTAAAATCCATTCTTTAGTCGGGAAGAAGTAATCTTCCAACTCATATGCAGGGGTAATCCAGTTGCGCGATCCAACAACCACAGGAGGTGCATCCAACTCGTCGAATGCCAGTTCGGTTAATCGTTGAGCCATATCTTTCAGGAACGAACCACGCTCGTTTGCATCACTAGTAAGAATAATTCGACCAGTCTTTTTCAAGCTTTCGATAACCGACTCATAGTTGAAAGGCACAATCGAACGGGCATCAATCACTTCAGCTGTCATGCCATACTTCTCTTCCAATTCTTTCGCCGCTTCCAAAGCACGATAAAGAGTTGCTCCAATACTTAAAATGGTTACATCTTTACCTTCCTTCTTAACATCAGGTTCGCCAAACGGAATTTCGTAATATTCTTCTGGCACACCACCTTCGTGGAATTGCTCACCTATATCATAAATTCGCTGACTCTCGAAGAACACAACCGGATCGGTTCCCTGAAGGGCAGCATTCATCAATCCTTTTGCATCATATGGAGTTACTGGGAAACAAACTTTTAAGCCAGGTACATGTGCCACCAATGAAGTCCAGTCTTGCGAGTGCTGAGCACCGTATTTCGAACCTACCGACACACGAATAACAACCGGCATTTTAATTACATTACCCGACATGGCCTGCCACTTAGGTAACTGGTTGAATACCTCATCACCACAACGACCTAAGAAATCGCAATACATGATTTCAGGAATAACGCGACCACCACACATGGCATAGCCTATGGCAGTACCAATAATAGAAGCCTCTGAAATAGGCGAGTTAAATAAGCGGTTGTAAGGAAGAGCCTCTGTTAATCCACGATACACAGCAAAAGCACCACCCCAGTCACGGTTTTCTTCACCGTAAGCAACCAAAGTTGGATCTTTATAGAAACGATCAACAATGGCTTCGAACAATCCATCGCGCAATTGATATTGTTTGATTTTTGAGAAGGCCTTACCATTGTCATCAAAGGCAAAACGCTCTTTTTTGGCAATTTGTTGAACGCGTGGATTTTCTTCCATTGGATGATTCACTTCAACCGGACGATCTTCCATCTTATCAACACTACCTTCTGAGAACATCATATCACCAATGATTTCAGGATGCTTCACCAAATCCATTCGAGGCGAAACCTCTTCGTCAATAGCCAGCTTCATGGCATATTTCATCAGCTCCTTAATATCTGCACTAATTGCTTCCAACTCTTTTACCGAAACCACACCTGCTTTTTCTAATTCTGCAGCATAGCTTGCAATACAATCCTGAGCTTCCCAGGCTTCAATCTCTTCTTTACTTCTGTATGATGAAGCATCAGATGGAGAGTGACCACTGTAACGATAAGTCAGCACATCCAACAAAACAGGTCCTTTCTTATCTTTAATCAGCTCCATTTTGCGTTTGTATGCGTCAATAACCGCCAATGGATTGTAACCATCTACACGCTCAGCATGCATGTTATCACGATTGACACCTGCACCGATACGAGCTGCTACATCATAACCCATGGTTTCGCCACAAGTCTGACCACCCATACCGTACTGGTTATTCATTATATTGAAGATGATTGGCAATCCACCTTTATAAGCGCCTTCCCACAATTGTTCAAACTGATCCATGGTAGCAAAAGATAATCCTTCCCAAACAGGACCACAAGCCATAGAAGCATCACCAATATTGGCAACCACAATACCATCTTTCTGATTTACTTTTTTAAAGAGAGCTGCACCAACTGCAATATCACCTGATCCACCCACAATGGCGTTGTTCGGATAAACTCCAAACGGAGTGAAGAAAGCATGCATCGAACCTCCCAAACCTTTGTTAAAACCGGTTTCGCGGGCGAAGATCTCAGCCAGTGTTCCATAAACAAGGAAACGACGGGCCAATGATTTCAAATCGCCTTTATGATTTTCTGAAACAATTTTCAAGATGGTTCCGTCGAAGAAATTCTTCATCACCTCGGTTAAGGCTTCATCATCCATTTTGTGGATAGCCGACATTCCTTTAGCAAGAATTTCACCATGCGAACGGTGCGAACCAAAGATAAAATCTTCAACTCCTAAATTATAAGCCATACCAACTGCAGCTGACTCCTGTCCGATTGACAAGTGAGCAGGCCCCGGATGATTATACTCTATTCCTTCGTATTCACCTTTAATTTTAATAAGATTCAACATGGTTTCGAACTCTCGGATCAAAGCCATATCGTGATATATATCTATAAACTGCTCTTTTGAGAAGTTCACTTTTTCTTCTTCAATTGATTTGTCATACTGATTAACAGGAATATCTTGAATTTTAACAACTCCTGCTTTTCTAACTTTTACGGGATCTATAAATTGTGACTTAGGCATTTTTCTATATTTAAGAGATTATTGTTCTGATTAATGAGCGAAACTAAAAACGGTTTCTTTGAATATTTCTGATACAGTAGGATGAGGGAACACCACTTGTTCCATCTCTTTCAGGGTCATTTCGGCTTCGATAGCCATGCAGGCTCCGTAGATCATTTCACTTGATGGGTTACCCAACATGTGAACTCCGAGCACTTCACCATATTTAGCGCCAACCAAAACTTTGCATAGTCCGCTTCCACCTTCGTTTTCGGCAACAAAACGGCCTGCATAAGCCATTGGCAACTGGGCCACTTTATATTCGATGCCTTTTGCTTTAGCAGCTTCTTCTGTTAAGCCAACACCTGCAATCTCAGGATTGGTATAGACCACCCCCGGAATAGCATTGTATCGCATCTGATCGTTTCCTCCTGCCAGATTATTTACCACCACTTCGCCTTCGCGACTGGCAGTATGAGCCAACAGTGAAAAACCTGTAACATCACCTGCGGCATACACATTTGGGATGTTGGTTCTCATCTTTTCATCTACTTTAATGCCACCACGGAAAAGTTCCACTCCAAGGTTCTCCAAACCAAAACCGGTAACCACAGGCTTACGTCCCACACTTACCAAAATCTTATCGCCTTTTATTTCAGCTGATTTACCATCTTTCTCAAATGTCACGGTTTGACCATCAACCTTTGTTACTTTTGATGATAAATAATATTCAATTCCTTTTTTAGCGTACATCTGACGAAGCATGGCGCTCATTTCTACGTCCATACCTGTTAGGATTTCATCCAACATTTCGATGATTGTAACCTTTGTTCCCAAGCTATTAAAGAAACTGGCAAACTCCATTCCTATCACACCACCTCCAATAATTACCAATGATTCGGGCTGTGCTTTTAAATCTAATATTTCACGATTAGTAAGAATTGCATCATTATTGGCCAACCCCGGAATAGGCGGAACAAAAGCTTCAGAACCTGTACAAATCAACAGGTTCGAAGCTTGAATTTTTCCATCTTGAATTGAAATTTCTATACCCTCGCGAGTACGTCCTTGTATTAACGCAGATTCCTTTATCACATCTACTTTATGCTGTTTCATCTTCAAGCCAACGCCGCCAACCAGTTTTTTAACCACTTTTTGTTTGCGAGCCATCATCTTATCAAAACTGAAAGACAAATCATTGGCTTCGACTCCATATTTACTTCCTCCTTTGGCATTATCATACAGCTTAGCACTGTACAACAATGTTTTTGTAGGAATACATCCTTCATTCAGACAAACTCCGCCTAAATCTTTCTTTTCGAAGAGAACCACTTTCAAACCTTTGGCACCTGCTCGTTCAGCTGCCACATATCCTGCAGGACCTCCTCCTATAATTGCTAAATCGTACATGTAATTATTTTTAGAAGTCGATAGTTAGATTTTCAATTTCAATAGCTATTTGTTTCAGGAAGCGGGTTGCCAAACCTCCGTCGATAGCCTGGTGATCGTATGTCAAACTCAAGCCCATATAAGGAACAAAGCCATAAACACCTCCGCCTAAATCAGCAGGACGAGGCACAATGGTATTTACACCCAATATTGCCACCTGAGGTAAATTGATAACAGGCGTAAACATTTCCACACCGTAATTACCCAAATTGGATACGGTAAAAGATGCCGCTTCAGATGATAATAATTCAGGATCGATACTACCTGCACGACAAGATTCAGCCACTTCTTTAAACTGGTTGGATAATCCTGTTATAGAAAGATCATCTGCATTTTTTATAACTGGCACCATTAAACCACGATCGGTATCAACCGCCAATCCTAAATGAACTTTGTTGAAATATTTTACACTATCTCCCAGGAAGTGAGCATTGGCATCTGGGAATTGTTTCAAGGCTTTAATAACCGCGAAACAAACCATATCGTTAATGGTAATATTAGGCGCTCCTTCTGTTGCTTTTACTTTTTTGCGCAAAGCTTGCAATTGGCGGGCATCGGCACCCAAATGGTGAGTCAGCTGAGCCGAGTTCTGCAACGATGCATGCATTGCTTTTGCAATCAGCTTGCGGATATTAGGTAATTTCTTAATCTCAAAATCGCCGCTGTAAACAGGATTAGAAGCTGTAAGATCAGATGCTTTAACACTTCCTCCCAAACCAGTTCCTGTTTCAGCTGGCTGAAGATCTTCCTGCTTCATTACTTCTTTTGCAAGAGGTGTTGTTTTCGGAGTTGAAGCCAGATATGCTTCCACATCTCTTACAATAATTCGTCCTTCTGGTCCTGAGCCTTCCAGACTTGCATAAGGAACAGCCTTTTCTTCAGCCAGCTTTTTAGCTCGCGGCGAAATTTTCACCTTTTCGCCTTCAGCTCTTTCTTTTAACACCACTTCAGCAATCGATTCGGCAGCAGTTGCTGCAACTTCTTCTTTCACTGTTTCAACAGATGGAGCATCTTCCGCTCCTCCGGATTTAAATTCATCGATATTTTCACCAGCCTGACCGATTACGCCAATATTTTGTAGAACGGGAATTTCATCTCCTTCTTCACAAAAAGCTGCTAACAAAATACCATCTGCTTCAGCTTCTTGTTCGAAAGATGCTTTATCGGTTTCGTAGGCAAAGAGTATATCGCCTGTTTTTACTTCGTCGCCCACACTTTTATACCATTGGGTAAATATGCAGGATTCGACTGATTGCCCCTGGCGAGGCATTATAATTGCGTTAGCCATGATTTAGTTAGTTTTTATACAAATCTATTTATCACTACTTGTATATACAAGTTAATATTTGAATTTTATTTAACATCTTGTTTTATTGCTTCTTACAACCTTTTACAAGTTACTTGTATATACATTTAAAACTACTTATCTTTACAAAAAATTAACTCCCCATGACAAGTAAGAAACCGTTACCTCCATATAAAATACTTTACGAACAACTCAGAAGACACATCACCGATGGATTATATGAGAAAGGCGACATACTGCCTTCGGAGAACGAATTATGTACCACACACAATGTAACCCGACCAACAGTGCGCAAAGCATTAGACAGATTAGTTCACGAGGGCTACATAAGAAAGAAACAAGGAAAAGGAAGCATCGTACAAGGTCAGCCACAGGGCGTTGGCATTCTTTCTCTTTCGGGAACCACTTCAGCTATTGGGAAAGAAAATCTGGAAACAAAAATCATTATCAAACCTTACCTAACAACATGGCAAGAAGCTTTTGGATTTCCCTTATTGAGTTACGAAAAAGAAGTTGGTTGCTATCGTTTTGAAAGACTCCGCATTGTAAATAGACAGCCTGTTTTTTACGATATCACCATGGTTCCTAATATCAACCTTCCACGATTTACAAGCAGAAATTTTGAAAACCGATCGTTGTTTGAGATAATGCGAACCAATTATCAGATAGAGATTATTGGTGGAGAACAAAAACTGATGGCTATTACCGCCAATGAAACCATGCAACAATATTTCAATGTAAAACCCGGCCACCCCATTTTACAATTAGACCGAAAAATGGAGACTTCGAAAGAAGGCTTTTTCCTATACAGCCAGGTATTTTGCAATACGAATGATTATGGATTATATGGGACTTTCTAAGCACATATAAAAAAAGAGGCCATCATTCGATAGCCTCTTTCCAATCTAATTATTCACTATATCACTTTATTACTGGGGGCCTTCTCCAAAATTAGGTGCTCCTTTATCCTGCCATACTCTCTCAGTATTTAACAAACTAGTACTAATACCAGTACCACTTGTAAAACCTTGACGATCGTAGGCTTTAGTTTTAATATCATACATGATATCCGTAACAGATGGAGTTAACACCTCAAATCTTCTTGGAACTTCATTATATGTTGGTTCACTAAAATCTGTCCATTTAAAAAGCGAACTTGCTCTTGATGGAATACCAGAACGACGAACAACACTAAACTGATCTGATGGAAAATACATAAAATGTAATATCTCTTGAATATAAACTTTTTCTAACATTTCACTTTCAGAACCAGTTAACTGCACATCAGGTTTCGCCATCATTGTTGTCAGTTCACCCTCTTTTAAATCAATTGATTCTTCAAAAGGATCATAACCGTAAGTTGTTCCATAATAAGGTATATGATTTAACGAAGCTAATCTATCATATTCCTTAACTGAAGATTCGACAGCAACATTATAATACTCTTCTGCTGAAAGAGGTAAGTTTGCACCTAATAATTTCAATTCAGCAAAATAGAAATTAACTTCTGCCGTAGACATATACATACCATACCAAGGATAATCTTCAGTATCCGTAACTGGTGTGTCATCCGGAGCTGAAGGAATAGTGTAATCAACTCTTCCTTTCACCATTTCTTCACTAAATTGAGAAGTAGCACGATAAGTATACTCTACACCTTCTTTATTTGTAATGGTATATGGAGTTGTTTTAAAATATCCATCATATTGACTATTCTGATTTGCATTCATCACAACAGGTAAACCATAATAGCGAACCCAAGGCTCACCTAATCCAGCCCAACCTGTAAATGTTTTATGCCCTTCTGCATCTTCAGTATACTCAACATTATCTGAAATAAATGCAGGAAGATCAACTCCTTGATCAAAAAATGCCTGAACTACTTTTGAGTTATAGCTATTTTTAGAGAAGAAGAAACGAATACGTGGATCTTCATTATCCATCATAAAATCAGTAACTAGTTGAGTTGGATACAAAGCAGACCCTAATACAGAACTACCAAAATGGTAAACTTTATCACCGTCATTAGATACAATTGCATCTGACTTATTATAAATAAAATCATCATCAGCTCCATCTAATACACCAACCGAACTTGATGCTACTGCATTTGCAATTTCAAAAGCTTTAGTTTGATTCTGATTTAACAAACGAACAGCTATTTTCAGTCGTAAAGAGTTTGCCAACTTAGCCCATTTTGTAGCATCACCACCGTAAATTAAATCTTGTTTTGCAATCCAATTTTGATTTTGAGCCGTTGTTAAAATGGTCATATACTCCTCTAATTCCTCCAACCATTGCGAATATAGACTTTCAACAGAGTCATACTCTGGAGTTAATAATGAAGGTGAAGTATATCTCGCCATAGCCGCCTGATTAAATGGAATATCACCATACATATCCGTATCGAATATTCCTAAGTATATACACAATACACGAGATGCTGCAACTTGTTGTTGATATCCGGCTGCTTCCTCTTCAGACATTAAACTTACCAAGTATTCAATTTCACGAGTATATTTTAATACGTTGATAAATTGCTCTCCTTGTCCACCATACTCGGTTGTTTCTTGATACGTTGGCGAAAAACCACCAGAACCAATTCCCACTTGCCCCCATTTATACATCATTGGAGCATTATAAAACCAAAATGTATAATCAGATGGTTCAAATTCAAGTTCTGCTTGAGTAAACAAGAAGTCAACATTACCAACAACAACAGCTGCCGGATCAGTATTTATTTCAGCAAAGTCTTCTTTACAACCACTTATCGATAAAATAGATATGGCAACAAGAAGCAAAAATGCTATTTTATTATATTTCATATTCATCTTTTTCAAATAATTAGGTCTTAGAATTTCGCATTAATTGAGAACATATAGTTTGCAGTATAAGCAGCAAATGAACGCATACGGAAGTTAGATGGTGTTGTTCCCCTAACCGACTCTGGATTTACACCTGCTGGAGCATTATTTAGCAAATATCCTAGATTATAACCTGACAAGCTAAATGACAAACCTTTCAATCTTAATTTATCAGCTATACCAGGGCAACGATAACTAACTGTTACTTCGCGCAATGCTATGTAATTTAGATCTTTTACCCAATCGCTATTTGTGGTACCATAACTCCAACTGTTATTCCAATAATGCCATGCAGAAGCATGAACTGGCTCAAGAATTCCTCTTTCATATAATGATTGATAACTTTCGCCTCCTTCTCCTACTGTATAAACAGTACCATTTGCCTGAGTAATATTCGTACCGGCTGTTAATAATCCATTTGGTACATAACCATCCTGGTATTGAATACCATCATAAGCAGAAGTCCAGGCTACACCACCATATTCAGGAGCTGAGTATCGCAAAGATGCTTCGGTATATCCATAAGCTGTACCATACTTAGCACCATATGATGCAACCATACCTCCAAAACGCATATCGAATCCAGCTGTTAAACTCACATTCTTATAGCTAAGTGTTGTTCTTAAACCACCTAAGAAATCTGGCTGAATAGATCCTAATTCTTCTTCTTCTCCACTTCGTTGCTGAAACGCCATTCTACGTGTATCTGAATATGTTAATACAGGTAATCCGGTTGCATCATCAATCATAGGTTTAGAATCTGTAATTAGCATACCATATTCACCACCCACTTTGGCAACCGATCCAATACGATAGTTACCATAGTTCGTATATCCACTTAACAATATATAATCAGCTACATTTTCATGTAATGAGATAATTTTACTTTCATTACGCGTATAAGTAAAGTCAACGTCCCATCTCCAATCTGCTGTTCTAATAGGAGTTGTATTTAAAGCTATTTCAACACCTTGGTTTTGGATATTACCAGCATTAACCAATTGCTGACTAACTCCAGAAACACTTGGCACATCAATATTCATGATCTGATCTTTGGTATTCTCTTTATAATAGGTAGCATCTATTCCCATACGACTAGAAAAGAATCTCCAATCCAAACCAACTTCCCATGAATTCTTTCTCTCAGGTTTAAGATCTAAAGATGTCATCTGACTATTCAAAACCAAAGAATTTACATTGGAACCATTTTGACTAGATGTATTTAAAGAATAGGCTGAATTAATAGCATAAGGATCAGTGTCATTACCCACCTGCGCCCATGAAGCACGTACCTTACCAAATGAAATCCATGTTGGTAAGTCTACCATTTCACTAAGATACCTGATAAACTAACTGATGGATAAAAATAAGAATTATTACCTGTTTGATCAGCATAAACCAAAGCTGAAGACCAATCATTCCTTCCTGTAATATCTAAATATATTTGACTCCTCCATGCTAAATTTATGGCAGCAGAAGTAGAAAGAATACGTTTATAACCGGTAACATACGAATTATAAGATACTGTATTTACAGAGTTATTAATAAAGTACTGATCAGGAACAACCAATCCTCCATTTGTTGAATTACTCATGTAAGTTTGCTTATTATCGTAATAATCGCCCCTTATGAACCCAGACAATACTAAATCATCAGTTAAATTTTTGTTATATAAGAACGATGCACTCGCATTGGTTTGCTTTTTGGTAGTTTGAATCATTGCATATTGTCCTGCACCAGATTCATAGGTACGACCATATCCACTATTAGGATTTTTTATTTCACGATCGGTAAAATAATAGTTATAGTTAGCCTCTGCTTTTAGTTTTAACCAAGTTGTTAAATCAACTGTTAAACCTAAATAAGGACGCACTGAGGTTTCGTGCTGAATATCTGAATTTTCATTTAATGACCACCATAAACCAATACCAGGAACATTTGCATACTCATCACCATAATTACCATTAGCTAATCCACCATGGGTTCCTTTGTATTTATCTTTATAATAATCAGGATCATATTCTCTTCCTAATACTCCACTTGTAAAATACTCACCAATATTTGGTTGTGGGTTTTTTGGAGTAGAATTGGCAAAGTTTATTGATGCTTCAACCAAAACATGGTCATTTAATTGATGAGACGCCTTGGCTAGAAAAGATAACCGATCAAACTCATTTTTACCTAATGTTCCATTTGCATGTCGATATGACATTGATGTGTAAAATGTAGTTTTTTCGTTTCCACCTTGCACCGAAATATTAGTATTTGAGTTAAAACCAAGATCATACATGTCGCGATAGTTATTATCAACAGCATTATAATTGGTAAGTTTATTATCATATCCTAATATTGATCGTCCATCAAAGCGAGGTCCATACCCCATTTGCCAATTATTAAATTTAGCTTCTCCATTGGTATTCAAATAGAATTGCTCCTGGTTTTGCCATTGATAATAGCTACCACTACTATTGGTTTCACCATAATCAACATAACCAGACAACGCACCATCACCATATACATTTTGCAAATCAGGTTGACGATAAACGTAATCAACACCAAATGTCTGATTAACAGAAACACCTAATCCTTGAGAGTTTTCTCCACTTTTTGTGGTAATTACAATTGCACCATTTAAACCCCTAGAACCATACAGCGCTGTTGCTGCAGCTCCTTTTAATACCGAAATTGATTCAAAATCATCAGGATTTAAGTTTTTAAGTTCACTACCAAAATCACCTGCAGTAGAAGACCAGTCTGCATCACCAACATCAGCATGATTATTTTCCAAAATCACTCCATCGATAACATAGATTGGTTGGTTATCTGGTTTTAAAGTCGAAGCACCACGAATCAAAATTCTTGATGAACCGAACATACCACCATCTGATTGGCTAATATCAACTCCGGCAGCCCTACCTTGAAGCGCATTAACAGGATTAATGACATTTTTATTTAAGTCATCTCCTTTTAGATCAGTAACAGCATAACCTAAAGCTTTGGTCTCTCTTTTTATACCCAAAGCAGTAACTACTACTTCATCTAAATCGGTAACTTCGTCAACCATTGAAATATTAATGGTAGTTTGACCAGCTATTGCAACTTCCTGTGTGTCAAACCCAATAAAAGAGAAAACCAACACACCCTCTGAGGCACAGTTAATAGAATAATTACCATCCATATCAGTAATTACTCCATGAGTAGGATTACTCTTTTCAAATACGTTAACTCCAGGTAAGGAAAGACCTTGAGTATCTACAACTCTACCTTTTACCGTTACTTCTTGTTGCATCGAATTGTTAGCCATATTATGAGAATAAATTACGATTACCTTGTCCTTCACTTCATAGGTAACCTTGTCTTTATCCAACACATCTTCTAACACCTCTGAAATAAGCTTACCATTTGCATGATAATCAAATCGTTGCTTTAGATCAACATCATCTTGTTTATAAAAGATGGTAAATTCCGACTGTTTTTCAATTGCATCAAACACTTCTTTAATCGAAGCATTCTGAAGCTCAAAGCTCAATCGTTTACTACTTGCATAGTTTGCGGCATTTGCCTGCAAACAACCAACTAATAAAAATAGACCAAGCACCTTAGCCATTTTCATATACTGTTGGATTTTAGGAGATACAGAACCTCTCTTCAAAAAGGTTAATCTTTTCATAGATTCTTTCCGTTTAGATTAATAGAATATTGTTTTTTTCATAAATACTTGATTGGTATTTATCTGAGATAGGGTTAATTTCAGATGATAAAATTTACATAGGCTCACTTTTTTTTACAATAGTTAAATTCCTGTTGGTAAGATTATATTCTATAGGCGTTGTCATTTTTATAATATCTAACACCTGCCATATAGTTTCTTCATTTTTAAATTTGCCAGTATATCTTAATTCATTCAATTCTTGATCTTTCAGCTCAATACTAACATCATACCATCTTTCTAAGCGCAAAACCAACTCGTGAAATGAAATATTATCAAACAAAAAAACGTTGCTTCTCCAGGCCATTACCTGATCTGGATTGGACTTTTTTACGCAAAATTGTTTTGACGCCTTATCATAAGCTACTCTTTGCCCGGGCTTTAATACAACTACTTCTTTTCTTTTTCCTTCTTTTTCGATTTCAATCGCAACAGAGCCTTTCTTAAGAGTTGTTTCTGTTCTGCCAAAATCAGAATAAGCCATCACATTAAATTCAGTACCTAACACTTTTGTCTCATAATCTTCTGTCTGAACATAAAATGGTACATCCTTATTCTTGCTTACTTCAAAAAAAGCTTCACCTTCTAAAATAACCCTTCGCTCCTTTCTTCCAAATCGAATTGGATATCTCAATTTACTTTCAGAGTTTAGCCAAATATGAGTTCCATCGGGCAATATAACTTGAGACTTCTCTCCCTTTGGTACAATCATTTCACACCACTGAGTTCCAGTATCAGCATTAAAACTATTAAAATAGAAGTATTGCCCCACTCCCAACAAAACAATTACAACAGCTGCAAGTGATGCAAACTTGATCCAAGGCTTGATAATTTTTCGCATTGACTTTTCTGTTGTATGCAAATACTGAGCTTTAAATTTTTTCCAATAAGCGTCAGTAGTTACATCTCGTTTCTTTTCAAACAGAAACTCGTTGTCGTAATTATTAAAATACTTTCCAAAAGATTTATCTGTCTTAACTTTTTCAAACAACACCTCTTCTTCTTTCCTAGAAATGGTACCACTATAAAAGCTCCTAACTAAAATCTTTAGCTGTTTGTCTTCCATTGTAATTTAAATGATATAAATAGTACAGGGATTGGTATTGAAAACCCGCATGGATTTTCATTTTTTTGTGTTTTTTTTAAAAAAACATCAAAATAAATAGGGTATAAAGACGAATATCTTTATTCTTCATTACATCTCTCAAGGTTTTTAGAGCCCTTGATATGTGTTTTTCGACAGTTTTTATATTGAGCCCCATTTGCTCGGCAACTTCTTGGTTTTTTAATTCTTTAATCCGACTTAAAACAAAAGCTTGCCTAACGGTAGGTGGTAAAGTTTTGAGAATTCGATGAACTTCATCCATCATTTCATTACAAGCCTCTTCATACTCTTGTTCATCTAAAAAATTAAACATATACAAGCCCTGTGAAGCAGACTCATGCCTAAAGGCATCAATATACTTATTTACTACTTTATTATGATCGAGATGATTTAGGCAGATATTTCTGACGGCACGAAATAAAAATGACTTTAGATTACCTTTATCTTTAAGTAAATATCGCTTCTCCCATACTGAAGCAAACGCCTCTTGAACCAGATCTTCAGCAACCTCCTGATCTCCAACCATACCTTTAGCATAAACGAGTAAGCGAGGAAAATAGGCTTTAAATATTATTCCAAACGCATTCTCATCCCCCCCCCTCACCTTTCGAATAAGGGTATCATCAGAGATATCTGATAAAAAACTATTCATATACGAGTTAAAAATCGCTAAGATTTAGTCATAGATTCTCAGCGAAAATAAGAAAATTGCATTGGAACAAAAAGATTAAAACTTAATTAATGCATGTAACGATAAATCATCAGCATTTACATTTAATAATTATCAATTAACAATTCAATAAAACTAAGAGGTTTGACAGATAAGATCAACCATATTCCCCATTACGATGCAAATCTGTTTTCAAACACGAATTTGCTCATGAGACCGTTATGCTTAAATCCGAATCAACTCAATATTAAACAACATACTAATTTAAAAGTACTTACAATCTTACTTTTACTCTATAATTCATGATTAACCACTAATCATACACCAAGTAAGAGACAAACTAAACAACATTACCTAATAAAAAATCCCCGCAACCCTTTGGCTGCGGGGATACAAATCTATGCAAGTTATACCGAGTTAATTTTTTGAGTTACTACCCTACAATTTCATCGGCATGTTTTAAATCTAAAATAAACCTACGATAAGAATTTCTTTCTTAAATCTTCTACCTGCTCATCGTTGATGGGTACTAAATCACCCATTGGAGCAGCCATTACTAATGATTTAGCACTAAATTCAGCAACTTCAAGGCGGTCGAATGTTTGCAGAAGCTTATCTCCTGTTACTATAAACGAATCATTTGCCACTAGTACGGCAGGAACATTTTCGCTTAGCAACTTTGGAATGGTATCATCTCCCTGGAAATGCACCCCAAAAGGTAAACAAGGCACATCTTGTAAGAAAATCCAACTTTCTGGTATAGTACGCACATCAAACTTAACTCCGGTTGTTCCATAAGCCATCAAGTTTGGTGGCTGGGTTAAAATGATTGAATTGACATGTGGATTTTCCTGGTAAATCTTTTGATGCAAGAAAGTTGAACGACTAGGTGTTTTACCTGGCTCTGCTTTACCTCCTTTAATTTGCACAATATCTTCTGGCGAAATATCCCAACGAGCCACATCTGGTGGTGTAATTAAGAAATCATTATTCTTCCAACGCACCGATACAGTTCCGTATGTACTTATCATCAAACCTTGGTCACAAGCACGACGAACAATATCGCAAATATGCTGTCTTATCTCTTTTTCCTCTGGTGGATATGTTACATCAGTATTGCGAGGCACATTATGAGGCACCTGCTTTTCGAACTCATTAATCTGCTCATCACTCAAAAACTTAGGCTCTCCAATAGCTTTAGCATTGATAATGGTTCGACAGCAAAATTCCAAGGTCTCAAAACGAGCATATGCATCCAGCATATCACTACCACCTAATACCGTACCATGATTCTCCATGATAACAGCCATGCTTTCGCCTTTCTTGAATTCAGCTGCAATCAAATCCCCCAACTCATCACTTCCTGGCAAACCATAAGGAGCATAACCAATAGGTCCACAAATATTTTTTGCCTGTGGAATAATATTGGTATTCGGAATTTGACGTACAATACTAAAAGAAACCAATGCTGGCGGATGTGCATGAATAACGGCTTTAATTTCCGGACGACAATCATAAATCGCCTTATGAAATGGAAATTCCGACGAAGGTTTATGAGGCCCTACAATGGTTCCATCACGCTTCACGCAGATAATATCCTTCTCTGTAAGCGTACCTTTATCAATTGCCGATGGAGTAACCCAAATATCTCCATTCTCATCGCAGATGGAAATATTCCCACCTGAAGTAGTCGTCATCCCACTTTTGTAAATACGACTGATAATCTTTACAATCTGCACCTTGGGGTGCATCAACTTAGTGTCTATTTGTTTCATTATCCTTAAATCAAAAAATCCAAAATTTAGTTTGTTAGTTTTTAGACAGTAGGCAGTAGCTCACTTCAAAAAACTAATTATTTAATCATGTAAGTTAGGAGTATTACCCCTTTTTATCCAAATGCTTTCCAATATTTTAAACCTAAATCAACCGATGGCTTTTCTTTCAAGTCCAGTTGATCGTATACCAACAGTGCAGCTCCTAATGCACTAGCGTTATCTACCTCCGATGTATAAACGTTACATTGCGGAAAGAAATTTGCCATCAATCGAATAAACATCTCATTTCGGGCAAATCCTCCGGATATATATATCGTTTTAACATCATCACTCATGACCAAATCCAACGATTCGGCATTTAGCAATGTTATATCATACATTAAACGATGATAGGCCTCATCAAACGATGAAAATTGAGATAAATCAATCGAAACATCAATATAATCTGCCCACATCTCATCCTTAAAGAACATTCTTTCCTTACCTTTTGAAAGATATTGATTCATCAATGCCTCATCAGCTTTTACTTTTTTGTATTGATTACTTTCAACCTTAAAGAAGTTGGTCAATCGCTCGGTATTAACATCATGAATATGCCCCATAAATAAACGCGAAGATTTCACCGGTTTTTGCTCGCTACTGATGTAACACAAACAATCGCGTTTCAACTGATCGGCAGTCAGCGGACTATAATTGTATGGATTCATATTGATACACCACGTTCCGGTAGATACCAGCACAAACTTCTCGTCGCTTCCTTTAAAATAAGGCACCAGACTAGATGAACTGTCATGAACGCCAATGCCCGTTTTGATATCAACGCCATCCAGCTTACTATCAAAACAAAGCTGGTTTGAAACAGGATCAGGGAGCTTTACTCCAGCGTCAGTCAACCATTGATGATACTTACTATCATCAAAATTCCACATAAAAGTGTGACAACCAATAGAAGTACTTTCCGAAGTAACTTTACCCGTTAGCAAGTACGACAGATACTGTGGAAAATGAAGTATATCATTCACCTTTGCAAATAACTCAGGCTGTTCTTTTTGCAACCACAATATTTGAATGCCCGAATTTAACATCACACCCAAAGCCGGACTGGCTGTTTGGCGACAAAATTCCGCTTCGCCACCATACTTTTCATACAATGCCTGATGAATCGATTCATCAATCGGCTTCAGATAATTATAAATAGGCGTCAAACGTTTTCCTGCCTCATCCAAGAAAGCCAGACTAGCTCCATAGGTTGAGAAATTAACCGCCTTTACATCGTAATCTTTTTCATCAACCAATTGTTTGAGGGTTGATTTCATCCAATCTTCAATCAGATCAATGTCATCGCATTCAAATCCATCCTCATCAACAATGGTTGGCATTTTCTGCTCTTTCTGAAAAACCATCTGCAGCTTTTCGTCAAAGAGCAATATTTTTTTATTTGTCTTACCTATATCAAAAACGGCAATAACAGGTATACTCATTCCTTTTTTATTTAATGAATCTTCGTTGTAATCTTGAGACATCCTCTCTCCTGCTTTTCGCTGCTCAAGCCGCGGAAGCTTTTGGCTTCGCCGATTTTCAATTCATTTCTTGTCTTGATACAAGAAACGAAACAAAGAAAATCAAGGCTGAATTGGCAATGACTCTTGTTTCTTTATTGAACCTAAGTGCGGCCGGGTGATTTTCGAGCAAAGCTCTCAACTTCCCGGTCTTACTAATGTTCAACTTCAAAACATTCCTCATTTCCAATTAGGCCAATCTGTACAACTTTACCCAATAATATTTTATTTTTTAGCCATCTTTCGACGGTAATTTTCCACTTCCCAATTATCGATAAACGCAATTTGCTCTGCTGTCATCGATTTTGGGCCTCCAAAACCGGCAGCATAAAAACCAATCTTCAACATATCGGTAAAAACCTCCAAAACCGTAGCAACTGATTTCTCGCTTTCCTCTGCTATCACAATCCCTTTGCCTTTAATAGCAATAACCTTGGGAGTATATCCTTTTTGAGCAATAAATTCCTTTAACACATCAGCATTTTCTTCTGATTGTAAAAACGGATAGTAAGCTTTGGCATATACAATATTATCGGGCGTATAAGCTGCGGCCACCTTTTGAAACATCTGCTCATCATTCACAAAGTATTGTATCAAATCGCTGCTAAAGAACTTTACTATCATCTGACTGGCAGGATCAACAACAGATTTAATAGCATTCAAATCAAAATCCATCACTTCTAATGCATTGGAAAAAGGAAGTTCTTCTTCAATTTGAGCTAATAACACTTCGTTTACATTATCGTATATTGCATTTACTTCATCAACATTATTTGCTGCTACAAAAATCCCATGATTCTCAAGAAAAATTACCTTTGGCGATTCTCCTTTTTCTGCTTTATAATCGTTAATGCGATTATATACTTTTTTGAAAAGCACATAACCAGGATCGATATATTCAATAAATAATGCATCGGGAAACAACTCTGCACATTTTTCTTTGGCATTAACTGAACACATCAAAGCATTTACCAAGGTTGGATGCGTATGAACAACGTATGCATAATCGATTACTTCATGCATTGATGTTTCCACACTTGGACGCTTATCAACCGGGAATAATATGGCTGCATGCAAATCGTTTTTCACCTCTTCTTCTCGCTTTGAACTGTCGGTGCTATACGATTTTTCAGCTATGGTTTTGAGTTTACTTCGTGAAAGACACACAAAACCATCTTCTTCGATTACAGCCAGTGACGTTCCACTAGCTTTGATCCAAAGTTTTTCTTCGTCTTTGTAAGAGGTATTACCACCTCCGGCAATCACATAAAGGGGATTTTTTCCGTATTGCTGGGATATTTCAATTAAATCATTCAGACTTGGATTCATAATAACTGATTTTGAATGATTATTTATTACACCCAGATAATTTTCTTTTCATTACTTCGCTCTAGCCGCGAGGCTTTTCATTTGTTCATCCATTGTTTATTTTCCAACAGAATTCACGATTTTCAATTCTTGTCTTGATACAAGAAACGAAACAAAGAAAATCAAGGCTACATTAAAGATGCTTGATGCTTATTTGAAGAGCTTAAGTGCGGCCGGGTGATCTTCGAACAAGTTCTCAGCTTCCCGGTCTTTCTAAAACTCTTCCTCATCGCTTCAAACATCTTTAATGAGGCCACCCTAGTGCAACAAAATCATTTGAATTAAGGGATTTTAGTCATTCTTATCTTTTACTCAAAACGTCTTGTTCATATTGTTGGATATCGGCAATGTAAGCCTCACTTACAGGCACACCTTCTTGCATACAATAATAATCCCACACAGCACCAAAAGGCTTCGTTTTCAACTCTTCCAACAATGCCAAACGTTCAAAGTT
This sequence comes from uncultured Carboxylicivirga sp., assembly GCF_963668385.1. Taxonomy (GTDB): domain Bacteria; phylum Bacteroidota; class Bacteroidia; order Bacteroidales; family Marinilabiliaceae; genus Carboxylicivirga. Next base: position 369,786 of record NZ_OY764327.1, read on the forward strand.
CTTACCTTCTTCTTCGTATTCAACCAGCGTTGCTGTTGGTTCCAACATAGCAATCATAAAGGCTTTTTGAGCTGCACGAGTACCTGTTACATAAGCACCAATGCGGTTGATTGAAGCATCAAAGAAGTCGAGACCAATATTAACACGATTCAGAAATTCGTTGCGAACAATTTCAGAAGCTATTAATTGAATATCTTCATTTAAGGTCACCACATGATCAGAATCCCAACGCACCGGACGAGTAACATGTAACAATACCTCATCAACAAAATTTAAACATGCTGATATTTTATCACCCACCTGCTCAGTTGGATGGAAGTGACCGTTATCTAAACAAATCAGTTTATTATTTTTGATGGCATATCCCAAATAGAAATCGTGCGAGCCCACAGTCATGCTTTCAGCACCAATACCGAATAACTTACTTTCTACGGCATCTTTCAAATATTCTTTAGGATATTCAACAGAAAAAGCCTCATCTAATGATTTCTTAAGAATTTGGCGATATCCGTTTCGATCCACCGGAGTGTCTTTCGATCCATCATGAACCCATGTATTATGCACACAAGGAGTACCTAACTGCTTACCCATTTCGGCACCAATGGCACGACAACGCTTCAAATGCTCAACCCAAAACTGGCGATGCTCTTCGTTTTTGCTTGATAAGCTAAATCCATCATCTGATTTAGGATGAGAAAAGAAAGTTGCATTGAAATCCAGCCCCATTCCACGTTCTTTAGCCCAATCAATCCATCCCTGAAAATGCTTAACTTCAATCTCGTTACGCTCAACAAATTCTCCAGCAAAGTCACCGTATATTGCATGTAGGTTTAATCTTTGTTTACCTGGCAATAAGGACATTGCCTTATCTAAATCCTGACGCATCTCAGCAATACTTCCAGCTTTACCCGGATAGTTACCTGTGGTTTGAATTCCACCACCTCCCAACTCAGCATCAGGTGTTTCAAATCCACCTACATCGTCTGTTTGCCAGCAATGTAAGCTGATCACTACATCTTTCATCTTTTCGATAACCTTATCTGTATCGATTCCTAATGCTGCATATTGTTCTTTTGCAACTTCGTATGCTTTTTCTATGATTTCGTTAGCCATTGTATAATTTTTTAATGTTGTTTCTTTTTTGTTTTTTTTCTCTCTCTCTCATAGCACTTACGTACTATGCTTTTACAAACGTCCTTACAGGACTGTTTTTTACCGTTCGTATTACATAGCATTTGCATACTATGTTGGTAAAGTCGTCCCTGCGGGACTGGTTTCCCATCTTCTAATTCACATTGCACTTACGTACTATACTGCTACAAACGTCCTTACGGGACTATGATTTACTTTTCGTATTACATAGCATTTACATACTATGTTGTTAAAGTCGTCCCTGCGGGACTGGTTTCCCATTTTCTAATTCACATTACACTCTGGTACTATGCTGCTACAAGCGCCCCTGCGGGACTATGATTTACTTTTCGTATTACATAGCATTTACATACTATGTTGATAAAGTCGTCCCTACGGGACTGGTTTTCCATCTTCTAATTCACATTGCACTCTCGTACTATGCTGCTACAAGCGTCCCTGCGGGACTAGTTAGAATTTTATTATGGAACGGTTCTTTATTTTCATCTCTCAAATAGAGAACCGTTCCTTATGCGAGCTTCGGACTTCCGCCTCCAGTCTTCCGTCCGATAACTTTTACTTTGATTTTTATTCCATATAAAACACTTCTTCCAAAGAAATGGTAACAGGTGAATTGTCGGGATTTACCTTCATGATATCAGCCATAAAATCCCACCATTGTTTTACAATTTCGGTTTTACCTAAATCCTGCGATCCCCCATCACCACTTACTTTTTGAAAAGCAAATAAGGTGTTAGTTTCTTCATCGAGAAAGATGGAATATTCCGATACTCCTGAATCTTTCAATAATTGTTTTAGAGAAGGCCATATCTCGTTATGACGCTTAATGTATTCTTGTTTCTGCCCCTCATTGAGGTGCATTTTAAATGCTAATCTATTCATGATAAAAGATTAATGTACAAAGTCACTTTTGGCAATTCCCATAATAATTACCGACAACAGAATTAAACCAATTCCAAGGAAAATAGTGGTTCTTGTTTTTTTAGAAACACCTGCCCATTCTTTGCGATAGAAGCCCCAAAAATTAGCTGTAAGAATGATAGTAGACATGTGTAGAATCCATGAACTTGCTCCGTTTCCTATTTTGGTTTCTCCCATTCCGTAGAAAAAGAATTGCAAGAACCAGGTAGTACCGGCCAATGCACAGAAAAGGTAGTTTTTCAGTAAAGGTGTTTTTGTATCAACAAAATCTTTACCGGTTTTATTTTTGATGATAAGTCCCAGACTCCAGATAAGGTTAGTTGTTAACCCTCCCCAAAGAATAACCAGAAAAATGATGTTATTTTCAAACAGGTAAACTCCATCGGTTACAAAGGAAAAATTGTTTTCTACCGCAATAGAGCGAACTGCTTCTCCCATTTCTTTTCCGGCATCGATACCAAAACTAAAGAATGCACTTAGCACACCTGAAATAACAGCGATAATTAAACCTTTGGTAAGTTTAAACTCACTATTAACGCCTTCTTTTACATCTGCCAGATCTTTATCTTTCATTAACCCGGCCTTTCCGCTTAAGATGATTCCAATCAACATAACCAGAATACCAAACAGAATAATCTGACCACTTGTACAACCTAACATATCGGTAAACGAATCTCCTGCAGGCAATATTTCGCCCAGGTTACCCACATTACGTAAAATGGGCAAGCCCAACGATCCTACCAACGAGGTTATTCCTAATAAAACAGAGTTTCCGAGCGACATGCCGAGGTAGCGGATTCCTAAACCATAGGTAAGACCTCCTATTCCCCACAATACACCCAAAATATAAGTAAGACGAACAATAGATGAATCGGTAACACCAATAATATCGCTCCAGCCTGGTGTAGTTAATAAAACGGCGATAAAGGGCATAATCAACCATGAAAACAATCCGCCTACAATCCAGTAGACTTCCCATCTCCATTTTTTAACCAGATTATAAGGCATGTACCAACTTCCGGAAGCGGCTCCTCCCAGAGAGTGAAAGATGATTCCTAAAATAACTTGCATAATAGTATAACTAATTTGATTTAAGGGTAAATTGAAATATTAATTCAATATTTTAGCTGATAACAATGTCAAATGTATGTGACATAATCAATACTATCAATACACTTTTTGGCATTTGATTTGCACTTTTTGGACCTAATATGAAAGATTTTTTCAAATACCTTACAGCTGGTGAGGAAGACAGAGCCTGGGGACTTTTTTTAACTGTTGCCGGCAAATCATATATAAAACCCGGATCGAGTTATCCACCCAGTGAACATCCGAGTGGATATTACTTTACATGGGAAAACGGTCGAGTACTAAACGAGTATCAGATCAACTACATTACCGAAGGAAGAGGCACCCTTGAAAACGATCGTGGAAAGTTTGCAGTTAAGCCCGGATCATTAATGATAATACGCAAAGGTGAGTGGCATCGGTACCGCCCGGTAAGGTCGAGTGGATGGCAAGAACATTACATTGGTTTTGACGGAACACTGGCTCATCATTTCTTACAAAAAAATCAGGTACTTCAAGGACAATCGGTAATTGACTGCGGCGATCATGAAGACATTATCGATACCTATTTTCGAATTTTTGAACTTGCCAAAAATGAAGCGCCGGGCAACCACCATATAGCTTCGGGTTTTATTATTAAATTACTTGGATATATAGTAGCCCGACAAAAACATAGAACATTTGCCGGAACCCAAATTGAAAAACTGATTCAGGAAGCACGTTTTCATATGAGAAAAAATATTGAGAAGGAAATTGATCTTGAAAAGCTGGCACAGGATAATTGTATTGGCTACTCCTATTTCAGGAAGATGTTTAAAAAGTATACAGGCATATCGCCTCACCAGTATTACCTTGACTTAAAACTGATGCGGGCAAAAGAGCTTATTTTAACCTCCGATAAAAGTATTAAAGAGATCAGTTATGATTTGGGTTTTCAGTCGATCCATTATTTTAGCCGACTGTTTAAAAAGAAGGTAGGGCAAAATCCTTCGGAAATAAGAAGCACTGTTAAGAAGACGGAAGTTAATTTTAAATGATACGATGTGATGATTTTCAATTATGCAAAAGATCAAAAACGGAATAGTCCATAGCACTGAGTCCGAAGTCCAAATGACTTATCTTTCTTTATAGCTATCGACTTTTTTCTTAATTCTCATCTCCTTCAAACTTCATAAGCACCTTATCCAGCATTTTTCGCAAAGGCGGATAGCTGATCTGATAGACTTCCTGCAGCTTAATAAGGTTACCCCTGTATTTAAAGTAATTGATGATTAACTCTTGCTCGTCAGCAGGTAATTGCAAAAGGGTAGAAAAGGCAAACTGCCCCTCAACCTTCGTTTCGCAAGCCGGACATATCATTTGCTTAACCTGAAGAACTTCTTTACAACTGGGACAGTTAATGGGAACCGGATTTTTACTCATGGCATTTTAGATTTTAAAGCATTGTTAAGTTAATAATTAATGTTATTAATTTATATATCAATCTATTTAATTTTTAATAACTACTAGCTTACTTTACAATACTACTCTTTCACTTTTAACTATCGCTCTTTCACTTTGAAGGGTCGCTCATCTGCTTTGAAGCATTGCTACCTGCTTTTAAATAAATACTAAATTATTTTACATCATCAGGAAGTCACTTTGAAGTAACAAGAAGCACTCTTTAATGATTAAGAATCGTTTTGTAATGAATATCATTAATTATTGGGGGTGTTATCGATAATCGCATAGGTATTATTATCTTTAGGCAACTTAATCTGTTATCTATGAAAACCCATTACAATTGGAAAAAAGGACTATTCTCGTCCACCTACGAGATTTATACAAACAACCGCCTAGTTGGCACCCTAAAAGACAAAGCTTTTTGTAAAACCTCAAACGGAATTATCAACAACCATAAATATATATTTCAAACAACCAGTTTATTTAAGCCACAAACCAATATTATTGATGCCGACAGTCAAAAATTAATTGGAAATATTTCGTACGGAACCTGGATGACAAAAGCAACCATTAGTTTATCAGGCAAAACTTACCATTGGCAATACGACAATGTATGGAATACTAAATGGTCTATACTGGGACCTGATGGGATTGCTCTTCAAAGCCAATCCAAAACGAGCAGTGGCATGATAGAATTTAACTCTGAGAACGATGCTCTTATACTGTGCGGCTTATTCATAACCAATTATTTATTGCAAATGACAGTTATTATTGTAGCTGCAATGGTACCCATTTGGACCACTGCCATAAACTAGAACCAATACCTTTCTGATGAAAACCTATCTGCAAACCAACTGGGATTTTGAATCTGATGAACTAATTGAGGTATTTGATGAGACACCACTATGGTCGGCACCATTCGGATTAAAATTATTGGAAGAAATTAAATATAAAAAAGGAATCAAAGCTATAGACATTGGCTTTGGAGCCGGCTTCCCTCTTACAGAACTGGCCATGCGTTTGGGCACTACCTCTAAAGTATATGGTATTGATCCGTGGGAAGCAGCCATCAGACGAGCGGAGAAAAAGATTAAAATCTTTGGCATCAGCAATATTGAAATCATACATGGTGATATCGAAAATATTCCACTCGAATCCAATAGCATCGATTTAGTGGTTAGCAATAATGGCTTAAACAATGTGGAAGACCTTACCCAATCTCTGACTGAATGCGCCCGCATCAGCAAGCCGGGTGCTCAGTTCATCCAAACTATCAACCTGAATGAAACAATGACTGAATTTTATTCGGCTTTGACGGATGTTTTGAGACAAATTGGATTAACGGATTCCATTGGATTAATATCAGAACACATCTACAAAAAGCGCAAACCGCTGGATAAGTATTTAAAGATGATTGAAAATGCTGGTTTTACAGTTGAATCAGTCACCCACGATCAGTTCAATTACCATTTTGCCGATGCCACTGCTATGTTTAATCATTTCTTTATCCGTCTTGCCTTTATTGATTCATGGAAGGAATTAGTTCCACCAGAGCAACACGAGCAGGTGTTTTCTAAAGTTGAAGAAGCTCTCAATAAAAAAGCAGAACAAGAGGGCGTTTTAAAATTAAGTGTACCTTTTGTTGTGATTGATAACAGGAGAAAATAAAAACAGCATCCCCACGCATTGCATGGGGATGAATTAACATGGGGTGAATATTATAAAAACTTCTTAACTACTCAATTTCCTTACCATTAACCACCACATTCGAGAAAGTAACATTGTTGATAAGTTCCTTTTTATAATCAGCTTTGGCAGTTGTAATAGTCAAATCTTCAAATGTAAAATTCGAGAGTTTATCATACTCTGTTGTGTTGATATCAAAGAAGATTTCGCAATCAAGTTTGATGTTTTTCATGGTAATATGATCGGAATAAGAAAGTGGCACTTCTTCTCGCCCTTTTAAATCAAAAAACTGACGCCAAGGCTTTACATATATCATACTATAAGCCTGACCGATAATATTCTCAACAGTAATATATTCGTATTTTTGAGGAGTATCGGGGCGCATCTTCAACCATAACAAACGCTTTGCTTCATCCACTTTGCAATTACGCATCACAATGTTTTTATTGTGTATTGATTCGCTACCACAGGTTAAAGCAGCATGGCAAAAACCAAACTCACAATCTTCGACTATAATATTGGTATTTTCTCCATTTGTCGTATCCTGATCGGCCCACGGACCTTTTCCACCCTTCAAGGCAATGGCATCGTCATTTACCGACATATAACAGCCTTTTACCAACACATTAGAACACACATCTAAATCGATGGCATCGGTACTTGGCGCCTTAACAGGTTGATAAGGGGAGTAAATATAAAGATCCAAAATCTTTACATTGCTGCATTGGTAATAATGACTCGACCAGAAACCAGCATTGATCAGCTTAACATCCTGCACCTGCACATTATCGCAATCCCAAATAAACACCAATCGTGGTCGTGATACTTCCAGATTTGTACATTTAGGATTTTCTTTTCTGCGTTGCCAAAATGCTTCCCAATATTTTAATCCGTTACCATTAATAGTTCCCTTTCCGGAGATGGTAAATCCATCAACCCCATATGCATTAACCAAAGCTGCAAAATAATCGATGCTCTGACCTTCCATTCGTGATTTCATAAATGGATAATTCTCAATTTCATCAGAACCTTTTAATGTAGCTCCATCAGCCAGATACAGATGAGTTTTAGGTTTAAAAAACAAAGCACCACTCAAAAAAGTACCTTTGGGAATGATAATCACCCCTCCACCATTTAAAGAAGCCTCATCAATTATTTTCTGAATCACTTCGGTTTGAAGCACAGAGCTATCTGCTACTGCTCCATTATCAAGAATGTTATATTGCTTGCCCAGGTCTGCGAGTTTTATTTTTGTGGTATCTGAAAACCATGCAGGAACTTTTGTACCATCGGGGAATAAATCTACCTGTTGTTTCTTTTCAACAGCGCAGGACGCCAATAGCATCACCGCCATTATTATGAATAAAAAATTATGTTTTTTCATGATCTTCAAATTTTAATTTTATTAAAGATTCAACCTCATTAAGGTTGTCTTCCACTAGAATTTAATCTCAACAGATATACATCTACTCCTGAGGTGATATTGTTAACTTCAGATAAGTTGAATATTTATGACATCATAATTATTTAAAAACCAAAGTACCCTCATCAGTAAAAACACAACCATTAATAACTGTTTCAAGCTCTAGTTTTAAAGATTCTCCCTTTGGAAAATCAGATGCTTTTATTTTCAAAATTCGCTTATTACTTACTTCTTTCCCATTGACTTTCCAGCAATAACTATCGTAGTTGTAACGCGCATCCAATTCAAACACCTCTTCATTACAAGTAAAGTTTTTTACCACTTCGCGTTTGGTGCCTTGTAATCGCATATGCATCCCGTTGGGTCGACCATTCTTGGTTTCTCCCGATTTAGAATGAACCTGGCTTCCTTTTGTATAATATTCAGGCCAGAATCGGCCAAGATCAGATCCCAGATAAAATCCGGTTTGCGTTGGTTGATTATAGGCTATGTTTTGAGTAATTACACTATTTCGATAAATAACATCGCTTAATAGCGTGTAGAAACGATATTCCGTCTCAAACGGTGTCATATAAATACGTACCTCTTTATTATCCTTGGTTCTGACAACGACTTCTTCGCGCCAATCACCAAAAATATCAGCACTGATACATGGATTACCTTTGGTCCAGTTATTGGCAATCAAATCTTCTTCATCAGGAAGAGACAAGCGGTCGACTCCATCGCCATTCCATTTTTCGATGTGAACAAAAGCACGACGAGGAACACCAGAACCATTCAACAGCTCCCGATTTAAATCACTATCCCACCAAATAGCCATGTTAATAGACGGAGTACGTTCCGTAATTAAACGGCCATCGGCAGTATAAACTCCATGAGAATGTGTAGTCCAAACCTCGCACCCTCTGAATCGTGGATCGATATCGGCAGCCAAGGCACGGCCCACATCTTCGTACGATGGAATACCCCAAAGCAACTCTCCGGTTGCAGCATCGCGCAATTCACTTCCAGCACGTGTGGGTACCTCTTCGTGACAATCCCATACTTCCAAACCGGGTCGATCAATATCTATATCAGTCAGATGAATAGCATCACCATGACCCAATTTTGTATTATAACCCCGTGTTCCGTCATCATCAATCAGACAAGCCCCATAGGTCACCTCATCTTTTCCATCGCCATCCACATCACCAATACTCAGGTTATGATTTCCTTGTCCTGCATATTCAAGATCTTTTGAATTACCACTATGAGAATCGAAACGCCAACGCTTGGTCAATTTTCCATCCCGATAGTCCCAGGCCTCCAAAACGGTTCGTGCATAATAACCTCTGCAAATCAATATACTGGGTCGCTCACCATCGAAATAACCTACTCCACCTAAGAAACGATCCACTCGATTTCCATGACGATCGCCATAGCTATCAGGAGCTCCGCGCTCGATATAATCAGTTCGTGCTAATTCTTTACCCGTAGCCCCCTCTATCACCGATAGAAACTCAGGGCCCGTCAATATTTTGCCATAGGTTCTGGAATTTTCATCCCTATCGACATAATCAGTAATTCCATCATTGTTAATATCTCCGATGGTTGCTCCGTCGCCAAACACGGTTCCTTCTGCTGTTTTAACAGCCAGTTCCGCTTTTCCATCACCATTAAAATCATACACCATCATCTGCGTATAATGCGCACCCTGACGGATATTCACGCCCAAGTCAACTCGCCACAAAAAAGTACCATCCATCTTGTAAGCCTCAATGATTGGACCTCCATTACAAACACCTCTGTGCGAATTATCTTTACCACTATTCTCGCGTTTAATGATAAGTTCCATCTCACCATCACCGGTTAAATCACCAATACAGGCATCATTAGGCGAGTAATGAAAATCAGGATCTCCGGGAATGGCTTTCATTGGAATAGTTAGATAAGGCTTAACAGACTTTGCAGACAAAGTATATTCGCCCAGCACATAATCTTTTCCGGTTTCTTTTATGATATAAGTAAGATCTTTCGATTTCGCTGCAGATGAATCAACAAAGTAAGTACTCTGTGTAAGTCCTTCACTATTTAATTTTTGAGCTTTTTTATTTCCCTCCTTGCGATAGATATCAAAACTCACCTTAACATCATCCTCCGGTAAAAAGCGCCAGCTTACAGCCACTTTTTCATCATCCTGACGAATAACCATCAAACCTCTTCCCAACTTCTCTTTTTGAATGTTCGACGAGTAAGCGGGACCTTTAATCTGACTATTATTTTGCGCATAAGTAGCAGCCCAACAAAAGATAAGGATGAATATTATTAAGTTTTTTTTTATTTGATAATAAATTTCGAGCATGCACATAAGCTTGGGATTCCTAGTTCCTCTTTTAAATTAGTTACCATCCGGTTTTTGAATTTCAACAAAAGGTGTTGGATACCATTTGTAAGAGGCAAAATCATCGGGTTTTTCAGGAGTGAAATCAGGTACATCATCCCTTAAATATTTAACAAGCGGTAAATTAATTTGCTTCATACCATAAACCACACACTGCACAATTTGCGAACCTCCATAAGGATTGAAGTGCGTATTATCAGCCAATGGTTTAGGTTGATTAGGGAACGTATTAGCCGGGTAATGCACAAAAGCATGTTTTGATTCATTAACCCCCATTGCTTCATATAAAGTACGAGTATAACTGTGTAAATCGATCAATGGGACATTAGCTGCTTCAGCCACTTTCATCATGGCATCGGGATAATCGCCATGAGTCTCCATAATCTTACCTTCATCATTGAAGCTACGACGTTGAGTAGGTGTTACAAAAACAAGGTGCATTCCTTTGGCTTTCGCTTTATCAACAAATTCGTTTAAACGATCGGTAAAATTAAGATATGGGCCTTTTCCTTCTCCTTTCTCTTTTTGATCGTTATGACCAAATTCAACAAAGATATAATCACCTTCTTTAGCCTGAGTTAATAACTTGGCCAAACGACCTCTGGCTATAAACCCGGTAGCAGTTTCGCCCGATTCGGCATAGTTAGCAACGGCCACTTTATCGTTAAAAAAGCGAGGCAACATCTGTCCCCATCCTATCCAGGGTTCATGATCCTGATCCACCACAGTGGAATTAGCGCATAAAAAAACAGTAATAGCATCAGGTGCCGGTTCCATTTCGATATATTCAACCTGCGGCGATTCTCCATTAAATTCAAATGTGATATCATCATCCCAGTTTAGCTTACCAATCTCACGCTTTTTAATACGCACCTGTTTGGTTGAATCGATTTGAAGATCGCGCTTATTAATCACGAAAGAAATGTCTTTGAACTCTCCGGGTGCTGTTTCAATACCATTATAAAATAATCGGCGCGATTCACCCCTGATTACCGTATGTCCCCTTGCACTTTTTGATCCAACTTTTACATGAACCCTATAATTTCCATCGGGTACATTTTTAAATGTTACAAATCCATTGTCGGCAACCGACAATGGATTATCAATTCGATAAGTAGCTTTCTTCTCAGAAGTACACGAAACACTCAAAAGAAGCAAACCTACAATTGCAATATAATTATGGTGTAGTTTTAATCTAAAATTCATTTGTTATTCCTCCAACTTATAAACTTCAACTCCTGCCAACAAGAAACAACCTACTCCATAGTCTTCAAAATCAGGCACACTATCGTATTTTACAGGTTGACCATCTTTGGGTTCTTTACCTGTTCCCTGAACAAATCCAAGGTAACCATTATCATGTATAGCATGTTTCACCATTGCATCCCACGACTTTTTAATAATAGGTAAGTAAGTTTCTTTATCTAGGATACCGTTATTAACACCCCAGGCCATTCCGTATACAAACAATGAAGTTCCGGTTACTTCTTTTCCACCAAAGTTTTTAGGATCGTGTAAACTTACATTCCAAAAACCATCTTTACGCTGACATTTTACTAAAGCATGTGTCATGGCTAAAAAGTCCTTTTTATAATCCTGGTAATGTTTTTCATCCGTTGGAATCTCTTCCATCACGCGAGCTAAAGCTGCGTAAACCCATCCGTTTCCACGAGACCAGTAACAATCTTCACCATTTGGTTCTTTATAAGGAGGGATAAAATCACCGTCGCGCCACCACAAATCATCTTCGGCATTGTATAAACCGCCTGCCATCTGATTGCGACAGTATTCATACATATCCCACATTTTATCATAGTATTTAGGTTCATTCAAAGTAGTCCCTAATTTTGCAAACACCGGCATTCCCATCTGAATGGCATCAATCCACCACCAGTCATCGTTCTGTGGAGTATTCACCAGCATATCGAGGTTAGCAATCACTTTTCTGATCATATGAGGTTCGGGATTTAATCGGTATAAATCAATATAAGTCTGACCGGCACAATAATCATCTGCATTACGTGTAGAAGGACCATTGCGATAATCCCATTTATGAAACTCAGACCAACCATAAGCATAATCGTAATACTTTTCTTCAGGCAGAATTGAATACAAGGCCATCAATCCTTCGTAATAAACACCGCGCGTCCATATATTACTAGGTCGTAATCGTCCAACATTCGAAGGAGCTTTATAATCTTCAAACTTGGTCATGAAATAATTATTAACCGAAACAATGGTCTTTAATGTTTCTTCGCGGTTGGGTATTGCTTGAGCAATAAGACTACTTATTGAGAGTCCGGATAATATTGCAAAAACAAAAACCCTTAGGATATATCTTTTACTTGCCTTGATCATTATTAATCGTTTTAATTCTTACTAATGCGAAGATAAACCGACCAACAATCAATACCCTGTAAAATCCTCCATAGGTATAGACGATTGTACGAATGAAAGTTTTTGCACTATGCAACAAGACAATAAACAACCCCGAATTAAAACCACATACCCCTCATTAAAACCAGACTTTGTCTTCGTTTACTATAACATATAGGTCAATACAAACTCCCCCATATTCTATATAAAGACGTATCTCTGTTGTTAATTCAATTTCATTATTGCAAGGTTCTTTGAAGAAAATATAGAAGGCGCACCTCCCTCTGGAATTGTCAAGTAAAACTGAGCAATACAGCTACATTTATTCATCAGATGAAGATAACAACACAACTCCGATAGAGTTCCATATAAGGAATCGGATACCATGCAAAACAAAATCATTAATCGAACACCAATGATTCAGTTTATTAGAAAAATCTACTCTATTCCATTAGCTAATCCACATAAAAAACATGTTTTTCCAACCTTAAACAATTGCTAAAATAACTAGATCAATCCTTATTTTATCATTTTAGAACCAGAATACTACTTATCATATTATCAAAAGCCATACCCCAAAAAACACCCCTAATACAATCAATCAATCATCCTGTTTTTTTATTCTAGCAAGTAATCTTTTAATCTTTTTTCACTTTTTAAAAAGCAAAAACACTTTTTTTTTCTCCATTATAAAAAAACTACACCCATTCGTTAATAGCTCTATATCTGAACATTAACAACAGCCAGTATTATATTACAGGTCTTTGTATTTTTCTCCATTTCATTTGGACAACCTTCTTTTACTTTTACATTCGATTATTCTTCTTAACGCTTATTAACTTTTTAAAGAGACATAAGTTGATAGCTGAAAAGAATAACATAATCGCTAAATAAACCTTTTGTTATGAAAATTAGATCTATTTTGTCTTTATTCATTTCGCTGCTGCTTGTATATAGTTGCGAAAATGAAAAAGAAACCTACTATGATAGGCCCGATTGGCTGGAGCCTAACATTCTTAACCAACTCCAGGAAAAAGGAAATTTCAATTCGTTTATTACTTGTATTGAAAAAGCAGGCTTCTCTAAATCATTAAATGGTGCCGGGTATTACACTGTATTTGCACCCACCGATGAAGCATTTAAAACTTTTATGCAAGAACACAACATTTCTTCTGCTGAAAATATCTCTGCAGAAATGGCTCACGATATTGTTTCCTATGCTATCGTTCAAAACAGATACTCGGTTACTGAATTAGATGACTATCAAACAACAAACGAAGAAATTGAGAGACCGGACATAGCTTATAAACGTAAAACCAACTATTACAAATGGACTTACGACGAAGAAATCGAAGGCTATGGAACCGTAAAAGTAATTGATGCCAATGGCGTTGGACCTCTAGAATATACAGGTGCAGGAATTGATTACGAAGACAATAACTTTAAAAGCATACCTTATTTTACAACTCCTTTTCTTCAGGCTTCAGGCTTATCAGCATACGATTATAACTATTTCTATCCTGATGTAACATTAGGCGATATTAATGTAGCAAATGCACAGGTAACAGAAGCTGATTTATACGCCGAAAATGGCATTATTCATATTACAGATAAGGTTATTCTACCTCTTCCTAATATTGAAGAGGCATTAGCTGAAAAAGACAACTATAGTACATTCAAAAGTATTCTTGATACCTATCTTAAATCATACCAATTAGCTGATGATTATTTCTTAATTAGAAATGAACAAGCAACAGGAAGTTATGATGAGATTTTTGTGAAATTTTATAACGCAGCCTATTTTTCACCAAATGTTGAAAATTATCTACGTTATGGAGGGGGCGAAAGATATGATGACCAAATGGAAGGTTTTACCATGTTTGCACCCGACAATGCCGCTATAGAAACTTTCTTCAATGAGAAATTCTTAAAATACTATGAGTCTATCGAACAAATGTCGACTGATCAAATTGCCGATTTTGTGAATGCTCATCTTTGGAAAAATGCCATTTGGCCAAGTAAGTTCAACACTTATCGTAATATTCATGGAGAGTTACCTCGCTTCGATCCTGAAACAAACATTGATGATAAAACAATGTGTAGCAACGGCTTTTTCTACGGCACTAACATTGTACAAGGATCTGATTTATATTACACCGTATTTGGAGATGTATCATTAAATCCGAAATACTCTAACATGTTGAATGCAATCAACACCTTCCCTACCATTAAAACCTTACTAAAAAACAGTAGTCCTAACATCAATATTCAAATGATTTTATTGGATAACGATCAAATGGATGCTACGGGTATCAAATACAATTATGGTAGAGCAGCATGGGAAATCAGCGAAAACAATCCACTTGGAACAAACGCTTTAGTTGCACTTGAACGTTTATTAAACCTACATATCTTCTTAAACAAAGATGTAGATTTCTCAGTTCCGGGAATCTATAGAGCTGGATTATTTGATAACGGAGAGTACGTTCGTTTAGCTTCTTTCCGTGGAAGATATTTCTTAACAGCTTCAGGTAACAACAGATATAATAGTGGCCCTGAATACCTTGGTCCTATTGAAGACCAGGCATCAAATGGACAATCTTATACAGTAGCTGAACCAATACTATTTACTACTGCAAACGTAGGTTATCATATCGAAAAAAATCTGGCCAGCTTTAATAAGTTCTACCAGTATTTATATAAATCGGCAACCAGTCCTAACTCTGAAGGTGAATCAAACCAGGGCTTTATTTACAATACTGTAACAAAAGCCATAACCGACGTTAAGGTATCGGTACCAAACACCATTATTATACCAAGCGATGCAGCAATAGATCAGGCTGTTGCAGAAGGTTATCTACCACCAATAACAGAGGCCTACTTTACTAAGGATGAACAGCAAATGGTTTACGACTTTGTGAAATACCACATTCTAACCAATAATATTATTGTTCCAAGTAACGACTTTTCGGCACCTGTAAAAACACTATATAAAACAGTTGACGGAGACACCTATGTTAACGTTATCTGTGTTGATAATACTATGGAAATATATGTACCAGGTTATAGTCAGGCGGTTCATATTATAAATACACGTAGTAATGTTTTAGCCAACAGAGCTGTCATACATCAGGCAGATGATTTCTTACGCTATCCTAAAAATTAATCATTCATGAATAAGATATTCACAATACTAACAATATACGTACTAGCAGTATTAAGCACCCCTGCCTTTTCGCAGGACCGAATAACTGTTAACGGACGTGTTATAGATGATGTTGCATCAAGTCCCCTGCCTGGCGTAGGAGTAGTTGCACTTGACAAAAGCCAACGTATGCTCCATGGAACAATCACTAACCTTAATGGCGAGTTTGTAATAGATGTTCCTAAAGGAACTGCCAACTTAAAGTTCTCTTTCATTGGATTTAAAGAACAAATCATACCTTTCTCGGCTGATAAAAAGTTTTACGAAATAACGCTTAAAGAAGAAGTAGTAGAGATTGAAGGTATTCAGGTTACTGCCATCAAGAAAACTAACACCGGATTTATGAATCTGGATGAAAGAGATTTAGCTATTCCGGTTGCAAAAATATCTGCTGAAGAATTTGACGATGTTCAAGCATCCAGTATTGACGAAGCCCTTCAAGGCCGTCTGGCTGGTGTTGATATAGCCGCTAACTCAGGAGATCCTGGTGCTGGTATGTCAATCCGAATCAGAGGTGTAAGTTCATTATCTGCAGACAGCCGACCATTAATTGTGGTTGATGATGTACCCTACGAAACCAACATCTCAGCCGACTTTGATTTTGCGACTGCCAACGAAGAAGGATATTCACAGATGTTGAATATTTCAGTAAACGACATTAAAGAAATTACTGTACTAAAAGATGCAGCAGCAACCGCAATGTGGGGTCCTAAAGCATCTAACGGAGTATTGATGGTAACCACCAAGCGTGGAGTTAGAGGCAGAGCCCCAAGAGTAACTTATACTTATCGTGGAACATACACCGAAGAGCCAGAAACACTTCCTGTACTTAGTGGTGATGAGTACTCTACCTTAATAATGGAAGCTTACATGAATACCTATAATGTACCTTTAAACACAAGTATACGCAAAGAATTCATGTATTTACCAACTGAACCCTATTACTATTACAACTATGGTCAGAATACTAACTGGATGGAAGCCATTTCTCAACCAGGGTACATTCATAACCACGACCTTTCAATTGATGGTGGTGGTGACAAAGCAACCTATCGTTTCTCAGTTAACTATCAGGATCAACAAGGGGTTACTTTAGGTAGCGGATTAGATCGTTTATCTACCCGACTAAATCTTGATTATTTTATTTCGGAGAGATTAAAATTACGTGCTGACTTCTCGTTTGCACATGGTAACACTTATGGAAACTATACCGAAAATGGTTTAATCAGAGGTTCAAGTAGTATCAGAAGTACAGCTTACCGCATGATGCCTAACATGTCGATATACGAATACAATGCATTTGGCGAATTAACAGGTAACTATTTTGCACCAGAAGATAATGCTCAAGGCATTTTTCCAAGAATGTATAATCCTGTTGCATTAGCGGATTTAGGTGTTCAGGAAACCATTAATGATCGTATCAGTTCAAAATTTAATCTTCAATATAACATTACCGATCATTTAAAGTATGCTCTTGACTTATCGTTGGATGTTAACTCCAATAAGCTTAAGCAATTTCTACCTCAGGAGGCAACCGGTGTTTCAATGACAAGTACCTATGCCAACCGAATGATTGATCGCGATGACGACTCATATAACATTTACACCAATAATAAATTAACCTACTTTAAGTCGTTTAACGAAGATAAGCATAAGCTTACTGCAACACTTAACTTTCAAACTACCGAATATATTGGTTACGGATCATACTTAACCAAAACCAATGGTATTTCTTCGGCTCTTCCGGATGCATCGGGTAGCGGACGCGACAATATCGCCGGATATGGAGGTAGAACAGCTGAAAACAATGGTAGAACAGTAGGTGCCATGGCTATGGCCCATTACAGTCTTTTAGATCGTTATATTATTTCAGCCGGTATTCGCCGCGATGGTAACTCGCGCTTCGATAAGAAATACCGTTGGGGTAACTTCCCAAGCTTATCTGCCGCATGGCGTATCTCAGGCGAACCATTTATGCAAAGTTTAACCTTTTTAGATGATGTTCGCTTACGTTTCAGTTACGGTGAAAACGGTCACCCACCAAGAAACGAATCAATGTTCTACAGTAACTATTACACTTACGGATTCTCGTACTTAGGAACAACAGGTGTTTACCCTGGTAATATGCAGTTACAAAACCTAAAATGGGAGAGTATTCGTTCAACCAATGCCGGTATTACAGCCGAAATGTTTGATGGAAGAATCACTAGTGATATCGACTTTTATAAAACCCGTACAGTTGACTTATTATCATACAAGGTAGCAACACAGTCAACCTCAGGTTATGGATCTCAATCGGTGAAAAACATTGGTACATTAGATAATTATGGTTGGGATTTACAAATCAGAACCTGGCCGGTAAGAACAAAAAACTGGAAAGTTTCGTTCGACTTTAACATTGCTCGTAACTACAATATAATCCGCGAATTAGCCGACGACTTTTCCGGTGTAATGCAACAAGCTCCGGGTAATGGAGAGTACATTCGATTTGCACAAATTGATAACCCTGCCGGATCGTTCTATGGATATCGCTACGACGGAGTATATACCAACCCCGATCAATTGATGGCACGCGATGCTCATGGCAATGTCATTACCGATCCTAACGGCTTACCTGTTTACATGATTTACGATTATGGAAATACAGGATATGAATTCCAATTAGGAGATGCCAGATATCAGGATGTTAATAAGGATGGTAATATCAACGGAGCCGACATTGTTTATCTGGGTAATGCTAACCCTGAATTTACAGGTGGTTTTGGTCAAAACATTACCTACAAAAACTTCTCGTTTAACTACTATTTCTATTATCGTGTTGGCAACGACATTATCAACAGCACCAAGATGAATGGTGAAAAAATGTCGAACTACGATAATCAAACCAAAGCAACTCTTAAACGATGGAGAAAAGTTGGTGATATCACAGATATTCCTCGTGCTACTTTTTACGGATACAATTACATGGGGTCCAATCGCTTTGTTGAAGATGGCTCATTCTTACGTTTGAAATACATTACCTTAACGTATCGAATTCCTAAAACACTTTGCCAGCGATTAGGCATGCAAACGGCTCGCCTTTCAACCACTGTAAATAACCTGCTCACATTTACCAACTATAGTGGTCAGGATCCTGAAATTAGTATCAAATCAGAAGACGGAACCATGTATACCGTAGGTTATGACAACTCTCAAACTCCGGTTACCCGAAACGTCACATTTACTTTAAGTGTTCAATTTTAAAAGTAAGCAGGCATGTTAAAGAATTTCTATAATAAAACACAAAAAATCAAAGTACTTACAATGGCACTGCTTCTATCACTTATGAGTGTGTCTTGTAACGACTGGTTACACCTCGAACCTCAAAATGCAATTACCGTTAAAGACTATTGGCAGTCGAAAGAAGAGGTACACAGTGCCGCCATGGGTATATACTCATCCATGCTTACTGATCATCCCTGGCTTTGGCTTCGTTGGGGTGAAGTAAGAGCCGAAATGGTAACTTCTACCAATTACTGGGATTACACATACGTTAATAACGGTGATATACTTCCTACTTTAGCACTTGTTGAATGGGCACCTCTATATCGTACCATTAACTTTTGTAATAACTTTATCGAAAAAGCACCATCAGTATTGGATCTTGACGAATCGTTTACTCCTGATATGCTTAATGCTTATTTATCCGAAGCATATGCCATCAGAGCGTTAATGTACTTTTATTTGGTTCGCTTTTATGGCGATGTACCACTTATTACAGAAGCTACTCTTTCTGATGATCAGGAATTAAGAGTACCTAAAAGTTCGATGGGTGAAGTACTTGCTCAAATCGAACAGGATTTGATTAAAGCGGAGCAAACAGCAGTTGAAAATTACGACGATATCGAAAATGATAAAGGAAGAATTACAAAAGCTGCCATTAACACTATGCAAGCCGATTTATACTTATGGACCAATGAGTACGACAAAAGTATTACAGCAGCCGATAAAGTAATTAATTCAGGAAAATTCGGTTTGGTTCCTTTTGGAGAAGAGTGGTTAACTACTCTGTTTCATCAAACCAACTCTATTGAAGGAATTTTTGAATTACAATACAGCGATCAGTACCTGAATCCTTTTAATAGTGCATTAAACCTTAACCCCGTGTTTACGGCTAACGCTGATATCATTGAAAATTTCTTTCCAATAGATATTTATTTAGATCCGGATAGTGCCGATATACGTGGCGACAGAGGTTCGTACCGTTCATCGCGCCAGTACAAACTTTGGAAATACATTGGTGTGAACCGAAGTTTAGCCAAAACAGAAGAACAATACACCTCAAATTTTATGGTGTATCGTTATGCCGATGTTCTTTTATTAAAAGCTGAAGCACTTGCAATGAGAGCTAATGAAGGTGACTTAAACGAATCGTTACGCCTGATTAATGTAATCAGAAACAGAGCTAAGGCTGCCAAAGAAACTCAGGAAATTTCAGACAATGAAACTCCGACAACCCATGGATTGATAACATACATTGTGAATGAAAGAGCCCGGGAATTTGCTTTTGAAGGAAAACGCTGGCCGGACATCCTCAGAAACGCACGACGTAATAACTACGAACGAATGGATTTAATCCGATCAATGGTATTGTTGGCTTCCCCTAGTAATCGTACTCAAACTATTTTAAGTAAATACCAGGACACCTTAAGTCATTATTTCCCAATACCACAGGTTGATATTGATGCTGGTTATCCGATACTGGAACAAAATACTTTTTACAGAAATTAATTTAAGTTGATAAACCAAAGCAGATGAAAAGATCAAATAACATCAATCAGCTATCAGAAAAACAGATTAATGGCTTAAGCTCTTCATCTGCAGGTTTGGGTAAAAATGTTTTTGAAAATCTAAGAACTATGAAAATATCATCTTTTATACAAAAAAGTACCTTCCTCTTACTAATCGTTGCCGGCATTTTGGCCAGCTGCCAACCAGAGGAATATACCGAGAGAACCAGTTACGAACAGTTAATTGGCGAATACCTTGAATCAAATCCGGATCAATTCTCGACTTATATTCAAGTACTTGAAAAAAGTAATTCCATGGCATTTTTAAAAGCCTATGGCGCATATACCGTATTTGCTCCCAATAACGATGCTTTTAAACGCTACTTCGAAGAAAAAGGCAAAACACTGGATCAATTCTCAGAAGAAGAATTAAAAGATTTGGTTCGCTTCCATACCATTAGAGATACCATTGCTTCGACCCTGTTTATTGATGGTAGAATGCAAACGCAAACCATGTATGGACAATACCTGACAACCAAAGCTGAAAATTCGGACGACGATTTGAAATACCTGATCAATAAAAGTGCCGAAATCGATATTAAAGATAAGCGTTTATTAAATGGTGTATTTTATTCGGTTAATGATGTTTTGGACCCCGAAACAAGAACCTTAAAAGAGATGCTGGCTGGCATGCCTGATTATAGTATTTTTTACGAAGGTTTAGTACAAACAACACTTGCCGATACTCTTAACTTAAGAGTAAGTCGTGAATCAGAACAGGTACGTAATTTCACCGTAATAGCTATTCCTAACGAGGCTTACGAAAAAGAAGGAATTCTTAGTTACGATGATCTTGCCAAGGAATATTCTGACACCGGAGATCCAACCCTGGCTACCGACAGCTTATACCTATACATGGCTTACCATATTTTAGACAACCAGCTAAAATATGTTTCCGACCTGCAAGAACAAGCTGCTCACTTAACTTATGCTCCGCTTGAAGTAATTACCATCAAAAACGCCAATGGAAATGTATTGATAAACGAAGATGTATTTAATGGTGTTGTTGAACCCGGTTACCCCATTAACCGTCAGCTTTCGGATGTTACAACTAATAATGGAGTATTACACTTTGTTGATAGTGACTATGGTATTAAAGTACGTCAACCCTTCCCTGTTTACTGGGAAGTAACCGACCAATTGGAGATCAGAAAAATGCCGGGAGTATATGGTAAACAAAGTGTTGCATTATCACCTGGTCAGTTAGAAGACATTACTTGGCCTGAAGGTCATGACATTGATTACACCGTTGGTCTATCTAACTCTCCTTATCCATATGTAATGGGCGATTACCTAAATATATACTTAAGACCCGAGATAGTTCCTTGGATTGAATTTACTACTCCTTTATTAGTTAAAGGTAAATACAAACTATGGACATGTACTCGTAATGTATACCCTTCTTCGGGTTATCGTAATCCTATTTTCTTTGTGTATTTCGATGATGAAGTACTTCCGGTTATCATTGATACTAACACCACATTAAGTCGTGATGTTAGTGAAGAAGAATATGAATTACAAGGCTTTAAATGGTATTCATTCTGGCCCGAACGCGATTCAACAGCTTACCGCTATGTTGATGGATCAGGTTCAGGACGTTTTACCGGTCAGTTAGCCGGAACCATCAATGTTGAAACAACCGGTCGCCACAAAGTAAAATTTGTTGGTATTACAGCATTTGCGGGTCAACACTTATGGTTAGATCAAATCCACTTTATACCAAGTGATATGGATCAGATTTGGCCAAGAAGTAATGTAGAAGATAACTCTCGCATTTACAAAGAAGGGTTACCTGCCATGACCGTACCGGAATAACCTGCTAACAATGGATAGAAAAAATATAAATATGAAAAAATATATCAATCACATATCAGCTGTATTATTGGTGCTGTTCTTCGTTGGATGCCAGGATGCATGGGAAGACCATGCTGAGCTGGCTGACACGACCCCTTCGGAGAGCATAATGCAGCTGCTCGAAGCCAAATCGGAGTACAGTAACTTTGTTTCGGCAATTAAAACAACTGGCTTAGACAGTGTACTTAATCAACCCATTATGCTTACCGTTTGGGCTCCGGCTAACGATGTTTTTACCAACCTTCCTGAAGACAAAGAAGAACTAAAAACACTAGTTGGAAACCACATTGCTTATGGTTCGGTGCAATTGGCACAATTAGCAGGCACAAAACGCCTGTCGATGGTAAACGGAAAATACATCACCGTAGATGGAACAAAAAAAACAGTAGATCAGATAACTGTAAATACGACTGACATTCCTGCCAAAGATGGTTTCTTACAATTAATTGATAATAAACTTAGCCCCCGAATGAACATTTGGGAATACATCGAAAGTTATTCGGGAACCAATAAGCAAATCGATTACCTGAATTCATTATCCGGGGATGTTTTTGATCCTGAAATTGCCAAGATTATTGGCTATAATAATAACGGTGAAGCTATTTATGATACGCTATCCGGGATGGTTTGGAGAAACTCCTTTTTAGATAATGTAGCTGATTTACGAGTAGAAGATTCGACTTATACCTTATTGATAGTTGACGATGCGGCCTTTGACCAGGAATTTGAACGCTATACTCCTTTCTTTTTGGTATCATCTGCCCCTACAGAAGAGGCTGCAGCCTTGAATAAGGAAATGTGTTTATCAAAAATAACAAAAGACTACTGTTTTAGTACAAGTTATTCTTCATCAGAAATACCTTCCCAATTGCTATCTGTTGATTCAGTCATGGTACCTATTGATAAAGATCTTATTGTAGAATCATATTATGCAAGTAACGGATGGATACATCATATTTCTACCTGTCCTGTTCCATTAGAAAACAAGATACTCCCCATTTTTATTGAGGCTGAATCGATTAACCGATATATCAGTAACTACACTATTAATGGAAACAGTATTATGGGATCGCCCACCGGTAATTTAAGGGTACGCCCCGAAGCTTCTGGTGGTTATGATTACGTTTTAGATAACTCTGCATCGAATGTACAAGCTTCGGGCTTAATACTTCACGCCGGAATGGTTGCATCAACAACCTATAAATTTTATTGGAAGGCAGTGAACGATTTTAACGGTTCGTATCGTTTACCTAATCGATCTGAAGACTTCGTTTTAAGACAAAAACTTGGTACTACAACATTGAGAAGTGAAAACAATGGTCGTTTTGATTTCAACCCAATGGTAGGAGCTTCACCTGAATATACCGATGTAACAGCAACTTCTTATGCCGAAGCGGTAGAACAAGAAGTAGGCAGCATAACCTACACTTCAATGCGAGATATTTATTTATGGCTTCAAAACGAAGGCGACAAAGCTGTTACTGCCGATTACATAAAACTTGTACCTGTTTTCGAACAAACTGAAAATTAATGCATCATGACGAATATTAAATATCTATACCTACTCATTTTTGTCTTAATAGGAGGCACCATGGCCATGGCCCAACAGGGTGAACAATCCCTGAAGGTTAGTGGTACCGTTTATGATGTACAAACAAATTTACCTGTTGAGTTTGTAGCCATCGATAACGATACGGTAGCTTCTACTTTTAGTGATATCGAAGGAAAATACAACATTAAAGTGCTCAAACATCAGGGCGTATTAAAAGTTTCGGCATTTGGATATATCAACCAGGACGTAATCATTGCCGGGCGATCAGAAATAAACATCTACCTGTCACCATTAGGATACTCATCTTTGCAGCGTGATGTTCACACCGGTTTTTATAGTAATAAACAAGCTTATACATCACAGGCAATTACTAACCTAGAGGTAAACACTCCATATGACAATGCAGCCAGAACCGGATCCGAAACGGGCGAAAGCACTTTTAAAGGACGCGTTCCTGGTATGGAAGTATTGAGCCGTTCAGGTGTTCCGGGCGTTGGTTCCGATATCTTTTTAAGAGGTTTTTCTTCATTATATGGAAGTAACCGTCCACTAATTGTTGTTGATGGAATGGTTTACGATGACCGCGAGTATGGAACAAGCATTATTAACGGACAACGTAAGAACCAGTTTACAGCAATTGACATCACCGACATCGAAAACATCACAGTTGTTAAAGATGCAGCTTCCATTTATGGAGCGAAAGCCGCGAATGGAGTTATTTACATTCGCACCAATCATGCCACAGAGCAATCGAATAAAATTGAATTAAATATGTCGGGTGGTGTTAACCTGGCTCCACAAGGATATCCTCTAATGAATGCCGATGATTTTTCGTTGTTCATGTATGATATGCACCAAAGCCAAGGTTTATCAAGTGATTCTATTCAGCGTCTTCCATACATGATTAACTCAAAAAGTTACGAAGACTATTATCGTTACCATAACAATACCGACTGGCAAAAAGAACTATTTGCACAGAGCTACAACACTAATATTAGTTTTAGAATTACCGGTGGTGACGACGTTGCATTGTATGCCCTATCTGTTGGTTATCTTAAAAACGAAGGTACAGTTAATGGGACCGACTATGACAAATTTAATATGCGATTTAACTCTGATATTAAGATAAGTAAGGTTTTTAGCCTTAACTCTAATATCAGTTTTATGAGAGGACAACAAAACCATAAAAGCGGTACAAGTATTAATAGTTTGGATAATCCTTACTTTCAATCATTGGTAAAATCTCCACTTTTAACTTCGTTTAAACGTACTTCAACAGGAATTTTTAGTCCGGTATATGAAGACTACGACATTTTTGGGATCTCGAACCCCACTTCAATTCTTGAATGTGCTAACCCAATGGAACAACAAGTGCGTAACTATCGCTTTGTGGGTTCTTTTAACTTCAATGCTAAAATAAACAAGAATTTAAGCTTGCATAATTTAGTTGGAGTAGTATTTGACAAAGATCGCGAAACCTTCTTCATCCCTTCATATGGTATTGTTCCAGATACAACTGATTTAGGTGTTGTATATAATCGCAATGGATTCAGAACACTTAAGCAGTTCACCATTAATAATGATTTTAGAGTTAACTACCAGAAAACATTTAATGGAATGCATGATTTTAATGCGATTGCGGGAGCCCGAATTAATATCAACCAAGCTGAAGAAGACCGTGCTACAGGAGCTAATACCCCTAGTGATCAGTACACCTCAGTTGGACAAGGCGACCCTCTTTTTAATAAATCAGGTGGATTCTTAAGCGATTGGAGTTCTATTACTTATTATGCTATGGCTAATTACGCTTTCCATAATAAATACTTCTTATCTGCCAGTGTTTCGCTTGATGGAGCTTCGCACTATGGTGAAGACGCTGATGGAGTTAAATTAGGCGATTATGTTTATGGAGTATTTCCATCTGTATCAGGTGCCTGGTTACTTTCATCCGAGAACTTCATGTCTAATATCTCATTTGTTAATCTGCTTAAGCTAAGAGCCAGCTACGGTTTAACCGGTAACGACGATTATAGCCTATATCATCGCTATAAATATTATTCAGGCATTAACTACCTAGGTCAACAGGGTATTGTACGTGGTAATATCCCCAACCCTGCTATTCAATGGGAAACCAATACTAAATTGAACCTTGGACTTGATATGGAATTGTTGAAAAGCCGCTTAATTCTTTCAGCTGATGTTTACCAAAACAAAACCGACAATATGATCGAAAATAAGGTGGCATCGATTTATTCCGGTGAAGCTAACTACTTCTTCAACAATGGTAGCTTTACTACTCAAGGTATAGATTTAGGTATTACTGGTAAAATTATTACAGGTAAAGTTAACTGGGATTTAGGTGTTGCCATAGGTAAATACAACACAGAAGTTACTGCTTTAAACGACAACCGCCTGGAATCTGAATTATATGGAGCTACTATTTTAACTGAAGTAGGTGGCCCGGTTGGCGTATTTTATGGTTATGAAACAGCGGGTGTATATGCTACATCACAAGATGCTGCCAATTCAAAATTAGGCAATTACTTAACCAACACCTCAGTTGTTCCTTTCGAAGCGGGTGATGTAATTTTTGTTGATCATCATAATGACAATATCGAAAATGAATCTTACACAAGTATTATTGATGATAAAGACCGTGTGGTAATTGGTGATCCAACTCCTGATTTCTTTGGCGAAATTAATACCCGTGTTAATTATAAAGATATTACCCTAATTGCTAACGTTGGTTTCTCGTATGGTGGTGATGTTTTTAATGTAATGCGCTATCAATTAGAAAGTATGGACTCATACAACAATCAAACCAATGCTGCCCGTAATAGATGGCGTTACGAAGGACAGGTAACTGACATGCCAAAAGCAAGCTATAACGACCCAATGATGAATAACCGCTTTTCGGATCGTTGGATCGAAGATGGATCATATATCCGATTAAGAAACATAACATTAAGTTATAAATTACCAATCAGTACTGGTTTTATGGATCGTCCAGAGGTATATGTTACCGGTAACAACCTATTAACATTTACTGATTATAAAGGATTAGATCCTGATTTTAGTGCAAGTAATAATACGCTTACACGAGGTATTGATATGGGACTGGCTCCTCAAAGTAAATCCATCTTATTGGGTATTAAACTAAAACTTTAATCAACGGAAACAATCATTATTATGAAAAATAATTCTCTAATAATAGCCTTCTGTTTAGCATTCATCACTCTTTTTTCTGCATGTAATGATATTCTAGACGTTAAGGATATGGATGTGCTTAAAGAAAGTGAGCATTATAAAACAATTGCCGATGCAAACAATGCCATTTTTGGTGCCTATGCACTGTTTCAGGATATAGCTCCTCAACTGGTGGTTCTAAACGAGCTTAGAGCCGATTTGATGGACATTACTTATAATGCCGATCACTTTTTGGAAGATGTTGACAAACATACTACAACATTAGATAATCCTTGGACTGATCCTCGTCCCTTCTATCGCGTTATTAACAACTGTAACGACGTGATGAAAAACCTTACAGCAATGTACGAGAATTCAAGAATAACACGCGAACAATACAATCAGCGCTATTCTGATATGGGTGCATTACGTAGCTACGTTTACCTTCAATTAATTATTCAATATGGTTCGGTGCCTTATATTACCGAACCTGTTGAAACCATTGATGATATTTTAAACAACACCAATATTAAAGTGCTGGGTTTGGAAGATATGGTTGCCGAATTATTGGATTTTATGGAGAACATCCCATACAAAGCTCCTTACAGCGACACTGATATGACATCGGGATTCGATGGATTTGCATTGAATCGTGCTTTTATCGATAAAGAGTATCTTTTGGGTGAGTTAAATTTATGGAATGGAAATTACCTGCAAGCAGCTTCTTACTTTAAAAGAATTATGGAACGCAGTGCCGGTAATATGGATCAGTATAAAATACCAACCGACTTTTTTACCGGAAGTAATTATCATAGTCGTTATGCCAGATACCACGAAAATGATCTGGAAAGTGCCATGAATCGCTGGCCAACCATGTTTTCGACTTATGGAACAAGCGATTTTAACAATGAGTGGATTTGGTTAATGTATTACCACAAACAATACGAACCCTCACCATTTTACGAATTATTCTCATACGATAATGGCGAATACTATTTAAAACCATCTGCTGCTGCCATCAATAACTGGAATTCGCAGGTTCAATCAAATGGTTTCCTTGGTGATTTCAGAGGTAACATTGAAGATGGTGATGGAAATACCGGATCGTATAAAATGATTGGAAACAATCCGGTAATTACAAAGTATACATCCGATCATGAAGAGAACAATCCTCTTCAAAAACCAGGGAAATGGTTTAAATGGCGTGCCAGCTCTTTACATTTACGTTATAGCGAAGCAGCCAATAGAGACGGTAAACATACCGTGGCCTATGCTTTAATCAACAATGGTATCCAACCTAATTATGCATTCTCAGGAAATAAAGATACCATATACGGACAGTTCAACTATGAGATGACTAATTTACCTTTTCCATATGATTTTGATGCACGAACTACCAATAATTTACAAACACCTCCTGCCTATCGTGGTTTATGGTATCGTAATGTTGGAATTAGAAACAGAGTGAGTTTACAAAACTTTACGGTTGCTGAACCAAGTGACTCTTTGCTTACTATCGAAGATAAAATTTTGGAAGAAAATGCATTGGAAATGGCCTTTGAGGGAGACCGATGGGGCGATTTAGTACGTATTTCTATTCGTCGTGGCGACCCAACTATTCTCGCCAATAAAGTGGCACGCAAATTTGAGCTGGCTGGTGATGAAGCTACAGCCAACCGTTTAAGAACCTATCTGTCTGACAGAAATAACTGGTGGTTACCGTTGGTTAACAAAGAATAAAAAATCAGGGGTGTTTAATACACCCCCTATTACAAACCTATTACAGCAATGAAAAATAAATAATAGCAAAGGCTATCATTATTTTGATATATATTTTAAACTAAATTCATTTTATTATGAAAAAATTCTATCTAAGTAAATTTAAATCGCTTTACATGGCAACAGCTATTTTGTTAGCTGGATCAAGCCTAAAAGCTCAAGATGATTTAACATGGAACGGAAATGTTAGTTCCAACTATTTAGAAACGCAAAACTGGACGCCGGAAGGTACCGTTGATGGTAACAACATTACATTCGGAAATACAAGTTCCTACACTAATCCATGTATCATTGATGGTACCAGTGACATAACCGTTAACATTATGGATATGTTTGCAGAATCAACAGTTGATGAAAATGATCCCAACATTACTTATCCAGCGGGGGTTGTCACCATTAATATGGCTCCAGGCACAACTTTCAGAGTTAATGGCAACAGAGCACCTGCCGGTGATTATATGAAAGGTACACTAAACATAACAGGTGGTAACTACCATTATAACAGACTCAAGAATTACTATATGGATTCTGATGAGTCAATTGTTAATCTAAATTGTGAAACAGCTACTTATCGTCATGTGGTTGCTTTGGGTAATGGCAATACACCATCTGCCGGAGGTAGAATGAATATTGAAGGATCAACTATCGTTTACATGAATGGTTTAATTAGAGTCCCTACCAATATTCCTGATAAAGTAAGTATTTCACTTACCGATAATGCTCAAATGTATATTAATGGTGACTTGGTTGACTATATTCACACTTGTATTGATAATGGAAACATTATTACGAGTGAAGATATGGATGTAGTTGCTGAATATGATCCGAATACATTAAAAACACATGTCTATTTGCGCGCAAAAGATGCATTTATTATTGAGCCAGCCGATCGTCAGTTACTAGTGGTTGGAGAAGCTGGCAGCACTGTTTCTGTAATCGAAAATGATGGTTATACTAATATGACTGGTGGTGTTCAGTGGGTATATGGTACTACTGACGGAAATTATACTTCTGAGTTTACTGGTGAAACCGGTACTTCTATTGATCCAGTATTTACTGAAGCCGGTACATTTTTCATGGCTTTAAAAGGGACCGATGGAACTTCAACAATTCATTATTCGAACAGTGTTGAATTCCAGGTATCTTCCAACCTTGTAAATGTATCTCCAGAAGTAGCTCAAAACTTACGTTTAGGTCAAACTGCAGCAACATTAACCGTTACTGAAGAGCAAACAGCTTCAACTCGCGACTGGAAAATTTCAACTACTGCTGGTGGACCTTATTCTTCATTTGATACTCCTGTTGGCACAACAACCTGTACTCCAGAATTCACAGAAGCGGGTATGTATTACATAGTTTGCGTATCTACCATTAATGGAGTTGCCTATCAATCAAAAGAAATACAAATTAATGTTTCGGAATGGAATGCTGCAGCATTGAATATAACGTATACTGGCCCCAACAACGGTCCTGCAGAAAATATGCTAAATTGGGATCCTGCTGCATACATTCACAAGAATGCGATTACCATTCCTGATGATATAAATGCAATTATTAATAAAGCAGGTAAAGACACTTTAGCGGGTATTACTATTGGATTAAATGGAGTATTAACAGTTAAAGGAGAATCTCCAACTGATACAATTTGGTACAGAGCTGACCATAATTCATCTCCGGGATCTTTCTTAATTGAAGAAGGTGTCTTTATTAAAGAAAAAGGATTTATGCGTTTGTACGATGTAAATACTACATTCACAGTAACCGGGAACGCTAAAGCCATCTTCACAACCGATACTCAATACGAAGCAACAGTATTGTTATCAAAAACAAATGCAGTTAATCCACCTGATGGATCAAACATGTATATTCAGGATAATGCACAAATTTTATTCAATACATGGCCGGGTCGTATCTCAGGCGCGGCAGAATATGGTAACTTCTATTTACAAGACAATGCTCAATATGTGTTTAGTGGCAACGCCATAGGTTATCTATCTATCTACGTTAATGGCGAAGAAGACAGTGAAGGTAATATTACACGTTATCCATCATTTATTGCTCCTCAAGGTTTCGAAGTTAAAATGATTTATGATGCTAACGCTGATGAAACCATCATTTATGCACAAGATATTAATTCATTGTACATTGCAAACCCTGAAGAACAAAAAATAGCATCAGGTCAGGCGTCTGAACCTCTTACTTTGCAAGGTGCCGGTCTTTATAGCTCTTTTGAATGGGTATGGTCTGAAGTACGCGATGGAGAATATCAATCATTCAGTCCTGCTGTTACAGGCCAATCAGGAGTAGTTAGCTTCGATGAGCCTGGAACATACTTTGTAAAATGTATTGCTGATGGAAGTTACACAACTACCAACTTTGCCATTGTTAATATTGTTCCAGTAGCCATTACACCTGGAGATGATCAGGAATTAGCCACAAATGGAATTGGAGCACAACTTACAGCAGTTTATGCCGATGGTTACATTCCTGTTGAGTGGATGGCTCGTCTAAAAGGTGATACAGAATATCAATCATTTGAAGCTTTAATTGGTACTCCAATGACAGGTGATACTTACGAACCTTATGGGGAATCATTTGGTACTCACTTTATAGTTTGTAAGTTTACCACACCAACAGGTGAAACCATTTACTCAAACGAAGTAGGTATTTGGGTTGATGAAGCAATGAGTATTAAACCTGAAAAAGAAGAATTAGGTATGAAAATTTATCCTAATCCATCTGATGGTAATTTCTATATTGATGTAGATTCAAAAGAATCTGTAACCATTGAAGTTATTAATACTGCAGGTGCCTTAGTAAGCAAAAAACAAGTTACAGCTGCTGGTTCAATACCTGTATCTCTTACAACTAAAGGTTTATACCTTGTAAAAGTTACATCTGGTAAAACAGTTAAAGTTGAACGTATAATTGTTAAATAACTCATTATTAAAGGAAAGCTCTTAAGGAGCTTTCCTTTTTTACCTTAAAACAAAACCTATCGAATAAACGTATTACTTTTACTATATTTCAACCACTTACCTGTCCATAACTAACAAAAGAAGATATGCCTTATCCAAGGCATTTGTGCTTTGAAAAAAACTAAAATAAAGGGAACAACCACTTTAATTCGAAAACAACACTAAATCAATATATAGCAGAATAACAACTGCGTACCTATAAGCCCTACCAATTATGAAAATTAAATCATTACATATGAAAAATCTAAAAAATCTGATACAAACCATATTAGTCCTGAGCTTGTGGGTATTGTGTCAAAACACAAGTGCTCAGCGAAAAATGGAAGCACTCGACCGGGGTGTTGTTGCCGTACAATCCGGAAATGATATATATGTAGGATGGAGAATCTTATCATCCGAACTTCGTAATGTTACTTATAATATTTATCGCGATGGTGTTAAAATAAATACTGCTCCAATCACTGGTGCTAGTAATTACGTGGACACATCAGGTAGTAGTTCTTCTAAATATTCAGTTTCAGCTATCATCGATGGTACAGAACAAAACACATCAAACGAAGTAGCTGTTTGGAGTAATCAATATCTGGATATTCCAATCGATAATTCAACTTATCCTGCTACTAAATACAGTATTAGTGATGCCTCAGTAGGAGACCTAGATGGCGATGGTCAATTCGAAGTTGTGATCAAACGATTGGCAAATGATAAAACCCAATACACTACCGACTACAATCTTTTGGAAGCCTATAAACTAGATGGTACTCATATGTGGACTATCAATTTAGGACCCAACATGAATGATGGAACCGAAATCAACTTTTTGGTATATGATTTTAACGGGGATGGAAAAGCCGAAATTGCCACTCGTACTTCCGATGGTTTTACAGATGGTACCGGTACTTATGTTGGAGATAGAGATGGAGATGGAAAAGTTAACTACCAATATTCGTTTGTATATAATTCAAGCTACTACAGAACAGAAGGACCCGATTATATTTCTATTTTCGAAGGTGAGACAGGTAAAGAACTTGCCTGGGATAATTACATTGCCCTTGCTCCTATCTCACAATGGGGTACGCCCGGTATGAGTTTATCGCAATACGGACACAGAGCCAATAAATGCATGTGGACAGTTGCTTATTTAGACGGAAAAACTCCTAGTATAGTTAACGGTCGTGGTATTTATCACCGCATAAAACTTGAAGCCTGGAATTGGGACGGTACAAACTTATCAAAACAATGGGCATGGGATAGTAACCCTAATGGGGCTGCTACTTCATATACCGGACAAGGAAACCATAACCTGAGCTGTGCCGATGTTGACAATGATGGCTGCGACGAGATCGTGTACGGAGCCATGGTTGTGAATAACGATGGAACAGGCTTATATTCAACAGGCTTTGGTCATGGAGATGCTATTCATGTAAGTGCAATGGATCCCGATCATTATGGATTAAAAACATGGCAATGTTTAGAAGGTGGAAATACCTGGGGAGCAACCTTGCGTAACTCAATCGATGGGGAGCTATTGATTCGCTACAGATCAAACCGCGATTGTGGTAGAGCTGCAGCAGGAGATATCAACCCAAACAAAACAGGTTGGGAAATGTGGGCAGCTACCGAATGTCCGATGTACAATGTAGATGGCTCTGTGGTTGGATCTAACAATGTAGCAATGAGTCAAATGATTTGGTGGGATGGCGATTTATCTCGCGAATTTCTGGATCATTACAATTTTTCATCTACCAGTGGATACGGAACACCCGAAATCACAAAATACAATCCAACTACTTTAAGTGCTTACAGGCTTTTGCTTGCTACAGGAATGGCTTCCAATAACTGGACAAAAGGAAATCCTTGTTTACAAGCTGATGTTTTAGGTGACTGGCGCGAGGAATTTATCGTTCGCAGTGCTGATAACACTTTTTTCCGTATTTATACAACAACTAATGTAACCGATTTCAGAATGCCAACATTGATGCACGAGCCTCAATATCGCATTGCTGTAGCATGGCAAAATAACTCCTATAACCAACCTCCTCATACAGCCATTTATATGGGATCTGAAACAGAGGAAGCTGTCCCCTATCCTACCATCAATAATAAAACAGCATGGGTTTCGGGTCCAAATTGGGGCGATGGTTCTGCAAGCTGGATTGACGAAGATGGAAATTCAACCTCATACGCAAATGGTGCTGACGTATTATTTGATTTTCTTGGCGACAATAGTAGTGCTGTAAATATTACAAGTGCAGTTTCACCACGAAGCGTCACTGTTTTCTCTCAAAACAATTACACTTTTGAAGGAACAGGCAAACTAACCGGTGCGATGGAGTTATTAAAAGCCGGAACCGGAAGCCTGAATCTTAATTCAGATAACGACTACACGGGTACTACCAAAGTTTACAATGGTAACCTTATTATCAATCAATCATTATCTGCCAGCCCTGTTGAAGTGGGTATGTACGGACAGTTATTCATTAACGGTTCCATTGGTAACAGTGTTAAAATAATGTCGCGAGGCAAGTTAAATGCGGGTTCAGAAAGCTCATCTGCAGGTACCGGTTCAATCGGGAATGGTTTAACTCTTGAATCAGAGTCAAAATGCTATTTCGATTTATCTTCTTCAAGCGATGGTGATAACGATTTATTAGCTGTTACAGGTGATGTAACTATTTCTGGTCTGGTTCATCTAACCATCAACCGCACAGCTAACACATTAGATCCCGGAATTTACCCACTAATTACATTTGATGGAAGCTTTAACGGTTCAATTGATGATATAGAATTACTAGGTGTAAATGATGTAGCCTGTCAAATTATTCAGACAGAAAATTCAATTGCTCTCGAAGTTTTAGAAGTAAGAGAAAGTACTGAGTTAGTATGGTCTGGATCAAAAAGTAATATCTGGGATTTTGCGGGTGATTACAACTGGTTAAATAACAACACTGAAGATTGGTTTTTAGGTAATGATGTGGTTAATTTTACTGATGCCGGAGTAGAAAAAACCATTGATATTACCGAAAATGTACCCGTTGGTAATATGGTAATTGACGCCACTTCTGATTATACTTTTGATGGTGATGGAATCATATCTGGAGAAGGAGGACTTACAAAACAAAACACAGGTCGCTTATATATCAATAATAACAATGATTTCACTGGTCCGGTAGTTTTAAATGGCGGATATGTTTCGGTTCCGTTTATTTCAAATGGTAACACACCGGGTCCATTGGGAGCTTCATCAGGTGAAGCATCAAACTTTACAGTTAACCAAACAACCATGTATTTGGGTAGCAGTTTCTCTACCAATCGTAACATAACCATTGGTGATAACAATGCCCAGTTCTATATAGCCGGTCCAGCAACCGTAACAATGGGAGGTACTTTTACAGGTAATGGTACTCTAATAAAAGCCGGACCCGGCACATTAAACATTTCTGAGAGCAATACTCATTATGCAACAACTATTAGTGATGGATCAATTGTTTTAGGATCTGAAGCAGCTAACACAGGCGGAGTCGGAGAATTGCTTACGCTAAGAAATGCAACACTATCAATGCAGAATTCGACAGGTACAGGAACGACTGCTAATTGGGATATTGATGTTCCATTAGGATACTACGGAACCATTAATATGGACGGAAGATGCGACTTTGGAGGATTATTAACCGGTAGCGGTACTCTTAATTTAAACACTCCATATGTTCGTTCTCATATAAACGGTGACTGGTCAACATTTGAAGGACAATTAAACTTTACAACCACTAACGGTGGATGGTTTATATGTGGAAATAGTGCCGGATACCCGAATGCAGCCATTAACTTAGGTGATAATGTATTCGGAGTTTATCGTCACTCAAGTGATGCTATTATTGAAATTGGAGAATTAACTGGTGCATCATCCTCTGAATTAGGATCAGGCGAGGCTGGAGCTACAACTATCACATGGAAAGTGGGAGGGAAAAATACAGATGCAACATTTGATGGAAAAATAACAAATACTGCCTATAAAAATGCAGGTGCACAAACAGCAATTATTAAAACAGGGAGTGGCAAATGGTCGCTAACCAATGCTAATTCATACACTGGCGGAACCATTATTGAAGCCGGAACATTAATAGTAGCAAACACCACAGGTAGTGCAACCGGAATAGGCAGTATTAGTGTTGAAGCAGCTGCATCATTAGCTGGTACTGGTGCTGTTACTGGTCAGGTAACTGTGCATGCAGATGGTAATTTGAGACCTGGACCAACTTCAGGTAATGGAAAACTAACCATGTACAATGGTCTTATTTTTGAAAATGGAAGTAATTTGTATATAAAAGTAAATCCTCTGGCAGGAACATATGACATGGTTTCTGTTAACGGAAATGTAGTATTAAACACTTCACTTAACTTCACAAAAATCAGAGGAAGTTATGCTGCTGGCCAGTCTTATCAGATTTTTGATGCAAGTTCAATCTCAGGACAAATAATATCTATCTCTCCAGAATCTCCGGGCGAAGGCCTTTTCTGGGATACTTCTGAGTTATATACTTCTGGCATTATTAAAGTAACTGATACTCCAACTGGTATTTTTGAAAATAAATATTCGAATCTTGAAATCTATCCAAATCCAAGTAATGGTGAAATAAATATTAACCTTTCAGATATGTCTGGAACAGGTATTATTTCAGTTGAAAACATGGGTGGTTCAAATGTTTACACAGGAACAATTGAAGGAGGTAGTAAAACTCCAATTTCATTGTCACAGTTACCTTCAGGTGTATATATTGTTAAAATACAAATCAACAATAAATATTACATTAACAAAATCATTATCTCATAATTTATTGCCCCTTTGGTTATTCCATTTACCAAAGGGGCTTTTATCAGCATATCCAATCCCTTATGAAAACATCCTTAACATCTTTATTGATATTCTTCATTCTAATCGGATTTTCTTTATCCGCTTTTTCTCAAAGACAAATTGAAGACCTCGACAGAGGAGTAGTAGCTGTAAGAACCAACTCTAATGAAGTATTTATTAGTTGGCGTTGGCTAGGTACCGAACCCAATGATGTAGCTTTTAACATCTATCGCGATGATACTAAAATCAACTCCACTCCTATTACTCAATCTACCAACTTTATAGATAACTCATCTGCTGCTGCTCAATACTCGGTTGCTGCCGTTATCAATAATATTGAACAAGAGAAATCAATCCCGGTTGATATCTGGGATAATCAATATCTCGAAGTAAACCTAAATCGTCCTACAGGAGGTACAACACCTGATGGAGTTAATTACACCTACTCGCCTAACGACTGTAGCGTAGGTGATTTAACAGGCGATGGAAAATACGAAATTATAGTTAAATGGGATCCTTCCAATTCAAAAGACAACTCTCAGTCGGGCTATACCGGAAATGTATATTTAGATGCCTACCAAACAGATGGAACTCAACTATGGAGAATTGATTTAGGAAAAAACATTCGCGCAGGTGCCCATTATACTCAATACCTGGTATACGACTTTGACGGAAACGGCATTGCTGAGTTAGTATGTAAAACAGCTCCGGGAACAAAAGATAATTCAGGAAGCTACTTAAGTACAGGACCTGCTGCTTCTACTAATCATTTAGCTGATTATCGTAACTCAAAAGGATACATTTTATCCGGACCAGAATACCTTACCATTTTTAACGGAAATACTGGTAATGAAATGCAAACTGTCTATTATACCCCAGCACGAGGAAATGTAAGTGATTGGGGGGATAGTTATGGTAATCGTGTAGACCGCTTTTTAGCCTGTGTTGCTTATCTCGATGGTGAAAAACCAAGCATAGTAATGACTCGTGGATATTATACACGTTCTGTTTTATCTGCTTGGGATTGGGATGGTACAAACCTTACTCAGCGATGGATATTTGATAGTAACACACCCGGCAACGGAGCTTATTATGGACAGGGAAACCATAATTTAAGTGTAGCTGATGTTGATGAGGATGGTAAAGATGAAATTATCTATGGCTCTTGTACGATCAACGATAACGGAACAGGATTATACTCAACAGGACTGGGGCATGGCGATGCATTACATGTTTCGGATATGGATCCCGATCATCCTGGTTTAGAAGTTTTCATGCCTCACGAAGATGACGGAAACGGAATGACATACCGAGATGCTGCCACTGGGGAAATACTATGGCAGATAAGAGCGCCCGGAGAGGATGTTGGACGTGGTGTTGCCGGAGATATTAGTCCTGATCATAGAGGCTACGAAAGATGGTCGTCAACAGGAGATGGTGTTTATAGTGTGGATGGTGAAGTGATAGGAGGAAAAACAGCCATGAACTTTTTAGTTTGGTGGGATGGTGATTTAACCCGAGAACTTTTAGACGGCGTTAACATAAGCAAATACAAGGTGGGAACTCTTCTTACCGCTTATGGTTGTGAGTCGAACAACAGTACAAAAGCAACTCCTAACTTATCCGGCGATATTTTAGGCGACTGGCGCGAAGAAGTCATTTTACGAACTTCAGACAATACCAAATTACGCATCTATACTACAACCAACGAAACAACTTATCGCTTAAAAACATTAATGCACGATCCTCAATATCGTTTGGCGATAGCATGGCAAAACGTGGGTTATAACCAGCCTCCTCACCCTGGATTTTTCCTTGGTACAGATATGCAAGAACCGCCTTTAGCTCCTATCGTTCAGGCACAACTAAAATGGGAAGGTACCAGTAGTTTTAATTGGGATATTAATAATTCATCAAACTGGAAATTAAAAGATGGAACTTCGTCTGTTTTTAATAACAATGAAGATGTTTTATTCTCTATGTCAGGAAATAATACATCTGATATTATTATCAATCAAACATTAACCCCATTAAAAGTCTCAGTGGTTTCTCCTGACAATTATACTTTTAGTGGCACAGGGGAGTTAAGCGGCGATATGTTCCTATCAAAAAGTGGAGTTGGTACCCTGACCATCAATACAGATAACACCTATACTGGCGAAACTTATGTGTCAGAAGGTTTCTTAGAAGTAAATGGTAGTATCGAATCAAGTCAGGCGATTGTTGATAGTAAGGGTGCTATTTCAGGTGCAGGTACTCTAGGAAATACATTACTAAATGAAGGTGCAAGTCTTTGGGCTGGATACCATAGCAGCGCTGCCACAACAACTATCAATGGAAATTTAAACATTGCCAACAATACCTCAATCCATTTCGATTTAAGTGACGACCCAAGTGGAACTAGTAAAACGAATGATCAAATCATTATTAATGGAGATTTGAATATTGTTGACAATACAGTATTTAGCTTTAACAAAACAGATGAATTTTTAAACGACGGAACCTACTCTCTAATAACATTTACCGGTTCTTTGTCAGGATCTATTGAGAACATTCAAGTAGAAGGATTGCGCGAACTGGTAACCGGCATCTCTTTGGTTGGACAAACCATTGTACTAACAACTGAAGCACCTCGAGCTCCTGCTTCCATTGTGTGGGATGGCAACGAAAACAACACATGGAACCTTTTACAAAACGTTAATTGGCTAAATAATGGAGAAGATGACTTTTTTGCCTTTGGCGATAATGTCCTTTTTGATGATAATGGTAATCACGATGTAGTGGTAGGTGATGATGTTACTATCGGAAGTATGGAAGTTA
The DNA here is from genome assembly GCF_963668385.1 of uncultured Carboxylicivirga sp. GTDB lineage: Bacteria > Bacteroidota > Bacteroidia > Bacteroidales > Marinilabiliaceae > Carboxylicivirga. Next base: position 409,290 of record NZ_OY764327.1, read on the forward strand.
ATTCCACCACAGCCTATACATTTACGGGGGATGGTTCTATTTCTGGTTCAGGTGGGTTGACTAAATCGGGTACAGGAAATCTTACTCTTAATGACAACAACACATTTACCGGAAATGTAGAATTAACCTCCGGATTTACTTTTGTCAGTACATTGGCTAATATTGGACAAAGCAGTTCTCTGGGCGAAGGCAGCAACGATCCGGCAAGTATTTCAATGAATGGCGGTAGCTTATACTACTCAGGTGATGAAGAATCTACCAACAGAGGTATAACTGTGGGTGAAAACAATGGCCAAATGTATATTCCGGTGAGTAAGTCATTAACACTGGATGGCCCAACTACCGGAACAGGTAATTTTATTAAACGTGGTGATGGAGTCCTTAATATTTCAGGCTCAAGTACATTAACAGGAGAGTTTGTGATAAGTGAAGGCTCTGTCAAATTGGTAAGTGAAGATGCTAACTCCAATGGACTTGGCCTAAACAAAGTATCAATCCAAAATGCCTCATTAACCATGTTAAATAACATAGGCACCTGGAATGATATTAACTGGAATATTGAAGTTATAAACGGTTATAACGCTACCATTAATCTTGATAGCAGATGTGATATTTTTGGCAGTTTAACAGGGGCTGGAACACTAAATCTTAATAGTCCGGCCAACCGATCTCATATACGTGGAGATTGGTCTGCTTTTGAAGGACAAATTAATGTAAGCACAACCAACAGTGGCTGGTTTATTTGTGGTAATTCATCTGGATATCCTAATGCTGCCATTTATTTGGACGATGATGTATTTGGTGTATATCAAAATAACTCGGATGCAATCATTCCAATAGGAGAATTAACAGGTGCAGCAACATCCGAATTAGGATCAGGAGAAGCTGGCGCAACAACCATCACTTGGAAAATTGGAGGATTAGGTACAAATGCTGTATTTGATGGAAAAATAACTAATAAAGCTTATAAAAATGATGGTGCACAAACGGCCATAATAAAAACGGGTGCTGGTAGTTGGACTCTTACTAATTCCAATACATATAGTGGAGGAACCACTATTGAAGAAGGAACCTTAATTGTGGCCAATACAACAGGTAGTGCAACCGGAACCAATAGTATTTGGGTAGAAGCAAACGGGTCATTAGCTGGGGCAGGTGCGATTACAGGGCAAGTAACAGTTGCCAACGAAGCTAGTTTGCACCCGGGTCCTACTTCTGGATTAGGAACTTTAACCATCTACAATAATCTTATTCTTGAAACAGGAAGTACATGTTATTTTAAAGTCAATGCATCTACCGGAACTTACGATCAAATAGTGGCAAACGGTACTGTAACTTTAAATGGTGATCTAAACTTTAAAAAATTGAGAGGAACATTTAGTGCAGGCCAATCATATTCTATTATTAATGCTACTGAAATTACAGGACAAATTACTGGCATTACACCAGAATATCCTGCCGAAGGCCTGTTCTGGGATCTGTCTGAATTGTATACTACAGGAGTAATTAAAATAACAGATACTCCTACTGCAATCGCTCCGGTTGAATCCAATGATCAAATTCACGTCTATCCTAATCCGGTGAAAAACATCATTAATATTAAGTTGGATAATTCGCTGAACAAAGCAGATATTGAAATCAGAGACGTATCAGGTCGCCTGGTTAAAAAGATGAAATCCAATAGCAATATCTTCAACATTGAATTTAGTAATCAATCAAATGGAATTTATTTCATCTCAATTAAACAAAACGACGAAATATTCATCAAAAAAGTAGTGAAAAATTAATAATAAACAGGCTTTTGATTATTTCCAATAAGAAATCAAAAGCCTGTTTCCCTTGTATTTATTTACAGACACTTGACTAAAAATCCATTCCAAACAAATATTGAAGAAGCTATTTTTATTATTCAATACAACAACCCTAAATAATAATCAGTAATAACAAATCCAATGATCAGTTTATATAATAAACGGACAATAAAACGTCTATTACATTTAACAAAGTATATATTCCCATCTATCTTTATTTTTTCATCTTGCCAAATAAAAGAAAGTAATAAGCAAACGGAATCTTCCCGGCCCAATATTATTTTTCTGATGGACGACCAGCATCGTTGGGATGCATTAGGTGTTGTTGATTCTACAATGCATACTCCGGCTTTGGATAAATTGGCTGAAGAAGGTGTACGTTTTACCCAGGCGGTATGTCAGGCTCCCATGTGCGTAGCAAGTCGTAATTCAATGATGATGGGACTTTATCCGAATCAAATAGGAATTGTTCGTAACCAGCATGGTTTGCAGGATTCGCTTCTTCCGGCAAAAACTCTTGCCCAGTTATTTCAGGAAGCCGGATATGAAACGGCCGGATTTGGGAAAACGCATTGGGGCACAAGTTCGCAACCTTTTATTCCTTCAAAACGAGGATTTGAAACCAGATACATTGGTGAGTGTCGCGAGCAAGGTGCAGTTATGATGATTGATGTCGCTCCGGAACGAAAAGCACGCTATAACGAAGAAGTGAAAGAATACGGAGGTGGGGAGGAAAAACCAGCTGGATACATTGGTAAAACAAGCGAAATAGCAGAAGGCGATCATCGCGATGGATGGGTATTTGAACAATGCCTTAATTACATTGACAAAAGAGAAGATGCCCGCCCATTATTTTTATATCTGTCTTTCTTAAAACCTCATGCAGGCCATAATGTGCCTAAAGGCTACGAAGATTTTTATGATCTTGAGACTACCAAATATGCCGAGCAACCACCTTGGAATGAAGAGCATTCTGAACACGCATCAGGAGTAAACCGCAGAGAGATGTATGTTAACTTCTGGAAAAATGCTACAGAAAAACAGTGGAAAGAAATGACTCTACGATACAAAGCCAACTGCTCGTGGATAGATCATATGTTTGAACGCACACTTGATGCCCTAAAAGCAAAACACCTTTTAGATAATGCTATAATTATCTATGTGTCAGACCATGGCGAAATGTTAGGCGAACGTTATTATCGCTTCAACAAATACTGTTTGTACGAGTCCAGTGTTCGTGTTCCTTTTATACTTTCAGGAAGTGCCTTGCCAAAGCAACTAGCAGGAAAGATTGACAAGCGAAATGCAGGATTGATTGACGTACTCCCTACCCTGCTTTCGGCAGCCAACATTGATATTCCTCAAAGTGCCGTTGGAATAAACCTACTGGATACTGCTCAAAACCGAGATGCTTCATTTTGTGCTTTACACGAAAAGAAAGATCAGGCAGCATTTATGTGGAGAGATAATTCATACAAACTAATTCTGGTGATGAAACGCAAAAACAATATCAATGATTATACGATGAATGATATTATTGCCGGAGAATTTTACGATCTGGAAAATGATCCCAAAGAATGGACCAACTTATACCCTACTTCAAGCAATGATCCTAAGGTTATAAAAATGACGCAAGCCTTACTTCATCAGTTGAAATCAATAAATATGGATTTACATCCATTGAAATAACACTTACAAACATGCAAAATAGTACCACTGCAGGAATCTAACTATAATACAGGCACATTAAAACCGTATAGAAATGTATACTCACAAGATGTGATAGCAAAATTTAAAGGTCTTTGCACTATTTTCCATTTGCCACCCTATGTGTGAAGGGTATTTTTACATTAACGGAAATTGAGCTGATTTAGCTCTGAATTTGAAGAATTACTATGAAAAGAAATGCACAACTAGTACTAATTTTATTACTCACTTTAATACCATTTACACATGAGTTGAGTGCGCAAAAAAAGAAATCAAAAACAACAGAAATAAACGATTCGAGCACTCCTTTGCATTTACTACAACCCGATTATTCGTTCAATTATCATATACCTACAATTAACGAGGTACAAGGTAAGATGGACGGAATACTTCAGTATCTTTCAAATTCTACACCGCCAACAATTATCAATACTCAATCCAATAGTGTTGTTACCGATTACTCAAAAATAGATCGCTACTGCGAGCTTCAAAAAGGCGACTTTCGCCTAACCTCTTATGAGTGGGGCGTAACTTATGCTGGAATGCTGAAAATGAATGAGGTTTCGAACAATCCTCAATATCTTAAATATGTAACCGACAGATTAGACTTTTTAGCTGAAGTAGCTCCTTACTACAAAAACCTTCTTGCTGAAACAGGTACAATCGATCCGTTAATAAACAAAGTGGTTAATCCACAAGCCTTAGATGATGCAGGTGCCATGTGTGCAGCGGTAATTAAAACAGGCCGCCAGACTGGCAATCTTAATAACTACCAATCGATGATTGATACGTACATCGATTATATCATGTATCATCAACAAAGATTATTTGACGGTACTTTTGCGCGTAATCGTCCTCAACATAATTCGGTTTGGACCGATGATATGTTTATGAGTATACCTGCTTTATTACAAAAGGCACCTTACGATACCGATCTTAGTTTCAATAATGAAGCAGCTAAACAAATAAAACAGTTTACCGAGAGAATGTGGGTTCCCGAAAAAGGACTATTCCGTCACGGATGGGTTGAAGGCGAAACCGATCAACCCAACTTCTTTTGGGCTAGAGCAAATGGCTGGGCACTGCTTACCTTATGCGAAGCCTTAGACAAATTACCTCGCAGTAACCCGGAATATCCAAACATTCTTAAACTATATCAACAACACATTCAATCTATTGTAAGCTACCAATCTTCGAATGGATTATGGCATCAGTTACTTGATAAAGACGATAGTTATCTCGAAACATCGGCAACTGCTATTTTCGTGTATGCTCTTGCCCATGGTATCAATAAAGGATGGATTAGTGGTACTTTATACGGACCAGCCACTCTGTTAGGTTGGAATGCTTTAAACGAAAAAATTACAGATAAAGGTAAAGTTGAAGGTACTTGTGTAGGCACAGGTATGGGTTTTGATGCCGCCTTTTATTATCACCGTCCGGTGAGTGAATATGCAGCACATGGTTATGGCCCTGCTCTTTTGGCCGGAGCTGAAGTAATTGCTTTACTTAAAAACTGGCATCCTAAAATGAATGATAGTGCCATTCACTTTTACAAAATAGCACAAAATCACGACGAACCAATCTTTGAAATTCAGGATCCATCGCGCCCTCCATACATGAGAGCCGGTAGCACACGTAAAGGTAAAAATCCGGTACTTTTCATTATTGGCGATTCAACTGTTAAAAACGGAAGCGGAAAAGGCGACCGTGGTCAATGGGGATGGGGAAGTTTCTTCGATCGTTTTGTTGATACCACCAAAATAAGCGTCGAAAATCATGCCTTGGGTGGCCGTAGCAGCCGTTCGTTTATCAGAGAGGGTTTATGGCAACATGTTTTAGAAGGGCTTCAGCCAGGCGATTATCTGATTATACAATTTGGTCACAACGATGGAGGTCCACTCAATACTGGTCGCGCCAGAGCATCGCTACATAGTGCAGGCGAAGAATCAGAGACAGTAATCATGCAACGTACCGGAGGTCCCGAAACAGTTTACTCGTATGGCCACTACATGCGTACTTATATTCGTCAGGCTAAAGCTCATGGTGTAAACGTTATTGCCTTATCGCATACACCGGGTAACAGATGGACAGACGATAAAATGAATCGTTGTACCGATACTTTTGCTGCATGGACCAAACAAGTAGCCGAAGAAGAAGGAGTTTGCTACATCGATCATAACGAGCTTTGTGCCGAACAATATGATAAAATTGGTAAAGAAGCTACCAAACCCTATTACAAAGACAATGTTCACACATCATACGATGGCGCTATTTTACACGGTTCAACATTGGCAAAAGCCATACTTGATTTGAATGGTTGCGATCTTAAAAACTATATCAAACCCGAAGCTTTAACTACCAAAGGAAAAGTAGCACCCAAACCGTTATACCGCGATCCGGTATTTGATGGTGCAGCCGATCCTGAAGTGGTATGGAACGAAAAAGAACAACGTTGGTTTATGTTTTACACCAACCGCCGAGCCAACATGAAAAACACCAATGGTGTTGACTGGGTACATGGTACTAAAATTAATATTGCCGAGTCGCTTGATAACGGAGTAACCTGGAATTTCAGAGGAACTGCCAACATCAATTACGGAGTGGATGAATATACCTATTGGGCTCCCGATATTGTTGAAGACAACGGAACTTTCCATATGTTTTTAACCATTGTTCCGGGTATTTTTTCCGATTGGCAACATCCCCGATACCTTGTTCACTTAACCAGTACTAACCTGTTAGATTGGGAATTTGAATCAAAAATCAATCTGACTTCCGACAAAGTGATTGATGCCGGAGTAATTCAAAAACCGGATGGTTCGTGGAGGATGTTTTATAACAACGAAAGAGATGGAAAAACCATTTATTATGCCGATAGCCCTGACTTGTACAAATGGGAAGATAAAGGTAAAATCATTGCTGAACGTGGTGAAGGTCCAAAGATATTTGAATGGAAAGGCAAATATTTTATGGTGATAGATACCTGGAGAGGTCTGGCAATTCATTCATCAACCGATTTGGATAACTGGACGCGTCAAACAGATCATATTCTTCAAAAAGGTGGATCGGGTAAAGATGATGGTGTGCACGGACAGCATTGCGACGTAATTGTTAGCAATAACAAAGCATATATCTTTTATTTCACCCATCCGGGAAGAGTTGGTGATAAAGCCAAAGAAGATAACTATGACACCCGAAGAACCTCCATTCAGGTAGGCGAATTGGAATACTACAATGGAGTAATTACCTGCAACAGAAATAAATCAGTAGAAATAAACCTTATCCCAAAGAAATAATCCACTCATAAAAGCCAAAACATAAGCATCATGAATTTAAAATCCTTGATATTTCTTCCTCTTTTACTTTTAATCGTCAGTTGTGAACAGGAAAAACCGGTAAACTTATTAATTGCCGGCGATTCAACTGCACAATCATACGATACCACCAAAACATTAATGCGAGGTTGGGCGCAAATGCTTCCTGATTTTCTGGATAGCACAATTACGGTTAAAAACCACGCAAAAGCAGGTCGTAGTACCAAATCGTTTATTGAGGAAGAGCGCTGGGATAAATTAATTGAAGATACCCAAGCTGGCGATTATGTAATTATTCAATTTGGGCACAACGATGCTTCTAATCGCCCCGAACGTCATGCATCTTATCCAGAGTATCGTCAAAATCTGGTAAAGATGATTAATGATGTGCAAGCCAAACAGGCCAACCCTATTTTAGCAACATCAATAGTGATGCGCACCTTTAATGGTAAGGCTTTAATTGACGATCGTTTATTAGGTTACCCTGTAATTACACGCCAAATAGCCGATTCGCTTCATTTGCCATTACTGGATATTTACAGCCGAAGTCGCGATATGGTTATTATGCTGGGCGACGAACCTTCAAAAGAACTGTATATGTGGTTTGGACCCGGACTGGATTCTCTTCGCCCTGATGGTTCACAAGACGACACTCATTTAAGAGAAGCAGGCGCCACTGCAATTGCCGAGTTGGCAGCCAAGGAAATCAAAAAACTCAATCTGAAAAACTTATCATCTCATGTTGTATTACCTGAATAGATTAAAGCCTCTGTTTTTCGGATTAGTGTTAACCTTTTCTGCAGCATGCCAGCAAGATGTTAAATGGCCCGATGAGTCGCTTACGACCAAACCCGGGGCCCGTTGGTGGTGGCTGGGAAGCGCTGTTGACGAAGCCAATCTTACGTATAACCTCGAAGAATACTCCAAAGCAGGCATTGGCGCTTTGGAAATAACTCCCATTTACGGAGTACAAAACAACGATGAAAACAACATTGATTTTCTATCGGACAGATGGATGCAAGTATACAAACATACGCAAAATGAAGCCCATCGCCTGAACATGCAAATCGACATGAATACGGGTACCGGCTGGCCATTTGGTGGTCCTCAGGTGAAGCCCGAAGATGCAGCATCAAAACTAATTGTTCAGGAATATTCTTTAAAAGGTGGTGAATCATTAAAAGACAAAATTGAGCCCAAAGATGAACGTCAACGCGAATTTGCACACCTGGCTTGCCTAATGGCTCTTGATGGTAATAACCAACCAATTGATTTAACTTCAAAAGTATCAGATAATCAATTAAACTGGACGGCTCCAAAAGGAGAATGGAAAATAATAGCTCTTTTCGAAGGGCATACTTTTCAACAGGTTAAAAGGGCTGCCCCCGGAGGTAAAGGTTTGGTGATTGACCACTTATCAGAAACAGCATTACCTCATTATTTGCAGCGCTTTACCGATGCCTTCAATAAGAACAATGCTCCGGCTCCCGGCTTTTTCTTTACCGACTCTTACGAAGTGTATCAGGCAGACTGGACTCCTAACCTGCTTCAAGCATTCGAAAACAAGTTTCAGTATAAATTACAGGATTACCTACCCTACTTTTTAAGCAGCGAGCATAACGATACCACTGCTCGAATTATTTCTGATTACCGCGAGTTATTAAGCGAACTTCTGGTTAATAATTTCACCACTAAATGGACTGAGTGGGCTCATCAAATGGGTTCTCAAACACGTAGTCAGGCACATGGATCTCCCGGTAATTTAATTGATTTATATGCAGCAGTTGATGTACCCGAATGCGAAGGCTTTGGCTTATCTGATTTTCATATAAACGGGTTACGAAAAGATTCGCTGACACGACATAACGATTCTGATCTATCAATGTTAAAATATGCCTCTTCAGCAGCGCATATATCAGGTAAGCAATATACTTCATCCGAAACATTTACCTGGCTTACCGAACATTTCAGAACGTCTTTATCTCAATGCAAACCAGATCTTGATTTGATGTTTGTATCTGGTGTTAACAGGGTTTATTTCCATGGTACGACTTATAGCCCTAAAGAGGCTGAATGGCCGGGGTGGAAATTTTATGCATCGGTAGATATGAGCCCTACAAACCCACTTTGGGACGATGCAGGAGCATTCTTTAAATACATTTCGCGCGTTCAATCCTTTTTGCAAATGGGGCAACCCGACAATGATTTTCTGGTGTACTTACCTGTTTACGACATGTGGCACGAACAAGACGGACGCCTGTTGATGTTTGATATTCATAAGATGCAACAAAGGGCACCTGAATTTATCGATGTTATTCACCAAATCAGTAATGCAGGTTATGATGTTGACTATATCTCTGATGCTTTTATCAAAAATACACAGGTAAGTAATGGACAATTGCTAACATCAGGTGGTTCGGCATATAAAGCCCTAATAGTGCCCGCGGCAAAAAAGATGCCTGCCGATGTGTTACAACAACTTATAAAACTAGCTAAAGAGGGTGCTCAGATCATTTTCATGGATCATTATCCAGAAGATGTTCCCGGGTTTCATCAGTTAGACGAGCGCCGACAAGCTTTGCAAAACAGTTTATCACAACTTCCTCAAAGCTCTTTTGAGAAAAGTGAAAAACTAAGTTTAGGTAGTGGATCCATCATTACTGGCTCTGACTTTGTAACTACTCTTGCTAAAACAGATATTCAACCAGAAGAGCTGAAGAAAGAATATGGATTATCATACATCCGTAGAAAAAATACCGACGGACACCATTACTTCATCAGTGCTTTGAAACAAGGTGATACAGACCAATGGATCACTTTAGCTCAACCTTTTCAATCGGCCGTTATTTTCGATCCTCTTACCGGAAAAATTGGCAAAGCTGCCATCAGAAGCAAGAATGGATGTAAACAAGTTAGAATTCAGCTAAACTCAGGTGCTTCAATGATTTTAAAAACTTATACATCAAAAACACTTTGTTGTTCTGATTGGCCATATATCAACGAAGAGAAAAAACCTTTTGTATTAAATAACAACTGGCAATTATACTTCACCGAAAGTACTCCTGCAATAACAGATACTTTTAGTATGCCGGCTGTTCAATCGTGGACCATGCTTCCAAATCCAAACGCATCGATTAATATGGGAACGGCCAAGTATACTACTACATTCTCAGCCCATAAAGATATGGCAGACGAGTGGCTACTTGACTTAGGTGATGTACGAGAAACCGCACGTGTAACAGTTAACGGAACAATGGTTGATACACTTTGGTCGGTACCTTATCGCGTTAGAATAGGATCGTACCTAAAAGAAGGCTTAAACTCGCTGGAAATTGAGGTAACCAACCTTCCGGCTAATCGAATTGCCGAAATGGATCGTGAAGGTATACAATGGCGAAAATTTAAAGAGATTAATCTGGTAGACATCAATTATTCAAGAAATCTATATAGCAATTGGGAAGTAATGCCATCGGGCTTAAACAGCGAAGTGAAGTTAATACCGGTAAACTTATCCAATTAGAATTAAAATCATTGCGAACATGAAGAAGTTAACATTTATACTTTTACTTGTAACCATTAACCTTTATGCTCAAAAAGAAGCATCCATTCCACAATTTGAGTGGATGAAAAAGGTGGGAGCAAAATCCTTTCCTCAGAATACACAAGTATACTCAGTTAGAGATTATGGTGCCATAGGCGATGCAGTAGAGCTAAACACCAAAGCCATTCAGGCTGCCATCGACGCAGCCGAAGCCAATGGGGGTGGTATCGTCACCTTCGAACCGGGTGTATATCTTACCGGATCGGTATTTATTGGCAATAATGTTAACTTTCATATTCCTAAGGGAACCATGCTTATTGGTAGTCAAAACATCGAAGACTACAAAGAGATTAATACACGAGTAGCCGGTGTTGAAATGAAATGGCCATCGGCACTTATCAACATTATTGGTAAAAATAATGCTGCCATATCGGGTACAGGCACAATACATGGCAAAGGAAAAGTATTTTGGGATAAATACTGGACGATGCGTAAAGACTATGAAAAGAAAGGCTTGCGCTGGATTGTAGATTACGATTGCGAACGGCCCCGAGGAATTCTTATTTCGGATAGTAAAGACATTACGGTTGATGGAGTGGTTCTTTACCAATCGGGCTTTTGGAGCTTACACATTCTGTATTCGACTCATGTAACCGTAAGTAACATGATTATCAGTAATAACATTGAAGGTCATGGCCCTAGTACCGATGGAATCGATATTGATTCTTCCTCTTTTATTTTGGTTGAAAACAGCTCAATTAATTGCAACGATGATAACTTTTGCCTGAAAGCCGGCCGTGATGCAGATGGATTAAAAGTGAATCGTCCTTGCGAATACATTGTAATACGCAATTGCTATGCAGGTTTAGGAGCAGGTCTGTTTACCTGTGGTAGCGAAACATCGGGAAGCATTCGCAATGTAGTGGCTTATAACCTGAAGGCTGAAAATACCATCTTTGGCTTGCGCTTTAAAAGTGCCATGAACAGAGGCGGAACCGTCGAAAACATCTATTTATCCAACATCGAAATGAATAAGGTACGTTATCCATTATCTGTTGATTTAAATTGGAATCCGGCTTACAGCTATTCAACCCTCCCCGAAGGGTATAAAGCAGATGAAGTGCCCGAACACTGGAACAAAATGCTTGAACATGTTGACCCCAAAAATGGTACACCTAAATTCAAAAATATCACCTTTACTGATTTAACGGCTACCGATGCCGAAGTTTGCATGCGCATAGGTGGTATTAAAGCCAGCACAATTGATAACTTTACTTTTAAGAATGTATCTATTAAAGGCGAAAAATCAGGTTTTATCAAACATGCACGTAACTGGGATTGCGAAACCCTTAACATTGTTGGCTTGGATCATCTATCGCTTGAGAATAACAAAAAAGTTAAGATCGAATACAACGATATGGTTAATCAGATAATAACAAAATAATATAGAATGAACCGCAACTTATATTTAATCTGCATACTAATGCTGTTTCCATTTATAACCAATGGGCAGGAAACGGAACAGCTTTATTTGTCAGGAACAGGCTTAGACAATACTGTCACCTGGGATTTTTATTGTTCCGATGGTCATAACAGTGGTAAATGGGGCAAAATAGAAGTGCCATCGCAATGGGAATTGCAAGGCTATGGAGAGTATTCTTATGGCCGATGGTACAAAAAAAACGAAGAAGTTTCGAAAGAAACAGGTACCTATCGCTACTCGTTTAAAGTACCCAAATCGTGGACTGACAAACAGGTAAACATTATTTTTGAAGGTTCTATGACCGACACTGAGGTTTTTATCAACGGGCATAAAGCCGGCGCTACACATCAGGGTGGTTTTTATCGTTTCTCATACAACATCAGCGATAAGTTATTAATAGGAAAGAAAAACCGCTTGGAAGTAATTGTTCATAAACACTCGGAGAATGCCAGCATCAACCGTGCAGAACGAATGGCCGACTGGTGGTTGTTCGGAGGCATCTATCGTCCGGTGTACCTAGAAGCCAAACCTCAACAAGCCATTACTCATGTGGCTGTTGATGCACAGGCCAATGGTACATTAAACGCCGAGGTTGATTTATCTGCCCCAATAAGCGGAGCTAAAATAGTTGCTTCCATCGAGCCTCTTACAGGCCAAGGCAGCTTTAAAGAAGTTACACTTCCGTTAAATGATAATGAGCTAAAACAAACCATTAGTACTAAATGGGACAATGTTATTAGCTGGAATCCTGAGTATCCTCAGTTATATGTATTAAACCTTAAGCTGGTTGATCAAGCAAATAAAACACTGCATTCCTGGAATTCGCGCATTGGTTTCCGCACGGTTGAGTTCCGCCCTAAAGACGGATTCTATGTGAACGATACCAAAATCATCATGAAAGGTATTAACCGTCACTCGTTTCATCCTGATGGAGGAAGAACCACCAGCCGCGAAATTAGCAAGCAGGATGTTTTGTTAATGAAAGAAATGAACATCAATGCCGTTCGTTTTCACTATCCTCCCGATCAGCACTTTTTAGAAATGTGCGATTCTTTGGGCTTATTTGTAATGGACGAATTGGCCGGATGGCAAAACTGCTACGACTCTAAAGTTGGGCCTAAATTACAGAAAGAAATGCTGATGCGCGATGTGAATCATCCCAGCATAGTTGTATGGAGTAACGGTAACGAAGGAGGATGGAACTACGATTTAGACGCTCACTTTGCCGATTACGATCCTCAAAAAAGACATGTGATACATCCATGGGCCGATTTTAACGATGTGGATGCTCACCACTACCCTACTTACCTTACAGGCGTAGCCCGCTTTACCAATGGCTACAAAGTATTTTTACCTACTGAATTTATGCATGGTATGTACGATCAGGGTCATGGTGCCGGACTGGAAGATTTTTGGTTAAACTGGACTTCGCATCCATTGTTTGCCGGAGCTTTTATGTGGGCATTTTGCGATAATTCGGTGAAACGTTCTGATAGAGGAGGCAAACTCGATTCGGATGATTTCCGCGCTCCCGATGGTATTGTGGGGCCTTATCGCGAAAAAGAAGGCAGCGTATTTACCGTACGCGAGGTATGGGCTCCAATACAGTTTAAAAAGTTGTTTATCACTCCTTCATTCAAAGGAAACTTTACCATTTCGAACACTTACTTGTTTACCAACTTAAACGACTGTAGTGCCCAGTACCGCCTTTACTCCATCGATTCACCGTTAAAAGGTGCTAATAAAAAAGTAATTAGCGAAGGAACTGTTAACCTACCCGCTCTTAATCCGGGCGAAACAGGAATGGCTCATATGGAGCTTCCTGATCATTTCTTCGATGCCGATGTGTTAGAGATAGAGGCTTTCGATCCTCATGGTAAAGCAATTTGCAACTGGTCGTGGCCTGTTAAATATGCCAGCGAATACTTTAAAACACAGGAATCAGAGATACAAAACACTCAGAAAGTGAAAGTAGTGGAACAAAACAATGCTACCACTCTATCGGCCAATGGCGTATCGGTTCGTTTTAATCAAACCAACGGCCAGCTCGAAGAAGTGAGCAATGCCAATGGTGTTATTCCGTTTAACAATGGTCCGGTGGCAGTTGGTATGAAAATACAGTTTAAAGAGTGCTACGCTCGTCAGGATGAAAAAACAGCTCAATTTGTGGCCAAGTATCTGGGTGCTATTGATTCAATTGTATGGACCATGGATGCCGACGGACTTTTAAAGATGGATGCGGTGATGCTGAATCGTGCCCGCGGTGGCCAAGGCTTCGACGATGCTTTTACCGATAATGAGATTTACAACCTTGGATTAACATTCTCGTACCCCGAAGAGTTGGCCAAGGGAATGGAATGGTTTGGACGTGGGCCTTACCGCGTGTGGAAAAACCGCATCAAAGGTACCAACTACAACCTGTGGCAAAAAGATTACAATAATACCATCACCGGCGAAAGCGATTATGGTTTAACTTATCCTGAGTTTAAAGGATATCATGCCAACCTGTATTGGGCTACCATTGAATCGGACAAAGCACCTTTTACAGTATATGCCGAAACCGATGGCGTATTTATGAGGGTATTTACCCCTGAAGAACCTCACGGACGTCAGGATGGGAAAGCTACTATGCCTGCTTTCCCCGAAGGAGATATATCGTTTTTATACGACATCCCGGCCATCAGGTCGTTTAAACCTACTTCGCAACAAGGGCCACACAGTCAGCCGGGTAATATCCGCATTAAAGTAGGCGACGAAGGCATACGTATGGTATTGAATTTTGATTTTAGATAGTAATATTGGGATTTAGTAATAAATGAAGAGGGATGATGGCAAAGACTGTCATCCTTTTTTGATTGGTACTAGTGCCAAGTAATAAGTGCCAAGTGCAAATTCAGTCCCTATAATACCTATGCGTTCTTTGATACCAATGTTTGGATCCTATCTGCCTGTCAATGGGATGCATCTGGCTGTTTCAGGTAAGCATCTGCACATCCAAGGTAAGTATCTGTCTGCGTTAGGTAACACAGTGACAGTATCAGGTACGATGCTGTCAATGCCGGGTAGGCATCTGGCTGTGTCAGGTAAGCATCTGCCTATCCAAGGTAAGCATCTGGCTGCGTAAAGTAACACAGTGGCTGTATCAGGTACGATGCTGTCAATGCCGGGTAGGCATCTGGCTGTATCAGGTCAGCATTATAAATCCGCAAAAAACAACTCAACTTTAGAGAAGTTGAATATCTATAGAATAGTTTAAGAAACACCTCATCACTCAACTCCAGCGGAGTTGTATAACAATATCTTGTTAAAGTGCACTTAGCACCATCCTCTACGCACCAACACCTCAACCTTAATTAACACATAATAAGATTCTTCAACATTATTGTGGCACACTATTTGCAACACTACTGTCAGTAGATTTTTTTTCAAGATTTGGGTTTAGGTTAATAAAAAAGGATGATGGCAAAGGCTATCATCCTTTTTTGATTTTATGAGTGCCGAGTAAGAAGTGCATAGTACAAATTCAGTCACTAATACCCCAGATTTATGTACTTGTAATTGTGGCACTCTACTAAAAATTTATCATTAACCTTCTTACAAATGATACAACTCCTCTGGAGTTGATGGACAATTATTAATTAACCATACTAGATATATATCCCCGCTGGGGATATAAAGAAGTACAATATCGCGAAACTTATTTATTCATCTTAACCACAGATAACACCAATTTACACCGATTATTCCACCATTTCGGAATGACACATTACCTTGTGCACATCCACGAGAAACACAACTCAACTTCAGAGAAGTTGAATATCCATAGAATAGTTTAAGCAACACCTCATCACTCAACTCCAGCGGAGTTGTATAACAATATCATGTTAAAGTACACTTAGTACCAGCCACTACACACTAACACGTCAACCTTAATTAACACTAAATAAGATTCTTCAACACTATTGTGGCACACTACTTGCAATACTATTATCAGTAGATTTTTTTTCAAGATTTGGGTTTAGGTTAATAAAAAAGGATGATGGCAACGGCTATCATCCTTTTTTAATTTTATATGGATACTAATCTCAATTAGCTTTAAACTTTTATTCTACTCATTGGGTATCTCATAAAAGGCAGGATAGCCAGCCGGAATTACTGCCAACTGATCTATTACAATACCCGTTTGATTTACCTCTAATACCAGGTGATGCTTTCCTTTTTCGCTAATGCTTATTTCTTTATTAATCACTTGTGCATTACGCAGCACATTCTCCTTCCATTCGCGGCTTCGTCCACGGGTATTCAGATGATAAACCGATGCCGGTTCATCATCTACCTTTACACTAAGCTGATGATCGAAATTATTGGCATGTGTTGGCAAACACCTCACCTGAATGATGTACTTACCCGGTTCTTTTACTTTAAAATGATAGCTTACCCATGGCTTTTCATCCCGAAACTCACGGTTATTCAACGGAAGCAGAGTAATGGCTTTACCACTGTAACCCAATCCATCAACCACCTGCCATTGCACCTCATCGGGTGTTTTCTGACGATCGAAATCAGCAGCCTGTATAAAAAATGGCTCCTCGCCATCGTATGGCTTTACCGAATCTGTTTGCATTAATGTATCCGATATCTCAGGCATATGAAAAACCGGCAGATTACGAGGTGCCGCATTCATCATATAATTCCACTTACCATCCTCCATTGAATTATATTGAGCGGTAAGCTCCTGTATTTGCTTATAGGCTCTTTGGGCCTTTTGAGTGTACAATGCTTTTTCGTTATTACTTTGGGCTTCATCGGCCAGCTGTGCAAATAAAAACTTACGATTCATCCATGCAGCTCCTCTCACCGGATACTCAACCAACTGAAAAAAGGCATCTTGTAAATGATCATCTATATCAAGTTTTACCTCATCTAATTTTTCTGTAAGCACCTCATAATTCTCAATACGACGCATCAACTCATTGTTATTTACCGATGATGAAAAAGCTGAATGATGCGTTACAGTAGTAGGTTCTGTCTGGCTCCAGCCCATAAACTCAGGGCGACGTAAAAACGCCAGGCGATAATATTCTTGCATGATATCGGCAATAACATCAGCCTTTTTGCTTCCGAACTCACGTGTGCAATAATTAAGTAAATGCTGATGAAGCGTGGTGGCTGTTACACTGTTAATATCCCAGGCCATATTTAAAAACAGCTCCATTCCATACTCGTTGGGTTTGATATCACCCACATTGGCAATCCACATATTGCGCGCACCATTTTGGTAAGCACGGTTCATTTCAAACCATATTAAACCGGGTTGTGTGGTACTCAACCACAGGTAATCGTGCGGACGCCCCCAATAACTGATATGGTAATAAACTCCGGCACCACCCGATCGTTTCTGCTCCTGATCGTTACTAAGTCGGCGGATATATCCGTAATTATCGTCGCACCACATCAGGGTAACATCATCGGGTACCTCAAGGCCTGCATTGTATAAATCAAGCACCTCTTTATAAGGCACCAGTACCTGCGGAATTTCGGCTACCGTTTTACCCAGCGTACTGCTGATTAAGCTGCGCTGATCGCGGAATATGGTATCCATAATGGCAACCATCTCCTGCTGGTTAGATGCACCTTCCATTTTCGAATCGTGAATACCACGCATACCAATACTTAAAATACATTCGTTACCCGCCTCTTTAATCTCATCGATACGCTCTTGCCAGTATTGCTTTACATTGCTACTGTTGGTAAAGTAGTTGAATTGACCTCGATCTTCCTTACTCCACTCTCGCACATTGTTTCGAAGCATGGGTTCGGCATGGCTTGATCCTAACACAATATGATAACGTGCCGCCATTTCTTTGTTTCCCTCCACCGAAAAAAAGGCGTTGGTACAATGATGCATGGCCGGCCATATGGTATTGGCTTTCAAGCGAAGCAATAGCTGAAATATTTTCTCGTATGTTTTAGGGCCAATATCACCTGTTTCGGGTTCGAAGGTTTTGGCAGCCCAGGGCTGAAGTCCCCAATCCTCGTCATTTAAAAAGACACCTCGAAACTTAACCGAAGGCGACTGCTGAATACCACCTTCCGGAATATGTACTTTTATTTTATCAATTGGCTGAGGCTTAACATCGGCCCACCACTTCCAGGGCGAAACACCCATTTGTTCTGCCAGTTCAAACACACCATAAACAGTACCCCTAACATCACTTCCGGCTATGTATAAACTTTTACCCTTTGTTTGAATATGAAAGCTTTCCCACTTTGGTTCATCATCTTTTAAATTAGCACCCAACGATTGAATTAAACTACCACTTTGTTGCCCGATATATATCACCGGGGTTTTGGTGTCTTTACTTCGGGTATCGGAAAATACCACTCTGGGTCTTATACCTGTTAAAGCTTCCAAATCATCGGCCAATTCATTAGCAGCCCACTTAATCAGCTCGTCTTCGCTATTATCAACACAAATAACCACATGATCTTTACCCGAAGTAATGATAAAATCGGACTGGTGTCCGGAACAAGACCATAAGATACATAGGCCCGATAGTAAAACGAGTCGCAAAAACAACTTCATATTCATGGGATTTTATTATTCAGATTTTGATTGGCTTTCTACTAATTTCATTTGATCGGTTCCAAACTTAGATGGTGCACAACCAAACTGCGCCTTAAAGCATTTACTAAAGTAAAAAGGATCTTCGATACCGACCTGCCAGGACACTTCGGATACGGTATGCTTTTTCTCTACCAATAACTCAGCAGCTCTCTTCATACGCTTAATTTTAATCAGCTCGTTGGGCGAATAACCCGTTAATCCTTTCACTTTTTTATAAAAGATAGTACGTGATAATCCGGCCAATTCGGTAAATTCGGTAACTGTAAAGCTGGCATCGGCCAAATGTTTATCAACAATGTCGTTAATAAGAGTATAAAACTCCTGGTCTTTCTTCTCTTCACTAAGTGCACCTATTTTTACATCAATATCAACCGAGAAACGTTTCTTCAGCTTCTCGCGCTGATCAATCAATCCATATATACGCGATAACAAGAACTTAAGACTAAATGGCTTCATAATATAAGCATCGGCACCACATTCACTCCCCTGCAACTGGATAGTATCAGACGACATAGCTGTTAATAGAATGATTGGGATATGACTGGTTTCGAAATTATCTTTCAACCGTCGGGTTACTTCTAAACCATCCATCTCAGGCATTTTTACATCACAAATAATTAAAGCTGGATTAGTGTTAATGGCTTTCTCCAAACCGTCTTTACCATCAACGGCTAGTTCAATATTAAAGTGATGCTTTAATTCTTCGCTCAGGTATTCTCTTATATCGTAATTATCATCAATAATAAGCACCTTTGAATTCGATGGGCTTACCGGGCGTTTGATATCCGCTTCTTCGTTTTGCTTAATCAGCTTATCTTCATCCTCTGCCAATGGTTGCGAATTCACATAACGAACATCGTGATACAGCTCTTCATTGGTTGGCAATTCAACTACAAACACCGAACCACCTTGAGGATTGGCCTCGTAATGGACTATACCTTTATGTGCTTCCACAAACTCCTTCACCAACTCTAAACCAACACCTGTTCCTTCAGGCGAAAAATTAACCTGCTTAAATCGACTAAACAACATGTCCTGCTTGTCTTTTGGCACACCAATACCAGTATCGGTTACCGAAATAACACAGCGATTTTCTTCTTCGTGTTTTTCCAGCTTAAATACAATACTACCATTTGCCGGCGTAAACTTAAAGGCATTGGATAAGAGGTTAAAAAGAATTTTCTCCAACTTATTTCTATCCACATAAAAGTTCCACTTCTCTTGTAATCCTTCAAATTGGTAATCGATACTTTTTTGAAAAGCAATCTCTTTAAACTCGTAGTACACATTTAATGCATACTCGTTAATATCAGTCTTTTCAAGATTAAGCGTTAATATATTATTCTGCAATTTACGGAATTCCAACAGCTGATCGATCAACCTCGACATTTGTTGCGTATTACGATTTAATAAGCCTAAATGACGAGTAACATCATCGGGCAGTTCTTCTTTTTTATCGTTGATACTTTCTAAAGCTCCTTTTATTAATGTTAAAGGAGTTCGGAACTCGTGCGACACATTAGTAAAGAATCGCAACTTATAATCAGTCACTTGCTTCTCCATTTTTACCGCAGTGTTCAACTTATTAATGCGAAACAGGAATTTAATGAATATCAACCCCAGCAAAGCAATAAGCAGCACATAAATGATAACGGCATATATCGATCTCCAGAATGTTGGCTGAACTGTAACCTGGCAGGTAGTAACTTCATCGTTCCACTCACCATCGGCATTAGCACCTTTAACCATAAAGGTATATGTACCTGCAGGCATATTTTTATAGGTTGCCCAGTTATTATTATTGGGTTTACTCCAAAACTGATCAAACCCATCCATCTTATACGAATATTTATTTCTTTTGGGATCGGTAAGATCAAGACATGAGAAAAAGAACGAGAACGTGCGTTGATCGTAACTTAGCACCACTTTATCAACTTTATTTATAGATTGTTTAAGTGGTGAGTTTTGATGTTCGCTCTCCATTCGTTGATCGAAAACATACAGGTCTGTTAATATGGTCTGAGGCACTTCCTTATTATGAGCATCCAAATCTCCCGGATCAAAAACCAACAAACCGTCTAAAGTTCCCCACAATAACTCTCCATTATCATTTTGTAAGCTGGCATTTTCGCCATAAAAATTACCATAGGTACTATTAGAAAAATAATAAGTAACAAATGTTTTTGTGACAGGATCAAATGGTGCCAAACCATTTTCGGTTCCGGCCCATATGGTACCATCTTTACTCTCTTGAATAGATGTTACAATATCAGATGGTAAACCATCTTTTTTGGTATACTTAACAAACGCTCCCTGACGATCGAGACTATTTTTATCAAAAAGGTTTAAACCACCACCAGCAGTTCCTACCCACAATTGGCCTTTACTGTCTTCAAATATTGTTTTGATATCATTACAATTAAGCCCTACAGGATGCCCCGAGTTATAGGTATAAATAGTAAAGGCTTTAGGATTCACTAAAATCTCTTCGTATTTAAAGCTGATCAAACCATCGTAACTACCTGCCCATATCTTTCCTTCTTTATCTTGTAGCAAGCATCTTACATAACTAACATTTTCACGATTATTGAAAAAATGTTTAAACATCATTCCTTTCGGTGTTTCTTCCACCATATCAATTCCACCACCAAAAGAGGCTATCCAAATTCTGTCATCCTTATCTTTTATGATATCGAAAATAGAGTTATGGCTAATGGTTTGATTAATTTCATTATTGGCTTTAAAGTGATAGTATTGTTGAAAAGTATTTTTATCAATTACATAAATTCCGTTTCCTTTTGTTCCCACCCATATACGTCCTTTGGCATCTTCACAAACCGCATAAGGGTTAATGTTCTTTTTTACTACCTTCTTATTCACTAAATCCTTATCGTACAGATAAAGGCTACCATTTTTAGTACCAATCCATATATTAGCATCGGTATCTTTATAAACAACTCTTACATTATTATTGGTACCAATAGCTCCTTCTTCTTCAGGCTTAACATACTCAGCATGATACTTTTCTTTTACCACCTTTATAAGCCCTGCATATTCGCTACCAATCCATAAATTTCCATGTTTATCATTTATAATAGATAAAAGATAATCGGAAGCAGGACTATTCTCTTTTTGATCATATGAATAGTTGGTAAGGAAATCATTATCCGAATCATATCGATACAATCCATTTCCGTATGTTGTTATCCAATAAATCCCTTCTTCATCAATCAAAACATTGTAACGACCATCATCTATCACATTAGCTACATCGGGCTCAATAAGTGTAAGTTCTTTTACCCTATCTTTTATAGCATCATAAAAGAATACTTTGCCAGAATAATCATAAATCCAAATCGCATTTCTACTATCTTCAATTATTTGCGGAGCACCTTTAAAATGATGTTTTTGGTTTAGTGCATTTTTAGTGAAGGTACCTGTTTCAATATCAATTTTATATAACTCCTCGTTTAACGAGGATGCTATTAACGAATTACTATTAAGCTTTTTTAAATCGAGGAATGTATCTTCAAATTTACTTTTAAAGGAAGAGATAAAAGCCCTTTTATTTTGCTGATACCGTTGAATTAATCCCTTATCAGTTAAAAAATAAATGATACCTGCGTGCTCTACAGCTTCCACAAAACGACCGTTACTATCACCATCGAAGAAATGTTGAATTTTAAATTCTTTATTTATTGTATTCAAACCTTTTTCAGTACCAATCCAAGTGTTTTCTTCCGAGTCTTCGAATAAAAACTGAACGACTTCATCATCTAATTTATTATCACTTAACGACGAATGATATAATACTTCAGGCAAATTACTTGCTCCCTTTCCTATTTTTACGCAGCCATTGCCTCCCCATAACCATATAAAGCCATCCTTAGTTTGAGTATAGTGTGTATATGGTAATGAAATGGACTTGCCATCAAAACTAAAATTAATAAATGTCTCAGTATTGGAGTTATAACAGCTAAAAGTATTTGCATAAGTAAGTATCCAAATAAAACCATTATCGTCTTCAAAGATACTTTTTACGCGCTGGTCTGGAATATTTAACGGACTTTCGGGTTCGGGCTTATAAGTAATAAATCTATTTCCATCGTAACGTACCAAACCATCGAGAGTACCGACCCACAAAAATCCTTTATTATCAAATAGAAGACTTCGAACCGTATTCTGAGACAATCCATCTTTAGTACTGATCTGACTAAACGTTATTGTTTCCTGAGCCCGAACACTTTTGGTAAGTAAAAAAATGAGTAACAATACCCCTAAATTGTAAACACTCTTGTAGATTTTATTCATATGTATATGTGCTTCTTCAATCGAAAAATACAATCAAATTCCAACAGCTAATAAAATTACATAATATATTAAACCTGCATAAGGATATGTCATTTTTTTCAGTTCTTTGTATGATTCTCCATACAATAAAACAGAGATAGCAATTACCTTGCACTTCAAATATTTTAACCACTGAAGCATGATTAATAAGTACTTAACAAAACTCAGTTTTGCTTTATTCATTTTCCTATCGGGCTGTACCTGTAATACCAAAGATGTTTATCTGTTCTCTTACTTCATAAATGGCGGACAAGATGGACTACATCTAGCGTATAGTTATGATGGACTACAATGGGATAAATTAAACAATGGAGAGTCGCTATTAAAGCCAATGATAGGCAAAGATCGCTTAATGCGCGACCCAAGTATTGCGCAAGGAAAAGATGGTGTATTTCATATGGTATGGACTACCGGCTGGTGGGATAAAGGCATTGGTTATGCTTCGTCAACAGACCTTATTAATTGGTCGGAGCAACAATACATTCCCGTTATGGAACATTTACCAACCACTAAAAACAGTTGGGCACCTGAAGTATTTTATGATAATGATGAAGACCTTTTCTACATTATTTGGGCATCAACAGTTCCTGAATTATATCCTGAAATCGAAACTTTACCAAACGAGAAAGGACTAAACCACAGACAATATTATACAACCACCAAAGATTTTATATCATTTGCTCCGACTCAACTTTTCTTCGATCCAGGATTTAGTGTAATTGATGCTGCCATTTTAAAGAGGAAATCAGATTATTTGATGGTTGTTAAAAACGAAATGTCGGCTCCTGTTGAAAAGAATCTTCGTTTAACCTTTACTAAACATCTTAAAGATGGTTTTCCTACAGAAGTTACAAAAAGTGTATCGGGTAATTCGTGGGTTGAAGGGCCTACCCCATTACAATTAGGTGATTATATCTACATTTATTTTGATAAATATCGCGAGAAAAAATATGGAGCTATTCGTTCGCTAGATGGTGAAAATTGGGAAGATGTATCAGAAACAATTAATCTACCTAAAGGTATCCGTCATGGTACAGCCTTTAAAACATCTGAAGATATATTAAATAAACTTCTTAGTTTGAGTAATTCTAAAGAATAATAACCAAAATAAAAGGCTGTCTGCATTAAAACAGACAGCCTTTATGAAACTATAAATCAGAGTTACTTAGGTTCTCTAACGCACTACTACTTTTTGCACAGTATTTTCAACCTTCACAAGGTAAACACCCTTACTGCAATGAATATTTGTAGTATATTCTCCAGCATAACGACCAACTAATCGACCATCTACTGTATACAATTGAATATCCTTACCTACTGCATTTTTAACAATAACAGCATCTTCAATTGAATATATCTTAACAGCATTTCTATCGATATCTCCAATCGCAGTACTAACATCAACGGTTACATCAACCTCATTTGAGTTATAAGATTCACCTTTATCGTAAACAGCTGTTACCTTATATTTATAAGAACCATCTCCAGGCTCATCAGTAAATGCAGGTTCTGATAACAATTCAGTGTTCAGCAATTCATTGTCTCTGTAAATATTGTATCCCAACAATTGAACAACTTCAGGATCAACATCTGTATTTTCATAGGTTATATCGTCAATAGCTAGATAAAGTGTTTGCTCAGAAACAGATTGAATAGCAAAATATTTTGCTCCTTCTGGTAATGAGTATGTGTACATATGCCAGTAAATGTATGGCATGCTAACATAGTCTCCTTCCGATAATTTAATAAAACTATCTGGGTGCTTATCGGTAGTTGAATACCAGATAACCATATGTTCATTTCCATATAACTCGGTTGGTTGTTTTGCCCAAAAAGTAATATCCTGCGCCTTTGATGACAACATTGGTGATATTAACCAATTATTATTAGCTACATTATCAGACGCCGGACTAACTAAGTATTTTTTACCACTATGAGCTTCAAATATTTCATCTTCTGCAAACGATTCTGAATTAAACACCTGAAATGCCATTGGCTTTCCTTGATTAGGATATTCACCTAAAATAGGACTCACTAATGTAGCATCACCATCTAAATCAAGTGTTGTCCAATCTCCAAAATTGTGAGTAACAAAATCCATATAAGATTCAAAATCTTCAGTTACAGTCTCAAAAACTGGAGTTGGGTTCATTTCTGGTTCCAACCAACTCAAACTAACCTCTGTTTGATTAACAGTAGCATCTAAACTTTGCGGCTGAGGATAAGAAGGTTTTCTGACAGATACATGATATTCTTCTGAAATATTATTAGCTTGATCTTCATCTGCTTCAAACAATATCTCTGCAGAATAATTATAATAGTCATCTCCGGTAGTCACATCTTCGAGCCCTGCTTTTACTGTAAATTCAAATTCAAGAGTTTGATCGGGATCAATCGTTACACCTTCAATAGTTTTAGTTGCACCTGGCAATGATGAAAAAACAACCTGATAATTAGATGTTGCAGTTGCACCGGCATTTTTAATTAATGCTTTATAAACAACCTCATCGTTAATATTAACACGTTTGGGTCCTTCCATTGAAATAACCTTTAGATCATTATCAACAGCATTGTATATACTAATATTATCAATTAGCATGTTATATCCATAACCTGATACACCAAGTATACCCAAATTAATACTCCCCGAATTTTTGTAGTTTATCAATGAAGCTTCATAATATGTCCATCCGTTGCTATTAGCAGCCATGTAAATAGGATCTGTAACATCTTCATATGCTCCGTTATCGGCTGAAACTTGCATTTTAACAAAATCTTCATAACCACTTTCGTCATCATAATGAAACATCCAGAACCCAACCACCGGATTACTCATCGAACTTATATCAATTGCAGGTGATACCATTCTACTTGTTCCACCCTCATAAGTATCCCACGAATTAAAAAGAATCATTCCTCCATCATTATCCTGAGGATTAGCATTAATAGAAAAATAAGAATCAACAATACTCCATTGAGCAGCATTATCACCTTCTACCCAAACACTTGTCCATGGAATATTAGTAGCTTGAGTATTTGCAAATGATTCTTTAAAAGGTGCAATTATTGGTTCTCCAAATACGATTGTATTCGTACTAACTCCAACACTCTCACCAGCAACACTTTTAGCAAACACTTCGTAATAAACAGCAGCTTGTCCTTCTGATTGGTTAGGCGTTTCGTCAGTATACATTGTAGCATTAATGCCATTAGCAATTTCGGTTGTTCCATTCTTGACAATTCGATAAGTTAGCTCATCCGAATTAATAAAAGAATTGTTAATACCAGATGTTGGAGCTGTCCACGTAATCCTTGCCTTTGATCCCAATTTTTCTAATAAAGGTTGAGTAATTCCTACAGGTGTATCAATACCAATATAAATTGTTTTTTCAGTAACAGGACCGTCTCCATAAGAATTAGAGGCAACAACTTTATAAGTATTAAATCCATTAACAGGATCATTATCTATCCATTGCAAATCATCTCCAGCTAAAACATCACTAAAAACATATATGGGATCAGTTTCTTCTCCTCTGAATATTTCAACTTTCGATACTTCGGGTAAATCTTCACCGGCCCATGTCAAAGTAGGAACAGTGAAAGAAATATTTGCAGATAATTGTCCATTTTCAGCAGCTTCTATATTCAAATCTGTAATCGAATTAGGAGCATTCTTATTACCAGATTCAACTAACTCAACATTATCAATTTCTAAACGAAATCTTTCGGGCTGACTATATACAAAAAATGCGAATTGATATTCTCCACTTTCAGGAACATTAATAGTAAGTTCTTTTTGAACCGGATTTGAATCCACGTAAGTAGGATAATCGACTAAAACTGTTTGATTCGATTCCTGATCGATAAGAACTACACTAAAACTCTCAATTACGTCATTATTAGGAGGTGTAGTTGCCTGGTAAGAAAATCGATACATCTTATCAGAACTCAATTCAAAAACAGGAGAAATCAAATAATCGTCTGCTTGTTGTGTTGGATCTAAAAGGTAAGCAATATTTTCCTGGAAATATCTCCAGGTACTTCCACCGTTGTTATCCTGAATAGTCCAATTATCTAATGCAGCTTCCGAATCAAAGGTTTCGGAATATGGAAGCGAAGCCGCTTCGGCTGTTGTTTTAAATACAACATCTTTTTTTTCTAGTACAGCTGTTTTCCCAAAGCAAGTAAAACTGCTTGCTAACATAGCTACACTCAAAAACAATGTAGAAGTTTTGGTCATAATGATGATTTTAAGATTTTTATAAATCGAACATCAAAACTATAGAACCACAACTAAAAAAGGAAAAAAATCACTACGGCAATACTACGGCATTTAAAAAATAAACCAACACCACACCACTAAATATCAATCATATAAGTAACCAAATCAACCCCAGCATCTAAACAAAGCTTCTTCCGAAGTCTGTTTCGTGCAGATTCTACACTTCGAACTTCACGAAATGTTAAACTCGCAATTTCTTTCGTTGAAAGGCCCATTTTTAAGAAAGAACACAACCTAATTTCGTTGGCTGTTAAATCGGGATGTTGCTTGCTTATTTTTTCATAAAAAGATGGATGAACACTATCAAAGTAAGTCTTAAATTCCTCACTTAGATATGTACTACTAGTACGCTTGATATCCATCATTAATTTATCAATTAATTTTGATGAGGCATCACCATTTTTACTTTTAATGAACTTCTTTACTTCCTGAAGATCCTGATTTATTTTTATCCTAAACTCGTTATTAGCCACTTGCGACAAAGTACTGGTGGTTAATTGCCTGTTTTTAAAATCGATCTCTTGCTCCATCTTCTCTCGTTCAATAGCAAACTGTTGCTTCTCATGAGCAATCTTTAACTCTTTCTGTTGGTTGATTAATTTATTTCTTTCTTTATCACTTTTGTTTTTACGATAAACAACAAACAACAAAAACAGCAGTAAAATCACCATTGCAACAGATCCCACAATCACTATTCGTTGTTTACTAACAACCAGCTGGTTAATTTTATTTGATTGCTCCAACTCGTGTTTTTCTCGTTTTAATAATTCAATTTCATAAACCGATAATAAGCGATTAATAGCCTCTTTGCTTTGCTCTTGATTTATTGAATCGTTAATACTTTCATAGGAAAGTAGATATTTTACAGCTTTTACTGAATCTCCCATCAAGAGATAAACATCGGCCAAAGCCCTTCGTGTTTCGGCAGTTTTACCTGGAATATTCAGACGATAACTCTTTTTTAAAGCTTCGTTGGCATAATAAGTTGCTTCTGCAATCTTATTCTGATGAGCCAAACATTTAGCCAGCACCAATTCTATTTTATGAGACACAATCCCCTGAGAATCTTCTCCAATCAAAGCTAACCCTCTTCTTAAATACTTTTCTGCCTTTTTATAATCTCCTTGATCAGTATATACCGTACTAATGTTTAAATTTATGATTGAATGAAGGTTTACATCCGTTGTATCCAATAATTCTAATGATTTCTTATAACTCTGTTTAGCTTTAACGTAGTTTTTCTGAAGGTTATAAACTATTCCTAAGTTCACATAGTTTACGACCATATCTCTTTGACGCTTCAATTTCTCATTATACATTAAAGCCTTTTCCAATGTACTACGAGTTTTCTCCAGGTCGCCTTGGTTCAAATAAAACTCTCCAAAATTATTATATATAGAAGCCATACATGAATCGCAATCGATCTGCTCTGCTAAATTTAAAGCTTGCATATACATTGAGGCAGCTCTTTTGTTATCGCGTAAACTCATATTAAGTCGTCCCAAGGAATTATATGAATAAAACAATTCCTTCTTTACTCTTAAGTTGGCTGAATCGGTATTCAAATAGCTAATATGAGTATTTAACAGGGTTAGGGCCCCAAAATACAAACCTTTTTCTTCCAAATCTTTCGAAGCATTTTGTATTTCAACAGATAATTTGCTCAACTCAGCTTTCTTATCTTGTAACTTTTCTCGTAACACAAACACAAGGCTATCCGCATTCTCATTATTATGTAACGACTCTTTATAAGTACTAATAACATCGTTAATCAAGCCATCAGTATCAATTTCATTGGCAATAATAGCATAAGTACTTATCATTAATAGAATACATACCACACAACACCTTTTCAACCCTATACAATTAAACATTTACCTTACTACCCCCTTATAAATAGAACAGTTCTTAATTAAAAACACATTATTCCATCAAAATTAAAATTTTTAGATGGTACTACCTACATTTTTCAACTTTTAACACCCTTATAAAAAAAGAGCTACTCTAGCGAGTAACTCTTTTCTTCTCCTTGTCCGTCTGTCTCCCATACTAATTTTTCATTGGATAACTTATTTCTCCAATTTTTATTGTTGATGTGTTGTAATCCATTTCTACATTAGGCAATCCTTCAATCACCACAGCTACTTTACCTTTGGTAACTTCTTTTGTTAATACTACAAAATGCAACGACTCTGTAATCGACATAGCATATGTAACACCTTTTGAGCTAACACCGGTTTGTGTTCCATCTAAAGTATATTCGTCATCCCAAATATTTAAAGGTGTATCCGAACCAGCAACCCATGTTCGGGTTGAATTTTGTTTGAAATTAATTACTGCATCACCCTTACTAATTTTACCACCAGTAATAGTAACATTAAACTGTAAACCTTCATCACTAACATTACCGTTATTGGTGGCTACATGGGTTCCCTCAATTTTATAGCCATTCTGATAAAAATTATCGAAAGAGGTAGTATGAACACTTGCTTCTGTTCTATACCATCCTGTTGACTCAATTAATAGTTTACCAGAACGTATAATACCATCTTTTCCGGTTATTCCATCACCAAAATCAACAGTAATATATTTAGGCCAAGTAGTTGCATCAAATGGCTCAATAGTAATTATTGGCCCCAAGCTACTTGACTTTAATTCACCAATCAACTCCAATTCAGCATCAATAATTGCCTGATCACTACAATTACAAGCATCCTGAAACTGTTTATTGACGATCGCATATTCCTGTAAAGCTTCAACTCCATCATCAACCGAATTTATCTGGTCAATCGCATCCTCCACATTACAACTTACCACCCCCAACACAGCAAATATGCTCAGATATAATTTCACCAACTTAGACATCTCTCAAATAGTTTGTTGTTTACACAGATTAGATACGACAAATGAACTAAATGGTTATGAAATGAATGCACAAAAAAAGACTGTTCCGGGGAACAGTCTTTCGTTATTGACTTTTATGGTTTACTTTGTTTATTCATCATTCAACTTTTTTTGAATCAGGTAAAATAATACCAAACTCAAACCACCAAATAATAACACCATCGAAATATAAGCAGCCGACTCATACATCATTGTGTAAGATTCAAGAACAGCTCCCATCATCACACCAACTGCAAGTCCAACCATAAACATTCCGTATTTTAGACTTAAGTAGTGTTTTGGTTTTGAATTTAGTTGATCGAATATCGAAGCATCTTTTCCTGCTGCAATTAATGCTGTACGTTCAATTCTTCTGGTTTTGAAGTAAGACAATGATATAATTATTGCAGGAATACCACCGAAAATAAAAATGATTGCTAATGCACCTTCCATGATTAAATATTTTAAGTTTTACATTTATTTCGTTTCTGAGCGTGCTCATTCGTATGACGCCATAAAAAAATGAGCGGTTACAAAAAAGAGTTTCTTTTTTTTCAATTTCATACAAATTAAAATCTATATCCTTAATTTTATTGACATTAAGTATGAATGAGAATATTTTTCAATAAAACATGTAACCATTTTATAAATGGAGGCGTCCTATTTTTTGAATGAGCAATAACAAAGACATAGAGCTTATAAAGAATATTAAAAGAGGTGACGTTGCCGCTTTTTCGCAGATCATTGATAAATACCAACACATGGCATTTACTTTGGCTAAAGGAATTGTGAAAAACCAACAGGAAGCCGAAGAAGTAACCCAAGATGCCTTTGTTAAAGCTTATAAATCGTTGGATAAATACAAAGGAGATGCCTCCTTTTCAACCTGGCTTTATCGGATTGTTTACAATACATCTATATCCAAACTAAGAAGCCGAAAACCTAATACCGAAGACCTTGACAGTAAAGAAGCTATTCAATACGAAGCTAACTATGCTGAAAACAATATGCATAGATTGGAATTACAAGAGCGTAAAAAGGTACTGAAAAAAGCTTTGGGTAAGCTAAAAGAAGAAGACGCATTTATTTTAATATTATACTATTACAAAGAACATAGTATTGAAGAAATTAGTCAGGCAACAGGTTTGTCGACCGCAAATGTGAAAGTAAAGCTTTACAGAGGTCGCAAACAAATGCAATTAGAATTAAATGCCATCTTAAAAGGAGAATTAAACTCAATTTTATAAATTTGAGATGATGAAAAATAACGATGACGATAAGCTAATAAGAGAACTTTTCAGGGAATTTACCCCCGAAGAGGCTCCTGCTTCCATTAAGCAAAATGCTATGAACCGCGTTTTACACGACTGGGTGGAAAAACCGCAGACTTATCAGCCATTAATCAACAACAGAAACCGATGGTGGATTATTTCTGCAGCCATTGTGGTGCTAGCAATTTCTTTTTTGGTTGATGCATCAGTTATTCAACAATATTTAGGCGATATAGGCATTACATCTAAACAATTAGGCCTGGTTTCTATCAGTAAAAGCTTTAACCAGTTCTTTGCTGTATTCACAAAAATTCCATCATTAGTATATTTTGTAATAGCTGGTATCATTTTCCTTCTCGGATTAGACAAACTGCTAAATCGCCTGGCAAACTTATAATTCATACACCTTAATCATATGAGCGAATCATATTCGGTTCGCTTTTTTTCATCCTTAAAAATTAATCTTCTCTATTATTCAATCATACGATTCTTTACTTTTGCAAAATGCAGAATATTGAACCATACGATCGTTGGGAGAAACTTTATAAAGCGAATGAGGACTGTCAATCGCCTTATTATGGTCAGATCTTTGATGAATATCTTTGTCGAAACACCATATATGATCACTACATTCATCCCAAATGGGACGAATTTGGCTCATCCACATTATATCTGAAGATTCTATATGTTAATTACGACCTTGAGTTTTGCATTATCGAATTAATTGGCGAATGGAACGATTGCCTTTACAATGATATCATGCATCTTAAACGTAATATTATTGAACATCTGGAAGATAATGGTATTCAAAAATTTATTTTGATTGGTGAAAATGTGCTGAATTTTCATTATTCAGATGATTCGTATTACGAAGATTGGTTTAACGACATTGAAGATGGATGGATCATTGCCATCAACTTCAGAGAGCATGTTTTAGCAGAGTTTGATAAAATAAACCTGAATTATTACCTATTGTATGGCGGAAAATTATCCTTGGTTAAATGGAGAACTCTTTCGCCAATAAAACTTTATGAAGCGCTAGATAGTTATGCGGGTAATGTTTTAAATCCTTAAATTTCTGACACTCCTAAAATCACTAGCCCTCTCAAAACAAACAACATCTCAACTTTTTATTTTATCTTGTTGGTTCAAAACATAACCAAAACAAGCCTGTATGATTAAAAGATTGCGAAACCTGAGTATCAGATTTAAAATAGCCTTGTTACTCAACTCGTTTGCACTCTTAATAATCTTTTTAGTATCGGTTGTTTTAGCACAGCAATTTAAAAGTGCTCTTCAGGAACGTATTCTTTTACAACTATCTTCCATCAGACATTTAAAAACCATACAGATGGAAAGAATTCTGGATAGCCACATGCAAGAAATTAAAATAATGCTATCGCATATCAACAATAGCGAATACCTTGACGCTTTAGCAGCAGATCGTTTTATCCATATAGATTCCATAGTTATTAACAATGAACTAGCCGAAACATTAGAATTAAAAAACGATACTCTTTTTATCGAAGACATCAGCTCCGATATTAGTGACGGGACTTTGCATTTAGCCTACCACGTAGCTCATCAAAATGTAATTTACACCTTTTACTCTACTCCACAATCCATTCAGAATGTATTATTTGAGCGCACAGGAATGGGCGAATCAGGAGAAACTTATATTGTTGGTAACGATGGATATATGAGAAGCCAGTCACGATTTTGGATCGACACATTCCCAACACATATTAATAGTAAAACAAAGGCTTTTAATATGGCACAAGATATAGGCGGAGGAGTCACTCAACATACCGATTATAGAGGCATTGAAGTATTTAGCTCCTTTTCATCCTTTCATTACCATGGACTTAACTGGGTAATTCTTTCGGAAATTGATGTTGAAGAAGCACTTCTGCCATTAGAGTATATGGAAAAACGTATTTTTCTTATATCAGCCCTAATTGCAATAGGAGTATTACTTCTTTCAAATTTATTGGCTTGGTACATTGTTCATCCGGTATTAAATGTTAAAAAGGCACTGACCAAAATATCGAAAGGAGAAAAAACGACCATACCTCACTATAAAAACCATGATGAAATTGGTAGTCTATTCTCAACTTTGGGATTATTAATTACCAATACCGAACAAATAATTGACTTTGCCAATCACATTGCCAATGGGCAATTTAATCGCACTATGGTAATGCGCAGTCAGGATGATCGTTTGGTAAGTAGCTTAAACTACATGAAAGATCAACTAATTGAAATACAAGAGCGAGAGCGCCAATTACAAATAAAAAGTCAGCGTTTATTAATGGCCGGCGAAGAAAAAGAGCGTGATCGCTTAAGTAAAGAGCTTCATGATAGCATTGGGCCTTTACTCACCAATCTTAAGCTGATACTATCGCAAAACGATACAAGTAAAGCCATTGTTGAAAAAAGAGTTCAGAATATAATTGAAGAAGTACGAAAAATATCAGTTAACCTCATGCCTTCTGTCTTAAAAGATTTTGGTTTGATAGCTGCTGTTCAAAACTTTATTGATCAATTACCAAAATCTACAGACTGCCAAATTTCTTTTGTAGCAGATAAAGAAGAAGAATCGAATATACCTTTAGATATAGCTCTAAATGCGTTTCGAATCATACAGGAATCCATTAACAATGCATTGAAACATGCCAATGCAAGCAAAATAAAATTATCAATTACCGAGTTTTCTAACCAAGTAAATATATATATTACTGATAATGGAAATGGTTTCGATATTAATAAGATAACATTTGGAAATGGACTGATGAATATTAAAGAGCGTGTACATGTTTTTAACGGACATTTGGACATTAAATCAGGAAAAGAAGGAACCAGTTTAGAAATAGAATTTGAAACAAAGCAAGAACTATGATTAAAGTAAGTATTACTGATGACCATGATTTATTCAGAAGCGGAATTGCTATGTTACTTGAAAAAACAAAAACCATTGAAGTTGTTCACCAAACTGCATCTGTCCAAGAATTGATGGCGCAACTAAAGCAATCTCCTGTTGATGTGGCACTGTTGGATATTTCGATGGGTGCAACCAGCGGATTAGAAGCCTTGCTCCTACTTAAAAAATCGCATCCTTCAGTTCGAAGTATTGTACTTACCATGCACAACGAAGGTCAGTATGTTGTACAAGCAATTAGAAATGGGGCTTTTGGTTACTTATTAAAAGATTGTGGTCCCGATGAGCTTGCCGAGGCTATTACACAAGTATTTAATGGTAAAAAGTATTTTAACAAAGATGTTTCTCATCTAATGATTGAAGCTGTTAATATTGAAAGCAATACGCAAAAAATATCGAAACGCGAAAAAGAGGTACTACAACTGGTTGCACAAGGCCTTACAACCAACGAAATTGCGGCACAATTATTTGTTAGTAAACGCACTATTGAAACACATCGAAGTAATATATTAAAGAAATTGGATGTTCAAAACACCGCTGAGCTTATCACCAAAGCCACACAATTAGGACTTTTATAAAAAAATCACCACAACACTCATTATAAAACACTTAATTCCACTATCAATTCATCACCTCTTCAAAATATCCGTATAAATACGGATAGACTCCTACAAATTTTCCGTTATAAAAATATACCAAAAAGATGGAATTGATGCGTGCCCCCTTTAAATCTACTTTTACATCAGAAAATAACAACAAAAAATAAGTAGATATGAAAAGTATTTTAATAGTAGCTTTATTAAGCATTGCATCGGTATCTTTTGCTCAGAACAACAACAGAGTTTACGGCCCCAAAGCCAAAAATGAAAAAGTTTGGATTAACAAATCAAATAAAAATGAAGTGGTAACCAATAACAACGAAAAGGTTACCGGTGGAACTGCTAAAAACAATCAGGTTTGGGTTAAAAACTATAACGATTCGGAAACAATCAAAGCCACAAGAAATGAAAGCAGAATGGCTTTAAAAGGTCCGAATGCTAAAAATTACAAACCTTATAATAAAAATAAGTCAATTAGTTTGAATGAATCTATCGATCAAAACCTTGTTCAGTCTGAGGATTCACTAAATAAGCAAAGCAATATATTAATTGATTAAAAAAAAGGCCTTCGGGCCTTTTTTAATTTTTTTTAGTATCTCAAAAAAAAGCCTGTCTTTGGGAGACAGGCGAGAAACATTCTAAGAAAAAATTCTAACCTAAACCTCACACACATCCGAATGTTTCTATATTTGGGGACCAGGAGAGCCTGATTTAAGTTGTGATATCAAAATTAAGACCTTCGTTATGCGATGTCAATACTTTAATCAAAAAATTTATCGTATTCTTTTATTTTTTTTCTTATTGATTGCCGCAACATTAATTGTACAAAGGCTGTTTAATTTTTCTATTTTTGCAAAAAATTGAAGAAAAAGAAAAACAGTGATTTATCCCGTTAATTTCGAAGATAAGATAAAGTTTAGTCGCATTCGCGAGTATATCAAAAACAATTGTATGAGCAACCTGGGAAAAGAGATGGTTGATGAAATGCAATTCAGTACTAATTATGATGAGACTCGTTTGAATCAACTTCAAACATTTGAGTTTAGGAGAATATGCATCGAAGAAGATAATTTTCCTCTTAGTTATTTTATTGATGTGCGCGAACCTCTGCTACGAATTAGAACCGAAGGACGATTTATGGAGGAGTCAGAACTATTCGATCTGCTTCGATCATTAAACACGATTAGTGACATTGTTCGTTTCTTCAATAAAAAAGACGATGAAGACTATCCCGAATTAAAAGCACTGGTTGCTAATGTTGCTATTTTTCCTTTTCTGCAGGATAAAATTAATTTCTTACTGAATAAATTCGGAAAGCTAAAAGACAATGCTTCTCCTGAGTTAGCCAGAATTCGTAAAGAAATTTTATCGAAACAAAATAGTATCTCACGCAAACTAAGTGCTATTCTTCGTAAAGCAAAGCAAGATGGGCTGGTCGAAGCAGATGTTAATATTGCCATTCGTGACGGGCGATCGGTAATACCTATTTCTTCGGCAAACAAACGCAAGCTGGGTGGTATTGTTCAGGATGAATCTGCGACTGGTAAAACTTCATTTGTTGAACCAACCGAAATTGTTGAAATCAACAATGAAGTTCGTGAGTTGGAATATGCTGAACGCCGAGAGATTGTTCGCATTTTAATTGATGTAGCTGATCAGATCAGACCTTACATTAACGATCTCCTGGAATCGTATCGATTTATGGGAACAATCGATTTTATCAGAGCAAAAGCTCGTTTTGCTATAAGTATAGATGCTACTCTACCTGAATTCCACAACGATCAGAGCTTTATTTGGAAAGAAAGTAAACACCCACTATTATATCTTCAGCATAAAGAAGCAAAAAAAGAGGTAATTCCACTTGACATTGAACTTACGTCACCAAAACAAAGACTTTTATTAATTTCCGGACCAAATGCCGGAGGTAAATCAGTTTGTCTTCAAACAGTTGGATTACTTCAATATATGTTTCAGTGCGGTTGTTTGGTTCCCATGCACGAAAGCTCTAAAATGGGATTTTTTCAGGATATATTCATCGACATTGGAGATGAGCAATCCATTGAAAATGATTTAAGTACCTACAGCTCTCACCTATTTAATATGAAACACTTTTTACGCTACAGTAAAAAGGAAACATTGATTTTAATTGATGAATTTGGTACAGGAACCGAACCTATGCTTGGTGGAGCTATTGCCGAAAGTGTATTAGAGCAATTAAATAAACAAGGCGTCTACGGAGTAATAACCACTCACTACACCAACCTAAAACATATGGCATCGCAAACTGAGGGTATTGAAAATGGAGCCATGCTTTTTGATACAGGACGTATAATGCCTTTATATAAACTGCAAATAGCTCAACCAGGCTCATCTTTTGCCTTTGAAATAGCACGTAAGATTGGCTTACCTGAAAACATCCTTAGTAGTGCCAAAGAAAAAATAGGTCAGGAGCACGTTGATTATGATAAAAACCTTCGTGAGATAGTTAGAGACAAACGATATTGGGAGCAAAAGCGTAATACAATCCGCATAAACGAAAAACGTCTGGCCGAAGTGTTGGAACGCTACCAGCTCGAACTTCAAAACATCAAAAAAGAGCGTAGAGATGTAATGGAGAAAGCAAAAAACGAAGCTGATCAGCTTCTTTCGAATGCCAACAAAGAAATTGAAAACACCATTCGAACCATTAAAGAATCGCAGGCCGAAAAAGAAAAAACTAAACTGGCTCGTAAAAAGCTCGATCAATTTAAAGAGCAAGCATCCGATAAAAAGGAGAAGGATTCTAAAATAGAGAAGAAAATTCAGCAAATAAAAGATCGAGAGCAGCGCAAAGCCAAACGTAAAAATGAAAAGACTCAGGTTGCTGAATCCCCCAAAGAGCAACCTAAGAAGATAGTTAAAGAAATAATTAGCAAAGGTGACACAGTAAAACTTGAAGGTCAGTCATTATCCGGGGAAGTATTATCTATAAGTGGAAAAGATGCTACAGTTGCTTTCGGAAACATTCAAACTAAAGTAAAAATTAGCCGATTACATAAAGTTTCAAAGGGTAAAAAAGTTTCTCAAAACACATCATTGAACGCCTATACAAATGTTTCAGATAAAGTAAGAGAACGAAAACTCACTTTTAAACCCGACATCGACCTACGTGGCTACAGAGCCGAAGAAGCTATACAAATGGTTATTAATCATATTGATGAAGCTGTAATTTGCGAAGCTCACGAAGTTAAAATACTACATGGAAAAGGAAACGGTATTTTACGAACACTTATTCGGGAACAACTGGTAACGATACCATTTGTACACAAGTTTCGTGATGCCCACATACAAGAAGGAGGATCAGGTATTACCATTGTTGAACTGGAATAAAAAACTTAAAAAAAACAGCAAAAAAAGCCTGTATGCCCCTTTGGAGCTACAGGTTTTTTTTATTACTTGCCTTACTGTAATTCAAACGTATTGCACAAAGCCAAAACAGCATTACGAGACTAAATAACAATACTTTATCAACAATCTTTAATGATACATTTCATCTAAAAGTTTGTTTAAAAGCATTGTTAATCTCAGCTTATAATAGGATACTTTCTGTAATTCATTTGATTACGATACAACCAACCTATACCATGACCAATGCTCAGTTTTTAATACTGAACAGAAACTTTTTTTTGACAAAAAAATAAACCTTTTATAACATAGTAAGGTAAAACCGAAATGTAGCTGAAAAGCGAGTACCATAAAGACAGACTTTTCAATTCAGATATTTTTTAAAGTATGTTTATCCGTTTAATAGTAAGGCTATGAGCAACAAACCAAGAATTATTAAAGACTATAAGAAACTTAGTGAAGAGATTAAAGAACAAATAAAATTGACGTATCCTTATGGTTTTAGTGAAAATCTGATCCGATTTTCATATAAAGATGGTCAAATGATAAGTGCGCTTCCATTTGAAACAGACGACAGCTATTTTTTGGTTAAAATGAGCACCGTTGAAGCAGAACAAATCATTGAAGATGATGACGACTACAACGATGATGGAAATCTAAAAAGCAGCGCTAAAGAAGACTACTCAGAAAAGTACGCTGATGTTGATTACATGAAAGATGTTATTGACGAGGAAGTAGAAGATGAGGAAGATGACGACAGTTACGACGATGACGATTTAGATGAGGAAGATGATGAATAATCATCCTCCTACCTTATTTATTTAAAAGTTATTGTAGATACTTTTCAAAGAAGTCCTGACACCAAAATAAAAGTGTTGGGTTTCTTCTGTTTGTTCATCATTAGTTAGCTTTCGCAAACGCGCACCAGCAACAATGTTAAACATATTTCGGGGATTGATTAAATAACTGATATTAAAATCGGCATTATACACATTGGTTTTCAATCCCTGACCAATAAAATGTCCATAATCATACGGACGATTATTACTTCCCATATTTACATCTTTACCCCAACTTACACCGTCACCATAATCGTCACCGTACATAGCTTTCATTAACTCAGCTTTAAACATCCATCTATGGTTACGATATTTTATCAAAGCAAACCCTTCCCTAAAATTAGCACCCAAAATATGAGCCAAAGGTTGCTGATAGTGTGAATTTGCATAAATACTGGTATAATGCGAATAAAGATAAGGTCGTGCCTGATTAAACTCAGCCTGAAAATCCAATTTACGAATACCGAATAAATCAAAAGTTTTTAATCCTAACTGAAATCCATGCTTGTTGGCCCACCACTTATTTCCACCAAATACTTCATCAGCTTTAAACTCTCCTAAAACAAACTGTCCATAAAAAGTTAGCCATTTGGCCGCAATGTACTTAGCATTAAAACCTAATGTTACATTATCAGGTGAGCCAAGGGCATATTCAATGGGGCGCATAAAAGCTACTGGATTTAAATAATGCCAGTCAAATCCTCTATACCCTGTTGTATCTTGCTCTGCATAAACCACACTTGCGAAGAAACCAAGACTGGTTCGCTTAGCTATATTAAAGTCTAAATATTGAAATACACCATATTTACCATCAAAACGATAATCATAAATAGCTTTCTGCTCATCGTACTGAAGCATCTTGTTATAAAGAATGGTGTATTTAACTTTCCAGAAATCAGCGGTAAGTTTTATATACGGATAACTAAATGCCACATCA
Organism: uncultured Carboxylicivirga sp.; assembly: GCF_963668385.1. GTDB lineage: Bacteria > Bacteroidota > Bacteroidia > Bacteroidales > Marinilabiliaceae > Carboxylicivirga. The sequence goes on from NZ_OY764327.1 coordinate 449,260, forward strand.
GATAATAACATTGAACGATGGCCATCTCCAAAAAAATGCTTACCGTTACCTATTTGTAAACTAAAATATTGAGCAAAATCGAATGCCACATATGCAGTAACATTCGTATAATCGTGCCCATTAGTTCCATAATCTTTGCGCTTACCCCACCCAGGCATTACATCATATTTATTAGCAAAATCATCAATGTAATTAGGAACAACAGCTTGCGTTTCTAAAAAATCGGTGTAAAAATGCACACTCTTCCCTATGTTCCCTTCAATAAATAAACCACGAGTATTAGTATAGGTCGTTTGTCCGTCTATATTTTCTTTGCCTACTTCAAAATTAAAGAGAGGATTAATGACAATATTTATATCATCCTTTTTTAACTGAATAAGATCATCATGAAATATACGTTTCCAAAAATTCAAATGTCCAGAAGGCACTTTCAAACCATCATATAAAATCGAATCAGTATTAAATATCTCATTCAACTCATCCATCCGGTATTGCCTTACCGAAGTATGAAAATTAGTACCAGGATGATAAACATATCTCTCAAAGGGAGTATATTGATAATCGTCGTAATGACTTTGCAATTGTGCTTGGGCAAAATCAGTAACGAACAATAGCAACAACAGAGCTAAATATTTGTGTTTAATCATAAAGCGATGATTGAAATGCGAATATAACAAAAACGACTAAGCTTGCTATACGCCTTATCACACCAAGGGTTTCAAAAGTTTTGATAATAAAAAAACCACTTATCTAAAGTGGTAAAAAAGGAGGAAAAGCCACTGCTCTCTCGTTATCCTTAAATGGCTAATATGTGCCTGGATCCTCATACCCTTATTATAGCGAGGCGCACAAGCTTTTCACCCCAACCTGCATTCGCAGCCTTAATCCATGGACAAAAGTAAATTACAAAAACTATATATACATGTCAAGAATTACAAAGGATTTATTATTTACAAAGAAGAAAAATACACTAACTTTGAAACATCTTACGTGTCCTTTTCTGACAGGTTTACTAAATTTAAGTAATCACATTTTCAATCTAGAAACCAAATTTGATGAGACTTTTTCGTAAAACATTAATATACCTGGGAATTGCATTAGTATCTATTGTTATTTTATTGATTTTACTAGCAGAATATGCTGAAAAGCCAATTTCTAAACTAGCTGTAAAACAGATCAACCAAACTTTAGGTTCTGAGCTTGAAATTGGAAATATCGAATTCTCGCTTTTGAAAGACTTTCCAAATGCCCAATTACAACTTCAGAATGTTAAACTTAAAAGTGACTCTGTTGGTTTAGCCGATATTTTACTTCTAAAAAATCTATCTATAGAAGTTGAAATGATGCCATTACTTGATAACAAGATTAATATAATTGAAATCAGACTAGAAGATGGCGAAGCTAATTACCAGGTTTATGCAAATACAAAAAGTAATATCGACTTTTTAATTCCTGCCGATAGTGAAGAAGAAGTTTCTGACACATCATCAACACAAATAGACTTAACAGCTCCATTAATTAAAACTACAGGAGTTAAACTCTTTTACAAAGATGAGGCTGAAAATATTACTGCCACAGTGATACTTGATGCAGTATCATCCGTATTTATGAAAGGAGAGTCGGGGTTATCCGCCAATGCCAAAGGAGAGGTTAGTATTGAAAAAGTTAACTATCCTGATACAAAGGCTTACCTGATGGAACAAACTAAAATGAATGTTGATATTAATTTCAGAAACGATACCGCTTATTTAAATCAAGCTGAATTATTAAGCGATGGTATTAAAATAAATGCCTCGGGATGGATTGGTATAGTTGACAACTACCCTGCTGATTTAAAAATAACTAACAGCCAATTCAATCTCAAAGAACTATCGAAATATATTCCTGACTCGTTAATTAATGATTATAAATTAACCATTTCAGATGGTATTTTAAGTGCCGATGCCCTTATCAGCGGTGACTTGCTTGACTCAGTTGTTCTTCCTAAGATTTCAGCATCAATTGGATTACAAGAATTAGCAATGACAGCCTTGGATTATCCGGCAATTAAAAAACTAAATACCAACATCACCTTCTCGAATGGAGATGAAAGAACAATGGCTTCGTCGCAGATTGACATTAAAGATTTATTGCTAGCTACCAACAAAAGTAGCATTAAAGCCAAAGCCAGTGTTCGCAACTTCGACAGCCCACAATACACTTTTTCATCTCAAGCTGATATTCTGTTGGACGAATTCAGTTACCTGATTCCTGCCGATTTAAAAACAAAGATGAGTGGACGGGTTAAAGCAAATATTAGCAACAGCGGATCGGTACCTGATTCCATAACAATGCGCTACATTAATGATGCGCTTGATAGAAGTTCGGCCCAAATATGGTTAAGCAATCTTTCGGTTAAAATGGATTCAGTAATTGAGTTACAAAACATGAATGGTGCAGTCAACTTTAAAAACAAAAATATAACTGCAAAAAACATTAGTTGCCAACTTCCAGAATTTAAATTAGATATTAAACCATCGACCATTAAAGGGAAATACATTGGAAGCATTGCAAATATTGATCAATTGGGTGTTAAGATTGATACATTTAATCTTAATGCTAACAATAGTAGACTAATAGGTTCTGCCTACGTCAAAAACGGAAAGAAACCTTATTACCAAACATCGGCCACAACACATATCAACCTTAAGGATTGGAGTGCTTTTATTCCCGACTCCTTACTATCTGAATATAGTGGAGAGCTAACAGCTGATTTTGAATCCGCAGGTTCTGTCAACCTCGATTCGATTACTGATGATGCGATGCGCATTTTGTTTAGAGAAAGCACACTGCAAGCTTCTTCTAAAAATCTTTCCTTAAAAACGCCGGACAATCTTTATAACATTGAGAACTTTAATGGAAATATATTCATGAATAATGATTCTATTTCTCTTGAAGATATTTCTGGAAGCTTTAATAAAATAACATTCAGTGCGGATTCAACAAGTATTGTCGACACCTATAAAAGTGTTTTACTTAATCAGAAAGACACTCTAAAAATGTTTGGTTTTGTTCATTTAGGTAATATCGATTATGCCGAACTTGCAAAATTACTACCTGCAGACGATTCTATCGAAGTTGTCTCAACTGACACGACCACTACAGAACCAATGAATTATTCATTTGATATAAAGGGCAAGTTTAGTATCGATCGTTTTAAATATCAAAATGGAGTATTTGAAAATATAAGTTCTTTATATAAACTAACTAAAGATGAATATATTTTTGATCAGTTTAAATTTGATGCATTTAAAGGTCATACAAATTCATCTGTTAAAGTTCGAATTCTACCTGACGGTGCCATGAAAATATATTTTAAAAATAGTACATATGGTCTTGATATCAACCAAATGCTTGTCGATTTTGATGACTTTAAAGAATATGGAAATGACGACTACATAAGTTATAACCAACTTAGCGGTACTTTTAGCACTGATAATTTAAATGGCTACTTTCTTTATAAAGATAGTATTATGCTTGATTCCATTTTGGTAACTGCTGATTTGAAATTAGAAAATGGTCGCTTACACGACTACCCATTAACAGCTGAAATGGGACGTGATTATAAGATTGACGGACTTGAAGATTTGCAGTTCCAGACAATTGAAACAAAACTCTTTGTATATGGTGGAGCGGCATATGTTCCTCAAACAAATATAAAAACTAACACATTTGATATTACCTTATTAGGAATGCAAAAATTCGATTTGGACTGTCAATATCATTTACGGGTCTATCTAAAAGAAATTTTGCGAAAAGGAAAAACAGATCGAATAGAGAAGAAACAATCCAAAGAAAGTAAACAAAAAGATGATGGAGGTACTAAAGGTTTAACTTCTGTTTTTGCTGTTTACAAAGTTGAAGATGGAGAAACCGTTAAAAGCACTATTGAAGGCAAAGATTCCGAATTAAGACGTGCCATCCAACGAGATATTAGGATTAAAGAGGCATTTATGAAATTAGCTTTCCATCCTCTATTGGTCAAATACAACACAACTGTTGACAATGCAGAAAAAGAATAAAAATATTACAATCACTGTTGTAATTTTATGTATTGCAATTATTGCCTCGCTTCTTTTTTTTAAGAACAGGCAGCAAAAAATTTACAATAATGAATTCATAAGTAAAATATCAAATATAAATGATGATGATATTGTTTTAGGTAACAGAGAAGCTAAGAATACTGTAATCATGTTTTTTGATTACAATTGCCGCTATTGTCGAAAATTCATGAATACTGTTTATCCCGATTTCAAAAAAACATATCTGGATACTGGGAATACCAAATTGGTATTACGCCTTACATGCAGCCCTAATGACTCAATTGCAATACAAGCTTATCAAACAGTTGTTTGCATTAATAAATTTGGAAATTTTGAAAAACTTCATCGCTTACTTTTGCACAAAAATGAAATAATCTACTCTGAGTATTTTCAGGAATTAAAAGATGAATATATTGCTGTTAACGAATTTGTTGCCAATTGCCTTTTCAATTCAAATAACTCAACAATAAAAACCAACATCAAACAGTTTAAAGAGTTAAAAACCAAAGGAACACCAACTTTCATTATCAATAAAAAGATTTTAGTCGGATATCAGGATATAAATGCCATAACAAAAGCACTCAAATAAACGTATAGAACAAAAATTTAAACAATTTCTAACATGAAAAAATTTGCAAAAATACTACCTTTTATTGCGATTGGAGTCTTAATCTTAGGAACCCTTTCTTGCACTAAAGATGATGAAGAGACTTGTGATAATTATCCTGTAGAACAATGTACAATGGACGATGTAACCATCTGTTCTGATGACGATGGAACTACCTACTATGTTTATCAAGGGAAACGATATAACGATGTTGACGATTTAGCTCAAGTCTGCGGCGCAACAAGTGCAGAAGCATTTGGACAAATGACTTTACAAATTGACAACTTTACCCAACAACTTTTAATGGATGCAAAAACTGCAGCTGATTGTTTATAAAAAAAAGAAATAGCCTGTTAAAGCAGGCTATTTTTTCCATATTTTATACCAGTCACTTTTACGCTGCTTACTAAGCTCTTTTTCCAAGCGATCACCTCTTAAGTTCACTGCAACAATTACACCTTCACCATCGATTAAAAAATTAGCAGGAATACCTCTCACTCCGTATAACTTAGAAGCTTCATTACGCCATCCTTTTAAGTTGCTAACATGTTCATTCCACAACAATCCATCATCACTAATTGCTTTTAACCACGATTCTTTATTTGAATCCAAGGATACGGAATAAATAGTAAAGCCTTCTCCACCTTTAAAGCTACTATCTTTAAACTTACTATATGCATCCACTAAAACAGGACTCTCTTTCCTGCATGGTTTACACCACGAAGCCCAAAAATCGATTAATACCAGTTTACCTCTTAAGGATGATAATGCCAATGAATCGCCTTGTGGGGTTGATTGTATAATATCAGGTGCAATGTCCCCAACCTGGTATTTTTGGCCTGAAGCCGAAAGGGCAAAACCCACAAAAGCAATTATCATTAAAAACTTTGTCATTTCTCAATTCTTATTTAATATTCAGCTAATATAACGCTAATAATTATCTTACAACCTGTCAATAATACATACGAAACTATGTTTTAGTTTCAACCTGGTTCAAAATTGATACCAGATTTGATCGGCATAAACTGATATTTTAACTAACTTTCATCCTTAGCCCAATCAATTTTTATTAACCTTAATGTCATTTTGCAATGAGATCGCGAATCAAAATTTCGATATTTTGCACTGTTATTTGTTTAATCATCATTGCCTCTACTTTTATATTTCCATTTGGTTTTTCGGCAATTCATAAAAATTGGACAGCCGATTTATGGTTGTTTATATCCAATACCGGAGGGACTTTTGGAGTACCTATTATCACACTATGCTTTTGTCTTCTAATCAGTATTCAGTATAAAGGTTGGGCTAAAAAAATGTTATTCCTAACACTATCACTACTAGCATTTTCAGCAATACTAGGTGGTTTTGCCCAGATAAATGAGTATTTTATTAAGGAAAAATTAAGAATTCAACGCCCCAATATTATCTACCTTCATAATGAAAAAGGTTTTGATAGTGATGCTTTTTATAACCTCCCAAACAAAACGGAAAGAAGGAAATACCTTCAAAAGAAATTGGAAAAAGTAGGAGCTGAAAATATAACCTTCAACAACAAGTCCCTTCATCCGGATGTACTTGATCATTGGTTACACGAAACCGGTTTTTCGTTCCCTTCTGGTCATTCGGTAAATGCATTTTTGATGGCAACACTAATGGCTTATATCTTACTATTCACGTACGAAGACTACAAAAGACGAACTTTTTTTATTATCCCTTTTATTTGGGCAACCTTAGTAGCCATCTCGAGGGTTATATTGGGAGTACATTCTCCAAGAGACATATCAGCAGGCGCTCTCATGGGCAGTATTGTTGCTTATCTGATAATTAGTACTGGAATAATTGATCGCTACCTGAAACAAAAGGTAAATTAACTACATACTAAAAATGTCGCCCTTTATTGAGCGACATTCTTCGTTTTTATCATTAATACCCCAATGGGCTTTTAATGCAAATTACAAAGCTACAAACCGTATAGCCTGACCTCCACCTTTTGCTAACTTTAAAGTTAACTTATCAGTACTTACAACTTCCTTCTGCGAAATATCATAAGCTTCGGGATTTACATCATACTCTGCATCGGCAGCATCGGCATATATTTCGGCACGATACTTACGCCCTGCATCTAAAAAAACAAGCGAAATTTCTAAATCGCGCGCTGCCTCATCTGTAATACTTCCTAGATACCAATCTTCCGAATCAATATCTTTACGAGCTACCGTATAATAATCGCCAATTTTAGCATTTAAAACTTTTGTTGTTTCCCAATTAACAGGAACATCCTGTAAGAATTTAAATGCTGGATGACCATCATAATTTTCGGGTAAATCGGCCAACATTTGAATTGGTGAATAAATTGTCAAATACAAAGCAAGCTGCTTTGCCAGCGTTGTGTGAACCCTTGTTGGTTTAATACTAAAAATACCAGGAGTAAAATCCATTGGGCCACCTAGCAAACGAGTAAAGGGTAAAATAACCGTATGCTCAGGCGGATTCCCTTCGCTCCAAGCATTGTATTCCTGACCACGAGCACCCTCACCTGCCATTAAATGTGGATAAGTTCTGCTTCGCCCTGTTGGTTTAATCGGTTCGTGAAAATTTACTGTTAGTTGATATTCTGCAGCCTTTTGCAACACATAATCGTAATATTCAACAGCATATTGTCCATAATGCCACTCTTTCAGCATTAGGCGCGATCCAACCTGACCAATTTTAACAGAGTGCATACCGGCATCTTTATACATTTGCATACCAGCATCAATCTGAGCCAGATAATTATCAATATTCGATCCTGTTTCGTGATAACCAATAATATTTACATCGTTTTTACGTGCATAATCGGTTACTTTCTTAAAGTCGAAATCCGGGGTACTTTCTGTAAAACTAAACACATGTAATAAGTTCTCGTACCACGCCGGAGTCCATCCCACATTCCATCCTTCAATTAATAAATGATCTATTCCAAGCTTTTTACAATAATCGATATATTCGAGCGAATGCTTTGTAGATGCACCATGCGTATCACTCATCCAAAAAGAATATTTATTTATGTGCATCGCCCACCATATACCAAGATATTTTGTTGGTTTTACCCAAGACAAGTCTTCTAATTTATTAGGCTCATTCAGGTTCAAAATCAGTTTTGAAGTGATGAGTCCTGCTGCATCGGGCGATATTTGAATAGTACGCCATGGCGATTGCATTGGAGCTGCTGTTTTTACCTTTGAACCATCGCTCCAGGGAGCCAAATCACACTTAAGTTTATTATCTCCCAATGCCGCAATTGTCATTCCAGCATATTTAGTTAAGTTGGCTTCGTGAATACTAATATGCAATCCATTTTTTGCTTCCATGGTTAGAGGCGTATGAACCGTATCTAAGGTATTAATCGGTGATTTCTTAAATAAGTATTCGTAACGATTATCCTTATATGCCGGAATCCACCAAGCATCATTATTATCACTCATAACAAATTCGGTCAACTCATCCATTATCACAAATTTGTTCAGATTTTCCTGTTCTGGCACCACATATCTAAATCCAACACCATCGTTAAAAGCTCGAAATACCAAATTTATTTTACGTTTTAATCCGGCTTTCTCAGCTAACTCTAATGTTATTTCATTGTAGTTATTAACAACCAAACGTTGGTCGCCCCATGGTTGCTCCCATGTTTCATCAAGGCTCGATTGCAATACATTTACAACCTCAAGACTTGAAGTTAATGTATCAGCATCGGTTAAAACTAATCCTAATAAAGATGGATTAACAACCTTTTGATTTTTATAATCAACCGAATAATAAGGCTTGCCATCCTTTAACCATAGCTCAACGGCAATATTATTATCCGGAGAAGTAACTTTATTGACATTATTATCTTTTGACGGCGAACATCCTATCAAAACAAATAATATCAAAATATTAAACCAATTATACATCTTCATAACGTTTATCTCTTTTTAATCCTATGCAATATTTTTGTTATTCATAGGCACAAAAATACTTTTTGATTGGTAGGTGGTATGGCTATAATGTTTCCTATAAATGGCTATTTTGAATATTTAGATCCACAGAACACCAGACTGGTAACCTTTACAATAAGGTCAGACACGTCTTTTCTCATTAATTAAAATATATACATCAGGCATTTATTAATGATTCATACTTGAACAAATTTCAATTTCATTTTAACCTAAATGAAGTTGAAAGTCGATAATAGGTAGAATACACTCCATTTTACATTAATAGTGAGAATAAAAATGGGGATACATTATTGGGGCTAACCAAATAAGCTAGCTCTTTAAAAAAAGAAAGAATAATACCATTAGTAGCTATTAAGCAAAAAGCACCTACAATTTCTTGTAAGTGCTTTTTTACGTTGTACCGAGAGGCGGGCTTGAACCGCCGACCTCAGGATTATGAATCCTGCGCTCTAACCAGCTGAGCTACCTCGGCATTATTTTTGGAGTTTTTGATACCGCTGCATCTCTCCGTTTTTGCGGTTGCAAATGTAGGATAAATTGTATCAATCTTCAAAATAATTTTCAAAAAAAATTAAATATTTTTCTCATCCACCTGATCATCAACACAATATTTTTACACCCAAAAATCTATCATCACTCCTATTCGAAAAATAACATCGTGCATTATTGAATTTTATTAAAATTTACCAGTAGATGCTAGCCTTAGAGCTCAACTGTGAGTATTAATGGTTTTATTTTATGCAGAAATCTACTATATTGTGACCAATTACTTTCAAAATTACACACCATGTCAATTGATAAAGAAAGATTTGAATTAGAATTTATTATTAAAACCTCGCCATCAATACTCTTTACTAGGTTAAGTTCTCCTAGTGGCTTATCTGAATGGTTTGCTGACGACGTCAATCTTAAAGGAAAGATCTTCACCTTTGTATGGGATGGTGCTGAACAACAAGCAGAACAAACATTAAAGAAAGAGAATAAAATGGTTCGTTATCGTTGGATTGATGAAGATGACGATCAATCCTATTTCGAGTTTAGAATTAATGTTGACGACCTAACAGGAGAAACTGCACTAGTTGTTGTTGACCATGCCGAACCCGATGAAAAAGAAGATTCCATTGAATTGTGGAACCAACAAATTGAAGAATTAAAACATGGTCTGGGTTCTGTTTAAAACCCACAGAGATACTACAAAAGGGTTGTTATTCGATTAACAGCCCTTTTTTGAGCTTAGGCCGCAACGTTTCGTATTTTATCTCAGACGAAAAATACTTGCATCCCTGCCTAAATCTAACTGCTTTCAACTACCTTTGCATAGAATATTAATTTGTTCGGCACAAACTAAAGAATGAAGAAATTACATCTATTTATAATCAAAAGTTACCTTGGGCCACTGGCCATGACATTCTTTATATCACTATTTATTTTGGTGATGCAGTTTCTTTGGAAATATGTTGATGACATGGTTGGTAAAGGGTTAGACACATTGGTGCTAGCCGAATTATTATTTTACGCCACCCTTCAGGTTGTACCTATGGCTCTTCCTTTAGCTATTTTATTGGCTTCGCTAATGACCTTTGGAAACCTTGGTGAGAACTACGAACTAACAGCTATTAAAGCAGCCGGCGTTTCGCTACCCCGCACCATGAAACCACTTATATACATCACCATTTTTATATCAGTTAGTGCTTTTTGGTTCTCGAACAATGTAATGCCGTATGCCAACCTGAAGCTTTATTCACTCTTATACGATGTAAAGCAGGCTAAACCTGAATTAGAAATTAAAGAACAGGTATTTTATGATGGTTTTGATAATTTCAGAATTAAGATTGACCACAAAGACAAAGAGACGAATCTGCTTCATAATATAATGATTTACGATCATCGTGACAGGTTTAATAAAAACACTAATGTTACAATGGCTGATTCAGGCAGACTTCAGGTATCGAAAGACAAACGTAACATGGTGCTTACATTAATGGATGGCGTACGTTATGACGAGAAGCAAGGAAACAGTAACAAACGTCTTCGAGACAGAGATCTTCAAAAATTTAGAATTGATCATTTTAAAGAACAAATTGCCTTAATTGAATTACAAGGTTTAAATTTTGACCGAACCGACGAAAACCTGTTTGCCAATTACGACCGGATGAAAAATCTAAGTCAGTTAACAACAGATATTGATTCATTTAACATACAGAGAAGCGCTTTTGTAGACAGATTAGCCAAAACCTCTGAGAACTTTTATTTTCAGAATGCCAGGTATGCAGCCCGACGCAACAAAAAAGATCAGAATCTTTCTTTTATCGATTCGGCCCAGGTACAAAATGCCGATACTCTTTTTGCAGGCTTAACCATTCATCAAAAGAAAATGGCCATCGAGAGTGCTTTGCGCAAAGCCCGCGATAACAAAAACCAGATGGATGACGAAAAGAGACATATCAACGCACAAGACGGTAAAATACGTAAACACACCATTGAAGTACACCGCAAATTTACTCTATCATTTGCCTGCTTTATATTCTTCTTTATTGGGGCACCGTTGGGAGCCATTATCCGAAAAGGAGGATTGGGTATGCCCGTTGTAATATCTGTGCTGTTTTTTATTATCTATTACATTATCGATACCATGGGAGGTAAAATGGCACGAGAAGGTATTTGGCCCGTTTATCAAGGCATGTGGTTATCATCGGCAGTGTTGTTACCTTTAGGAATATTCTTAACCTATAAATCGGCTACAGACTCAACTCTATTAAACGGAGATGCGTATCGAATCTTCTTCCGTAAGTTGTTTAAACGCGAGAAGTATGATTTAACTAACCGATTAGACTCAAAAGAAGACATTAAAACCGACTAAAAGAGGATTTTCTTTATTCTGATGCAAATATTTTGACTAATTTTGCACTCTGAAAACGGATTACTCCGATAAAATATTATCTAATGCCAGAAGCTCAGGAATTTAAGTTAAACACCATTGAAGAAGCGATTGAAGCAATCAAAAATGGTGAATTGATTATTGTTGTTGATGATGAGGATCGTGAGAACGAAGGCGACTTTATAGCAGCTGCTGAACTCATTACTCCAGAAAAAGTTAATTTCATGGCAACCCATGGTAGAGGGCTTATTTGTGCGCCTTTAACCGAGGAAAGATGCGAGGAATTAGAACTGGAATTAATGGTAGGTAAAAATACCTCAAGTCACGAAACTCCTTTTACCGTTTCGGTTGATTTGTTAGGCCATGGATGTACAACAGGTATCTCGGCATCTGATCGTTCAAAAACGATTTTTGCGTTGGCCGATCCTGCTACTACTCCTGAAGAATTAGGGCGTCCGGGGCATATATTCCCATTAAAAGCAAAAAACAAAGGCGTACTTCGAAGAGCCGGACATACCGAAGCGGGTGTTGACCTTGCTCGTTTAGCCGGATTATCGCCTGCTGCTGTTTTGGTTGAGATATTGAACGAAGACGGCACAATGGCACGCCTTCCTCAATTGGTTGAGATTGCTCAAAAATTCAATCTTAAAATAACTACTATCAGAGACTTGATTGCTTATCGACTTAAGCAAGAAAGCTTGATTGTAAAAGGTGTTGAAGTGAATTTACCGACTGCTCATGGCGATTTCAGATTCATCCCTTTCAAACAAAAATCCAACGGATTAGAACACATGGCACTTATTAAAGGTGAGTGGAAAGAAGACGAACCCATATTAGTTCGCGTTCATTCATCATGTGCTACCGGCGACATCTTTGGATCGCTACGCTGCGAATGTGGCGAGCAACTTCACAAAGCAATGGAAACCATCGATAAAGAAGGCAAAGGGGTAATTGTATACATGAACCAAGAAGGAAGAGGCATTGGTTTAATGAATAAAATTGCAGCCTACAAACTTCAGGAAGAAGGTTTAGACACTGTTGATGCCAACACCGAGTTAGGTTTTGATGCCGACGAGCGTGATTATGGTGTGGGTGCGTCTATATTACGTGAGTTAGGTATACGCAAAATGCGTTTAATGTCTAACAACCCCATTAAACGAATTGGACTCGAAGGATACGGGCTTGAGGTAGTAGAGAATGTGCCTATTGAGGTTAAACCCAATGTGCATAACGAATTTTACATGAAAACAAAGCAAGAACGAATGGGACACAACCTGCAGTTCTTCAAGTATAAAAAATAATTAAAGGAGGCTTAGCCTCCTTTTTTTTATTGATTTCAACTCAAGATTAAAAACATATTTATCTCAAGTGTGTTTAAGTAATAGTTCCGGTGGGTGCTGTTACTTATTTTGCGGTCGAGTAATATGTGTTTATATAAAGTTAGATGGGTGAATGAAGGACTTTAAACACAGTAGGACCCACTGGTTCATTTTACACCTGATGAATGACACCCGAACAAGAGTTTTTAAGAGCTCCGGTAACACTTGACCAACAATTATCTTCGCAACGCAAACGCAACACTCCTAACAAAGCAAAAATTAAAGCTTCTTTAAAATCAATAAGGTCAGTATCCGGAATCTCCACATGGTGCTGTAAGCGATTTCTAATTAACCCCATTAAAAACGAGTTATTAACACCCCCTCCGGTAAACAACACATTGCCCTGAGGATACTTATTTAAATCTTTACTCAAAACAAAAGACACGTGCTCATAATAAGTACGTATTACATCTTCCAAGGTATCATCAGAATACTTGTCTAAAACAGGCCATAATACTTTATCGACCCACTCTTGCCCCAACGACTTAGGAGCCTTTTGTTGATAATAATCCAATTCGTTCAACTTAGCCAGCAACATGGGTTTTACCACTCCCTTTCGTCCTAAACCCCCATCTTCATCAAATGCTTTACCTGTATATTGAGCCAACTTATTCAACACAAAATTAACAGCACATACATCCCAGGCTATTCGCTGTTGATCCATCATTACCGACACATTTGCAAAACCTCCCAAATTAACGCAGGCCGCATAATTACCAAACAACAAATGATCGCCTACCGGAACCAACGGAGCCCCTTGTCCGCCTAAACAAATATCGAGCGAACGAAAATCGCTGATGGTTGTAATACCTGCAGCGGCGGCCAGACTTGCTCCATCACCCAACTGAAAATTCATTTGATTCCAGGGTTCGTGAAAGATAGTATGCCCATGCGATGCAATCAATTCGGGTTGTACCCCTTCCTCGTCAATAAATACTTTTACTTGCTGCCCCAGCCACTTACCATAATCGCGATGCAACTGCATTAAAGCAGCGCCACTCAAATGATAAGCCTCGCGCAAACGCGTTTCCCACTCTGATGAATACGGAATAGTAGCTGTTTTTATAAACGAATAACTCCATTTTTGATGGTTTATGCTTAAATTACATAACACTATATCAAGGCCATCCAGCGAGGTGCCCGACATAAGACCAACACAACAATAGGTTTTATTAATTTGTTTAATCATACACATGAATTCAACAACGATAACACAGTAAGTAAATATAATTAATTCACCCTTTAATCACGAAAAATTCTAACAAATGCCAGACATTTCAACAAGCTACATGGGACTTCGGTTAAAAAGTCCGATAATCGCAGCCAGTTCAGGTTTAACCAACTCGCTGGAAGATATTCTGAAATTAGAACAAGCCGGAGCAGGCGCAATTGTGCTAAAATCGTTATTTGAGGAAGAGATTATTACCGAAATGGACAAGCAATTAACCAAAATGCATTCGGAAAATTACCTCTACCCCGAAACCATGGATTTTTATGAAGATTATGATGTAGATGACACTTTAACCGGTTACCTCAAACTAATTAACGATGCTAAACGCGAAACAAGCCTACCAATAATTGCAAGCATCAACTGTATAACAGCTCACAACTGGCCCTATTTTGCCAAGTCGTTGGAAGATGCAGGAGCCGATGCACTGGAATTAAACATTTCGGTTTCGCCCGACGATATGGAGCAATCGCCTCAGCACTTCGAAAATACCTATTTTGATATTGTAAAAACCGTGCTAAACGAAGTAAAAATGCCGGTATCCATCAAAATAAGCCATTACTTTACCAACCTTGGTGGTATGATTAAAAAACTATCGGAAACCGGCATTGCCGGATTGGTTCTTTTCAATCGCTTTTACTCGCCCGATATTGATGCCGACAGCCTGGAGGTAATACCCACGCATATTTTCAGCGAAGAAAAAGAATACGTTATGCCCCTTAGGTGGATTGCCATTACATCTGATAAAGTTAAATGCGATTTGGCAGCAACTACCGGCATACACAATTCAAATACCATCATAAAAATGCTTTTGGCAGGTGCCACAACCGTTCAAATAGCCAGTACGCTTTACAAAAATGGAATTGAAACCATTGAACGATTGAATCGCGAAATTGAAAATTGGATGACTAAAAAAGAGTTTGAAACCATTGATCAGTTCCGCGGAATACTTAGCCAGGGTAAAGTAAAAAATCCGGCAGGATACTTCCGCCTGCAGTTTATGAAACACTTTAGTAACAAATAAAACCTTTAAACCGGAGCATCTCTCCGGTTTTGTTTTTAATATCACCCTTATCCAACCGTTTCATCATTTGCATACCCACCCATTTACCTGCCTATTTCTTAAGCCAAATCATTATCAACACCCACACTACAATTATTAACAATATCAACCACCCTTATTAACACATTCAGATCAATTACCAACATCGCACACACAGATATTAACAACCTAAAGAATACCATCAACACCTTCAGTATCTTTATCAACAATGCAAGTATACTTGCCAACACACTTAGTGTGTTTATCAACACCTTAAGTGTAGTTACCAACACATCTAGCATGGCAATCAACACCTCCAGTATAGTTATCAACACCTTAAGTGCACTCAAAAACACCTTCAGTACGCTTATCAACAAATAATAATTAAACACTAAATTTATTATTACCTGCACTTTAAGCCTTTACATTTACACTTAGCTTATTATCACACATACCGAACAATACCATACATCGTTCGATAAAAAAATTGAATTAACAAAACTCATTTTTACAATAGAACAAGAGATATACAAACTAACAATACCCTAAAACACTTTTTTTTATTGCTATCATTTAAATAATTTCGCAAATTCAATCACATAGAAACAAAGTATGTACATCGACGACTCATACAAAGCCAATCCGCTAAAGGAAGGCGAAGATTATTATATGGATCCCAAAGGCTATCGGGTTATGACAGCCAAGTACTTAACCGAACGAGGCTATTGCTGTGGTAGCGGCTGCAGACACTGCCCCTATTTTCCGCCTCATCAAAAAGGCAATACCGAATTAAAAGAATAACAGTTAGCAATGGAAAACAAAAACGTACGCATTGTATTTATGGGCACCCCCGATTTTGCGGTGGAAAGCCTAAAAGCATTGGTTGAAAACAAATATAACGTAGTGGGTGTGATTACAGCACCCGATCGTCCGGCCGGAAGAGGCCAAAAACTAAAACAATCGCCCGTAAAAGAATATGCTGTTGAAGTAGGATTACCTGTGCTTCAACCCGAAAAGCTTAAAAACGAAGAGTTTTTAAACGAATTACGCGCACTTAAAGCCGACCTACAAGTAATTGTAGCCTTTAGAATGTTGCCTGAGGTGGTATGGAACATGCCTCGCCTGGGATCGTTAAACCTTCATGGCTCACTACTGCCTCAGTACAGAGGTGCCGCTCCTATTAACTGGGCTGTTATCAATGGCGATAAAAAAACAGGTGTTACCACCTTCTTTTTACAACACGAAATTGATACCGGCAACATTATTATGCAAGAAGAGATGCCCATAACCGAGGACGATACGGCCGGTACTGTGCACGATAAAATGATGGTACTGGGCGCACAGGTAGTACTAAAAACCATGGAAGCCATTCATAATAACGAAGTAAAAGCCATTCCTCAGAATGAGTTTTCGGACGATACAGTACTTCGCCCCGCTCCAAAAATTTTTAAAGACGATTGTAAAATCGACTGGAATCAAGCATCGGAGGCAATCAACAATAAAATTCGTGGATTATCGCCTTATCCAACCGCCTGGACAGAGCTGGAAATGGAGAATGGAAAAATCATCAGCACCAAAATTTTTAGTGCACAAATAAGTAAGCACGAACAACTGGCTCCGGGTGCTTTCGAAAGCGATAACAAAACTTACATAGCCATTGGCACTGCCGATAAAACCATTCGAATAACCGATATTCAGCTGGCCGGCAAAAAAAGAATGCTTACCGAAGATTTATTACGAGGGTTTGACACCACTCAGATAAAAGGTAGTTTATAACTGTCTTCCTATTGATGCAAATCAAGATTGTTTAACACACACAAATACAAAGGTCGCAAACCATAACAATACTAGTTTGCGACCTTTTCTATTTTCTGGCATCTTAAAGCTTTTGTTTTTAATTTCGAATCCCCCACTTTTTCCAATAAAAAAACCGGAGATCAATCCGGTTCTTCAACAACAATAACTTATTCTATTTCTTTTTTCGTCGCAAGTTAAGTTTATCGCCTGCTTTAAGCTTTGCATTTTCGCTTAAGCCATTAAACCTCATCAGTTTTTTTAACTTAACCCCATATTTTTGCGAAATATAATGCAGGGTTTCACCTTCTTTTACCGTATGAACCTCGTGCTTACGATAGGCTTTTCCTTTTTTAGCTTGAATATATAAATAGCGATACTTACTAATATCGGCACCCTTTTTAATATCGTTATACTTATACAATTCCCAATCGCGCAAACCAAACTCTTTCGCAATTGCTTCAAACGAATCGCCTTCTTCGGTACGGATGTATTTTACCCCATTATTATAATCGGGCACGTGAGTATTATACGGACTAATGACAAAATTATCGTTTCCACTCACTTGATTTTTACCATCCTTACGCGTCCATTGAGCATCCTCATCGAGCAAATACAATTTATAATCTTCAATAATTTTAATTAAACGATGAGCATAATTAGGATCGGTGGCATAACCCGCCTTTTTTAATCCTTTAGACCAACCTTTGTAATCGGTAGGTTTTAAATCGAACAACGAAGCATAACGCTGCTTACCCGTTAAAAAATCGGAGTGATCGATGTACGATTCATATACCGTATTGTATTTTCTAAAGCACTCGTTACGGCGATCATCATCGTGATACACTTTTTTTCCATTCCACTCGCCATGACATTTTATACCAAAGTGGTTATTTGATTTACGAGCCAGCGTACTATTACCACTACCCGATTCTAAAATACCCTGAGCCATAGTAATACTAGCCGGAATGCCAGTTCGCTTTCTTTCTTTAATAGCTAAATCTTTATAAAGCTCAATATAATCGGTAGTTGAATATTTTTTAGCTGACTGAGCTTCAACAGATAAAATATTAAATGTTAAAACCGTTATTAAAAAAAGCGAAATTCGAATCATTTGGTAAAATTTATTTACATTTCAAGGCTTGGCACCGGACAAAGATAAAAATTTAGCTTAGCAGGTAAATAGTTAAGCTTTAAAAACAATATTGTAATTTTAAAAACGTAGATTTTTAAGAAAACATATAAATTGCAGACGTAAAAAAGAAACATTTACGATATGTAAGAAACTTTTCTTACCATATTATTTAGTAAGATGATAGCCACAAACTCATTATCATCTTAATTTAAAACACACAAAAGGAACAACAACTGTATTAGATGAAAAATTTTAATATCAATACCAATATCACTGTTTTTGAAACACCATCGGAATTAGCAACAGCCGATCAGGAATTAGTAGAAGCAGCCAAAGAAGCTTGTTTAAATGCTTATGCACCCTACTCACGCTTTAGCGTAGGCGCGGCCATCCGATTGGCCAATGGAGTAATTGTAAAAGGAAACAATCAAGAGAATGCTGCCTATCCGTCGGGATTGTGCGCCGAACGCGTAGCAATGTTTTACGCCAACTCTAAATACCCCGATGTAGCAGTGACAGGTATTGCCGTAATAGCCATGAATGATGATGGAGTAATCAAAAACCCAATTGCTCCATGCGGCTCATGTCGACAGGTATTGCTGGAAACAGAATTACGCATGAAGCAAGAATTTTATATTTTACTAATAGGAGCAACCGAAGTGTACAAAATCGACAGCTCAGCTGCATTATTACCTTTGTCGTTTACCGGCGAAGGATTAAAAAGTAAAAAGCCCTAAGGGGCTAGTTTACGTTTTTAAACTCTTTCCATAAAGGCTCGTATTCAGGTGTATCGGCCACTATCACCACTGGTTCTTTCTTAACCGGGTGGATAAATGATATTTTACGGGCATGCAGCGATATACCTCCGTCTTTATTGGAACGACCAAATCCATACTTTAAATCACCTTTGATAGAACAACCAATTTTTGCCAACTGGCAACGAATTTGGTGATGACGCCCGGTTTGAAGATCTACTTCCAACAGATAGTAGTTTTTCAATCCAGATACTAATCGGTAATTAAGAATAGCCTCTTTAGCCCCAGGTCTCATCTTAGGAAAAGCATAGGATTTATTTTTTTCTGAGTTTTTCAGAATATAATGCCTCAACTCACCCTCGTCTACTTCGGGTAATTCACCCACAATGGCCCAGTATGTTTTTTTAATCTCCTTATCCTGAAACATTTTATTGAGTCGGCTAAGCGCTTTACTGGTACGGGCAAACAAAACCACTCCACTAACGGGGCGATCCAGTCGGTGCACTACGCCAAGAAACACATCTCCTGGCTTCTTATATTTTTTCTTGATATACTCCTTCACCTTATCACTCAGGGTTTGGTCTCCGGTTTTATCACCTTGTACAATATCAGAACCGGATTTATTAACCGCAATGATATGGTTATCTTCGTAAAGAATATCGAGTTTACTCATCAAACTAATTTATTAATATTGCTCTCTTTCGTTCGGAAAGTCAACACTTTTCACATCCTCAATGTAATTACTAACTGCTCCGGTCATTTCGGCATATAAGTTATGGTAACGACGTAAGAAACGAGGCGAGAATTCCTGATTAATTCCTAACATATCATGCACTACCAACACTTGTCCGTCAACCTGATTACCTGCCCCAATACCAATAATAGGAATATTAAGCTCTTTAGCCACACGTCCGGCTAAATCAGCTGGAATTTTTTCCAATACAATGGCAAAACAACCCGCTTCCTGCAACAAATGTGCATCTTCAATTAACTTATTGGCTTCTTCTTCCTGACGGGCACGAACAGCGTAAGTTCCAAATTTATGGATTGATTGAGGAGTTAATCCCAAATGCCCCATAACCGGAATACCTGCAGAAAGAATACGTTGTACTGATTCAATAATTTCACTACCACCTTCAATTTTAACAGCATCAGCCGCTGTTTCTTTCATTATACGGATAGATGATGTAAGGGCTTCTTTTGAGTTACCCTGATAGCTACCAAATGGAAGATCTACTACTACCAGCGAACGTTCCACCGCTCTTACCACCGAAGCACCATGATAAATCATTTGATCTAAAGTAATAGGCAAAGTTGTTTCCCATCCAGCCATTACATTAGATGCAGAATCACCTACTAATATGACATCAATACCAGCTCTATCTACAATATGAGCCATAGAATAATCGTATGCGGTTAGCATGGCTATTTTTTCGCCTCTCATTTTCATCTCACTCAAAACATGAGTGGTCACTCTTCTTGGGCGTTCTTTTGCTACTGACATGTTTTATAATTTTTTCTGATGCCTTTCGGCGTTTAATTTTCGTTAGTGTAGATCTTTTAATTTAGAGAATAACGACCCGCAAAGTTAGTAAATAGAATAAGGCAAAACCTAAAAAATAATTGGATTTTTATATGTGTATACAATCGATGATATTACCTTAGTTAATAAAGATCAATAAACAAAGCTCTATTCGCAACAAGTTATTATTAATAACACATGATAAAAGCTACCCATTTTTTCTCTGGATTCTTTTTTAAGCTGACCCTGTTTATAGTTTATTCAAACATATGGGTTGCACTATCAGCTGCAGCACTTACTTATGCATTATTTATCTTTAATAAGTTACCCATCCACCTCAACAGCGTTGCTTTAAACTTCGGCCTCGCCTTTATATCGTACAATTACATCTATTTTATAGGGCATATAACCAAGCCTTCAGAGATGGATGCCCAACGCAATACATGGATAAAAAAACATCGATTCATTATTGTTGCCTTAGTATTAGCTACAGCTCTTTTTGTTGCATCGCAACTCATTCGTTTACATTTAATACAGCATTTACTTCTTGTTCCTTTAGCTGCATTATCATTGTTTTATCTGCTTCCATTTAAAAAGCATTCAGGTATAAGATGGATTCCGGGATTAAAAATTATCATCATTGCTTTTAGTTGGTCTTTTCTAATTGTACCATTTACTTTTAGCCATCTACTTCCGGTCAAAACCATTATTACTCAAACAATATGCACATTTCTCTTTATTATAGCACTAGCTATTCCGTTTGATTTGCGCGACATAAAACACGATGGCAAACAATTAAAAACCTTACCACAGCTTGTAGGAATTCGTCGCTCCATTCTTTTATCGCAAGGTTTATTTTTGATTATTGGAATTCTGCTGTTTATCAATAGCCAATGGATAGGTTATAGAATAACTCACATTACTTTTACCTATATAAGCATAGGATTTGTACAACACTCACTTACTAAAAATTCGCTCTATTATTTATTCTGGATTGAAGGAATTCCTATTTTTTGGTTATTAACATTATTGATTTTAAAGGCATAAAAAAAAGACCACCCTAAGGCAGTCTTTCTATATGTTTTGATAAAGTATATTACGAATTAGCTAAAATATCTTCAACAGAACACAATGGTAAGTCAAATGCTTCAGACACACCTTTATATACCACATCTCCTTTGATGATATTCAAACCTAATTTTAAAGCTTCATTTTCTTTACACGCTTTAACCCATCCTTTATTAGCCAATTGCATTGCATAAGGCAATGTTGCATTGGTTAACGCTAAAGTTGAAGTAAATGGAACTGCACCTGGCATATTAGCCACAGTATAGTGAATTACATCATCAATAATGTAAGTTGGCTCGTCGTGAGTAGTTGGTTTTGAAGTTTCGAAACATCCACCCTGATCAATAGCCACATCAACCAATACTGTTCCCTGACGCATTGTTGGTAACATATCGCGAGTAATCAACTTAGGGGCTTTAGCTCCCGGTATTAACACCGCGCCAACAATTAAATCATTTTCCTGAACCGCTTCGCGAATACGCATTTCGTTACCTACCTGAGTATGAACATTAGCAGGCATAGTATCATCTAAATAACGAAGACGATCGATATTCAAATCCATAATGGTTACATCAGCACCCATACCTGCTGCAATTTTAGCAGCCTGAGTACCAACCACACCACCACCAATAACTAAAACACGAGCAGGAGGAACTCCAGGAACGCCACCTAATAAAATACCACGTCCACTGTAAGTACGCTCAAGATATTTAGCACCTTCCTGAACAGCCATACGACCTGCTACTTCCGACATTGGAATTAACAAAGGAAGTTTGCGATCAGGTGTTTCAACCGTTTCGTAGCTTAAACAAATAGCTTTTTGCTCAATCATAGCTTTTGTTAAAGCTTCACCCGAAGCAAAGTGAAAATAGGTAAACAACAATTGATTCTCCTTGATTAACTTGTATTCAGGCTCAATTGGCTCTTTCACCTTAATAATCATCTCTGCAATAGCATAAACATCTTCAATAGTAGGAAGAATTTGCGCTCCTGCATTAACGTAGTCCTCATCATAAAAATCAGTGCCTCTTCCAGCATCTGATTGAACATACACAGTATGACCAGCCTTTACAAGCTCCAAAACTCCGGAAGGAGTCATACCCACACGGTTTTCAGCGGGTTTAATTTCTTTGGGAATACCTATTATCATCTCTTAAAAAATAGTAGTTGTTAATGATTATTTCAAGTACCAAATTAAAACACTAAGTTTTACTTAAATCATGAAAATTGTCAAGTTTCTAAAAAAGTTGTGTTAAAATTTAATGTTTTAAAGCACAAAAAAGAGGATGACAATTAAGCCACCCTCTTTATATATAGCAATATTTATCTTACATGTACTATTCTTAATAATACCCCCTACTTTCAAATTATAAGCATTTTTGAGAATATCAGTGCTTTTTCATACAATTACTTGATAAAAAATGATGTTTCAAGAGTTTCTTCTGAGTTTCCACCTACCATTACTTTAAAACTTCCTTTTTCAATAACGTAGGCTCCATTAGGATGGAAATATCCTAATTGATCTTTACCCAAGGTAAATGTTAACTCTTTAGATTCGCCCGGCTCCAGTTCTATTTTTTCAAAACCTTTTAACTCTTTTACCGGACGAGCATATGTAGCCACTTCATCGCGAATGTAAAGCTGGGCAACTTCTTTTCCTTTTACACTGCCTGTATTAGTAACCGTTACCATCACTTTTACATCTCCACTGGCCGATATTTCTTTCTTATCTAAATGTAAGTTTGAATACTTAAATGAAGTATAACTCAAACCATACCCAAATGGATATTGTGGAGTATTAGGCGAATCGGTATATCGCGACCAAAGATTCCCCATTTCATCACCTACCGGACGACCTGTATTTTTATGATTGTAGTAAATTGGAACCTGACCAACATTACGAGGGAATGTCATTGGTAATTTACCCGATGGATTGTATTTACCAAATATTACATCAGCCATGGCATTACCAGCCTCTGAGCCTGCTTGCCATGTTTCTAAAATAGCACTCGCATTTTCTACTAATTCAGGAATCACAACCGGACGACCCGTCATTAAAACAACCACAATGTTTTTATTTACCTTATAAATCTCTTCGAACAATTCGTTTTGAAGTCCCGATAAAGTAATATCCGTTTGGCTTCTTCCTTCACCCGATTGATAAGCATCTTCGCCGATAGCCAACAGAACAACATCTGATTTTTTTGCCGCTTTAACCGCTTCTTTAAAACCAGACTTATCATCGTTATTAAAAGTAAGAATATTGCCAAAAGTACGATCACCTGTAACCAAATCACATCCTTTGGCATAATTCACTTTTACGTTTTCTCCTGCAGCTGCTTGTACACCTTCTAACAATGACACGGCAGAGTTTGACACTGCCTGAGCTCGCCAGTTTCCAAGAGGTGAATCTTTATCATCAGCTAAAGGTCCAATCACTGCAATTGATTGAACAGATGCTTGTATAGGTAAAATCTGATTTTCATTCTTCAGTAACACCATCGATTCGCGCGCAACTTTTCGTGCAGCATCTTTATGTTCCTGAGTCAACATAGAACTATTCTCACGCTCTTCGTTACAGTATTTATAAGGATCGTCAAACAAGCCCAAGCGGTACTTAATACGTAAAATACGACGAACCGCATCATCGATATATCTCTCATCGATATCGCCAGATTCAACCAATTCTTTCAAATAACCAAGATAAGCCAGTGCTTCCATATCCATATCTGATCCACCTTTAATGGCCCGTAAGGCAGCTTCTTTTAAATCGGCAGCAGCACCATGCTGAATCATCTCTCCAATACTATTCCAGTCTGAAACTACAAAACCCTCAAAACCCCATTGTTCTTTTAACAAAGTACGTTGTAGATATGCACTTGCAGTAGCCGGCATACCATCAATGGTATTAAACGAGTTCATAAAAGTAGCAACACCTGCATCGCTGGCTGCTTTAAACGGAGGAAGTACCACATTGTGCAATGACTCTCCACCAATCTCAACGGCGTTATAGTCACGACCAGCTTCTGAGAAAGCATATCCCGCAAAATGCTTTGCACATGCAGCAATTGTTTTTTCATTGCTTAAATCATCGCCCTGAAAACCTTCAACTCTGGCTTTAGCAAAAGCAGCACCTAAATAAGTATCTTCTCCTGCACCTTCCATCACTCTTCCCCATCGGGCATCACGACCAACATCAACCATTGGAGCAAACGTCCACTGCAAGCCATTGGCAGCAGCTTCTTCGGCAGCTACCGACGCTGATAATTTAGCTAATTCCGGATCCCACGATGCGGCTTCGCCCAAAGGAATCGGAAACATAGTTTTATGCCCGTGTACTACATCGTAACCAAAAATCAAAGGAATACCCAAGCGACTGTTTTCGACAACCAATTTTTGAGCTTTACGAGTTGCTTCGGCACCCACTACATTTAACATGGAGCCAACTCTACCATTTTTTAAATCGTCGAGCAATTGTTGTGAATTATCGGTTTTAGGAGCCGGGCCAGTCATTTCCCACTGTCCCGTTCTTTGATTCATCTGCCCTATCTTTTCTTCCAACGTCATCTTACCCAAAAGATCTTCCACAAATCGATCTTCATTTGAATCTCCCCCACCTGGCGAAGAACAAGCACTTAGTCCCAATACCATAATTATTAATAATCCAAATAGTTGTTTCATAATAGTGTGAATTTTACACTTTAAAAATAATTAAAAAAGACTGCGAATCATGACTGACAGTCTTCATTTTTTGCTTCCTCTAATAATATTTACCAACCAAGACTTAAGTTATCACATCCATGTATTATTTTGACTTTAATCTGGTTTGAAATCCGACTCAAAAATCAGTTATTCAAATATCAGTAACACTTCCAATAAGCTTAATCACTATCTTACAAAATAGTTAAACAATACAACTCAAATCGTTTTAAAACAAACAACCGAAAGCTAAATTGAATAGCTTTCGGTTGCAGTACTTATTATTTTAAATAAATGTATTTAATCAAATCCACTAAATAACAACTTTCACATTAACTTCACCTCTTTCTTGAATTGGAATTATCTCTCCATCAATTTTTTCTCCATCAACCCAAATCCCTTTATCAACACCAGCATTATTAACAACCTCAATGTTATATTGCGTTCCGCGGAATTTACGTTTTGCTTTAAAACCTTTCCAATCAGCAGGAATACAAGGATCAACAACTAAACCATTATAATGAGGACGAATTCCTAAAATATATTGACTGATAGTGTAGAAGTTCCAGGCTGCCGTACCAGTTAACCAAGAGTTTTTAGCTTCACCTGGTTTAAAAGCATCTTTACCAGCAATCATTTGTGAGTACACATAAGGTTCTGTTTTATGCAAATCACTAATATCTTCAAGGTAAGCAGGACAAATCTTACGGAAATAATCCCAAGCTCTGTCAGCATTACCATTTAATACCTCACCAATAATCACCCATGGATTATTATGACAGAAAATACCTGCATTTTCTTTGTATCCGGCAGGATATGAAGAAATTTCACCATACTCAACCACATATTCCGAGAAAGGAGGATTGTTTAACACAATACCATATTCACAATCAAGGCGCTCTTTAACCGCATCCAATGCTTTAGCAGGTAACCCTTCTTCTTTACCAATTTCAGCCATTGTACACCAACCTTGTGATTCGATGAAGATCTGACCTTCTTTATTTTCTTTACTTCCTACTTTTTTACCATAGAAGTCGTAAGCTCTCAAATACCAATCGCCATCCCAACCATGCTTTTTCACAGCCTCAATCATGTTATCAACATGTTGTTGAGCACGAGCAGCTTCTTCGTCTTTACCTAATACTTTACACAACTCAATGTAATCGCGACCATAAACCACAAATAAACCAGCAATCATTAATGATTCAGCTTTTGAACCTTCGGTTTTATTTTCGGTAGTTTGGAATGATTCGTTAGGATCGTTAGAAAAACAGTTCAAATTTAAACAGTCGTTCCAATCGGCACGACCAATTAATGGTAATCCATGAGGGCCTAAATTATTAACCACATGATCGAAAGAAATAGTTAAATGATCGAACATGGTTTTAGCAACGCTCATGTCATTATCAAATGGCACCATTTCGTCCAAAATAGTAAAATCGCCACTTTCTTTAATGTAGCTAACAACTCCTAAAATTAACCACATTGGATCATCGTTGAAACCACCACCAATGTCGTTATTTCCACGTTTTGTTAATGGTTGATATTGGTGATAACATCCACCATCGGGGAATTGTGTTGATGCAATATCAATAATACGTTCGCGGGCTCGTTCTGGAATTTGATGTACAAAACCAATCAAATCCTGGTTTGAATCGCGGAAACCCATTCCTCGTCCAATTCCACTTTCGAAATAAGATGCCGAACGCGAGAAATTGAAGGTAATCATACACTGATACTGATTCCAGATATTCACCATACGATCAAGCTTTTCATCACCCGAATCAACAGTATACACATCCAATAACTCTTCCCAATATTGTTTTAGTTCGTCATAAGCAGCATCTACTTTTGCAGCAGTATCAAATTTAGCCAAAGTTGCTTTAGCCTTAGTTTTGTTGATAACACCTTTACTTTCCCACTTCTCATCCTGGGCATTTTCAACATATCCTAAAACAAAAACAAGATCTTTGCTTTCACCAGGCTTCAATTCAACTTCGATATAATGCGAAGCAACAGGCGACCAACCATGAGCTACACTCATTCCTGGTTTTCCTTCCAGTACTTTTTGAGGTTCGTGAAATCCGTTATATAAACCAAAAAATGTTTCACGATCGGTATCATAACCATCAATCTCGGTATTAACCGAATAATATGCATAATGATCGCGACGTTCCTTATATTCTGTTTTGTGATAGATGGTTGAACCATCAATTTCTACTTCACCAGTAGAGAAGTTACGCTGAAAGTTTTCCATATCGGTAGCAGCATTCCACAATGCCCATTCCATAAATGAAAACAACTTTAACTTTTTAGTTTCACCAGTTGTATTAGTAAGCGTTACTTTTTGAACTTCGGCCCATGTTTTTAACGGAACAAAAAACAAAACTTCGGCACTAACACCATTTTTTTCACCTTTAATTTTGGTATAATTCATTCCGTGACGACACTCATAATTATCCAAAGGAGTTTTACAAGGCTTCCAACCCGGAGACCAAACTGATTCACCATCGTTGATATAAAAATAACGACCACCATTATCCATTGGTACATTATTGTATCTATAACGTGTGATACGTCTGAACTTAGCATCTTTATAAAAAGAATAGCCTCCTGCTGTATTGGAAATCAATGAAAAGAAATCTTCATTTCCCAAATAATTAATCCAAGGCCATGGCGTTTGAGGTGTCGTTATCACATACTCTCTCGCTACATCGTCAAAATAACCAAATTTCATAACTAACTGTATATCTAACTTATTTGTATATTGTTAAAAACCTAAAAATTACTTTATTAATTAAGCCGGCGTTTTTCTAATTCAACTGTAATTTCATCCATTTTTGTCTGTGTTAACGGATAAATAGTCATTAGAATAGCAGCCACTAAGGCAACCAAGGCCGGAATCCAACTCATTAACATTTTTATTGCAGGAATAGCACCTTCAATGGTTGATGAATCCATCCCATCGTAATGAAAGGCAGCTAATACAGCTCCAATAAGAGCAGCAGCCAATCCTCCACCAAATTTCGTAACAAAGGAGCCTGCAGAATAAATCAACCCAGTGGCTCGACGTCCGTTTTTATATTCAGAATAATCTGCAGCATCTCCTAACATCGTAAAGAATAAAGTTGGGAAAATAGCGGCTCCAAATTCAGAGATAATTCCAATTGTGAAAATGGCAGCAATATCCTGAGGACCACAAAATATAAACAGGGCATTCACACCACCTGAGAATAATAATGCGTAAATGAATAATCGTCTTTTGCCAAAAACCTTGCTTAGAGGAGCCGTAACCATTGCACCAACAATAGATGCAAGCATTAACCCAACTAAGAAAGAAGCTGCTAATAATTGATTATTTACATAAAGCGTAAAATAATAAAGCACCATTCCTTGCTTGGTCGAATTGTAAATAGTCCACAATAATCCAACGACCAACAAAACCAACCAAGGTTTATTTTTTATCAAATCCTTAAGATCTCTACCTAAATTCGATTCCTGCTCAACAGGTGGTGCAACACGCTCTTTAGTACTGGCAAAGGTGATAAACATGAAGATTGCCAAAAACACCGACATCACATAAATAGAATTACTATACCCTTTCTTTTGGTTGATCAATCTTATTTTATCAACAGTAACATCGTGCTCCCCATCAACTACAAAAGCATATTCTTTTCCAGCTTCCATTGAGAAACTAATATATGGCGAAGGTTTATTATCCTCCCCAACCGATCTATCGGCCCATACAAAAGTCGCAACACCATCTTCTGTTTTAATATTAGCTGATGGAACATTTTCTGGTGACGAAACAACTACTTCAAATTTAGATTCGCCTAATTCGCTAATATGAATTTGTGGATTTACATTACCAAAATGAGCTACTAAAAATAACAAAGCACCTTGCACAATCATACCTCCAGCAAATGCACCCACCATTCGGTACGAACCAATACTGGTCCGCTCCTTATTGTCGCCAGTCATAACAGCCATTAAAGCTCCATAAGGGATATTGTTAGCTGTATATATGAGAGTAAATAAAATGTAAGTGGTATAAGCGTAAATTAGTTTACCTGTTGGCCCTAAATCCGGACTAGTAAATAGTAATGACAGAATTACACCTAAAGGAATAGCTGTCCATAAAACCCAAGGACGAAATTTTCCATATTTAGAGTTTGTTCTATCGCCGATAACTCCCATAGCAACATCGCTAATTCCATCACTAAAACGAGCAACCAATAATAAAAGTCCGGCAGCAGCAGCAGTCAAACCAAAAACATCTGTGTAAAAAAACAACAGAAAGGTAGAAACACCCCTCCAGGCAATATTAGCTGCACCATCACCCAAGGCATAACCAACTTTCTCAAAAATCGATATTTTATTTATATTTTTATTCATTATATAGAATTACACTAAAAAATTAAGTATTTCCGTTCTTGTTTTTTCATACACAT
Source organism: uncultured Carboxylicivirga sp. (assembly GCF_963668385.1). Classification (GTDB taxonomy): domain Bacteria; phylum Bacteroidota; class Bacteroidia; order Bacteroidales; family Marinilabiliaceae; genus Carboxylicivirga. Next base: position 478,880 of record NZ_OY764327.1, read on the forward strand.
CCCGACTAAACATATATAAACGGGCAGGTTTGTGTGCCACTCCTTTTTGCTTTTCATCCAATGGAATCAGATATTTCATACGTGCCACTTTTTTTCTAAAATTCCTCTTATCGAAAGTGGTATCTAATATGATTTCATATACTTTCTGTAGTTGCGAAAGAGTGAATTTATCAGGTAGTAACTCAAACCCTATAGGTTCATGAATTAATTTATTTCGCATTGCTACAAGTGCTTCAGAAAAAATCAGGTTATGATCAAAAGCCAAATCACCAATCTCATCAACAGGCATCCATCTAACATTTCGCCCCTTCCATTCCAACGTTACTTTTTGAGTAGCCAACAAAGCAAAATAACCAATAGAAACAATCCGTGTATCAGGATCACGATGATGATGTAACAGCCACTTACGATCATTATTTTTACTTAATCTATCAGGAGCTGCAAAAGTTTTGAACTGCTCGAGATAAATGTTACGCAATCCTGTTAAATCATAAAGAATACGATCGGCTGCTTCTACAATAGTTTCATCTTCATAGATATGGTTTCCGGTAAGAGTTAAATCCGAAAATTCCTCGGTTCCATCCTTAGCGTAAAGTGTTCTATCTACAACAAGAACATTCAATCTTTCAGAATCAAAACCAAATATAACACAGTCAACTGATATATAATTATTTAAAATTCGTTTTGACATATTTTCATCTTCACTTAACTTAGATTACAAAAAACACCACATCTCGTTAGTGTTCTTTTTACACTTATTATAACGAAGCTAATATACTTTAATATTTTTACGTTTTCAAACCCTAAAGATAAAATGTTAACAATTCTTAAAGAAATTACTAAATTATAGTTTTACACTACTCAGTTAAAACGAGGGTTTATAACAAAAAAGCGTCTGTATTTAGAACGGATCTAAATTTAAAAACAATTTAACTTAAGCATTGAAAAATAAGCAAATACACTCGTTTATTCCTCTTCAAATTAATATTTTTGTGCTTTTAATAAAAGTACTTCTTTATGAACTACTGCTTAAACAAATAACAATTCAACCATTTGATATTAAACAATAAAGCAAGTAACTTGCGCCATTTTAAATTACTTGACGAATCTAAAAGAATGTTAAACATTAAGGAAAAAATTCAGTAATCTGGATTAATTTTTAATTTTACAAACCCTATATCAACAAGAAGTTTTAAAGAATCGAAATTGCATATTACATAACACTAAAAAATACAATTCAATATGAAAGTAACCGTTGTAGGAGCCGGTAATGTAGGTGCTACCTGTGCAGATGTTTTGGCATACAGAGAAATTGCCAACGAAGTAGTTTTGCTTGATATTAAAGAAGGCGTTGCTGAAGGTAAAGCTTTAGATATTTGGCAGAAAGCTCCAATTAACTTATACGACACCAGAACAATCGGAGCTACAAACGACTATTCTAAAACAGCTAATTCTGATGTAGTTGTAATCACATCAGGTCTTCCGCGTAAACCCGGAATGACTCGTGATGATTTGATTTCCACGAATGCAGGTATTGTAAAAATCGTTACCGAACAAGTTGTTAAATACTCTCCAGAAGCAATTATTGTTATTGTTTCTAATCCTTTAGATGTAATGACTTACCAAGCTCACTTAACATCTAAATTTCCAAGAACAAAGGTAATGGGTATGGCTGGTGTTCTTGACACTGCACGCTACAGAGCATTTCTTGCTGAAGAATTAAACGTTTCACCTAAAGATATTCAAGCTGTATTAATGGGTGGTCATGGCGATACAATGGTTCCACTTCCTCGCTATACAACTGTTGGTGGTATCCCTGTTACTGAATTAATTGATGCGGATAAACTAGACGCTATTATTGAACGCACAAAATTTGGTGGCGGAGAATTGGTTAAATTAATGGGAACATCAGCATGGTATGCTCCAGGTTCAGCTGCAGCTCAAATGGTTGAAGCGATTATTAAAGATCAAAAACGTGTTTTCCCAGTATGTATTAAACTTGACGGAGAATACGGTATTGACGACTGTTACCTTGGTGTACCTGTTGTACTTGGTAAAAATGGTGTTGAAAAAGTTCTTGAATTGAAATTAAACGATGAAGAAAAAGCATTATTAACAGAAAGCCGCAAACACGTGCTTGAAGTTATGCAAGTTCTTGAAAATGCTACTAAATAATTAGCACTTCACATATTTTTAAACCCACCTTTTTTGAGGTGGGTTTTTTAATGTTCGGAAATGAACAGGCTTTTGCATCAAACCGTTCAGTTTTTCATCCCTCTCTAGACACAACTCAACACATATTACACTATATTTCTTTTAGTTACACCCAATGGCACAAAGTATGCAAAAGGTTTAACATCTAAAATAAATGGAGGATATAGTCATGAAAGCACAAATTAACCACACTCACAGACACTCAACAGCCAACTACATTTTTTTCGGCATTACATTAAGTATTTTTACACTGAGTATTTACTTTTCATTCAATCAAAAAACCACTGATATTTATAGCAACCTAAGTGTAAATTCAGTACTTGATCGTCAGACACAAATTGCAACTACCATACCGGTAACTGAAATTACTCCTATTAACCTAAAAGATTTTTTAATTGAAACAACAGAAGCTCCCATAATAATCGAAAATTGGATGACAGATGCATCCTGGACATCAACCCCATCTGTATTTGATTACATCAACACTGAAGTTACAGAAACGAGTATTCCAATTGAAGACTGGATGCTTTCTACAAGTTCATGGAATTTTATTACCGAATCTCAATCAGTAGAAGCAACCATTCCTCTTGAAAGCTGGATGCTCAATATAGAAGGATGGAGTACCTTAAATTCAGCATATCTTAGTGATGCTTCAATTATAGAAAACGAGATTGCATTAGAAAGCTGGATGTTAAATATGAATGAATGGTCTATCATTTCGAATGAAATTAATGAAGTACCTATTCCATTAGAAAGTTGGATGATCAGCACTGAATCATGGCCAATAGTAGAAGTTTTAAATGCCCATTACGAAGAAAAAGAAATTGCTTTACAATCATGGATGCTAAATATGAATGAATGGGAACATACATCAACTACATTAGCCAATAATTAAATAAAAAGACTATATCTCCAATACCTTTAAGCGAAGTTTCCCTTCGCTTTTTTTATACATGATAATTTGAATTTTCTCATTCAGTTTCCGCCACTTTTTCTGGTACACGATGCAAAGCAAATCGCTTATAGTACGATACGATTACTGCTGTTAATGGCAAAGCTAAAAGCATGCCCATAAGGCCCATCAGACTTCCCCAGATAGAAAGAGAAAGAAGCACTAAAGCGGGATTCATACCATACGCTTTTCCTAATATTTTGGGCGTTAATATAGTTTCCTGTATAATCTGAACAACGGCTAATACAATTACAACCAATAAAGCCACATGCCAAAAACTCTGATTTGTCTCCATAGCTTTCAGCAATGCCAGCAACATGGCTGGAATGATTCCCAATATTTGTAGATAAGGTATAATATTTAGTGCACCAATAAACAATCCAATAATAATGGCCATTGGTAAACCTATAATTTTAAATCCAATAGCTAAAAGTACTCCTACAATTAGTGCAATTAAACCCTGCGATCGAAAATATAAATCCATTGCACCAGCCAAATCATTAGTAATTCCAGTTACCAAAGTATGATATCTTCCAGGAACCAAATCAATTAAAAAGTCACGCAGTTTTTGAAAATCCATCAAAATAAAAATTGTATACAATAAAATCACTAGTGCTCCAATTAAACCTACAAGCACTTGTAGCGATCCGGAAAATAAATTCCAAAAACCAGGTAATACTCGCTTTATAGCTATCGCAATATTCTCTACACTCAATAAAGTAATCAGTTCGGTTTCATGAATCAAGTCTTTAATAGCACTCTCAACAGTTTCAGGTAAAATCTGGCCCGTATCAACACTTTGCACATACTGACGAATAAGAATTACCATTTTATTCATCTCTTGCACAAATGCCGGAATTAAAAACACTAACACAACTGTAATTACCGACAGTACTGTTGTTACAGCAATAATTACTGCAGCTGCTCTATATTTAACCCGTAATTTAAACTGAATAAAATTAACAAGTGGATCGAGCAAATAAGCAATAAACATGGCAACCACAAATGGTCCTAATACATTTTTAAGAAGATTAATTACATATATTAATGCTCCCAAAAGAACAACTCCAAGAACCATTCTCACTACTCTATCAAAAGTGTAAGGGCGATTTAAATCTGACGACATATTTATAGATTTTTCGCAAGCTACTAATTTTGGTCTCACATTTTAAATAAGCCATAATAATTTTTCGAAATCATCGTTACTATTAGATGCTTTTAATCAATGCTTACACCTATCTCGATGTTAATTTTTGTAAATTTTAATTTTAATTATTTAATTTTTTCATTGATTTTTCGTCATGCTTTAGTTAATTTGCATAATGGGATGGTGACTTTCTCTAATAAGAATTGATTTCTTATTTTTGTCGCCAATATTGGAACAACCTTGGATTTATTAAATGATCACGATAGCGCAAATGAAAAAATATTTGAGCGGCATATTACTTATTTGGGTGTTTTTTAGCCTTATCTCTTGCGAACGTGAGTTTAATTACAGAGGTGATACCGACGGATTAAATTTTTCGATGGATACAGTAATGTTCGATACCATTTTTACATCTATTGGATCAGCCACTCAAAATTTCAAAGTTTATAATCCGTATAACGAAGACCTTACCATTACTAACATTTCGTTAGCAGGTGGTGAGGATAGTAATTTTAGAATTAATATCAATGGATATGCTGATTACAGTGTTGATGAAATTCCTCTTCGAGCAAAAGACAGCTTATTTATTTTTGTAGATGTTACGGTAAATCCATCCAACGAGAATGAACCTTTTATTGTTGATGACTCAATCTGTATCGAAACAAGTCAAAGAATACAATATGTAAAACTAATAGCATATGGCCAAAATATTGTTTTAATGAAACAAGAATGGCTTAAATCTCAACATCTGACAAAAGACAAACCTTATTTGATATACGATTATCTGGTAGTAGATTCTGCTGAAACAGTAACTATCGATCCGGGTGCAAGACTATATTTTTACAAAGATGCCAGTTTACTTGTTTTAGGAACACTTAATGTTGAAGGAACGCAGGAGGAACCTGTATTATTTGCCAGTCACCGATTGGAAGATTGGTATTCCGATATTCCTGGTCAATGGGGATACATTCACCTACTACCCGGCTCTGGAAACAGCACTTTTAGCAATGCGATTATTCGAAATGGTTTAATGGGAATTCTTGCCGACTCGGTTGGTGAAACTGATACTCCAATAGAAATAAGTAATACAAAAATTGAACATATCAGTACTTTTGGATTATTAGCTGAATCATCAGTAATAAATATGGACAACAGTGTTATTGGCAACTGTGGCAATAGTTCAATAGCACTTACTGTTGGAGGTGAATACGAATTTTCTCATTGCACTATTTCTACCTCAAACTACATATATGGAAGAAACGGTAAATGTATTTTCTTGAATAACTATTATCAAGACGATCTTGGAAATACTCAAATAATCCCCCTTAAAAAAGCCAATTTCAATAACTGTATTATTTATGGATCATCTTTATCTGAACTAGATACAGATTTTCAGTACAGAGATGAACAAATACCTGAAGCAGATGTAAATTATCAATTTGATCATACATTAATAAGATTAGATCCAACATTCGATACTTCAGATGATAGTCATTATAATAATATCATTTCTGACGAAGCTCCTAATTTTATTAATTCTGGCGAATATAATTATCAACTGGATACCCTCTCACCGGCCAAAGACTTTGGTAAAAAAAGTATCGCGGAACAGTTTCCTATTGATATTTTAGGCGTTAACCGACTCGACGATGGCTTTCCTGATTTAGGAGCCTATGAACGTCAGGAAGAAAAAGAAAAATGATACGAATAACGTTTATATCGTTACTTCTCTCTTACAATCTTGTCGCACAAAATTCAAATATCGACGAATATTCAATCATGTTTTACAATGTAGAGAATCTTTTCGATTGCGAAAATGATTCTCTAACACTTGATGATGAATTTACTTATTATGGGGATAAACACTGGAGCTATAATCGTTACAAACAAAAGCTAAACAATATCAGTAAAGTTATTCTTAACATTAACCAATGGAACTACCCTGCTTTAATAGGGCTATGTGAAGTTGAAAATAAAAGAGTACTCAACCAATTAATATACGAGACAGGATTAAATAACCTGAATTATAAATATCTTCATTATGATTCTCCAGACCGACGAGGCATAGACGTAGCTCTTTTGTATAGTAGTAATAAGTTCGAAGTATTATCATCACATCCAATATTTCTATCCGATTCTGCCAATAACTTTTTCACCAGAGATGCCCTATATGTAAAAGGAGTTGCCATGATGAGGGACACTCTTCATTTAATAGTGAATCACTGGCCATCTAAACGAGGAGGTGAAACAGCCTCTGAATACAAAAGGCTAAAAGTCGCTACCATAATTAAAAATGTAACAGATTCAATATTTCTAACTGAACCTGAAGCTAGTATACTATTAATGGGAGACTTTAATGCTGAACTCGAAAGCCCTTCAGTACAATTAATTCTTCAAACAAATAAGTTTTATTCGCTAATAGATCCTCAAAAACTCAAGTTCCAAAATATAGGAGGATCACACAAATACCAAGGTCACTGGTCTCTTATTGACCACATTCTAATTTCAAGTAGTTTAATGCATAATAATAATTTGAAATTAAAGCATACAATTGGCAATCAGAAATGGCAATTAGAAGAAGATAAAAGTTATAGTGGAGTAAAACCTAAGAGAACATACATTGGCCCTCGATACATTGGAGGTACCAGTGATCATCTTCCAGTAATGTTAACAATTGAACTAAAAAAGTTAGGGGAACCAAAGTTCCCCAATAACCCTTAAAAACTAACCCTAAAACAAGTGGACAAGGTCAACCTGTTTATCTTAAAATATCTTTATATACTTGTATATAACAAATATATCGAATAGTTTTGAACACCTCAATACCTAAATTTACATTTTACGAATTAATTTGCTGCCTGTACCATTCAAAAATACTTACTGCTGCGGCATGAGAAACATTCATTGACTTTATTCGTCCTGCCATTGGAATAAACCTTGATGCATCACACAATGACAAAACCTTATCGCTTACACCAAATTTTTCATTACCTAAAACAAAAGCTATTTTTTGCGGTAAGGGTTCATAGATACTTTTGGCTGTTTCAACTGTTTCGATAGCTATTAAAGAATAATCCTTTGGTACATATTCAAGTAAGCGATCTGTTATGGTAAAAATCACTTCGGTATGCTGCAAGGCTGCTCCAGCTGTCTTTTTTATCTTACTTTCTCTTAGATTATCAGAATTTAAAATAATTACTTTTAAAGCTCCAACATTAGCCGCTAAACGAATTACACTACCAATATTTGATGGAGTCGAAAATGAATCAGCAATAATAATAGGGCGAATTGCATTATCAAGAGGTTGAATAATTTCGTTAGCAAAAAAATATTTCGAATGTGTTTCCATCCAATATTATTTAAGCCTTTTTAATCCCATTTCCTCACCTTTTGAAAGCAATAGAGCAAATGCTTCTTCATGATTGTTTCCGATCTCACCATCCAAAATAGCATCTTTTATAATGGCTTTTAAATCACCTATCTCCTTACAGGGCGAAATACCGAATGTTTGCATTATCTCTTCACCAGAAACAGGTGGTTGAAAATTACGAACCCTGTCTTTTTCTTCAATCTCTTTTAACTTATGACGAACAACTTTAAAGTTACGCATATAACGTTTCACCTTTTCAGCATTCTTCGAAGTGATATCTGCCTCACACAAAGTCATTAACTCATCAATATCATCTCCTGCTTCAAAAAGCAAACGTCTAACAGCTGAATCTGACACAATGTCTTCACTCAAAATAATAGGACGCATATGTAGGTCTACCATTTTTTGCACAAATTTCATCTTCTCATTTAATGGCAACTTCATCCTTTTAAATATTTTAGGAATCATCTTGCTACCAATAAAATTATGATTGTGAAATGTCCATCCAAGGTTTTTATCATACCTTTTGGTTACTGGTTTTGCAATATCATGCAAAATGGCCGACCAACGCAACCAAAGGTTATCGGTTGTAGGTACTATGCGATCTAAGACTTCTAAAGTATGATAGAAATTATCTTTATGCGCTCTGCCATTAACTTTTTCCACTCCTTTCATCGCCTGAAGTTCAGGAAAAATAAGTTCTAATAAACCAGTTAGTTCAAGCAATTTAAAACCGATAGATGGTTTTTCTGCCATCACTATTTTATTCAACTCATCAGCAATTCGCTCGCCTGAAATAATTTCAATTCTTTCCCGGTTATTCTTAATACCGTCAAAAGTTGATTCTTCAATTCGAAATTGTAATTGAGTGGCAAAACGAATAGCTCGCATCATACGTAAAGGATCATCAGAGAAAGTGATATCAGGATCCTGAGGAGTTCTAATAATACCTTCCGCCATATCCTTCATTCCATCAAACGGATCTAACAGATCACCATAGGTATCTTTATTCAAACTAAGAGCCAAGGCGTTAATTGAAAAATCTCGTCTATTCTGATCATCTTCCAAAGTTCCATTTTCGACTATGGGTTTTCGCGAATTACGTTGGTACGATTCTTTACGTGCACCCACAAACTCAACTTCTAAATCGCGATATTTTAACATGGCTGTTCCAAAATTCTTAAAAACAGACAGTCGTAAGCCTCCCAATTTCTTTGCAACCTTTTCGGCAAGCTCAATTCCACTTCCAATTACAACCACATCAATATCTTTTGATGGCCGATCAAGGAAAATATCACGTACGAATCCTCCAATCACATAGGAATGAAGTCCCATCTCTTCACTTATATCTCTTATTGTATGAAAAACCGGGCTTGTTAACAGCTTTTCAATCTTCTTTCTGCCATTTTCTGTCATATCGCTGACAAAATTACAACTTTTTATGGCATATTGACGTTATAATATCGAAACTACTTTTGGCACAATCATTGATATTAACCTATCGATACATTTAGATATATTAATCTGTTAAATTTAAAATTATGCTAGAGAAATTGACAAACGATACTTTTAAATCAAAAGTGTTTAATTATACAGAAAATAAAGAATGGAAATTTGAAGGAGAAGTACCTTGTTTAATCGACTTTTATGCAGACTGGTGTGGACCATGTAAAGCTGTGGCTCCTATTCTAGAAGAGTTGGCAAAAGAGTACGACGGTAAAATCAACATTTACAAAGTTGATACAGAAGCAGAACGTGAATTAGCCGGAGCATTTGGAATTCAGAGTATACCATCTTTACTTTTTGTTCCGAAAGAAGGTCAACCTCAAATGGCCCAAGGAGCTTTACCAAAAGACACCTTCGAAAGAGCTATTAAGGAAGTTTTAAACGTTGAAAAATAATCAACATCACCCAAAAATCTGTCTGATGAGTAAATTCAAATTCCCACTAATCATTGGCATCCTGTTAGTATCTGCTGTTACTTTTGCTTTCACATCAAAAGAAAATAAAGTATCAACAGAAACTAGCGCTACAACATCTTCGACTGAAGAACAAGGTGTTATTCATCTTAATGCACAATCCTTTAAACAATATGTTTTTGATTACGAAAAGAATCAAACATGGAAGTACGAAGGAAAAGTCCCTGCTATTCTGGATTTTTATGCAGATTGGTGTGGACCGTGTAAAATGTTATCACCTGTTTTAAAAGATCTTCAAAAAGAATACGGTGGTAAAATTCAGGTATACAAAATTAATACTGATAAGGAACGTGAATTAGCTGCCACTTTTGGCATCAGAAGCTTGCCAACAATAGTATTTGTACCTCTCGAAGGTGATCCGCAAGCTGCTATGGGTTTTCGCCCTAAAACAGATATGGAAACTATGATTAAAGAAATTTTAAAAGTTGAGAAATAAAAAGTTAAACTGTTAGTTGTTAGAAAGTAGTCAGTAGTTTAACTGAAAAAAACTAACTACTAAAAAATCTCTCAAAAGAAGCTGAAGAAAATATTCTTCGGCTTTTTTTTGTTTAATAAAAACATTTTCGTTTACCTTTGAATAGAATTTTTCAGGTAATACTGATCAATTCGTACATATTTTTAATTACAGGGGTGCCTTAAAATACAGGCTGAGATTATACCCATTGAACCTGATGCAGGTAATGCTGTCGCAGGGACGTGATTTATAACCTATCTATTTAGGCTCCTCTCAAATTTTTAAACAGATGACCATAACTGTAAATGGGCAGGAGCAAATATTTTCTGAATCAAAGACTGTTTTAGATGTTTTAACAAACCTGAATCAACACAACCAGGGAGGTATTGCTGTTGCTTTAAACGATTGCGTTGTTCCCAAAAGAAAATGGGAAACTTCTCACCTATCCGATGGGGATAAAATCCTAATCATCAAAGCAAGTCAGGGAGGATAACTAAATAAAACTAGTTACAATCCAACATTATTACCACTACGATAAAACAAACTTAAACTAATGACACAACAGAAAATCTCGCAAAAGGGAATTACAACAGGTCCCTTCCCTTCATCAAAAAAGATATACGAAAAAGGTACCATCTTCGATATTGAAGTAGCTCACCGAAGCATTGAATTAAGTGATACTAAAACCTCAGAAGGCGAAATATTACAAAACCCATCTATTACCGTATATGATACAAGCGGACCATATACCGATCCAAATTATCAGGTTGATTTAGAAAAAGGCTTACCCAAACTTAGAGAGAATTGGATAAAAGAACGAGGTGATGTGGAACAATTACCTCATCTGTCATCGGAATATGGTAGAGAACGATTGAATGATAATTTATTGAATCACTTGCGATTTGATCATGTAAATCATAATCCTCTTAAAGCCAAATCTGGGAAATGCGTTTCGCAGTATTATTATGCTTGTCAAGGCCATATAACTCCTGAGATGGAATATGTGGCAATTCGAGAAAATCAGCAACTGAAAGAAGTAAAAGAGAAGTACCGAATTCATCATGGTGAAAACTTTGGTGCCAATATTCCAGAGAAAGAAATCACTCCTGAATTTGTAAGGGATGAAATTGCAGCTGGTAGAGCTATTATTCCTGCCAATATTAATCACCCAGAAGCCGAACCCATGATTATCGGTCGTAACTTTCTGGTAAAGATTAATGCCAACATCGGGAATTCACCCACCACCTCTTCAATAGAAGAAGAAGTTGAGAAAGCTGTTTGGGCGGTTCGTTGGGGAGCCGATACCATTATGGACTTATCAACAGGTAATAACATACATGAAACTCGTGAATGGATTATCCGAAATTCACCAGTACCTGTTGGAACAGTACCTCTTTATCAAGCTCTTGAAAAAGTAGATGGCGAAGTAGAAAAACTAAGCTGGGAAATTTACCGAGATACATTAATCGAACAGGCAGAACAAGGAGTAGATTATTTTACCATTCATGCAGGTTTATTGATGCTACATATTCCAACCACCATCAAGCGTGTAACAGGAATCGTTTCTCGCGGGGGTGCAATTATGGCTAAGTGGATGTTACATCATCATAAAGAAAACTTTTTATACACTCATTTCGATGAAATCTGCAACATTCTGGCAGCATACGATGTGGGTGTTTCTTTGGGCGATGGACTTCGTCCGGGTTCTATTGCTGATGCTAACGACAGAGCACAAATTGCCGAACTAAAAGTGTTAGGCGAATTAAATAAGAAAGCCAGAACAAAATACGTTCAGGTAATTATTGAAGGTCCTGGACATGTGCCAATGCAGGCTATCAAAGAAAATATGGAACTGCAGTTAAAACATTGCGATGAAGCACCGTTTTACACTTTAGGTCCGTTAACAACAGATGTTTCTCCGGGATACGATCATATTACCTCAGCCATTGGTGGCGCTATGATTGCCTGGCAGGGAACAGCCATGCTTTGTTACGTAACACCTAAAGAGCATTTGGGATTGCCTGACAAGCATGACGTTAAAACCGGTGTAATCACCTATAAGTTGGCTGCTCATGCTGCCGACATTGCCAAAGGATTTCCGGGTGCTCAGTTGCGTGACTATGCCATGAGTAAAGCACGATTTGAATTCCGTTGGAAAGATCAATTTGCCTTAGCACTTGATTCGGAAACCGCCATGCAATTTCATGATAAGACTTTACCTGACGAAGGTTACAAATCATCTCACTTCTGTTCGATGTGTGGAGAAAAATTCTGCTCTATGAAATCGACACATGAAGTGCGTGATATGGCCAAGAAAATGGAAGCACGAACAGAAGCATTCAAGGAATCAGGTGGTGAACTTTACTTGTAAACAATATTGATGTCACTTATGAAACCGATTGTCATCACACATCCTCTACTTCTCAGTAATGAGTATGAAGCTGTAAATGCTCTTTTTGAAAACGGACTGGAGATACTTCATGTGCGCAAACCTGATTTCGGGAAAGAAGCGTTACAGCATTGGATAAGGTCTGTTGACGAAAGGTTTCATAATCGTATGATGATTCACAGTCATTTGTCGTTAATTGAAGAAATGGACTTAAAGGGAATGCATTTTACTTCATATAATCGTCGTTTGATTGATGAATATAAAAATTACCATTGTCCGAAAAGCACCTCAACGCATTCTCTTGAAGAACTAAAGCAAATGGATAAGATAGTTGATTATGCCTTTTTGAGTCCTATTTATGAAAGCATATCAAAAAAGGGATATCAACCATCCATTACGTTGGATGATATGCATGCTTTTTTGAAGACAAACAGAAAAGCCTATGTAATTGCATTGGGAGGTATTAATTCGAGAAATGAAGATAAAGTAAAAGAAGCAGGCTTCGATGGAGTTGCTCTTCTAGGTTCGATTTGGAGTAAATTTGAACAAGACAAAGACCTCGACAAACTGATCAAACGATATAATGAAATCGCAAATAAATGGAATTGAAATGACACGGCCATTCGTTCTTACCATAGCTGGCTTTGATCCAAGTAACGGTGCCGGAATTGGCAGCGACATAAAAGCAATAGAGCAAAACAATGCATACGGTCTAAGTGTAATAACAGCGATCACTTACCAGAATGAAAGTGAATTCCATGGTGTACGTTGGTTGACTTTTGAGGAAATTCAAAAGCAATTGGAAAGTTTGGCCTCGAAATATCAACCTAAATGCATTAAAATCGGTTTGGTTAAACATGTTGAAGTACTTTTTGAAATTCTGGATTTCATCAACGAAAACTGGCCAGAAGCCTATATTATATGGGATCCAATATTAAAAGCAACGGCCGGATTTGAGTTTCACAAAAACATCTCAAATTCCATTGAAGCCTTATTCGCAAAAGGGATTAATCTGATAACACCGAATATTCCGGAGTTCAAAGAGCTGTTTAAGGAAGCTGATCCGCAAACTTTAGCAAATCGATTCAAATGTTCTCTACTGATAAAAGGAGGCCACTCGACAGATACCTCTGTGTGCGATGAATTATATATACCTGATGAAAAAAACTATTTTATTTTATCAGATAAGGTTGAAGGTAATATACAGAAGCATGGTACAGGCTGCGTTTTATCGTCGGTTATCGCATCAAATTTAGCAAACGAATTAAACTTAAAAGAAGCATGTAAAGAAGCACACTTCTATGTGAAATCATTTATTGCAAGTACATCAGGTTTACTCGGATATCATTCAAAATAAAATTGATATGAAAACAAATATAGCACGACTTCATTTTATCACATCACCATCTGATAAACACGACATCCTATCGCAGATTAAACAAGTGGTGATGGGTGGTGGAAATTGGATTCAACTGCGCATGAAAGAAGAGTCTGAAGAAGTTGTGGAAAAAACAGCTTTTCAGGCATTAAGCTTTTGCATGGATAGCGGAGCTAAACTAATTATTAACGATCGGGTTAAACTCGCTGCCCGAATTGGTGCTGACGGAGTTCACTTAGGGAAAGAAGATATGTCGCCTGCAGAAGCTCGAGAAATATTAGGCTCACAAGCAATTATTGGAGGAACTGCCAATACATTCGAGGATATTAAAAAGCTGGTGGCGCAAGGTGTAGATTATATCGGCTTGGGTCCTTTCAGGTTTACAGGAACCAAGAAAAAACTTAGCCCGGTTTTAGGCATTGAAGGATATCTAAACATTATTCAACAATGCGAAGAAAGCAACATCCATATTCCAATTATTGGCATTGGTGGATTAACTCCTGACGATTTCAGTGAATTATTTAACGCAGGAATTTACGGTGTGGCTTTATCATCATACATCAATCAAAAAGATCAGCCGGGAGCAATAACTCTAGACTTGTTAAAAACAATCGGAAAGTTGAGTTCTTCTGCTTGGCTCAAAAAACATTAAATAAACTTACTCAAACATATGTCACAATTAAAAATAGGTAATTACACCTTCAGCTCAAGGTTATTTACCGGAACAGGAAAATTCGCTTCCAACACTATTATGGAAGAAGCAATTAACGTAAGCGAATCGGAGTTAGTAACCGTTGCTTTACGCAGAGTTGAAATCAATAATACAGCGGATGATATACTACAGCACTTAAAACATCCACGTATTAAATTACTACCTAATACTTCGGGAGTACGTACAGCCAAAGAGGCTGTTTTTGCAGCACAGTTGGCCCGCGAAGCTTTAGAAACTGATTTAATCAAGCTGGAGATTCATCCCGATCCCAAATACCTTCTACCCGATCCTATAGAAACATTAAAAGCAACCGAGGAATTAGCAAAACTGGGCTTCACCGTTTTACCTTATATTCAAGCCGACCCTGTTCTTTGTAAGTTATTGGAAGAAGCCGGAACTGCGGCTGTAATGCCTTTGGGTGCTCCTATAGGCTCGAACCAAGGGTTACAAACTAAAGAAATGCTGCGCATTATTATTGAGCAAAGCAAAGTGCCGGTGGTTGTTGATGCCGGAATTGGGGCTCCGTCTCATGCAGCCGATGCTATGGAAATGGGAGCTGATGCTGTTTTGGTCAATACGGCCATTGCTGTTTCGCCCGATCCTGTTAAAATGGCTCAAGCCTTTAAACTAGCTGTAGAATCAGGAAGAATGGCCTTTGAAGCTCAACTAGCTCACAAAAGCATTGGTGCAGAAGCATCCAGTCCATTAACCGCTTTTCTCGATAATTAATCTCACCCCAAATGAATAGCTTAACTTTTAACGATGTGCACGAATCCTACAATTGGGATGAGTGCAAAAAAGCAATTTACAATAAAACAGCCGCCGATGTTGAAAAAGCTTTGAATACCAACAAAGCTACCCTGGATGATTTTATGGCATTGATATCTCCGGCAGCTCAGCCTTATTTAGAACAGATGGCTCAGAAAAGCCGAAGTATCACTCAACGTCGTTTCGGTAAAACCATGCAGATGTATATTCCGCTGTATTTATCTAATGCCTGTGCCAATGCCTGCATTTATTGCGGATTCAATCATAAAAATGATATTACCCGTATCACTTTAAACAAAAAGCAGGTATTACAAGAGATTAAAGTGATAAAGGAAATGGGGTTTGAGCATTTGCTTTTGGTTACAGGCGAACATCCTGCTCATTGCGGATTCGAATATCTGAAAGAGATTATTGAAGTAGTTAAACCTCATTTTGCATTAATTTCGATTGAAGTACAACCAATGGATGTGCATCATTACAAGGAATTATCAGATATGGGGGTTCATACGGTGTATGTCTATCAGGAAACTTACAACAGAGCTCAATACCCCATTTATCATCCAAGAGGTAAGAAGGCGAATTTTCAATATCGCTTGGAAACAGGTGACAGACTGGGGCAAGCAGGTATGCACAAAATGGGTATAGGTTGTTTGTTGGGGCTTGAAGACTGGCGTACAGACTCGTTTTTTACAGCTCTACACCTCAACTATCTGGAGAAAACTTACTGGCGTACCAAGTACAGTCTATCCTTCCCACGCCTTCGTCCGCATGTTGGTTCGTTTGAGCCCAATCATCCCATTAATGATAAGGAGCTGGCTCAACTGATTATGGCCTATCGCATCTTCGACCCGGATTTGGATCTGTCCTTATCAACCAGAGAAAATCAGGCTTTCAGGGACAATATGATGCAATTGGGAATAACTGCCATGAGTGCCGGGTCAAAAACAGAACCTGGCGGTTATGCTGTTTATAACCAAGCATTGGAACAATTTGTAATTGCAGATGATCGATCACCTGAAGAAGTAAGTTCAGCTATTCGAACCCAAGGTTATGAAGTAGTCTGGAAAGACTGGGATGAAAGTATGTGGGGAAAATAATTGATCAATAGATAATTAATTTTCAGGCTGTAGATAGAAATATATATTTCTTATTAAGACAAAATTATCTTATTTAATTTGTCAATTAAAATCGGTGTTGTACATTTGCACCAATTTTATACAATGGGGTGCCTTAATATTACGGGCTGAGATCATACCCTTCGAACCTGGCCGGGTAATTCCGACAAGGAAAGAGTTATCTCCTTTTGATCCTCATTGCGGTATTTGTTTTAAACTTAAACTGCTTTTAGATGAAGAATTTATTTTTAGTATTAACAGCAATACTATTATCTGCGAGCGCTTATGCGCAAAATCAAATTAATGGTACGGTAAGCGACGAAAGTGGCAATGTTTTGCCTGGAGCCAACGTTACCATTGTTAACAACAGCGGCGAATCGGGAATGGTAACCGATGCCAATGGAAAATTTAGCTTCGATATTGGTAAGCAAAGCCGAGTGGTTTTAAATGTTAGCTTTGTTGGCTATAAGTATTATTCGCAAACAGTTACCGTTAATGGTAAAACAACCTTCAATGTGGTACTTCAACAAGGCAACATTGTAACCGACGAGGTAATTGTTTCGGCCATTAAAGCAGGCGATAAAACTCCGATTGCCTATACCAACATGACCAAATCGGATATTGATAATCGTTCAACGGCCGAGGATATTCCTTATATGTTGAGCCTTACACCATCGGCTGTATCAACTTCGGAAACCGGAACAGGTATTGGATATACAGCCTTACGCATACGGGGTACTGATCCTACCCGTATTAATGTTACAGTTAACGGGGTACCACTAAACGACTCCGAAAGTCAGGGAGTATATTGGGTTAACATGCCCGATTTTGCATCGTCGGTTGACGAAGTGCAGGTGCAGCGTGGTGTGGGAACCAGTACCAACGGTGCGGCTGCCTTTGGTGCAACTATTAACTTTCAAACCACCTCAATCAATTCCGATCCATACTCAACTATTGAGAGTACTGCCGGATCGTTCAATACTTTTATCAACTCAATTAATGCTGGTACTGGTTTACTTGATGATAAATACAGTTTTGATGTTCGATATTCGAAATTGAATTCGGATGGATACATTGATTATGCTTTTTCCGATCATCAATCATTATTTGTAAGCGGAAGCATGCTAACCAACAATGGTTTGTTAAAAATGAACATCATTCATGGCGAACAACATACAGGTATTAGCTGGTGGGGAGTACCACAGGAGATGTTGGATGAAAACAGAACCTACAATCCAGCGGGTCAGTACACCGATGAGTTTGGAAACAGCCGTTATTACAAAGATCAAACCGACAATTACAAGCAAACACACTACCAATTGTTTTATTCACACGCGGTTAATCAACGTTTGAATTTAAACGGAGCATTGCACTACACACAGGGCGAAGGCTATTTTGAACAATACAAAGAAGACGAAAACTTTGGTGATTACAACTGGACTCCGATTGAAATAGGAGGCGAAACTATTTCATCAACCGATCTGATTCGTCAGAAATGGATGAAAAACGACTTTTACGGTTTTACAGCATCAGCCAATTACAATACCGATGATGTAGACCTATCGTTTGGTGGAGGCTGGAACCGATACGATGGTGATCACTTTGGCGAAGTAATCTGGGCCCGTTATGCAGGAACTTCAGAAAAAGGAGATCAATGGTATTTTAACAATGGTACCAAAACCGACTATAACGTGTATGCTAAATTAAACTGGCATCCAGGTAACAAGTTAAATACTTTTGTTGATTTGCAAATGCGCCATATCGATTATGACTTAACGGGTAATGACGATGATTTATCGGACATGCTACAATCGCATCAGTACAGTTTTTTCAACCCTAAAGCTGGTGTTTTTTACGATATTGATCAAAAACAACAAGGGTATTTCTCGGTAGGAATATCTAATCGCGAACCAACACGTACCAACTTTAAAGATGCCAATGGCGACCCTGATGCAACTCCAAAGGCTGAACAACTAATCGACTTTGAGGCTGGATATCATTACAAATCATCAGGCTTTTCGGCAAGTGTCAACTTCTTTTACATGCTTTATAATGATCAATTGGTTCCTACCGGCCAAAAAAGCAGCGTGGGCTACGATGTAATGACCAACGTAAAAGACAGCTACCGCAGAGGTGTTGAAATTGCTTTTGGAGCTAAACTTCTTAAAGGACTTACCTGGGATGGTAACTTCTCGTTAAGTTCTAACAAAATTAGAAACTTTGTACAAACTTTTGAGGTAGTAGATGAGAACTGGACCCCGGTTGATGAAAAAACATTTGACTTGGGTACCACCGACATTGCTTACTCGCCCGATATGATTGGAAGCAGTATTTTAAGTTACGCTCCGGTTAAATCAGTTAAGCTAAGCTTAATATCGAAGTATGTAGGCGAACAGTATTTCGATAATACATCCAGCGATGAACGGAAACTGGATAGTTACTTTGTTAATAATTTACGTGTCGACTATAGTTTATTTCCATCGTTTGCCAAAGAAATTAACTTGCAATTACTGGTTAATAACTTATTTAATCTCGAATACGAAAACAATGCCTATGGCGGGTTATCGTATGTTAGAGATGCACAGGGGAACGACTCTCCAAGCGGATGGGCCTATTATTATCCGCAGGCCGGCACCAACTTTATGGTAAAGCTTGCCCTCAAATTCTAGTCTTTCACTATTCCCGATTATACTCCTCTCCTGTATTCTAACATAACTGAGTACAGGAGTTTTTTTATGCATATGGGTAACTACTCCATCTACATACCGCCCAAAGTCTCTGGAAAATATAATTACAAATCATTTGATTATTGGAGCATTATCACAATTAAAAAAATATTGCTAATTATCATATTTTGTGATTTGATGGATGCTTAGTTTTGCTACAAAATCAGATACCGTTAGCAAACAAAAGATGAACAACACTGATCTACATTCGGCCTACATCAATATTCTTCATGAAGAATTAATGCCGGCCATGGGCTGTACCGAACCTATTGCCATTGCCTATGCTGCTGCCATGGCTAAAAAAGTGCTTGATCAATTGCCTGATCGAATTGTTATTGAGGCAAGTGACAACATCATTAAAAATGTAAAAAGCGTAGTGGTACCCAACACCGGAAATCTCAAAGGAATTCAAGCAGCTGCTGTAGCAGGTATTATTGCCGGCGATTCAGACAAGGTACTGGAAGTAATTTCTGTTGTTAATGATGATGAACGAGCAGCAATGAAAGAGTATCTATCGTCAAAAGACATTTCTGTTAAAGCTTCGCAAAGTGGTTTAATTTTCGATATTACCATCCATGCTTATTGTGGTAATTCTTCGGCTACGGTTCAAATCACCCATTTTCATACCAATATTACGCGCATTGTTAAAAACAACGAAGTGTTGCGTATGAACAGCGACTGCGACGAAATAAATATGTCGGCCAACACTGATCGTTCCCTTATGTCGGTTCAGGGTATTATTGATTATGCCGAATCGGCAGACCTTTCGAAGGTAAAAGATGTCTTGCAACAACAAATAGACTTTAACTATACTATTGCACAGGAAGGAATCAGAAACAACTGGGGAGCCAACGTAGGTAGTGTGTTATTAAACACCTGGGGAAACGACATTAAAAACCGAGCCAGAG
The DNA here is from genome assembly GCF_963668385.1 of uncultured Carboxylicivirga sp. Lineage (GTDB taxonomy): Bacteria > Bacteroidota > Bacteroidia > Bacteroidales > Marinilabiliaceae > Carboxylicivirga. Next base: position 498,992 of record NZ_OY764327.1, read on the forward strand.
CCTTTGCTGCAGCCGGATCCGATGCTCGAATGAGTGGTTGCGAACTACCGGTAATGATTGTATCGGGCAGTGGAAATCAAGGACTAACCGCATCGGTACCCGTTATCGAATATGCCAAAGAGTTGCAGGTTGATAAAGATACACTATATCGTGCTTTACTAATAGCTAACCTTGTCACCATCCACCAAAAAACAGGTATCGGAAGATTATCGGCCTATTGTGGAGCCATTTCAGCAGGAGTTGGTGCAGGTGCCGGCATTGCCTGGTTAAAAGGAGGCAGTTACAAAGAGGTAGCTCACACCATTGTTAACGCATTGGCCATTGTGTCGGGTATTGTTTGCGATGGAGCAAAACCCTCTTGTGCTGGCAAAATTGCATCGGCTGTTGAAGCCGGTATCTTAGGTTACGAGATGTATAACAACGGTCAACAGTTTTACGGTGGCGACGGAATAGTGGTAAAAGGGGTTGAGAATACCATTAAAAACATTGGTCGCTTAGGTAAAATTGGAATGCGCGAAACCGATCAGGAAATTATTAAAATGATGTTGGGTAATTAAATTCAGATATAACCGGGCTAACATATTTTGTTAGCCTCCTTATTATTCTTTTACAGGAAACAAAACACTAAACTCAGAGCCTCTTCCCAATTTACTTTTAACGTTTAATTCGCAATTATTTAATTCCAAAAACTCCTTACAAATTAACAAGCCCAATCCCATACCTCGCTCGGCATTTGTTCCGTACGATATCCTTTTGTTTTGTTTAAATAGCTCTGTAATGATTACATCATCCATACCAATACCATTGTCAGTAATTGTAAGCACTACCTGATTATTTATAACCTCATTGTACAAAGTAATGCTGCCATTATTTGGAGTAAACTTAATGGCATTACTAATCAAGTTTCTAATAACGGTATCGATCATATCTCTGTCGGCATACACTTGTATATTTTCTGAACAATTATTAATTAGTTCTATTTTCTTATTTAATAGGTTTTGATAAAAGAGCTTTTGGTTGATATCCAGTAATTCGTTCAGAACAAACTCCGACATATTAGGTGTAATACTTCGAGTTTGTGCTTTAGCCCAATTTAAAAGATTCATTAATAACACATCAATTCGATTAGCCGAGTGATGAATTATCTTTATATACTCCATTATTTTATCTGAACTTAATGAATCACCATTGAGTTGTAATACCTCAGTTAATCCAATGATCGACGAAAGGGGATTTTTGACATCATGGGCGATAATGGAGAAGAATTTATCCTTGGTATCATTGGCAATCTTTAACTCTTCTTTTTGATTCGAAATGAGGCTTATATTAGATATTAGCTCATCATTTAATTCCATCATTTGTTCATGTTGTCGCGAAATTTCTTCCTGAGAATGCTCTAATTGTTCATTTACCGAAACTAACTTATTATTAAGATTAATAATATTCTTTTCCTTTTCGATGTTTATTTTATAAAACATATAGGAGACATAATAGGTGAGAATAAAACTGATGATTATACTCTCAATTCTTATAATATGAGCTAATTCGTCGGGATAATTCATTATTGCCATACTAGGAATAAAACCAAATTCAGCTCCAGAAAAGAAAAATATGCTTATAGAAAAATAGAACACCGAAATCCATAATCGCTTCGGGTGAGCCAGAGACAAAGCCAACAGTGAAAATATAAGTAAAAAATAATGTACTCCTGTTTCAGGGCCAACAATAAAAAATGTAAGGTTAATAAGAAAAATTACACTTAACCAAACAAATAGCCATCTAGCAAGAATATATCTGCCTTTTTTTAAAAAAGCATACAATAAGGCATGAATTGTAAGATAAAGACCAATTGTAATAATAACCGGTTTAAACTCATTTGCTCCATAAATCAAATAAAATATGAAATAAGCAAAGTATACAAAAAATGATACTACAATGCCTTTATGAAGAGTCAGACTCCTAAACTCCTTCTCAATCCTCTCTACTGAATCCAAAATCAATCCCCCATTATCTATTGCCTTCTCCCCATTTCAAAAGCAAACTAAAAAATACAGTTACACATATTGTATCGATTCTTATGCGCAACTAAATTTACACAAAAACTTCCCCTGATTTTTTCCTATACGTACCTATTGTAGTTGAGTTGCTTCTTTATTTAATAATTTAGATAAATTAATTTAAAAAAACAGTCTCTTTAAACCATTCATTATAAACTTTTGTTAACAAGAAAAAGACCGCCTATGTTATTTAGATATGGATATAATGCCAGGGATCATATTAATCAGCTTCCTGAGGAATTCAGAAAAGAAGATAATGTAAGAGACGAATTTGCAAAAGTTTTTAAAGATGTGATACTTCCTATATTAAAAGAAGGTAACAATCATCTTATGCTTCCCATTGACATTAATAATCTAACCCGAAATTATGCTTTTTTGGTTATTAGTGCCATTCGGTCTTCTGTTGAAAAAGAAGATACCTCTCCATTATTTCGCATTAACGATGAAATAGCGGCGCTTGAATCATTCAATAAAAAATACCAACATATTATTGATAATAATCGAAGCAAGAAAGTTTTCAACAAAGTTCTTTCGCTGGCTAATGAAAAATTCCCGCAAGTAGTAGAACTATCGGAGGAAACCCAACACTTGTTAAGAGTAAACCTTGAGTGGCATCACATCACTTTTATGTCAGCTTTTTATCCTTCAATTGATGATGAAGCTACTCAAAAATAACCCCATTCGATTCTTGATTGGTTAAACTCAGAGAAGTTATAATGTATTGATATTTTTTTGGATCGGATTGCTTATCTAATTTCAACGCAAATTGATTACCACCGGTTACTGCAACAATTGTACGTACATCATCCAATTTGCTAACTTTTTTCTTCTTACATTTATAAATCACAAAGCCAATATTATCAATTCCTGGTTTCCATGATAATAGTAAAGAATCTTGCACAACATCCCATTGAGCCATTTCAGGCCTTTCTGGAATTATTTGCTTAACCCTGTTATTTTTGGGAGGTAAGGCCAAGTATCGATAATTTCGTTTCTGCAATCTCTCTTTAAATGCCAGCGGATTATTACGCATATATTTGGCACTATAAAACATGCTGCCGCCAATATTCTCCGATTTTCGTATTAATTTAACCTGCTTATCTATCTCTTTTGATTTTTGCCAGGCCTTCTCTTTCGATTCTGCATTTAGCTTATATAGTCCGTGGCCAATATACATTGGGCAACCATAAGTGTTTTTATCCCACCAGTTAACCAATATTTCATAATCGGCTACCGTTTTTCCAATGTGCCAGTATATTTGAGGTGTAACATAATCAATCCAGCCATTAGCCTGCCATTTTAAAACATCGGCATATAAATCATCGAAGTTGGTTTGTCCGGCTTTAGTTGCGGATCCTCTTACATCCATATCGTTATTTCGCCAAACGCCAAAAGGCGATATTCCAAACTCAACATAAGGATTTACCGACTTTATGGTATCATGTAACTGCTTAATGATTAAATCCACATTATCTCTTCGCCAATCTTCTTTTTGATCTGCTGTATATCCACGTGGATATAACTCAAATGCTTCTTGGTCGGGAAACTCCTTTCCATAAATACGATAAGGATAAAAATAATCGTCGAGATGTATACCATCAACCTCATACCTACGCAAAACATCGGCAACCACATTACAAACATGATTTCGTGTTTCGGGCAAGCCTGGATTGAAATAGGCTTTATTACCATACTTCACAAACCATTCGGGATGTTGTACAAATGGATTCGATGAAGAAATAGAACTTCTGGCGGTATCAAACACAGCTCTGTAAGGATTCATCCAAATATGAATATCCAATCCACGCTTTCTACATTCTTTTATTGTAAACTCCAAAGGATCGTAATATGGATCAGGTACTTTCCCCTGCTCACCCATCAACCATTGCGACCATGGTTCCAAATCCGATTGATAAAAAGCATCGGTTGCAGGGCGGATCTGAAAAACAACAGTGTTAAAATGATATTGCTTTGCCAAATCCAATAATTGAATCATCTCCTTTTGTTGCATATTAGTTGATAAACCTTCACGCGATGGCCAATCGATATTAGCAACAGTGGCTATCCATACAGCTCTCATTTCGCGTTTTGGATATTTTTGTGCTTTCATAATAAAAGCGATACACACTATGTATAGAAACAGGACAAAAATTCGTTTGATCATATCAGATATTAAAAAAAAGCCATTATGGCTTGAAGATAACCAATGCAAGCACATAAAAAAAGGGAAAGCAACGCCCTCCCTTTCTTATTTATATAAGTAATTATTATTCTTGCTCTGCTAAAAAGCGCTCTGCATCGATAGCAGCCATACAGCCCGAACCGGCTGCTGTAACAGCTTGACGATATTGGTCATCTTGAACATCACCACATGCAAATACTCCTTCTACATTTGTTTTTGAGGTACCTGGAACCGTTTTAATATACCCTACTTCATTGGTATCGATATAATCAGCAAAAACCTCTGAGTTTGGTTTATGACCAATTCCTAAGAAGAATCCATCAATGGCAATTTTTACTTCCTCTTCTTCAGGGGTTCCCATATTCTTAACTAATGTAGCGCCTTCTACTACTCCATCTCCATATAATCCTTTGGTTTGATGTTTCCAAAGTATTTCAATATTCTCAGCTTTCATCACACGATCCTGCATCACTTTCGAAGCACGCAACTCGTCACGACGAACAATTAAATAAACTTTTTTGGTTAAAGCTGAAAGATACAAAGCTTCTTCACAGGCAGTATCTCCACCTCCAACAACAGCTACATCTTTACCTCTGTAGAAAAATCCATCACAAGTAGCACAAGCCGAAACTCCAGAACCTGCATATTTAGTTTCATCTGGCAGTCCCAGGTATTTAGCTGTTGCGCCAGTTGCAATAATCAATGCTTCAGCCTCTACAATTTTACTATCATCGATAGTAACTTTAAATGGACGTGTTGACAAGTCAGTTTTAGTAGCAAGACCAAAACGAATATCTGTTCCAAAACGCTCCGCTTGTTTTTTCAAGTCTTCCATCATTTCTGGTCCGGTAATACCTGATGGATAACCAGGGAAGTTTTCAACTTCGGTTGTGGTTGTTAACTGACCTCCCGGTTGCAATCCTTCGTACATTACAGGGCTAAGGTTGGCTCGAGCTGCGTATATGGCAGCTGTATATCCAGCTGGACCTGATCCTATTATTAATACTTTAACTTTTTCTACTTCTGCATTTTCGTTATTATCTTTTTTTGGAGCACTTAAATCCTCCATTTTTCCGAACAGTGCCATAATATGTATGTATTTATATTCTTAAATAAAATCTTTAATTCTGTTTTTCAAATTTTATGCCGTTAGCTAATTTTGTATTCTTTATTCAAAATTACTGACATGTCATCCGGTTATCTGACAAAACATCAGTATTTTTTGCTATTACCTATACAACACCAATGAATCTATATCAAAAGACATCCCAGATACTAAACCTAAACCTCCTTCAATGTTATTATGAATTCGGACAGGATCAAAAATGGGCAATCCATCATACAAGCCCTCATAACCAGCTGATAATATCCTACTTCTTAAATATGTATAATAATCGTCGGTATGATGATACAAATAAATCGAAATCTTTATCTTTTCTTCATAATAATCAAAGAACAGATAATCTTCCGGAATGTTGACATTAATGGTGTAAGATATTCCATTTAACAAATCATCGGAGAATAATCCCTGAAAATTTAAACCTTGTAATAAACTACCACTTTGGTCTCTCTGAATAAAAACAGGATCATCCTTATCAAACTCAACAATTTTATTAGTATAATAAGCTCGTTCTCCAATATGTCCATATCCCTCTCGGATAATATATAATTGGTAAAAGTTATCCATATCTCCAGGGTCGGAAAATGTAATTTTCGTTTTAAGAAATTGTTCTTGCCCTCCTTCTCCATAACTATAATGAACCGTACTAGTATCAATATCTGTTATTGGAATATTTATAGGAATATACGATTTCACTCTTATTGTATCACCCTCTCTTTCAAAAGCCTCAATATCTATTTGATCGCCATAACTAAAACTAAACTCTTTCCAAAGACTCCAAACAGTATCTGAAGGTAGAATATACGTTCCCTGATTCTCACCATTAATTGATATTCTGAATCGAGCATTTTCTACTTGCTTATAATTAGGTACAGATAAAATACTCTGGCTCTTACTAAAATGAAGATTTAAGGTGCTATCAGGATAAATAAAAGAATACATTACAAGCTGATCAGGCTGATCATTCAATTTAATTGCAATATCTTTTTCGCAAGAAAAAAATATCAGAATCAAGGGAATGACTAAATAATATAGTATTGATCTATTCTTCATCTAAAAACGAATTGTATATCTTGCATAGGGTATAGGAAACGGAAACAAGCTAAACTGACGTAACGACCTTTTTATATCTCCACTATCCGTTTCTGAATCGGAAAAATACAAGAAGAATGGATTTTGTCGCCCATATGCATTTAGCAATCCAAAGCTCCAGGTTCTACTTCCAAAACTTTTTTCTTTCTCAAAGTTAACGCCAATATCAAGACGATGGAAATTAGGCATACGATAGCTGTTTCTTTCACTAATATATTGATTATAATTATTATCAAATGGTCTTTCCTGAGTAGGAAAATCAGGCGAGTAATATTTTGTTTCAGGTAGTGTAATAGGATTACCTGAGCCAAATGTCCAGGTACTGCTTAGATTCACCTTCTTATTAAATCGATACATTAAAAATAAAGATGCATCATGCGTGCGATCAAAATCAGCAGGGAATGCCTTACCATTATTTAATTCTTCAAATTGATTGGTACTTTTAGAATAGGTATAGCCCAACCACCCCGATAAGCTACCTGTTTTCTTATGGAGCAATATCTCAAATCCTTTAGATTCTCCTTCTCCAGCCGTTAATTTATTTCGCCAATCGGAAGTAAAATCAAAATAACTGGTTGATTCTTTATAAGCTAAAAGATCCTCAAATGTTTTATAATAAGCCTCAATGGATAGATTAAATCCCCTGCCAATTTCATATTCCCAACCTAAGGCAACTTGCTGTGCTCTCATAGGGTTAATTTTATCAGAAACAGGTAACCACATATCAGTAGGCATCGAAACAGAAGCTGTTCGTAACAAATGCATATATTGAGTCATACTGCTATAAGCCGCTTTTACCGACATCTTATTATTAATTAAAAAGCGCGCTGATACACGAGGTTCTGCAGACCAATAATATTTACTCTCTGTTTGAAATAGTGAAAAATTGGCCCCGACATTTACCTTTAACCTTTTAGATATATTAAAGTCATCTTCCAGATAAATCCTATATTCAGGTCTAATCATCAGGTGACCACCATAAGTAGTGTCAACAGGCTCGCCATCGGCACTTTCCTGCAAGTACACATCAATTCCTGGATAAAATTCATGAATGGTAGCACCAGCTCCAAACTTTAAATAATGATTAGCACTCGGAAAAAAATCCCAATCTGTTTTAAGCGTATAATCTCTAATTCCACTAAAATACTTTTGATTCACTACACCCCATTCATTATCAACCTGATAATTATTCTTTTGACCTATATAAAACCGATAATCACTATAACTTGCAATGGTATTAACAAACATCTTCTCCCCGAGGATATGATTCCAACGCCCCGATACAATGGCATTACGCCAACCAATATCACTTTCATCATAAGTCTGTACTTGATTTCCTTCCATGGTACCCACTTCAATATTCTGAAGATTATATTGCATGTCATATTGGTCTTTTCCGAGGTAGGTACTCAAATACACCCGGTCTTTGTCTCCCAACTTATAATTGAACTTAGTATTAAAATCGTAAAAATAAAAACGACTTTTATCGGCTTCATTAATTTGAAATAAACCCGTAAAAATATCCATATAAGTACGACGAAAAGAAACTGAAAAAGATGATTTATCTTTCACCAAAGGCCCTTCTGCAGCTACCCTACTCGAAAGGAATCCAATACTTGCCAATCCTTTATATTCCTGATCATTTCCATCGTGCATCCGAATATCAACAACTGAAGATAATCGGCCTCCATAACGAGCAGGAAACCCCCCTTTAACTACACTAACGTGATTAACTGCATCGGCATTGAATATTGAAAAAAAACCAAGTAAGTGACCGACATTGTAAACCGGCACATCGTCCATTAAAACCATGTTTTGATCCGGTCCACCTCCTCTAACATATAAAGCACTCAATCCTTCTCCTCCACTTTGAATTCCGGGTAACAACTGAATACTCTTTACTAAATCTACTTCTCCCAAAAATACGGGAACATTTTTTATTTGCTCAATAGGTATATCAACGGTACCTGTTCTTGTACTTTTGACTCTGTTGGGTACTTTTGACTGAATAACTGAGATTTCATCAATTTCGTTATCCCTTTTCATGTCAAAATAAATAACAGTATCCGATTGCAGATCAATCAGCATCTCAATGTTTTTATATCCAACATATGAGCAACTTAACCTAACATATCCAGAAGGCAAAGTAATACTGTAGAATCCGAAATTATTACTGACTGCTCCTAAAAGTTTATCCTCGTCATATACATTTGCTTGAATAAGCGCCTCTTTTGTTGCAACGTCTTTTACATACCCCCTAACAACATATTTTCCGGGTATGCCTTCGTATGGTTTTATAATAATTTTCTGCCCACGAACGATAAAATTAGAAGGACATTTGATAAAAAGCTCATTCAAGATCTCACGTATCGAAGCGGTAGTACGACTTAACTGAACTTCATCTTCGAAACACAGCATATTGCTGTAACTAAAAACAACGTTTGTCTGATCTTGAATTGATTGTAGGAAATAGGCTGTACTGCCTTTATTTGTAGAAAAGGAAACTTGTTCATATAAAACACTTTGCCCATTTAACTGCTTTTGAGACAGAAAAATGAGCAATGCACCAAGAATATATTTTAGTTTTATTGTTTCCAGTTTAGCAACTTAATTTATCATCTCCGAATTTAGTCAGAGATGATCAATTTCTTGCCATCTAAAGTAAAGTTTTTGTCGAAATGTATTCGCAATTCAACTAAAACTTCGTCAAGTGTTGGAGAATCAAATTTGGTTGTGATAACTCGATCTGTTTCTTTTGATTGATTATCAATTTTTTCTATCTCATCAGCAAAATGATCTTTAAGAGCTAAAATAACCTGATCAAGATCTGATTTTTCAAATTCGATAACACCGGTTCTCCAAGACATTCCATTTAAAGGTGTATCAACTCTTACAAAATCACCATCTTTAAAAATAGCTGATTCACCTTTTGATACTATAATATTTTTATTACCAGAAGCAAACTTAACTCTACCATCTGTAACTATTAAGTTGGTTGCTCCATTTACACCTTCTTCTTCCAGATAAAACTCAGTTCCTAAAACAGTTACTTCTGTTTTTCCTACCTTAACAACAAATGGATGCTTTGGATCTTTTGTTACCTTAAAATAACCTTCTCCCTTCAACTTTAACTTTCGCTGATTTCCATCTAGCGACTTTTCATACACTAATTTACTATGCGTATTTAAATCAACTTCTGAATGATCAGGTAAAACAATTGTTTCCACCTCTCCATTAGAAGAATATGCAACCCACTTACCAAAACCTGGTGTAGTTTCGTAAAGTGTTACTCCAATACTAATTGTTATTAAAGGCAAAAGAACTGCTGCGATGTTACGTAAAGTAAAAATGGTTTTTCTACCTAATTTTATTTCTTTGTTAAAACCAACTTTTTTAGCAAAAAGATTATAATCGCCCTCAACATCAACTTCATTAAATGCACCAATGTTTTCAGATACGTTCCATATCTTTCGCATTTGCTTATAGTAATCCTCATTATCTAAAGAAGCTTCTAACCAATTTTTCAATTGATTATCTTCTTCAGACGTAAGTATAGCAGTAAATTGCTTTACTATTAGCTCATCGATATTTCCCCGATTCTCACTCATAATCTATTAATGAAATTCCATCCAACCAAATAAGTTCGGTTGTTCCTGCTCTGCTTGCTCTGTTTCAAGAACCACTTCTTCTTTTTCTTCAACCTGTTTCATTTCAAGCACTTTTTGATTTACTTGATCTTCATCAACAGGCGAAAACAACTGGGCCAAGACTTGAAATATAAACTCCATTTATGTTAGGTTTTATGTTTTACAATTCTTTCAACGTATATATGACAATCCAAAAAAGAAGTACACGTATTACTTTTTTAGTTTTTATTTCGTCCAAAACAAAATCAGCAACCAGATAACAACTGATAGGTATAAAGCTAATTGCTTTCGAAGTACTTTTAAAGCTTTACTAATCTGGGTTTCAATCGTTCTTTTTGATAAGCCTAACTGATCAGCTATTTCCTGATTAGGAACACCTTCAAAGCGACTCATCTCAAAAATTCTCTTGCATTGATCGGGCAAAGTCTGCACTACAGAATAAATACGGTGTTCTAACTCTGTTTCTTGCAGTTTATCTTCCACATACGCTTCTTCATCTTTTTTCTCTGCAAAGATATTTGCATGATGTTCTCTTCGTATCTTATTATGCTTAATCTGATTTAAACAACGATTACGAACAGACTGGTACAAGTGTGCCTTTAAAGAAGTATGAATATTGATCTCATTTCTTTTTTCGTAAAAGTTAACGAAAACATCTTGTACTAACTCTCGAGCTAAATCATCATCAATTACCACTTTACGAGCAAAAATAACTAACTGAGCATAATATTTCAAAAAGAGAGATTTATAAGCAGACTCGTCGCCTCTTTTAATCCCTTCAATTATCCATTTATCGTCCTGTTCCATCAATGCGTATTATTCTATAATCGTCACGTGCCTGTAAAAATATAAATTCATTTTAATACACAATAAAATTTATTCTTCAAATAGATGCTCAAATCCTTTACCACCTTAAAAATAATCTAACCATTACATCATTAGATATTTATTTTGTTAATATATTTGAAACATATTTTTACACTTTTTCGTATATGATAACGCTTAGTAGCTTTACATAACACCACACACCTTATAAGAACTATATTTGATATGAAAATTACTTTCCTAAAATATGTAATAGCACTTCTTGTTCTTTCATTTAATAATTTCCTTCTTACTTCATATGCACAAAGTAAATTAAACTTTCAGGATCTGGTACATTCTTATAAAACCGGACACTTTGACCTACCAGCCAATAACTACTGGATATATAGTGGATTGGAAATTTTACTAAATACCAACACAGATACTTATACTTCCATCGAAAAGAGGGTTATATACAACCTAATAGATATCAAAATCCACGCAAATAGTTTGGATGATCCTCCATACAAAGAGGTTTTTTATTTAATCGATAAAGGGCTTACCGACACTGATGGTTCCAATGTATATTTTATATATAGTATTTTAAAAAACATACCAACGCAATATTTTAACTCAACATCAAAACAACGATTGTCAAATATTATCATTACTAATAAATCATTACACATAAAAGAAGCGATCAAGCTTTCTGGCAAATTATCTATACAAGTATTGCTTCCATATTACGAGTCAGTATTAATAAGTCCCAATAAATATTCAAGAGATATAATATGGACTGTTCGCCTGGCAATGGCTAGAATGGATGATATCAATCAAACTAATTATTGCATTGAATCGGTTAAATCCATTGGAATTAATGATAATGTAGTATTCTATCTGATACCTGACTTAATTTATACGCGCAGCAGATCAGCATTTAATTATATTCTGGAACTGATTACAGAGAGTCCGGAAAACTGTCACTCGACTGATCCAGATAATCCTCAGCCTATTTCATGTGCATTTCGCCTTATGGAGATGATAGCCCCATATATTAAAGATTTTCCGGTGGAATTATATGAATCTGGAGATATTAAAACAGATGATTACAACAAGGCACTTACAAAAGTACAACGATGGATTTCAGAAAATAAAGAAACCTACCAACTAACAAGCCCTAACTAAGAAAACTAACCCAACTATGACAACAACCATTCTGAAAACAGCAATAATTATATCGCTTCTGTTGGGAGTAATTAACAGTTATGCTGAGACGAGTTATAAGGAAGGAGAATCCAGAGTTTTCTCACAATTTGACACTGACAGCCCTAATGAACTAATTACAGAAAGTGAAGTTGAGGTTGATGATGAATTGGAAAATCAATTGAGTGAGGCTTTTGAACAAATGGATGGCATAAAGAAGTTTGTTATTGATTCCAAAAGACTCGTTAATAAATTAGACTCTGCAGTATTTCTAACACTTCCTATAGGATTAACTTATAATTCTAACTCGGATAAAGTTGAAGATCCCAATTACATGATCGTCATTAATGAGGCTACCATTCACCCAGGATACGCCGAATTCAGTGCATTTATGTCCATACAAAATCCTTTAGATGGACAAATCATCCGTTTTAAGGCTTCCAATATAAAATTCTCATTTAAAAGTGGATTGCGTGGTGGCTTTAAATTAGAACTCATCAGTTCTGTAAAAACCAAACTAATTGGAAATAGTGAATTTATTTGGCTTGAAGGAAGTTTTGTTGATTGGGATTGCAATGGATTTAAAAGTTTAGGTATAAACGCACAAATTAATCTTAATAAGGATAAATTTATTAAAGTCGATCCTTCTACAGGGAAATTAAGTGGACAAGTGTCATCATCTTTTTTTGTTTCGGCGGCTGGTATTGATGATATCGTTGTTGCAACATCATTCGATCCGTTTAAAATTGCAGGCTTCGATGAAGCCTATTTCGGTTTTACCAATGTTATACTCGATTATAGCGACACTTTTAATGCTGATAACTTCACGTTGCCAGCTAATTATCCAGGAAATTTCACTGGTGATAAATCAACTTTATGGAGAGGTTTTTTTGTGCAAGAGGCAGATATATACCTGACTAAAAAAATTGAAAGTAAAGACAGTATAGTCACAAAGTTTTATGCACACAACCTGTATTTGGATGATTTTGGCTTAACCGGTGAAATGGGAGGATCAAATATACTCTCACTTGATAAAGGAAGTTTAGGTGGCTGGAATATGTCGCTAGAGAGTTTCAGTCTTGAATTTTTCACAGGCGATTTTAAAGGTTTGGAATTTGAAGGAAAAGTATTGGTAAAAGGTACCAGTGATCCATTAGCTTACGATGCTTTTTTTGATGTAGATGGAAATTATCATTTTGGGATAAGTCTGGGACGAGACATTGGGTTTGATGTTTTTGCCGCGAAATTAAACATTGACGAATCATCTATGATTAATGTGGATGTTCAAGATAATAAATTTTGCCCGAGTGTTAATCTAAATGGTGATATTAGCTTTGCATTAAGCAAGAATTCTTCAAGTTTATTAGGTCTTCCGGGTATCGAATTTCAGGGCTTACAAATTGCCACTGTTGCGCCGGTATTTGATGTTGATTATATTGGACTAACCTCAAGTAAAAATTTATTTTTTAATGAATTTCCAATTACCCTATCTGATATTAAAGTTTCGGACAAAGGTAGCTCTCGTAAATCCTTTGATTTTACCATTAATGTAAATCTAACTTCTTCAGGTAGTATGGGATTGTCCGCTGGAACATCTCTTGGTGTTGTTGCTAACCTGGGGGTTGGAGAATGGAGCTTTCATCAGCTTGAAGTGAATGCTTTATACGTTGATATTGAAAAACCGGGTTCATTTGAACTACATGGTGAGGTGTTATTTATTGATGGTGATCCTATTTATGGCAATGGATTCAGAGGTAGAATTGATGCGAAGTTTGCCGGAACCCTTGATTTAAAAGCAGTGGCTGTATTCGGAAAAATTGATGGTTTTAGATACTTTTTTGTTGATGCATACGTAATGCTGGGCAAAGCTGGAACTCAAATGGGACCATTAACTGTTAATGGTTTTGGTGGCGGTTTATTCTATCGTATGCGTCAGGCTTCGGTTAGCGATTCTGGCAGTAAAATTGGCGAATCTCTCTCAGGAATAAATTATGTCCCCGACAAATCAAAAAGTATCTCAATCAGGGCTGCTTTAACAGGAGGTATTATTCGACCTGAATTAATAGAATGCGAAGTTTCATTTGGTATTGATTTTACCAACAGCTTTGGACTATCACGCATTTTCTTTAAAGGAGAAGCCAATGTAATGGATATTTCAGAAGCTATTGGTCACGACCGTATAAAAGCCATTACCCAAAAAGTAATCAAAAATGAAAAAGTAAATATTCAGATACCCGGACAGGTTAGTGCCTCGGTAGATATGTTAATGGATTTTGAAGCACATACCTTCCATACCGAAATGGAATTAATTGTTAATGTTGCCGGAATACTAAAAGGTGTGGGTGATAATAACAAAGCTGGTTGGGGTGTAGTACACATCGATCCTGATAAATGGTACATCCACTTAGGAACACCTTCTGACCCCATTGGATTGAAATTCATCAACCTGATGCAGGTAGGAGGTTACTTTATGGCCGGGCATGATGTACCTGATGCCATTATGATGAACCCAAAGGTGCTGGAGATACTAAATCTGGATAATACAGCATTTGACGGAGGACGTAGTAATGAGAATCTGATATCAGGTAATGGTATTGCCTTTGGAGCTAACTTCTCGATTGACACAGGCGATCTTACTTTCCTTATCTTCTATGCGCGATTGGAAATGGGCGGTGGTTTCGATATTTCCTTATTGGATTATGGCCCTAATGTATATTGCGAAGATGGACCTCTGCACCCGGGTATTAATGGCTGGTATGCAAAAGGACAAGCCTATGCCTATTTTGCGGGTAAAATTGGTATTAAAGTCAAAGTATTTGGAAGAAAAAGAACCTACGACATCATTAACCTTCAATTGGCTGCTGCCATACGACTCGAAGGGCCCAATCCAACTTGGTTTATGGGTGTTGTTGGTGGAAAGTACCGCATATTGGGAGGCTTAATTAAAGGAAACTGCAGTTTTGAAGTATCTGTTGGCGAAAAATGTGAAATGAGGCAACTAAAAGATCTATCCGATCTTGAGGTAATAGCAGATTTAACGCCTGCTCAGGATACAAAGGATGTTGGATTATATACCATGCCACAAGCTGTATTTAACATGCCGGTTGATAAAATAATTAAAATATCAGACGATCCGGGCTTAAGTAAAACCTTTAAAATTAAACTGGAAGAGTTTGCTGTTTACGATGCTAATGGAACCGTTTACCCTGGTATTACTGAGTGGAATGCCGACAAAACCAGTATAGCATACCGATCGGAAGAAATATTTGATAAGGACAGTAAGTACACTGTTAAAGCAGCTATCAGTTTTGAAGAGTTTGTTAATAACCAATGGCAAGCCTATAAAGGCGACGATGGTAAAACATATTACGAAACCAAGGAAGCCACTTTTGAAACAGGACCTCTCCCAACAGAGATTGATCCAACTTCGGTACAATACAGTTACCCCGTCGATCGCATGGTTAACTTTTATAAGCAGGAATACAACAAAGCCTATATATCATTGTATCCGGGTGCAGCTCCTTTCTTTGAAAACACACCGGGCTATACCCAAAAGGTAAGGTGGACACAGGTAAATGGTGAGGCAATTTACAGCGAGCTTACCTATAACAAACAAAAACGAATGGTGGAGACTAATGTACCTGCCAACCTGGTTAACGATGCCATTTACCATTTTGAGCTGGTGCATGTTCCAACTTCAGAATCGACATCTATCGACCGGAATATCTCTGAAAACACAGAGCAAGCACTTAACGAAGAAGACGGAAACACCACCGAAATAACTACCCGTGAGGCCGAGGGGGTTATTGGCGATAGCGAAGAAAAAGCCTTTTTAAGTTTCGCTTTCAGATGTAGTAAATACAATAAGTTTTTGGAGAAGTTTCCTCAGAATGAGTATGAAGTAGATTGGATAGAAATTGTTGGCCCAGCAGAATATTATCCGGGATCCAATGTTTATGCAATGGAAATGTTCGATAAAGCTGAAATTATTGGCTTAGCAGGTAATACTCCTCTTGTAACTACTTTTGCATATTTACCAGCTGCGGATTGGTATGAACAAAATATTGCTAAATATTTATATCACACTAATTACCTAAAAGATACAACAGTTATAACATGGCGAAACATTGATAACATAGGTATACCCCCAATAAAAAACATAACCTACAAGCAAAATTACTCACAATATATATTATCTGATGCAAATGTAGAGACAGGAATCTGTGGAGACATAAACACTAACGCAACAATAATATATGAACTTCCTAAATTCTGGATCCTAGACTATTTGAATGTCAGAAATAGAATATCTAATTTATATGAAAAAGGTAACATCGAATTAGGCAATGTGGAAAGTTATATATTAAACACTTTCCCCTGCCCACAACCAAGTTTAGGAAATTACCCTATTAAGATTTCATATACTTTACCAGGCATCAACAAAGTTAGCAGCTCAAAAATCCTTAACATGCCTAATCGACAATTTGACAGAAAACAAGTAAACCTAATTGATTAGTAAGATGAAAATGATCTTAATTACCATATTGCTTTTAATAAGCACATCTTTCTCTACTATTTCTCAAATAGTAGGGCATCTAAGAATTGGATATCTTATTGAAAGCTATGAAATGGATATGCCAAGCTTTTGGCTAACAGTCGGAAATTACGAATCAACTATTTATTGTGACTATTCTTGCACTTCACATATTGATACAATCCTTAACTTATCAAATTTGGATAATTTTTCATTATATTTCGCCATTGGCGCTTATGCATTTGAAGATTCGAAAAATATAAACCTAAGCACACTTTGTACAGAAGGAGAATGGATGGATGATGCTAGAATACCAAACCATCGAGGGCATACAGAATACACTATTCATCTTACATATTTACCAAGATACATTCTTCAAAACACATCAAATAGTATCGCTTGTGGTAATAACTATGTCAACTTATCTGTCTATGATGAATTAGGCTGCTATGAAACAAAGCCAATCATTGAATATAAAGAGAAAGACAAAAGTAATTGGAATACCCTAAGAATATTTAACTATAACTATGACAATGGTAATTTTGGATTCAACTACAACTCTGTTAAAAACTCCTGCTCAAGAAATAAAGAAATTCAGTTCAGAGTAGTGCATCCTAATGGAGACAGATCTGATCCTATTGGGAACATAATGTTTTTATCTGATTTAGAAAATGATCTTGAACTTGAAATTCCCGAAAGAAATTGTGACACTGATGATGTTTTTGTTAATTTAAATGCACCTGGTTATGTTGGAAAAGAATTCTGGTGTACTTTTGAAAGCGATAACTACTACAAAACAGTAATAACAAGGGCTAACTCATCAACATTGAAACTTCAACCAGAGGAACTTCCTACCGGTGAAGAAATTACACTAAAGGTAATTTTAAATGATGGAACAGAAAGTTCAATTTGCCCATTTGAAACGACGTTTAACATTGTAAATGTTCCCACACTCTCACTCACTCAAACACCTAGAGTAATTACAACAATCGAAGGTACACCATACCACACAAAAGTAAATGGCGGCACAGGTACAGTTACTTTAAATGCTAGTGGTGGAAAATCCGGTTGTACCTATTATTACTCAGTTGATGGATCTACTCCCTTTGAACTTACAAATGGAGATGAAATTGATGTTGAAAACGGAGACGTGATAACATTATCAAATAGTGATGGCTGTACCACTGTTACCTCGACTGTCGAATTCAACGAACCTGATCCATTAGAAATTATAAATTTGACATCTACAAAACCTACCTGTCACACCAATAATAATGGAACAAACAACAACGGAACCATCGAATTTTCCCCTTCTGGTGGTATAAGCCCTTATACTATAATATTACAGAAAAAGGATGATAATTATAACTGGCAACCTACGAATTACACATTAACAAACAATTCTTACTCGGGACTTGCACAAGGAAAATACAGAATCAAATTACGTGATAAATACTATACCGATACAGAATACGAAGTAGAATCTGAAGAAATTAATTTAATTCCTGATGAAATACCAGTATTAGATTTTTATGATGCGAATATTACCTGTAAAGGTGGTACAACTCTCCTAACATCCCAAAGTGGATGGATTGATTACACATTGAAAATTAAGAAAAGTGATGAAAGTTCATATACAGATTTTAATAGCATTCAAGAATATACGACCGGCACATATTCAATGCGGGCTAGCAACAGCGATGGCTGTTATGTGGAACAAAACAACATTGCAATTAATGAACCTCAAAATATATTATCAATTAGTACCTCCTCAATAACCAATAAAATATGTGATAATAAAGGCTCAGTCACCTATTCAGTTTCCGGGGGATGGGCAAATAATTACCCATATTACATCGAAGTATTAGATAGCGATAACAATCCCGTAGTGAATAAGAACACTACAATCTCTTCCGGAGCATTAACCAATAAAAGCTTTACCAATCTTGATAATGGAGATTATACACTTAAGGTATACAGTAATTATTCTAGCAAAAACAACTATGATTGCGAAGCAAGTACCCCCTTCTCCATCACCTACTCCAACCCTTTAGAACTATCGGTTACAGGTATCACCCAACCCAACTGTGCAAACAATAAGGACGGTCAGTTAATATTAGAAGCAACCGGCACCGACAACTCTGCAACATATACCAACCTATCTCCATCTGATTTAAAAGTTAATTTAAATACATTTACCTCTAGTCCGCTATTAGCAGGAACTCATAATTTTTCGGTAACCGACTCTCGTGGTTGTATCGCCTCAACATCTTATATCCTTACAAACCGGGCAGATCCGGTAAGCCTGCCTTCCGACCCTTCTGATAGGCGTAATGCTACTTGTAGTACTGCTAAAAACGGATCGTTTAAAATAGAGGCAATAAATGGGGTATCGGGTTATACTTATACACTATCAAACGGCGATAGTAATACTACAGGTTCATTTGACAGTTTATATGCTAATAATTATACATTAACAGTGATTGATAATGCCGGATGTAAAGCAGAAACAGAAATAGTAGTAGAGGCCAACGAAAATCCGGTTTCTTTAGCTTTAGTTGACTCCGACAATAAATACTGCGATGAAGGCGATAAAGGTTGGATTGAACTTAGAGGTGGATATACAGGTGACGCCGGGCCTCTTACCTATATAAACGGTAATGCAAGCGAAACTGCAGATTTAGGTCAAAATAAAGTTTATAGCAATTTAAACGAAGGTACTTATACCATTCGTTTGCAGGATGAAGATGAATGTTATGCTGAAGTAGAAAAAACAATTGAAAACTATTCAATTCAATCAACCTACAACCTAACTGACATAACCGAGCTAGCTTGCAGCAGTGCAACAAATGGAGCATTTACCATTAATGCAATAAACGGAGCCAATACTTCTCAATCAGGTTTTGTAATATTTGATTTATACGATAGTTATTCAGATCTGGTAGAACCCATCGCTACTATTAACAATACTAAAAGTTATCATCGACTATCAGACCAAATTTACACTCTAAATTTAACCGATTTACATGGTTGCCAGGATAGTTATGAAATTACTCCTGCGCAATCTGCCAATGCCATTAGTCTTAACCCTATTGACACCACCCATACCACCTGTAGCGTTGCATTCAATGGTACTATTCAAACATCAGCATCATTAGGTGTTTCGTTTTACAATAATACTTACGACTATTTTCTTTATAAGGGAGAAGATACCCTTCAAAGCATACGCGGACAAGGTATTGAATTTACAGGATTAGAAATTGGAGATGATTATCAGATAATTGCAATTGATAGTGTTGGCTGTCAAACCAGCTCTGATGTTTTCTCCATAGAATCTCGTCCGAACACTCTTGACCTTGGATATTTAAACACGATTAACTTAAAATGTAATAGTGTTTCCACTGGACAAATCACACCAGCCTTACACAACACATTAGACGATCTGATTTATAATTATGAACTTATACAAGGGATTGACACCATAAAAGCGACACTTGATATTAACGATCCACGTATAAAAAACCTGGCTGCCGGTGATTATGCTTTGCAAGTATTTTCAAGTGATGGCTGTTCCTCATCAATCGTTTATCAACAAATAACCCAGCCCGACACCATTCAAATTTTTGACGAATGGAACAACTACATACGCGCCAAAGGAGCATCTACCGGCGAATATCGTTTGCATGCCATAGAGGGTAACAAAGTATACGAATATCAATGGTTAGACAGTGCAAGTAATGATATACTAGAAGAAGGTGAGATTAGCTATTCGGAAGCTAACGCAGAGTATGAAGCAATATTGAATATACAAAATCAGCCGGCCGGAATTTATACTCTTAAATTACGCGATACAGCTCAGTGTGCTTATTTCAATAACGATGAATGGTATACGCAACAGGTTCATTTGATTGAACCGGAAGATACACTTGGGTTTGAATCCATTACCTTAAATCATATCACGTGTAATAAATTCTCGGATGGTAGCATTGAGTTATTAGCCAAAGGAGGATGGGGAAATACAACTGACTACCGTTACTCGTTGGATACAACAGCACAGGTTAGTTGGTATCGCGATAACACCCTCTTCGATCAGCTTACTGCCGGTTTCTACAACCTGTTTTTAAAAGATACCGCTGATATAGTGTATCAAACCATGGTTGAACTAACTCAACCCGACACTTTAAATATTTTGGTGGAAGATCAATTTAATGCTTCGTGCCCCAATTATGCCGATGGCTGGGTGAAAGCAGCGGTACTAAAAGATGCAGATTATACAAACAAGCTATTCTACTCCATTGTAAATACTAATAACTCGGGTGATACAATAACCACCAACACCCTAAACGACACCGCTTATTTCTATAATCTGTTAAGTCGAGGCGCTTACCAAATAAGTGTTCAGGATACTAACCAGTGTTATGCTTCAAAAGAGTTTAGTATTGGCGAACCCGATACAGCCCTGATATCGCTCGATTACAATTATATCCGACGAAAAGGAGATGCTACCGGTATGATCAATGCATTGGTCGAAAACGGAAACGGACAATTTGATTATGCCTGGTACCACGAAAACGAAACAGAAGCCTTTGATAGTGGTAAAACCGATGCCATTACCGGAGTGGATAATCTGATAGCCGGAAACTACCTGCTTATGTTGCGCGACACTGCAGGATGTGTTTATGAAGAAGATGAATGGATGCGTCGTTCCATTGCCATTGTTGAGCCAGATGCACCACTATTAACAGATACGGTACAATTGGTATCGCCATTTTGTAACGGATTAAGCAATGGGTTTATTCAATTACAAGCCACTGGCGGTTGGGGCGATTATACCTACACCATGAATAACGAGAGTAACCACGATGGTTTATTCCAGAACTTAGCTGCCGGCACTTATTCGCTAATTATACGCGACTCGGTTGACGTAGAATACCTGCAAGACTTGGTTATTACAGAACCCGAGATACTTACCGCCTCGTTGCGTAATTACAAAGATGTACGTTGTTTTGATTATTCCGATGGATATATCAACCTGAATATAGAAGGCGGAAACCTGATGTACGAAGTTTCGGTGGATGAAAACACATGGTTTGCCAACGACTCGGTGCCCAACTTACCTGTGGGTACATATACGGTGTATGTACGCGACACATTAAACTGCAAAACCAATGTACAGGATATTACACTTACCCAACCAACCGAATTAATACAAACTGAAAAGAAGATTACCTTGTCACGATGTTCAAATAATGAAGGAAGCATTATATCGGACTATACCGGAGGTATTGAACCATACACTTATTCATGGCTAAAAGATACACTCTTAACAGGTAATATTATTGATACAGTTTATCTTGACTACATAACACCTTCGATAGATAATCTATATTCATCCCGATACTTCCTTACCATAAACGATGGTCATAATTGTCCTTATAAGTTCGAGTTTTTAGTAGGCGATATTACTGACCTTAGTATCGACACTGTTTTAGTAACCGATGTAAGTTGTTACGGTTATTCCGATGGTGAAGCTACAGCAATTGTGAGTAAAGGAAATAGAAATTATATCTATAGTTGGGCATCGAGCATAACACAAACAAACGACTCAATTGCCTTAGGCATACCAACAGGCAATTATGACTTGCTGGTTAGAGATGCTAAAGGGTGTGCTTCATTTAAAGAATTTACGGTAGGCACCCCCGACAGTTTGGCATACTCCATCAATACCTTAATTGATCCACTATGCTTAGGTGGTGTAAAAGGAGAGATTGATCTGGCTGCCATTGGCGGCACAGCCCCTTATCAGTATTTATGGGATAACGGATCTACCTCAACAACTATTAACGGCATTGATCCGGGCTCGCTTAACCTGCAGGTTACCGACAGCCATAACTGTGTTAATAACTTCCGTTTCAATTTCGGTTATCAACGCACAGTACAACCATTTATTGGTAATGATACTCTGATCTGTCATTACAACACCTTGCCTGTTAATGCCGGCAACTATGCTAAATACCAATGGACATCAGACAATAAATTTAGTTCGACCAAGCAAAATGTTATGCTTACCGAGCCAGATAATTACTATCTGCAGGTAACCGATAACGATAATTGTATCGGGTTCGACACCTTACAACTCGATGTTAGTTATCTGACCATAGCCTCTATCAATACGGTTGATGTAACCTGTAATGGAATGGCCGATGCTTCGGCTGTTATTGATGTTACACCTGCCAACTGGGCTCACACCATCGAATGGCCCGATTTAAGCAATCAAAACCAATGGCAAAACCTTAGCGGAGGCAACTATGCGGTAAGAGTCTTTGACAACTATGGCTGTGGCGATACCGTTAACTTCTCGATTTACGAGCCCGATCCTCTTCGAATAACCAACAATTTGGTAATGAATCCTTATTGCTTTGGGGTAGCCGATGGTAAAATTGAAGTCAGCACTTCGGGCGGACGTTTACCGCACACTTTAAACTGGCTACACGGTTCGCAGGCCAATAAAATAGCTAAGCTGGATACCGGTCGTTACGTGTTGGAAGTACATGATTTAATGAATTGCTTCGAAACAGAAGAGTACATTCTGGGTTACGAAAAAACCATATACCCTCAACTGGGCGAAGACCAAATAATATGCGAGGGTAACAACGTGCGATTATATCCCGGATTTTTCGATCAATATAACTGGAGTGCAAATAACGGAATAACTTCTAACGACACCTCACTGGTAATCAGCAAAGATGGCACTTATTATGTCGAAGTTAAAAACGACGAAAGCTGTATTGGTCGCGACACCGTAAATATTGAAACAACCAACTCGGCTTTAACTCCCGAGTTTTTGATGGCAAGTTCTGTTCCGGCTGGCGACACCCTTATTATTATTGAAGTAAGCCAACCTAAACCATCGTATTTCAATTGGGCCTTTAGCGGACCTCATCAAATAATTGAGCAAGACAATTATTACTGCAAGGTAATATTTGAAGAAGAAGGTAACTGGGAGGTTGCGTTAAACGCTTATGTGGGCGAGTGCCTGGGGCAAAATATTAAACACATATTGGTTACACCGGCAGTTGACCACTCTGATACCAACAGTACAGAACAAAACAACAGCACCATTTCATCACTTACCATTGCTCCAAACCCAACCGACGGGCCATTTAATGCCACCCTGAAACTGGCTGAGGTAGCCGATGCAATTTTCTATCTGGTAAATATTGATACTGGACAGATTATTGAAAAACGCAAAGTTAATGGTATAGACTCCTACAATCAGTCATTTAGCCTAACAGTGCCTGGTATGTATGCTGTATTTGCCGAAGCCAAAGGCGAACGGGTTGTGAGTAAACTGGTAGTATATTAAGCAATTACCCAATAAATCGATTATCAATGAAAGATGACAGAAGACGTATGAGTAGCGCGGATCCCTTTAGGGAACAAAAGGATGAGCCAAGGAATACCGATGAGCCAATTATCAATGAAGAAAAGAAGGAAGACGGGAATAGCTAACAGCCAACAGCTAGAAGCCTATAACAGACTCCAAACTTCGGACTATCAACCCGGTTATCAACTAACACTCCAGTCAACGGACTGCAGTCAATTAACTAATAATTAACTAAATTCTTATTTTATGATTGAATCCATTAAAAAATCCTACTTAAGTGCAGGCGAGACCTTTACTTTAGCCAGTAGATGTAAAGAAATCATCACACCCGAAATTTCGACACAACTAGGACTAGTCGAACCGGTTAAAACGCTTGATTTTGCTATGGGAACCCTTAATACCAGCATGGGCAATTCATCTAAAAGTAGTTTTACCGAACAGCTCAAAGATTTAGATCGTTTGTGCGATCGTTCTGTCATGTTATTATCCAATATGGCCGAAGCATTTACCTATAGCCACGTTGAAGAAGAAGCTGCGGCCGGCAAAAAAATTCTAGCCATTATACGAAAGCACATCCCAGTATTAAGCGACCTGGGCTATGTTAATCAAATGGCTCGTATGAAAACCCTTTATTCCGAATTAGTTTCGGATACCAATAAAAGCGTACTGGAGACACTTCGACTTACCGCTTATGTGGAGCAAATGAGTATCTGTCGCAATAACTTCGAAGCTACCTACATCAGCAAGAATCAAAGCGAAGCCGAAACAGCTCCCATTATAAAAACCAAAGAAGCAACCGCACAAACCATTGCTGCATTAGAGGCTATGTTCAGCCTTATTAATGCACATTTATTACTTACTGGTGGCGAAACCATCGAAAAACTGGTTGCCAACCTTAATCAAATCATTGACTCGATACATAAAGCAGCTAAATAATTGAATATGATAGTTAACAGGTCACTCTTATCAGTACAATATGTGAATTCTACCATCAGATATACGATTGGAGGAGTGACCACTATCCTTTTGTACACTATAACCAAACGCACCGAGGTAGGGTGTAAGCCTTCAACACCCTTAACCAAACGCACCGAGGCAGGGGTCAAACGATCAACACCCTTAAACAAATGCACCGAGACAGGGGGCAAACGATCAACACCCTTAAACAAACACACCGAGGATGCCTGTCAACAGCAATCACCCTCAAACAAATGCACCGAAGACAGAAGACAGAGGACCGAAGACCGAGGACGGAAGGCCAACCTGGTTCCCAAAAAACTTCTCCCCTTGGGGAGATGCCTAAAGGCAGAGGGGGACAACAAAACAGCCAGAAGCTAACAGCTTTTCGGATTCCGAGATTTGGACTGTATTAAAATATATAGAATGAAAAAAATACTTAGCACCCTAACAATATTACTTGCCATCGGTATGGCATTGATGGCTCAGGAGGATATTGCCCCCGACGAGTTGCGTTTGCTGGCACGCCCCACATCCGACAGTATTATGCTGCGATGGGCCCCTACCACCTACAACCTGTGGATTACTGGTAATAAATGGGGATATACCGTAACACGTACCTTAATGATGAAAGATGGGGAATTACTTCAAAACAGAACCACCGAGGTTTTAACACCTCAGCCATTAAAGCCACGCCCCCTAAACGATTGGGAAATTCTTGATCAAACCGATCCATTGTCAGGTGTGGCAGCTCAATGTATTTATGGCGATGACCTGGAAGCGGCTCCATCGGCCCAAAACATGGGTATTATGGACATTATCAACAAAGCTACCGAGCAGGAAAACCGCTACAGCTTTGCCTTATATGCTGCCGACCTCAGTACGCGCGTGGCTCAATACCATGGATTAATGTACGTTGACAAAGAGGTTAAGAAAGGCGAAAAATACCTGTACCGTGTGTTTCCATCTCAGGTAGCACCGGGAATGAAACAGGACACAGCTTTTTTCTTTACCGGTGTGGATGAGTACCTGCCTCTTCCCTCTCCCATGCGACTGGAAGCTACTCCCAACGATCGCTTTGTTACCCTTACCTGGGACAACCGCTACCAAAGTAATTTCTTCAATAGCTTTTGGGTAGAACGATCAGATGACGGAGGAAAACAATTTAATCGTTTAGACGAGATGCCTTTTATCAATACTACCCCCGAAGGATACGATGATGCCCCCTATAATTACTATGTAGATACCCTGCCCGATAACC
Organism: uncultured Carboxylicivirga sp.; assembly: GCF_963668385.1. Taxonomy (GTDB): domain Bacteria; phylum Bacteroidota; class Bacteroidia; order Bacteroidales; family Marinilabiliaceae; genus Carboxylicivirga. The sequence continues at coordinate 525,236 of NZ_OY764327.1, forward strand.
GCAAAACCTATTACTATCGTGTAATTGGTCTATCGGTATTTGGCGAAAAAAGTCCGCCATCCGACACGGTAAAAGTAAAAGGAATTAGTAAAATATCGTCGGTGCCTCGCATCATTAAAAAAACCGTAACACCCGAAAACACCGTTGAACTCGAGTGGGAATTTCCCAACCAAAGCAACGATTGGGTGCAGGGGTTTCGTATCTATCGATCTTCGGAATACAGTAAAGGCTTTACTCTGCTGGCCGATAGTCTGTCGATGATGCAACGTCGTTTTGTTGATAAAGATCCCTTACCAACCGCATACTATCGCATGCAGGCTTTTAACAGCGATGCCAACGGTGGTTACAGCATACCGCAGATGGTGCAGGTGGTTGACTCCATCCCTCCGGTTAAACCAACAGGTCTTGCTGCAAAAGCTGATACCTCAGGACTGGTTATCTTAAGCTGGAAGCCTAACCCCGACGGCGATATATATGGCTATGAGGTGTACCGGGCCAATGCTGCGCACGAAGAGTTCTCGCTAATAACCCATAAGCCGGTGCGCGATACCGTTTTTCATGATCAGATTGCCATAAAAACGCTTACACGTCATGTATTTTATAAAATCAGGGCATTGGATAAACGCCAAAACCAATCCGAGTTATCAGACCACCTGAAGCTGGAACGCCCCGATGTGGTTCCTCCGGTATCGCCCCGCTTTAAAAGCATTACTCCCACCGACACTGGTATAGTACTAACCTGGGTGAACAGCAACTCCGAAGATCTGCAACAACAATTGCTCTATCGCAATCGCTCCGGAGCCAAAGACTGGGAGCTGATAAAAATATTTAAGGTAGCTGATCTACCCAATCAATGGTTGGATATACCCGCCGAACAAGGTTTTTCTTATCGCTATCTGATACTGGCAGTTGACAGTGCCGGCAACGAAAGCAAACCCATTAAACCGGTATCGGCCATGTACAACCCTAAAAATAACCGCACCTACTGGATAACTCCAACAGTAAAGAAAAACAAGAAAACCAAAGAGGTGGAGCTTAGCTGGGAAGTACCCACACACCAGGCCAAACGATTTATCATTTATGCCCGCAAACCCCAGGGAAGCTGGCAAATGATTGATGGAGTTAACGGCAATGTATTTATCTATAAAAACAGTTTTTATTACGATGAGGATCTGGAATACAATATACGAGCGATGTGAAAGTAGCTTGAAGACCGATGAGACAATTAACGATGATTCGATTATCAATGAAGACCGAAGACAGAGGACGGAAGACCAACCTGGTTCCCCAAAAACTTCTCCCCTTGGGGAGATGCCTAAAGGCAGAAGGGGACAACCAAACAAGCAGATGCCATCAGCTTTCCCCGGGCTCGATGCTCCCCCTGGGGAGCTGTCCGACCATAGGAGGACTGAGGGGGATTAACAGGCACAAAGCTGCTTGGAAACAACAACCTGCAGACAATTTTACAATTAACGATGATTCGATTATCAATGAAGACCGAAGACCGAAGACCAACCTGGTTCCCCAAAAAATTCTCCCCTTGGGGAGATACCTAAAGGCAGAGGGGGACAACCAAACAGGCAGATGCCATCAGCTTTTACCGGGCTCGATGCTCCCCCTGGGGAGCTGTCCGACCATAGGAGGACTGAGGGGGATTAACAGGCACAAAGCTGCTTGGAAACAACAACCTGCTTGAGGCAAATAGAAAAATGAGAGAAATAACGGAAGACAATTTTACTATTAACGATGATTCGATTAGCAATAAAGACCGAAGACCGAGGACGGAAGACCAACCTGGTTCCCCAAAAACTTCTCCCCTTGGGGAGATGCCTAAAGGCAGAGGGGGACAATAAAACAGCCAAAAGCCATCAGCTTTTACCGGGCTCGATGCTCCCCCTGGGGAGCTGTCCGCCAAAGGAGGACTGAGGGGGTTTGGCAGAAACAATAACAGGCACAAAGCTGCTTGGAAACACCAACCTGCAGACAATTTAACAATTAACGATGATTCGATTATCAATGAAGATAGAAGACGGAAGACCAACCTGGTTCCCAAAAACTTCTCCCCTTGGGGAGATGCCTAAAGGCAGAGGGGGACAACAAAACAAGCAGAAGCCAACAGCTTTTACCGGGCTTCGGACCGAAAGCTTCGGACTATTAAAAAAGGCAGAAGATGAACAGGCAGAAGGCAGTAGTAAATAGTCAGTGGTCAGTAGTGAGATAATAGCACTCTTGGTAAGTCAACGGACTCTGTACTATTAAAACAGCCAGTAGTTAGAAGATGGAAGACCGACGACGGAATTGGCTAACAGCCAACAGCTTTTATCGGACTTCGGATCGAAAGCTTCGCACTAAAAACCCCGGAGGGGTTAAATAGTAATAGCCCCGGGTGATTGAGCAAAGCGATTGAACCCGGGGGAAAAGGTAATAAAACAACTGCCGCACTCACAAAGCTGGTTTAAATCACCAACCAACTTGCGGCAGAGATCAAAGAATAAAAAATGAGAAAAGATGAAAAACTAATATACCAATTAACGATGATTCAATTATCAATGAATACAAGACAGAAGACCGAGGACGGAAGACCAACCTGGTTCCCTAAAAAATTCTCCCCTTGGGGAGATGCCTAAAGGCAGAGGGGGACAACAAAACAAGCAGAAGCCAACAGCTTTTACCGGACTGTGGTCTCTGAGCTTCGGACTAAAAAAAGAAGATGATTCTTCCGACTATGAAACGATATATGAAAAAAATGTACAGAAGCCTTACAACACTGATAATATTACTTTGCATACATACAGCTTACAGCCAGCAACTCGACCAAATAGGCAAAAAAGATGCGGTAAAGGTTAATGGAGGTATTAATGTAAACCAGGTATACCGAAGCAACGCCGGTTCAGGTGTCGATCCGTATGCAATGGTAATAACAGGTAATGTCAATACATCGTTGTATGGTTTTTCGGTGCCTCTCAGCTTTTCATGGTCAAACCGTCAGTGGACATATACCCAGCCATTCAATCAGTTTTCGCTTTCGCCATCGTATAAATGGATAACAGCACATATGGGATGGAGCAGCATGAGCTTCTCTCCATACTCACTCAGTGGTCATAGCTTTTCGGGCGGAGGCGTTGACCTAACACCGGGCGATAAATTCAAATTCAGTGCCATGTGCGGCCAATTATTAAAAGCCGCCCCGGGAGATACCATCCAAAACTTCGATCCACAATACCGCCGTATGGGTACCGGATTTAAGGCAAGCTACAATACTTCCATTGGCGAAGTAGGTGTACATCTATTCTATGGAAGCGACAACACCGATAAACCCGTTGAATACATCGATTCATTAGGCATTCTGCCACAGGAAAACATGGTGCTGGGTACTACTTTTTCTCTTCGTCCGCTTAACCGTTTGGCTGTTCAGGGCGAGGTAAGTGTATCATCCCTTAGCAGCGATAAACGCATCAGCAAAGCCACCGATTTCAACGGAGCAGCTACACACCGCTACCATGCTGCCAAAACAAACGTAAGCTATAGCACCAATGTTGGGTCGATAGGTGCCGGGGTGGAATATGTAGAGCCGGGCTACAACACTCTGGGCAGTTATTATATGGTTAACGATTTTGTGAATTACACGCTTAACCTGGCCACCTCGCTGGCCAAAGGAAAAGTAACCGCAACGGCCAATGTGGGCTTGCGCGAAACCAACCTCAACAATCAATCGGAAACCGACCAAACCGATGTCGTCCAAAATTACAACCTGAGCTTTGTACCCTCGCAAAAAATAAGCTTTAACGCCAGCTATTCTAACTTTTATAATTACAGCTTTGTACGAACCTTGTTCGACGAAACCAATACACATACCGAATACGAGTTGTTAGATACCCTTCGGTTTACCCAGATAAGCGAAAACATTAGTTTAAACATGAACTGGAATCTGAAAGCAACCGAAACAGTGAAACACAGCATCAACTCGGGCATCAACTTTCAGCAGGCAACACAAGAACAAAGCGATGCGGTTGAAAATGCCAACTCATCGTTTATTAATGCCACAGGTGGATATGCATGGAGCCTTGTTCCCAGCGATTTTTCATTGGGGTTAAATATGAACTACTCGCGCAATAAGGCAAGCAGCAACCTCTCAGAGGCTTATGGTCCCATTCTGATGATTCGAAAATCGATGCTTGAAAAAACGTTACGTAACAGCCTGTCGCTATCGTGGAACGGAACCTATACCGATGGAAACAAAACCGGCGATGTGCTCACGGCACGTCTGTCGTCGGGCTATACATTAAAAAAACAACATCGGTTTAACCTGAGTGTGGCATGGTCGCAACGCCAGCGCCCCTCAGTGGCAACCACCAGTTATACCACGGCTACTTTAAGCTATAGTTACAATTTTGGTTGGCCTTCGAAAAAGAATGACGAAAGCACACAAAACCAAACCAACTAAGAAAATTTGATGAACATGATTAAACGTCTCCTATTATCACTCATCTGCATCTGGTCGCTTACCGCTTTAAGTGCACAAACAGTATATCCTATACGTAGCTATACTATTTTAACACCTCCCATGCCTTATTCGCTCAGCTCGTTTGCCGGCGAAACAGGTAAAATGCAGCTTAACATTAATGTTGACGACATTTCGCTCGATAACTATCCGGTTAAATTCCGCTTGTTTATTACCGGTAATGGCATACGCCTGTATACCAAACCTAATATGATACAGGATCCTTACTACCTGTTTGGAGGTATGACAGAAACCCTTACAGGCTTGGATCTGGCTCCTTTGTTCGACCCCAATAATCTGATTTTCGAAGGATTCTCAAAACGACAGTACGAAGTAGAAGGCCGCTTACCCGAAGGTGTGTATCAGGTAAAAGTAGAAGTGTGGGACTATCATCATAACATCAACATATCGCAAGCCATACCGGGTGTGGCAGTTATGTACCTTACCCGCGCTCCCCAACTAACCCTCCCCTTCGACAACAGCGAGCTGGATATTTTAAACAATCTGAACATACGTTTCTCGTGGATGGGTTTTGTTCCCAACGATCCGCTTAGCGACATTGTTTACGAATTTAAGCTTTGGGAAATATTACCCGACGGACGAAGTAAATACGAGGTAGCTAATTCAGTGGCACCCATCTTTACTCAACAAACTTCTGAAGCTTACCTGGTATACGATATGGGTATGCCACCCCTGCAAACCGGACGAAGCTATGCCTGGCAGGTTCAGGCGGTTGATCTCGATAACAGAGCCCGTTTTCAAAACGATGGCTATTCCGATGTGTTTCAGTTTCGTTACGGAGCATCGTGCCCTAATGCCACCATCAGCATAAAAGAGATTGGAAATACCCAGGCTACCTTCAACATATCGATGAGTAAGGGAGCACAGCTTTACCGCATCTTTTATAAAACCGAAGACACCGAAGAATGGCAAAGTACCGAAACCGATAATCGTAGCTATACCCTTACCAACCTTGACGAAAACACTACTTACCAGGTAAAAGTAGTATGCCTGTGCGGCAACGACGAAAGCGACGAGAGCTCGGTTACTACCTTTAAAACCAAATGGGATATAGACTATACCTGTGGTACCAACCTGGCAGGTGTTGATTTAAGCAATACCGAGCCCTTGGCCGAACTCAAACGCTTTGGTTTATTTAAGGCTGCCGACTTTACCATCGAAGTAGTGGAAGTATCGGGTAGCGACGGCCGCTTCAGTGGTAGTGGCTTTGCCCTGGTACCTTATTTGGGCTTTATCAAATTCGGGGTCGATTTCGACAATGTGTTTATCAACAGCGATCGGCGTATGACCGAAGGCGAAGTGAAGTTTCAGTTCAATAAAGACACTGGTTTAATGCTCGACCTGGGTTCGGTAATGGCAGCCCTTACTCCCGATAATGACAATACCATTACGGTTGATCCTTCGGAAGCTGTTGATCAATCGACCGACTATGTAATTAAGGTAGATGATGAGATAAGCAGTGTAGTAGTTACCGACAGTACAGTAACCGTTGTAACAGTTGGTGGCGAATCAAAAACCTATACTGCCAATCCCGGACAAACAGTGGGCGTTGTATCGCCCGATGGCAAAACCGTTTATGTGGCCGATACCAGTACCGGGCAGGTATACACCGCGCCCAACCCCAACACCGCAAACACCAATGCCAATAGCGTGGTATCGCCTGCTCAGTCGGGCGAATATGGTGTAACAGCCACCTTTAGCCCTGCCTCAAACATGCGCTATGGCTACGATGCAGTTGGTAACGGCACCAACAAACCCAATACTTACTTTAATACCGACAAACAAGGCAATAAAATAGCCTGGAAATCACTGGGCAATGGTCGTGCCGACTATGTGGATGTTAGCATCAACGGAGCTGACCCCGACAGTATCCGCTTTCTGCGAAGCAGTGGTATGCTGGCCTCGACCATCGACCAGGGAGGTAAAAAGCAACTGCTGCTTACTGGTATGGCCGGTGGCCAGGAAGAAACCCTTACGGCAGCCTTTGTAAAAACCACAAAGGTAAACGACAGTACTCAAAACGAAACCCTGACCGAAGCAGGCGCCCTGGGACTGGTTAATTACGATTACCTGCTTAAAACCGTTCACCTGATACCGGTAAATGGTGCCAAATGCCCCAATAATGCAGGTGCCGTGCGCGATTTATTAAATCAATACTACGGATCGGCTGTGGTGGAATGGGAAGTAAGGGTTGAAAAGGGCTTTGAAACTGATAAAATCAATAGCGATGGATTTAATACCGAGGATAAAACGCTACTAAGTAAGTACACCTCGGATATGAACACCATTATAAGCCGATACAAAAAGCAGGATGGTGTTAGCATTAACAAAGACCATCTGTATCTGTTTTTTGTTGAGTGCACCACCAATAAACAAGGCTTTATGCCCCTTACCGGGCGCTATGGCTTTATATTTAATTTTGGTAGTAACGCCGAAACCATTGCTCACGAGTTAGGTCATGGCGCCTTTAACCTGTGGCACACCTTTAGCGATAAGGGGCAATACAAACTTACAGAAGGCTCCACCCCCAACTTAATGGACTACAGTGGCGGCACCGAACTCTGGAAGTACCAATGGGATTTGATTCATGACCCGCAGAATATTTTGTTTGCCTGGGGTGTGGATGAAGATGAATCTCAGGCAATAAGTTCAGATTACAACGCAATAATTAAAAGTAGAAGGATTTGCCATTCTGAAACATTGGACAACCTTTTATTAAAGGATAGAAACAGGTTTGCTTTTAGGAGCCCTGACAATTTATTCAATGATGAAAACCATAACTTATTCTCTTTTGCTTTTTCTGATGCTTCGAGCATAGACATAAAGATGTTTGAACATGACGATCGGGTTTATCCACCATATAGAGGTTCGGTTGCGATTATTAACATTGGGGATATAGAATATAATGCAAGGTTTAAGGGAACGGTAACCGACTTCGAGTTTAAAGGTTTCTTTAGTACAGAGAATGGGGTTTCCGAGATATTTGAACTTGATAAAGTTGTTGAGTATACGAGCGAGGTTCAACTGCCGTTTGTGAAGCAAGGTGAAGACGGTAAATACTATTATAGAATAGCAAACTTATCTGATCTTGGAAGTGATGATACTGAAGATAAGTATAAAGAGTTATCGGATTGTCAATGCTTTGAACAAACCGGATCATCTGTTGAAGCCAATGGGGTTTCAGGCTTTGCAGTAACGCCGGAGGAATTACAGGCAATTAATGACATATTGAAAGCCTCTCCTCAAGACCTCAATCCAATCTCAAATGTTTATTATGTAACAAGTAAGGCTGAAGCAGAGGTAATTCAATTAAAGCTTTCTGGTACTGCCGAGGCAATTGCTATTGATAAAACAAATAACAAAACTTATTTAATAACCACAGCTTCAATTTATGAGGTTGATGGCAATCCTGATAGTTTTGCAGTTTTCATGAATTTGGCAAAGGCTCAGGCAATTGCTGGTTTCAAGATACTGATAGAATTAAATACACTATTGTTAGAAAATGCAACTATACCACAAAAATACTGGAACCTTGAAAACCCTGAATATTCTGCAAAATACTATAAGGCTTTTGCTATTCTAGGTTACAGTGAAGAAGAGTTTGCCTTTTTCTGTGGAGTTTATGATGGCGTATTAGAAGTTGTTGGTGATGTAGCAGGTGTTTTAAACTTGTTTATTGCTACTGAAAATCCTGGGGAACTTAAAGAGATGTTGTCCGGAGTGTTTAATCTGAAAGCTATTAAAGATGTCATTGTAGATGCTCATACAGGTAAAAACAAATATGAATTGCAACATCAAATAGGAACCGATGTTGTTTACGTTGCCACCTTTGTATATGCTGCCAAAGACTTACCAAAGGCTGCAGCTGATATTACAAACGCAATAAATAAGAATATTAAGTATGCAACCAAAAAAGCAGCAAAAGTATTTAATAGCTTTACAGATGCCGTTAAAGCCACTTTAAAGAAAACACCAGACGGATTTATTGTCGAGGTACTTGAGGATCAGACCATATTATTTAAAAAAGGTGACAATATTATTGCCACACGAACACCAGAAGGTAATTTGTATTCCGGTGAAATCGATGAAACGGTTACAAATTCTAATGCACTAAATGATTTCGGTGTTGAAGATGATGGCTTTTGGGATATTTTGGATGAATATGGTGATAGTGGTGATATACTTGAGTTAGAGGATTGGATTAGAATAAGTAAATGGGATTACCCACCATCAAAAGATTGTTATATTAAGTATAAAACCGTTTATGATAAACCAAAATATTTTAATCAAAAAACAGGTGAGGTAATATATCCCAAAGATGATGGGTTTAAAGATATTTCTAAAGCAATTGATAAAAAACTAAATAAAGGTGATATTATTGATAGATACGGTTCTGAAGATGGGGACTTTTTATCACCTGAAAGTACTCCTTGGGAAGAAAGATCCATCCCACCATTCACTGATAAAAGTGTGAATACTGATTATCCGTATACAAAATATGAAGTATTAAAAGAATTTGAAGTAAAGGCAGGAGAGATTGCAAGTTGGTTCGATCAACCAGGAGGAGGTCAACAATATTATATTAAAGGGAAAAAGATTCAAAACCTTGATGGTGATTGGGTGGACTGTACAATTAAAAATTTAAAAAGTAATGGTTATATTGAAATTGTAGAGTAATGAAATATATACAGGTAAAAAAATTGTTAAGTAATAATCTTTTTCAAGAGCATCAAATGAGTGATAGGTTAGTTTTTGGTGATCAAATGAGTGCAATTGAATTGATAAAAGAGAAGGGTATATTTATAATTCAAAAAGGAGAAAGAAAGCGTGAAATTATTGAAAGCTTTAGTAATGAAGATAAAGCTTGTAATTATTTTTATCTCAGAGTTTTTCATTCATTAATTTTAAATAAAGTTAGCAATATTGATCTACATAGGAGAACATTGGGAAAGAAAGGATTAAATCATCTTGAAAGTTTAAGTGACCTTGTAGACTATTTGAGTTCTGAAGGAGTCCCTGCCAAATATTATAATTATGGAAAAGATTTGAAATCTGGTTGTTTTTCCTTTTTTGAAGAAGGTAAAGTATTTAGGAATGTTTTTATTGACCATAGAGGATCTAGATTGTTTGATTGGAAAAATGAATCTCCTGGGTCTGCTATATATCGAATATTTAGTTATTATCATTTTCTTGAGGAAGAACAACGCTTACTCAAACTTGGTGAAATTGAAAAGTCTTTTCAGGAACAATTGTTCGAAAAATATATGAAAGGGTTTAATTAAGAAATCTAAAGGCTTCCGCCAGATTGCATCTAGTGGCCAGTAATTTAAAGTTATTTAGCGTAAGCTTGTCCGGTTTTAAAGTCCCTAATAAGGGCATCCATAACCATATAAATTTGGTTTTTGGCATTTTCGGGAAGTGAAGAAACTTCCTGAAAACGCTTTAGCATATCCTGATTCAGTTCAAATGTAGTTTTACCAACCAAATAATCAATAGAAACGTTAAGAGCATCCGCAATACGAATAATCACATCAATAGATGGTTTAACCCCTGCTAGCCGTAGTTGCTACCTAAATGCTCGGCGAAGTTTGTAACTTCGTCGAATATAACAAGGTAGTTTGTAACTACCAAACAAATCAAGTTTGAAAGTTACTGTCATTCCTATGCAAAAATTTCTAGACAGAGATAAGAGCACATTACATAAAAACAGCTAAACATATATCAGTAAATATTTGTATTTTACTATGTATGCCAACAGGTTACCAAATAAAAGAACAAACAGCATTATACTACCTAACATTACAAATTGTTGATTGGGTTGATATTTTTACAAGACCTGTTTACAGAGATATTGCTATAAAAAGCTTAAAACACTGCATTGAGCATAAAGGTTTACAGATATTTGCTTACGTTATTATGAGCAATCATATGCATTTAGTGGCGCACAGCTCAACTGGTGATCTTAGCAATACAATCCGCGACTTTAAGAAATACACAGCAAAGAGGATTATTGACACCATTGAGTACATACCTGAAAGCAGAAGAGAATGGATGTTAAACCAGTTTCGGTTTAATGCTAAAAAGCATAAGCGCAATAGTAATTACCAGGTTTGGACACACGAAAACCACGCTATTGTATTATACAGCAACAACTTTATTGCAGCAAAGATTGAGTATATTCATAACAATCCGGTACGTGCCAAGATTGTTCAAAATCCTGAAGACTACCTTTATTCAAGTGCCAGAAATTATGCATCTTTATCATCAGTATTAGATATTGAGCCTTTAGTGTTGCCTGTTATTACTATAAAATAATTGTTGCATCTTGATTCATACGTTTGGGTAGTCGCAGACTACCTAATCAGTCAAACGAAGTCGCAGACTTCGCTTAGCGGAGTGATTTTAGAATGTGTTTAGTAGAAATTCTTCTTAACACTGTTGCAAATTATTATGACTTAGAGAATTTAATAACTGATCGCTGTAGTGTAGAAGATAATGATAATATAGAGGAAGAGCTCGAAGATGTTAATGAGGAAGATGGAGATGAAAATGAAAAAATTGAAGTAACGAATCTTCCAATTACTAATATTAGAACATTTATTGATTTGGAAGGTAATGTTAAAATAAGTTGGGTAAATCCTAATCAGGATTGTATTACTAAACTTGAATATTTGATACCCGACAAAGAGCCTACAGAGGTCAATCTATCAAGATTTGATGCTGGTGAATATTCTTACAATATTGATAAATCAGAATCTGGTGCAAGAATTACTGGAATGGATAGCGAAATAGATTATATAATTACGGGAACTAATCCAAATCTAAATTTTAAGTTTCAATCAAAGACTGGTAAGTTTCAAGGACATGATCATGCATATTGTGCTGGATTATATGTAAATGTTGGAAGCAAAGAAAATCAAAACAAAACCCCAGGTTCAGATGAAGACTGGGGTTGGTGATGAGTATTTTGTTGCAGATATGGTTCTTGTAAAGAAAAATATTGATGAATTTGGAGATGTATTACTTGACAAAAACAAAGTAGTTGTTCTTGAATCGAAATTAAGTTCAGGGACAAATCTTACGACACCACAAAGTAATGCCCTTACAAAAGTTAAATCTAATTCAAATGCGTTTGATATTAGAAGTATCTCAAAAAAGAGTGCTTCAGGAAAAACTTCGCTTAGTAACTCTGACAATTTAAAAGTTAATGATTTCATGAAAGTTTGGAGTGATGGTAAAGGTGGTGTAATTGATGATGTAGCCTCAATGAAGTAGTTATGATAGATAGTAAAATATTTTCAGAAAACATTCAGGAATCCTTTAATTGGTTAATCGAATTAGGGTATAAGTTTAAGCAAATTGATACGAATATCTACTTTGAACGATTAAAAAAGGATGAAGCTTTTGCCATTGGTTTTTCATGGTCGGAGTATAGTAGGATTTTAGTAAATGGTGTAACCTTCTACAAACGTTTTGACGTAGTGGAAAATATATTGCATGAAGTAAATAATGGTGTTCAGGATTATACTATTAAACAGCAATGGCAAGGAGATGTCCCGCAAGAATTTGATAAGGTAAAAGAACAGGATTATTTTTCAAATGCTTTTTATATATCTAACATATCCGAGATTAGAATCTTTTCATCTACTCTTAAAAAAGTATATAATGAAGAAGTGACAGGTTTTTTAGATAATTTCAAAACTTTACAGGATGTATTAGGCTGGCTTGGTGAAAATGATATTCAGAAGCATTCTGATTTATTAGTAGCTAATAATAATCTAATGATGTTAAGAAAGCTGGTAATTATGAAAGAAGGGCATTCGCCAGAATATGAGGATTTATATAAACGATACAGTAGTTTTCTTAAAAAGAAGCAAGCGGAGGGTGAGAGTCCTTATATAGAAATGTTTGATAATTATTTAAAGCTTGAAAGTTATTTTAATCATCCGGCATAAGCCTTTCTAGCTTTATAATCTCGAATAACAGCATTAACGAGGAAATATAATTTATCCTGAGTGTCAGGTTCAAGCGCTTCAATATCTTCAATGATTTGGAGCGTTTTTTTATTGTACTGGGCGTTCTGCCCTTCGCCAACCAAGTAATCTAAACTAATACCAAAAGCATCAGCCATCTTTTTTGCAATGTCAATAGATGGAGCAGCCTCGTTCCGTTCGTACTTTCCCCTGCTAGCCGTAGTCGCTACCTAAACGCTCGGCGAAGTTTGCAACTTCGTCGAATATAACAAGGTAGTTTGTAACTACCAAACAAATCAAGTTTGAAAGTTACTGTCATTCCCCCCTGCTAGCCGTAGTCGCTACCTAAACGCTCGGCGAAGTTTGTAACTTCGTCGAATATAACAAGGTAGTTTGTAGCGACCAAACAAAGCTGCAAGATATAGTAGTAATTGAATTAACAGATCGTTTCGCTGATAAAACATTTAAGGAATGGTTTTTTACGGCAATTGAGAACCATTCCTTTCTAATTATTAGCCAGATACAAAAAACGCAACCTACCTTTATTCAAGTGCCAGAAATTATGCATCTTTATCATCAGTATTAAATATTGAGCCTTTAGTGTTGCCTGTTATTACTATAAAATAATTGTTGCATCTTGATTCATACGTTTGGGTAGTCGCAGACTACCTAAGCAGTCAAACGAAGTCGCAGACTTCGCTTAGCGGGGGGGGTTTGTTGACCTTACCAAGAAATGGGCTAGCGATGAGAATTTAGAAAAGGTTGCAGTTATACAGCGAATCACTTCAAAAGAAGGGGTTTATATTGATGACTTGTCGGACAGGGGCGAAAATTTAGGAAGTGTTAGGCATGCAAGCGAGCCTTCTGCAATTCAAAGGCAATATGAAGTATTGTTAAATCCTGAAGATTTAAAGCAAGTTAGCGAACCTATCCCGATTATGGAGAATGGTGTTCAAAAAACCATTCATGGCTTAAAGGCATATTATGTGGATTTTGTACAAGTTATTAACTAGCAAGCATGAAAAGAATTAAGATTGAAGATTTACCACCAGTTTTAACTGATGATATTGTAAATACATTAGTGGAAATGGCAATGGAGTTCCCAAAAAAAACATTTGATTGGGCTGAAGTATCAGAGGTTTTAGAAGAAAGAGGACAATTAAATATTATTTTGGATAAAGTCGAACAGATACAGCAAAAAAAGGAAAATGAGAAGAAAGCTGCAATGACTGAACAGGAGAAATCAGAAGAAGCTGCGAAATGGGAACGAATAAGAAACGACCCAGACCCAAATAAGTTTTATGGCAACATGGGGCAGCCCGAAACACCACAAGAATATAAAAATAGGTATGGGGTGTGGCCACCCGGATATGATAAAAACGGAAATAAAATAGATGAGAACCAATCCTAACCGGGTTGGTTTTTATTTTGCATAAGCCTGTCTAGTTTTAATATCCCCTGCTAGCCGTAGTCGCTACCTAAATGCTCGGCGAAGTTTGCAACTTCGTCGAATATAACAAGGTAGTTTGCAACTACCAAACAAAGCAGTTAGGTATAGTAGTCATTTATTAGCATAGCAGTACATTGATGATAAAAAGATTTAAGGAATGATTTTTTTAAAGCAATAATGGTGGCACGGATTGCAAATCCGCGCCAGCTAGTTACCAAAACATGAAAGTTATGGCAAAAAAATACCCTTGCTATAGCAAGGGTACAATATAAATAAGTATGAATTAAAGTTTCTTAAGTATTCGAGAAGCTCTTTTGGCATATTGATTATTTCCTTTGGTAATCTCATCAAATTTTTCTTTCGCCTCAGGCATTTTTTCTTGCTTTAAATAGCACAACGCCAAATACCAATTAATATGATCGGAATAAAATACAGCATCTGTACTAATTGCCTCCAATTCGCGTTCGGCCTTATCGATATTCCCCAATTCTATTTGACACAATGCAGAGAAGAATCCAGACAATTCAGTATTATCCATTTTTAATTTTTCAAACTCCTCTAACGCATTATCTGTATTACCCGATTGATATAAGCTAATGGCGTTATCGATATCCGAAGATTCACTATCACCCCTCACATTAATATCTAATCCATAAGGTTCATAATATTCCATAAACATCTGATCACCTACATAGCGATCAGACCTAAAAAGTCCAAGAAATGTACTAACCGACAACAATGTTATTACCGATGCAGCAGCAATCCAGTAGGCAGGTCTAATTCTAAAGGCAGATTTCTTTTCTTCCATAAACTCAGCACCAATATCTTTTAATTGGTTACGGAAATCCATGGTATCATCGTCCCCCATTTTTATGGTATGAAGAATCTCTTTTTGAAGTTCAAACTCTTCATAAAGATCTTTGTCATCATTGAGTTCTTCAGCCAGTTTCTTTTGATTCTCTTCAGATAGCTCTCCTGATAGAAAATCTAAAAATCTGTCGTTATTGTCCATACTGTAGTTCTTTAAATTGAGGATCCTCCTTAATCATGTCCATCAGTTTTTTACTACATTGAGTCTTACGGTTTTTCATATACTGCACCGAGCTAAATGCTAACTCAGCCGTAATATCTTCATTTGAAAATCCTTTAGAAACTAAACGTAATAAATCCTGACAAACTCTGGTGATATTATTAAAATGCTTCAAATACAACAATCTTCTTTTTTCATACAGAACTTCTTCTTCCGATTCTTCTGCAATAATTTCAGCTGTATCAACACTTTGCAATAAAACATTCTCTTTTTTTCTAACGCGCAATTCGTTTAACCACATTTTGCGACAAATTGACTGAAAGTAAGTAGAGAAAGAGGACGTCAATTGAGGTTTTTCTGTTTTGGTATAAATAGCTATAAATCCTTCCTGTATCAGATTCATGGCATCATCTTCTTTGCCACTGTTTTGAATGACGAAATCACGTACAGGCACCCACACCAGTCCCATAATGTGTTTAATTACCTGACTGTCTCTGTTAAAAACACCCTCCAGTAATTCGTTATTTGAATAACGTAATCTTCCCATTCCAACTAAAATTTAAGTCTAAATTAACAAAAATATGTTAATACTAATAATTCATCTCTGTCAAAACGCCAAATAAAAGTCTTTCGTCAAAGCTATATATTCCTCAGAATACAGGTGGCGTCTACCTTTCTCAATACAAATATTTTTTTTACTTATAGATGAGACCGGTTTTGTTTTAAACTCAAAGAGAGTCCTGACAATCTGCTTATTAATATCACCTTGTACGCGCATTACCCGAGAAAGGTTATAGTCATAATCATTTTTAATTCGTATGACCTCCTTCTCAGATACAGAAGGAATAATAAAAGAAAGCGCAGCATCTTCTTCACTCAGTTGGTGTGAACAATAAAATAATTCCTCGTATGAAAGACTATCTGTATGCCTGGCCTTGTTACGTGCTTGATCAGAAGATTTAAGACTATTATTAAAAAACGGTGGATTGGAGACGATTAAATCAAATTTATTAGCAGTATAACAATAATCTTGAAGTGAAGTATGCACCACTGACAACCTATCAGACCAAGGCGAAGTTTTGAAGTTTTGATTTGCCTGTTCACATGCATCTTCATCAATTTCAATAGCAATAATTTCAGCGTTTGGATTTCGCTGAGCCATCATTAATGCGATTAGTCCTGAACCGGTGCCAATATCCAATATCTTCCGAGCGTTATCACAACCAGCCCAGGCTCCAAGTAAAACACCATCAGTGCCCACTTTCATAGCTGCTTTTTCTTGATTAACTGTAAATTGCTTAAATCGAAAGAATGAATTCGCCATTTTTAAAATTTTTCATCTATACCTAAGCCAAACAAGGCAAAATCGTATTTAACAGGATCGGTAGGATCAAACCCTCTTAAATGCACCATAACTTCATCCAAGGCTTTCATATCGTTCTGTTTTCTGCTTAAAAAACCTAATTTTCGCGAAATATTTCCCGTATGAACATCTAGAGGTAGTAACAAATCTTTTTGATCAATAGATTTCCAAATGCCAAAATCTACCCCTTTATTATCATCACGAACCATCCACCTTAAAAACATATTAATTCTCTTGGCTGATGCACCTTTTAATATATTGGCAACATGCTTATGTGTTCGTTCAGGACTATCGAAACTTAAAAACACGGAACGAAAGTGAATCAATGCATTTTTTATACTATCATTAGAATATCCTTCCTTGAAGACAGCTTCTAATCCATTATAGTTTCGATAAATTTCAATAAGTGCCTTGACAAAATAAAGGCAATCAACTGAAGTAAATGTTCTATAATAGAAAGATTCGAAATGATGCAAATCCGATTCTGTTGCCTCTGAAATAAATTGATAAGGAGCATGATCAAAAAGAGTCATTAGCTTATGGGCACTTTTAATAATTTGCTCTCTCTTTCCCCATGCTATTGTAGCAGCCATAAATCCTGCTATTTCAATATCTTCTTTTTGTGTAAATAAATGTGGAATTTGAATCGGATCATTACCGATAAACTCAGGCTGATTATACTTAAGTACTTTCTCATCAAGAAATTCCTTAATCTCTATCTTCTCCATTTTGGTTTCCATTAATCATGCCATCCTTCATTTCGATCATACGATCGCACATATGAGCCAAACGATAATCGTGTGTTACCACAACAAAAGTATGATTAAACTCCGATCTCAAGTCAAAAAATAACTTTTGAAGCTCCTCCTGACTATGCGAATCCAAATTACCTGATGGCTCATCGGCAAAAACTACTGCAGGATTATTAATCAATGCACGGGCTACAGCAACACGTTGCTTTTCTCCGCCACTAAGTTCGGACGGTTTATGTTCCAGTCGATGATTTAAACTAAGAAAGCTCAACAATTCTTTAGCCCTTTTTTCAGCTTGCTTTTTACTCGTTCCATTGATAAGAGCTGGTAGAATAGCATTTTCTAAAGCTGTAAACTCAGGTAGTAACTGATGAAACTGAAAAACAAAACCAATCTTTGTATTTCTAAAACGTGCGAGCTGCTTTTCATTCATCTGCAAAACACTCTCTCCATCAATTTGTACAACACCCTTATCAGGCTTATCCAGTGTACCTAAAATCTGAAGTAGAGTTGTTTTTCCTGCACCACTTGCTCCAACAATAGATACTACTTCACCTTTATTTATTGATAAATCTATTCCTTTAAGAACTTCCAGATTTCCGTAGCTTTTTTTTACCTCAGAGCAAGTTACCATCATTAAACAAATAAAATAAATATATAAATAGCGTAAACTGCAAATAACACAACTCCCTTCCAACGGTTGATAATACCTTTAGACAAAGGTAGCAGCAGTGCAAATAACAAGAGAGCAACAGCAATCATCCATCGATAATCGACACGTAACATAGCGTCGCTAACAGCCAATGGCTTTATAACTGAAGTAGCACCCAAAACAGCCCAAATATTAAATACATTTGAACCTATTATGTTTCCAATTGAAATGTCAGACTCTTTTTTAATAGCAGCCATTAACGATGTTGCCAACTCCGGCACACTCGTCCCCAAAGCCACAACTGATAATCCAACTACACGTTCACTTATTCCAAAGCTAATAGCTAAATCCTGGGCACCATAAACTAACCAATCGGCTCCAAAATACAAACCTATTGTAGCTATTACAAAGAACCCCACAGCTTTTAAAATACTTATTTCGGGCTCCTGAATAACTTCCTGTTCCTTTACTGCCTTCCGGCTTTTAGCAATTGACCAGATTAGATATAATGCAAGTAGTATTAAAAATATTGTCCCTTCAATAAACGAAATAACATTATTTAAACTGGCAATAACCAAACCGATTGATGCTATCAACATAACAAGCCAATCGATCCAAATATTTTTACGTTTTACTTTAACCGGAAAAATTATAGCTACCAAACCTAATACCAATGCTATATTGGCGATATTTGATCCTACTACATTACCTACCGAAATATCAGATGAACCACTAAAAACAGCCTTTAAACTTACAATAAGTTCAGGTGCAGAAGTTCCAAAAGCTACTACTGTGATTCCAATAACCAACGTTGAAACTTTAAAATGGCGAGCCAAATTCACACTGGCTTTGACCAACCAATCGCCACTAAAAAAGAGCAGAATAAATCCTGCAATTAAATACAAAAATGATATCATAGAATTTGTTTATTCTTCAATTTTATCGTCTCGTGAAACAGTTCCTTCACTTCCTCTCACCTTTTCTTTCGTTGTGTCATTTGAAGAATCATTGTCACTGCTGTTAATTTGAGCTTGATCTTGGTTTAGCTTAGAAGAAGTTGAATCGTTAACAGCTTTTTGAACATCATTTACTTCTTTATTAACGTAAGTTTTGGCCTCTTCAATATCATTTCTGATATCACTGGTTTGATCTCTTAATTCGCGCTTAATTTCATCGGAAGCTCGCTTAAATTCATTCATCCCCTTTCCAAGCATACGGGCCACATCCGGGATGCTTTTAGCTCCAAAAAGCAAAAGAACCACTAACCCAACAATGAGTATCTCTCCCCCTGAAATGAATAATAAATTGATCATACACTTTGATTTGATTTCAAAGATAATAAAATAGACTTTGAAACGAATATAAAAAAGAAAAGCCCCAAAGCTATATGCTTTGAGGCTTCATTATATTATAAAGAATATTTATTTCTTTTTGTTTTTATCCTTAAGGAAATAATCTGCAATTGGAGTTGCAATAAATAATGATGAGTATGTACCTACTACTACACCAACCATTAATGCAAATACGAATCCACGAATTACTTCACCACCGAATAAGAAGATAATCAATAATACAACAAAAGTAGTTAATGATGTATTTACAGTACGGCTAACAGTTGAATTCAATGCTTCGTCAGTCACTTCCACTTTATCACGTTTTGGATAAAGATTAAAGTATTCACGAATACGGTCAAATACAACCACAGTATCGTTAATTGAATAACCAATAACCGTAAGAATTGCCGCGATAAACGATTGATCGATCTCCATTGAGAATGGCATAATTGAATAGGTTAATGAGAACACACCTAATACAATTACCACATCATGAACCAAAGCAGCCAATGCACCTAAACCAAATTGCCATCTACTGAATCGAATCAAGATATACAAGAAGATTACAAGTAAACTAAAGATGATTGCCAAACTTGCATTACGTTTAATATCACTTGCAATGGTTGGTCCTACTTTCTGAGAACTCATACGGTAATCTGACAAGAATTGATCTTCATCAACACCAGCACCTAAGAAAGTTTTTAAACCTGTGTATAATTTACCTTCAACAATATTATCAGTATTATCATCATTGTTATCAACCATGTAGTTGGTAGCAATACGAACCTGATTACCTTCGTTACCAAATTGCTTAACCTCAACATTTGATCCATCAAAAACATCAGAAAGTGATTTTTGAACATCAACTGAAGATACTTTCTCATCAAAACGAACTACATAAGTACGTCCTCCAGAGAAATCAATACCTTGTTTCAAGCCACGAGTTGCTAATGAACCTGCAGATAGTACAATTAGAATTCCAGAGATAACGAAGAAAATATTTTTCTTTTCAAGGAATTTAATATGTAATCCTTTAAATAGATTGCGAGTGATAGAAGTATCGAAAACAAGTGTTTTCTTCTTTTCCAACATTTTTTCAAAAATCAAACGAGTAATGAAAATTGCTGAGAAGAATGAAGTAGCAATACCAATCATTAATGTTGTAGCAAAACCTTTAATTGGCCCTGTACCAAAAACAAAAAGAATAACACCAGTTAAGAATGTTGTTACGTTAGAGTCAATAATTGCAGAGAATGCATTTCCATAACCATCTTTAACAGCTAACTGAACTCCTTTACCTGATTTGATTTCTTCTTTGATACGTTCGTAAATAAGTACGTTCGCATCAACCGACATACCAATTGTTAATACAATACCGGCAATACCAGGGAGTGTTAATACTGCACCAAACGATGCTAAAACACCCATTATAAAGAACATGTTAGAAACCAAAGCAAAGTCAGCAATCCAACCTGCACGGTAACCATAGTACAACAACATGTAAACAAGTACAATAATAAACGCCCAAACGAATGAAGAGAAACCACTATTAACGGCTTCCTCTCCAAGAGATGGACCCACAACTGTATCTTCAACAATGCGAGCCGGAGCAGGTAATTTACCTGACTTAAGAATATTAGCTAAATCCTCTGCTTCGTTTGGAGTGAAGTTACCAGTAATCTGACTGCTTCCGCCATCAATTTTAGAATTAACTGTTGGGAAACTATAAACGAATCCATCCAATACAATAGCAATACTTCTATTTATATTCGATCCTGTTAAACGAGCCCATGTTTTAGCACCTTCAGCATTCATACTCATAGATACTTCAAACTGACCACGCTGGTTAGTTTGACTACGGGCCGAAGTAATAACATCACCTTCCAATGGAGGACGACCGTCATGTGTACTTACTTTAATTGCTACTAACTGGAATGCTGTTTCTTTTTCATTAGCTTGAGGAAAACGAGAAGCCATGAATTTCTGTTCAATTGGCTTAACAGTCCAGAAGAATTTAACGTCTTTTGGAAATAAACTTCTTACAACAGTATTTTGCAAGTAAGCATTTACTTCAGCTGTATCGCGCGATAGTGCAACTCCAACCACAGGACCAGGGAATGGGCCTTGTTGGCTATAGTTAGGTTGTAAATAACTAAACAATGATTTAGTATCAACACCTAATGAATCCACATTAGTACTATCACTCTCCAGTTGGCCAAGCAATGAAAGATCACTATCGTCTTCCGTTGCTGCAGCATTCTCAGCATTATCAGATTGAGCAGGAGTAGCAGTTGTTTTTTTGGCTTCTTCTAACTCACGTACTTTAGCATCAGCTTGAAATAAGTATTGGAATAACTCACTGTTCTCATAAGTTTCCCAGAACTCTAAGCTTGCTGTACCTTGTAATAACTTACGCACCCTTTGTGGCTCTGTAACACCTGGTAATTCAACCAAAACACGACCAGCTTTTTCTAATTTCTGAACATTTGGTTGAGTTACACCGAAGCGGTCGATACGAGTACGAAGAATATTGAAGGCGTTATCAATAGCACTCTGTGCTTCTGTTCTGATTACTTTTAGAACCTCAGCGTTTGTTGAGTTATAGCTAACTTTTTCTTTTAATTCTATTGTATTAAAAATAGTTGCTAACTGGGCATTTGCGTCAATTTCTTCATAAGCGCGTCCGAATAAAGTGATAAAATCGTCGGTGCTTGTCTTTTCCATTTCTTCAGCTTTTTTCAAAGCTTTATGAAAAGTTTCGTCAGAGTTGTAATTTGACAGAGCAAGTACCACATCTGAAACTTTCACCTCAAGGATTAAGTTCATACCTCCCTTAAGGTCAAGACCAAAGTTAATCTCACGCTCTTTACACTCCTGATAAGTATAATCACGGAACCACATAAAACTGTATACTGGTTCATTCTTAACAGAGTCTAAATAAGCGAATTCCAACTTAGGATCGCCACCCGCATAGGCCTTTGCCTCGGCCTCAACACTTCGTGTCTTGTAAGTAAAAAATAGTTGATATAAGCTGACTAACGCCAAAAGAATGGCAAATAGTCTTATTGCTCCTTTGTTTTGCATTTGTTAATAATTTATAATTATTCGTTTTGACACTTCATATCATAATCGCGCAAATATATTGATTTTTTTAATACTACCTATTTAAATCGGATGCTGATTATGCTCATCACTACCCATGATTTTGATATTAACCACTATTAATGTTAAAAAATGTTGCAATTAAGAGAGGGGATTACTTTAATGACCATTTTTCTGTTGGACTTTTAGCGGCCATCCTATAAGTTTGATAGAATATAGAAAGATATGCTAATCCAACTACAAACACTGCTGCTAACAGAAATACAAACCCATTTATAAAACTGGAATATGCATATCCATCAATCCATGCCGACAGAGCAATATAAGCAGGTAAAATAGATAAAATCACACCTATTATTATATACATACTAAATTCAGAAAACACCTGAAGTATGATAGTTTGCCTTGATACTCCCAAAACCTTTTTAATGTCAATATCTCTTGATTTATATTCGGTTACGAAAGCTGTCAGAGCAATAATACCTAGCATTGTCATAAATAAAGACAGGATAGCAAATACTAAGACAATTTTTGTGATACGAACATCTTCATCATATAATTTCGATAATTTATGATCGAGCATTTGATATTCGAAAGGAGAATTTTCGGTGTGTTTACTCCATATATCTCGGATAAACTGAACGGTTTCATTCTTCTTAACGGGATCAATTTTTATTAAAACATAATCAAAATGCATACTATTACCCATTAAAATTATCGCAAGTGGCTTAACCTTATTGTAATATGGTTCAAAATGAAAATCTTTAATTACTCCAACAACATTTAACTGGAAATCATTTTTACCTAATATTCCAATTTTGTGCCCTAGTGGTTTTTTTATCCCAAATTCTTCAATAGCTTCATTGTTTAATAAAATCCCCAATGAATCGCCTTCTTCCTTACTTAAAAAGCGACCTGTTTTTAAGGTAAGATTCAGCATCGTAAAATAATCCTGATCGACATATAGAATGGGCAAAACAGCCACTTTTCCATTGTCACCACTTCTCATCCGAAAAGTTCCTTGAAAATAATCATCGCCAGGCAAACTGCTACAAGCGCTTACTTCATCTATATAATTACCTCTAAGAAGCTCTTCTTTAAATGCTTTAAAATCATTTCCAATCACACTTCCCCGTTCTACAACTATGACATTATCATCATCAAAACCAGGATTACTTTTGGCAAGAAAATCAAGTTGCCACCACATACCTGCTACCATAATTAAAAGGAAAATACTGATAGCAACTTGAGTACACACAAGAATCCCTCGTATTACCAATCCATTATTTTTTATTCGATAATCACCCTGCAGAATATGTTTAGGCTTTAATCCTGCAAAGAAAAATGCAGGAAATGCTCCAGCGATAATCCCAACTACTAATACTAATAGAAGAATCCATATTATATCTGTCCAATCCGTAAGAACAGAAAATTGAAGCTGAAGTTTAAATGTATAGTTAAAGAACGGGAGTAAAAGCTCGAGCAATACTAAACCAATAAAGGTAGCTCCCATACTATACAATACAGCCTCGGTTAAAAATTGCCACACTAACTGTTTACGTCCAGCTCCTACCATCTGACGTAAAGCAACTTCATTAAATCGTCGTCTTGCTTTAGCCGTTGTTAAGTTAACAAAGTTGATACAAGTGGTTAGTAAAATAAATACAGCTATAAAAATGAATAATTTACTATAAACCGGCTTGGAGTTTGCTTGTAATTCTCCTGCCAGATGAGAATGCAAGTGTATATCAGTAAGAGGTTGAAAATAAAAATCCAGTTTAATACTATCTGAAGAAAGTTCTGATGTTAAAGTTTGTTTTACCTGATCGGAAATCAATACATCTTTATCCTTATTTATATTATTCTGCAATTCTTCGACATTGGTATTCGCATTCACTTTTAAATAAGTGTAACAATTAAGATAAAGCCAATCTTTCTTCCAGTTTTTAAGATATGTGCTATCCGATCTTTTTAATAAAATCTGATCGATGGTTGATATGGATGCTAAGAAATTAAATTTAAAATGGCTCGCCACAGGCATATCATCACAAATGCCCGTAATGGTATATTTTACTCCCAATCTATTGATTACCTTACCCACAGGACTTTCTTCCCCAAAATACTTTTTAGCGGTAGATTTTGTAATTACGACAGAGTTCGTATTTTTTAATAAATTCTCTGAACCTTCAAGAATTTTTAAGTTGAAAATAGAAAAGAATGAAGGATCGGCAAACCGAAAATATTCTTCATTAATTTTTTGATCCCCAAATACTATAACTGTATTAGTACCAGGTACAAAACGCATTACCGACCTTACTTCATCGTATTTCTTTACAAAATCGCCTAAAGGCATCGGTGTGGTAGCACTATTAATAAAGCTAGTGCTTAAAACGCCTTTGGTTGTCAACCTATATATTGATTCACTTTCGGCAAACGATTTATCATAACCTAATTCATATTTTACCAACAACAACACCAACAAGCTTAATGTTATGCCAACAGAAAGCCCCATAAAATTCAGAAACGAGTAAAAACCTTGTTTCCTAATATTACGAACTGCAACTTTTATGTGGTGTTTTAACATCATAGTTATAAACGATTTTTAATATTCTCGGTAATAACATGCCCGTCGAAAAGTTGTACGATTCTTTGCGCCTTATTAGCATCATTAGGAGAATGAGTAGCCATTACTATGGTCTTTCCACCCTCGTTAATCTCATTTAAAGTATTCATTATGGTGCTTCCGTCGCCCGAGGTTAAACAACCAGTAGGTTCATCGGCTAAAATAATATCAGGATCAATAACAATAGCCCTACCTATGTCAACCAATTGCTGGTGCAATCCACTTAACTGACTTGGATAGTAAGATTTTAAATGTGTAATATTAAGTTGTTCCAATACTGTATTTACTTTCTGATATCTTATTTTTTTGCTGTATTTTAAATATTGAAGTGGTAACTCAATGTTTTCATATGCTGTTAACTCTTCAATTAACCCAAATTTCTGAAACACATTTCCAATACTACCTCTTCGCAAGTTTATACGTTGCCTTTCTTTTAGGTTTGTAACATCATGTTTCATCATTAATAAGTCACCTGAAGTTGGGGTATCAATCAAACCAAAAATATTCATAAGTGTAGTCTTTCCTGAACCTGATGGGCCAAGCAGACACACAAACTCACCTGCCTCAATATCAATATTGACGTTCTGCAAAATTGTTTGTTCAACACCTGCATTTCGATGTATTTTGGTCAAATTCCTTGTATGAATCATATCACCTTTAATTGTGTCCGATAACGTACATCGCTGTTCGTTAACGTACATTAATTAATTGCTATTTTATAAGTATACTATCCCCACTGCAAAAGTATAAAAATCATCTTTTGCACATCAAGCTCTCTTCAATCTTGTGATATACTGCACTATGCAGCTTTCACTATAAGGTAAAGGTTACTATTTACTATTAGGTTTTCTATTTAAACCGTACCACTTCTTATGCCAATATCGTTAATGTCTTAAAATCAAGACTATTACACAAACGGCATTTTTTTTGTTTCCAAAATCATCGTTCGTTATCGAACAATAACGAACTGTTTTCGATAATTATTATGGTATATTTAGCTACGAAAAACTCAAAAACATGACTCAAAAATCAGGACGCATATTAGCTGTTGACGATAACGCCGATATCTTATTCGCATTAAAACTTCTACTAAAACCACACGTTGAGCATATTGTAACTACAACCGACCCTAACAGGATTCCTACTATTATGGCCGATGATTCTTTTGATGTTGTTTTACTTGATATGAACTTCACAAAAGATGCCATTAGCGGTCAGGAAGGATTTAGCTGGCTGGAAAAAATACTGGAGATCGATCCTGCGGCTGTTGTGTTATTTATTACCGCATACGGCGATGTCGAAAAATCGGTAAAGGCCATTAAAGCAGGTGCTACCGACTTTATTTTGAAACCATGGCAAAACGAAAAACTACTGGCCACTGTTTCGTCAGCTATTAAACTTCGTCAATCACGTGAAGAAGTTAAGGATCTAAAATCGAAACAGCGAGAGATGAATACCATACTAGATCAGCCTTTTGCTGATTTTATAGGTGTATCGTCTGGAATGCAAAATGTGTTTAATACCATAAAAAAAGTAGCAGGAACCGATGCTAACGTCTTAATTCTTGGAGAAAATGGAACAGGTAAAGAGTTAGTTGCAAGAGCCCTTCACCGAAATTCGTTACGTAAAGACGAACCATTTATTAGCGTTGATTTAGGTGCACTAAGCGAAACTTTATTCGAAAGCGAATTATTTGGGCATGTTAAGGGAGCTTTTACTGATGCGAAAGCTGATCGTCCGGGACGTTTCGAAATGGCCAATGGAGGAACTCTGTTTCTTGATGAAATTGGAAACCTGTCGCTTCCGTTACAAGCAAAGTTATTAACAGTACTGGAAAGAAGAGAAGTAACACGCGTTGGAGCTAATAAACCAAAGCCTATTGATATTCGTCTGATTTGCGCAACAAACATGAACCTTAAACAAATGGCTAGTGAAGACACTTATCGTCAGGATTTAATTTATCGGATTAATACGGTTGAAATAGAATTACCTCCATTACGTGAGAGACCTGAAGACATTCCTGTTCTAGCAGATCATTTTTTAAAGATATACTCTAAAAAGTACAAGAAGAAAGTAAATAAATTATCTTCTAAAGTTATTAAGAAATTAAGCAGCTATCCATGGCCGGGTAATGTTAGGGAATTTCAGCACATTGCAGAACGGACCGTCATTATGAGCGATTCGCCTAACCTGGAAGAATCTGATTTTCAATTATCATCGGTTCAGGTAAGTACCGAAGGCTTTGAATTTGACTCTTACAATCTGGATGAAATTGAAAAACACATTATTGAAAAAGTTCTTAGAATGAACAGGGGAAATGTTTCGAAGGCAGCAGCCGACCTGGGTTTAACAAGAACATCGTTATACCGTAGACTGGAAAAACATGGCCTATAATAAGTTTCGGATCAACTTTATTGTCAGAACACTTTTACTGACAGCATCCATATTTGCGTTTTTCTATCTATACTTCAACACCGAACTAACCATGACTTTGGTTTTGGTTGGTTTATTGGTGGCTTTTCAAGTGTTTGCCATCATCCATTATGTCGATAGAACCAATCGAATACTTAATAACTTTCTGGAATCGATACGGTATTCTGACTTTACTCGAACTTTTCAGGTTGAAAGTCTGGATTCATCATTCGATAAATTAAAAAAATCTTTTAACGAAGTAATTAAAGATTTTCAGGAGGTAAGAGCTGAAAAAGAAGAGAATTACTATTATTTGCAAACCGTAATTCAGCATATTGGAATTGCGTTAATTGCTTATAGTAAAGATGGTAAAGTTGAATTAATTAACAACGCTACCAAAAAGCTGTTTCAGGTTCGATCACTAAGTAATATTCAAGCATTAAAAGATTTTAGCCCCGAGCTTGTACAAAAACTTCTCGCCTTAAAGCATGGTGAAAATGGATTGATACGGGTGCAAGAAAAAGACGAGATGTTACAACTTTCGATTTATGCAACTGAATTTAAGATACATAATCGAACTATTCTTCTAACCTCAATTAAGAACATTCAAAACGAATTGGAAGAAAAAGAGATGGAATCGTGGCAAAAGCTGATACGAGTTTTAACACATGAAATTATGAACTCCATCACACCTATTTCTTCTTTATCATCAACTATTACCTTAATTCTGAAGGATCTTGCAAATGATTTGCAAGAGCAAAACATAGCAGCTGAACACTTCGAAACTATTACTGAAGTGGAAGGTGCATTACAAACCATACATAAACGTACCGACGGGCTTTTACACTTTGTCAATACCTATCGAAATCTGACCAAGATTCCACAACCTTCCTTTTCAATCTTCCCTATTAGTCGACTATTGTTTAACATCAAAGGTTTGATGACGGAAGAAATGAAATCGAAAGGGGTGAATTGTATTATTCAGATTGAACCGGAATCGTTGGAATTATCGGCCGATGAAAAATTGATTGAACAAGTAATAATTAACTTGGTACAAAATGCCATTCAGGCATTGGAAGGACGCGAAAATGCCACGATCAAATTAATAGCATTTTTAAATAAGCGAGGTAGAATAACCATTCAGGTAATTGACAATGGACAAGGTATTCTACCTAATGTACTTGATAAGATTTTTATTCCGTTCTTCACTACTAAACCACAAGGTTCGGGAATTGGTTTAAGTTTATCGAAACAAATTTTAAGACTGCATGGCGGAAACCTTACAGCCTATTCAGAAGTAGAGAAAGAAACGAAATTTACTTTAACCTTCTAAGTTGGCCTTCATTCGATTAAACATTACAGCAAGATGAGCATATAACGAGGTATTTTGAACAACTACATCGTCGGTTACTTTAATGTTAACCGGGGTAAAGTTCCAAATACCTTGTATGCCACTTTCAACCATTCGATCGGCAACCTCTTGTGTTTTATCAACTGGAACAGTTAAGATTCCAATTTTAACACCATTGTCTTTCATGCGATCCAATTCGTCAAAATGGTAAATTTCTACACCTTCAATGGTTTTTCCCACCACTTCAGGGTCAACATCAAAAGCAGCCACAATCTTTAAACCAAATTGCTTCAAACCATAATCGTGTAACAAAGCTTTTCCTAAACTACCTACACCAAACAAATATGCTTCATCAACCACGGTAAAACCTAAAAACTCTTCTAGCACATCAATCAGCGCCTCCACTTCATATCCTACACGTGTTTTGCCCACAATACTGGTATACGAAAGATCTTTGGTCACCTGTGTTGGATCAACCCCCATATCTCTGGCAATCAGAGTAGAGGATATAAATTTATGACCGTCGCGACGAGCCAGCTTCAAATACGATAAGTAACAAGGCATCCGACGCAATGCAGGTTCAGGAACCAAACGGCTTTTTTTTCTATTAATGAGCGACATGCTTATATTTTCAGTTTTATTTACCAACTATAAATGTTCAATGGATAAATGCAATAATAAAACATTTGAAGGTAATGACAAAAAATCGATGCTCAGAAAAAGTGCTGTTCAATGATCATTCCCCCTTTTTTAAGCCATTTATCATTGCTAATTTAGGCTGATAAACAATTATTCGACTACTTATTAATAGTAACCTTTGACGATGCCGAAAGATTGTGTTATTTTTGCATCCCAAAATAGGGTAAAAACCTGATAAATTATTATTTGTGAGTTCAGATTCGAGATACAACCAGCGAGGTGTTTCAGCATCTAAAGAAGACGTTCATAACGCCATCAAAAACATTGACAAAGGCGTTTTTCCACAAGCATTCTGCAAAATCGTTCCCGATGTTTTGGGAGGAGACGAAGAGTACTGCAATATTATGCATGCCGACGGTGCAGGAACTAAGTCATCACTGGCCTATATGTACTGGAAAGAAACCGGCGATATTTCTGTTTGGAAAGGAATAGCACAAGATGCTATAATTATGAATGTAGATGATTTGTTATGTGTGGGAGCCACTGAAAATATTTTGGTTTCATCTACCATCGGACGAAATAAAAATTTAGTACCGGGTGAAGTTATTTCAGCCATCATCAACGGTACCGATGAATTATTGGCCGAATTACGCGACATGGGCATCAGCATTTACCCAACAGGAGGCGAAACAGCTGATGTAGGCGATTTGGTAAAAACCATCATCGTTGATAGTACAGTTACTTGTCGTATGAAACGCTCTGATGTGATTTCGAATCACACCATTCAGGCAGGTGATGTTATTGTTGGTTTGTCATCGTACGGACAAGCAACTTACGAACAGGAATACAATGGCGGAATGGGAAGTAACGGATTAACTTCGGCACGGCACGATGTATTTGGCAAATACCTTGCTGATAAATATCCCGAAAGCTTCGATGGAGCTGTACCTGCCGAGTTGGTTTACTCAGGTAATTACAAACTGACTGATTCGGTTAAAGGAGTTGACATTGATGCCGGCAAACTGGTATTATCTCCAACACGAACATATGCTCCGGTAATTAAAAAAGTACTGGACAAAATGCGTTCTGATATCCACGGAATGGTTCACTGTTCGGGTGGTGCGCAAACCAAGGTTCTTCATTTTGTTGACAATGTACACGTGATCAAAGACAATTTGTTTGACGTTCCTCCATTGTTCAAAATTATTCACGAAGAATCAGGTACCGACTGGAAAGAAATGTACAAGGTGTTTAACATGGGACACCGTTTTGAATTATACTTATCGCCCGAAAAAGCAGATCAGGTGATAGAAATAGCTAAATCATTTAATATCGATGCTCAGGTGGTTGGACGAGTGGAAGCTCACGAAGGTAAAAAACTGACCATCGAAAGTGAATTTGGCACTTTTGAATATTGATTGACCCAATGTCATTCAATATATTATTAACGATTTTATTGAGGTAAGATATGTCAAATAACTCTTTGCTTGATAAACTGGAAGGCATAATGATACGCTTTCAGGAGGTGAGCGAACAAATCACCAACCCTGAAGTAATTGCCGACACCAAACGATACATCAAGCTTAATAAGGAATACAAGGATTTGGCCAAAGTGTCGGAAGTGCAAAAGCGCTACAAAAATGCTTTGGACAATATCCAATCGGCCCGCGAAATTTTGAAGGAAGAAACAGATCCTGAAATGCGCGAAATGGCTAAGATGGAAATGGATGAGCTGGAAGACTCTCTTCCGGGCATGGAAGAAGAAATCAAGTTATTACTGATTCCTGCCGATCCACAAGATGGTAAAAATGCAGTGATGGAGATTCGTGCCGGAACAGGTGGCGACGAAGCCAGTATTTTTGCCGGTGACCTTTTCCGTATGTACTCTAAATTTTGTGAAACTCGTGGATGGCGCGTTGAAGTTACCAACAGCAACGAAGGAACATCGGGTGGTTTCAAAGAAGTTGTGATGAACATTACCGGCGAAGGCGTTTACGGAGTATTGAAATATGAATCGGGTGTACACCGCGTGCAACGTGTACCTCAAACCGAAACTCAGGGACGTGTTCATACTTCGGCAGCTACGGTTGCCGTGCTTCCCGAAGCTGAGGAGTTCGATATTGAATTACGTAACGAAGATATCCGTCGTGATGAATTCTGTTCGTCAGGACCGGGTGGACAGTCGGTGAACACCACTTACTCGGCAATTCGATTAACACACATTCCATCCGGTATTGTGGTACAATGTCAGGATCAGAAATCAAAACTGAAAAACCTGGATAAGGCAATGGCCGAGCTTCGTACCCGTTTATATAACCTGGAGTATCAAAAGTACCTGGACGAAATTTCATCGCAACGTAAAACAATGGTTTCTACCGGCGACCGTTCGGCTAAAATCCGTACTTACAACTATCCACAAGGACGTGTAACCGATCATCGTATCAACCTTACACTTTACAACTTGTCTGCTATTATGGATGGCGATATTCAAGGCATTATCGACAAATTGGTAATTGAAGAAAACGCCGAGCGTTTGAAGTTGAGTGAAATGTAATCAACACTCTCTTTTTTGTTCAGAATGATTGTAAATTGATAACGAATGCCGGACTGTTCCGGCATCAAAATATAAAGTATGACTTCGCAAGAACTGTTTGAGAACATCAAAAAGAAAAAGAGTTTCTTATGTGTGGGTTTAGATACCGATATCAATAAGATTCCACGTGAATTATTGGATACTACCGATCCAATTTTTGCCTTTAACAAACAAATTATTGATGCTACCCACGAGGTTACTGTAGCGTACAAACCTAATCTTGCGTTTTACGAAAGTTTGGGAGTAAACGGATGGAACTCGTTGGAAAAAACAGTGAATTACCTGAAGTATAATTATCCCGATATTTTTATTATTGCCGATGCCAAGCGTGGTGATATTGGAAATACTTCGGCGATGTATGCTAAGGCCTTTTTCGATCATATGGAGTTTGACTCAGTTACAGTTGCTCCTTATATGGGCGAAGATTCGGTAAAGCCTTTCCTTACCTACGTTGATAAATGGGTTATTTTATTAGCCTTAACATCAAACAAAGGAGCGGCTGACTTCCAGTACATGACCGAAAATGATGAAAAGCTTTTTGAGCGTGTAATCAAGAAAAGTGCTGAGTGGGGTACCGAAGAAAATCTTATGTATGTAGTGGGTGCTACAAAAGCGGAAATGCTGGCTGATATCCGTAAGTTGATTCCTAACCATTTCTTGCTGGTACCGGGTGTTGGTGCACAAGGTGGAAGCTTAGAAGAAGTGGCTAAAAACGGTATGAATAGCAAATGTGGTTTGTTGGTAAACTCGAGCCGCGGTATTATTTATGCTTCTAACGGATCTGATTTTGCCGAAAAAGCAGGCGAAGCTGCCAAAGAAGTACAAAAAGATATGGAAGCTTTATTAAAAGAACACGGTTTGATTTAGTTCGTTAGTTCTAAGACAGAAGGCAGTAGTTTGCTCCAAGTTTTAATGAACAACGAATTGAAATAAGAATTTATACAAAATAAGAAAAAGACTGTCTGTAATGGATGGTCTTTTTTTATGCCCTTCGCTGGCGCAGATTTACAATTCGTGCCACCATTATTTCTGTAAAAACATTCCTTAAATCTTTTTATCATCAATGTACTGCTAAGCTAATTCAATTACTACTATAACTTACTGCTTTGTTTGGTAGTTGCAAACTACCTGTTTGTTCAACGAAGTTAGTAGATATTACAAAAGAACGGATTACAAATCCGCGCCAACGGAGGGTTGGCTTGGCGCACCGGATCAGGGAGAATGGACGCATACGTCCAATAAGTATGGGCGCACCGGATCAAGGAGGCTGGGCGTATCAGATCAGGCCGGCCGGAGGCACCGTAACGGGAGGTCCGAAGGCATCGTAACGGGAGGTCCGGAGGCATCGTAACGGGAGGTCCGGAGGCATCGTAACGGGAGGTCCGGAGGCATCGTAACGGGAGGTCCGGAGGCATCGCTCCAGACAAGCTGGAGCAAAACAAATGAGGATTTACCAAACTATCAGTTGATAAGGAACGGTTCTTTATTACCGTTATGACTAAAGAGAAGCCATCGCTGGCACTCTTCGCTGGCGCTGATTCAAGTCAATTACTATCATTTATAAAAAAAGCCGCTACATAAGTAACGGCTTCTATCATATGGTTTGTATAATCTTACAATATTCGGCCCGGATAGGCTTCTAATGCTTTTTCGAGTACTACGAGTGCCTTTGCTAAATCTTCGATTTTTAACACATAAGCAATACGTACTTCGTCTTTCCCTTTGCCCGGAGTACAATAAAAACCCGATGCAGGAGCCATCATAACGGTTTGTTTTTGATATTCAAAATCGCTCAATATCCACTGACAAAATTTATCGGCATCATCAACTGGTAGTTTAGCTACCGTATAAAAGGCACCTTTGGGTTTCGGAGAATAAACACCCGGTATTTTATTTAAGCCATCAATAATAAAATCGCGTCGAGCAATGTATTCGTTATAAACATCCTCGAAATATTCGGGTGGAGTTTCCAACGACGCCTCTCCTGCTATTTGTCCAAATCCAGGTGGGCTTAAACGTGCCTGACCGTATTTCAAAGCCGTTTCAACAACTGCTTTATTTTTGGTAATCAAAGCTCCAATACGCACACCACACTCGCTGTAACGTTTCGAAACCGAATCAACCATCACCACATTTTGTTCAATGCCCTTTAAATGCATTGCCGAGATATGTTTTTCGCCATCGTAACAGAATTCACGATATACCTCGTCGGAGAATAAATACAGATCGTGTTTGGCAACTAAATCGCGAAGCTGTAGCATTTCCTCCATTGAGTACAAATACCCGGTTGGGTTATTTGGATTACAAATAAGTATCCCCTTTGTGTTAGGTGTCATCACCTTTTCAAACTCTTCAATAGGAGGCAATGCAAAACCATCATCAATAGTTGATGGAATAGGTATAACATTTATTCCGGCCATAGCAGCAAAACCGTTATAATTGGCATAAAATGGTTCCGGAATAATAATTTCTTCGCCTGGGTTTAAACAAGCCAAAAAGCTAAAAATAATAGCTTCTGAACCTCCTGTGGTGATCAGGATATCTTTATAATCAACATCCATACCCAATCCGCAAAACTTATCCGCCACTTTACGCCGATAACTTTCATTACCAGCCGAATGACTGTATTCAACTACTTTAAGGTCGATGTTGCGAATCGCGTTTAATGCCACTTCAGGAGTTTTAATATCAGGTTGTCCAATATTAAGGTGAATAACCCGTAAGCCTTTGGCCCTGGCGGCTTCCGCATAAGGGGCAAGTCGTCGTATGGGTGAAGCTGGCATAAGGTTTCCTCGTTCTGAAATTGTTGGCATCGTTCTGTGTTTTACTAGTTTAATTCCTGTTCATTTCTTTGAAGTTTGCAAATGTAGCTCTATTTCAGCATATCCGTATGACTTTTATCATCTTTTTAACCTATTAAAATGTGTTTTCACAATCTCGGGCTAAATCGTATTTTTGTCAAAAAATTTAACTGTATGACCCAACGTATTACCGCGGTAGCCATTTTATTATCGGTAACAATGATGTCGATTGCCCAAATTGTGAGCATTGATAAGCGTCGTACCAAAGATCCGAACAAAGGTTTTCAAGGCGATGTTAATCTGGGAGTGAATTATGTGCATACCAATACAGAAATGCTTCAGGTATCGTCGCAGTTTAAACTTCAATACAACAATAATGATAACACTTATCTTTTTTCATCAGATATTGGATACAGTCGTGTTGATAATGAAAGTAACGTTAATAACGGAGGGTTTATGTTTAAGTATAACTATTGGGTACCCGATAAAATCATTATTGCCGAAGCCTTTTCGCAATACAGTTACAACCGTGTAAAAAGCTTGAAACACCGCTATATTTTGGGTGGTGGACCTCGTTTTAACATAGCTGATAAAGATAAATTCAAGTTATTTTTAGTTGCCTACACCATCTACCTGAACGAATTATTTGAGAATGATGATTATAAACGCAGAAAGAGTCTGGTAAAATTTAGTTCCATGTTTTCGATGGACTGGCAAATGTCCGACAATGCTAAATTCAGTCAAACCACCTACTACGAACCCGATTATTCCGATCCTGCCGATTTTCGTATCTGGAACGAAACCAGCCTGGATTTTAAAATCAGTAAAGCCTTTTCGTTTCGATTTTTTGTTAGGCTCGATTACGATAATCTTGTTCCTCCCGATGTCGAACCTTTATTTTACACAATTAACAACTCTTTTAC
The DNA here is from genome assembly GCF_963668385.1 of uncultured Carboxylicivirga sp. Lineage (GTDB taxonomy): Bacteria > Bacteroidota > Bacteroidia > Bacteroidales > Marinilabiliaceae > Carboxylicivirga. The sequence continues at coordinate 560,756 of NZ_OY764327.1, forward strand.
TGTAAAATTTTAGGCTAATCAGCAATAAAAGATGGTTTTATTGTAACTTACTACCCTTTTTAATCGACTTATTTATGTTGAGGCAACCTTTTATTTAAAGATTGCATTAATATAAGTAATGGGCACTTAAAGGTACCCTGCAACCTAAACCACTTTTATAAATGATGAGAGCTAAACTAATTTTTGGGCTTCTATTTGTTGCCTTGTCAATGCCACTATGGGCACAAACAGGTATCAAAGGAGTTGTAACCGACGAAAATGACCAAACCGTTCCTTTCGCAACTATCTATCTAAAACAAACTACCACCGGAACTACGACAAACGAACTAGGCGAATACGAAATTCTGCTCGATCCAGGAGCATATACCATTGTCTTTCAAGGCTTGGGTTTCGAAAAACAAGAAATCAAGTTTACAGTGAGCGATGGTTTCATATCAAAAGATATCCAACTAAAAAAACAAGCTTATCGTATTAAAGAAGTACGTGTTTATTCAGGAGGCGAAGATCCTGCCTACCCTATTATGCGTAAAGCCATTAGTCTGGCTCCCTACTATCAGCGTCAGATAGGTGAATATAATGCCGAAGTTTATCTGAAAGGTAGTCTTGTAATGGAGAAGGTACCCAAGCTACTGAAAAAGATGATGACTGTTGATGTAAACGACAGCGAGATGCAGATTGAGGAAGGTAAGACCTATACCATGGAATCGATGAATGAAATAAAGTTTACCGCACCCGACAAATACGATCACACCGTCGTTCATTCACAAAGCACTTTCCCAGATAGCAATGAAAACGATGTAATGGGCTACATCACTTACAGTTTTTATGAACCTACTCAGGATGTAGCTGTATCTCCTTTGGCTCCCAATGCTTTTAGCTACTATAAATTTGTTTACGAAGGATATTTCTACGAAGGAGATGTGGCTGTTAACAAAATTAAGATCATACCAAAACGAAAAAGCCAGCAAACATACAGCGGATATATTTACATTGTTGATAACCTTTGGAACATTCACTCCATTGATGTTACCAATGAAGCTTTTTATGGCGAACTAAACATTAAGCAGGTTTATGCGCCTGTTAAAGAGCGATCGTGGTTACCCATTAGTCACCGTTTTAATCTAAAAGCATCGGTATTTGGAGTTAAAGCGAACTTCCGATATGCAGGATCGGTAAAGTATAAAAATATTAAACTCAACACCGATTTGCCGGTACCCGATGCTTTAATGAAACAATATGCCGCTGAAGAAGCAGCGAAAAAACTAATAGAACAACGAGAACAAGAAGCTAAGGAAGCAGAAGAAAAATCAAAAGCTCAACAAAAAATGGAAGAGCTTTTGGCAAAAGAAGAACTTAGTAATCGCGATATGATAAAACTTTCGCGTTTAATTGAAAAAGAATCTCGCAAACAAGAACAAGGCGAAGAAGAATCACTGGAAATTAAAAACACCTATAAAATCACCCACAAAAAAGACACTGTTAAACAAGACTCGATGTATTGGGATCGGATCCGCCCTATTCCATTAACATCAGATGAGCTTCGCAGTTTTGAAGTAAAAGACTCGGTAAAACTAGCCAAGTTAAAGGCTGATACCGTTAAAGTTGAGAAAAAAGAAAGATCCTTATTTAGTAAAGTATCCGGAGGATTCTTATCAGGTCATACTTTTTATGCTGTAGATTCAGCCATGCGCATTACATATGATGGTTTAATTGGATTAAAACAGGTTGACTTTAATGCCGTTGATGGCTGGAGTTATCAACAAGGTTTTAATTTAAATTATAAAGTTGACTCTGTTCATAACTTTTACATGCGCCCTCAAATCAAATATGCTTTTAACCGCGAAAAGGTTCTCTGGAGCAATTATGCCAGCTACTCGTTTGCCCCCATGAAGAGAGCCAAAATAGGTTTGGGTTTTGGACAGCTTAGTCAGGACTTTAATAGTAAATATGGTATTGATCGTACACTAAATGCTATTTCGGCTTTGTTCTTTAAAGAGCATTACATGAAATTGTATCAAAACGATTACTTTTTTGTGAACCACGGAATTGATTTAAAACAAGGCTTACGTTTAGATGTGAGCGCATCATATCACTATTATCATCAATTAGAAAATAGTACCAATTGGTCGGTATTAGACCAATCTGAAGATTATGCCCTCAATATTCCTCCTAATCCAACACTTAGTGCAGATAACCTACGCGATCAGAAAGACGTTCATTTTACTGCCGATTTAGAATATACTCCTAAGCTACATTATCGGGTTTATAAGGGGCGTAAATATGACGCTGGTTCGCGTTACCCAACTTTTAACCTCGGGTATCAACGAGGTGTAAGAGGAGTTTTAGATAGTGAATCGGATTACGAGTTGATAAAAGCGTCGGTACGTCAATCAAAATCATGGGGGATATTCAACGAGTTTAAATGGCAAGCTGGCGGAGGTTATTTCACTAATAGTAAACAAATACATTTTTCGCAATTCCAACATTTCAACACCAATGAAATTCCTATCAGTTTTAAAACGTGGGATAATGCATTTAACCTGCTCGACGATTACAGTGTGAGTACTAACAAATGGTATGCACAAGGTCATGTAGCGTACACAAGCCCGTATTTATTTCTTAAGTTTTTACCATGGGTAAGCAATCGTTTATGGCTCGAAAATCTTTATGCAAGCTATCTAACCACACCCGACTTTAAAAACTATACTGAATTTGGTTATGGTGTATCTCAAATATTTTTGATGGGCAGTGTAGGTACTTTTGTTGGTTTCGAAGATGGTAAGTATCAAAGCTGGGGCGTAAAAGTTAGCATCAATTTTGAATAATACTGAATGAAAAATAAAATCATATTTCTGGCAGTTGTATTAATGATCTCAGTCGTTAATACAACTGCCCAGTTTATTACCAATAATATAAATCCATCCCTCCTCTTCCAAGGCGAAACTATCACCTATCAAGGACATCAAATAAAATTAGGTCCCAAAGCTTTTTATATTGATGGGCAACTAACTTCGGAAGAATGTCAAAGATATCCGTTTGTATTTAATTCGATTAACGAAGCAGCAAAACACTTAAGTAATGGCAGCGAAAGCGACCCAATGATACTTTACATTGCGCCATGGGTTTATTGGATTGATAATCCTGATGACGCTGAAATCCGAATTCCAAAAACAGGAGAAGGAGTTCCCTTTGGTTTAGAAATCCATTGTGAATGGCTAAAGATGGTTGGTCTTACAAATCATCCACAAGACGTAATTCTGGCTTCTAACCGTGGACAAACAATTGGAGCTAAAGGCAATTTCACCATGCTTAATATAAAAGGCGATGGTTTATCAACACACAATTTAACCTTTGGAAATTACTGTAATGTAGATTTGTTTTACCCTCATAATCCAAAACTAAATCGCAAGAAAAGAGCTTCGGCCATTGTACAGGCTCAACTTATTTTTAGCAATGGTGATAAGGTGATGGCAGATAACTGTCATTTTATTAGCCGTCTTAATCTGGCTCCTTTCTGGGGAAGTAAGCGAACACTATTCTCGAATTGCCATTTTGAGTGCACCGACGATGCTTTAAATGGAACAGCCGTATATCTCAATTGCAACTTTGATTTTTACAGCAGCAAACCATTTTACAATGCTCCCAACACAGGTGCCGTTTTTCTTAATTGTGATATTAATATCCTTACACATGGAAACCAATATTTAACAAAAGTGGCTAGCTCAATCACTATGATTGATACACGTTTTCATTCCAACAATCTAAATTATATTGGCTGGAGAGCCGATCCTTCGGTTGAAGAAAAATATTATCAATACAATGTTACCCTTAACAATTCACCCATAATAATTGGCAACAAAGACAATGTTTCAACAGTAAATATGATCGGGAAAGATATATTGAACGCTTATCGATTAAATCATAATGATTCAACCATCTACAATACCTATAATCTTCTGAGAGGGGGTGATAATTGGGATCCAATGAATATAAAAACGATAATTGATTCCATCGAAAAAATAAACAAGATAAATTTGAGTTCTATCACAACACAATTATTAATTCTCACTTCGAAAACAAAGATTGAAACCGGTAAAGACAGTTTGATGTTACAAACCGAACTCAAACGATTCGGGAATTACAAATCACCATTGGAAGATATTAATTGGACTGTTGATGATAAATATAATTCTCTGGTTAAACTTGTGCCTAAAGAAGATGGTAATTGTCTGATAATTCCAACCAATACTAATGACGAAACAAAAACTGTAGTTATTAACGCAAACACAAAAACTGGGTTAGAAGCTTCTGCTAAAATCCGGATAGCTCCTTCCTTTATTGATCCTCCACAGTTTATTCATACCCCTAAAATCATCAAAATTAAAGAGTATTTGCAATTACAATATAAACTGGATATGCCTTATCAAGATGAATCGATAATAAAATGGTATCGATGCAAATCAAAAGATGATAAAAATCCAATTGAAGTCGCAGTCTCTCGCTTTAACGAACCTATGCGTAAATATAACCTTACTAAAGCAGATGAAGGATGGTATATAATGGCAAGCATCAAGCCCAAACATTTACGTTGCTGCGCTGGCAATGAATTTAAGGTACTATACAAAAGGTGTATCAATATTGAAAATCCGCAGAATGATACTCTTACTCTAAAACCCAATATAAACAACTTTTCAACATTGAATCAAGCACGAATAATAGAAGGTTTTTGGACGGTTGATTGCTATAAACCACAAGACACAAAAGAACAGAACTGGAAAGCCGACAACCACAAAGAAGCTTGGTATGTAGGCTCCGGACTTAATGGAGCTGCCAACGACACCGGCTTGATTCAAAATACTAAAGGAGCCCGCTTACGCTATCAGCCTGTCGGAGACAAATTCGGTGATATAAAAATTAGTCTCACAGCAGTTCCCGCAAAAACAGCAGGACAAGGATTTGGAAGTGCAACCGATCAGTACATGGATATCGGTATTAAAATGGACCTAAATACGATGAATGGATATGCCTTACGAATATTTAGAACAGCCAAATTCGCCAATGCTGTTGACTTTCAACTCATGGAATATAAAAATGAGATTGCGACTCCTATCAGCAGTCCGGTATCTGCCTCGTGCTATAGACCCAATTGCACAATTTCAGTTGAAATCAAAGATTCGGTGCTTATCGCAAAAGCAAGTAATTGTAATAATTACATTCTGAATTCCAAAGTTAAAAAGAAGGTGTACATAGATACGGCTATTAAGCCAAATACTTGTGGAGGTATTTTAATACAACATACCGGTTCCATAGGAAGTGGTGCCACCTTGATAAAAGATTTAAAGGTTGAGTGGTACTAAATAAAAAGAGAGATTACATATCGTAAATCTCTCTTCCTCTATATAGTCGGGATGACTGGATTCGAACCAGCGACCCCACGCCCCCCAGACGTGTACTCTAACCGAGCTGAGCTACATCCCGTAACTAATTCAGCCTCTCTTCTGAAGCGTTTGCAAAGATATAATTTTTGATAATTTTTACAATAACTAAAATTATCCGTCCACAAATACAGCATTTGAAATACGTCTATATTTAACTCTAAAATATAAATCTCACACAAAGTATTACAAACACTCTTTAGAGTCAAAAAACAGCGAATAATCCATGCATAAATAAAGGTTCACTTTAAACAAGCAATTGCAATATTTATATAGACCTAAATAAAATTCAAAATCTAATTGATAAGAATTAAAAACTATTAATAATTAAGTGAATACCATAAAAAAGGTATATTCAAAATGATTTAATGTCAAAACGAAGAAACATATCTACTAATTCAATGGCAAAATTAAAACCTATTTGAAGAATCCTATAAACGCAAAAAACCCGTTGCTCTGTTGAACAACGGGTTTCTCTTTAAAAGGGCGGCGACCTACTCTCCCACTTCTACGCAGTACCATCGGCGCTGCAGGGCTTAACTTCTCTGTTCGGAATGGAAAGAGGTGGGACCCCTGCGCAATAGCCACCTAAATTTCTTGTTTAGCTGCTAGCTTCTACTTGCTAGCCGCTAGTTATAACATAAAGGCTTTACCAAAACCACATCCACCAGTTCTTGATGCGTTATTATCTTATTTAAAAGACTCTTGAAAGTCTCGGGCAATTAGTACTGCTCGGCTACGTATGTTACCACACTTACACCTACAGCCTATCAACGTCATCGTCTCTAACGTCCCTTAAGGGAAATCTCATCTTGAAGCAGGCTTCGTGCTTAGATGCTTTCAGCACTTATCCCTTCCATACTTAGCTACCCAGCTATGCTCCTGGCGGAACAACTGGTACACCAGCGGTATGTCCAACGCGGTCCTCTCGTACTAACGTCAGGTCTTCTCAAATTTCCTACGCCCACAACAGATAGGGACCGAACTGTCTCACGACGTTCTGAACCCAGCTCGCGTGCCACTTTAATGGGCGAACAGCCCAACCCTTGGGACCTTCTCCAGCCCCAGGATGTGACGAGCCGACATCGAGGTGCCAAACCGCTCCGTCGATATGAGCTCTTGGGAGCGATCAGCCTGTTATCCCCGGAGTACCTTTTATCCTTTGAGCGATGGCCCTTCCATACGGAACCACCGGATCACTATGTCCTACTTTCGTACCTGATCGACTTGTCGGTCTCACAGTCAAGCGCGCTTATACCATTACACTCTGCAGACGGTTACCAATCGTCTTGAGCGCACCTTTGAAAGCCTCCGTTACACTTTTGGAGGCGACCACCCCAGTCAAACTACCCACCAAACGGTGTCCTCATCGCTGAGTTAGGCCCCAGATAAGCAAAGGGTCGTATTTCAAGGGTGACTCCACAACACCTGGCGATGCTGCTTCATAGTCTCCGACCTATCCTACACATTACTTACCCAGAACCAACGTTAAGCTGCAGTAAAGGTTCACGGGGTCTTTCCGTCCCGTTGCGGGTATCCGGCATCTTCACCGGAACTACAATTTCACCGAGCTCATGGCTGAGACAGTGCCCAGATCGTTGCACCATTCGTGCAGGTCGGAACTTACCCGACAAGGAATTTCGCTACCTTAGGACCGTTATAGTTACGGCCGCCGTTTACTGGGGCTTCAATTCAATGCCTCGCCGAAGCTAACATCTCCTCTTAACCTTCCAGCACCGGGCAGGTGTCAGGCCTTATACATCATCTTTCGATTTAGCAAAGCCATGTGTTTTTGATAAACAGTCGCCTGGGCCATTTCTCTGCGGCCTGCGATTTACTCGCAGGCGCCCCTTCTCCCGAAGTTACGGGGCTAATTTGCCTAGTTCCTTAGCCATGAATCACTCGAGCGCCTTAGTATACTCAACCCAACTACGTGTGTCCGTTTACGGTACGAGCCGTCATACTCGCTTTTCTCGGCACCGGCTGCTTACTTTCGCTTCGTCCGTAGACTAGGCTCAACGTACATTTCCGTCAGTACGTAAGCACCTCACCAATGCGTCACTTTAATTGTATGACAGGTACAGGAATATTAACCTGTTTTCCATCCACTACCCCTTTCGGGTTCGCGTTAGGTCCCGACTAACCCTGATCCGATTAGCGTTGATCAGGAAACCTTGGTCTTTCGGCGAGGGGGTTTCTCACCCCCTTTATCGTTACTTATGCCTACATTTGCTTTTCTAAACAGTCCACTGTGAATCACTCCTTCAGCTTCAACCCAGTTTAGAATGCTCCCCTACCACTGAACTAATGTTCAATCCATAGCTTCGGTAGTATGTTTATGCCCGATTATTATCCATGCACCGCCGCTCGACTAGTGAGCTGTTACGCACTCTTTAAATGAATGGCTGCTTCCAAGCCAACATCCTAGCTGTCTATGCAGCAGCACCGCGTTTGGTCAACTTAACATACATTTGGGGACCTTAGCTGATGGTCCGGGTTCTTTCCCTTTCGGACATGGACCTTAGCACCCATGCCCTCACTCCTATAAATCATTTTGCAGCATTCGGAGTTTGTCAGGAGTTGATAGGCGGTGAAGCCCTCGCGTCCTATCAGTAGCTCTACCTCTGCAAAACTTTTATAAGGCTGCACCTAAATGCATTTCGGGGAGTACGAGCTATTTCCGAGTTTGATTGGCCTTTCACCCCTACCCACAATTCATCCAAAGACTTTTCAACGTCAACTGGTTCGGTCCTCCACTGTGTGTTACCACAGCTTCAACCTGATCATGGGTAGATCACACGGTTTCGCGTCTACTCCCACTGACTATTGCGCCCTATTCAGACTCGCTTTCGCTTCGGCTCCGATTCTTAAAATCTTAACCTTGCCAGTGAGAAGTAACTCGTAGGCTCATTATGCAAAAGGCACGCTGTCACAGATCTTGTCTGCTCCAACCGCTTGTAGGCGCACGGTTTCAGGTACTTTTTCACTCCCCTGTTCGGGGTGCTTTTCACCTTTCCCTCACGGTACTGGTTCACTATCGGTCTCTCAGGAGTATTTAGCCTTAGCGGATGGTCCCGCCAGATTCACACAGGATTTCTCGTGTCCCGCGCTACTCAGGATACTCGCCTCGCTTAAAATATTACGTATACCGGACTATCACCGTCTTTGGTTACTCTTTCCAAAGTATTCTACTTCTATTTTAATTGATTATGCAAGTCCTACAACCCCAACAATGCCTGAACATCACTGGTTTGGGCTAATCCGCGTTCGCTCGCCACTACTTGCGGAATCACTTTTGTTTTCTCTTCCTCCGGGTACTTAGATGTTTCAGTTCCCCGGGTTTGCTTCCTTTCGGATGACTGGTCTTCAACCAGCCGGGTTGTCCCATTCAGAAATCTGCGGATCAATAGTTATTTGCACTTCCCCACAGCTTATCGCAGCTTATCACGTCTTTCATCGCCTCTGAGAGCCTAGGCATCCCCCGTACGCCCTTGTCTACTTTCTTTTACACACACCATAGTTGGTGTATATGGTTTTGGTTGTTGCCAATATGTCAATGATCGTTTTGCTGTTTATTGTACAGCTTGTGATACTTCCAGAATCGAACTGAAATTTTTATCCAATGTATCTTTTTCAGCCGCTAGCTCTTAGCTACTAGCTTTTAGCTGATTCTCATGATGTTTATTTTTAGTAAAACCTTTGTTCTACTTTTGGTGGAGAATATCGGAGTCGAACCGATGACCTCCTGCGTGCAAGGCAGGCGCTCTAGCCAGCTGAGCTAATCCCCCATGATTCTAGCATCTAGCTTCTAGTTGCTAGCTACTAGCTTTGGTAGTCCCGGGCAGACTTGAACTGCCGACCCCTACATTATCAGTGTAGTGCTCTAACCAACTGAGCTACGGGACTGTTGCAGTGTCGTCTACTCCCGTTCCTAACAGGATTACTTGACGCTGTTTTAAATAGTCAGTAGTTTGTTTGGCAGTAGTCAGTAGTGATTTACTTTACGTATCTCTTTCTACTTTCCTTTTGCCTTTCTACTTTCTACTTATGTTTTAAATAATACCTAAAAAAGATAAAAGTGCCTGATGGCATAAAAAATTTCTCCAGAAAGGAGGTGTTCCAGCCACACCTTCCGGTACGGCTACCTTGTTACGACTTAACCCTAGTTACCAGATTTACCCTAGGCCGCTCCTTGCGGTGACAGACTTCAGGTACCCCCGGCTTCCATGGTTTGACGGGCGGTGTGTACAAGGCCCGGGAACGTATTCACCGCGCCATGGCTGATGCGCGATTACTAGCGAATCCAGCTTCACGAAGTCGGGTTGCAGACTTCGATCCGAACTGAGACCGGTTTTTGAGATTAGCATCACTTCGCAGTGTAGCGGCCCTCTGTACCGACCATTGTAACACGTGTGTAGCCCTGGACGTAAGGGCCGTGCTGATTTGACGTCATCCACACCTTCCTCGCGGTTTACACCGGCAGTCTTGTTAGAGTGCCCACCATTATGTGCTGGTAACTAACAACGTGGGTTGCGCTCGTTATGGGACTTAACCCGACACCTCACGGCACGAGCTGACGACAACCATGCAGCACCTTGTAAGCAGTCCGAAGAAAAGAATATCTCTACTCTATGCAGCCTACATTTAAGTCCAGGTAAGGTTCCTCGCGTATCATCGAATTAAACCACATGTTCCTCCGCTTGTGCGGGCCCCCGTCAATTCCTTTGAGTTTCATTGTTGCCAACGTACTCCCCAGGTGGATAACTTAATGCTTTCGCTTTGCCGCTTACTGTGTATCGCAAACAGCTAGTTATCATCGTTTACGGCGTGGACTACCAGGGTATCTAATCCTGTTCGATCCCCACGCTTTCGTGCATCAGCGTCAGTTACAGTCTAGTAAGCTGCCTTCGCAATCGGTGTTCTGTGACATATCTAAGCATTTCACCGCTACATGTCACATTCCGCCTACCTCGTATGTACTCAAGAATAACAGTATCAAAGGCAATTTTACGGTTGAGCCGCAAACTTTCACCCCTGACTTACTATTCCGCCTACGCACCCTTTAAACCCAATGAATCCGGATAACGCTTGCATCCTCCGTATTACCGCGGCTGCTGGCACGGAGTTAGCCGATGCTTATTCATATGGTACCGGCAAGCGAGTATACATACTCGTGTTTCTTCCCATATAAAAGAAGTTTACAACCCATAGGGCAGTCTTCCTTCACGCGACATGGCTGGTTCAGCCTTGCGGCCATTGACCAATATTCCTCACTGCTGCCTCCCGTAGGAGTCTGGTCCGTGTCTCAGTACCAGTGTGGGGGACCTTCCTCTCAGAACCCCTAGACATCGTCGGCTTGGTGAGCCGTTACCTCACCAACTACCTAATGTCACGCATGACCATCTTTTACCACCGGAGTTTTAATTACTAAATGATGCCATCCAATAATATTATGGGGTATTAATCCGTCTTTCAACGGGCTATCCCCCAGTAAAAGGTAGGTTTCATACGCGTTACGCACCCGTGCGCCGGTCGTCAGCGGAAGCAAGCTTCCCTGTTACCCCTCGACTTGCATGTGTTAGGCCTGTCGCTAGCGTTCATCCTGAGCCAGGATCAAACTCTTCGTTGTATAAAAATTTTTAATGCTTTCAAAACTTTTTATACCATTGACTTCAGGTTCACTTTTTACCTTTTTTAGTTTTAGGTACTATTCAATATTTTCAAAGATCGTTGGAGCTTTTTGCTCTTGTGAATTTTTAGCTCTTAACTGCCTCAATTCGTTGTCCTTTCTAACCTCTCTCGTTTAAGAAGCGGCTGCAAAGGTAAGAAGTTTTTGTTTTAATTTCCAAATCTTTTTTCAAGTTTTTTTCTTCTTTATTTTCGAAAGGAAAATCAAGTTAATTCAACTTTTTTGACTTGTCAATTACTTCTTTTCATCATTTTGGAGATTCGCTCGAAAGCTTACCTGCTCTGCTTTTCGTGAGAAACGTTATCCTCAAAAGCGGCTGCAAAGATAAAGAATTTAATTTCTAAATTCCAAATGTTTTTTTGAAGTTTTTTACTTTTCTTTTTTCGTTACTGTCGCTTAGCTTTTTATTAAACGCAGCTAATAAAAAAAGAAAGCTTAAACACTTCGCATTTTTCTTTGCTTCAATATTTACAAACCAGCTCAATCGCCCGTCTGCCCTGCCTTTCGTAAGAACCCTTGTTCTCAAAAGCGGATGCAAAATAAGCGCTTATTTCTCGAACATCCAAATCATATTGCTGAGTTTTTTAAATATTTGAGTGTTAATTTGTGTTTCAGAGTTGGGATTATGAGAGTTAGCTGAAGGAATAATTATGTAGATTTTTTCAAATCCTCTCAATTGACAGAATCTTTACAGGATTTATCAGGTATTGGCCTTCGTTTTTTAATTGATGAATCTTCAATAATACATCCATCCCCGAAACAACTTTCCCGAACGCAGCAAAACCTTGACCATCTGGGTTACGTTTTCCTCCAAAATCCAAACTTGGTTGATCACCTATACAAAAGAAGAAGTCTGCTTGTGCTGTTCCTGGTTCATTACGTGCCATGCTTAATACTCCATCTTTATGTAAGATTCCAGTTTGCTGTGTAGTTTCATGCTCGATTGGCGGCAAGTGCTTTGGATGCATATCATCATATAATCCTCCTTGAACAACTTCAATCTTCACATCATTATTAGGTTGATTATCTATTGTTACCACCCGATAAAAAGTTGCTCCATCGAACCTATTCTCATCAACATATTTTAAAAAGTTGCCTGTAGTAATTGGTGCTTTATCCATATATACATCACATACGATGTCTCCCAACTCTGTTTTTATAACCACCTGTGGATTGTGCGAACAAGCAAACAATAATGGTAATGCCAATAATATATACAGTAGTCTCATAGATCTATTTTTTAGCGAATGCTTTCCAAAGCAACAATACGATAACAACAAATGTAATTATAAATGCCCACCAATTGGTTGTACGATATTCAGTAAATAAAACTTTATCGCAATAATGAAATTCGCCAAGCCTAAATTCCCATTTACAATTGTGATTATCCACAAACGGGGCATTTGTTTTATATATTAAACCAGGTAGCTCAAATTGTACCTTATAATCCCTCGATTCCCAAAACATGGTTTTATCCTTCCAATTAGATTCCAATTTATTGAAATATCCTTGCCGATAGACACCACTAACCCAATCAGATCCAAGTACACTATCAGTTACTTCAATTAAATCCTCACTCAATCCATCGTCAAGTGTTGCTAATACAAAATCATCAATAATCTCTTTTTGAGTCTTATTAAGAGTATTGTACCCCTTCTGTACAGCAAAAGAATCCAGCAAATTAATATACTCGGAACTTAACGATTTTGAGAGATAGCTAAAAATATGTTCTTCTCCCCTTTTATTCCAAGCATCCTTTTCTTTTTGATTTAGATGATTAATTACTGTTGTATCATCAGCAAGAAAATACTTTTTCTCATTATCACTTAAAAAGTCATTTATATTGTAATGTCGATATGGGAATATTTGTAAAAAAGTCTCACGATAACTATGAAAAGTAAAAAACCACCGAAACCTCTTTTCATATTCAACTTTTATGTTTTCAACAGAACCTGTATCAACATCATGATAGAATGCCTTTGATGATGCCTCAATTGAAGGAAAGCTCTTTTCTGCAATCGCAAAAAACAAAGTATCGGAATTTGTTATTTCTTTTTTATACGTCAACAACCATCCATCAGAAACATCAAAAGAGAAAGGATCGTCGTATACTTTTGCAGAATCACCAACTGCGGATACCCGTTTGTACACCGTTCCATCATTATTAATACGAGTAAAATATCTCAACTCTGGCTCATCGCAAGCACTTATAATAAATAACAGTAATAATAGTAAACTATACTTTCTCATAATTTCGTGTTTTAATACTCAGATTACTTAATCCAGTCGCACAATTGTTGATTTTCTCTAAGCTGCCATATATTTAACTCCACCACTTCTCCCGATTTATATTGCTGAAATTTTAGTGGGTATAGCTTTTGCATTGCTTGAATAAATTGCTCTATATCGGTGGATAATGAAGATTTTGTTTGTATTATTTTTTGCACGTCAACAATTGAAAATTGAACGATACGATTATGCACATCAATTATTAATCCCGCTTCTGTCATTACATTTATCAAGTTAGCTACCTGATATTGACACTTTGTATTATCGGCAAATGAACTTTCTTCATATGTAACATTAGCTAAATAAGTTTCTCGTGACAAATACGTATCTGTTTCCATCCAGGTGTAGCTTCCCACCGAAAAAAGAACCAGAATAGAAGCCGCAATTTTCCAAAATAGTTTACTCTGCTTTTTAATAGTCGCATCGTCTATGTTAATTTGCGACATAACTCCATCTTTAAAACGATGAATATCTTTAATCCGTGGCTTATTTTTTAACACTTCCCATTCATCCATCACTTTACTTTTAATAATTTACTTAACTTTTCTTTTACTCTTTTGCGTGCTATGTACAAGTTGTCTTTTATTTTCTTTTCGGAGAATCCTGTTATTTCAACGACCTCATCAACTCGTAATTCTTCAAGATCGCGTAAAACAAAAACGATTTTCTGCTGATCAGACAATGATTGAGTTGCTTGCTCAATTCGTTTACCTAGTTCAATAAGGTCAATATTCATTTCTGTATTATCATAGTTCGATATTTTATCAACTAACTCAATGTTTTTATTCCTTGTTTTCAAATACGAAATTGCCATTCGTATTGAAATTGTGTAGAGCCAAGTGGTAAACTTTGATTTTGTTTCATCAAATGCTTTAATGTTTTTCCATGCCTTTACAAAAACATCCTGTGCCAGATCTTCTGAATCTTCTTGATTATTGATAATTCGGAAAACAACCGAAAAAACATAATCACCATACATAAGCACCAACTCGCCAAAAGCACCTTTATCTCCTTCCTGACTCTTTTTAATAAGTTGGCTAACTTTCATTTTATCATTTCATTTACTAATAATACTCTAAAACTAAACCTTGGTCGAAAATAAATTTACAAAACTGTTACTAAATCCCTCAAAATTCCTTAAAATATAAATGTTCGCATTCGTACACAACGAACAGCCTACACTACTGATTACAACTGGTCTACTAGTCAGTATAAGCAAAATGCGCAAATCGTCCGATAATGAACATTTTCGCCCGAGTTGGCGATAGTACACCACAAGCCCTAAATACTCTAATAGCTCATTAAGTGCACATTAAACCATTCGGCACAAGAGTTGATAACGTATTTTAACAGTAAATCCATTGAATTCTATTCACTATTGAAGAAAAAATTATGAGTCAAAGCATCATCCGTGTTAACCAACTTCACAAGTCGTACATAACAGGCTCCAATTCATTACATGTTCTCAAAGGCTTAGACATTGACATTAAGCAAGGCGAGATGGTATCCATAATGGGTTCATCCGGATCAGGAAAATCCACCCTACTCAATATACTCGGCATTTTAGATAATTATGATCGAGGCGAATATTATCTGAATGATATTTTAGTGCGTCAAATGAGCGAACGAAAGGCAGCTGCTTTCCGAAATCAATATATAGGTTTCATTTTTCAATCATTCAACCTAATATCTTTTAAAAACGCAGTAGAAAATGTTGCTCTCCCTTTGTATTACCAAGGCGTAAGTCGCAAGAAAAGGAATATACTTGCAATGGAGCTACTTGATAAACTGGGTTTAAAAGAATGGAGTGAGCATTTACCAAGCGAACTTTCCGGAGGTCAGAAACAACGAATAGCTATTGCACGCTCACTGATATCTAATCCTAAAATTATTTTAGCTGATGAGCCAACCGGGGCATTAGATACCAAAACATCGTACGAGGTAATGGATATTCTTCATGAAGTTAACAACAGTGGAATTACTGTAATAATAGTTACCCACGAAAACGATATTGCCGATATGACGCAAAGAGTTATTCGCCTGAAAGATGGTTTGATCGAAGCCAATGAAACCAATGCCGATTATGCAGAGCAGTATACAAACAGATCAATTCTTGTAAACAATTAACCCCGCAACCATGATTGATTATTTTCAGGAAATATTCTCAACCCTCAGACAAAACAAGCTTCGGGCAATTATGACCGGCTTCAGTGTCGCCTGGGGTATATTTATGCTAATTCTGTTACTGGGGTCAGGCAAAGGCTTACAAAACGGAATGGAAAACAACTTCCGCGGGACTTCAAAAAATGCTCTTTGGATTTGGAGCCGTCGCACTCAGGTTGCTCATGATGGTTTAAAAGCCGGCCGACGAATTCAATATACCGATCAGGATGCTAAAATTCTACAGCGTCAGTTTGCCGACGACATTGATGATTTCTCTGGTCGTTTTAGTATCTGGGGTAATAACGATGTAACCTACAAAAACGAATATGGCGACTTCAGGGTAGAAGGAATAATGCCTTCTTTTAAAAAAATATCCATTGTTGATATGGTTCAAGGACGTTATATAAATGATCTTGACATAAAAGAGTATCGCAAATGTGCCATTGTTTCGGATGCTGTTCGCAAGCATCTTTTCAAAGAAGAAGATCCAATGGGTAAATATATCCGAATTGGTGGAGTTCCCTTTAAAGTGGTAGGTGTATTTACCGACCCCGAAGACAAAGAATCGAAGCGGGTGTACTTACCATTAACAACCACTCAACGTGTATACAACGGCAACAACAAACTTGCTGAAATGGCAATTGCCACCAATGCCTTAACAGTTGCGGAGAACAAACGCATTGAAGAAAGTGTGCAAAACCTTTTAATGGAACGTCATAGGGTAGCTCCAGAGGACAAACAAGCAATAGGAATATGGAATACACTGGAATCATTCAAACAGGCACAAGGTGTATTTGCCGGTATTAGAATGTTTGTTTGGGTAATTGGAGTAATGACTATCATAGCGGGTATTGTTGGAGTCAGCAACATCATGATAATATTGGTAAAAGAACGAACCAAAGAAATTGGAATCCGAAAAGCAATCGGAGCATCTCCCTTTTCTATCATCCGCCTTGTTCTTTCCGAATCTGTTTTAATTACAGCACTAGCAGGTTTCTTTGGATTGGTTGCAGGCATGGGATTACTCTCCCTTGTTTCGATGATTCTGAAACAGGTAGCACAAGGTAGTCAGGAGATAGAACGAGCTTTTGATAATCCTTCAGCCGATTTAGGTGTTGCCATATGGGCACTGGTAATATTAGTAACTGCTGGTATTGTCGCTGGATTTATCCCAGCCCGAAAAGCTGCCGCAATTCGTCCGATCGAAGCCTTACATGTTGAATAATTGTTAACCTAAGAACCTTATCTATGTTTGATAGAGACAGATGGCAAGAAATAATTAACGCCATAAAAAAGAACAAACTAAGAAGCATTCTAACGGCATTTGGTGTTTTTTGGGCCATATTTATGCTGATAGTAATGACCGGTTCCGGCAACGGACTTAAAAACGGAATTACTGCAGGTGTAAAAGATTTTGCCACCAATAGTGCCTTTATGTGGACAGAAAATACAACTGTTGCCTTCGAAGGATTTAAAAGAGGCAGACACTGGAGCATTAATAATGATGATATCATTGCTATTAAGGATCAGGTGCCGGAAGTGGAAGTTATTTCGCCACGATTGAACGGCTGGAATCTACGAAGCGGCGAAAATGTGGTGCGAGGCAAACGCTCAGCAGCATTTAATGTGATGGGTGATTATCCGACTTATAAAAAAATCGATCCCTGTACCCTGCCGTATGGCCGATACATAAACGACGAAGATATCAGACTAAAACGTAAGGTTTGTATCATTGGAGAGAAAGTATATGAAATAATGTTTGATAAGGATGAAGATCCTGTTGGAGAATACATCAGAGTAAATGGAGTATACTTTATGGTTGTGGGAGTATTTAAAAGTAATAATCCCAATATCAACATTGGAAGTAATAAAAAAGAAACCATTTATCTGCCATTTACTTCGATGCAACAAACCTTTAATTATGGCGATCAGGTGCACTACTTTGGCTTTACAGCTAAAAAAGGAGTAAAAGTAAAGGATGTTATTGCCAAGATAACGCCTATCCTACAGAAAAACCATAAGATATCGCCCGATGACATGGAAGCGATTGGTAAGATTGATGTTGAAAATCAGATTCAAACCATGTTCTTTATCTTTTTAGGAATTAACATTCTTATTTGGGTAGTAGGAATTGGAACACTGATAGCTGGAGCCGTAGGAATCAGCAACATCATGCTTGTAATTGTTAAAGAGCGAACCAAAGAAATTGGAATTCAGCGTGCCATTGGAGCCAAACCCTCCATTATTGTAGGACAGTTATTAACCGAATCGGTATTTCTTACTACAGTAGCCGGTTTTATTGGCCTGGCCTTTGGAACGTTTGTACTATATATAGTTGATGCCGGAATTGAAGCATCACGAGCTATGGCCACCGGCGAAGAAGAAACATTCTTCCTTAATCCCGAAATTGGGTTACCATTAGCCCTTTCAGCATTAGCCATGTTAATATTTGTTGGTTTTATTGCCGGATTAATTCCTGCCATGAAAGCCATTAAAATAAAACCAATTGAAGCATTACGTCACGAATAAATCAAAAAGAACAAAATAACTTAAATCAATAATCATGAAAAAGGTATTAAAAATAGTTTTTCTAATCATATTTGTTGGATTAGTTGGCTGGGTTGTATTCTACTTGTACAATCAAACAAAGAAAAATCCAATTGTTTACGAAACAGAAAATGCCGAAGTAATCAACATCATCAAAAAAACAGTGGCTACCGGATCGGTTGTTCCTCGAAAAGAAATTGAAATCAAACCTCAGGAATCGGGTATTATTACCGAATTATATGTGGAGCCAGGCGATAAAGTTGAAAAAGGTGATTTAATAGCCAAAATTCAGATTATACCTGAAATGGTACAGGTTAATAATGCTGAAACACAACTTCGCAAAGCTGAGATTAATTTTAAAAATGCTGAAATTGAATTCAAACGTAAAAAAGGTCTTTTCGACACCAAAGTTATTCCGGAATCGGAATACCTTGAGGAACAGTTAAAATTTGAAACAGCCAGAGCCGATAAAGATGCAGCTGAAAATAACCTTCAGTTAATTAAAGAAGGGGTTACGGCTAATATGAAAAATCAAACTAACACTTTAATTAGATCAACCATCACCGGAATGGTATTAGATGTACCTATCAAAGAAGGAAACTCGGTTATTAAGAGTAATACCTTTAACGATGGTACTACCGTAGCAACAGTGGCCGATATGGGCAAAATGGTGTTTGAAGGAAAAGTGGACGAAACCGAAGTAGGTAAAATTAAAGAAGGAATGGATCTTCTACTTTCGATTGGTGCTATTGAAGATACCAAATACGATGCTAAGCTTGAATCCATCTCGCCTAAAGGAGTGGAAGAAAACGGTGCCATTCAATTCGAAATTAAAGCGGCTGTTCACCTAAAAGAAAATCAATTTATCAGAGCTGGTTACAGTGCCACTGCTGATATTGTTCTCGACCGTCGCGATAGTGTAATTGCTATTAAAGAAAAACTCATCTCTTTCAGTAACGACTCAGCTTTTGTTGAAATTGAAACAGGCGAACAGCTATACGAAAAACGATTAATCCAAACAGGTTTATCAGATGGTATTAACATTGAAGTTAAAGATGGAATTACCACTGAAGACAAGATTAAAGTGCCGAAGAGCTAGTTTTCAATTATAATTGATATTTTTAATAGTTTTTTCATAATTCAGTCGGGGTAAATGCCCCGGCTGATCTCCCAACAAATGGGAAACTTACTTAATAGAAATAATTATTCATCCTAACGGAAAAAATCTTAGCAATGATTCGAAAAGCATTATTGGGATCTTTACTTTCATTCGCCATCGTAACACTTGCTTCTGCTCAAGAAGTAAAACAATGGTCGCTACTTGAATGCATAAATTATGCCCACGAAAATAATATAACTGTAAAAAGGCAATTACTGAATGCCGAATATCAGGATAATGTTTACAAACAAAGTAAACTAAACATGCTACCTAACTTAAATGCCAGCGTAAGCGGTGGCTTAAACTTTGGTTATACATGGATCCAACAATCTGCAACCAATGTGGATATGAACACACGATCTTTAAGTACAGGCATATCCAGTAATGTTGCGTTATTTGAGGGATTAAGCAGACAAAATACAATTAAGAAAAACAAATATCTTTTGATGCAGGCCTTAGAAGATAATGAAAAAACAAAAAACGACATTACCCTTCAAATTACGGCACAATACATGCAAATTCTTTTCGACAAAGAATTATTAGCAATTGCTAAAGAACAATATAATATAAGTCAACTACAGGTTGAGCGTACCCAAAAACTTGTTGATGCAGGTAGCGTTGCTGTAGGTAACCTTTTAGAAATAAAATCGCAGGCAGCCAAAGAAGCTTTAAATATAACTCAGCAAGAGAATAATTTAAATTTAAATATTCTGACTTTAGCTCAACTTTTAGATCTCGAAAACCCAATGGATTTTGCTATAGAAACACCAGCTATACCAGAACTTGACGCTTTTACACCTGTGGGTCCTGAAAATATTTATCAAACAGCTGTTGGTATCATGCCCCAAATTAAAAGTTCGGAATACAATGTTACCAGTACCGAATACGATCTTAAAATAGCTAAAGGAAGTTATTACCCAACCTTAAACCTGGGAGCAAATATTGGTGCCAATGCTAACTGGTTAGTAGATGACCCAGATGGTTACAACCGACCTATGTGGGAGCAATTCAAATCAACACGAAACACATATATTGGCGCCTCTTTATCTATTCCTATCTTTAACCGACTTCAAACCCGTAACAATGTTGCTAATGCCAAACTAAGTTTACAAGACGCACAATTTCAATTACAGTCAGCAAAACTGAACTTACGTAAAGAGATTCAACAAGCTTATGCAGATGCGGTAGGTGCATACAAACAATTTTTATCAAGCGAAGAAGCTGTTGCATCCTACAAAGAGTCGTTTCGTTATACCGAGAAAAAATACAATGTAGGCTTGGTTAACTCGGTTGATTATAATGTATCTAAAAATGATTTTACAAAAGCTCAATCCGATCTTCTTCAAGCTAAATACTCGTATATACTACGTACTAAAATATTAGATTTTTATAAAGGAATACCTATTGAACTATAGAATACCCCTTACTCAAATTGATACCAATCGGTTTTGTACCGGTTGGTATTTTTTTTGCTTAATGCCTACCCATAACCGCTTCGTATACAAAAACAACCCCTGAATGAACAACTAATCGATTTCAATGTCTACTAAGGCTATCTCTTTGCATACATATATATACTCAATGCGTTCGAATATCTGCTCAATGCCAATTTATGAGCACTCCATGCATCCTAAAGGCTTCTTAATGTATCCGTAACTCTGCTCAATGCATCAGAAGATGTGCTCAATGCATGATCAATTTTTATACTTGCGACTCAGTTATAAATTCACCAAAAGAAAGTTGAAGCCATTCCGGCCTGAGCGAAGAATTCTATTATTCCTTTTAAAAAAAAGTACTGAAAAATCTTTCGGATTGAGGCAAGCGTTGCGCAACGTTAACAATCCAAAGTACAAAACCTTGTTTCGAGTGGGGTAATTCTGGCTATTAAAGTTATTAGTATATAAATAGAGTGTAACGTTAGCTTTCAAATGCTCCCCAACTTTTTAAAGTGATCCGCAATGCTCGCGAATTAAAAATAATAACCTGAGTTCAGCATATAATTAATAGTATTTAGAATCGATATGAATTAAAAGCGATATTTGTTTTTATGTATAATATATTAAATCTTGTATATATATAATTTTTAATCCCGTACACCATGACAGAAAATCAGCTTAACAGAAAAGAGATGCACGACAATGTTGATGCCTACCTCGATCAGAACGTAACGGTATGGAGTGCAGTACCCATCATTAATACGATTAAAACGCAATTTAAAGCCATTAACATCAGTATAGCTGAGGCATGGCTCAAACAAAATGAAGCACAGGTATTTGTTGGTCAGAATAAAGCCTTACTAAAGCGTGCCATTGCCGAAAAGGCAGACATATTAAACGATCAGATTGAGATATACGCCTCACTAAATGGCGATAGCACACTTGAAGCTAAAATGAGTGACAGCATGAGTGATTTACTTGAATTACGCAACCAGGAATTTATTCTAAAAGTAGATGATGTGGTACTCGAAGCTGAGAATAACCTTGCTCCCCTAACAACAGATTACGGAGTAACTCAAGTGCAGGTAGATGATTTAAAGGGCGATGCCGATACTTTTCGCTCGCTCAATGGCATGCCGCGCAAATATCAAATTGAATCGGTTGTGCGCACGCAGGATTTAAAAGAACTATTTACACAAGCCAACCAGCTCCTGATTAAAATGGACAAACTCATGAAAATTTTTAAAAACCGAAACACTAGTTTTTATAATGGATATGTAGCCGCACGAAACATTATTAATAATTGAAATAATAAATCTATCATACCAACAATGTAAATTGATAATAGGTGCGAATCAACAGTTGAATCCACTTTGGGGTTCCTATATAATACCTTCATGTTCCACGGGTTCCACCCACGGCTATTCATATTAAATCCATTCAGGATTTATAAATGTCCGAAGAACATTAACAATAATAGCCTCGTGCGGAGCGCGGGGTGATTATTTGACTAATGATACAACCCCGAAAGTGGGTAGAACTATGATATAAAAACAATTTGAACTATTTATTGATTCGCATAATATATGCTATTATAACCACAAATTTCAAAGATGAAACATTTTTGGGTTCTGACACACAAAACAATTTATGCTAATTGGCGAAATTTGTGGTTTTGGTATTATATCATTTAAGTAATTTCTCTAAGTCAACTACCTCAAAGTACCGAACTATTACTAAATTAGCGCAAATCAAATATTACCCATATATGAAGAAGCCGGTTCTTTACGCATTAATTGCCTTAGTTGTTATTATTATTGTTCTGATAATTGGTAAAAAGCAAGGTTGGATAGGTCAGGAATATCGCGAGAAAGTACTGATTGACAAAGTAACTACCAGAACCATTACAGAATCGATAACTGCCAACGGTAAAATAAAACCTGAAGTTGAAGTGAAGATCAGTTCCGATGTTTCGGGCGAGATACTGGAACTATTAATTAAAGAAGGAGAAGAAGTAAAGCAAGGTCAGATATTGGCACGTATCCAGCCCGATATATATGAGCGTAACCTCGAAAAAATGCAGGCAGCCCTAAAATCAGCCGAAGCTAATTTAGCACAATCAAAGGCTCAGCTCGTTCAAAAAGAATTGAATTACAATCGAAACAAAAAGCTTTGGGATGAAAAAACCATCTCCGAATCGGAATACGAACAAGTTTTATCGGAATACAATGTAGCCAAAGCCAATGTTGAATCGGCTCTTGCCAGCGTAATAAACTCAAAAGCCGGCTTAAACGAAGCTCAGGATAACCTCAATAAAACAACCATTTATGCTCCTATGGATGGTACAATCTCGCGATTGAATGTTGAAAAAGGAGAAAGGGTTGTTGGAACAGCTCAATTCGAAGGTACCGAAATGATGACCCTGGCCAACCTTAACCAAATGGAAGTTTTGGTTGATGTAAATGAAAATGATATTATAAGAGTAAGCCTAAGAGATACCTGCCTTATTGAAGTGGATGCTTATTTAAAGAAAAAGTTCAAAGGCATTGTTACACAAATTGCGAACTCGGCCAAAGTAGAAGGTACCAGTGCCGACCAAATTACAAACTTCGAAGTAAGAGTTTTAATCTTACCCGAATCGTACCAGGAAATGATTGACGAAACCAAGCACAACAAATATCCATTTCGTCCGGGTATGTCAGCTACTGTCGATATTCAAACAAACACAAAAAACAATATTCTAACCGTTCCTATTATTGCCGTAACTACACGTAACGATACCATTCAAAACGATTCTACAGCGATGGCAAAAACAGATTTAGACAGCAAAGTAGAAGTGGTTTTTGTTGCCGAAAAAGGAGCAGCGATTCAACGCACTGTTGAAACAGGGATCCAAAATTCAAAATACATCGAAATAATTACAGGTCTTACCCAAAACGAAGAAGTAGTCAGTGGCCCTTATTCTGCCATATCCCGAAAACTAAAAGACGGCGATTTAATAGAGGTGGTTGATAAATTGAACTCTGGTAAAAAGGATTAGTAATTCTCTTTTTACTATTTTTGCGCCACCATTACAGAAAATGTTGTTTTCTCTGATGGATAAAATATTTTGAGTATGGCAAAGATATTAAGCATTGAAACATCAACAGGCGTTTGCTCTGTTGCCTATAGTGTAGACGGAAAAGTAGTTGATTCGAAAGAACTTTTTGAAGCCAACTCACACGCAGCTCATTTAACGGTATTAATCGATCAACTTCTATCAGAAAATAACTTAACAGCATCAACCGATTTGGATGCAGTAGCAGTTAGTAGTGGTCCGGGTTCATATACAGGTTTACGCATTGGAGTTTCAACAGCCAAAGGCATTTGTTTTGCAGCTGATCTTCCATTAATAGCCATCGACTCACTTCATATCATGTCTTATCCGGTCATCAATAAAGAATGGAAAAAACGATCCACCCCTTATTTGTTTTGTCCCCTAATGGATGCTCGTCGTATGGAGGTATACACTGCATTATTCGATTCTGAGATGAATTTAAAAGAAAAAATCTCAGCTAAAATTATTGATGAAGATACTTTTGCCCCCCTCCTTACAAATAATACGGTAGTTTTTTATGGCAACGGAGCCAAAAAATGCAAAGAAGTAATCAACCATTCCAATGCAATTTTTATTGATGATGCACACCCGCTAGCAAAAAATCTGGCACCTATGGCTGAAGAACATTTCAACCAAAACAAATTTGAGGATGTTGCTTATTTCGAACCTTTTTACCTAAAAGATTTTGTTGCAACAACTCCTAAAAAAAAGGTACTCTAATCTTAACCAATAAGTGACTTCGCTCGTTTAATTGTCATAAGGAAACAATACCAACCTTTAGACAATTATTATGAAACGCAGTTTTATATTCCTTTCATTCCTATTTCTGTTATTTAGCATACGTGCTGAAGAACCAGAAAAGAACGATACCATATTTATTCCTCCATATCCACTTACATCGCACCAATCTTATAAAAGTGGCGAAGTTTTAACTTACACTTTAAATTATGGATTTGTAACAGGTGGAAAAGCCTACCTTTCGGTTAATGATTCAGTCATTAACAATACAAAAACAATGCATGTGGTTGCCAAAGGAGAAACAGTAGGTGTTACCGATGTATTATACAAAATACGCGATCAGTACGAGAGTTTTATCGACGTAAAAACCCAGTTACCGGTAAAAGCCATTAGAAGCATACGAGAAGGTAGATATAGATATTACAACGAAGTTGAATACAACCGTGATTCATCACAAGTCATCAGCCAAAAATCAGGTACACATGATGTACAAGAAGGAATCTTAGATATTCTTTCTGCATTTTATTTTGCTCGAAATAACAAGTTCAACAATAACCTAACCAAAGGCGAAGTAATTGAATTTATGACTTATTTCTCGGATGAGAATTTTCCGCTACGCATACGTTACCAAGGAGTAGAAACCATTAAAACCAAAATGGGTAAAGTTGAGTGTTACAAATTTTCGCCGGTAACCGAAGTGGGGCGAGCTTTTAAAACCGAAGATGATATGCATGTTTGGATTTCGAAAGATAAAAACAGAATACCCATTCGCGTACGTTTTGATTTAGCTGTAGGATCATTTACTTGCGATCTGGTCCATTATAATGGCATAAAATATCCATTTACCAGTAAGCATTAATAAAAAATCAGCACGGCATCCTTCTAAAACAAGGCTTATCAGAGGCTTTTAAACCTCATCACAAACGAAATATTAATATATTATGCTGATTTATTAAGCATTTACACTATTTTTGCAGCGTTTTTGAATACATAATAGAATCAACAGAATTTAAATATTATGGCAACTACGGCTGATTTTAGAAATGGAATGTGTATTGAATACAATGGCCAATTGTTTTTCATTATTCAATTCCAACACGTAAAACCTGGTAAAGGAGCTGCTTTTGTAAGAACAAAACTTAAGAACGTTTCAACCGGTAAAGTAATTGAAAATACCTTCAACGCAGGTGTAAAAGTGAATGAAGCACGTGTTGAACGTCGCCCGCATCAATTCTTATATAACGATGATATGGGATATCACTTTATGAATGCCGAAACTTTTGATCAGGTACCTATCGAAAAAGATTTGATTGACAACCCTGATTTATTAAGCGAAGGGTTAGAAGTTGAAGTTGTTTATCATGCAGATACAGAAACTCCATTGATGGTAAATCTTCCAAACAATGTTTCGTACGAAGTTACTTATACTGAACCAGGTGTAAGAGGTGATACTTCATCAACCAACTCATTAAAACCAGCAACTGTAAGTACTGGAGCTCAAATTATGGTTCCTTTATTCATCAATGTTGGAGATAAAATTAAAATTGACACTCGAGATAACTCATATGTTGAACGAGTTAAAGAATAATTTTAGTTTTAACTAAAAAAGCCCTTTCAGTAAAATCCCTATTTTAACAAAAATTCGATTTTATTTGAAAGGGTTTTTTAGTTTTCGTAACTTCTTTCTTATTATTGAGGTGAAGTTTTTATATATTAGATATTTCTTCCAAAAAACATGGTAACGCAATTAAAAAAGAAAAGGCTCAAATTGTACAAGGATAGACTTAATATTATCCTTGACATAGCTCAGACCATCAATGAAGATCATAGTATTGATGATCTGTTATCTGAGTTTGAAATTTTATTGCGCGAAGAATTAGAAGTTGGAAAAGTTCTTGTTTATACACTCACCAATAATGTATGGCACAACCTATTAACATCGGGTGTTACCAAAGAAGAAGCAGACCGAATTAATGTTGAGGAGGATTTATTGTGCTATAAAACTATTGAAAGCATTACCATTTCGCATCCTCCTAAATTAAAAGGATTTGATGCTGTTATTCCACTTTTCCATCGATTTGCCCCCATTGGATATGTATTAATTGGTGATATTGAGGAAGAGCAACAAGGAATTAGTCCTACCATAAAGCATCTAAAACTGATTCAGATTATTGCCAACTTAATCATTGTATTTGTTGAAAACAAGCGCATGCAAAATGCTTTGCTTGAGCAAGAAGTACTAAAAAAAGAGATGGAGTTGGCATCGAAAATTCAGAATCAGTTAGTTCCCAGCGAATATCAAATGCCAAAGACTCAGAAACTAGGCATTCAAACCTACTACCAACCACACATGGGTGTTGGTGGTGATTATTACGATATTTTTCGTTTATCAAGACAAAACATTGGTTTTTGTATTGCCGATGTATCAGGGAAAGGAATTTCGGCTGCCATGGTAATGTCAAATTTCCAAGCTGTAATGCGATCATTATTTACCACTGGAACTAATTTTAAAAAGCTAATTTATCGACTTAACGAGCGTGTTAACGCAAGTGCCAACAACGAGAAGTTTATTACGTTGTTCATCGGTCGTTACAATCTAATTACACGACGCCTTACCTATGTTAATGCAGGTCATCTACCTCCATTATTATACGATGCAAAGAAGAAACACCTTACTCACCTTGAAAAAGGCTGTATTGGATTAGGAATGCTCGACTTTGTTCCTTCTGTTGAAATCGGGAAAGTAAAAATTCCTAAGGGCGCAAAACTTCTTGCTTTTACCGATGGTGTGGTTGAATTAGATAAAGGTAACCAGGTAGAATCAAATGCTCAGGAAATTGAAGATATCTTTAGCACAGGTGATAGCCTTGAAAACGACTTCAACAAACTTCGCGAAACCATTGATAAATTTGTTAGCAAGGGTGCTGTATTCGATGATATTTCTTTACTTGGATTAGAATTCAAATAAAAAAAGCAGACCTTTCAGCCTGCTTTCAACAAATTATTTTCGTTTTATCTTATTCTGCAATTACAAGAAAATAGTTTTTCTTTCCTTTTTGCACCAACAGATATTTATCGTTTAATAACATTGCTGCATCAGCATTCATTTCAGCATCTGATACTTTTTCTTTATTAATACTTACGCCACCACCTTTAATGGTTCGGCGAAGTTCACCTTTTGATGGAAATACCTCTGTTTTTTCAGCTAATAAATCCACTACATTAATACCTTCAACAAACACTCCTTTATCAACCGTAAATTGAGGAACTCCTTCAAAAACTGCCAACAACGTTCTTTCGTCAATCTTACGTAATGCTTCTGTAGTTGCTTTACCAAACAAGATCTGCGAAGCCTCAACAGCCGAATCATAAGCTTCGCGCCCATGTACCATTACCGTTACTTCTTCCGCTAAGCGTTTTTGCAATGGACGTAAGTGAGGTGCATCGTTTTGTTCTTTTACCAAAGCCTCAACCTCATCTTTCGAAAGCATCGTAAATATCTTAACGTATTTTTCGGCATCAGCATCGGAAGTATTCATCCAGAACTGATAAAAGTGGTATGGACTTGTTTTTTCCGGATCTAACCACACGTTTCCGCTTTCGGTTTTACCAAACTTACCACCATCAGCCTTTGTAATTAATGGACAAGTTAAAGCAAATGCCTCTCCTCTTTCGATACGACGAATCATTTCGGTACCGGTAGTAATATTACCCCATTGATCAGATCCCCCCATTTGTAATCGACAATTTTTAGCGCGATACAAATGCAAGAAATCATATCCCTGAACCAACTGATATGTAAACTCGGTAAACGACATTCCTGCTTTTGACTCAGATCCCAAACGCTTTTTAACCGAATCTTTGGCCATCATGTAATTAACGGTGATATGCTTACCAACATCACGAATGAATTCCAAGAAAGAAAATTCCTTCATCCAATCATAATTATTCACCATTTCAGCTCCGTTTTCTTTATTCGAATCAAAATCAAGAAACAAAGCCAATTGTTTTTGCAAGCCTTCCTGATTCTTACGTAATGTTTTTTCGTCTAACAAATTACGTTCGGCTGACTTACCCGATGGATCACCAATCATACCAGTGGCGCCTCCCACCAAAACAATAGGTTTATGACCCGCTGCCTGAAAGTGCTTCAACATCATAACACTAACCAGGTGACCAATATGTAACGAATCAGCAGTAGGATCAATTCCCACATATGCTGATGTTAATTCTTTTTTTAATTGTTCTTCAGTTCCGGGCATTACATCGTGAATCATGCCCCTCCAGTTTAATTCCTCAACAAAGTTCATTGTCAGTTATTTTATGCGTTTCGTTCGAAACTTTTACTATTCAAAACATTTAGAGCGACAAAGATAATAATTGAATGCTTATGATACCTTTTTTCATTGTTGAATTTGGTTTTATAAAATTGATTTAGTTTTTGTTGTAACTTCAGATTATTTTCAGGCGTCATATTTCATAGTAAGTATTTATCAAACAATACGTTTAGTGATATTTTTATTCACTATCCAATAATTATTGATTAAATTAGCTTAACGCACAACTATATCCTGATTATGAAAAAAATCCCCCTTTCCATCCTCTTTCTATTTTCGTTTGTGATGATTCAGGCGCAGGCAAAAAAAACAGTTGAATGCTACCTTATTAACGAGCCATTAAAAATTGACGGGCTATTGGACGAAACATGTTATCAAAATTCTTTACCAGCAAAAGATTTCGTACAACTTCAACCCTATAATGGAAAGCCCTCTTACCAACCATCAGAAGTTTATTTTTTTTACGACCAAAAAGCTATTTACATAGGTGCCATGCTTTACGACAGTGCTCCCGACAGTATCTATAACTATTTAAGCGAACGTGATAACATAGGTATGTCTGATTATTTTGGTGTCTACTTAGATCCGTATAATGAAGGACAGCTGGCTTTTGGATTTTTTATAACGCCAGCGGGAGTTCAATCCGATATAAAAGCCATTAAAACATCTTACGATTATGAAGACGGAAGTTGGGATGCTGTTTGGCAAAGTAAAACCTCAATAACCAACAAAGGATGGATTGTAGAAATGCGCATTCCATATTCAGCTCTTCGTTTTCCTCTAAAGGATGTTCATACATGGGGTTTAAATATGTTTCGCAACATCAGAAGATACAACTCCAACAACTCCTGGAATTTTATTGATCGTAATGTAGATGGGTTTATTCATCAACAAGGAACATTAACCGGAATTAAAAACATCAAACCTCCTGTTCGTCTATCATTTTCACCTTATTTAGCTACCTATATCGAACATAGTGAAGGTAGTGGGCAAACAGATTTCATCTACCGCGGTGGACTGGATTTAAAATACGGCATCAACGAAAGCTATACTCTGGATATGATGCTAATACCCGACTTTGGTCAGATTCAATCGGATGATAAACAACTAAACCTCTCTCCTTATGAATTATATTATGCTGAACGCCGACAGTTTTTTACCGAAGGCATCGAACTATTTAATCGTGGAGACATCTTCTATTCCAGACGAATCGGTGGATATCCGAAGTTTTCATCTAATGCAAGTGATAACCTCGCCCCAAACGAAACCATCGACAAGATGCCATCTGAAACTCAATTAGTAAACGCCACTAAGATATCGGGTCGAAACAAAAAAGGTTTTGCCATTGGATTTTTAAATGCAATGAGTTTAAAATCTTACGCCACAATTAGGGATACTCTTAGCAATGTAACCAGAGAATCTTTAGTTCAGCCGTTCACAAATTATAATGTTTCGGTGATTGATCAATCGTTAAAAAACAACTCCTACATCAGTCTTATCAATACAAATATGACCGTAGCCAATAATCCCTTTATGGCCAATGTTACTGCAACTGAATTCCAATTTCGAAATAAAAGTTTGAAATATGCGCTTAGTGGTCAGGCAGGCGTAAGTCATCGGGGTGCTAACGATAAAGAAACCGGATCCTTCACAAAATTAAAATTGGAAAAAAACCGGGGAAAATGGCAGTATGGCATTGAACAAGAAATTATTTCAGATGATTACAATCCTAACGATATGGGATATCTTCAACGAAATAACCGATTTGATTCCGAACTCCACCTTACCTACCAGC
This sequence comes from uncultured Carboxylicivirga sp., assembly GCF_963668385.1. GTDB lineage: Bacteria > Bacteroidota > Bacteroidia > Bacteroidales > Marinilabiliaceae > Carboxylicivirga. Next base: position 591,441 of record NZ_OY764327.1, read on the forward strand.
AAGTTGAACCATTTAGCATCTTCAGACAAATGTTTACGAATATTTGGTATGAACAAAACAGGGTTATGAAGCCATGGGATATTAATAATCATGAAACCGGAATTTATACTGAGTGGCAATTTATGAACAATTATGGTATTGAAGCCCGTTTTACCTATATAAGTGATGACAAAAACTACGATGAACCACGTGTTGCTGGAAGATATTTTTTTAAACCCGAGACGTTCAACTATAACTTCTTTGCTCATACCGATTGGACAAAAAAATTTCATGTATATGCCTACTATGGTGAATACAAAAGACCCGAACGAAACCAGAAAGGTAATTGGTGTGGTGTAGGTTTAGGAAGTCAGCTTGGGCCAAAACTTTCAATGTCACTTGAAATGAGTTACGAAGCCGAACAAAATGATTATGGTTACGTGAGCAAAAACGACAGTCAGGACAGTATTCATTTTGCTCGTCGTGATGTAGGTACAATAGAAAATGTACTTGAAGTATCATATACTTTCAACAATCAATTAAGCCTACGATTAAGAGGACGTCACTATTGGTCGGGAGTGGAAAGCAAGCAATTTTATTTACTTCAGGATGACGGAAATCTACATCCTGATGAGCATTATAAGGAAAACCACGATTTTAATTTTAATGCTTTTAATGTCGATATGGTTTTAAGATGGATTTTTGCTCCCGGATCAGAAATGACGTTAGGTTGGAAAAATGCTATTTTCAACCAAGATGACTCTTTTGAAAATGATTATGGCCATAATTTGGAAATTATTTGGAACAGTGAGCAAACAAACACCATTTCATTGCGAGTACTGTATTATATCGACTACAATATGCTGCTAAAAAAGAAGACCTAATTAAAAATGTTATAACTTTGCTGATATAATAGTAATTTATAATTCTAATGACTATTAGAATTATTTTACTTCATATCATTATAATTACGAATATTTTACAACCTCTATTTATATCATAAACAATTAATACTTAGGCAAATTTTAATAATGAAAAAGATTTTTATTATTGCATTGACTTTTTTGTCGATTAATGCAATGGCTCAACACGATGAGCACCCAATTGCAGAACACTCAGAGCATCATCAAACAGAAGAGGCCCACCATGGCAAACACAAACTATCGTTTTATTATGGTTTTACACATGTCCCTTCTGCATTTTACGAGCATGAAACCCATATCGAGAGTACCGGTAAATGGGTACCAACATTAGGATTAGACTATTATTACACACTAAATAAAAGATGGGATATTGGTTTAATTGGCGACGTTGAATTGGATCAATATTATATTCGAACTTCGGAAGAAGAAGAATTGGAACGAGCTAATGTAGTTGTACTTTCAGCCGTTGCAAAATACAAAGCAACCAAGAGAATTGGAATTATAGCAGGTCCGGGTTTTGAAACCGAATTTAAAAAAGATGAATCTAAATCTTTCTTTGTTTTTAAAGCAGGAATCGAATACGAAGTCGAAATTGAAAAAGGATGGGAACTAGCTCCTGTTTTTTCATATGACTTTAAAGAAGAATATAGTTCTTATGCTTTTGGCGTTACCATTGGCAAAAGATTTTAACAACCTCATCAACCGGTTGTAAACTCTCAACCGGTTTTTCTACTTTATCATTTACCATCCATTGTCTTTGATCTTATTTTAAATAACATTTTTTTATATCTTTAAAATAAAATCAAAAACCTATGCGAATCCTTTCTTCTATCGTACTTGCTTTTATATTGATTACTGGAATAAACGCACAAAATAAACATTCTTCTGCTGAATCATTAATTACAACAGGTTTATTAAAAAAGCATCTCTCTGTCCTTGCATCCGATAGCCTGGCAGGTAGGTATACAACTTCTGAAGGACAAAAAAAAGCTGCATCTTATATAAAATCCGAATATATCAAAGCTGGTTTAATACCTTATAACGATACTTCGTATTATCAACCCTTCGAACTTTGGTCGTGGAAGTGGGGAAAGCAAGAACTGACAATAGATGGCAAACAACTGAATTCGACCGATGATTTTTTGTTTCTAAGTACTTCTCCTCTTGATAAAATCAATACAACATGTGTATTTGTAGGATATGGACAAGATACAATCATCGATAATATCAACTTAAAAGATAAAGTAGCCTTTGGATTTACTGATAGTTTTTCGAGTTACTACAAACTTGCTTATAAGTTAAAATCAAGAGGTGCCACAGCCATCATTTTAACCAATCCAGTGCAAGATAATGCATTTGAAAAACTACTTAAGAAAAAAGATTCAAAGCATTTAAACGTTACCCAAACTGAACCTTATTTTTCAAAAACGGCAACAAAGGTATTTATTGTTAAACCCAATTTAGCTCAAAAATTATTTGGCAAGGATATATCATCACTTAGCGAAATAGCAACCCTAAAGGCTGCGAAAAAAATTCATGAAGTAAATATTACAGCTCATTGCCCAGTTGTTGTTGAAGAAGTGACCACCGAAAATGTTGCAGGTTATATAAAAGGCAAAACTGATGAAACCATTGTTATAAGTGCTCATTATGATCATTTGGGTAAAAAAGGTGAGCAAATATATTATGGTGCTGATGACAATGCTAGTGGCACAACTGCACTGCTTACTTTAGCAGAAGTTTTTTCGAAAGATGAAGAAACACCGGATAGAAATATTCTGTTTTTAGCAACATCGGGTGAGGAACTTGGTTTGCTTGGCGCATTGTATTTTGCCGACCATCAGAAAACACTACCATTTGATGTAAAAGCAAATCTTAATATTGATATGATTGGAAGAAACGATTCAATCGATAAAAATAACTATATCTATTTGATTGGAAGTAATGAATATCCGGTGCTCGACTCGCTTTGTAATATTGCGAATCAATCAATCGGTTTAACAATTGATTATGGCTATGCTAAGAAAGGTGGATTTGGCAATCTCCTTAATCTATCTGATCATTATGCTTTTCATAAACAAGGAATTCCTGTACTAGGATTTTTCAATGGTTTGCATACCGATTATCATAAACCAACGGATACAATAGATAAAATTGAATTCGAAGAAATGGTTAAACGTATCCAGTTGATTTATCAGACAGCACTTCTAACTATTGACCCAAATAGTTTTTGACAAACTGACTAATAACATATGATTTCAGACCGGAACTTTCTATTTTTACGTACCTCGTAATAAAATATTAAATATGTCTGAAATAGGAAAAACAATTAAAAGCTTTCCAAAATTATTTTGGGTTGCTAATACCATCGAATTATTTGAACGTTTTGCCTGGTATGGCTTTTTTATGCTGTTTGCCAATTACCTAACCAGTTCAACAGATGCTGGTGGCTTAGAATTATCGCAAGCACAAAAAGGTATTATTATGGGAGTTGGAACAGGTATATTGTACTTTCTCCCCATCATAACCGGATCAATTGCTGATAAATTTGGTTACCGAAAAGTACTATTTATTGCATTTATTGTTTATACCTCGGCGTTTATTGCAATGCCACATTTCAAAACTTTTACCGGCGTATTTTTCATATATCTGTATCTCGCTTTGGGGGCAGCTCTTTTTAAGCCAATAATTTCGGCTACCGTTGCTAAAACAACTAATGATAGTAACGCCTCCATTGGATTCGGTATTTTTTACCTCATGGTGAACTTCGGAGCCTTTTTTGGCCCCCTTGTAACATTGCTGGTTAAAAATTCATCTTATACCTTGGTTTTTTATATCTCAGCAGGTATTGTTGCTTTAAACTTTTTTCTTCTTCTTTTTTACAAAGAACCTGAAAAAGAAGATAACGATGAGCCACTAGCTAAATCATTAGCCAGGATATTTAAAAATATCTTAACTGTTTTGTTAGATTTTAAATTTGTTCTGTTTCTACTGATAGTTGCCGGATTCTGGACAATGTATAACCAATTATTCTTTACTCTTCCGGTATTTATTAAACAATGGGTTGATACTAGTTCGGTTTTTGATTTTTTTGCTCACTACGCACCCTTTTTTAGTCATCATTACGGATTAGAGAATGGTCAGATGGAAGCTGAATTCATTACCAATTTCGATGCAATGTTCATTATTATCTTTCAGGTAATCGTATCAGCTATTGTAATGAAATGGCGTCCATTAAAAACTATGATGACAGGTTTTTTGGTTTGTTCCATAGGAATGGCATTAACACTAACGACACAAAATGTACTTTTTACTTTAGTTGCCATTTATATATTTGCCATTGGTGAAATGGCCGGCTCTCCTAAAATCACCGAGTATATCGGGCGCATTGCTCCTCCCGATAAAAAAGCTTTGTATATGGGATATTCATTTATTCCGGTATTTATAGGTAATGTCTTTGCAGGTATCATTTCTGGTAATGTTTATCAGATTACCTCAGACAAAACACAGTTTATTCATCAGGAAATTGCTGAGCGGGGTTTGAGTTTACCAGACGGACTAACACAAGATGAATACTTTTCGGCTGCTGCCAACAAACTGAACATGACAACATCGGACCTAACTAACTTTTTATGGGACAAATATGATCCGGCTTCCATCTGGAAAATACTTTTAGCCATTGGTCTATTTGCAGTAGTCGCTCTTTACTTTTACGATAAGAGTTTAAATAAAGCTAAATCAAAATAATAACAAACGCCTTTCGGGGCGTTTTTGCTTCAAATACGATTATTACTTTTGAATAAAAAATAAGTAATGACAAAAGGTACATTCAATCATTTTCCACCATTATTAAAACTACTTACCATTTTTATTATTGCCTTAACAGGGTCTTTATTGGTATCGATAAGCATGTATCTGTTGGCTCCAATCTTTAATATTGACATTAATTCTCCCGAAGAAATTTACAAGAACCTTGCTTTTTTGCGATCGATACAGATTCTTCAAAGCATATTCGTTTTTATTCTTCCAGCAGGTTTAGCGGTTTATCTTTTATATTCAAAAGATGATAACATAATTCCGGGTAACGGCCGTTTTAGTATTCACTTTTTTGTTTTGGCTATCCTTACAATAGTTTTTAGCCAGCTTTTTGTTGGATGGTCAGCGTCTATCAATCAACAATTACAGCTACCTGAGTTTATGAACGGGATTACTAATTGGATTACAACCAAAGAAAATCAGGCTGCAGAAATTACTGATTTAATGCTAACCACTCATAACTGGCGCGATAAAGTAATAACTGTATTTTTAGTTTCTGTTTTACCTGCTATTGGTGAAGAATGGATTTTCAGAGGACTAATTCAGCGCGAACTCCAAAATATTTTCAAAAACTATCATTTAGCTGTTTTGATTACCGCCATTATATTTAGTGCAGTACATGTTCAGTTTCTTACGTTTTTACCTCGTTTTATTTTAGGATTAATGCTTGGTTACATGATGGTTTTCTCACGAAATATATGGATGCCCATAACGGCACATTTTACTAATAACTTTATGGGAATTATGGTTTATATGGTATACCAGAAAGATGTGGATTCTATTCAGAGCCCATCCAGTCAGTATCCATTCGACATTAGTATTGTAGTTAGCTTATTGTTCGTTATAAGTTTATTATTAATAACCCGGCAAATTGGCAAACAACAGATATCAAATTAATTAAAAAAGTCGATTACTATTTACCATCATCACTTGTATACAAAAAAGATATTTATTATTTTAACTTCACATTAATTCTAAGATAAAGTTAAATCCATTTGTTGTGAAACAGATATCCCTTAAATAAAACCAGCCCAATGAATACTTCCCAATTAAAAATTCATCGAGGTGACATCTTACCCAATATAAGGGTATGGTTTTTCAATACCATAAGTATTAGATCTTCTTCAAAAAAACAATCCCGAGGATCTAAAGCAGGTAAAATACACCTTAACCTATGTTGTTCTAATCATCAATCAAAGGAAGATCGCTTTTTAGAGGCTGTATGTAACTTTAGTGATCACGAATTGATTACATCTGTTACAATGAGGTTTGTTAACCTTTCAGATCAATGTAGATCCAAACTACTGGATGAAATTCACCATAGAAAGCTAAACAATAGAAAAATTCGACGATTATATACTAATAAAAAATTCTTCAAAGACTTAACCTCGGAAGACTGTCCTTGCTGTGAATCATCGCAACACGTTATAATTCGAAACAAAAAAGTATCCTTTTGTTTGGTTTGTGGATATGACATAAAAACTGATAATCCAAAATCAATTCTTAACCGATTAAAATGGAAGTTTGGTGTTTACCATCAGGTAAAATTGTCCTTAAAACAGGTTACAGATATAATATTCCATCACTAATTTTAATGCTTGTTTATTAACACTTGATCGCTCGTTTTATAAAGCATCATTACCTCACGGATTTCAGGTTCTTTAAAAAAAATCATTAATAACCGATTAAATATATATTCAACCTCTCTGAGGTTGATTAGTCATTTACATTTTACTTATCTATAAATATTTATCTCCGCTGGAGATACTAAAACAACTTCAGGGAAGTTGAATATTTATAGAAATAATAAGTCTAACCTATTAATAACAATCCCAGCGGGATTGCATATCATTTAGGCGTTTCTATGTTTTTCTACATTTTTAATTGGTCAGTAATGAAAAAAAATCTATCTCAACTAATTAAGAGTTTACTAGCTTGTACAACTATATTTAAAATCTACCTTTGCTTGAAATGTATTGAACTATGGAAATTAAGTTTGTTGAAATTATTTCAGCGTTTATTGTGCTATTTGCAGTTATTGATATTCTTGGATCCATTCCTATCATTCTTGATTTACAAAAAAAGAGTGGACCGGTTAAAGCATTTCAGGCTACATCGGTGGCATTCGCAATTCTTATTGCATTCTTATTTGTTGGCGAAGCATTATTAGGCTTATTTGGTGTTGATATATCATCGTTTGCAATTGCTGGATCCATCGTACTTTTTATTATGGCCTTTGAAATGATTTTTGGTGTTGAAATTTTCAAACATGATTCTCCATCAGGAGCCTCAATTGTTCCCATTGCTTTTCCGCTAATTGCAGGTGCAGGATCGTTTACGACTCTTCTATCGTTACGTGCCGAATTTGAAACCATTAATATTATTATCGCTTTGTTTTTGAATATTATTGTGGTTTATATTGTTTTAAAATCATCAAAACTAATTGAGCGAATAATTAGCGAAGGAGGACTTTATATTCTGAAAAAATTCTTTGGTATAATATTGTTGGCTATGGCGGTAAAACTGTTTTTAACCAATTTTGGAAACGTAGTTATGCAGTTTATCGAAACCATCAAGTTCTAATATTTTGGTGAATAACATAAAAGAGCCGCTTCTATAAATTTGAAGCGGCTCTTTCTTTTTGACTTATTCTGTATCTACAACTTTTTACCAATATAAAAAGCATAGCCATAAAACTGCTTGTACTTGTAATACAAGTCTGTTTCGTGCTGTTGATTTTTAATAAAATCTTCAGCAGCGCTATTACCTGCATGTTTCTTAAGATAATCTTCCTGAGCCTGAACCTGTGGTTCATAAAAATGCTCAATCCAACAGTTTTCAGGTAACATAAAGGCAGCTATTGGAAGATAACCGGCACTTTGCATTTGTGCCATCTTATTCGGCAGGGTATCAATTTCCGGATATGCATCCATCCAGAAATCCTGAATTTCAGCAGGACGTTCATCCGTAAACCATGTAGCTTCCGAAACAGCTACATACCCTCCCGGCTTTAAAAACTTTTGCCAATACTTCAGGCCTTTTTCAAAACCAATATTATAAATAGCTCCTTCACACCAGATCAAATCCAATGATTCTTCCTGAAAATGCAAATCATCCATCGAACCTTGTTCTCCTTTCACTCTATCCTGAAGATTCAAATCATTGGCATTGGCATTGAATAAATCAACAAACTGAGGAAACAGATCAATGCCCGTTACCTTACCCGGCGCATTTTGTGCCAATACCATTGTCTGTACACCCGCACCACAACCCAAATCAACAATATGCGATGAATCTGCAAGTCCATTAATAAAACGGAGTGCCTTCATGGTTATTTCGGGGCTACCGGGCCCCTGACGCTTTACTGTAGTATAATATTCAACTATAAGGTTAACATCAAATTCGTGAATAGATTTTATGTTGTCGCTCATGACAATTAATTTTTATGATAACATAGAAATCCTATGCATCAAGTTATTTGTAATAAAGTATGGATATAAAAAATCCTCCTGGCAGATTTTGCCGGAGTTTAACGAGAGGATAACCAAGGCCGAAACCAAGGTTATTTACTTTACCAGATCCTTATTAGTTATAGTCATAAAGCATTTTAAGCGATGTAAATATACAGATATTGAAGTAATCGAACCAAAGTTATGAGTAATTTTCTATATTAGTATCAACTTAATTATTCTCTTTTATCATGGAAAGATTTGAAATTATGAAAAAAGTAGCCGCATTACAATATTAGCCAGTTATTGAGAAGGAATAGCAACAATACAAAAACAACATAAATTGTTTTTTCAATAAAAGCTTGCTTAATCTGATGATGTTTTTTCTGATTTTTTTATTTCGGAACATCTGGCTGCTACTTTTAAACATAAATAGGTCTAATGACAAAATTGAATATACACTTCTTATTATTTTTTGTATTTATCTTCTTGATAAACATCTCAACAAATGCACAACAAAAAGATGTTAATCAAATAAAATCGTTGGCCACTAAATCATGGCGACTTCTTGAAGAAAAACAATATGAGAAAAGCCGAGATACAGCAGAACTGTTATTAAAAGTAGATAGCTGTTCAAGTTCTACCTATGCTTTATTGGGCACTATCTATGCAAAATATGCGGCAGAAGGCAATACCGAAGATGATCTTATAAACAGAAGCCTTATCTACTGCCTGGTTATAGATATGTACGAAAAGGCCAAACAAGTAGATCCGGGTTATACTCAACAAGCTGATACTTGGATAGAGGTTTATTCCAGCTACCTACCTGATCATCAATCAACATTTATTAATATACAAGAAAGAGATGAAGTTATTTTAGAGGGATGGATTAACCGCAAAACAAAATTTCGTTATAAACCTTAGCTTTTAACCCCTTAATTCTATAATTTTAACCTCAAGCAATCTTAAAACTTTATAAATTGAAAACAGATATAAAACTTTTTAATATCTCTCTCACTGATACCTTCCTTTTATTTGTTTTAATGAGTCTGGCAATAACCATTCTGTTATTTATAGTTAGTGTATTTGAAGGTACACCCACTTTGCTTTATGGCAAAACACCATGGTTTTACCAGTTATTATTTCCGTTACTTTTTTCATTTTCCAATAACCTGGCAAATCGCAAAGGGAAGCTAACTTTTTCGGATGTTAATAATTCACAATCTCTTTTTGAACAGATCGATTCCTTTCTTCAACAAAAACACAATCGAATCAATGTATCAGACAATGAGTTCAGATATACAAAAAGAAATGTATTAGCGCGATTTTTCGATTTCTTTCTTAGAGAAAACATACGTATTTCAACCACCAACAACCAAATAGTTATTTATAGCAAAAAACATCAGTTTAACCAGATTGAAGTACACTTACAAAGAACTGAGGCTTACTCATAACAATCATCAATTTTTATCATTTTCTACCACCTTTATTCGATTTTACACAAGAATAATACACATTTGTACAAGTTCTTCTTCTAAAATCAATGTATTTTTGATCTAACCCCAGTGCAATTACAGGGTTTCTATAGAAAATCATAAAACCAAATTGATGTATAAAAAAAATACTTTAATCATTGCTTTGCTATTAGTAGTACTTCCTTTATGTGTAAAAGCTCAGGATATAAAAGACCGATATGCAAAATACGAAGCATTTAAAAATTTAACCAAAGACAAGGTTCTTCACGGATCGTTTCATACACATTGGCTAAAAGACGACCATTCGTTTTGGTACCATGTATTAACACAAGAGGGTGTTAAATACTATTTAGTAGATGCATCGAAACTGAAAAAGAAAGAGATTATTGATGTTAATGCACTATTAAAAAAGGTTTCGGCTGAATACGGCAATGAAGTCTCATACAACGATCTTGAAAGATTTAGCGTTAGCGATAATATCAAATCATGCGAGTTTGTTTTGGATGGTCATAAATATCAATACAGCCTGCCATCATATAAGTTTATTAAAAAAGAAAAGTATACTAAACCCGCGCCGTACAACTGGACAATGGACCAGATGGATCAAACTAATAATCCTCCGGTAAAATCACCAGATGGAAAGTGGTTCGCATACATTAAAGATTACAATCTGTACATAAAAGACCTTTCAAACGAAACAGAAGTAGCTTTAAGTTACGACGGTGGTTTGGGATTGTATTACTCTACCTATCTTCAGTGGTCGCCCGATAGCAAAAAGATTATGGCTTACCTGGTTCAACCTGCCGAAAAGCATTTTGTGAATTACATCGAGTCGAGCCCATCGATGCAAAAGCAACCGATTTATTCCTCTATACAATATTACAAACCCGGCGATGCGCTTCCTCAGTTTTATCCATGCATTTTTAGTGTTGATGATAAAAAAATGATTTCATCGTCGAAGGATATAATTCCGAATCAGTATTCGATTGAAAACATACAATGGAGAAAAAGTAGTGAATGCCTGACTTTTGAATATAACAAACGTGGACATCAGGTGTATCAGGTAATTGAAATGAATGCCGAGACCGGTAAAAACAGTGTTCTGATAAACGAAACCTCACCTACTTTTATTGATTACAGCAGCAAACACTATCGCTTCGACATAAACGATGGTGAGGAAATTATCTGGGCATCGGAACGCGATGGATGGAATCATCTTTACTTATTTGATGGCAAAACCGGAAAGGTTAAAAATAAAATCACCGATGGTAAATGGGTAGTTCGAAATGTAGTTAAAGTTAATCCAGAAAACAGAACGATCATTTTTGGTGCCAGCGGCAAAGAAATAGGCGATCCATACTTGTTGCATTATTACTCGGTTGGTTTTGATGGCTCCAACTTAAAACTATTGACTGAAGGCAACGGAAACCACCAAATTAGTATCTCGGCTGATTACAAATACATGGTTGATTCCTGGTCGAAAGTTGATACACCTCCAGTATCGGTTTTACGAGATGCCCAGACAGGTAAGCAAATCATGACTTTGGAGGAGGCCGACATCAGTCCTCTTTTGGCCAATGGCTGGAAGAAACCACAAATATTTTCGGCAAAAGGCAGAGATGGCAAAACAGATATTTGGGGAATGTTCTTAACTCCATCTGATTTCGATCCATCTAAAAAGTATCCAATTATCGAATACATCTATGCTGGCCCTCACAGTAGTCATGTTCCAAAAGATTTTAGTCCATACTATAACCGTTGCCGCCAGTCGTTAGCCGAGTTAGGATTTATTGTAGTGATGATTGATGGTATGGGAACCTCCAACCGGTCAAAAGCATTTCATGATGTTTGTTGGAAAAACCTGAAAGATGCAGGCTTCCCCGATCGTATTTTATGGATGAAGGCCGCTGCTGAGAAATATCCGTTTATGGATATCAGCAAAGTTGGGATTTATGGAAAATCGGCTGGAGGCCAAAACTCCACCGGGGCAGTATTATTTCACCCTGAATTTTACAAAGTTGCAGCATCGATATGTGGATGCCATGATAACCGTATGGATAAAATCTGGTGGAACGAACAGTGGATGGGCTGGCCTATTGGACCCGAATATGCTGAATGTTCAAACGTAGATAATGCCTATCGTCTACAAGGAGATTTGTTTTTAGTGGTTGGCGAAATGGATCAGAATGTTGATCCAGCTAGTACTTATCAGGTAGTGGATGCATTAATCAAAGCCAATAAAGATTTTGACCTATTAACACTCCCAGGCAAAGGACACGAATGGGGTGGCGAATATGGAGAGCGCCGTATTTGTAATTTCTTTGTTGAGAAAATAATGAAGCAAACTCCTGTTAAAATGAACACCGAAGAGTTAAATCATAGTTTGATAAAAACAGACATTGATATAGATAATTAATTTTTCAGGCATGCCATCTTCTTAGCTGTATCGCTATTAAGATGGCTCTTTACTTGCCTAAAGCCTCCATTACTTCGTACCTTTATATAGCTTATAGATGGAGGATTTGTCATGAAAGATACACATATCTATTACCGTTTACTTTACATTGCAATTGGTCTTATTGCAACTACAGCACTCATATTAATAATAACAGTACTCCCTCCTACCCAATTAGCAGATCAAGCCATTATTCCGGTATGGGTTAATATATTCTTCCAACTTCTATTTATTATATCGATAGTGCATGTTCTTAAAATTGAAAAAAGTAAAGGACAGCAAAAAAAAGAACTACTAGTAGTTACTGGTGTAATTTTGATTTTCTTCGCTCTTATCATATCTGACGGGGCATTTGCTTTTACCAATAACCCCGATGAAAAAATGTTGTGCATCAGTTTCTTTATTTGCGTGGCTACTGATCTTTCATCAGGTATTTTAACTATCTGGGCCCGATATTCACGAAAATGGAAACACAAGACAATGAGTTAATCCATCTTGATTGACGGATTAAATACATCCCTCTCATATAATTATAAGATGAAATTATTACTCAAAATAATCATCTTCATCTTCTTTTTTAATACTTCTGTCAAAACTAACTTGAAATCATTCTAAATAATTCAGAAATTATTTATTGAAACACCTGCAATAAACAGAATTATAAACGAAAATAATTAAGCTATGAGTTACATTCAGGTAAAAAACAGGAAAGAAGGTGCAGCTGATCAATTACCCAATGGTTATAGCAGCTGGTTAGATTATTGGGAGAAGAAAAAAGGTCGAAAAGCAACGAAGTGCGAAGCATTGGCTTGCCGCGAAACTCCAACCGTAGGAGCTCATGTTATAAAGGCACATATGGATGGAAAAGAATACATTATAGCCATTTGTCATGCTCATAATAATAAGCCCGAAGATGAACTATTCTATACGCGAAAAAGCGATTTAGTTCTAGTAAAGTAATTTATACACTCCGACACGAACCCGATATAATCGGGTTCTTTTTTTACCACACCACACATCCTGCTTATTCTTAGTTGTTATTTTGCATCAACTTTATTCATATTAGTAGAAGCCCAAGGTACTTCATTTACTTTCTATATTCCTTATCTTTGATAATGAAAGGTAATCGGAAGAAATAATTGAAAAATGAGCATACAAGACTTTATTTTACGCATGGGATTAGCATTGGCCGGTGGTCTTATAATTGGCTTTGAACGAGGTTGGCATCACAAGTCAGCAGGTTTACGTACCAATACCTTGGTAGCTATTGGCTCAGCTCTATATGTAATGCTATCTATTAACCTCACCCATGATCAGGGAGATGTAACTCGTATTGTTGCTCAGGTTGTTAGTGGAATCGGTTTCTTAGGCGCCGGTATAATTTTTAAAGAAGGACTTACTGTTCATGGCCTTACCACAGCCGCTACAGTTTGGTGCAGTTCGGCTATTGGTTGTTTTGCAGCCGCAGGGTATTATATCGAAACAATAATAGGCATTGTTTTTATTTTAATTATCAACAACCTGTTAATGCCTTTAGACAAGAAACTCGCACAACGTGATAAAGAGAAGGAAGAACAATAACAAGTATAAAAAAACAAAAGCGACCATTAGTAACGGTCGCTTTTTTTATTAATTCTTCTTAAACAAATCTTTCATCCGATCAAGTACACTTTTATGATCTCGTTTTTCCCGCCTTTCTTCTCGTTTCGATTTTCGTTCTTCTCTTCGTTTAATCTTGGTCGAATCTGGGCGACCAAAACTATCAAACATCTTATTGAAAATATCCTTATCCGGATCTTCCAGCGAGTAATCATCACATTCCATTCGATCTTTTAGATCATTAGGAATTGGATAAAACGAGGTTGCATAATATTGTTTCATAGATGTATTACCCTCAACACGCTGCATAAAACGAGCAAATACAGGTAAAGCCATGTGCCCACCACTACCTAATGCAGTTGATCTGAATCGTATACTCGGTTGATCATTTCCAACCCAGGCACCTGCCACCAACGTTGGTGTATAACCAATAAACCATCCATCAGAATTATCTTGTGTAGTTCCCGTCTTACCAGCTAAATCAGATTTAAGATGATAAAGCTTTCGTAAGTTTGTTCCGGTACCTCGCTCAACAACACCCTTCATCATATCAATGATAAAATAAGCCACCTGATCATCATACACCTGACGCCCTTCTTGTTCGTTTTCATTGATGTATAATGGATTCCCATATCTATCTTCGATACGAAGTAACATGACAGGCTCTACCGGGCGACCATAATTAGGAAAAGTAGTATATGCCGATACCATTTCGAGTAATGATATTTCAGCTGTTCCTAAAGCAATAGATGGAACTTTGGGAATACTGCTTTGTATTCCCATATCGCGGGCCATATCAATAGTTTTATCAATCCCAACACGAGTAATAATTTTTGCACTGATGGTATTTACCGATTTCGCCAAGCCTCCTTTTAAAGTATAATATCCTTCATGATTTCCATTGCTGTTTGATGGCTTCCAATTGTTATACTCGGTATAAGTCTGCTGTTCATTTGAAATCCATTCGCAAGGCTCCATTCCATTATCCAGAGCAGTTGTATAAACAATAGGTTTGAAGGTAGACCCAACAGGACGTTGCGAAGTAACATGATCGTACTGCGAAGTTTTATGATCGACTCCTCCAACCCAGGCTAAGACATGTCCATTTTTGGGGTCTAAAGCAATAAAACCGGTATTAAGCATTCGTAAATAATGTTTGACAGAATCAACCGGACTCATGGTAACTTTCTTTTCACCCGATGCCGTATAGATTGTCATTGACACAGGTTGTTCCATGTGTTTAAAAATCCTCTCCTCTTTCCATCCTGCATCTTCCAATACTTTATATCGATGCGAGTTACGAACAGCGTCAATATAAATATTCGGATGCTTTTCCCATGGATCCCGATTCTTCCAATGACGTTCAAACTCACCTTGCAAGCGCTCCATTTGCTGATGAACAGCTTGCTCCGCATATTCTTGCAAAGTTGAATTAATGGTAGTAAAGATGCGGAGACCATCAGAATAAATATCGTACTGATCGCCATACTTGTCTTCAAGAATTTTCTGTGCTTCCATTCTGATTCTTTCCCTGAAATATGGCGCAATTCCAGAATTATGATCTATCCTATGATAATGCAGTACTAATTTACTCTGCTTCCATTTCTGGTATTCGGTATCTTTTAAAAAGCCTTGCTCATTCATTCGACGAAGCACAATATTTCTACGTTTCACACTTCGCTCGGGATGAAGTCGTGGGTTGTAAGCAGTATTAGCTGCCAGCATACCCACCAGTGTAGCGGCTTCGGCAGGATTCAATTCTTTAGAATGTTTTCCGAAAAATCGTCGCGAAGCCATTTCAATACCGTAAATATCCTCTCCAAAAGGAACCGTATTCAAATACAATGTCAGAATATCATCTTTACTATAAATATCTTCAAGCCGAGCAGCAGTAAAAATCTCTTTTGTTTTCCCTACCGGAAGTGTTAAAAATCCCAATCGCATGCGTGGATACAAGTTTTTGGCCAATTGCTGACTTATAGTACTTCCTCCACCTTGTGCTCGATCTCCTAAAAACACACTCCGAAACAACACACGGCCCAAACTGATAAAATCCAAACCATTATGTTCAAAAAACCGACTATCTTCGGTAGCAATCAAAGCATTTTTTACATTCTGAGAAACCTGGTTATTATCAACCGTTAATCGCTGTTCAACAAAGTAGCGCCCCATCAGCTGGTGATCAACAGAAAAAACCTCTGAAGCCGTATTATTCTGAACTTTTGCCAATTGCTCCATCGATGGTAGTCGACCAAACAAACCTAAATAAACAAACAAAACAAAAAGAGCCCCAGCCCCTATTGCAATACCTGTAATTTTCAATCCCCATAAAATGAGTTTCTTCTTACGATTGTTTGTTTTAGACTTTTTACTAGCAGTACGTTTCTTGGGTGTATTTTTTTTTACCGGCATTTATTCAGTTTTGAGTGCTGGTAAAAATAATAAAGATATTGAGGATAGAGAAAAATAGCAGATTAGAGAAATCCCTAATTATTGATATTTGTGCTTTTTTTAATGCTTTTCTCCTATTTCATTATAAAATTGTTGAAGAAAGCCCAGCATGTAATTATGGCGTTGAGCAGCCATTTTTTTTCCTGTTACAGTCTTCATATCATCCCGTAACAGTAATAATTTTTCGTAGAAATGGTTAATGGTAGTACCATTACTATTACGATACTCCTGTGCGTTCATATAAGTTTGAGGCTTTATTTCCGGATTGTAGAAATCTCGTTTTTTATGTCCTCCATAACTAAAAGCCCTCGCAATGCCAATCGCACCAATGGCATCCAATCGATCTGCATCCTGTACAATTCTGAATTCAGCAGAATCAAATTTATCTGTTCCCCATCCTTTTGAAAAAGATAAAAACTTTATTATTTGCAAAATGTGAGTCACATCAGAGGTATCAAGTCCTTCAGCTAATAATTTATTTTCAATTTCGAGCAACATTTTTTCTTCATCAAAAAACTTAGGATCCGGCACATCGTGTAACAAAACTGCCAATTCAATAATATTCCAATCACCTCCTTCTGTCTTATGAATGCGACGAGCATTTTCCAACACTCTTTTAATATGCCACCAGTCGTGACCTGCATCAACTTCGGATAATTTATCCATAGCCCATACTTCAATATTTTCAATCACATTTCTTTTCATCATACAAATATGATATCAACAAAACTATTACGCTAAAAATTAGGCATAAAAAAAACGGTGTTTCAAGAAATTTCTGAAACACCGCTTATTCGCTCTTTAAAAGTGATTATTTGGTCACTTTGGTCACATTCGTCGTTATTATTTGTTGAATTCATAGTAGTATTTTTGTTTTCCTGATGTTAACATTACTTTGTAATTACCTGCTGGCAATTTACTGATATCGAACATACCTGAGTAAGAAGTTTCAGTTGGTAAACTAGAGCTAAAAATTTCGTTACCTGACAAATCATCAATACTCATTGAGAAATCAGCTTTACCAAAGTTAATGTGGCTTACATATAAGTTATTGCCATCTTTTCTTACGAATGGTTTAACTGAGCTTAAATCTTCTGCACCAACTAGTGATTTAGCTTTAGGAAGAATCAACTTGCTATTGCTTACATAAAATACTTCAGAAACACGTTCTGCACCTTCGAATACAACTTTGTATCTTCCATCAGCAAAAGAATTTAAATCAAATAACTTTTGAAATGATGATGTTTCGCTTACACTAGGACTTGTATATAACATGTAACCATCCTCGTCGTAAACTTTTACTTTAAAATTGTCACTAGCATCGCTCAAAGCTGATACAACTGCATAATCAGTATCCAAATATTTACTGATAACTAATTTGCCTTTTCCAAAAGCGTTGCTGGATAAAAACGCTATCGCTGCGATAGCTAACACTCCTTTTAATAAACTTACCTTTTTCATAGTAATAAAATTTAAAACAGTTAATAATTTTTTGTTGACCCCTACTTTGAATAGGATGACATGACAAAAGTAGATGGTTTTTTATTAACTGCAAACTAAAACAAGGGGGTGAAGTGTTAAAAAAACATTAAAGATGTTTTTGAGGGTGGTTTTTAGGGGGTGTGTGTAAAAAAAGTTAATTTTTAGCCTATTTTTTGAGTTTTTACAGGGGGTCAGTGTAAAAAAAATGATTTTACATCATTTTTAAAGCAGTAATAAGGACTAAAAAGTCGCTTTTATTAAAACGAAGCGTTAAAACACCCACCGTTATTTGTTAAAATACATTTAGATTGTGAATCTTGTCTTAATAAATGTGAAGTTTTTTAAGCGAGCACTTCAAATCTATAAGCAGAATTTACTTTTCAAATTACAATTCGAAAGAAAAATTTAAAGCGACTTTACAGAAATATAACGTACAATCCTTACAGAATTTCTAAAATGGCTTTTTCAATACCTTCCTTATCAAATCCACACAAACCGTATAACTCTGTTTGGGTACCATGTTCGATAAATTCATCAGGGACACCCAAACGCTTTACCTTAGCCTGATATCCATTATCAACCATAAATTCAATAACAGCACTTCCCATCCCCCCAACAATAGTCCCATCTTCAATGGTTACCACTTTTGAATGTTTTTGAAAAACCTCATGTAACAATACCTCATCAATTGGTTTTACAAAACGGATATCGTAATGAGCTATACTTATATTATCATTTTCGATTTTACTAATCACTTGCGAAGCTTTAACTCCAACAGGTCCAATTGTTATAACAGCAAGAGAACTTCCATCTTTTAACTTACGTCCCGTACCAATTTTAATTTCTTTCATTGGTTGTTTCCAATCAATATTAGATCCTACACCACGGGGATATCTGATCGAAAATGGACCTTGATCGGGCAGCTGAGCCGTATACATTAAATTACGCAATTCAATTTCATCCATTGGAGAAGACACTACTAAATTTGGTACTCCTCTAAAAAAGGATAAATCATACACTCCATGATGAGTTGCTCCATCAGCTCCAACTAACCCTGCCCTGTCTAAACAAAAAACCACATTTAGTTTCTGTAAAGCTACATCATGAATTACCTGATCAAAAGAGCGTTGCATGAAAGATGAATAAATATTGCAAAAAGGCACATTACCGGCAATTGCTAATCCTGCAGAAAAAGTTACAGCATGTTGCTCAGCTATACCAACATCAAAAGCACGATCAGGCATTTTTTCCATCATAATATTCAGACTACATCCTGATGGCATTGCTGGCGTAATACCTACAATTTTTTTATTTTGTTCAGCAAGTTCTACTATAGTATTACCAAATACATCTTGGAATTTAGGTGGCTTTGCTGCAGAAGATGAAATATTAACCGACAACATCTCGCCAGTAAGCTTATTAAACTTATCACCTACTGCGTGCCATGCTGTTTGGTTCTCCTCAGCAAACTTAAAACCTTTTCCTTTTTTGGTGATTACATGAAGAACCTTGGGACCTTTTATATTTTTTAAATCAGCAAGCACTTTTGTCAGATGCTGAATATCGTGTCCATCAACAGGACCAAAATATCTAATATTAAGGCCTTCAAAGATATTTGTTTGCTTTGTCAATAAATTCTTTAATGAATTATTGAGCTTAGTAATCATTTCTTTTGAGCGAGGACCAGTCAGCTTCATCTTTTCTAAAGCCTTAAATGTCTCCGAACGAAATTTATTATAAGTTCCCGAGGTTGCTATATCTACGAGGTATTCACTAAATCCACCCACATTAGGATCGATAGCCATATTGTTATCATTCAATATAACTGTCATATTCGACTTCATGGCCGACATATTATTTAATCCTTCAAAAGCCATACCGGCAGTCATTGCTCCATCACCTATAACTGCAACAACCTGCTGCTCACTATCTCCTCTTAATTCAGCACCTGCTGCAATCCCAACTCCTGCAGAAATAGATGTTGATGAGTGTCCAACTCCAAAAGCATCGTATTCGCTTTCGAAAATATTTGGGAAACCACTTATACCTTTATACTTTCTATTGGTACAAAACCGATCTCTTCGCCCGGTAAGTATTTTATGACCATAAGCCTGATGCCCTACATCCCAGATAATTTTATCATGTGGTGTATTAAACACATAATGCAGGGCTACTGTTAGCTCAACAACTCCCAAACTAGATCCAAAATGGCCCGGATTACAAGACAATGCATCAATAATAAACTCTCGAAGTTCATCACAAACCTGAGGTAACAATTCAGCATCGATTTTCTTTAAATCACTGGGCGTATTAATCGATTCCAGTAAACGGCTTGAGCCTTCGTTCATATTATTTAATTATATACTTTAGTTGCGTTGACAATTGTCAAAGGTGCATTTTGCCCGACAAAGATAATTTATAATCTTTGAGATGAAAAATTAGATATTATGAAGAAGTTGATATTAGCCGGTTTCATTGCAATACTTTATTCTACAGCCTGTATTCCTTTAAAACAATATCAGGAAACTGCAGATCGTGCAAACCAGCTTGAGGATGAAATGACCTTATTACGTTCTGATAACGAAGAGTTAAAAGTAAAAAATAACGAACTCTCTTCTAAAACAGACCGACTGTCCAAACAAATTGAAGAATTACTAAAAGATACAACCAACTTAAGCAGGCGTCTCCAGAAAGAACGATATAAATATGCCGATTTAAATCAAAGCTATACCGATGCTCTTAAAAAATTTCGGAATTCAACTGGTAATGATGCTAACAACAAAGAACTACTAGCTTTTCTACAAAAGCTTCAAGAAGAACTTCAGAAAAGAGAAGATGCATTGCACGATGCCGAAAATGATTTAATACAACAACAAAAAGAGCTTGCTGCCTCTAAAAACCAGATGGAAGCACAAAATACTCGATTACAAGAGTTAGAACAAGCCTTGCAACAAAAAGACAAAGCTTTATTGGCCTTACGTAAAAGCATTAATGATGCCCTTACCGGTTTTTCGAGCGATGAATTAAAGGTACACATGAAAGATGGTAAAGTATATGTGTCGCTTGAAGAAAAGTTACTATTTAAATCGGGAAGTTACGAAGTAAATACACAAGGAATTAATGCACTTAAGAAAATTGCCCATGTTCTTGAATCAAACAACAACATCGAGATTATTGTAGAAGGACATACAGATAAAGTGCCTTTCAATGGTAGCGTACTGGTTGACAACTGGGATTTGAGTGTTAAAAGAGCAACTTCGGTTGTTAGAATAATGCTTGATAATAGCAAAATCGACCCATCGGCTATTTCCGCCTCCGGACGAAGCTCATACCTTCCTATTAAAGATGGTAATGATGCAGCTTCGCTTCAGGCAAACCGAAGAACCGAAATCATTTTAACTCCTCAAATGGATCAAATACTGAATTTACTGGAAAGCAAATAAAAATGCTCAAAACAAAAATTCTGGAAGCATGGGCTATTCTTCACATTCTTACTTTTAAAAGAATAGTCAATGCTTTAAAAACGCTATATATATATGTGTATGGTTTATTGAGCAAAAAAGTAATCATACATCATCAACCAATGGCATTATCCATTGAACCTACTAGTATTTGCAATCTTAAATGCCCCGAATGCCCCACTGGCACAAATAATCTCAAGCGCCCACGGGGTAAAATGCCACTCGAAAAGTTCAAACAAATAATCGATCAATTACCCGAAGAACTAATGTATCTGAACCTATATGTTCAGGGAGAACCAACCATGCATCCGAATTTCTCAGAAATGGTTTCATTGGCTAAACAGAAAAAACTATACACATCAACATCAACCAACGGACATTTTATCACTCCACAGCTTGCCTATAAACTTATTGAAGCCGGACTAACCAGAATGATCTTCTCTGTTGATGGAACAACTCAAAGCACTTATGAAAAATATAGAATTGGGGGATCTCTATCAAAGGTAAAAGATGGAATCAAAAATTTAACAGAAGCTAAAAAAAAGCTCAAGAAAAATTATCCCTTAATTATAGTGCAGTTTCTTGTTTTTGAACACAACCAACATCAAATAAAAGACATAAAAAAACTAAGCAAAGATCTATCTGCAAATAAGTTAGAATTAAAAACAGCTCAATTTAACAATTACGATAGCACTCCAGTAAAACCTCCAACACTGTTTAAATTTAGTCGTTATGAAAATACTCACCAGTTAAAACTCAGAGGCAAACTATACAATAAGTGCTGGCGCCAATGGCATTCCTCAGTTATTACCTGGGATGGAAAAATGTCACCCTGCTGTTTCGATAAAGATGCCACCCATCAATTTGGAAATATCTCAACGTCTAATTTTTCCGAAATATGGAAATCAAACAACAGTTTTAAGTTTAAATATGAAATATTCATTAATAAAAAGAGTCTGGAAATTTGCAAGAATTGTCCTGAGAGTCGCAAATTGCTTTCATTATAGCGCAAAAAACGATAAAAAGTAACCCAATCCCTTCAATTGTTAATAAGTTATTGCTGAATTTTCTTTTTTAAACAACATTTTACATTTAGAAATAACTACCTTTAGCTTGTTAAGTTTAACTAACCTGTTATGGTTACACACAAGTAATGCCTTCATCAATTTATGACAAAGAGCAAAAGATCAAGGCTGGTAAGAAAAATAGACGTTTTCGTCGGCAGAAAACTAGGGCCATCATCCGTTCCTAAAGGAGAAGGCCTTAGATATTGGCGTGAGCGAATTTTTCATTATTTTTCTATTGGAATTTTATTCTTTGGCTTAGTCGTTTATTTATATCTAGGATTAACCTTCATACTTGAAGAAACATATACAAACGTAATATTTACAACATTCATCTTTTTATCAGCTGTTTTTGTTACTTCTGTTAAAGCCCTTCCTTTTAAATTCAGAGTAGGCTGGATTCTATTTCTAATTTACTTAATTGGTATTTATCAGGTTTTAAAAACGAACAACTCAGCAATAGGTTATATGTTTTTACTTTCGCACACCTTAATGTCGAGTATTCTTGGGGGTCCAAAAAGAGCGTGGTATTCATTCTTTTTATCAAGTTTATCAATAGCAGTAATTGGCCTTATTCTCTATATCCCCATTTTCGAAATACCTTTTGCAGCAGCCATTTCATTTGTCGATTTTTTACAACTAACAATCACCTTTAGTATTGTTACTTTAATCACTCTACTACCATTAAACAGCCTTTTAAATGGAATGCTATTTAGTCTTCAAAAAGAACAACGATACCGAAGACTTCTTCGTCGCGAACACGAAAATTTAGTTTTAGCCAAAAGGAAGGCAGAAGAAGGAGATCGCCTTAAAACGTCCTTTTTGTCGAATATGTCGCACGAGATTCGCACTCCAATGAATGCCATCTTGGGATTCTCAAACCTCCTATCACACCCTGAGATAGATAATACAGAAAAAGAGGAATTTGTAAATCTTATTAAAATCAATGGTAAAAACCTTTTAACGTTGGTTGAGGACATAATTGATATTTCAAAACTTGACAGTGGACAATTACAAATAAAGAATGCACCTTGTAAACTACATGATTTAATGTCAGAAATTTATGAAAGTTTTCACGATGACATTAAGCGGAGGGGGCTTTTCAATTTAAAACTATATTTAAAAGAAGGTGTAAGCGATGAAAACATCTTAATTTTAACGGACGAACATCGCCTAAAACAAATATTAATTAATTTAATTGGGAATGCCGTAAAGTTTACTGAGCGCGGTTTTATCGAATTTGGATATACACAAGTTGAAGATCAATTTTTACAATTCTATGTTAAAGATACAGGTATTGGGTTGCCAGACGGTATCGAACAAGAAATTTTTGAACGATTTTCGAAATTTAACAATGACAAACAGCGCTTATATGGAGGAACCGGCATCGGATTATCCATAGCCAAGCATTTGGTAGACCTGCTAGGAGGTGAGATAAGTGTTGAATCTGAAGCAATGATAGGAACCACTTTCTATTTCACCTTGCCTTATCATCGATTGATGAATCAAAAAATAACAAAAGAAACAAAACAAGAATCGATTCGAGATTTCAACTGGGAAGGTAAAACCTTTTTAGTTGCCGAAGATGAGGAAGATAACTTCAGGTACATTGAAGTAGCATTAGCTCTTTCAAATGCCAGTTTAATCTGGGCGAAAGACGGACAGGAAGCTGTAAATGTGTTTCGAAAGGTTAATAATATTGATCTTGTATTAATGGACATTAAGATGCCATTAATGGATGGATACACTGCAACGCGCGAAATAAAAAATATCAGCAAAAATGTACCGGTTATTGCTCAAACCGCTTACGCCCTCTCTGAAGAAAAGGAAAAATCAAGAGAAGCCGGATGCGACGACTATATTGCAAAACCAATCGGTTACGAAGATCTGCTTTCAACCATTAACAAATATGTTCCGGGTAACGGAAAATCATAATATTATACTAAAATGAATCTAAATTCTCCTGACAAATACATTGTCGGAATGATACATGTTGCTGCACTTCCAGGCACACCTAACAATAAACTTACAGTATCAGAGATAGCAGAAAATGCATTAGCCGAAGCCATAGAATATGAAAAAGCTGGGGTTGATGCCATCATGATAGAAAACATGCACGACATACCTTATTTAAATAAGGTAACAGATCATGAAATAACGGCTGCCATGTCGGTAATTGCCAGTAAAATAAAAACTACAATTCAGATACCTGTTGGAATTCAGGTTTTAGCTGGAGCTAACAGACAAGCATTAGCTATTGCACATGCTGCAGATTTGCAATTTATAAGAGCCGAAGGATTTGTATTTTCTCATATTGCCGATGAAGGAATGATGAATAGCTGTGCAGGCGATTTGCTTCGCTATCGAAAAACAATTGGTGCAGATCAAGTTAAAATATGGACTGACATTAAAAAGAAACACTCTTCGCATTACATTACCAATGACGTATCACTATTAGAAACAGCCAAAGCTGCGGAATTCTTCTTAAGCGAGGGTCTAATTATTACTGGCAATAGTACGGGAGAAGCTGTTGAACCATCTGATTTAGCAGGCCTAAAAACACAACTAAAAACTCCCATCATTATAGGATCAGGTATAACCTTTGACAATATTGATACATACTGGAACCAGGCCGACATATTTATTGTAGGTTCATATTTCAAAACCGATGGACATTGGACAAAAGATGTAGATCCTATTAGAGTCGCCAACTTTATGGATAAAGTTCAAACATTAAGACAATAAAAAACCCGCCTATATGGAAGACGGGTTAAAATATCTTGATCATTCAATATTACAATGTAAGAATGTCTTTTTCTTTGACCTCAAACATACCATCAATTTTTTTGATAAATGCGTCCGTTAATTTCTGAACATCTGCCTCTGCATCTTTTTCTAAATCTTCAGACAAACCTTCTTTTATCAACTTTTTTAATTCGTCGTTACTATCTCTTCGAGCGCTACGCACACTAACTTTTGCATCTTCACACTCTTTTTTAGCTTGTTTCACCAAATCACGACGACGCTCTTCTGTTAACGGTGGTATATTGATTCGAATCATTTCACCATTATTATCAGGATTTAATCCCAAATTAGCAACAAGAATAGCCTTCTCAATAGCACCAATTAATGGTTTCTCCCATGGTTGAATAGCAATTGTTCTTGGATCTGGAGTACTTAAATTAGCTACCTGAGAAAGGGGAGTCATACTACCGTAATACTCAACTAATACACCTTCAAGCATTTTAGGATTAGCTTTACCTGCTCGTATTTTACCTAATTCATTATCTAGATGCTCTAAAGATTTCTCCATTCTCTCTTTGGCATCATCCAATATTAATTCCATTTCTTCTTGCATGGTCGTAAATGTATGATTGTTCTACTCTATCATGAGCAAAAGTATAAAACTTTATACTAATTTAAAAAGTCTGATTTAAATGCAACTATAATCTTGTAGAATAATTCTACATTAAATTAACACATTGATCAACCCCAATTACCCATTGAACAATCCAGCAAGCAAAATACCCTTCACCATTTATCGTGTCTTTATCCTTTAGGCAAATATTTCTATTTCACTAAACTTACCTTTCATCCCTTGTTCTCTAATTTTCGTCGTACGAATTATCTTAATCTAAATTTAAAATCAGAATCAATGCATTTTAATAACTTTCTGTCCTTTATTTAGCATCAATAAATGATAGATAATACTCAATTATTATTTTCAGGTAAGAAGCACATAACGACCTGATAAATTGAAACATTATTTATTATAATATTTTTAATTTCGACATGAAGAGCTGCAGATTAATTAGAATTGTTATAAATAGAGAATTATTTCTTTATTATTGCTTGCCAAAAGCATCTTTCACGGTTACATTTGCACTCTTAAATTCAAAATTAATTACACATATCAATAAATTTTAAAAGGATTCTTATGGGTACTTTTTTTGGTTCCTCAATTGGAAGAAAGTTCGTGATGGGTATATCAGGGCTTTTCTTGATTATCTTTTTGATAGTCCATTTATCCGTTAACTTATGTTTGTTGGTCCCAGATGGTGGCGAAACATTTAACATTGCCGCTAATTTCATGGCCTTACCATTAATTAAATATGGTTTGCAGCCTGTATTGGCATTGGGTTTCATCATTCACATTGCTTTGGCTGCTCAGCTAACAGCTCAAAACAACAAAGCACGTGGACACAACAAGTACGCATCGGGTAACAACACTAAAGAAGTGATGTGGGCTTCAAAAAACATGGGTATTTTAGGAATTGTAGTTCTTGCCTTTTTGGCAGTTCATGTTTATGACTACTTCGTACCATTGCAAATCACACATGGTGCAAAAGAAGTAACCATAAACGGAACGACAATGCATGACACTTACAATTTGGTAAAAACCAACTTGCAAAATCCTGTAAAAGCGATCTTATACATCATTGGTGCATTAGGTTTAGCTTTACACTTAACGCATGGTTTTTGGTCAGCATTTCAAACTGTAGGTTTAAACAACAGCATTTGGAGAAAACGTTGGACTGTTATTGGAACAGTATTCGCTTGGGCTATTAGTTTAGGTTTCTGCGTTATTGTTGTTGCAATGTTATTGTCATAATTTAATTAATTATTAAGATATGAAATTAGATTCAAAGATTCCTGAAGGGCCATTGGCCGATAAGTGGACTAAATATAAGGCTAACCAAAAACTGGTTAACCCAGCTAACAAGCGTAAATTGGATATCATTGTTGTAGGAACCGGTTTAGCTGGTGCTTCTGCTGCTGCTTCATTTGGCGAAATGGGATTCAATGTAAAAAACTTTACTATTCAAGATTCTCCTCGTCGTGCTCACTCTATTGCTGCACAGGGAGGTATCAACGCTGCTAAAAACTATCCTAATGATGGTGACTCTGTACACCGTTTATTTTATGATACTGTAAAAGGTGGTGACTACCGTGCTCGCGAAGCAAACGTTCATCGTTTAGCTGAAGTAAGTAACGATATCATCGACCAATGTGTGGCTCAAGGTGTACCTTTTGCACGTGAGTACGGAGGTTTACTTGACAACCGTTCTTTCGGTGGTGCTCAGGTTAGCCGTACTTTCTACGCTAAAGGACAAACTGGTCAGCAATTATTAATTGGTGCATACCAAGCTTTAATGCGTCAAGTAAACGCAGGTACTGTTGATTTACATACACGTACTGAGATTGTTGACATTGTAATGGTTGACGGAAAAGCTCGCGGTGTTATTGCTCGCGACTTGGTAACCGGCGAATTCCAACGTCACTTCGGTCACGCTGTAGTTTTAGCTACAGGTGGATACGGAAACACATTCTTCCTTTCTACAAATGCAATGGGATCTAACGGTTCTGCTGCCATTAAAGCTTACCAAAAAGGTGCTGCTTTTGCAAACCCTTGTTTCGCTCAAATTCACCCCACTTGTATTCCTGTTCACGGTGAATTCCAATCGAAACTAACTTTGATGTCGGAATCATTGCGTAACGATGGTCGTATTTGGGTTCCTAAAAAGAAAGAAGATGCTGAAGCTATCCGTGCAGGTAAAATGAAACCTACACAAATTGCTGAAGAAGATCGCGATTACTATTTAGAGCGTCGTTACCCTGCTTTCGGTAACCTTGTACCTCGCGACGTTGCTTCACGTGCTGCTAAAGAGCGTTGTGATGCAGGTTTTGGTGTTGGTTCTACTGGTTTAGCTGTATATCTTGATTTCAAATCAGCTATTGAGCGTTTGGGTGAGGATACTATCCGTGCTCGTTACGGAAACTTATTCCAGATGTACGAAAAGATTGTTGATGACAATCCATATGATACTCCAATGATGATCTATCCAGCTATCCACTATACAATGGGTGGTATTTGGGTTGATTACGAATTACAAACAACTGTTCCAGGATTATTTGCTGCTGGTGAAGCTAACTTCTCAGATCACGGAGCTAACCGTTTAGGTGCTTCTGCTTTGATGCAAGGTTTAGCTGATGGTTATTTTGTACTTCCATTTACTATTCAAAACTATTTGGCTGATGATATTTCAACACCTCGTATGACTGGTGATGAAAAAGAATTTGTTGAAGCAGAAAAAGCTGCTAAAGATAAATTTGCAAAATTATTAGCTATTAAAGGGGAGCGTTCTGTAGACAGTATCCACAAAGAACTAGGTTTAGTTATGTGGGAATTTGTTGGAATGGCTCGTACTAAAGAAGGCTTAGAAAAAGCTATCGAGAAAATTGCTGCTATTAAAAAAGAATTCTACTCAAACTTACGTATCCCTGGATCAGGCGAAGGTATGAACGTAGAATTAGAAAAAGCTTCTCGTTTAGCAGACTTTATTGAGATTGGTGATTTGATGGCTCGTGATGGACTAAACCGTGAAGAATCATGTGGTGGTCACTTCCGCGAAGAATATCAAACAGAAGAAGGTGAAGCATTACGTCAGGATGACAAATTTGCTTATTCTGCTTGTTGGGAATACCAAGGCGAAGATAAGGCTCCTGTAATGCACAAAGAGGAACTTACTTTTGATGTGGTAAAAGTTGCACAACGTAACTACAAATAATCTCATAGGTCAATAGTTTTAATTGTTAAACAGAGAAAAATGGAAAATAATATAAATTTGACTCTAAAGGTTTGGCGTCAAAACGGACCTCAAGACAAAGGTCGTTTTGAAACATACAAATTAGAGAAAGTATCTACCGAAAGTTCATTCCTTGAGATGATGGACATCTTGAATGAGCAATTGGTAAACGAAGGAAAAGAACCTGTTGCATTCGATCACGATTGTCGTGAAGGTATTTGCGGAATGTGTTCATTATACATCAACGGACGTCCTCATGGACCAGATGATGATGTAACTACTTGTCAATTACACATGCGTAAATTCAAAGATGGTGAAACAATCACTATCGAGCCTTGGCGTTCTGCTGGTTTCCCTGTAATCAAAGATTTAATGGTTAACCGTAACGCTTTCGATCAAATTATTGCTGCAGGCGGTTACACTTCAGTAAGTACTGGTGGTGTACCTGATGCAAATGCTATTCCTATTCCTAAAGATGACGCTGACGAGGCTATGGATGCTGCTTCATGTATTGGTTGTGGTGCTTGTGTTGCAACTTGTAAAAATGGATCAGCAATGTTATTCGTTTCAGCAAAAGTTAGTCACTTAGCTTTATTGCCACAAGGAAAAGTGGAAGCTGCTCGTAGAGCAAAAGCCATGGTAGCAAAAATGGACGAATTAG
Organism: uncultured Carboxylicivirga sp.; assembly: GCF_963668385.1. GTDB lineage: Bacteria > Bacteroidota > Bacteroidia > Bacteroidales > Marinilabiliaceae > Carboxylicivirga. Next base: position 620,843 of record NZ_OY764327.1, read on the forward strand.
GATTTGGTAACTGTACCAATACCGGAGCATGTGAAGTTGAATGTCCTAAAAGTGTATCAATTTCAAACATTGCTCGTTTGAATCGCGAATTTTTAAAAGCTAAATTTCAAGACTAAAAAGACTTGAAGCTTTTTATACTCCTCCAACCACCTTTCGTTTGAAAGGTGGTTTTTTTATGCTTCATTTTCAACTATGCGTTATTTCCTTATAATTTAGTTTGTTAATGAAATGTATTTTTTTTACTTTAGTGCGAATAGGTTTCATTTAACAAATCTGTCTATGCCATATCGTCGTCTTCCCAACACTGATCAAGCCAGATTGAGAGCTATGAAAGCCATGCAAAATAAAGGCATGCAGGTAAATCCATTTGATCTAGCGTTTTCACAAAAGCACTTTTTACGACTTCAGTCGTTTTTGCCACAGTATGAACAAGCCATCAATCAATATAATTTTAGCAAAGAAAGACAGGCAAAATATGGCAAACTATTAAACGATCAGTTTAAAACAGCTCGACTATATATTTCGCATTTTATTCAGGTATTTAATTTTTGTATTGCTCGTAAAGAAATAAAGCCCGAAACCCGAAAACTTTTTGGGTTTGCAGAAGATGATAAATCTGTTCCTGAAATGGGAACTGAACAACAATTGTTACAAATAGGTAAGAACCTCATTGAAGGTGAAGAAAAAAGGATGATGCAAAGTGGAACCCGTATCTATAACCCTTCCATTGCCGTTGTAAAAGTACAATTCGAAAAGTTCAAAGATTATTACAATAATCACAAAAATTTGCTTGTTACCACTCAAAAGATGCACGATAAAGTGGTTCAACTAAGACAAAATGCTGATGATATAATTCTTGCTACCTGGAATGAAATTGAAGCAAAATTTGACCATCTATCAGGTGATGAAAAAAGAAAAAAAGCAAGTGAATATGGTATTGTTTATTTCTTAAGAAAGCACGAAAAAGAACAACAAGCAGAATAAAACAGATATTTTTTTTATTTAACCTTGGTTACTCCACCCGAAACAATAAACTTCATTACATCGGCAGAATTGGCATCTATTGGCTGAACCTTGTTAGCTGGAACAATATACAACTCGCCTAAAACACCATACGAACTGGGTAAATAAACTGCGATCATTTCTTTAATTCCTATATCGCTTAGCTCCGAAGCAGTAATAAATCCCAATCGATGTAAAATACCTTCTTCATCTAAAGTGACCATTACCGGCTGTTCGAATTTACGTTCTTTACCCACAAAAGCCGAAAGTAAATCTTTTACCGAGCTGTAAATCATCTTAATCAAAGGTGCCCTTTTCAATAAATTGTCAAAAGCACTAGATATTGGAGTAGTAATTAATCGCTGACCAAGAAATCCGGCCATTGTAATGGCAATAAGAATTATCACCAATCCAATTCCTGGAAAACTAAATTTAGATAAAACACCATGCTGAAATATTTCTAAATCAAGCAAAAGTCCATCTAACCAAATAAAAGATACAATTAAAACATATAGCGTAATACCAATTGGAGCTACATACAAAAGACCTTGTAGGAAATATCCTATCAGCTTCTTCATTTTTTTTAGATTGGGTGTAATTATTCGTCTTTATACGCAAATGAACAACAATTGTTTTCAAAAACCCATTTGTTGCTTCACCTTTTTCGTTAGTCCGTTAACTATTAAATCATACGAATGGTCAATCCACTGATAAATCAATTCATCTTTTACCAATCCATTTATCAAGATTGTATTCCAGTGCTTTTTACTCATATGATAACCGGGCATAACACAATCGTACTGCTCGCGCAGTTCAATCGCCAATTCAGGATCGCATTTTAAATTCAAATAAAAATCACCCTCCAAATCGGTTAATGCGAACATCTTACCTGCAACTTTAAACACCAAAGTGGTTTCATCAAAAGGAAAGTCTTCGGTAACAGCCTTCTTCTTTAAACAATATTCTCGGAACTCTTCAATATTCATAAATCCAATTTATATAGATTATTAGACTTTTAGCAACCAGACCATAGACTAATTTAAAGATCGTACAAACACTTATTGCAAATCCTTTAACTATTAAATTATAAAGTAGGATGAAAGGCTTCTCTGATATGTTCTACTTTCCATTCTCCATCTTCAGGAATAATCGTTATTACATCAAAACGAATTTCTTCCTGAATATTTTTTTCGATTACATAAGCCTCGGTAGCCTCTACAATAAATCTAATTTTAGACGGGGTAATCGCCTCCTTTGGATGCTCCCAGCCATCGGTACTTCTTGTTTTTACTTCTACTATAACCAAATGCGAATTGTCGTATGCTATAATATCAAGTTCTTTTCTATTGTATCGCCAATTTCTATCAACAATTCTAAAACCTTGTTCAATCAAATATCGGGCAGCATACTCCTCTCCTTCTTTTCCTAATTCGTTATGATTAGCCATAATTTAGAACCTTATTTTAACATCACAATTACATGCCGATAAATTAATGCGCTTCCCAAGTATCAAAGGCATATTAATACTGCCATGGCCGGCAGGAAAACCAAATATTACTGGGTAATCATAGCTGCCAACAGCTTCTTTGATAATCTCAAAAGCGTCTAATCCAAATTTTTCGTCATTATCTTTCATTTCGGTAAACTGACCAACAATCAATCCGCTTAACTGCTTTAAAAAACCACTCAAACGTAGATTCTGCATCATTCGATCCAAACTATACAAGTATTCCGAAACATCTTCGATAAATAAAATTTTACCATGTGGTTCAATATCATAAGATGTTGCTCTCATTGTTTGTATTAACGACAAGTTACCACCAACTAACAAACCTTCGGCCTCTCCATTTCGGTTTAACTGATGTGGTTTAAATTTATAAGTTGGCAATTCTCCATGCAAAACCTTAAACAGCTCCACCATATCCTCATCATCTTTTGATTTATCAGGAAAATTTTTAGGCATTGGGCCATGAATCGAAGCTACCTTCAACTCATTTTGCAAACGTGCATGCAGCACTGTAATATCGCTATATCCAATAACCCATTTAGGCTTATTTATAAAATGAGTAAAATCCAATTGGTCGATAATTCGCGCAGTTCCATATCCTCCTCGTGCACAGAAAATAGCTTCTACATCCTCTCTATCAAGCATCATTTGCAAGTCCGTAGCTCTATGCTCATCTGTTCCTGCAAATTGATGATATGCGTTGGTTGCATGCTGTCCTACCACAACATTATAACCCAAACTGATTAAAAATTTTTCGGCGAAACGAATTGTTTCAGAATCAATCTTACCTGCCGGTGATATTATACCAATAGTTGAACCTTTGGTTAAAGACTTAGGAAAAATCATATATTATTACAACAAGTAACAAGATTAAAGCACAAAAAACAGATAATCCTATCTTTGTGTTTAGGGTTGATGCCTTAATCTTACTACTATTATTAAATAGTTTGCATATCTTTGTGAAGTTAATAAAATGCCCCGAATGATACGGGGTTTTGTTTTGATTTATATTACCCAACCATAAAAGTATTCAGACGGAATGAAGACGGGAAATTTTAAAAGAACGCTGGTAACAACAGCATTACCTTATGCCAATGGACCAGTGCATATCGGACACTTAGCCGGAGTTTATGTACCTGCAGATATTTATGTTCGTTACCTACGCATGAAGAAGGAAGATGTTGTTTTAATTGGCGGATCGGACGAACATGGCGTACCTATTACATTAAAAGCAAAAAACGAAGGTGTTACGCCACAAGATATTGTTGACAAATACCACGGCATTATCAAAGATTCATTTGAAAAATTTGGTATCTCGTTCGACATCTATTCCCGAACTACTTCCGAAACGCATAAAAAAACTGCATCAGAGTTTTTCAGAACCTTATATGACAAAGGTGAATTTATTGAAAAAGAGTCTGAGCAATATTACGACGAAGAAGCCAAACAATTTTTAGCCGACAGATATATTACCGGAACTTGCCCTCATTGTAAAAGTGAAGGAGCTTATGGTGATCAGTGCGAAAGTTGCGGAACTTCGTTAAATGCAACTGATTTAATAAATCCTCATTCTGTTATTTCAGGCAGTACTCCTGTAATTCGAACAACTAAACATTGGTATCTTCCATTGGATAAACACGAGCCATTTTTAAAGAAATGGATATTGGAAGATCACAAAGAATGGAAATCAAATGTTTATGGCCAGTGTAAATCTTGGATTGATTTAGGTTTACAACCACGTGCGGTAAGCCGCGATTTAGATTGGGGGGTTCCAGTTCCTGTTGAAGGAGCCGACGGCAAAGTTCTTTATGTGTGGTTTGATGCACCTATTGGATATATCTCAGCAACTAAAGATCTTACCCCCGAATGGGAAAAATACTGGAAAGATCCTGAAACACGCATGTTGCATTTCATCGGAAAAGACAATATTGTGTTCCATTGTATTGTATTTCCATCAATGTTAAAAGCTGAAGGTAGTTACATCTTACCAGAAAATGTTCCTGCTAACGAATTCTTGAACCTTGAAGGTGATAAGATTTCAACTTCTCGTAATTGGGCTGTTTGGTTACACGAATATTTGGTTGATTTTAAAGATAAGCAAGATGTATTAAGATATACACTTACAGCCAACGCTCCGGAAACAAAAGACAATGACTTTACCTGGAAAGATTTTCAGGCGCGTAATAATAATGAATTAGTTGCCATTTTAGGAAACTTCGTAAACCGTGCAGTTGTTTTAACACACAAATACTACGATGGAATAGTTCCTGCTGCGGGAGAATTAAATGATTTTGACAAAGAAACATTAAATGAAATTCCGGCAATTGTTAAAAGAGTAGAAGAAGCATTGGATCATTTCCGTTTTCGTGAAGCAGTTAAAGAAGCTATCAATTTAGCACGTTTAGGGAACAAATACCTTGCAGACACTGAGCCATGGAAATTAATTAAAACAGATGCCGATCGTGTAAAAACAATCATGAACATTGCGCTTCAGATTACAGCCAATACAGCCGTTTTAATTGAACCATTCTTACCATTTACAGCTAAAAAGATGCAAAGCATGCTAAATCTTGAAGGCTTAGACTGGTCTGCTTGCGGAAATATTGAATTATTGGCTACAGGAAAAGAGATCAACAAACCAGAATTGTTATTTGAAAAAATCGAAGACGAAACAATTCAGTCTCAGCTTGACAAATTACAGCAAACAAAAGTAGCTAACGAAGCTGCCAATAAAACAGCTACTCCAGTAAAAGATAACATTGAGTTTGATGATTTCACAAAAATGGATATTCGTGTAGGTACAATTTTAGAAGCTGAGAAAGTCGCCAAAACAAAAAAACTACTTCAGTTAAAAGTGGATACAGGAATTGATCAACGAACTGTAGTTTCGGGCATTGCAGAATATTTCAAACCGGAAGAAATCATTGGAAAACAAGTTAGCATCTTGGTTAACCTGGCTCCGCGAAAAATTAGAGGAATTGAATCGCAAGGAATGATTCTAATGGCAGAAGATGCCACTGGTAAACTTGAATTTATCACACCTGCTAATTCTGTAAAACCGGGTTCTGAAATCAGATAATAAAACACAACTAATACACAAGTGGGTTTACATCAGATAGACCCACTTTTTTTACTCATTATAAAAGTAATTTACAATCCCTTCTCTATATTTGTGTTAAATTATCAACACACCCCCATAAAAACATACCTCTTATCACATAAATTACCTTTTTAGTATTATTTATACCCTCATTCGTCAAACCTCTCAGCAGTTTCAAGTAAAAAACAAAACCTTTCTGTTGGTATATCAGAAACGAATATTATTTTTACTCCTCAATTATAGTTTTATTGTACAACACTTCGTTATAGCAAATCGGCTCCCCAATTGTTGCAGTAACTGCGCTACAACAAACCGAATTTGCAATTAGCTTATATTCTGTGTAATACAAGCTCAATCATCAAAATACAACAAATAATCTGACGGATTATTTGATTATGTTTTGGATAATACATCACACATATAATAAAGTACATATATTAAGATGTAAGTAACTACATCTACAGAAATTTTATTGTTAATAGTATTCTTCTTTAAAAAGAGGTATGCTATTGATGTGTATTGCTGTTAATTAAAACATAAAGACAACAAAGAAAAATACAACTAACGTAGCTTTTGCTACACTTTTTTTAAACCTAATTATTAATTTTATGATCAAAAATTATCTTTCTAAAATTGTGCACTATTTTCATTTGAGTAGTGCTTTAACCCTACACCGAGCAAGTATAAAAACGAGCTTGCTCTTATTTTTTTGCTTTTCGCTTATAAGTACCAATGGTATTGCACAAATTAAGCAAACACAACAAACTGCTGACAAAAAACAAAGTCAAACAAAAACGGTGCTTACTTCGCAGCCAGTAAGTACATCTTTTAAGGCTAACTCAGCTAAAAGCTTAAACTCTTCTAATGTAAGCACAAATGCTCCTGCGGCTATACAACAAGATGAGTCACAAAAAATGAGTACAAAGCAAGCTAAATTAACTCAATCAGATAAACTACGTGTTTTGTCAACAGAGTTTGCGAAAAAAAGCGATAAAAAAAGAGCTATTGCTTTGCAAATGGCAAAAGAAAATGGTTGGGTAATTAAAAAAGAGGTTGACGGACGTTTAATGGAATTACAAGGAATTGACGAAAATAATCGTCCTTTGTATTACATTACAACTAATGCCGGAGCCGCTAAAACAACATCTACTGATAAAGTTTATGAAGGTGGGCCACTTGGTTTAAGCCTTGATGGAACTGGTGTTCATGCTGCTGTTTGGGATGGTGGAGCTGTTCGCCCAACTCACCAGGAATTTACCAACACTGGTACTTCCAGAATTCATCAATCAGATGGTGTAACTGCAACCAACTATCACTCAACACACGTTGCAGGTACTATGATAGCAGCAGGGGTTGATGCTGATGCAAAAGGGATGGCCTTTAATGGTGAATTAAATACTTACGACTGGACCAATGACATAAGTGAAATGGCAGCCGATGCAGCTGATGGTCTGTTAATATCTAACCACTCTTATGGATATGTGCATGGCTGGTCTACCAATGGTATTAGCTGGACTTGGTATGGTGATCCAGACATTAGCGACCAAGAAGACTATCGCTTTGGATTTTACTCAAGTTCTTCTCAAGATTTAGATGAAGTAGCTTACAGCGCTCCATATTATCTAATATTAAAAGCTGCAGGTAACGACAGAGGAGACGGACCTACCAATGGCGAATATCCACAAGATGGACCGTATGATTGTATTGGAACAGCTGCAGCTGCCAAAAACATTATGACCGTTGGAGCGGTAAATGAATTATCTAGTGGTTATACCGGTAACCCTGGTGATGTAATCATGTCTAGTTTTAGTGGCTGGGGCCCTGTTGATGATGGACGTATCAAACCTGATATTGTTGCTAAAGGTGTGGAAACCTATTCAACTTACGATACTGATGACCAAGCATACAATACCATTAGTGGTACAAGTATGGCAACACCAGCAGTTTCTGGTTCTTTAATGTTACTTCAACAACATTATCATAATTTGAACGGTGAATATATGAAGTCAGCTACTCTTAAAGGAGTTGCTATTCATACAGCTGACGAGTGTGGGTCAAATCCTGGTCCTGATTATGTATATGGATGGGGACTATTAAACACAGCTAGTGCTGCTGAGTTAATTTCAAACAATAACTTATCGACGCTGATTCAGGAAAGAACTTACTCTGGAGACGAACAAACAATAACTGTTAAAGCTTCAGGTGCAGGTCCATTGGTTGTTTCAATGGTATGGACTGATGTTGAAGGTACTCCTGTAGCACCTCAACTAGACCCTGCAGATGCAATGTTGGTAAACGACCTAGACATTAAAGTTTCAGCTGATGGTACCGATTTTTATCCTTACAAATTAGATAAAGACAATCCGGAAGCTGCTGCAACAACTGGAGTTAATGATGTTGATAACGTTGAAAAAATTGTAATTGACAATCCTGTTGCAGGAGAAACATACACTATTACAATCTCTCATAAAGGAACTATCACTAATTCAACTCAAGATTTTTCTTTGATTGTTTCTGGTATTGTTATGGAAGGTGTTTACACTGCTACACTTAACGTATCAGATGCAGACGGAATAGTTGATGGCGCAACTGTTGTATTAAATGGTTTAACTAAAAAAACTAACGCTGAAGGAAGTGTAACCTTTATTGTTGAGGATGGAAAAACCTATGAGTACACTGTTTCTAAATATGGTTACTACGATGCAACTGGTAGTTTTACTGTTGCTGGCGACAACCTAGTTGAAGGTGTTACATTAACAGGTTTGCCTAGTTACGATATAACATTCAATGTTAGCTCATCCGAAACAAGTGAACCAATTCAATATGCAAATATTGAAATAGATGGTAAATCAGGACTAACAGATGCAACTGGTAGTGTTACAATTAGTGGTATTATTGAAGGAGAACAAGAATATACTGTTTCAGCAAATGAATTCACAAAAGTATCCGGAACCATTACTGTTAGTGAAAACTCATCTATTGATATTAGTTTAGATCCTTCTCCTGTATTATGGGATAACTATTCTACAGTTGAAACTACAAATGGTATCGTTTCAACAAACTTGGGAGGGCTAGGCGAAATTCCTGCTGGTTTAATCGAAAGTGCTGATGACTTTATCGTTCCCGAAGGAGCAGTTTGGAATGACATTGATATCTATGCCTATGGTTTCTCATCAAACACACCATACCCAGAATCGTTCTATATGGTAATTTATGGAGATAACGATGGTGTTCCTGGAGATATGATTTTCGAACAGATGTATACTCCTCTTAATGTTGAAGAGCCAGTTTTCCCTCTTAATAACATGAATCTTACTCCTGGTAAATACTGGATATCTATTTCAGGTCACTACCCAGAAGCATCTGCGGTATCTGCTGCAAGATGGAATATATTCACTGTTACAGAAACACAAAATGGTGAAGCTATGCTTCGCGATCATCCCGATGCCTTTAGTGCTGGTGCTACAGATTGGACATCAATTGCTACTCTAACCGGAGATGCAACTGTTTCTCTTCAGTTTGCTATCTATAAAGGTGTTCCTCGTTACGCTACTACATTAACTCTAAAAGATCAAAATGGTGATCCTGTAGTTAATGCAAGTATTGAAGTTGAGGATAACGGAACAATTGTTTCTGACGAAAACGGAGTTGCCGAAATCAATTTACCTGACGGTGATCACAACTATACAATCACTCTAAAAGGTTACGATACATATACCGGAACATTAACAGTTAATGGTGTAGAATCATCGGTTGATGTAACTCTTAATAAGCAACCTCATTACAATGCTACGTTTACCATTTCTAACGAAGAAGGTAATCCGTTACCAAATGCAATACTTTATATCGATGATCAAAGTGTAACATCAGATGAATCAGGTATAGCTATTGCATCAATATTACCTGGAACTTATACTTATACAGTTAGTTTATCAGAATACGAAGCTGCAACTGGCGAATTAACCATTACAGATTCAAACGTAGAACAAGCAGTAACTCTAATCTTCAACGGTGAAGTTTTATTCGAAAGTTTCGAAGGAGACATTTCTCGTTGGACAATGGTTGATGCCGATGGTGATGGAAATAACTGGTATGTATTTGACACATCTGCTTCATCAACTACTGAGGCAATGGACGGAAACATGGTTATTACTTCTGCTTCATATGCAAGTGGAGTATTGACTCCTGAAAACTGGTTAATTTCTCCTGAAATTGATTTATCAGAAAAAAGTGGTGTATATTTCTTAGAATACTACGTTGCTCCACAAGATGCATCTTGGGCTGGAGAACATTACAAATGTGTTATTTCTACAACAGGCTCAGAAGTATCTGATTTTACTGATGATAATATTTTGTACGAAGAAACCATGGAAGTGGGAGATCTACCAGGTGGATTTACAAAACGTTCTTTCGATGTTTCAGAATATTGTGGACAAAAAATACATATTGCTTGGGTTCACTACGATTGCTCTGATATGTTCAGAATGAATTTAGATGCCATCAAAGTATATCAAAACTTAACTACTGATGCAGGAGTAACGGCAATCACAGCTCCTAACAACAATGAAGATTGTTCTCTTTCTTCTGAAGAAGCAGTAACTGCAACTGTATATAATTATGGTGGATATGACATCACAAGTCTAACTATGAGTTATACTATTAATGATGACACTCCTGTTACCGAAACATTTGATGATATCACAATTGCTCCTGGAACATCTCAAGAAATTACATTCTCAGAAGCTGCTGACTTATCAGAATTAGGAGCTTACACTGTCAAAGTAGAAACAAACTTAGATGGTGATGATAATACTGACAATGATGCAAAAGAAGTTCAAATAGCCAATGGTGATGCAGTAATAACTGTTCATGTATTTACCGACTCAGGAACTCAAGATGTATGGACCATCAAAGATGAAAATGGTGATATTATCAGAGAACACTCTAACTACCAATGGAACATTGAAGAAACAACCAATGTTTGTGTTGTAGCTGATGGTTGTTATACTTTCGAATTCAATGGTTTCACCGAAGGAGACAATGAAACTCCATCAGAAACAGCTTGGGTTGAACTTCTATACAACGGTGATGTTATCTGGGGTGGAGAAACTCCTGGTAATGCTGGCGAACCAATTAAAGTTGAGTACATCGGTAGCTGTTCTAACCTTGAACTATACAATGCTAATTTTGAAGTTACATTTGGCGATAAACCAGTAGAGGCAACTATCAGTATGAATGATAATACATACTCAACAGATGCTGATGGTCTAGCTTCAATTGTTCTTCCTGAAGGCGAATACGAATATACGATTTCTGCTGATGGATATTTCCCAAAAACAGGTACATTGACAATTGCAGGAGCTGATGCTACTGTTAGCGAAGACCTATTGATGAAATACAATATGTTCTTTGAAGGATTTGAAGGAGATATTTCGGGATGGATAATGATTGACAATGACGGTGATACTTATCAATGGGAAGTTAAGGACTACTCTAGTGAATCCGATGCTGTTGAAGGAAGTAAATATATTTCTTCTGATTCATGGAATTCTTCAGGTGGTTTATTACCTGAAAACTGGTTAATTTCTCCTGAAATTGATTTAACTAATACATCAGTAGCATCACTATCATACTTCATAGGCCCACAAAGTACGGGATTTGCTGACGAGCATTACAAATGTATTGTATCAACAACAGGTTCTGAAATCAGTGACTTTCCTGATGAAAACATCATCTACGAAGAAACTGTTACTCCAGGTACTATTGGCCGTAACTTTAAGCAAATTGAAATTAATTTAGAAGATTATTTAGGTCAAGTTATCAGAATTGCCTGGGTACACTTCGATACTGATAATCAATGGTCATTAAACATGGATGCTATTGCAGTATCTGCTCCAATCTCATCTGATGCAACTATTTCAACAACACTTAAATTTACCGATGTAAATCAAGTTGCTATTGAAAATGTTGAAGTAACATTAGATGGTGCTACTAAAACAACTGATGCAGAAGGTTTAGTTGAATTTAGTTCTTTAGTTGAAGGAACAAGTTATGACTATACAGTTATCGCTCCTCGTGGATATAAAAACTCTAATGGAAGTATAACAGCAGTTGCTGATCAAACAACTGAATTAACTATTGGTGTTGTCTCACCTGCTAATTTCGAAGTTGTTGATTCTCCATACACTGCTATGAAAGAACTCTCTTGGGTCAATAGTACTACTTCAAAATGGTTCCAATACGACGATGGAATAGTAGCCAATGGTATTGGTACTAATAATGAAGCAACTTTCGATGCTGCCATTATGCTTGACGAAGATGACTTGAGCGCTTATGACGATTATGCAATTACCAAATTTGCATTTGTTCCTAATATTAATGCTTCATCTGAAGGTGCTGTATTTGAAATGAAGTTATGGGATGGAGAAGCTAATGTTTTATATTCACAAGAAATAGATGAATATACTCCAAATCAATTAAATATTATTGATTTAGACGCTCCATATGTAATTGATGCATCTGAACCAATATACATCGGTTATACTGTACAAACTCCAGGGGGTCACCCAATTGCTGCATCAGCAGGACCTGCAACTCCAGGTAAGAGTGATTTACTTAACCTAGGAGATGGATTTGTTAGTGCATTTGATGAATATGAGCTTGATTATAACTGGATGATAAGAGCATTTGCAACAGCTGATTATGATGCTGTTAACAACGTTATCAATGCCAATCCATCTTATCAAGTTCTTTCTGCTCAACCTAATGCATCTGCTTCTTCTATAAGTGTAGTTGAAATAGCTACTCCAATTGTAGTAGATCAACCAATACTATTAGTTGATAATGATTTCAGTTTTAATATTTACCGTAATGATGAATTACTTTCAACTGTTAATGGTACTTCTTATTCTGAAACTGTTGAACCAGGAGTATACAATTACTATGTAACCTCAGTATTCAACGGAGCAGAATCTGAACCAAGTGATGTAATTAAAACAGCTTACTACGGTGATAATACAACAGATAGAAAAACAGTTCTTTTCGAATCTGTTATTAATACCGAAATGGAGAACAGTGCAGGTATTGAAATCGGCCTACAGGATCTTGTAAGTGCAGGTTATGATGTTTCAAATATCAACTATGCAGTTTACGATGATTTTGAAAATGACTTTTCAACAGCAAGGGTTAACGATTACTACGAAGAATCATCGTTAAGTGTAAGAGCTGATGGTGGTAACCGTCAATTAGGCGGAGGTACAGAATCGTTATTTGCTAATTACGAAAATGCTTATCTAGCCAGAATTGACGAAAAATCTATTTTTGATTTAGATATCAATATTACTCGAGTTGATGCTGATAAATGCGAAGCTACTATTAATGTAAGCGAGTTGTTTAAACTTTACGAATCGGGTTATGTATTACAATTAGCATTAGTTGAAAACAATATTGAATTTGCTTGGGATGAAGATCATACTCATATCAATTCTTTATTGCGCGAAATGTACCCTAATGCTTTAGGTACTGCTTTAGACCTTACTGAAGGAAGTCAAACAATTACTATCGATTTTGATGTTGACAGTGAAATAAATACTGACAACTTCGAAGTTATTGCATTTGTTCAACAAGATGCTACTCATGAAGTAATGCAAGCTGTCAAAACAACCATTCCTGAAGTAGGAGCTCATCAATTAACATTTGAAGTAAAAGATGGCGACAACAATGCTATCGAAAACGCTGATATTGTAATAGATGGAAAAACACTTCACACTAACACTAGTGGTAGTACAAGTATCTGGTTAGTTGATGGTACTTATAACTATACAGTTAGCTTAGAAGGTTATGTTGCAGCAAGTAGCTCTGTTACTATTGCTGGTGATAATGCAACTGAAATAGTAACTCTAGTTTCAACAGGCCTTTCTGATATTACAAGTTCTGAAATCAGATTGTACCCTAACCCAGTTAAGGATATGCTTAACGTTGAATTACCAGCAACTAAAGAAGATCAATTAGTTCAGGTTGTTTCAGCTACAGGTAGTATATTAAAAACTGTTGAAGTTCCAGCCGGAGCTGATCAAGCTCAAATTAACTTCACTGATCTTCCAAGAGGAATATATTTAATCAATATAATCCACAACGATCAGTCAATTAAATTGGTGAAAATTGTTAAATAAGTTATAGCACATTAAAACGAGGCTTCCTGAATAAGGAAGCCTCTGATAAACATCCTTTTTTGAGGATAGTTTAAAAATATAAGGATGTAATATTGGGTCAATACTCAATTATTACATCCTTTGTTTTTTTGAAAGATATATTTTTCGACATACTTCATCCGTTGAGTAATATGCACTCAGAAGTACCATTTGTCAAATGGTACATATCTTCAGCCTACTTACTTAATAGAGTTTCAATATTCGTTTTAAAATGGAGCGGAAAGTATTCTTGCAACAAAGAGCTGGAGAACCAATTGGGAGGAGCTTACGGCTTTTTTATAGTTTTCCTCTCGAGATTCGAACCATTATATATACTACAAGTCTAGTTAAAGCCTGAAGTAAAATAGGTAAATTCACTAAAAATAAACTCTCCTATACAACTGATCATACGGTTTTTCTGACCACTCGAGAAGTGAATAAAAAGTGGACTATCAATGAAAAACTGGGACTCATTCTTAATCGATTTATTACTTTACTTGAAAAAAGGGTCCAATTTTAATTTAGCTGAACCCTTATGTTTTGAATTTCACACATGGTGGGATAGTGCCTTTTTTTTGTATTCTATTTTATAATTTAAATCCAATAAGTAACATATCATCAATTTGTTCATGCTCACTTCCCATCCATTCTTCCATTTTTTGATGTAGAATTGCTTTTTGATCTACAATGGGTAACTTATGAATATTTAATAGAAGATGTCTGAATCGGCGATATTTGAATTTCTTACCTTCTGGGCCTCCAAACTGATCCGCATATCCATCAGAAAACATGTAGATAATATCATTCTCTTGAATAGGTATTATTTTTTTATCGAAAGGTTCATTATTATTTTCTATTTTCAAACCAATTGGATTTCTATCACCTTTATATACTATTATTTCGTTATCACGTATTATGTATATTGGATTCATAGCACCTGCAAATTCAATAATTTGCTTACTTCGATCATATACAACCAAAGACATATCCATTCCATCATTAACATCTCGTTTACCGATTCCTGCCTTCCCGTTATTACTAAAAGTACGAACGACTTCATCGTTTAACTTATTAAGCACTTTTGCCGGACAATCAATTTCTTGAATTTCAACAATATTTTTAATCAGGTCAAAACCAATTATCGACATAAATGCTCCTGGAACTCCATGTCCTGTACAATCTACAGCTGCAATGTAAGCTTTATTACCACTTTCATAAGTCCAGTAAAAATCACCACTTACAATGTCTTTAGGTCTAAAATAAACAAACGATTCTGGGAAAATAGTTTTCACTTGATCTTCTGACGGAATCATTGCTTCCTGTATTCGCTTGGCATAGCTTATACTATCAGTTAGGCTCTGATGTATCGTAGATAAATCTTCTCTTTGCTTTTCTATCTTACGCTTATCTTCAGCACTTTCGTGCAATGTTTTATAGGCTTTACGATATTTCCGCACCCGATAATTAATAAAACTCTGGATAACCAGAAATCCAAAAATAAAATAGAATACATAAGCGTAAGTCGACATCCAAAGAGGCGGATTAATAATAATATGCAATTCTGTTGGTTCATTATTCCACACATAATCGCTATTAGCTCCTGTAATCTTTAATGTATATCTTCCAGGTGTTAGATTTGGAAAATCTACTGTATTTTCATGTGTAACCAATCGCCATCCATCATCATGACCTTCTAAATATACTTTATAAGAGTTATATAGAGGATTCGTGAATTCCATAGCAGAAAATTCAACATGCAGTAATGAATTGGGACTGTATTTATAAGATATTTCCTTAATATCTCCTTTATAACTTTTTACATTAGTTCCTTTTTTGCGCAATTGAACTTTTGTTATTACAACTTCTGGACGAATTAAATTTTGCCTTATCGAATCAGGCTTTATTATCGTTAACCCCTTATCTCCGGCAAAGTAAAGTTCTTCATTGTGATGATTATAAGATGCACCATTATTAAATGTAACATTAGGAACTCCATCCTTCTCATTAAATCTAAAAAAAGTTTGATCAGTTATTAAATACGAAATTCCGTTACCCGAACTCATCCAAATACGATTGTAACCATCAACCTCAAGCGAATACACCTTACTTGTAGTTAAATCATTATCGTCAGCCCAAAAACCGGATACTCTGGTTTTTTTATCGAAATAAGATAAACCAGATTGAGTTCCTATAATTATTCGGTTTTCAGCATCTTCGGTAAAAGACAAAACAATATTATGACTTATTTGCAAGTCCTCTCCAACTTTATTTCGGATGCGACTAAATTTGTCCTCGGCAATATCCAGTATATTAACTCCATCATTTGTTCCAATCCAGATCCACCCTTCTTTATCTTCAAACAAAGCATTTATTTCATCGCTACATAAAGTGGCTTCATTATCCTTATCAGCAAAGTAACTACTCAGTTTCTTTCCATTATATCGAAATAAACCAAACTGGGTTGCAATCCAAATATTGCCAAGTCTATCCTGAAGAATATCGTTTGTTTGATTTGAAGTGAGCAAATTCTTAAATTCACTACTACCTGCATAATCGAATTCTTTAATCACAGACTGATTGGGTTTTAATGTATAAAGTCCTTTGCTTGTTCCAAACCAAATTTCACCATCATTAGCCTTTAATATTGCTAGTACTGCTGGATCATTTTCTGAACTATAAATCGGTGTTAATGGATAATGTTTATAATCATTTCGTTTCTGATCTATGCAGTAAACCCCTTTATCGTTTGTTCCAACCCAGATCTTATCATCATCATCAACTAAAATTGATTTAAAATTATAACTATCAAGAGGGTAAGGTGATGTTTTTTCGGTAATAGATATAAATTTAGGCGGTTTTCGATCCACCTTAAACAACCCATTGGTACGGGTTCCAATCCACATCAATCCACTTTTATCAATAATTATAGAACTAATGTTTTTTACTTCTGATTTATCATCATAGTTTAAAGAAACATCATCAAAAGAGAGATCAGATATACCGGCATGCATCAGTCCCTTCGATGTTCCAATCCAACAATCATTTCCTTCTTTTAACAAGCACCTTATTTCCTTCCCTTTATTGAATAACGAATTGGAATATACATTACGAATTGTATTATTATTGGTATCGAATAACTTAATATCTGATAGAGTAGAAATAAGTAAACTATTCTCATTTAGTTGAACTAAATCCGTAATCTCATTTTCAGATTTCCCTTCTTCGTATATAACACGATCAAAGGTTTTGGTATTTGCATTAAATTGCTGGATTCCATCTTTTGATCCTAGCCATAAATGATTTTTGTTAAAAACCATTGGATAAGAAAAACCTGATCCAGATTTAAAAACGGAAGTATAATGCCCAAAACTCTCAAAATTATCGAGTGATTGATTAACTCTAAGTATATAATTTCTAGTTTTTACCCATACTAAACTGTCTTCGGCAACCATTCCATAAATACCACATTCGTTGATTTTTTGAAATAATTGTGATGCAATATCAATATTTGTGAAAGATCCATCTTTTCTACTCCAAATAGCAATTCCACTATGTTTGGTTCCAATCCAAATATCACCATTGTCGGTTTCTAATATGCACTGTATATTATTACCAACAATAGATGTACTATCTATTGGATTATGCCTATAAACTTCGAAATGATATCCATCAAAACGATTAAGCCCGTCTGATGTTCCTACCCAAACAAATCCGTAAGTGTCCTGATAAATTGTAGTAACATCACTATTAGATAGACCTTCTTGCATACAGTATTGTTTCACAGTCCAGCTTTCGGCTTTTACTATTCCATTTATACTGAAAGTAAACAATAGCATTACCCAATAATAACGTAATATTTTTACTCTTTCCGACATAATTATAATTTGCCTCTCATTCCGTTTCAGGTAAAAATAATAAAAAACAAATGATGATATTGACTATATCATAAATTTAAGGTCAAGTACCTTTCGATTTTACGGATTATCTACATTATAAAACAAAAAAAGAGGTGCTAAAACACCCCTCATTGTAAGAAGTATATCTTCGCTTATTCTTGGTAGTTGACTTTTTCCATATACCAAGCCAAATTTTGTGATTTAGGCCTTTCTATAGGCAAACCATACAAACGATCCCACACCTGCTGAGCCAAAACTCCCAATGCTCTTGATACGCCAAATAATACGGTATAAATTGGATATTCGGTAATACCATATGATGATAAAAGCGATCCACTAATGGCATCAACATTTGGCCATGGATTTTTTACTTTACCAGTAGCTGATAAAACCTCGGGTACAACATTATAAATTTTTTCTACTAATTGTATTAGTGGAGCATCAGGAATATACTTTTTAGCAAACTCTAGTTGTACTGAAAAACGAGGATCTGTCTTCCTTAAAACAGCATGACCATATCCCGGTATTACCTGCCCATTACTTAAGGTTTCTTTGGCATATTCTCTAATTTGATCTTCTGATGGATTTTCATCCCCAAGATCCCGTAACATCTTGTGTATCCAATGCATTACATTTTGGTTAGCCATTCCATGAAGTGGACCTGCTAAACCATTCATTCCTGCCGAAAAGCTATAATATGGATTTGCTAATGCTGAACCAACAAGATGGGTAGCATGTGCTGATACATTACCACCTTCATGATCTGCATGAATTAACATATACAGCCTCATTAATCGTTTCACTTCAACAGCATCAAATCCCATCATATGAGCTAAGTTACCTGCCCAGTCAAGACTTGGATCCATTTCGATATACTGCTCATTATGGAACACCCTTCTGTAAATATAAGCAGCTATAACAGGTAGGCGAGCAATTAAATCCATTACTCCTTCATAGGTTGGATCCCAGTAATCTTTTTTATCCATTCCAGCTAAAAAAGCCTTCCTAAACTGCGACTCAGTAGACATTGCCAATATGGCCGTATTAAACTGTATCATAGGATGGGCATCTTTAGGTAATGCATTAATAACATCAAATACATGTGGTGGTATATTTAATGCTCTTTGTGACCACTGATTACTAATAAAATTTACATCTGCTTTAGTTGGTAACTCACCCGTCAACATTAAATAAAATAATCCTTCAGGTAATGGTTCTCCTTCATCCTGAATTTTTGGCAGTAATTGTTGCAACTGAGGGATAGTATATCCACGAAAACGAATTCCTTCATCAGGATCTAACTTCGAAGTACAGGTAAGTAATGAGACCATACCTTTCATCCCTGTTAGAACCTGACCTAATGTAACTTCCTGAATAGACTGATCCCCATATTTTTTTATAAGGTTTCTAACTATTTCGGCTTTTGGCTTTCCTATGTCAATTAGTTTTTCTTTTATATAATCCATGCTATTTGGCTGTGTTATTAAAAAAAGGGTACCTACAAATCTTTTTGTAGTAAAGTAATCTTTAAACACTTATTAAAAGCCTTTTGTTTTACAACATGCAATTTGATTTACTACTTGATTAACACTAGAAATAAATATAGTTTAATATCCATGCAAAGACGGTTTTACAATAGCCCAGTATAGATAAGTTTTTTTCCATATGGAAACTAAATACTCTTTAAGAAAGAAGGAACAAAAAAGGCTGCCTGAAATCAGACAGCCTTTACATATAATGAAGGTTCAATTATTTCTTTTGAACTTTTGCATATCCGTAAATAGCAGTATCACCTAATTCTTCTTCAATACGAAGTAATTGGTTGTACTTAGCCATACGGTCAGAACGGCTTAATGAACCAGTTTTAATTTGCCCACTATTAGTAGCAACAGCAATGTCAGCAATAGTAGCATCCTCAGTTTCACCTGAACGGTGAGAAGTTACTGAAGTAAATCCAGCGCGGTGAGCCATTTCAATAGCATTTAAAGTCTCAGTTAAAGTACCAATTTGGTTTACTTTAATTAGGATTGAATTAGCTGCTCCTAACTCGATACCTTTTTTCAAGTAATCAACATTAGTTACAAATAAATCGTCACCTACTAATTGACACTTATCACCAATAGCTGCATTTAATGCAACCCATCCATCCCAGTCATTTTCATCCATACCATCTTCGATAGAATCAATTGGGTACTTAGCAGCAAGTTCTGCAAGGTATGCAGCTTGTTCTTGAGAGTTACGCTTTTGTCCGTTTGGCTCAAAAATGCTATAGTCATAAACTCCATCTTTATAGAACTCTGAAGAAGCACAGTCCATAGCGATAGAAACATCACCACCATCTTCTTTACGACCTGGTTTGTAACCAGCGTTAGTAATAGCTGTTAAGATTGAATCGATAGCTTCTTCAGTTCCGCCTAACATAGGAGCAAAACCACCTTCATCACCTACAGCAGTAGAAAGACCTTTTCCTTTTAATACTTTAGCTAAAGCATGGAAAACTTCAGCACCCATACGTAAACCTTCACGGAAAGAAGTTGCTCCAACAGGACGAATCATAAATTCCTGGAAAGCAATAGTAGCATCAGAGTGAGAACCACCGTTGATGATGTTCATCATAGGAACAGGAAGAGTTACTGCATTTGTTCCACCGATGTAACGATACAAAGGCATTCCTAAATATTCAGCAGCTGCACGAGCACAAGCTAAAGAAACACCAAGGATAGCATTAGCACCTAATTTACTTTTGGTTTTAGTGCCATCCATTTCTAACATTTTGTTATCGATTTTAACTTGCTCAAATACGCTCATTCCTTCAAGCTCAGGAGCAATTACATCGTTAACATTTTTTACTGCATTCAACACACCTTTTCCTAAGTAACGACCTTTGTCCCCGTCACGCATTTCTAATGCTTCGTGCTCACCGGTTGAAGCACCTGATGGTACAGCTGCACGACCAATAACTTCGTTTTCTACAGTTACTTCTACTTCAACAGTAGGATTACCACGTGAGTCTAGGATCTCGCGGGCGTGAATGTTAGTAATTTGTCCCATAATTAATTCAATTTATGTATTGATAGAAAAATTCTAAAAAAAAAGGATAATGTCCTCTTCGACAATTATCCCCAAATTTACATCAAACAAAGAAAAAAAGGAAAAACTTACGTCTTTCCTTTCTTTAAAAAATGTTATTCTTTTGATTCGGCATCAGTAGACTCCGAAGATTGCTCACCAGAAGTAGATTCTTGAGCTGGAGCTTCAGCAACAGCAGCAGGTGCTGCAGCAGCTTTACTACGTCCGCGTCTTGTTCTCTTACCTTTAGTTGAGGCTTTCTTAGTCTCTAACATATTTTCATTGTAGTCAACCAATTCGATATAACACATTTCAGCGTTATCACCTAAACGATTACCTAACTTTAAAATACGAGTATATCCTCCTGGACGATCTGCTACTTTTTCAGCAACATCAGTAAATAACTCTTTTACAGCGTACTTATCTTTCAAATAAGAAAATACGGTACGTTGAGCGTGAGTTTTCTCTTCAACCGTGCTCAAACCTTTGGTCTTAGTAATAAGAGGCTCCACATAAATACGTAATGCTTTTGCTTTTGCTACGGTAGTCTTGATTCTTTTGTGAAGGATCAAAGACGAAGCCATATTAGCTAACATAGCTTTACGGTGTGCGCTCTTACGACCTAAATGATTAAATTTCTTTCTATGTCTCATCGCGATTATTCCTTGTCTAATTTATACTTTGCGGTATCCATTCCGAAAGTCAGTCCCATATTAAGTAACAGATCATCTAGCTCTGTTAGAGACTTCTTACCAAAGTTACGGAATTTAAGTAAATCATTACGGTTGAAAGTAACTAACTCACCTAATGTTTCAACATCAGCAGCCTTTAAACAATTTAAAGCACGTACTGAAAGATCCATATCCACTAACTTAGTTTTCAGAAGTTGACGCATGTGTAATACTTCTTCATCGAATTCTTCATTACCAAATTTTTCATCAGAATCGAGAGTAATCTTCTCATCTGAAAATAGCATGAAGTGATAAATAAGAATTTTAGCTGCTTCCTTCAAGGCATCTTTTGGATGGATTGAACCATCAGATTCAATTTCAATAACCAACTTTTCGTAGTCTGTTTTTTGTTCTACACGATAATTTTCAATCGAATATTTAACATTACGAATAGGGGTATAAATTGAATCAATAGCAATTACACCAAATTCTGCCTCAACAGGTTTATTTTCGTCTGAAACAACATAACCACGACCTTTATTGATAGTTATAGTCATTTGCAGATTTACTTCTGGATTCATTTTAGCAATAACTAACTCTGGATTTAAAACCTCAAAGTTTGTCATAAACTGATTTAAATCACCCGCAGTAAATTCTTCTTTACCTGAAATAGAAACGTTCACAATTTCCTGATCTGTTTCTTCAACCAGGCTCTTGAAGCGTACCTGTTTAAGGTTAAGAACGATTGAAGTAACATCATTAATTACTCCAGGTATACTAGAGAATTCATGATCAACTCCTTCGATCTTGACAGTAGTAATTGCGTATCCCTCTAAAGAGTTCAACAAAATTCTTCTTAAGGCGTTTCCAACTGTAATACCATATCCCGGTTCGAGCGGACGAAATTCAAATTTGCCGAATTTATCGTCGGCTTCCAGCATGATTACTTTATCAGGTTTTTGGAATGCTAATATTGCCATAAGAATTAATTATTTAGAATACAATTCAACTATCAACTGTTCTTTAATATTTTCAGGAATATCGCTTCTTTCAGGCACTGTTAAAAATTTACCTGTTAGAGATGTGTTATCCCATTCAATCCAAGAAAATTTATGCGCTCCAGAATTAGCCAATGAATCTGTAATTACTTCTAAAGATTTTGACTTTTCGCGGATTCCAACAATTTGATCAGGTTTAACCTGATATGAAGGAATATTTACAATACCACCATCAACAACAATATGACGATGAGATACTAATTGACGCGCTGCTGCACGAGTAGGGGCAATACCCATACGGAATACAACATTATCTAAACGCGATTCTAGAAGACCAAGTAGCACTTCACCAGTTACACCTTTACTACGAGATGCTTTTTTGTATAGGTTACGGAATTGTTTTTCTAACACACCGTAAGTGTACTTCGCTTTTTGCTTTTCTTTTAACTGCAAACCGTATTCGCTTGTTTTTCTACGACGGTTTGCGCCGTGTTGCCCTGGAGGAAAATTTCTTCTTTCGAAATTTTTATCCGGACCATAAATCGCTTCACCAAATTTACGAGCGATTTTTGTTTTTGGACCAATATATCTAGCCATTCTTCTAAATTTTTGACTTTAAATTTTTGACTTTAAATATTGAATATGGCAGCCGCACGATTATAGAGAGGATGTAATAATCTTATAACCAATTCTTATTCAAAATTCTCCGTCAAAAACCTATGGTTAATAACTAGTGAGAAATTAAACTCTTCTACGTTTCGGTGGACGACAACCATTATGTGGCAATGGAGTAACATCAACAATTTCTGTTACTTCGATACCAGCTGCATGAATTGAACGCATTGCAGATTCACGACCATTACCTGGACCTTTCACATACACTTTTACCTTTCTTAATCCTAAGTCGAAAGCTACTTTTGAACAATCAGTAGCTGCCATTTGTGCGGCATAAGGAGTGTTCTTTTTAGAACCTTTAAATCCCATTTTACCTGCACTTGACCAAGAGATCACCTGACCGTTAGTATTAGTCAGCGAAATAATAATGTTGTTGAAAGATGAATGGATATGAGCCTGTCCCTGCGCTTCCACTTTAACGACTCTCTTTTTCTGAGATCCTGACTTCTTTGCCATATCTTACTTATTATTTAGTGGCTTTCTTTTTATTTGCAACAGTCTTCTTCTTACCTTTACGGGTACGAGCATTGTTCTTAGTATGTTGTCCACGTAATGGTAAACCAATACGATGACGAATACCACGATAACAACCAATATCCATCAAACGTTTGATGTTTAATTGTATCTCAGAACGAAGTTCACCTTCGATTTTGTAGCTATTAGCGATAGATTCACGAATAGCCTTTACTTGCTCGTCAGTCCACTCTGATACTTTTAAATCAGCGTCAACACCAACGGTCTTAAGAATTTCAGTAGCTCTGCTACGGCCAATACCGTAGATGTAAGTCAAAGCTATTTCTCCTCTTTTATTTGAGGGTATATCAACTCCAGCAATCCTTGCCATAATATTATCCTTGACGTTGTTTAAACTTTGGATTCTTCTTATTAATCACGTATAAGCGCCCTTTTCGTTTTACGATTTTACAATCGGCACTTCTCTTTTTTATAGATGCTCTAACCTTCATGATCAGTAACTTTACTATTTATATCTATAGGATATTCTTCCTTTTGTCAAATCATACGGAGACATCTCTACTTTCACTTTATCTCCAGGTAAGATTTTGATATAGTGCATACGCATCTTTCCTGAAATATGTGCAGTAATGATATGTCCGTTCTCCAACTCCACTCTAAACATGGCATTGGATAAGGCTTCAATAATTGTACCGTCTTGTTCTATAGACGCTTGCTTCGCCATAATTGTATAACTTTTTATTTTTCAGACCGCAAAGTTAATACTTCTTCTACAAATTTAAAACTAGAAAGTATATCTGCTTCACCTTTTCTTATTGCAACAGTATGTTCATAATGAGCTGAAACCCGCTTATCTGCTGTTCTGATGGTCCATCCATCGTCTTCTTGAATAATTTGACGTTTGCCTAAATTAATCATTGGTTCAATGGCAATTACCATTCCAGCTTTTAATTTGGTTCCATTTCCCTTACGTCCGTAGTTAGGAACTTCAGGCGATTCGTGAAGATCACGACCAATACCATGTCCAACCATCTCTCTTACGACTGAATAACCACGCTCTTCTGTATATTTCTGAACAGCATGACCTATATCACCCAAGCGATTATTCTCTACAGCTTGCTCTATTCCTTTATATAACGATTCTTTAGTAGCTTCAAGCAATGCTTTTACTTCTGGTGCAACTTCACCTACCATAAAAGTATAAGCTGAATCACCATAAAAACCATTCTTTAAGGCTCCACAATCAACTGATACAACATCACCCTCTTGCAAAGGTATATTATTTGGTATCCCGTGTACTACTTGCTCGTTTACAGACATGCAAAGCGAGTTTGGAAAACCGTTATAATTTAAAAAGGCAGGAGTACCTCCATTATCTCTAATGAAGGTCTCTGCAATTTTATCTAGTTCTAACGTAGAAACACCAGGTTTAATAACCTTAGCTACTTCTGCGAGCGTTTTAGCAACAATTAAGTTACTCTCACGCATCAACTCTATTTCTTCGTCAGTCTTTAAATAAATCATTCTAATGATACTTATTTTGCATTAATAAATGGCAGCTCCACCTCCGGATCTACCCATTATCCTACCTGTTTTAGTTAATCCATCATAATGTCTCATTAACAAATGACTTTCGATTTGCTGCAAAGTATCAAGAACAACTCCTACTAGAATTAGTAGTGATGTACCTCCATAAAAATGCGCAAATCCTTGATCAACTCCAGCCATCATTGCAAAAGCAGGTAAGATAGCTACAATGGCTAATAAAACAGAACCAGGAAGTGTAATTTTTGACATTACTGAATCCAAGAACTCAACAGTTTTTTTACCAGGTTTAACACCTGGAATAAATCCACCGTTACGTTTCATATCTTCTGCCATTTGTGTAGGATTAATGGTTATTGCTGTATAAAAATACGTAAAAGCAATAATCATTAAAGCAAATATAAAGTTATACCAAAAACCGGTAAAATTAGCAAATATAGCAGCAAACCCAGTTGCAGTTTCACTATCAACAAATCCTGCAAATGTTACAGGGATAAACATGATAGCTTGAGCAAAGATTATTGGCATTACGCCAGCTGCATTTACTTTTAACGGAATGTATTGACGAACTCCGCCATATTGTTTATTACCAACAATTCGTTTTGCATACTGTACAGGAATACGACGAGTACCCTGAACCAAAAGAATCGTACCAGCAAATACAAAGAACAATACAACAAATTCTATTAGCAACATCACCAAACCACCGCTACCGCTTGAAGCTTCTAATCGCGATACGAATTCTGCAATCAGATTCTGAGGAAGACGAGCAATAATACCAATCATAATGATTAATGAGATACCATTACCAATTCCTTTATCAGTGATACGTTCACCTAACCACATTACAAACATTGTTCCTGCAGTTAAGATAATAATACTGGTTGCAAAAAATCCGAATCCATCATCTACAATAGCACTTGCTGATTGTGCTCTAAGGTTGGCAATAAAACCAGGCCCTTGTACAAGCAAAATAATTACAGTCAAATACCTTGTAATCTGGTTAATCTTTCTACGTCCACTTTCGCCTTCGCGTTGTAAACGTTGAAAATATGGTACTGCTATACCCATTAACTGAATTACAATTGAAGCAGAGATGTAAGGCATAATTCCCAATGCGAAAATAGAAGCATTAGAAAATGCACCTCCAGAGAACATATCAAGAAGTCCAAGTACTCCGTCTCTAGTTTGATCTTTTAGAGCCGACAATTCAGTAGGATCAATCCCCGGTAAAACCACAAAAGAACCCAAACGGTAAATTAATAAATACACTAATGTTGTTAGGATTCGGGATTTTAACTCCTCAATTTTCCAGATGTTGCGGATGGTTTCGAATAGTTTCATTCAATTACAGTTTTACTACGGTTCCTTGAGCAGCTTCGATAGCTTCGATAGCTGACTTTGAGAATGCATGAGCTTTTACTTCCAATTTGGCTTTCAACTCACCATTACCTAAAATCTTAACTAAATCGTTTTTGCTAATCAGACCAGCTTCCCTCAATGATTCAGGTTCAATAACTGTAAGGCTTTTTTTCTCAGCCAACACTTGTAGAAGCTCTAAATTTACAGCCTTATATTCTACACGGTTAATGTTTTTGAACCCGAATTTAGGAACCCTTCTCTGCAATGGCATCTGTCCTCCTTCAAATCCGAACTTACGAGAGTAACCTGATCTAGATTTAGCTCCTTTGTGACCACGAGTAGCAGTACCACCCTTGCCAGAACCTTGTCCTCGACCAATTCGCTTTGAAGCTTTTACTGAGCCTTTTGCAGGTCTTAAGTTATTTAAATTCATATTATTTTATCTAATTCGTTTGACCAAATTATCTTTCTACTGACACTAAGTGCAGTACTTTTTGAACCATTCCTTCAATCTGAGGTGTAGCCTCATGTTCAACGGTTTGTTGAAGTTTCTTCAACCCAAGGGCTGCCAAAGTATTTTTTTGTCTGGCAGTGGCCCCGATTTTACTCTTAACTTGAGTTACTTTTATCTTAGCCATTTTTCTCCTTTTTTATCCGTTAAATACTTTATCCAACGATACTCCTCTAACGGCAGCAACTTCATTAGCATCACGTAATTCAGTTAATGCTTCGATAGTAGCTTTCACCAAGTTATGAGGGTTTGACGAACCTTTTGATTTCGCCAATACGTCAGTTACACCAACACTCTCTAATACAGCACGCATCGCACCACCAGCTTTAACTCCGGTACCATGAGAAGCAGGTTTAATAAAAACACTTGCTCCACCAAAACGAGCGTATTGCTCATGAGGAATAGTACCCTTGATAACAGGCACCTTCACTAGATTCTTTTTGGCAGCTTCAACACCTTTAGCGATAGCAGTCGTAACTTCTCCAGCTTTTCCAAGCCCCCATCCGATCACGCCGTTCTCATTTCCAACCACAACAATGGCAGAAAAACTAAAGGTTCTACCACCCTTGGTTACTTTAGTTACCCTGTTGATAGCAACCAAACGATCTTTTAACTCAAGATCGTTATTGTTTCTTACTCTTTTGTTATTTCCAGCCATAATCTGTTAGAATTTAAGCCCAGCTTCACGAGCTGCTTCAGCTAATTGTTTAACTCTACCATGATATAAGTACCCGTTTCTGTCGAATACAACAGAAGTAATACCAGCTTTAGCAGCAACTTCAGCAATATTTTTACCTACTAATGCAGCTTTTTCTGATTTGCTTCCACTTTGATCAGCAACTTCTTTTATTAGTGATGAGCTTGCAGCTAAAGTTTTACCTGACAAATCATCAATTAATTGTACAGAAATTTGCTTATTGCTTCTGAATACGCTCATTCGAGGACGATCAGCAGTTCCGCTAATTTTGCTACGAACGCGCATTTTAATTTTTCCTCTTCTCTCTATTTTCGAAAAAGCCATAACTCCTAATTTAAATTACATTAAACTTTTGCAGATTTACCAGCCTTACGACGTACAACCTCACCTTTGAAACGTACACCTTTACCTTTGTAAGGTTCTGGTTTACGTAAAGATCTGATTTTCGCACACACTTGACCAAGCAATTGCTTGTCTGCTGATTCTAGCGTAATAATAGGGTTGCTCTTTCTATCGGTAACCGCTTCAACTTTAATCTCAGAAGGCAACATTAAATGAATAGGATGAGAAAAACCTAGGGCTAATTCCAGCAATTGACCTTGGCTGGTAGCACGGTAACCTACACCTACTAATTCAAGTTCTTTTTTGTATCCTTCAGAAACACCAACAACCATGTTGTTGATCAATGAACGATATAAACCGTGCATTGAACGTATTTCTTTTTCATCGTTAGGACGTTCAACTATTAAAGTTCCATCCTCAACTTTTACCTCTAATTCGGGGTGAATCGCTTGTGTTAATTCGCCTTTTAGGCCTTTCACTGTTACAGTATTGTCTTTTACTGTTACGTTCACTCCTGAAGGTATGCTAATCGGTGCTTTTCCAATTCTTGACATAATTTCTTCTTTTTAATAAACGTAACACAATACTTCACCTCCGATTTTCTGTACTCGGGCTTCTTTATCTGTCATTACACCTTTAGATGTTGACACAATAGCAATACCCAATCCATTCAAAACACGAGGAAGACTTTTGTATCCTGAGTACGAACGTAAACCAGGAGTACTGACTCTTTTTAGTGATTTGATGGCTGGAGTTTTTGTTTGAGGATCGTATTTCAACGCGATCTTCACAACACCTTGCTTATCATCATCGATAAATTTGTAATTCAAGATGTACCCTTTCTCGAAAAGAATTTTGGTCATCTCTCTCTTAAGGTTGGAGGCAGGTACCTCAACAACCCTGTGACCCGCCATAATGGCATTCCTGATTCTTGTCAGGAAATCTGCTATTGGATCTGTCATTATATAAAGATTAAATTGATCCCGCATTATGCGGGACAATATTTAACACTCTTACCAACTTGCTTTTTTAACGCCCGGAATTAACCCGGCTGAAGCCATTTCACGAAATTGGATACGTGAAAGACCAAACTGACGCATATATCCTTTTGGACGACCGGTTAATTTACAACGGTTGTGCATACGAACAGGAGAAGCATTACGTGGAAGCTTCTGCAAGCCCACGTAATCACCTTCTGCCTTTAATGCGGCACGTTTTTCAGCGTATTTGGCAACCAGCTTAGCCCTTTTTACTTCACGGGCTTTCATTGATTCCTTAGCCATATAACTAGTTCTTTTTTACGTTTTTAAATGGTAACCCAAACTCTTTCAAAAGAGCAAAAGCTTCCTCATCGGTTTTTCCCGAGGTCACAAAGGTAATATTCATACCCAATATTTTCGACACATTGTCGATATTTATTTCAGGAAAAATGATTTGTTCTTCAATACCTAAGGTATAATTTCCACGTCCGTCCAACTTGCTGTTGATACCTTTGAAGTCGCGAATACGAGGCAAAGCCACGCGAATCAAGCGCTCCAAAAATTCGTACATGTTTTCACGACGTAAAGTTACTCTTACACCGATAGGCATTTTTTTACGTAGCTTAAAATTTGAGATATCCTTCTTTGAAAGACAAGGAACAGCTTTCTGACCTGTAATAGTGGTCATTTCTTTAAGGGCATTCTCAACCATTTTTTTATCAGAAGTTGCAGCACCGATACCTTGGTTGATAACGATTTTCTCCAACTTAGGAACTTGCATGATTGATTTGTAACCAAATTGTTTCATCAAATTTGGTACAATTTGCTCCTTATATTGTGTGCTTAAACTAGGTGTATAACTCATTACTTGATTTCCTCCCCTGATTTTTTAGAATAACGAACTAATTTACCGTTCTCATTCAACTTGCGGCCAATACGAGTGGCACTACCAGTTGAAGGATCCTTCACATTCAAGTTTGAAATATGAATAGGGGCCTCTTTCTTGATTATACCTCCTTGAGGACTCTCAGCATTAGGCTTTGTATGTTTGCTCACCATGTTAACTCCTTCAACAATGGCTCTCTGTTTTTCAGGAAATACTTCAAGTACTTTCCCTTCCTGGCCTTTGTTGACACCGGCGTTAACAATTACGATGTCGCCTTTTTTAATATGCAATTTACCCATTGTTCTAAATCTCTTTGATGATTATAGTACTTCAGGCGCCAAGGATACAATTTTCATATATCCGTCCCTCAACTCACGTGCTACAGGGCCGAAAATACGAGTTCCTCTCATTTCTCCTCCCTGATTTAATAAAACGCAAGCGTTTTCATCAAAGCGGATGTAGGAACCATCTTGACGTCTAACTTCTTTTTTAGTGCGCACTACAACTGCTTTAGTTACGGTACCTTTTTTAAGGTCTCCACCAGCAATGGCGCTTTTTACAGTTACTACGATACGGTCGCCTACTCCGGCATAACGTCTTCCTGTTCCTCCCAGAACACGAATACATAATACTTCTTTGGCTCCGCTGTTATCGGCAACTGAAAGTCTAGATTCTTGTTGTATCATGATTACTTAGCTCTTTCTAGAATTTCAACTAATCTCCAACGTTTTGTCTTACTCAACGGACGAGTTTCCATAATTTTTACAGTATCTCCGTTGTTACAGTCGTTGTTCTCATCGTGCGCGTGAAACTTCTTGGTCTTTTTCACAAACTTACCATAGATGGGATGCTTCTCGCGAATTTCAACAGACACAACGATGGACTTATCCATAGCGTTGCTGGCTACGATACCAATACGCTCTTTTCTAAGATTTCTGCTTTCCATCTGTTAATTATTTTTCAGTTAGTTGCTTTTGACTCAATACAGTCATTAAGCGCGCAATGTTTCTACGGGTATGTCTAATCTTCATTGGGTTGTCCAATGGCGATGTAGCGTGAGTTAACTCAAGCTGTTGTAATGTAGCTTGTTCGTTTTCGATACGCTCTACAATTTCGCTTACACTTAATTCTTTGATTTCTTCTACTTTCATCTCATTAAGCATTTGTAGATTCAACATAATCCCTTCTCACAACAAATTTAGTAGTTACAGGAAGTTTTTGCGCAGCTAAACGCAATGCTTCTTTTGCTACTTCGTAAGGTACTCCTTCGCATTCTAAAATGATACGTCCTGGAGTAACAGGGGCCACAAATCCCTCTGGACTACCCTTACCTTTACCCATCCTTACTTCGGCTGGCTTTTTAGTAATTGGTTTGTCGGGGAATATTCTGATCCAGATCTGTCCTTGACGCTGCATGTAACGGGTTACCGCTACCCTCGCTGCTTCAATTTGACGACCTGTAATCCATTTACTCTGTAAAGACTTAATTCCGAAAGATCCGAAAGCTAACTCGGTACCACGTTGGGCATCGCCTTTCATACGACCTTTCTGTTGTCTTCTAAATTTAACTTTTTTCGGTTGTAACATCGTTACTTGTCAATTAAAGTGAAAGGATGATTACTTCTTATTTCTTCTGCGTGGAGCTCTATTACCTGAACCACGGTTACCAGAAGTTTTCTCTTTAGTATTGAAGGCAGGAGATAAATCTGGTTTACCATAAATTTCTCCTTTACAAATATAAACCTTGATACCGATAAGACCCATCTTAGTCAAAGCCTCTGCCTGAGCATAGTCAATGTTTGCACGTAATGTATGCAAAGGAGTACGTCCTTCTTTATACATTTCGGTACGGGCCATTTCAGCACCGTTCAAACGGCCTGAGATTTGTACTTTAATTCCTTCAGCTCCCATACGCATGGCAG
Source organism: uncultured Carboxylicivirga sp. (assembly GCF_963668385.1). Taxonomy (GTDB): domain Bacteria; phylum Bacteroidota; class Bacteroidia; order Bacteroidales; family Marinilabiliaceae; genus Carboxylicivirga. The sequence continues at coordinate 652,669 of NZ_OY764327.1, forward strand.
AAGCAATAGCCATTTTAATGGCACGACGATATGCAATACGTCCTTCCACCTGACGAGCGATGTTGTTGGCTACTATAATTGCATCCAACTCTGGTCGTTTTACCTCAAAGATGTTGATTTGAACTTCTTTGTCGGTAATTTTCTTAAGCTCCTCTTTAAGCTTGTCAACTTCCTGTCCTCCTTTACCGATAATGATACCTGGACGTGCAGTGAAAACGGTAATGGTTACCAATTTCAAAGTCCTTTCAATAACGATACGTGAGATACTAGCTTTAGCTAAACGCGCATTGAGGTACTTCCTAATCTTGGAGTCTTCTAACAGCTTATCGCCGTAGTTGTTTCCTCCATACCAGTTGGAATCCCATCCTTTGATGATTCCTAATCGGTTACTAATTGGATTAACTTTTTGTCCCATCTAGCTATTAGTTTTCTTGATTTTCATTAGATACTACTTTGCTTGCAACGCGTAATGTAACGTGGTTAGAACGTTTTCTGATACGGTGAGCACGGCCTTGTGGAGCCGGACGTAAACGTTTCAAAATACGACCACTATCTACAGAGATTTCACTCACGTAAAGATTAGCGTCTTCGATGCGAACACCTTCGTTTTTTTCTTTCCAATTAGCAATAGCAGAAAGCAACAGTTTCTCTACTCTACCTGAAGCCTCTTTTGAAGAGAACTTCAACATATCTAGAGCAAGATTTACCTCCTTACCGCGGATCATGTCAGCTACCAAGCGCATTTTCCTAGGTGAAGTAGGTACATTGTTAAGCTTTGCGAAGTAATCGGTCTTCTTAGCTTCCTTTATTTTTTCAGCTCTTATTCTTTTTCTTGCACCCATTTTTTACTGTTTAAAGAATTTCATATTGGTAGGCAATTACCTTTTCTTATTACCACCATGACCGCGGAATGTGCGGGTTGGGGCAAATTCGCCTAATTTGTGTCCTACCATATTTTCAGTAACATAAACCGGGATGAACTTATTACCGTTATGAACGGCAATAGTGTGTCCTACAAAATCCGGAGAAATCATAGAAGCGCGGGCCCAAGTTTTAATCACTGATTTCTTACCTGACTCGTTCTGTCCTAGAACTTTCTTTTCCAGATTATAATCGATAAATGGGCCTTTTTTTAATGATCTGCTCATAATTCGTTTAAATTAACCGGTTATTTTTTCCTTCTTTCAATGATGTATTGATTTGAAGCCTTCTTCTTGTGACGAGTTTTATAACCCTTAGCCAATACCCCTGTACGAGATCTTGGGTGTCCTCCTGAAGAACGTCCTTCACCACCACCCATTGGGTGATCAACTGGGTTCATTGCTACACCACGTACGCGTGGACGGCGACCCAACCAACGACTACGACCAGCTTTACCTGAACGCTCTAATGCGTGATCTGAGTTACCTACCGCACCTAAAGTAGCACGACAAGTTGTCAATACCATTCTGGTTTCACCTGAAGGTAATTTTACAACGGCATATTTTCCATCACGAGCAGCTAATTGTGCGAAAGTACCAGCACTACGTGCCATAATACCTCCTTGTCCCGGACGCAACTCGATGTTGTGAATAATGGATCCAAGTGGAATCTCGCTTAAAGGCAAGCTATTTCCGATCTCAGGAGCCACTCCTGAGCCTGAAGCAATTTCTTGCCCAACCTGCAACCCATTAGGTGCAAGAATGTACCTTTTTTCTCCATCAGCATAAGCAAGCAATGCAATTCGAGCACTACGATTTGGATCGTACTGAATCGAATCTACTGTTGCATTAACACCGTCTTTATCTCTTTTAAAGTCGATTACCCTGTATCTCTTTTTGTGACCGCCACCAATATTACGAATGGTCATTTTTCCGGAGTTATTTCTACCTCCGGATTTTTTCAACGGCCTCAATAAGGACTTCTCTGGCGTGCTTGAGGTAATCGTATCAAACGCACCAATAACTTTGTGTCTCTGCCCCGGTGTCGTGGGCTTTAGTTTTCTTACTGCCATTTTTATTAGATATTGCTATAAAAATCTATCTGATCTCCTTCTGCTAGTGTTACCACTGCTTTTTTGAAGGAATTTGTTCTACCAACAATAACTCCGCTTTTTGTATAACGAGATTTTTCTTTTCCCGCGTATACCATTGTATTGACAGATGCAACGCTTACGTTGTACAACTCTTCTACAGCGTCTTTGATTTGAAGCTTATTAGCTCTTTTATCAACAACAAATCCGTAGCGGTTCAACTTTTCGCTTACTTCTGTCATTTTTTCGGTTACAATCGGTTTAATAATAACTTTCATGACTAGCCTCCTTATGCATTAAACAGTTTACCGAATTCTTCTACTGAACTTTCAACTAACACCAAGTTTTTAGCTTTCATGATGTCAAATGTATTTAAGTCAGCAATAGTAGCTACGTCAGCACGTTGAATATTACGAGCTGAGCGATAGATATTATCGTTAGCTTCTTTCAATACCAATAATGAACGTTGTCCGTTCAATTTAAGATTTGCAACCAAGGCAGCAAATTCTTTTGTTTTAGGAGCTTCAAAGTTGAAGTCTTCCAAAACAGTGATCATTTGGTTTTGAGCTTTATAAGCCAACGCTGATTTACGGGCCAACTGCTTTAATTTCTTATTAAGCTTGAAGCCATAGTTACGTGGACGAGGACCGAATACTCGACCTCCACCAACGAATACAGGAGACTTAATGCTACCTGCACGAGCAGTACCTGTACCTTTTTGTTTTTTAATCTTTCTGGTACTTCCTGCTATTTCAGCACGTTCTTTCGACTTATGAGTCCCTTGACGATTATTAGCCAAGTATTGTTTTACGTCTAGGTAAATGGCATGATCGCTGGGCTCAATTCCGAATACAGTTTCCGGTAACGTTACTTTACGTCCCGTATCTTTTCCTTCTATAGTTACTACGTTCAGTTCCATTACTTTTCAATAATTAGATATGAGCCTTTTGCTCCTGGTACTGAACCTTTAACCAAAATAAGGTTGTTCTCAGGAATTACTTTAATCACTTTAAGGTTTTCTACCTTAACTCTGTCACCACCGGTACGACCAGCCATGCGCATTCCTTTGAATACTCTCGCAGGATATGACGCTGCACCAATAGATCCAGGAGCACGCAAACGGTTGTGCTGTCCGTGTGTAGACTGACCTACACCACCAAACCCATGACGTTTAACTACACCTTGGAAACCTTTACCTTTTGAAATTCCGGTAATGTCTACAAAAGTGTCTTCTTCGAAATAATCAACACCTAAAGTATCACCTAATTTGAACTCTTGTTCAAACTCAGCGAACTCAACAACCTTACGCTTAGGCGTAGTGCTAGCCTTTTTGAAGTGACCAGCTTCTGGTTGGTTGGTGCTTTTTTCTCTTTTTTCGTCAAACGCCAACTGCACAGCCTCATAACCGTCGGTTTCCACAGTTTTAACCTGTGTAACCACGCAAGGGCCTGCTTCGATAACAGTGCATGGAACATTTTTTCCATCGGCACTGAAAACGGATGTCATTCCGATTTTCTTTCCAATTAGTCCTGGCATTGTTTAAACATTTAAGATTATCACACTTTAATTTCTACTTCTACACCACTTGGCAATTCAAGCTTCATCAATGCATCGATTGTTTTAGCTGTAGAGCTGTATATATCAATCAAACGTTTGTATGATGATAATTGAAATTGCTCACGTGATTTTTTATTCACGAAAGTGGAGCGCAACACAGTGAAGATACGCTTGTGAGTAGGAAGTGGAATAGGACCACTTACTACCGCACCTGTGCTCTTTACTGTCTTTACAATCTTCTCAGCTGACTTGTCAACCAAGTTGTGATCGTAAGATTTAAGTTTTATTCTAATTTTCTGACTCATAGTGGAGAACACTAATTCTTATAATAATTCTACTTTTCCTTTTGCTTCTTTTACTACTTCAACAGCAATGTTCTTAGGTACATCATTGTATGTTAAGAATTCCATTGAAGAAGTAGCACGACCAGAAGAGATAGTACGTAACGCAGTTACATAACCAAACATCTCTGCCAAAGGCACCTTAGCTTTTACAACACGAGCACCGTTTTTCTCTTCCATACCTTCTACTTGACCACGACGTTTGTTGAAGTCACCGATGATATCACCCATGTACTCTTCTGGAGTAACAACTTCAACACGCATGATAGGTTCAAGAAGAATAGGACGAGCTTTAGCTGAAGCAGCTTTGAATCCTTGACGACCTGCGATCTCAAATGATAACTGGTCAGAGTCGACTGCGTGGAATGAACCGTCGAAAAGAACAACTTTCAAGTCTTCTACTTCGTATCCGGCCAATACACCATTCAACATAGCTTCTTTGAATCCTTTTTCTACTGAAGGAATGAATTCTTTAGGAATGTTACCACCCTTGATTTCATTAATGAACTGAAGTCCACTTTGACCTTCGTCTGCAGGACCCATACGGAACTGAATATCGGCAAACTTACCGCGACCACCAGACTGCTTTTTGAATACCTCACGGTGTTCAACTTGAGATGTGATAGTTTCTTTGTAAGTTACCTGAGGAGCTCCCTGGTTACACTCAACTTTGAATTCGCGTTTCAAACGATCGATCAATACCTCAAGGTGAAGCTCACCCATACCTGAGATTACTGTTTGACCTGTTTCTTCGTTAGTAGCTACACGGAAAGTTGGATCCTCTTCGGCCAATTTACCTAATGCAACACCTAACTTATCCATATCTTTTTGACTCAATGGCTCAACAGCTACACCAATTACTGGCTCTGGGAAATCCATTGATTCTAATACGATAGGATTTTTCTCGTCACAAAGAGTATCACCTGTACGAATATCTTTGAAACCAACACCGGCACAAATATCACCAGCACCAATTACCTCACGAGGTAACTGTTTGTTAGATTTCATTTGGAATAAACGAGAGATACGTTCTTTCTTATTTGTACGAGTATTTAAGACGTATGAACCTGCATCGATTTTACCTGAGTAAACACGCATGAAACACAAACGACCTACGAATGGGTCAGTTGCAATTTTAAATGCTAATGCTGACAATGGAGCTTCATCATCAATCTCAAATGAAATAGGCTCATCAGTCTTAGGATTGATTCCTTCAATAGCATCTACATCAAGAGGACTTGGTAAATACTGGATAACAGCATCTAACAAACGTTGAACACCTTTGTTTTTAAATGCTGAACCACACATCATTGGAGTGATAGTCTGAGCGATAGTAGCCTTACGGATAACATCGATCATCTCTTGAGCTGTGATTGAATCAGGATCTTCGAAATAACGTTCCATCAAAGCATCATCATGCTCAGCAACCGCCTCAATCAATTTTCCTCTCCACTCTTCAGCTTCATCAGCTAACTCAGCAGGAATGTCTTGTAATTCGTAACGAGAACCTAATTGCTCATCATCGAACCAAACAACTGCTTTATTTTCGATCAAGTCAATTACTCCTTTGAAGTCATCTTCTGCTCCGATAGGAATTTGAATAGGTACAGGATTAGCACCTAACATTTCGCGTACCTGACGAACTACTTCGAAGAAGTTAGCACCTGAACGGTCCATTTTATTAACGAATCCGATACGAGGTACATTATATTTATTAGCCTGACGCCATACAGTTTCAGACTGAGGTTCAACTCCACCTACTGCACAGAACAATGCAACTGCACCATCTAACACACGTAATGAACGCTCTACCTCTACAGTAAAATCAACGTGACCCGGGGTATCAATAATGTTGATTTTATTTTCAACACCTTCGTGAATCCAGTTAGTAGTTACAGCGGCTGAAGTAATGGTAATACCACGCTCCTGCTCTTGCTCCATCCAGTCCATTGTAGCTGCTCCATCGTGTACCTCACCAATTTTGTGAGTGATACCAGTATAAAACAAGATACGTTCAGTAGTAGTTGTTTTACCAGCATCGATATGGGCCATAATCCCAATGTTTCTGGTCTTTTTAAGATCTGCCTTTCCCATGACAATTAAATCCTTAAAAATTAATGATTAAAATCTAAAGTGAGCAAAAGCACGGTTAGCTTCCGCCATTTTATGCATGTCTTCTTTTTTCTTGAAGGCAGCACCTTCCATATTATATGCAGCAACAATTTCAGCAGATAGTTTTTCTGCCATTGATTTACCGCTACGTTTGCGAGCGAATAAAATCAAGTTTTTCATGCTGATGGACATCTTACGGGCAGGACGAATCTCCGTTGGAACCTGGAATGTAGCTCCACCAACACGACGACTTTTCACCTCCACAGCTGGAGTAATATTTTCTAATGCTTTTTTGAAGATTTCCAATACAGGCTTACCTTCTTTTTCAGCTTTGTCGGCAATACGATCCATTGCATCATAGAAAATCTTGAATGCAATTGATTTTTTACCATCCAACATCAAGTTGTTCACAAACTGTGTTACTTGAGTGTCGTTAAATCTTGGATCAGGAAGAATGATCCTTTTCTTTGGTTTACTTTTTCTCATCTTTCTCTTTTGTTTACTTTGCTATTCCTTGGCTGTTGTTCCTAGTCTTCAATGATTATCATTTACTCAACCGGCATTATTAACCAAGTAAACAACGCACTACACAATTATTACTTCTTAGCAGCCTTTGGTCGTTTAGTACCATATTTAGAACGGCGCTGCGTACGACCGTCAACTCCTGATGCATCTAGTGCACCGCGAACCAAGTGGTAACGTACCCCTGGAAGGTCTTTTACCCTACCTCCACGAACAAGTACAATACTGTGTTCCTGCAAGTTGTGTCCTTCTCCCGGAATATAAGCATTCACTTCTTTTCCGTTGGTTAAGCGTACCCTTGCTACCTTTCTCATTGCTGAGTTAGGTTTTTTTGGTGTAGTGGTATACACCCTTACACACACGCCTCGACGTTGAGGACATGCATCCAAAGCACGTGACTTACTTTTTTCCACCTGCTTGTTTCGTCCTTTTCTAACTAACTGATGAATTGTTGGCATAAAAATTAAAATATATTGTATTAAACAATCTTTTCTCTATCAAAACGGGGTTTAAAAAGGTACACTTCACCCTCAAAAACCCTACTGATTTTCAACTCCTTTGGCATATTTAGACAAAAAAGCGCTGCAAAAGTACTAATTTTCAATTAAAAAAGAACCATAGCCACTCTATTTTTTTTCATTTTCAGCGTTAATTTCTGCCTAAAAAACAATTTGTTAGAATTTTTAACATATCTCACCTAGCTTTCGCAACTTTTTCATCAGAGCAAGCATAATTACTAAAATTATGCTTCGATGCTTGTATTATCAAAGCAAATGCCTAAGTTGTTCATTTTAGTATTTTTAACTTTTTCAGGTTTTCATTTCATCCTTTGAAAATATTTGCATTACCTTTGCGCCCTGATAAAATGAGTGAATATGCTATAAGTCAAGAACCTTTGACATAAATTGGTGAAGGTACCTAATACTTGACCACAGTATTAATCAAAATCAAAACGCATGAAAGCATTTGTATTTCCTGGCCAGGGAGCCCAATACGTTGGTATGGGTAAAGATTTGTACGACAATTCTCCTGAAGCCAAAGATTTATTTGAAAAGGCTAACGAAATTTTAGGGTTTCGCATAACCGACTTAATGTTTGAAGGTACTGATGAGGACTTGAAACAAACTAAAGTGACTCAACCAGCCATTTTTTTACATTCTGTAATATTAGCTAAAACTCTTGGCGAAACATTTAAACCTGAAATGACAGCAGGTCACTCTTTAGGTGAATTTTCGGCATTAGTTGCAGCAGGCGCAATGAATTTCGAAGACGGATTAAAATTGGTTTCGCAACGTGCTATGGCTATGCAAAAAGCCTGCGAAGCAGAACCTTCAACAATGGCAGCCATCGTGGGATTGGAAGACGGAGTGGTAGAAGAAGCTTGCGAAAGCATCGAAGATGTTGTAGTAGCAGCTAATTACAACTGCCCTGGTCAATTAGTAATTTCGGGATCAATTGCCGGAGTAGACAAAGCATGTGATATTTTAAAAGAAAAAGGTGCTAAACGTGCATTGAAATTACCTGTTGGAGGTGCTTTTCACTCTCCATTAATGGAACCTGCACGTACCGAATTAGCTGCAGCTATTGAAGCAACTGATTTTAGCGAGCCTATCTGTCCTGTTTACCAGAACGTAAATGCACAGGCAGTAACTGATCCTGCAGTTATTAAAGAGAACTTAGTAGCTCAATTAACTGCACCTGTTAAATGGACTCAGACTGTTCAGAACATGATTGCTGATGGAGTATCATCTTTCACTGAAGTTGGTCCGGGTAAAGTTCTTCAAGGATTGGTTAAAAAAGTTGACCGCCAAATGGAAACTACTGGTTTTAGTAATTACCAAGGATAAAAAAAATACTAGCTTTAAAATTTAAGGAAGGCAAAAGTGAATGATGGCACTTTTGCCTTTTTTATTTCCATACAATAGCAGCTCTTTGCTTTGTACCATCCATCAATATTTCTAATGGATGGTTAAACCGAACATGCTTAAAGTATTTTGTTTCGGTAATTGTTTCCTGATGATTTAAAACATCAAAATCAACTAACTTATCTATACCATTCTGATGAATACTGAAATACCCCACATTCATAGAGGTTACATTATGGAAGAAGTGCGATCCCAAGGAGGCATCCAAAGGAAAATTAGGTAAGCCCATTTCAACTATTACACGAGCATGTGATATTTGCGACCAATACACCGGAATACCGGTAAAACGATCGCGGGTACCCCAACGTCCCGGGCCAATTAATACATACTCTGAGTCTTGCTCTTCGAAATACTTATTAAGCCGGGCTACTTCCTTGGCCATGGCTTCGGTTTGAGTACGATCAAACTCCTCCACCTTCATAAATACCACATCGTGTATATAATCGATATGCCCATTGCCCATACCTTTGTTTGACTGCAGCAATAAACGATCGGTAGGTACCTCATCAAAATTGATTTCGATATGATTTTCGATGCGTATCAATGGCTTTATCTGCAACAGATATAAAGTTGGCAAACCTCTTTTCCCCTGATCCAGATCTACGGCAAATTCAATTTCGACAGGTGCCCCCATTGCTTCTTTAAAAAACCGTAGTAACATATCGAGTGTTGATGCCAAAGGAATATGATCGTATTTAAGAATATTAGAAAAGTTAACCACCCTTGGTCCCCGTTTACTAAAATCGTTTACCAGCCTGTCGTAATTAAAATCATAAACGGATGCACAATGTTTTAGATTACCATCTTCCTCGGCTTCTTTAATACTTAGTTTGATGATAGATTCATCTTCATCTCCATTATCTAAATTCAGACCTTCGCTCTCGAGATTAATGGCATAAAAATGAGTTTGCGAATCTTTGATCTGATCGGGTATGGCATTTAACTCTAATTGTGGGTATTTAGGACAAAAGCGATAGGCCTTTTCGCCACCCACAACATATTTACCCAAACCAACGCCCAGCACCGCAAAACCATCTTCGGGTTTCATATACGAGAAGGGGTAGTAATTATACGACTGTGCAACACCACTTATATGCGGATAATAGCGTTCGCCCACTCGCCCACCTACTACTTGCTGTATGATAACAGCCATTTTTTCTTCCTCAACCTTATAATTTACCGCATCGAAATAAGCTTTAGCCGGATCGCTAAATACCGATGCATACACCAGCTTTACAGCATTGCACAATTGCTGATACCTCACATTAACATCGGGATGATTATTTGGTATCATATAGGTAGCATATACCCCGGCAAAGGGCTGTAATAAACTATCTTCGAACAAGCCCGATGAACGAACCGCCAAAGGACAATCGACCATTTGCACATATTGCAAGAGCTTCTCATTTACCTCATCGCTCAACTCCGACCTGATAAACAAACGCTTTACATCACCAAAATCCTGCTCGTTGCAAAACAGATTGTACAAATCGTTTTTTTCGATAAAACGAGTAAACTCCTCGGCTCCAATAATAGTTGTGGCAGGTATACGGATATTGATATCCTTTACAATCTCTTCGAAATTAATATTCTCGATGAAGTTACTAAGGAAAGCCATTCCACGGCCCTTGCCACCGAACGATCCGTCGCCAATGCGAACAATGTAACGGTTACTATTTACCAAAGGCTTATCGAAAGGTACCACTTTACCTCGCAGGCGCTCCAAGCGAACATCTTCGAACACATCCAGAATTACCTGGCGCAGCTTGGTAAAACTCTCAAAATCTTCGATGCGATATGGGCGTAAACGCTTTGCAATGGTTATCTCACCCCTGGCCATCAACCAGGTTGATAATCCATTTCGACGAGCATGATACAGCAACGATTCGGGCGGTACCTCGGCCAAACATTGAATGAACTTATTAAGATTATGAGCCTCGCCTACTTTAACTCCCCTGCTATTGGTAAATACAAAATTACCAAAGCCCAATTGCTGATGGATGAAATTATAAATATCGAGACTAAGACTATCGGAATTTTTGTCGATAAACTCTGAATTAACATACGCTGCTTTAGATGCATTGGTAGGATCGGATGATTGCAAAAGCGTTGGAATTTCGTTTTTCGATTGTACATATTTGATCAACTCAACCCCTGCATTTTCATCATCTACCCCATTGCGCTTGTATTTAACATCGGATATAACACATATAAGATTATCGGTATATTTATCAACCACCTCTATGGCATCTTCGTAATTACTTACCAATAATATTTTGGGTCGAACCCGCATTTTTAACATCCGGTACACCTCGCCTAAACTCTCCTCTTCGAGAATGGCTTGCGTTTGCCGCATTACAATGGAATACAATAAAGGCAAATATCGGGTATAGTATTTTTGTGAATCTTCGACCAACAGAATAATACGAACATCGCCTACCTTAACATCGTTTTCAACATTCTTTTTATCCTCCACATACTTGATCATAGCCAGGAAAACTCTTGAATCGCCATTCCACACAAATACACGCTCGATATTATCGATGTTGCCACTTGCCTCGTCGAAAAAACGAAGATCGGCATTGTTATTCACCAACAACATTATAGGTACCTGAGGTTCTATCGCCTTAATCTGGCGACTAATATTAAGAGGCTGTTGCTTATCGAGCCCGGCCATCACAATTACCATTTCGAAGTGTCGTTTCTGCATTAAAGCAATGGCTTCGTCGGCACTGTTTACGCTGGTAATACGCGGAGCAGTAAACAAATTGAGTTGCAGGTATTCGCCGGCAATCTTATCAAAGAATCGTCCTTCGCGCACAATACTGTAGGCATCGTAATGATTGGCCACCAACAATATTTCGCGCACCTTAAACGACATTAGTTCCTGAAAAATATCTTTATCGGTAACACGTCGTTTATATATTTGAGACAGCTGTAGCTGATTATCAGACGAGATCATAAACAATCTATTTTCGTTGATTATATGTTTGGTCAGTATAATATTGCTTAAGAAAGATTGTACAAATACGGCTTTTCTTCCATCATCCATAAGCAACATCAATCAAAACAAATTAAAGGAAAAATATGAGTTTGCGAAATGATATTACTTACTATATACAGCAACCGTTGGTTTAATCTTTGACCATATACCACAAAAAAGCCCCGTTTACTATAACGAGGCTTTCAATTATTCACTTCTCTTATTATTCAGGCTTATCGCCAGCTGGTTCATCTTTTAAATATCGGTAAGTAAAACCATAGTTTTGCAATATACGACGCTTGCTGGCAGCATCTTTTTTGCGCAGGTTGAAATTTAGATACTCATAAATTTCGCGAATTATATCATCCATTTGTACCCTCAAACCTGCTATCTCTTCCTGAGCTTTATCGTAGACTTCGTCGGCCATTGGCACATCTCCTACTTCCTTCCAGGCCTTATCCAGTACTTCTTTTAACTCCGATGCCGATGGGTTAATCATTGCCGGATAACCAGCCAACACCGCTGTTGCATCACCATCAACCACGCGTTGGGCAATATCCAACATATCTTTTTGTTTCGATAATTCGGGTGTTGCACCACTCAAGGGTAAATAATAATGCGTTAATACCTGCGCCGAGTGATTAAGTCGCGAAGTACGCCTGCGAAGTACCTCCCAAAAATCGCGCAACCAAACATTAAGTGCATCTAACGACACTTGCTTTTCGCTTACTTCTTTTGATCGTTGACTTAATAAACTATTAACAACACTTAATTTCTGATCGAATTGAGGTAGTAAAACATTGGCTTTGTCAATCACCTCTGGAGGAACCATAACTAAAGTGGCTTTTTCGACGCTGTTTGCCGCCAGGGTATTGATACATTTTTTTAAAAATTGTGAGCGAGCATTGTCGCTTTGGGGGAATTGGATTTCGGGCATATTTGAAGATTTTTATGATTTTTAAGATTCTCAAGATAACAATTATGATAATCTTTACAAAGCTTCAACCATCTATTTTTCTGACTTTAACCATACTTTTTCACCAAACCATACTCATCATACTGTTTATAGCACCTGCATCACAATAACGCCCTACAAGCTAAACCTCACTATTTTTACGATTAAACAAAGCCATTTCTACTCAACTACAGGTGGATTTGTGGCGCCCACAATGCCCTTCCAGTCGACCAGACCATCATTTATGGCGCCCAAAATGGGTTCCTAGCCGACTAGGAATGCATTTGTGGCACCCAATATCCCCGTCCAGCCGGCTAGACATCCATCGTTGGCACCTAAAATGCTTTTCTACTGGGCTAGAATACCATATTAGGCACCACAAACATAGTTGTAGCCCAGTAGAAAGCCCTATTTAGCGCTCATTGGTATGTATCATCTTTAAAAAATGCTTTTATCTTTATAGCATAAAATAATTAACCCACCTCAAATGAAGTATCTGATCGTATTAGGATTATTCATGCAAATAGTGTCTGTTCAGGCACAACAAACCATTAAAGGAAAAATTATTAATGAGGATGATCACCCCATACCTTATGCTACTATTTCCGTTAATGGAACCAATAAAGGCTGCTACTCCAATACCAACGGTTGTTTTGAATTGATAAGCAATAAACACAGTCTTTCCGTAAGTTGTATTGGATATGTATCGCAACAAATTAAGGTTGATGATTGCACCGATACCATACATATAAGACTACAAAAAAGAGATATTGCCCTTAAGGAAGTGGTGGTAACATCGCAAAAAACAAAGCTTAAAAAGGTAAAAGACCAAGGTAAAATAGCCTGCTCTGTATGCGCTTATAAGGGCATGGAAATAGTTAGTTTTATTCCGGTACCCAAAGGAAGTACTCTGAATAACCTTACCTTTTATTGCAAAAGAACCCGCACCAAGCGAGTAGCCGGATTGAGGCTTTACAGCTATAATTATAAGAATGAGCCGGAAGAAATTTTGATGACCGAAAACCTGGTGGTTGACATAGCTCCTTATTCCAATAAAATTTTGTTTGATGTTAAGAAGCTAAATATTGTAGTGCCCCAAAATGGACTTTATGCCGGACTGGTTTTTATGGATGCTAATACAGCAGAAATGAAGAAAAAAGACAAAACCAATCCGTATGTATATTTAAGCAGCAAACACAATAGGAAGCAAACTTTTATCAGAACATATAATCACAAATTTACACCCGAAAATTTTCCATACGCATTTGATAAGGAACGCATCAGCAACCTGCAGTGTAGTTATAGTTATTACTGATAAAGCATTAGCTATCAACCAGCAGCCAATAGCTAATAGCTATTTTTTTTACAACATCCCTTTGGTACTGGGTAGTTGATCGTTATATGGATCTTTACGAATGGCTGCCCTGATGGCACGTGCCAGTGCTTTAAAAATACCTTCTATCTTATGATGCTCGTTGCCACCTTCGGCCTTTATATTAAGGTTGCAGGCTGCCGCATCGGAAAAACTCTTAAAGAAATGATGGAACATCTCGGTAGGAGTATCGCCAATCATCTCGCGCTTAAATTCGGTTTCCCAAACCAACCAGGGTCGTCCACCAAAATCGATGGCTACCTGTGCCAGACAATCGTCCATTGGCAGACAGAAACCATAACGCTCAATACCACGCTTATCGCCCAAAGCCTTTTTGAAAGCCTCGCCCAACACAATGGCCGTATCTTCCATGGTATGATGTTCGTCGACATGTAAATCGCCCTTTACCTCAACCGTTAAATCACAACCCGAGTGACGACCAATCTGCTCCAACATATGATCGAAGAAATTCAGTCCGGTTGCAATATTGCACTTGCCCGAACCATCCAAATTAACAGCCACCTTGATGCTTGTTTCAGCCGTTGAACGCACTACTTCGGCACTTCTTTCTGATTTAAATAAAAAGGCAGCTACCTCATTCCATTGGTCAGTAAGCAAGGCACACACCTCTGTTAACCCAGCTTCGGCCAACATCTTATCTCCTGCTTCTTTACCTTGCAGCAAAATGGCTTTACAACCCAGATTCTTGGCCAGTTGCACATCGGTAATTCGATCGCCAATTACAAACGAACCATCCAAATCGTAATCACCCTCCATATACTCAGTCAGCATAGCAGTTCCAGGCTTACGCGTAGGAGCATTCTCTTCGGGTAGGGTTGGATCGATATGCACCTTATCAAAGGTGATTCCTTCCCCCTCTAAAGCCTTCATCATCTTATTTTGAGCCGGCCAAAAGGTATCTTCCGGAAAAGAAGCTGTGCCCAATCCATCCTGATTGGTGACCATAGCCAGGTAGAAATCGAGTTGCTGAGCTATCTTTGATAAGTTTTGAAAAACTCCAGGATAAAACTCCAGCTTCTCCAGACTGTCAACCTGGTAATCAACGGGAGGTTCCACAATAAGGGTACCGTCCCTATCTATAAATAGTATTTTTTTCTTTTGCATTTAGATTAATTTTTAAATAGCTCAAGCACGAATTAGAAATTCGCGCTACCAACCTTACTTAATAATCTTGGTTTTCAACCACACTTCTAAATACTGAGTCCAATAAGCAACTGGCCTGTCGGCAGCAAATCCAAATCCATGACCTCCGGTAGGAAGAATCACTTTAGTAACATCGCCACCTTTTTCAAACAAGTTTTGGGCATATCGGTCTGAGTTTTCAACAGGCACAGCCCCATCGTTAATGGCATGAACCATTAGGGTAACCGGTGTTTTTTCAGTCACCTGGTTTTCTACCGAGAAATAATCAACCATACTAACGGCTGGATCTTTACCAATCAAATTCTCACGACTTCCCATGTGTGTGCATGCTTTATCCATGCTAATAACAGGGTACATCAATACCGAAAAATCAGGACGAACCTCTTCTGATGTTCTTTTATCATCAACCGGATGAGTAAACAAGGTTGACACAGATGCAGCCAAATGACCACCCGCCGAAAAACCAATTACACCCACTCTGGTAGGATCAATATTATATTCTTTGGCTTTGGAACGAACCAGATAAACGGCCTGCTGCGCATCCATCAAAGGCACATAGCTTGAGTTTTCAAACAAATCAGCATCGGGCAAACGATACTTCAATACAAAAGCCTCGAATCCTAATTTATTAAACCACTCGGCAGCCATGTAGCCCTCGTGATCGATTGCCTCGCGAGCATATCCTCCACCAGGAATAATAATAATTGCAGGTTTGGCCTCTTTGCTTTTTACCGGGTAATGATAAAGCTGCGGCACAGTAACCCGCGATACCCGGTTATTAACATCCTGCTCTTCTACTTGTACATCTTTATTAAAAGGTGCTTTACCTTCCCAAAGGTTAATTCTTTCTTTTTGACCGTACATTGTACTTGCAATCAGTAGTAATACACTTAATAAGATTTGGATTTTCATTAGTTATTGGATTTATTTCTTATTTCTGATAAGATTGTAATGATTTAAGTAATTGTTTATTTTCATCGGATGTACCCACAGTAATTCGTAAACAGCCCGCACACAAGGCAACCGATGAGCGATCGCGAATGATGATTTCATCACTCACCAGGTAGTTATACAAACCTTTGGCGTCATCTACTTTCACCAACAAGTAATTGGCATCTGATGGGTAAATCTTTTGTACAAACGTAAATTGCTGCAAATCATTATTCATTCGGGCTCTTTCTTTCAATAAAGTTTCGACCCACTGATGTTTATCATCTTCTTTATCCAATAATTCTGAAGCCTTCTCTTGGGTAAGAATATTAATATTATAAGGATATTTAATGCTACTTAGTACTTTGATGATAGCCTTTGATGCAAAAGCCATCCCCAATCGAATACCTGCCATTCCCCATGCTTTAGAGAAGGTTTGCAATACCAGCAGATTTGGAAACTCATTCAATTGTTTCAACAAACTCTTCTCAGGAGCAAAGTCAATATAAGCCTCGTCAAGCACAACTATGCCGTCGAATCCTTTGATAAGCGTTACAATATCCTCCTCGTTAAAACAGTTTCCGGTTGGATTATTAGGTGAACAAAGAAAAAGCAGCTTAGAATTGTTATCCGCAGCAGCCAGAAGCGCATTCACATCCAACTGAAAATCGTCGGTTAACAGAACTTTACGCACTTCAATATTATTAATGTCTGCAGCCACCTGATACATTCCATAGGTTGGATCGATACTTACCACATTATCCTGCCCAGGTTCACAAAATGCACGAAACAATAAATCGATGGGTTCATCACTTCCATTACCCAAAAAGATTTGATCTACCTCAACTCCTTTTATAGGAGCAATCTTTGCTTTAAGCTTCCGTTGATACGGATCGGGATAACGATTGTAGGGTTGGTTAAATGGGTTTTCGTTGGCATCGAGGTAAACTGATGCCGTTCCGGTGAATTCATCACGGGCCGAAGAGTAGGGCTTCAGCCCTTTTATATTAGATCTTAAAAGCTCATCAAGCGTTTTCATTTTGACACAAGGATTAGAAGTTATTTCGATTCTTTGATTTTTTGAAGCCTTACAGTAACTGCATTTTTGTGTGCATCTAGCTGTTCGGCTGCTGCCATAATTTCAATCGCGGGTCCTAGCTTCTGAATTCCTTTCTCAGATATTTTCTGATAGGTAATCTTCTTCATAAAACTCTCTGTACTTACCCCGCTATACGATTTGGCATATCCATGTGTAGGCAATGTATGGTTGGTTCCCGAAGCGTAATCACCTGCACTCTCAGGCGAATAGTTTCCCAAAAAGACAGATCCGGCATTTCTAACCTTCGAACCTATTTCCTCATCATCCCTCATAGAAATAATCAAGTGCTCGGGGGCATAATCGTTGCACATCTCCAGCATTTCATCCACCGACTTTAATACAATCATACGACTGTTGTCCAACGCTTTTTCTGCCACTTCTTTTCGCGATAGCTGATTGAGCTGATCAGCCAATGCCTTTTCAACTTTATCCAGTAAGGCTTCGTTGTTGGTTACCAATATCACTTGGCTATCTGCACCATGTTCAGCTTGTGATAGAAGATCAGCAGCAATAAAAGCAGGCTCAGCACTTTCATCGGCCATCACCATTACTTCCGACGGACCAGCCGGCATATCAATGGCAACATCCTTCAGGCTTACCACTTGCTTGGCTGCTGTCACAAATCGGTTACCCGGACCAAATATCTTAGACACTGAAGGAACCGTTTCAGTACCATAAGCCATAGCTCCGATTGCCTGAATACCTCCCAACTTAAATATTTGCGTTACACCAACCAAGTTGGCTACATATAAAATAGCAGGATTGATCTTACCATCTTTACCTGCAGGAGAGCATAAAACCACTTCTTTACATCCTGCAATCTTAGCTGGAATAGCCAACATTAAAACCGTTGAAAATAAAGGTGCCGTTCCGCCAGGTATATACAAACCAACTTTTTCAATCGGCACAGCCTTTTGCCAGCATTGTACACCAGGCATAGTCTCAATCACCTTTACATCGCGAAGCTGTGCTTTATGAAATGTTTCAATATTTAGCTTAGCTGTTAAGATGGCTTCTTTCAAATCGCTACTTACTTTTAGACAAGCCTCATCAACCTCGGTCTGCAATACCTTAAACTCTTCTAGATCCACACCATCAAACATTCGGGTGTATTTAATCAAGGCAGCATCTTTGTTTCGCTTTACATCATCCAATACACCACGAGCTGTATCAAATAAGTCGTCCAAACCATTATCAGGCCTTTCCAGTAAAGCTGCCCACGACTCTTTTTCAGGATATACTATTTTTTGCATCAGGTTACGATTTTAACTTACAGAATCATTTTCTCAATTGGAATCACTAAGATACCTTCAGCACCCAAACTCTTAAGCTGACCAATGATCTCCCAGAATTTCTTTTCCTGAATCACCGAATGAACCGAGCTCCATCCTTTATCTGCCAATGGCAATACTGTAGGACTTTTCATTCCTGGTAACACATTAACAATCTCATCCACTTTATCGTTTGGCACATTCATCAGAATGTATTTGTTCTTACGAGCAGCCATCACCGAATTAATGCGGAAGATAATTTCATCTAACAATTGCTGTTTCTCTGGGCTTAAATCAGGAGCAGAAACCAATAGTGCTTCAGACTGCATCACTACTTCGACTTCCTTCAAGCGGTTTGCAACCAATGTACTTCCCGAACTTACAATATCGAAGATACCATCAGCCAAACCTATACCAGGAGCAATCTCTACCGATCCGGCAATCTCGTGAATATTAGCATTGATATTTTTCTCTTTCAGGTATTTCTCTAGGATAACAGGATAAGAAGTAGCAATCTTTTTTCCTTCGAAGTATTCTGTTCCTGGATACTCATCAGCTTTGGGAATAGCTAAAGACAAACGACATTTGCTAAACCCTAATCGTTTGGCGATGGTTAGATCGAAGCTTTTCTCAGCCATCTCGTTTTCGCCAACAATACCTATATCGGCAACTGAATCAGCAACTGTTTGCGGAATATCATCATCTCGCAGATAAAGAACTTCAATTGGAAAATCGGGTGAAGAGGCTACCAATTTACCACCTCCTGAGTTAAACTTAATTCCCGCTTCTTTTAATAAAGTCATTGAGTCTTCATTCAAACGACCCTTTTTCTGTAATGCAATTCTGATTTTGGTTTCCATTATGGCTATAATTTAATTTTTTAAAATAAAAGGCTTACCCGATAACGGATAAGCCTTGTCTCTAATATTTTTATATAAGAATTCCGACTTATCCCTGAGGATTAGCATGCAAATGATGGAATCTATGATGTTTATTATTATTCATGTTTATAAAATAAAAAAGGCTTACCGTTATGGTAAGCCTTGATAATATTGTTTAAAGTATACATACAACAATCACCGCCTACCGGGTTTGGAGGTTCAAATGATGATAATGATGAATACGATTTGTCATGTCTTTCAAATAATTTGATACAAAAATAAAGGTTAAAATGACAATTACAAATATTTATCCGTTTTTTTCTATTTAGTTATAAGCAAATTGCTGTAGTTTCTCTGCGTTGGCACTCGCAAATTGGGCATATTTCTGGTCTGATATTTTAATATGATTCACTAACCAATCCTTTAAAAAATTAGTTACCTCCAGAGACAAAATCATTTTACCTTCACTCATCTTTTTATGAAAATTCGTAGCCTTTTCTATGAAAGCTTCATGTTCTGCCTTATGATCATCGAAATAAGGATAACTAATTCGTTTCATATAGTTTTCTTCCCTCGAAAAATGGGTTTGAGTATACTCCAACAAACCATTTATTAATTCTTCAAGTTCAAGTTTAGGCGAATTACTTTGAATACCTTTATAAAAGCTGGTAAGCAGGTTAAAAAGTTTTTTGTGTTCATTATCGATATCAACATTGTTGACAGATAGATCGTTTGTCCACATGTGCATAAAGTTTAGTTCTTTCTTCAAAATTAGAAAATTTTACGCGCTAAACGTTATTTAATTATTAAATTACTTAATTTCTCATATCTATTAAAAACACTTCTTTATGCGTAAATTTTGTTTGTGTGATGGTTTGATATAATTTCGGCACAAATATTTATTCTTATGCGAATACTTAAACACATACCAAACACATTAACCAGTTTAAATGTGCTATGCGGTACTATTGCAACTTTTATGGCATTAAATGGCATGATTGATTGGGCAATATGGCTTATTTTTATTGGATCCGTTTTTGATTTTAGCGATGGTTTTGCAGCCAGAGCTCTCAAATCGTATAGCGAAATGGGCAAGGAACTTGATTCATTAGCTGATCTAATAAGTTTTGGAATGGCTCCGGCAGCTATCTGGTCATCAATAATCAGACAAATAATAATAGGTAATACTTCAACACCTCTAGCTGACATGCAACTAGCTGATCAATTATGGATATTGAGTCCATTTATATTGGTTGTATTTGCCGCTCTTCGATTGGCTAAGTTTAATGTAGATACACGACAAACCGAAAACTTTTTAGGATTAACCACAACTGCTACAGGAATATTCACTGCTTCATTTGCATATCTATTCCTTCACCGCACAGAATGGTTTCAATGGCTTTCGCCTGTTATTATCCTAATTACAATTGGTGTGTTTTGCATTTTGTTAGTAAGCGAGATTCCTATGTTTTCGTTGAAATTCAAAAATCTTAAATGGTCGGATAACAAAGAACGCTTTATTTTAATAGCATTTGCTATAATTTCAATCGTTTTTTTATTTGTAGGAGGTATTGCAGCAACTATTCTTTATTATGTCCTTATTTCGATAATAAAATCAATTGCAGCACCAAAAGCTTAAAATAAAACTATACACAATAGTGTATAAAAAACTCCCGAAGTAATGCTTCGGGAGTTTTTTATTTTATTCATCCTGAGAATCTTTCTCAAGCGACTTGTCTAACCACTGCAAACCTTTTAAAACAGCATAATAACTTACTGCTATGGTTACCGGCAAACTCAAGTACCACAATATCTCGTGTAAATATTTCATATCACCAATTTTTCGGAATTAATAAACATGTAAATCATCTGACGACATTTCTTCTTCGTCGATTGGTTTATTATTAATAGCTCTCCAAACATAAACAATATAAGCTAACACAAACGGAACCAACAACGATACATAACTCATTGCCGTAAGCGTAAAATGACTGGATGACGCATTTTGAATTGTTAAAGAACTTTGCAAATCGTATGTAGATGGATAGAATGCGGTATTATTAAAACCAGCCACCAACAACAAACTTAATACAGTTAATATAGTTCCTCCACCTGCTGACCAAATTCCTCTTTTACATTTCTCGGTAAGAATAGAAGCTATCAGTCCAAATAAAACAGCAACAACACCTAATAAAAGCATAATTAACACAACGGGCATTGCAATTAGATTATTAAAGTATTTGAATGGCTCCATATATACCTCTTGTGTTTCAGGATTAACAGCAAAACCTTCTCTAAGCAATAACCAAATCAGGAATGTAAGAAAGAATACCACAAATGGAATTCCATTATATAAAAGCTGCTTACGAGCTCTCTTTTCCATCTCTTCGTGCTTAACACTATTAATAAAGTACAACAAACCCAAAACTCGTGCTAAAAAGAAAACAGCTAAACCTAACGACAAGTTATGCAGGTTGAATGCAGCTTCTAATCCATGCGATGTCAATTCCCATTGCGACTGGTTCATATCATTAACCGAAAAGGCCGAACCCGTAAAAAACGTAGCAACCGCTGTTCCAATAAAAATAGTACCAATCAATCCGTTAATAAAAAGGAATGTTTCAAATGTTTTGGCACCAAATGCGTTATTGGGTCTTGTACGAAATTCATAAGATACAGCCTGCAAAACAAATGCAAACAAAATGATTATCCATACCCAGTATGCTCCACCAAAACTTGTGCTATAAAACAGAGGAAACGATGCAAAAAAAGCTCCTCCGAAAGTAACCAGTGTAGTAAATGTAAACTCCCATTTACGCCCAAGAGTGTTTACTAACATAGTGCGTTGCAAATCTGTCTTTCCAATTGTATAGATGAGTGTTTGACCACCTTGAACAAACATCAAGAACACAAGAATTGCTCCCAAAAGTGAGACGATTACCCACCAATATTGCTGTAATGCTAAATGTGATAATTCTCCAAACATTATTTGTCTCCTCCTTCTTTTGGTCCGTTTTTAATTTGTTTCACCATAATCTTAACTTCTGCAATTGCTAAACCAACAAAGGTTATAGCAAACAACGCAAAAGTGATCATTACCGAGCCTGAATCAATTTTAGATACAGCTGTCATTGTTGGCATCAAATCCTGAATAACCCATGGCTGACGTCCCATTTCTGCAACAATCCAACCGGCCTGACTAGCCACATACGCTAAAGGTATTGTCCACAAAGCAGTATAAAGTACTATCTTCTTATCTTCAATCTTATTCCGAGCTGTTAACCAAAGTAACACTACAAATAACAACAGAAAGTGCATCCCCAAGGCTACCATTATATGGAAAGCATAAAACGACATTGAAATAGGAGGTACAATTTTAAATGCATTAAGCTCTAATTGTTGTGGATCAGGATCGTAATAATTACCATATCCAAAGTATCGGAAATAATTATCAATCCATTCCTTATCATCAAACTTAGCTTTTAACTCTTCGTATTTTGCTGGGTCGGTACCTTTTGCTGCTTTAAATGCTTTTAATACCTGCTGTGCTTCGTAACCTCGTTTAATCTTTTCTTTATACGACATGATTCCACGCTCTTCGTTACCAAGAACCAAATCCTTAATTCCAGGAACAAAAGCATCTACTTTTAAAAATGCCATATACGAAAGCATGTTGGGTATTTCAATTTTTACCAAAAAGTCAGATTCTGAATTTTTATTTAATGGATCATCTGGTGCTTTACCAAACAAACCAACAGCAATTAATGGAGCTTGAGTTTGTCCTTCAAACAACGATTCCATTGCAGCAAACTTCATGGGCTGAGTCTTGGCAATCTCTCTGGCCGAACCATCACCTGTTCCTATCAACATGACCGATGCTACTATACCAAAAACCGATGCAATAACAATGCTTCGTTTAGCAAATAAGACATGACGTTTTTTAAGCATAAACCAGGCACTGACACCAACTACAAAGATGGAAGCCAGTACATACCCCGAAGTGGTTGTATGTAAGAATTTATTTACAGCAGTTTCAGATAAAAATACATCCCAAAAACTTACCATCTCGTTTCGGGCTGTTTCCGGATTAAACTTCATTCCAACCGGGTTCTGCATCCAGGCATTGGCAACTAATATCCATAGAGCAGATAGATTAGCTCCAACCGCAGTAAGCCATGTGGCTGTTAGGTGGAACTTTTTACTAACCTTGCCCCAACCAAAAAACATAACAGCTATGAAAGTACTTTCAAGGAAGAAGGCCATAATTCCTTCGATAGCCAAAGGAGCACCAAAAATATCTCCCACAAACCATGAGTAATTCGACCAGTTAGTTCCAAATTCAAATTCCAGAATTATACCTGTTGCTACTCCAATAGCAAAATTAATTCCGAAAAGCTTCATCCAAAATTT
This sequence comes from uncultured Carboxylicivirga sp., assembly GCF_963668385.1. Taxonomy (GTDB): domain Bacteria; phylum Bacteroidota; class Bacteroidia; order Bacteroidales; family Marinilabiliaceae; genus Carboxylicivirga. The sequence goes on from NZ_OY764327.1 coordinate 676,202, forward strand.
TGTAATTCTTTTCCATTCCGGATCTCCCGTTCGGACGTAAATAGTTTCCATAAAGGCCACTATAAATCCCAATCCCAAAGTGAGCGGAACAAACAACCAGTGAAACATGGCTGTTAAAGCAAACTGTGCCCTTGACCAGTTGACAAGGGTAAGATCAATGTTATCGAGCATTGTAATATAATTTGGTTTAATGTGTAATTAACTCTTCCAATACATGATTGGCTCTTTCTTCTTCGGTACTATACCTGTTTTTTAATGTATCCCTAAAGAAGAATAATTTTAATATGGCAAACATGATGAATAGCTTTATCAAAATGATAATCCATAATTTACGTCCCCAACCAGGCATATTTTTAAAGCCATCTATATAAAATTGATAAACTCTTTTAAGTCGATCCATATTAGCTCATCTTTCCTTTAACTTAGGTTTACTAACACAATTACTAATTACATTGTTTAACTCTGTTTATTGAATTAGTATCAGCATATAAAATTAATATTCAATCAGTCAATTACAAACAAAACGCTTCTGTCTAATACTGAAATAATTCTGCAATTATTCATTCAATATTTCAATATTAAAAAAAATATCATTTTAACCTTTATTAACCATTGTGATATTTATACTGTTTTTAAGAAGTTTAGCTCCCATTAAAAACTTCACTATTGATTAATGTACGAATGAAAAAGTTAAACAAATTTGTTTATTCAGGAATTTTTGTTCAACTTTAATTTGTATTTGAGTATTTCATTACTTTTTTACATGTTAATTTAATTGTATTGATTATCAGTTGCATTAAATTATTTTATTTGGTAAATTAAGTGTTTTAGAAAAAATATCAGCTGTTAAACACCCAAACAGTTGAGTTGGTTAAAACAAGTTGTTAACGAAAAACTCCAAAAAAATGACCGCAGAACAATTTAACAACCGCTTGTTGAATCTTCAACAAAAAATGTTTAGTTACGCTCTTAGCCTTACTGCTAACGAAGAAGATGCTCATGACCTGCTTCAGGAAACGAATTTTCGTGCTCTATCATCTCGTGAAAAATTTGTAATGAATACCAACTTTTCAGCATGGATGCACACGATTATGCGCAATTCGTTTATCAACAACTACCGACGTAAGTATAAAATGCGTCAAGCACCTATGCTTGTTGATGAAGTAAATTATTTGTCTAACAAGTATTACACTGACGATACCCCAGATGTTTTGCATTACACTGGAGAGATACATAAACATATGAACAACCTGAATGCCGACTTTAAGCAACCGCTTAAAATGCATATGGAAGGTTATAAATACAAAGAAATTGCCGAAACTTTGGATATGCCAATTGGAACAGTTAAAAGCCGCATATTCTTTGGACGCAAGAAATTACAAAAGATGATTGAAAATTAGAATTGAGACTCTTGTTATTATCTGGTTATAAAAAAGCGGGCTGACACCCGCTTTTATTTTTTATTATATTTTACTTAACACAATGTTAAATGCATTAATATCATATTAAGATATCGTTTTTACAGCCTTCCCAGCGGCTTTAATTATCGATTTGATAGAGATATCTTCATTTAATCCTTCCTGCATCCATGCATTAGGAGTCAAACATCCTATACGAAACAACCTTTCTACTTCATTGGCAAAATCACCCGTCAATAAATACTGCTCCACCTGAAATTGAATTAAATGCCCAAATGCATAATTTGATAAATATATTGGACTATTGATCATATGTGAATAGATTGCCAAAATTGGCTGATCTTTTATACCAAAAACAGGTGCATAAAATTCATTCCAGATATCAATGGCCATAGTTTGCACAGCACCTTTTAATTGATCGGCATTTGCATCAGGATGATCGTACAACCACAACCACATTCTTTGATCTAACAAAGACACACCCATTATTTCATAGGTATTCCAAAAGTTATCTAAAGTTTCAAGAGCATCTTTTTGAGCATTACTATTCTCAATTCCCAACAGCTCCAAGTCGCGCTTCTGAAAAATAAAGGCTAAAGCTTCGGTAAAAGCAGTATTTGGAACTCCATGCAGCATGTAATGATCAACATCGTACAACGAAATGGTTTGTTCTACATTATGCCCAAACTCATGTACCGCTATATTATAACCCTTATAATCCATACCTGTAGATGGAATCCGGGTACGCAAATGAGCATTCTCACCTTTCATTGCAGCTCCCCACGCATGCCCGGACCCCCGCGCCGGATCCACATCAATATGATCTGCCAAAAACTGGGCCTTTTCACTGGTAAATCCAAGCTTGACAAGCATGTTTGCCAGGTCAGCATCAAAAGCTTTTGCATCCGGATAGCGCTTTTGAGTGATGGCATTCAGATTTTCCTCATTAATATTACTTCGTGCTTTAAAGCCATCATACCAGATATCCCAAGGTTTTAAATTACGCCCCAATCGTTGCTTGATTAATTTTGCTACTTTATTCAATTCGCTTGATGAGATAAATTTCTTAAACAGGATTTCAGCATCTTTTTGAGGAATTTCCATACCTCCTTCAAAGGCTCGCTTAACAGCAGTGTTCAAAGGCGAATATTCATCCATGGCTCGCATGGCATGGAAATTATTGATGATTTGTTGATAACGCTCATTTCCTTCAGGAGAAGCTTCAATTGCCTTTCCATCCTGATAAACTATATTGGTAACCGGATCCCATTCGTACAATGGATTGTTTATAACTTTTTCAGGAATGGTTTGATCAATGATACGCTTCATCACCTCATAAACCTTACCTTGCAACTCAACACCTTCGGGTCCATGACTATAATGAGATTTAATCTCGTCGCGCAAGTTCCAATGGGCCAATAAAACCATATCATCGGGGAAGAAACGGTTCCCATTTTGATCGGTCAAGTGCCCCATATGAATATTATAATTGGCAATATACATTTCAGACGCGGCTGCAACTTCTGATGCATTTTGGAGAATAGAAGCCGGGATACGAGCCGTAAACATATCGCCTAATCGAGCAAAAGCCCATTGCTGACGAGTCCAGTCTTTACCTAATTTTTCTTTCTCCTTCAAACTATAATATGGAAAATTCAAAGCTATTGTAAACGCAATTTTATTGCGATACATATCTTCAATAAAATGGGCATTAGCACTGTATCCGCCAAAAGCTTTATCTATGTCAAAAACTTCACCCATTGGCTCCTGAAGCGGACGTTGCAAATCAAGACTAATTTTATTGAAATGACCTTGTAATATTTCAATGTTGCGACTTATTTTTTCAAAGGATTGAGCCTTTTCTTTGGCATCTGCAATGAAATGAGTTACACAGTATGATTTGAATTCGTCTTCTGTACCGTCAACATTTCTCCACAACGAAGCAACATGTTTAACACCTCTTGTTGCATCATCCTTAATGTCTCCTCCATACTGAGTTACCAAAGCTCCAACAGTTAACTTAATTGTTGATTTTGAAATATTAGCCTTTTCCTTCATTTCCTGTTTTTTACTCTCGTGGCAACAAGCAGTTATTACAATAATAACAATTGCCAGTAATGCGTTCTTCTTCATTGTATTATTTTGATTTAAGTTTTCATCTCCACATAGACTTTTAGAAACTAGACAAATAGTTAAAATAACTTCCAAAATCAAGCTTCTGCCTTCTGCCCTGGATAGTTATCGGAGCTAACCAACTATTTCATATCTAAACTAAGTTATAAAAATAACATAGAGAAAGTGAATTGTTAGGTAATAGAGTTACACTTCCTGCTTTTTCCAACGCCCTTTTTTAAATAAATATGCAGACAAAAGAGTCATGCAGGATTCGGCAGTAATGATGGCGTAAAAAACACCTGTTTGCTCCATACCAACAACCATAGCCAACAAATAAGCCAATGGAATTTCTATCATCCAAAAGGTAAATACATTGATACGTGTTGGTGTTCGGGTATCACCTGCACCGTTAAAGGCCTGTATCATCACCATTCCCATTCCGTAAAAGGTAAATCCATAAGCTACTATTCGCAAACATTCGATACCAGCATTCACCACCTGAACCTCATCGGTAAATAATCTTACAAACCAACTTGGAAAAACAATAAACAAAAGACTTAAAACTCCCAGAAAAATCACATTGATACGAGCCACACCCCAAACAGCTTTCTCAGCTCTCTCAGGTTCTCTGGCTCCCAAATTCTGACCAACCAATGTGGAAGCCGCGTTACTCAACCCCCACGATGGAAGCAATGTAAAAATGATAATTCTGATTCCGATAGTATAACCCGCCAACACCTCACTGCCAAAGTTGGAAATGATGCGAACCATAAATATCCAACTTGAAGTGGCAATTAACTGTTGTGCGATTCCACCTAGCGAAATATTAATCAAATGACGAATACGCTTCCATTCAATAATCAGTGGTACTCCTTTAAGACTCACACGACCTTTTCCCCGGAACAATAAGATTAATTGCACTGCTACAGCAATTCCTCGACCTATATTGGTCGCTACAGCAGCACCTGCAATACCCATTTCTGGGAATGGCCCGACACCAAATATTAATAATGGATCAAGTATCATATTTAACCCATTGGCAATCCAAAGTACCCACATGGCAATATTGGCATCACCTGCACCTCGAAATATAGCATTGTTAATAAACAGCAACATTATGACCAAATTACCGCCAAACATGATGCTGGTATACGAAGAAAGTTCCTCAACAATAGTTGCTGAAGCACCCATCAATTGAAGAAGATCCTTAGCGAAGATCATTCCTGGCACAGCTATCAACAAGGACACAACTATTCCGGTAATAATCGCTTGCAATCCTTCATGTCCTGCTTCTTCACCCTTCTTCTCGCCAATACGACGAGATACCAAAGCTGTTGTTGCCATACTCAAACCAAATGAGATGGCGTAAATAACCGTTAATATACTTTCGGTTATGCCTACAGTTGCAACGGCATCGGCTCCTAACCGACCCACAAAATAAATATCAACAACGGCAAAAACCGATTCCATAATCATTTCGAGCACCATTGGAACAGCCAATAGAAACACCGCCTTTCCTAAAGGAATTTTGGTATAATCCTGCTCCGATCCGCCAAAGGCTTCTTTGAAATCCTTCCAAATACCACTCAAACTTCTTTCTCTTAATTTCTTAGATAATATACTGATATTTTGCTTGGCCATCGTGTTTTAATTTTTGTTTAAACCTAAACTTCGTGCTTGTTACTCTTTTCATAAATCCATTTTCTGAATTAATTAAACCCACACATACGGGTACAGCAATCTGATAAACAACATGTGTCCTCATGGTAAATCCTCCTTTAATTAAAATTTGTTTGAAAAAATTGAATGAATACTACAATGAGACCGACCTAACTAGAAGTTACAGTTGACGCAATTGGCCGGTTGAAACGATATGTATCTCATTGTTTTCATGATAAAGCAAAGATTGTTTAAAAAAACAGATAAGGCAATACCCAAAGTGAAAATAAATGAAAGTTTTTGTATTTTGCCTCAATAATTTAGACATATGTTATACAAATCAGGAATCATCACAATGTTGGCAATTGTATTGTTTGCCTGTCAGGATATGGAGAAAAACAATCGAAATTTGCATTTTAGGTTCGAAAACCTGGTTAAGTTAGATACTTGCAATATTTCGTATTTAGAAACCATTTATGTTCCTGTTTATACGGATGTTTATCACGTAGATCAATCTCGATTATTCCCATTAACCGTAACATTAAGTTTACGAAACACAAGCTTGAAAGACACCATTTGTGTTCAAAAAGTAGATTACTATAACAGTGATGGCAAACTCGTTAAAAAGCATATTAAAGATGATAAAATGCTATTGCTTGAACCCCTTGAATCATATGAATTAGTAATTGATAAAATGACCTATACCGGCGATACTGGTGCCAATTTTATTGTAGAGTGGGGAGGCAAAATAAATAATAGCTCTATGCTTGTACAGGCATTGATGATAAATACTTCGGGCCAGCAAGGTCTGTCGTTTATTACAGAAGGAAAAACTATTGAATCAAAAACCATTAAACCTTAACCAATTATGAATGATCAAAGCAGAACCATTGCAATTGTTAGCTACATTACCCTACTTGGATGGATTATAGCGCTTATTATGCGCCAAAACGAAAGACCACAAAGCGAGATAAGCAGATTTCATTTACGACAAGCATTAGGTGTTAACCTATTGGTCTTTTTAGTTTCCTCATCACAGTTTTTCTTTTCAGCGCTATATCTCGGCTTTATTGGTACTGTTTTGTCCTTTGCTGCTGGTCTTCTATGGTTAATGGGGCTGATTGCTGCCATTCAAGGGCGATTTAGATATCTTCCTTTCTTTGGAAGATGGTTTGAAGAGACGTTTAATTTTATTCACTAACATTCTTTCTCATTCAGTTCCCGTATAACTAAGTATATTATTAACCGCTCCAGCCGCGGAGGCTTTTCATTTCTTGTCTTGATACAAGAAACGAAACAAAGAAAATCAAGGCTGCATTGGAGATTTGTCTTTTTTATTTGTTGAACCTAAGTGCGGCTGGGTGATCTTCGAACAAGTTCTCAGCTTCCAAGTCTTACTAATGTTCAACTTCAAAAAACTCCATATCTCCAATGAGGTTAACATGTATCAAGATTAAATACAACCTTTACAAAAACTGTTCACACCATCGATCGAACTGATCAACCTGCTTCTGCCCGTGTTTTGCCATTGATTTACGTATTTTTTCAACGCTTTTGGGTTGCATAAGATTTCCGCTCTTACTGAAGAATTTATCAGCAAAACAAATGATTTTTTCTTCTATGGATTGAGGCCTCATATCCCGAAGCGGAATAGGTAAATTTTGTGTTTGGATATCTTCAACAGACAATCCGGTTCCGGTATGTCGTTCACAAACTAAAGCATGTAAAGGATACCCTTCTTTTTCCAATAATTCTCTCCCCATATATCCATGGCATATATATGGTTTATCTCCAACACAATGCAAATCGGGAGCATCAGTATAAAAGATACCAATATCATGCAACATACAGGCTTCTTCAATAAATTGCTGATTGGCTTTTAACTCTGAATGATTCTGAGCAATTGACAATGCCATTTTTGTAACAGCCATACTATGTTCAACCAAAACAGTCCATAAAGGACTGCCCGGCTGATAATATTTATCTATTATTTCTTGTGGATTCATGCGATTAGTTGAAAAGTCAGTGATCAGTAGATTATAGTAGACACTACTCTCTACGGACTAAAAACTAACAAGCTACTTTTTATTTATGTCTACTCTTTAACTCACGAGCTAAATCTTCGATACGATAGCCTTTGTAAGTAAGCAATACAATCAAGTGATAAAGAAGATCAGCACCTTCATATAGAAAATTCTCATCATCATTTGCCATGGCTCCAATCACTGTTTCTATGGCTTCTTCACCTACTTTTTGAGTTATCTTGCGAATACCTTTATTGAATAAATGAGTGGTGTACGAGCCTTCTGGCATTTCTTCTTTACGCTTATCAATAAAGTCCTGTAAGGTCTTCAGGAACAATAAATCATCTTGCTTATTTTCCTCTTCCCAACAAGTATCTGTTCCTTTATGACAAACTGGTCCAACTGGGTTTACTTTGATCAACAAAGTATCATCATCACAGTCAACAGCTATCGAAACCACATTCAAAAAGTTACCTGACTCTTCACCTTTTGTCCAAAGACGTTCTTTGGTTCGGCTATAAAAAGTAACTTTTCTTTCCTCCTTTGTTTTTTCGTAGGCTTCTTCATTCATAAATCCCAACATCAATACTTTGTTGGTGGTATTATCCTGAATAATTGCCGGCACAAGGCCGTTTCCCAGTTTTTGAAAATCTATTTTCATGTTTTACCTTTTAGCTATTAGCTACTAGCTGCTGGCTACTAGCTATGTATTACTTTAATTTTTTCATGAAGGATTGCAGCATTTTAGCTTCTTCTTCAATTAAATTCTCTAATATTTTAACAAACTCCTCTAAGTGTGAATACTGTAATTTAACAATTTCCAATTGTGTATCTAATTCAAAACAACTACCAAGTGCAATTTCAACATATCGATGATAATCCTTATCACTTCTTCTGCTACTTCCTTCAGCTATATTAGAAGGAATTGAAACAGAACACCTGTTCATCTGAGATACCAAATTAAACTTTTCGATATCTGGTAACTGAGCTGTTAAATCATAAGTTGCTTTAACAATCTCAATCCCCTTTTGCCAAATTTTAAGTTGCTTGTAGTTTTTCATAAAAAAAGCTAACAGCTAGTAGCCAGAAGCTAGCAGCTATTTCATAATCTTATCGATATCCCCTGCTTATCTAAATACCTCTTCAAGTCAGGTATCGGAATCTCTTTAAAGTGAAAGATACTGGCTGCTAATCCGGCATCGGCTTTACCCAATGTAAAAACATCTTTAAAGTGTTCCATTGCACCTGCTCCACCCGAAGCAATAATTGGAATAGACAAGTCATCGCTTAATTTAGCCAAAGCTTCATTGGCAAAACCTGTTTTCACTCCGTCATGATCCATACTGGTAAAAAGAATCTCACCGGCACCTCTGTCTTCAGCCTCTTTGGCCCATGAGAAGAGCTTTTTCTCAGTAGGAATGCGTCCACCATTTACGGTAACAATCCAATCATCTCCCTGATCATGTTTCGCATCAATGGCAGCAACCACAAACTGACTTCCAAAATTCTTCGCCAAATCATCAATCAATTGCGGATTTCGCACAGCTGAGGAATTAATGGAAATCTTATCTGCCCCAGCATTTAAAAGAGCATCAGCATCGCTCAACTCACTTATTCCGCCACCAACGGTAAACGGGATATTAATATTACGAGCAATGCGTCGAACCAAATCAACAAAAGTCTTGCGCCCTTCGTGACTGGCAGTGATATCAAGAAAAACCAATTCATCAGCTCCTTGTTCAGCATACAATGCACCCAACTCAACAGGATCTCCAACTTCTTTAATTTCTACAAACTTAACCCCTTTAACGGTTTGTCCGTTTTTTATATCGAGGCATGGTATAATACGTTTTGCAAGCATGTTTTTTTTAAGTTTTAAGTTCGACAGGCAGAGGGCAGAAGTTATTTAGATGACTGCTTAAGTTTATATATTAAACTTGATAACATCTTCTCAATCTCGATAGATAAATTGTTCACTTTATCAAAATCTTCCTTGACAATATATTCTAAACGTAAAGCGATCTCAATTTGTGTTTGAAGCTCATAAAGCGATCCAGAAGATATCTGTAGGAAACGTATGTAATCCTTTGTGTGATTTCTTCCATATCCTTCAGCGATATTTGAAGGAATTGATATTACGCATCTTCGAACTTGTTGAGTCAAACAATATAATTCTTCAGCAGGAAAATGTTTTGTCAGCTTATAAGTATCCTCAACCAGATCCATACCTTTTTGCCAAACAATTAAATCTCTATACGTTTTCATATTCTTAAGTTTAGTTACATCATCTACTGCCTTCTGCCTTACATTCTTCTGCCTTATATTCTTCTGCCTATTTAAAGAAATCTTTGCAACTCTTTCAACTCAATTCTCCCCTCATAAATTGCTTTACCAAAAATGACTGCAGGCACTTTGGCTTCGGCTAGCTTCTCTATATCTTCGATATTACTAACTCCTCCACTGGCTACCAGATACAAATCAGGAATTTCAGCCAGTATATCTTTGTATAACTCAATGGCAGGACCTTGCAGCATACCATCTTTACTGATATCAGTACAAATGACTTTTTGAATCCCCTTTGCTGAATAATCCTTTATGAATGGAATTAATTCCTGGTCGGTTTCTTCAATCCAACCTGTTACTGCTATTTTATTGTCTTTAGCATCCGCTCCCAGAATTATTTTCTCGCTTCCATATTGCTCAATCCATCCCTCAAATTCAGGACGATTTTTAACCGCGATACTACCTCCGGTAATCATCTGAGCTCCGCATTCAAAAGCAATCCTAAGATCTTCTGTTGTCTTCAATCCGCCACCAAAATCAACCACCAGGTTTGTTTTACCTGCAATATTTTCTAGCGTTTTATAATTGATGATATGTCCGGCTTTGGCGCCATCCAAATCAACTACATGCAAACGCTGAATCCCATTATCTTCAAACTCACGAGCTACTTCCAATGGATCTTCGTTATAAACCTTTTTGCTCGCGTAATCACCCTGACTTAATCGAACACATTTGCCTTCAATAATATCAATAGCAGGTATAATATCTATCTTCCCCATTTTTTTACAGACTTAAGAAATTTGACAAAATACGCTCACCCACTGATCCACTTTTCTCAGGATGAAACTGTGTTGCGTAAAAATTATTCTTTTTCAAGGCTGAACTATATTCCAAGATATATTTTGTGGTAGCTGCAGTATCGGGGCCTTTGGCCACATAAAAACTATGCACAAAATACACAAACTCGTTTTCCAATGTAGCATCAAACAGTGCACTATTCACATTATAGATAGAGTTCCAACCCATGTGCGGAATTTTAATGTTATCAGGATTTCCTTCTGGCAACTGAAACTTACGCACTTTTTCATCGAAGATACCCAAACACTCAACGTCACCTTCTTCGGACCAGCTACACATCAATTGCATCCCAAGACAAATTCCCAAAACAGGTTGCTTCAGATTTACAATTAAATCATCTAAACCTGTTTCTCTAAGATATTTCATGGTTGTACTAGCTTCCCCAACACCGGGAAAAATAACCTTATCTGCACTTTTAATTACTTCTGGATCTGCCGATATCTCAGCCTCATACCCCAATCGGTTTAATGCATTTAAAACAGATCTGATATTACCAGCATTGTATTTAATTATTACGATTTTTTGAGAGTTCGAAGCTCCAAGTTCGGAGTCCGAAGTATGCTTTTCTGAATTTTCATTCATATTATTTCAATTTTGCTTTTAATCCCTTAAGCATTTTATCAATCTCTTCCAGCTTGTCAATAGCTTTGTTTAAATCATCTATTGTTAGGTACCCCACATTCTTCGCAATTTCCAACTGAGTTTGCACTTCGTAATTTGAACCAATTGCAATGGAAAGAAACCTTGAAAAGTCACCGTCTGATTTTCTACCATACCCTTCAGCTATATTCGATGGAATAGAAACAGAGGCTCTTCTAATTTGATTTGTTAGACCAAATTTCTCTTCTTCAGGAAAAGCAGTTGTGATATCATACACTTCTGTAACAAAATCCATCGACTTCTGCCAAACCATCAATTCTCTAAATGACTTCATAATATGTAGATTTGAGTTAATATCTCATATCGGACTTCGGACTTTCTACTACGGACTTACTTTAATTTCTCCCCAATCTTCTTAACCAACTCTCCAAACTCGTCTTCATTGTATAATCTGGTCAGAAAGATGATTTTACCTTCACGATCAATTAGCACATTACGAGTAACACCAGCTTGCTTATCAGCATACAACCCAAAAATATCTGCTCCTGGATCTAATCCCATATCATATGTAACCTTTGTAGCCTTCTTCAATTCCAAAGCTTTTTTAACAGGTTCATCTCTATCGATACCATATAGTTTAAGGCCTTTATCTTTGTATGCCTGCCATATTTGCTCCTCGATATGTGGCATTTCCTTGCGACAAACACTGCACCAACTGGCTGTAAACTGAAGCATTACCACCTGTCCTTTCAAGTCGGATAACTTCACCTTTGTCCCATCTGTTAATACCATTTCAAAATCAGGAGCTTGATCACCCACTTTTACAATATACCCTCTGTCATCAGGAGCAGATTGAGCAAATAGTGAAATACAAAAGACAGATAATAAGAATGATAGAATTGTTTTCTTCATCATCAAATATTTTTCAGATTTATGCAAAGATGATTGTTTTGTTTTTATATACCAGTGTTTTGCGATCAACATGCGCTTTTACAGCCTTTGATAGAACAATCTTTTCAATATCCTTACCTTTTTGAACCAGACTTTGAACGGTATCGTGATGTGTAATACGTGTCACATCCTGCTCAATAATTGGACCCGCATCTAAATCAGATGTCACATAATGACCTGTTGCTCCGATGATTTTCACACCTCGTGAATGAGCCGCATGGTATGGTTTAGCTCCAGCAAATGCAGGTAAGAATGAATGGTGAATATTGATGATTCGATTAGGGTATAACTCATTAAATTCAGATGAAAGAATTTGCATATAACGAGCCAACACAATAAAATCAACCTTATTTTCTTCCAACAAACGAATCTGCTCTTTCTCCACGTCTTCTTTATTCTCCTTAGTTACTGGCAAGTGATAAAATGGTAAGCTGAATTGTTTAGCTACCTTCTCAAGATCTTTATGATTACTAATGATTAAAGGAATCTCAACATTTAATTCTCCTGCACTATAGCGAGCCAACAAATCATACAAACAATGAGATGAGCGGCTCACAAAAATAGCCATGCGTGGCACCTGATGCGAAAACTTGAGCGACCAAACCATCTCCATTGGCCATGCCAGTTTCTCTTGAATAACATCCTTAATCTGCTCCATTGGAATTTCAAATCCTTCCAAATCCCATTCCACACGCATAAAAAAACGATCTTCACTATAGTCAGTATGCTGATCGAGATACACTACATTTCCATTATGACGATGAATAAAGTCAGTTACTTTCGCTACAATTCCTCTTTGATCCGGACAGTGTATCCGTAGAATAGCCGTTTCTCTCATTTATATTTTTTTGTTTAGTTGTTCAATATTATAGTCTGTTAGTTTTTAGTCAGTAGGCAGAAGTTGATTTACAAGTCGCACAAAATCTATTCTATATAAAGATTTTCAGCTTGCTTAAAAACATTAATCCGCCACGTAACCTATTTACCGGAAGTATCTTTGATACCTTTTACAAAATCGTTGATTGCCACTTTATCAGCACCTTTTTCGGCTAATAGCTTAACAAAGGCACTTCCTACTATGGCGCCCGATGCATATTGACATGCTGTGGTAAAGGTTTCTTTATTGCTAATACCAAAACCAATAATTCTCGGAGTTGACAATCCTAAATTATTAACCCGGTTGAAATATGCCAATTGTTGATCGGATAAACCACTTTTAGCTCCTGTTACCGCAGCTGACGAAACCATATAGATAAATCCATTACTATTGGCATCTATTAGCTTAATACGCTCATCAGGTGTTTGTGGTGTGATTAAAAAGATGTTTGAAATATTGGCATCCTCAAACAATTGCTGATACTTATCGTTGTATTCATCAAACGGAAGGTCTGGAAGAATCACCCCATCCACACCTACTTCTTTACATTTAGCAACAAAAGCTTCCACTCCATATTTAAAAACAGGATTGAAATACCCCATCAATACGATAGGCATATCAATGGTTTTGCGCATATCTTTTATTTGCTCAAAAAGCTTTTTGATGCTCATCCCATTCTCTAAGGCATCCTCACTACTTTTTTGGATGGTTGGTCCATCTGCCAAAGGATCGGAAAAAGGCATTCCTAACTCAACCAAATCGGTTCCTGCTTCCTGCAAGGCTTCCAAAACAGGCATCGTATCTTCCAGGTGAGGATAACCAGCAGTGAAATAAGCCGAAAATATATCTTTTTTCTCTTGTAAGAGTTTTTGTATTCTGTTCATGTTAATCTTAGTTGATTAGTTTTAAGTCAGTAGGCATTAGTTTATTTACAGCTCGCACAACCACTTTTTAACTTTCACTCATCACAATTAAAAGCCAAATCGGTTCATATAAGTCTCCATATCTTTGTCGCCACGACCTGAAATAGTGATCACAACGGCATCATCGGGTTTGAATTTCATCTTACCCAAAGCAGCCAGTGCATGCGACGACTCCAATGCAGGAATGATTCCTTCCAGCTGAGTTAATTCCAATGCCGAATCCAAAGCTTCCTGATCGGTTGCCGAAATGATAGTGGCTCTTTTGGTATCGTGGAGATGGGCATGGATCGGTCCAATTCCAGGATAATCCAAACCTGCAGAGATCGAATAAGGTTCTGTAATCTGGCCATCGTCACTTTGCATCAAGTAGGTTTTACTACCATGAATAACACCCAAATCACCCATAGCTATGGTGGCAGCTGTTTCGCCAGAAGAAACTCCCATACCAGATGCTTCTACAGCAACAAGCTTCACTCTTTCGTCATCTAAAAAATGATAAAACGAACCAGCGGCATTACTACCACCTCCCACACAGGCAATCACATAATCAGGATATTCTTTATCAGTCTTCTCCTTGATCTGCCATGCAATCTCCTCACTGATGATAGCCTGCAATCGGGCTACCATATCAGGATAAGGATGCGGACCAACCACCGAACCAATCAGGTAGAAAGTATCTTCTGGATTACAGATCCAGTCGCGCATAGCTTCGTTGGTAGCATCTTTCAGTGTTTTACTACCCGATTGAGCAGCTTTAACTTCAGCGCCCAACATTTTCATACGGGCAACATTGGGAGCCTGACGTTTGATGTCAATCTCACCCATATAAACCACGCATTTCAAGCCCATCAAAGCACAAGCTGTAGCTGTTGCTACACCGTGCTGACCGGCACCTGTTTCGGCAATAATGCGCTCTTTGCCCATATGCTTGGCTATCAAAATCTGTCCTAAGCAATTATTAATTTTATGTGCCCCGGTATGATTTAGATCCTCGCGCTTCAAGTATACATTGGTGCCATATTTTTCTGACAATCGCTTAGCCAGATACAGCGGTGACGGACGTCCCACATAATCCTTTAACAACGATATGTACTCTTTCTGAAACGCTTCAGAATTGATAATATCGAGATAAACTTTCTTTAGATTATCGATATTGGGTTGCAACATCTCAGGGATGAAAGCTCCTCCAAAACGGCCATACATCCCATTTTCGTCAACTTGATATTTGTTTTTATCACTCATAGTGAATTTCTTAATCGATCTTTAAATATTTTTCAATCCTATCTCTGAATTTGCTCCTTTTCTAATGGCAGAAATAAACGTTTTCAACTTTTCAACATCTTTTAAAGCCGGCTCTGTCTCAAAACAACTGTTGATATCGATAGCTTTTATATTGAGCCCTTCTATCTCCAAAATAGAGGCAGCGTCATCAGGCCCAATGCCTCCACTTAAAAAGATTGGGCGAGCATTATTATAATCTTTCAACAAACGCCAGTCGAACTTCTTTCCACTGCCACCATACTCTTTAGTTGCCGTATCAAACAAAAAGTAATCAACAAATTCTTCGTACTTTCGGGGTAATTCAAAATCAAAATTCTCATCTACCCTGAATACTTTTATAATTTCAACTCCACTCTGCTTTAATATATGGCACAACTCCGGCGACTCATCACCATGAAGCTGTAAAACATCCAACCCAAAACTGATTCTTTTCTCGCGAATCTCGCGCTCGGATGCATTTACAAACACGCCTACTTTCTTTACCGATGACGGGAATTCAACCCTAGGATATGCAGTTACAAAACGAGGCGATTTAGGATAAAAGATAAACCCAAGATAATCGGGCGACAGCTTCAACACCTCCCTGATATTATCAGGATTGCGCATTCCGCAGATTTTTATTTGGGGCAGATGAGTCATGGATTATCGTTTAATGGCTTTACAAAACTCGATACAAGCCTGACCGGGATCATTGGTCTTCATGAAGTTTTCACCAATCAAAAAACCATTAAATCCGTTTTCGCGCAAATAAAATACATCATCAGCCGAATGTATTCCACTCTCGGAAATTCTAATTTTATCCTTAGGTAATTGTTGAGCCAAAGCAACAGAGTGCTTCAGGTTCACCTCAAATGTTTTCAGGTTACGGTTGTTGATTCCAACTACATCAACGTATGGGTTTAATCGTTCCAATTCACTTTCGTCGTGAAGCTCCATTAGAACCTCCAAGCCTAACTCGTGAGCCGCAGCTCCTAATTCTTCTGCCTGTTGGTTGGAAAGACATGCAGCAATCAATAAAATGGCACTGGCGCCAATTGATTTAGCTTCGTACATCTGATACGGATCCACCATAAAATCTTTTCGCAAAATAGGAATGGTGGTAACCGAACGTGCTTCCTTCAAGTCCTCAAATGTTCCTCCAAAAAAATCGGTATCGGTTAGAACAGACAATGCCGATGCTCCTGCTTTTTCGTAGGCGGTAACGACATCTTTTACCTGAGCCGTTCCGTTAATCACTCCTTTAGATGGCGACTGACGCTTAAACTCGGTTATCACACCTGATTTGGAAGGATCAGTCAAATAGGCTTTCAAAGAAGGAACCTTCACGCCAAAAGCCTCTGACTGTTTCAATTCTTCAATTGTAATCTTGGCTTTTGAGGCTACAACTTCTTCCTTCTTCCGAATTATTATTTTATCAAGAATATTCATAGTACAAATTTAAGACAGGCTCAACAGGGTTGACAATACTTCGGCAGCTTTACCATCGCTTAAAGACCTTTTAGCATCTTCGATGCACTGCTCCAGACTTCTATCGGGATAATAACATTGAAGAGCCGATGCAGCATTGGCAACCACTACACTATTCTGAGCATTGGTTCCATTTCCTTCCAATACTTTTACAAATATTTCAGCCGCTTCGGGCACTGTATTTCCACCAAAAATATCTTCTGGTTTAACTGTATTCAATCCAAAATCCTTTGGAGAATACATTTGCTCTCCTTTTTGAGTGATGGCTTTAAAATCACCTGTCAACGAAATTTCGTCATATCCATCCATTGAATGAATAATGCTGTAATTCTTATCTGTATGTTGATAAATGTATTGATAGATACGAGCCAATTCCAAACTAAAAACACCCACCAGCTGATTCTGCGGAAAGGATGGATTCACCAATGGTCCCAGCATATTAAAGAAGGTTTTTAATCCCAGCTCTTTGCGAATAGGACCAACAGCCTTCATGGCAGGATGAAACATGGGTGCATGCAGGAAACAAATATTGGCATTATTCAACTGCTCCCTCAATTTATCTTCGTCGGCTGTAAACTGATACCCCAAATGCTCCATAACATTAGACGATCCACATGAAGAAGAAACCCCGTAGTTACCATGCTTGGCAACTTTAGCTCCAGCTCCGGCAACAATTAAAGATGAAAGAGTGGAAACATTAAAGGTGTTTTTACCATCGCCACCAGTACCGCACATATCTATGGTATTGAAATCCGAAAGATCAACTCTGTGACAAAGTTCCAATAAAGCATCCCTAAACCCCGATAATTCGTCAACTGTTACCGGACGCATCATAAATACCGTAAGGAAGGTAACTACCTCCGACTGATTATATCGTTCGGCCGCAATATTCACCAACATCTCTTTGGCCTGGCTGCGCGATAAGGTTTTATAATTGAGTAATTCTTTTAATATGGTTTTAATCATTGGTTTAAAATTAGTTCGTTAGTTTTTAGGCTTGATTAAAAAGTGCTTAGTGATCAGTGCATAGAGGTACTTATCACCTGGCACTATGCACTCTATCACTATTTTTTCAACCAGTTACGAATCATTTGTTTTCCGTTCTCGGTTAATACCGATTCAGGGTGAAATTGAACTCCCCGCACATCATACTCTTTATGGCAAACACCCATAATTTGTCCTTCTTCATCGCGCGAAGTAATGGTTAACTCAGCTGGTAAATCTTCTTCATTCACCACCCAGCTATGATATCTACCTGCCATAAATTCATCAGCAATAGAATCAAATAAATATTCATCACGACTGGTAACTTTTACCTTTGTAGCCACGCCGTGATAAACCTTATTAAGGTTACGGATACTGCCACCACAAACCTCACCAATGGCCTGACAACCTAAACACACGCCCAAAATACTTTTGGTTGACATGTATGTCTTAATTACGTCTTTTAATATACCTGCTTCGTCAGGAATGCCAGGACCAGGAGATAACAGAATCTTATCGTAGTTGGCAACCTCTTCAATTGAGATTTGATCGTTTCGATAAACATCCACCTTCTCATTCATAATTTCCTCAACGTAATGGACCAGATTGTATGTAAACGAATCGTAATTATCCAGAATCAGAATCTTCATAATATATAGCTTATATGCTTCTGCTTTACTGCTTAGCTTGGTTATTCAATTAAAAATCTTGTGCTATCTCAATGGCTTTTTTCAATGCTCCCAATTTATTATTGACTTCGGCCAACTCATTTTCTTCTTTCGACTCGCTTACCACACCAGCACCAGCCTGATAAAAGAGCGTATTATTTTTACTCAGAAAAGACCGAATCATAATGGCCTGATTGAAGCTTCCGTCCAATCCGATATTACCGATGCAACCACCGTAGTAACCGCGGTTTTGATTTTCGATGGAATCAATCAACTGCATAGCCTTGTATTTAGGAGCACCAGATAAAGTACCAGCAGGAAAAGTATCAGCCATCACACGAGCAGCAATGGATCCTTCCTGAAGCTGTCCGCTTACATCCGACACCAGATGCAACACATGCGAGTAATACTGCACTTCTTTATACGTATTTACTTTTACCTTCTCACAATTACGACTTAAGTCGTTTCGGGCTAAATCAACCAACATCACATGCTCAGCATTTTCCTTAGCATCTTCACTTAGTTTGATAGCCAACTCCTGATCTTTTACATCATCACCTGTTCGCTTAAAAGTTCCGGCAATAGGATTGATAGTGGCTTCATTGTTTTGAATCACCAACTGAGACTCAGGCGACGACCCAAAAATCTTATACGATCCGTAATCGAAATAAAATAAATAAGGCGATGGATTAATGTTTCGTAAAGCACGGTATACATTAAATTCATCGCCTTTAAACGATTGCTTAAACTGACGAGATAACACAATCTGAAAAACGTCACCTCTGAAACAGTGTTCTTTTCCTTTTGTTACCGTGGCCATATATTCTTCGTTGGTCAGGTTCGAAGTTTCGTTATTGGCTGGTTCGAAGTTGAATGCAGGTATGGCACGGTTATAGAATGTATCAATCAATGCATCAGCAGCCGATACTTCACCCTCATTCAGGTTTTCAATCAAATACAACTGATTACTAAAGTGGTTGAATGCAATAATATACTTGTAAAAAGTGTAGCGAATTTCCGGAATTTTATGCGCATCTAAAACGGGTGATTCAAATGTAAGAGTATCGAAGTATTGCACTGCATCAAAGGTTGTATATCCGAATAAACCATTCACTTTTACCGGGCAGCTATCGGTATTAACTTTAAAACTCTTAATAAAGTCATCGAGCAGTTGTGGTACATTATTATCCTTATCAATAATAATGCTTTCCAACTCTTTATGCGCTTCGCCCAACATTACTTTACCTTTATCGGCTATAAAATCGTAGCTTGGATTAAAACAGATAAATGACATTGAATTGTTATTGCCATGATAATCGCTACTCTCTAATAAAATAGTGTTAGGATATTCATCGCGCAGTTTAAGGTATAAGCTTACCGGAGTGGTAACATCTGCTACATTGGCCGGTATTGGGGTAGCTTTACAAGTTATATTTTTAATTTCCATTGGTTTAGTTTTTCACAATTTAAATAAAAAAAAGAAGGCTTACCTGGAGTCAGGTAAGCCTTCTTTTGTTCGTTATACTGTATACGGCTTGGGCCCTCAACTCCTTGTTGAAAGTAATAGATGGTGCCACCAGCCTGTATTTAAAGTAATCAAATTCATTATTTCTTCGTTGTTGAGATGCAAATATGGGAAATATATTTTGAATATACCTAACAATCGATTCCATTTTTAACTGATGCACCCCAAAAAAGTTTTAAATTCATTATTAGAACTACAATTTAATAATAAAATATTATTTACAAATGCATATTTATGATTTCAATCAATTTGATTTTACCTCTTTTCAATTCTTAAATATCAAATTATAAATAGTTGATTACTTCTATTATTACAATATGCATAAAGATGCTTACTAACTTTGTTGAATTTTTATAGTTACTAATGTAATTTTTAACCTGGGTTATAATACCTTCCAACTGGGGTTAATATAATCCTTAACCGGGGTTATTATTATTATATATGCGTATCAATATTTCAAATTGTTTTTATATCATAGTTAAACCCTCTTTCGGGGTTGTATCATTAGTCAAATAGTCACGCCGCGCTCCGCACGAAGCTATTATTATTAATGTCCTTCAGATATTTATAAATCCTAATTTAATATGAATAGCCGTGAGTGGAACCCGTGGAACATGAACGTATTATAAAGGAA
The DNA here is from genome assembly GCF_963668385.1 of uncultured Carboxylicivirga sp. Lineage (GTDB taxonomy): Bacteria > Bacteroidota > Bacteroidia > Bacteroidales > Marinilabiliaceae > Carboxylicivirga. The sequence continues at coordinate 696,469 of NZ_OY764327.1, forward strand.
CTCCAAAGTGGGTTCAACTGTTGATTCGCATTATATAGTGATGAGTAGCAAAAATGATGATGGTATTGAATAATAATCAACAAAATATAAATAAGGTGCCAATACTTAAATACAAAAAAAGCCGCGAAGTAGAAACTCCGCAGCCACAGACAGGTGTTCATTCTGTCGGTTAATCAACATCCCAGGTGTCTCCCGAGTGTATCAAATCATTAAATGATTTTATCTTGCTTATCTCTTGTACTTCTTCTAATTGCGATTGTACGCATTGATCGTATACTGGTGCTTTTACGGCTCGTATTACACCCAGTGCAACCGGATAATCGGGATATTCCATATCAGCCAGTTTCAGGTGCAAGGCGGTATCTTCGCAATGTGCATCATGAATTAAAATATCACCTTCCGTAATACCATTCTCTCCAATAGTTACTACTTTCAGATTTAAACCATCCAACATCAGCCCTTTATTTTTATCCTTACCAAAAACCATTGGTTTACCATGTTCTAGTTTAATGGTACGATCTTCGGAATGTACCTTATCGGTAATGGCATTATGTGTTTTATCGTTATAGATCACGCAATTTTGCAGAACTTCAATAATAGAAGTTCCTTGGTGAGCAGCAGCTTCCTCCATCATCTCAACCGAATGTTTTAAGTCTTTATCAATGCATCTGGCAAAGAAATGACCACGTGCACCAATACACAATTCTCCGGGCCGAAAAGGTGATTCTACTGTTCCGAAAGGTGATGTTTTTGAGATAAATCCACGTTTAGAAGTAGGTGAATATTGTCCTTTGGTCAATCCATAAATCTGATTATTGAACAGAATAACATTCAAATCAACATTACGTCGGATAGTATGAATAAAGTGATTACCTCCAATGGCAAGCGCATCTCCATCGCCGGTAATTTGCCAAACATGCAAATGAGGATTAGCTATTTTTACACCCGAAGCAATGGCCGAACCTCTTCCGTGAATAGTGTGAAAACCATATGTTTCCATGTAATATGGGAAACGAGATGAACATCCAATACCTGATATTACCGCCACTTCTTCTTTAGCATACCCCAGATTAGCCATCGCCTTTTGAACAGAATTAAGAATAGCATGGTCGCCACAGCCAGGGCACCATTTCACACTCTGATCACTTTTAAAATCAGTAAATTTTATTTGACTTTCTTCAGACATTTTCTATTCCTCCAGCAATGTTTTAAAATGTTCTTTCAATTCAACTACCGTAAATGGCTGCCCTTGTACTTTATTAAACTTCTGGTACGTAAATTCAGGGATATTCATGGTAAGATAATTGGCAAATTGCCCCATGTTTAATTCACAAACTACTATCTTTTTATAGCGCTTCAATACCTCTTTGGTATTTCGTGGAAGCGGCTTGATATAGTTAAAGTGAGCCAAAGCCACATTATGTCCTTCGTGAGTTAATTCATCATATGCTGTGAATAAATGTCCGAATGTACCTCCCCATCCAATCACCAACAGGTCGGCATCGTCATTGCCAATCACTTCCAATTCAGGGATATTATTGGCAACACGCTGCACTTTAGCCTCACGCAGCTCCACCATTTTCTGATGATTCATGGCATCGTGCGAAACAGCACCTGAAACTGCATCTTTCTCCAAGCCGCCCAAACGATGCTCAAATCCTTTGGTTCCGGGAGTAGCCCAATAACGAGATAATTTCTCAGGATCACGCTGATAAGCATGCCAGTCCTTCATACTCTCATTAACTTTAGGCACTATAATTTCAGGCCAATCAGCTAAATCAGGGATCAACCAAGGTTGTGTACCGTTGGCAATAAATCCATCGGTTAATAATATAACCGGAGTCATATGCTCAACCGCTACTTTAGCTGCATAAAAAGCATAATCGAAACTATTGGTTGGCGAACTTGCCGCTATCACCACGGCAGGGCTTTCTCCATTACGTCCGTAAAGTGCTTGCATCAAATCCGATTGTTCCGTTTTGGTTGGTAAACCAGTTGAAGGCCCACCTCGCTGAACGTTAACAATTACAATAGGAAGCTCGGCCATTACCGCTAAACCAATAGCCTCACCTTTCAAAGCCAAACCAGGTCCTGAAGTGGTAGTAATGGCTAAACTACCGGCAAAACTTGCACCTATAGCTGTACAAATACCCGCTATTTCGTCCTCGGCCTGAAATACTTTTACTCCTAAATCTTTACGTGCACTTAATTCCTGCAGTATTTCAGTTGCAGGTGTAATAGGGTACGAGCCCAAAAATAACTGAAGTTTACTTTTTTCGGCAGCAGCCAAAAAACCCCATGCCACAGCCATATTTCCGCTTAGATTACGGTACTTTCCTTTTTTAATATCAGCCGGATGAATGTGATAAGATGGTGTTACAGCTTGTATAATATTACCGTAGTTATATCCATCGTCCAACACTTTTAGGTTGGCTTCAACAATTAACGGATTCTTCTTAAATTTCTTTTGAATATATTCCTTTGTATGATCCAGAGGGCGATCGAAAACCCAATATACCAAGCCCAAAGCATACATATTTTTGCTTCGGAGTATACTTTTATTATCAAGCCCCATGTCCTTTAAACTTTCTTTAGTTAAAGTAGTAATAGGTGCTTTAACAATATTATAGTCTCCCAAACGATCTTCTATAATTGGATCATCGGTTTCATATCCGGCCTTTGCAAGATTTTTCTCATCACAACTATCCACATCCAGTATAATCGTACCTCCGGGTTTCATCCATTTAGCATTAGCTTTTAAGGCAGCCGGATTCATCGCAACTAATACATCGCAATAATCGCCAGGAGTATAAACTTCTGAATGTCCGAAATGAATCTGAAAGCCTGATACTCCACTAATAGTACCTTGCGGGGCTCTGATTTCGGCGGGATAATCGGGGAATGTAGAAATATCATTCCCAAAAATGGCTGAAGTGTATGAGAATAAGGTACCAGTTAATTGCATTCCGTCACCGGAATCACCAGAAAACCTTACAACCACTTCTTCTTTCTCAATAACTTTTGATCTTTTACCCATGATCGATAAGTTCTGATTTAAGTATATAGGATTTAATAATTGTAACTTGTAAACTCAACTTAATATAATGCTTCTAACCAAGTTAAGGATACATTAATTGCTTTCAAAATATAAAGTAAAGGTATTTATATGTGTAGCTCAATTAGGTGACCTTTGTCATGTAACACCAGTTTTTGTTAACTGTTATACAACACGTTTTGAATATTATGGTGAAAAAGTCGGTCCTTTATAAGTGATTTACTAATATTCAAACACTGTTAATGTAAATACTTAAACAGATGATTGTATTTTTGTATCTACTTACGAAGTAACAAATACTAAATATTAGATAGTACAATGGCATTAATTAAAGAAGTAAGAGGATTTACCCCGAAATTTGGTAACAATGTGTTTTTAGCAGAGAATGCTACCATTGTAGGTGATGTAGAAATTGGTGATGACTGCAGCATTTGGTTTAATGCAGTATTGCGAGGTGATGTTAACACTATTAAAATTGGTAACAAAGTAAATATCCAGGACGGATCAGTATTACATACCCTTTATCAGAAATCTACCATCGAAATTGGAGATAATGTTTCGGTAGGTCATAACGTAACTATTCACGGTGCAAAAATTGAAGATAACGTACTTATCGGAATGGGAGCAACAGTCTTAGACCATGTGGTAGTTGGGCACAACTCAATTATAGCAGCCAATTCGTTAGTCCTGACCGGTACTCAGGTTGAACCTAACAGCGTTTATGCAGGAGTTCCAGCTAAAAAAGTAAAGGACATTGAACCTGAACAAACCAAAGAAATGATTAATAAAATTGCCAACAATTACTTAATGTACTCAGGTTGGTATAAAGAGGAGAAGTAGATCAGTACCTTCAAAACTGTCCAATAAAATGATAGGAGTTAGGTTTTAGGCAATTCTTCATACTCTATCAAACAATAAAATATATAGCTATCAGAACAATGCTTTTGGTAGCTATAAATGTATTTTCTCAACATTTATTTCTCCATCAAAAAAGATACCGGCTGTTTGTTTAAATTTTTCCACGCTCTCGGTAGTATAAAAACGTACCGATCCATTTTTTGAGCATTTACGATCCATTTCGGGATGCCTAGATAAATACCCTTTTAAGCTCTCTGCAACAATTTCGCCTTGCCCAACAACCTTGACCCCTTCTGGTAAAAAATTTGCAATCTTCGGCTCTAAAAGGGGATAATGAGTACAACCTAGGATGATGGTATCAATTCTAGTATCTTGACCAAGTATATTCTCAACATGTTTTTTCACGAAATAATCGGCTCCCGGTTTATCAAATTCATTATTCTCAACTAAAGGCACCCACATCGGGCAAGCCTCTTGTACAACCTTAAAATCAGGAAAAAACTTATTAATCTCCATCACATAAGACTCTGATTGTACTGTACCACTGGTTCCTAATATACCAACATGGCCCGAGGCACTTAAATCACCAACCTTTTCGGCACTTGGACGAATTACTCCCAATACTCTTCTATCTGGATCTATATTGGGTAAATCTTTCTGCTGAATATTTCTAAGCGCTTTGGCTGATGCGGTATTACATGCTAATATTATTAAATGAGCACCCATTGCAAACAAACGTTGTACTGCTTGCAATGTATATTCATATACTACTTCAAACGAACGTGTTCCATAAGGGGTTCTGGCATTGTCACCTAAGTAAATATAATCGTACTGAGGAAGATATTTAATGATTTTATCTAGTACGGTTAATCCTCCATAACCTGAATCAAAAACAGCAATAGGACCAAAATTCGTCATCGTAAATTTATCTTTCTAACATTTAAAGATACAAAAGCGGGTGACTTAAAAAGCCACCCGCTATAAATAAATGCAATATTTTAATTACTGTGCATTGAATTTAGCCTTAACTAAATCTGCCACATCAATACTTTTATCTGAATGATAAACTACAGCCTGAGCGCTTAAGTTAAAGATGTAAATCAAACCTTGTTCTTGACCGACTTCGTCAATTGCTTTTTGTAGTTTTTCAACAATAGGAGCTAACAATTGTTGGTTTTTCTTTTCAATTTCTTGAGATGCCATTTGCTGATATTGTTGCAAACGTTGATCTTTATCCTGCATCTCTTTTTCTTTAGTTGCACGGATTAAGTCAGGTAAACTATCTCGTTGCGACACATAATCAGTGTACATTTTTTCTAACTCGCTTTGCATAACCTGCAACTGGTTTTGCAATTTTGTTGCTTCTGCTTGTAGTGTTTTATCTGCCTCAATTTTTGCAGGCAATTCAGAAAGAACTTTTTGAACATCAATATGACCAAACTTTAGTTCCTGAGCAAATGTCTTTCCTGAAAAAGCAATTGCAGCGATTACGACGAATACTTTTACTAATTTCATATACTTACTATTTCTTAGTCAATAATTATTACTGGATGCCTAATTTTTCCTTAACAAAAGGAGTAACATCAACACTTTTTTCTGAATTAAATAATGGTACTCTTGATGCTAAATCAAATATATATAAGAAACCTTGCTCATCTCCTACCTCTTGAATAGCAGCTTGAAATTTTTGCATAATTGGTGCCATTAATTCCTGCTGCTTAGCCTGCATTTGCTGCTGTGCCAACATATAATAATTTTGCACCTTTTGATTCAATTCCATCATTTCTTGCTCCTTTGCTTGACGCTGTTCCGGAGTTAAGGCAGAAGCATTTGTTTGATATTCCTGCTGTTTTTTTTGTAATTCTTGCTGCATTACAGCTAGCTGATCTTCTTTTACTTTAAATTCTGAGTCTATTTGTTCCTGCAAGGCTTTTAACTCAGGCATTGCAGCCATTAACTCACTCGAATTTAAGTGTCCGAATTTCATTGGTTGCTGTGCCTTTACTGTAAAAGAGGCAATGAAAATCAGCGATAATAATCCTACTATCTTATTCATCTTACTAGTTATTAGTTAAGATATATAATTACCGATTAATATTCATTAAAGACCAGTTAATTATCTACCTATCTATTTTTCTTTTTTACTCACTTTTATATCCAAGTTTCACCAAAACTTTATCACTAATATCTTGTTTTGGGTCAACATACATGATTCCCATACCCGATGCTTTATCAAAAACAGCCACATAGTTATTATCCGTAGCAATCTCGGTTATGGCGTTAAATATATCATCTTGAATGGGTTTTACCAAAGATTCTCTTCTTTTAAACAATTCACCTTCTTGCCCAAAGTAAGATTGCTGTAGCTGTTTGGCTTGCTTTTCCTTTTCAACTATCTCATTTTCACGTTTAACTTTCATTTCACTTGAAAGAAAAACATTTTCCGTTTGATAGGCCTGATAAAGTTGAGACACTTCCTGATAACGCGTCTCAATTTCCTTTTGCCATTTATTTGACAATTCGTTTAATTGCTCATTTGCAGCCTCATAGGCTGGTATATTACGAAGTATATACTCCGAATCAACAAATGCATACTTTTGTGCACTTACCAAACTGGACACCAGTAGTAAGGCGACTACTAAAATATTTTTCATAGTTGTCAATTTTTGGTTTATTGATTTCATACAAAAATCAAACCAAACACACAATTATCTCATATCTAGAAACTTTGACCTATAACAAAGTGGAACTGACTACCTCCAGCATTCTTACGATATGGACTCTCATCAAACCCGTAACCCCAATCAATTCCCATCAATCCAAATATAGGCAAGAATATTCGTAAACCAACACCCGCGGATCGTTTGAGTTCGAATGGATTAAAATCTTCATACTGACTCCACGCATTACCTGCCTCCAGGAATCCGAGCGCAAACACAGTGGCCGATGGCTGTAAGGCCAGTGGGTACCTAAGTTCAAGTGTTAATTTATTATAAATATTACCATCATACGATCCGGAGGAATTATATGGAGTCAACGAAGAATTTTCATACCCCCGCAGTCCTATAGTCTCACTTCCATACATACTATATCCCGACATTCCATCACCTCCAAGAATGAACTTTTCAAATGGGGATTGTAAATATTTATTATAGTAACCAAGATATCCCATTTCCATTTTACCCATTACAACTAACTTTTCAATATTATCAATGGGTTTGAAGACTGCACCTTTGAACGTCCACTTGTGATATTCAATTTTCTGGTACCGCTCCTCGTCAGAAATATTTGGATTCGACCAATCTTTATCAGAGAACATCGACCAAGGTGGAGTAAATTCTACTCCCACAGAAAAGTCGGAACCTCTACGAGTATAAATCGGGTTGTCAATGGACCGTCGACTCAACACAACTTTAAAGTTTAAGTTGTTGGAAATTCCATTTTGCATAATAAAATAATTCCAGTCGAGCAGATCGTAGCGCTGATAACTTGCCTCGGTATAAAGAGTGAACCAGTCATCTGGCCATCGAAGCCTTTTTCCAAATCCGACCGACACCCCTGAGATATTCATGTGTTGGTCTGTATTGGCATTTCCATAACCGGGATACCCTCCACCAGTAGAATAATAAGGATTATAATAACTACTACTTACTCCTGTTTGAATCGAGTGATACATTGAAACACTCAACGAGTTTGGTTTCTTACCTCCTAACCAAGGTTCGGTAAATGAGATACTATATGATTGGTAGTACTTACCATTGGTTTGTGCTCTCAATGCAAGTGTTTGTCCATCACCAGTTGGAAGAGGTCTCCAAGCTTCACCGTTAAAAATATTTCTCATTGAGAAGTTCGTGAATTTCAGACCTAAAGAACCAACAAACATTCCGGCTCCCCATCCTCCAGATAATTCAATCTGGTCATTAGCACGTTCTTCTAACTGATATACAAGATCTACAGTACCATCATCCTGATTTGGTTGAACATCAGGTTGAATATTTTCTGGATCGAAATGACCTAATTGAGATAACTCTCTAACGGTACGGATTAATTCAGATTTACTAAACAACTGTCCAGGTTTTGTTCTGATTTCGCGACGAACAACATGTTCATGAGTTTTAGTATTACCTCTGATAATTACATTATTAATACTAGCTTGTTGTCCTTCATATATCCTCATTTCCAGATCAATAGTATCACCTTGAACACTAACTTCTACAGGATTTATACTTGAAAACAGATAACCTTTATCCATGTATTCATTAGAAACAGCATCTTCATCATCTGTTAATCGCTCGCTCAAAAGCTTTTGATTAAAAACGTCACCTTTTTTAATTCTTAATTTATATGACAGATAATCACTTAAGTAGATAGTATTTCCAACCCAGGTAATATCACCAAAATAATATTTATTACCTTCTTCTACCTTTATTTTTACATCAACCGTATTTTCTTCGATATTGCGCACCACTTCTTCAGAGACGATACGTGCATCACGATGACCTAGCTCGTTGTATTTATCAATAATTGCAACAAGATCCTCGTCATATTTTTCTTTGATAAACTTCTTGGTGCGGAAAAAGTTCTTTATTTTACCTTTTGCATTGGTTTTTTTCATTGCTCTGTTCAGCTTCGCATCTGTCAGAACTTCGTTTCCTTCAAAAATAAGAGAGTTAACTTTTACTTTATCTTTCTTATCTACATGTATTTCGAGCTTAACATGATTGGCTTGACTAATATCATCTTTTTGAACAATATTAACTTCTGTATTATAAAAACCTTTTTCATGAAAATAACCAGCAATATATTTTTCGGCACGAGCAATCAGATAGGGAGTAACTTGTGAACCTTTCATCATTGCTACTTTTTCTTTCACCGTTTCGATCTCATTTTTTTTCAATCCATAAAAGGTCATCTCAGATAAACGGGGCCTTTCCTGCAGATATATTTCGAGATCAATTTTTCTGCCTTCGATATGTTTAGCCCTTATTTTTACGTCAGAAAATAGTCCATGATTCCAATATCTACGAATTGCCTCTGATACTTCATCTCCAGGCACAGTAATTTCTTGCCCAACACGCAATCCACTAATATTAACAAGAATTTTAGGATCTAAATTTTCAACACCAACTACTTCAATACTGGATATTTCGTAGCGTTTTGGTGTTCCTGAGTACGATATATTAGGAACTTCCTGACCGACAATATAATTTGTTGTCAGCAGAAAAACTAAAATCAATAAGTACTTATAGTGGTATAAACCTTTCATTTAATTCAAAAGTTTGTTCGTTAAGGTCTAAAATAATCTCTCTTACTCTTTTATAAGGTTCAAAGATTATTCTCTTCAACTTCATTTTTTAATTTGATCACCAGTTTTTCCAAAACGTCGTTCTCTCTGCTGGAAATCAAGTATGGCTCTGAAATAATCCTCACTGGTAAAATCAGGCCATAAAATATCACTAAAATACAACTCTGAATAAGCTAATTGCCATAATAAGAAATTACTTATTCTTTGTTCGCCACTTGTTCTAATCATTAACTCTGGATCAGGTATTCCTGTCGTAGCTAGATAAGAACCAAATGTAGCCTCATCAAGTTGATTAACATCAATTTTATTAGACTCAGCATCTGCAATAATAGTTTTAACTGCTTCAAGTATCTCCCAACGAGAGCTATAGCTCAAAGCTAAAGTTAAAGTTAAACCTGTATTAACAGACGTTTCTTCAATGCAATCATCCAAACGTTTCTGAACACTATTGGGTAAATTACTTTTACATCCAATTACATTGAGTTTTACATTATTTTTCATTAATGTTTTAGTTTCGGAGCTAATTGTTGAAACCAATAAACTCATCAGAGCATCCACCTCTATTTTGGGTCTACTCCAATTTTCAGTACTAAAAGCATAAAGTGTTACATATTGAATTCCTAGTTCAGCCGAAGCTTCTGTAATTTCACGTACAGTAGCAACTCCATGTTTGTGGCCAAACATACGAGAATTTCCTCTTTTTTTTGCCCATCGCCCATTACCATCCATGATAATGGCAATATGCTTTGGTAATTTATCTTTTATCAGTTGGTCCTTTACTGACATATCAACTGTCTTGTTTTAGTAGCCTCCGTTGCAAGTAGATTTACGTCTGAACATACTTACAGTAATATAAACTCCTGCAAAAGAAACCCAATCATTATTATGTGTCCAGGTGCTTTCACCGCCATAAGGATTTGATGGATCAATTTCTCCAGGCCCATCATAATCAAGATCATCCACAAATGTTTTTCGAAATGACCACTCTGCTCCAACTCTAACCCACTTATTTACCTTATACTTTATTCCAGCACCGAATGGCAAAGATAATATAAAAGTTGGTTTAGAAGTAAGATTTTCATCATCACGATCAACTCTACTGTAAATCATTGTACCTAAGCCAACTGAAATATATGGTGTAAAGTTAGTATTTGACAGATACTTATGATCATATGATAAAAAATTAAATTCTGCCTGAACAGATGCATCAGCAATTGTTCGACTAAAATCATATTCAGGTCTTCCTATCTGCTGGTCGTCAGGCCGCAAATCTTTATAATTTAAATTCTCATCTGTATAATCGCCACTAATATTTCCCAAAATTAAAGAACCTTTAAATGCAATTCGATCGCTATATGCATATCGTCCAATACCTCCTATTGCTAAATGCGGTTTATAAAATTGTTTTGATGGATTTAAATCGCCAAAATAATACGAAGTTCCTAAAAAACCACCTAACTCGATTCTATCCTGCGCGTACAATTTATTTCCTAGCATAAAAAAAATCACATGTATACAAAGCAACATTTTAGTGTTACTTCTAATGGAATTGAGTTTTACCCGAAAGTTAATATCCTTCACAAGTCGTTTTTTAACTCCTGTCACAAATGTATTATTTAAATGATTACTACAAAGAATGTCTCAACCAAACGACAAAACATCTCAACTAATAAACGTTTTATTTCTATTTTATTGTCAAGTATTGTAATTAATTCCGGCGATCAAGACCCCACATTAACTTATTACGGAGTGTAGTAAAAAAGGAATAATCAGGAAGTTTGATGACATTAATACTAAAATCTGCTTTTTTTACTTTAAGATGGACGGAATCTTCAAAAACCTCACTCCGCGAATCAAGCGCTGCTAAAAATTTAGTATCTCGTCCCTCTACCTTTAAAGTGATTTCCACATTATTAGGTACTACCATCGGACGAACCGTTAAATTATGTGGTGCAATTGGTGTAATAACGAAATTATCGGCATCAGGATGGATAATAGGTCCACCAACGCTTAAAGAATAAGCAGTTGATCCAGTAGATGTTGCAATAATTAATCCATCAGCCCAATAGGAGTTGACAAACTCATTATTTATATATGTATGAATGGTAATCATTGAAGAACTATCACGTTTTACAACTGACAATTCGTTTAAGGCATAAGGATTATCTTTAAAGAATCGTCCATCGGTCTCGAGCGTCAATAAATCGAGTTGATGAATTTCATACTCTCCGTTTACGATATTAATGATTGTATCTTCCATTTGATCCTGCGAAACATCAGCCAAAAAACCTAACCTTCCACTGTTAATACCCACAATAGGAATACCAGTATTACGAACAAAACTAACTGCTTCTAGGAAAGTGCCATCGCCACCAATACTAAATACCTGATCTACTTTTGGCATTCCCGATGTAGCATCGAAAAATCCAGTAACCTCGGGTTGCATATTTACCTGCGATAAAAGAAACTCGTAAAAGGGCCTATAAATCACAACCTCTATTTGATTTCTCTTTAATACATCAAAAAGCAATACACACGAATCGTAGAATGATTTATTAAATTGCTTTCCAAAAACAGCGATCTTCATCAGTTAAATTTTAATATTTGTGTTGTCTTCAATTCGAATATAATCAATTAATATTAGTAGCCGCAAAGCCACAATTAATACAAAGGTAAAGAAAGCTTACATTTCGAGATTAAAGTGAACAAAAAAACCATGATATCCCAGTTTGTTAATCGAATAATTGAAGCTAAATACTTTATCGTAAAAAGTCACAAAATCAAGACCAACACCATAACCATACTGCCAACTGTTGACCATATCGTTTGTTACATCAGCATTGTTTTGCCATGCATATCCATTATCAAAAAATGCCTTTAGATAAAAGGCATAATGAACCTTTGCAAATTGAGTTAAGGGCATAAAACCGATTGACTTCACTTTAGGCTCCATTAGGGTGAAAATAAGTTTATTTTGAACCATCGCATTTCGTACACCATCAAGTACATAAAGCTCATAACCATTCATAAAACCCTTATAGCCTATACCTTGATTCAAAACATATGGAAGCTCATCACTACTCCCTAATCTGCCAACGAACTCCCCTCCCCAATGCAGGCGTGACCCCAACTCAGCATATTGCTGAAAATGGGCTTTTAAACTCCAATCATTTAATTTCGAGTTAACCAAGCCCAGTCCAATTTTGGAAGCAGTAATATTCAAGGCTGTTCCTTGTAGTGGATATATCTTAGAATCACGTTTATCAAACTCATAATTATAGGAGAGGCTCAGATACTCCATTCTTGCATCTCCTTTTGTTAGGTAGTTTGGGTTAAATTCTACAATAGAATCTGATACATTATAGTCTTCGTAAGTAAGTTCCAATTTATGACGGTGATATAAATTACTTCGAATGCCATAATTCAATGCTGCCTTTAAATAAAACTGAGCCAAATCATTATTAATAGTCATAAACACAGGCTGATTATCAATAGTTGCATAGGGCACTTTGTTAAAAGCTTTACCTGTAATTTCAGCTCCCCATCCTGTTTTTCGTTTATATTCAGGAGAATCGAACCTTAGAGTAAATTGAGTGGAAAAGCCAGTTTTAAACCGAACTTTCAATAACTCCTTACGACCTCTAAAATTATCTCGTTTTAAGTAGATTCCGTAATTCATTCGAGACCAATCGCCACTAGCCAAAAAAGAACTCAGATTTCTATCGGTATGTTCAAAAATTGGAAAAACCCACCAATACCATCGTTCATCAACCTTTATTTGAAACACCATAGTACCATCTAATTGGTCGCTATATGTTATTGTAACGAAATTAAAAAGGGATGTATTTAAGAGATTATCTCTGCTACGACTAATGAGTTGCCCTAATAGATTTGATTTAATTCTATCACCAGTTTTAAACTCTAATTCATTAAGGATGACACGTGGCTTGGTTACCTTGTTACCAGTAATAATTACTTGTCTAACAAGGACACTATCTTCTGTATTTATTTCTTCGCCATTCGTTTTTAGCTCCCGCCCATAAGCTTCAAATGAATACGTTGTCAGTATAATAAGCAATAAAATTACCAGTACCGACCTATCACCTTCATCTACTTGCATAAACAGCAATTAATTTCACATACTCAAATATTTCATAAGTGAATCGTAGTTTTTCTTAACAGTTTCATCATACGAATCATTATCAACATACGTTGTTTTAACCTGATATCCATATCTATCAAATGCATTTAAAACAGGATCTAAATCGGTTCGATTCAACTTAATAGATATAGAATAACTATCTTCTGTCCCCACTTGAGTTACATACAAGCTTAATATTTTTGCATCGGCATCTTCTACTATCCGAGCAATCTCAGATAAAGAATAATCGCGCATCTGAAGCTCTAATTCCACAATTCCACCAGGAGTATGAGCTGCTATCAAATCAGCAAAACGCTGTAACAGCTGGCTTTGCGTTATTAATCCCAAATACTCCTCATTGGCATTTAAAACAGGTACAACTGTGAGTTGCAATCGCGACGCCAACTCTATCACATCATAAATGTGCTGATAATCGTACACATAAGGCTTAGCATACGATAAGGTATGATTGCCTAAGGGTTGATCTGCCTTATTTAAATCATAGATATCAACATCAGAAATAAGACCCAAAAACGACTTGTTATTAACAATAGGTAATTGCGACACCCTAAATACCTCCATCCAGTTAATTGCATCTAATCCGGTATCGGAAGTTTTAAGCGAAGGAACCACATCTGATATTAATTCTTTTGCCAACATAGGATAGTTTTAGAAATACTTTATAATTTTGTCAAATAATAAAACCCTATTACTAAATGGTTGTTTGCCTATTAAAAATACTTTTTATGTATTAAACAATCAACCCACACCATAGTTTATTAAGTTTTTTTAACCACAAACGCATATTAATCAATAATTCAGAAATGACAAAGCTGAGCGTTAATATTAACAAAATTGCTACCATAAGAAATTCTCGTGGTGGTAACATGCCAAACGTACTAAAAGCAGCTGTAGACGTACAGCAATTTGGAGGAGAAGGAGTAACCGTTCATCCACGCCCTGACGAGCGACACATTCGTTATCAGGATGTTATTGACATTCGCCCAGTCATTACAACTGAGTTTAATATCGAAGGCTATCCATCGAAAGAATTTATTGATTTAGTACTAAAAGTAAAACCCCATCAAGTAACACTTGTACCTGATCCCCCAGAAGCACTTACTTCAAATGCTGGATGGGATACTGTAAATAACATGGAATTTTTACAAGATATAATCGGACGATTTAGTGAAGCTGGAGTTCGCACATCAATCTTTATCGATACTGATTTAGAAAATATTAACAATGCAGTCAAAACAGGTACCGATCGCATTGAGCTATATACCGAGCCTTATGCAACTAATTATCCAAAAAATAAGGAAGCAGCCATAGCCCCTTTTGTTGAAGCGGCTAATCTTGCCAATAAAATAGGATTAAAAATAAATGCAGGTCACGACTTAAGCCTTGAAAATCTTCAATACTTCAACGAAAAAATACCTTTCTTAAAAGAAGTATCGATAGGTCATGCTTTAATTTGCGATGCCTTATATTACGGTTTAGAACGAACAATTCACATGTATAAAGAGTTATTGGTAAAATAATTTTTCATGAAACTCTTTTACAGAGAATACGGATCACAAGGCCCCATACTTATCATTTTGCATGGTTTGTATGGGTCTTCTGATAATTGGGTAAGCATTGCCCGCATGTTACAAAACGATTACCACGTATATCTTATCGATCAACGTAATCATGGTCAGTCACCACATAGTTTAGAAATGAATTATGAGGTAATGGCGAATGATCTTTTTGAGTTTTTTCAAGATAAAGGAATAGAAAAAGCACATCTTGCTGGTCACTCCATGGGAGGTAAAACCGTAATGAGGTTTGCACTTAATCATCCCGATTTAATTGATAAGTTAATCGTATTGGATATTGCTCCTAAATCATACGCCTCTTATAGTAACTATGGAGAAATCACCAACAACCATGCATTGATTATTGACTCTCTGCTAAAAATCAATTACGAAAATGCCCAAAGTCGTACTGATATTGATAAACAGTTAGCTCAATATCTCCCATCAAAAACGTTGCGTCAGTTTTTATTGAAAAACATGGAACGCACAAAAGATGGTAATTATCACTGGAAGTTGAATATTCCCGTTTTAAGAGATAATCTTGAGAACATTATGAATGGTTTTGATGATGTTGATCCCGAAACAAATCATATTAACACACCAACAATTGTTATCAGAGGTGAAAAATCGGGCTATGTAAAGGATGAAGACACACTGATTATCCATAAATATTTCAAACAAGCCGAAGTTGTAACACTACCCAATGCCGGTCATTGGCTTCATGCCGAACAACCCGAATTACTAGTAAAAACGCTGGCTTACTTTCTACTGGATTAAAGTGCTAATTCAATAGCATCTTCCTCAATTAATGGTTCTCCTTTAAACCGTAAGAATAACTGAGCTGTTGCTAATACATCTTTTTCGCAATAGCGAGCAATGCGCTCTATATCTTTTTCTTCGTAAAAAACACGCGCAACTTCACTACCATCAATATCATCTTTGGGCGATGGAATATCAAAAATAGTTGTTAGCAGATTTAACGAGGTATAATGTTTATAATCGCCAAATTTCCATAAATCAAGTGTATCTAAAAACTTGACTTCCCATGGTTTTTTACCTGCAACATCTAATACTGCAGGCAACTTAATTCCATGAATTAACATTCGGCGAGCAATAAATGGAAAATCAAATTCCTTGGCATTATGCCCACACATATTGCGTGTAGGTTTTGACATAAAATGCTCTAAGGTTTGTTTGAATTCAGTCAATAACAATTGCTCATCCTCACCTGCAAATGACTTTAAACGAAAGATACGTTGTCCATCTCGATGAGCTAATACTCCAATGGAAATACAAACAATCTTTCCGAATTCAGCATAAATGCCAGCACGTTCATAAACGTCACCAGCACTTTCCTCATCTTTTCTAAAATAAGCCGATTTTTTATCCCACAAATCCCTCAACGCGGGCTTAACCATATCAAACGAAGGTTGATCAGGAACTGTTTCTATATCTAAAAACAGGATATCCTCGGTACGAACATGGTCAAGCATAGGCAGTATTTTTTAATTAAAACACGATAGATTGCGTTCAATAAAGTTAGTTAAAATATCGATAGCAATATGATTATTTCCTCCCTGCGGAACAATCAAATCGGCATAACGCTTAGTAGGCTCAATAAACTGTAAATGCATAGGTTTTACCGTATCTCCATAACGCTGTAATACCTTATCAACAGTACGGCCGCGCTCTTCAATATCACGCTGGATCACCCTTGATAAGCGATCATCAGCTTCTGCATCCACAAAAACTTTTAAATCCATCAATTCACGTAGTCGCTCATTTCCTAGAATCAAGATTCCTTCAACAATTACAACATCGCGCGGTAAAACGGTAATGGTTTCTTCTGAACGCGTACATGTTAAATATGAATAAATAGGCTGCTCAATTGCATTCCCCTTTTTTAATTCAGCCAAATGATCGTACAACAAATCAAATTCAATAGCATTCGGATGGTCAAAATTTATTTTTTGACGTTCTTCCAACGAAATATGCTTATTATCTTTATAATATGAATCCTGTGGCAAAACAGCCACCTCGTCTTTAGGTAAACGTTCTATGATTTTACGTACCACAGTTGTTTTTCCTGAACCTGTCCCTCCGGCAATACCAATTATCAGCATTTTTATACTTTTGCTATGTATTATAATTAAGACTACAAAACTACTAAAAATAATGACTATGATTAAGCACATTGTTCTGTTTCAAGTGAAACCAATTGATAATAAAGAAAGCAAACTACAGGAAATTAAAGAAGGCTTATTAGGTTTGAAAGAAAAAGTAAGCGTTTTAAAATCGATTGAAGTGGGATTAAACTGTAATCCGGCTGAAAAATTCGACATCGCTCTTACTACAACTTTCGATAATATGGAAGATTTGGAAACCTATGCTAAACACCCCGATCATTTAGCTGTTGGAAAAGTACTTCGCGAAGTTTTAGAAGCCAGATCGTGTGTTGATTATGAGTACTAGAAAAAGAAAAAGCGCGTGAATCAATCACGCGCTATATAATTTTAACTTTTTTACTTAAGCTTAAATGCTGTCAGAATAATATGCTTGAGGCAATGTTCGTAAGTTATACTGATTAGCCATTACCTCGCCATATGCACCGGCTGAACGAAGGGCAATTAAATCACCACGTTTTGTTTTTGGTAAACTAACCGCTTTACCAAAGCAATCGCTCGATTCACAAATGGGGCCTACCACATCATACTTCTCTTCCTCTCCCGTAGAAGTCAAGTTTTCAATTTTATGGTATGCCTGATACAATGCAGGACGAATAAGATCGCTCATTCCCGCATCAACTATTGCAAAGTTTGTTTGAACACCTTCTTTGATGTACAAAACTTTTGTAAGTAACGAAGCACATTGTCCCACCAATGATCTACCTAATTCGAAATGTAATTCCTGACCTGGCATCAACTCCATCAATTCATCGAAAAGAGCAAAATAACTTTTAAAATCAGGGATAGATTGCTCATCAGGCTCTTCGTAACTAATCCCTAGGCCACCACCTACATTTACAACTTTAGGCATTATTTGCTGCGATACAAACCATTTCTGAAGCTCATTTACCCTAACACATAACTCTCTGAAAGATTGCAAATCTGTTATTTGCGATCCGATATGAAAATGAATTCCTTCTAACTCAACATTGGTAAGTTCAGCAAGTTTTTTAACTACTTTTTCGAGATCCCACTGATTGATACCAAACTTATTTTCGTTTAATCCGGTTGTGATATAATGATGAGTATTGGCATTTACGTTCGGATTAATACGCAAAGCAACCTTAGCCACTTTTCCTTTTTTACCTGCTAATTCATCAATAATTTCGAGCTCAGGAATAGACTCAACGTTGAAACAAGCAATATTATTATCCAATCCTAAGTTGATTTCCCAATCAGCTTTTCCAACACCGGCAAAAACAACCCCTTCTGAAGAGAATCCACAATCGATGGCTTTCTGCACTTCGGCTCCACTCACACAATCTGCACCAAAACCTTTACTTTCAATAGCCTTTAGTATTCGATCATTGGCATTAGCCTTTACAGCATAATGCACTTTGAAACCATACCTACCAGCTTCGGTTGCAACAGCATCCAAAGTAGCATTCAACAACTCCATATCATAAAAATAAAATGGAGTATTTATGTTATTCAAGGTTTTAACCGGAAAATTAAATTTCATCCTTCCTCTTAATTAAATAAATTATCACTCAACAGGTTTAAAGCCCTCTTTTTATCTTGTGCATTAATCAATATCGATACGTTATAATTACTTCCTCCGTACGAAATCATTCTAATAGAAATATCTTTTAAAGCATCAAATATTTTATTAGCATACCCTTTATTTTCAGCTACTAGATCTCCAACTACACATATTATAACCTGATCGCTATCAACTTCAACAGTACCATATTTTTTTAGATCGGTTACAATCTCATCCAAATGCTTATTTTCATCAATCGTAACCGAAACACCAACCTCTGAGGTTGTAATCATATCAATAGGAGTTTTATAGCTCTCGAATATCTCAAATACTTTTCTAAGAAATCCGTATGCCAATAACATTCGTCCCGACTTGATTTTAATGGCTGTTATTCCATCTTTTGCAGCAATAGCTGCCATACGATGCTTACGCTGATGAGACGAAATCAATGTACCTCTTGCATCGGGCTGCATTGTATTTAATAGATGAACCGGAATATTAGCCAATTTAGCAGGCAATACACTTGTTGGATGCAGAATTTTAGCTCCAAAATAAGCTAGCTCAGCAGCTTCATCATACGATAGTTCCTCAATTGATTTTGTATTTTCAACAAATCGAGGATCGTTGTTATGCATACCATCAATATCTGTCCATATCTCTATCTCTTCCGCATTACAAGCCGCACCTATCAACGATGCTGAATAGTCACTTCCTCCTCGTTGTAAATTATCAACTTCGCCAAAAGCATTTCTACAAATATAACCTTGTGTTATAAAAATAGTTTTATCCTTATGCTGATCCAAAATATTTACTAAGTGCTCTTTTATATAAGCATTGTCTGGCTCATTATTTTTATCAGTTCTCATAAAATCGAGAGCAGGCAACAAAACTGAATCTTTTCCAGCCTCCTCAAGATAATAATGAAACATGGCTGTTGAAATTAACTCGCCTTGTGCCAATATTGTTTTCTCCTCGAAAACTGTAAACATATCAATAGTAAACGACTTCAGATATTCAAAATGAGACTTAATCAACTCAACACCTTTCTGCTTATATTCATCTGTTGAATATAAAGCTTCCACTTCTGCATAATACTTCTGCTCCAGTTGATTAATTACTTCATTGGCACCTTCATGGTTCTTCTTATATAAATAATTGGCTATTTCAACCAAACCATTCGTTGTTCCAGACATGGCTGATAAAACCACAATCTTCCTTCGTTCATCAGAAACAAGATCAGCCACTTCTTTCATGCGCTTTGCTGACCCAACCGATGTTCCACCAAATTTGAGTACTCTCATTGCTTTACTATCTTAAATTTTTCGCTCCTAGTTAAATAAGCATTACAAAACTAATATAAATAGCTGTATTACCTTCGTATATTTTGTTAATATTTTCACATATTTTGAATATATTAACTACAAAGAGATATATTTAACCAAATACACACAACAAAATTGACAGGCGAGTAAATTATAACAATAAAAAATCCGGCATTGACATACCGGATCTATATTTATACCTCAATGCTTATTGAGTTTCTTATTTCTTACAAATGCACCTCGATTAAACGAGCTTTTCCATTAGGTTTGATGTTAATTTCTTTCAAATCCGCAGGAATCAAAACGGTTTCACCCATTGAAATACTCTCAGACAGATCACCATTATAAAGAATTTCAGCAGATCCCTCAACGCACATATAGATCAAAAATGAATCTAAACCATAAAAATCTTTCTTCACGGTTTTATCCAACTCTAATACATTAGTAATAAAATAATCGCTTTTAACAACTTCATTTACTTGATTTGGCTCAACCGCATATTTACTTTTAGGTTCTGCAACATAGGTATAATCAATTGCATCAACCGCTTCGTCGGTATGTAACTCACGAGTATTTCCCTGATCATCTTTACGATTAAAATCGTATATACGATAGGTAACATCAGATGTTTGCTGAATTTCGGCCAACAAAATTCCTTTCCCAATTGCATGTACTCTACCTGCTGGAATAAAGAACACATCACCTGGAGCCACTTCGTGAGATGCCATAATTGACTCTACCTCATTAGCTTCCAATTTTGCCAAATATTCTTTTTTATCAAGTTCTTTGCTAAAACCAGAAATAAGCTGCGCACCCTTATCAGCTTGCATAACATACCACATTTCGGTTTTACCAAAAGAGTTATGACGCTCTTTAGCTAATGCATCATCTGGATGCACCTGAATACTCAATACATCATTAGCATCGATAAATTTTATCAATAATGGAAACTCTTCACCAAATTTCTGGAACACCTTATCGCCTACTAAATCACCCATATATATTTCGATGATTTCGGAAAGGGTATTTCCTGCTAAAAATCCATTTGAAACAACTGATACATTACCTGGAACCCCTGAAATCTCCCAACTTTCACCTGCATTAGGAAGTGGTGAAATCTTTTTATTCAATAATAATTCAAGTTTATGACCTCCCCATATCTTATCTTTCAAGATTGGTTGAAACTTGATTGGATACAATTTACTCATCGCTATAATTCATTTTTGACAAAAATAAACTTCTAAAATGTTTTAAACTAACATCTACCGAATATTAACAATATTTTGCCAATGCATATTAACATCCGTTAAGTTCAGGCAGTTTCATTATTAAATAAGTAGCTGTACATTTGTGCTAAAATTATCTGAGAATGGAAGTATTAGAAGCCGCATTTTTAAAAAGTAGCTCCAACGTAAAACAATGTCCAAAACCCGACAAACCTGAATACGCCTTTATTGGCCGTTCTAATGTTGGCAAATCATCATTAATAAATAAAATTTGTAATCGTAAGGCGCTAGCCAAAACATCTTCCACTCCTGGAAAAACACAACTGATCAATCATTTTACTATTAACAACGATGCCTGGTATCTCGTTGACCTTCCAGGATACGGATATGCTAAGGTTTCAAAGAAACTTCGCTCAGGCTTTAGTAAAATCATTCTCGACTACATTGGTAATCGTGAAAGTATGATGTGCTTATTTATTTTAATCGACTCACGTATACCCATGCAAAAGGCAGATATTGATTTTATGAATCTTATGGTTGAAAACGGCGTACCCATCTCAATCATTTTTACAAAAACCGACAAACTTAACAAAACTCAATATGCCGAGAACATGGAAGCCTATAAAAAAGGTTTACTAGATTATTGGGAAGAGCTACCTCCCATCTTTTATTCATCGGCAGTTAATGGAGAAGGCACTAACGAAATACTCTCATTTATAGAAGAATTAAACGACAAATGGTAACGATTCCTTAATTTATAATCAAAACAATTAAGTTTTTTTTAGGCCTAGTTCATGTTAAGAGAATATGAATTTCTTACCTTTGCGCAAAATTGCAACATTCATCAATTAATCTGATAAACATCTTATTAAATGCCACCGAAAGCTCCAATTAAGATATTCTCGGGAACAAGTACGAAATATCTGGCAGAAAAGATTAGTCTTAGTTCAGGTCGCGAACTAGGAAGCCACAATTGCTTACGATTTAGTGACGGCGAATTTGCCACAGCTTACGAAGAAACCGTTCGTGGATCACACGTATTCATTATTCAATCAACATTTCCACCAGCTGATAACTTAATGGAATTATTAATGTTGGTTGATGCGGCAAAACGTGCTTCGGCATACAAAATTGTGGCAGTAATGCCTTACTTCGGATATGCTCGTCAAGACAGAAAAGACCAACCTCGTGTATCAATTGGTGCTAAACTGGTTGCCGATATGCTTAGCACAGCAGGCGTTGATCGTGTAATAACTATGGATTTACATGCTGATCAAATTCAGGGATTCTTTGATATTCCGGTAGATCACTTGTATGCTTCATCGATTTTTGTGCCTCACATTAAGCACATGAATCTTGAAAACCTGGTAATTGCATCGCCTGATGTTGGGGGTACAAAACGTGCCAATACTTACGCTAAATTCTTAGAAACACCAA
This sequence comes from uncultured Carboxylicivirga sp., assembly GCF_963668385.1. Classification (GTDB taxonomy): domain Bacteria; phylum Bacteroidota; class Bacteroidia; order Bacteroidales; family Marinilabiliaceae; genus Carboxylicivirga. The sequence goes on from NZ_OY764327.1 coordinate 719,098, forward strand.
TGGTTATTTGTCATAAAACAAGAGCAAAAGCTAATGTTATTGAGTCAATGAGAATCATTGGAGACGTAAAAGATAAGAATGTAATTATTGTGGATGATATGATTGATACCGCTGGTACCATGTGTAAAGCTGCAGACATGATGATGGAAGCAGGTGCACGTAGCGTTAGAGCATTTACCACACATGCTGTTCTTTCTGGTCCTGCTTACGAACGTATCGAAAATTCAGCATTAACAGAGCTCATTGTTACCGATTCAATTCCATTGAAAAAGCAAAGCTCTAAGATTAAAGTTCTTTCGGTAGCTCAACTTTTTGCCGATACAATTGAAAAAGTATATAATTATCAGTCAATAAGTAATCAATTCTTGCTATAAAGTATTATCTTTGCAGCCGCTTATTGCGAGCGTGTGATGGGAAATTAAGCCAACACGTTGAACTTAATTTTGAGTAGCACTAAAAAAAGAAACATGAAAACAATTGAAATCAAAGGTACTAAGCGTACTGACTTAGGCAAAAAAGCCACAAAACAACTTCGTAGCGAAGAAAAAGTTCCTTGTGTAATTTACGGTGGTGAAGAAGTTATTCACTTCTCAGCTCCAGAAAAAGAATTCAAGAAAATTATTTACACTCCAAACGTTTACATTATCAATGTTGATGTTGATGGTACTGTAGTTCCTTGTATTCTTCAGGATTCTCAATTCCACCCAGTACAAGATCAAATTCTTCACCTTGACTTCTTACAAGTTAAAGAAGACAAGCCTGTAAACATCGAGATTCCAGTTGAATTAAGTGGTTTAGCAGAAGGTGTTAAAGCAGGGGGTAAATTACAATTAGAAAAACGTAAACTTAAAGTTCGCGGTTTAGCTAAAGATTTACCTGATACTTTAAAAATCGATATCACTGAATTAGGATTAGGTAAAACGATTCAAGTAGGTGCTTTATCGTACGAAAACATCGAACTTACAACTGCTAAAAATGCAGTAGTAGTTGCAGTAAGACTTACAAGAGCAGCACGTGCAGCAGCACAGCAAGCAGGAAAGTAATTTATTTTACTCAACATATAAACCTCCATATACTTCATATGGAGGTTTTTTGCATTTTATTGTTTGTACATTTGCATAAGCAAATAAAACTATGTTCAGATTTATTAAATCCTTATTTACATCAATACAAAATAAACCAGAGGATCCAGCGATGAAGTATTTAGTGGTAGGACTAGGAAACATTGGAGAAGAATATACTAAAACAAGGCATAACATTGGTTTTGATGTTTTAGACAAATTGGCTTTTGATAACGATTTACAATTTAAAGACGAGCGTTATGGTGCTGTTTGCACCTACAAATTCAAATCGCGACAATTTGTACTACTTAAGCCTAACACTTACATGAACCTAAGCGGAAAGGCTGTTAATTACTGGCTTCAAAAAGAACGGGTGCCCTTAAAAAACCTATTAGTCATTGTAGATGATCTGGCATTACCTTTTGGAGATTTACGCTTGAAAACCAAAGGTGGCGATGCCGGTCATAACGGATTAAAAAACATTCAGAGTATTCTCGGAACTGCTAGTTATTCGCGCCTACGTTTTGGTATTGGAAATGAATTCCCAAAAGGTCAGCAGGTTGATTTTGTTTTGGGTAAATGGTCTGATGAAGAAATAGAAGCATTAAAAGAGCGAAAAGATATTGCTATTGAGATGATAAAGGCTTATGCTACTATAGGAGCAGCACAAACCATGACTCAATTTAATAAGAAGTAAAATGGATAATTCAGGAGTACGAATTGATAAGTTTTTATGGGCTGTTCGTTTATACAAAACAAGAAGTCTGGCTGCCGAAGCCTGTAAAAAAGGCAGAATCACCATTAGTAAACTACCCGTTAAATCTTCTCGAACCATTAAAGTGGGGGATTTAATTGAGATACGCGTTCCTCCTATTACTCGTACTTATAAAGTATTGGATGTAGCTGAAAAACGAATGGGTGCCAAATTAACACCCGGATATATTGAGGATGTAACCACTCCTGATCAAATTGAAATGCTGGAACTTGCCAAACTGGCTTCCAGTGCACAACGCGGCAGAGGACTAGGACGTCCAACAAAAAAAGACAGAAGAGATATTGAACGCCTTCAGGAAGGTGATTGGGATTTTTAAACAGAAGAAAATATGATTGTAGCAAATCAAAAGAAGAAAGAAAATATCATCGAATACATCTTATACATGTGGCAGATTGAAGATCTAATCAGAGCCAATGAAGTAAGTATGTCTAATATCGACAAGAATATTATACCCAGTTACAATCAAGAAGAAGATAAATTACTGGAAATAAGAGATTGGTGGGCCAATTTAACAGAAATGATGCGATTGGAAGCAAAACAAATAAACGGCCACCTACAAATTAACATCAACACGGTTAATGAGGTAAACCATCTTCATCTTAAATTAATGAAGGCCCCTAACGAAGTATCGTATCAGCATTTATTTAATAGTGTTTTACCAACTATCAGGGAATTTGATCAGAAGTCAGGACAAAAATTAACTAACGATGTAGAAATTTGCCTAACAGCCATATACAGCACATTTTTATTAAAATTGAAGAAGCAACAAGTTTCGCCCGAAACAGAATTAGCCATAAAGTCAATCAGTAAGTTTTTGGCCGTCTTAGCTAAAAAATACAATGAAGATGAAAAGGGTAAACTTGAACTCTAACCTATTTGGCAAGTAGACTTTTTACCAAACCAACCATACCTGTTATTGGCAATAAAACGATAGCTTGCATTAATAAATTTATTAGGTAGTATACGCAACAATGCAGCCAATACTTTATAAAAACCACCCATCTTATCAAGAATTAAAACCACAGCTGTTGCACCAGTAATTACTTTGCGATTTATAAGAACAGCTATTTCATTACCATCAACAAAAGCACCATTTAAATCAATCTTATTAAAATACTGATTGGCTGACTGAACTGGTAGATAAACAAATGTTTTACCTTTTTTTGTTTTGAGCAACAAGGACACCAGACCTGAACATAAATTACACCATCCATCGTAGAAAATGGTTATTGAAACTTCTGTATGTGCAGATTCTTTATCCATCACTACAACAAATTATCTGAATGATCGCACTCATGCTGATCACTTTTACTTTGCTCGTCCGCCAAATAGTTTTCATTGGTGTTAAAAAAACTCCCGGCATCGGTAACAAATCCTTTATCAGAGAAAACATCAAAAATAAAATCCTTATCACTTATTCCTTTACACATACAATGAGCTTTTCTTCTTGTCATATTATCAATTTTTAGGTTAGATATTTAAATTCAATTACAATACACCTAACATAGACTTAAATGTATCATAACACAAAAGGCGGCATACTAAAGTAACACCGCCTTTTAACAATAGTTCATCTATCAATTACTTTTTCAAAACAACATCAACTCTTCGGTTAATGCTAAGCCTACTTCGTTTAGAGGTTATTTCTTGTGGTAATACATCTTCCTCACCCAAAGGATGAAGAACAAACCGATCTCTTTCTAAACCTAAATCCCGAACAAAAAATTGCAAAATTCTTTCACACCTTTTATGACTAATTTCAATATTCTCATCTGTATCATCATAGTCATTTGAATAACCATATATATCGGCCTTCCACGATTTATTCTTAGTCATATTTAGAGCCAGGGTAGCTAAATCCACCAGTGTTTCTTTATCTACCTCGTTATACTTCCCTAATTCGAAAAAACTCGTAATTAAATTTGCAGTTCCATAAATACGTTGAGCACTATGAATAACTGTTACCGAATCTTTTTTTACAACCCGGCCTTCGCGATATTTTTTGAAATCTTCTTCCAACACACGGATTTCACTTACCAATGGATCGTTTTTAGGAGCACCAAAAACATTAAACCCATAACCACGGTAAGTCCAACGACTATGCCGCTTATCCTTTTTCCCAATTTTATAACACAGACTTATACTGGTACTCCAGTATTTATCGTTTTGAGCTCCCACCAAAATATTATCAAACTTATCTTCCAATGAAAGGCGCATGGTTGACTCTACTCCAATATCAAAACTACGATTTAAACGATATTGAACACCCACTCCAACAGGAACAACAAACTCCAAATCTCTATCAATTTTACGGGTTGGATCATCAGGATCATAGCCCAATACTACATAACCATTTTCTTCATTACCGGTACCTAAATCTCTGAAATGAACAAATTCATCGGTATCAGTATATCTAACTCTCGTTCTAAATGCAGTTACCCCAACTCCTAACTTAAAATAGAAATTCCATTTATCATTTAATGGACCGGGTAACGGCAATAACTGATTAATATACGTTAGACTGTTTAATGAGAAATCCATTAAATTACCTTCGCTATAATAGGTATTGTTTCCTGAGTGAAAATCAGAGGTTAAAAACTGAAGATCAAAAGCCCAGGCAGGCACCAACTGTTTGGCAATAGTTATGTTAGGGCCAAATTTCCAATGAGTAGGAAAAACGGAGTAACCAGCTAAGTCGTTATACATTATTAACGGCCCATACCCCAGAGATACCGACCATGTATTAAACGGCTTTTCTGCACTGTAACGCATGTGCTCAAATATAATCCGATTGTCGGTTGAATATTGTCCCAATACCATTTGTCCACACAAAACAAACAAACATGCTAATAGTATTTTGTTTAGCTTTTGGATCATATTACTCAACAATTACGAACATATCGACCCTACGATTGACAAGATGTAAACCATATGGTTGCAAGTTTTTAGTATCAGAAAGCAACTCACTCTCTCCTCTAGGATCAATCTGGAAGCGATCTGCTGGCACTTTAAACTGATTAACAAGAGTATTTAATACAGACATACATCGTCGCTTACTTAATGCCAGATTATATTCCTCGGAGCCACGCTCATCACAATATCCCACTATTCTTATTCGAATATCTTCATTCTCTTTTAATACACGGGCTAACTTAGCTAATGTACGCTCCGATCGGCGTGTTATATCCGACTTATCAAAATCGAAAAATACCGATTCTGAAATTCCCTCCTGATAGATAATGGATTCGGTATAAATAGTTGTGGTATCTCCTGATAACGAATCCTGAGCTGCCAGATACTCAATTTCTGAACGGATGGAATCCAAACGTACAGCCAATGGATCGTTTTGACGTAAGCGTTTATACTCCATGTTAAAATCTTTATACGTCCAGGCAGCATGGCGCTTATTCTTTCTTCCTAATTTATAAGTAAGGTTGAAAGAAGTATACATATAACTATCATTATCAGCTCCAGTAAGATTAACGTCCAGATTATCGGCACTCAAATTACGAAGCATTACTTCAGCCCCCACATCAAAGCTTTTATTGATTCGGTACTTAACGCCAACTCCAAAAGGTATTACAATTTCATTACGCCGGTCTGTTTTTTTATCTGGGGCACCTTCACCATTTCTCTCATAACCAATAACCAAATAATCGTCGCGATCCCATCCATAAGCATCCGGATAGCCAAAATTATAATCATATACGTGTTTCACTTGTAACACCTGACCTGGGACCAATTCTTCAATCGTTCCATCCGGATTAGTGTACGATCCTGGAGTCAATCGATATTGTTTACTTCTAAAATAGGTTAATCCAAAACCAAGCTTACCATAAATATTCCATTTATCGTTGATAGGACCAAATATTGCAAGTTGATTGATAGAGAATGTAACATTAAGAGTTAAATCCATTAAATCGCCCTTAAAATAGCGTGTATTCTTTTGACCATACATATCGGCCATCATATACTGAGCATCAAGCCCCCAGGTACGATTCAACTGCTTACTAAGCATTAAGGTGGGACCAAACTTCCAATCGTTTTTAGGAAATAATGTATAATCAATTACATCCACATAGTAAATAACTGGCCCATACCCCAACGTCACAGCCCATGTATTATATCTATTCTCTTTCCGATAGATTTGTTCTTCTGATAAATTGGCAAAGTCAATTTGAGCCATTGAGGTGAAGAAAATTGAACTCAATAGCAAGGTATAGATAAAGGTTAAAAAACGCTTCATATGTATATATTTAGCACTAAAAGTTAAAGCTAAAACATTTAGTAGTGTATAGAAACTCAAGGATGCAGATTTTTGGCTAACACTTCAAAATATTACACTAAAGTACATGTCACTCTTTTATAAACCTTTCTATACATTCGATCAAACAACCTGATACAATCCTACTGAATCCGTCATCTTAGAAAAACCTGCTAGTTGGCAGCCAAGGGAAGCAAATATTTATGAAAACGTAAAGAGGCAGGTTTATCTTTTAAGTTCACATTATAGATAGTCGTCCTTACAGGACTCTTGCGCATATCATTCAACAAACGGCACTTACGTATAATTCTATTACAAACAAAAGAACGCATATAACTTTTACCGTACATCTGATAGGTTACTACATTACCAATTCAGCCTGATGATCCATCATTTATGCTTTTGTATCATGCCATAATTTATCACTTTTACAGAATGATCAGGTATCTGAAGATTGCTAGCTTCTTAATAAGCTCACGCTAAATTCAATTATAAGTTATAATTAACTCATTTCTCAGTCAGGTTAAAGTCAATTCGAATCGAATTTAATTTGAATTTACTTTGAGTTTAGTATGTATTTAATATGACTTTATGCTGATTCAAACACGACTTCTTCAAGAAGCCAACCCGAATAGTGAACAATGCTTCGGGCACGCACTCCACAAAAAGCAAAAGTACTTTTATCTACCTGTTTTTATGGCTATTAAACACATATCGGATTACTTTAAAAAGTTGTGTGGAATCTTAAAATTAACGTTAAACTCTTTTATATGCCGTGTTCACGACACAAACTTTGGGCATCTATGCCACTTTCAAACTCTTTCAGTACCTTAAGATCTGACTCTCTGTAAATCGTACTTTTTTCATATTCTTTTAGACTGCTTAAAATTAATAATTTGTCTAATTCAAAAGTGTCTGATTTTCAGGGAAGGATACATAAATGGTAAGGTTACATCACAACTGGAAGAACTCTTAGAATTGTGAGAATTGTCCAAAGATTCTATGCCATATTGGAATGTCTCGCTTTAACTAAAATTATTGACTATTCTTGACGTGCAAGCGCGAATGCTTACTTTGGATTAACTTATTAAAATATCTATCAGAATAGTACAAAAAAAGCCCCTTCGTATTGAAGAGGCTTTGGTAATTATCTTTATATTTTTTACTCGAAATAATTCAATATCTGATATCCGCCAGCTTTCAGATATGCATCTTTCTGCATCAGTTTAAATCCGATTGCATCATATCTTCTACCAAGCCTTTTAAATCATATTCCGGTTCCCATCCAAGGACAGTTTTAGATTTAGTTGGATCACCAATTAATAAACCAACCTCAGTTAGACGGAAATATTGTGGATCTACTTCCACTATTTCTGCATTGGAAGCAATCTTTTCTTTTATGCTTGCTAAATATTGTTCTCCTACTTTTTCACAGAAAACAGCTTCATCAACAGATCCTATATATCCTTTCTCATCAGCATCGTCACCTTTAAAGATGATTTCCAAGCCTGCCTCTGCTCCTGCCATCTTAATAAAATCACGGATTGTCGTTGTAATACCTGTAGCAATTACATAATCATCCGGTTGATCCTGTTGTAAAATCAAATACATTGCCTTGATGTAATCCTTGGCATGTCCCCAATCTCACTTACTTGATAAATTACCCATATATACCTTATCCTGCATTCCCAAGGCAATACGACTCTTGGCACGAGTTACAAAAGTCCCCCCACACATTGAACTCTCAAGATTAAATAGTATACCATTCGAAGCATGCATTTTATATGCTTTACGGTAATCCAGTAGGCATACATTTTAGCCACTGAATATGGAGTACGAGGGTAAAAAGGTGTTGTGTCAGACTAAGGTACCGCTTGCACTAAACCATATAACTCAGAAGTTGATGCCTGATAATTACGAGTCTTTTCAGTTAAGCCTAACAAACGTACTGCCTCTAGTATACGCAGAGTACCAATTCCATCGGCATTAGCTGTATACTCAGGAGTATCAAAACTGACTTTAACATGACTCATGGCAGCCAGATTATAAATCTCATCCGGTTGAACCTCCTGTATGATACATGTCAGGTTCATTGAATCAGTCAAATCATCATAATGCAAAACCAAATTACGATTCTCCACATGAGGATCTACTATAATTGATCAATTCGATCGGTATTAAACATCGAATAACGACGTTTTAAACCATGAACTATATAGTTTTTTAGAAAATATTCTGTCAGATATGCACCATCCTATCCAGTGATACCTGTTATAAATGCAACTTTTTGATTTGACATTGATTAATATTTCAGAGTATTACAGCTTCATCGAGTATTCTAATATTTCCTCAAAATGCTTTATATATTGCTTATTAATAGTATCCCAATGATACTTTGTTTTTATTTTTTGATCATTATTCTCAAGCTTATCTAAACTATCTTTCTTATTAAGACTTTCTAGAACACTTTTTACATCCTCAGAATTTCTAAAATAAAATGCATCATCATTTAGAATTGCTTTGTTAAATACATTATCGTTTGCACATATTAAAGCTTGCGATCCCATTGCTTCTAATAATGACGGATTAGTTCCTCCAACAGTATGTCCATGAAAATAAACATTAGAAAAGTGTCTTAGATTATTTAGTACTTCTATATCATATATTCCACCTATAAATTTTATATTAGGATATTCCTTAAATTTACCCTTTAGAAAGTTACCATATTCCGTCTCATGATTACCTATAACTAGAAAAGGATCTTTTTTAGTACTAATTGAAACACCTTCCAAAATTATTTCTACACTATTTTCTGGTTCCAATCGTGCAATTAGCATATTGTACTTATACTTTTCTACATCGTAACCTGCTATTAAATCAATATTTGGAGAAGTAAACAAATTAGAGCCATAAGGAATATAAATTGATTCCTTATTATACTTTTTATTTATATATTGCTGAATACCTATCGAATCTGATATTAGATAATCACTGTATTTAACACCTAATTTTTCAGCTAAAAGAAGAAATTTTTGTACATATTTAGAATATTTAGATCTTTTCCATTCTAAGCCATCCATATTAGTAGTTACAATACTATTCTTTCTCGGCAATAACCACCCCCATATACTGCTACTAGTGTATCCAAGTTGTAAAATAATATCATAATTACGTTTTCTAGCGTCCAAAATACAGTTTAAATCATAAATAAACTGACCAGCCGTACCGATTTTATCTTCAGGATCAAATTTGTGTATTAATTGCACTTCCTTCCAAACACTTTCCTGATATGGATGTTTATGCGAATTATATACCGTAACCTGATGACCTTTTTTAACTAGTCCTCTAGATAAATATTGGGCAAATTGTTCAAATCCACCATAATAGTTAGGGATCCCTCGAGTCCCGATGATCGCAATATGCATAATTAAAATTGAGATTTAAGGATATGTTTCAATTTAAACTTTCTCCAAATAATTTTAAAGGGCACAATAAAACTTAGAAATATAACAATGTAGTATGATCCAAACGGGAAATAATGTTTAATGTCCTTTCGAAAATTGTCAAAACTAAATGATTCCCTTTTTATAATTCTAACATTAAAAAATAATAGTGGTAAATATGTTAATAATAAATGAAGTAGTATATGCTTTCTTGTTTTTAATGTTATATACCCTTCTTGATAAATTGTATCTATTAAGGAAGGATATTCAATACTAAATGCATGAAATTTATTATGTCCACCCCTTTTTTTAACAAATTGTGTAGTAAAGAGTTTTTGATCGTTAATAATAAAATCTGATTTATAATATTGAGTTAAAAGAAGCGATGTATGCGGGAAAAGCGTATTCAAAGATGTTTCACCACTTATTTTTTCAAAATCTTCTTTCCAAATTGTAAACCCATTACTCCAAGATGAAAAATAGGATAAATGATACATGAAATTATTAAAATTATCATATTTACATTCTTTTCCTGACATCAACAATCCACTTGTAAAGAAAATAAAAGGTTTCTTTTTAGATTGATCTTTAACTAATTTAATCATTTTTTTAAGCGAGCCAGTATTGAATAGTTCTTGACTATTATGCAATTTTAGTAAGTACCCTTTTGCATAAGTCAATACATGATATGAATTCATAAAACCCTCACTATCTGTACTATGATAATGCAAATTATTATACCTAAATTCCTTTACAACTTCTTTCAAAGTTTGCGATGGATCATTATCAGAAATTATAACTTCAAAATCTGACAATTCACAATCGCATATATTATCCTTAGTATATATACTTGATAATGTATTACGTACATATTCAAGTCTACCAAAAGCGGGTATACAAATGGAAAGATATGTTATATTTTGAGAATTCATTACACTACATATTTAACAATAATCATTTATCATATAGTCGTCATCTATACTTAATAACTTTAGCTGGAACACCACCAATTATAACATTATCAGGGAAATGCCCCCTTATCACAGCACCTGCAGCCACAATACAACCATCACCAATTTCTGAATTGTCTAAAAAGGTTGCTTTGGCACCAATCCAGCAATTTCTACCAACTTTTATCCCATTACCAGTTACACCTTGTAATCTTATTGGACGTGTTAAATCAGAGAAGTTATGGTTTTCCGGATGAAAACTTACATAGTTACCAATTATGGTGTCATCGCCTATCTCTAATCCACCTATTCCACTACCGAAATGACCATGTGAACCTAAACCAACATTATTACCTATTTTTAGACCTTTAGCAATATTCTTAAGGCTTCCAGTAAGATCAATATGTGTATGAAAGCCCATAGAAACATTATCTCCACAAGTCATACCTTCGCGAGATAAGGCATTTATATAGCAATTAGGTCCAACGGAAAAATTTTTCCCGCATTTAATCTTTGAACGGCATTTTATTTTTGATGTTGGATGAATAAATATTCTTTTTGTTGTTCGAAATCTAACCATTCCATTGAGTAGCGAAATGAATTTTATAGTGAAAAAAGATATTAAATAATTTAGGGGAATTGAATTATCGATTTGAAATTCTTCACCTTTTAGCTTAGTTACAATTCTATTTAGATACTCTCTCATGATGTTTAATTTTAAAGAGCTCATAACCGATAACATCAGTTAAGAATAAAAATCTATTATATAGAGGATTAATTGTTTTATGATGTTTACGAATTTGATATGCTTCGATTATTGCTTTTAAACTAAAGCTCATTCCTCCAACCTTCATTTGTGCAATTCTTTTATCTAAAAAATAACTCTTTAATGATTTACCTTTTCGCAATAATAGTTCATAATCCCCACATATTTTGAATTGGGTGTCATAGTTTCCCACTTTCTGAAATAGATTATGCTTGTTATGTAGTGATCCAACATGCGCAGCAGCCATATATCGCCTCATTTTAGACCATTTCGCATCTTCCCCCAATATCTTTAAGATACTCCCTGATTCGTCTATATATTCATTAGTTGCAGATATATAGTCATAGCCTGATAAATTTACTTTTGCTAAAAGTTCATTAAAAAAATGAATAGAATCAGAAAATAAAAAATCATCTGCACCTAGAAACATAATCCATTTTCCTGTAGCTAACTTAACTCCCTTGTTCCAAGCATCATATATACCAGAATCAGGCTCGGATATATAACAATCAATTACATCACTATTTTTTTTAATTTTTTCTAATGTATCATCTTTAGAATCACCATCAATAATAATTAATTCGAAATTTTTATCTAACTGCTTTCGTACAGAAGAAATAAAATAATCAAAAGTTGCTGAGGCATTATATGTTGCACATATAATAGATATATTATAACTCATACGGCTATTTTAATAATTTGTAGGAAATCAAGTATTATAATGCATTAACTGTTTTGATATACTACCTATCCAAGGATTAACGCCAAGTCCCATGAATGCCCATGAATATAATACATATGGCATGCCATATGTATTAACTGACAAATAACTTGCTAAAAAAGTTAGTATAACAATCGAAAATCCTAAAGATGACATGGGATTGTACTTGTTCGAACAATAAGCCTTTAAGGCTATCGAAGCATAGATAGATAATAGCAAAAAGTATCCAATAATACCTATTTCATATATCATATTAATGCTGGCTGATTCTACAAAAAATTCAACTTTTCCATCACCGTTATTAGTTGTTGAACCAAGGCCATTTCCAAAAGGATTTTTTAAGATTCCTGAAAATCCTGCCTCTATATTATTTATTCTATCTGAAGAACTTGCTTCTTTCCCTGTAAATGTATTTGTAAGTAATTCTACAATATTAGCGTTAATGGCAATTATTAATATCAAAATTGTAAAAGCAGTTAGAATTGATGACATTGCTTTCTTACTGATTTTCACTTTAAAGAAATAAGACATTATTACAATTCCACCAAATAATATTGCTAATCCAGCTCTAGAAAATGAAAAGAACAAAGATACTACACCTAGTAAGAATAATATATACAATTTTAAACGAGCTCTACTATTTATAATATTACCGTACTGACTAAATCTAATGGCAAATACAAATAATAGTGATATCGCAATAAATAGCCCGAAGTCATTTGGTCCACCGATTATACCGGCCATTCGCTCAAAGTTATGAATTGTTGCAGAATTTGTAGTATATATGATATGTCCACTTGGATCAATAACTTCAATACGGCCCATCAAAAATCCTAAGGGAATTTTGAGCCAGAATAATTGAACAAACCCAAGAATATAACTTATGAAGAAAGAAATGAAGACGTATTTAATGTACTTTTCTACCTTATTTAATGCGTACTTAGCATTGGCGAAAACAATAAATAGTAATATAGTAAAGATATGATTTCTTAAGGGACCTAAACCATTTTTAAAATCTGGTAGAATTAAAAAAAAATATAAGACATATCCTATAAATAAAACCATAATACCTAACAACTTTTTATTCAATCGTATGGTTAGATTATTACTAAATAACAACTTGACAATAAAGATTATTATTACAGCCTCTTTCCAGAATGAGAATAGTGATCCTCCTAAATGGAAAAATTCAAGGAATCGTTTAATGAAAGCATGAAAAGGTAAAAATGCAATAAATAATATAGTTCCCTTGTTAATATCAACTTTTAGAAATATTATTAATAGGAAAGATATCAGAATTAGTTCTACCATATATATTGTAGTAATTGAGTAAAGTTAAAGTTTTATCACTACCTGTAATTAAATGGACTTTTTTGTAAACCCAAATACCTTTAACAATTCATTATATTGGTCAAATTTGAAAATGAATGAAAATCCAATCCATATCAAACAATATATTAATCCCATAAGTAAAATCATTAGAATATTATTTGAAAAATCTATCAATTGATTTAAATAATAAACTATTAAACTAATTACAATTGTCAGAAAATAACTTGGTAAGATATCTTTCAATTGTTCCCAAATTTTTAGTTGTATCTCCTTGCCACAAAAATAGAGGTTCAATAATACTGCAAATAATGAATACACTATATTGCCGTAAACTACTGCTTCCAAATTAATTCGAATGGTATATATCAGAATCAATGCCATTACAACCTTCTTTATTACTTCTAATTGTATGAGTTTTGAAGATTTACCAACCACCTTTAATATATTAATACTGATACTGCTAACTGGATATAATACTCCAATCAAACAAAGCATTTGGAAAAAAAAGATTGCACCATTCCATTTTTCTCCTAATATCATTTTAAACAAATCAGGTGCTGTTATTATTAAAAACCCACAAATTGGACTTATTATATAAACTGCTAACTGAATTATTCTACGATAATTATACTTTAATTTAGATAAGTCAGTTTGAAATAAGGATAAAGATGGATAAGTAACTTTTTGAATGACATTTGAAATACTTAAAGCAGGTAATTCTGCAATTTTTTTTGATTGTGTATATAAACCTAGACTCTTTGAATCATAAAACTTACCAATCATCAGTGTATACATGTTATCAAAAATAACGCCTACAAGACCTGACAATAGTAAGTTAAATGAAAATCTTCCTAGGTCATATATTGATGACAAACTAAATTTACCTTTTAATCTCCAAGTGCTAAAAAACCAAAATAAAATACTTTTAAAGGTGTTAAAAAATAGAATTTGTAAAATCAATGCCCAGACATTCCTCAATAATATGGCAAACAATACTCCGAGTATTCCAGACAATATTGATGCTGATATTGTAATCTTAGAGATTTTCTTGAAATTCAACTCCTTCTGTAATACAGTTTGTTGTATTATTGAAAGGGCATTAATGGGAAAAGAAAGAAAGGAAACTCTCGCTATCAAAGTTAGCTGAGGAGTATTATAAAATTTAGCTATTAAAGGTGCACAGAAATAAAAAATTAGATAAAGAACTATACTTAATATAATATTAAATGCAAAAACACTAATTAAATCATCATTGGTTATTCTACTCTTTCTTATTAATCCTTGACTAAAACCACTATCTATTATAACGTTACCTAAAGCAGTGAAGATCGCAAGCATCCCTATAATTCCAAAATCTTCAGGAGTTAATATTCGGGCAATTATTAACGTACTAACAAGCTGTATAAATAATGTTGAAAATCGTTCTATACCATTCCATATTATACTATTAATGGTCTTTTGTTTTACGCTCCCCATTTGCAACTAATTACCTGACACTAAATCATATAACCTAGAACAGGAATTCCCATCCATAAATTTATGATGTTTTTTTATTGTCTCAATAGATGGTTGAAAGCTATTATAATTGATAAATATTTTTTTTAAGAGATATAATAATTCGTTTTCGTCGTTACAAAAAGAACCAATATTCTCATTTCTTATATTGAAGTATGTTTCATTATCCTCAACTTCATAATTGTCATAAAAATAAAATATAATAGGTCTATTAAGTAGAAGATAATCTATCCAAACACTTGAAAAATCAGTAATTAAAACATCTGTATTAGAGATTACAGTTTGAGCATCAAAACCCGATTTTGATATATCAATAATATTACTCAAATCTTTGCCATCAATTACTTTTGTTGCCATATTAGGATGATTTTTAATTAACAACAAAATATTATTCTTTCTAAAAAAATCATTAGCTAGAGGATTATGCTCAAATAGAAATGGTGAAACTTCACAATTACCATAATCTCTATGTGTTGGCATATATGTTATAATAAATTTCTCTTTATGCTGCTCAAAGAAAGCTTCTTTATCTAACATTTCATTGTTAAACAAAGAATCGTTTCTCGGCATACCAATGGTAAAAACATTTTCTGATCGAAATGCACTTTTCAGAAATGGTATGTAAAAATCAGATGTACTTGTAAGATAATCGATATCAGACACCTTAAAACCTGCAACGTATTTACGATAAAGTCTATCACCTATGCTGCCAGATGGCATTCTTCTTTTAGGCTGATCGTAAATTGCTTTTTTATGCGGCATTCCATGTACAAAGTATATGTATTTTCGAGAATCCTTTTTAAAACAATAATTAATATCCGAACCAAAAGAAGTAGAGGTACCTATAAACTCAGCAGTTAAAGAATAAAATAAGCCTTTTATACTGTAATTTAAATAACATCTGTATCCTCTAGCATTAACCTCTTTTTTAATAATCTTTCTATTTGTAATCCAACAAGCATCAGCATTTGGTATTCCATTTAAAAAAGCCAACATATATTTAGCTCCTTCTTTAAAGTCTTTCCCTGCGGATGATCCGAGTACCCATCTGTTTTTCTTGACTTTAAAAAGAGGGTTAATTAAATAGATAAAAAATCCTAAAAATAGCTTGAATATCTTAGTTATCATATTTATTTATTTCTTTCATTCCAATAAAGTACTTCCTTATGATCGCAAGGATTAAATGGGTCAACTTTGACAGTATGTGTTGAAACCCTCTTTTCCTTTGGAGGTAATTTCATATAGTCACCGTATTGTCTTCTAAGTATGGTATCATATCCAACAAGTACATAAGCTTCCATATCTTCAAATTTCACCATCAAATACTCCCCTATTTCTTTCTGATATATATATGTTTTACCAAATTTTCTTTTTAGCATACCTAAGTCCTGCATCCAATTGCAGTTATAGACTAAAAGTTTCTCAAAAATACTCTTAGAGATATACGTTAAAATTCTTTCCCTCTTTTCAGTATTGTTATAAACTTTCTTTATAAGATAATTAGTAATGACATTAGTAGCTTTAATTGGTAAAAATGCTTTATCGTAAATGAATATATCTATTTGAAGGCCATCGTGCCAATTAATAATTTCACCATCCAAATGAATATACTTGCTGTATTTATCACGTAATCTAGCATCGGCATGATGGCATTGAGTATAATATGGATCTGTTTCTATGTCTTGGTAAAAAATATCAAACGGCAAATGCGGAACAACCTTCTCTCTAAATAAATTAAAATTGTCTCTTGTCATTCCTATATCTAAATCATCATCCCAAGGAATAAAACCTTGATGACGAATTGCTCCAATACAAGTTCCTCCTGTCAAAAAATATTTAATATCATTTTTCTCACATAAGAAATGAAGTATCTTAAGCATCCTCAACATAACTGCCTGAGACTGTTTCAATGGAGAATCATATTGCTCTCTCACATCTGGATAAATTCGGCTAAAATCCATAATATTTAATATTAAGTCAAAATAAATTATTTTTTGATTTTAACATCAATCACTTCTCCTGTCAGGCAAGACATTAGCGTATTTATAGAGGCAACTGCGACTTCTTTGGGATCTAATAAGCTATTATTAGGTTCTATTCCAAAATTTGTTACTCTCATTGGCGTCTTAGTTCTTTCTGGATTAACACAATTGATCCTTATATTATCTTCTAACCATTCTTCGCTTAAAGCCTGAACTAAATTAACTATTGCAGCTTTTGTTGCGGAATAAGTAGAGTAAAAAGATCTGCCTCTTGTATAAGAACTGGATGTATATAATAGCATTGAACCAGCGGATTCTTTCAAAAATGCATAACTTTCTTTGGCAACTATTATAGATCCTAAAAGATTTATATTGACACTATCTACTATACTGTCGTAATCCATGTTGCATAAAGCTTCTTTAACCAGAATACCTGCAGAAGAAACTACATAATCAATTTTTTTATGTATTTCATAAACATGTTTAAGGGCATTTCTAACATGTTCGATATTTGAGATATCAGTATTATTCTGTGATCTACTAAATGAATAAACTTTGACACCAAAATCATTGCAAATATTAACAATCTCGTTTCCAATACCATAACTCCCACCAAAAACAATTATTACTTTGTCTTTCAATTCAAGTTTAACGTCTTCATTAATTGTTTGTTGATCTACTTTGTGAGTCTTGAGTTGAAAGATTTTATCCATTAAATGTAAGTCTTCCTTATATGTTAGTTTCATATTAAAAGACTCACCATCTACTAAATAGATAGGCTCTTCAGGAAGATACCTTTTAACGACACCACAATCATCAGTCGTTGTCAAATTTGGATCTGCCAAAGCCAACTGATATGCTTCATTTATGGTCTTAAGCTTAAATGCCTGAGGTGTTTGTCCATTTCTTAACTTATTTCTATTAGGGATATTCGCAATATTATTGTTTTCAGATGCTTCTATTATCGTATCCACAGTAGGAATTACCACATCCACAGCGTTATAATCTTCAAGTGCATCAATACAATCATCAATAATTCTATGACTAACTAAAGGTCTAACCGCATCGTGAAAAATAAGATTTGTTGATTGGTCCAGACGTTCACATGATTGAATGGCCGCTATGCTTGAATGGTAACGTTCTTGTCCACCTTGTAAGATTTTTTTTACTTTATTTAGTTTATTTTTTAACACAATATTCTGAACATCACTGATATATAGCGAATTAGACACAACAATGATTTCGTCTATTCTTTTGTGAGTTTGAAATACATCAATAGTGTGTTCAATTATCATTTTACCAGCAACCTTTATAAATTGCTTTGGGCAATCAGAACTCATCCTTTGTCCACTTCCTCCAGCTAATATTACTGCAATATTCATTTGTATCTAATTTTATTTAAGAATAGTAAGTTATCTTAATTATTGATATATCTATGAATTATAGAAATTAAGGGTCTGTAATTATGGTTTTTTATTATAATAGAATAATTAAAGAATATAAGAGTTTGGGTATTTTAGAAGAATAAATTCCAAACTAATTGGTGTTTATTCTTAAAGTCCTATTGCATATCTTCAATAAAATTCCAACGTTCTTTTATATCATCAACCAAATATTTAACAAAATGATATCCTGTTCCAGCAACAAATCCAAGAAAAATAAAACCAATTAAAATTAAGATTCTATTAGGAGCTGATTTTTTATTCGGGATTGTGACTTTTTGAATAATGTTGAATGTTGGTGTATCTTCTGTTACTTTAATCTTTGCTTGTTCTAATTGCTTTGCAAGCTCATTATAGATATTAAACTTTAATTGGTAATCGGCAGATAATCTATCGTACTGGGCCTTAATATACGCTGATGTAATATTTTTGTTTTGGTCTGCATATTTTGCTAATTCTTCCTGCGCCAGATAAAACTCTTTTTCCTTGTCAGCAAATCGTTCTTCTACAAAATTCAAATCTTTTTGAGCGTTGCTGATTTTATAATCTGTAACATATTTTTGCAATAAATTCTGGGCTCTTTTTGCTACCTGAGCTGCAGCGTAGGCTTCAGGCATCTTGGCAGAAATACTTACAGTTCCGACTTTATCATCTACCTCTAAACTGAGAATATCACCTATTAATTGTTTGATTTTATATTCATCCTCAGAAAGTATCTCCACTCCTGTTTCAATATCATTACCTAAGTTAGATACTTTCTTAGGTAGAATTGCACTTTTAATAAGACCTGGTAATCCAATTGTATATTTTTTGATATTTTCAAGAATAGAAGGAGACTTAACTTCAGTGAAATAGTCAAAAAAAGTAACTTCCTCAGAAACATCTGAAACCTTTATCTTAGTTTGCATCAACTCTTTACAAAATGAGGTCCCTGCGATTACTTGCGGATAAATAGCCGGCGATATTTCGGCACTTTGTCCACCACTTCCTAAACTTATTCCTGCCATAGCAGCTAATCCACTTAAGCCTCCCCCGGAAGATTTAGCATCAGTAACCTGAGGGACAAAAATACCTTTTGCTACATATTCCTTTGGTGAAAAGATGGCTACAAAAAAGCCAAGTATCGTGAATACAATAACTGATTTAATTATTGTTTTTCGCCCTTCCCATATGGTTTTGGCAATTGCAATTAAATCTATTTCATCTTCTTCCAGGGCAATTTCCTTTACCTTCTCAGACATAATTAATTTTTTAAAATATTAGCTAACGAAGTAATACTTATAGCCAGTCCACTAATGGCAGATCCTATCGCTACCCATTGACCAACTCCCATGGTAGATTCCGGCTTTTGTGGAACCATAATTTCACTTCCAGGTTCAACCTTAGGATATCGTTTAAAAAACAAATAAGTATGAGTAGTTTCCGAAATACCATTTGCACTAACAACATATACACTATTCCGTTTTGGTCTGGCATCAAAACCACCTGCTTGTTTGATAAAAAATTTAGCTCTTTTTCCGGCCTTGTATGTCATAGATATCGGATTCATCACATTACCTGATATTTTAACAGTACCCATTTGACGAGGTATAAATATTTTATCTCCTGCTGCTAATAATAAATCATCAGGTCCGCCCGGTCTCGCCAGAATCTTATCTAAACGAATCCCAACCTGTTCGTACGGTTCCATTGTCAATCCAACTAACGAATCTTTCTCAATCATCATTTCACGTTGATGCTTCTCTTGCTCACTCAACTTAATTTCACGTTGAAGCATTGCTCCTTGTGTAAAAGCTAAAGGAGTAAGTCCTCCGGCCCTTTTAATCAGATCAGAAATTCGCTCCTGTCGATTATCTAGACTATAAGAGCCGGCTTGCATTATCTCTCCGTCCAATTTTACAGTTCCGCCTTCTCTGATTCCAGGTGCTTTTCTTACATTAATAACATCAAATGGTAAGATCTTAAAGTCTTCAGCTGCTCGAGATAACTTCAAATCTCTATTAACATCAAATGTGTAAATATGACCTAACTGGTTTGTATATTGCTGTCCTTCGTCAAAAGAGAGCCTCCTCGATATCTCTATTTCATTAATATCTGCATCATTTAGGAAACCACCAGCTATAAAAATTGCATCTACAAGTGTTAAATCAGAAGCATAGGTAAATTGTCCTGGTTGATTAACGAATCCCTCAATGGCAATATATTCTTCTTCTTTCATGTCGTAAATACTTCGTATAGTAACAAAGTCCTCGCGTTGAAGTGCAATATCCCATTTTTGATCCAACACATCCTTTAGGCTAAAGGAAATATTTTTATAAGTCCCATCTTCATTTAACCTTGTAATTATGGCACGATTTAGATAAACATCCTGAGTTACTCCTTCTGCTTTATTAATAAGATCAGACAACATCATTCCATCTATCAACTGATAACTCCCCGGACGATAAACAGATCCATTCACTGTTACTCTATTCTCGAATCGATCGAGTAACTCTCCAGAAGTAATCTCGTCACCATTCTGAAGTACAAATGAATCAAAGTCATTCTCTGCAACATCACATACCTTTAACTCACTACTGGTTTTTCGGATAATGGTTATATTCTTGTGAAAAGCATTCTCCTTAAAACCTCCTGCTAACTTAATCACCTCACTCAAGGTACTTTCCGGCAGGGTTTCATATAATCCGGTTCTCTTAAAAGATCCTGACAAACGCACTTTATTAATGTAACTTGATACATAAATAATATCATTTTCTTTTAAGTTGATATTATCATCAATATCTCCATTTAATAGAAAATTATATACATCAATAATTTGAACACATTTACCATCTCTAATTACCTGAATATTACGAAAAGATCCATGTTCATTAGGTCCACCTGATAAATACAAGGCATTGTATGCAGAGGCGGTTGCAGGTACTGTATATGTGCCAGGGAGGTTTACTTCTCCAACCACATTTATTTTTATAGAGCGTAAAGCACCTAAACTTACTTCGGCAAACGTATTCGGATGCTCCCCACTCATTCCGCTATAAATATTTACCAACCTAGCTTTTATCTTATTAGAAACGGCTTCGAAAGTTTGTCCATAAATCTTAACTGACCCAATATCAGGAATATTAATAGCTCCATCTGTAGCGACAGGCAATTGATACGTAGCTTGTGATGCACCCCAAACCGTTATCACAACAACATCACCAATACCCATTGTATAATCTTTTGGTGTTGGAAGATTGATCGATGGTTCGAAAGTTAGATTTTTTGAATTAAAAAGACTATATCCAAAGGTTTCATCTAAATTATTTGGTTGAATTTCTTCTTTTACTGACAAATCCAAATTTTGTTTTAATTCTAAACTATCATTTGACTTAGCAAACTGCGTATCCGATGTACCACTACTCATCTGCAATCTGGCTTCTTGAATTCGCTCCATCATTTGACTAATTTGAGAGGAAGACGCCCCACGCATACGTGCTATCGCAATAGCTTCCTGATCAGAAAGCCCTCGTTTGCTAATTTCATCTACAATTTTGGTTATTTGATCGTCACTAAGCTCATTTACATTAATATTTGTAACATTAGTGTTTTGAGCAACAGTAAAATCACTTTTTATACAGGCTAAAATTATCAATAATCCACCAAGTAAATACCTCATCTTAAATGATATTGTTTTATGCATAAAAAAAACAGTTTAGTCCAATTTAACCAGCTACCTTATTTTGAGACAACAGGAATGAGAAAGACTGTCAGAAAAACACAGCTCCGCCACGTAGATTACAAAAATAACCCCTAGCAAAGTAGCTTCAAAACCGCAAAAGTATGCTTAAAATTTTTATTTTGTAATATTTTAGGCCAAATTCTTATTTATTAATTTAATGTTTGGAAACCAATTTAAAATTTCAAACCAATAATTAATTTTTCAACAAAGTAATCAATACCTATTTCTGCTATTAAAATTAATTAAATTTTAACAATCAATATAAAAATGACCATCCCTTACCTTTAGTAAAATTCCTACGTGTACACCAATAATTTGTTGCACAAAATTCCTACCACCGTATTAAAATTAGAGGAGATAAAATTTAATGTACAACTAACTTTTAATTTTACTTATACATCTCTTTTATTATCAAACTAGTCAACATCATATTTAGTAGAAACCCTCTTTTTTTTATTAATTCGTCAAGCAACAAGAGCTATGCAACACAAATCAATAACAAGCCCAAAAACCAAAGCCCCTTCGGGTTGAAGAGGCTTTTTTTAGGGTATATAATTTTGTCTAATCTTTAAATTTCTGTAAT
Organism: uncultured Carboxylicivirga sp.; assembly: GCF_963668385.1. Taxonomy (GTDB): domain Bacteria; phylum Bacteroidota; class Bacteroidia; order Bacteroidales; family Marinilabiliaceae; genus Carboxylicivirga. The sequence goes on from NZ_OY764327.1 coordinate 741,653, forward strand.
CCGTCGAGTAACCAGTTTTTATACTTATCAACATCCGGATCGTAAGCTACTGGCTTATTTAGGGTATTTTCTTCTTCATCAACGATTACATAATAAGGCTGACCTTGTTGCTGGTAACGCGAAAACTGAAACTCAGCCCATTTTTGCCCCACGGTTCTAATCTTCTTACCTGTAACATCAGAAACATAAGGCTCATCTAATTTCTTTCTTTCATCAACATAGAGGGTCACCAGTATAAAATCATTAGCTAACATACTCTTTATATCTTCATTTACCCATACATTTTCGACCATCTTCCTACAATTAGCACAAGCCCATCCTGTAAAATCTAACAACAAAGGCTTATGTACAGATTTTGAATATGCAAGTGCCTTATCGTAATCATCAAAAGCCGGAATACCTAAAGGTCCCTCATGCATTCCTTCTATCATATTTGTATGTAAATTATATGAAGCAGGCAGCTCCCTCCCAACACCATAAGGAGATTCAGAATTCCCTTTTGAAGGAGGCAAACCACTAATTAAATTTACAGGAGCACCCCACATTCCTGGAAGCATATAAATAGCAAATGCAAAAACTATGATCGCTAATAAAAATCTTGGTACCGGAATATGCTCTAAGATTGAATCATGTGGCAATTTTATTTTACCAAGCAAATAAAATCCCATTAACATAAATATAGCCACCCAAATTGCAATAAAAACCTCTCGTTTAAATAAAAATAGTTGGGCCGCTTCGTCAGCCATGGATAAGAACTTAAATGCAAACGCTAATTCTAAAAAGCCAAGTACAACTTTTACAGAATTCAACCACCCCCCTGATTTGGGTAAGGAATTTAAGTAACCTGGAAATGCAGCGAATAAAGCAAATGGCAATGCCAATGCCAATGAAAACCCAAACATACCAACAATGGGCCCCATATAGCCACCAGTAGCCGCTTTAACTAACAATGAACCAACAATGGGACCAGTACAACTAAAAGACACTAATGCCAATGTAAACGCCATAAAAAAGATGCCTATAATACCACCTTTATCTTCATTCTTTGATGTGAAATTTACCCATGAACTTGGCATAACAATCTCAAAAGCTCCTAAAAAAGAGACTGAGAATACTAATAACAATATGAAGAAAAACATATTCATCCACGGTCCAGTTGCCCATTCATTCAATTTATCTGCACCAAAGGCAGCAGAAACAACAACACCTAAAAAAACATATATTGCAATTATGGAAACTCCATAAGTTATTGCATTTCTGATACCGGCAACCTTGGTTGCACTTTGTTTGGTAAAGAAACTAACCGTCATGGGTATCATTGGGAACACACAAGGTGTTAACAAAGCAGCTAAACCACCACCAAAAGCTAATAAAAAGATGGCCCAGTATGATTCGTCACCCTCTTCCTCTGTTGTGGCTGCAGATTCAACTTTTACAGCTGCTGCAACAGTGCCTTTTACATCCAAATCGAAGTCAACCATTTCGGGAGGCATACATGTTTCGTCATTACAAATCATTGCCTCAACATATCCTTTGATTTTTACATCTCCTGCTATTTTAAGTTGTACAACTTTAGAAAACTTAGCAGAACCTTCGAACCATTGCAATTCAGCATTAAACGTTTCATCAAAATGCTTTTGAGGATCCGGAACCTCTTTTATACCATCTAATACAACATAGGCGTCACTTTCTTCAATTTCGATAGTGGTTGGAATTGCAGTGCCTTCGGGTAATACGGATGAATAAACGTGCCATCCATTATCCACAGTAGCCTCACATACAACTTCAACTTTATTATCATCCAAGACTCTAGTTGAAAACTCCCATGTGATGTGTTGTTCAAACTGAGCAAGCAAATTACTTGCTGCCAACAAAACCATCACTATCGTTAAAAATATCTTTCTCATATTTAAATAACTACTTATATTTAAGATATACTACAAATCTCTATATAGATAAATTTCCTTTTATCGTATTTATTATTCTAGATATATTAATACAATCGAATCATATTGTTGTTCACACTTAGAAACTAAATCAGATTTAACATCAACAAAAATAGCACTTCTGATTAATAATAAAGTTAATAACTAAACACCTACCCGTGACTTAATGAACCTTTTACTATACAATAGTTAAACCAAACCCATAAACACCTATATATCAATCTATATAGAAATTTAAAAGAACATTTGACTTAACAAGTTTTTAACATGATTTTTATCACTGCCTTCAGGGAAATAATTAATTTCAGCAAATTTGTCATGCTCGAATTATTAAAATTAGGCACAAAAAAAGGTTGACCTAAGAAAGGTCAACCTCGTTATCTTCATTATCTACAATCTTGAATTCTAAAAAGCCTAATGAGTCGGAAGACATCACCTTTAATCCATGTACGTACTTAAACTTCCATCGTAATGCAAGAGATGGAAAACCTCTTTTGAGGTAGGCATACACCATGGGGTGAACCTTCAGGATCAACTTTTTCATTTTAAGCTCTTGCACAGCTTTTTTAACAGCATCTTCTATCACATTAGGATAGAATATTGAAGGTTGAATTTTACCTGTCCCATTACAAGTTGGGCAACCTTCGGTGGTTTTCATATGCATTTCAGGTCTTACACGTTGACGTGTAATCTGCATTAAACCAAATTTACTCAATGGTAAAATATTGTGTTTGGTTCGATCAGACGCCATTGCCTGCTTCATTTTTTCAAAAACCTTTTGACGGTTTTCGTTATTCTGCATATCGATAAAATCCACAACAATAATACCACCCATATCTCTTAACCTTAACTGACGAGCAATTTCATCAGCTGCAGCTAAATTTACCTCAAGGGCATTGTTCTCTTGATTTGAGGCCGATTTAGAACGGTTTCCACTATTAACATCAATAACATGAAGGGCTTCGGTATGTTCAATTATGAGGTAAGCACCACTTTTAAACGATACTGTTGTACCGAACAATGCCTTTATCTGACGGTGGATTTGAAACTGGTCAAATAAAGGTGCCGCACCCTTATAGTGTTTAACAATTTTTTGTCGGTCGGGAGCAATTAGCCCCACATAATTTTTTATTTCTCCACAGACCTCTTCATCGTTTACAAAAATAGAATTAAACGAAGGATTTAGAATATCCCTTAATAATGCTGAGGTTCTGCCAATTTCACCAACAACAAGTCCTGGAGCTTTTACGTCTTTTATTTTGGCTGTATTTTCTTCCCACCTTTTAACCAATGTACGTAATTCCTTATCCAAATCGGCAGCTTGCTTACCTTCAGCCACTGTACGAATTATTACACCATAATTTTTTGGTTTGATACTCGTAACTAAATGCTTTAGGCGATTTCGCTCTTCAGAAGAGGAAATTTTTTGACTTACCGACACCTTATCGGAAAAAGGAAGCAATACCAGATTTCTTCCTGCTATTGATAGTTCTGATGTTAATCGAGGCCCTTTTGTTGAAATGGGCTCTTTGGCCACTTGGACCAAAACATTTTGTCCAGCTGTTAAAACTTCCGGAATAGTACCGTTTTTATTAATATCCGGCTCCGGTTTTAGCTTGTGCAATGCTATAACTCCTTTTTTATTGGAAGCAATATTCAAGAATTTCTGTAGGGAACGAAATTGTGGTCCAAGATCTAGATAATGTAAAAAGGCATCCTTTTCATATCCTACATCAATAAAAGCTGCATTAAGACCTGGCATAATTTTTTTTACCCGGCCTAGATAAATATCTCCAACAGCAAACTGAACATTACTTTTCTCCTTGCGGAGCTCAACCAATCGCTTATCTTCCAATAAAGCCATTGAAAGATGCTCAGGAGCAACATCTACAAACAGTTCTGCATTCACTATATGATCGCAATTTATTTCAAAGAACGTTGTATATAAATACAAACAACAAACAGAAAGTGTAACACTTTCTGTTTGCTAATTTTTTATAGACTTAAGAAATTATTTCTTCTTCTTATGACGGTTTTTTCTTAGTCTTTTCTTACGCTTGTGCGTAGCCATCTTATGTCTTTTACGTTTTTTTCCACTTGGCATGGTAATACGTTTTAATTGGTTATACTTACTTTACGTTATTTTTCACTTTAGTCACAAAGCTTTTTGAAGGCTTGAATGATGGAATAAAGTGTTCTGGAATGATAATGGTAGTATTTTTAGAAATATTACGTGCAGTTTTCTCTGCTCTTTTCTTCACTACGAAAGACCCAAAACCTCTCAAATACACATTTTTACCCTTCACCAATGAACCTTTAATAGTGTCCATGAAGGCTTCAACAGTCTTCTGAACAGTAACCTTCTCGATTCCAGTATTTTTCGAAATTTCGTTTACAATATCAGCCTTTGTCATTTTCTCTTAAAATTATTTAATTATCAATTATTTACAGGCAATTCTCTAAAATTCAGATTGCAAAGATAAATGAAATCTCAATAAAAAAAAACAAAACCATTATTTTTGCTTAAAATTTTAATAATGACCGAATTCGGAATACGATTGCTTGAATGGTACCATAATAATTACAGAAACCTTCCCTGGCGTCAAACTACTGATCCTTATAAAATTTGGGTTTCTGAGATCATACTTCAACAAACGCGGGTAGCACAAGGAATAGATTACTATCATCGATTCATTAATGCGTTTCCTGATATACAATCACTTGCTAATGCTAACGAAGATCAAGTACTACGTCTTTGGCAGGGATTGGGCTACTACTCTCGGGCCCGCAACCTTCATCAGGCAGCTAAAACAATGGTTGATAAACACAAAGGACAATTTCCAGGATCTTACAAAGAGATATTAGCATTAAAAGGCATAGGTCCATATACAGCAGCAGCCATTGCTTCTTTCGCATTTAATCTTCCTTATGCAGTATTAGATGGTAATGTATTTCGTTTTTTGGCCAGAGTAAAAGGCATTGATACACCTATTGATTCAACGGAGGGTAAGAAACGTTTTAGCGACTTAGCCCAAGACTTACTAAATAAAAAAGATCCTGCTCATCACAATCAGGCCATGATGGAAATGGGGGCAATACTTTGTAAAGCCCAATCTCCCGATTGCGATCAATGTCCTTTCCAATCCGATTGTGCAGCATTCCATACCGGGCAAATACAAAATTTGCCTGTAAAAAGTAAGAAGGTAAAACAACGTAAACGTTACTTTAATTACTTCTTGATATATCCCAATTCTGATACCTTATTAATACAACAACGAAATACTAAAGATATCTGGCAAAATTTATATCAGCTTCCTTTGATAGAAACAGATAAAAAACAATCGACAGAATATTTCAAAAACATTTGTCAAAACAAAGTCGAATTTCTTTCTGAAACAAAGCACATATTAAGTCATCAAATTATATATTCGCGTTTTTTTAAAACCGTAGCCGAAGCCCTACCATTATTAGAAATTAATAATTATCAAACCATCAAACAAAGCGAATGTATTACCTATGCATTTCCTAAACTGGTGGTTAATTTTTTAAGCGAACAAGCAATACCGGGCTACAAAACCACGTAACGTTTGTTTTCAATTGAAAGTTTTGTACTTTTAAATTCGTAAATTTAATTAACATATATGTCGGTTAACAAAGTAATTTTAATAGGAAACGTTGGTAAAGACCCAGAAGTTAGGCACTTCGAAAACGATGGTGCAGTAGCTAACTTTACTCTGGCAACAACTGAACGCGGATACACTACACGAAATGGACAGGAAATTCCGGATAGAACCGAGTGGCATAATATTGTTGTATGGCGAGGTTTAGCTAAGGTAGTAGAAAATTACGTTAAAAAAGGAACTCAAGTTTATATCGAAGGAAAGCTAAGAACCAGATCGTGGGACGATAAGGATGGCAATAAACGATATACCACCGAGGTTTATGCAGATAATTTACAATTATTAGGAAGACGTGGTGACAACACAGGCAATGCTGATAATACAGGTGGACAAACTTATTCAGCTCCTCAATCACAACCCATCTCTTCTCCTCCTAAAAACGATGATTTTTTGAGTGAGGATGAAACAGATGATCTTCCATTTTAGTTCAATTTAAAATAGCATTGATTGGAAGCAGATAGTATTCCCCTGATAATACAGGCAAACGTAGGAATTCAGTTTTTACCATTAACCATTGGCACTACGTTTGCCATCATTTTAAATCTCTTTTTTCTTTTGTCTTCAGGCTTGATATCAGGCTCAGAAGTAGCATATTTCTCACTCGAACCTATCGATCTGGATCGTTTAAAAGAGAAGAAATCGAGAAAAAACAAACTTATCCTTGATCTTCTTAAGGATAAGGAAACCTTGCTGGCTACCATTTTAATTGGTAATAACTTTGTTAACGTTGCCATTGTTATTCTCACTTCATTTATTACCAGTCAAATAATTGTTTTTAATGGCAATAGTCTGGTTCAAATACTGGTAGAAATTGTTTTTATCACATCCATCATTTTGTTTTTTGGAGAAATTTTGCCAAAAGTTTATGCATCCAAAACACCCTTAGGATTTGCTGGTATAATGGCTCTTCCGTTATGGATATTAACTAAATTATTGAGCCCACTTAGTTTAATATTAACTAAATCAACTGGTTTTGTAAACCGCCAGTTAAGTAGTAGGTTAAACAATCTTTCTATGGATGATATTTCGCATGCACTGGAACTAACGGGTGGAGATATTACTGATGAAAAAGAGATACTGCAAGGAATTGTAAAATTTGGCAACATCAATGTTGATGAAATAATGACAGCTCGAGTCGATGTGATTGATGTTGAGATAAAAAGCGAATACAGCAAAGTTCTACAAACCATAATCGACTCTGGTTATTCGCGTATTCCCGTATTTGAAGATACTCCGGATAATGTCAAAGGTGTTTTATATGTAAAAGATTTACTTTCACATCTAGATAATGACAATACATTTAAATGGCAGGAATTAATTCGAGAAGCTTACTACGTACCCGAAACAAAAATGCTTAATGATTTATTGGAGGAGTTTCAATCTAGAAAAATTCACATGGCCATTGTGGTTGATGAATATGGAGGCACATCGGGAATAGTAACCTTGGAAGATATACTCGAAGAAATAGTCGGAGATATTAACGATGAACTTGACGACGATGATGACTTTTATACCATCTTACCCGATGGATCATATAGTTTTGAAGGCAAAACACAAATCAACGACTTTCATAAAGTAACAGATACCGACGAAGAATCGTTTGATGAAGTTAGAGGAGAAGCAGAAACTTTAGCCGGTTTAATTCTTGAACTAAAAGGAGAAATTCCACAGAAAAACGAAAAAGTAGAGTACAAAAATTTTATTTTTACCGTTTTATCGGTTGATAACCGACGAATTAAACGACTTAAGTTTGAGTTGAAAAAGGAGAAAAAGAAATGAGAAGAAGTCGAATAGTATCATTTACACCTGTTTGGGTTATATTAATTTTTGCAACAATAATTGCTTCGTGTCGAGGACCGATCTCACCTAAACCTCGTGGTTATTTTAGAATTGAGTTTCCAGAGCACGGATATCAGGCATTTGACACAACTTATCCTTACAAATTTGAGTATCCGACTTATGCCAAAGTGGTACCCGACACCCTAAAAGATGCAGAAGCCTACTGGTGTAATGTTACCTTTCCATCGTTAAATGGCGAAATTCATTTAAGTTATAAAACGGTTGGTGATAATTTCTACGAACTTTTAGAAGACAGCAGGTCGCTTGCTTATAAACATGCCATAAAGGCTGATGCCATCAACGAACGTTTTTACGAAGATTCGGCTAAACAAGTAATGGGCATCCTTTACGAAATTAAGGGAAATGCAGCCTCTCCGTTTCAATTTTTTCTTACAGATAGTACAAACCACTTTTTGAGAGGTTCGCTATATTTTAATGCTGTTCCAAATAAAGACTCATTGGCGCCAGTAATAAAATTTGTAAAAGAAGACATAGAACATATGATCGAAAGTCTTGAATGGAAATAACAAACAATGCCACTTCAAAGAATTATTAATAAATCGTCAAATGATTTGGTTGCAATCTGGCAACTAGAAGAAAGCGTATCTGAATTAGAGAAGTTAATTGATTTATCACAAACTGACCAAAAAATTTACAATGGATTCAGGCTTGATAAAAGAAAGAAAGAATGGATTGGTTCAAGAATCCTTCTTCAAGAAATACTTAAAACCTATCCTCAAATTGAATATGGCGATAATGGAAAACCATTTCTTAAAGATCATTCGAAATACATAAGTATATCACATGCAAATGGATTTGTTGCAGTATGCACTTCAAATCATCCTACAGCTTTAGATATTGAAACTTGCTCACCACGAGTCGAAAAAATTGCTTCTCGCTTTGTTCATCCAAATGAATGGCTATACATAGGTAACGAAAACAAAATTAATTTCCTTACTTTGCTTTGGTCAGCCAAAGAAACATTATATAAGTATTACGACGCCAAAGGAGTAGATTTCAAAGACCATTTTGAAATAAAAGCATTTGATATACAAAATATGGGTTGTATACAATCACACTGCTGCTACAATCAAATTGACAATACCTTACTACTCAATTACGAACTCACATCCGACTACGCATTGGTTTATTATTTAAGAAACTAAAATGATTTATAATCAGATATTAAATACCTTCAAAGAAGGAAAAAAACAAATGGCATTACTAATCGATCCTGATAAACTTGGGAAAGAACAGATGCTATCATTATCCTCCTTACTTAAAAAGGTAACACCTGATATTCTGCTTGTTGGAGGCAGTCTTGTGAGCACCGATACTTATGTGTTTATCGAAGAATTAAAAAAACATATTCATCTACCTGTTGTTTTATACCCGGGATCTTCAACACAGTACTCTTCCAATGTCGACGCTGTTTTGTTCCTATCCTTATTGTCTGGCCGTAATCCTGAATTCTTAATTAGTCATCATGTAGCAAGTGCTCCACTAATCAAGGCTAACAATACCGAAACAATCTCAACCGGTTATTTATTAATTGACGGAGGGTGTACCACTTCAGTACAGTACATTAGTCAAACCCTGCCAATACCATCAGATAAAAATGATATTGCTATAGCCACAGCTTTAGCTGGTCAATACCTGGGTATGAAATTAATATACATGGATGCCGGAAGCGGAGCGATAAATCCTATATCTCCAAATATGATTTCTGCAGTTAAGAGCCAATTAAATATTCCTTTAATGATTGGAGGGGGATTAAATACAGTATATAAAATTTCGGAGGCTTGTAAAGCAGGTGCAGATATTATTGTAATAGGTAATGCTCTTGAAAAAGACCAATCTCTTCTAGAAAAATTTTATCACACAATCAAGTCATACTAAAATGTATGCCCCAAAGCACCCATCAATACATTTATATATTTCTATTTTTACAGGCGAATATTAGTTTTATGGTATTTTCCAGCTACCATAAAACATAATCATAAAATATTTAATAAAAAATCTTGTAACTTAAACGCAATACGCAACGAAAATGTGTGAGCATGAATTTAAGGAAGTACAGGATACCAGAGATTGTTTACGGCAATAATGCCATAAGCTTAGTTGCCAAATATGCAAAAAACTACTATGCCGAAAAAATTCTGATAGTTACTGATCCCGGAATCAAAAAAGCAGGCTGGTTAAGTTTAATAGAGAATCACTTATCAGAATACAATTTCGAATATGTAATTTACGATTCCATAACACCCAATCCCAAGGATTATGAAGTAAATGAAGGAGCCAAAATTTACATTAAAGAAAAATGTAACATTATTATAGCAATTGGTGGAGGAAGTGTTCAAGATTGTGCTAAAGGAATTGGAATAGTATGTACAAATAAAAGAGACATTAATGAATTTGAAGGGGTAGATAATATACAAGTGCCAATGCCACCTCTTATTTGTATTCCCACCACGGCAGGATCAGCTGCAGATATATCTCAATTTGCCATTATTTTAAATACTAAAAAGCAGAAAAAAATTGCTATTATTAGCAAGGCATTAGTTCCAGACATTACACTCGTGGATGGCATAACAACCACAACCATGAGTAAAGACTTAACCGCTAATACAGGGATCGACGCCTTAGTGCATGCAATTGAAGCATATGTTTCAAATGCCAGTTCATTACCAACCAACATACACGCCATTGAAGCTATTAAATTAATTAGCAATAACCTTCTTACTGCAATTAATGAACCTCTTAATAGAAACGCAAGAGACAATATGATGATGGGTAGCACGTTAGCTGGAATTGCATTTTCAAATGCAAGTTTAGGTATCATACATGCTATGGCCCACAGTCTGGGTGGCTTAAAAGATTTACCTCATGGAGAATGTAATGCCATTTTATTACAACACTGTATTGACTTTAATTACAATAGCTGTCCTAGCAAATACAAAGATATTTTTATTGCCATGGGAGGCGACATCAATACTAAAGATGAATTTATTAAGAAAAAACTATTAGATAAATTAAAACACCTAAGTAACGAAGCCGGAATAGCTGAATCTTTTGAGCATTACAACATTAAAGATATTGATATAGAGCAGCTATCTTATAATGCATATAACGACCCTTGTATTGCGACTAATCCAAGAGACGCAAGTGTTGATGACATAAAACAGATTTATAAAAAACTAATCCATTAACAATAACCACCAGAAATTATGAATGATAAAGAAGCAATTCGAAGAAAAGTTATTGGATTAGGAGACGAATCTGTCAATAAAAGCTATTACCCACAACTTCAACAATATATTCATGAATTAGAACATCAAAAAGAAGCTCTTGAGCTCAAAACAATAGAATTAAACAAATCCATTAAAGATTTACAAGAAACCAAGAATTTATTAGAAGCCAGTGAAAATAAATTCCGCGAACTGTTCGAAAATGCAAACGATGCAATCTTTATTTATACAATCGATAATGTATGTATAGATTGTAATACAAAAGCTATTAAACTTACTCATTTTGAATCAAAACAAGAGCTACTAGGATTAACTCCAATTGATATTTCTCCAAAATATCAAGCAAATGGCAGACTATCTATTAAAGAGTTAGAAAAGCTTCGGAATAGAGTGATAAATGGTAAACCGCAACTAGTTGAATGGATAATTAGAAAAAAGAATAATGATATAGTATACTGCGAAGTTTCTTTAAGCGAGATTACTATTGGTAGCGAACAGTTTGTTCAAGCAATTGTACGCGATATTACTGAGTTCAAAAAATTAGAACGCAACTTTAGTATGGCCACTATTCGAACAGAAGAAAAAGAAAGATTGCGCTTTGCAAAAGAACTTCATGATGGAATTGGTCCAATATTATCAACTATCAAACTATATCTTCAATGGTTAAACGACACAGATAATGAAGAACACATACAAATAATTAAACAAAAAATAGGCGAGAGCATAACAGAAGCTACTAAGGCTATAAAAGAGGTATCACATAATCTTAGTCCTCATGTACTAACAAACTACGGTTTGATTGAGGCTCTCGACATTTTTATCAAACGAATTAAAGATACTGGTAAATTAAAAGTTGAACTCAAAAACAACTTATCAGAACGCTTGAATAAAGATTTAGAGATAATGTTTTATCGTGTATGTACAGAACTAATTAACAACACCTTAAAACATGCGAATGCAACAAAAGCAATAATTAAAATCAAAATTGAAGATGATATAATTAATTTTACCTATTCTGATAATGGCATTGGCTTACCTTCAGATTTCAACAAATTACACAATCCGGGTATGGGATTCAACAACATAATCAACCGAATAAAAAGTGTTGGTGGTGTTAGCAATTACAATCATCCTAATCACAAAGGTTTTAAAATCAAAATTACTGTAGCCAATATCCCAAACCACTCTATTAATAACAACAGCAATGAATAAACTACCTAAGTTAATATTAGTCGATGATCACGACTTATTTAGAGATGGCCTAAAAACCTTACTTGAACTTAATAATATAGGGCAAATAATTGCTGAAGCTTCTAATGGATTAGAATTTTTAGATTTACTCAAAAGCCACTCTCCCGATCTGGTATTAATGGACATTGAAATGCCAAAGATGAATGGAATAGATGCTTTAAAACAAGCTCTAATCATAGATCCCGAAATTAAGATAGTAGCTATATCAATGTTTACAGATCATCAGTACTATTACGATATAATGACTTCTGGTGCAAAAGGTTTTGTATTTAAAACAGCAAATAAAGATGAACTTACCAATGCCATAAAGTCAGTTTTGAAAGGAGGCACTTATTTTTCATCTTCTTTATTACAGGAAATTATCATCAAATACCGTGCAGACCAAAAAGATGAGAATGGAATAGATAATATACAGCTTAACGAAAAAGAAATTGAAATCATAACCTATATGGCCGAAGGCTTATCGGCCAAAGAGATTGCTGAAAAAACCTACCTCTCTCCTAAAACAGTATCGAACTATAAAACATTAATGTTAGAAAAAACCCAAAGTAAAAATGCAGTCAACCTAGTTGTCTACGCAATAAAACACCATCTAATTGATGTTTAGCTTTTTACACACTTTTCCAATTCATACTAAGGGAAAACCCTGAATGCTTTAGAGTAAAAACCCTTTCTCAATTCCTACAAAACACCTCTTACAACAATTTCCCAATACCCCTACTTTTACAACCATAAAAAGGGAAACATGATAAGTGTATATTTATTTCTACAGATACTTATAACAGGAGGGGAAGATGAAATTAATAGTTGTTGACGATAATAAAAGTTTTCTGGAGGCGGTAACTTTCTTTCTTGAAGAGAAATTAAACTATATTGTTATTGATAAGTTTAATACTGGAAAAGATCTCTTAGAAAGCTACAAGATAAACCAAGCTGACATCATTTTACTGGACATTGAAATGCCAGAAATGAATGGTTTTGAAGTAGCTAAAAGGTTACTATACAAATTTCATCATCTCAAACTGGTTGCAGTTACAAATCACTCCGACAAAGTTTTTTTAAATGATTTGATTGGATCTGGTTTTAAAGGTTTTGTCCCTAAAAACACAGTATTTGATCATATGTCGAGAGTATTAAACGAAGTTCTAAACAACGGATATTCATTTCCAAATTACCTAAAACTTAATAATTCACACTAACAACATCATAACGAGGGGGAAACATTATGAAGTTTTTAAATAATATTAAAATCGGGACGAGACTCAATATAGTATTAGGTGCTGCTATGGTAACTATATTCATTGCACTTACTATATTCAACGTTACAAAAGAAAAAGAAGCAATACTTACGGATGCACACAGTAGGTTATCTGAACAAGTAGACGATATCTCAGGTTTTTTAAAGAATGAAATCGAGCTAAATCAAGGACAGGTAGATATTGGTCTTCACTATATGGAGTGTTACTTCAGTAACTTGGGAGAATTAAAAATCGATCCTTCAAAAAAAATTGATTTTCAAGCTACCAATCAAATTACGAAAGCTCAAAAAGAGATACAATTGTCAAACTGGACTTTGAATGGAGAAACCATGCAAGGATCAAAAACAATTGTTGATGCAATTAAAGATAAAATAGGTGGTACTGCTACCATTTTTCAACGCATCGACGACGGATACCTAAGAATCTCTACAAATGTAATTGATAATAATGGAAATAGAGCAGTAGGTACATACATTCCAAACGCTTCACCTGTGGCACAAGCCATTAACAAAGGTGAAACATTTTTTGGTCGCGCCTTTGTTGTTAACGCATGGTATCTAACCGGTTACAGTCCTATTATAGTAGACAATAAAATTGAAGGAATCTTATATTTTGGGGTTGATGAAAAAGATTTAGACGGCCTAAAGAATATTTTCTATTCGAAGACATACTACGATAACGGTTATCCTTTTCTTTTAGAAGCTGATGGGGAAATTCTAATCCATAAAACAGACGAAGGAAAAAACATTGCCGATTATCCAGCCTTTAAACAAATTAAAGAAATGGGTAATAAGGTTGGTAAGGTAATAACAACCTGGGAAGATAAAGATGTGGAAATGTATTACGAATATGTCGAAATCGTTGATTCATATATTGTAGCACTAGTGTACCATGATGATTTAATGAAGCCAGTTAGAGAAGCACGACGAGCCATTTTAACAGCAATGTTTGTGGCCATTATTATTTTCTTCTTAATTAACACATACTTAAGCCGAAATATTAGTTCAGCATTAAATAAGGGTGTACAATTTGCACAGGCACTATCTGCAGGAGATTTAACTTATCAGATAGAAATCGACCAAAAAGATGAAATTGGGGTATTAGCCAGTGCTTTAAGTACAATGTCATACAAACTCAAAGAAATTATTACCAGCGTACAGCAAGGTGCGAATAACGTCTCCGAAGCAAGTCAGCAGTTAAGTACAGCCTCGGAACAAATTTCACAGGGAGCATCAGAACAAGCTTCATCTTCCGAGGAAGTATCTTCATCAATGGAAGAAATGACATCAAACATTGAGCAAAATAATTTTAATTCGAAACAAGCCGAACAAATTGTGCAACAAACGGCTACAAGCATTCAAACTGGCTATGAAACTGCCACGGATGCTACCATATCTATGAATGATATTGCTGAAAAAATTCAAATAATCAATGATATAGCAATGCAAACAAACATTCTCGCCCTTAATGCAGCTGTTGAATCTGCAAGAGCAGGCGAACATGGACGAGGATTTGCAGTAGTTGCTGCAGAAGTTCGCAAACTAGCCGAACGAAGTAAAGTTGCTGCTGAAGAAATATTAACCGTTTCTAGTAACGGAGTAACCAAAGCTAAGATTGCAGGCGAACAACTTAGTATGGTTATACCAGAAATGGAAAAGACTGTTAATCTGGTAAAAGAAATAGCTGCTTCTTCACTTGAACAAAATCAAGGAGCAGAGCAAATTAATACCGCCATACAAGAGCTAAGTAATGTAACACAACAAAATGCAGCTGCCAGTGAGGAGATGGCTACTAGTTCGGAAGAATTAGCCAGTCAGGCTGAACAGTTAAGCGAAATTATATCATTCTTTAAAATTTAATATATCTGAATCTATAAATTTCTACAGTTAGGCACTTTGAGACTCGCCTATTACTGGGCAAGGGGAGAATGAGGGGGAAGAGGAAATGGCCGTTGCAGCTTTGCAATGGCCATTTTATTCATCGTAATAATAGTATGATTCTAAAACGAATGTTTATTTTTATACAATCAGTAGCCCTTAAATCCACTTATAATGTCAATTAAAAAACTATTTTATCTTCTAATTATCTCCCTAGTATGCAACCACATATCGGCTAAAGTAACCGAAATACCCTATACACAATTACCTACCGGTCAATTAGTAATTGAGCTTTATTTGGATAATATTGAATCACCTCAACTGTTTATTGTCGAAACATCTGGTGGTAACTTCATACGAAACGACATTAATTTTCGTCTTAATACTTTAGGTATAGATACCTTAAAGTCAAATTACACCTTCAATAAGGTAAATATTGGAGGCAGAGAATTCAAAAAAATCAACTTCAAGTCAAAATTAACACTTGGCAAAAGAAGTAAATTTGCATTTCCAGATGCTATTATAGGAACAGTTGGTCCAGAACTGTTTAAAGATAGAATTGTTCAATTTGATTTTAATAAACAAATAATCAAAATTGCTGATTCAAAAACAGACCTAAATTTATCTGAAACAACTCCAATAGTACATTTTAGTAATAGCTTTATTAATAAAATGCCCGTTTTTGATATAAAACCAATTAATCACGAACGACAGTTAGTCGATATTGAAGTTTCGATACCTTTAGGTATTAACCTGGCATGGATTGGAGAGGCGCAAAGGCTTAAATATACCAACTTAACGGACATGACTCCTTATCGGATAAAGCTTGATGATATTCAAACCATTGATGTATTTGAGATGACAATAAAGGAGCTATACTTCGAAAACAGCATAGTTTTTTATAATGTACCTATTTCTTATTGCAATGAAATACGCCCTATAATTGGCTATCAATTTTTACGCAATTATATAACTACTTTTGACTTTAAAAACAACTTACTTTATCTTCAACCCAACACTCTTATAGGAACAAATTGGCTTTCTGAAAATCAATAACAAAATTAAGGTAATACCTCTTTTAAAGGTTTACCTTCACAACCATTGGGAAATGGTATTTCAAGAAAAGAAGAAATAGTTGGTGCTACATCAGCCATTGATATCTTTTCGTATATATTACGACGCCCTATCTTCCATCCATAAAAAACCAGCGGCACTGAAGATGATGTCCAATGGCGATGAACCGGATCACTCCCTAGAATATCCTCATTCCATCCTGGCTGTAGACGAATTAAAATATCACCAGATCGTTTGGGATGATAATTCAATTTCAAACTTTCAAGAGCAGATAAATCAGAAGTTGAAGCCATCAACTCATCAGCAGGAAGAGCATAAGCAACACCTTCAACCTGCATTAAAAACTTAGCTGATTGAGCCAAAATTTCTTTCTTCGATATTTTGGATTGTTCCAATAACTCGTGATTTAGGTACACCTGACCATCATGATATGCTTTTACCCAATTTCCTTGTCCATGCAAAGCCATTAAATACAAATTGAGCAATGAAGCTGCTTTTTTACCACTAAACAAACCAGTTGGTATATGAGCTCGCCCATTATCTTCAACCGAACGTACAGGAGCTGCAATTGCTGTTGTAATAATCAACGTATTTTCTAAGCCAACCTCCTTGTCAAGTATTTTAAGCATATCCGCAATTTCGGTATCCAAACGCAAAAGCATATCTTCTGTCTCTGCCTCAAAAGCTGATGCTCCAGAGCGATGAATAGATTGCGATGTAAACTGAACTGTT
The DNA here is from genome assembly GCF_963668385.1 of uncultured Carboxylicivirga sp. Lineage (GTDB taxonomy): Bacteria > Bacteroidota > Bacteroidia > Bacteroidales > Marinilabiliaceae > Carboxylicivirga. The sequence continues at coordinate 758,559 of NZ_OY764327.1, forward strand.
AAAATATCTGTGACATCATCTTTTCCGTAATTACCATTAAGAATTTGACTTACAGTAAAGTCTCTTATCAATTTATTTCCATACGGAGATTCCAATACTCCTGCATAAGCATTGGCTCCTTTACCTTTTTTCATCGAATACAAAAAGGTATGATTTTGGGGCAATTCATTTTTAAAATATTGTAATTGGTGATAGGTGTTAAGATCTGCCAATGGTCCCCATTGACGTTCTGCATAAACATCTAAGAGTTTCTTACTATTAAAATCTTTAACCCATACTGGCATAGGTTGCAATACAGTATCGGCATTCAAAACCATCTCACCCGTAGCTTCACTCGGATAATAAACATGATCGGGTGAATGTCCTCCTGTCCAGACTAAAAAATCGGGATTAAAACCGATGGAAGTCACCTTCGAATAGCCGTTATACATCCACTTAAGTTCATCTACAAAAGTGCTGGCCAACATGTTTTTAGCAGAAGGAAGAACACCGTTTTCCTTATCTGCCGCATCAGCCCTTACTTCATCACTTTTTAGTTGACTATACCATTTATCAGAAATAATACCATGTGTTGACGGATAAGCCCCACTATAAAGCGTAGCCAAATTACATCCGGCATAAACAGATCCGGCAGGAAAAGAGGCATTCCTATAAAATGCGCCTCCATCAATTAATCGATTAAATCCATCGTTAGAAAACTTATCTCTAAAAGCAACCAATTGATCGGTACTTAATTCATCCACCAAAAAGAAAACAACCAATTTGGGTTTGGGCGAAGCTATCCGATGTTGTGCTTTAGCAGATATCTGGAAACTGATTAATAAGAATAAAATAAGGCGTATTTTTGACATTATGATTTTATTTGGAGCCCAAATATAACCATACCAAAAACATAATAAAAAGGAATAATCCCTAGCTAACGCTTTTTTTATAGGATACAACGTCCACGCTTTCGACATAGATAATACCAGCACAACCCGCTTTATCGATAAGCTTTGAAATAATCTCTGCAAAATCGTAAATACGAGCCTCCCGATCAACCATCTCTATAATAATAGGTGACCTATCGGAAAAACTAAATACCTTTGAATTATTTACTATATCATCGGCCCCATACGACATAATACCTTTATACATCGTAGCACCTGCAATTTTATATTTTTTTGCTGCAAATATAATCGCTTCGTGTAGTGAACGTTGGTACACCATCCCTTCTTCACTAACAATAATCTTGAGCTTTCTGGCTTCTCCATCTAGTACCATAAGTGTGCTTGGTTTGTTTTATGAATAAAGTCAAATTACAATATTATCATTACAAATTCAATATAAATTACAAGATGTAATTTAATGAACAGATAAATCAAAAGCGAATCTCGATTACTTAATCAACAAATCTTCTTTTTTAAAAGAAAATAAATAAGATATACGACTTTCAGATTATTACCTATTCTCTTGCCTAATTAGTAAATATTGCTAATTTTACAATCACCCTTTTAAGTTACCTCAAAAATTAGTTAAACTTTTAAATCAAGTTTTATGAAAGTATATCAAGCTGATCAAATCAAAAACCTGGCGCTGCTTGGTAGCAGCGGCTCGGGTAAAACCACCCTTGCAGAAGCAATGCTTTTCGAAGGTGGTGTCGTTAGCAGACGCGGCGACGTTGAAAGTAACAATACAGTATCAGATTATCACCGGGTGGAACATGAATATGGCTACTCGGTTTTTTCGTCGGTATTGTTTACCGAATACCTCGAGCGTAAATTTAACTTTATTGACTGCCCTGGATCCGATGATTTTATTGGAGGAGCAGTTACTTCTTTAAATGTTACAGATACAGCTTTAATGCTGTTGAATACAACTCAAGGCGTTGAAGTAGGAACTGAAAACCTATTTAGATACACTGAGCAATACAACAAGCCTGTAATTTTTGTAATGAATCAGCTTGACCATGAGAAAGCCAATTACGAACAAACGCTTGAAAATACAATTGAAGTTTTTGGAAAAAAGGTGGTTGTAGTACAATACCCAATCAGTGTAGGAGCCAACTTCAATGCCGTTGTTGACGTTCTAAAAATGAAAATGTACCAATGGGGACCCGATGGTGGAGAACCTCAAATTATAGATATACCGGACGATCAGAAAGAGAAAGCAAGCGAGCTACATAATGCCTTAGTTGAAGCAGCTGCCGAAAATGATGAATCGTTAATGGAATTATATTTCGAAGAAGGAACTCTTAACGAGGATCAAATGCGACAAGGAATTCGTTGCGGTTTAATAGCACGAGATATGTTCCCCGTATTTTGTGTATCGGCTAAAAAAGACATGGGAGGACGAAGACTGATGGAATTTCTTGGGAATGTTGTTCCTAATGTATCAGAGATGCCTGCACCCAAAACCAAAGATGGAACTGAAGTTGCATGTGATGTAAATGGACCAACTTCTTTATTTGTTTTTAAAACTTCAGTTGAACCTCATTTAGGTGAAGTTTCCTTCTTTAAAGTAATGTCGGGTAAAGTTACCGAAGGAATGGACCTGATCAATGCAAATAAAAATGCAAAAGAACGCATTGCTCAGCTAAATTGCGTGGCAGGAAACAATCGTCATAAAGTAACTGAATTAGTTGCCGGAGATATTGGTGTAACTGTAAAATTAAAAGAAACACATACCGACCATACATTAAACGAAAAAGGTTGCGATTATATATTCGATCCAATACATTATCCAAATCCTAAATTTCGCACGGCTATTAAAGCTCATAGCGAAAGCGATGATGAAAAATTAGGGGAAGTTTTACAACGCATGCACGAAGAAGATCCTACAATTGTTGTAGAATATTCAAAAGAATTAAAACAAATCATTGTTTTCGGTCAGGGTGAATTCCATCTCAATACCATGAAATGGAGAATTGAGAACAATGACAAAATAAATATCGAATTTCTTCGCCCGCGTATTCCTTATCGCGAAACCATTACAAAAGTTGCCAAAGCCGATTATCGACACAAAAAACAATCCGGTGGTGCAGGACAGTTTGGTGAAGTTCATATGATAATTGAACCATACTACGAAGGAATGGAAACTCCTTCAACCATGAAAATTGATGGTCAGGAAATTAAATTAAATGTTCGCGATACCGACGAAATTAAACTTCCATGGGGTGGTAAACTTGTATATCACAATTGCATTGTAGGTGGTGCAATTGATGCGCGTTTTATGCCTGCTATTCTCAAAGGGATAATGGAGAAAATGGAAGAGGGTCCTTTAACTGGTTCGTACGCCCGCGATATTCGGGTATTTGTTTACGATGGTAAAATGCACCCCGTTGATTCCAATGAAATATCATTCAAATTAGCTGGACGTAATGCATTTAGCCAGGCATTTAAAGAAGCTGCACCTAAAATTCTGGAACCAGTGTACAATGTTGAAGTAAAAGTACCAAGTGACAGAATGGGAGATGTAATGAGCGACTTACAAGGAAGACGCGCCATGATTGAAGGCATGTCGAGCGAAAAAGGATTTGAAGTAATCAAAGCCAAAGTCCCTCTAAAAGAAATGAATAAATATTCGACATCACTTAGCAGTATTACAGGAGGTCGCGCATATTATACAATGGAATTTGCACAATACGATAAAGTTCCGCCAGAAGTACAGGTCGAATTAATCAGATCGTTCGAAACAGTTGCAATTGAAGATTAGTAGTTAAATTAATAAATAGCAGAAAGAGGTTGTTCCAATGGGAGCAACCTCTTTTAATATCTTCATATATTACTTTTTAGTTATTAGTGATAATGAGGTGAACAGCTCCTTCTCTTTTTTCTTTTTCACCCTGAAAACCTTCGGCTTCTATATTGTAAAAATAAACACCAGGTTCCGCTTTTCTGCTACCAATTCGACCATCCCATCCTTGGGCAGGATCTGTACTTGTATAAACTCGGCGTCCCCAACGGTTATAAATAACGATCTTATAATTTTTAATGGATCGATACAACACTTTAAACTCATCGTTTTCACCAGGACTACTAAATGGTGTAAAAGCAGATGGTACTTTTAATACAATTTCTTTTACTGTAAATGTTTCAATGTTGCTTGTAGCTTCGCAACCAGTTTCGGAATTCATCACCCAAAGAGAAACATCGTAATCTCCAGCATTTTGAAAGGTAAAAATCGGATCAGCAACATAATCCTTTCCTGCATCACCAAAGGTCCATTCCCAATCGGTTACGTTACCCAACGACTCATCTGTGAAACGTACCACCATAGGCGCCGAACCTTCTTTAGCTTCATTTTTAGCAGGATCTTCATTTTCGAAACTAAAAACAGCAGATACCGCAATAGCATTATAATCTAGTGATGTTGAAGCTGTAGGTATACCTGCGACAAATTTTTGCCCAACAACAACTGTATAGGTAGTGTTTTCAACAGGAGCCGATATCAATTTAGACACAACTTCTGTTCCATCCATATCACCGGTCGGTATAGAAGTCCAATTATAACCATAATCTATTAACTGCGAATCGCCATTTCCTTTATGGTTATAATACACTAACATTTTAGAATTAGGATAAGCTGTTAAGCGAAGATTCGAACATGTCTCCGACTCTTTAGGGATACTAATTGAGTCCACAGCGGCTTCGGGAACAAAATTCCAACAATAATAGGAATTTGTTTCGCTACCTGTTATCACATCCACCTTATAACCTTTTTCAGAAACAGCCATTAATACTTCTCCCCCACTCTGCTCCAATACATCAAATGCGCCTGTTACAGTATTAAAAGAGTACCAATTGTAACTAGCACCAACTATAGCTGGAGCAGTTAAACGTGCATTTGACATTGACGAATAGAAAAAAACCGGATCATTGTCTCCTTCAGGATATTCAGTATTTTCGGTATAAAACCCATTAGAAGTAATTTGACCTATCAACATTTTCGGCAACAAGCAAACTACTATTATTAAAAAGCGATATATATTATTCATTTTTGGAACCTAATTCAACAATTCAAAACTATAACAATTCTTTTAAACGATAAAAAGTATCAACTTATTACCTAAAATGATCCGTTTCAACAAACTCATCTGAATATTCTTAAAAATAACTATATCTCCCTATATTTATGAAATGATCTTATATTTTTGCAAAATCATCAATCATCATAAAGCGTAGTAGTGCAAAATTATTTGGAAGAATTAAACGAAGCTCAGCGTTCAGCAGTAGTCGAAATAGACGGACCTTCGTTAGTAATTGCAGGTGCAGGATCGGGAAAGACCAGAGTTTTAACTTATAGAATTGCTCATTTATTAAAGCAAGATGTTAAGCCATACCGAATATTAGCCCTTACTTTTACTAATAAAGCTGCTCGTGAGATGAAAGAACGTATTGCTACTGTTGTGGGGCAGCATAATGCTTCCAGTCTGTGGATGGGCACGTTTCACTCTATCTTTGCTCGTATTTTACGTTTCGAGTCCAAACAGTTAGGCTATCCTTCATCATTTACCATTTACGACTCCACAGATTCGAAGAATCTGGTAAAGAGCATTGTTAAAAAAATGAAATTGAATGAAAAAGCCTACAAACCAGGCAGTGTTTTATCGCGTATTTCAGCAGCAAAAAATGATTTAGTTACTCCTGTTGCATATGCCAGAGATGTTAATCGTATTTCGGCAGATAGAGCTTCGCAAATGCCAATGGTACATGAAATTTATGCCCAATATATGCGCGAATGCTATAAATCAGGAGTGATGGATTTTGATGATCTTCTTTTAAATACAAATATTCTTTTTCGCGATTTCCCGGAAGTATTGCAAAAATATCAAAATCAATACGATTATATTTTGGTTGATGAGTACCAGGATACTAACTTTTCACAATACTTAATAATTAAGAAGCTGGCCGAAAATCATAAAAATATTTGTGTGGTTGGTGATGATGCTCAAAGTATTTACAGCTTTAGAGGTGCAAAAATTGAAAACATCCTAAACTTCAGAAACGATTATCCAGGATATAAAATATTTAAACTGGAACAAAACTATCGTTCATCGCAAAACATTGTAAATGCAGCCAACAGCATTATCGATAAAAACCAAGGTCAAATTAAGAAAAATGTTTTTTCCGAAAATCCTGTTGGTAATCCCATTAGAGTTTTAAAAGCTTACTCTGATATTGAAGAAGGCTTTATTATTACAAATGATATTTTTGAACGCAGAATGAAACTCCATCAGGAGTTTAAAGACTTTGCCATTTTATATCGGACCAATGCTCAATCAAGGGTTTTTGAGGAAGCATTGCGCAAAAAAAATCTCCCTTATAAAATATATGGTGGTTTATCCTTTTATCAACGAAAAGAAATTAAAGATCTTATCGCTTATTTTAGGTTAACAGTAAATCCGGCCGATCAGGAAGCCCTGAAAAGAGTAATTAATTATCCAGCACGTGGTATTGGTAAAACAACCATGGATAAAATTACAGCAGTGGCAGATTCTTCAGGACGAACAATATGGGATATTCTGCTTAATGCCAGCGCTGCTCAATTAGGAGTAAATGCAGGCACTTTAAAAAAACTCCACACTTTTGTGGCGCTTATCGCACGTTTTACGGTTCAGCTAGAACAACTTTCAGCTTATGAACTAGCAGCTGAAATAGCATCTGCCAGTGGAATTATGCATGATTTACACGGTGATAAATCAATTGAAGGCCAGGGTCGCATCGACAACATCAACGAATTATTAAACGGTATTAAAGATTTTAGCACCACCAAACAAGAAGAAGGTATAACACCAAGTTTGGTTAATTTCCTTGAAGAAGTGTCTCTTTTAACTGATCAGGACAACGAAGGTGTAGATGACATTAATAAAATCACTTTAATGACCATACACTCAGCTAAAGGACTGGAGTTTAAAAATGTTTACATTGTAGGTGTTGAAGAAGGATTATTTCCTTCGTTGCAATCAGTTGACAGTGAAAAAGGTTTGGAAGAAGAACGTCGCCTATTTTACGTAGCTGTTACACGTGCCGAAGAAAATGCAACCATTTCGTTTGCACGATCAAGATATAAATATGGAGAATTAACTTACAGTCGTCCGAGTAGATTTATTGGTGATATCGATCAAAGTTATCTAGAACTTAATGCAGATGATATTATCACAAACCAGCCGCAGTCTAAACAACCTTCTATCCCTTCAAATTTTCGTCGTGTTGGCAGTCAACCTGCATCGTCACCTCAAATTAAGATGAATTACAATGGAAATCAATCTAAACCTAAAATTAGTCTTAATTTTAATGCAGCTACTCCTGATCAGATAGTAACAGGTGCGCTGGTTGAACACGAACGGTTCGGAAAAGGAAAAGTAATTGATATTGAAGGAACAGACCCTAATAAAAAAGCAACTGTTTTATTCGAGAATGCAGGGCAAAAACAATTATTACTCAAATTTGCCAAACTTAAAATTTTGACTTAGCTTTGCATTATCAGTTACCTGTCACTTAGATAATAGTGTAACCTACCTCCAAAAAGGAACGATTAAGAACTTTTCCTTGAAACAACCACCATTTGGGGGGTATAAAAAAATTGTAGAAGAATTTCAGAATAAATGGATTACAATTCAAATCGTAAAACCCTGGCTATGCCGGAATACGGACGTCATATTCAAAAGATGATTGACCATGCCGTTACAATTGAAGATCGTGAAGAACGCAGCAAATGTGCCAAAACAATCATCGGCATCATGGGCAATATGTTTCCACATCTGAGAGACATCAACGATTTCAAACATAAACTTTGGGATCACTTAGCTATCATGTCCAATTTTCAATTAGACATCGACTTTCCTTACGATTTACCCGAAAAGGAGTCGCTAAATGCTAAACCTGATAAAATTCCATACAAAAACAGCAAAATCAGTTATATGCATTATGGCGAACTGGTTGAGCAAATGATTGCCAAAGCAATTGACTTTGAAGATGAAGAGCAGAAGCAAAAGTTGATTCTGTTAATTGCGGGTCATATGAAAAAATCATTATCACACTGGAATCAGGATTCTGTTACTGATGATCGTATTTTCAATGATCTTGCTCGTTTATCAGGTGGAAAACTCACTCTAAGTGAAGGCACTAAACTTCCTGAAATACGCGAAAATTATCAGAACAAGAACCGAAACAATAAGAAACGCAATACCAAACGTAATAACGACAGAAAATAAGCTATTTTGTTACGTATTAAAACTTCCCTTAAATGAACTGCTTTGAAATTGAGGGTGGCGTGCGCTTACAAGGCGAAATCACTCCCCAAGGTGCGAAAAATGAAGCCTTACAGGTTATTTGTGCCGTATTACTGACTTCCGAAAAAGTTACTATTACTAATATTCCGGACATTGTTGACGTTAACAATCTTATTGATTTACTACATGAAATGGGTGTTAAAATCAAGAGAACCTCGCGCAACGAATGTGATTTTCAAGCTGATGACATCAACTTAGAATTTCTTCAAAGTAAAGAATTTAAAAAACGTGCTTCATCATTACGCGGATCCATTATGATTATGGGACCTCTATTATCGCGTTTTGGTAAAGCCTACTTCCCAAAACCAGGAGGAGATAAAATTGGTCGTCGTCGTTTAGATACACACTTTATAGGTTTCGAAAAACTAGGAGCTAAATTTAATTTTGATGCACAAGATATTTTCTATACTGTCGAAGCATCAGAAATGAAAGGTACCTACATGCTTCTTGATGAAGCATCGGTTACAGGAACAGCTAACATTGTCATGGCTGCAGCTTTAACCCCTGGCAAAACAACCATTTACAATGCAGCGTGCGAGCCTTACCTACAGCAATTATGCCGTATGCTTGTTTCTATGGGGGCAAAAATCGACGGAATAGGCTCCAATCTATTATATATTGATGGAGTTAAAGAAATGAAGGGATGCATCCATAAAATACTTCCTGACATGATAGAGGTGGGAAGTTTTATTGGCATGGCTGCAATGACTGGTTCCGACATAACTATTAAAGATGCAGGTGTTGAACATTTAGGAGTTATTCCAATGGCATTTCAACGCATGGGAATTCAAATGGAAATAAAAGGAGATGATATTCATATTCCTGCACAGGAATCATATGAAATCGAAACCTTTATTGATGGTTCGATAATGACAATTGCAGATGCTCCATGGCCCGGATTAACCCCCGACTTATTAAGTGTATTTTTGGTAATCGCAACTCAAGCAAAAGGAAGCGTTCTTATTCACCAAAAAATGTTCGAAAGCCGCTTATTCTTTGTTGATAAACTAATTGACATGGGAGCGCGTATAATTCTTTGTGACCCACACAGAGCAACTGTAATTGGTTTAAACAAAGAAAACATGTTACGCGGTGCTAAATTAACATCACCCGATATCAGAGCTGGAGTTGCCTTATTAATCGCAGCATTGTCTGCTAAAGGTAAGAGCACAATCCAAAATATAGAACAAATTGACAGAGGTTATCAGAACATTGATATCCGCCTCCAAAAACTTGGAGCTAAAATAAAAAGAGTACCTGCTCAGTAACTTTTTAGACAGACTAAATCATCTGTTTTTAACATTTTTTAGATATGAAATATTTGTAAAATCACCTTATTTAGACTGATTCTATTAATGTTTCATATCTAAAATAGACTTTTACACCACCCCTATCCATCTGAACTACTTATATTTAACAAATGCAAGTTGCATAATATAAAAATATAAACCTTATATCCTAGCGAAAATTTCTTGCCCATTTTTGTAACCCCACATAACTTTGCATCCGCATTTAAGCCACTAATCACATTTAACTGCATGTTCATCTAAAAACCACAACATCGCATTCATTTTTTTTTGAAACTTTAACTCGATTTTAATCAAAAAACAATTCATATGAAGCAGCTAAAATTAATATTAGCTACTGTGTTTGTGAGCGTTTCATTCTTGTCTTTTATTGATGATAAGAATCAAACGGAGATAGGATTGGAAATTGGAAACCAAGCTCCAGCCATCGAATCACAAACCCTTAATGGAGCAAATTTTGATCTGAGTAATTTAAAAGGTAAGATGGTAATTCTAAACTTTTGGGCATCATACAATGCACAATCGCGCATGAATAATTATCAACTAACACAGATCTATGAACAATTTAAAAACACGTCTTTTCACAACGGACAAGACCTGGCGATTATTAACATCTCTTTAGATCGTTTTAAATCTCCACTAAATCTAGCAATTCTACAAGATGAAATTGCCGATTTTACTCAAATCTGCGACTATGCTGGTAAAGAAGGCAATATCGCAAGAGAATACCACATCAACACTCCGGTTACCATCTTATTGGATGGCGAAGGACGAATTCTGGCCAAAGATGCCGGATTGTCGAAAATAGAAAAATCGCTTAACTTCCTATCGGCGATTTAAAGCTTTTAAACTTTACTTTTATGGCACGAAGATTAACACACTCCATTGGAGCGGTAATTGTATTGGCTATACTTTTCTGTTTTGATTTATCAGCACAAAAAAAAGGAACAAGTATGGGTAATATAGCGCCAGCTATCAAAATGAAGAATCAGGATGGAGAAACCATCTCTCTTTCAGATTTGAAAGGAAAAATGGTTCTAATTGATTTCTGGGCTAGCTGGTGCAAACCATGTAGATACGAAAATCCAACAGTTGTTGCTGCTTACACTAAGTACAAAAACGAATCGTTCAAAGAAGGTGAAGGTTTTACTGTTTTTAGTATTTCGCTAGATAAAAGTGCTGATGCATGGAAAGAAGCCATTAAAACAGATCAATTACAATGGCCATACCATGTATGCGACTTTAAGGGATGGCAAACCCGTACAGCAGTCATCTACGGTGTAAGAGGTATACCTAACAATGTTTTAATTAACGGACAAGGAATAATTGTTGCCAAAAACCTAAGAGGACCAGCATTAGAGGCTCATCTAAAGACTATGCTCAAATAAAGCTGACAACATAACACTTTAAAGGGCAACCCTTAATCATCTGGGGTTGCCTTTTTTGTCATTATTACAGCAGACTGTAATAACATCCTTTAAAAAACTGTCATTTTGACTAATAAAAAGGTGTTGGCAGAATATTTGTGTAAATTTGCCCGCGAATACATTCGATATGAATGATTCACCTCAATATAGAACAAATAAAAAATACATAAATGGTAAAGAAGTCATCAAATAAACAGGATGCAGAGCAAGCTAAAGAAGTAGAAGAAACTGTTGAACCTACAAACGAGCAGGCTCAGCCTACAGAACAAACTGTTGATGAAGAAAGTGCTTCAGAGAAAACTGAAGATCAAAACAATGAAGCAAGTACAGAACAAACGGAAGAAGAAAAACTGGCAGGAAAAATTGCTGAGATAAATGACAAATACGTTCGTTTAAGTGCCGAATTTGACAACTACCGCCGACGCACTCTGAAAGAGAAAATGGAATTAAGTAAATCGGCAGGTGAAGGTTTACTGTTAGCAATGCTTCCGGTTGTAGATGATTTTGATCGCGCATTAGCTCATATTGATGAAGCAAAAGACATTGATGCTCTTAAAGAAGGTATCAAATTGATTTACAATAAATTCAGCGAATATCTTAAACAACAAGGTATTAAAGAAATTGAAGCCAAAGAAAAAGATTTTGATACCGACCTACACGAAGCAATCACTAAAATTCCAGCTCCTACCGAAGAGCTAAAAGGGAAAGTTATTGATTGTGTTGAAAAAGGATATACCCTTAACGAAAAAGTTATTCGTTTTTCGAAAGTTGTTGTTGGTGAATAAAGAAAAAGCAAATGTCAAAAAGAGATTATTACGAAATACTGGAAGTATCTAAAAATGCCACTCAGGAGGAAATAAAAAAAGCCTACCGCAAAAAGGCAATTAAATACCATCCGGATAAAAACCAAGGAGACAAAGCTGCTGAGGAGAAGTTCAAAGAAGCTGCCGAAGCGTATGAAGTATTGTCGAATGCTGAAAAACGTCAACGGTACGATCAGTTTGGTCACGCAGGAGTAGGTGGTGCTGCCGGTGGTGGATTTGGTGGCGGAGGAATGTCAATGGATGACATCTTCTCACACTTTGGAGATATCTTTGGCGGTGGTTTTGGCGGCTTTAGTGGTTTTGGCGGCTTTGGCGGTTCATCAAGAGGAGGTAGACGTGTTAACAAAGGCTCAAATCTTCGTGTAAAAGTCAAACTCAACCTTGAAGAAATTGCCAACGGTGCAGAGAAAAAAATCAAGGTAAAAAAATACGTACAATGTAAATCATGTACAGGTACAGGCGCTGCTGACAGCTCGTCGTACAGTACTTGTTCTACTTGTCATGGATCAGGTCAGGTTACTCGTGTAAGTAACACTATTCTTGGTCAGATGCAAACTTCATCAACATGTCCTACTTGTGGTGGTGATGGTAAAATCATAACCAACAAATGTACTTCTTGTGCAGGAGAAGGAATTGTACGCGATGATGAAGTAATCACTCTTAATATTCCGGCTGGAGTTGAAGAAGGAATGCAACTTTCAGTATCTGGTAAAGGTAATGCTGCCCGAAGAGGTGGTGTTAACGGTGATTTATTAGTGCTTATCGAAGAAGAAAAGCATCCAGAATTGATTCGCGATGGTCATAATTTAATTTACAATCTAAACGTAAGTATTCCAGATGCGATTCTGGGAACTCCTATTGAAATACCAACAATTGAAGGTAAAGTTAAAGTTAAAATTGAACCGGGCACTCAGCCAGGTAAAATTTTGCGTTTAAGAGGTAAAGGCCTACCTGAAGTCAATAGTTATGGAAGAGGTGATCTTTTGGTACAAATTCAGGTTTTTATACCTAAAAACCTATCCAAAGATGATCGTAAGATTGTTGAAAAATTACAATCTTCTGAAAGCTTTGATCCATCCAACGGAAATGGAGAGAGCTTTTTTAGCAGAATGAAAAACATGTTCGAATAACACACATATCATTGCAAAAAGAGTCCATAAGGGCTCTTTTTTTTTGCATATCAAGTAACTCTCACCCAAGCTTTAGCCAAATTAACGGAAAAAGGAATAAATTATTTGATAGGATCAGCTCAAATATTTAATTTTAAGTATGATCAAAAAACTATTAAAAAGAATTCCATACGAAGCCCGCTTATCTCTCACATTCCTTATGCTAGGAATTGTTTGGTTACTTGCATCTGACCAACTGGCTTTTATACTATTCGAAAAAGAATCGATTCTTATATTGGTATTCTTATACAAAGAATGGTTTTTTGTTATTACCTGTTCCCTTATTATTTATCTCCTCACTAAATATTTAATTAAAAAAATTAAGAAAGCCCATGCCAAGGCTCAAAAGCATGAATTACTTCAAACCGAATTCATTAAGAATATCTCTCACGAACTTCGTACTCCCATGAACGCCATTATTGGTTTTTCGGAGTTAACTGCTTCATTGGAAAATACAAGTGATGAAACTAAAGATTATTTGAAAATAATTGAAAAAAGTTCGAAACAATTACTCACAGTAGTTACTGATTTAGTTGACACTTCGCTTTTAACTTCCGGAGCAATGATTGTTTCACCTAGTACGATTGAATTGGTTCCTTTTATCAAAAATGTATATAGCTACTTTATTCCACTAATGAATGATAATGTAAAATTGTCATTATCCATTCCTGAAAATTCAGATGAGTTAACTATTTTATCCGATGAAGAAAAGCTACGACGCATCTTTCATAACCTGATTAATAATGCAATCAAATATACTTACAAAGGAAAAATTACAATCGGCTTTGAAGTTAAAGATAAAGAAATCGTTTTTCACGTTGAAGATACCGGTGTAGGAATTAAAAAAAACCTTCATAAAAATCTATTTAAAAAATTTAAGCAAATAGAAATTGAAATGCTCAATTATTCAGGAGGAAGTGGTTTAGGCCTTTCAATTTGTAAAGAAATGGTTCAACTTTTAAATGGTCATATTTGGCTTGAATCGCAGCCAGGTAGAGGCAGTACATTCTTCTTTTCGGTACCACGCAAATATCAAGATGATTAAAGATTTGAACAAAAAATAATTTTTCACCTTTTGTTGTTAACAACTATCAATTCAGGCAAAAGGTACATGACCAAACACACAGACATTCTAATTATTGGACAGGGTCTAGCAGGGACAGTTCTTTCTTATCAACTTGTTAAAAAAAACATTAATCATTTGGTTATTGACATACCTCTAACCAATACTGCAACAAAAGTAGCTGCTGGTTTAATTAACCCAATAGGTATTAAACGAATGGTAAAATCGTGGAATGTAGATATACTCCTACCATACGCCAAAGAGTTTTATTCCGAAATAGAGTCATTTTTGAAACATCGCTTTTTTTATCCTACTGTGATGGATAAAATATATGGTGAAACAGATCTTGATTTTTGGACACACAGATACCAAAAAGCTCAATTACATGCCTATATTGAAACGAATCCCACTTCACAACCCTTACCTAAAGAAATTAAAGCTCCATATGGATTTGGGCGAATAACAGAAGGCGCACGCCTTGATATGCAAGAGTTCCTAAAAGCGTACAGATCTTTTCTAATCTCATCGAACCTTTTGATTGAGGATGAATTCAGCGAAAAGGATCTTTATATCAAAAATAAAATAATTGAATGGAAAGATATTCGGGCAAATAAAATCATTTTTTGTAGAGGGGAAGCTGATGCTAGAAGTTCATTTTTTGATACTCTGAACTTCCGTAATACAAAAGGAGAACTATTAGATGTTGAAATTCCAGGCTTGAAACTGAATAATATTCTACTAAAAGGATTATTTGTTTTACCTACCGAAAAACATCGATTTAAAATAGGCGCCACATTTCAACACGAATGGAACAATCTTTTACCAACAATGTCTAAAAAAGAAGAACTACTTGATAAATGGGCTCTCATTTCGGACTTACCCCTCAATATCAATAAACAACTAACAGGTATTCGCCCAACCATGCACGACAGACGACCTGTTATTGGCTTTTTACCTCATCAAACCAATATTGGAATTTTTAACGGTTTAGGATCAAGAGGAGGATTACTGGCTCCATATCTTGCCCATCAGTTTGTAAATGAAATAATACATCACACCTCCACACTTTTTAAAGAAGTCAAAATCGACAGATATTTTAAATAGTATCTCAAACTAGGAGCCCATTTTTTATTATGAATAGCAGAAAATCCAGCCTTTAGATTAATACCATTAAATCCCTTTTCTTACTGCTAATCTTTTTATATATTTGATTTGTCCCGTAACCAATAATATAAAAACGTAAACATGAGTGAACATTTTAACAAGGTTAAAGACTACCTCCTTGACCTTGAGTACAGAATTGTGTCGGAAGACGCTGCTGAAGAATTATTTGTCGTTGAAAAAGAAGAAGACGGCATCTCAAATGTAATTGTCGATTGTGAAGATTCGATCCTTATTATTGAAGGTTTACTTTTCGAATTAGCCAAAGGCTCAGAAGATATCTACAAGTCATTATTGGTGATGAATCGCCAAATTGTGCATGGAGCCTTTGTTTTAGACGAAGAAGGTAAAAAAGTGATTTTTCGCGACACCCTTCAACTCGAAAATCTTGATTTAAACGAGCTCGAAGGAAGTTTAAACTCACTTAAACTATTATTATCTGAATACTCAGATCAATTAATCGAATTTTCAAAAGCCTAAAAACAAATTTAGAAATGGGAATTTTCAACAGAATATTTAATGTAGGAAAAGCAGAAGCCCATGCAATTGTCGATAAATTGGAAGATCCAATTAAAATGACAGAGCAAGGGATTCGCGACTTAAAACAGGACTTAGATAAAAGTTTGCAAGCTTTGGCCGAGGTAAAAGCAATGGCAATAAGAAGCAAAAAAGACTTAAACGATAGCAAATCGTTAGCTCAAAACTATGAGCAAAAAGCAATTCTTCTCATTCAGAAAGCTGAAAAAGGAGAATTAGATGTTGCCGAAGCCGATCGCCTAGCTACTGAATCATTATCAAAGAAAGAAGAAGCTTTAGACGCTGCCAAAAGAGCACAGGAAGAAGTAACTCGATTTGATAATAATATTGCCACTCTTGACAAGAATGTTAAGAAGTTAAAAAGTACTATTTCAAGCTACGAAAACGAATTACGAACACTTAAAGCTCGTGCCCGAGTTAGCAGTGCTACTCAAAAAATTAACAAACAGTTAAGCGGCATTGATAGCTCAGGAACGGTTTCGATGCTTGAAAAAATGAAAGAAAAAGTAGCTCAACAAGAGGCTTTATCTGAAGCTTATGGCGAAATAAGTCTTGAAAACCGAAGCCTTGATGATGAAATAGACGATGTTCTTTCTGAGAAAAATGTTAAAGCGTCTAATTCCTTAGAGGAGTTAAAAGCCAAATTAAAGAACAAAACGGAGTAACACCTCCCCTTTTTAAGCATTATGGGATTATTTGATATTTTCAAAAAGAAGCAAGAATCACATTACGATAGCACTAACATCCGGATTCAGGATCTGGATGTTGGTTTTGTTTTCGAATACGATTTATCAACATGGATGGTAGAAGCCATTATGGAATACGATTGGGGAAACAACTTTTTCACTCGCGAATTTCAAATTAATAATGGGGCTGAAACCCGCTATCTTGGGATAGAAGAAGATGATGAATTGGAAATCTCATTTATGGAGAAAGTAAAAGTAAGAGCTTTACAAGACGATCTTACTGACACCCTAATTGCTCGTCAACAACCGCCTAAAAAAATTACGTACAAAGGAATTACGTATCATCTCGAAAAAGAGTCTCCTGGATATTTCCACAACATAACTAAAGGTACTGAGTGGGAAGAATTCCGTTCATGGGATTTTGAAGATACTACTGGCGAACATCTTTTATGCATCGAACAATGGGATGAAAAAGAATTTGAAGCCGCAATTGGCAAGAGTGTTAAAACGTTCGAAATATCAAACATCTTACCGGGAGAAAATTAACCCCAAACTATTTAAATCATGAACAACGGAATTGCAAAAGTTATAATCATCGTTATTCTGGGTTTTATTGTGCTGCGATCGTGCAATAATTGCACACGTTCCAGAAGAATTGACTCCTCAGTCAGCACCTGGCAGAAAACACCGGTTGATAAACTAATTACAAAATACAATAACGAACAAAATTACTCGATCATATTACTGGATATGGATTACAGGGGTAGTAATTACTATCACATGTACAATGTTATTATTGAACACCCCGATACCGTATTATCCACAACTACTGATTGGGAAGAAGTACCTGATGTTTTCTTCGACGCCAATGTTGATAACATGGGAATGGAAATTGTAACCAAAAAAGATGGTAAACTAAGTAAAAAAGCCAGTCCTGCCGGATACAATCATTACGTTGGTAATCCTAAATACGGCCATTGGCAAGAGCGAAATGGTGGATCGTTTTGGGAATTCTATGGACGTTATGCCTTTATGTCTTCAATGTTTAATATGATGACATATCCTGCACGTCGTTCCTATTGGAATGACTATTATGGTGGGGGATACTACGGATCGCGTGCATATTACGGACCAAGTGGACGAACAGTATACGGAACCAATACTTACACTTCATCCGGTACTGGTAAAAGTAGCACTTGGGGTAACAAACCTTCTTCATTCAAACAAAGCGTACGAAGTGAAGTTAAACGTTCGGCAACAGCCACTAAATCCCGTAGCTATTCTTCTAGCTCCAGTTATTCAAATAAAAAAAGCCGTAGTTCAAGCCGTTACAGCAGTTCTTCATCACGCAGCCGCAGTGGAGGGTTTGGTAAATAATAATCATTCAACCTATTAAGATATGACATTAACAGAAATTTCATCCATCTTATACGATGCCGTAATATACATTGCTGTTGGCTTTGCCATTTTCTTTATCGGAAAAATGGTATATCAACTAGTTAACAGAAGTTTTAATGTTAAAGAAGAACTAGTTGAAAAAGACAACCTTGCTTTCTCATTTGCTCATGTTGGCTACTTTATTGGCCTTTTAGCAGCCATTGGTAGTGCTATTGTTGGACCTTCGCGAGGATTATTACTGGATATTCAAGACATAGCTATCTACGGGGTACTAGCAATTGTTCTACTTAATATTTCAATTTGGTTGAATGATAAAATCATTTTACGAAAGTTTTCTGTCAAAAAAGAAATTATTGAAGACCGAAACTCTGGTTCTGGTGTAATTGAAGGAGCTATTTCGGTGGCTTCCGGATTGATTATTTTTGGTGCCGTTACTGGCGAAAGTGGAACCCTTATACAAGGAGTTACTTCTGCAACTGTATTTTGGTTAGCCGGGCAAGTTGCACTCTTTATTACCGCTGCAGTTTATCAATTCATTACTCCATACGATGTACATGAGCATATTGAAAAAGACAATGTTGCTGTAGGAGTAGGTTTTGCGGGTGCCTTAATTGCAATTGCCAATTTAATTCGTCATGCATTGATGGGCGATTTTGAAGGCTGGGCCTATACATTTTCAGAAGCTGGATTCGAATTAGCCATAGGTATAATTTTACTTCCGGTAATGCGCTTCCTTACTGATAAAATTTTATTACCAGGACAACGATTAACTGACGAAATTGTCAACCAGGAACATCCTAACGTTGGAGCCGCCATCATCGAAGCTTTTGCATATATAGGAGGATCAATTTTGATTACCTGGTGTTTATAATACTACAATTCTGATATAAAAACACGGAGATCAGACACTGTCATGTTCTCCGTGTTTTTGTGTTTATCTTATTTTCATGTTTAAAATTCGAAATAAATACTCTGCCATTTTAATGGCAGCCATCTTTGCTACAGGTTTTAGCGGAATCATTGCTGAATATCTATTATCAACCTTAGCCACCTATTTTTTGGGTGATTCCATTCTTCAGTGGACAATGATTGTATCCACAATGATGTTTTCGATGGGATTAGGAAGCCGCATTAGTAAATCATTTAAAGTTAACCTTACCGAGAAATTCCTAATTCTTGAATTTGCACTTTCATTAGTAGTGTCTTTTGCTCCAATGATAGTTTATACAACCTCGGCATTCACCAACTCACTGGCAATTGTTATTTACGCATTTTCCATCCTTATTGGTACTTTAATTGGTATGGAAATTCCACTTGTAATGCGAATCAATAACGAATATGAGTCGCTTCGAGTTAACATCTCTAACGTACTTGAAAAGGATTATTACGGAAGTTTAATTGGAGGTATATTCTTTGTCGTAGTAGGTCTTCCCTTCTTAGGTCTAACTTATTTACCTTTCTTTTTAGGTACTGTTAATTTTGGCGTTGCTGTAGTTGTTTATTTTATGCTCAACATCCTAATCGATAAAAAGTATAAAACATACCTCAATACTTCAATTGCTTTGGTAACAGTTACTATTATTGCCGGAGTAATCTTTTCTGATCCTATTATCAAATACGGTGAACAGATCAAATACAAAGACAAAGTAGTTTACTCAGAACAAAGCCAATATCAAAAAATCGTAATCACTCAATGGCAAGATAATTACTGGCTTTATCTTAATAGTAACGAACAGCTATGTACTATGGACGAAATGATGTACCACGAACCATTAGTCCACCCTGTTATGTCACTTCATCCTCATCCTCAAAACGTATTAATATTAGGAGGTGGTGACGGTTGTGCAGCCCGTGAAGTATTAAAATATCTGTCTGTTAAAAGTATTCGTTTAATTGATCTTGATCCAGCCATGACTAAGCTGGGACAAGAACATCCAATTCTTACCAACCTTAACAAAGGAGCTCTTAACAATCCCAAGGTTGAAATAATTAATTCGGATGGATACCATTATCTTACCCAAAATAAAGACTTCTATGATGTAATAATAATTGATTTACCCGATCCACGAACCGTTGAATTAGGCAGATTGTATTCGATGGAATTTTACAGTGTTTGCTATAGACATCTTCGCCCTGAAGGTTTAATCATCACACAAGCCGGAAGCCCATATTTTGCCACCAAAGCATTTAAATGCATTATTGAAACCATGCGCGAAGCTGGATTCAAAACCATTCCTCTGCATAATCAGGTATTATCTCTAGGAGAATGGGGATGGTCATTAGGAATGAAAACACAAAGAGAAGTAAATCTAAAAAAAGCAATTCAATCATTACACTTTCATAATATTGAAACCCAATGGCTAAATAATGATGCAATGCAATTGATTACTTCCTTTGGAAAGGATATTTTTCCAGGTCAAAACGATTCTGTGAAAGTAAATCGAATTCATGATCCGGTCTTGTATAAATACTATTTAAAAGGAAACTGGGATTTATATTAAATAACTCAACAATGACTAAAATAAATGCAGTTAATCTGCCTCCCAAAATATTCAACATAAAAGGATGGATCGAGCTTTATGAGCCCATAAAGCTTAAAGAGCAATTTGATACCGCTTTAAATAAAAGTGGTTTTAAGGTTTTACAATTTACCGATCATAAATTTCCAGAAAACGGATACACCGCTTTTTGGTTACTGGCCGAATCACACTTCGCAGTTCACACATTTGATCAGGATGGTTGCTCATATATCGAGCTTAGTAGTTGCAATAAGGAAAAAGCCCTTAATTTTATAACTTTATGCAAACAATTCAATTTTACTTTTCAATGGGAAAATGATTTAGAGGAATTGAATTGCAATAAAAATGCGAACGCATAAACCACACGAAACATGAAGAAAAAAGCAGGACTTGCCATTGGTTTAATAGTATATCTGTTTTTAATCTATCTGATATCAATAGTTGAGAGCAGTGACCCTAACTCCAATATCAAATCGCTGACTGATGCTTTATGGTATGCTATTGTTACCTTAACAACGGTTGGCTATGGTGACTTCTACCCAGTTACCGCACTTGGTAAAATAATTGGACTTTTTGTAATTTTAGGTAGTCTGGGGGTTATTGGCTACTTTATTGGTGAAATCAGCAGTAGAATAAGTACTTATATGGAAAAGAAGAAAAACGGTTTTTTCGGAACAGATTTCGAAAACCATTATATGATAATAGGTTGGAGTGGATTTGGCAAAAAAGTAGCTGATCAAATTTTCCCAACAGGACATAACATTGCATTTATAACAAACTCCAAAGGTGATTTAGAACTTATTAAAGATTTATATCAACATAATCAGTGTTTTGCCATGTTTGCCGATTACAACAATATGGATGCCTATCGTAAAGCAAACATCGAAAAAACAAAGGCTGTCTTTATCAACTTTGTAGACGATACCGAAACTTTAGTTTTTGTATTAAATCTCAAACGAGAATTTCCAGATATTAATATCATTGTTAACTGTAGTAATCCTGATTTAAAAGAAACCCTAATTAACACAGGTATCAAACATGTTGTCTCTCGAAGTGAAGTTGCATCAAGATTAGTAGCAAGCTATTTATTTGAACCCCATGTTGCAGAATATACCGAGGATTTGATATCTACAAGTGTTGAAATGGACGACCAAGATATTCAACAATACAAGGTTACGCGGCAAAATCCATATATTGAGTCTACTTATTTTGATGCTTTTGTCAAAATGAAGAAAGATCTCAATGTTATTTTAATTGGATTAGTAATTAACAATAAGATTGAAAAGAATCCTTCTGATGAACAACTTATTAAAGAAAGTCAATATTTGATTATTATTTCGGTAGGAAAAGAAAAGCTTGAACTCGAACAAGTATTTGGAGTAAAAGAAGGATTATAAGAAGATTACCTTGTTAATCAACGTAAGAAATACTCTCGTGAAGCATAAAAAGTTGATATGATTATGAGTTTTACTCAATAATTACATCAACTTTCTTTTTACATACACTAAATTGTAAATCTCCTACACTTATAGTGTGATTTTAGACAAATTACTTTTCAAAAGCTATCGAGTCAAACCGACAACGCATATTACTATAGATCTGATCATTACACACACCAAAGCACTATTAAACATTGATGTATATAATTGTTTAAAATCTGTTTTTTTAAAAAAAAGTGTTACGAATTGATAGTTCTGCAATTAACAAGTAGAATAATGAACTACAAACTACAAAACTATGAATATTCGCAACGAAGTATTAGACAAATTGATCGAAAATGGAACAAAAGCGTGGACAGACATAGAATTAAACATCTCAAAAAAAATTAAGGTACTTCAGAGTATTAATAATCGCTTGTCCTATTTAGCTAAACCTGAAGAAGAAAACAATGTAAAAATTGAAATTATCCGCCAGAGCTGTAAAAAAATAAAAAATAGATATCCCGGTTATGCCAATGAAGTTGATCATATAATTAATCAATTTGAACACCATCTTCGATTTGATAATATGGCAATCTTACCCTTCAAACAACTTGATGCTCTAACCTATCGAATTTTCATAAGGCAAAACATATATGCTTTTACGGGTTAACAATATAACAGATAACCATTTGAAAAGGAGGAAGTAAAGTTCTTCCTTTTTAATTTCGTTCACACTCCTTCCATATTTCTTCTATGAAGAAACTTTCATTCTGTAACTTATTATATAATTAACCTACCTTTGCATGTAACATTTTAACTAATGAGCAAAGATCGAAAACCACATATTGGAATTTTTGGACGTCGTAACAATGGCAAAAGTTCAATTATAAATAAATTATCAGGACAAGACACAGCTATTGTATCAGAGATAGCAGGAACAACTACTGATCCTGTTAAAAAATCATTTGAGATCACTGGTTTTGGTCCGGTAATTTTAATTGATACGGCTGGCATTGATGACTTCGGGGAATTGGGAGAACAAAGAGTTAAGAAATCAACACAAATCATCAACCAAGTTGATTTAGCCATCTTAGTTGTAACCAATAATCAATGGGATCAATCAGAAGCATCACTCATTAAGGCTTTTAACAAACAAGATACTCCATTCATCATCATCCATAACAAAACTGATCTTACACCACCATCAATAGATTGGTTAAACACTACTTCACAAATCAATGCATCGGCTATTATTCCATTTTCTGTTATCTCATCAGATATCGATCTATTAATTAAGGAGATTAGAAAAGCTATTCCTGAATCGGCTTACACAACTCCCTCTTTAGTTGGGGATTTAATTTCGTATGGTGATATTGTTTTGCTTATTACCCCCATTGATATTGAAGCTCCGGAAGGAAGACTCATTTTACCCCAAATTCAAGCTATCAGAGATATTTTAGATAATGATGCCATATGCATTGTATTGAAAGAAAAAGAAGTTGACTCATTTTTAAAACGTACTGGCATTAGACCCGCATTGGCCATTACAGATAGTCAAATATTTTTAAAAGCCGATGCTTCTGTTCCCAAAAATATACCATTAACAGGATTCAGTATATTATTAGCTCATTTCAAAGGAGATTTCGAAAGTTATTTGCAAGGCACACCTAAAATTGATGAGTTAAAAGATGGTGATCGAATCTTATTATTAGAGTCGTGTTCTCATCATGTATCATGCGATGACATAGGAAGAGTTAAAATACCAAGGTGGCTAACAGCATATACTGGTAAAAACCTGAATTTTGATGTAGTTTCTGGTCTCAACCAAATAGAGAAACCGATTGAACAATACGCCTTAGTAATTCAATGTGGAGGCTGCATGATTACTAGAAAACAATTGAACAATAGACTCAACCTTGCTAAAACAACAAAAATACCCATAACTAATTATGGCATGACTATTGCCTATGTTCAAGGGATATATCAACGAGCTATCGCTCCCTTTGTAGATAATAGCCAAATGGTTAAACCAGACTATTTATAACGATAGCTGTATATAACTATGTTGAATTTAAAGATGAAGAAACATTAATACCAAGTTGTTTTTTCTATATTTGTTCAATTACAACGCAATTGTGAAGTTATGATTTGTAATGTAGGAGATAAAACAGCGATTGTATGTGGTAGCACTTCAATCAGCTATAATCAGTTAAATAAAGAAATTTCCAATTTCGCTTATCAAATTAAAGATATTAACGCCAAGCGTGTAGCTATCTATTCCGAAAATCAAGTCGGATGGATCTACGCATTTTATGCAGCTTGGTATCAAAAAGCTACTACTGTTCCAATTGACTTTATGGCAACGACGAATGAAGTTGCATATATCTTAAAAGATTGTTATCCAGAAATAATTTTCACATCAAAAGATAAAAAAGTTCAGTTGGAGGAAGCCGTTTTAAAATCAGGAATAAAAACACAAATATTCGTGATTGAGGAATGTGTTGAAAAGAAAATGCCAAGTAGTTTTTCGGTTGGTACAATGGAAACACCAGAAAACAGCAACGCTGTTATTATATACACATCTGGTACAACTGGTAGTCCAAAGGGAGTAATGTTATCTTTTAAAAACCTACTAGCAAACATTGATGCAGTATCAGAAGGTGTTAAAATCTACTCGAAAGATGAAGTAGTAATGATGCTGTTACCTCTACATCATATATTCCCATTAATGGGTACAATGTTGGTACCTTTATATGTTGGCTCTAAAATAGCAATGGCTCCATCAATGGCTTCTGACGATATTATCAAAACTTTGCAAGATAATAAAGTAAGTATCATTATTGGGGTACCACGTTTATATGCAGCAATTAGAAAAGGCATAAAAACCAAGATAGAAGATAGTTTTATAGCTAAAAGCTTATTTAGTTTAGCACAAAACATTAACTCTAAATCTTTTTCTAGAACTGTTTTTAAATCTGTACACAACAAATTTGGAGGTGCTGTAAAATACATGGTATCGGGTGGAGCCGCCCTTGATCCGGAAGTTGGAAACGATTACAAAACTTTAGGCTTTGAAGTACTTGAGGGTTATGGTATGACAGAAACAGCTCCGATGATAAGCTTTACCCGTCCTGGAAAAGTTCGGATTGGTAGCCCCGGTGAAATATTACCTTGTGCGACTGTTGACATTAAAGATGGTGAAATTGCTGTTCAAGGAGATAATGTAATGCTGGGATATTTTAATCGACCAGAAGAAACTGCCGAAGTTTTAAAAGATGGTTGGTTATATACCGGAGATCTTGGACATATTGACGAGCAAGGCTATCTATTTATAACAGGTCGTAAGAAGGAAATTATTGTTTTATCGAATGGTAAAAACATTAATCCATCTGAGATTGAAGCAAAAATAGAAAACATGGCTGCATGTGTGGCTGAAATTGGAGTATTTGCAGATAAAGATCAATTAAGAGCTATTATTGTTCCAAATAAAGCCGAATTGCAAGGGCAAGATGAGGACGCTATTTATAATACAATTAAATGGGAAGTGGTTGATAAGTACAATCAATCAGTAGCACCCTATAAAAAGATCACTGCATTTTCGATAACTAATGTTGAACTACCTCGCACACGCCTTAGTAAGTTACAACGCTTTATGTTACCTGATTTAGCAAATCAGATCACACATACAACAAAAGAAGAAGCAGAAGAAGAAGTAACCTTAAAAGAATATCAGGTAATAAGTGATTTTATTGCAAATGAAAAGAATTGCACTGTCCGCCCTGGAAATCATCTTGAAATGGACTTAGGGATGGATTCGCTTGATAAAGTTGGTTTACAAGTATTTTTACAATCTACTTTTGGTGTAGATATTGACGTAAATGAAATGGTTGCCTTTCCATCTGTTCTGAAGCTTAGTGAATTTGTTGCTTCTAAACGCACACGTATATCTATTGAAAAAATCAATTGGGCGAAAATATTAAAAGAGAACATTAATTTGCAATTACCTCGAACATGGTTAACAGGTACTATTTTTGTTAAATTTTCAAAATATTTTTTCCGCCTTTATTTCCGTTTTAAAGGTAAAGGAATGAAAAACATACCAGATGGACCATGCATTATTGCACCCAATCATCAGAGCTTTTTCGATGGGCTATTTGTGGCATCTTTCTTACGTAAAAACACCATTAGAAATACATATTTCTATGCAAAAGAAAAACATGTTAGCTCAAAGTTTTTAAAATTTATTGCCAATCGCCATCATGTTATCATTATGGATCTGAATAAAGATTTAAAAGAATCTATTCAAAAGATGGGTGAAGCTCTGAAAAAGAAGAAAAACTTAATTATTTTTCCAGAAGGAACACGTTCGTTTGATGGTACACTAGGAGAATTTAAAAAGACTTTCGCCATTTTAAGTAAAGAGCTTAATGTTCCGATTGTACCCGTTTCGATCAAAGGAGCGAACCGTGCACTACCACGTGGTTCCAAATTTCCTAAACCTTGGAGAAAAGTGAGTGTTGAGTTTCTAAAACCAGTTTATCCAGAACAATCATCCTATGAGAAGTTAACGAATATGGTTTACCAAAAAATTGCAATGAATCAGAAAGCATAATATACAAAGAACTGGCCAGGAGGTCAGTTCTTTTTTTGTTTCGTTGGAATAATAAATTCAAATTTAGCTCCTTCATTTTCAAGCGAATTCACCCAAATATCCCCACCCATAATTTCAACCAAACGTTTACATATTGACAACCCCAATCCGGTACCTTTTTGCTTAAGCTGGTCCGAATATTCAGCTTGTAAAAAGCGATCAAATACCTTATTCACAAAATCTTGGGGTATACCAATACCATTATCTTCTACAACAAACCTAATATATTCTCGCTCTATAACATAGCCAATTTGAACCTTACCATTCAATGTAAACTTAAGAGCATTATTAACCAAATTGGTTAATATTTGTCTCAATTTTGGTTCATCAGCGTATAACGTAATTTGATCAGATTGATTGGGTAAAATGAGTTCTATTTCATTATGATTTTGACGGGATAAAGGCTGAAAAAATATCTGAATATCATGAAGTAATTCATTAAGTTTAATAACCGATTTCTGAATATTGATCTGTCCCGTTTCAATTCTTGAAATTTCTAATACATCATTAATAATATCCAATAATTGATGTCCACTGCTAATAATAACATCCAGATACTCATCTCGAGTCTTATTATCACAATTTTCTGCTCTTACTAATTCAGCAAATCCAAGGATACCATTCATGGGTGTTCGAATCTCGTGACTCATATTCGCTAAAAAAGAGCTTTTCAAACGATCACTTTCTTCTGCCTTTTCTTTTGCATGTAATAATTCTTTATTCTTACGTTGCAACTCATTTGCCACTCGATGTCGCTCTCGTAAGTCTCTTATAATAGACAAATAATAGTTAGCATGTGGACGTTTAGAATTCATCTCCACAGGAATTAATTGCCCATCTTTTCCAATCAAATTACGCTCAAGAATTAAGGACTTACCTTCATTTAAGATATCAAACCGAAGAGGTTTTTTTGTCAAGATATCAGCTGGAAAAATCTTCTTAATGTGGTTTCCCAGAATGTCCTTTCGTTCGAAACCAGTCATCTTTAAAAAAGCTTCATTTGCTTCAATTATTTCTCCTTTAAGATTACCAATTAGGATTCCATCACCAGCATTTTCAAATACTTCCCGAAATTTACTTTCACTATCTTTTAAAGCCTGTTCTGCTTTTTTTCTTTCTGTAACATCGCGAATAACGGCAACTCGAACCTGTTTCCCTTTATATACACAATTCTCACCTGTAACTTCTGCATCAAAGGTTGATCCATCTTTTCGTAAACCAATTACTTCGTAAGGATGCGTAATACCTGCTTTGATATTCTTCATTACAGTAATAACCGATTCTCGGGTAAAGATTTGCTTGGCATGCATTCCGATAAGCTCACCTGGCTCATAGCCAAATAACTTACATCCAACATTATTCACCACAATTCCATATCCTTGGTCATGAATAAAGATCCCTTCGTGAGCAGAGTCCGATAATATTTTAAACCGTGTTTCGCTTTCCTTTAGTTCACGGAATAAATCATGCTGTGATTTTTCTTCTAACAAGGCCTTTAACCTTTCAACCTCCTCATTCAATTCTTCGTATGTAGGCATATTTTCCATTCAGGTCAGAAAAAATTTAACGTTATCTCTAAGGTATGAAAATTTAGTATGTTTTAATAGCAATACTGTAAGATAACGGCTCATTCTTCTTTACGCCATTAAAAAATCTAACTCATCACTTAATGATCCGACTTTTTCATTAGTAGGAATCCAGCATCCTTTTTCAATTAAGTATTTTTTAAGTAATAGGAAATACGTTAATGGGAATTCATCTTTTTGCCAACTTTGCTCATAGTTCAATAACCCTAATCTCTTAATGAACTTATCCAATTTATGAATGATAGCATAATAAAACTGCGGCATATCCATTGTTCCTTCAACCAACAATTTCCCTGTTGATTCATCAAAAACATCTTCGTATTGTATCAGTTTTATGGTAACATTAACACCATCTTCGGTACCAATTACCCACCGTAAACAACCTAATTCATCGTACCAATCAACCCAACTAATGTTATCTTCACCCCAAATATGCGAAGGCTCAAAAATTAAACTTGCCATTCCTTTTAAAAGCTCAAATAGAGGATTACCGCTATTGGAAACATCAAACGTAATTTTTTTCTCATTAAAAATTACCACTCCCATTGCTTTTCCCCCCGATCTTAGTTCGTAACTAAAATCAAATGACATCAGTTTACTATTATCATAGCTACTGCTGTTCTTCGATTGATGATTAGTTAGGTTAGTTTTCACAATAAAATTGAATTATTTGGGTGTTTATAGATAGAAATTGAGGTTAAATATAAAAAAGATGTTTGAAAAACAATGCTTATCGCTTCATTTTTAATACATAACTACAAGATATCACCCAAACTATACCCTTGCCGAATAAGAGCTTCGGGACGCATTAAATCATCAAGAATTTTCCCATCAACCAATTTTAGCTTTTGATTGGCTTCAAAAACAGTTAATTTTTCCTTCTTCATTAAATTAGCCAAATTAGTAGCCTGATGATACCCAACATAGGGTATTAAAGCTGTACTAATAGCGGGATTATTATAGATTCTCGCATCAATACCTTTAACTCTAAGATCATTCATCATATTGGCTAACAAACTTTTGTTGGCATTTATTAAAAGCTGTATTGATTCAAGCATTGCATCCCCAATAACTGGTAAATATGCATTTAGCTCCAGGCAACCTTGTCCACAAAGGTTAGATATTAGCATATCGTTGGTATAAACTTTGTGTACAGAGCTTATAATAAATTCTGGAATAACCGGATTAATCTTACCTGGCATAATAGAACTCCCCACCTGTCGTTGTGGTAACTCAAGCAAACTATTGGATGCGATATCAGAAGCTAACAAGCGGAGATCGTTAACCTGCTTTTCTAAATTTACAGCATGTGCTTTTAATGTTGCATGAACTTCAACAAAACTATCAAGATTTGATGTGGCATCGCATAAATTTTCACCACGCGTTACTGGCAGTCCTGTTATATGCTGTAATTCACTAACAACGTTCATAATAAAGAAACGCGGAATACTTAATCCTGTTCCAGTAGCTCCACCTCCAAGATTAACTTCTTTAATTCGCTCCGAACATTTTGAAATACGCCACCAATCGCGCGATAATGCATTATTATAGGTACTAAATAACTTATCGTAAGTAGAAGGAATTGCCCTTTGCATTTGAGTATAACCATGCCGTAAAACATTACGATATTGATTTTCAAGTATCTCAATCTGGTGACGATGATCATTAATAGCTTCTTCTAACTCATCAAGAAGAGTCATCACTGCTACCTTAAGAGCTGTAGGTACCGTATCGTTGGTTGACTGAAAAACATTTGCATGTTCAAAAGGATCGATACATTGGTAATCTCCTGGATTATTACCCAACTGCAATAAAGCAAGGTTGGAAATAATCTCATTGATATTCATATTAATAGACGTACCTGCACCTCCTTGAATTGCAGGCACAATAAACTCATTAAAGTATTTACCAGAAGAAACTTGAGTAGCGGCTTCAATCAAAGCATTAGTAATTGATGACTCAAAAAATGTGATTGGTAATTCGTTTGAATCATACTTAGCCACAGCAGCTTCTCGAAAACGGGAATAAGTACGGTAACAGGCCAATTTAACTTTACCCATTGCTTTGAACCATTCAAATTGAAATGGCTTTTGATTTGGAAAATTTTCTTTAGCTCTCAAGGAATTAATTCCATAGAGAGCTTCTGACGGCAGAGTCAGTTCACCAAGAAAATCTTTTTCCTTTCTCATATCAGATACTAATTACATAGGGCGAGCATATGCCTTAACATCTTCTTTGGTAATTTCGGTTTGGCCCAAAATTATCAAACGCTCAATTACATTGCGAAATTCGCGAATGTTTCCTGTCCAGTTAATATCCATCAATTCTTTAACCGCCTCGTCGGTATATGTTTTTAATGGCATTCCTAATTCGGCACAAATAATATTATTAAAGTGTTCAGTTAACAATGGGATATCTTCTTTTCGATCATTCAAAGAAGGAACATGAATTAATATCACACTTAATCGGTGATATAAATCCTCGCGAAAATTACTATTAGCAATCTCTTCTTTTAGATTTTTATTAGTTGCTGCCAATACGCGCACATCAACTTTTATATCTTTATCACTTCCAACCCGACTGATAATATTCTCTTGCAAAGCACGCAGTACCTTAGCCTGAGCAGGCAAACTCATATCTCCAATCTCATCCAAAAAGATAGTTCCTCCATTAGCCTGTTCAAATTTACCTTTACGTTGTTTATGTGCCGATGTAAAAGCTCCTTTTTCATGACCAAACAACTCACTCTCAATCAATTCAGATGGTATAGCTGCACAATTAACTTCAATAAATGGTTGTGATGCACGATTACTTTTTTCGTGTAACCAACGAGCTACCAATTCCTTACCAGTACCGTTCCCTCCAGTTATAAGCACTCGAGCATCGGTTGGAGCAACCTTTTCAATCATATCTTTGACCTTTGCAATGGGTTCTGATTCTCCAATCATATCAAAGGTTTTACTCACCTTACGTTTCAGTACTTTAGTTTCGGTTACTAAATCTTTCTTCTCAATAGCATTGCGAATAGTTACCAACAATCGATTTAAATCAAGAGGTTTTTCTATAAAATCGTATGCTCCTTTTTTTATGGCCTCAACTGCAGTATCAATATTTCCATGACCAGAGATCATAATAACAGGAGCATCATTCTGGTGGTTAATAATTTTATCTAATACCTCCATCCCATCCATGTTGGGCATTTTAATATCGCATAGCACTACATCGTACTTGTTAGCCCCATACATTTCAACTCCCTCTTCTCCATTCTCAGCCAGCTCAACGGTATGACTTTCGTACTCTAATATATCTTTAAGTGTATTTCTAATGCTTCGTTGATCGTCGATCACTAATATTTTGGCCATTCTAATTAATTATAACTGATTTCGTAATATCTGATAAATTGTTCCCTCTTTGAGTGCAAAAGCACACTGATGAAATGAATTTATATTAAACTCACGCACGATGAAGTTAATAAAAATACTTGCTAAAACAATCATTTCAACCCGATGCAAATCCATTCGTTCCATCTTTTCTCTCTCAGCATGTGATGATTTCAAAAACTTATAATGTAACTCTTCAACATACTCCATCGGCACATGATAGGTTAATAACTTTTTCATATCTAAATGCGGATGATGAATAGCAGCTATCATGCCAGCAATAGTATCAAACGAGCCTGATGAACCGATTAATGTATGAGTAGGAAATTTCTCAAAGGCTTCGTAAAGCAGAGTCAATTCACCCTTAATGTAGTTTTCAACCACATTAACTTCCTCCATGGTAATGGGGTCAGATGGCTGAAAACGATCAAGTAAACGAGCCATTCCTAAATCAAAACTATGTTTCCATAAAACACCATCTTTATTGGCAATAATAAACTCATTTGAACCTCCACCAATATCCAAAATCATCACTCTGTCGTCTCCAATAGGA
Source organism: uncultured Carboxylicivirga sp. (assembly GCF_963668385.1). Classification (GTDB taxonomy): domain Bacteria; phylum Bacteroidota; class Bacteroidia; order Bacteroidales; family Marinilabiliaceae; genus Carboxylicivirga. Next base: position 790,513 of record NZ_OY764327.1, read on the forward strand.
ACTACTTGCTTAACTCCATCAAAAATAAGTTCAGCCTCTTTTTGACCATCAATGACATTGATATCCAAACCACATTCGTTCTTTGCTCTTTGTACAAATTCTTTACCATTAGAAGCACTCCGAATTGCAGCAGTTGCCATACAAACCACTTTATCGACACCATATGGTTTCATTGTTTCCAGATGCGTTTTTAAGGCTGTAATACCACGATCCATCGCTTCGGGCAATATCCGTTTATCGTTTATACCACCCTTTCCTAATTTTGCCGGGTATTTACTTTCATGCAAAATCTGATATGATTCCCGTCCATCTTGCTCCGCAATCAGCAGGTTTATTGTGTTCGTTCCTAAATCGAGTATTGCTATTCGCATAAATAAGAAATTGAGCAGGCTAATTTACTAAATTGAAAGAAAAAAGCCGGGCTAACCCGGCTTATCTCAATAATTATTTTCCTGAATATCTAAACCACTTCCAAAGTTCACCATACGAAACTTTCTTACCGTACATCAATATTCCTGTGCGATAAATTCTTCCAGCAAACCAGGTAGTAAAAATAAAGGTTGCAATTAAAATGATCATCGATACCGCTAACTCCCAAATTGGGGGTTCGAAAGGCATACGTGCCATCATAACAATAGGAGAGGTAAATGGAATCATCGAAAACCAGAATGCCAAATCACCGGTGGGATTTCGAAAAGCTGCCATGGCTATGTAAATCGATAATATCAACGGCATCATAACCGGCATCACAAACTGCTGACTATCTGTTTCGCTATCCAACGCAGCTCCTAGTGCAGCAAACAAACTGGCATACAAAAAGTATCCTCCAATAAAATAAAAAACAAAAGCAAAAATGATTCCCGCCAAATTAATGGCTTTAATCTTAGTAGTGATATCAGTAAAACTTTTCTGAAACTCTGTCATCTCGGCTTGCGAATCGGCCCCGTTAATGGATTGTACACTTTCAATCTGATCATCCATTCGTGTTGGAACGTGACCACCATTAAACACAAATGCCGAAATTCCAAAATAGAGCATAACAGTTAAAACCACCCAAATAGTAAACTGAGTAAGTGCTACCATTGCAATACCGACAATTTTACCCATCATTAATTGAAATGGCTTTACAGATGAAACTATCACTTCAACAATGCGGTTTGTCTTTTCTTCCATTACACCACGCATTACCTGCGTACCATACATCAAAACGAAGAAATACACCAACATTGCAAACACAACTGCCGCAATGATAGTTACTACTTGTGAGCTTTCTTTTTCGGATCCATCATCACCCAACTTAATGGTTTTAACATCAATTCTAACATTATTAACTTCTTTAATAATAGCATCTAATCCACTAATATTGTAACTAGTTAGTTTCTGATCTTCGACTAAACTCTTTAACTGACGTCTGATATTTTCTTTTACATCAATAGTGATTTGATTCTCAGAATAAATAGTAACAGCATCGGGATGCAACAACAAATCATCTTCAATAAAGAGATAAGCATAGTATCCTTCCTGCTTGTATTCTGATGACATTTGTTGTTGTGATCGATTTTGCAACCAATCAAATTTTATCAACTCCGTACTCTCAATATGTGAAGCATATCGTCCGGTTTGATCAACTATTGCAACTTTTTTCTCATTTGTATCTTCCATTGATGAGAACCAGGTAGGTAACACCATCATGGCACCAAACAAAATGGGGCCAAGGATACTCATTACCACAAAACTTTTTTTCCGAACCCTCGAAAGGTACTCTCGTTGTATAATTAATGATACTTTACTCATGGCTATTTGTTAACGGGTTTAGATTGGTTACTTTGCTCAACTACTTTAATAAAAATATCATTCATCGATGGTAAAATTTCCTGAATACCATGAATCTGAACATGATCAACAAGTTTTCCAATCATCTTATTAACAGATCCTTCTTCAGGCATTTGAATTACAGCTGTACTTGTTCGATGATTTTGAACCACATTTTGAATTTGGTAATTCGTTGCTAAATGTTGATCCAATACATCTGCATCACCCGAAAAGTCAAACTGTATCAGATTGTCTTTATATTGTTGCTTAATTTCATCAACTTGTCCGGTAAGTATAGTTTTTGACTTATTAATTAAAGTAATATGATCACAAATTTCTTCAACCGATCCCATATTATGAGTACTAAAAAGAATGGTTGCACCTTTTTCTTTCTGAGCAATAATTTCTTGTTTCAGAATATTAGCATTAATAGGATCGAATCCACTAAACGGTTCATCAAATATAAGTAGTTTAGGCTCATGCAAAACAGTAACCACAAACTGTATTTTTTGCTGCATTCCTTTCGATAATTCCTCAACCTTCTTATCCCACCAGGCTTGAATTTCGAATTTCTCAAACCAGTACTTAAGTTTTTTAATAGCATCGTTACGCGAAAGCCCTTTTAAACGAGCCAAATAGATGGCTTGTTCTCCCACTTTCATCTTCTTATATAATCCTCTCTCTTCTGGCAAATAACCAATACGACTCACATCTTGTGGTTTCAGAAGTTGACCGTTAATAAGAATCTCTCCAGCATCAGGTCCGGTAATCTGATTAATAATACGAATAAGTGTTGTTTTACCGGCACCGTTTGGCCCTAGTAAACCATAAATCGACCCTTCAGGAACCTGAAGGTCAACATGATCTAGCGCAAGGTGTGCTGCATATTGCTTTACCACCTTCTTAGCTTCTAAGAACATCATAGGTTATTGTTAAGTTATTATTTAAACCAGATGTGAAGATACATTTTTTAAAGAGTTAATAAAACAGTTACGTTATCATCAACAAACCATACTCAATTATTGGAAAGAAATAAGATTTTCAAACAAAGCGCTATACTAACTCTCAAGGTTAGCCTCTTTCGGATTGCATTATTTTTTATTAAATTACATACTGCATCTTAACTTATAAGACAAAACTTATAAAAACACCATATGCCATAAAGAATATAGCTACCTTTAAAACAATAAGACATGAAATCCAAATACATTTTTTATCCAATTGCTGGTATTTTATTTTTGCTGATTGCGATTTTTGTGAACTACTGCATTAATGACTGTGGTATATATAACAAAAGCACCACAATTGCAGTTGTTTTAGAATTAATTATTCTATTAATTCTTGGGCTCATGTATCCATTAATGCTAATTATCAAATGTTCAATTGAAAAAATTACCACATATATGGCAATGAAAAATTGTAGCAACAGCGAATTTACAGTAAAAGAATTAGTATTCACCCTCTTTTCAACATATGGAGTTTATATATTTTCCCGTATTGTACTTTTACTCTTTGATTAAGTACTTTAGTTAAAACCAGCCAGCTCCTAATTGCTCTCTAAAAGGCCATGGAATTGAAATCATTATAAGTATAAAACCTATTAAATTAGCCCAGAAAATACGTTTATGACTTTTATAATTGGTGAAAGATTTTGAACGTACCTGGCCTATGGTTATTACGGCTATTGCTACCAACATTAATAACGGATGTTCAAGTGTAAAAAACCTAATAATAGCTCCTCCAAATAAGTCATTATCGAATACTACTTTGGGACTAATAAAGAATAAAACTGCTCCAATCAAAAGCTGTACATGTAGCAACGACATTGAAATGACCGATACTTTTCGATGTATATTATTAAACTTTCGCTTTCGAGTCCAGCCAATAAAGCTTTGAATAAGTACTGTAAGTAATAAAAGAATGACTATATATCTTAGTCCACTATGTGCATGTAACAGTCCGTTATACATATTATCAAGTTTTAATGATAAACATATTCATGATTGAAAAGTTTATGAACCTATTGCAATCTTTATAAAAATTATTTTACTTTGCATTTCAAAGTTCTATGTAATGACAGATAAAAATCCTACAATACAGGACATAAGAGCCATAAGACAGATGATGGAAGATTCATCTAAATTTCTATCGTTAAGTGGGCTATCAGGAGTGGCTGCTGGATTAACCGCCATTATCGGAGCTATCATTGCTTACTTTTTTGTACTAGATACTGGTACTATCAAATACAACGAATACATGGTTAATTTAAGCCATGGCAACACCTTTACAATCCGACTACAACTCTTAGGAGTAGCCATTGGAGTACTAGTGATTGCAGTAACTCTTGCCTGGTGGTTAAGTTTTAGAAAAGCTAAAAAAGTAAACCTTCCGTTTTGGACACATACAGCCAAAAAGATGATATGGAGCATGCTCAGCGTACTAGTAGTTGGTGGGCTGTTTAGTTTAATACTTATCTATCAACAAGATATTAGACTAGTAGCTTCTGTTATGCTCATATTTTACGGATTATCATTGCTTATGGCATCGAGATATACACAGCGCGACATTGAATATTTAGGTTATATAGAAATAATACTAGGTTTGGCAGCAGGTTTATTTCTTAATTATGGATTATTGTTCTGGACCTTAGGCTTTGGAGTTTTTCATATAATTTACGGAATAGTAATGTACATTAAGTACGATCGATGAAAGAAATTATAGCAGGACTAAATAAAAATTTTGAAAATCGTATTAGGTTGGGTATCATGTCTGCTCTGATGGTAAACGAAATGCTTGATTTCAATGCATTAAAAGATTTATTGGGAGTTACTGATGGCAATTTAGCCAGTCATTTAAAAGCATTGGAAAAACACGAATTGATACAGTTTACAAAACGTTTTATTGGACGAAAACCCAATACAACATATAGTGCAACCGACTATGGTCGCTTAGCCTTTAAAAAACATTTGGCAGCACTGGAACAGCTATTAGGCAACACCTAAATTTTTTTTAATATTTCACTTTGTTTTTCAAAGTACTTTTATCTTATAACTATGGAAGTAAAATTAAAAACCACAGGCAGTGAACAATGGTATCAAACCATAACGTTCAAATTAGTTACAGTTGGCATACTAGTATTAGTATTGCTCATTCCTCTAAGCATGGTTAAATCAGTAATTCGTGAAAGAGAAGACACTGATCACCAAGTTGAAACTGAAATTATGCAACAATGGGGTGGCCCACAGGTAATATCAGGCCCAATTCTTCATGTTCCGGTATACTACACCTCACAGGATAAAGATGGCCATGTAACTAAAATAAAACGGTGGCTTCACATCATGCCCAATAATTTAAACACACAAGGTGTAATAGAGCCTGAAAAACGACATCGCGGAATATACGAAACTGTATTATACAATACCAACCTATCAATCAATGGAAACTTTGATTCGCTAATTAATTTAAATACCGAAGCTGATCAAATAGATTGGAAAAAGGCTTGCATTTCTCTTGCAATTACGGATAACAGAGGAATCAAAGGCAATGTAGATATCAATGTTAATGGTCAAACATTTGAACCTGAAGCCGGGTTGGCGACAAATGATCTGGCAACCTCAGGTATGACTGTAAAATATCCTTTAACTCCTGAATTATTAGCGAATAAAATCAATTTTGATATTAAAATTGGCATTAGCGGAGCAAAAGCTATTGCCTTTAATCCTATAGGTAAGAAAACAAACATTAGACTTTCTTCAAATTGGAAAGATCCAAGCTTTACTGGCTCATTCCTTCCAACACAGAGTAATATTACTAATGATGGTTTTCAGGCTCAATGGACTATTACTAACCTGAATCGTAATTTCCCCCAATACTGGACTGGATCAAAACACTCAATTAGCAAACATCAATTGGGCGTGGAATTATTTGTACCAGTTAATCACTATCAGAAATCCTTAAGATCTGCAAAATATGGAATCCTCATCATCTGTCTTACATTATTGGTTTTTCTTTTTATTGAATTGGTTAAAAAGAAAACAATCCAACTTTTACAATATTTGCTGGTGGGCTTGGCTTTGGTGTTGTTTTTTTCGATTTTAACAGCTTTGAGCGAATTTATAGGTTTTGCATGGGCATATATGATCGCTTCTGGCTCAATCATTATGATGGTTTCTCTTTATTCTTTTGGAGTATTAAAAGATAAAGTTCAGGCAACATGGGTAGCTGCTCTCTTGATAATTCTTTACTCTTTCTTATTTGTACTACTCCAACTAAACGATTTTGCTTTCCTTGCCGGCAATATTGGATTATTTGTAGCTCTTGGTTTTATAATGAAAGCATCCACAAAAATAAAAAGCACCAGTTTGGATGAACATACCGGCGCTTAACTTCATTAAATCTTAAACTAATAGGCTCTACGGAGCCTATTCTCTACTAATTAACCAATACGACTTAACTCTTTTTGCGAATGCTTCTGAACTTTCTGCAAATATTTTACCTAGTAGTGGCCATAAATCACGAGTTATATGTTTACGTTCATTATCTATGCTTTTAATCAAACTTTGTTTTTCATCACCACTCAATATTTCATATGGAGTTTCTTCTATTATTGAAATCGCTTCAGCTAAATCATGATCATTACCCAACGATTCAGAAGCTGCACTTAGCGATGATGAATAATTTATAAAATACTCGGGCCATACAGCCTGCATCAACAGCATCTGATTTGATAAATATTTAACCTTTTTTCGAAGCTGATGTAATGTAGCATCATCTAGCTGTAGTTGGGCCGCTTCCATTTTATCAAGGCATTTTTTATAGGCATGTATTACACCATTATGTATCGTTTGTGGTCCTAAATCCTGAACCGGTATATCGCCTATCACTTTAATTTGTTCTTTACATTGCTTAATAAGCAAATCCATTACAGCCTCATCTGTCAATCTTTTCATCACGCTTTCTTTCTGCTCATTCAGGTAACCTATAAAACGGATAAAGCTTTCTTCACTGATAATAAGTTCCTGAGCTTCGAAGCAGTTAGCTAGATACGATATAATAACATGTAAATCACGCAATCGGGACAATGCTGCCCCAGATTTTTTATACTTGGCATTTTCGACTAAAAAAAGTTCTTCACCAATATCATATCGGATTAGTCGAAGTAATGCCCGAAGTCGTTTATAAGACTTTCTAATTTCGTGAACAGATGTATCAATACTTGAAGGAATCCGTGCTTGTTGCTTAATGTAGTTCAACTGCTCAATAACAACTCGAACTACACCATCGCCAAATTCTTCTTCATTATCTATAATAAAACGATAGGTTGTCATAGGCTTCATTTTACTATTCAAACTACTAATTAATTTATTGAATTTCAACTACAATTTTACATCTACAGTAAAATTCATAACTTTCACATATAAAAAGTGTAATTAGTCTGCCCTTAATTGAAAATAATTAAGCATGAATAAACTGATAGTCTTCGTCTTACTTATCATTCTAAATCACACTCATTTTTTTGCACAATCAACCAGAAATAGTGGAAATAGTATTTTATTTGATGAAACCAGCCTTTTGAAAATCACCTTAAAAAGCGATTTTACTCAACTAATCAGAAACAAAAACAACGAAGAAATTTATTATAACGGTGAATGTACAATTCATTGGTCTGATACTTTCATTGATGAAAAGAATATAAGGATAAAGGCCAGAGGATATTTTAGAAGATTAAACTGCTATTTTCCACCTCTAATGCTCAACTTCAAGCCCGATTCCTTAAAAACCGCTGACGGAACTTACGCAAAAGTTAAACTGGTTACTCATTGCCAAAAATCAAAAATCTATATAGACTATATTTTTAAAGAGTATCTAATCTATAGAATCTATGAATTATTAAGTCCCTATGCCTTAAAAACAAGGTTAGTTCAAGTTAATTACATCGATAGAGGAAAACGAACCCGACACGCACAAAGCATTGGATTTTTAATTGAACCAATTGATGTACTTTGCCAACGCACCAATTCAATAGAACTAAAAAGCAAGAATTTTAACTTAAGCGAGGTTAATAATTTAGAAGCTGATAGAGTCGCACTTTTCATGTACATGATTGGAAATACAGACTGGAGAATAAAAAGCGGCCACAATATAAAATTTATCAAACCCAACAATTTTAAAATCCTGAAAGTTACACCTGTACCATACGATTTTGATTTGTCAGGTTTGATCAATGCTTCTTATGCACATCCATCAGAATGGTCGGTGGCCGAAAGTGTTACAGAACGTGATTTTTTAGGAAAATGTCGTATCAATGAAGATAATTATTATGAGCTCATCTCTGATTTTATAGACAATAAAGATCTCATTTATCAAACCATACTAGATTTTGAATGGCTTGAACAAAAAAAGAGAAAATCACTTTTAAAATATATAGATTCGTTTTTTGATGAACTAGATAAACCCGACCGTTTTATAAAAAAACTCAATAGTACATGTATGGAGGATTATTAAAATATGGCAGCAAAAACTATTAGTATACTTGGATGCGGATGGCTTGGTCTTCCATTAGGACGAGAACTTGCTATGCTTGGTTGGACCGTTAACGGATCGACAACAAATAAAAGTAAATTTAATCACTTACAAGAAAGCCATATCATACCTTATTTAATAGATTTAAACAAACATGAAACTAATGATGTAGCCTCATTCTTTCAAGCGGAATACCTACTAATTAACTTACCTCCTTCAAAATTAAATGATGTTTTTTTACAATACGCCAAACTGAAAAATTACATTGACAATGGTAACTGTAACAAGATAATTTTCATCAGTTCAACATCAGCCTATGGCAATATGGACGGCATCGCTACTGAAGAAACAACTGAGAATACAAATAACGAATTAAATTCCACTTTAAAACTCGAGCAGATTATATTGAGCCTCAATAAAAGTACAACCATCGTAAGGTTTGCAGGTTTGATAGGACCTGGGAGACATCCGGGACGCTTCTTTTCTGCCGAAAGAGAAATTAAAAATCCCAATTTTCCGGTTAACCTTATCCATTTAGATGATTGCATTGGAGTTATCACTACAATTTTGCAAAAAGAAGAGTGGAACCAAATATTCAATGCCTGTGCTGATAATCATCCTACCAAAAAAGAATTTTATACCAAAGCTTGCTTAAAACTAAATGGGAAAGCACCTTTATTTGACGATACAAAAACTAATGTATCAGGAAAATCAATCAGCAATGGCAAAATTAAAAAACTGCTTGGATACAAATTTAAACATCCTGATTTACTACAATTACTAGATCAGGATCTTTTTTAACTTTTGGTAAATCGACCAACTTCATCTAGCTTTGCACCTATTCACGGTGTGTGAATCAGTTTGAGTTTATTAAGAAGAAGGGAGAGACAGGCTCTATGAACTTCTGGCAACCACGAAAGCAGGTGCCAAAACCTGATCCATTTTTGGATGATAATGAATTTAAACCTTTTATAGATTTTACTGCAATTATCCGCATTGCCTCTACGGCACAATAAACTTCGACTCTTTACAACTGGAATAACATTTTTGTACAGTGTAGTACCTTTTAATTCGAATGAAATGAGGAAAGTGGTTGCCAAATTTGGCGGATCGAACTTGAAGCGTAAAGAAGATATTCAAAAACTTGTCAGAGTTATTAAAGCCTACGACAGGCCAATGGTCATTGTAGTTTCTGCTTTTTACGGAATAACAAATCACTTGATAAGATCACTAGCTGAAGTGAAAAAAGACGAGTCGCAGATCAACCTGTTAAAACAGTTTTTACGAGACATAAAAGAAGAAAGCATCTTCGAAAATTTTGAAGATGAAAACTGGCGCAAATCAACCATGATTAAAGTTGAAGAGCGCATTAATCAACTCGGACGTTACCTTACCGGAGTTCACTACATTGGAGATGTTCCAAAATTTGTTGAAGATGTTGTACTAAGCTATGGTGAGAGACTAAGTTCCTTAGTCTTAACTTCTATTTTGCAAGCCAATGGCATTAATGCAGAAGAAGCCTTACCGGAAGAAATGCCATTAATAACCGATGGTGAATTCGGAAATGCAACTGTCAATTACGAAGAAGCAGCACCTCATGTTCAAAATCGATTGAAGGAGGACAAAATCTATATCGTTCCAGGCTTTTACGGAGTTTCTACCGAAGGTAAAGTCACTTTATTAGGTCGAGGAGGTAGTGACTATTCAGCAGCAGCCATCGCACGTTGTCTTAATGCAGACTCTCTTGATGTTTGGAAAGACGTAGATGGTTTCATGAGTGCCGATCCTAAATTGGTTTCAAAGCCGAAGAAAATTACAAAATTATCATACTCTGAGGCAGCAGAGCTTTCCTATTTTGGCGCTGGAATTTTACATCCCAGAACTGTCGAACCACTAAAGGAAGTTCGTATACCTATTAATATTAGCAATATTGATACCTTTTCTTCCGAAATAATTGCTGGAACTACGGTATGCGAATCACACGAGATTAGTGATAACATTATCAAGAGCGTTACTTACAGTAACGACTTCTGCATCTTGAAATTACGTGGCGCCGGAGTCGGTTTAAAACAAGGTGTTTTGGCTAAAGTTACGTCAGCCCTTGATCGGGCCGGGATTAATATCAAATCGGTTGTAACCTCACAAATTGTAATCAACCTGTTGGTTTCTGTTGAAAACATTCAAAAAGCTCACCATGTAGTTGAAGAGTTAAACTTATCTGCCATTACTGAAATAATTGCTACAAACCACATATCAACCATTGCAGTTGTTGGAGAAGGAATGCTTGATCAACCAGGAGTCTCAGGAAGGTTATTTATGGCATTAGCACGACAAAATATTAATGTATTAATGATTATTTCTGGCGCATCTGCTGTAGCCAGTTATTTTATTGTCTCGGCCGATGATAGAGAAAAAGCAATCTCTGCAATTCATGAAGAGTTTTTTAAATAAAAAAGGGCTGCATCTCGTTAGATGCAGCCTCTTTCCCTTTCAATTATAGTAAAACAACGCAACGTCTAGTAATTGTATGAGCTTTGACCATGCTCATGAATATCAAGTCCTTCACGTTCTTCCAACTCTGAAACACGAAGCCCCATTGTTGCTTTAAGAACCTGGAACAAGATTAATCCTAATCCGAATGCCCATGCTCCAATAGATAAAACTCCTAAGGCCTGAATTCCTAACAATGAAAATCCACCACCATAAACAAGTCCACCTTCTTTAGCAAATACACCCACTAACAATGTGCCTAAAGCACCTGTAACACCATGTACCGATACAGCACCTACTGGATCATCCACTTTTAATACTTTATCAATAAATTCAATTGAGAATACTACTACAATACCTGAAATAATACCAATTGCGATGGCTCCTTCAGGAGAAACTGCATCACAACCAGCTGTAATACCAACTAAACCTGCCAAAGCACCGTTTAATGTCATCGACAAATCAGGTTTTCCATAGCGGAACCAAGTAACAAACATAGTTGCTGCCGAACCTGCTGCTGCTGCAAGGTTAGTTGTAATGAAAATCGAAGCTACAGCATAAGCGTTATCACCACTTATAGCTAACTGTGATCCTGGGTTAAAACCAAACCATCCTAACCAAAGAATAAATACACCTAAAGCACCTAACACCATGTTATGTCCAGGGATAGCATTTGCTTTTCCATTGTATTTACCAATACGAGGTCCAATAGTCCAGGCTCCAGCTAAAGCAGCCCATCCACCAACAGAGTGTACTACTGTAGATCCTGCGAAATCGTGGAAACCAAGCTCACTTAGCCATCCACCACCCCATACCCAGTGACCTGAGATAGGATAAATTACTAAGGTAATAATTAATGAAAACACAAGGTAAGTACTAAACTTCGTTCTTTCAGCCATAGCACCTGAAACAATTGTAGCCGCAGTTGCTGCAAAAACTGTCTGAAAGAATAAATTGTGTAAATCATCAGGTTTATCGTAAAATAAATCAAATGCACCAAAGAAAGCTCCCTCTCCACCGTACATGATACTGTATCCAATAATGTAGAAAACCAATGAACCAATTGAAAAGTCCATAAAGTTCTTCATAATAATGTTACCAACGTTTTTAGCTCTGGTAAAACCAGCTTCAACCATAGCAAATCCAGCCTGCATAAAAAATACTAATATACCGGCTACCAGGATCCATAATATATCTAATGCTCCGTTTGCGTCCATAATTTCTTCGTTTTAATGTGTTCGTTTTAGGTTAATTACTTTTCATAAAGAGTTTCAGGTCCTGATTCGCCTGTTCTGATACGGAAGGTATCTTCTACATCGAAAACAAATACTCGTCCATCACCTATTTCACCTGTTTTAGCAGCTGAAATAATAGCTTGCACAGTTTTATCAGCATTTTCGTCTCTTACAATGATCGATAGTATACGACGCTCAATAATACTTGTGTCATAAAGGGTACCTCGGTATAAATGTCCTTCACGAGCTACACCGGTACCTCTAACATCCCAATATGAGAAAAAAGTAATATCCTGTTCCTCTAGAGCAGACTTAACTGCCTCAAAACGAGACAAACGGATAACTGCTTCAATTTTTTTCATGGCGTTATTTTTTATGGTTCATGTTTGTCTTAAAAAAAGGAATAGAGCACCGTAATGGCGTGATAAAGGTGTAGTTGTTTAAACTATTTCCTGACAGGTGCTCTATAACTTTTATAGATTTGGATTATGATATTTTATAGCAATTAATCAATTATATACTAACTGCTTTGTTTTATATTAAAATGAATAAATTGCTGCTAACAAGAACTGTGTTGCCGATTTAGTAGGATTTCCATCTCCGTTTGTAAACACCTCATCCTTCGCCGAATCCATTCTCAATTCAGTAGAGAAAGTTAATGGACCAGCATAATAATTTAGCGTAAATGTATTTGAGAAAACACTCTCTCCAACTGGCATCCAATCACTTTCTTTATCCATGAAGTATTCACCCCTATAACCTAAAGCTACTTTATCACTAAAGCTGTATTGTGGGTATAATGCAAAGCCTGTATAACCAGAATCTCCATATTTATCTGACACACTATAGTCTGCTACATTTAAACCCAAATAGAAAGCATCAGCTAATTGATAACCAGCTGTTAAATCTATAATTGTTCCAGATTCTGGACCTGTACAAAAATTAATATACACATCCAAACCATCAACAGGAGACAATGACAATTGTGCACCAAAATCAGTAATATCAGTTTCATCTGTGTAAACATTCCAATCATTGAAAAGTCCAACCATTAAGCCAACCTTTTCACTAATTGCCCAGTCTACTTTTAAACCAGCATTTTGAAATGGACCAGCAGAAAACAGGTATGATGTTGAGTAGTTGAAGTTACCCACAGGTGAAATAACTTCATATCCAACAAATGTTCCCATGTAACCGGCAGTTAAAGAAACTGCATCAGATAAAGCATAGTTTACATACAGATTCTGAATATTAACACCTTCAACAGGTAAAGATTGTGAACCTCTTGGGCCAAAAGATAACTCACCTACGAAAGAAGCTTTCCCAACTGTTTGTGAAAACCCTAAGTCAATCATACCTATAGAAACAGAGTTTTGATCTGATGCAAAACTTGTTGGTATTTGTGATTCACCTGAGAAATCATACTTAAAATAAGTATCGACCGAACCAGAGATCTCTAAACCTGTTTTTTCTTCTTCTTGAGCTGTAGCCAATAAACTTATTGACAGCCCCAATACAATTGCGCTAAAAAATTTTTTCATCGGAATGTGGTTAATAAATAGTTAATATTTGCCTTATTAATTATTTGTTGATTGGGGGAGCAAAACAATAAAAAGTACTTTTTTTCATTTCAACCCTCACTTCTGAGGGGTGTGCTATGCAAATATATCTGAAAAAAAATTTCATATCCTAATTTTTTGCGAGGTATTTTTTCATTTTTTCATTTTTTCACAGGTTTTACTATGAATTTATAGGGGGTAGAAGCAAAATACTATCAATTTATTTTTTCACACCCCCTCACCAATGGGGTGTCATTCAAATATTACTAGTTTTTTATTTGACATTGTAATCATAAGCACATCAAAAAAACCTGCTAAATGTCATAAAATTAGCACCACACAACCCCAAATAGTTGGAATTTGATGTTGAAATTTATATTTTTGCTTACGATTATTCACAAGGAAATGCTTGTCACTTTCTAAATGTAAGATGTTTTGATGAGCACAACGGCAGAGAGATTAAATTACCGTTCAGGGAATAAGTAGTTGAGTAACTCTCCATAATTGATGATAGTATGATGCAGAAAAGATTTCCAAAACCTCAGGGGTTGTACGACCCAGCCAACGAACGTGACAATTGTGGAATTGGTTTTGTTGCCAATATAAAAGGACAACAAACCAACGACATTGTAAAACGTGGCTTAGAGGTATTAACCAATATGACTCACCGTGGTGCAGAAAGTTCCGATAATAAATCGGGCGACGGTGCAGGAATATTGATGCAGGTACCACACGACTTTTGTAAAACCTGTGGATTTAATTTACCTGAAAAAGGTAAGTATGGAACCGGCTTGGTTTTTTTACCTACTAATGAAAAAGAGGCACATAAGTGTCTTGAAACTCTGGATAAATTTTTTCTCACGGAAGGCCTTGAATTAATTGGTTATAGAGATGTACCTGTAGACAGTAGTGTTATTGGCGAAATTGCCCAAAGCACCGAACCTACTATTCGCCAAGTATTTGTCAAAGGAAATTACGAACAAGATTTATTAGAAAGAAAACTTTACCTAGCACGTAAGCAAGCTGAGAATGCTATTCGCCAATCAGACATGAGCGAAAAAGAAGCATTTTATCTTCCAAGTTTATCTTCAAAAATATTTATATATAAAGGTATGCTTACCCCTGAGCAATTAGGACAGTATTACCTTGATTTAAAAGATCCGAATGTAAAAAGTGCGATTTCGTTAGTTCACTCACGTTTTAGTACTAATACATTCCCAACCTGGGATCTGGCTCAGCCATTCCGTATTTTAGCTCATAACGGTGAAATCAATACAGTTAAAGGAAACCGTTTATGGATGCAGGCTAGAGAGAGCCTACTTGAATCAGACTTATTTGGCGATGATCTAAAAAAGATATTCCCGGTTATAGAACCCGACAAGAGTGATTCTGCTTCGTTAGATAACGTTTTGGAGTTCCTTTTCTTAACAGGAAGAACACTTCCGCATGCGTTAAGTATGATGATTCCGGAATCGTGGAATAGCAAAAATCCAATTCCAAAAAGTTTAAAGGCTTACTACGAATATCATTCAACCATTATGGAGCCATGGGACGGTCCTGCTTCAATCGTATTTTCTGATGGTAGATTTATTGGAGGTACGCTTGACCGTAACGGTTTACGTCCATCAAGATATATTATTACTAAAGATGATATGATTGTAATGGGCTCTGAAGTAGGTGTTCAAACATTCCCTGCCGAAGCCATTAAAGAGAAAGGACGCTTAAGACCGGGTAAACTATTATTGGTTGATACGCAATTAGGAATTATTATTCCTGATGAAGAAATAAAATTACAATTATCGAAACGTCATCCTTACGAAAATTGGTTAAAAGAAAATCGTATTCGATTACGTGAGATTGAATCTCACAATCCG
This sequence comes from uncultured Carboxylicivirga sp., assembly GCF_963668385.1. Lineage (GTDB taxonomy): Bacteria > Bacteroidota > Bacteroidia > Bacteroidales > Marinilabiliaceae > Carboxylicivirga. The sequence goes on from NZ_OY764327.1 coordinate 806,005, forward strand.
GTTAAATCCAATTTAGGAGATAAGTACGATACCTATATTAAAGCCTTTGGTTATAATAAAGAAGATTTTGACCATATCATAAAACCAATGGCAACTACTGCGGGCGAACCGATCGGATCAATGGGGAACGATACTCCAATTGCCGCCTTATCGGACAAACCGCAACGCTTATTTTCTTATTTCCGTCAATTATTTGCTCAGGTAACCAATCCTCCTATTGATCCAATTCGTGAAGGATTGGTAATGGCACTAACTAACTATATTGGTTCTGTATCTAAAAATTTACTTAGCGAAGAACCATCCCAATGTCGCTCGATTAAATTCGAGAGTCCAATCATGACAAACAATGATTTGGCTAAGATTAAGGATTTCCGTCGTGAAGAATTTACCCACATTACCATTCCAATGGTATATAAGGTAAAAGATGGAAAAAAAGGCCTTGAAAAGGCAATTGATGCAATTTGCACAGCTGCAGAAAAAGCAGTTGACGAAGGAAAAAATTATATCATTTTAAGCGATAAGGATATTGATGCAGAACATGCAGCTATACCATCTTTACTTGCCACTGCGGCAACACATCACCACTTGATTAAAGCTAAAAAGCGTATGCAGGTGGGATTAGTTGTTGAAACAGGTGAGGCCAGAGAGGTGATGCACTTTGCATTGTTATTAGGATATGGTGCTTCTGTAATCAATCCTTATGTATGCTTTGCTGTATTAGACGAATTAACTTCTTCGGGTAAAATTGATATTGACTTCCCAGAAGCTCGTCGAAACTATATCAAAGCTGTTGATAAAGGTCTGCTTAAGATCTTCTCAAAAATGGGAATCAGCACCTTGAGAAGTTATCATGGATCGCAAATTTTCGAAGCATTAGGTATTTCTGACGAAGTTATCAACAAATGCTTTATTGGTACACCTTCTAAAATTGGTGGTATCGGATTCGAAGAGATTGCTAAAGAAAGTGCAATAGATCATGCAAAAGCTTTTGCCCCCACTTTCAATAAAAATCCATTTGACTCCAAAGGAAGCTATGCTTATCGCAAATACGGTGAGAAGCACGGATGGAACCCTGAAACCATTGGTTTATTGCAATGGGCAACATCGCAAAACGATTATTCTAAATACAAAGAATATAGCCAACGCGTTGATAAGGATAATCAAACCCCTCTATTTTTAAGAGGTTTGATGAAATTCCGCAAAGGAAAATCAATCGATATCAACGAGGTAGAACCTGTAGAAGCAATTATGAAACGCTTCGTAACAGGAGCCATGTCGTATGGTTCGATTTCAAAAGAAGCACACGAGGCAATGGCAAGAGCCATGAATACTGTTGGCGGACGAAGCAACACCGGAGAAGGTGGTGAGGATGCCGAAAGATTCAAAAGCGATGCCCGTAGTTCAATCAAACAAATTGCGAGTGGTAGATTTGGTGTTACTAATAACTACCTCGTAAATGCCGATGAACTTCAAATTAAAATTGCACAGGGTGCTAAGCCAGGTGAAGGTGGTCAGTTACCAGGATTTAAAGTAGATAAGATTATAGCCCGTTTACGTAATTCAACACCGGGTATTACATTAATATCGCCTCCTCCTCACCACGATATTTATTCTATTGAGGATTTGGCTCAGTTAATCTACGACCTTAAAAACACCAATCCGTCGGCACGAATCAGTGTAAAACTGGTATCGGAAAATGGAGTTGGAACAGTTGCTGCAGGTGTAGCTAAAGCTCATGCCGATCTTATTGTTATTAGTGGAACTGAAGGAGGTACAGGTGCCAGCCCAACAAGTTCGATTAAACATGCAGGTCTGCCTGTTGAAATAGGTTTGGCTGAAACACAACAAACATTGGTAATGAATAACCTTCGTGGAAGGGTTAAAATTCAAACTGATGGACAGTTAAAAACTGGTTTAGATGTTGTTAAAATGGCCATGTTAGGAGCCGAAGAGTACGGTTTTGCAACTTCAGCATTAGTTACCTTAGGATGTATCATGATGCGTAAGTGCCACTTAAATACTTGCCCTGCTGGTATTGCCACTCAAGATAAGGAATTAAGAGAACGCTTTATAGGTAAATATAAATACGTTGTTAACTTCTTTAACTTTATCGCTCAGGAAGTTCGTGAGGTTTTAGCCGAATTGGGTTATAAATCATTAGATGAAGTAATTGGCCGAAGCGATTTATTAGAGCAAAACAAAGACGTTGCCAACTGGAAGTCGAAAGGTATCGACCTTAGCAAACTATTGTATTTCCCAGAAGAAGGTAAAAAATATCCACTTAAAAATACAACCATACAAGATCATAAGATTGATGATGTATTGGATCGTAGCCTGATAAAAGCAGCTCAACCAGCTCTTTTAAATCAACAAAAAGTTTGGATTGCGAAAGATATTCATAATGTTGACCGTACTGCAGGTGCAATGCTTTCGGGTGAAGTTTCCAAAAAATACGGAGAAGCAGGATTACCAAAAAATACAATCAACTGTACTTTTAAAGGTTCTGCCGGACAAAGTTTTGGAGCTTTTCTTGCAAGAGGTGTAAGTTTTAAATTGGAAGGAGATGCAAACGATTACCTTGGTAAAGGTCTTTCTGGAGGTAAAATTATTGTTGTACCACCTCATGGATCCGATTTTGTTCCTGAAGAAAACATCATAATTGGTAATACCGTTTTATATGGAGCTACAGATGGTTTTGTATATGTGCGAGGGGTTGCAGGCGAACGTTTTGCTGTACGTAACTCAGGAGCCTATGCAGTTGTTGAAGGTGTAGGAGACCACTGTTGTGAATACATGACTGGTGGAAGAGTTGCTGTTCTTGGAAAAACAGGCCGTAACTTCGCAGCCGGTATGAGTGGTGGAATTGCCTATGTACTTGATGAAGATGGAAACTTTGACTATTACTGTAATAAAGGTTTGGTTGATTTAACTCCTGTTGAAGACAACGTTGACATTAAGGAGTTACAATTTATGCTTAACAAACACTTGTTGCATACTAATAGTGAAAAAGCTCAGGAGATATTAGTCAATTGGACTCAATACTTACCTAAATTCGTGAAGGTTATTCCTTTTGAATATAAAAAGGTATTGCAAGAACAAAAGATTAAAGAGCTTGAACAAAAGTTGCGTGAAACAGAAGACGCTCCATTTATTAGAGAATAGTATTTAAAGAATAATTAAGAGCAAACCGGGATAATGAGAACGAGTGAGGTTCAAAGGAACCACTCCCGGTTTTTCTTTTAAAACATAAGATTATGGCAGATCCCAAAGGATTCATGAATATAGCCCGAAAAGAAGGTGGAAATCGTCCTATTAGCGAACGTGTTGATGATTATGGTGAAGTTGAGCAAACGCTAAACCAAGAAGATCGCGTCCTTCAGGCATCTCGTTGTATGGATTGTGGTATTCCATTCTGCCACTGGGCTTGCCCTGTTGGAAGTAAAATTCCAGAATGGCAAGATGCAGTATACAAAGGTGAATGGAAACTTGCCAGTGATATCCTTCACTCAACCAATAGTTTCCCGGAATTTACAGGACGTATTTGTCCCAATCCATGTGAGAAATCATGTGTATTAGCTATACATAAAGAAGCTGTTACCATTCGTGAAAACGAAGCTTCAATTGTTGAAAAAGCTTTTAAAGAAGGCTTCGTTCAACCTCGCATACCAGTTCACCGAACAGGTAAAAAAGTTGCAGTTGTAGGTTCTGGACCTGCAGGTATGTCGGCAGCCGACTTATTAAATCAGGCAGGTCACACTGTTACCTTATTTGAGAAAGACGATGCCATTGGTGGATTACTTCGCTATGGTATTCCTGATTTTAAATTAAATAAAAAGGTAATTGATCGCCGTTTGGCCATCTTTGAACAAGAAGGTATTATTTTCAAAACTAATACTGCAGTTGGAACGGATGTTAGCGGAGAAGAACTTTTGAAAGAATTCGATGCTGTTGTTCTAACAATTGGAGCAATGAAACCACGTGATTTACCTGTTGAAGGTCGTGAGTTGGAAGGGGTTCATTTTGCAATGGACTTTTTAAAGCAACAAAACAAAGTAAATCGTGGCGAACAATTCTCTGCTGAAGAAAGATTACTTGCTACAGGTAAAAATGTATTGGTAATAGGTGGTGGTGATACAGGAAGTGACTGTGTTGGTACGTCAAATCGACAAAAAGCAAAATCGGTTACTCAAATAGAAATTTTACCAAAACCGCCAGAAGATCGTGCTCCTGGAAATCCATGGCCTTACTGGCCTACAGTATTAAAAACATCTACTTCTCATGAAGAGGGATGTGAAAGACGGTGGAGTTTAAATACCAAACGTTTCATCGGTGAAAACGGAAAACTAAAACAAGTAGAATTAGTTGAAGTAGAATGGACCAAAGATGAAAATGGTCAATGGAAAATGGCAGAAAAACCAGGCACTAACGAAATCAAAGATATAGAGTTAGTACTTTTATCTATGGGATTTGTAAGCCCAGTTCATGAAGGTATTGTTACAGAATTTGGATTAGATCTTGACGGACGTGGTAACATTAAAGTCGACGAGAACTATCAAACAAGTAAAGATAAAGTATTTGCTGCAGGTGATGCATCAAACGGTGCCAGCCTAGTTGTTACCGCTATTGCAAAAGGTCGCGAAGCAGCAGAAAAAGTACACGACTTTTTAAGCTAAGTCAAGTCATTACCATTTATTGGTGATGAATATCTCTTAAATTATCAATTAGAGTTGTTACTGAAAGACCGGATATCCATTAATGAATATCCGGCTTTTTCATATAATAAAGTAGTCTACTCCAATAAACTATTTTTAAATGCAGGAACAATTCGCTTTTTACTTGCTATCTCATATGCATAACTCAACTGTATTAAACGACTCTCGGTCCAGGCTTTCCCAAAAAAAGATACTCCAATAGGTAATCCTTTTATATTTCCTGCAGGAACAGTAACACTTGGATAACCAGCTACAGCAGCCAACTGCGAACTTCCACCTCCAAAATTGTCTCCATTAACAAAATCAATTACCCAAGCGGCTCCATTAGTGGGGGCAATCATCGCATCAAGCTTATACTTATCTACAATAGCATCTATTCCTTTATTGCGCGAAAGTTCTCTACATTTTTTTAATGCTTCATGATACTTTTTATCTTCCAATCCTTTTGTTTGATCCGACATCTCAAGGATTTCCTGGGCAAACCAAGGCATTTCATTCGCAGTATTTTTTCGATTATACTCTATCAAATCTGTTAATGTACGATATGGTAATTCGGGATGAGCTGTAAGATAATTATTGATCCCATCCTTAAATTCACATTGCAAAACAGTCCATTCATATTTACCCAACTCAGCTAGATCTTTATCGATATCAACTTCAATAACATCAGCTCCCTGATTTTTTAAAGCAGAAACAACCTCATCCATTATAGCCGATACCCGTGCATCAAATAGCGATAACTTCTTTAGATAACCAATTCGCGAACCTGACAAGGCGAACTCATCAAAGTTTAGATAAATTCCAAAATCATCAGGTTGTTGCATGGTCGCTTCATCTTTTTTATCCTTAAAATTTAAAGCTGTTAATAACAATGCTGCATCTCTTACGGTTTTTCCCATTGGTCCGGCAGTATCCTGACTTACAGAGATGGGTACAATACCCGTTCTCGACCAAGTACCAACAGTTGGTTTGATTCCTACAACTCCATTAATACCACATGGGCATACAATTGAACCATCGGTTTCGGTGCCTATAGCCAATGGTGCCAGATTCGCAGAAACTGCAACAGCAGAACCGGATGAGGATCCGCATGGCGTTCGATCTAATACGTATGGATTTCTTGTTTGTCCACCTCTTCCACTCCAACCACTACTGGAATTATTTGATCTAAAATTGGCCCACTCACTTAAATTTGTTTTTCCAAGGAGTACTGCTCCAGCTTTTCTCAATTGACTTATAATAAATGCATCCTCAGCTGCTTTATTACTCATCAAAGCCAAAGAGCCTGCGGTTGTTACCATTTTATCATTTGTATCAATATTGTCTTTAATAAGAACCGGGATACCATGTAAAGGACCTCTTAATTTCCCAGCTAGCCTCTCTTTATCCAAATTCTCTGCAATTTGCAGTGCATCAGGATTTATTTCAACCACAGCTTTAGTCAATTCTTTGTCAATGGTATTGATCCTACTTATATATAATTCTGTAATTTGTCTGCAGGTTAATTCTCCTTTATTCATTTTGGTTTGCAATGTTTGTACATCCATTTCCTCTAATTCAAATGGAGCTATAGCACCTTTTTCAATTTCGTTAGTTGAATTACTATCTTTCGAATCGCATGCACTAACGCCCACTGCCATCCCTGCTAATACTGAATTAAGAATAAAATGTCTTCGTTTCATAGTTTTGATTGGATATGTTGATTTCATCATTATTAAATTTAAAGAAATTCATCCATAATAGCCACAATCTACTTTTGTATTGTGACAAATAAAGATTTATATTGCCCGTTTAGAAGAATATTAAACTACAAGATACGTGTTTAGGGCACTTCCATTGTCTTAAAAGCAGAGTGAGGTTTCGCATATGAAAAAACATCTACAAATACCGTTTCTATTTTTTATTCTTACAACTCTATTTTCAAGTTGTAGTAAGGATGATGACACCGAACAATTCAGTTCTTATAGTGCTGCGGAAGACAAACAAAATATTGTTAATGCCGGAATTTATCTTGCTAATGAAACCAAAGGTTTGGCTCAAACTGAATTTGCAAAAGTATCGGTTAACCTAATGGATTACCTAAAATTAGGAATTAGCAGCCGACAAAACTGGCTTTACACCATTACTGAAATTGGCAAAAACATGAATGAAGAAGCCTTCATTCAAACACAGTTCGAAGAGTTAATGTCTGTAACCACGAATAGTTGCCACGACCTAAGTATTATTTGGAACCAAGGATATGGTATTTGGGAATGGAATACTCAAATATCTGATTTCGAACAAATATCTGATGAAGGAGATGATATTACATTTTTATTCCCATCCGAAGCAAATTCAACTATCAATAACACATCTTTACGACTGTACGATTTTACTAATTATGATGGATATTTTCCTGACAAAGGTGCAATATTAGAAAATGGTACAGTATTAAACGAGATACTCCAAAGTTTATACCTCGATATGAAAGTTGATGATAAACTCATTGCATCGAGCAATATAATTATTGACTATTCAGACTGGGGCAATATTGAAAATATGAACCTAACATTTAATCCCATCCCATATTCTTTTCAGGGAGAGATGCTAACTTTAAACGATAACGCATCATGGAGGTATACTTTAATGAGCGATGTTAATTTAGTCTTTGAACAATACATTGCCGGTACATATGAAGATAATTCCCAAACCAATCCTACTTTAAACAACATTTACTCTTCAACTCAAATAGATAACATTAAGCTTATAATAGAAGCAAACAGTGCCGACTTATTAGATGAAATATCTGCTATAGAAAATAAAGAATTATTGGAAGAAGAATTAGCAAGCCAAAAAGCTACTAGTGTTAATAACAATACTAAGATTAGCCTAAGGTACGCAAATGATGCTATTATTGCCATGGGTACACCAACAGTGCGAAATACAAACGAAGAAACAGATAAATGGATTCTGGACTTAGCCTTTAAATTTAGCGATGATTCAAACGAATATTTAACCAAGCTAATTGATTACATCTATCTATTTGAAGATAATCTGGATCTTATTCTAAAGAAAACGCAAAACAAAATTAATTAGACTCTTGATGCCATAGTTTATATAAATTAAAAGCAAAGAGGCAGCCACATTAGTCTGCCTCTTTGTGTAAGGCGTTATTCTTGATCAACTAAGTCTCCATTTTCAGCAAACACGTCTTTTTTCTTTCGCCATAATAGGTAAAGAATACCACCTCGTGCAATTAAAAAAATAAAAATGGCAAATAATGGATTAATTAACGCCATTTTTAAACCTCCAGCCAATAAACTTGGAGTTAATTCACCATGCGCAGACACATTATCAAACGCCATAATCAATCCGAAGGTTCTTCCTAAAAAGCCCCAGGCAAGAGTAAACCATCCCAAAGACTTTATTAAAGCAATTGATTTACCGTTATTCGATTTGTCTAATCCTGCCTTAACAATCATTACAATTATAACAATCATTAATGCTAATAATGGATAGGTAAAAAAGGGACCTCCATCGTTTAGTTTGCCAATTATTTCTCTCATAAGAATAAGTTTTATAAATACTACCCCAAATATAACCCTCTATTAATCACAGTAATTTAATTAACGATGGGTAGCTTATTCATTATGCTTTTCTACTTATTATCTTCTTAAATTGGAATATCATTCCTAATTTAGGTAAAAAAGAAACTTAATTATGCATTTGGTCGCTAAAAGAATACATAACAATATAAAAGCAGTATTATTGTAATAATGTTAAAACCAATTAACATATCATTCAAAACAATATCTCTACACATACTATTTTGGATTGTTGTATGGTTTTTCTATTTCTATTTTTTTAGTTACAACTCAGATGACAAACTTTATATTACATGGTTTTCGAGTTGCTTACTACCCCTAACCATGGGCATTACTTACTTTATGGAACGATATCTTATTCCAAGATACTTACTCACAAAAAAGTATAAAACATTTGCCCTTTATTCATTTTATACATTTGTTGTATCGTCCTATCTGATTGTTCTGGCTCTTTACGGATGTTTGATATTCCTGCTACAGTTTAATACATCAGTTATGCCACCCATGAGTAAGAACTTTCTTTTTATTTTAATGCTGGTTTATCTGATTGTGGGCATCATTAGCTTTATCCGTATTCTGAATAATAACTTTCAAACTGATGCAAAAAATAAGGAACTTCAGAATAAGATTTTAGAAACACAGCTTCAACTTAAAGATCAAGAACTTCAGTATTTAAAACAACAAATTCATCCTCACTTTTTATTTAACACGCTTAATACCATTTATGGACTAGCCATAAAAAAATCAGAACATACTCCTGAAGTTATCCTACGTCTTTCTAATTTATTGGATTACATCCTGTACCAAATTCATCAGCCCCAGGTTGCTTTAAAAGAAGAAATCGCACATATCGAAGAATATATCGAACTAGAACAAATTCGGTTTAAAGATCATCTTTTGATTAATTTCACAAAACACGTTAATGGAGATTCTATTACAACCGCTCCAATGTTACTGATTCCATTTGTTGAAAATGCATTTAAGCATGGTGAAATGATAAATGGTTTTCTAACAATTAATATAGAAATAGAAGTAGAAAAATCGGTGTTAGTTTTTAAGATCACTAACAGTATCAGAGAAAATGAAGAAGAAAACAGAAAGGGAATTGGATTAAAGAATGTTCGTAAACGCCTTGATTTACATTATCACAACAATTATACATTATTGATTGAAACAAAACACAATTGGCATATGGTTACATTAACTATTAACGACTTAAGACAATTTACCCCATGAGTAAAATAATAAACTGCCTGATTGTTGATGATGAAATTACTGCCAGAGAAGTATTAGAAAGTCATGTTGGTAAAATTGACAATATCCATTTGATTGCTTCGTGCAAAAATGCTTTGGAAGCTTTTCAATGGTTAGCTAAGCAATCCATTGATTTGATTTTTCTGGATATTAACATGCCAGAGATCTCGGGGCTTGATTTTGCCAAAACCATAAACAGAAATTGCAAAATAATTTTCACCACTGCTTATCGCGAATATGCTATTGATGGATTTGATTTGCGTGCGGTCGACTACCTATTAAAGCCCATTGCTTTTGAAAGATTACTACAATCGGTTCAAAAATATCTGGATGAAACTCCTCAAATACAAAAAGTATCCATTGAAGAGCTTCAGGCAGATTGTAATGATTTTATTTTTGTTCGTTCTGATCGTAAAATGGTGAAGATTGACTTCAATGATATTTTATACATCGAAAGTTTGAGCGATTATATTCGAATCCATATGACCAATCAGATTATAACTACTCGTGAAACCATTAGTAATATAGAGGTTAAACTTCCTACACAGGACTTTATCCGAACTCATCGATCGTATATTATTGCCATTAAACACATCAAAGCATTTACTCACGAAACCATCGAAATTGCCAATCATGAATTACCCATAAGCCGAAGCTATAAAAATGAGGTCATTGAACGTCTAGAAACCCTTTAATATTGTTATTTAGCAAGAGCTTTTATTTCCTCCTGAATTAACGCCCTATTATACACCTTTAAGTTTTTAATTTGTCCTTTAAAACCACCTAAACTAATATCCTTTAATTTCAAATCTTTAACCTCAACAACTTGATCTATTAATCCATTTCGATAAATGGTTAGCACTTTATTATCATAGATAAATGCAAGACTAAAATAATCGAATTTTGTTGGATCGTACCATTTTCCACCGGTACTTCGGTTAGCTGTTTGCCAAACATCAGATGTTCCTAAAACATTAGTTGACCAAATGGTTTTATCACGTATAACTAAATAAGGTTTTAGAGTAGCCTCATCCAAACCGTATATAAAAGCATTTGTTTTGATGATCGTTCCGTTGTAAGATTCAGCTTGTATTTTAGGAGTTAATACTATGGAGAAAGATTTTTTACAAACAGCTTTAAAAATCACAGATGTATCTTCAGTTAGTACTAATCCACTGTTATCAGTCCCCTCAAATCTTTCGTCAAGCATTAATCCCTTATCCAAATCAACAGCTCCATTATAAACAGGATAGTCGGCACGAATACCTGTTGCAAATCCCTTAGGATACCTTGAACTTACAATCCAATCGTAATAATTACCATGCATCCAAACCAAATGTAACGGACTATTACCCGAATTGGTAACAATATAGGGCCTTATATTATTCAGCTCCGAGTTTTGTGTTACTTGCTCCACAGAAGCAATGGAACCATTATTATTCAAAACATATTTTTGGAGCTCGTATACTTTGCCATGTTCACCGTTAACAGGTACTGAGCAATATACCACGTTGGTATTCATCTCATCAATGGCCATACCTCCGCTATAACAATGCTCTATTTCGTCGCTTTGATGAAAATGCCCGCCTCCGTTTACAATAAAAGACTTTGTCCACTCGTTTCCGGTCCATTTTGCGTAATAATAATCGTGCGACGATTTATCTTCGCTAATCTGAACCATTGCAATTACAGGTTTTCCATCCTTATCGGTCGAAGTTTGCCATAGCCAATCTCTTTTATCCGTTGGATTATCAACCACTGCTTTGGGATAATTATGTGGGAAAGTATTTTGATTTACTTTTAACGGACCTTCGGCAATGGTGCTCATTACTGTTCCGCTAATATCTTTTAATTGCTTTGTATTAACATCTACCACAATATAAAATAAAAAATTAGGGTATTCATTATCGGGATGGCCTAAAGTGTAAGCTAAATAAATTTGATCTTTACCATTGGAATCATACTTACAATAAGGACGTGCAGCCGTTGATTGAACCATTTGATAAGGTCCCCAGTCAAAAGAAGATTCATCATTCTCATCAGGCATAGATAAACGTCCAATGGTTGGATGCCAGTTGATACCACGCCAGCAAAGATAAATATGATCAGGATCGTCGCTTAAAATAAAAGGCGAAGGGTAAGTAGTGTTAAACTTGGTATCCAACCTTACCTCTTTGCCTAAAGAAGTAATATCACCAGGCTTCTTCGATATCCGATAGTAAAAGCAAGGCTCATCGGTATGACGAGAATAAAAAATCATCACCCTTTCATCAGGTAAAATTAAAAATGAGGGATTGTTATGGTCATCGGGTTGAAAATAAGATCGAATCAATACTTCGTTGGTTACACCCGTTAAAAAGTTATGCTGTGTGGCCTTAATGTTTCCATGTACATCGATATACCCAATATAAGTACTATTGATTGTTCCTTCCTTATTTTCGAAATGCAAAGCACGTGGGTCGGCAAACCAGCACCAAGCTCCTTCTTCGGTAATAATATTTTCAGATTTTGTTTGCTCTGTTTGATCAGCCACACATGCATTAGCAATAAAGAGGCTAGTAAGTAACGCAGCGAAAAGAGTTGTTTTTGGATTCATTACAAAACATTGATATGATAATTAACAATTCAAAAATACTTATCACACTAGATTCCTTCTTGTAATTATTTCACAATTGATATAACAAAATGAAATTGTAACACTTACTACTGTAGGTTATGGCGATGTGTATCCGATAACATTAGGTGGAAAAGTATTTACTTTTTTTGTATTAATAATTGGCGTTGATATCGTAACTGTTCCTGCGGGCTTAGTTGCTTCTTCTCTTTCTAAAGCAAGAGAAATACAGGATCGGGAAACCGATGAGGAAACTCGAAAGTTAAGTTAATACATCTTAATTTTTGGGCATGATATTTGAAATATAGCGATGAGAAGTAAAGAATGAAACAGCATCTACTAAATAAAACTCATCGTATTACCTTATGGTTTGTTATTGTTATGCTCATTAACAGCATGCTTAACATACACGATAAAGGTATTGGTGCATATGATGACCATAACGATGTTCAGAGTTTTGTTGAACTTGCTCTTTTGCTATTGGATTCAGATAATGCAGTAGCCGATATAGATGATGAAGACAGTGGATCTGTTAAACTCATTAAAACGTGGGCATGCCATACCCTGCCTTTAATCACGTTTTTTCAATTACCACTGAAAATAACATATAACGAGTACCAACCTTATTATCAATCACCCTCACAAAAAATAAACACTCCCCCCCCTCGCTTATACCAAAGCTAATTAATTCAGAATACTACCTTTTTTTACAACATATCTAAAGTATTCCGACTTTATAACTGACAGACAATCCTTCTGATCAGGTATTCATTTATTGATAATTATTAAGTACATACAATGAAATTAAAATACATTGCACTGTTTGTTGGTGCATTTTGCTTTGGCATTTTGTATGCCCAGGAAGAAACTACTCCTATCGATACTATCACGAAAAAAAGTGCTGTATCAGAACTGAAATACATTAAACAATCAGGCTTTGCCAACGCTTCGTCCAAAATTTTCAGTGCCGATCGCCGATTTACCATCAGTGGCTTTGGTGAAGTTAACTATGTGAATTACGACAGTCCTGTAGCCAACAAAGGCGATAAAGAAATTGAACAATATTACTCTAATTTGTATCGCGGAGGCTTTTACTTCGGGTACCGTTTTAGTGATAAATTTATTGCTATGTCGGAAGTACAAATGGAGTATTTACACGACGGAACCCGCGAAGGGCATTTTGAAGCGAATCTGGAGATATCGTTTGATTACTTAATGCACAAAAACTTCAATATACGTGTAGGTAACTACCCTTTAAACCTTGGATGGGTTAATGTTAACGAAGAACCAATTGCTTTTTATACGGTAAATCGTCCTGAGGTAGAACGCACCATTATTCCAACCCAATGGCTAGAACAAGGTGTTTTATTTTATGGCCAGATTGTAGGCGAAACCGAATACCAGTTTGGGGTAACCAAAGGATTAAGAGGGGCTGACTTTACCTCAGGTACTTGGATCCGCAATGGGCGCTATACCGATTGGACAGAATGGCCACCCACTGCTGCCTTTAACGGTAAACTTGCCTATGGACACGAAGATCGAACCATGTTGGCATTGGCAGGCTACTATGGCGATGCATCAGGCGCCTACATTTTTGAAGATGGAAAAGCCTTAGATTCTCATTTAGCCTTGATGACTGTTACTGCTGCACATAACATTGGTAGATTTACTCTTTTTGGCTTATACTCCAGAGGATGGCTTAGCGGAACTGAGCAAATTTATCAGATCAATAATGAGATTATTGGTGCTGAAACGGTAGGTTATTATTTAGAAGGCCGATACGACATTATGCCTTTTATTAAACCGGGCTCAACTTGGAAGCTACCATTGTTTGTGCGATACGAAAGTATGAATACACATCAAAAAATTGATGATAACCTCAAACCATTGATAGGACAGGAAGGGGTGACTGCAGACCTAAAAGACCTTGAAATAATTTCGGTTGGCTTAAATGTAAGACCTAAAAAGAATTGGACGTTTAAAGCCAATTATCAGTTTAGAAATAATAGATACGCTGATGCGCCCAAAGAAGGAAACCAATTTGAATTAGGAGTTGGATTTATATTCTAGATTCAACTAATAACACAACTGGTTTCAAATTTGAACACCACAAAACCACTGTCGAAAGATTATATCTTTAGCAGTGGTTTTTATTTTTATAGTGAGGTTCTACCAGCTTCAAATACACTGCCAGATGCTTCTGAAGCGCTTCCTTAACATTCATAAGTGCCAACCCATAGAGGCAAAGCAGTTTTCCATATTATAAAAGCGGCTTATCGCCCCCTAAAAGCACAAAACCAAGGGGTAAAAGTGATTACCCACCATCCTAAAGTGGATTCTAAAAGAGCTCTCATCACCTCAATACGTTTGCGTTTATTAACGAATACTTTAAGCACAGATATTGTACAAATTAGCATTAAAACTATCTTTGCAACTCGAAAATTTTAGAGTATGATTTCAGTTGATGGGTTAACCGTAGAGTTTGGTGCAAGCACCTTGTTTAAAGACATTTCGTTCGTGATTAACGAAAAAGACAGGATTGCTTTAATGGGTAAAAATGGTGCAGGTAAATCAACCCTGTTAAAAATACTGGCTGGCGAGCGCGAGGCCAATAAAGGTAAGGTTGCGGTTCCTAAGGACAAGGTAGTTGCTTATCTACCTCAGCACTTAATGACCGAGGACAACCGCACTGTTTTTGAAGAGGCATCGCAAGCGTTTGCCGAAATTCATGCTATGGCGAAACGTATTGAAGAGATTAATGCTGAGCTAACAACCCGCACCGACTATGAATCGGACGAATACATGCAACTGATTGAAGACGTATCAACCCTTAGCGAGAAATATTACTCCATTGAAGACACCAATTACGATGCTAAAATAGAGCAAATATTACTGGGCTTAGGTTTTACCCGCGACGATTTCAATGCCCCAACCAGCAGCTTCAGTGGCGGATGGCGCATGCGTATTGAATTGGCAAAAATCTTATTGCGTGATCCTGATTTAATTTTATTGGATGAGCCTACTAACCATCTTGATATTGAATCGATTCAATGGCTCGAAGAGTTTTTGATTGCCTGCGGAAAAGCAGTGGTGGTTATCTCGCACGACCGTGCTTTTGTTGATAACATTACCACTCGTACCATTGAGGTAACCATGGGCCGCATTTACGATTACAAAGTTAATTACTCGCAATACCTTATTCTTCGTCAGGATCGTCGTCAGCACCAGCTGAAGGCCTACGAAGAACAACAAAAGATGATTGCCGAAAATCAGGCCTTCATCGAACGATTCAAAGGTACATACTCTAAAACACTACAGGTTCAGTCGCGCGTTAAGATGCTCGAAAAACTGGAGTTGGTAGAAGTGGATGAAGAAGATTCGTCGGCACTTCGTTTGAAATTTCCACCAGCACCCCGCTCGGGTTCTTATCCGGTTATTGTAAGCGAAGTTAGCAAGAGTTACGACGAGCATCTGGTTTTTAAAGATGCTTCGTTAACCATCGAGCGTGGTGAAAAAGTAGCTTTTGTGGGTAAAAACGGTGAAGGTAAATCAACGTTGGTAAAAGCCATTATGGACGAAATAAAATTTGATGGCGAACTTCAACTCGGCCACAATACCATGATTGGTTACTTTGCCCAAAACCAGGCTTCTCTGTTAGATGAAGAGTTAACCGTATTTCAAACCATTGATGACATTGCTATTGGTGATGTACGTACCAAGGTGAAAGACTTATTAGGAGCTTTTATGTTTGGTGGTGAAGAATCAACCAAAAAAGTAAAGGTATTATCAGGAGGTGAACGTACTCGTTTGGCTATGATCAAGCTTTTATTAGAACCCGTTAATCTTTTGATTCTGGATGAGCCTACCAACCACCTTGATATGAAAACCAAAGACATATTGAAAAGTGCTCTTCAAGCCTATGATGGTACTTTAATCCTGGTTTCGCATGACCGTGACTTCCTGGATGGATTAGTAACTAAGGTTTATGAATTTGGAAACAAAAAAGTAAAAGAGCACCTGAGCGATATTAAAGGATTTCTCGAAACTAAAAAGATGGAACACTTAAATGAGTTAGAAGCAGTAAAATCTTAAACCTCATCAATACAATAAAAAAGCCCGAGTAAATAATAAACTCGGGCTTTATATTTTCAGATCTATTCTTACTTTCGTTGTTCAAGGCCAAGCTCTCGGCATGAGATCTCGCGCATTTCTACCTTGCGCACTTTACCTGTTACTGTTGTTGGAAATTCATCCACAAACTTCCAGTATTTAGGAATTTTAAAGGTAGCAATCTGGCCTTTACAATAATTTATCAAATCCTCTTCTGTAATTCTTGAGCCATCCTGTAATACCACCCAGGCCATTACCTGTTCACCATATTTTGCATCAGGCACTCCAATCACCTGTACATCTTTAATTTCATCATGATTATGCAAATACTCTTCAATTTCGAATGGAGAAATATTTTCACCACCACGAATAATTAAATCCTTGATACGACCCACGATTTTTACATATCCGTCATCGTCCATCTCTGCTAAATCGCCCGTATGCATCCATCTTCCTTCATCAATTACGGCAGCTGTTGCCTCAGGATTATTCCAGTATTTTAACATAACAGAATAACCACGAGTACAAAACTCACCTCTCTCACCACGAGGAACAATCTTACCAGTCTCAGGGTCAATAATCTTAATTTCGAGGTGAGGATGAACTTTACCAACGGTAGCGCATCTGCGATATTCGGTATCATCAACAAAAGTTTGGGTACTTACCGGCGACGTTTCTGTCATACCGTAACAAATACCAATATCTTTCATATTCATTTTCTCACGTACCGCTTTCATTGCCGATTCCGGACAAGAAGCTCCGGCCATAATTCCGGTACGTAAAGTTGAAAAGTCGTATTGACTAAAATTAGGATGATTTAACTCTGCAATAAACATTAATGGCACTCCATAAAGAGAGGTACATTTTTCATCCTGAACGGTTTTCATCACAACTTCCGGATCGAATGCTTCACCGGTTAAAACCATACACGCTCCGTGTGTTACAATAGCAATGTTGGCTAGTACCATTCCAAAACAGTGGTACAAAGGTACCGGAATAGCTACTTTATCATTTTCGGTATACGCTAATCGCTCACCAATAAAAAATCCATTATTTAATATGTTATGATGCGAAAGAGTTGCTCCTTTGGGAAAACCGGTTGTTCCGGATGTATATTGAATATTGATAGGTTCATCAAACTGAAGACTGCTTTCTATTTCGTAAAGTTGTTCATCCGAAATTTTTCTACCTGCCTCAAGCATTTTTTTCCAATCATTGTCAATCACCACTATGTTTTTCAAGTGGATGCACTCTGCTCTTACTTCACTTAAAATACTAACATAGCTGGTCTGACGAAAACCTTTCGACATGATCAACAAACTAATTTCCGATTGCTTTAATGCATATTTCAATTCAGCGGCTTTATATGCCGGATTCACATTTACCATGATAACCCCAATACGGCATGTTGCAAACTGAACCAGTATCCATTCGTAACGGTTAGGTGACCAGATACCTACACGATCCCCCTTTTTTACTCCATAAGACAGAATTCCTTTGGCAACCTCTTCTACCTGCTCCCAAAATTCCTGATATGTAGCACGATAGTTTTGATAAGGAACTACTAATGCTTCGTTATCAGGATATTTTTCTACTGTTTGTTTCAATTGTTCACCAATGGTGATACCTAGCAATGGTGTAGTGGATATACCATTGTCATACGATAACTTATTCACGTTTCCTGGTTTTTAGGTTACACTTCGAAACTAAAGAAGTAAGATACATTTCGAATGTGTTTATTTATGTGCCTGCAAAATTAGAAGAATAATTTTCGCCACAAATAAAAATGCATGAAAAGATTAGAAACCATAACACTTATGCATGTTATAACATAAAAAACCAGATGGTAGATAAGGTAGTATTAATTTGGTACGTACCAAGTTGAAAAATGGTACGTACCAAGTCAGGTGAATGGTACGTACCAAATCAAAACTTGGTACGTACCAAATTTGTAACTCAATATAGGGCACTAAAAAAGGCCACATCCTAACGGATGCAGCCCTTCTTAAAAATTAATGCTATTAGCCTGAGTTCAAAATTTTACGTCGAACTTAGGTTATTATAGTTTTTTTAATCCTTTTAACTCTGCTTTATCAGTAACTTCGGTAATGCTAACTGCATATCCTCCGCCCGGAGCACAATACTGATTTAGTTTTGATTTATTTGTTACCACATATTTATGAATCTGATACGACTGTGGATTGTTTTTGTAGTGCGCATCTTTAGTATCGGCATAAACGGTTGCAACATATTTTTTACCTGGAGTTAAAAAGTCGAAAGCCACTTTCGAAGTACGTCCATCATACCCATTAGTACATCCTACAAACCAGTTATCAGCACCTTTTTGTTTACGAGCATAAGTAATGTATTTACCTGGTTCTGCTTCCGGCACTTTAGTGTCGTCCCAATCCAATGGCACATCTTTTATAAATTGGAAAGCATCCATAAACTTCTCATAAGTCTCAGGTAAATCAGCTGCCATTTGTAAAGGGCTATACATTGTAACATACAATGCCAACTGTCGTGCAATTGTAGTATTCACCCACGAGTGGTTATCAGGATTGTATTTACTAACATCTTGTTCGAAAATACCGGGAGTATAATCCATTGGGCCACCAATTAAACGTGTAAATGGCAATATAGTAGTATGGTTAGGCTTGCTTCCTCCAAAAGATTCATATTCCGTTCCCCGAGCCGACTCATTACCTATTAAGTTTGGATAAGTACGACATAATCCGGTTGGGCGAACAGCTTCATGGGCATTCACCATAATTTTATAATCAGCCGCTTTTTTAACCGCATACAAGTAATGGTTAACCATCCATTGTCCGTAATGGGTTTCACCGCGAGGAATAATATCACCCACATAACCACTCTTTACCGAGTTATAGTTGTTATCCACCATAAATTGGTATGCCTCATCCATATGGCGTTCGTAATTACGCACCGAGCTTGAAGTTTCGTGGTGCATCATCAAACGAACCCCTTTGCTTTTGGCATAATCGCGTAATCCTTCCACGTCAAAATCAGGATAAGGAGTTAAGAAATCAAACACATAATCCTTTGATTTACCAAACCAATCTTCCCAACCAATATTCCAGCCTTCAACCAATACAGCATCAAAACCATGTTTAGCTGCAAAATCGATATAATACTTCACATGCTCAGTGTTAGCAGCATGTTTACCATTAGGAGTCGTTTTTGAATAATCAGTTTCATCCAATTTTACACTTGGTAAATCGGTATAAGCCCAAGAGCTTTTTCCAGTAATCATTTCCCACCAAACACCAATGTATTTAACAGGATGAATCCAGTCTGTATCTTCATAAGCACAAGGCTCATTTAAATTCAATGTTATGGTTGATAAAAGAATATCACCTGCATGATCGCTTGCAATAACCGTACGCCAAGGTGTAGTGCAAGGAGCTTGCATATAACCTTTTTTGCCTTGAGCATCCGGAGTTAACCACGATTCAAAAACCATGTTTTTATCATCCAGATTTAAGTGCATACAAGCATAATCAATCAAAGCAGCCTCGTGAAGGTTTATATAAATACCATCATCGCTTTTAAGCATTAAAGCAGTTTGAACACCCGTTTCTGAAAATTGTGTTTGCGATGCATTATCGGTAATAGCTCCTTGCATCAAACCTCTTATCTCCGACATTTTTGAGATGGTGTAATCATACTCCTGCGTATCATAATCACCAGGTATCCAGTAAGCAGTATGATCACCAGCCATAGCAAACTGAGTATGTTCCTCTTTAATCACAAAATAGGTAAGATTATCCTGCTCAGGAAATTCATAACGAAAACCCAAACCATCGTTAAATAAACGAAAACGAATAATCATTTTACGATTGGTTTCATCCTGATTAACCGTTACTGCTAATTCATTATAATGATTACGAATTTCTTTGTACTCACCCCAAACTGGTTTCCAGCTTTCGTCAAAAGTCGATGTTTTACTATCAACTAAAGAAAAACCATCCATTAAGTCGGGAGCATCAAAAAGCTCAAATCCCAAATGACTTTCTTTAACAATAGCCTTACCTTTATAATCAAGCTTATAACTTGGCTTTCCATCTACAATCTGAAATTGCATTTTAAAATTCCCATCCGGCGAGCTCAGACCTTGTCCGTACATTACCGATGTAAAAAGTACCATGTTAATTAGGAATATCAATTTTTTCATTACACTGTATTTTGTTATCAATCTAATTTGCTGCTGCCAATTTAATCACAGCATATATTTCATAGTATATTTATGGACAAACAACCAACTAATTGGTGCAGGCTGCACAAATTAACAAATAGCGTAAAGAAATTCAATTTTACCAGAAACCTAACTTATTAATATCAAATAATGATAGAATAGGTTGATCTTCTGATAATTCAAAGCTAATGCTTTTTAACAATAAAACACTGTTGCTTTTTTCGATATTTATGAAAATTGCAGTATACCTTACACTATTACATATGTAAATTTGATTAAACGAATCTTTTTGTTTATCAACACCGTATTAGCAATGTTAAAATTCAATGCCGTTTGTTAATTTATATTTATGTTTGTATATCTGACACATCATGTTCGATAAGGCGAATTGAGGGACGCATTTACTGAACACTTGAACTAAACTTTTGGGGGATGAATTTAAACAAGGTTTTGACGCTACTTACTCTTTTGAGTCTTTTTACAATTTCATTACAAGCACAGGTTACTGCAACTATTGTTAGTGATGATACAGCTATTTGTGAAGACTCAGGGAATTTAGCCACCATTAAAATTAAGTTTGAAGGAGATAAATTTCCTTTTGGTTTAATTTACATAACGTATGATCTAGATGGTAATCCACTAGAAAAAACATATTTAACCAGCCAGACTAAACTAATACGTTCCGAAGACTTAGATAATGATAATGTTTGGACCAAGGAACTACCATTTCCTCAATCAACAACCTTAAAGCTAGATAAAGTATTTGATGCAGACTGTCCAACCACTATTGTAAACGGAGAGCCCACTTACATAGAAGAATCTGGGTATCCTTGTAATAGCGAAACCAATATTACCATTGATGAAATGCCAGATCCTAATGCTGGACTATATAATCCTACGTGTGGCTACAACGTGCAATTAAGTGCTAAATTAACAGACGAAAATCATACTATGTATTGGAGCGACATTATTGGAGGAAGCTTCGATAATAAGAATATTCCTAATGCTGTCTTTACTGCCGAAACAAAAGGAATTTATACATTAACGCTTACTGAAGAAAATGGAGCTTGTACAGCAACAGATAATATTACAGTTGAATTATGGGGTACACCAAAGGCCTCTTTAAGCGGAAATCAAACAATTTGCTCTAACGATGGTAACAACTATATTTTAACAACAACTACTGACATTTCTAATGGAACAGCCCCATATAATTACATCATATCAAATGGTATTGAGCAAAGACCATTTGTTGGAAGTGAAGGTACCAATTCTGTAAATTACCCGGTATCAGAAGAAGCCAACTGGACCATTATAGAATTAAATGATGCCAATGAATGTGAAGCTGTTGATATTACGGGTTCAGCAACAGTTACTGACAATAAGCCTAATGCCAATGCCGGCATTTCTGACAAATGGTGCGAGAGTGATCTTTCAAAAGGATATACTTTAAACGCTACTCTTGACAAAGGAACCGGAGAATGGCTTAATACAACCGGTATAACCTTTAATGATAATACTTCGATTAATGCGGTTGCTATAGCATCGGATTTTGGTAAATATTCACTTACCTGGAAAGAAACCTATGAAGGATGCAGTGAAACAGCAACAATAGATATAAACTTCATCAATCCACCAACACTGGAATTATCCGAAACTTCAACAAATATTTGTGAAGGTGAATCAACATTATTAAAGGTAACAACCACAGGCTCCTATTATCCTCTTACTTTATCTTATAGCAACGAAACAACAAAAGAAGAACTTATTCAATCTTCTTATCAGGAAATAACATTACAGCCTTCCGACATTGGAAAGATAACCTATTGGATAACATCACTTAGAGATAATGAAGGCTGTACAGCAGAATGGAGCAACAAATCGTTTGTTACCAATGTAACTGCAATTCCAGTACCCAATCCGGGCGATTATTTTCCTGTCTGTGGTAATCTTATCACATTAGATGCAATATTGAATGAAAACGAAGTCGGCACATGGTCTTCTCTTTCAGGAGGAACATTTTCTGATATACATTCTCCTTTAACTGATTTTTCGATAGATAAAAACACGCAGCTACCTAACGAGTCGCACACTCTTAGCTGGCAGGTGAAAAGCACCAAGAATAATAATTGTACATCAACTGGAACTATCGAACTAAAATTCAATAAATTCCCTGAAAATATTTTTGCAGGAGATGATCAAACTCTATACTTAATAGATACTATTAGTTTACACCCCACAGGATGGGAACCAGGCATGAATGCCTGGTGGAATAGTTCTTCTTCTCAAATTATTTTACAAACGCTTATTAATGGCGATGGGAAAGCGGCTAACATCCCCCCAGGTAGTAGTTATCTTACCTGGCATGTTGAGAGTAGCGAAGATTGCTATATGGAAGATCAAATCTTATTAAGCCAAAATCCACTAACTGCCCCAACAGGCTTCTCTCCCAATGCAAGTTCTAATAATGTATTTCGCATTGGTGGAGCAGAACATTTAACCAACGTTACACTGAATGTTTTCAATAAAAATGGCATGTTAGTTTATGATTCTAAAAATTTCGGTCAACCCAATAATGAAGCAATGATATGGTGGGATGGTCGTGATAACAACAACAAACTTCTACCGGCAGACACATATTATTATACATTTACTGGTGTATCAAAAGAAAATGGAGAACTATTTACCAAAAAGAATTTTGTGGTAATAAAATATTAAACAGCACAGTATAATGAAAAGAATAACCAAACTAACACTCATTTTCCTTTCGATTTCATCGCTTGCTGTTCATGCTCAAAAAGAACTAGTAATGAGCCAGTATATGCATAATCGTTACTCCATTAACTCGGCATTCGCAGGAAATAGAGAAGCAATTTCTATTTTTGGCGCATATCGACAAAAATGGGTAGGACTTAATGGTGCTCCAAGTGAGCAATACTTCAGCGGTCATGCTCCATTAAAGAATAAAAAAGTGGCATTGGGGCTTGATATTTACAATCAACAATACGGTGTTACACGCCAAACTGGAGGGGCAATATCGTATACATACCGAATATTGATGGATGAAGGCCAGCGACTAAGCTTTGGCTTGAATGCTGGATTTATAAATTATAATTCAAATTGGACCGAGATTGAAACAATTGAGCCTGATTACGATAACATTTTCTCATCAAACGAAAGTGCTGGAACTCCATTAATTGGTTTAGGGGTTGCCTGGTATGGCAATAACTTTTTTGTTGGCTTGTCTGTGCCCAACTTCGTTTATTTCAATATTGGAGAATCAAAATCGGAAGGCTTCTCTCCAGGCAAATCAAATTATATTATTACCGGTGGATATCTCTATAAAGTATCTAAACTAATAGCTATTCAACCGAGTGTATTGGCACAATACAATCCTAACGAAAAATCTATTCTAGACTTAAATTGCACGGCAATTTACAATAGTACTTTATGGATTGGAGCATCAGTAAGAAATAACATGGACATTGTTGGTTTAGTGGGATACCAAATTACACCCCAAATGCGTTTTGCTTATAGTTTTGACTATTCTGCTGGTAACTACATCCGATCATATAATAGTGGAACACATGAAATTTCGATACAATTTGATTTCGGATATAAAATCAATACACCCAACCCAAAATTTTTCTAAGCCATTGCTAATGAAATTACTTTCAACCAACATACTTTTCTTCTTAATAATTGCAATGAGTCTTTCTGCACAAAATGTGCAAATAAAAAAACTTGCAATTAGTTCTCAATACTCAAGCGAAATATCACCGTTTATAAAAGATTCTGTACTTTACTATAGTAGCAATAGGCCTGTAAGTTTTTTTAAACGTTACTACGACGAAAACAGACAATTACTTTATCATATATTCAGTGCACATTTAAATACTGATTCGACCTTTTCTAAACCTCAACGCTTCGAAAAAGATTTATTATCTCCATTTAATACTGGTTCTATCACTTTTTCGACCAATGGAGATCAGATGTTTATTGCTCAAAACCATTACGACACTTATAAACGAAGTAATAAAAGTAAATCGGGCAATTTAATGGGTATCTACCTATCGGAAACCAGCAATAGAGGCTGGGGCCGCAAAATAAGCTTACCTTTTAACTCTCGTCGAAATTATAATACAGCCCAACCCAGCATAAGTCCTGATGGACATTTTCTGTTCTTCATTTCCGATATGGAAAATGGCTTTGGGAAAACAGACATATATTTTTCGGAAAACATAAATGGAGAGTGGGGCCCAGCCACAAACCTTGGCGATATGGTCAATACCTCTGGTTCTGAATTATTCCCATATTATCATCCTAGTGGAAGACTCTATTTTGCTTCCAACGGACACAATACAAAAGGAGGTATCGACCTCTTTTACACAACTCTTGCCGATGACGGTTGGACAAGTCCACAACCATTAAATGAGATCAATACAGATGCTAACGAGTTTAGCTGTTACATTAGTGACGATGGGCAGTGGGGAATATTTTCATCAGATAGGGAGGGTGTCGATAATCTTTATCGATTTGATTTATCTTATCCTGACTTCGAATCCTGCGAAATTCAAAAAGAAGATAATTACTGCTACGAATTTTTCGATGATGTTACTCTAGAATCTGGTGAGCAACATGGTCCATACCGCTATCAATGGACTTTCAACAATGTAGATAAAGCTATTGGAGACACTGTAATTCATTGTTTCTCAGCACCAGGAGAATACAATGTACGCCTCAGTATGATAGACACTTCTATCGATGAAGAAGTATTTGCCCTCTCTGAATATAATATGGAGGTTAATCGTATTGAGCAAATTTACATATCAGTACAAGATACTATTAAAACAAATCAAGTTACTACCTTTGATGTTTCGGACTCGAATCTTGGAGATTTCAGTCCTAAAGAATTTTATTGGGATATGGGAGACGGAACTTTGTTAAAAGGTGAAACAATTCAGCATATTTTTCGAACAAAAGGTCAATACCTGGTGCAATGTGGAGCTATTTCAACCAAGCATCCTCAATTAAAAATGTGTTCAGTTAAACAAATTATTGTAAGCGATTAACATATGTTTAAAATACTCAAACTACTACTACCTCTATTATTAATAAGTGCAATAGTTCATGCACAACCAGTTCCTGGTGTGGATGAAAACATACCAAATCTGGTTACTTTCGGCTCTAGTGGAGAAACATATTGGGGTGATGACAACTTTTGCCAGATAATATTCTTTGCCATCCCCGAAAACTATAACCAACCAATTTACATTCGTGTTTTTGATCCTGATACTGGAGGCGAAAACGATGAGCTTCAGGGCAATTGGGACACCCAAATGCGTTTTAGTATTTATGGAGGAAAGGGAAGTTGTTCCAACCAAGATGCACGAGATGGTAATTTAGATGGAGACTATGATAGTGGAGCCGAACTAGACTCGAAAGTTTTTGGTAATGATTCGGAATATGATCTTAACTGGTACACCTTTGGTCCATATAACCCCAACGAAGGTGAATATTTGCCTGAAGATGGTGGTTATATTTTTAAAATCATTATTGAAGGAATTGAAGGTGATGACGGAAACATGTATCGATTATTTTTGAGTAGTAGTGCCACCGATAACCATGAGGTTGAAGGTGCATTTGCTTATTATTTTAAATATAAATTCAGAATGCACGACGATATCAACCAAGTCTCTCATATTTATCCTTATATGAATGACACTTCAACCGTCTTCATTAATCAATCGAATTTTGATTGGGATAAAGATGGACTTATTCTGGTAAGGTCGGTTGATAGACCTGGTACACCTCTCAAAACATCAGGCGATGATGAATGGATTGAAAGTAGCTTTAAAATACATGAGAAAGAGTATTTTTCATCCTTAGACATTAGAATGATAAAAAATAAGCAGGCCAAAATTATCAACAATAATGTTGTAATTCGACTTGAAAACCAGGATGGCGAAGGAATCAAACTTTATAGTATACCTATTGGTGGTGTTCCTAAATACATACCTAAACCCACACATCGAAAAGTAGAAGCTCACTAGTATGACTAAGATAAACTCATCAACACATTATATATTAGCTTTTATTACAATAAGCTTATTTTCCCATTGCTTGTTGGGGCAATCTTTTGATTTTAAAACATACAATAGTGAAGTTGGATTACCTCAAAACTATGTATACAGCTTAAAGCAAGGACATAAAGGATACCTGTGGATTGCAACTGGCGAGGGATTAGTACGTTACGATGGTTTTGAGTTTAAAACATATACGCAAGAAGATTCTTTAGCAGATAACTTCGTTAACACTTTATATATCAACAAACATGGTCAATTGTGGTGCGGACATAAAAACGGAAACTTATCCTATTTTAGTGATGGTTCTTTCCATGCAATTGCAATGAATGAAACCAACCAAAAAATAAATGATATACGCGAAGATCAAAACAACACAATATGGGCCATTGAACAACGCAAAGGGTTAATTAGAATAGATAAGAATTATAATGTATCTACTTTCTTTGGGCGAAAAAAATATAAAATACGAAATTATTACTCTTTAGCTGTTATCTCTGACAAACGCTTTTTGATTGGTACAAGTGATGGTTTGTTCCAAATAAAGTTTTCTGATAATGACTACAATAATGTTGAAGTAACTAAAATTCCGGGTATTCCACGAACTCGCATTAATACAATTGTTCAAAGTAAAAGAAGAGAAGGTGATTACTGGATTGGTACAGAAGACTATGGTTTCTATCAATATAAAACCAGTTCAAACGAAGCTGAGCATATTACCGATAACAGATTATGTCTGGCATTCAATATCGATAAAGAAACTATCAACGACATTTATGAAGACTCAGATGGACATTTACTTCTGGCAACTAAGCAAAATGGAGTAATCAAACTATTTTACGATTCTTCAAAAGACATATACACCGGTTCAATGAACTTTTCAACGGTTAATGGATTGGGTGTAAATTACATTACTCAAATACTTAGTGATAGAGAGGGTAACTATTGGTTTGGAACCTATGGAGGCGGAGTTGCAAATTTAGTAAATCAATTCTTTGTTTTTTATAACTTAGAGGAAATAGGTTTTAAAAATCAAAAGGTTCAATCCGTCTTAAAAACTGGACACCAGCTATGGTTAGGTTTAGATAATGGTTTGATCAAACATGATCCAATGTGTTTTACTGACTTTGAGTATTATGATCCTGCTTTGGGTGTTCCTCGTGATAAAATTACACAATTATACGAAGATAATGACAAAAGTATATGGGTTGCAACGGCCAACAATGGTTTATATTACCGTCCTTCAGCAAATTTAAAATTTCAATCATACCATTACACAAATTCACAATCGGGAAAAAAAATTAATGACTTATTGGGCATCGATTCACTATTGTATTTAGCAACAAGTGAAGGATTATATATCATCAATACATTTAATCACACCCAAAAGTTTTACGACATGGGCGATGGCCTATCGCACAACACTATTAATTTTGTTTATAAAGATAAGAATGGAATTATATGGGTTGGAACAAAAGACAACGGTATATGTAGTATTACTGAAGATAAAATAGAAAGACATAAGATAATGCAAGCCGCAGTTAATGTGGTAGATATGACTGAAGATAAAAATGGTAACAAATGGCTGGCAACAAAAAATAAAGGTGTTATTTGTTACTCTGTTGATAGTATAAAAACAATTTCAGTTAAAGACGGATTAAAGAAAAACTATTGTCATAGTATTGAATGCGATAGCCAAAACAGATTATGGATTTGCCACCATTCAGGACTAAGCTGCATTGATTTAAATACCCATAAAATAAGGATTTTTGACCATCAAGCTTCGATGAATGAAGAATTCAACCAAGTGAAAAAAACTGCTGATGGAAATCTATGGTTTGCATCAAGTAACGGTGCTGTTAACTATAATCCATTGCTTGATATTAAAAACAATGTAGCTCCAATTTTAAATCTTACAAAACTAACTGTTGATGAAGAAAGCTACCCAACCGATAGCTCTCTATCCCTTCCTTATCCAGATGGTGGATCATATAATCTGAGAATTGATTTTAGAGCTATAAGTTTTTCAAATCCTCAAGGTGTTACTTATGAATTTAAGATTGATGGTGTTGGTGATAAAAACAAAGAAAAACCATGGACCAAACTTGGAGACATCAATTTTAAAGAAATTGACTATCTAGGAAGAGGAGAACATAAAATTAGAATTAGAGCATATAATGCTGATGGAATAGGAACAGGCACGCCATTAACAGTAAATGTAGCTATTGCTAACCAATGGTGGTATAATTGGTGGATCCTAACTCTGGCCATTCTATTTATAATTTATTTTGTCTACTTAATTATCAAATTTAGAGAACGTAAGCTACAGCGACAAAAACAGATTCTACAAAGAGAAGTTGATTCTCAAACAGTTGTATTAAGAGAGCAAAAAGAAGAGATTGAGCGTAAAAACAGAGACATTACTGACAGTATTAACTATGCAAAAAAAATACAGTCATCTATTTTACCTCCCAAAAATGAATTAATGGAAGTACTACCAGAATCGTTCATTTATTTTGCTCCTCGCGACATAGTAAGTGGTGATTTTTACTGGTTTAATCGAAATGGTGACAATCTAATAATATGCTGTGCTGATTGCACCGGACACGGAGTTCCGGGGGCCTTTATGTCGATGATTGGAACTACCATCTTAAATGATATTTTCAGACTTCCTGAAATTAGCTCTCCAGCGGATGTATTGGAAAAACTTGATGCCGAAATTAAAAAACTTCTTCAAAAAAGTGATGAAGCACAAAGCAAAGATGGAATGGATATCTCAGTAGTTGAAGTCCATATTCCAAGTAGAAGAGTGCGCCTTGCTTCTGCCAAACGCCCGGTGTATTTAATTATTAATAATGAAATGACAATTTACAAGGGGAACCGACGAAGTATTGGAGATAGTTATCAAGATGGAGAATTGAATGCCTTTGTGAATATTGAATATAATTGCTCAAAAGGTGATCAAATTTATTTGTTCTCTGATGGCTACCCAGATCAGTTTGGTGGACCTTTAGGCAAGAAATTCATGAAGGTTGGAGTGCGTAACCTAATTGAAGAGATTCATGAATTGCCATCTGATAAGCAGTTCGCAACAGTAAAAACAAACTTTGAAAAGTGGAAAGGAGATTTAGAACAAATTGACGATGTACTTTTTATGGGGATAAAATTATAAAATCAACAAGAGGCTGCCTGAATATACAAGACAGCCTCTTCTTTTTTTAACACTTAAATTATTACTGTAATCGAAAACGATCAATCATTTTGGTCAGGTCTCTAACATGGTTATCCAACTCTGTTGAACTAGATGCTAATTCTTCAGAAGCAGCAGCATTAGCCTGTGTTACATTATTTAATTCGCTAATCGCATTATTTACTTCCTGTGCTCCTATAGCCTGTTCCTTACTAGCTTCTGATATTTCCTTAATCATTGATGTGGTTTTATCGACATCGTCAATAACATTTCTAAGCTTTGTTCCTGCCATTGATGAATCTAGCACTCCTTTTTCAATTAAACTACCAATTATTTCAGAAGTTTCTTTACTACGTTCAGCTAACTTTCGTACTTCTGCGGCCACCACAGAAAACCCTCTACCTTCAGAACCTGCCCTTGATGCTTCTACAGCTGCATTTAGTGCTAGTATATTCGTTTGCTGGGCAATTTCTTTAATGGCAACTATTTTCTCAGCAACCTCACTCATAATAGATTCACATCGACTAGAAGATTCACTTCCATCCTTAATACTCTGAGCCATTACTATTGCCAATTGTTCTACCTGTAAACTAAAGTCTCGATTCATATTGATAATAGAACCCATTTCTTCCATCGAGGCAGAAACCTCTTCTGTAGATGATGCTTGTTGACTTGCTCCACTTGATATATCCTGTGAAGTGGTATTCATCTGTCCACTGGCAGTAACCAAAGCGTCAGAACTCACTTTAATTTGCTTAATTAACTGGCCAATACCTTCTACCATTTCATTTAATGCTCGCATTAAATCACCTATCTCATCCTTTTGATTCAACTCTATTTTTTCACTTAAATCTCCTTCAGCTATCTTTTGGGCAAATAATACTCCTTTAGTTATTCCCCTAACCAAAAAGGATGAAATAAAAAATGCTAAAAACAATCCAACGCCCAACGAAGCTAATAAAATGAATATTGAAATAATCCCAGTTGTTCTGGCATCACTAACCAGCTGATCTTCCGACAAAATATTATCACCAGATATGGTTATTGATTTATCAAATAGTTTGCCAAGCGTATCGAGTTGAAGCAAAGTATGGGCGTAAAACACTTCGTTAGCTTCTCTTGAGTGCGCCAATTTTTCATTAGTTTCCTGAATTAAATCGTTTAGCTTCGACACTACATTATTGGCAGCAACTTTTGTATTATCATTAAAGTAACGTTGTGCGCCATCAAAATTACCATTAGCCATTAATTGTTGCAAACGCCTTGATGAATTATGCAACCTTCGATGTGGTTCATACAATTCATCAAACGCAGCTTTTAGCATGGTATCTTTCATTAATACCTCACCTGTCTCAGGCATTTCCAACCAAGTTCCAAAACCACATTTTGTATGATCCATCTGTACGTTTAGTCGCGATTTTTTATTTAAAATCGCTTCTTCGACATTTAACAACCAAAAGAGATGATCAGCCTTTGCTTTATTTAATGCAATTGCCAAATTAATATCTACATTTTCGTGTAACTTCTCTATTGTAATAGCCGACTCATGCAGATGTTTATGTGGCTCTTCAAAATTGGCTAAAACTTCGGCTAATTCGGGCACTAATTCTTCAGCGTGCTTTCTTCCTTCACCATAGTACCAATGCCCAAAATCACATAAGTGATGATCTGTCTGAACATTCAACTTTTTGGCATCTGGACTAGTTAGAAACTCACTTACCTGTTTTGCCCAAAGTAAATGTTGGGTGTAACGAGTTTCTAATTCTGCTCTTAGCCTATTGCCTTCAATTACTTCGTTAGCTTTATCAACAATTCCAAATATTCCGGTATTTGAAATAAGCCCAACAAAACACAATAAAACTAAAATCAAGCCGAAACTAACCAATAGTTTCCACTTTATCCTCAAATCATTCCATAGTTTCATATAAGTTAAATTTGGTTACTTATTTATAAATTTCGAAAGTTTTATATTTAGAATCAATTTTAATTAAGCGTATTTATTTTATTATTTTTTAATACGATACGTTTTTATTTGCACGATTAACATTCAGGAACTCTTAATTATTAACTTATTTATAAGTGACTTAATTTTATTACAGTTTACTATATTTCATTTTCAACTTGATGTAAGTCGACTATTGTTGTAACTTTTAATAAAAAAACAATGGATCACTCAACAACTATATTAGGCATAAGTGTATATGATCGTACTAAAGAAGCTGGTCACGTACAAACACTTTTAACACGTTATGGATGTTCAATAAAAACACGTCTCGGATTACACGAAGTTAGCAATGAATATTGCAGCGACAGTGGACTAATAATACTCGAATTATTTGGGAATAGAAGAGAACAAGAAAAATTAGAGCAAAAGCTTACTGTTATTCCAGGAGTAGAAGTTCAAAAAATGCAATTTACACTGAAAGGACAATAATATTCTACAAGTCGTAAATCGATTTTGCTTTCGGTTTATTTCGTCTTAAATTTTCATAATTATATTTTCGGACGGCCTCTTGAAAAATTGGACCAAAACTTTCACCCGGTGCAGGTGATGGAGACAAGATCAGTTTACCATCTGGGTCAATTACGTAATATACCGGCAAAGCTTTGATATTATAATCCAAAACAACTTTTGGCATTAAGGCATAATGTAAGAAGTCCCACTTGTATTTATTTTCCTTAACCATTTTAATCGCATTAGTAGGATCTTCATCTAAAATAATAGTAACCAGTTTAACATCACGCTTCATGCGCTTCGAAATGACATCTAACAACTGTAGATCCTGTTTACAGGCATGATTTTCGGTGTGTATAAAACTCAGATATACAAAATGACCAATATAATCGTCCAAAGACTTTTCTTTACCATCCAAACGATAAAGCGTAAAATCAGGTGCTTGGGTACCAGGCCTCAAGCGCATAACCCTTTCATGCAGGCCTATAGCTAATTCTCTTACTGTTTCGTTACACCCTTCTTTTTCAGCTTCATTATAAAGATTAATTATACGCCCTTCGTTATATCTACCAGAATAAAACGCATCGTACATACCTTTCATTAGAACCACTTCCGCCAATTCAGGATTTTCGAACAATGGATCGGTTTGTAAAATTGATGAAAGGGTATCAAAACCTACTCTGGAGTTAAACGCTTTACGCAGCGAATCTCCTTTTGAACTTGTAAGATAAGATGTAAAAAAATCTTTGAATACGGTATTTAAAGCTATTTGAAAACTTGGCATAAATAAATCAACATCATGCTTTGTAAAAACATCTTCCATTACATGACGTTTCTGTCGTTTATATGCTAAAAACTTAAGATCGGCATATGCATATTGTTTGTATCTATAAAAATAGCTTCCCTCTGCAGAAGGATACAAACTATCTAATTTTGTTATGATACTATTGGCTTTTCGCACATCGCCACGTGAGAATATTTTAACAGCATTCTTATCATACAAACTTTTTAGAGAAGCATCAAACTCAGTGATATTCTTATTTAATTGTTGAGCATCTTCATTGGCAATTCCAATAATAACATCTTCGGGAATGAAAAACGGATTAAATCGCTCAGCATCGGTACGTGGTTGGAACGGAGGCAAAACCAACTCATAGGTTTTACCAGGCTCAAGATAAATATTACCTCTATAACGCCCCACATCAAGGGTTGCAAACGTTATTCGATCAAGATCCAGCGTTTCGTTAAAATTACCTTTTTTATCAACCTCAATTACCAATAAGCTCTGCTTTTCGTCTGATATTGGATTAACAGTTGTTTCCAACACCAGACTCAGATTGGCATACTCAGGTGCATTACCTTTTAGTACAACACTTTGCTGCGCTACCAATTGAACAGCACCTAAAACTAAGGCTGATAATATGAGTAATCCGTACCTCACGCTACAGGTATTTTTCGATATTAATTTGTACTGCTTTAGGAAGAAATTGACTGGCATCTCCTGCATGTTTAATTATATCACGCACAATTGAACTGTTCACTGGAGTATGCTCAGGAGTAGTTAAAAGAAAAACAGAATCGATACCGCTCATTGCTTTATTTACCTGAGCAATAGCTCGTTCGTATTCAAAATCGGCAGCTGTTCTGATGCCTCTTAAAATATGAGTACACTTTTGTTCTTTGGCAAACTCTACCGTTAAACCTTCGTATTTTTCAACAACAACACGCTCATCGTTATTAAACACATCTCTAATCCATTTCATTCTATCTTCAACAGGAAAAAAATCCTTTTTATTGGAATTATATCCAACTGCAATGATCACCTTTTCAAAAAGACTTAGTCCTCTCCTTACAACATCTTCGTGCCCAACAGTAAATGGATCAAATGATCCGGGGAAAATAGCTGTCTTAATCATTCTATGTGTTTTCTTTTGTTGATAAGCATGCAAAATATGGAAAAATACTAACGCTATCCAAATATATAACGATTAAACATTTTACCAGAATTTGATTTTAACTGCAGCAAAGGCCGACATACGCAGTAACAACCACCCTCCACTAAACCTTGAGATGTTAGTATCTCCATAGGTTCGTTCGCGATATCGGATAGGCAAATCCACAATTTTAAGGTTCAGCTTATAAGCCCCAAAAAGCAGATCAAAATCGCCATAAGGGTCAAAGTCTCCGAAGAATTTACGGTTCTTTGCCAGCCTTAAATAATCTTCGCGAAACATCACCTTTGTTCCACACAGAGTATCTTTAATCGGACGTTCCAAAATCCAGGTAAAAAATCGGCTAAAGAAATGATTACCAATTGTATTTAATGTGCGCATGGCATTTTTTTCCATGGGATATACTAAGCGAACTCCATTAATAAATTCACCTTTCCCTTTTGTTATGGCCTGATAAAATTTAGGTAAATCTTCGGGTGGCATAGTAAGATCGGCATCTAAAATCATCAGAATATCTCCTTCAGCAGCTGCATAACCTTTGCGTACCGCATCACCCTTCCCTTTTCCATCCTGCTGCATTATTTTGATACGATGCGTATCTTTATATTTTTCAGCTACGTCTTGAATAACCTGCCAGGTATTATCAGTTGAATTTCCTTCAACAAAAATAAACTCAGTAAACTTACCCATGGGTGGAGTTCGTAAAATTGCATCTTCAATATTTCCACCTTCGTTACGAGCAGGCACTACAACCGATACAGAATAACGTTCGTCAATCACGCCCTGATTAAGATGTTTTGGAAACGGTCGAGCAAAAACAAACTGATTCAGGCCTAACTGTTGTAGAAAAGGTAAACGAGAAAAAATTCGGTTAAACAAAGTGGATACAAAAGGAATACGATAAGGAAGAAACATATTCCTGTTATTCTTATAGGCATCGAAATCTGATAAATACAACAAATTAGCAATATCGCCATTCGACAACCAGTTTTGAGCAGGGGTATGCTTTTTTACCTTTATAAATTCAGCAAACCGGATAATTGGCTCCCACAATCGATTATAGTATGTTACGATAATGCGTGTTTTTTCGTGGCATACATTTTTCAATTGATTGAACACTTGCTCTATATCATCTAAAACGCCAATCAGATTCGAAAGAATAATGACATCAAAGGTTTGATTCAATTGAATATTTTCAGCTTCCATCAATTCGAAACGAAGATCTGGAAATTGCTCTTTTGCCTGATTAAGAATCGGTTCACAAAAATCAATTCCAACTTTCTCTTTCCCATTAATTGAAGCCAAAAGTTCGCCCGATCCACAACCAACTTCCAGCACCGAACTATCTTCGTGGATATAATAATTACAATATCGGGTAATCGAATCCCAATAATACGATCTTCTTTTTCGGTATTTTACCCAATTTTCGGCTCGAGATTCGAAATATTTTATGCGTTCCGGATTTGCTCTCATTATTCTTCGCAACTAATTATTTTGTTTTTTCAGGGCATCAATCTGCTCCTGTGTTATCAACCTGTCGTAATGTATTTTAAACAGGTAGGCCGGCTCCTGATCACCAATTCGATGTACCACTTCAAATACCTGTGGATATTTTTGAACTACATGATACATATATCGCTGAATGGTATTAATGGTTTGCTTGTTATAAACTGCAGGGTTTTTACGCAAACTAGCCATTATAATATGTGTTACTTGCTTATCTTTCAATAATTGCAACAGCTTATCGGGATCTTGAGTATCAAAGCGATATATTCCATAAAATTTACGCCCATCAGCATACAGCCGTGCCATATTAGGCTTTCGAACAGCCACATATGCATCTTTAGGCAGCTTATTATTTACATATTCGGCCATTGATAAATAATTTACCCAATCATCAGTATATCCCAATAGTTTATCACCGTTAATATTTTTTCGTAAAGTCATTAAATCAACTTTATTAAACGAAACTACAAACGACGAAAGAGTAGAATATGCAACAAGTCCGGCAAATAAATAACCCAACACCTTTAGCTTAACGGCTTGTCTCAGCTTATTTAACGAATAAAAAATCATTAATAAGATAAAAGGAAAGAAAGGAACAATTAAACGATACTGATCCCATATTTTTTGCAGTACAATAAATGTAATACCTAGCATAACAGCCACATATATTGCAGAAAATTGCAAATATTTATTTTCCTTGAATGATTTAATAAATCCGAAAATAAATAAACCGTAAAGTAAAAGAGTAACTAATCCATTATATGTAATTGAGGCCCCATCTTTCAAACCTGTCATTTTTAACAGATTCTTACCCAAATACAAGTTTGAGTTATCCACAAAGCGGGTAAAATAGCCTCCAAATGTTTCTAACCCTTGCGCTTTATCGTACGGATGCTTATAAACCAAAGTTGAAGCCTGACCTCCTTCAAATAATCCATTGTGCCAGATTAAATCTTTAAGAAACAACATTCCAAACAATATCACCACTGAAGAAAGTAAAACAGCTCCTGCCGATTTGTAATTTTTATTGATGATATAAAAAGTCAAAACAGCAATTAGAGTACCTATTCCAACAGTTCGGGTTAAATAGCCTATAACAATTAAAAAAGCTAATGCTGCAATGTTCTTCCAGTTAAAATCATTTTCGGAATCCACATCCTTAAACAATAGGATAAATACAATTATTTGCAAAGCAAAAAACAAAGCTTCGCTGTATGTCTGGCTGGTAAAAAAGATGAAATAACTGCTAGCACAAAGCATTAACATGCTTGTAAAAATTAGCCAGTATGGAATTCTGTTTTTAAAAGTTCGGTAAAAACCGTACATGCCCGCCAGCATCAATAAAAAAGAAGTCAGTTTTAGCAATCCAAGTTTAATTCCGAAAATGGCAATAAAAATGGATAAAAACATTGGATAAACCGGCCCCTGAAAAGTTGGATAAACTCCTTCGTTAATAAAACTAACAGCTCTCATAATGTAGGTACTATCATCTCCACCAATACTTACCCTTAGGTTAAACAGAAGAAATGTCATTAATGAAAATACTGACAATAATATAGGTAAAATGAGGCTTGATCGGTTTTTACAGAAGTTTTCAAACTTATCCATAAAATCCATTTGCGATTCTTTCTGGTTCTTCATTATTTATATAGAACTGAAACGTTAATGCTACTTAATATCCTTTTTTATAAAGGTGTTAACAAACAACACATTACCTAGATCTCCGTAATCAATCATTCGACTTTGATCTTCTTTAACCTGATCGGGATTAAATCCGGCGATAGTCAAATCAGCATCCTGGCTATGCTTTACAATAGCCTCCTGAATTGTTTGATTTTCGGCCAATGGAAAAAAATTAATATTTGAAGGCGAAATTGGCAATCTGCCTCCTTTAATTAATTCCAATAATCGGGCACGTTGTTTTTCAACCTGATTTTGCGGAAAGGTAGCAAAAATCTTGATGACAGCATTACGCCAATCGGGATGCCCTGATATAATATAAGCTAATAAGATCATCAGGTTTGCATTACGAAAATCTTTGGCCGTTATCCAAACATGTATCTCACGACGATAACCAAAACCTTTATACGAAGTATTTAAAACACATACATCAAAACCCGTTGACTGAAATAAATGATAATTATCTAATGCATACGTTAATGACTCAGGGTTATTGCGAGAAAACTCAAATAAAATCAGATTATTACCTTTTCCACTAATACCCGATAACTGAATTACCTGTGCAATTGCAGAAGTATAAGATGGGCTAATAATAGTGTCGAGATAAAGGCGACTTTTACTTCCTTCTGACTGATTAATGAGACGGGATAGTACGTTTTGAGATTCCTGATGAGTTTCTTTGGTAAGAAAGCCTTTTATAAAATGAATATAAGTTCCAAAGCCATGCTTATAACAAATCCATCGCAACATATCAAAGGCTGATTGTCGTTTAAATGAATCTTCAGAAACACAAATAGCAAATGGCCTCCAATGCGATTGCTCTTCTTCTTTATTAGCTCGTTGCACAAATATCTGAATCTGCCTACTTAACTGAAACACAACTCCTTTAAAAAGCTTTTCCAACCCTTGTTTCTCAGGTCTGGCAATTGTAATTAAATGATAAGTAACAGCCATTATCAATGCAGATAAAGCAGCATAGGCCCAATTCATTTTAAACATCAACCAAAATGACAATAAAGCCCCTATTAAAGAAAATATCCATCGATTATATTTAAATGTAGGTCGATATGATGGATCAGCAGCGAAATGTTCTAAGAAAGATATCAAACAAATAGCTCCGTATGTTGCCATAAAAAACATTGAAATAATCTGTGCAACAAAATCAACATCGCCAATAACTATAAAGAAATAAGCAATAGCAATGGTGATAATACTTCCGTTAACCGGTTCATTATCATTTTTACGCCCTTTAGCCATCCAGCTGTTTAGATTATTAAACGGTAGAATAGAATCGTAACCAATGGCTTGCAGAGTACGAGGGGCAACAAGCAAAGAACCAATTGCCGATGATAAAGAAGCTGCAGCTAGTCCAATTGGTATAATAGGACCCCAGATTGCAATACGAGACATAATCAATTGATCGGATGCCAAATCTTCGATTGAAGCTGACATAGATAATTTGATGGCAACAGCTACATAAACCAACATCCCTACCAAGGTAGCCAATAAAGTTCCTCTGGGTATCGACTTTTTAGGATCTTTTAAATCTCCAGACAAACCAAGTCCT
Organism: uncultured Carboxylicivirga sp.; assembly: GCF_963668385.1. GTDB lineage: Bacteria > Bacteroidota > Bacteroidia > Bacteroidales > Marinilabiliaceae > Carboxylicivirga. Next base: position 844,928 of record NZ_OY764327.1, read on the forward strand.
GCTGCCATTCCTGTAAAAGCCGGGAAGATAATGGTAAAAACAAAAAAGAAGGAATCGTGCCCCTCAACGGTTTCATTTAAACTCAATATACCATGACCTTTAATTGGATGCCCCAATAAAAAGAAGCCAATAGACACAAACAATAAAGCCACTACTCCATATAAAGCCTTCATTCCTATATTTGCCCCACGCAATACAGCTACCAACGCCAAAATCGTCATCAGTGCCAGTGTAACAATGCGTTTTATAGTTTCAGGCTCTAAATCAAGATTCAAAAAGGGTATGAGAGGATCAAAAGCCTCACCGAATGCAATTATATAAAATGCAACACTAATGGCTTGCGACAAATACAGAGCTAAACCAATAGCCCCGCCAATATTTAATCCAAACGAGCGAGAAATAATAAAATAGGCTCCTCCACCTTGAACTCTTTGGTTGGTTGCAATTTCAGCCACAGCCAACGCCGTAGGTACAGTAACGATATGACCTATTACAATAATACCAATCACACCTCCTAAACCAACATGTGCCACAGCGTATCCAAAACGAAGAAAGAGAATAGCACCAAGAATAGTGGAAATAGCTGTCATAAAAACAGCTACAGATCCGAAACCGGCATTAGGATTTGTGAGCGATTTTTGCATAAAATTGTTTTGTTTACAACAAACCTAGCATTTTTAAACAATTTGCACAAACAGCTGCTATTGATCTATACCTCTTCATATTATTTGATTTTGAGAATCATCAATTCAATTTCTATCTTTGCAGCGTTTCATACAAATTCAAATCGCCAATCAATGAACAAAAAATCAGATTCGATGCCATTGCCGCGTCAAATAATTATTGGAATCCAATTTCTTTTCGTTGCCTTTGGAGCAACCGTTTTAGTACCCTTATTAGTCGGAATCGACCCTTCCATTGCACTTTTATCAGCAGGTATAGGAACTTTACTTTTCCACCTGGTAACAAAAGGTCAGGTTCCTGTATTCTTAGGTAGTAGTTTTGCTTTTGTTGCACCAATTATTGAAGCTACCAAACAGTTTGGATTAGCAGGAACACTATCAGGTCTAATTGCTGTAGGTGCAGTTTACATACTCATGTCGGGATTAATAAAACTATGGGGTAAAGGATTTATCGAACGTATTTTTCCTTCTGTTGTAGTAGGACCTGTAATTATGGTAATTGGTTTATCGCTGGCGCCTGAAGCTGTAAAAATGGCAAAAACAGATTGGTTGCTTGCAATTGTTGCCTTACTCACAGCTATAATTATTGTAACATACACTAAAGGTTTACTAAAACTCATTCCTATTTTTATGGGAATATTAGTTGGCTATATTCTTGCTTTAATATTAGGGAAAATTGATTTTACTCCTATCAAAGAAGCAGGATGGTTAACATTACCTCCATTTACACCACCTCATTGGAGTTGGAAGGCAATTGTTTACATGGTTCCAGTAGCAATTGCCCCCCTTATAGAACACGTTGGTGATATGTATGCAATAGGAGCTGTTGCAGAAAAAAACTTTATCAAAAAACCGGGTTTACACCGCACTATGCTAGGAGACGGTATAGCCACTTCTCTTGCCGCATTAATGGGTAGCGTACCAAATACAACCTACTCTGAAGTAACAGGAGCTATCAGCTTAACTAAAATAACCAATCCTCGTGTTTTACGAATTGCAGCTATCACAGCCATTGTATTCTCTTTAATTGGGAAAGTAAGTGGCTTTTTAAAATCAATTCCTCAAGCAGTACTAGGAGGAATTATGCTCTTGCTATTTGGAATGATAGCCAGCGTTGGTATTAGAACTCTCGTTGAATCAAAAGCTAAATTATCATCTACACGTAATCAAGTAATTGTTTCAATCATCTTAACAATAGGAATTGGTGGAGCAGTTATCAACATCGGTAATTTCTCGTTAGCTGGAATCGGCTTAGCATCTTTATCTGGAGTTATTCTCAACCTTATTTTACCAGATAAATCAAAACCGGTTAAGATCAAAAAATAACCAAAGTTGATCTCTATGATATTAAATGTCTGAAATAAAATTCAGACATTTTTTTTGCTAAAAAGTTGAATGTTTAAATTAAAAGTGATAATATGGTGATATCAATATAATATCACTATGAAAAATGAAAAGACTATAAATGCAACTAGTGGTTACACCATGTTAATCCTTGCATTAGTACTGACAACTGTTGTCATTTTTGGTTTAATTCGCGAAATGCTATATGCACTATTTCTGCTACTTCCAATATTTTTCATCCTAAAGGGTTTTTTCATTGTTAACCCCAATGGATCAAAAGTTTTAGTACTATTTGGAGCATATAAAGGAACAGTAAAAGACAATGGTTTCTTTTGGGCAAACCCGTTTTTAACCAAACAACGTATTTCGTTACGTGCCCGTAACTTCGATAGCGAACGAGTAAAGGTGAATGACAAAATCGGAAATCCAATTTTAATCAATGTTATTTTGGTTTGGAGAGTAAAAGACACCTACAAAGCTGCTTTTGAGGTAGATCAATACGAAGAGTTTGTTCGTGTTCAAACCGATGCTGCAGTTCGTAAACTGGCAGGATCATACCCGTACGATAATTTTGATGATGAAGAAGCAGATATTACCTTACGATCTGGTATGGACGAAGTAAACGAAGCTCTCGAAAATGAAATTACCGAACGTTTAGCAATTGCCGGTATCGAAGTGATGGAAGCACGAATTGGCTACCTTGCATATGCTCCCGAAATTGCCAGTTCAATGCTAAAACGTCAACAAGCAGTAGCGATAGTTGCTGCCCGCAAAAAAATTGTTGAAGGTGCGGTTGGCATGGTTGAAGATGCCTTAACTCAATTGGCTGAAGACAATATTGTAGATTTCGACGAAGATAAAAAAGCCTCAATGGTAAGTAACCTCATGGTAGTACTTTGTGGCGATAAAGAAGCAACACCTGTAATAAACACAGGAACATTACATTGATAATTATTTATGGCTAAAAAGAAGTCCTTTGTATTAAGAGTAGATCCTGAGACATACGAGCAAATTGAAAAATGGGCCGAAGACGAATTCAGGAGTGTCAACGGGCAATTGGAATGGATGATCCATAAGGCTTTAAAAGATGCCAAACGATTAAAAAAGAAAAATAGTCCTACTAACGAACAAGAGTAACATTTATTCATAAAAAATAGGCTGCCCATCGGACAGCCTATTTATATTTCTTTGAAAAAGATCTTCTGAATTATTAAGCTTGTGGCTCTTCAGCAGCTTCTTCTGTTCCTTCAGCTTCTGCTTCAGGAGCTTCTTCACCAGCAGCTTCTGCAGCGGCAGCTTTCGCAGCAGCTTCAGCTTCAGCAGCCAAATCAGCTTTTTGTTTTGCAATAGCTTCAGCTCTATCAGCGTTAATTTTAGTTTCACGCTCTAAAGTTGCTTTATCAGCATCAGCTTTAGCATTTGCTAAACCATCTTTTTTAGCTTGGATCTTATTTTCTTTTTCAGTCAACCAAGCATTGAAGCGTTTTTCAGCTTCTGCCTCATCGAAAGCACCTTTTTTAACACCATCTAATAAGTGCTTTTTCATCATAACACCTTTGTACGAAAGAATCGCACGAGCAGTGTCAGTTGGTTGAGCACCGTTTGAAAGCCAAGTAAGAGCTTTGTCGAAGTTCAAATTTACTGTAGCAGGATTTGTGTTCGGATTGTAAGAACCAATTCTTTCAATGAACTTTCCATCACGTGGAGCTCTGCTATCTGCAACTACAATGTGGTAGTATGCATACCTTTTACGTCCATGACGTGCCAGTCTAATTTTTACAGGCATAGTATTTCGTTTTTTAATTTAAACAATTGCAAAATCTCGTTTTGCGGCTGCAAAGATACAGCATTAATAATTAATCACAAAGCCCTCATTCACAATATTTCATTGCTAATTAGAATTTAAACATTTTTTGTGAAAAACATGTTGATGAAATAGCTCAGTTATTACTTCCCTTTCCCATTCAAAAATGTAACTTCGCAAAATGGTTTTTTCAAAACCAACAGGTTGGATTTTTAATAGTGTAGCTGCATGTTTTTTCTAGTATTTGATACCGAAACCACGGGTTTACCCAAGAAGTTTAAAGCACCTTTAACTGATTTTGACAATTGGCCCAGAATGGTTCAACTGGCCTGGCAATGTCACGATTTGGAAGGAAATTTACTATTTGCAAAAAACCATGTAATTACTCCTGATGGTTTTACCATTCCCGAAGATGTAATTGCTGTACACGGTATCAGTAACGAAATTGCACACGAAAAAGGAATACCATTAAAACAAGCTCTTGATGACTTTATTGCTGATGTAAAAGAAGCAAAATTCATCATTGGTCATAATGTTGAATTCGATATCAACATCGTTGGTGCTGAATTGCTCCGTTGTGGCATGGAAGAGATTATGACCACAGCTCCAAGCTTGTGTACTAAAGATGAAAGTACCGAATTTTGCGGACTCCGGAATAAAAGTGGTAGCATTAAGCCTCCTACACTAACAGAGCTTCACATAAAGCTTTTTAACGAGCCTTTTCCCGAAGCGCACAATGCAGCTGCCGACGTAGAATATACAACCCGATGCTTTCTGGAGCTGGTTCGTGTTGGAGCCATTTCTCCTGAGAAATTAAAAATGACAGGCAATCAAATTGATGCCTTCAAAATAAATAATCCAGCCCCAATTAAACCAGCTGGTATCGAATATGAATCGTTTAAAGAAAATACTTTTGATGATATTTCGATAGAGGAAGAAGAACGCAAGCTGAAGGAAGCTGCCGCCAACGCCGGTTCGCAAGCCTTTGTTCATCTTCACGTTCACTCGCAGTTTTCTATTTTAGATGGAGCTGCCAAAACAGCTGATCTGGCAGCTAAAGCTGTAGCCGATAACATGCCTGCTGTTGCTATTACCGATCATGGAAGCATGTTTGGTGTAAAAGAATTTCATGTGGCATGTGGCAAAGCTGGAATAAAACCCATTCTTGGTGTTGAAGCCTACGTTGCTCGCCGTGGGCATTTACGTAAAGACGACAAGACAGATGCCAGTGGCCATCATATTATTCTTCTCGCTAAAAACTATAAAGGTTATCAAAATCTTTTAAAAATGACTTCCGTTGCTCACACCGACGGGATGTACTATAAGCCACGTATCGACAAAGAATTACTAGCTGAATATAACGAAGGAGTAATTGTACTAAGTGCCTGTTTGGGAGGAGAGGTGGCTCAGAACATAATGGCTGGTAATTTCGATAAAGCCAAAGAAACCATTCTTTGGTACAAAAATATTTTTGGTGATGATTATTACCTTGAAATGATGCGTCATAAAAATGACGATCCCCGACTCAGAATTGATATATGGGAAAATCAGGTTAAGGTAAATAAGATGCTTCGCGAATTTGCAGCAGAGTTGGATGTTAAATTGGTTGCAACCAATGATGTTCACTTTGTAGAACCCGATCATGCCGAGGCTCATGATGTATTGGTTTGTTTGAGTACTGGCCGCGATTACGACGACCCTACTCGTATGAGATACACCAAGCAAGAGTGGTTTAAAACTACCCAGGAGATGAACGAGCTTTTTGCCGACATCCCCGAAGCTCTTGCCAACACGGTTGAAATAGCCAATAAGGTTGAAAGTTTTGAATTGAATGCCAACCCAATTATGCCCCCATTCGATATTCCGGAAGATTTTGGAACATTAGAAGGATATGCTGAAAAATATTCCGAGGAAGATCTTATCAAGGAATTTGGTGAAGACAGATACGAGAAACTTGGAGGCTATGATAAAGTCATTCCAATTAAATTGGAGTCTGATTATCTCGAGCATTTAACATTCGAAGGTTGCAAAGTTAGATATGGTGAAAATCCTGAAGCGAGTGTAACTGATCGACTTAAATTCGAACTTGAGACCATCAAAACAATGGGGTTCCCCGGATACTTCCTTATTGTGCAAGACTTTATCAACTGGGCCAAAAACAATGGAGTATTAGTTGGACCAGGTCGTGGATCAGCAGCAGGGGCTGCAGTAGCCTATTGTATTGCCATTACAGATGTTGACCCGATTAAATACGATTTGCTATTTGAGCGTTTTCTTAACCCCGATCGTATATCAATGCCCGATGTCGATATTGACTTTGATGACGATGGACGTCAGGCTGTTCTTGATTATGTAACCCATAAATACGGACACGATAAAGTAGCTCATATCTGTACCTTTGGTACTATGGCAACCAAAAGTTCTATAAAAGATGTAGCACGTGTACTCCGACTCGACTTAGCTGAAGCCAACCGTTTGGCAAAAATGGTGCCCGAAGCTCCTAAAATGAGTTTCAAAAAAGCCTTTAAAGAAGAACCTGAACTTCTGAAAGAGAAAGATTCCCCCAATCCTTTGATTGCAAAAACAATGCAATTTGCCGAAGCTCTTGAAGGTTCTGTTCGACAAACAGGCGTGCATGCCTGTGGCATTCTAATAGGTAAAAACCCATTAGAACAGCATCTACCTGTTATGCCAACAAAAGGAGAGGAATTATTAACTACACAATACGATGGACGATTTGTAGAAGACATTGGGCTATTGAAGATGGACTTCCTGGGACTAAAAACATTGTCCATCATAAAAGAAGTTCTTGGGAATATCAAACTTTCGAAAGGTATTGATGTAGACATCAACCATGTCGACCTGGAAGACGAAGCTACTTTCCAACTTTTCAGTCGCGGTGAAACAACAGCCATCTTCCAGTTTGAGTCGCCCGGTATGAAAAAGCACCTACGCGCGCTTCAACCCAACCGATTCGAAGATTTGGTAGCGATGAACGCCTTGTATCGTCCGGGGCCAATGGAATACATCCCTTCTTTTATCGCACGTAAACATGGTAGAGAAGAAATTGTATACGACCATCCAATGATGGAGCCCTACCTGAAAGACACTTATGGAATTACGGTTTATCAGGAGCAGGTGATGCTTCAGTCAAGAGCATTAGGTGGTTTCACCCGAGGCGACTCTGACTCACTGCGTAAAGCAATGGGTAAAAAAATTATTACCATGATGGATAAACTTAAAGAGAAGTTTATCGATGGTTGCTTAGGTAGTGAAGAGTTTATGCAAGCTTGTAAAGATGGTAAAACGACTAACAAGGATGCCAATAAACTTATTGATAAAATTTGGGGTGACTGGGAAGCATTTGCCAGTTATGCATTTAACAAATCCCACTCGGTTTGTTATGCATATGTAGCCTATCAAACAGGATACCTAAAAGCACACTATCCTGCCGAGTTTATGGCAGGTGTATTAAGCCGCAACCTTAGCGACATTACCAAAATTACCAACTTTATGGAGGAATGTCGCAACATGGGAATGGACGTACTAGGTCCTGATGTAAATGAAAGTTACCGTAAGTTTACAGTAAACAAAGAGGGTGCTATCCGATTTGGAATGGCAGGGATTAAAGGGGTTGGTGAAGGCGCAGTAGAAGCCATTATTAAAGAAAGAGACGAAAACGGACCATTCAAAGACATTTTCGATTTTGTTGAACGACTTCCATTAACTACTGTCAACAAAAAGAACATTGAAGCATTGGCCTACTCTGGAGCATTTGATAATTTGGGAGATTATCATAGAGCCCAGTTCTTCGTACCTCTTCCCAACGAAGAAACCTTGTTTATCGAGAACCTAATTCGTTATGGCAACAGATACCAAGCCGATTTAGCATCCTCACAAAATTCTTTATTTGGAGCTCTGGAAAATGGCGTAGAAATTAAAAAACCAGATTTACCTATTTGCGAACCTTTTTCAAATATCGAAAAGCTAAATAAAGAGAAAGACTACATTGGAATTTATCTTTCAGCTCACCCACTTGACGACTACCGGCTGGAACTATCTCACTTTATCAATAATAATTTAAAACAATTAGAAGATTTAGAGAGTCTTAAGGGACGTGACATAACAGTGGCCGGTATGGTAGTAAACATGCGACGAGGCACTACCAAGAAAGGTAATCCTTTTGGCATCATGACTCTTGAGGATTACAGTGGATCGTATGAATTTGCATTTTTTGGTCATGACTTTACCGATTACATGCCTTATCTTGAAATAGGCTATTTCATCACGCTAAAAGGCCGTGTACAAGAGCGAAAATTCAATAAAGAAGAGCTGGAAGTAAGAATTAATCACATATCATTCCTGAGTGAACTTCGAGAAAAAATGGTGAATACCATAACTCTGAAGGTACCTTTAAAGTCAATTACACAGGAACTAATTACCGAAATGTCGTCACTTTTAAACAAAAATGAAGGTAACGTAACCTTAAAATTTCAGGTAATAGATAATGAAAGTAAAAACACCGTACAGCTTCTTTCACGCAGCATGCGAGTTGACCTAAGCGATGAATTAGTGCGATATATTGAGGAACACCCTGATGTTACAATGAACATTGCATAAGCCTGCAATGTTGTTATTTGCAGATTAGGCACATATTGAAAAAAAGGTTACTTTTGGAATGTAAGAGTTAATTTTTGATAACTTTGTATTTTAATGCTTACTCGAGAATAATTAAAATTATTAATCATATTAAGAAAACAGATTTGCTATGTTGATTGAAGTTACTGATGCGAATTTTGAAGAGGTTGTCTTAAAATCAGACAAGCCTGTTTTGGTTGATTTCTGGGCTGAATGGTGTGGTCCTTGTCGTATGATCACCCCTATAGTAAAAGAATTAGCTGAAGAATATGCTGAAAATGCAGTGATTACCAAAATGGATGTAGATAACAACCCTGAAACTTCAGTGAAGTTTGGAATCCGCAATATCCCTACCATTTTATTTTTCAAAAATGGCGAAGTGGTTGACAAACAAGTTGGAGCAAGCCCTAAAACTATACTAGCTTCTAAATTAGATGCCTTGGTGTAGTACCAAATAAAAAAAATTCAGGCTGTCAATTATTGACAGCCTTTTTTATATCTACACAATACTAATTTTTATGAAAAAACTAACTTACATTTTAGCACTTAGTGTCCTCTTCCTATCAGGATGCCAGTTTTTTGCTCCAGAAACACAAACAAAGACAACAGGAGAAAAAAATGCAGATGGCACAGTTATTAGAAAAAAACACTTTAATGACGATCCTTCAGCTCCTGTTGAATGGGAGGTATCAATGAAAATGGTACCAGACGGCCCAGCAATAAAAGAAGGCATATCAAAACGATACTACAAAACAGGAAAACTCGCTGAAGTTTTTAACTACGTTAATAACAAAAAAGAAGGCTTGAGAACAACCTACCATGGAAACGGTAAAGTTTACAAAGAGCAAATGTATAAAGACAACCGCCTAGATGGTACTTGCAAACGCTACGACAGAGATGGAAATCTGGTAGCTGAATACGAATACAAAGCTGGCTTAATAGGTGTAGGTCTTAAAGAATACACTAATCTTGGAAAAGTTCGCACAGCTCCTGTTTTATCAATTAATGAACAAAACAACATCCGTACTAAAAACAACTATATTATCACCTGCTCACTAACAGGTGAAGGTGCAGATCGTATTAAAAGTGTTGAATTTTTTCAAGGAGATTTAATAGAAGGAAAATATTACCACAAAAACCTTACCCCATTAAGACCCATTTCAAGCACAAAAGGACAATTAACCATTAACGTCCCTAAAGGTGCGTCTTTAAATAGAGCCCTGAATTTTGTGGCAGTTGCTAAAACTAAAGATGGGTTAACATACATAATTCAAAAGAAAATTTCGGTTGACGTAAGAGGTGTATAAGCAACATCAAATAAATACAAAATATTTAAAGCGTCCAAAGGGGCGCTTTTTTGTTTCATATGCAATTAAACCCTCAATACATCCCCCTCCTTATACCATAGACAATTAATAATGTATACTTTAACAACATGCTGCTACCGCACGATTGTAGCGTGTTGTTAAAATCTAGGATGCAAATAAATGAAGCAATAACTACTTTTTAAAACACAATACACTGCTAACGCACGATTTTATCGTGTGGTATAACTCATTTTACCACCGTAATATTTAACAACCCTACTTCCCCACTATAATCCCTTGCACTGCTATACATATAATCCTCCGCCTTAATAACCAACCCTTCCTCTACCGGATTGTTATGTATATAATTGAGTTTCTCATCAATCACCTTATTACTCCACAGTTCAATTGGTTTATTATCATGACGCCAAAATTGATATTGATTTACATTTGAAGACTTTATGGCAGCCCTTTTAAACTGCTCCAACAGCCAATCTTTTCTACTTTCTCGAGGATTATCCTTTATTGCTTTAACGATAGCTTTACTTGTGAAACGCTTAAAATCACCCAGCAGTTGTTCTGGCTTTTGGCTACCAATACTCCTAAAAATTAAATGAACATGATTAGACATTATACACCATGCAAAAAGCTCCATCCCTTTTTCTTTGATGCAGTACCTTAAACTTTCAATTACAATATTTTTATATTCGTTACGCGTAAATACATCCAACCATTCAACTACAGCAAAACTAACAAAGTAAGTTCCCTCTGCATTATGGAATTTATAGTTTCGACTCATCACTCTTTAACTTAATGGCTGCCGCACGATTACATCGTGTGGTTAAAACTTAAGATACAAATTAAATGAAGTTATAGCTAATCTGGCATGGTATAAAACAAAAGCTGCTCTATTAAAATGCAGCTTTCGTTTATAATTAGGTTACCTTATCACACGATACAATCGTGCGATAGCGAGGGAGTTTTTATTTTACTTTTTTTTGATCTTACTTCTTATTGTTAGTTAAAAACTAACTTTTACATACGACATAGTTATAAACTATGCCGAGCTACGTCCGTAATTTATTTTGACTACCGCTAGCGAGAGGAGGCACCCTCTTTTTATTTCTATTTCGCTATCCCAGCCATATTAGGTACAGTATATTTAGCAAATATCCATACTGTAAAAAAAATATATAAAGAAACGCTAATAAAACCAATAACCGAGGCATGTTTACTTTCTCTTTGAAACTTCTCAATAATTTTCAAATCCCTACCCTTACGATAAAAGTATAAGAAGTGCATAGCAGTAAAAAGAACACCATAAGAAATTGTTATTGGCTTAGTAAAAAAAGCTGATAATTCTTCATTTTGTATTACATAATCAATAACAGTAAAGCTATTGAACAGAAACAACCAACATAGGACTATTATTGTCACAAAACTTGGCGATTCATCAAAAGCACTTAGTATCTGATAAACCTTATAAAATAAATAGTTATATATTCTCATTATTAAAAACCTCCGTTTATGCTTCTTCGCCATTCCTCAAATGCGGAATTCATATTGTTATTGAACTGCCTTAATGCATTTGGTTTACTGTTGTATTGATTCCATCTATTTTCAACATTTTCCAAAAAATCCATGTATAGAAACATTGCCCCATATTGAGGACTTATTGAACCTAAACCATTCATATACGTTTTTGTCCAAAATTGGTTTGTACTTATTGCACCACTTCTAAGGTCTCCAAATGTGTCAAATTCATTATACAAGAATATTAGCATATTCGCACCTCGGACAGTTAGTTTTTTATTCCTCATGTATTTCGGATCAACCCAAGCCCAAGTGGTTTTACCTTCAATTTCACCAATGTAATACGGCGACATCATATCAATATTTTTAGCCAAGGCTGCATTATACTTGCCTTCAAACACATCCCCAGCGAGGCTAATTAATGGTGGTCCTATGGCATTTACAAGAATAGTCCCAGATCCACCGCCTTGCGATTGGGCAACATATAACGCCTCTGCAGTGCCATTGCCTCCGTTACTTGTAATATATCCTGTTCTAGCCATTTCCAAAGCATCACCTACATGTTGAGCAGGATCGCTACCTATCTGATTAACGTAAACCGGATTATTATTACCGACATAATAATAAGCTCCATCCGCAGAATTATATCCACCTCCACCCGATGAAATACCTATCTCGTCCATAAACTGTGCAAAATTTTCGCCGGTGTCCCAAAACCAGTCACATGCATTAGAAACCCCTTTGCTCCCCCAGCGCGAATTTATAGTTTCGACTCATCACTCTTTAACTTAATGGCTGCCGCACGATTACATCGTGTGGTTAAAACTTAAGATACAAATTAAATGAAGTTATAGCTAATCTGGCATGGTATAAAACAAAAGATGCATCTATTAAAATGCAGCTTTCGTTTATAATTAGGTTACCTTATCACACGATTCAACCGTGCGATAGCGAGGGATTCAATCGTGCGATAGCGAGGGCTACTTTTGTAAATCCATTTATCTTTTAATATTATGAGTTTAGCCAATAATATCAAGCAGTTAAGAGAACAGAAAGGTATGTTGCAAAAACAGGTTGCCTCTGAGATTGGGTTAGGTATATCCCACTATAATAAAATTGAAAACGGACAGCGTGAGGCTTCTGTTAAGATTCTAGAGAAGCTTGCCAAGCTTTACGGTACTACCATTGACCAGATTGTACATTTGGAAGGAGAACTGCCGGAAGAAGTGGTCATTGAGGATAAAACAACCATGGAACAAATGAGGCTTGTTGCCGAACTGGACGAAAAAGATAAATCCATCATTTTTGGTATGATAGAAACCATGCTTACCAAGAAAAAATTTAAAGACTTCTTTAACAAAAATGCTGCTATGCTATAAAACAAAAGCAAATCAATGAGTTGCTTTTGTTTTCTTTATAAGTTGCCAGAAGAAAAGCGAAAAGAACAATAGCATTCCTATAAATAAATAAGTCTTGTAACGTTCTATCTCTTCTGCTTTCTTCTTATTTACATCTATCCATTTATAGTTTTCTTGTACTTGCTCAAAGTCAGAGCTTGCTACATCTTTAAAACTAATTTCAGGATTACCTTTACTGCTTCTGTACTTTGTTTCGTAGGAGGATAAATATTTTACGTTATTCAGACTATCTGTGCATTTTATAACTATTGAAGTATCATTGTAACCATATGCAAGAAAGTCCTTTATTTTAAAACTACTACCCCTATACTTAAAACCAGCACCAACTAACTCAAAACCTTCTTCATCAATTAAATCAACATAGTAGTATCTGTTTATTTGCGGTTGCAGGTTATATGGTAATTCTTTGCTGCAAAACATGCACCCATATCCGTAATCATAACCTTTACTATCAAAGTTTATATAAAGCACCACACATACTACACATGCAACTCCTAATATTGTAACCTTTACTGATTTTTTCATATCCCTAAAGATTATTGTCCTACTGGCTTAAAGAAGAAAGTTCTCTCTCTTGTTTTATAAGGATACGGTTGCCCTTTCCCCCATTCTAAATTGGGTCCCATTTCATCAGCTTTGTACCTATTTATCCCTAGTTTACCTAAGGTTCTTTCCGCTACAAAGTTAGGATCCCAAAAACCATCCGAGAAGTTAGATGAGTTCTTATTTGTATTCGTAAACAATGTGTATGTAACAGAACTTGAATTTCCATTTCCGCTAACACTATAATCAACTCCCGTATTTCCAATATGAAAAGACCCTTCTTTATCTGTCATATCAATTGAGAAATACCCTTTAGGTACTACTTCTTGGCTCGTAATTTTTGTATGTTTGGCTTGGAACTTATCTGATGTTAACAATTGAACAGTTGAGTTATCTCCAACATCCGCAGCTTTCCCGTTTCCATTAAAATAATGGTCTTTTGCTTCACTTGTATTATTTACAACCGCTCCACTTCCAGACTTAAAGCCTACCCACAAATCACTTTTAGCAAAAGTTTGTCCCTCTTTAAGATTCAAAATTCCTTTATCATTTGCAGTAACTCCACCCCTGTTAAGAATAGTCATTGCATTTTTCTGACTTGTTCCTAAAAATGTAGCTAATGAATAAGATTGGTCTCCCTTTTGCGCAACAAGATTGCCTGTCTTATCCCATTCCCACTGTCCATCAGGGTCTGTATATCTTATTGGGTTACAGAAGAAAGCCCTGTAAGGCGACCAACCTGGTGCTTTTGATGCTTTAGGGTCAACAGTCATAAAGCGGGCTAAAGCCGGGTCATAGAATCGTGCCCCATAATCATACCAATCCAATGCATCACCGTTTAATACATCTTCCTGCAACTCTTTACCATTGTACTTATACAGGTTATTTAAGCCTCCGGCATATTTAGGCGTCATATTCATACCAAATGGATAATAATCGGTTTGGTCTACAATATTATCTGCATTTACCACCAAACGTACATTGCCTAAATGGTCTTTTAAATTGTACTGATAACCTGTGGTGGAGCTACCGCTGCTACTTACCTGGTACATTCCTTCGGCAGTTAGTATATATTGCAAACTATTGCCCTTGTATACCAAGCCACTGGCATAATAAGTATTGTTTCCATCACTGCCTTTTTTAACCAGCTTTTGCCCGTTGGCATCGTAAATGTACTCAATTGTTTTGTTATCTTCTCCTGTTAGCCGCTTAGGTAAGTTTAAATAATTGTATTCTACCAGTTTTAACTTTTTGTTTTTATCAACCGTCATATTTCCATTTAGGTCGTAACTGTATTCAACTCCAGCAGATGCTCCATCTTTAAAACCATAATCTTGTAACTACTCAGCTTCTCAAAAACCGATATTTTTTTCAAAAACATAGCATTTTCTAACAAGTGTGGATAAATACATGGTCTGGTATTTATAACCCATTGGTATATTATGGTTTTATAGCGCTTTAAAAATGGGATCTTTGCTCTCATGATAAAACGCGAAACACTAGAACCCCTTAGTAAGGATGAAATTATTGATCTCTTTGTTGACTTTAGCAACAAAGTAGAACAAACCCTTAATGAAATGAAGGAGGACATTCGCGTATTAAAGGAAAAGAACCAACGCTTAAAATCTCAGAACAGCCGTAATAGTTCTCGTCCACCATCACACGATTTCGGTCGTGCCCCAAGACAAAAAAGCCTCCGTCAGCCGAGCAAAAAGAAATCTGGAGGCCAAAAGGGGCACAAAGGAACAACACTTTTTCAATCGCTCAACCCAGATCACGTCATCAAGTACATACCAGATGCATATTGTCCAGGCTGTGGCAAAGTTCACTCTGAAACTACGTTCCAGCTTCAATCCAAGAGACAGGTTGTTGATATTCCTCCAATCCAAACTACAGTTACCGAACATCAGGTGTATCAAGTAAAGTGTACTTGCGGGTGTTTATCTACTGGTGAATTTCCTGCTGGAGTAACCGCCCCTGTTCAATATGGTAGCCGACTGACTTCATTTGTTAGCTACCTTAGCACTCGTCAATACATCCCTTTCGGCCGTTTGCCGGAATTATTAAAGTGCATTTGTAATGTTTCGCTTAGCGAAGGCACTATCTTTAATATGCTTAATCGTGTTGCCGATAGTTTACTGCCAGTTTACGAAGGAATCAAGCAGAATGTAGCTAAAGCAACGGTTATAGGTAGTGATGAATCAGGCGTAAAGGTTAACAGCAATAACTATTGGACATGGACCTGGCAATCAGCAACAGAAACATTCATCACCATCACGCCAAGCCGTGGCTATGTGACCATCGACAATGAATTCCCTAATGGATTTCCAGGAGCAGTGCTAGTTAGTGATTCATTAAGTGCACAGCTTAAAACGCCAGCCCTGCTACATCAGTTGTGTTTGGCTCACCTAATGCGTGAACTCAATGCTTTTATCGAGTCATCGGACAACCAATGGGCGAGATTGCTGAAAACAATATTTGAAAAAGCTATAGAACTCAAAAAAAACTTAGCTCCTGATCAATATGATAAACCACTAGAAAAACGCCGCCTGATTGAACAAGCATTTGATGAACTCTTAAAATGTCCGTTGCAGGAAAATGTGCCAAAGTTAGCTGCATTCCAAAAACGCTTAAGGAAATGGCGAGATGCTGTTTTTACATTCTTAGATCACCCGGATGTACCATTTGACAATAATGGTTCTGAACGTGCTATTCGAAACATCAAGGTCAAACAAAAGGTCTCTGGTGGCTTCAGATCAGATAGAGGTGCTACTATTTTTGCCATTATCAGATCAACGATTGACTCTTGGATAAAGCGATCTGCTGATATATTTGAAAAGCTAAGGTTTTCAATTCAATTGGCTGCACACAAAACTCAATTTTATTCACTTAAGTAAATTGGTGCTTTGTTGGCTCATGACAACCTGAGCTGTTACAATAAAATAGTATTATTTACATTATCAAAATATTTTTTACCTATATAGGTGTTTATACTGATAGTCATGTTGATTATCTGTTGTATAATTACCGATACTTTATTTCAAAATAATAATATACAATAATTACTAAAATCAGTTAACTTATGATGAACTACACTTTGTACGAAAACAAACTTACCGCCGATGTAGAAGATGACTACATGGCACGGCTAGTGAATGTCACCACTATGAACCGCGAAGAATTAGTGACACAAATCACAGGCCCGGGTTCCATATTAAAAGAGACCGAATGTAATGCTGTTATTGGAGACTACTGGAAACAGATCATCCAATTCTTAAGCAATGGTACTTTTTATAAAGATGATCATATAAATATCAGGTTAGATGTAGTTGGGGTATTTATGGGCGAAAATGATCGCTTTGATCCGGAACGTCACGAACTAAAAATAACCATACAGCCTTCGGCGGAATTAAAGGGTGCGCTTGCAAATATTCCTATGCAATACACCAAACCGGAGAAAATATTACCTGTTATTGAAAGTATTTTCGACTGGGGAACGGAAACTACCAACAGCAATCTAACGCCAGGCGCCTCACTGGAGATAACAGGTGAAAACCTCAAAATTTACCCCGAAGAAGACGAACAGGGCATCTATTTCTTAAACACCTCAAATGGTACTGAAACAAAAGCTGATTCCATTCGAACCAACGAGCCCAAAACTCTTACACTAAAAACTCCGCAGTTACCGGCAGGTGAGTATCGAATAGAGATACGTAATAAGGCCTGGAATAATAAAAATCTGAGAACCGGTCTTTCAGATAAAACATTCATCGTTTCGTAATTACTCATAGATTATGAGAAAGCTTCTCAGAGGTATTGAGAAGCTTTCTCAGCATTCATGGCAAGCTTTGACAACGTCATTGAGAAAAACGGAGTAATGTGCCAAGTATACCTTTTTCATGTAGACTTTGGTCGTGAATTGGGTGAAATTATATTTAATTTACTAATGAACTACAACCGTAAACTAAAAATCCACTTGTAAAATTTAGACATGCCGATTTTAGGATCCCTTCGCGTGGTATAAAACAAAAGCTGCATCAAATAAAATTCAGTTCTATCTTGTCTTATTTCTATTGAACGTGATATGATTGCGCACAAGCAGTTTTTTTTAATGGAAATAACAAAAAAATCCCGACCCAAAGGCCAGGATTATCTATTATTATTTCTTTACTTTCATCGATACCTCTACCCCAATATCATACCAACAATAGTGGCAGATAATAAAGAAGCCAGCGTACCAGCTAATAGTGCCCTAAAACCAAATTTAGATAAGAACTCTCTTTTATTAGGGGCCAAACCACCAATTCCACCAATTTGAATACCAATAGATGCAAAATTGGCAAAACCACAAAGCATATAAGTAGCCATTAATATTGATTTTGGATCAGCTAGTACACCACTGGTTTTGAATTCAGCTAAACTGGTATAACCAACAAACTCACTGGCAATCAATTTCTCACCTAATAACTGACCAACCAAAGCAATATCATGCGATGGAACACCAATCAACCACATCAGTGGCGCTAATCCATATCCTAATATAAACTCCAGATTAAAGTGTTGATACTGACCATTAGTCATATCAGTAATAGCAGCATTTAAATGTGTCCATTGCCCCACTTTATCAAAACCATAATTAATCATTGCAATAAAAGCAAAAAACACCAACAACATAGCTCCAACATTAGCTGCTAGTTTCAACCCTTCGGTAGTACCATTACTCATTGCATCTAATATATTACTACCAATCTTATCCATTGATATCTTAACTTCTGACTCTACATTTTCTCTTTGTGGAACTAAAATTTTAGCGACAACAATAGCACCGGGAGCAGCCATCACAGAAGCTGTTAATAAGTGCTTGGCAAACATCAAACGTTGAACAGGATCATCACCACCAAGAAAACCAATATAAGCGGCCAAAACTCCTCCGGCAACAGTAGCCATACCTCCTACCATAACTAAAAACATTTCAGAAGTATTCATCTTTGGTAAATATGCTTTAATCATTAATGGTGCTTCTGTTTGACCTAAGAAAATATTTCCGGCTACCGATAAACTTTCCGCTCCTGATAATTTTAAAGCACGACTCATTAACCAAGCCAATGCCCAAACAATTTTTTGTATTATACCTAAATAAAATAGTACACTAGTAAGTGCCGAAAAGAATATAATGGTCGGTAGTATTTGAAAAGCGAAAATATATCCAAACGAAGATGAATTCATCAAATCCCCTAACAAAAAGTCAGCTCCTACTTTCGTAAAATCCAAAACTAAGGTAAAGAGTTTGCCAAAAAACTCGAATACACTTTGTACAAAAGGAACATAAAGTACACATACAGCAACCAATACCTGAATAACTAACCCAACACCAACTACTTTCCACGAAATAGCTTTGCGATCGATACTAAATATCCATGCAATACCAATAATGGAAGCCATCCCCAATAAACCTCGAAGTATGGTAATAAAACTAAATCCCGAATGCGGGTCAACGGCAGTTGAAAGAGTTGGCGATTGAGCAGACACCAGCTGCATTGCCACAAGTGCTAACAATGTAAAAATTACTTTCTTCATCGGAAGATATTAAATGTAAAAAGGGTGATTTGCTCACCCTGTTATTTTTGTTGATTAAATATTTTTGATTATTCCTCTCTGGAATTGATTTCATCCCTTATATCAGAAGCTCTCTCATAATCTTCGTCTTCTATGGCTTCTTGTAATAAGTGTTTCAATTCATCAATACTCTTTTCCTTATACTTTTCTGCTGACACAGGTTTACTTGCAGGTGCTTTTTTGGTAGGCTGATCCTCTTTATTATCAAAATCGAGAACGATACCAGCCTTCTCTATAATTTCTTCAAAAGTATAAATAGGACACTCAAAACGTAATGCTAAGGCTACTGCATCGGAAGTTCTCGAATCAATATGCAACTGCTCTTGTCCACGTTGACATATCAACTCGGAATAAAATATTCCTTCTTCCAACTTGTAGATAACAACTTCGAGAATTTCAATTTCAAACGCTTTCGAAAAATTTAGAAAAAGGTCGTGAGTTAATGGCCTTGGAGGCTCTAACCCTTCTAATTTAATAGCAATTGACTGAGCTTCTACACCTCCAATAATAATGGGAATTCTCCTTTCACCCTCTTCTTCAGCCAACACCAAAGCGTAAGCTCCTGATTGGGTTTGACTATATGATAATCCTAAAATATTGAGTTTTACCTTTTTATTACTCATAAAACAATTGTTTCTTCGCCCACAAATTCATTAAATAAAAAAGCGAATTCTAAATACAAATGGTATACCAAACAAATATAGCAATTACTTTTAAACATTAAGAAGTTACAAAATGATTTAGAAAAAAATAAGCACAACGTTTAAAATGTATAAAAAACTGATTTTAAGTATAAGTAAAGTATTTTTGTTTGGGCAGAGTAATATTTTTTTATAATTTTGCACTCCATTGAATCTTGCGGGGTTAAAAAAGTGGCTATTAGAGTAAAGCTCACCTCCTGGATGTAACCATAAATAATTGGTGATTATGTACGCAATTGTTGATATTG
Source organism: uncultured Carboxylicivirga sp. (assembly GCF_963668385.1). Lineage (GTDB taxonomy): Bacteria > Bacteroidota > Bacteroidia > Bacteroidales > Marinilabiliaceae > Carboxylicivirga. The sequence goes on from NZ_OY764327.1 coordinate 864,763, forward strand.
CTGGACAGCAATTCAAAGTAGAAAAAGACAGAAAGATCTTTGTGCACCGTTTGAGCGCAGATGAAGGTTCTACAATTGATTTTGAAAAAGTTCTTTTGGTTGATAACGAAGGTGACGTTAAAATTGGCGCTCCTGTGTTAGAAGGTGCAAAAGTAACTGCTAAAGTTTTATCTCACCTTAAAGGAGATAAAGTAATCGTTTTCAAAAAGAAAAGAAGAAAAGGTTACAAAAAGAAGAACGGACATCGTCAGTACTTCACTCAAATTCAAATTGAAGAAATCGTAGGTTAGTAACTCAAAAAATTAGAATAAGATGGCACATAAGAAGGGCGTCGGTAGTTCGAAGAACGGTAGAGAGTCGGAAAGTAAACGACTAGGCGTAAAAATTTATGGCGGTCAAGCTGCCAAAGCTGGTAACATTTTAGTTCGTCAGCGCGGAACTCAGCACCACCCAGGTGAAAATGTGGGTATTGGAAAAGACCACACTTTATTCGCTTTAATTAACGGTAAAGTTGAGTTCACAAAGAAAAGAAACAACAGATCTTACGTTTCAGTAGTTCCATTTGCTGAATAATAAAGATCACTGAAAACACAATTAAATCTCCTGTTTTTGTTACTTTCGTGATGAATTCAGGAGATTTTTTTATCCAATTAATCAATAAAGTATGTTGACCTTAAAATTCATTCAAGATAATAAGGATGAAGTCATCAAACGTCTTAAAGTAAAACGTTTTGATGCCACCTCTATAGTAGAAGAAATTATTCGCCTCGATAACGAGCGCAAGTCTACTCAAACTGAAGTTGAGACACTTCAGGCCGAAATGAACAGCCTATCTAAGGAGATTGGGCAACTTTTCAAAAACGGACAAGCAGAAGAAGCGAATAAAGCAAAAGCTCGAACCGGTGAATTAAAGGATAGTATCAAAGAATTGGATAACAAACTTTCTGAAACAACTAAGCTTCTGAACGACCAACTCGTTTTATTACCCAATTTACCTAACAAGATTGTACCTGAAGGGAAAGGTGAAGAAGATAACGTTGAAGTTAAAAACGGCGGAACCATTCCCGAACTTAACAATGCACTTCCTCATTGGGATTTGATTAAAAAATATGACCTAATTGATTTTGAATTAGGAACCAAAATAACCGGAGCTGGTTTTCCGGTATATAAAGGTAAAGGAGCTCGCTTACAACGTGCCTTAACCAATTTCTTTTTAGATGAAGCAGTAAAAGCAGGCTATCAAGAAGTATTACCTCCGTTGGTTGTAAACGAAGATTCGGGTTTTGGAACAGGTCAGTTACCTGATAAAGAGGGCCAAATGTATCACATTACAGCTGATAATCTTTATTTGATTCCAACAGCCGAAGTGCCTGTTACTAATCTTTATCGCGATGTGATCTTAAAAGCATCCGAAATGCCCATTAAAAACTGTGCTTATTCAGCTTGTTTCCGTCGCGAGGCTGGTTCATGGGGTGCACACGTAAGAGGCTTAAACCGTCTACATCAATTCGATAAAGTTGAAGTTGTACAGGTAGCACACCCGTCTAAATCATACGAAATTTTAGACCAGATGGTAGCTCATGTGCAAACTTTGGTTGAAAAGCTGGAGTTGCCATGGCGTATTCTTCGTCTTTGTGGTGGGGATATCAGTTTTACCTCAGCCTTAACATACGATTTTGAAGTATTTTCAGCAGCTCAGGAACGATGGCTTGAAGTTAGCTCTGTGTCTAACTTTGAAAGCTATCAGGCAAACCGTTTGAAACTACGTTTCAAAGAAGATGGTGAAAAGAAAACTCAATTAGCTCATACCTTAAACGGCAGCGCCCTTGCTCTACCACGCATTATGGCTGCTATTCTTGAAAACAACCAAACCGAAGAAGGAATTCGCATACCAGAAGTATTGGTTCCTTACACAGGTTTCGACATAATTAATTAACAGATACAATACAGGCGGATCCGAAAAGGCTCCGCCTCTATTTTTATTACTTTCTATGTTTATATTTAACACTACCTTTTCAGTAGAAAATTCAGCTATCGATTCTTGGCGTCAATGGATGGATCGCAACTATTTACCAACCATGCAAGACATGATTAAAGGAATAAGAGTTGAGCTATATGAATTAATGGCCGTTGTACACGAGGATAGCACAAACTTCTCATGTCAGCTTCGTTGTAATTCTCCCGAAGAGTTAGAGATGATAAATAAATACAACACCATTTTGATGGACAACCTCAAAGGTCAACTTGGTGAAACATGTCTTCATTTTAGTTCCATCCTGAAAGAAATTTAAGCTTGCCTCAAGAACGCATAATATTAGGTATCGATCCCGGAACCAACGTAATGGGATACGGCATTATTAAATCCGAAGGTAAATCTGCCGAAATGATAGCCATGGGTGTTTTAGAACTACAAAAATACACAGATCATTACTTAAAACTTCAGAAGATATTTGAACGTGTTGTAGGTTTGATCAATAGTTATCATCCCGACGAATTAGCAATTGAGGCTCCTTTCTATGGTAAGAATGTTCAATCTATGCTGAAATTAGGAAGAGCACAAGGAGTTGCCATGGCTGCGGCTCTTTCTCACTCATTACCCGTTTTTGAATATGCTCCTTTACGCATCAAGCAAGCTATTACGGGTAATGGTAGAGCATCGAAAGAGCAGGTCGCTATTATGTTACAACAGATGCTAAAAATTAAAGAAATCCCAAAATATTTGGATGCCACAGATGGTTTAGCTGCAGCCTACTGTCACTATCTACAAAATCAGCGAGTTAATTTAACGGGTGGAGTAAAAAGCTGGAAAGAGTTTATCAATAAGAATCCAGGAAGGGTAAAAAAATAGGACTGCCTCAAACGAAACAGCCCTGATATATCTCTTTTTAGCGCCTATAATGCACTTTTAATTTTATCAGCAATACTTACAAACTCATCCTGAGTAAGTTTTAGTTTTGGTTTTGAAAAGCTTAAATCAGTTTCGGCTTGTAAAGGAACCAAGTGAATATGCGCATGAGGAACCTCTAAACCTAACACCGCCACTCCTACTCTTTTACAATCAATTACTTTTTTTTGAGCAACTGCTACTTTTTTAGCAAATACCATCATATCTGCTAATAACTGATCTTCCAAATCAAAAAGATAATCGGTTTCCTCCTTGGGAATTACTAAGGTATGACCTTCTGATAATGGATTAATATCTAAAAAAGCAAAGAAACGATCGTCTTCAGCTATTTTATAGCAAGGAATTTCTCCATTTATAATGCGGGTAAAAATGGTTGACATGATAATTTTATAATGAAATTTCAACTACTTCAAATGTCATTAATCCTGATGGCACTTTGATCTCAACCTGATCACCCACTTTCTTACCCAATAAACCTTTGGCAATAGGTGTTTCAATTGATATTTTACCTTGTTTAAGGTTCGCTTCGCTCTCAGGAACTAAAGTATAAGTCATACTAGCATTATTCTTAAGGTTTTTGATTTTAACCTTGTTCAATAATTGCACTTTAGATGTATCCAACTTCGATTCATCTAATATACGACTATTGGCAATCGTATCCTTTAATTTAGCTATACGCATTTCCAACAAACCTTGTGCCTCTTTGGCTGCATCGTACTCTGCATTCTCCGATAAATCACCTTTATCTCTTGCTTCTGCAATTTGTTTAGAAATAGATGGACGTTCTACAGTTTCTAACTGGTGCAACTCTTCTTTAAGTTTCTTTAAACCTGATTCGGTTACATATTGTATTGACATGTTTTCTCTTTTTTTAAAGTTTTCAGTGTTACCTAAAAAAACAAAAGAATCCTGAACACCTCAGAACTCTTTCGTGCAAATATACGAAAGTTTTAACTCAACTACAAATTAAAATAATTATGACAACGGCTTAACAAGCTGCTAAATAGAATATTCCATCAATAGGGTCGATTCAGTATTTCGGAATAGATAACTGCTTTTCGCATATCTATTTCTTCCAAATCAAATACAAATCCATCATGTTCTTCTTCAGTTTCGATAACTTCTAACGGTTTTGTACTTTTCCTATCCAGGCTTGGTCGGTTAATAGGTTTAACAATTGGTTTAGTAACAGACTTTACCTCAACCTTTGGTTTTTCAAACACAGGTTGTGGTTGTGGCGCCTTGGGTTTGGAAAACATTTCTCTTAATTCCTCCATCAAAGGTTCCTCCTCGTCCATTGGATCATACGGATTTTCTGCATTAGAATTTGGTTTTGGTACATTATTTTTCGCTTGTTGTGCTTTACGAATTACGCTAAAAACCAAAGCCCCTAACATCACCAAAATATAAAGTATATCACCAAAATCTTCCATCTCTTTAATTTTAAAAATCCAATACTATCTTACAAACACAATCTATTCTATAAAGATACTTAATTATCCTTATCTAATATAAATTAAAACTCATTAATTAAGCATAACTCTAAAAAACTTTAAAAGTTAACTGATAACCACTTATACATTCACAATTATTTATTGATTTGTAGCATAAATCGTAAATTTGTACGTTATATCTCTTATAAAGGAAAGTATAGAATGAAAAAGTTCTGGTTAGTTACCCTGCTTATTATTGCCACAATGGCATGTACTAAAGATTCGTATAACCCTATACCAAATGTGTCGTTTAGGGGTACAATAAACCTTGATCTGCCTCAATACAATTACAGCTCGTTTACCATATTACGAGCCACCACTGGTCAAACATTTGGTAACAATGGTGTGGTTGTATACTGGATACCCAATACAGATGCATACGCTTATGATTTAATGTGTCCACACGAACATGAAGCGCCTGGATATTTTTATACTAAACTTGAGAAAAAAGGTGATGACGAGGTTGTTTGTCCCCAATGTGGAACTCACTATAATTTACTTGCGAACGGTGCTCCAACTGAAGGTCCGTCACAATATCCTTTACGACAATACACAACTTACCTAAACGGTTCTTCACTTACAATTTCCAACGGATATTAAAGAAAAACGGCCTCTAAGCAGCTTTCATAAATCTTATATAGATTATTAATATCAGTGGTAATCTGGCTTAAATAGTATCAGTACATATATCTAAATAAGTTGCTTGCACATATCTTAAACGTGTTAATTCAATACCCTATTTAGCTAGATGTAATCAAAGCACTTCTTTATCTGGACATTTTGGCAAAGTGTATACTCCCACATGGTAATCGTTTTACCATAATTCTAATTGAGCCAACGTTTGACTGGTAAAGAAATTACTCATCACACAACTCGTATAACCAGTTGTAATAGTGCACATTACCAGACGATAGCGAGATAATAAAATGATCTATATCCATTACGGAAACAGAATTGAACAACCTAAGGTTTTATATTAAATTCTTCAATATCAGGAAAATTCTCTTAGTTCTCAGATTCAATTTCATGATAGAAGTGCCCCATATTACAAACAATTGCCTGATCTTTCATATCTTCCAAATGTTCAATACAGATAATATTATTACCTGTAGTAATTACATCCTTATCACTTTTAGCTACAAAATTTTAACTAAAGTCACTTCGAGTTCATCCATCAGCCTATTACTTAACGGGATGGACTTATATATGAATGCTGTTAACAACCATATAAGTTTGCTAAAAACTCAATTATATGTTATAGTTAACTCTTATTTTCTTCGTATTAATTTCAATATCAATCGAATTTAATATGTATTTACTTTGAGTTTAGTATGTGTTTAATATGACTTTATCAAGATTCCAATACGACTTTTTACCGATTCGAATCAAAACGATGCACGTATGGATTTCGAAAAACTAAGACATAAAAAAGAGGATGTCTAAAAGCTAGGCATCCTCTTCGATATATTTTCTTCGTAGTTTAGTATCTATAATGATCAGGCTTATATGGTCCATCAGCACTGATACCTAGATAAGCAGCTTGCTCATCGCTTAAACGTGTTAATTTAACACCTAATTTAGCAAGATGTAAACGAGCCACTTCCTCATCCAAATGTTTTGGTAAAGTGTATACACCTACTTCGTAGTCGTTTTGCCATAATTCTAACTGAGCCAATGTTTGGTTAGTAAATGAATTACTCATCACAAAACTAGGGTGACCGGTTGCATTACCTAAGTTTACCAAGCGACCGCGAGATAATAAAATAATGCTATGTCCGTCAGGGAAACGGAATTGATCTACCTGAGGCTTAATATTAATTTCTTCAATTCCGGGGAAATTCTCTAGTTTCTCAACTTGAATTTCATTATCAAAGTGACCAATATTACAAACAATTGCTTGATCTTTCATACCCTCCATGTGGTCAATTCGGATAATATCTTTGTTACCTGTGGTAGTTACATAAATATCACCTTCTGCTAATGCATCCTCTACTGTTGATACTTCGTATCCTTCCATGGCTGCTTGCAATGCACAAATAGGATCAATTTCGGTAACAATAACACGAGCACCGAAACCACGCATACTTTGCGCACATCCTTTACCAACATCACCATATCCGCAAACAACAACTGTTTTACCAGCAACCATTACATCGGTACCACGCTTAATTCCATCAGCTAAACTCTCGCGACAGCCGTATAGATTATCGAATTTTGATTTAGTAACCGAGTCGTTTACATTAATAGCAGGGAACAACAATTCGCCTTTCTCCATCATTTGATACAAACGGTGAACTCCTGTTGTAGTTTCTTCACTAACCCCCTTAAGACCTTTAGCTACATTGGCCCAACGTTGAGGATCTGCTGCAAAAGTACGATTTACCAACGCCATCAATTCTCTAAAATCTTCACCTTCGTTGCTATAATCAGCAGATAAAATAGAAGCATCATCCAAAGCCTGAGCCCCTTTATGAATCATTAAAGTAGCATCACCTCCATCATCAACAATCAAATCTGGGCCTTGTCCATTACCAAAATCCAAAGCGCGTTCGGTACACCACCAATATTCAGCTAAAGTTTCACCTTTCCAGGCAAACACCGGAACACCTGCTTGAGCAATAGCAGCAGCTGCGTGATCTTGCGTACTATAAATATTACAGCTACACCATCTAACCGTTGCACCTAATTCAACCAATGTTTCGATTAACACAGCTGTTTGAATGGTCATATGTAACGATCCCATTACACGAGCACCTTTCAAAGGTTTTTCTGCGCCATATTTTGCACGAAGTGCCATTAAGCCAGGCATTTCTTTTTCTGCTATTTCAATTTCTTTACGGCCATAATCAGCCTGACTAAGGTCGGCTACCTTAAAGTCTTTATCTGTTAAATTTTCTGCCATTTCTCTGCTTTTAAGACTGCAAAACTACAAATAATTATTAATTAATTATTTATAAATAAATCAAGAAGCCCATGTGGCTTGGGAGCTTAATCGATATCTAGTTTATCTACAATTAAACGGATAGATTGTTCATCTCTTTTCAGTTGTTCGATAAGGGCTTCTACATTCTCGAATTTCATTTCGTTACGAACCCGCTGAAGGAACTCAACCTGAATCTCTTCGGAATAAATATCGCGGTTAAAATCAAAAATATGAACTTCTAAAGAGCGGTGATCAACATTATGATTCACGGTTGGTCGAAATCCAATATTAAGCATACCTCCGTACTTTTTACCTTCGACATGAACCGAACAAGCATAAACTCCATCAGGTGGTATCAACTTAAAAGACTCGTTTACCTCGATATTAGCAGTAGGATAACCAATACGCCTACCTAATTGCTGACCTCCCATTACTCTACCGCTTAACAAATAATGATATCCTAAAATTTGATTTGCCTTTTGGATATCTCCATGCAACAGGTGATTTCGAATATCGGTTGAACTAGTTTTTAACCCTGCGGTTTCAACAGCTTCTACACGTGAAATTCCAAAATTATATTTTTCAGCTAACTCAATATATTTTTCAAAACGTGATTCTCGATCTTTCCCAAATCGATGATTATAACCCATCAGTAAATGATGAATCCCTATTTTATCAACCAAAAACTGCTTAACAAACTCTTCACTGGTATGATTAGCCAATTCTTTAGTAAAAGGGATGAGCAAAAGATGATCGATACCTAACTGGCTAAATAAAATAGTTCTTTCTTCGGGGGAAGTAAGAAAGCGAAGATTTTCTTTATCCTGATTTAGCACCATACGTGGATGAGGCCAAAATGTAATTACCACAGCTTCTCCATTTAGTAACTTGGCTTTTTCAACTAATTGAGCAAGTAGTTGCCTGTGTCCTGTATGCACCCCATCAAACATACCAATTGTTACAACCGGATGCTTAGCTTTAAATGTTGATAAATCAGAATGAACTTTCACTTCGTTAATTTTGCACAAAAATAGAAAAAAACGGCGGCAAGCATCAAGGTTTATTGCATTGATATACCTGACGTCTTTTATTTAGAAATCAAGAATCTCTTTAAGTTTCTTATATCCTGTTCGGCTGACACGCAGTTTACAATTACTATTTATCACCGCCAACTGAGTGTCTTTATTATACGGCTCGAGTTGTTTTATTTTTTCAGCATTAACCAGATAACTTCTATGAATACGAATAAACCTATCAGGTAAATGATCTTCGAAATACTGCATTGTTTTTGATTTTAAATAATGAGTTGTACTTGTATAAATCATTACATAATCATCCTGGGCTTCGAGATATAAAATATCATTTAACAAAACTACTTCTAACTTATTCCCATTTTTTACTACAATACGTTCTAACTTGTCGTCAGATTGCTCACGCAAAACCTCAATTTGCTTTTGATTTGAATCTTCTCCATCATCTAATTTCTGTAAAATTTTTTGAACAGCATCATTAAAACGCTTTTCATTAAATGGCTTTAAGAGATAATCTACAGCATTTAGTTCAAAGGCTTTTAATGCATACTGATCGTATGCTGTAGTAAACACAACCTGTACAGGTTCATCAATCACCTCCATCAATTCAAGTCCGGTTACTTTGGGCATTTGAATGTCGAGAAACATAAGATCTGGTTTATGTTCCTTTACTGCCTTAAGAGCTTCGAAACCATTGGCACATTCTTCAATCACCTCAATATTTTCAAATGATTTCAAATAAGCACGTACAATCCCACGAGCAAGAGGCTCATCATCTACAATCAATGCTTTGTATTTTTTATTCATAAGATCTGGTTCTTTTTTTACGATTGAGGAATCATTATCACCACTTCAAAACATCCCTTTTCTTTGATTATGCTTAATAAATCTGTTCGCCCATAAATAAGATATAATCTATCTCTAATGTTATTTAAGCCAACACCCTCACCCTTTTTACTTCGTAATGCCTCTTCATCAAAATTATTAATCACTCTTATTTTTAAAAATCCGTCAAAGCATTCACAATACGTAATTACCTTAACAGGCTCAATGCTTTCGTACACCCCATATTTAACAGCATTTTCGTAAATTGGTTGAAGCAGCATTACAGGCAATAACATATCCAGACATTGGCTATCTGTATGAGTTGTATACTTCAACCGATCACCAAACCTAACTTTTTCGATTTCCATGTATCGATCTACATTACTTAATTCTTCTTTTAGAGGCAATGTTGTTTCTACATTTTTCTTCAAAGAGTATCGAAGGAATTCAGAGAGTTTATTAATCATTTCTCTGGCATCGTCAGGATTTATAATAGTTAGTGCACTAATACTATTTAAGCTGTTGAATAAAAAATGTGGGTTCATCTGTGATTTCAGAGCCTTAAATTCAGTTTCGCGTAATAAGGCATTTAAATGATCCTGAGCCCTGTTTTTCTCATCCAGTTCATTAAAAAATTTAAACATATAATACACCAACACAAATAGCAAAAACTGAAAAATTCCCACAACCACCCTAATAATATACGATTGATCATCAAACATTAATGCGAATTTATCGGGTGACAATAACAGCTTTAAGAAGAGTATTCCAATAAGTAACCAAACCACAACAATTACAATTCCTGCAGCCAGAAACTGTGTCACAGTATTTATTAACCCCTTCTCATTATCAACATATAAAACAGGATACCAAACACTCAATCCAAAGAAAAACATTAATGAATTAAAAACAACAGCATCCAATAACATTGTCTTTGCATCGATATCAAACGTCAGCCAATCAACAAAAACATGAAAAGCAGTAAATAGCAACCATGCAAGAATGTATAATCGAAACACCTTTAATTCGCTTACTATTGGATGTCGCATCGAATTAATTTATAATTAAATGAATTTGTAAAATATAGAATGATTCTAGAAATTGCGTAGTTCTCCGCCGCCAAATATAGCAACTCCTTTTATTACCAATATTTTACTTGGATCAGTAACGGTTTCGTTATAATAAGTTCGTTTATCGGCAAATCCGCCAAAAATAGAAACTACTTCGGTTTTTACATGCCATCCTCGAGGCACAATTAGCTTTGCTCCACCAAAAATGGTAACCATCTCAATTAAAGCACCTTCTTCGGACAATTCACATCGTTCAAGATTAATTTCACTACCTCCAAAAATAGCAGTTATCTGACCACCTTTAAAATTATTGGATTCAATCTGACTTACTCCTCCTCCAAACACATTTACTTCATCAATCAATTCGCCTTTTGAGGCATGTATCTGACGATGTGTATACCTTGATTTTTGTCTAAAGAAAATAGAAATACCAATTATTACAAATAATAAAGGCCAAAAGCGGAAGATGTCGTGAAAATCAACATATGGAAATAAGTGAGGAGCCATAAAAAAACCACCAATAGCAAATAAAACAATTGCCCCACTATATTGCCGTTTTAGAAGATTAAAAAAACCAAAGGCAATCAAAATCATCGGCCACCTGAAGATTACATCACTTACCTGATATGGCAAAACATCTAAATTGGCTAACAATAAAACCAAACCAGCTACTATAAAGAAAATACCTGTTGTAGCCCTTTCTGATCTAGGTTTACGCTGTTCAAACCTATTATTAAATTCTTTCATGATAATTTATTTTTTAATGTTGACACTAAATTATCAGCTTGTTACGTTATATGAAATAAGAATTCGGCCAAGTGCGAATTATTCTCGGTGAACAACGAAAGGGGTACAAATATTCTTTCTTTTTACTCGACAATTCATTAATTTTATTAACCGATTATAATACACATGGAAACTTTTGACTACCCAAAATCTTCGAACACCCTATCAATTGCAGGACTTGCTCTGTCTGTAATGGCTTTTGTCATCGCATTAATTCCCTGTTTTGGTATGGTTGCCTTCATTCCTGCATTACTCAGTTTAGTTTTTGCTTTGATTGGTTTAGCTCACAACGAAAAATACCGAACCCCAAAAAGCATAGCAATTGTGGGCATTGTACTTGGTACTACAGCTTTATTAATAGCCGGAGCCTGGTCGGGCATGCTAGCTTCTTTATCAAAAAATGCAGATGAACGTATTGATAAGCAAGTTGAACGTATTGTTGATAACATCAAAAAAGAACTTCAGGAAGCGGACTTACACATTAGAATTGAAGACCAGGAATTGAGTGACCAAGAGATTGAACAAATACAGAAAGGAGCTGAAAAAGCCGGTGAGATAGCCAAAGAAATAGCTTCAGGAGTTTTAAAAGGAATACACTCTATTGATATTCAATCAAAAAATAAAACCATTACCATCAAGATTCCCAAAGGAGAGTTAAACAAAGATGAATTAAAAGAACTGGAAAAGGAATTGGATGAACTGGAAAGCGAGATGCAAAATTTAATCAAAGATTTTTCAATTACTCTCGAGATCAAATCCAATGAAGAAAGAAAATAAAATCAACGATTGGAAGATCTTTCAATTCTTCCTTATAATTGGCTTAAGTTTAGGCTTATTATATCCTCTTGTTAGCTACCGTAGCATTACCGAAATCCATTGTCCATTTAATCATCTTAATGCAAATCCTTGCCCATCTTGCGGTTTATCCCGAGCCTGGTATCTACTATATAATGGTCATTTTGAAGATGCTTTAGAAGCCAACTCTAACGCCTATAGTTTATTAATGTTATTGATTATTCAAATTATCTGGCGTGGATGGATTATTATTAAAGCAACCGAAGGCAAAAACATCATCGTTTGGGATATCATAGTAACATTGTCTTCGATTGCATTATTAGCAGGAAATTACTTAAAAGATCTGCTTCACTTTATGAGCTATCACTAATTATTTTTCTTCGCGGTTGTACAAAAATGCTCTCCAACGTTCTTCGGGCAAATTGGCTTCTTCCAAAGCAGCCCGCGATAAACTAAAAAACAGATCAGATAATCGATTTATAAATAACAAAATTGAACGATCGACTTTATGTTGGTTATGCAAACTGATTAACTTACGCTCACCTCTTCTTAACTGGCTTCGTACCACATGACACAATGCAGAGACTTCATTACCTCCAGGTAAAATAAAGTAATCAGATTTACTACTAAGCGAGTTCTCAATTTCATCTATCCATTGTTCACAAAACACATCCATATCAACAGGCAATGGCATTTGATTCTTATCTTTTAACTCAGTAGGAGTTGCTAAATGCGACATGGTATTCATCATTTCAACCTGAATACGATGCAGCCTGTCCTGCCATGCATGATCAGGATCCAATTTAGTACGCAACAATCCAAGAAAAGAATTTACTTCGTCGAAGGTTCCATAAGTATCAACTCTAATATCATCTTTACTTACTCTAACACCTCCCATTAAACCGGTTTGTCCTCTATCGCCTGTTTTTGTATATATCTTCATTTGTTTACATTTTAGTATCTACATGATGCAAACAACACACTCCCCAAAAAGTTGAATATACAACTTCAACAAATTACATCGAACCGTTGTTATCGTTTCAGAAACGAAGAAAAGAATGAATAAACTAGCCGATTTAAGAGACGATTATACCAAAGGTTCATTAAACAGAGATGATCTAAGTGAAAATCCCTTTGATCAATTTCATAATTGGATGCAACAGGCAATCGAAAGCAAGTGCTTGCATCCAAATGCAATGAGCATAGCCACAGTTAACAATGATGGAATGCCCAATGTTAGAGTTGTGCTTTTAAAAGATGTTAGCAGCAATGGATTTGTGTTTTTCACCAATTATCATAGCCAAAAAGGAAATGAGCTAACCAACAATCCCAAAGCTTGCATAAATTTCTTTTGGGGTGAACTGGAAAGACAGGTAAGAATCAGTGGAACTATTAAGAAGCTACCAGCTCATTTATCCGAAGAATACTTTCAATCTCGTCCACGTGCTAGCCAGATAGGTGCTATTGTATCTCCTCAAAGCCAAATTATACCGGATGATGAGTATCTTACTCAAAAGTATCAGGAATTGGAGAATACGTACAAAAATAAGTCCATCCCCCGACCTGAAAATTGGGGCGGCTATTTATTAAGCCCGCAACAAATTGAGTTTTGGCAGGGGCGAACCAGCAGACTACACGATAGATTTCTATATACAAAACAAGCCGATTCATGGATCATAAACCGGCTTGCTCCTTAATTTCATCTATTATTATGGTCTAATATTCTGTAAACGTTTATTCATTCGCCTCAACTTAAATGTTTCGAAGTAATGAATAATTCTTCGCAATACATCAAAATAAAGAGTGATATAGAATATAATAATACCTAACCAAATTACAATGGTATTAAACAAAGGGGTTGGTATTTTAATTCCCATTACCCTTTTTGATGCTGAATAGAAATGCGCTCTACCCCAATTCGAAACAGGTTCTTTAAATATGGGGTGTCGCTTTTGAATTACATATTGATCGGTGACCTCAACCTGCTGCAATTCCAGCTTATTCAACACTAATTCTTCAAGAGCTTCATTTTGATATGTTTTTTTGAATGAAAGAAATTCATCAACAGATCCGTACTCAGCAATCATATCTTTATACCGTTGATCTTTTTCCGTTTTAGCTTTTCTATATTGTTTATGATATTCTTTTCTCTTTTGCTCTAAAAAGGAATTAATTTGCTCATAAACATCATCAGAATATTTTACTTTCCCACTTACAAAAAACGAAATAGCAGGGAAATGCGACAACGATCGATTGCTAAGTTTGATAACTTCAGAAATTAACAAACGTGACTTAACAGCAAGTGCATCTTTCTGATTATCTTCCATGTAAGATTTACACTGAGTGTTAATATCAATCAACTCAGGAATAAGAACATTACCCTTATATGATGTATTACTCACTTCTTTTTCGATATCAAAAAAGAGTTTTTCGTAATCGTTGTTCATATATTGATTAACAGCCAAGGCTTCGTACGACCATCGAGAAGCCATTAAATCACCAATACGTGGAACGTATTGCTCCGAGGCGATTGTTTTATGTAATTTATCAAACCCAACAATAACACCACTAAAAAGAAGCTGTGGCACTAAAATAAGAGGAATAAGAATATAAATAGTTACAACCGAATTTAATCCGCTACTTATATTAAGCCCAACCATATTGGCAAAACAAGCTGTGGTAAATAAAATAGCCCAATATCCAAAATTTAGCCCATCTATTTCCAAAATACTATTCCCAATCAGAACAAAGCTTAAAGTTTGAATAGCGGAAATAATAAAAAGGATGACCACCTTAGCATTTAAAAAACTGGATCGACTTAAATTCAAAAAAGCCTCGCGTTGCAACAGCCGCTTATCTTTAAATATTTCTTCTGCGCTAACGGTTAGTCCCAGAAACAACGAAACCACAACTGACATAAATAAATAAGCAGGTAAGTTTACATTTTTACTGAATAAATAAACATTTGCATCACCATTTTCGCCACTGATAAACTTAGTGAAAAAACCAAGAATCAATGCTAAGATTGGGGCTTCAAGCAAGTTAATAAATATGTATTGCTTATTTTTTATTTTTGATAAAACATCGCGTTTAAAATATATTTTAAACTGCTCAAACCTTCCCGGAATATTATATAAGTTAGGTGGTAATTTCTCCCTTTTATCTGCAACAGGTTTGGTTTTCCATTCAAACTTATTCTCAAATTTTTCGAGGTAGTGCTGATACCATTCTTCGGGCGATACTTTTCTACGACGAACCAACCGTCCGTTGGCATTTACCATACGGGCCTCGATAATTCGAAGTGGCTGTTCGGTATGAATATTACCACAGGCATAGCATTCACTCTCTTCGGGATTAACGTAGTGAGCCATCTGCTTAAAATAAGTAATAGCATTTGTGGGATTACCATTATAGATAATACGTCCTCCCTTATCTATTATCAATAACTTATCAAGCAATTTATATAAATCGCTACTTGGCTGGTGTATATTAATAATAACCAATCGCCCCTTCAAGGTCTGCCGCTTTAATAGTAACATTACCTTTTCCGAATCCATTGAAGATAAACCTGATGTTGGTTCATCAACAAATAAAACAGACGGTTCTCGGATGAGCTCAAGAGCAATATTCAAACGCTTACGTTGGCCTCCGCTCAAAATTTTATTTAAGGGCGAACCTACCACTAAATCACGAGCTTCCACCAAATCAAAATCGTGTAAAGCACGCTCTACAACCTCAATAATTTTTTCTTCGGTAAAATGGCTAAAACACAAACGTGCATTATAAAAAAGGTTTTCAAATACGGTTAATTCCTCTTTCAATAGGTCATCTTGAGGTACATAACCAATAACCCCTTCCAGCGCTTCATGCTCGTGATGTAAATCATAGCCATTAATGGTAATTTTACCAGTATCAAGCTGAAGTTGGCCATTCAGCACATTTAACAAAGTGGATTTACCGGTTCCACTACCTCCCATTACACCAACAAGCTGACCAGATCTACCGGTAAAACTAAACGGGTGAATTCCAATCTGGTTATAATTGAATTTATATGATACGTCCAGTGCTCTGTAAACAATTCGGCCTCTATCGGCACGAGCAATAAATTTCTCAGCAATAGTTCCATAATAAACCGGAGCAATACGAGAGGTTTTAATAACCGATCCAGGAACAATAAAAGTAGCACGATTTTGTTCCACCTTATGTCCGTTAAGATACAAGTTACGATTACCTGAATATCGGAAAACAAACTGATTGGTTGCTTTTATATGTAAAACCCATACAAACACTTGTTGCTTTGGATTGTACAGATGCTTGATTTGCTCGTCGGGCTTTTCGTGCTGCCCACTAATTAGCAACACATTTTCTTTGTGATTAACGCCCAATGGATGATCTACTACAAACTGCCTTAAATTGGCGTAGTCATCCATATCCAACAGAAGACTTTCTGCCAATTGATCGGTAAAAAAACCTTCTGCTTCAGATACAACTTCATCACGCATAATAAAGTTAAGCATATTACTAACCAGCAAAAATTTAGTAGAAAGTTCTAATTCCTGGTTTAGCTCATCACAAATAGCTTTTAGCTTATCAATATTATATGATGCCTGTTTGTCACGAGCTTCCTGATCGTGGCTATAAGAGTTGGCGTGGTATTTTTTGATATAAAAATTATATCGCTCCAAGGCCATTTCAACAAAATCGTTATTGAGGTTGCGCGACAAGAAATTTTTAACCGCAGCAACTCCATTGCCTGTTTCCTGTTCTTCTTTTTGATCAGTCAACAAAGCAAAGATCTGCATCAATGCCTCCAGCAATAATTCACTCATTTATCTGATACTTTCATTTAGGTTATTAAGATAGTCATTTTTTGACCTTATAAAACACAAAAAAAGGGAAACCAACCGGCTTCCCCAAATATCTTTAGCCTTAATTGCTTACAATATAAATTTATCGCGAACAACAGCAACATTTTCCTGGATAGCAGTTAATTGATCTTCGGTAATACTTCCTGCATCAACACTGTTATAGATTTCGTGTAAGATTTTTAGGTCTTCGATTGTTTCAGCAATATCAGCATCAGCTTCTTGTTGCTTTAACAACGCCATTAACTTATTCAAAGGTTCTTTCTGGTTCATGATAATCACAACCATTTCTTTATTATTGAAGGTATCTTCACTAATGTGAGTTGAAATGTATAGAGCTTCAACCCAGCTACCTGCTAACACTAACAATGACACAGAACCTCGATCATTCTTATTTAAATATTCATAGGTATCGTAAAACGAATTAGTAATTACATCAACTAATTCATCTTTATCGTCTAAATTTGATTCAATCTTCTCCAAAAGGTTTTTATCAAGAGCCGGAGCAATGTCCAATTCTTCAATTAAGCTTTTTGAAGCATTCATAAAATCTACCGTTTCCTGTTTTTGGTTGTAAGTACTGGCATAACTTAAATCAGCACTGTAAACGCCCAAATTTAAGGCCTGACTTTTTTCAGTCAAATATTTTTCAACATTGGCTACCGGATTACTCAATGATAAAATATATGCAGCTTCAATACGGTTAAGCATTTCTGTTACCTGAAAGGATGTTGGTAGCGGATAAACAAAATCTCTTACCTCTTTCTCAACATTTTCTTTTTTAATTTCAGGAGTACTACTTTTTGTAGATGACTTACTTCCCGAGTTGCATGAAGCAAATATTACACTGGTTACGATAATCAATGATACGATCGGAAAAATGCTTTTCATTACTTTAGATCTTTATAATTTTCACAAATATAAACGAAATTAAAAATAATTTGATTTTATGTCTTTTATTTTTGTAACTATTTAATACTAACCATTCATTTTTTTTAAACCAATTTGTTATTTACCTGTTTAGCACTAACTATCATATTCAAATAATAAATGAAGTTTCTTACATTTTTAGAGATTACCAACAATGAATAATCAATCAAAAGGTATTTTGCTTGCAGCCACTACTGCATCGCTTTGGGGAATGTTAGCTATTGGTTTAAAAGTATCACTCAATTATTTTGATTCTTATACCGTTGTTTGGTTTAGATTTTTTATTGCTTCTATTTGTTTAGTTGCGCTTTATGGATACCAGAAACCAGCCTATTTAAAAGTATTTAAAAAGCCTCCTTTTTTAATGCTCTTAGCAGGATTTCTTTTGGGAAGTAATTACATTGGTTTTATGCAAGGTGTTAATTATGCAGGACCAGCAGCCACACAAATAATTATACAAACAGGGCCTATACTCTTGGGTTTTATAGGGTTCGTATTTTTTAAAGAAAAAATAAATCTGATACGGGCATTTGGATTTTTTATTGCAGCTCTTGGTTTTGCTGTATTTTATTTTTATCAGATAAGTGAGTTTAATGCTAATAAAGAAGACTTTATAAAAGGGGTTATTTGGATATTATTTGGTGCTACATCGTGGACTGCATATGCCGTTATCAACAAAAAGCTAGTGAGTAAATGGCATCCACAACAAATTAACATGATTGTATTTGCCGTACCCGTATTGTTATTTTTACCTCTTGTCAACTTTCAATTATTTACATTAAGTTATCCTTGGTGGGTTTGGTTATTAATGGTTGCTTTGGGCATCAATACTGTTATAGCCTATGGAGCTTTAGCTGCATCATTTAAATATGCCGAGGCCAATAAAATTAGCATCATCATTACATTAAACCCAATCATCACCTTTATTTGTTTAGAAATAATGATGCAGCTAAACGTTCAATGGTTTGAAATGAAAGCTGTACCTAACATGGCCTTTATGGGAGCTGGAATGGTTTTATTTGGTGCAATACTAGCAGTTGGTATAAAACGGAAATCTTAACGGTTTTTGACTTGACCTCGTCGCGATACCAGAACGATGCCATATTTCTTTTCGATAAACAGGAAGTAATGATATAAGCGATAATTAAAATCAAGCCCATACTCAACACTTGCATCATATGGAATGTCAGTTACGTAAAAGTCGCCATACCTAAGTGGATTTGAATGCCTAATATTCCATTCGGTGCAATAGCGGATATTCCATTGCTTATAATAATCGTTCGAATAAAAGTCTTTAGGATAAGACTGACTCGCCAAATATGTTTCAAATCTGGCATCCATCACAACTAACTCGTACTCGGTGCTATCCGACGATATTTCTACCTCGGCTTTCGATTTATTCGTTACATTCTTTGATGTAGAACAAGCAATTAAAACACCTAGTATCAAGATAAAAAACATGTATTTTTTCATAGCTCCGATATTTGGTATCCTAAATTTACAACATTTTAACAACCTATGACCACTCGATTAAACGAAAAAAGGCCGTTTCAA
This sequence comes from uncultured Carboxylicivirga sp., assembly GCF_963668385.1. Classification (GTDB taxonomy): domain Bacteria; phylum Bacteroidota; class Bacteroidia; order Bacteroidales; family Marinilabiliaceae; genus Carboxylicivirga. The sequence continues at coordinate 883,940 of NZ_OY764327.1, forward strand.
AACGAAACGGCCTTTATATTTATAATTCTTAATGAGCTAGTTCAACAAATAAACTACTCCCATTTAGTATTTTTCATATCGCCCGAAGTTAAAAATTCGGTGTGCATTTTAAATGCAGCATTCAAAGCTTGCGGAGTTTGTGGTGCACCTGCGGTTAATTTTAAGTATCCTCTTAAGATATCTTTATAATCAGGGTGAACACAATTTTCAATAATTGCTTCAGCACGCTGACGTGGAGACTTACCTCTTAAATCAGCAACCCCTTGCTCTGTAATAACCACTTTTACAGAGTGTTCTGAGTGATCCTGGTGCGATACCAAAGGAACAATAGCCGAAATGGAACCACCTTTAGCAACAGAAGGACACGTGAATATTGATAAGAACGAATTACGAGTAAAGTCACCTGAACCACCAATACCGTTCATCATTTTAGTACCCAATACGTGAGTAGAATTAATGTTACCAAAAATATCAGCTTCAATAGCTGTGTTAATAGTAATTAAACCTAATTGACGAACTAACTCTGGGTTATTAGAAATTTCTTGTGGACGAAGAACTAATTTATCTTTAAAGAAATCATAATCTTCGTAAATACTTTCTAACACCGGAGGAGAAACAGTTAATGAACAACCCGAAGCAAAAGTAATTTCACCTTTACGCATTAATTCGATTACCGATTCCTGAATTACCTCAGTATACATTTTAAACGGAGGGATTTCAGCGTTAGAACCCAACGAACCTAATACTGCGTTTGCAATATTACCCACACCTGATTGGATTGGCAAAAACTCTTTGGGGATAGTGCCTTTTCTGATTTCTCTAACTAAGAAAGCAGCCACGTTATCACCAATCTTTTGAGTAACCTCATCAACCGGAGCAAAACCACCTGTTTCATCAGGAGCATCGGTTTCAACAATACCCATAATTTTAGCAGGATCAATTCTTAATACAGTATCCCCAATACGCATTTCAGGTGAATGAACAGGAATTGATTTTCTGTAAGGAGGATCTAACGGTTCATAAATATCATGCAAACCCTTAATTTTTGCAGGGTGCTTTTTATTTAATTCAATAATAACTCTCTTAGCTAAACGTGCAGCAGTTGGTGAAATACCAACACCTGAAGTTAAAACAACCTCACCGCTTGGTGTTATATCAGCAGCTTCGATAATAGCCACATCAATATCGCCAAAAAAACCATAACGCATCTCCTGTGCTAAAGCCGACAAGTGCATATCAAAGTACTCAACACCACCACTATTAATAGAATTACGCAGGTCTTTGTTTGATTGATACGGAGTACGGAATTTTACAGCATTAGCACGAGCTAAAGAACCATCTAGCGAGTCGCCTGTTGATGCACCTGAGATGACACCAATTTTAAATTCTCTGCCCGCAGCATGCTCAGCGTCTGCTTTTGCTGCAATTGCTTTAGGTACAACTTTAGGAGACCCTGCCGGAGTAAAACCGCTAAAGGCAACAGTTGCATCATTATGGATGTATGATGCAGCTTCTTCTGGAGTTAATATTTTAAATGACATATTATTTAAAAAAATTTTCCGCAAATATAGCTGATGCCTGAAATATTACATATTAAAATGGATACTTTATGACTAAAAGTGTTGTACAGCAGGTAAATTTGCCTCACCTGTTAAATGTTTTTGTAAAACTATAAACAATAGCCTCACAAATTACTTTATTGTTTAGCTCCTGATTTGGGGCTTCAAATGTGAATTGGTATTTTTGAAACTATGAATAATATGACTGGTGAAGAGTTTGAATTGGAGTGGGATAAATTAATACTTAGACTGAGTAAACAGTTTAATGTAACTGCAGAATATGAGTTTATCCTGTTTATGATGGGTATTCAGGAAATGGGTATCGGGTTTCGCGAATTTAGCAAAACAGAAAAAATGGATTTAATTAATGTAGCACGATGTCGCATATTAGCGCGTCAGGGCTATATTAAAGAAACAGGGCTAGACCCTGAAGGTTGGCCTATATTTGAAGCTCAGCCCAAATTAAAATCAATGATGCCTTCTTATCAGAACCAACTGATAAAAAAAGGCATCATCGAATACTTTAAAAATATAGAATTTACAAACTAATCAATATGTACAAAATCATTGCCTTACTAGCAATCGCAGTAACTTTTGCTGCTTGCTCACCCAAATTGAAACACAATCAAGTTCTTTTTAAAACCAATAAAGGAGATATCTTAATTCAACTTTACGATGAAACGCCAAAGCATCGTGATAACTTTTTAAAATTGGCTAACGAAGGTTTTTACGATCAGTTATTGTTCCATCGCGTGATCAAGGATTTTATGATACAAGGCGGAGATCCAGATTCGAAAGGGGCTGAATCTGGAAAACAATTAGGTAATGGAGGTCCGGGGTATACTATTGATGCAGAGATTGATTTCCCCAAACTTTTTCATAAAAAAGGTGCATTGGCTGCTGCACGGATGGGAGATAATGTAAACCCCGAAAAAAAATCGAGTGGTTCACAATTCTATATTGTTGAAGGTAAAAAACTGAATGATGAAGATTTTGAAAAAGTTGAAAGGCGCTTAAACTCAATGCAACGTCAGAACCTGTTTTATAAAACACTCGAAGGTTATAAAGATACGCTTATGAGTCTTCGTAAATCAGGCGACCAGCAAGCAGTAATGAATCTTCAGATGGAGATTAATGAGATTGTTGAAAAGAAAGCAGAAACATTACCTAAGGTCACCATCCCAGAAGATATTAAAGAAGTTTATCGAACTATTGGTGGTGTTCCTCACTTGGATGGTAATTACACAGTGTTTGGCGAAGTTATTGAAGGATTGGATGTGGTTGATTCCATTGCTTCGGTTAAATGCGATCAGTACGATCGTCCGTTGGATGATGTAATCATTGAAAAAGTGCTTACCGGTAAATAAAGAATAAATAATGAATAATCTTGTTGGAAGAAAATCTCTTATTACGCTTATTGTCATTGTTTTTGGAACAATAAAAATATGGGCACAAGCCCCCATTTTTTATGTTACCATATCAACCAACATGGGCAATATGAAAGTGAAGCTTTATAATGAAACACCAAACCATCGCGATAACTTTCTTAAGTTGGCTGGCGAGCATCATTTCGATGGCACTCTGTTTTATCGCGTTGTGAAAGGTTTTGTAATACAGGGAGGTTCTTCCGACTCAAGAGATGCAGCACCAGGCAGAGCAATTGGATACGGCAAAGCCATTAACATCGATTCTGAAATAAACGAAGAGTGTTTTCACAAAAGAGGAGCACTTTGTGCACCGCGTCAACCTGAAGATGTTAATCATTTTAAAATGTCTGATATTTCTCAATTCTATATTGTTCAGGGTAGAAAATATACCAATGCTGAATTAGATTTGATTGAGAAAGCAACCAACAATCCTATTAAAATAGAACTTAAACGACAGTTTTACCTGCCTCATAAAGAAGAACTAGCCAAACTTAAGAAAGAAGATCCTAAAGCTTTTAACGAACTCTTACGAGATATAAAAGATAAGATAGCTTTTCATTATAGTATATCAAACAAGAAAGAATTTACCGAAGAACAACGCAAAGTATACACCACTATTGGAGGGACTCCGGAATTGGATGGCGATTACACGGTATTTGGCGAAGTGGTTGAAGGATTGGATGTCCTAAAAAAAATTGCTGCATTAGAGGTTGATAAATCCAGTCGTCCATACACAGATGTAAAAATAACAGTAACCGTAGATAAACTATAGCATTATGATACGTATTCTGTTATTTGCCTTTATTACAACACTATTTATTGGATGCCAATCGCGTTCCAATAATTCAACAAAAGAAAACAAAGCTCCATATAAGGGTTCATATAACGATAATGTTCAAGCAATTGTTGGTCTGCGTTCGTTTGATCACTACACTCGCTATCTCGAAGATGGTTTTGGTTTTTATGTTGCTCCCAACTTAGTAGTAACCAATTTAAGGTGGATTAAAGGTGCATATAAACTGAGAAGTACTCCTCTCGATCTGGAAGATTTTACATCAGTTTCGGGATACGTTGCCTACGATCTTGATATGGATTTGGTTCTTTTAAAGGTAACTCGCAAAAATCTCAATTACCTGAAAATTAAAGATGCAGAGCAGAATCCTGATACCATATATAGCTTATTCAGAAAAAATCAGAAATTGTTTGCAAACAATGGCCTCATTACAAAAACAGTTACAACTGATACTGTATCTTATGCACTAACCGACATTAATGCACGCGACGGCGAACCCGTTTTTGCAATGAATCATCGTCCGGTTGGAATAATGCAGAAAAGCGACAAAGAGAATAAAGTACTGTTTTTAAAAAGCATTGAAAAGCTGATAGCAAATAAAACCAGTAGCCCTCAATCGATTTACGATTTAAGAGATAAAACAAATAAAGTATACATTTCGCACACCAAGGTTAGTGGTTTCCGAATCATTACTAATAAAGGGAATATCGAAATTGCTTTATCAGACAAAACCCCACGCTATCGCGATAACTTCATCAAATTGGTTAGCGATCATTTTTACGACAGTCTTTTGGTACACAGAGTTATTAAAGATTTTTTAATTCAAACTGGTGCCGCCGATACCAAATATGCTAAAAAAGATGATGTTGTTGGATGGCAGGGGCCGGGTTATACTTTACCTATGCATATTGTTCCCGGGCTGTTTCATAAACGAGGCATGATAGCAGCCTCAAAACTACCTGCCGATCGTAATAAAAGTAACCGAAGCGACGGATCTCAATTCTACATTATATCTGGTCGTATTTTTACCGACCAGGAGTTAAATGATCTTGAAAAAGAAAAAGGCATTAAATATACTGCAGAACAACGAAAAGCTTATACCACAATTGGTGGAGCTCCTTATCTTGACGGTGATTATACCGTATTTGGCTGGGTAACCAGCGGTATGGATGTTGTTGATAAAATGGCTGCCTCAGAAACCTATGCTATCGATCGTCCGGTTGAGGAAATAAGAATTAAAACCATAGAGATACTGAAAAAGTAAGTTGAATGAAACAAAAATGGTTTTAAAGGCAGGCCTAAACCAATGCTTTTATTAATTTTGCAACTCGCTTTAATAAAGTAAATAAAGAAACAATGTTAGATAAGATCAATCAATTAGTTGAGGAAATAAAAAGCTTAACAGCCTCTTCAGCCGAAGAAGCTGAGCAACTGAGAATAAAATATTTGAGTAAAAAAGGTTTGGTTTCCCAATTATTTGATGAGTTTAAAACCATTCCTAACGAGCAAAAACGCGAAGTAGGTAAGGAACTAAACATTCTAAAAACGCAGGCTTTAGATAAAATAAACGAGCTAAAAGATGGCTTTGCTGCTTCAACAAACAGTTCGGTAGGTGTTGATTTGACTTTACCAGGTACATCTTCAGAGCTTGGAAGTCGCCATCCTCTTTCGATTGTTAAGAATGAAATTGTTGAAATTTTTGCCCGTTTAGGATTTAATGTTGCTGAAGGACCAGAGATTGAAGATGATTACCATGTTTTTACAGCATTAAATTTTCCACCAGAACATCCGGCCAGAGATATGCAGGATACATTCTTCATTGCTACTAATCCTGATGTTTTATTACGTACACATACCTCATCGGTACAAGTGCGTGTAATGGAGAAAACTCAACCTCCTATCAGAGCAATTTTCCCTGGTCGAGTATTTCGTAACGAAGCAATTTCGGCACGTGCACACTGTATATTCCATCAGGTTGAAGGTCTTTACATCGACGAAAACGTATCTTTTGCCGACTTAAAACAAACCTTATTGTACTTTGCAAAAGAGATGTTTGGTGCCGACACTAAAATCAGACTTCGTCCATCATACTTTCCATTTACCGAACCTTCGGCAGAAATGGATATTTCTTGTTCACTTTGTGGTGGCAAAGGATGTAATGTATGTAAATACACTGGATGGGTTGAAATTTTAGGATGCGGAATGGTTGATCCTGAAGTATTGGAAGCAAGTAACATAGACAGTAAAAAATATACTGGTTTTGCATTTGGTATGGGAATCGAACGTATTACCATGCTTAAATACCAGATTAAAGATATCCGATTGTTTTTCGAAAATGATAAACGATTCCTCGATCAATTTAAATCTGCTCAGATTTAAATAACGAGATGCTAAAAAACAAAAAATCCTGCCAATAGGCAGGATTTTTTTATGATATTTATCACTATTTTGATGTTTAAAAACATATTTAGAGTTACTCTACAACCCTAACTTCGGTGGTAACGGGTATCGCTTTTTTATAAAGAGCCGAAACTCCACAGTATTTTTCTTCCGACAAATTCACTGCTTTTTGTAACTTATCAACAGGTAAATCTTTTCCTTTAAACTCATAAATTACATGCATCTTGTCGTAATATTTAGGATGCTCTTCTGTCATGTCAGCTTCCACAATTATCTGTAAATCTTCAATCTCTACACGCATTTTTTTCAAAATACTTACCACATCCATACCTGTACATCCAGCCAAAGCAGTTAACATAAGTGGTTTTGGTCGGGGACCTTTATCTTCACCTCCATTTTCGGGAGCAGCATCTAATACCAATTTATGACCAAACAATTCTGTTTCCCACGACATGTTTCCGGTCCATTTTAAACTCACTGAATTTTTCATATATCGATGTTTTTAGATATTTCCATGTAATACAAATATAATCTCTTTTTATATCTTTGTGCAGTTTTATGACATTTATCACTTTTTTATAATCGTTTAAAGTAGTTCGTGTTATGAAAAGCATGCAAAATATGCCTTTTAACGAAGATATAAACCTTCTTTCGTATGATATCTTTCATGGATTAAACGAAGAAGAGGTTGAGATGTTGACTCAATCAACAAGTTGCACTCAACACAAACGCGGTAATATACTGTATCACGAAGGAAGCCGTATTAATGGCACTTACATTGTGATAAAGGGAATATTAAAGATTTATAAAACCGGATTTGACGGTAAAGAGCAGATTATCCGATTTGCCAAAGCTGGCGATTTAATCGGATTTCGCTCCATTATTAGCGATGAACTGGCGTGTACAACGTCTAAAGTGGTAAATGATGCTGTATTGTGTTATCTGCCAGGCGAATTACTCACCAATTTAATTAAGGTGAATCCCGAATTTGCCATGTCGCTGATGAAACTTACTTGCCGCGAATTAGGAGAGTCAAACAAGTTCCTTACCGACATTGCCCAGAAAACTGTTAGAGAAAGACTGGCAGAAGTACTGTTACTTTTAATGGATACTTTCGATTTAGATGATGATAATACGTTACAGATCTCTCTTACTCGCGAAGAGTTAGCCAATATGGTTGGTACTGCTACCGAATCTGTTATTCGTTTATTATCTGAATTTAAAACAGACAAACTAATCGAATTGAATGGCCGAAAAATTAAACTTATCGACATTCCTAAACTGATTAAAATTGGAAATATTTACATCTAGTAAAATTAAAAAAGGCTGATAAAAAATCAGCCTTTTTTATTTAAGTTAAGACAATACCTATCAATTCTAAAGAACAACTTCTTCTTCATCTTCAGCATCTAATCCTTGATTAATAAAATCATTTAAAGGTTTTCCAGTAGATATAACCTTAGCAAACAATTGTACTGAACCATTATCAATCATCTCATCATCCGACATTGTATGAGAAACGATATATGATTTATATTTTAGTAAATCGATATCTTCAAAATCTTTTGGAAAACCTTTGGGCGCCATTTTTAATTTATCAGGATACATCTCTGGATACAGAGCTTTAAAGTCCTTATCCTCGATAATTTCTTTAAACTCATCAGCGAAATTATAAACTTCTTTACGCACTTTTTTAAGAACATCCGACGGAGGACAATGAATTCCAACAGCAATAAACGAAGCACCTGGTTCGGCATGAAAATAATACCCCCCTCTTGGCGATTTTTTTCCTCCCTTTACAATATAAGCACCCATGTTAGTCTTATAGGGTGTTTTATCTTTAGAAAATCGAGTATCCCTAAATATTCTAAAAATACAGTCTTTAGGTTCGAGTATTCCAATACCGCTATCAATGGTATTAATTAATTCAATTATTTTTTTGACCGAATACTCAAACGAAGTTTTTGCTTTTTGATATAATAGTTTGTTTTCAGTAAACCACTCTCTGTTATTATTGTTTTTTAATTGATTTAGAAAATCATAGACAATAGGTTGTATCATATTTTTTGCTTTAAACGAGTGAAAGTAATTAAAACCTAATAATCAACAAAACAAAGATTGTTTAGGTTTACTATTGTAACATTCTTATGAGCAATGTACATTTGAATAGAAGGAATGTGAAATTAAATTTTTATATGAATGCTTAAATACGCTATTATAGTTGCCGGCGGTAGCGGAAAGAGGATGGGAACGGAAATACCCAAACAATTTTTAGAGATTGAAGGAATACCAGTATTAATGCACACCATACGTACATTCAACAATTTCGATGACAAGATGAAAATTGTACTTGTTTTACCATCCAATCAAATTGATTTTTGGCGTGAATTGTGCATAAAACACAATTTTACAATCTCTCATCATATTACAACAGGAGGTGAAACACGTTTTGATAGTGTAAAAAACGGATTAAACATTATTGATACACCATCACTTGTTGGCATACATGACGGAGTCCGTCCATTTGTATCTCCCGATACCTTACAACGTTGTTATCATCATGCCGAAGTTTTGGGCAATGCAATTCCTGTGTTAGACGCATTTGAATCTGTTCGTTTAGTAGAAGAAGAGAAGAGTCGTGCTTTAGATCGTTCATCTATTAAGTTGGTTCAAACTCCACAAGTATTTAAATCGACTTTATTATTAGCTGCCTATAATCAACCTTACAATCCTTTATTCACCGACGATGCCTCTGTTGTGGAAGCCAATGGTGAAACCATTCATTTGGTGGCAGGCAACCGCGAAAACATAAAAATTACCACTCCATCAGATATGGTACTGGGAGAAGCTTTTATTAAAGCAGGTTTTAAAGACAATACGGATGACAGTGATGATATACTTGAATAAAGAGCTTAACAATATATTACAAATACTTAATTAATGTTATTCAACATTAAACTTAGCATATTTTCAAAAATTAGGAATTGATGGCATAATAATTGAAAATAAAGAAAGCGTAATACTAAGTTTTGCTTTCTTAAGCAAACTCAATTCTTTACTTATTACAACTCCCAAGAGATGGTTCGACTTTCCCCGGTCGAACCATTTTTATTTCTGCCTCAATTATTTATTAAGTGATTTTGCAAACTCTTCAATAATAGGCTTTGCTTTGGCCTCATCAGTTTTTTGGATATACAAATCAACTGAGGTAGATGTTCCACCAACAAAACCGGCCGAGTTACCCGATTCATAATCGTTTCGGATTAATGAGGAAATACCGTTATCGGCCAATACATTTTTTAAATGAGTAATGGTTAATTCTGTATTACAGAATACATGAACCATATCGCCGCTATCTGTCATAACGTTAAGTTTTAGTTCAACCTCTTTATTAAAGATAGGTTAAATTCCTGAAATTATGAATAGCTTAATGTCACAAAAAAAGCTGCTCTGATGAGAGCAGCTTTTAATATTATTTACTTTTTTCTATTAGTTCGATAAATTCATCAAATAAAAACTCAGTATCAGTAGGGCCACTCGATGCTTCGGGGTGAAACTGTGTTGAAAAGAATGGCTTACTTTTATGACGGATACCTTCATTAGTTTTGTCATTAACATTAACAAATAAAGGTTCCCAATCGCTGGATAAACTTTCGTTATCAATAGCAAATCCGTGATTCTGACTTGTTATATAACAAGTATCAGTTCCAACTTTAATTACCGGGTGATTATGAGCTCTGTGTCCGTACTTTAATTTATATGTACTTGCTCCAGATGCAATACCAAGAAGCTGATTACCTAAACAAATTCCGAAAATTGGTTTACCAATCTCCATTGCTTTTTGAATGTGTTTTACAGTATCAGGGCACATTTGTGGATCACCAGGACCGTTTGACAACATGATACCATCATAATCTTCCTTAGTAAAATCATAATCCCAAGGCACAACTGTAACAGTTGTATCACGTTTCAACAAACAACGTAGAATATTATACTTAGCTCCGGTATCAACTAAAACTACTTTGTTTTTACCATTACCAAATACTTTCTTTTCCTTAACACTCACTTTAGCTACCAAATTTTCTTTATTAGGATCCGAAAACTCAATGCTATCACCATCAACTTCAATTTTCCCTAACATCGAACCTTTTTCGCGTAAGATTTTAGTTAAAGCTCTTGTATCAATATCGAAAATTCCTGGAACTTCATGTTGAATTAACCATTCTCGAAGACTATTTTCAGCATTCCAATGACTATACTCGAATGAGTAATCGGAAATAATTAAACCTGAAATATGAATTCGATTTGATTCATAAAACTTTGGTATTCCATTTTCTTTGTCATCCTTTGGTACACCGTAGTTCCCTATCAATGGATAGGTGGCTACCAAAATTTGCCCTTCATAAGAGGGATCAGTTAAACTTTCAGGATATCCGGTCATGGCAGTATTAAAAACTACTTCACCGGCAACCGATTTATGATATCCAAATGATTTCCCCTCGAAGACAGTTCCGTCTTCTAACACTAATTTAATCTTTTGTAATTCTGGCATACCTCTTGACAAATAAGTCGTTTGCTTTCAACAATACAGAAAAAATGCATTTACCTACTTTCGGATAAATGCATGCATAGAACTTCGTTTTTATGCGGTACAAATGTAATAATTATTTGTTGGTTTGGCCAATATAAAATTTACAAATGCATAAATATTACTACAATTTTGAGTATATGTATATATATACAAAAAAAGAAGGGCTGATCAATCTCCCCTTTGAAACAGCCCTTCATACCCAATCAACAAAATTTCTTATCTATTATCCATCTCCAGATATGGAATATACTCTAATACATTTTTATACGCTGGTCTAATAATACGCTTGCTCGATCCACATACCTCTTCCAAACGGTGAGCGCACCAACCAGCTATACGTGACACTGCAAAAATTGGTGTATACAGCTCTTTTGGAATATTCAAACAATCGTATACGAAACCACTGTAGAAGTCGACATTAGCGCAGATAACCTTAGCATTTTCACCTTTAAACTTATAAAATACCTCTGGGGCTAATTTTTCTATGGATGCATATAAATTAAATTCTTCTAAACGACCTTTTTCTATTGCCAAGGCCTTAGCTTTCTCTTTTAAAAGAACCGCACGCGGATCGGAATAAGTGTAAATAGCATGACCTATACCATAAATCTTACCAGTGTTATCAAATGCATCTTTATTCAGTATTCTTAACAAATAATCAGCAACCTCCTGTTCGTCAGACCAATTAGAAACATTCGATTTAATGTTTTCCATCATATCCATCACCTTAAGATTGGCTCCACCATGAAGTCCTCCTTTTAACGACCCCAATGCTGCAGCAATAGCTGAATACGTATCGGTTTGAGCTGAACTTACAACACGTGTAGTAAAAGAAGAGTTATTACCACCGCCATGTTCTGCATGAATAACAAGAGATAAATCAAGCAAATCAGCTTCGAGCTTCGAGTAATTTTCTCCTTTCAACATATAAAGGAAATTCTCCGCCGCACTTAATTCCGGCTGCGGGTGACGAATTACCAATGATTTTCTTTGATATGAGTGTCGCATACCAAAGTAAGAATAAGCCACAATTACAGGAAATTTAGCAATCAAGCTTATAGATTGCTTAATCAGATTAATTGGTGATAGATCTTCGGCCTCCTCATCAGCAGTATATAATCCCAATACGGAACGAGCCAGCATATTCATTATATCACGACCGCGAAGAGAAAGAATCATATTTTTTGAAAAGAAAGGAGGTAAATCACGTTCTCCTATCAATAAATCATCAAATTTCTGTAAGTCTTCAGATGTTGGGAGATGACCAGATAACAACAAATAAGCTGTTTCTTCAAATCCATGACGACCAGCACTCTGAAAGCCTTTCACTAGGTCTTTTAACTCAACCCCCCGATAATACAAACGTCCCTCCTTGGGAGTTAACTTACCTTCAACTTTGTCATAACCTACAACATCACCTATTGTAGTTAAGCCAACAAGTACTCCTGAAAAATCGGCATTACGTAAACCTCTTTTAACATTAAATTTATCAAATAAGGTTTTATCGATATCGCTCGACTTAACAGCACCTTCAGCTAATTTATCATATAATGACATAGACAATGTATTATTTTCAACGTACCAGTTTCTCAACAGCATTAGCTACTTCATTGAAACTGAATTCACTTATTACTAATTCTTTTTTACTTTTAATTTCACTGGTACAAAGGTTACCTATAGAACCTTCGTGCGTATGTTTTACTATATAATCGGTTTCAAATAAACCTTTCTGTATCTTCTCGCCAATTTGCTTATAAGCATCTCTGAAAGGAACACCTTGCAATACCAACTTATTCACCTCTTCAACACTAAAAGCCAACTGGTATTTTTCCTCTTTCATTACGTCCTGAGAAACTTCAATATTTTCAATAGCAAACGTGGCTATTTGCAAACAATCAATTAACTCATCAAAAGCAGGAAGAAATTGTTCTTTTATTAACTGCAAATCCCTGAAATATCCTGTTGGTAAGTTTGCAATAATCATTCCAATACTTTCGGGCAATGCCTGCAACCGGTTACAACGTGCTCGTAATAACTCAAATACATCTGGATTCTTTTTATGAGGCATTATACTCGACCCTGTGGTAAGCTCATCTGGCAACTTAAGAAATCCAAAATTCTGACTGGTATACATACATCCATCAATAGCTAATTTACCAACCGTTGTAGCAATTGACGATAATGCGTAAGCAACAGTACGTTCTGTTTTCCCTCTTCCCATTTGGGCATACACCACATTGTAATTCAAATCATCAAAACCTAGTAACTCAGTTGTTAATTTACGATTTAACGGAAATGATGAACCATAACCAGCCGCTGCTCCCAATGGATTTTGATTCGTTGTTTTCCAGGCTGCTTGTAACAGATGCAAATCATCCACCAAACTTTCGGCAAAAGCGCCAAACCATAAACCAAATGACGAAGGCATAGCAACCTGTAAGTGTGTGTAACCAGGAATTAACACATCCTTATGTTCTTCACTTTTGGACTGTAACACCTCAAACAACTTATTAACGGCCATGACAACATCATGTATCCGATGTCGTATATATAGTTTAAGATCTAATAGAACCTGATCATTGCGTGACCGACCACTATGAACCTTTTTACCAATATCTCCGAGCTTTCGTGTCAATAAAAGTTCAACCTGTGAGTGCACATCTTCAATTCCTTCTTCAATTTCGAATAATCCCTGTTCGGCCTTAACATACAATTCCTTTAACTCAGGAATTAACTGATCCAAATCGGTCTTACTCAATAAGCCAACACTCTCAAGCATTGTAATATGTGCCATGGTTCCCATAATATCAAATGGTGCCAGTAGCACATCTAATTCACGATCGCGTCCCACCGTGAAATCTTCAATCTTTTTATTTACCGATACTCCTTTATCCCATAACTTCATAAGTCACATCAATTAAGTGGTAGATAAAAAGTGAGGAATCAAATTCGTTACTGATTGTTATTTCTCAGTCCGCATTTACTTCGATTCGTCAAATATATTCACTTTTTTCTACTAATTAAAATCAATATTGTATTATTTATGACTTTTGTCATAATTTGTAATCTTTTTAAACAATCAAACCATCTAAAATACTAATATAAAGCTGAATTCCCTCTTTTATTTCACTTAAATGGATGTATTCATCAGGTGTGTGTGACCTAGCCGAATCACCAGGTCCCATTTTAATGGTGGTAAAATCCATTACAGCCTGATCAGATGTTGTTGGAGAGCCATAGTACTCCCTACCCAATTCTATTCCTTTTTTTACAATTGGATGATCCAATGAGATAGAAGAACTATTCAACCGAAATGACCTCGGCACAACTTCGCTATTGACGTGTTTGGTGATAATATCATGTAACTCTTTATTACTATAGCATTCATTCAAACGAATATCGACCACAAACTTGCAACTATCGGGTACAACATTATGCTGACTTCCACATTCGATTTGCGTCACTGTCATTTTAACTTCGCCTAAATGAGGTGACACGTTTTCGAATTTATAGTTCTTAAACCACTCAATATCGGGCAATGCTTTATACAATGCATTAACTCCTTCATTTCGTGCCGCATGTCCGGTTTTTCCATGAGCTTCGCAATCGATTACCATCAAACCTTTTTCGGCAACAGCCATATGCATTTGAGTTGGTTCTCCAACAATTGCCAAATCAATTTTCCCCAACTCACTAAGAATAGAGGAAACTCCATTCTTACCAGAGACTTCTTCTTCGGCTGTAGCTGCAAAAACAAGATTGTATTCTTGATTCGTATCCTTTAATGTCAAAAAGGTTGCCATTAGAGATACCAATGGAGCACCAGCATCATTACTGCCTAATCCGGTTAACTTATCACCTTCAAGAGTTGCCATAAATGGATCGTAGGACCAACTAGAAGAAGGCTTAACTGTATCTAAATGCGAATTAAGTAATATTGTTGGTTTTGATGCTTCGAAATTAGATGCCCAACACCAAACATTATTACCCTGACGTTTTACCTCAACACCTTTTGAAGCAAGATATCCAGCCATTAAAGTTGCCACCTCTTCTTCCTCTCTGCTAAAAGATTGTATTTGAATCATCTTCTTAAGAAGATCAATAGCTTCACTTGTATATTGCTCTGCTTGAATCATTGCGATTATAATTGTAGAGTTGTACCGTGACTAAAACCACTTTTCAATCCATCTGTATTTGAGATAACTATTTGAGTAACTCCTCTTTTTAAAGCGGCAAATCCATTATCCAATTTTGGAATCATCCCATCAGAGATTATTCCTTCTGCTTTATACTCTTCATATAATTCTGAATCCAAATAATTAATCACAGAATCATCATCAGTCGGATCTTTGAGTACACCTTTCTTTTCGAAGCAAAAAGCTAATTGAACCTTATAATCCATAGCCAATGCTTTAGCTAATTCTGATGCCATGGTATCGGCATTGGTATTCAACAATTGTCCTTTACTATCATGTGTTATAGGTGCTATCACAGGTATAATATCTGCATTTATTAAATCTAATAATTGCTCAACATTAACCCCCACAACATCACCTACATACCCATAGTCGATATCTTTTACTTCTCGCTTTTTTGCACGAACTAGATCCAAATCGGCCCCACAAAGACCCACTGCAGATTTATTCAATGATTGAAGCTGAGCAACGATATTTTTATTAACCAAACCGGCATAAACCATTACAACAACTTTAAGTGTTTCTGCATCTGTAATTCGTCTTCCATCCACCATTTGAGTTTTAATACCCAATGCTTCGGAAATAGCAGTAGCAGAACGACCACCACCATGAACCAGAATCTTTTTCCCTGCTATTTTTGAGAAATCGCTAATAAATGAAGTAAGAGTCTCGGGGTTCTCAACTACTTTACCTCCAACCTTAACTATGGTTAAACGTTCTTGCATTCTTTTTTTACTTTAAACTTTCCAGCATTCTTTTGATTACAACCTGTGCAGAAACCACTCTATTAGCAGCCTCATCCACAACAATACTGTTTTCACTATCGATAACAGCATCGGTTACAATCATATTTCGTCGAACAGGCAAACAGTGCATAAATTTGGCACTATTAGTTAAGGCCATCTTCTCTTCGTTTACTGTCCAACTCATATCTTTCGATAACACTTTACCATAATCGTTATACGAAGCCCAGTTTTTTGCATAAATGAAATCAGCACCTTCAAAGGCTTTTTTCTGATCATATTCAACTGTAACACCATCACTAAATTCGGGCGCCAGCTCATAACCTTTAGGATGTGTAACAACGAACTCTACGTCAGCTTCCTTCATCCATTCAACAAATGAATTTGGCACGGCTTGTGGCAATGCTCGAGGATGAGGAGCCCAGGTTAAAACCACTTTGGGTTTCTCTTTTGTTTTATTTTCTTCGATAGTGAATAAATCAGCAAAAGCCTGTAAAGGGTGACGAGTTGCGCTTTCCATACTAATTACAGGAACTCCCGAATATTGGATGAACTGGTTTAAGATACGTTCTTCGTAATCTGCATTTTTATCTTCGAACGATGCAAATGAACGAACCGCTATTATATCGCAATAACGACCAATAACTGGAACAGCCTCTCTCAAGTGTTCTGGTTTATCACCATCCATCACCACACCAAACTCAGTTTCCAGTTTCCATCCATCAATATTTACATCCAACACAATTACATTCATTCCTAAATTCATAGCTGCCTTTTGAGTACTCAAACGAGTTCGCAAACTTGAATTAAAGAATATCATTACAATGGTTTTGTTTTTTCCCAATGCATCCCATGCGTATGGATTTTTCTTAACCTCGGCTGCCTCTTTTAAAGCTTGACTCAAGTCACCGATATCACCTACAGTTAAATAACGTTTCATCCCTGTGTTTTTAATTATTATTTCTCACACTTTCATTTATCCGCTTATGCCGCGAGGGCTTTTCATTTGTTCATCCATTGTTTATTTTCCAACGGAATTCACGATTTTCAATTCTTGTCTTGATACAAGAAAAAAACAAAGAAAATCAAGGCTATATTTATTAATCTCTTATATGTCCTTCCCCTCTAACAATCCACTTATAGCTTGTCAGTTCTTTTAATGCCATTGGCCCTCTGGCATGTAATTTTTGCGTACTAATTCCAATTTCAGCACCCAACCCAAACTGAGCTCCATCCGTAAATGCTGTACTTGAATTTACATATACAACAGCCGCATCTACTTCATTCAGATATCGTTGTATCCTGTCTTCATTTTGAGATATTATCGCTTCACTGTGTTTTGAACTGTAACGATAAACATGATCTAAGGCATCATCAAAAGTATCAACCGTTTTTATCGACATTTTATATGACAAAAACTCAGTTCCAAAATCTTCATCAGTTGCCTGATGTAATAAGTTCTCGGGATACAATCCTTCCAACTTTTTATAGGATGCCTGATCAGCAAATATTTCAACATGTTCTTTTGCCATTGGATGAACCAAAATAGGCAAATCGTTTAATCGACTCTTATGAATTATTAAGCAATCCAAAGCATTACATACACTAACACGACGTGTTTTTGCATTAAAAATTACCTTTTGCCCGGCATTTAAATCTCCAAATTCGTCGAAGTAAGTATGTACAATACCAGCACCTGTTTCAATAACCGGAATCTTTGCATTTTCGCGAACATGATTGATTAAACCTTGCGATCCCCGAGGTATAATAACATCTACAAAACCGTCGGCTTTAAGTAACTCTTCCGTAGCTTTTCTATCTGCAGGCAATAATTGTAGAATATCGGGATTTACACCGTGATCGCGCAAAACATTATGAATCACTTTTACTAATTCCAGGTTACTATATTCAGCATCGCTTCCTCCTTTTAATACACAAGCATTACCAGATCTCAGACAAAGCGCAAACACATCAACCGTAACATTAGGACGCGATTCGTAAATAATACCAATTACCCCAAGTGGAACTCTTTTTTTCTCAAGCTTCAAGCCATTGGACAAAGTTCTTTCCTCTAAAATTTGGCCTACAGGAACTGGCAATTCAGCAACATTCTCTAAATCACTTCCAATACCTTCTAAACGCTCAGAAGTTAATTTCAAACGATCGTAACGTGGATCGTCAGTATCCATTCTATCTAAATCTTGTTTATTGGCATCAAGTATTTTTCTTTCATTAACTAAAAGAGCCTTACTTAAGGACTTTAAAATGGCTTCTGATTGCTTATCACCCAATGTTGCCATACTGCGGGCCGCATCCTTTACTTTTTGGAAATAGTTTTCATACATAAACTTAAGACTTTTGGGGCTCATTAATTAATTCAGGATACAAATACAAGTAATCGTAATGCACCAAGGGTTTATATCTCTTATCGTTCAAATGTTCTTCAGCTTTTTTTAAATCATATGCTGCTTTACCAATTCCAATGGTTTGATTTGCTTCATTTTTAACACGAATTAAATCTCCTTTTTTAAAACTCCCATTGAAGGAAACAACTCCGGCTAATAACAAACTAATAGCTCTAGGTGAATACAGAGCATCACATGCTCCCTTATTAATCTTTACCTCCGCTTTAGCAAACCCATCAGAATAAGCCATCCATTGTTTAATCGCAGGTTTAGGCTCAGACGCCTCAAAATGAGTATGCACTAAGGAATTATCTCCTTTTAGTAAATCAATTAAAACATTATCACGTGTTCCATTAGCAATATGAACATCTATGCCTGAAGAGGCAGTTTTTTTTGCAATATTGCATTTAGTTAGCATCCCACCCCTACCAAAATCTGATTTAGTAGTTGATATATATTTACTTAGATCTTCTTCATCGTTCGAAATCAAACGAATCACTTCCGATCCATTTTCTTCAGGATGACCATTATAAATACCATTAATATTAGATAGTATTACCAATCCTTTACATCCCATCATTGATGCCATCATACCACTCAACTCATCATTATCGGTAAACATCAAAGCAGTAACCGACACCGCATCATTCTCATTTACAATGGGTAATATATTATTTTGCCAAAGAGCTGTCAAACAGTTTTTCATGTTTAAATAATGCTCTCTTGTCCTAAAATCTTGTTTTGTAACTAAAACCTGAGCCACCTGAATTCCGTGTTTTGCAAACAGCTTGGAATATAAATTAGTAAGCTTAACTTGTCCAACAGAAGAAAGAACCTGACGTTGAGATACCCTATCAAGCTTTTTATCCATTTTAATTAAGCCTCGTGCCGATGCAACCGCACCCGACGAAACTAATACAATTTTCTTACCAGACTGATGTAAAGTAGCCAACTGATCAACCAAATGACTCACTCTGTCGTGATTTAAACCACCAGTACTATTGGCTAAAACATTTGATCCTATTTTTATGGTGAGTTTCGAATACATTATTTTTTACTATTCTCAATCTTATTGAACGATGTTAACAACCCTTTGATCAAAGATGAACTAAAGCCTCGATGCTCCATTTCATTTAATCCTGATATAGTTACCCCTCGGGGAGTTGTTACTTTATCGATTTCATCTTCCGGATGATTTCCCTTTTGAATAAGAAGGTCTGCTGCACCTTTTACTGTCTGCGCAGCAATTTGAAGAGCTAATGCTGACCCAAAACCAATTTCTATTCCTCCCTGGGTAGCAGCTCTGATAAAACGCATCGCAAAAGCAATACCACAAGCTGCCAATACAGTAGAAGCAGCCATTAATTCTTCGGGCACAATTAATGCTTGCCCCATTTGCTCAAAAAGAGTAAGAACGGTTTCTTCCTGTTGCTGGGTTGCATTATAGGAAGAAACACATGTCATGGATTCTCCAATTTCAATGGCAGTATTAGGCATTGCCCTGAATATAGGTAATGAAACCCCACAATATTTCTCTATTTGTTCTGATGAAACGCCTGTAGCTAATGAAATAACAATCGTATCCGGTGTTAAAGCCGGAACAATTTCCTTAATTACCTCCTCGACTTGATACGGCTTAACGGCAAGAAAAACAACATCTGCTCCGGTTGAAGCTGATAAGTTATCATTGGTTACTACAACTCCCTGCTCGGCAAAGTTGCTCAATAACTTAATTCGTCTTCTTGTGATGGTTAATTGTTCAGGCTTAAGAAGTCCTTTACCTATAATACCAGCCGCAATTGCAGAGCCAAGGTTACCTCCGCCTATTATTGTTAATTTAGCTACTTCCATGTTGCGAAAATTTGAGAATTCTCAGTGTTAATTTATAATTAAAAACCTCTTTAGAGATTATAAATTTACACAAAACTCCCAAATATTCGTCAATTTGGCGGGACAAGCAAATAATTAATCTTACTTAATTTTACCTTCTACTGCTTCACTAACATCTACTTCCACATGAGCCCAGTTTTCACCCGACTTAATTCTATACAACTGCATTTCACTAATTCCAAATTGTTTGGCAATTAACTTCAAACGCGTTTTTCTCTTTGGATCTAGAATCTTTTTCTTAAGAAGCATCACCTGAGTAGCTGTTAACTTATGTCCTTGTTGAGTTTTACGCCCTTTTTGCTTTTCTCTAGCCTTAATAACCAATGGATTACTTTGCTGATGAGCAAACATTTCGCTCTTGGTAGCCCATTGTAGGTTTTCAATATAATTGTTTGATTTATTGTAATCTTTATGAATTACAAAACTTTGGTCATCTGAATCTTTAGGAAGAAATAATTCAGCTACAAGCTTATGCACATAAAATGTTTTTGACTTACCGTAAGGCCGTAACGGTAGTGTGGGATATCCCCGTAAAACACCACCCCGGATTAAATCTCCACTTTCGGGATTATCAATAAAACTTATTATCCTCCCATAATTTGATATTGCGTATCGCTTCTTTAATGCGCCTTCTTCAAACTTAATTTCTTTCCAGTCTTCGTTCCAGTATGACTTAACCATATTATAATCGTAAAGTTAACCACTATCCATAGATTCACACAGACTACTCATAAAGTAATCCACATGCCCCCCCTTAAGTGTTAGAGGAGGTAATAACCTCATAGTATTTGTGCCGGAAACGCCAGTAAATATATAATTTTTTCTTAACAATTTACTTCTTAATACACTAACTTCATTATTTAGTTCAACTCCAATCATTAGTCCCACACCTCTAACCTGCTTAAAACTATTTATTTTGATAAGTTCAGTTTTTATTTTTTTTCCTATCTCAAAACTATTTTCAACCAATTTTTCTTCCTTAATCACTTCTAGTACGGCTAATGATGCTGCACACGCTAAGTGATTACCACCAAATGTTGTACCTAAAAGACCATAGCTTGATTCTATATCGGGCGATATCAAAACACCTCCAACCGGAAATCCATTTCCCATACCCTTTGCCATCGTTACCATATCAGGTTTTATGCTAGCATACTGAAAGGCAAAAAACTTACCACTTCTACCATATCCCGATTGTATTTCATCGAGGATTAGCAAAGTGCCATATTTGTTACATAATTTTTCTAAACCTTTCATAAAATCAGTATCAGGAATAATAATACCACCAATACCTTGAATACCTTCAATAATTACAGCTGCCACATCTTTGTTAGCAAGTACTTTTTCAACAGATTCTAAATCATTTAGTGGTAATATTTCTTTGTGATGATCAGCATTGAAAGGCGCAATAATTTTTGGATTATCAGTAATAGCAACAGCACCAGAAGTACGCCCATGAAAACCTTTTGCAAAAGACACCACTTTACTACGTCCGGTGTGAAAAGAGGCAAGTTTTAATGCATTTTCATTTGCTTCAGCACCTGAATTACATAAAAACAGCTGATAATCAGGCATTCCACTAGCTTCGCCAAGTTTCTCGGCCAATTCCTTTTGGAGAGGATTTTGAACTGAATTACTGTAGAATCCTATTTTATTAACTTGATCAGTTATTCTTTCAATATAATGAGGATGACTATGTCCGATTGAAATAACTGCATGCCCACCATATAAATCGAGATATTTATTTCCTTGATCATCCCAAACATGACAATCTAAACCTTTTACAGGAGTAATATCAAATAACGGATAAACGTCAAATAGTTTCATAGTACTGTGTTTTATATAAATAAACAGCAATTTTGATAAAAAAAATGGCCTTTGAATAGCTATTCAACTACCATTATTTATCTAAACTAAAATTACTTAGCAATTAATTACACATGTAATAAAACCATTATTTATGGCTTTAATTTTCTGCAATAATTATTATTTGGAAGTTAGGAATGGATGTTGTACCACAGACTCGTTAGTCTGCGGTACAGGCAAGTATGAGATCGTACTCTATACAAAGAAGAATGAACACCTAAAAATTTAAACCAAATAAACCTGTCTAAAATGCGACGGGTTTGAGGAGTAGACCCATTACTTCATCCAAACCAAAAATTATATTCATATTCTGAACCGCCTGACCTGATGCTCCTTTGAGCAAGTTGTCGATGACGCTTACTATATGTAACTTGTTATTATGCTTTTTAACCTGTACCACTGCTTTATTGGTATTAACTACCATCTTTACATCCGGACTTGAATCGGTTACAATAGTAAAAGGATGAGGCTCATAATACTTCCTAAAAAGATTTTTTGCTTCCTCTTCGCTCAAATCACTTTCAATATAGACCGAGGCAAGAATACCGCGCGGATAATTTCCTCGCATAGGTACAAAGTTGATATCTTTATCAAAACTAGGCATTAGCTGTACCACAGTTTCACCAATCTCACCAAGGTGTTGATGCGTAAATGACTTATAAACAGACACATTATTATTACGCCAACTAAAATGCGTAGTAGCACTAGGTGCCTGACCTGCTCCCGTTGACCCAGTAATAGCATGTATATGTACTTCATCTAATTGTCCTTCAGCAGCCAATGGGAGCAATGCCAGTTGAATAGCAGTTGCAAAACAGCCCGGGTTAGCAATTTTATCGGAATTTTCGATGTGGGCTCTATTGCACTCTGGTAATCCATATATAAATCCGTCGGCATCTTTCTTTAGGCGAAAATCGTTACTTAAGTCGATAATCTTTCCGTTATAAGTTGCTGGTATGGCATCAACAAAGGCCTTTGATCTGCCATGCCCCATACACAGAAACAAAACATCTACATTATCATAATCTACCTCCGCTACAAAATTCAATTCCAGATCACCAATCAAATCTGAATGAATGCTACACACATCCAATCCTGCCTGACTAGTACTCTGAATGAAACTGATTTCGGCCTGTGGGTGGTGAATCAGTATACGAATTAACTCGCCAGCTGTATAACCAGCTCCTCCTACTATGCCAACTTTAATTTTATGCATCGTCTAAATTCAGTTCTCCTTTATTAACTGCATTATATATCTTCATTGGGGTAGACAATATGGTCGTAAATCCTTCCACATCAGAAGCTGACCATGCTTTGTTCATCTCACCATATTCCCCAAATACACTACTCATTAAGTCATGATCTGATTCAATTCCTACTACCTCGAAACGATAAGGTTTTAGTTTAATAATAACTTTACCTGTTACATTACGTTGTGTACTTTCCAGGAATTTCTCAATATCGCGCATAGATGGTTCCAGGTATTGTGATTCATGCAAAAACATACCATACCAATTACCTAATTGTTCTTTCCAGTGCATTTGCCACTTGGTTAAAACATGCTTTTCTAATACATGATGCGCTTTAATAATTAACAAAGGAGCAGCAGCTTCAAAGCCAACCCGACCTTTAATACCAATAATCGTATCGCCCACATGCATATCTCTGCCAATAGCATAAGCTGAAGCGAAACCTTCAATTACTTTAATGGCTTCAATCTTATTATCGTATGCCTTACCATTTATTGAACTCAATTCACCTTGTTCGAAATCGATGGTAAGTGTTTCTTCACTATCTTTCTGTAGTTGACTTGGATAAGCTTCTTCAGGTAAGGTTTTGTTTGAAGTCAATGTTTCCTTTCCTCCAATGCTTGTTCCCCAAAGACCTTTATTAATAGAGTATTCCATTTTAGTCCAGTCGCGATTGATACCTCTCTTCTTTAAGAAGTCGATTTCTGCCTCGCGCGATAATTGCAACTCACGAATAGGAGCAATCACTTTTATTTCGGGCGCTAAAACCTGAAAAGTTAAATCAAATCTTACCTGATCATTACCCGCACCGGTACTTCCATGAGCGATATATTTAGCCCCAATTTTTCGTGCATATTCAACAATAGCCAATGCCTGAAAGATACGCTCTGAGCTAACAGATAAAGGATAAGTATTATTTT
This sequence comes from uncultured Carboxylicivirga sp., assembly GCF_963668385.1. Lineage (GTDB taxonomy): Bacteria > Bacteroidota > Bacteroidia > Bacteroidales > Marinilabiliaceae > Carboxylicivirga. The sequence continues at coordinate 907,980 of NZ_OY764327.1, forward strand.
TTAGAACATTGCCGTAAATCATATATCGAATACAGCGCTGATAATAGCGGTTGGTTACATCCAAAGCGGTATGTTTAGTAACACCCAATTCGTAGGCCTTACCTTCAATATCCTTTAATTCAGTATCTGAAAAACCACCGGTATTCGCCAATGCCGAATAAACATCCAGTTGTTTTTCTTCGGTTAGGTACTTTACACAAAACGATGTATCTAACCCGCCACTATACGCTAAAACTACTTTATCCTTCATCTTTTTAATGTTAGCTATTCTTATCACTATTAAAAAAGAGCCGTTGCCCTTTTTATTCTGTTAATCACATTATCCTTATTATTATTTTTCTTTAACTGCTTAACAGACTCTCTAATAGTCTGCCAACGACTTTTGCTTTTTTTACTTTTTTCTTTTTCATCCTGAATCACTTTCATTTTTTCAGGATCAAAAAGCATTCCGGTACACAAGCAATGCTTTCGTCCCGTTCGAAGCAAAATATCATAATTAACGCATGTCTGACATCCCTTCCAGAACATCTCATCATCCGTTAATTCTGAGAAGGTAACCGGTCGATAACCTAAATCTGAATTAATTTTCATTACTGCCAATCCGGTGGTTAACCCAAATAGCTTAGCTTGTGGGTATCGTTTCCTGGAAAGTTCAAAGGCCTTGCTTTTAATGGCTTTTGCCAAGCCCTGACCTCTAAAACTATCGACAACAATTAAACCGGAGTTAGCAACAAACTTTTCGTGTCCCCAAGTTTCGATATAACAGAAACCTGCAAACTCTTGGTTATGCAATGCCAATATAGCCTTCCCCTCTTCGATCTTCTTCAGGATATAATCCGGATTACGTTTGGCAATACCAGTGCCTCTAACCTTTGCAGCTTCTGCAATGGTCTCCAGAATTATATCCACATAAGTGGCATGTTCTTTTTGTGCGACAAAAATGTTGAACTCCATCGTCTCTTATCTGTACTGTTTTCTTATAATGATTTATCTTTTAAACCTGGCATAAACAGCGACAGTGCGTTGATTACGTCTGTTTTACTTACTCCTTCGCGACTGATCAGTAAGATTGTATCATCACCCGCAATAGTTCCTAATATTTCATATGGCCCATGACTATCAATTACTGAAGCAATACCGTTAGCAAAACCAGGCCTAGTTTTAATGATTGCCATTTGACCTGAAAACTCAATTGATTCTACTCCACTAACCGGAAACTCCTCATTAGACGGTAACAAAGGCTCTGCTTTTTGGGCTATATCCGGAATAACATATTTATATCCGGTTTCAGCATCTGGCACTTTAGCAACCTTCAAGTATTTCAGGTCACGCGATAATGTAGCTTGAGTCAGTTTAAAACCATCCTCTTCCAACAAGCTAACCAGTTCTTCTTGCGAACTGACTTTTCGCGAACTAACCAGATGTTTTATAGCTAATAATCGTTGCGCTTTAATTTTCATTTCTCCTTGTAATGTATATTTATTCGGTGTCACTGCAAATTTATTCATTTATTATTAAAATCAAAGCTGTTTTTTATAAAATTTATGTATTTTTGCATGACAATTTTAATTGATAACCAAAATAAAAAGGTAGTCAAGTGACTTTAACACTTCGGAATACAAGTACTATATCAATATTATCTCACTCAACTTTTCAGTTTGTTCTCTCTTTTTTATTCTTTATTCACAAAAAATCAACCTCAATATTTAATCTTGGGGCTTTTTTTTGCATAAAAATGAGAAAATGAAATATCCGCTTGTTTAATGAAGTGTTAATAAAATAAGAATATTTAAGTAGCTAGCAACATAAACTGCATTGTAAAATGAAGAAGAACGTCAAGAAGGTCGTTGTACTGGGTTCAGGGGCCCTGAAAATCGGAGAAGCAGGAGAATTTGATTATTCAGGCTCACAAGCGTTAAAAGCCCTAAAAGAAGAAGGTATTGAAACAGTGTTGATTAATCCAAACATTGCAACAGTACAAACTTCGGAAGGTATCGCAGATAAAATTTACTATCTGCCTGTTACACCGTACTTCGTTGAAGAAGTGATGAAGAAAGAAAAGCCCGAAGGTATTCTTTTGGCTTTTGGAGGACAAACTGCTTTAAACTGTGGTACTAAACTGTATGAAGCCGGCACTTTGGCCAAATACAATGTAGAGGTATTAGGCACACCGGTTCAATCTATTATCGATACTGAAGACCGCGAAATTTTTGCAAATAAGCTTAAAGAGATTGATGTTAAAACTCCAATTAGCATTGCAGTAACCAATGTTGAAGATGCACTAAAAGCATCAGACAAGATTGGATTTCCTATTATTGTTCGTGCAGCCTACACTCTAGGAGGTATGGGATCAGGTTTCTGCCAAAACAAACAAGAATTGATTGAAAGAGCTGAAAATGCTTTCTCATACTCTAATCAGATTTTGGTTGAAGAATCGTTAAAAGGATGGAAGGAAGTTGAGTACGAGGTAGTACGTGATGCATACAACAACTGTATTACTGTTTGTAATATGGAAAACTTCGATCCACTTGGAATTCACACAGGTGAGAGTATTGTTGTTGCACCATCACAGACTTTATCGAATGCCGAGTATCATAAACTTCGTGAGCTTGCCATTAAAATTATTCGCCATATAGGAATCGTTGGTGAGTGTAATGTACAGTATGCATTAGATCCTTACTCGGAAGATTACCGTGTAATTGAGGTAAACGCGCGTTTATCGCGCTCAAGTGCTTTGGCATCAAAAGCAACTGGTTATCCATTGGCCTTTATTGCTGCTAAATTAGGTTTAGGTTACAGCTTACACGAGCTTAAAAACTCGGTTACTAAAACAACTACAGCGTTCTTTGAGCCTGCACTTGACTATATTGTGTGTAAAATACCTCGTTGGGATTTAGGTAAATTTACCGGCGTATCAAAACAAATAGGATCCAGCATGAAAAGTGTTGGTGAGATTATGGCAATCGGACGTAGTTTTGAAGAAGCGATTCAAAAAGGTCTTCGTATGGTAGGTCAAGGCATGCACGGTTTTGTAGCCAATCAACCGTTGAAAAATAAAGACATCAAAGAAGAACTAGCAGAACCAACAGATCAAAGGGTATTTGCTATTTCGGAAGCCTTACAAGCAGGCATGTCAGTTGATGAAATTCATGAATTGACTCGCATTGACAAGTGGTTTCTTGAGAAGTTGAAAAACATCACCGATCAAAAAGAACTATTAGAAAACCATAATACATTAGAAGAACTTCCAAACGAAGAACTTTTAAATGCTAAAAAAATGGGATTCTCCGATTTTCAAGTTTCGCGTTTAGTTCTTAAAACTGACGGAATCGATATGGAGAAAGGTTTACTTCAAGTACGAGATTACCGTAAAGCAAACGGCATAGTACCTGTAGTAAAACAAATCGACACTATGGCCGGTGAGTTTCCTGCTCAAATCAACTATTTATATTTAACATACAGCGGTAGCGTTCACGATATTGATTACGAAAATGATGGAAAATCAGTAATTGTACTCGGATCGGGCGCATACAGAATCGGTTCTTCGGTTGAATTTGACTGGTGTAGTGTAAATGCACTTAATACAGTTAACAAAGAGAATTATCGATCAATCATGATCAATTACAATCCTGAAACCGTAAGTACCGACTACGATATGTGTAGTCGTCTTTACTTTGATGAGTTAACTCAGGAAAGAGTAATGGATATCATTGACTTAGAAACACCCAAAGGTGTAATTGTGTCAGTAGGAGGTCAAATTCCGAATAACCTGGCAATGAAATTACACCGTCAGGATATTCCAATTTTAGGAACTTCACCTATTGATATCGACCGAGCAGAAAACCGTCAGAAATTCTCAAGCCTATTAGATGACTTAGGAGTAGATCAGCCACGTTGGAGCGAATTAACTTCAATTGATGACATCTTTAAGTTTGTTGATGAAGTTGGTTTCCCAGTTTTGGTTCGTCCATCATACGTACTTTCTGGTGCTGCAATGAATGTGGTATCGAATAAAGACGAATTGGAACACTTCCTTACTTTAGCAGCTAACGTATCGAAAGAATTTCCAGTTGTAGTTTCTGAATTTATTGAAGAAGCTAAGGAAATTGAAGTAGATGCAGTTGCAAATAACGGTGAAGTTATTGGTTATGCAATCAGTGAACACATTGAGTTTGCTGGAGTACACTCTGGTGATGCAACCATTGTGTTCCCACCTCAAAAATTGTATGTCGAAACCATCAGAAGAGTTAAGAGGATCGCTCGTGAAATTGCAAAAGGATTGAACATCACCGGTCCATTCAACATGCAGTTGCTTGCAAAAGACAACGATATTAAAGTAATTGAGTGTAACCTTCGTGCATCACGAAGTTTCCCATTTGTATCCAAAGTACTAAAAGTCAATCTTATTGACATGGCAACACGTGCTATGTTAGGTTTACAGGTTGATAAATTAACTAAAAGTTCTTTCGAACTGGATTATGTGGGAATTAAAGCGCCTCAGTTCTCGTTTGCACGTTTACAAAAAGCCGACCCTGTACTAGGTGTTGATATGTCTTCAACAGGTGAAGTTGGATGTATTGGTGATTCATTCTACGACGCAGTTCTCCAATCAATGTTATCGGTTGGATATCGCATCCCTGAAAAGAATGTATTAATATCATCAGGTCCAGCCCGTTCAAAACTGGAGTTATTAAAAAGTGCTGGCTTATTAAAAGAGCTTGGTTATAATTTATATTCAACAGGAGGTACTCATAAGTTCTTTGCCGATAATGGAATTGAAACAACTTTAGTACACTGGCCAAATGAAGATCAGAAACCAAATGTGATTGATCTGATTCGCGAAAAGAAAATTGATTTGGTGATCAACATTCCTAAAAACTTATCGAAAGATGAGTTAAAGAACGGATACCAAATTCGTCGCGATGCTATCGACTTTAATATACCTTTGATTACCAATGCCCGTTTGGCAAGTGCATTCATCTACTCGTTCTGTAAATTAGGACAAGATCAGATTAGCATTAAACACTGGGAAGAGTACAAATAGTAACGCTTATTTCTTAAATATTATAGGGACTGAATAATTCAGTCCCTTTTTTTTATTGTGATCAAATAGAGAAGGTTGGCATTACATTTGCAATAGCTTCATCGGAAAGATTAAAACTCGTTAAAGAGGGCAAGATGAATGCAACTGAAACAAAGGAAAAAGATATAACAAGAAGAGTAATTGGGAAATCCGACTTTTCGCTTATCGTAAGAGTTTTATTACTTATTGGAATATTAGTTCTAATATTTGTTTGATAGAATAAGATTAAAAAAGCAGCATCATTATCTAAATGTTTTGATGCTGCTTTTTTGACTTTATCTCTCGGTAAACCTACAAACCTTTATAAATTAATTTCCACTAATAATATTGATCTACCTTTTATTAAAACAGTAGATTGATCCAACAACACCTTATCTCCTGTAATTACATCTTTACCAAACACAGCCGAACCAATTACCTCATCCTTATACGGTGTTAAATCCACTGCTTTCTCATCCGTATTTTTATTCATAATAAGCATAACTGCCTTTTCATCAGTATACCTAAAAACAGTATAAATACCAGAACCAGATGCTGGAGCAAAATGCTTTAAACAACCTTCATGCACTTCTTTACTTCCTTTACGCCAATTTAAAAGGGTTCTAACAAAATCCTGTGCATCTTTAGCATCACCGGTCAATCCCATTCCTGTAAAAGCATTGACTTCATCTCCAGCCCAACCTCCCGGAAAATCAGAACGTATTTCACCATGTGAATCTGAGTTTGGATTAGTCATTAAAATTTCTGTTCCGTAATATATTTGAGGTATCCCACGCGTTACAGCAATATATGCCATGCCCATTTTAAATAAGTCGAAATCTTCGTGAATTTGAGTATAAAAACGACTCATATCATGGTTATCAGGAAATGTCACCAATTTTGAAGGATCAGCATATAAGAAATCATCAGCCAACGTTGAATACAACCGAATCAAACCCTGCCCCCAGTTTTTATCATCCTCGTTCAATGCCTTCACCAATGCTTCTTGCAAAGGAAAATCAAAAACTCCTGGCAAAAAGGATTTATAACCGTCAGCATTTTGTTTACCTTTTTGCCAATACGATACAATAGCAGGATTAACCGACCACTCTTCTCCCACCATATTAAAATGTGGATATTCAGTCATTACTCTTTTTGTCCATTCTGCCATAAAATTTTTGTCAGGATATGGGTAAGTATCCATTCTTATACCATCCAAATCAGCATACTCAATCCACCAGATAGTATTGTAAATTAAATAATCGGCCAACAAAGGGTTTCGTTGATTCAAATCAGGCATTGATTCTACAAACCAACCATCGGCATGCATCTTTTTATCGTAATCCGAAGCATATGGATCAACGTTAGTTTCGCGCAAATGAGTAGTAGGTTTCCATCCCTCCTGAAAGTTTAACCAATCAGATGTTGGTAAATCATTCATCCACCAATGCTCCGAACCACAGTGATTCAAAATCATATCGATAATAACTTTCATACCTCGCTTTTTAGCTTCCTTAACCAATCTTAAATAATCATCGTTGGTTCCATAACGAGCATCCGTATTATAAAAATCGGTGATGGCATATCCATGATAAGATGTACTGGTCATATTATTTTCCATCACAGGGTTTAACCACAAAGCTGTAAATCCCATATTATCGATGTAATCGATGTGATTAATAATCCCTTGCAAATCACCACCATGACGACCATTTAAATCTTTGCGATTGGACTGTTCTTTCATCCCGTCAACATTATCGTTATCAGGATTACCGTTTGCAAATCGATCAGGAGTAATCAGGTAAATAACATCAGATGTATTATAACCTTCGCGAGCAGAAGAACCTTCTCGTCTATTTTTTAGTTCGTAACTATACGACAATACATTTTTCCCTTTTCTTGTGAAATTCAAATCAAAAGTTCCAGCCTTTGTGTATTTATCGATATTCAAATACAAGAAAAGATAATTAGGAGAATTAACAATAACGGTCCTCTCTAACTGAACTCCAGGATAAGATATTTCTGGTTTAAGTTCTGAAATATTTTCACCATATACCATTACCTGCAGTTGGGTATTTTTCATTCCAACCCACCAAAAAGCGGGTTCAACTCTATCAATTTTATTTTTTGCGGTGAGGTTAAATCCTATAAATAACACCATCAGCAAAAGTAAGGATGATTTTTGCATAACTACGTATTTAGATTACTACTTTTAGTTCAAAGTGATCAATTTCCAATAGTTGATCTACAATATCAAATAAAGTAGTCACATTAAGCTTCTGCAATTATTAAGGACGAAATACACAAACCCAATTATAAACAACTAAGCATAGGTAGCTATCCATACCATTCAATTTGGTTTTCGTCCTAAAAAGGATGTACGTACAATATTAAGTTTGTAATTTGCCATCATAATTTACTGATGCATGCAAATAGTCAAGACAAACCAAGGGTTAATAGCACATATTTTAAATAATCGAATATTCCAACATCTATGCTATTGGGTAGTATTCACTATATTTTTTGCTTTTGCATGGGGTAGCTATGATAAAAATTTCGCGAAAACAATATTGATTGAAGTTATCAACCTTCCTGCCAAAATCCTACTTGTATACACCATTCTATACGTTCTATTTCCACGATATTTATACAAAGGGAAAATATGGAAATTTATTATTTCCTTTTTAATAATTGTTTTTATAGCTTCATTTATCCAAAGAATAACGGATTATTACATCATTGTTGATAACTTTTTTCCAATGTGGGAAAATGTTAGTATTCTAAGTATTTCGCAACTTGTTAGAGCTGCCGTTAATTTTGGCGCGGTATTAGCTGTACCTATGACCGTCAAAATGATGGAATATCTTGCAAAAGTTAAACAACACGAGCAAGTACTCATTAATGATAAACTCGAAGCAGAACTCACTTTCTTGAAAAATCAGGTTCATCCTCATTTCCTGTTCAATACTTTAAATAGTTTGTATTCATTAATACTCAAAAAATCAGATCAATCACTGGAAGTAGTTCTCAAACTTTCGGGACTATTACGCTACATGCTCTACGAAACAAATGCTCCAGAAGTGAGCCTAAAAAAAGAGTTGGAGAGCATCCGAAATTACCTTGAACTAGAACAGATTCGTTATGGAAAGAGAGTTGAACTAAGCTTTAATGCATGGGGAGATTTTGGCTCACATCGCATAGCACCAATGCTATTATTACCTTTTATTGAGAATAGTTTTAAACATAGTACCAAAGGCTTTACGGGCATTGCCATGATTGCCATTGAAATTGGAGCCAAAGAAGATAATTTGATTCTAAAGGTTGAAAACAGCATACCTTTAGGTAATGAAGAAAGTCCTTTGGCTAGTGGCATTGGACTTCAAAACGTAAAACGACGACTTGATATTCTTTACCCCAATCGACACCAACTGAAAATAGAAGAAGAAAAGGAATCGTTTTTGGTAATACTGAAAATACAACTCATAAACTAAGCGGATGGATAATATTAAGTGTGTAATAGTGGATGATGAAGAATTGGCCATTGATGTGCTTGAGGAATATGTGAACAGAATAGATTATCTTGAATTGGCTGGCTCGTGCAGAAATGCAGTAGAGGCAATGGCTTTTTTAAATGATAATAAAGTCGATCTGATTTTTCTAGACATACAAATGCCAGGTCTGACAGGACTGCAATTACTGAAAAACATCTCAGACAGACCTGAGGTAATCATGACCACTGCTTATTCGGAATATGCTCTTGAGGGCTTTGATCTTCAAGTGCTGGATTATTTGATTAAACCCATTCCGTTTGATCGATTTATAAAGTCAGTCAATCGATTCCTAAAACTTCATCAATCCAGTATTTCTTTGCCAGAAGTTAAACAGAGTAACTCCTATAACGATGCTTTTATTTTTGTAAAATCTGATAAAATGATGGTTAAGATTCTTCTGAGTGAAATTACTTATGTAGAAAGTTTGCGAAACTATGTTGCCATTTATCGAACCAACGGCAAAATGGTTAAAACCATGAACACAATAAGTAATATTGAAGAAAGACTACCCGAAACTCATTTTTTACGGGTTCATCGTTCGTTTATCATTGCTATTGATAAAATCGACAGTTTTACATCAGGAAGTTTCAAAATAAATACAGAGATTATTCCGATAGGTCGACAATATAAAGAACTGGTTAAAAACAGACTGGAACAGAATAGTATTGATTAGACAAGTAATTTATATTTAAACACATAATACATCAAAATCAACTTGACTATAAAATAATAATATAAATAAAAGTGGCAAAGAATAATCTTCACCACAATAATACACTTATATACTAATTTCGCTTATTCAATTTCTTTCAAAGCATTTTTGAATCGATCAGTCAACTCATGAATAAACCGATCAATTACTTTTTGTTCATCTGTATTAATACCATCACTCGAATGAGCTACTTCTTCCATAATTTCAATCAGTTTCTGATATTCAGGATCGGGACCATTTTCCTGACATATATTTAAAACTTTTTGATACAATTCTTCTACATCAGTTTGATGTAAGCGTTCATAATCAAACGACCATTCTATATCTTTCCCGAATGGGTGTTTATTCAATGCTTTATGCAACACATCAATTTCCTCAGGTTGAATAATACCATCAGCCATAGCTACCACATACAGCATCTCGCCAAAGGCATCATAAAGTCGGGTTTTTACACTCATTTTATATTCTAATTAGTCTTTAAAAATAACAAGTTCTTCTCAATTGATTTATCCAGCTTTTAATCACACAAACCCATCATTTGCAAATTAAATGCTATAGCCCCCCTAATAACATCTTCAAAATGCGAATACCTAACTGCGCAGATCAATTACCACCACATAATCAAAATAAAATAATGGAAAACATTTAACCTTTGATATACAAAAATAGTATTGAGTTTTTTTAGCTTATACCAAAAGTAGTAAATTACACCAGTTTTAAAAGTAAAATTAATTTGTGATAACCACTTCAAAAGAAAAAATTAACCATTCATTCAAAAAAAACGTAGAGTACCATAATTCAGCAATAATTTTATAACGTATACAAAATATCTATGAGTACCATTCAGTTTCTCAATCTTGTTTTAATTGTTTTAGCAGCCACCTTCGGCTTGAGTTACTTTTGGAGTTTTTACACCCACAAGCTATTTAAACCTTTTGTTTGGTTAGATGATAAGAAGAAAGATTTACATAACAAAGTAACACTAAAACAAGAGAAGACTGAAAAAGATAAAATACGTTTTTACAGCCATTGGCTTCAATTAAAACGCATTACAAACAAAAACATTAAGGGTAGTTTAGCTGAATTAGGAGTTTATAAAGGAGAAACTGCAAAACTTATCCATCATATGATGCCAGAACGAAAATTATACTTGTTCGATAGTTTTAGTGGATTACCCAAGCAAGTAATTCGCGAAGATTGTGATGGCACAGTTAGACCTCAAACGGTCAAATTTGACAATACTACTCCCGAGGAAGTCATTAAATATATTGATGGCAATAGTCAAGTTGAAATTAAAGAAGGTATTTTTCCAGAAACAACCAAGGGACTGGAAACTGAAAATTTTGCTTTTGTTCATATCGATGCGGATTTATACCAATCTACCATTGATGCACTAACATTTTTTTACCCTCGTTTATCACCACAAGGTTGTATTATTATTCATGATTATAATCACAACTGGGAAGGCGTAAAGAAAGCCGTAGACGAGTTTGAACAAACAATCCCCGAATGTTTTTCGCCAATAGCTGACATGTACGGATCTACCATACTTATAAAGAACCAATAAACCACTATGAAAAAGTCCTTGTTTTTACTCTTCCTGAGTTGTATATCTGTTTCGATTGTAAATGCACAAACAACCGATACAATTCCACATCGTCCTAAAATAGGTCTGGTACTAAGCGGTGGGGGAGCAAAAGGATTAGCCCATATTGGCGTGATAAAAGTTTTGGAAGAAGCTGGCATCAGACCCGATTACATAGCAGGTACGAGTATGGGAAGTATCATAGGTGGATTGTATGCCTGTGGATATACCCCTGAAGAAATGGACTCTATCGTAAGAAATGCTGATTGGTCGGTAATTTTAAGTGATATTGTACCACTAACAGATGTGGTTCCTATTGAAAAAAACGATTACAACCGATTTCAATTAGAATTTGATATCACAAAAAAAGGCTTAAAGATGCCCTCTGGAATGGTAAGAGGACAACGAATATCAGAATTACTATCTCAGCTCACTTTAAATGTGGTAGATGTTAAAAACTTTGATGATTTACCTATACCATTTAGATGCGTTGCTGCAGATCTAATAAAAGGTAAACCTTATGTTTTTGATAGTGGTGATTTAATGCTGGCTATGCGATCGAGCATGGCAATACCTTCTGTTTTTACCCCTGTAAAGTTAGATTCCATGCTATTAGTCGATGGAGGTGTATTAGACAATTTTCCTGTTCAAACAGCCATCGATATGGGAGCAGATATTATTATTGGGGTGAATGTAGGCAATGAGGATTATCCAACCATAGATGATTTAAACAGCATCAGTAAAATTTTGCTTAATTCAGCAATGATTGGAAGCAACCAAGCTACCCTCGATGCTATTGGATCATGCAATTATCTTATTACACCTCAGCTAGAACCATATGGAGCATCCAGCTTTTTTGATGGTGAAACCATCATCGAAAGAGGCGAAAAAGCTGCCCGCTTGCAGTTTAATGCATTCAAACATTTGGCCGATTCATTAAATAATATCGCCCCAGCAAAACCTATCAAACCCATAATTAAAAAAGAAAAAATACTTGTTAATAAAATCAATATTCTTAATCGAAAAGATATTTCTAAAAGCTACTTTTTTAGCAATTTAGGATTTGAAGAAGGCGATTCAGTAAGCGTTCAGGACATTAACAATGGAATGCGTCGATTAATTGGAACTCGATTCTATAACAAGATCACTTATAAGATCGATAATATTGATGGAAAGTATCAACTTACGTTTAATACTACAGAAGCTCAACCTGCAAAAGCAAAATTTTCAATCCATTACGACAATGAACTAAAAGCAGGAATTATTGCTAATGTTACATTGCGTAACCTGATTTCTAAAAATAGCAGATTAAGTCTAACCGGAGATATTTCTGAAGATCCAAGATTATCAACCAACTTAGTAACCTATCTCGGTGAAGGCCAAAAAGTAGGATACCTTACTGATTTTTACTTAGAGAAAACACCGTTGCCCATTTATCGGGACAATGCAAAAAAATACGGAGCATTTAATTATTACACGATGCGAGCTTCTATTGGTGCCTCATTCACCTTGAAGCGACGTTCATTATTAGATGTTAAACTGAATTGGAAAGAAGTGAGATTAAGTGAGAGAAGCGGTATACCAGAACTTTTCGACAATCAAATCGAACGATTCGGTAATGGTTTTTTTAGAGCTCAAGCTATTTTAGATATTAATACACTAAATAAAAGATTTTTTGCAACCAATGGACAACATATTAGAGTTGCCATTAACAGTAATCTGAGAAGCTACGAATTATACAAAGGTGCAAACTATAGCGAGGCTGCAATCAAACCATATATTAATGTTAACTCAGATAATTATTTCTCAGGTATTGCATCCTATAAAAAGTTTTTCCCCTTATCGAACTCGCTTCACCTATCTACTCAAATAACAGGTGGAGGCTCTTTTAACAATGCCCCTTTCTTCGAGCACTTTTTTATTGGAGGTACTATTTATAACCAAGGGCTTGAAACTATTTCTTTTGCTGGGTTAAATTATCGAGAAAAAATTGTCGAGAATTTTTTAATGGCTCGTTCAGACATCAACTATAAAATAACCAATGTCATTTATGGTCATGTTAGCGTCAATGCCATTTATGCAACAGAATATGGAAACAATCAATTTAGTTCTGCAAGTTATATAATGAATCCAGGTGAGTTTATCCTTGGTGGCAACACAGGCTTAGCCATCAATAGTATTATTGGTCCTATTACCATTGGAGTTGGTACAAATTCATCTGACTATAAGATAAGATTTTACCTTAGTATTGGTTATCCATTTCAATAAAAAAACGGCAATTTGAACCAAATTACCGTTTAATATATTTCGATTAAAAGCTAGATCTTTTGAACCAACTTATATTTTTCAGCAATCTGTTCCAACGATAAGGCTGCATTTGGGAGCAAATCTGGTGGACAAACTCCAAAACGTTGTTTAGTTGCAAACCGTTTACACGTAGTATACTTTTCTTCACCACCAGTACAGTATAGTTTTTGATACGATTTGGTAGTCATCATTCTATCTTTCAGAACTCCATTAAAAATAGGGCACTTTTCGACACTTGGACAGTTATTGTTCATAATAAGGATTGGTTAATTCCTACTCATATGGCTTTTCGGTTTCGCCCCGTTTAAATGGTATCTGGTCTCCATCCGTCTAAATTTAATGATTAAACATCTATTTATCCAATGATAACATCTTTTAATTCAATACAAAATGCGATTGAACAAAAAAAGCCGTAAAACAAAAATGCTTTACGGCTTATATAATTAAATTTAAATCTTACTTTTTCAATGCTTCTGCACCACCAACAATTTCGAGTATCTCGGTGGTAATAGCAGTTTGTCGAGCTTTATTATATACCAACTGTAACTCATCCAGTAACTCAGTTGCATTATCAGTAGCTTTATGCATTGAAGTCATTCTGGCTCCATGTTCCGAAGCTATTGATTCTAGAATAACACGATAAAACATTGTTTGTAATGCATCAGGAATCACTTGCTTGATGAAGGAAATACTATCTGGCTCTACAATGTAATCATGAATAAATGCATCTGTATGGCCAGCTTCAGGAAACTGTAATGGAAGAAACTGTTCTGCTTTTACTTCCTGAACAGCAGCATTTTTAAATTCATTATAAATCAGAACAACATCATCATATACCCCATCCAAAAAAGAATTCATTATTTCTAATGCAATGTTTTTCACTGCTTCATAGGTAACATTTGTATATAAATCGTTGTATTCCTTTAATACAGGATATCCTCTTGATTTTAATACTTTTTGAGCCTGTTTACCAATTGCATAAATATCAAGATCTCCTGATTTATACTGATCAGTATATTGCTTTTTAATAATCCGTTCTGTTTCTTTAATAACATTACTATTAAAACCTCCACAAAGCCCCCTATTAGAAGCAAAAACTATCAATAAAATTTTATGACTACCTCTTTGAGTAGACCACTCAAAATCTATCTTCTCATCAAGTGTTGTACTTAAATTAAAAATAATACCAGCCAAACGGTCAACATAAGGACGAATATGTGAGATATCATCCTGTGCTTTCTTAAACTTTGCAGCAGATACCATTTTCATTGCACTGGTAACTTGTCTGGTTGTTTTAACAGAATTGATCCTTATTCTTATATCCTTTAAGCTTGGCATAAATATCGCTTTATATCCTATCTAAAATTAATCCTTACTAACTAGTGAAGCTACATCTGCAGCTACCTCTTCAATTACTTTTGTAATTTCATCGTTATATGCTCCAGCCTCTATATCAGCAACAATCTTCGAATGTCGCACATCTAAGGTTTCAACAAATTCTTTTTCCCACTTCTTCACTCTATCTGCCGGAACATCTCTTAACAAGCCTTTTGTTCCACAGTAAATTATGGCTACTTGATGCCCTACACGTGTAGGATTATATTGAGGTTGCTTCAACAACTCTACATTTTTTCTTCCTTTATCCAACACCATCATTGTTGCTGGATCTAAATCAGAACCAAACTTCGAAAAAGCTTCTAATTCACGATATTGAGCTTGATCAAGTTTCAAGGTACCAGCCACCTTTTTCATAGGTTTAATCTGAGCACTACCCCCAACTCGAGAAACTGATATACCAACATTAATTGCAGGTCTAACACCCGATAAGAACAAATCACTTTCAAGAAAAATCTGTCCATCTGTAATAGAAATTACATTGGTTGGAATGTATGCCGATACATCTCCTGCTTGAGTTTCAATAATTGGTAGGGCTGTAAGAGATCCACCTCCTTTAACAATTGGTTTTAACGATTCTGGCAAATCATTCATTTGAGATGCAATCTCATCGGATTCGATTATTTTTGCTGAACGTTCCAATAGTCTACTATGTAAGTAAAACACATCACCCGGATATGCTTCACGTCCTGGTGGACGTCTCAACAAAAGACTTACTTCGCGATAAGAAACAGCTTGCTTTGATAAATCATCATAAACAATTAAAGCAGATCGACCAGTATCCCTAAAATACTCACCAATAGCAGTTCCTGCAAAAGGCGCATAAAATTGCATAGCCGAAGGATCTGCAGCTGGAGCCGAAACCACAACAGTATATTCCATTGCACCGTGCTTCTCAAGAGTACTCACAATCTGTGCAACAGTACTACCTTTCTGACCAACAGCAACGTAGATACAATAAACAGGTTCTCCTGCTTCATAAAATGACCTTTGATTTATTATAGTATCAATGGCAATAGCAGTTTTACCAGTCTGACGGTCTCCAATAATTAACTCTCGCTGACCTCTACCAATAGGAGTCATTGCATCTACTGCTCTTAATCCTGTTTGTAAAGGTTGTTTCACGGGTTGTCGATAAATAACCTGAGGAGCTTTACGTTCAAGTGGCATCTCATAAGTATCTCCACTAATAGGGCCTTTGCCATCAATAGGTTCACCAATAGCATTAATTACACGTCCCAACATACCTTCACCAGCATTAATAGATGCTATTCGACCGGTACGTTTTACTAAATCGCCCTCTTTTACTTCTTGTGAAGAACCAAACAACACGATTCCAACATTATCTTGCTCAAGGTTTAGTACAACACCCATACAAGTATCCAATTCTACTAATTCATTGGATTTTACATTGGTTAAACCAAAAACACGGGCTATACCATCTCCAACTTGCAAAACAGTTCCCACCTCTTCCAAGTCAGTAGCCGTTTGAAAGCCCGCAATCCTCTTTTTTAATAAATCCGATACTTCAGCAGGTTTTATCGTATCCATCGACATTAATTTAGTTTTCGTTTAATTCAGCAATTGCTTTTTCATATTCTTCAACTTCGAACTTAAACTGGCATCAGCCATTTTACCATCAATTGTAAGTTTAAAACCTCCCAATAATTCAGGATCTACTTTTAAAATAAGTTCAATAGGTGAATCAAATTGCTTTCGAAGGAAGTCTAACAAACCTTGTTCCTGATCAAAACCAAGTTCTACAGCAGTATATAATGTAACTGCCTTAATTCCCTTTTCCTCCTTGTACATTTGTATAAATCCACGATTGATATCCTCCAATAGTTCCTCACGATTATTAGCAATTAGTAAATCTATGAAGTTCATTGTTGATGGTTCAATCTGATTCTCTAACACAGAGTGTAAAGCCACTTTTTTCTGTTGTGGTTTAATTACAGGACTATTCAAGAGTTCTTCAAAGCCCTCTGCTTCCTTAATGTAACTTTGCATTAGTAATACATCTGCATTAACCTTCTCCAGACTACCTTGTTCTGAAGCTAATTTATACAAAGCAGTAGCGTATCTATTGGCAATTAAACTCCTGTTCATTTTAATACTCTGTATATCGAAGTTCTAGTTAAAATTTACCTCCTGCAGATATTTATCGATGATAGCCTTCTGCTTATCAGTAGATTCCAATTCTTGTTCTAATAGCTTACCGGCTATATTTACAGACAGTTCCGCTACTTGTCGTCTCATCTCCTGGATAACTTCTTTCTTCTCACGTTCGATTAATTCGCGAGCATTTACCAAAATTTTATCAGCTTCTTCCTGAGCTTTACCTTTGGCTTCATCCAGAATATTTTGTTTTAAATCCCTGGCCTCTTTTATTAAACTATCACGTTCTGCTTTTGCCTCTTCAAGAATTTTCTCTTTTTCGATATTCAAATCCTCAATCTCAGCTTTTGCTTTAGTTGCTGCCATCAAAGAAAATTCTATTGTTTCTTCTCTAGCCTTTAAAGCATGCATTATAGGTTTCCAAGCATATTTACTTAATAAAAATACAAGCAAACCAAATGTAATAGTTGTCCAAAAAACTAAACCGGGATCTGGTGTTAACAATCCCATAATAGTTGGTTTTATCCTTTCATCATAGCAACTACAATGGCAAATAAGGCAACACCTTCAATCAAGGCAGCAGCAATAATCATTGCAGTTTGAATTTTAGAACTGATCTCAGGTTGACGAGCCATGGCTTCCAGAGCACTTCCGGCTAATTTACCTATTCCGATTCCAACTCCAATTACAATTAGACCTAAACCAACTGCGGTCAATGACAAACCTTCCATATCTTTTAATTTAATTAATAAATTGATTTATTAATGTTCTTCTTCTTCATTAACTGCCATTCCAATAAATAAGGCAGACAATAAGGTGAAAATATAAGCTTGCAATGCAGCTACCAATAACTCAAGCATAAACATCATTAATGCCATGACTATTGAAACAGGTGCAATTGCATAAGATTTCATAACAAATATGAGCGAAAACAAACTCAGTATTACAATATGCCCAGCTGTTATATTGGCCATCAAACGAATCATTAATGCAAATGGTTTTGTTAATGTACCAATAAATTCAATTCCTGAAAGCATAATTCTAATGGGTACTGGAACTCCAGGCATCCAAAAAATATGTTTCCAATACGATTTTGAAGCTGTTAATGAAGTTACTAAATAGGTTATAATTGCCAATAACATAGTAACCGAAATATTTCCAGTTAAATTACTTCCTCCAGGAAAGAAAGGAACCAAACCAATAAGGTTATTTATCCAAATAAAAAAGAAGACGGTTAGTAAATACGGCATATACCGTTCATATTTTCCTTTTCCAATTTGGGCAATTCCAATATCATCACGAACAAATACGATTATAGGCTCGATAAACGATTGTACACCCTTGGGAGCCTTTGGCTCTTTTCCGTATCTACGGGCTACAGAAATAAATAACAACAGTAATATAACTGCACTCATAAACATCGATGCTACATTACGTGTAATCGACACATCTATAGGACTATCATTTACTATATTATGGGCATCATCATAATGAATGGTACCTAGTTCATCAGTTAAGTAAATTTTATTGTGATGCAATGCATAATATTTATCACCTCGTTTTACAACGTTTTCTCCATGATGAAATACTGAAGACATAAAAATATCTAAATTACCATCTACATATAATATAACTGGTAAAGGAATTGAAAACCTTACTTCTTCTCCTTCACTGTTACTATATGAAATAACCTGCCATTCGTGTGAATCTGAGATATGGTGATTAATCAGCTCTAACGGATCAAACCCATCCGCTTTATCGTCCGAATGTTCTTCTGAGGCAAACGCTGATAAACTAAAACAAAGGCTTATCAGTAGTAAAATCTGTTTTATGTGTCGCATCAAACAGTTGTGAGTTTTCAAATTATTGATTCAATAAGCGTACTTTAATCGCAAGATCAGTAACTAGTAAAACGAAATACGTTTTAAAGAACAAAAGGGTTTCTTTTTTATGTTCTTCATCCATCGGATCTAAAAATAACATGATGAAAGCAAATATAAATATAGACTTTAATAGCAATAAAATCAAAAAGATATAAATTAAACTTTCAGGAGTAATTTTTTTAACTAATATGAAAAAATAATTAAATAGAATGTATACTCCACCAATGTATAGAGTTGAAATAACTATTTTATTAGTATCTAAGCCAATATGATGATCAATAAACAAATTAAGCAGTAGGCTCACACCTACCGCGATCATATAAATAACAGTAAACCGAAACAGCTTACTTAAGGTATTATTTTTGAACATTGGGTTTAGCAGAAGTTGCTGTTGTTGAATCACCTGCCATATCACAAGTACCAGTAAAGATAGCACCGGGTTCAATCGACAACTTACCAGTTTTAACATCTCCAGTAAGCTTGCTAGATGATTTCAATGACAATAACTCTGTTATTAAGATCTTGCCATCGAAATGACCATATATATCACAGTTAGTACATTTAACATCACCTTTTACCACCCCATTTTGACCAATCAAAACACGACCTTTAGAAACTATATTTCCTTCAACGGTTCCGTCAATTTTAATGTCTCCATTAGTTTCTAAATCACCCTTTATCTTTGTTCCCGGGCCAATCATATTTGGCAACTTGTTCTCCGGTTCGAAATTTTTCGCCATTTCTCTACTTGTAAAATTTAACTTATAACAAATATAAATAAAATCTAAGTAAAACGAAGCCCTAAATTATAGATCAATTAATTCCTTGAGCTTTTGAAGTTGCTTTTCTTTATTGACTTGTCTTAAATTTCGCGCGGTATGTGTATAATAGGTGTGATTAGAGATAAATTCAAATTGCATTCGATTCCATTGTTCAAGATCAACTTTTCTACCATGGGAATTAAGTTCGCGATATAAATTCTCTGATACCGGAATAAAATCAGCTCGCCCAAGGTAATCCAGATCTGCGTCCTTCATAATCTTTTCCATAAAATTTCGCGGCTTTTTACCCACTTTTGTCACATCAATTAACTCCACAATCTGCTCTATCTGATAATCGACATAATTATATTTTGGGAGAATTTCTTTTGCAAACGTTATACTGTTATCTTCATGATTATCATATTCAAAAATAAACCCAACATCATGCAATAAAGCAGCCGTTTTTAACAACAATAAGTCTTCCTCTGAGACATTTTCGCAACGCGCAATTATCTCAATTTGAGTTAATACATCTTGCGTATGCTCTTTTGAATGATAATACAACTCATCTCCTAATTCGGCCTCCAATTTATTTATCACATATTCTTCAAGATCACCAAAACGAATATGCTGCAGTTTGATAAAAAACTTTGTATTAGGTTTTACTCCCATTTCATCACTAGCCAAATCATCCTTAATTCTTTTGACATAATACATATCAGTCTCTCCTTTATATTTGATAGGCATTTTTCCACGATATTCACAAACAAAAAATTCCTTAATTAACTGATAAGTTATTCCCGTTACATTAATCATTCCAGCAGTGCCGGAGCTTTCCATCCTGGATGCGATATTAACTGTATCTCCCCATATATCGAATGAAACATTTTTACGACCAATCTCTCCTGATATTACAGGACCTGTATGAATACCAATTCTTAATTCCCAAAACCCATAATCTTCGGTATGTTTCTTTTTATTTTCCTCCATGAAATGTTGCATCTCAATACCAGCCAATACAACTTCAATAGGATTTGTTCTATTTTTATTAGGTAAGCCACCAGCACACATGTAAGCATCTCCAATGGTTTTAATTTTTTCAATATGATATCTTTCAACCACCTCATCGAAATAAATAAAGAAACGATCTAACTCATCGATAAGTTTTTCAGGATTTATATGCTCTACAATCCTAGTAAACCCCTGAATATCTGCAAACAAAACCGTAACCTTTTGATACTTTCTTGATCTAACTCGTCCTTGCGATTTCACCGCATTAGCCAGCTCTCCACTCTTCTCTTGACCTGCCTTAAATTTCATTCTATACTCTTTCTTCAGCTTTAACTCAACCATACGAGTGGCACTGTTTATTCTTTGCTTAAACAGAAGAACCATCACTCCGATTATTAAAAGAAAAATGAAACTTAAAACGAAATATCCACCAATTAATCCAGACAACTCCTTTTCGACTTTTATTTCAAAATCTATTTCTACACCATTAGAATTTTGAATCTGAAAAACATATCTACCAGAAGACACATTAAAATAACTCTGATTACAGCGATTACTCCATTTTGTCCATTGAGTATTATAAGGAACTAATCTATATCTAATGAGATTCCAATCCTCTTTTGGCCTATTCCAACAGAAAGAAAATGAACTACCTACATTTATAACACTATCACAATTTTGATCAAGAATTAGCTGCTTATCTTCATCTTCTATATATATATTAAATATGGATTTTTGAATTGGTAAGGAGGAGTATGCAAAGGTATTTTTAGAAATCAAAAGCAAAAAGAATACCACTAAATAAAAAAAAGAACATTTATTTAACCTTTGCAACCAACTAAACAACATCAACTTACATTAACAGATTAACTTCCTCTACTTGTTATTAATTTCAAAAGTACTATATTTATTCCTGAATTGCAGAACATTCATCACACGTTTTTATGGAGACATCAAAAAACACAATTTTAGTTCCGTACGATTTTACAGAAGTTACAACAACAGCTGTTCAACACGCAATTATTGTAGCAAAAAAATTAGATGCGGAAATTCTTTTATTGCACATTGTTAAAAAAGACACAATGATTGCTGAACAAGAAACGCAATTATTGGCAAGTGCACAGAAAATGAAAGATGATTGGGGAGTTTTACCCAAAACAATGGTTAAAGAAGGTACAATCTTCAAAACCATTAATGAAGTAGTTGAAGAGTTAAATTGCCTGCTTGTGGTGATGGGGACTCATGGTATGAAAGGCTTGCAAAAATTAACAGGTAGTTGGGCACTTAAAGTAATTGTTGGATCACAGGTTCCTTATTTAGTAGTACAAGCACCACCTAAACACAACGAATACAACAATGTTGTTTTTCCTGTTGATTATAAAACTGAAAATAAAGAAAAGCTTAAATGGGTTGATTTTATCAACAAGATGTTTAAGTCAAAAACTCATATTTTCGCTAATGCATCTAAAGAAGGCATTCTCGACAATCGTACAAAGGCAAATGTTGTTTTTTCAAAACGTTTTATGGAAGAACGAGAAATTAATTATGAATTAACTCTTTCTGAAGGAGAATCGTCATTTTCACAAGAAACTATTCAATACGCAAAAGATATTGAGGCTGATATGGTTCTTATAATGACAACACGTGATATTGGATTTCATGATTACGTATTAGGAGCCTATGAACAATACATCATTGCCAACAATGCACAAATTCCTGTATTGGTTATGAATCCTCGTACCGACTTAATGAAATATGGTTACGGAGGTTTTGGTTGATCATCAAAAAAATAAATATAACGGGCGACTAAACTTTTTGGTCGCCTGTTTATTTTTATAGAAAACAAAATAGTTTTGCCATTTTGTTCGTTACCTTATTATAAAATGAAAATATGGAATTGGTATTTGCCACAAACAACATAAACAAGCTAAAAGAAATTCAATCTGCAATAGGATTGCATATCCAACTAAAAACACTGGCGGATATTAATTGCATTGAAGATATTCCTGAAACAAAGGATACAATTGAAGGTAATGCAATACAAAAAGCAGAATATATTTACAACAAATACAATATGAATTGTTTTGCAGATGATACAGGACTTGAAATCGAAGCATTAAATGGAGAACCTGGAGTATATTCGGCACGTTATGCAGGACCACAACGAGATTCCAACGATAACATGGATAAGGTTTTAAGTCTTTTGAAAGATAAATCAAATCGAAAAGCAAGATTTAAAACCGTTATTGCTCTTATTATGGATGGTAAAACTCATTTATTCGAAGGAATTGTAGATGGCATCATCCTAAACAACAAAACAGGATCAGAAGGATTTGGATATGATCCTATTTTTCAACCAATTGGCTTTTCGCAATCATTTGCCCAAATGTCACTAAAAGAGAAAAACACAATCAGTCACAGAGCCAGAGCGGTTTACAAACTTGTTGAATTTCTTAAATAAGAATAATGAGTAAAGCAATCATCATAGTCTTATTATTATTTTTTTCCATTATCCCAACAAAAGCACAGTGGACAAATAATTGGCAGGATCATTTTTCTTACCGCCAACCCAATCTTATTGCTGAAAGTGAATCATACATTATTGCAGCAAACTCTACAGGGCTAACCATATACGATTATTCGACAGGACAAAGTAGAAAAAAAAGCATTGTTACTGGCTTAAGTGATGTTGATATCAGTGCAATATCATCAATAGGAAATGACCGGTTTATTATTGGCTATGAAAACGGAAACATAGACATTCTTTCGAACAGCGGAGTTATTAACATCCCAGACTTAAAGAATAAACAATTACAAGGTAGCAAAACAATCAATCATTTCTCGATTAATGGTGATATTGTATACTGTAGTACAAATTTTGGAATATTAGTATTCAATAGTAATAAATTAGAAATATCAGACACCTATTACCTTGGATTAGAGTCTTCAAATTTAGTTATCCACCAATGTACTACTCTAAACAATAAGATATATGCAGCAACAGAGAGGGGATTGCTAATGGCCGATTTAGATGATCCTTTACTGGCTTATTACAAATCATGGTCTGAAATTGGTAATACTAATGAAGATTACTTTGGCGTATCTCCATTTCAAAATAAATTAATCACGGTCTCAAGATCTGGGAGTAATCCGTATCAGATTTTGATAGGTAACAAAAATGAATGGGATAGAATAAAAAACACAAGTGGTTACAGAAATATAGGAGTTAGTAATGATTCTTTCATCATTACAGAAGCCAACCGTATAACACGCTATAATTCCAATCGGGAAGTAATAGAAACAATTACCTATTATTCGAACGCAGAGTTAGAAGATCCGACAATTCGAGCGAATCAATGTATTTTTTCATCATCAAAACAAGCATATTTAATAGCTGATAATATTAAAGGACTAGGTATAATCGAAGGAGAGAATGAAGACTTTATTTTACCAGACGGACCTTATTCTAATAACGCAACTGAACTACTTTTTTCGCCCCATGGCTTATACAGTTTAGCTGGAGGTCTCACAGCTGATTACAATAATTCAAGCAGACGAGCTGAATTTTCATTATATCAAAATAATCATTGGACTAGTTATAGAAATACTATTCGTGATGACAATTATTTATGGCGTGATCTAATCCGGGTTTGTGACACTCCAACGGATGATGATATCGTATATATGTCGTCTTGGGGCGGTGGTATTTTTGTTGTTAAACAGGGCCAAGTCATCAATCACTACAATCATTTTGACAGTAATTGTACTCTGGAGAACATTTTCCCAGATGGGAATCAGAATTTTGTTCGAGTAGGAGGTATAGCCAGTGATAGTGATGGCAACATATGGATGTCTAATGCATATGCATCAAATGGAATTTCTATTAGAGAAGGTTCTGACACATCAAAGTGGCAAGGCTACAATTACGAAACACTTAATAATCTTCACAGCACTGGAAATTTTATGATTTCTCAAAACGATTATGTTTGGGTAATTATTCCTCGTACTGAAAAAAAAGGTTTATTAGTAATCAATCCAAATAGAACACCTCTCGATCAAACTGACGATCAATATAGAGGTCCAATTAGTAATTCGTTAGAAACAGATCATAGAAATATTGGCATATTAAAAATATGGGACGAATCAGGGGATGAAATAACAAATCAAGTTAATTGCATTACGGAGGATAAGAGCGGATATATATGGCTTGGTACAGACAAAGGTGTTGTTGTATATTATCGACCTTGGACTATTTTTAGTGAAACATATCCAATAGCAAGTAGAATAAAAATTCCTAGAAATGATGGCACTAATCAAGCCGATTACCTATTAGAGAAGGAAAACATAACAAGTATTGTAATTGATGGTGCAAATAGAAAATGGATTGGCACGCAAGCTTCTGGACTTTTCTTAGTCTCAGATGATGGCATAACAACTTACGAATCATTTAATACTAATAACTCCCCTCTACCTTCAAATACCATTAATAGTATCGCCATTGACCCTAATTCTGGCGACGTATTTATTGCAACACAAAAAGGTATTGTTTCTTATAAAGGGAAAGCAACCGAAGGAAGTGAAAGCTTGAACGCAATTTATTCGTATCCAAATCCTGTAAGAGAAGACTATTCAGGTGACATTACAATAACAGGACTTGTAAAAGATAGCTATGTTAAGATTACTACAATTAGTGGTAAACTAGTTTATGAAACACGTTCATTAGGTGGTAAAGCATACTGGAATGGGAGAAATCTTAAAGGTCAGAAAGTTAAATCTGGAGTTTACATAGCTTATATCTCGTCGGAAGATGGTAGTGATGTTGAAACAACCAAAATAATGATTGTTCGATAGTGGTAGTTTTTATGCTTTTGTTTGGCCATATTAAACAGCTCTTATAGTTTTGTATTACTTTTAAGAGAATCGTTGACAAAACATAGCTAATGAGAAAAAAGTACTTATTCATTCTATTTGCAGTTACAATAAGCATTTTAATTTATATACTATTTCAGCTTACTAGGCTTAAAGGCTATAATCATAATGACAACACTATAGAACAAATCCCATCAAGTGCTGCTATTATTATCAAAGCAAAAAGTATTAATTACCTTCAGCAACAAATTAATGAAGAAATCAATTTTAAAAATGAGCTGTTAGAATCGACAATATTAAGACAAGCATTTTCCCCACTGGATATTATTGATTCTTTAAATCAATTAGAAAATTTTTCTTTAGAAAATCTGAAAAATTATCCTCTTTACATTTCTTTACATGGTCAAGGTAAAAGCAGTGTCGAAACCCTATATTTAATTGAACTACAAACAAAGAAAGAGACAAATTCAACCATCAGTTTTATAGAAACTGGTTTACCAGCTAAATATACTATCAATCAAAAAAAATACAACTCCTCAAGAATATATAGTATTAAAAATAATAAAACTAATAAAGTAATTTCGGCCTGCATTAATAATGGTATATTATTAGTTAGCAAATCGAGTTTATTAATCGAATCCAGCCTAAGACAAATGAACATGAGCACCAGCTGGACGAATTCGACATCATTTCAGAGTGTAAAAAAAACTGTGGGTACAGGAGCAAACTGTAATATTTTTATCAATTTCTCAACATTACCTGACATACTACTACCAATAACAGATACAAAAACTAAGAAGCAATTAGAAAAACTAAAAGATCAATCGGAATGGGGCGAAATTGATCTTGAAATTAAAAACAACGGTTTACAGTTAAATGGTTTTATTACAGAAAATAACCACGGTGTTTTCTCTAACATCATTAAAGGCACAAAAGGAAACAAACGTCACATCCTACAATATCTTCCTAGTCAAACAAACGCCTATATTGCCATTACGTTTAGTAATGGAGATGAACTCAATAACAAAATATCATCCTTTTATCAACACAGCAATAAATTAGACCCCATCACTTCATATGAAAAAAAGAATAAAGTTGAATTGAAAAAACGCTTTTTTCATCTTTTATCTGGCGAAGCTGCTATTACATATGAAGGAGGAAATAAATCTGAAAACGGCATATTAGTCATATCACTTAATAGCCAATCAGAAGCTGAAAAAACAATAAAAGAGATATTGGATAACACCAACAATTCTTCAAAGCCAGCCACTGTATATAAACCCGATGATGGCTTAGATTATAACATTTATAAAGGATTTAAGGAACCTGTTTTTGAAATGTTATTCGGCTCGTTGTTTGGAAAAACTCCAAATAAGTATTTTACTTTTTACAAAAATAACATAATTGTTGCCGACAACTACAAACAGCTAGAACAATTCTTATACAATAACATCCTAAACAAAACACTCAAATACAACAAAAACCATCAACAATTTCTTGATAATTTCTCTTCAAGAGATAATATCTTTGTGTTCGCAAAAACAGAAAACTTACCTGAAACAACAAATAAACTTTTTAGCCCTTTATGGCAAAACATATCACGAGAACAAAAAAGTGCATTGTCAAACTTTTATGCAATTGGATGTCAATTTAGTGGAACTGGCAATATGATATATTCAAGTATATATCTTCAATATTTACCAGAAAAAACCTCAGATCCACACACAATCTGGCAAAGTTTATTAGACTCAACAGCAATAACAAAACCAACACTCGTAAAAAATCATTACACAAACGAAAAAGAAGTTATTATACAAGATGCTGGATACAATGTCTATCTAATGAGTAACAATGGGCGTATGTTATGGAAAAAACCCTTAGCAGAGCCTATTTTAGGAGAAATTGCACAAATTGATTACTATAAAAACAACAAACTTCAATATATTTTTAATACCCCAACGAAAATCTATATTCTTGATCGAAACGGAAACAATGTAGCTAATTATCCAGTTAGATTACCTTCAAAAGCAACCAATGGCTTAACAGTTGTTGATTATGATAGTAATAGAAACTATCGTTTTTTTATTGCCTGCGAGAATAGAAAAATATATCTATACAATACAAAAGGGAATATCATACCAGGCTGGCAATTTAAAGGTAGCGAAGGACTAATATCTTTACCTGTTCAACATTTTAGGACTAATAATAAAGACTACATTGTTGTTTCCGATAATCGTCGCAATTATATACTTGACCGAAGAGGAAATATCAGAGTCCCCATCAAAACAGACTTTATTGCAAGTCATAATTCACCATTTTATTTAATCAATAAAGATCAACCAAACGACCAATTGGTTACCAGCTCTGATAAAGGAGAGATAATAAAGATCAGTTTAAAAACGGGCAAAGTTACTAATTATAGCATTGGAGACATAAACAGACAACATAAGTTAACGGTCTACTTCCAAAATGGGAAAGAACAATATCTAATTGCTGAACCAAATAAACTTTGTCTCAAGGACAAACAATTAAAAACAATATTTGAGAAGAAATTCGATAGCCAAATCAATCTCAATGTCGACCTCTACCAGTTTGCTTCTCAAATTACTAAAGTTGGCATATCGGAGTTAGGCGGTAACAAAATATATTTATTAAATGAGGATGGAACGAACTATAAAGGTTTTCCATTAATAGGTAAATCTCGATTTAGCATTGGATTCTTAAAATCTTCTTCTATCAAATTTAATTTAATTGTGGCCGGAGCTAATAACTACTTGTATAACTATAGAGTTGAATAAGATGCAAAAACTAAAAATTGGCGTATTAGGCGTTTCAAACCATTTCATTAAAAGAATAGTACTTCCTATTCAACAATTAGTAGATGTTGAATTACATGCTATTGCCTCCCGATCTGAAATTAAAGCCCAAGAACTTGCAAAAGATTTTTGCATACCCAATGGTTATGGTAGTTACCAACAACTATTAGATAACAAAAATATTGATGCCGTATATATACCTCTTCCTAACCATTTACATGCAGAATGGATAAAAAAAACAGCCGACTCTGGCAAACATATCCTATGCGAAAAACCATTATGCCTAAATACCGATGAGGCAAAAGAAGCAATTGAATATGCACAAAAAAAAGGTGTTCTTTTAATGGAAGCTTTTATGTACAAATTTCATCCACAATGGCAATTAGTTAAAGATATCATTCGAACTAACAACATTGGTCAAATTAACTATATTCATACTTCTTTCTCCTATAATAATCCATCACCAACAAACATTCGGAACATTGTCGAATATGGAGGAGGAGCAATTCGAGACATTGGTTGTTACGCCATCTCTGTCCCTCGCTTTATAATGGACAAAGAACCATTACAAGTAGTAAGTCAAATTTCAAAACATCCTGAATTTAAAACAGACATGTTATCTTCAGCCCTGATGGATTTTGGCGGAACACGTGCTTCTTTTCACGTTAGTACAACATCCAACAATTACCAACGTGTTGAAATTATTGCTACTTCCGGACATATTGTCATTCACCTTCCTTTTAACACTTACCCCGATACATCAGCGAAAGTAACCATACAAAGTGCTATAGGTTCGCGTGAAGTTAGTTTTAATCCAGTTGATCAATATGGTTTGATGTTCAGTAAATTTGCACAAACAATAATTAACAAATCAACACTTCCTTTTAGTGCCGACGATGCCTTGTTAAACCAAAAGGTAATGGATGCTATATTTAGATCTGCGGCAACAAACAGATGGGAGCATGTTGATTAATAATCATCACACAATAAATTACTTACAAAATATCCGTTAGATATTTTTGCAGAATATTAACAATCAAAAGGCTAACCTTGGTTTAATTATTGCTTTCTCTATGCACTCTAAAACAGTACAAGTATGAGCAATAGTAATCAAATCGATGTTTTGGAACTTACAAATCCAAAACACTTTATCCCTAAAGAAGGAGCTACCCATAAAATTGCAATTCATCGGATTAAAAATAATCCGATTGTTACGCATTCGCTATATAATTGTAGTAAATTAAAGACAAAAAAATTAGGTAGAATCTCATCTAACTACGAAATCATTACAACTTATTTATCAACGCCAGAAGTACATTTCTATGTTGGTATTTTCGATAATGAAATAATAGGTACTCTTGATTTTATTATTAGTAGCGATAATCAAATTGAGATTAAAAACTTTGGCATTGGTAACAACAAAAAACATCAGGAGTTGGCTGATCAATGGTTATCAAAATCAATTGATTTTTGTTTACAATTTAATCCTAAACGAATTTTTATTGTTCCCCCTAAGAAGAAAGGTATTAAAAAACTATTTGAATCTTGTGGATTTTCTTTCAAAAAACAAGGTCATGCAAAGCACCATACTACACACAACATGCCCTCCGGAATTATATCTAACTATCTGATTAACTACAACTAGACAAAGACACCTCCCCTCAACCAGTCAAAATATCGGATTTTATTCCTATTTTATTCAAACAAACTTTTGAATATTTCTCTCTTAAAGCCCCGGAAATAACACAAAAGACCGAACAATTCACTATTTTTCACGTAAGAGCAGAACGAAACTGGCTCTATTTTATTAAAAATGGAACTCAATAGGTTGATTTTTTGGATGTAAACCGAATCAATTAACCTTTAATCGAAAAATTATTAGCATATTTAAATGTTAATATCATTTTGAATGATTGGCTATATATCCGGTTCTTTCTATTTTTGCCTTAAATATTATAAGGTAATAAATATGAACAATACCAGTATAGGCAGAATAACACACTTGTAGACATGGATAAAAAGAACGAAAATCAAGGTTTTCTAGATTTTGCTTACCAAATGTACAAAAGCATGAAAACCAATGAGATTAATTTGGTTTACGAAGGTGAAGTGACCCAAGAAATCACAAAAACCTTTACCTCATTAACTGAAAGAAATCTTGCAAAATCAGAAGAATCAAACACTGTTCAGCGAAAAGTGTTTAACGTAATGGTAGAATGTCTTCAAAACATTAGCAAACATGCTGACTCGTTATCTGACGAAGAAGAAGACCGCAGAGGTATTGTTATGGTAAGCCACGGCGAAGATAGTTATAACATTATAACTGGTAATGTTATTAAAAACGAGAAAGTTGAAGACCTTCAGAAAACCCTTGAACAAGTTAATAGCCTTGATAAAAAAGGCTTATCAGATCTTTACAAGCAACAGATGCGAGAAGGACGTATATCTGACAAAGGTGGTGCCGGCCTAGGCTTTATTGATATTGCTAAAAAAACCGGTAGTAAACTAGGATATCAATTTAAAGAACTAAATAAAGAGGTTAGCTTTTTTATTTTAACATCAACAATTAAACGCACTTAAAATATTTATATATGGAACTTATAAACATTAAGGGAACTGACGATACCCCCAATGTAATTCTTGATAAAGAAAACGCAAAGTTTGAAATTTCAGGTCGTTCGCTACCCGAAGATGTAAACATGTTTTATGAACCAATTTTGGAATGGATTGATGCTTATGCAGAAGCCCCATGTGAAAAAACAGAATTCAATTTCAAACTTGAGTATTTCAATACTGCTTCTTCAAAAATCATTCTCGACATTCTTTTAAAATTCGAAGAAATTGTTGAAAACGGTAATGATGTAGTTATCAACTGGCATTATCACGAAGAAGAAGAAGATATGCTTGAAGCGGGAGAAGAATATGCCGACATTGTTGATATTCATTTCGAATACGTTGCATATACCGACTAATTAAGTAACAAAATACACCCTACTATATTAAAAAATGAGTGAAGAAATTCTAAAAGCCCTCATGCAATTATTTGGCCTAATTGCTAAACAAGATGGAGGCGTTGAGGCAAATGAGACTGAATATGTTAGAACGTTTCTTAAACAACAGCTAAGTTCCGATGCTGTAGAGGAATATTTCTCACTTTTTTTAAAGTTTTCTAAGGATTCAAAATTAGGAAAAGAAGAGCCCGAAGGAAAGGTGAAACTCACCTCAATGAAGGATTCTGTAAAAATATTAGGGATTTGTAAAAAAATTAACAAGCAACTAAATAAAGAACAAAAAGTAGTTGTTCTTTTGCGTTTGTATGAATTGGTAAACGCCGACCGCAAATTTACGGAACAGCGGATGGCGATTATCAATACGGTTGCTGATGTTTTTAAACTTCCTAAAGAAGAAATTGATGCCATTGAAGCCTACACGGTAAACGACGATCTGTCTATGTTAGATCTTGATGATGCTATGATCATCAACGATAGCGAGGTAAATCTTCAATATGCGAAACATATTCAATGTGGAACTCTCGATGGTAACGTCTATATCTTGCGTGTTAAAAGTGCCGGATTATACTTCCTGAGATACACAGGCGAGCAAGAAATATTTCTGAACAGCTTATTAATAAACAACCGTAGAATCTATCTATTCTCAAAAGGTAGTTTTATTAAGTTACCTAAAGGCCCTCCTGTTTATTATACAGATGTTGTTTCGCACTTTATGGCCGATTCAGCAGCATCAAAAATTTCTTACGAAGTTAAGAATGTAAAATATCAATTTAAATCAGGAGGCATCGGGCTTAGAGATGTTAATATATCAGAAGAGCAAGGTAAATTAATTGGTATCATGGGAGCCAGTGGAGCTGGTAAAACAACTCTGCTAAATGTTTTATCAGGTATTGAATCTCCAACAGAAGGAGACGTATTGATAAATGGCTTTAACTTACACAAAGAAAGAGATAAAGTTGAAGGTGTTATTGGGTATATCCCTCAGGATGATCTTTTAATTGAGGAACTGTCTGTTTTTGACAACCTTTATTACAACGCCAAGCTTTGTTTTAAAGATAAAAAAGAAGACGAAATAAATGAACTGGTTGATAATACTTTAATCAATTTAGGTTTATACGAACGTCGTCATCTTAAAGTTGGTTCTCCCCTTAATAAAATGATTAGTGGAGGCCAACGTAAAAGATTAAACATTGCTCTTGAGTTAATTCGAGAACCAGGAATATTGTTTGTAGATGAACCTACCTCTGGTTTATCATCGCGAGATTCAGAAAATGTAATGAATCTCCTTCGCGAATTAGCCCTAAAAGGGAAACTCATTTTTGTGGTAATTCACCAACCATCATCAGATATCTATAAGATGTTTGATAAGATGTATATACTAGATACAGGTGGCTATCCTGTATTCTATGGTAACCCTAGTGAATCGTTAATTTACTTTAAGCGACTAGATGCACAAATCAACAGTGATCAGGGAGAATGTGTTCTTTGTGGTAATTTGAATCCAGAACAGATATTCAATATAATTGACGCTAATGTCATTGATGAGTATGGTAATTACACAAATAAAAGAAAAACTAAACCAGAGGAATGGCATGAGCATTATAAGGAGAATATAGAAATTCCTAAAGTTGAAACAGTTTCCAGTGCTCCTCCTAAATCACTAAATATTCCTTCTTGGTTCAATCAATTCAAGATATATACAATTAGAGACTTCTTTGCAAAAATAAGCAATAAGCAATACATCTTACTTAACTTATTAGAAGCTCCATTCTTAGGATTCGTATTGGCATATCTGATTCATTATATTGTCGATCCAGAATCAAATGTTTATATTTTCCGCGAAAACGACAATATACCTCCCTATTTCTTCATGGGAATTATTGTAGCATTATTCTTTGGATTAATTGTTAGTGCTGAAGAAATATTTAAAGATGCCAAAATACTAAAACGAGAATCGTTCCTTAACTTAAGCCGGTCCAGCTATTTAGTATCCAAAATTCTAATCCTTTTCACAATTTCTGCTATTCAAATGATACTATTTGTTCTAGTTGGAAATTATATACTAGGAATAAAAGGGATGACTCTGGAGTTTTGGCTAGCCTTATTCTCTATATCGGCGTTTGCCAATATACTAGGTTTAATTCTATCAGCATCATTCAACTCAATTGTAACCATCTATATATTAATACCACTGGTGATGATTCCACAAATGGTATTAGGTGGAGCAATGTTTACCTTTGATAAGCTAAACAAGGATTTTACAAGTATTGATAAAGTTCCAATAGTTGCCGAAGTAATGCCTTCTCGTTACATTTATGAAGGTTTAATGGTATATCAATACAAGCATAATAACTATCGTAAAAATATCTTTGATACTGAATTAATTAATAGCAAATCAGACTTTAAACAAGTTTATTACATTCCAGAATTATTAGAAATTTTGAATGAATGCAAACAGCATTCTCTAAACAATGGAGATAAAACAGATAAAGCATATATTGCTGATTTAGATTTATTAAATAACGAAATATCAAAAGAGGTAAAAAGAGTACCTACAATAAGTTTTTCTAAAGTAGATAAAATAAATGCTAATGACTTTGATGCTGAACTTTCTTCTGAAATTGAAGACTATCTGAATTCTCTAAAAAGTCATTATACAGGTCAGTTTTCAGAAGCTAATAATAAAATTGACTTATTTATTTCACAAAACCTAAAGCATAACAAAGAAAAATTTAATCGTATTAAAGACGATTACATGAATGAAAGCATTTCCGATATTGTCAGAAAAACATTTGATAAAAATAAAATATTACGAGATGGTAATAAGTTGGTACAGGTGGTAGATCCCATTTATCAAATACCCGAACCAAATAACTTTCTCGATTTTAGAACACACTTTTTTGCACCTCAAAAGTATTTTGCAGGTACATATTACGATACACTTTGGTTTAATATTTCTGTTGTTTGGTTATTAACCATTCTTATGTATATTGCATTATACTTCGATTGGCTTAAAAAATCGTTGGATTATATAGGAGAATTAAAACTCTTTAAAAAGTAACCTTTTTAATAATTACGGTGTATAAGAAACCTAAATTGAAATTTAAATTTACAAATATGTTTAAAAAGTTCACTTACTTAACCCTTGCACTAGCAGGTGTATTTATGATGACTGCTTGTGGAGGATCATCGAATAAAGGTGGATCATCATCTGATGAGTTAACTTTTAATGATTCTTTAGCCAATGCTGCTCCTTTAGAACTTTCTCAGGAAGTAATGAGTGATGTAATCCAAAACATTTCTTCTCCAGTTGAAATGGCATCATTGATTAAATCAACTGGCGTAGAGTTCTCGCAAAAAATATTAAATAGTACTAGCCAAACAGATAATTACAATACAAGTTTTAAACGAGCATTAAACCTTGGTGTCTACAGTGCAGATTTAGGTTATATCAATACATTTGATAAAAACACTATTGTTATTGATTATTTAGTTGCAGTAAAGTCATTATCTGAAGGAATTAAAGTAGGTCAATTTTTCGATTTTACTTCTTTGAAAAGATTAGCAACAAATAGCAATAATCTCGATTCGTTAATGCAGATTTCTATTTCTAGCTTTAACAAAATGGATTCATACTTACGTAGCCAGAACAGAAGCAACGTATCTTCTTTAATTGTTACAGGAGCTTGGATTGAAGGTTTGTATATCACAGGTAAAGTTATTGAACAAACCAATAACGAAATGTTAATCAAACGTATAGGAGAACAAAAAGACATTATCAATATTCTGGAAATTATTCTTCAGAACTATAGTAGTCAACCAAGTTTTTCAGATTTAGCTGAACAATTGGCCAAATTAAAAGCATCTTATAAAGATGTTAAAATCACAACAGAATTTGGTGAACCTACAACTATTGAAAAAGATGGTAAGCTAGTAATTGTTCAGGATGAAATTAGTCATGTAGAAATTACACCAGAACAATTATCAGCCATTATTAAGGAAATTAATGCCCTACGTGAATTCATTGTGTCATAATTTGAATAATCTTTAAAAAGTTTATTTTTGCACATTAATTTTACTGATTCACATAAATATACGATTATGAAGAAGTCATTATATAGCTTGTTATTTCTTTTAACTGCCTTTGTTTTCACATCTCACGCACAATGTGGTGATGATCTACTGAAGCAAGCCTTGAAAGAAATGGGTAGTAGCCAATATATCAAAGATTTTACTATTGAGTTGATTAAAGAAAAGAAAGACGTTAAAACTGGTTATATCAAGTTTTCTGTGTTTCTAAATAGTAATACACAATATAAGTTCAATGTTGCCAATGGGCCATCTAACATTGATAAAGTTGTGATGCAATTAAAAGATAAAGAAGATACCAAAGTACTTGCAAGTAATTTATACAACGGGAAAACATTTGAAGAATTCAATTTTGTTTGTAGAAAAGCAGGTGTTTATAATTTATTGTTTTCATTTAAAGGAGGACAAGAAGGATGTGCTAAAGCTGTTATGTCATTGGTTAAGCAGATGCAATAATATAAGATACTAAAGACAAAAGGGTGTAAAATTAATTTACACCCTTTTTTTATGCAATATTTTCAAATATTGATAAAGATTAATATTCATCATTATCAATAAAAAACCATAAACAGCGTCTTCTATTGGAATACTCCCTACTCGTATGCCTAGGTTTTCAGCATTGTTATACCATACTATCGGGGCATCCAGCCAGGTTCCTGTAAGTAAGCCATTACTTACAAGAAAGAATGGTACTATTGCAACAAATGACACATAAATCCAACTAATATTTATTTTTAATAAAAATATCATCAACAAATATATACCAGTAGATAGGAAAGTAATAAAAGTATATAATCTCTCGTAAGAAGCAATTCCAATTAACAAGAGAACCACTCCTAAGAGGGCAGAAATAACAGATTGTGAATTTTCTAATATCTTTCTATCAAACAAATATTGAATCGCAAACCAAGTAAAAACACATGCATAAGGAATACAAAAGAAAAACAGTATTTCTTCGATGGGTAAAGCACCAATAAACAATCCTGTTAAATAATCAGAATTGAATCCCCACACTCCTGCCTTTGTAAAAAAATGATCCCACACAACAAATAATAAACCCACAAATATATTGGCGGGAATAAAGAACTTTAGTTCCTTATAGAATGGCTTCTTTGAATAAAAACTAGCGATAAAAGGTATAAAAATACAGCCTAAATCAATTATGAGATATGTAAAATTCTGGATACTCAAAGCAATCCATTTTTAAGGTCTTTGGGAGTTAAACCCTTTGCCTCCTTAAAAAATCTTGCTGGAACATATAACATACCAAAACACTTACCTCCTTTGTGATGACTTTTATGAGCAAGCAACAAACCGATAAGATACGGGTGATTTACTTTATTTAGCCAGTTAAAACGATGATGGATAAAAACATCATGTACGAGAAAATAAGCTACACCATAAAAGAAGATTCCTAGGCCCATAAAAAATAAGAAGTTTAAGTTTGGATGTAAACCAAAATATAAAAGCATGATACTAGGTGTTGCAAAAATAATAAAGAAAGTATCATTCTTCTCGAACTTAGTTTCATTAACCAAATCATGATGATCTTCATGAAGAACCCATAGCCAGCCATGCATTACATATTTATGAGTTAACCATGTAATGGATTCCATAAGTACAAAAGTGACTAAAATGATGGCAATATAAAGCGTTATCATATCATGAGTTACATTAATTATCATTGAGAACTTTCAGCATTAAATCTGCTATGTCTTCTTTAAATCCAGCCGAATTGATATTGTCTTGAACAAATTTCTTATCCTTTATAATTTCTGACTTATAACCTAAGAAAGAAGGTGAATTTGTTTGTACCAGAAATCGTACATATCTAGCATCAATATTATCGGGATGCTTGAGAATAAACTCTTCAAGCATATCTTTACCTTTATTAAAGTAATTCAACTTCTTTAACGGAGATAATACATACTGTGCTTTTTGCATATAGGCGGAAGCCAAGTAAACAGTTGAAACTCCTTCCTTTGATTTTAACTCTTCAATAAATGAGTCTAATGATGCTGCATCACTAATCGAATGATATTTATAGCGGATAGAATCTAAGTCTGAATTTAGACTAAAAAAAAGTAATATTGTAAATAGAATATGCATTTTACAGAATATTCAGTTTATATCTAACATATGATTTTAATAAAATCTCGAGCTTTAAGAAGTTATTCACTCTAACTCTTTCATTCATTATTTTTTTGCTATCAGCCTGCTTTAGCTCCCGTAATAATCGCAAATAATATCGATAGGCTAAATATACTCCCAAACGACCTTCAATTGGCAATTTGACAATACCCTTGTATGCTTCAGCAAAGTCGCTCTCGATATCTTTAACAATGTCTTTTTTAGAATTGTTATCCAATGTATAAGTCTGTAGATTTGGAAAGTAAGATCGACCCAAACTTTGAGTGTCATCTTTTAAATCGCGCAGAAAATTAACTTTTTGAAAAGCAGATCCCAATCTGCGTGCATATGGTTCTAATTCAGAATATCGTTTGTCATCTCCTTTCACAAAAACTTTTAAACACATTAATCCTACCACATCTGCAGAGCCATATATATATTCAGTGTACTCTTCCATTGAGCGATAATTAGTCTTATACAAGTCCATTTTCATACTATGCATAAAAGAATCAACTAAATCATATAGCTTGTATTTATGAACTATCTTCTGAAATGCGTTCAAAATTGGATTCATGCTAATTCTTCGATTCAGAGCCTTGTGATAATTTTGCTCAAATTCATCAAAAAGTTCCTCCTGATCGTACGAATCAAATGAATCAACAATCTCGTCGGCATATCGTACAAAACCATAAATAGCATAAATAGCAGGCCGTACAGAAGGAGCCAACAAGTTTATAGCTTTTGAAAATGATGTACTATAAGTTTTTGTAACCAATCTACTACAACTATAACTTGAGATATCAAATAAGTGCTTCATGGCTTGTAAGTTTTATTGATTAAGGAACTAACAATCTTTCCAGAAATAAGAGAAGGAGGCACACCTGGCCCAGGCACGGTAAGTTGACCAGTGAAATAAAGATTTTTCACTTTCTTACTTTTCAATTTTGGTCGCAACACATGTGTTTGAAATAATGTATTTGCTAAACCATATGCATTTCCCTTATACGAATTATAGTCGTTAATAAAATTTCGAATACCATATGATTCTTTAAAGATAACATTTGACCTAAGATTTTGTTTAGTAAGTTGTTCGGCTCTTTTAATAATCTTATTAAAAATTTCTTCTCGCTTTTCGTTAGAGTCATCTATACCTGCAGCTAAAGGGACAAGGAATATACCGGTTTCTTTACCCTCAGGAGCAAAAGATGAATCCGTAACACTGGGAAAACTAGCATAAAAAAGGGGATTATCTGGCCATTTCTTAGACTGATATATTGACTCGGCATGCTTATCAAAATCAACATCAAAAAACAAAGTATGATGTGAGATATTCCTAAGTTTCTTATCAAAAGCAACATAAAACAATAATGCTGATGGAGCAAATGTTTTTTTGTCCCAATATTTCTCAGAATATTGTCGATATTTCTCAGGAAGGATCTGTTCTGTAAAATGATAATCAGCACCACTCACAATAATATCGGCTTTAATCTCCCTGCCATTGACCATAACTCCAGAAGCTATCCCATCATTAACAATAACTTGTTCAACCTTTTGATTATGCTTTATAATAGCACCTTGCTTTAGAGCCAATTGATGCATTGCCTTGGCAACAACATACATACCACCTGCAGGATGCCATGTTCCCAACTTGAAATCAGCATAATTCATAAAATTGTAAAATGCAGGCGTATTATCAGACTTTGCTCCCAAAAAAAGCACAGGAAATTCGAGAATTTTTCTTAATTGCGATGTTTTAATTCTTCTACTTACATCATTTTTTATGGATGTAAAAAATGATCCAATCTTTAATGCCGTTTTAAGGGTTACTATTTCAAATATATTTTGACCCGGCTTATAAACAAGATCCTTAATAGCGATTTTATAATTATCTTCCGCTTCATTTATAAACTTTTGTAATTGAACGCCACTTCCTTTTTCAATTTCTTCAAAAGCGCGTTTTATCGATTCAAAATTATCAGCAATTTTAATAGAAGAATCTTCGAAGTATACTTCATAAGCCGGATTTAACTTTTTAAGTTCATAAAAATCACTAACAGAATAACCAAAATCTTTAAAATATGATTCGAATACATCTGGCATCCAATAAAAAGTTGGTCCCATATCGAACGTAAAACCATCTCTTTTTAAGTGTCGTGCCCTCCCTCCTGAATAATCATTCTTTTCCAAAACCGTAACATCATATCCTGAATTTGCCAAATAACTAGCGGCAGATAATGAGGAAAAACCCGCTCCTATAACAATTACCTTTTTTCTAGAGTAGGACATAATTTTTGTTTAAATTTTAATTCTTTTAGTTAAACATTATTACTATAAATTAGTTCATTTTTACCTATCAGAACATTAACACCAATTTGATTTGTATTTCAATTAATCATTTTGTTTTTTAAAGTTCTAATTAAAAATTATGATACAAGCATTATTAAAAGGCCAGATTGACTCCTATACCATTGATTCAAAACCAATAAATGGAATCTACTTAGGTAAAAGAAATACAGATTACTTACCAGTATCCCTAAAAAAAATTAGACCCAATAATGCACCATATCTTGAAGCCTTTAATGAATTCTCACAAATTGATCATCCCTCAATTGCTAAAACACTAGAGTTAATTGAACATGCAGGGGAAACATTTGTAATCCGTGAATATCACCATGGTACAAGTTTAAAAACCATACTTGACACCCGAGCATTGTATCACAAAATCAGCGAACGCTTTTTTATAGAGCTAACCATTGAATTATTGAAGGCTACAGATATACTACACAAAAGAAACATACTCCATTTAGACTTAAAACCGGCTAATATTATCATTAAGCATGAGTCAGAAGAAGATCCAACGCAATGGCACCCCGAAAATATACTCTTAATCGATTTAGAGCAATCATTACGATATCCGGTAGCAAAAGGATTACGTAATCGTTTTACACTAATATATAGCCCACCAGAACAATTATTAAACCGACTCTATTTATTAAAACCGGCAAGCGATATTTCAACAATTGGTATATTATTATACGAAATGATTGCAGGCAGTGCACCTTATTGTGATTGTAATCCAGAACTAATCCTTAATTTACAATTAACTTATCCTATTAAGAAAAGACCAACAATGCGTGATGAGTTTTTCAGCATCATACAAAAAGCTTCATATAAAGCATCATTTCCTAAACCTCCCAGAATGTTAGATTCAAGTACAATCGATAGGATTTTAACAGAAGGTATTAAAAGTAGATATCAGACTTGTTACGAGATGGTTGATGACCTTAAAGACTATCTGGCATTAACAAAAGATGAAACTCCCTCTTGGTGGCACAAATGGCTTAAACGACTTGGCTTTTAAAGTAGTATTCCTAAAAAAACGGTGAAAAATCCTAAAATAAAACCTATATGTACTTGTAATGGTGTATGAGCATTTAGGTACAATCGAGATACACCTACTAAACCAGAAATTATTACCACAATAGAAAACAGGACTGTTATATCTAAACCAAAACGCATAGATAAAGCCAATAAAGCGCCAGTTAAACCGCCAATTCCGATCATATGCATGCTTATTTTCCAGAAAAATGTTATAAACATGGCTACAATAATAGTAAGGAGGGTAGCAAGCATAAAACCCTGAATAAAATAGGGTACAACTGGAAATCGAACTAGAAAATAATAACCTAATAAATAGAATAAACCAGTAAAGGCAACCGGTAAT
The DNA here is from genome assembly GCF_963668385.1 of uncultured Carboxylicivirga sp. Lineage (GTDB taxonomy): Bacteria > Bacteroidota > Bacteroidia > Bacteroidales > Marinilabiliaceae > Carboxylicivirga. The sequence goes on from NZ_OY764327.1 coordinate 949,004, forward strand.
AATCTCTCTTTCCGTTGTTTCATGTAAACACTCTTAATAACTCCTAGCAATAAAAACAAGGGTATTAAACTCAGAGGAAGTACACTTGTACTTAAAAATACAATAAGGTAAACAATTCGTTTGTGTTCAAACGGAATATATGCGAAATGACCACCAATATTGAAAATCAAAAACAACCCAATTGTTGGCATTAACAATGGGTGAAAAAGAGTAGAAAATACTTTGGAAAAAATCTTCATTTAAATTATAGCTCTTTACGAAGACGTGCGACAGGAATACCTAATTGCTCTCTGTATTTTGCTACAGTACGGCGCGCAATATTATACGACTTTTCTTTTAGAATGGTAGCTAATTTATCATCAGTAAGAGGCTTACGTTTATCCTCATTAGCAATACACTCCTCTAAAATCTTTTTAATTTCTCGAGTACTAACCTCTTCACCAGTATCAGTTTGCATACCTTCAGAGAAAAAGTATTTTAAAGCAAAAATTCCAAAATGAGTTTGAATATATTTACTATTAGAAACCCTTGATATAGTTGAAATATCTAAATTTGTAACATCCGCTATATCTTTCAGAATCATTGGCTTCATCTTCGTTTCATCACCTTCAACAAAATAATCTTTCTGATATTCAAGGATGGCTTCCATCACAGTCATCAAGGTATTTTGTCGTTGCTTAATAGCATCGATAAACCATTTTGCCGAGTCTAATTTTTGCTTAACAAACATTACTGCATTTTTCTTATCCTCGGTTTGATTTTTCTTATTTGCACTATAATCCTCCAACATATCAGAGTAAGTATTACTAATACGTAGTTCTGGAACATTACGGTTATTAAGACTTAATTGAAACTTCTCATCTTCCACATCAAGAATAAAATCTGGAATGATATGCTGCACCGTTTTGCTCATGGTGTTACTATATGAACTTCCTGGTTTTGGATTAAGTTTCAAAACCTCACCTAGAGCATCTTTTAATTCTTCTTCATCAATATGAAGTCGCTTTGTAATTTTATCGTAGTGTTTACGAGTAAACTCTTCGAAGTGATACTTCAATACCTGGAAGGCATTTTCGACATCTGGTATAGTTCTGTCTTTTCGATTGATTTGAAGTAATAAACATTCCTGAAGATCTCTGGCAGCTACTCCAGCAGGATCAAAATCCTGAACAATTTCTAATACATCCAACGCTTCTCGCTCATCAACTTCAATATTCTGAGCAAAAGCCAAATCATCAATTATTTCGTCAACTTCACGGCGTAGGTATCCATCTTCATCGATATTACCAATAATATATTCAGCAATATCATGTTGACGTTCAGTTAATCTTCTTAAACCTAGTTGAGCTATTAAATGCTCATGAAAAGTAGTACCATTCGAAAACGGAATATCCTCGTGTTTATCGTCCTTCGAAAAATTTCTTTGTTGTAGCTTATAGGCAGGAATATCTTCATCGCTGATATAATCATCAATCGACATTTCATCGCGTTCGTTCTCGGGCTCTTTATAATCCTGATCGTCACTATCCGGATCAGTAGGCTGTTCCCGTTCTAGTTCCAATACTGGATTTTCTTCTATCTCTTTTTTGATACGTTGTTCCAATTGAGCCGTAGGTATCTCAAGCAGTTTTATCACCTGTATTTGAAGTGGTGATAACTTTTGTAGAAGCTTTTGCTGTAAATTTTGTTTTAACATCCCCTTAAACTTTTTTCAACGCAGTCGATTCGGCACAAATTCCGTTTTTAAATAAAGAAAGAAAAATCCCTTAACTACAATCAACAAAAATAAAATTTATTCGTCAAAACTGACAGTATACCCAGTATTTTTAACTTTTATAGTATAAATAAAAATGCCGGTTAATACTAACCGGCACTTAAATATTATATTCTACTATTAAAATTCAGCAGTCTTTGGAGCTCGAGGGAAAGGAATAACATCTCTGATATTACCCATACCTGTTACAAATAACATTAAACGTTCGAATCCTAAACCAAACCCACTATGAACGACGGATCCAAAACGACGAGTATCTAAATACCACCACATTTCTTCAGCTGGTACACCCATTTCAATCATTCTAGTATTTAGTTTTTCGTAACTCTCTTCACGTTGCGAACCTCCAATAATTTCACCAATCTGAGGAAATAACACATCCATTGCACGAACCGTTTTTCCATCATCATTCTGTTTCATGTAGAATGCTTTAATATCCTTTGGATAATCAGTTAAAATAACCGGCTTTTTGAAATGTTTTTCTACCAAGTAACGTTCATGTTCTGATTGTAAGTCACTTCCAAAACCATCAATTGGATATTTAAACTTGCCTTTTTTATTAGGTTTTGAGTTCTCTAAAATATGAATGGCCTCAGTATATGGCAAACGTACAAAATCATTTTCCAAAACAAACTGAAGCTTTTCTATAAGTTCCATTGTTTTATCTTCGGCTTTCTTGTTCTTTTCTTCTTCCTGCAAACGAGCACTTAAGAATTTAAGATCATCCAGACAATTATCTAAGGCATATTTAATCAGATATTTTAGAAATTCTTCTGCCAAATCCATGTTATCATCTAAGTCGTAGAATGCCATTTCTGGTTCAATCATCCAGAACTCTGCTAAATGACGAGATGTATTTGAATTTTCGGCACGGAAAGTTGGGCCAAAAGTATAAATCTCGCCCATAGCTAAAGCAGCTAATTCTCCTTCAAGCTGACCTGAAACAGTAAGGTTAGTTGCTTTACCAAAGAAGTCTTCTTTGAAGTTAATTGCTCCTTCTTCTGTACGAGGAAGATTTTCGTAATCTAAAGTAGTCACCTTAAACATTTCTCCAGCACCTTCTGCATCCGAAGCTGTAATAATAGGTGTATGAATATTTAAGAAACCCTTTTGAGTAAAGAATTCGTGTACTGCAAAAATCATTGCATGACGTACACGAGCGATAGCTCCAAAAGTATTTGTACGGAACCGTAAATGGGCAATTTCTCGTAAAAACTCAAGACTATGTTTTTTCGGTTGCAATGGATATTTATCAGCATCACAATCTCCTAATACTTCAATTTCTTTGGCTAATACCTCTACAGCTTGGCCACTTCCAGTTGACTCGCACACTTGACCAACTACTGAAATAGCAGCCCCAGTAGTGATTCTTTTTAATGTAGCTTCGTCGAAATTAGGAACGTCAACTACAATCTGAAGATTATGGATACATGTACCGTCATTTAAAGCAATAAAATTAACTTGTTTATTTCCTCGCTTGGTTCTGACCCAACCTTTCACATTAACTGATTGACCCGTTTCGGTTGTTTTCAACAGGTCAGTAATCTTAGTTCGACGTATCTGTTCCATATTCTATTCTTAATTTATTTCAAGAAATGCAAAATTAATGATTTGTTTTTATTGTATGTAAAATTGATAGGTAAATGCAAGCAAAAACCTCACTTATCTATCATTTTTTGATAAAAAAAGGTGATCACAAAACATGATCACCTTTTAATAATCTATAAAAGACTTTATTTTTTTGTGAATTCTTCCATCTTATTATCAAAATTGATGTAATATTTACCTTTTTCTAATGAGGCAACCTTTACTTCATCGGAATAACCTTTAAAAACAATTCCTCCATATTCATCATATATTTCGTATAATGTTGGTGCTGAAAAAGTTAGAACATCTTCAACTTTTTTAGGCCCGAATGTAACTTCAGCTTTTGATGATACAAAAATTACTTCATCGGAATAACGAGGCTTTTTACGGTAGTCGACTTGTTTTAAGCGAAATTTGTTTTCACCAGTATGCTGACGAACATCTGCCTGATATGAATTTTCTGACGCTGTTCCTTTTCCATTCACCTCACCAACTTTCACCCATTTATTCCAGCGATATTGCTCAATTACATAAGGTAATACACCTGCTTCATTTTTTGTTGACCAAGCAATTTTACCATCTGTTACTTTAATATCTGTAATTTCAAAAGTAGTTCTTGCATTTAAGACTTCCGGATTAAGCACTTTAGGCGCACAATCTTCTTTATACTTAATACCTACAGCAACTGACTGTCCAATATTGAAATCATATACCATTAAATTAACTTCAAAAGCACTTGAGTTAATTTCATCAGTAGTAGTTTGACCATTTACTGTTACTTCATAAACACAGAAACCTACACCCGAAGCTGCAAAAGGATTCTTAACATATAAGTTTTCGCCCTGGAAGGTTCCTCTTAAAACCATCTCTCCAGCTAAAACACTACTTAGTGAAACAACCGTCGCTAAACAAGCTAAAAGTATTTTTTTCATGTAGGCTTGATCTATATTTATTTTGGGAAAGCAATTTAAAAAACATAATTACCATTGCAAAATTTTAAAACTCAGAACAGCTAAAAAATCCATGATATAGATTATTTTTTTGATTAAAAGTTATTTTACCCCATTGGATCTACCCAATCACCATTGTCTTTTATTAATTTTATCAATTCATCAACCGCCTGCTCACCAGGTAAATTTCGTTTAACCAATTCCCTATTTTTAAACAAGCTAACTGTTCCAGGTCCTGATCCTATATAACCATAATCAGCATCTGCCATCTCACCAACACCATTTACAATACAACCCATCACACCTATTTTTAATCCTTTCAAGTGCGATGTTTTACTTTTAATCCTTCGAGTTGTTTCCTGCAACGAAAAGAGTGTTCTACCACATCCGGGGCATGATATAAATTCGGTTTTTGTAAACCTAACTCTCGATGCCTGAAGAATACCAAACGAAATGGCTGTTAATTCGGCTTCTTCAATTGTACCGGAATTTTTCAAAAAAAGACCATCCGACAGTCCATCAAGAAACAATAGACCACAATCAGAAGCAGCTTTTATCTGTAAATCTTCTAACTCATTTTCAGCATAACAATTCATCACAACAACAGGATGGGTTAAACCTGCTTCATTTAACTTAAAAACAAGTAACCTTTGCTCAATAGGAATATTTATATGATCAGAAAAAACAACTAATACTACATTAGAATTTTCTTTTAATAATTGGATGACAGTATCATCTAATTCAGGCTGAGATATAGTTAAGAAAACAGGTGAAGAAAAAGAACTGTGCTCTTTAAACTGCGCAACATTGATTGCAGGATAAATATTATCACTACCTTCTTGATTCCATTTTTCGAAAGGAACAATATAAGAACGTTTTTGATCTAAGCATTCTAAGTTATCCACAAAAATGTAATCAAGTAGCTGCTCGTCATGATCCTCTTTACCTACCACAACAGCTACATTATCACCTCCAATATTTAATACTTCATGCGTTTTTCTTCTGTTGTATTCAAAAGGAGTAAACGATTTCACCTTTATAGATGGAATCTCAGTATGTCCCTCTCGCTTAACGATGTAATCAACCAATTTACGGGCAACTGGCACTTCTTTTTCAGGATCTTCGGTTAACGAAACCCTTATTGTATCACCCAATCCGTCAGCTAATAAAGCTCCTGAACCAACAGCTGATTTTATTCTTCCTTCATCTTCACTACCTGCCTCAGTTACACCTAAATGAAGCGGATAATTCATATTCTCCTTTTTCATGGAGGCCACAAGTAAACGAACTGTATGAACCATGATTCGGGTATTACTGGCTTTGATACTTAAAACAATATCATGAAAATCGAGCTCGCGACACATGCGAAGATACTCCATACACGATTCAACCATGCCTTGTGGAGTATCACCATATCGACTCATTATCCTATCGGACAACGATCCATGATTGGTTCCAATACGAATTGCAGTGTTGTTTTCTTTACAAATACGGATGAAAGGCTTGAGCTTTGATTTTGTAGCTTCCAGCTCCAATGCATACTCTTCATCGGTATAATCAATCAGATTGAATTTTTTTGCACCACCTGCAAAATTACCTGGATTAATACGAACCTTTTCAACCTTTTCTGCAGCAATTTCAGCAGCATTGGGATTAAAATGAATATCGGCTACAATGGGTGCACTGTATCCCCTTTCATTTAAAATTTGCTTAATATTTTCAAGATTATAAGCCTCTCTTCTTCCTTGGGTTGTAATTCGAACAATTTCTGCACCTTCATCTAAAATGCTCATCACTTGATTTGCAGTTTCCTCTGCTTCCAATGAATTAGTTGTAGTCATTGACTGAATACGAATAGGGGCTGAACCTCCAATCTTTGTATTTCCAACATGTACTTCCTGGGTAGGATTTCTATGATAATTGAATAGATCTTCGCAGTATAATTTTTCTTCAATCATGATTGAATATTTATCGCTTAAACTTAACAGCAATGCAAAAGTAATACAAAGCATTCAGCAAAGCTTTAAGATGCTTGGTTCTTTTTTTTAACTTTATTGCCCATAAATAACAAAGTATGTCGATAGTAGTTAAAAATATTGAGAAATATTTTGGTCAGCAAAAAGCTCTTAACCAGGTTTCGTTCGATATTAAAAGTGGTGAAATTGTTGGATTCCTGGGCCCTAATGGAGCCGGAAAATCAACTATGATGAAAATTATTACCGGTTTGCTCAACCAAACCGAAGGAAGCGTTGACGTTTGTGGATTAAGCAATCAGGAAATTAATAAAGACTATCGACGCAAAATAGGATATCTGCCCGAACATAATCCTCTGTACCTCGATATGTACGTTAAGGAGTACTTGAAAATGGTTGCAGGAATTTATAAACTCCCCAACCCAAAAGAACGCGTATTGGAGATGATTGAATTAACCGGTTTACAACAAGAACAACACAAAATTATTAGCAGTTTATCGAAAGGATATAGACAAAGAGTAGGTTTGGCTCAGGCTCTGATTCATAATCCTGATGTGTTGATTTTGGATGAGCCCACCACCGGATTAGACCCTAATCAGATTCTTGAAATCAGAAACCTCATCACCAATATTGGTAAAGAAAAAACTGTGATGCTCAGTACTCATATCATGCAAGAGGTTGAAGCCATTTGTGAGCGGGTTATCATTCTTAATAATGGTAAGATAGTTGCCGATTCACCTGCATCGCAACTCGACAACTTAAAGGGTGAATCTGAAATAATTGTGAAAGTAGAGTTTGACAAGGAATTGGATTCTGAATTACTTCGTAATATCGAAGGAGTTCAATCTTTGGAGCAAAGTGCACCTTTTACTTTTCAGATTAAATCGAGCACAAAAACAGATATTCGCCCCGCCATTTTCAATTTTGCTGTTCAAAACAACCTCATTATTTTAGAAATGTCGAGAGAAGAAATGGGATTGGAAGGCCTATTTCATCAGCTTACTCAATCATAAACCTTTGAAGTTTTATACCATTTGATTAAAATTATAACAACGGACTGAAGAGTCGTGCAAACGATTCTTTGGTTTTTTGCCACAACGGACGTTTTAACCATTCTTCTAATATTACTTTCCGAGCCTCTAATAAATCATTCATAAAATATCCTTTTACCTCCCGGGCAGTTTCTTCGTTATAGATGAATGCGTTCACTTCAAAGTTCTGCTCAAAACTCCTAAAATCCATATTAGCCGTACCAATAATGCATAACTCATCATCAACCACCATCATTTTACTGTGTAAAAAGCCTGGTTGATAATAGTAAAATTTCACCTCTGATTCGAGCATCTCTTTCAGATACGACTTGGTACACAAAGCTGTAAAATAAGCATCACTCTTTTCAGGTATCAAAATACGTACATCAACACCTCCTAGGGCTGCAGCTTTTAAGGCCAAAAGAACACTCTCGGTAGGCATAAAATAAGGTGTTGTAATATAAACATATTTTTGTGCCATAGAAATGGCCTGGTAAAGCCCCATCATTATGCCTGGCCAGTCGGTATCGGGGCCACTGGCAACAATTTGCATTACTTTATCACCAATAGGCTCTTTTTGTGGAAAATAACACCGCTCAGCAATATCTTTCTGACTCACAAAAAACCAATCGATTAAAAAAACAGCCTGTAATGCATTTACAGCATCCCCCTGAATCTGAATATGCATATCGCGCCAAATACCATACTCAGGACTGCCTTCGATGTATCGATTAGCTACATTATGACCGCCAACAAAGCCAATTTCGCCATCAACCACAACTATTTTGCGGTGATTCCGATAATTTACTTTAGCTGTAAACGTAGGAAACCGCACTTGTAGAAAACTATAAGCTTCGATTCCATCGGCTTTCAATTTTTCGAAAAATGGCTTTTTTAGCTCCCAACTTCCCACATCGTCCACTAAAAATCGTACCTCAACACCTTCTTTGGCTTTTTCTCTTAAAATCTGAAGTATTTCATTTCCTATTTTATCCTGATCGAATATATAGAATTCGAGATGAATGAATTTCTTAGCATTACGCATTGCCTTGAGGATAGCATCAAAAGTTGCTATTCCGTTATTCAAAACTTTTACCCGGTTACCAATAGTTAAAATGGAAGAAGAATTATTAAGTAGCAGTTGAACTAACTTTTTGTTCTTACTCAACTCCGGATAATCATTCATCTCGCCTTCGGCCAACTTATAACTTTGCGAGTGAGCCAGATCGGTAAGTAAATCGTGATTCTTGAGTCCTTTACGGGCAATTATCTTTTCCTTACGAAGGTTTTGCCCAAAAAAGATGTAAAATACAATTCCTAGGCCAGGCAATAGCAACAAAACCAAAATCCAGGAAATAGCCTTTAACGGACTACGGTTTTCATGCATAATCAGAATGACTATAACGAACATGGTAAAGAAATAGGCTCCTTTTACTATCGCTATCAGTGTAGGAGAAATACTATCGATGTAATCCATCAGCCAAACTAAATTTGGATTAAGCTTAAGTTGTCAAAAGCTAAAATACAATATTATTGCGATACACATACTGACGGCTGTCACCAAATTCGGACTGTTCAACAAGTTTTCCATTGAAAACAGGTACTTTAATTCCACTTTCGAAAAAAGCATTACCAATATACTTATAGGCTTCATCCCAAAGATTATGTAATATGAAAGATTCAAGCGTGGTACATCCTCCTTCAACAATAACCGATTGAATATCTTTTTTCCACAATATATTTAGAATTTGTTCCGGCAGCTTTTGCTCAAAATCAACCTTCACATACTCAATGTTATAATTCTTTTCATCCTTCACTGTATTTATTACCAAAGTTGGAAACTGATTATCCATTAAATGATAATCGGCTGTAAGCTGACACTTTCGATCAATTACAACACGTAAAGGCTGCGGGCCATTCCAATCTCTCACCGTTAACGATGGATTATCCTTTAATGCAGTATAAGTTCCCACCAATATTGCCTGCTCGGTAGTACGTTGCTGATGTACAGCCCTTCGAGCCCATTCATTTGTAATCCAGGTTGGCTTTCCAAACAAACTACTCTCGCGATCTAGATCTAAAAAGCCATCCAGCGTTTGAGCCCACTTTAAAATAACATACGGACGTTTTTTATTATGAAACGTAAAGAACCTGCGGTTTAATTCACGACTCTCGGCTTCTAGAATACCATACTCAACCTTTACTCCGGCTTTTTCCATCATTTCAACACCCTTACCAGCTACTTCCGAAAAATCATCGATGCATCCAATTACAACATGAGGAATTTTTTCATCAATAATCAGTTTTGAGCAAGGTGGCGTTTTGCCATAGTGTGCACATGGTTCAAGATTAACATACAAGATTGATTCTTTTAACAATGAACGATCTTGCACCGATCGTACAGCATTTACTTCAGCATGAGGTTCGCCTGCTTTGCAATGATATCCTTCACCTATTATTTTACCTTGATGAACAATAACACTTCCAACCATTGGATTAGAGTAGGTATGTCCTTCGGCCATTTGAGCCAACTGCAAACAACGTTGCATATATTTTTCGTGTATTGAAAGTGTATTCATCTCAGTTTTGTAAATTTGCGCCACAAGATACAAAAAATGGCGCTTTCAGGAATTCAACAATTTAAGACAACACTTGCCAACAGACTAATTAATTTATATCCCGAATATGAAATTAAGCAGTTTGCCAAAATGCTTTTACAGGAAGTTTTAAAAGTAAATGCCACGCAATTACTTTTATTGAATGATGATTGCCTGACTGATGATCAAGCGGCTTTGTTGCAAAATATGACAGAACGTTTGGCTAATGCCGAGCCCATACAATACATATTAGGCCATACCGATTTTTACGATTTGGATCTTAAAGTGTCGCCATCGGTTTTAATTCCCCGCCCCGAAACCGAAGAACTGGTACATTGGATATTAAATGATAAAGAAATCAATAAAAACCGGATTCTGGATATTGGTACCGGAAGCGGTTGCATTCCGCTTGCCTTAAAAAGCAATCTTCGCAATGCCGAAGTTGAAGCATGGGATGTATCGGATGATGCCCTCAACATTGCTCAACAAAATGCAAAGCAACTACAACTAGATGTTACTTTCAAAAAGGTTGATGTATTAACAGTTCAGTCGGTTAATAAACCATTTACATGCATCGTTAGTAATCCACCTTATGTGCGAGAACTAGAGAAACCGATGATGGAGACGAATGTACTTGATCACGAACCACACCTTGCATTGTTTGTAGACGATAATGATCCATTAATTTTTTACCGAACCATAGCCCAACTTGCTCAATCGGCTTTGGTTAAAAACGGCGCGCTATTCTTTGAAATCAATGAATATCTTGAACAGGAAATGACCGAATTATTAATAAATACCGGTTATAGAGATATTGAATGTAGAAAAGATTTACAAGGCAAAGCCCGAATGATGAAGGCTATTCTTGCATAGCCAGTTCTTGTTCGGCCATTGCTTTTACCTCATTAAAAAAGGCAATGAACTCGGAATTAAATTCGGTATTGAATATTTGCATTTGCTCTATGGCCCAATCGGTATGATCAGGTAAGGATGAATAATTCGACATTATTTCCAAACTACGACGAATACCCTCAACAGTTGCATAAGTTTCGAGCCTACGGCTCTTTATCATAAAGGGCAGAAAACTTTTCACTTCCATTGGCAATTTAAAATAATTACGCAGTAGGTTTTTGTGCACTTTTGATACATACTTCGATAATGTAACATTGGCAAAAAGATCCCAGTTTTTACCCAGATAATGATCGTAAAACACGTCAATAATAATACCTGAATATCTACCATACTTTTCAGTAAGACGTTTGCAACTTTGCTTTACAATACTATGCGAATCAGTAAATGCATCAATTTTTCGATGCAGTAAAATACCCTTCTGAATATCGGGAGCGAACTTTAAATAACCGCGTCCTTTAACATGATCGCCAATAAAATTGCCAATCTGTATCATTTGATTATCTCCAGAAAGGTATAAATGAGCAAGAAAATTCATGTTTATCCCTTTTAGGCTTTTAAATCAAAAACATTGGTTTTTGTTCAACATCTGATAGTTTTTTTACTTAACAAACATTAGGATGATGTAGCACAACACTCGGGTTAGTTCCGGTACAACATATCTTATTCAATACAGTTAATAATGGAATTTCTCATATTGTATTCGATGCATAAACCAACGTTTATACAAGCCAATAAAAAAACAGAGCATACCAGTAATGGTCACCCCTGTTATTCTATTCATTTATTTTTGATTCCCGTTTATAAAAATTAAGCCTCTACTTTATGCAGACCGAAACAAATCCGACACTCTTGAGAAGTTGAACCTGCTCTTCACTCCCTTTTTTGAGAATAACGTTAAAAGCTTTGAATTCGCGACGCAAAGGATAATTACCTCGTTGCTTTTCAAATTCATCTACCTTCATGCGTAAACGAATATTATCTTCCTTAACCGAGTAGGTATGAACACAAGCTTCAGCCAAAACCTGTTCATCACTTAGATATTCGCAATCAATTTCAAAATCGGCATTTTTAGGAACAGGAATGTTTTCAGGTTCCCAATTATCGAGGTTCAACTTAAAGAATTTACTAATTGCCTGAACGCTCATCATGGTACCATTTGCCTTTCCATCTAACGAATAACCGGCAATATGTGGAGTTGCCAACCAAACCTTATTCATTAGTTCTTTATCTATATCGGGTTCCTTCTCCCAAACATCAAGAACAGCTTCGGCAATTTGCTCATTTTGCAAAGCATCTTTCAAGGCATTTCCATCAATTACTTCACCTCGTGATGAGTTAATAACCAATGCCGTTTTTTTCATTTTTGATAATAAACCCTCATCACATAAATGATAAGTACGGTCTTCTCCCTCTCGATTCAACGGCGTATGAAAAGTGATAATATCCATATCAGCCACAATATCTTGCAAGTTAAAAAACGTTTGATCCATTTCTTTTCGTGCACGCGGAGGATCTACTTGATATACTTTCATACCAATAGCCTCGGCTAATTTAACTATTCGGCTACCAACATTTCCAACTCCAACAACAGCCAGCTTCTTTCCTTTTAATCTCCAACCTTTATCAATTACCAGCATACCAAAAACGGAGGCTACATACTGCTTAACCGACTCAGCATTACATCCAGGAGCATTGGTCCAGTTAATACCATTCTGTTCACACCAACTGGTATCTATATGATCGAATCCAATAGTTGCTGAAGCAATCATTCTTACAGAACTATCCAGCAAACTATCCTTATTACATTTTGTGCGAGTTCGGGTAATCAAAGCATCAGCACCCTTAAGAATATCTTTGGTTATTTGAGCTCCAGGTAAATATGCTACTTCACAAACATTTTCGAATACACCCTGCAAAAAAGGAATTTTATCGTCAGCAATTATTTTCATGTCTTCAAATTATACTCACAAAGGTAAACTTTTGCATTTCAGATAGCCAAAACAGATACATAAGTTTTGAAAACATATCTTGCTAAAAATGAATATCTCTAAAATTTAGCATCGTAATAAAAATATGTATTTTAGCCTTTGGTTTGAAAACTCATCTACTGTTGTGTATTTAAACAGCAATAGAAACAAACTGGTAAAAGTCTTTTTTAATCAAAAAAAAAGCTTTTTCTGGTAAGTTCCATCTGCCCTTAAGTCAGATGAAATCTCTAATTTAAAACTGTAATGGACAAAAACATTTCGAAAAAAGCAGCTGACAACATCAGAGTATTATCAGCAGCAATGGTTGAAAAGGCCAAATCAGGACACCCAGGAGGTGCCATGGGAGGAGCGGATTTTATTCACGTGTTGTTTTCTGAGTATTTAAATTATGATCCAAGTGACCGTAAATGGTTCAATCGCGATCGTTTTTTCTTAGATCCCGGACATATGTCGCCCATGCTTTATTCTGCACTGGCACTAACCGGTACATATTCAATGGAAGAACTTTCAAACTTCAGACAATGGGATAGTCCAACTCCTGGTCACCCTGAAGTTGACGTTGAGCGAGGTGTTGAAAACACATCTGGCCCTCTTGGACAAGGCCACACAATGGCTTTGGGTGCTGCCATTGCAGAGCGATTTCTGACTGCTCGTTTTGGCGAGTGGATGAGTCATAAAACATATGCGTTTATTTCGGACGGCGGAGTTCAGGAAGAGATTTCGCAAGGCACAGGTCGCATTGCCGGTAACTTAGGTTTAAATAATCTGGTAATGTTTTACGATTCAAATGACATTCAGCTTTCAACAACTACACATGATGTAACTGTTGAAGATACAGCTGCAAAATATGAAGCCTGGGGATGGGCTACCATGACTATTGATGGAAATGATCATGACGAAATTCGTAAGGCTTTGAATGCTGCCAATGCCGAAACCGAAAAGCCATTCTTAATTATTGGAAAAACCATCATGGGCAAAGGTGCCGTTAAAGAAGACGGTTCATCGTTTGAGAAAATGGTTTCAACTCACGGTCAACCATTGAGTGCTGCCGGTGCATCATTTGCCGATTCAATGAAAAACCTGGGAGCCGATCCTGAAAACCCATTCCAAATATTCCCTGAAGTTGCTGAAGCATACGCCAAAGTTAACGAGGAGAAAGCAAAGGTTGCAGCTGCTAAAAAAGCTGAACAAGCTGAATGGGAAAAAGCAAATCCTGAATTAGCTGCTAAGTTGACCAAATATGTATCAGGGGAAGCTCCTGACATTGATTATGCAGCTATTGAGCAAAAAACAAATTCAGCAACACGTGCCGCTTCGGCAACAGTATTGGCTGCATTTGCCGATCAGGTTGAGAATATGATAGTAATGTCGGCCGATTTGGCTAACTCTGATAAAACAGATGGTTTCCTTAAGAAAACGACTATATTCAAGAAAAATGACTTCAGCGGAGCCTTCCTTCAGATTGGTGTAGCAGAATTAACCATGGGTGCAATCGCCAACGGTATGGCACTTCATGGTGGTGTAATTCCTGTTTGTGGTACTTTCTTTGTTTTCTCGGATTACATGAAACCCGCAGCACGAATGGCTGCTTTAATGCAATTGCCTGTTAAATATGTATGGACTCACGATGCGTTCCGTGTTGGGGAAGATGGTCCTACTCACCAACCTATTGAGCAGGAAGCTCAAATTCGTTTAATGGAGAAATTACAAAACCATCATGGACAAAACAGTATGTTAGTGGTTCGTCCTGCTGATGCCGATGAAACAACAGTAGCATGGCAAATGGCATTGGAAAATACTCAAACTCCTACAGCATTAATACTTTCGCGTCAGAATATTACTCAACTTCCTAACGGTTCTTACCAAACAGCTTTACAAGCTAAAAAAGGAGCCTACATTGTTGAAAAAGATGCAGACCAACCTGATATTGTATTGTTAGCATCAGGTTCAGAAGTAAGTACTTTGGTTGAAGGTGCAAAATTACTTCGCGATCAAAAAGGATTAAAAGTAAATGTTGTTTCTGTTATTTCAGAAGGCCTTTTCCGAACTCAGGACGAAGCTTATCAAAACACAGTTTTACCACTCAATGTAAAACGTTTTGGTATGACAGCCGGATTAGCCGTTACATTAGAAGGCTTAGTTGGAGCCAATGGTAAAGTTTGGGGCTTAAATCACTTTGGATATTCGGCGCCTTACACTGTTCTTGATAAAGAATTTGGCTTTACAGGCGAAAATGTATTAAAACAAGTATCTGAACTATTAGCTTAGACAAAAATAATGGCAAAAAAAGGAGTTGACTTCGTTAAATCAACTCCTTTTTCTCTTCAGGTCAATCTCGATATTAAGTTGTAAAAAGCAAAGCGGCTTTGACCATTAAGCGGTCAAAAGCCTCGTTGACCTGAGTTACCAATTTATTAGTAAGTACCGGAAACGGAGTTACATGAGAATAATTAAAATCAAAATCCCATTCCTCCACATTGCTTCCAGCTAAAGATTCCTTCACTTTGTCCGGTCTCATAACCGAATCTTTTTTCAACACTACAGATGTAAATCTATCTTTTATGGATGACAAATATTTTCCTTTAACCTTTTTCAACCCATCCATAGAAAGCATACTCATAAATGCCTCGCCAAGAGCTGTATGATTTAATACATCATACAAAAAGTAATTATTCTGTGCATCCTTTTCTATTTCTTCCTTATAATAATACTGTATTTTACTAAAGGCCAAACTATCTAATATATACTTCGAAGTACCTTGCATATCAGCAAATGTGCTTCCACCACAAAAATTAAATATTCTGGTATTTGAATAATTATCATCTCCGTAAGCCAGCATTAATATCTGTGTTAAAAAAGTACCTATCGAATAGGTAAATAGGTCAACACTTGCACCTTTACTAAACAAAGGATGATTACCAGATTGAATAACCTTTGTAAGATCCAATAAATCGTTGGCAGCTTGATATCCTGATAACAAAAAACGTTCAGGTTTTTCTGTCAGTCTTGAACTAATGGCAACATTAACCACACTAGCCTGACTTATCAAAGGGTCTGATAATGTTCTTTCTTTGACAAAACGGTTCATCATTCGAGGATTTCCCCAATCCTTTGGCGAACGATTCATATGATAAGCAATCGGAAAAAGAATAACCGGTTTACCTGTATATATGGCCAAAGTATATGCCCAAGGCAAATATTTATCCCAAGTTCTTTCGTTTAATCCATGCAGCATAATAATGCATCCATTTGCCTTTTTATCTCCTATAGTGTTTATAACCGGATAAGAAAAATGGTTATTAGGATTTTGATCCAACTGTTCTATATCAAATGAAGAATGAGCTTTGTAATCTATAGAATAACCATAAGCATGTGAATGAAACTGCTCAAAAGAAATTCCAAGGGCACTTCCATCAGGAGAGTGTGTGGCAGCTCCTGATGAAAACTGTGCCTTTAGAGTCTGATATAGATAAGAGTAGTTCATTCAGTAATTATAGTTAATGTTTCAAATGTCGATGTGGTATTTCGACATCTACACTGCAAACCAAATCAAGAATAGCTAAGTATCCAATTTTATGTGATTTGCAAAGGTAAACAGGGCCTAAAATCCATATTTAGGGGTGAAATTTATTATACAGGGATGAATATTTTACAACGAAAAACCAGTATATATCTTAATTGCGAGTTGAAATATTTACTATTTTTAAACCGTGATAAAAATTAAGTATGGATTTTAGTAAACCAATCCCAGGTTATCTTGTAAAAAAGCAGAACATTGTCAAGCTGATTCTATTCACAGCTGCTTTTGCTTTGGTATTTATTAATATCTATTCTCCATTTGGCGTAACTACCTGGTTTAACATATCGAAACTTGAACTTTTATTTTACTCAAGCTTAGTAATACTAACAGGAGTATTGGTTGTAGTTATCAGCCGTATTATCATGTACCAAATTTCAAGACGAAAAGTTAAGATTTCATTAGGCAATTACCTGATATGGATTGCTATAGAAATTGTTAGCATGTCGCTCTTTTATACTTTTTACGAACTTCTTATTTTAAAAGATCCGCGACCTTTTGATGGAGCTATTAAAGTATCGATTCTAAATACTTCGTTAGTTCTCCTCATACCTTATGCCACCTTATGGCTCTACTTTTCGTGGCAGGATAACAAAGAAAAACTGGAAGAATTAAAAGCTGAGACTGAAGTTCCTACAGAGAAAAAAGGCATGGTAATTTTTAACGATGAAAAAGGCACCATGCGTCTCACTCTCAAATTAGATGACCTTTTGTATTTAAAAGGTGCTGATAATTATGTTACCATATATTACAACGATCTTCATAAACAAGAGAAATTCCTGCTTCGCAACACACTAAAGCAGCTAGAAGAGTATTTAAAGCCATTGGATGTTATTCGTTGTCATCGCTCTTACTTGGTTAATTTTAAGAAAGTAAAACTAATCGAACGAAGTAAAGAAGGTCTTCGAATCAGGTTAGATGTTCAACCCAGTATCGAAATTCCTATCTCCAAAACCTATTCTACCGAAGTATTTACTTTATTTGAAAAAAACGGATAGCCAATCTTTTTTTTTGCAACAATGTTGCAGTATCAATTTTAAGAACATACTTTTGCAACAAAGTTGCAATTTATGGAAGCTGTTGATTATTTATCCGAGTATGGATTAAGCCGTACAACAATACGAACAAAACTTGTTCAAATTTTATTTGATGCTAAAGAAGCCTTATCATCTAAAGAAATTGAACAACAGCTGGATGACAATATAGATAGAGTAACATTATACCGTACTATTCGGTTATTTGAAGAAAAGAAACTGATCCATAAAATAGTTGTGGATGAACAGACCACTAAGTACCGTTTGATACGACCTAATAAAAGTACAGATCATCCTCACTTTCATTGTGTAAAATGCGATAAAGTAGTTTGCTTACCCCAAACACCTCTTCCATGCTGTAACTTACCACAGGGCTTTAGTGCCAATACTCAAAACACAATTATTGAAGGTACTTGCCAAAAATGTAATAAATAATCTAATGAAACTAAGATTTAATAAATACATATACTTTTTACTTACAATTTTCTTTTTTGAATCTTGTACTACCACTAGTACCAAATCAGATAAACCAGCCATTTCGGTTAGCATTGGACCTCAAAAATATTTTATTGAAAGGTTAGCGGATACATTAATTAATGTCAACGTGATGATTCCTCAAGGAGCAAGTCACACAACCTATTCACCAACTGCTGGGCAATTAGTTAAGCTTAGTCATTCCGAAGCCTATTTTCTCATAGGTCACCTAAGTTTTGAAACTACATGGAAGGATAAGTTTGAATCAGCCAATAGTGATATGAAATGGTTTAACCTATCGGATGGTATTGAAACCATAACTGAAGAGCACGATCATCACCACGAAGAAGAATGTAGCCATGGAAGCGATCCCCATATATGGACTTCACCTAAGCAGACCATTCAAATTGTATCAAATATTAAAGATGCGTTAGAGGAATTACATCCCGAGTATAAATCAACCATTGAAAGTAACTATGAGTTACTCCTAAGCGACATTCATAATTTAGATGCAAGACTTCAGCAATTGCAACTAATAAAACCGGGGTTATCCTTTATGATTTTTCATCCTGCATATACTTATTTAGCAGAATCGTATGGCTTTGAGCAGCTAACCATTGAATTTGAAGGCAAAACACCAACACCATCCAGGATGCAAAAAACAATTCAACAAGCTGTTGAAAAGAAAGTATCTACCATTTATATTCAGGAAGAATTTGACAAAACAAACGCTGAAACGATTGCTAATTCGATAAATGCCAAAACAGTACAGGTAAATCCTTTATCTGAAAACTGGCTGGCAGAAATGGATAGATTTATCTCTCACCTCGAAAATCATTAATTATGCCATCACTTCTTGAACTCGCGAATATTTCGGCTGGATACGAAGGCAAAACTGTATTAAAAGATGTAAATCTTCAGGTGAATCAAAATGATTTTGTTGGAATAATAGGCCCGAATGGAGGTGGTAAAACTACCTTACTAAAAGTGCTTTTAGGCTTGATTAATCCACAAAAAGGAAAGGTAATTAAACAACCTGATTTAAGGATTGGGTATCTGCCTCAAATAAATACAATAGATAAAAAATTTCCGATATCGGTTAAAGAAGTTATTCTCTCTGGTCAATTAGCAAAAAAATGGTGGCACCGCTCTTCCGTTCAATTAAACGAAAAAGTGGATAAACTATTACATTACGTAGGTATGCAAAAATATAAAAACACTGCTATTGGTGATTTAAGCGGTGGGCAAATGCAACGTATTTTTCTGTGTAGGGCACTAATCAGCGATCCTCATTTATTAATTTTGGATGAGCCCAATACCTACGTTGACAAAGCGTTTGAAGAAAACTTATACAATCTATTAGGAGATTTAAATAACAGAATGGCAATTCTACTTGTTTCACACGATGTTGGAACCATTTCTTCAATGGTAAAAACAATAGCTTGTGTTAATGGAGGTTTGCATTATCACGATTCAAATAAGATTACAACTGAAGTATTAAAATCATACAATTGCCCAATTGAGATCATTACACATGGAAGTGTACCTCACCGCGTTTTAAAGACACATAATCATGACTAATATCTTTGAAATCTTATCATTTAGTTTTTTTCAAAATGCAATATGGGCAGCTGCTTTATCATCGGTAATAGCAGGTATTGTTGGCACCTACATTGTAGCCCGCCGAAATGTATTTATTAGTGGCGGAATTACTCACGCATCATTCGGAGGAATGGGCATTGCCTATTATCTGGGACTAAATCCCGTATTAGGAGCAGCACTATTTGCAATTGCTTCGGCTCTTGGAATTGAGTGGACGAGTAAAAAAGCAGGTTTACGAGAAGATAGTGCCATTGCCATAATATGGTCACTAGGAATGGCTATCGGAATTATTTTTGTATTCCTCACACCAGGTTACAGTCCCAATTTAATGAGTTTTTTATTTGGCGATATTTTAACCGTTAAACCGATTGATCTAATACTACTAGCCTCCTTATCCATTGCAATTATAGGTTTAACAATTATTTTTTATCATCCCATACTTTTTACTGCATTTGATAGCGATTATGCAAAGACTGTTGGCTATAAAGCGAATCTTATTAGATATATCATATCAATTATTATTGCTTTATCTATTGTGTTAGCAATAAAAGTAATGGGAATTATATTGGTATTATCTTTATTTACCATTCCTCCATCTGCTGCTAATCTCTTTTCAAAAAATTTCAGATCTATCATATTCCTCTCTTTAGCAATCAGTTTAACAGGAAGTATTTCAGGCCTGATACTTGCTTATATCTTTGATTTACCATCGGGAGCAACAATCATTTTTACTTTAACAGGAATATACATCCTACTAAGAGTATTAAAACACATATTCGAAGAAAAATGAAACAAATATTATTATTTCTATGTGTAAATTTTTTTGCACTGGAATCATTCGCTCAAATTTCGGGGGTTGTTACCGAAAAAGAAAGTGGAGAAAGATTAATTGGCGCAACAGTTTATCTAATGGAGCTAGAAAAAGGAACTGTTACCGATACAAAAGGAGTATTTTCCTTCACAGGCTTACCCAACAACAAATTAACAATTCAAGTTTCGTATTTAGGTTATCAAACAGAGTATATAAAATGGTTGCCTGAATCAAAAGTTTCAAACCTTAAAATTGAGTTGAAACATGTAACAATTCGACAGGAAGAAGTAGTTGTATCTGCCGGATTCTCCGACACTCAACATAAAAATGCCATATCGGTTGATTTCCTCGACAATAAGCAAATAAACGCCACTACCGCTATTTCATCAAACCAACTATTATCAAAATTCCCGGGAATTGATGTTGCAAGTGGTAGCCCTGCAGAATCTCAACCAGTAATTAGAGGTTTATCTGGCACTAATATTTTGATGCTTAACAATGGCATTCGATTAGAGAATTATCAATTCTCTCGTCATCATCCATTTATTGTTGACGAATATGGTACCGAGCGCATAGAAGTGATAAAAGGACCTGCTTCATTACTTTATGGATCTGATGCAGTAGGTGGTGTTATTAACTTTATCAAAGAATTACCTGCTCCTACTGATGAGATGGAAGCAGACTTCAGAACCCGATATTTTAGTAATACCAGTGGCTTTAATACTACATTAGGAGTTAAACAAAGTTCTGATCATTTTCAGTGGGGAGTAAGAGGCGTTTCTAAATCGCATGGCGATTATCACGACGGTAATAATAATACAATTCCCAACTCAAGGTATACTAGTAATGCACTAAAAACCTTTGTTGGATATAACTTTAAAAACGGATCAACAAAATTTTATTACGATTATACCAAGGATAATATTGGATTAACAATTGCTGGTGTTGATACATTAAAACTAGGTGATACAAATACTCCTGATGTATTTTATCAAGATTTGGCGAACCACTTTTTAAGCTCAAAAACGACTTTATTCATTGGTAATTTAAAACTAAATGCCAATTTAGGTTATCAAATAAATAAGCGCAAAGAAATTGAAATGGTTACGCGCGACGATAATGGCATTGCAATCAATAGCGAGTTGAATACCTTTAATTATGAGTTAAAGGCACAATCTGATTTATCAGAAAAATTAAAATCTATTTTTGGGCTTCAAGGAATGTATCGAAAGAATACCAACCACGAAGCGGAAGGCAAAATTATACCTGACGCTAATTTGTTTGACCTATCTGGCTTTGGATTTTTTCAATACACAGCCAACCATAACTTTGTGATGCAAGCAGGTTTAAGATACGATTATAGGAGTTTGGATGTTCCCCTTCAGGAACGTGGTTCACACGATCACGATCATGGATCAGCAGAGTCTGTTCATGAAGATGAAGAACATGAACTTATTGAATTAAATCGCAACTTTAGCAACATTAGTGGTTCATTGGGTGCAACATACCATCTTTCGGAAAGCACCTTATTAAGAGCTAACTTTGCCAGTGCTTTCAGAGCACCAAATCTTGCTGAATTAACTCAAGCAGGAATGCATGCAGGAAGACACGAAGAGGGAAATCCTGATTTGAAAGCCCAACGAAGCTACGAAGCTGACTTAGGGATACACAGCCACTACGAGCTAATTAGCATAGACGTTTCTACATATCATAACTACATAGATAATTACATTTACCTGGCTCCAACCGAGGAAGTTGAACATGGTAATCCAGTCTATCTCTACGGGCAAACCAAAGCAAGCTTAAGCGGAGCTGAAGCAGGGATCCATTATCATCCAAATACAGCAAAATGGCTACATATTAAAGGTACAGGATCATACATCTATGCACGTCGAAACGATAATACACCACTGCCTTTTATACCACCATTTAAAGGTAATATCGAATTTAAGTTTGAAAAAGATGACTGGGGTATCCTTCATCGCAGTTTCTTCCAGTTTGACATAGATTTAGTAGCAGATCAGAACAATCCATCTGAATTTGAATCATCAACACCTGGATATTATTTATTAAATGCCATGGTTGGCACCGCTTTAAAAGCTGGAAACATAAAATTAGATCTTTCGATATCAGCCAACAACATATTAAACAGGCAATATGTAGATCATTTGAATCTTCTAAAGGACTTAGGTTATTATAATATGGGACGCAATTTATCGATAGGTGTATCGGCACGATTTTAACTAAAAAAGGTGATGCACCAACACAATGCATCACCCTTTTACCTTACAAGTGCCAAAAACTTTATTATTCTTTTACCCTATATCCAACCTTATTAATTATGCGGGTTATATCATCTCTATTTAAATTAACAGTATCTACCTTCACTTTTGCAATTCCGGTATTATGATCGGCTTTTACTTCAATAACTCCATCAAGCTTTAACAATCCTCTCTCAATTGTTACTTCACAACCTTCGCATGTCATTCCTTCAATATTCATCACTATCTCATCAATATTTAAAGAATCAATTTCTTTTACAGAACTTCTTTGGTTTCCACTATTACAACTAAAAAGTGCTAAAACCAATACAACTACACCAATGACTTTCATAGTAAAAAGGAATTAATAATATTGATAATTAAGGAAAGATACAGCTATAATAGCCAACAAAAACAATAGCGATACAGCTAAGAGAGTTTTTAAAATTGCTGTATTAAGTTTAATTCTCATAAATAATACCATTATTATTCCAGCACTTACAACCGCTAAACCAATTGCTGTTATTACTGGCAATCCATCCAATTCGTAACGGGTTATACCTACAGCACTTAGAGTAATAATAACTAGTAAAGCAAATATACCTCCATATAACTTGTAAGAAATTTCGTTTGATTGACTAACATTTTCCATCGTAACAATATTTAGGAGATTAAGTAAAACATTGTAAATACAAAAAACCAGATGATGGTTTGTAAATTCCAGAATAAACTAACATTATCGAGTAAAGCTGTATTCTCAGCAGAAAGTGTATTATTATTTACTTTAACAGTAACTACTGTAATAAATATAAAACCCACAAGAATATGAAAAGCATGCAAACCCGTAATTAAGTAATACAAACCATAAAAAATACCGTCACCCTCGCCCAGCTTAATAAGATTTTCGTTACCAGGGAATAAACCTAAGATAATATTTCCCTCCCATTCGAAATATTTATTTGCAAGAAACATAAATGCAAGAAACAAGCTTGTTGTCAGTAGAAACATTGCAGATGCTTTATCGCGCCTTCGAATAGCTGTAGTGGCCATTCCTAATGTTGTAACACTCCCAATTAGCATAATTGTATTAACAGTGCCCAGAGTTACACTTAGTTGTTCTGCTGCCAAATGAAATGCAACTGGATGAAAATATCGGTAAATACCATAAACTGTTAATAACCCCGCAAAAAGAAGTAAATCGGTAAGAAGCATAACCCACAAACCTGTTTTATCATCATGTATTGTCCGGCTAAACTTTTGGGATAATTCAATAGTCTTATTCATATTCATTGGATTTTAACAATACCACCCAGCGTAATAGCAGTATTGGTTTGGACACTCATCAACAATTCAGATTAAACTTATATTACAAAACCTCAATTTTTCCGAATCATCTTTATAACAAAAAGATAGTGTGATAGTTTAGATCACAATAAAAATTTATAGAAACAAAAAAGGCTGCCTTATAAAGACAGCCTTTAATTATAAATTCAAATATATTTTTATTTCAACCAACCAACAATGGTTTGTCTACCAGTTACCTTTTGTTCCAATTCCACATCAATTCTAGAATCTAGTGGTAAATAAAGATCCACACGTGAACCAAATTTAATGAATCCCATTTGTTCAGCCTGTGCTACTTTCTTTTCTTCTTCGGCATAACAAACAATACGGCGTGCCATAGCACCTGCAACCTGACGAACTAATATTTGTGTCCCATTCCTGTTTTCCAAAACAACAGTTGTACGTTCATTTTCAGTTGATGATTTAGGAAGGTATGCTGCCATAAATCTACCGTTATGATGTCTGAAATACTTTACAATACCTTTAATCGGAAACCAATTGATATGCACATTAAAAACCGACATAAAGATTGAAACCTGAAGACATTTTGTCTTTAAATATTCGTCTTCAAAAACTTCCTCAATTGTTACCACTTTTCCATCGGCAGGTGCAATTATTGCTCCATCCTGAATAATAGCATCTCTTTTAGGATTTCTAAAAAAATTGATAATTAAAAAGTAAAATAGTACCGATGCTAATGTGGTATATTTTGTAACCTCAATTCCTCCTAAAAAATAAATACCTGCATTTAATCCCAGCAGTATTACAAGCACTACAAACAATGTTGAGTAGCCTTCTTTGTGTATAGTCATATTTCTTAATTACAATTATCCGAATAAAACAAAAAGTGCAAAAACCATTGGTGCAGCAAAAAGTACCGCATCAAATCTATCTAAAATTCCACCATGGCCGGGCAAAATATTTCCAGAATCTTTGATATCGACATTACGCTTTAACATCGATTCAATTAAATCGCCCATAGTACCAAAGAATGATATGATCACTCCAGCACCTAACCAAACGGGTAAAGATGCCAAACCTGTTAATCTATAAATAACGTATGCTGCTACAAAAGTAAAGAAAACACCTCCGATAAATCCTTCCCAGGTTTTTTTAGGTGATATACGTTCAAATAACTTATGCTTTCCAATACTAACTCCAACTAGATATGCACCCGTATCGTTACACCAAACCATAGCAAAAAAACCCAATAGGTAATAGCCATTAAATTCACCATCAACCCAACCAGTAAGGTATAGAAATGACAAGGGTAAAGACACATATATAGGAACCAATAAGGTTAAAGCAATGCGTTGAAATGGATTTTCTCCACTTTTAAATAATTCCCGCACAAAAGGTATCCAGATAATTGGCATGAGAACCACATACCAACTTTGCTTTAAAAGGTCCATTGTATCGAGAAAAACCAGTAACTGGAACGTTAAACCCAATAACAACGAGACTAGCAAATTTATCTTATCGTATTTGCGTTCCAGAAGACGTTTGAGTTCAAGCATGCCAACCACAGCGACCGCTACACAAACAAGAAAAAATAAAATTGGATGGTATAGAATAGATCCTACAACCATTACCACAAAAAGAATCCCTGTTAAGGTTCGCTTTATAAAATTATTCATTGATTGACGTTAATGCGCTGCAAAGTTAATACATCCTTGCAAATTTAAAAAACAAGACCTTATGCCAAATAAATAAATATTTCATTAATTCGTAAATAATGAAACTAAAGTGTTAATGTTTTATTCTAGATCGATTGTATAGTACTTACTGTGTAACACTTACTAGTTTTAATATTTAAAAATTAAATTATTCAATAATACAAAATAAAAACGGATCAATCCCTAAGGGTTGATCCGCTTATACTATTAATCACCTCTTCAGGCGAGTATTTTATTCTTTTGTTTCAGAATTATCTGTGCTATCAGT
This sequence comes from uncultured Carboxylicivirga sp., assembly GCF_963668385.1. Lineage (GTDB taxonomy): Bacteria > Bacteroidota > Bacteroidia > Bacteroidales > Marinilabiliaceae > Carboxylicivirga. Next base: position 974,863 of record NZ_OY764327.1, read on the forward strand.
TGTTGCTTCACCATCCACTTTCGGACTTTCGATAGTAGTTGATGCAACTGCATCCTGATCACCTTCTAAATCTTCTTCTTCTTCGATAACGTGCTCTGAAAGTTTACGTTTACCAAACAGTTTTTCTAAATCTTCACTAAAGATAACTTCGCGATCCAACAATACTTCGGCTAACTGAACATGTTTATCATGATTATCAACCAAAATCTTTTTAGCACGAGCATATTGCTCATCGATAATACGAGAAACCTCTTCATCAATTAACTCTGCTGTTTTTTCGCTATATGGTTTTTGAAACGAATACTCTGACTGACCCGAAGAATCGAAGAAACTTTTATTACCCACCTTCTCGCTCATACCAAAGTAAGTAACCATAGCATAAGCCTGTTTAGTAACTTTCTCAAGGTCGTTTAAAGCCCCGGTACTAATTTTACCAAACATGATTTCTTCGGCAGCACGCCCACCTAATGCTGAACACATTTCGTCGAGAATTTGCTCTGTTGTAGTTAACTGACGTTCTTCAGGCAAATACCAAGCAGCACCCAATGCTTTACCTCGAGGTACAATGGTAACTTTAACCAAAGGATGTGCATACTCCAACAACCAACTAATTGTTGCGTGACCTGCCTCGTGATAAGCAACAGCAGTGCGTTCGTCTTTTGATATGATTTTATTTTTCTTTTCTAAACCACCAACAATACGATCTACTGCACTTAGGAAATCTTCTTTTTCAACGATTTTTTTATTACCACGTGCAGCTATTAAAGCAGCTTCGTTACAAACATTAGCAATATCGGCACCAGAGAAACCGGGTGTTTGTTTAGCTAAGAACTTGCTTTCAACATCTTTACTTAAACGTAATGGACGTAAATGAACATCAAAAATTGCTTTACGCTCCTTCAAGTCAGGTAACTCAACATGGATCTGACGATCGAAACGTCCTGCACGCATTAACGCTCTATCAAGAATATCGGCACGGTTAGTGGCAGCTAATATGATAACACCACTGTTAGTACCAAAACCATCCATCTCGGTTAACAACTGGTTTAATGTATTTTCGCGCTCATCGTTAGCACCCATATTAGGACTTTTACCTCTGGCACGTCCAATGGCGTCGATCTCATCGATAAATACAATACATGGAGATTTTTCTTTGGCCTTTTTGAATAAGTCGCGAACACGACTGGCACCAACACCCACAAACATTTCAACAAAATCAGATCCTGACATACTAAAGAAAGGAACATTTGCTTCACCAGCCACTGCTTTTGCTAAAAGCGTTTTACCTGTTCCCGGAGGGCCTACTAGAAGGGCTCCTTTAGGGATTTTACCTCCCAGTTCGGTATATTTTTCAGGACGTTTTAAAAACTCAACAATCTCTTCTAGCTCAGTTTTAGCTTCTACCAATCCTGCTACATCCTTGAAAGTAACATTAATAGAAGACTCTTTATCAAACATTTTAGCACGTGATTTACCCACGTTAAAAATATTGCCAGCGCCACCAGCTCCGCCTTGAGAACCCATACGGCGGAAGATAAATACCCATACTGCTATTAACAGTAATAACGGCCACATAAAGGTAAAGAACTCACCAAAGAAATCGGTACGATTTTCATATTCTACAGGAATACTAGTTCCTAAAGTATCTTCGGCTTCCATGCGTGCCTCTTCAAACTTATCGATCGAAGGAATATTGAATTTAAAATGTGGACCTGCAGCCGGAGGTCCTGAGTTTGTTATGTTTTCGCTAAACAAGTTTTTGTACTTATCTAACTTATTTTCAACAATGGTAACTTCAGCAACACCTTCGTTACGTATAACAACAATTTTGTCTATATCACCACTATTGAGAATTTCTTTCTTAAAATCGCTATAAGAAATACTGTGAGCGCTCTGGCCAAAATCCATTCGACTCACAAGTAACAAGGCTACAGCAATCAATCCGTAAGCCCAATACATATTAAATTTGGGCAACTTTGATTTATTATCTTTATCGCTACCTTGACCTTTTGGTTTTTCGTTTGCCATATGATTAATGCATCTAATTTTTTAAAATAAGTTTTCAATGTTTGTTAGAGGCGCATCTGCCCACAAACCTTCTAAATTGTAGAACTGCCTATGCGAACGTTGAAAAACGTGAACTACAACATCAAAATAATCGAGTAATATCCATTCTGCATTTGCAAATCCCTCGGTATGATTCGGCTTTTCATTAGCGTGCTTTCGTACATAATCTTCAACCGAATTGGCTACTGCATCAACATGTGTATTACTATCGCCGTCGCAAATTACAAAATACTGACAAATGGTGTTATCCAATTCAGTAAGGTCGAGTATCGCAATATTTGTGCCTTTCTTTTCTTGTATTCCTTCAACAATGGTGTCAACTAATTGTTTGGCAGTCATATTTTCTTCCTTCATTCCTTATCTGCTTCTTTTTTCTATAAATTATTTATTGGATTATTTTTGATTAATATATACAAACCAATGCTTTACAAAGCATTAGTACACATCATACAAAATCATTCTGTCAAAGATAGTACTTTTAGATAGATATAATTGATGTATTTTTACCTTTCGATTAAGTTAGTAGAATTTAACTGACATTTTTACACCAACACTGAAAGGATGACACATATTTTTACTCCCCACTATATTCAACACGCCGAACTAAAGTCGACCAATGAGGAAATGAAACAGCAACTCACCCACGAAAGTTTAGAAGAAGGCACTGTTATTATTACAAATCATCAGTATGCAGGTCGCGGACAGGTTGGTAATTCGTGGGAAAGCGAGATTGGTAAAAATCTTACTTTTAGTCTACTCCTTCGTCCTCATTTTATTGAGCCACACAAACAATTCTATATTTCAAAAATTGTGTCGCTTGGTTTGATCGATACACTACGCGAATTTATTTGCGGTGTAACCATCAAATGGCCCAACGACATTTATATTGGTGATAAAAAACTAGCAGGCATCTTAATTGAAAACTCGATAATGGGTCCACGCCTCGATTATTGCATTATTGGTATTGGGCTCAATGTAAACCAAACCGAATTTACATCGAATGCTCCTAACCCTGTATCGTTAAAAAATATCAGCATGACGGATTTTAATCTGGTTGAAGTACTTGATAAGTTAATTAACCATATTGAGCAGCGATACATTCAACTGTATGAGGGGCTAGAAGCTGAAATTGATCGCGAGTATTTTAGTTTGTTATATCGTAACATTGGCAAACATCTGTTTAAAGATGAAAACGGAACCTTCAAAGCTTCTATTAAGAGCGTGAATGAAATGGGATTACTAACGCTGCTAGATGAGGAAGGCTTACATCGCGAATATGCTTTTAAAGAAGTTAGCTTTATTATGCAATAGTTGCTTGTAGAGCAGAATTATTTTTGATTTAAAAGATGTAATGTTGATGTTAAACATCTTATCCCTATCATACTTCATATTTATTGTGACAAAAACGATTTAAAATAGGACCAGAATAATATTTTAGCATTATTAAAACGTTTATTCCTCCAACAATATCAAATAACAGTGAAGTTGAAACGTATTTTAATGGAGCCAAACAAAATAAACTACTTGAATAATTCATTTCAAATCAACTAAACACAAATCAATTTTAACTAAACAGTATTGATTATTAGTTGTAAAAGAGTTATTTTTAATCATTAGCTACTTTTACTACTAACTAATTAATCAACTATGCTTATTTACCGTTTCGATCGCATTTTTAAAGCTCGAGGCATAGCGAATCCATTCAGCTACCTACGTAATGCCGGATTTTCTGACACCTTAGCATCTCGGATCAAAAACAATAAGGTGCTACGATTAAATATGAATCATCTAGAAAAATTATGCATCCTATTAAAATGCACCCCCAACGATTTAATGGCATGGGTGCCTGATTCCAACACTACTACAGATGATAATCATCCCTTAAACGACCTAAGGCAAAACGACCATGAAGTAGACATGGTAAAAACCATCAACTCCATACCCATTGGTAAACTCGAAAAGATTGAACAATTAATTAAGGAGGAGTTGAAGAAAAAGGAATAGAAAAATAAAAAACTATGACAAAATCAGTCTTTTTTGTTTTAGTGCTTACTTATTGGCTCCAGCACATATATGGCCAGTCTGATATAAACACTCAACCCATTCCCCTATCTTTATCACAAAAGGATGAGATGCAGTTTAATCATAAATTGACCTTATATATGTCAATAATGAAAACTGTAACACATCCATCAATTCTATCTTTTCCGGATAGTACATGGCAATATATAGACAAGTGTTTTCAGAAAGATCTTTTTATTAGAACCAAATCGGGATTAGAATGGAGTTTATGTGATGAGCCGCCCGAAAAACCTGGTTGGTTTATCTTAAAAGCACTCAGTAAAAAAGGCCGGAATAAACCCGATGTTAAAAAACGTCTTGAATACCATCAATTGGTATCAGAAATAAATACGGGAGATTCTGCTTATTCTGTTTTCTATAACTCAGTGGCAACTGATTCCTCAACAATGAAAGTTTATAATATCCAAGTTGTTTATAATATAGATTCGAACGGGAATAAATTTCTTGAGAAATATTACCAAATAAAAGAATAAATACCTAACAGGCCACAAAAACCTGTCAGGCTAATATTATTGATATTGATGATTGGCAATTGCATCGGAAAGAACTTCCAAAAACTGTTTGATAGGTTTACTTGCCACCATTTTAATCATCGGATTCATATCAGCTTTTATGGTAAGCTTAATGCGGGTATCGTCTTCGGCCACTTCTTTTAGCTGAATCCACAAAAAGAAATTGAAAGGAGTTTTTCCTTCGGCAGTAAACTTAACTGTTTTGTTTTCTTCTTTTTCAACAATTCGCAAGCCCACTTCACCAACCGGATCGATGGTAAAACGACAGCTATCGCCATTGGATTGCCAATTACTAATCTTATCTTTTGGAATCAGATGTCCAAAATGATCGAAATCACCCAAAAAATGATAAATAGTTGCAGCAGGATAAGCTGACTTTTTTATTTTGCTCTCAAACGTTGTCATACCTATAAAAATAAAAGAGCAAGCCATTGCTGACTTGCCCCGTATTTGTTTTATAATTTCTTACTTGTTCCAGCTGGCAGGATCTTTTCTCCATTCCTGCAAAGTAGCTACATCGTCGGCAGTTACATATCCCGATTCTTTAGCATACGGAATCATTTGTTCGTACGAGCTAAGTGTTGTTAACTCAACATTAGCAGCTTTAAATGCTTCTTCAGATACACTAAAACCATAAGTAAAGATGGCTAACATACCCAAAACCTCTGCTCCAGCCTCGCGAATTGCTTCAACAGCTTTCAAACTACTGCCACCTGTTGAAATTAAATCCTCAATAACCACAACTTTTTGTCCTGGTTGAAGATCACCTTCAATAAGGTTAGTCATACCATGCGATTTGGCCGATGAGCGGATATAAATAAATGGCTTATTAATAGAATCGGCTACCAAAGCTCCTTGCGCAATAGCACCGGTAGCAACACCAGCCACAACATCCACCTCAGGATATTTTTCCAATACCAGGCGTGCAAATTGCAATTTAATAAAGTCGCGCACCTCTGGATACGAAAGTGCTTTACGGTTATCACAATAAATCGGCGATTTCCACCCCGATGCCCATGTAAATGGGTTTGCAGGTTGCAACTTAATTGCCTTAATTTGCAACAGCTGATTGGCTATGATTTCTGCTAATTTTTCCATGCCGCAAATGTATAAAGTTTTTTTCAAGGATAGAATACTTTTTTTAACCGACTCGATCGAACAAGACCTTATTAGTAATGACTTTGATGCACTTCACAAGTTTACATCGCATCACGAGTTAAAACAATTTGTTGAGTCGTTTGAAATCAATACTGAATTACAGCGCGCCTTTTTATATGGTCGCCCTAAAGATCAATTATTGATTGAGTTAAAAAAGTGCTTCAAATTTTTAATAGCTGCCGGTGGTTTAGTATCAAATAGTAACCACGATTTATTGGTCATTCACCGCCTGGGTGTATACGACTTACCCAAAGGGAAAGCTGAAAAAGGTGAAACAAACGAACAAACCGCACTTCGCGAAGTAACAGAAGAATGTGGTATCGAACCCTTACAAATCGAAAGTAAATTGTGCTCCACCTTTCACACTTATCAACAAAATGGAACCAACTTTTTAAAAGAAACGGTTTGGTTTATGATGAAGTACAAAGGGATTGATGCTCCCGTTCCACAAACCGAAGAGAACATTGTTAGTGCACAATGGCTACCTGTAACACAACTCCTAGAAGTGAGAAAAAATACATATCCCTCTATAATTGAGGTGTTAAATTCGGCAGGATTTTAATTGTTACCAATTGGTTTTAATTCATTTTAACACAGTTAAAGTAACAAAATTGCAGTTTAATCAGTAAAAAAACACAGTTTGATGTAAAATCAATAGTTTTTTGAACTATTTTAGTGCTAAATTAAAACGACTGTCATGTCCGACCACGAATTCAACGAGCAAAAAACAAAGCTTCGACTTGAAGCAATGGAGAAAGAAGTTAATCGTTTACGCAGTTCCAGTCATAAACAATCATCCAAGATTGGAACCTTACGCAAGAGTATGTACTTCCAGCTAGTGTTTTTTGTGTCCTTGTTTTCGATTTTTCTGTTCAAAGGCATGATCAAACTACCAGGCGAAGCAGCCATTCAGAAAGCACCTATACAAGCTCAGGTAATACCTGTTAAGGATACAATAGTTAAAGCGCCTGTTGTTGAAAAAGATACTTTCGAGCATATAGTATACCATACCCACAAAGGCGCTATTCCAAAAGAAAATTACGATGGAATTCTTTTCGCCATTCAAATTGGTGCTTATACTTCTATTGATCTTGATAAATACGAAGGACACCTATTAGGTATAAAACAAGATAATTATGAAGGCATCAATCAATTTACTCTTGGTGAATTTATTGAATACAACGAAGCCGAAGAATTTCTGAAAGTTGTAAGAGGTATGGGCTTTAACGATGCGTTTATAATGTCGTTTAAAAACGGACGTCGCATACATATTCAAAATGCCATTGCAATGCGAATGAAAGAAAAAGCAAAAGAAAAGGAACAAGCAACTACCGAAACAAAAGAAACAGCTGAAGAAAGTGAGATAGATAATCAAAGCCTGGCTACAACCAACAGCGTTTCTAACACTAAAGAAAGTTTGGTTATTCCAGCCTCCTCAGATGGTATAAGATTATAAGAACAAATAAAACAATATAAAAAGCCACCATTGCAACAATTGCTTTGGTGGCTTTTAGGTATAACAGACTATTATTGATGTAGCTCTTGCCTTATGTACGTAATTATTTTCCAGCGATCATCGGGTAATACCTGCGCAGCATGCGATCCCATCATTCCATATCCGGTGGTAATTACATGAAATATCTCTCCATCCGGATTCGTTCTAATCTTATCCGACAAAAGGCTGGCAGGTGGGTAAGGATATTTTCCTGAAGTATATAAAAATCCTTGACCATCGCCTTTATCACCATGACAGTTGATACAGTATATGCCGAATAGTTCTTTCCCTCTTTCCACAATTTCTGCTTCTTGATGATAAGGATTCTCTAATTCCTGACCTGCCCATGTTCTATTTACTTCTGTTAATTCAAAATCATATGGAATCATCTCCCTCGGTACTGTTCCTTCTGGAGGTAACTGATTGGTTTTGCCATCAGACCAAACAGGATTATCTGTATAAGTTTCGTATGCCTGCGATTGCTCCATATCAGGAAAATAACTATACCCTGGGTGATTCCTGTTTTTATCACACGAAGCTAGTACTACAAGTAACCCAACACTCAGTGTAAATATTTTTATCGATTTTTTCATATCAGCGAATGTTGTCATATTCAAAACTTTCTTTAAAGTATGGATGATTTTCAGGAACAACAGGTGCTTTAGCAAATTGCCTGAAGAATAAAAACAAAAAGAAGCCCAAAACAAGAACTGTCATGCCTATCTCAAGTATACCAAATTCGGCATGTTGCACAACTCCTGGCCAGATAGCAACATACAGATCAACCCAATGCCCAATAAAAACAATAACAGCAGCTATTAATAGCCAATTTATTTTTCGTTTGGTACCACGTGGCATTAGTAGTAAAAAAGGTGTTAGAAAGTTAACAAGAACATTGCCCCAAAAAACCATTTCAAAATCGTTCTGACGAGTTACAAAATAAACTGTTTCTTCAGGTATGTTACTATACCAAATCAACAGATATTGCGATATCCATAAGTACATCCAAAAAATACTAAAGCCAAATAAGTATTTTCCTAAATCATGTAAGTGTTCATCATTAACATGATCCATGTATCCCATCTTCCTTAATACGAACAGAAGAATTATGATAACAGATACGGCCGACACAAAAGAACTAACAAAAATATACCATCCAAAAAGAGTACTATACCAATGGGCATCTACCGACATAATCCAGTCCCATGCAGATGTTGAACTTGTAATGGCAAACAAAACAATAAAAATACCTGCCCAATTTCGAGTTCGCGTAAATATTTTTAAATCGCTTGAGTCATCTGAGGCTAAGGAAAGTTTCCTGATTTTACGAACTAAAAATGTCCAAACAATAATATAAACCACTGTACGAATGCTAAAAAACACAGGGTTCAAAAAGCCACTCTTCCCTTCTAACACTTCATCTAAATGTTCAGTATGACTCCAATGGTAGATATCGTGCATTCCAATTAAAACCAACAGCATAATAACACCACCAAAAGGAACATATTGCGAAATAGCTTCCGGTATACGCTGAATAGCCGTATGCCAACCCGATTCACCCAATATATGCACAACTACGAAAAAAGCGGCACTCATAGCAATGGCAGTAAAATAAAACCCATTCAACAGAACATTGGCCCAAATCCGATGGGTATGATCAAGATTCAAAACGATACCCACTGCAGATAATACAGCACCAACAACCATAAGCGCAATCAAAAAGGTCTTTAGTTTTCGTGTAAATTCAAATGATTTATACATGCTTATCGTTTATGATTTAACTTCGTGTAACTGAACTCCCAATGCACCTACTTCCAATAATGATTTTTGTAGAGCGTCTGTATTATTTTCCGATGCTTCCAATAATATCTGAAAACGATCATTCGTCACTTCTTCATCAAAAATATGATTGTCGGCACCAGGTCCTAAACGACTACTTAAAAGAAAACCAAACACCAAGGCAAAGGCTGCGAACAAAACTGTTAACTCAAAGGTTACCGGCACAAATGATGGAACCGATAAGTAAGGTTTACCACCAAAATTTAACGGCCAGGCTTCAGTAAAAACCCATGCCTGAAATCCAAAACCAATGACAGCGCCCACAACACCTGCAACAAATCCAGCACGCGGCAATCGAGATCGGCGCATCTTTAAGACTTTATCTAAACCATGCACCGGAAAGGGTGTACGCACATCAGTAATATCAACATTGTTATTCTGCAGCTCTTTAATGGCAATAATCAAATCCTTATCATCGGGAAAATATCCTGAAACGTATGTCTTATTCTTCATAGCTCTTTATTTTCCTTTTTTAATAAATTTTTCTGCTGATGTTTTTAACACACTTTTTACTTCGGCAATAGCAATAACCGGGAAGAAGCGGATAAACAGGAAGAATAATGTAAAGAACAAACCAAATGTTCCCAGGTAGATACCAACCTCAACCCATGTTGGAGAATACATGCTCCAGCTTGATGGTAGAAAGTCGCGGTGCAACGAAGTAACTATAATTACAAAACGCTCGAACCACATACCAATATTTACAAATATGGAGATGATGAATGTAGCCACAAAGCTTCGTCTGATTTTCTTAATCCAGAATAATTGAGGGGTAATCACATTACATGTCATCATAATCCAGTAGGCCCACCAGTAAGGTCCAAAAGCGCGGTTGATAAAAGCATATTGCTCATAAATAACTCCGGAATACCACGCGATAAATAACTCGGTAATGTATGCAATACCAACAATCGATCCTGTTGCAATGATGATTTTATTCATCGATTCGAGATGCGATTTGGTAATATAATCTTCAAGATGAATGGCTTTGCGCGTTATAATCATCAACGTTAATACCATGGCAAAACCCGAGAATACAGCTCCAGAAACAAAATAAGGAGGAAAAATGGTAGTGTGCCATCCAGGTATTACCGAAGTGGCAAAATCGAAACTTACAATGGTGTGCACCGACAACACTAATGGAGCAGCTAATCCGGCCAAGATTAGACTCATGGATTCATGACGCATCCAATGACGAGCTGATCCTGTCCATCCAAAACTTAAGAAAGAGTAAATTTTCTTTTTGACTCCGGGCATTAAGCGATCTCGAATGGTTCCGATATCGGGAATCAATCCCATGTACCAGAAAAGTAGTGAAACCGTTAAGTAGGTTGAGATTGCAAATACATCCCACAGAAGAGGTGAGTTAAAATTAACCCACACATCGCGCGTGTTAGGATACGGAAAGATAAAAAAGCCCAAGGGCAAACGTCCCATATGAATTAAAGGAAACAATCCTGCACACATCACCGCAAAAATGGTCATTGCTTCTGCACTTCTATTAATAGATGTACGCCACTTTTGGCGAAACAATAATAAGATGGCCGAAATAAAAGTTCCGGCATGGCCTATTCCAACCCACCACACAAAATTGGTGATACCCCATCCCCAGCCTATTGTACGGTTTAACCCCCAAGTTCCAATTCCGTCCCATACGGTTACGAAAATGGAAAAGAAACCAAACATTAATGCGAGCAATGCCAAAGTTATTCCAGCATACCAGGTTTTACCCGGTTTACCTGTCATTGGAGCATATATCTCTTCGGTGACCTTACTATAACTTTTTTCTCCGCTAATGAGCGGTTCTCTTACTGGCGATACGTACATTAGCTTAGGGTTTTATCTTTGTTTCTAACTTTACTCAAATACACCACTGATGGCAAGGTGTGTAATTCTTCAAGCAATCCATACTGACGCGCATCTTTAAGTAATTTCGATACTTTACTATTTGGATCATTCATATCTCCAAACGTGATTGCATCAGCAGGGCATGTTTGCTGACAGGCAGTCTTAATTTCTCCATCTTCAAGCATTCGTCCATCTCGTTTGGCAGTCAGTTTCCTCTCCTGAATACGCTGAATACACATGGAACACTTTTCAATAACTCCTTTTGCCCTAACAGTAACATCAGGATTGAGTACCATACGTTTTAAATCCAATGTCATTCCTGCAGGATCAACACGATTATTAGGAATTGTATCAGCCCCCGTATAATCGTACCAATTAAAACGACGCACTTTATATGGACAGTTATTATTGCAATAACGTGTTCCGATACAACGGTTATAGGCCATTTGATTGATACCCTCTGAACTATGGTTAGTTGCTGCCACCGGACAAACATTTTCACATGGAGCATTATCGCAATGTTGACACATTACTGGTTGACGAACTACCTCCGGATTTTCAGAATCACCAGAATAATAGCGATCTAATCGTATCCAGTGCATTTCATGTGATCGTCGTACTTCATTTCGTCCAACAACTGGAACATTATTTTCTGCCGAACAAGCTACCACACATGCATTACATCCAATACATGAATTTAAATCGATAACCATTCCCCAATGATGCCCCTTGTATTCATGCTCATGATAAAGCGAGGTATGCAGCTTTTCAACTTTTTCATGCAATTCATTACCAGATGCAGGATTTTTAAGATATTCAGCTATTGTAGTTTCTCTAACCAGAGCCCTACCTTCCATCGAATGATGAGACTGAGTTGCTGCTAATTCATAAGTAGCACCTGTTGCAACGGCTTCTACTTTGCTGAGAAAATAACTACGATTACCATCTTGCATTTTAACAAAAGGATAAACATCTTTACCTACATTTGTTGCAACCTTACCGGCATTCCAACGACCATAACCTAAAGCTACTGCTAAAGTATTTCTAGCCTGGCCCGGTTGAATAAGTACTGGAAGTTCAATTCCATTAACTGCAACCACATCACCCTGACTCCAACCTCGCAAAGCCGCATAAGCAGGAGAAACTGCCACATAATTATCCCAACAAACTCTACTCACTGGGTCGGGTAATTCCTGAAGCCATGGATTATTAGCCAAAGTGCCATCACCTATCGGTACATTTTGATAAAGCACCAATTCTAAATCGTTTCCAGATGACTGGTTAGCATATTTTGAAATAAAACTATTATCATTTTCAATAAACGTGTAGGTTGTAGTTGTTTTTGCTTCATCAAACACTAATCCATCTCTTAGAGAAGTCTTCCAAAATGTTTCAAACTGCTTACCTTTCGATAAGCTCATTGAATAAATATTTTCTTTCCAATTGAGTTTGATAAAATCATAAAATTTACCGTCGAAGTTGGCCCATCTCATTAAACTATCTTGAGCTTGTCGGGTATTAAATAATGGCCTAATCGCTGGTTGAGTAAGAGTATAGAGTCCAGGGACTAATTCGGCATCTTCCCAACACTCTAAAAAATGAGGTGCCGGTAAAATGTAATCAAATCCATCAACTGATTCAGTTTTTTGAGAATGAACTGCAATCTTCAAATTAACCTTTTCAAATGATGATTTTGTCTGTTCTTCTAATGGAGCATGATATAATGGATTTACATCCCACAGCATTAAAGCACCAACTTTATCAGCTTCTATTCTACTAAGAAGAGCTTCAAATCTTTTATCACTCCCCTGAAATAATTCAATCGGATAATCCAATCGAATGGTATTACCCTCACTTTGCAACATATGATTAATTCTACAAATCATAGACTGAACATCAGTGCGATTGCTTCCTGAAACAACTAATGCTTCCCCTTTCACTTTCCAAAGTTCTTCAGCAATGCTGTTAATGTGAGCCGGGCCTTTAATTAATGGGGCATCAATTCCGGCTTTCTTAGCTAAAATTGAGAATAATGCAGCAATATAATAAGCTTCATCACTTGCTGGAATAGGAAAACGTTCGTCGGCATTAGAACCTGTTAATGTCATTGTTGATTCGAACTGAACGTGGCGCATCATCTCTCGTTGTCCATCTGTAAGCTTTCGTGCAGATGCATATTGTTTTCCAAAAGCAACTGGTTGTAACCAAGTTCCTAAAAAGTCAGCATTAAATCCAACAACTAGTTTTGCGGCATCAAATCGATAGGAGGGAATAATAGCCTCTCCGTAATTAAGAGCATATGCTTCGCGAAGTGCTGAATAGGAATAGGCATCAAAAATTTCGTGTACAACAAACGGATATTTCGATTTGAAATCGTTTAATAGTTTTTTAGTTGAGGGACTTATAATTGTAGGAGTAAGTAATACAAATTCCTTTTCAGTATTCCATTCCTCTAATATCTTTTTCATATCAGAATCCACCTGCTCCCATGTAATCTTTTCACCATTATGGACGGGATAAGCGGGTCGTGATTCATCATATAAATTTAATAACGAAGCCTGTACTCTTGCAGATGCCGATCCACCAGTTAGCTTGCACATATCATTCCCTTCAATTTTTATAGGACGACCATCGCGTACCTTAACCAAAATTGGAACAACTTCGGCACCATCGTAGAAACAGGAGGCATAATAATTAGCTGTGCCAGGCTTTATTTCTTCGGGTTGAATCAATAAAGGTATTGCTTTTTTAACAGGACGTTCACATCCGGCCAAAACAGCAGCCGAAGCGATACTAAATCCGAAATGTTTGAGAAAATCGCGTCGAGAATTCGTTGATGATCCTTTCTCATCATTTAATAAAAAAGAAGTTTTCTTATTCTGATCAACCTCATTCCCGGGTATCAACTCTTCAATGCTTTTCCAGTATTGCTTCATAGTAATAACTGATTTATTTTAAGTAACAGAGCAAATCACATTTTTCAAATTTGTTTATTTAATGATGGCAGTTCATACAATCATTAGCACCTACATCAGCAGCTTTAATTGAGTCTAACACACCCATTTCAACGTCTTTATGAAAGGCTTCAAAGGCTTTGTAATAATCATTTTCGAAGAAGTCTACATTCGTCTTTTTATGACAATCAAGACACCATCCCATCGAAAGATCATTCTCTTGCTTTAATATATGCATCTCTTCAACTACACCATGACATTCAGCACATTCCAGCTTACCAACATTAACATGTTGCGAATGATTAAAATATACATGATCGGGAAGATTATGTATGCGAATCCATTCAATATCTTTATTATTTTCAAATGCATCAACGACTTTTGCAATCTCAAATTGTCCAGAGTGGCTACCATTTCGAACAACCATATGACAGTTCATACACAAACCTGCACTTGGTATTCCAGCTGACTTTCCATGTTGAGCATTGTAATGACAATAATTGCAATCAATCTGATTATCCTGAGCATGCACTTTATGAGAAAATTTAATAGGTTGATCGGGACGATAATTCTCACTTCTACCAAAACCTATCAATGTATCAGATACAACCTTACCTTGATAAGCCAAACCAGCTATTATAATCAGAATATGTAGTAGCTTAAATTTTATCTTTTTGGTAAAAATCAAATCAATTAAAGCCAAAGCCATTAACAAACCGAAAATTAGAAATATAAGAATTGTATTAATCGATACACTTTCTTCTGGAACTCCATTTTGTGCTAGTTCAGATAGGTAGCCATGAAGATTAAAAAGTTGCTCATCGCTCAATTCAAAATTCACATGCACTTTTTCTCTCATTGCACCCGATGGTGCTAATAAATTACTTTTAAAAGAGGCCAAGTCCATTTCAGCTGCGACAATAGCCATTTCTATAACTGATGGATTCCAATTAATTGTGTCGGCAGAATAGAATGTATGACACGATGCACAAGCTTTCGCATCTTCACCAATAGGAATAAGTCCATAAAATAACCTCTCTCCAACTTGTATATCGGGCGTTGGGGTACTTTGCACACTAGTATTCTCTTTTGCCTGAATGCTTAAAAATGTATGACTAAAAAAAATAAGTAAGAAAAACTTTACTGAAATCTTCCTGAATAAACGGGGTTTGGATAAAGTTTTAACCATATTATACTGTTATTAATCTTCCTATTTAGACGAATTAACCGTTAAATACTGCCTCATAGGATGAGATGGATATATCTTTGCATTAATCTTTTTTAACATTTCGACGTTTAACCATTCTTAACGATTTACTAAAAAGATTGTTTAATGCTAAACATTAAATTTTAGAGAATTATTAATCTTTTATTCCTTAAGATGTTCGGTTAGCCTTTTTACAAGTTTATAATTGTAAAAGAACTCTTTAGCTACAACTCGAATGATAGTGTAAACAGGAATTGCCAAAAACATACCAGGTATACCTGCTATATAACCAGCCATTAGGATGATTAGAAATATTTCAAGAGGATGAGCTCTAACGCTGGAAGAAAATATAAAAGGCTGAAAAACGATATTATCTAGTAACTGAACAATTAAATAAACCAGAAAAATTCCAATAATATAATTTAAAAAATCGGGTGGAGTACCTAATTGTACATAGACTATCAATCCAACTAAATAGCCAAAAAAAGCACCTATTAATGGACCTAAATAAGGTATAACATTAATTAAACCCGAGAATAATCCTATAATTATAGCATGCTGAAATTCAATACCTACAATTAAAAAACCAAGAGTTACAAAAATGGATATTAATACAATTTGTATAATGACTCCAATAAAATATCGCCGTAACAAAGTTTTTATTGATGCCAGAATGTGTTTTAAAGCCGACTCGTAATGCGCAGGAAAAAACAACAGAAGACCACTAATTATCAACCATTCGTCTTTCAAAAAAAAGAAAGTTATAAACGAAACACTAAAAATAAATACAAATAATCCACCTAAAAAACCAACTACTCCGGTAAAAAGGTTTCTTAACTGAGTAAAATCAAAAAATGTAATTGCTGTTTCTTTAATCTGATTTTCAATCAATCCAATGCCACTTTTCCCAAAGTCAGAATGATTTAATGGTTCAAGAATGTTAGCCAATAATTTTTCTGCTTTATTGAATACAACATCAATATCCACATTGGAAAGAAAATGTATTTCTTTTATAATGAACGGAACTGAAAGTCGAAAGAACAGAAATACAAAAACCCATAATACAAGAACCGTTAACAGCGCACTAATGGCATTTGATATTTGCCATTTGCGAATTTTTATGCGCTTAATCATGTCGAAAACCGGACGAATTACCAATGAAATAACAACAGATACAAGAATAAAGGACACGATTGCCCTAAAATACCAAAGTAAAATAATAGTACCACTGGCAATTAATAACCAAACAATATACTTTACTCTATCTGTCATAAAAAAATGTAACTTTTAATAGTATTATTTATACAACAAGTTATTTCATTTTTTTATAAAAAACATATTTTCTTTTCAAACTGTACGTTCTAATATTCGATAGTATGTTCAATTTAAGCACAATAAATACCAAATTCATCAAATAATAAATGATCATAGATATTTTTTGATTACATTCAGCCCCATATACAGTTAAGAAGTGGTCACCTTATTTTAATGCCCAATACCCATACACATGAGAGGATCAATTATCGGAGACATTATCGGATCGGCTTTTATTGAGTCGCCGCAAAGAACTACAGATTTTCAACTTTTAAAGCCATTTTCAGCTTACACAACGGATACCGTTTTAACAGTGGCTATTGCTGACGCTATTATCTCTAATAGCACCTTTGACAGAAGTTTGCGTCAATGGGTGCACAAATACCCGAAAGCTGGTTACCTAAAAAACTTTTTTGACTGGGCCATTTCTGATAAACCTAATCAACAGTACAACAGTACCGGAGATGGTGCTGCTCGAAGAGTATCGCCTATAGGATTTGCAGCTAAAAGCCTAGAAGAAGCAATGCTTTGGGCGAAAGAGGCTACTATTATTACACATACGTTAGAATCAAAAGTAAAGGCTGCTCAAGCGATGACTGGTGCAATCTATTTAGCAAAGAACGGAAACAAGAAGGAGGATATTCGCAGTTTTTTAGAAACAGAAATTGGCTATCAACTACCACTAAACCTAGATAAAGAAGAAGTTAATGGAGTTATGCAACAATATAATTCTCCTGCCCCCGCTGCCTTATTAGCCTTTTTAGACTCAAACAGTTTTGAAGATGCAATACGAAAAGCCATCTGGATTGGTGGTCCTACTAATACTATAGCTTCAATTACAGGAGGATTGGCTCAGGCATATTATAAACACATTCCCAAAGCTTTAATACGAAAGACTTTATCAAGAATTGATCCTAACATGGAAAATACGGTTCAAAAATTTGAGAGTCTCTTTTGCAACGAAGTTCTTCATACAAATGCAGATATAAAGTTTAACTTCCATTAAATAAAAAAGGTCAGCTAATGCTGACCTTTTCTATTAAATCTCTAATGGCTTTTTAACCTTTTCATCAAGTAAGGCAAAATCCAAAACCTCTGATATTTCCTTCACAAAGTGGAAAGTTAATCCTTCGAGGTACATATCATTGATTTCGTCAATATCTTTTTTATTATCCTGCGATAGCATAATATCAGTTATACCTGCACGCTTAGCGGCCAAAATCTTTTCTTTAATGCCTCCAACAGGAAGAACCTTACCTCTCAAGGTAATCTCTCCAGTCATTGCCAAACGCGCTCTGACCTTACGTTGCGTAAAACTAGATGCCAAAGAAGTAACCATTGTAACACCTGCAGACGGTCCATCTTTAGGAATAGCACCTTCGGGCACATGAACATGCACATTCCAGTCATCAAAGGTTTCAGTCTTCAATCCAAGCATTGAAGCATTAGCTCGTAAATATTCAAGAGCTAAAACTGCTGACTCTTTCATTACATCACCCAAGTTACCTGTAAGAGTAAGTTTACCTTTTCCTTTACTGATACTACTTTCAACAAAAAGTATTTCACCACCAACTGCAGTCCAGGCCAAACCAGTAACCACACCTGCTGTTGAATTATCTTGCCATTTATCTTTTGAAAAACGAGGAATTCCAAGATATTCAGCTACATCCTTAATAACTAAGTTTTTCTTAATTTCTTCGTCCTTGGCAATCTTCAAAGCTAACTTACGGCATAATTTAGCTAGAACTTTATTTAATTCACGAACTCCGGATTCACGAGTATATGATTCTACAATATAACCTAAGACATTCTTATTGATCGATAATTTTCCTTTATCAATACCGTGATTCTCCATTTGATGTGGCAAAAGGTGACGACGCGCAATCTCCACTTTTTCATCAAGTATATATCCACTAACATCAATCAGTTCCATACGGTCAAGCAAAGGCTGAGCAATGTTACCAATAGTATTAGCTGTAGCAATAAACATTACATTGGATAAATCAAAATCAACTTCTAAGAAGTTATCATGAAAATGCTCGTTTTGCTCAGGGTCCAACACTTCTAGCAGAGCCGAGGCTGGATCACCGTGAAAACTATTACTAATTTTATCTATTTCATCAAGGATAAAAACAGGGTTTGCCGAACCAGCTTTTTTAATATTCTGTATGATTCGCCCTGGCATAGCACCAATATATGTTTTTCGATGGCCACGAATTTCGGCTTCATCATGCACACCTCCTAATGACATACGCACATACTTACGTCCAATCGCATCGGCTACCGATTTTCCCAACGAAGTTTTACCAACTCCCGGAGGTCCATATAAACAAATAATTGGGGATTTTAATTCACCTTTCAGTTTTAAAACAGCCAGATGTTCAAGAATTCGTTCTTTAACATTATCTAAACCATAATGATCACGGTTCAGAAATTTATCTGCTCTTTTTAAATCGTAATTATCCTTAGTATATTCATTCCAAGGAATATCAATTAAGGTTTGCAGGTAATTATATTGTACCGAATATTCTCCAGCTGCAGGATTTAAACGCTGTAACTTGTCTATCTCTTTATCAAAAAGATCTGCAACTTCTTTACTCCACTTTTTCTTCTCCGCTTTTTCTCTTAAATCACGAACTTCCTGTTCAATAGGACTAGAACCTAATTCATCCTGAATGGTTTTAATCTGTTGTTGAAGAAGATATTCACGTTGTTGCTGATCAATATCCTGTTTAACTTTACTCTGAATATCATTTTTCAGTTCTTGCATTTGTACTTCGCGTGCCAAATGCTCTAGGAGGGACATTCCACGATCCAACAAACTTTCGAACTCAAGTATCTTTTGTTTTTCTTCAACTGACATTTCAGAATTAGATCCAACAAAGTTGATCAGGAAACCATCACTTTCGATATTTTTAATAGCAAATGATGCCTCTGGTGGAATATGAGATGATGCCTTAATAACACGTAATGATAAATCTTTAATTGAACTAACAACTGCTTCGAATTCACTCTTAGTAGTATCATTTGGTAATTCATCTTCCAAACCTGTCACTTTGGCCATATGATAAGGCTCATCAGTTGTTATTTCATCAAGACGAAACCGTTTTTTCCCTTGAATAATTACGGAAGTAGAATCATCAGGCATTTCAAGAATCTTGATTACCTTGGCCATGGTTCCCACCTCATACAAATCAGCTTGTTGAGGATCATCCACTTTAACATCACGCTGAGCAACAGCACCAAAAAAACCTTTATTCCGTTGCACATCTTTGATTAATTGCAACGATTTGGCACGCCCTAACGATATTGGAATGATAACTCCTGGAAACAACACTGTATTTCGAAGTGGTAAAATAGGCAAAGTGTCAGGCACTTCAAGCTCATTTACACTCTTCTCATCACCCTCTGCAACAATCGGAATAAACTCAGCATCAGATTCAAACACATCTGAAAAGTAAATACTATTTTGCTTTGTTTTATTTTTATTCATATTAAGTCTTTCATAAAGGCAGACAACCTGTCAATATGTCTGCCGAGCTCATTAAAATACAACGTTTTCTATATAGTCAATAGACGTGCCAAAACTCCTAATCAATAATTTACATCCCAATAAGATGATACTTCTTATATTTAAAAGCTACACTATTTATCCACAAAAGTTACACTCCACAACATTAGTGTATCAATATCTAACCTATAAAAATACAAAAAAAGCTCCGGAATAATCCGAAGCTTTTTTTATATCT
Organism: uncultured Carboxylicivirga sp.; assembly: GCF_963668385.1. Lineage (GTDB taxonomy): Bacteria > Bacteroidota > Bacteroidia > Bacteroidales > Marinilabiliaceae > Carboxylicivirga. The sequence continues at coordinate 995,088 of NZ_OY764327.1, forward strand.
TAACAAGTAGTTATTACTTACGCTTGTCGAAATGTTTTTGATAACGGCTCATAAACTTATCAACACGTCCTGCTGTATCTACTAATTTCATTTTACCTGTGTAAAATGGGTGAGATGTGTTAGAAATTTCCAACTTCACCTGAGGATATTCATTCCCGTCGATTTCAACAGTGTCTTTTGTTGCAACAGTAGAACGAGTAATGAATGTTTCCCCGTTTGACATATCGGTAAAAGCTACCAATCTGTAATTATCCGGATGAATTCCTTGTTTCATTGTTATATGCTTTAAATCCTTACTATTCTAATTCTATTCGGGCTGCAAAGATAATTCATAAAATATTAACGACAAAAGATTTAAGCACAGAATTTACAAATCTTTTTTCACTTCGTCTCCATACTTTGTGTCTACAGGTATCTGCGAAGCCCTTTCTTTGCTTATTTTCTGGCCATTAAAGAGACAACGATAGGTGACATGTTTTTTTCCAAATGCCGCCCCCATTGATTCTTGTAAAACCCTCATCTTAGGATTAAAATCACCAACCCAAGATAATTCCAATTCTTTAAAATGCGGATTTTTCTTCATCACTTCGTTTAAATGCCAGAACAAACCCGATTCGATACCTGAACGTTGAAATTTAGGTACAACACCCAAAATAACAACTCTGGCTCGTGTCATTTGTTTAGTTAGTTTACCCCAAATAAATTTTAATTTATTGATGGTATTCATTTTTCCTTTAAACCCTTTTATTATCTGGTTGATATCAGGAAAAAGAACAATAAAACCGATAGGAGTATCTTTATGATAGGCAAACCAGATCAGATCTTGCATCATAAAAGATTTAGCCTTCTCGATAGTATTTTTTAATACTTCACGCTCAATCGGTTTAAAGTTCTCATGAAATCTCCACGCATCGTTATAAATTGTCTCAAAATCATTGTAATATTTGTCAGCCGCATTCCAGTTAAAATGTCTAAAATTAAATCCATCTCTTTTGACTACCCAATCAGCAATCTTCCAAAATCGCTCAGGAAAAGGCACCGTTAAATCAAGATGATTGGTTATTTGCTCAAAGTAATTTGCAAAACCATATTTTTCGTAAAACTTCTGATAATATGGAGGATTGTACTGCATACCAAAACCGGGTTGAGTAAACCCTTCAACCAATAAACCCCAGAAATTATCATTCTCCCCAAAGTTAATTGGTCCATCCATGGCCTTCATTCCTCGTTTTTCGAGCCAATCTTTAGCAGTATCAAATAAAATAAAAGCAGCCTCCTCATCGTCTATACATTCAAAAAAACCCATCCCTCCCGTTGGCTGTTCATAACCATATGCTTTTTTATCATTGATAAAAGCAGCAACACGACCTATAACCCGCTTACCATCTTTTAATATAAAACGGGTAGCAGAACCATGCGTAAAGAAAACATTTTGTAACGGGTCAAAAATCTCTTTGATCATTACATCCAACGGACGCACATACGCATCATCGTTGCGATATATAGAATCAACAACATCTAAAAACTGCTTTTCCGAAACTGAATCTTTAACCTCAAATATCTTCATATAGTATAAAAAATGGTGAAACCATCGGCTTCACCACAAAATTATAGGATTATTTTAATTTTCCTAAAAGCTAAACCAGTCTTCATAATCTTCAGGCATTTTAACTTTCACATCTTTGTGATAATATTCATTGCGGGATGCCTCGTATCGATAATCATTTTTCCAATTCTGCCAGTTATTGGCAATTCCTTTCACTGCATCAATAACATAATTCAGCTCCTCGTCTGACATTGTTGGATGTATCGACATACGAACCCATCCAGGTTTTTCTGACAAATCGCCATGATTAATTTTACTTGTTATTTTATTTGATGTATAGTAATCGACATGTAACAGATAATGTCCGTAGGTACCTGCACATGAACATCCACCACGAACCTGAATACCATACCTATCGTTTAGCATTCGAACAGCTAAATTAAAATGTAAATCATCAATATAAAAAGATATAGCTCCTAACCGCTGTTCTGCATTATCTGCTAAAATATTCATTCCAGGTATAGTCTTAAACTCCTTAAATATCTTAGCAATCATCTCTTTCTCACGGGCATGAATATTTTCCACTCCCATTTCCTCTTTAAGCTTAATTACCATCGCAGCCTTAATCGATTGCAAAAAACCGGGAGTACCTCCATCTTCACGAGCCTCAATATCATCAATATACCTATACTTTCCCCAACGATTAGTCCAGTCAACGGTACCACCTCCGGAGTTATCTGGAGCTAGATTGTGATATAACGAACGATTAAAAACCATTACACCAGAACTTCCCGGCCCTCCTAAAAACTTATGAGGAGAAAAGAATATAGCATCCAAACTTTCCTTAGGATCATCAGGGTGCATATTAATAGTATCGTAAGGAGCCGAAGCTGCAAAATCGACAAAACAAAATCCTCCATATTCGTGCATAATGCGAGCTAATTCGGAATAGGGTGTTCGTACACCTGTAACATTTGAACATGCTGTAAATGAACCAATCTTTAACGTTCTGTTCTCGTATTTTTTTATCTCTTTCCTTAACGAATCTGGATTAACCAACAAATTTTCATCAGGTTCAAGCACAACAACATCTGCATTTGTTTCGAGCCATGATGTATGATTAGAGTGATGCTCCATGTGTGTTATGAAAACAACTGGCCGGTTTTCGGGCGAGATGGAACAAAAATGCTTCACTTGCTCTGGAACCCTCATCCCCAAGATTCGTTGTAGTTTATTCACAACATAGGTCATTCCAAAACCTGCAGTTATAATTATATCCTCAGAACCTGCATTAACGTGCTTCTTTATGATTTGATGTGATAACTTATACACATTAGTCATGATCATTCCCGAATCGCTCGACTCGGAATGTGTATTAGCCACCATTGGACCTATTTTCTCCTTTAATAAGTTTTCGATGGGTTCATACAATCTACCACTAGCAATCCAATCGGCATAAACCAAAGGCATCTCTCCGAAAGGAGTTTCAATAGTGGCATCATATCCAATTATGTTCTTTCGAAATTTTTCGAAATGAGATCTTAGCATACTCATTTTATTAAATATATTATAAACACATTGATATTATTCTCATATCTACATTTATACAAATATACTATTTGATAATTGATGATTATATGACTTTTACCACGTTCGTAATTGATTTACAATTACCGCCCTTCAACAAACTGGATTTCACTAATTATCTCCTGAGCTATTAATTTAACCGATTCTGTATGTGACTTAGAAGCCTCATCAATCCATTGATTTAATTTTGGAGTACTTTGACCAACTACTCTTAACATTTTTTTAATTACAAAAGCAAACGATTTGAGGAAAGAATAATTTGTCGAAAACAGATCAGCATTAATCATTTCATCTATATCTTTTACATCACACTTCTCTGTATTCTGAACCTGCCAACCTTTACTATAATTAGCAAGTAAACGCAGCCATTCATTGTCAGATTTTTTCCATTCTACCAATAGTTGATCCAAAACCGGCAATTGCCCCCACAAAAGCATAGAAGTCCGCTCAACCAAGTCGATATTATTAATCAAAACGCTCCATTCGCGACATCTTTCAATAGTCATCTCATTTTTAGGAACCAAAATAGCAGCTAAAAGCATAGTTTCTCTGATTTCTTTCAACCACAATCTCTCGGCCAACCTATAATCAGAACGGTGCATCGTTGCCAATTCCCTTATGTGTGGAAACCCTACTCCATAATTTAATCGATAACGAATACCTCTCCCTTCCATCTGTCCAACAGTTGTACCATTCATTCGTAGTCTGATTTGATTTAAAATCAGCTCCAATTCGCCATCCAACTCCTTATTTTCGATAAAAAACTTCATCTCTGCTATATTTTACAAATTTTAACTATCTTACCTTTACATACAAATATCACTCTGAATTACAAATGATTATTTTCCAAAACAAAGATGTATTAACGGTGTAAAATAGGACTACAAAGAAAAAGATTTAAATTTTTATTGCCTAACTATTGCAAGATTCAATTCGATAATGTTATCTTTGCATCGCTTTAAGAAAAAATGGTGGATGTAGCTCAGTTGGTTAGAGCGCTGGATTGTGGTTCCAGAGGTCGCCGGTTCGACCCCGGTCTTTCACCCGAAAGAAAAAGGTTAGCAGTTTTGCTAACCTTTTTTCTTTTTAATTACTCCCAAAAAAACATCACGTTTTTTCTGTTAGTGTAAAATATTAGTCTATTAATTTTCGATACACTACGATACGACTAAAAAGGGCGCATTCATTCAGGTATTTTAGTATTTTTGATTATCGTAACAGTAAAAAATGAATCGGACCAAATCCATAATCTGCACAATTGCTCTTTTAATATTCTCAGTTTCGAGTTATTCTCAAAACCTGATGGAGATTATTGAGAAAAGTGAAAAAACAGTATTTGAGTCACGCAGTTATAATAAGGAAGGAGAAACCATTGAAACAGCCGCTGGATTCTTTATTTCGGCCAACGGCTTAGCCATTACCAAAAGTTCGATATTTGAGAATGCCGATTCTGCTAATGTTCAATTACGTAATGGAAGAAATTACAATATAACACGAGTGATTTCGGTGCATCCATACACCAATCTAGCACTCATAAAAGTTGAACCATCCCGATCGCGACAATTCAATTATCTTTTCCCATCTAAAATATCGTTTAAAGAAAATGAAGATTTACTGACCATCACGAAACCCATTGAATCGGACGAGGAAGAAGGATCATATTTAACACCAATTACACAAATTAAATATTTCCCATTCATAAGTCGTTCTGGCGTAATCAATCAATCTTTTACCTCTAATACTAACGGTGCACCCGCTATTAATTACAAAGGAGAATTAGTTGGCATCATCAATACATTACCTAAAAAACCTGAAAAAGTAGTGTTTAACTCTTACTTACTTAACGATTCAAACTGGATTGATATTAACCTACCGATTAAAAACATAAAACTTAATCCGGACTTAAGCGTATTATTCAGCCCCGAGATAAGCAGGGGCATTTGCAACCTTATTGTTGACAATTACATAGATGCAGCACGCGAATTTAGCAAACAAATAAATCTGATTTCAACAGATGTTGAAGCAAGATGCATGAGAGCTTATGCACGATATAAGTACAATAACAAAGTTGGAAGTAGAGACGATTTTTCGGAATGCAACAAAATAGATCCACATTTTTTTCTTCAATACTATCTAAAGGGCTTGATCGATTTGGAAGAGAATAAGAAAAACGAGGCTCAAATAAATTTTACGTTATGCCTTGATAACAATCCAAATTTTGCCCCTGCTATTGTACAACAGGCAATGATTGACTTGGAACGAAGAGATAACATTCAAGAAGCATACAACCGTTGTACGGAAGCCATTTTTCACGATTCACTTGATGCAACAGCCTTTTATCAAAGAAGTCGTATCCGCTTTAAATATTCCGATAACAAACAAAACATACTTGATGATATTAACCAAACCATCTACCTCAATCCGAATTCCCCGGGAATTTTTACCTTACGGGGAATAATGAGAGCTGATAACCAAGATATACTGGGAGCCATCGAAGATTACGATCGGGCCCTTGAGAAAGACCCAGAGGATGTTCATGCATACGTTAATAGAGGAATAGCAAAATACAACATTGGTCTTAAGGAAGAAGCCTGCCAGGACTGGAACAAAGCTGGTGAGCTAGGCAATTACGAAGTATATAAATATATCTCAAGATATTGCAAAGAAGTGGACAAAAGCATCTATCCTAACTGACAAGTCTATTATTTTTAAACCAAAATATCACCTTGGTTTGTTACCTTTGCAATAAATACAAAATCAATGATTACACAAGAAAATCTTAAAGACTTAAGTGGACGCGAGTTAGCGTTAAGGAGGTATCTTTGACATCGATCGTAAACTGATTGAGATAGAAGAAGAAGAAATGCGATCGCAAGCACCCGATTTTTGGGATGATGCCAAGAAGGCGGAGGTGCAAATGAAAAAACTTCGCGAACTAAAAAGTTGGGTTAACGATTATAACGAAGTAAAAACGGCAATTGACGATTTGCAAGTTTTATTCGAATTTCAGAAAGCAGGTGAAGCCGAAGCGTCTGATGTAGATGAACAATACGATACATCTTTGAATTTAATCGAAAAACTGGAGCTAAAAAATATGCTTCGTCGCGAAGAAGATAAGATGGGAGCTGTTCTGAAAATTAATGCAGGTGCAGGTGGTACCGAAAGTCAGGATTGGGCTCAAATGCTAATGCGCATGTATATTCGATGGGGAGAGGCTCACAACTATAAAGTTAAAGAGGTTAATTATCAAGAAGGTGATGAAGCAGGTATCAAAACTGTTACTCTGCAATTTGAAGGTGATTTTGCTTACGGTTATCTAAAAAGCGAAAATGGAGTACATCGTTTGGTTCGCTTATCGCCGTTTAACTCAGCCAATAAGAGAATGACTTCATTTACATCGGTTTTTGTGATTCCGTTAATCGACGACAGCATCGAAATTGAAGTAAATCCAAGTGATATAGAATGGGACACATTCCGATCGGGTGGTGCCGGTGGACAGAATGTAAATAAAGTTGAAACCGGTGTTCGACTTCGACATATTCCTTCCGGTATTATTATCGAGAACACTGAGTCACGTTCGCAGCTTGGTAACAAAGAAAACGCTATGCGACTTTTAAAATCGCAACTTTACGAAATTGAGTTACGCAAACAGCTCGAAGAACAAAACAAAATTGAATCGCAAAAGAAAAAGATTGAGTGGGGATCACAAATCAGATCGTATGTGCTTCAGCCTTATAAAATGGTAAAAGATGTTAGAACCAGTCATGAAACTTCAAATGTCCAGGGGGTTTTAGACGGTGAGATTGACGATTTTATCAAAGCATATTTAATGGAGTACGGTGCTCAAGAAGTTTATGAATCTTAATTAAAAGAATATCCTATGATACAAATATTTCACAATCCAAGGTGCTCGAAAAGCCGTGAAGGAGTAAAATATCTTGAAGATAAAGGAGTAGAATTTGAAGTCTTCAAATATTTGGATGAACCCATCACACCTGATGAACTTACTGAAGTATTGCGTAAGTTAGGCAAACGTCCGATGGAAGTTATCAGAACCAAAGAAGACATCTTCAAAGAAGAATTTGAAGATAAAGAATTATCAGACGAAGAATGGATATTAGCAATGGTTGAATATCCTAAACTAATTGAACGACCTATCATTATTAATGGCGATAAAGCGGTCATTGGCCGACCTGCAGAGAAGATTGATAGCATATTATAAAAAATAAGCCCGATTAACAGAAAGTAATCGGGCTTATTCTTTTTACTACAATTTCAAAAATTTCAGATAAATACCATCCACTTCTAGTATATACATACCTCGATAAAGGTCACTCACATTAATCCTATTAGATAAGCACTGGAGTGATTTTACTTTTTCTCCTAAAATGGAATAGATTGTTATATTAACACCGTTACTAACATTCGAAATATTGATCCAGTCTTTAACTGGATTTGGATATATAGCTATTTCATCAGCTTTACTTCCAGTTTCAATACCAGATGCCCCCCTTTGCCAATTAACCTCTACAAATAACCTATCGTATGGATAATAGGTTGTAATATCTCCAGATACGGATGTGGTAACATTATCTGATGAAAATCCAATAACATTGACCTCATCATTCAGCATCCCATAATTTGGCATTGGAATAAAAGTTTTTCCAAAAAAAAGCTCCTCAGTTTCTGTATTTTCAAAAGTAAGCCCATCTAGATTTATTAAAGTCGTACCATCGTAATTGAAAATCTTAGGATATTGATCTTGTAAGAATACAATGATATTAGCAGATCCGTCATTTAAAGGATACAAATTAGCTTTTGTTGTAACATCTCCATCAGCGAATGGAGTGAAAGGATTATCGAAATTGATTCCATTTTTACTCAACCAAATAGTTGGACCCGATGGCTCGTTATTTTCAATGTACATGAAAAAATAATTTCCACTCTTATCTGCATCCAAATCAAAATAATGATAATTCCCCTTTGTAGTTGTTCTTAACCTTGTTGGAGTTTGCCATACACCATTTACTTTACGAGCGTAATCAATATAATATGTACCCAATGAAGGAGCTTGTTTATAGTAAACCAGATGTTGATCTTCATTATCCATAATTTGCCGACCAATCCATGATGTTCCTCTATCAACAGTTCCCTCTGCATATTTATATATTTGAGTTACTGCACCCCAATTTACCTGATCATTACTATAATCAACAATCACCTCGTGTAATTCCCCACCGTAATTCCACCAACCTCGTCGATGCAGAATAATATGAACCTTTCCATTCGTATCTGTATTAATAGCAAATGGTACCAAAGCATAGTTATAAGTCCAGGAAACTTGCGGTTGTGTATAATAGGTCTTCTCCTCCCATCCTTCAAGGGTTTCAACCATTACTATAGTTGTCTGCCAGAATTCATATCCATAAGAAGTTCTGGCTCCATAGTCAAAATAAGGGTTATAAGAATATGCAATTACACGCTGATTATCTCCTGTTAAACCAATAAATGCAATGTAAATATCTCCATCATGACCAGTAGGAATTAATTCTTTGGTCCATACATCTGTGCCACGTTGATTAGTAAAACAATGCAACTCGTAATTATCAACAACCAGTGAATAAATAGTACCATCTTCAGTCAATATGGTTGAATATTGTTGATAATTGGCAGGTGAAGTGTAGTATTGCCGTTGGAATTGAAGCGATTGAGCGTAAGTGTAAGATGAGAGCTGTCCTGACTCATGCTGAGCTGACATAGGTAATGAAACGATTATTAAAATAATCAAAAATTCAAGAAGTAGACATTTTGTTTTCATGATATCTTGATTTAGATGAGTAAAAAGTGAATAAAAAAGTTAAATAATTCCATTGATAAAATCAAGTTAAAAACAAATGCTATTTATTTTATTATCAATATATTAATACTCTTTCTTTTTGCATTTAGTAAATAATAATTAATAAAATCTCTCATCTCCTAATATTGAATATACGCAACCCTTAATTACAAAATTCATCTTACCAAATAATAGAATATACCCATTACCTATGAAGAAAAATTTACTCCTGGTACTTATAAGTACTTTCCTTCTTATTTCTTGTCTTAATGATTCGGAATGTGACCCATGTTTTACACCGCCCGAACCATTTTATTTTGAGATAAAAGATGCGACAACAGATGAAAACATTTTTACATCAGGAGCTGCCAATTCATCAGAACTCAAATTAATAAATGAATCAACTGGCGAAAATATGAAGTTTGATTTTATCAGCGAAAACGATGTTAATATTGTCATGATCAATAGTATTGGATGGGAAACAGAAACGGTATCTGCCAAACTATTACTTAATGATGATGAAGTTTTTACTCTTATGGTAGATGCCGATAGAAAATCGAATGATTGTTGTAGTTGGACTAAGTACAATAATATTGAAATTCAAAATGCAGATTTTACTACAGACAATAATACAGATACTTATATCGTTTATTATTAAAACATCGAACCTCATTTTTCCCCTATAAAATCAAAGTCCCTGCCGACATAACACCGACAGGGACTTTTCTATTTATCACTTATTACCAAATCTTATCTATAATTCTGACTTCCCGAACTGGTATTGCCGGTTACTTTTATCGGACCACGATCAATCACCAGTTTCTTTCTACCACTATTTCCTTTAGCATTTAAGCCTCCTGACGAACCCGTTAATGCAAAACTAAGCTCATCAACATCATTCAATAAATCCATATTTACACTACCCGATGATGCTTTGAAATAAGATGCTCCGGTTAATTTAATATTGGTACCTCGTTGGCTTCCGCTTGAGCTTGACAAATTAACAGCTCCGGTAATACGATCCAACTTAATTCCTCCAGATGATGTATTTGCCTTTACATCTCCAGTAACATCTCCTATATTTAAACTTCCGGATGTAGCTGCCGACCACAAATTACCTTGCACCATATAAATAGATTGTCCACCTGATGATGTAGATAAATCAGCATCACCGCCAATATTTTCGGCTTTAATACTTCCACTTGATGCCTTTGTTTTTACATTACCCTGCACACCTTTAATTCGTTGCGAACCCGAAGAGGTTCCGGCACGCAAATCACCACCTATTCCTTCAATATTTAAGCTGCCTGATGATGCAGTAGCTACCAAATCAGAATTAATATTGATAGCATTTACGCTACCACTAGATGCTTTTAAACGAACATTACTTTGTCCTATATTTTCAACCTTTATACTTCCACTTGAATTATCAACAGTTATATTTGTATTTTCAGGAACTTTAAAGTCGAGCTTACCTTTAATGTTTCCACTAATCGAATTAGGCCGATCGATCCATACCCGAAGTGTACCACCGCTCATATTATAACGAATTTTCATATCATAATCTCGCGATGAATAAATTTCGCCGGTAAAAGACACATCGGTTGACGAGCCACCAACAATATTAACAGAACAAAAGGATCCTTCTACTTCAATGGATGTAACATTGCTATACGTTTCACTTGCCTGATCAACCAGACTTTGTGCACGTAAACACGAAATAGGAAGGGTTAACAACACTGCAGAGAACAGTAGTAACCCAAAACTAAACTTTTTACTCATATCAAGGGGAATTTAATTAATAATCTATTTCAGCGCAGTATTCTTACTACGATAAATAAGACGCCTTGATATGACTATAAGTTACAAGCTTTTCTATTTTTTTATGGAAATCAATTCAGCGGCGAGTTTTTTCAAATCAACACCTGAGAAATTACCAGATGTCATTATCAGTAAATTGGCATTTTTTAAATCCTGCTCTTTAATCCAACTTACCAGTTCATCAGACTCTGTCATCACCATTAACCCTTCCTGATCAAAAGCTTCACTAACTTCCTGTTTTGAAATATCAGGCAGCTGTTTATGCTTAAGTACTTCAGGATTATAAAAAACCACAGCCTGATCGGCCATTTGCATGGTATTTTTATACTGAGGTAAGAAATCTTTATTCAAACTACTAAATGTATGCAGTTCCATCACAGCAATTAATTTACGATTTTCGAACTGTTGCCTCATAGCATTGGTAGTTGCTTTTAACTTAGATGGCGAGTGTGCAAAATCGAGATAAATATTAGTTGATTCATTCTTCTCCAATAGCTGAAGTCTTTTGGCAGCGCCTGAAAAAGATCCAATAGCTGTTAAAAACTCATCATCCGAAATACCAATTTGATTACATAGCAATCGAGCACCGTTCATGTTTTGCAGGTTATGATCGCCAAAAACGGCCATCGGATATTCTTTGCCTTCCCACAAAACAACTACCTCACCATTCCGGTTTTCGTATGGCAAAGTTGAATAATCCTGAATAGCTAATCTTTGCTTCTGAGTTTCTGCCAACTTAACTAACTCTTCATCCTCATTAAAATAAACCAAAGCAGCTTTATCGGGCATACTATCTGCAAAAATGGTAAACTGACTGATGTAATTCTCCCAGGTAGGAAACACATTCATATGATCCCAGGCAATACCTGTAAGCATTGCAACCTGTGGCTTATACCAATGAAACTTTGGTGTTAAATCAATAGGAGATGATAAATACTCATCGCCTTCAAAGACGGCAATAGGTGCATCTTTGGTTAAACGCACCATGGTATCAAAACCTTCGAGCTGTGCACCAACCATATAATCAAAATCTTTGCCCAAGTTTTTCAACACATGCATCACCATTGCTGTAGTGGTGGTTTTACCATGACTTCCACCAATCACAACCCTTGTCTTATCCTTGGTTTGCTCATACAAATACTCAGGATACGAGTAGATTTTCAAACCCATTTGCTGCGCTTTTACCAACTCAGGATTATCTTTTCGGGCATGCATCCCAAGAATAATCGCATCCAGATCATCACTGATATTAGCTTCGTCCCAACCTTCTTTTTTAGGCAATAAACCATGAGCAGCTAATCGTGATTTGGAAGGTTCAAATACCTCATCGTCGGAACCTGTTACCGTAAAACCTTTCAGATACAAGGCAATAGCCAGATTATGCATAGCACTTCCCCCGATAGCAATAAAATGAACCTTCATAGCAGTATTGTATTTTAATTTTTTTGAAGACTTAAAAGTACTAATAGTTGGTTAGTTTTTAGTCTGTGGTCAGTAGTATTTTGAAGTATCAAGATGTAAATAGCTTGAAGACGGAAGGCTGAAGACAGAGGAGGCTGATTGTTCTTATTTGAATAAAAGCAAAACTATCACATCGAGCCGCGGACTTCGGACTGACTGCTTCGGTTAATCACAAAAAATAAGAATAACACCTATCGATCTATTTAAGAATCCTTATTTTTGCAAAAAACTCAATAAACATGATTGACAAGCACGAGTGTAAACAGATTGGTGTAATTGTAAAAACCCATGGTACTAAAGGTGAATTGGTAGTTCGTTTATTCGACGAATTCAACATTGACCATTTAGATACTGAGTTTTTATTTATTGAGTTGGATGGCGGTCTGGTTCCATTCTTTATGGAAGAAGCACGCGAAAAAAATAAAACGGATGTACTGGTTACTCTTGAACTAGCCAAAGAAGAAGCAGAAACCGAGCGATTAATGGATGCCTGTGTTTACATTAAAAAAGAAAGTATTGACGAAGCATCTCAAGATGAAGCTTTCTCGGCGTATCAATTGGTTGGGTACGATGTTCAGGTAGTTGGTTTTGGACCATTAGGTAACATCGCCGCCATTAAAGACATCTCGAACAATCCACTGTTTGAAATAGATTTTGACGGGCGCGAAATATTGATCCCAATCGTTGAAGACTTTATTGTTAATATCGATGACGAAAACGAAGTAATTATTTTTGAATTACCCGAAGGACTGATTGATCTCGAGTAGTTTATTTGTTGAATTGCGAAATTGTTAAACTGTCAACTCAACAAAGTAACAGCTCACCAATTAAACATTTTTAGTCCATTGCTCTGCCTCTGCAATCTTCTCACGCCAATCGGGTAAAACTTCGATAGCCTGTTGAGTTATTGTATCAAATGCCACCATTACTGATTTACAAATCACCTTTGTTTTGTTGGTTTTGATGTCGACAATATGCTGCTCCATATTCAGACTTTTGGTACCAATTTTAACAATGGCTGTTTTCACCTCAATCTGATCTCTTAGAAAAACAGGAATCACAAAATCGGTATGAATCGAAGCAATAATCATTGATTGTGAGCGATGAAAAAAATCATCGCCAAAAACATCATAGATATAATGCATGCGCCCCAGGTCGAAATACTCCTGAAGGGTTGCATTATTCACATGTCCGAATGAATCAATATCGTTAAAACGAATCTGCACCGAAGTGCTATTATGAAATTCTATTTCTTGCATATTTTTAAGCTAATAGCTGATAGCTGAGGCTAACTGCTTACTCCCTAATAATCTTTATCTCGCCTCCTTTACCAATCTTAACGATACTTGATGGAGCAGGGTTCTTTGTTTCTTCCTGACGGAATTCAACTATATAATCAACACCCTCTTTAATAACCTCACTAATCTGATCGAATTGCTGTGGCGAAGCATCGCCGCTTACATTAGCCGAAGTACTTACGATTGGCTTTTTAAAACGGGCACATAACTGATTCGAAAACTCTTCTTCTGTAATACGGATACCAATGCTACCATCTTCAGCAATCAGGTTTGAAGCCAAATTCTTGGCATCATCATAAATAATAGTGAGTGGTTTGTTGGTTAGCTCAGCCATATCGTAGGCCACCTCAGGTATATCATTTACATACGAAGCCAGTTTAGCTGTATTATCCAGCAAAACCAACATACTTTTTGAATCGGAACGTTGTTTTAGTTCATAAATGCGTTTAACAGCATCGGCATTGGTAGCATCGCAGCCAATACCCCAAATAGTGTCGGTAGGATATAGTATTATACCTCCATTACGTAATACCTCAAGGGCTTTTTTTAAATCGTCGTGCATAATAGATGACTTATAATTGAGCCTGCAAGATATGATTAGTTAGTTAGATTCTCAGGCAGTAGGCAGCAGATTATTTCTAAATGACTTTTTCATACAATAAGCCAATAGCTGTTAGCTAATAATGCGAATCAATAGTTCAAATTGTTTTTATATCATAGTTCAACCCACTTTCGGGGTTGTATCATTAGTCAAATAGTCACCCCGCGCTCCGCACGAGGCTATTATTGTTAATGTCCTTCGGACATTTATAAATCCTGAAGGGATTTAATATGAATAGCCATGGGTGGAACCCGTGGAATATGAACGTATAATAAAGAAACCCCAAAGTGGGTTGAACTGTTGATTCGCATTAATAGCTATTGGCTTAAAAACATTGATTAATGCACAATTTGAATAAAACTCACTTACCTCTTTGCTTTTTACTCAACCTCTTTCGACAATACATCAACCAAAACAAAGCGTTTGGAATACGGAGTGGCAGTAACGATTTTTTTAACCTTTAACAGGTATTGATACCCCGGTTCATATTCGAAACCCTCAATATTAACAATAGCCATCCACGAATCAGATCCCTCTTGTATGGCACGCATGGCATCATAAACAACCGGAGAACCATCTTCGTTTACCGGCGTAGGGAAACAGGGAATAAATGGGATGGTTTGAGCTGCAACTCCCAAATTAAATTCCTCTTCGCTGTTTTGAGTAATTACTTTGGTTTTTGACACTAACTCGTTAAGAATATACTTGATACTGCTAACATCGGCAGGTGGGTTTGCCATTTTTACCTTGGTGGCTAAAAAAGTATATCGATAACCCCGCTGGTATTCAAAATCCAATCCCTCGACTATAATATCGGTAAGTTGATGAATGTGCACTCCCTCATCGTCGGAGAACAACAAAGGCTCGGTAAGGTACTGACTCATTAAAGCTGCACCAAAACCGGTATCTTCATATATGGTAAAAGTAACTTCCTGTGTTTGATCTTTATCATCATCCTTGTCGCAGGCTGTTAAAAGCAGACAAATAGATGCAAATGCCAATAATACTCTTATTCCTTTCATACCTTTATTCGTTTGGAATTTGCACCTGAGTTTGCGTTTTTGACTTTACAATCGTTACATAATCGGGCGTAAGCTTATCGGACAATGTACCATCGGAATAAACTAATGTTTGATTGTAATACACCTCATGGATAGTAACACAATATTGGGCACCTATACACTCAGCAGAATAGCTGGTAACGGTTGTAATGCTATCTGTATCAAAATTATTAAACCCTATAAATGATTTTGCTTCAGTTTTAGGAACCATTCCATAAATAACAGTGCTCCACATGTTTTTATCCAGGTCTGCATTATACCAAACCTCATTGGCATTTCCGTTATAATAAAACTTGTTTTGATACTCTAAAACCTCTTGCCTGTCAATTTCTGATGGATCAATCGAAAAGATAGCAGGAAAAGTTTCGGATTGATCCAAATCAATCAGACTATTACCGTTCTCTGTAATAAATACATAATCAACAGGACACCCGGTAGCAAACGGAGATTTTTCAAGAGCAGGATTTTCGTTTTCTTTATTACAAGCCATCAGGCTTAAAAAGATAAATAACGCAATGGTTAGATTTTTCATCATATACAATTTGTGGTTTGTACTGATGAAGATGCATTTACAAAACCCGGGTTGCGTTACTTTGCTAAATAAGCCTTTTTAATTATTTAGTTACCGAAAAAAGGGCTCCTTTACCAGATGAAGCATACGAATATCTTCACCTTCCTTCAACCTAATAGCAATGGTATCGCTGGTAAATTTGGTGTACCGATACTTACAATACAAATCGTATTGGGTTAATGGCATATTATTAATGGCAACAACCTCGGTATTCATTTTTAAATCGGCCCGCGTGGCTGGTGTATTCTCAGTTATTAAAGTAATCTCTGCTTTATTTTGTTGTTTGTTGTAATCGAGCGAAAATCCGCTTGTTTTACCTATAAAATCAGGATTTGCAACAATTGGTTCCAAAATCAGCTTTTTATCAGTCCAACTGATGGTGGTTCGATACTTTTCGAAAAATCCTAATCCCAACAAATTTAAACTTTTGGTAGCTGCACGCACTGTTACATTGGTTACCGCAAAATCTGAATTTTCGAAAAGTAAACTATCAGCTTTATAATATTTATGAGTTATTAATGAATCAACTTTTCCTAATCCTCTGCTTGCCTGCCCCAATATACTTTTACTTTTATAATGCACCGAGTCTTTCAGTATATCCGCTTCTTTTAAACAAAGGGTACTGTTACTTCCCAAATCAACTAATACACCTTTCTTTGGTTTGTTATCACCTAACTGAATATTAACATTTAAATGATGACTATATGTATTCTCATTTAAGGGGATTTCAATCCTATTCTCGTTCAGATGAAGGTTTGCCAATTGATTTGCCACAATAATTACTTGTTTATCAAAATCGATTTGCCACACAAAATGATACATTACCCCATTGCCTATTATACCACAAATATCTTCCTGACATTCAAAATCGAAGTCCATTTGTTTGGCATTAATATCTTGTATCTCTATGTTGCCAAACTTTACCGACTCAATCTTCTTTATTCTGTTCAAAAACCAACCTTCGTCTGCCCCCCTGCCAGGCGAATAACCATTATTTTTAAGATCTAACTCTTTTGCAAACCGACTAAATATAAAATTTGATGATCCATTATCAACAATGAACGGATAAGTTTGATCGCCATTAACTTTTACATCTATTAATATATGACCTGAGCAACTATATCTGAAAGGTATGGTGTCGGTAACAAACTCAGTCATTACCTCACCACTATTTAATTTACTAAAAGGGAAAGAAAAGTTGATAATAAAATAGCCTACAGTTATAGCAAAAAGAACAAACAGTATGCTAAGAGAAATAAAAAGCTTTTTCATTTGAAAGTGTGTTTAGATCGATTGCGGTTAAACTCATTTATTTGTTTATCGCATAAAAAATGCCTGAACTTTTTTATTCATCACCAGCCAATAGCAAAGAGCAGATCCAATACTTAAGGCTATTAAATCGGGGATATCTATATTATGAGGGGGTACCAATACATCAGTTAATTCAAAAATATAACCTGCCCAAATGGTGGCCCACAAAAGTTTTTTTACCGTAATCATTTTATACCAAATTTGATATCCTAAAAAAAAGACTCCTGCCGGATATAAAACACTGGGAAATGAACCGGCCATATAATAATCGTTGATGCCATTTGAAAAGATATAGGGACGGTAAACTTTAATCAGCAAAAATATTACCGACCATATGCATGTACTTATTGTTAATGCTCTGTACTTCATTTATAATCTATTTGCTTAACAATCTAAAACTAACTTAGCAGCCAGTACTTTATAAGTAACGATGATGTGTTTGCCACAAAATGCAAAACAATGGTTAATCCTATACTTTTGGTTTTATAAAAAGCAAAGCCAAACAATGCACCAAAAATAATAGCCAATGGCAACTGAGCCAATATTGGATGCATCAATGCAAAAAGTAAGGTAGAAAGGGCAATGGCCCACATAGGACTATACTTTCACAAAACCCTTTATTTTACTATCCCCCGGAAGTTTTTACAAGCTCACGGGGACTTTTTATAGTTCTCGTTTAATATTTTCATTCTCTCTGATAATTTTGACCACTTCTCTTTTAATGGTAAGGTATTCTCGCAATCTTTTTCTGATCTCTCGTATTAAATAAACCACTTCTCTTGTAATTTCTCAGTCTCAATCGGTAAAATATTAATCTCCACAAGTAGAAATCACCAATCAATTACCTGTTAGTACCACCTTTTCAGTCGTTTTTTTTGAAATAATGAGCAATTTTATGCGTCCCATTAGTAATTTCTCAATCTCCCTGAGTAAAATATTAAATTTATCGAGCAATATTTCACGCTCAACAAGCAATATGGCCACTCCCCTGAGCAATATTATTTGAAATAATGAGTATGGTTCACTCTCCCCTGAGTAATTTTTCGCATATCTGAGCAGAATGAGGGTCTATTCAATAAACTTTGTCATTCGTTATTTTTCTTTCTAAAATATTAGCAACACTTGCATACCCAAATTGGGGGTATTATTTATTGGTTTTGAATAAGTATTAAGCTTGATCGGAAGTTGTAAAAAATGTAACGCTTTAAAACTAATAAAGTCCGAAACGGGGAGTTAAAATTCAGATTATATTTACCAAACGTAACATCTTTCATTTGGCTATACAAATGAGCTGTGCCTGATAAGTATCTTATTAATCTTTTAACAATTAAAAAAACAGAGCATACGATAATACCGTTGCTCAACTAAATCTTTAACAGCAAAAATTATCTGTTTTATTTAACCAATAAATTGTAGCTTTAAAAAAAAAGCCTTGCTGAAAAACAACAAGACTTAATTATAAAACTTAACAAAAGCAATTATAATTCAGGATAGTAAATAACATTATCAATTGTCATTGCTTCATCTTCACCATAATATGTATATGAAAAATCAAGTGTTGAACTAATTCCATCATAATCACCCACAAAATAAGTAACTTTAATATTAGCTTCTTCACCAATAGTTGGATTTTCAGCTACCCATTTAATTTTTTGCTCTGTACCATTATCGTCAAACGTACCTGTTCCATCAGCATTAAAAGTAAATGCTTGAGAATAATCTGAGTAAGTGTATGTCCAGGTTCCTACTAACTCAGCAACAGCAGCTGTGGTTGTAAACTTAACACTACCTTCTCCTAGAGTTTTCTCCGCCATAGATTTAGCAATAATCTTCACCTCATACTCAGTTCCAGCTTTTAAGTCTTCAACTTCATAAGTTAAATCATCTAATATGGCAATGGATTCAATATATTCGAACTCAGCACCAGCTTCCGATAACTCAACATCATAAAAAGCAGCATCCGCTACCTCACTAAAACTAACAGTTGCTTCAAGGGTTTGAACTTCGTCAGTAGTAACAGTTATAGCCTGTGGTTTGATATCGTCACCATCATCATCACTACACGACACAAAAGAAAACGCAAATACAGTTGCCAATAAAAAATAAGTAATTTTCATAAAATATGTTTTTAAAATAAATATTGTACTCCTACGACTATCTCGTTATTTTGTTATGTTTATTTTAATAAAAAATTACAAATAACCTCTTATGTACTAAGTATCAGATGTGCCCCGCGTACAAAATATCGAATAAATGGAACCAAAAAAACTTATTTAGCGTAAAGAACCCTGTTTTGTATTTTGATTCAACTATATACTAGCTACTACCATTTCTTTCTAAAATATTAGCAACACTTGCATACCCAAATTGGGTTTATTATTTATTGGTTTTGAATAAGGATTGAATAGAATGGTTAAATCATCGTTAACCGAAAATTGTGAAAAATGAGCATCAACACTTGCTTCCACAATCTGAAGAACATACCAGGTTGCCATTCCTATATAACTAAGATCGCGATAACGCTTATAATGATCAACCTTACTTTTTAAAGCATTCTCAAAATCTTTTTCGTAGTTACCATAAATATCAACATTCTGCCAACCATTGTTTACATATTTCAGGTAAGATGTATTATTAGGATCGCGAATTATAAAGTCGCGATACGCATTGCGATATTCGTGATAATGCCTGTTATTAAACCAAATAAAATATCCAAACATTCCAATACCGGCATACACAACAGGCACTTTCCAATAGGCTTTATTGTATACCTGACCGGCTCCGGGAATGATAGCTGAATAAAGAGCAGCTTTGGAAGGAGATTGAAAGGATTCTTCTTCTTTCTTTTTTTCTTGAGAATAAGACGTTAAACTTGACAAGACAAAAGCACAAAGCATTAAAATTGGCTTTTTCAGTTTCATAGCAGTTAGGTTTAATTGTGTATTAGGCACTATTCTATTTAAAACAGTATACCTATGACATCTCAGGCTAGGGCCTGCACGTACTGCCTACTGAAAAGAAACGAAAGACTGAAGTAGTACTAAAGTGCAACGCTTTTGAATTGAAGAAGTCCATAGCGCAAAGTCCGAAGTCCGAAACGAGTGCTTAGTGATTAAAAGCATTAGCGATTTACAAATACATAATCATTTTAATACTTATGTCTTGATACTCTATACTAACTACTGACCATATAATCTATGCAATAATAAGTGCAATGCTTTTGAAAGTTGATTTTTCCTAGCAGTAGTAATCTTATTTTCGATCCATTCTATTAATTACAACATATACCAGCAAAGCACCCGCTATACCATAAATATTTGCATCTAAGCCTAATGGCAATGCAACTCCTGAAAGAATTAAAGTTAATGTAGTACAACCACCGGTAACCATAGAAGCCAAGGCTGCTATTGAACTTGTCTGTTTGGTAAACAAAGCTGCCAATACAGGTACAATCATTCCTGAAACCATAAACGAATAGGAATGTAGCATCAGATCCAGTACACTGGTCATTTTCAAGGCTAATAAAAGAGCGACCACTCCTATTAATAAGGTAAGTAATTGCGAATATCGCAAACTTTTCTTTGCCTTATGTTTCTTCAGCACATCGGTTAAAATATTACCTGAGGCTGCCATCAAACAGCTATCTGCTGTTGACATAATTGCCGAGAAATAGGCTGATAAAACAATCCCCAAAAAACCCACTGGCAAGATGGTTTTTAGCAATACTGGTAATCCCATTTCAGCATCGAGATTGGTAAAAGTATATCCGGGTAATTGATTATTTTCAAGAGCTACACGAGCAAACATACCCAGTATTACACCAATAGAAGCCATAATTGGATATTCGAACAAACCGGCAATAAACCAGCCTCGTTGAGCTGTTTTGGTATCTTTGGCAGCATAAATGCGCTGATATAAAGTCATTCCGATAAACCAAATAGGAATAATTGTAAACATCCAGTTTACTATCTTTTGCCAGCTAACGGCTTTCAGACTTAAAAAAGACGGTGCTAAAGTATTTTGTATGGCCTCCATCCCACCTATTTCAGTATAAGCAAAAGGAAGTCCAACCAATATCAAACCACCCATTAGTACAATCCACTGAATGGTATCGGTATAGATAACAGCTTTTAGTCCACCCAAAACGGTATAAACCACCGCTACGGTACCCATAACTAATAATGCCTGATCGATGCTGAGAGCTGGAAAAGTAGACGATGCCAGTTTTGCTCCAGCCAATATCTGAGAACTGGTAAAACCAATATATCCAATGGCAGAAATTAATCCTGCCAGCAAAGCCACCCGCTTATCAAATACGTGCTCAAGATATTGAGGAAAGGAGAGAAATCCTTTCTCACGTGCCAGGTCCGATACTTTTGGAATAAGCAGAACTCCACTTAGCCAAGCACCTAACAAACCCGTAAAAAGCAACCAGCTTCCGGATAATCCCATAGTAAAACCAAGGCCACCCAAACCAATGGAAAAGCCACCTCCCACATCTGTTGCCACCACCGACAAACCAATATGAAGACTACTTAATTTTCTTCCACCCACATAATAATCATCGGTAGAATTATTCTTACGCATGAAATAAAAACCTACCCCAAGCATAGCAATGAGGTAGGAACAAAAAATAAGTATATCTACAATATGCATTTATCCAATTATTTTAAGCCAATAAGCTAGGCCGTCCATAATTAACTCAATGGAAACAGTACCAATTAATAGTGCAATAACACGACCCGCAATATCGATATATTGCTCAATCAGCTCTTCTTTTTGAGCCTGAAGTTTATCGTGTAAATATTTTAACACCAAAATAATAGAAGTACACAAAGCAACTGCCAATACAATAGCTAAAACAGCATATGGCTTGCTTAGTCGTTCTCCAATAAACACGCTATAACTAATGGTTCCCGGACCAATAAATATGGGCATTGCAATGGCACCGGCTACATATTTCGATTCTCCTCTCAAAGATTCAATAGAAGCACTCCCCTTGAATACGAACTGTATTCCTGTTAATAAAAAAATAACTCCTCCAAATATTTGAAAAGATGCGAAACTTGCATTAAAAACAGATTTAAAAATGGTATCGCCCAGTAAGGCAAATGCACAAAATACAATAGAACTAATTAAAGATGCTCTGATCATTACTTTAGTAAAAATTGATTTTGACTTCTTCTTTACAATATCTATTAGATAAACAATAATCAAAAAAGGATTGAGCAGTACCAATAACATAGTAACTGAACTAAATATTTGCTCCATAATTTAATACTCGATTATATTAGTTCTACATTTAGTTGATATTGGGAAGTTTCGTTAACATGTTTGATATATCCTTTATGAGTCAACGACAAAATAATGTCCGATCCTTTGGCTGGAGGAATACGGAGTTCCTTAAAAATATTTCCATATCTGCATGTTCCTTTCTTTTGAAGAAACTCCAACACTTCACGCTCATTTTCAGGGATACTTGATAATTTTAATCGTTTTGTTTCACTCATGTATTAGGTCTATTTTTATAATTTATACAATATGACTCGCAATTTCTCCAACCATTTTCGCCTCTGCAACAAAATACATTTTTATACAAGGCTAAGGTATTGGTTGATACCTTTTCTTCTCCTTTAAACACAGGACATTCTTTAGAGTATGGGCACAGGCTTTTTGACATGATTTATATATGTTTAAAGTAAACATTCATACTTTCGATGGTACCGGCAATATTTGTATTTTTAACTAAAGTACCCGAGTAACGATAACCTGCCCTTAAGAAAGTTTTATTCATTGGAACCGATTTCAATCGGGCAATAGTATACAAGGTATAAATACCCTGCTCTTTCATTTCCTTTTCCATGACACTTAACAATAGGGTAGACAAACCTTTCCCTCTATGTTCATTTTGAGTGGCAAAGTCGGTCATCTCAGCATTATTACCATTAAAGTCAATCTCTGATGATGCCACAGCTCCAATTACACCATCTTTAACAGCTCCAAAATATTGGACATTCTCTGTCATTGTTTGACGAATGTAATCCGGGTTGTGAATAGGAAAAGGATAGGTTTTAAAAACCTGCTGATAAATTCCAACAATTTCATCAATATCATGCTCACCTAAGCGTTTCACTTCATATTCGGTTTCTTGTTTTTTAAACACAACCCTTGACGATTGCTTAGCCTGCAGCAGAGCACTCAAATCTTTTAATTCATCTCCCTCAATATGAAGAATTCGATCAGAGCTTAAAAACTTTGCCATAAAACAAACATCATGTTCACCTTCATAAAAATGAGGTATTTGTCCTTCAAGTAAATAGCCATCAGCAATAAACAAAGGGGCAACTTGTTTAGGTACTTTGCAAAATATTTTGGTATATCGATTTTTACGCGCTAAAGCAGAAAGCTGATCAATGACCAGCTCTGCCTCTTGCACATTCAATTTCATTAAATAAATTCGGTTATTATGCTTTCCGTGTTGGATTAGTGATTTACTCCCTATTTGCTCAACAACATCATGCATTATCATCTCTTCTTTGAAAACGTTCATTATTCTCGGGAATTAAAGATATTGTATCATCGTTATCAGCTAGTAGTTTTTCAATTCCTACTGCTTCCATCTCATCAACTTCACCCACATTTAATTCTAATGTGCAATTATCACAATCTCTGTCACATTTAATTTGCTCATAACTGTCGGGTTCTTTATAAGTTGTTATCACACCTTCGTAGTTTCGTAATACCACTTTATTGGTCGACCACGAAATGATGTAATTAGGCATCACCGGAATTTTTCCTCCTCCTCCCGGAGCATCAATTACATAAGTTGGACGAGCAAATCCACTGGTATGCCCAATCAAACTCTCCATAATTTCGATTCCCTTACCAATTGGGGTTCTAAAATGAGATAACCCTTCCGACAAATCGCATTGATATAAATAATAAGGTCGTACCCTATTTTGTACCAATTTATGCAAAAGCGTTTTCATTATTCGAGGACAATCATTCACATCGGCCAATAATACAGATTGATTACCTAAAGGAAAACCTCCATCTGCAAGTTTAGTCAAAGCCTCTTTTGAAGATGCTGTTATCTCATTAGGATGATTAAAATGAGTATTAATCCACAAGGGTTGATACTTCTTGAGAATTGAGATTAACTCGTCGGTTATACGATAGGGAAGTACGACTGGCATTCTAGTTCCTATACGAACGATTTCTACATGTGGAATTTTGGTTATTTCAGATAGTAACCAATCAATCTTACTATCCGGCAACATCAGAGGATCGCCACCCGACAATAATACATCCCTTACCTGAGGAGTGCGCTTTATGTATTCAATACCTTCCTTTAACTCATCGTACGATGGTACAAAATCCACATCACCAACTTTTCGTTTACGAGTACAATGTCTACAGTACATAGAACACACATTACTTACATGAAACAAAACCCGATCGGGATACCGATGTGTAATTCCTCTCACAGGACTATCCTTATCCTCAGACAAAGGATCAGCCAATTCTGATTTTAAAGTTGTTAGCTCTTCAGTACTTCCAAAAGCTTGCTTAAATACAGGATCGTTTCGAAAATTCTTTTTATCTATTAGCGATAAGTAATACGGAGTAATAGACAATGGAAACTTATCGAAAGTTAGCTGAAGCTCTTTTCGTTCCTCATCAGAAAACTTAATCCCTGTTAAGTATTCAAATTTATCTAACGAACGAATGGAATGTTTAAGTTGCCATCTCCAATCCCTCCAATTTGAAATTTTTGACGATTCTGCGATTTTGTTTGCTAGTTCTTTTTGCGCTGTGTTGTAGATCATAATATAGTCTTAGATTGTACACAACACTCTTTTAAATTTCGACCTTAATAGAATAATAATTGAGAAAGTAAAATATCGATAATACAACATCTTACAAATTAAGAAATAAAATTTAGATTAAAAAAGAGGCCAATAAAAGAGTATTTTGTTTCTATGCGAACAAATCTACGAAAAGAATATAACAATACTAAAACTAAATGAAGTATTCAGATTATTTTAAAACATTCTTAATTAAAAAATAAGATTATTCTACCATATCATTTTCAGAATTCTCAAGATAGGTTTCCATGGTAATCAAAGGCGATGCTTCAATTTTTTCGATATCAAGAAGTGTTACTAAGGTATCTAAACTGTGCTCAACCTTCTCCAACTCTCTTGGATCTAACTTTTGAAGTTTTTCTGACAACTGCTCATGAAGTAAAGCAGGGATACGATCTAACAATGAGTCTCCAGCCGAAGTCAGGGCAATATTAACAACCCGTTTATCTCCTGATTTTGGTAATCGCGCTAAATAACCTTTTTTCTCCAATCGATTAATAATACCACTAACCGTTGACGAGTTAAGGTTTAAGAACTTTCGTATTTCCCCTTGCGTAGCCTGATAACTGGGTGAATCGTGCAAAAAATTCAAACAAAGTACCTGAGGAATACTTACTCCATATTCTTTCTGAATTTTTTTCGATTCAATATCTACAGATCTAACAATCTTTCTAATCTTAATTAAAATATCATTTGTATCCATCATCAGGCATTTGATGCAAAAATAATGTTTTTCCTTAAAAAAAGATAGAAATAAAAAAACCGTCATGGATTAATCCACAACGGCTACTATACTTTAAAAGACCATTAATTGACTCTTTATCAATTATTAACTAAACTGCTACGTTATTTTCGCGCAATGCATCGTTTAACGAAGTCTTTTTGTCTGTTGACTCTTTACGCTTACCGATAATTAAGGCAGCTGGCACCTGAAAATCTCCGGCAGGAAACTTCTTAGTATAAGATCCTGGAATAACCACTGAACGAGGAGGCACATAACCTTTATACTCAATAGGCTCATCACCTGTAACATCAATAATTTTTGTTGATCCGGTTAGAACAACATTAGCTCCCAACACAGCTTCTTTCCCTACACGGCATCCTTCAACCACAATACAACGCGATCCGATAAAAGCATCGTCTTCAATGATTACCGGGGCTGCTTGCACAGGTTCTAAAACACCACCAATACCTACACCACCGCTAAGATGAACATTCTTTCCAATTTGAGCACAACTACCTACTGTTGCCCAGGTATCTACCATCGTTCCTGTTTCGACATGCGCCCCAATATTTACATATGATGGCATCATAACAACCCCACTCTCGATAAATGAACCATAACGAGCTACAGCATGAGGTACCACACGCACACCTAACTCCTGATAGTTCTTTTTCAAAGCAATTTTATCATGAAATTCAAATGGTCCCACTTCAATGGTTTCCATCTTTTGAGTAGGAAAATACAGAATAACGGCTTTTTTCACCCACTCATTTACAATCCATTCATCGCCATTTGGCTCTGCTGTACGCAATTCACCTTTATCTAATTTTTCAACAACTGTTTTAATGGCTTCAACAGTTTCTGGGTTATTTAATAAGCTTCTGTCTTCCCAAGCTTGTTCAATCGTATTTTTTAAATCGCTCATTTGTGATGATATTTAAATTTTGCTGCAAAAATAAAGCTTAAAAATAAGTAATCAACCCTAAAAGGACTACTTTGTCCGTTTTTAACCAATTCATCTATTGTTGTTAATATTTTAAAACTTCTAATCACATCCAACACAAATTTTGGCATTTTTTAAAATCTTGAGGCAACCATTACCTCACAAATAGCATTACTTTTAAATAGGTAATAGCCCAACATATGAGATTAAAGTACATATCTGCCCTATTTCTTATAACTTTAATAACAAATTCAGTTGTTAAGGCTCAGCACAAATACGAGAACTGGATACATGGTAAAGTATTAGATACAACCAATGACAAACCCGTACCCAACACTCAAGTGGGTAGTTACAAACGAAGTTTAATGTTTGCCTGCGATTCATTAGGCGAATTCAAAGCTAATTTTCCGGGTGGAGATAGCCTTAAAGTAATTGCCCTTGGCTATAACTCTAAAATATTTTACGTGGATTCTTTACTAAAACAAGACTCATCAATTATCATCCTTTCTTTATCTCCAATTCATTACGAACTTCCAACCGTTAATGTGTCTGGATTTAAAGAATTCCGAGAATATACAGACAAACTAGCCGAAGTAAGAGAGAAGCAAAAAGAGCTTGAATTTCCTTCACACATTCCATACGATACCTTAGCTTATACTCAGCCTATATACCGCCACAAACCAAATATCCTCACTGCCATATTTCAGCCGGTTAATTTTATCTATTATTATACCAGTCCTTCTGAGCGATTAAAAGTGAAATCTTTACGAGAGGTGAAGGAAGATAAAATAAGAAGTCGTCTAACCAGAGATTTAGTTCATCAATTAACATTATTTGAAGGTGAAGAACTGGATAATTTTTTAATATATTGCAACACCAAAATACATCTTACCGAAAGTGATAACGAAATATCCATTACCAATAAAGTGATGGATTTATACATGCAGTACACAGCAAAAAAAGAATAGAGATGACGGGGAAAAGAGGAAGCATTTTATTAGTTGTTTTAGTAATGGTATTGGGTAATAGTATTGCTCAAACCAATCATCGTATTTTGGCAAAAATTCAGGATTCAACCACACAACAACCTGTACCGTTTGCTTTTGTGGCAAGTAACAAAACCGGCATTGGTAAAGAAACAAATACCAATGGTGTATTTAAAATGGACATTGCTGATACTGATACCATTTTGTTTCGATGCATGGGATATGAAGATAACCGATGGGCAATTAGCAATATCGATTTATCATCAGATACATTGACTTTAATGGTAAATTCTAAAGAATATGTTCTTAATGAGATTAAAGTTGTTAATTTCAGATCATATGCTGCATTCAGAAGTATGGTAGCCAACATGCCTATGATGGAAACTGGCGAATATAAATTACCATTTAAAATTGATGTTAGTAGTGTCAAAGGTGATATGAAAATGGCTGCAGGAAGTTTTGGTATGGGCATGTCAATAAACTGGTGCAAACAAACTCCCGAAGAAAAGAAATACAATAAAATACTAGCAAACGAAAATCTTTATTCACTTTACAACAAGTTAACTTCACGCGATAATCTGCAAGCATTTACACAATTGAATGGTGCCAGTCTCGATTCTTTTATTGTGTTTTTAAGAACTAAGCACAACATCGATCCCAAATTATCGGAATACGATATGATGGTTGAAGTAAGTAGTGCCTTTGATCACTTTTTAGCTGCCAGATCCGATAGTACTACCATTAATTTCTAATTTCTCAAATAAACATTAGCAATCTTAATACCCTTTAATAAAAATATATGTAGACATATCATTTAACCTAACTTATTATTCCCTATGAAGAAACTTATCCTGATAGTTGCACTTTTCATACTAGTATTTAAAGGAGCACTAGCTCAAACCAATTCACCTCTATGGGTTATGATTCAAGATTCGTCTTCTCTCAACCCTGTTCCATCTGCATATATAGTCAATAGCACCAATAGAGAAGTAAAGGCAACAAATGATAATGGATTATTAAAAATACATGTTAATCCAAATGATACTTTATTATTTAAGTGTATGGGCTATGAAAATAAATCATGGATCATTGATAACAACAATTCTTCCGTTGACACATTAGTTTTACAAGTAATTGAAAAATCATACACTCTAAATGAAATACAAGTTATCAACTACAGATCATATGCAGCCTTCTGCAGCAAAATTGCCAATATGCCAATGATGAAAACAGAAGAGTATAACATACCATTTAAAATTGATTTAGGTATGTCTCTTGCAATAAAAAAAGCCGAAAGCGGAACTTTTGGAGTTTCACTTGGCGAAATCGTAAGGTTAATTGGTAAAATAGGGAAACATAAAGCTAATTCGGTCCAGGCATCCGAAGAAGAACTTTCTAGCATTTACAACAAAGTAACTTCGCGCGATAATTTGCAAGCCTTGACTCAATTAAAAGAAGCAAGCCTTGACTCATTTCTTTTATTTATAAGAACCAAGTACAAAATTAGCCCAAAGCTCTCGAAATACGATATGTTGGTGCAAATTAACGATGCATACGACCATTTTTTAGCATCAAGATCAGATAGTTCTTTCGTAGATTTTTAGACAAAACACAGTTTCAAATCTGAACTTACAATTTTTCGGCTGTTATACAACAAAACAAAAAACCGACCAAACATTCTAAATCACTATTAATCTGAGAATATAAACAACACCTCCATATCCTTTAATATTCTTAAGTTTTTCGAACACTGCTGTAATACAAAATACTACATAAAAACAATAAGCTAATAGGGAAGATAGCTTTCAATTAATAATTTTTTTTCGATTTTTTTTAATTATTTCTTTGGAGTTATCAAAATCAATCCTACATTTGCTAATGTAAAAAGCAAAAAAAACGATGAGATTCAATTTAACACTCGTTCTCGATATTATTATTATTCTCTTAGTCATTATTAACTGAGGGTAGTGAGAATGGTGTATAATTAAACGAACATAAAATACAATTAAGCCTTTCTCCAACAACGAGAAAGGCTTTTTTTTTAGCAAAACAACCATAAAAACAAATGAAACGAAGATTAAGAAGCGCAACAACAACTGAAGGCAGAAGAATGGCTGGAGCTCGCAGTTTATGGAGAGCCAACGGAATGAAAGAAGATCATTTTGGAAAACCTGTTATTGCAGTTGTTAATTCATTCACCCAATTTGTACCCGGTCATGTTCATTTACACGATATCGGTCAAATGGTGAAGCAACGCATTGAAGCCAACGGATGTTTTGCTGCCGAATTTAATACAATAGCCATCGATGATGGAATTGCAATGGGACATGACGGAATGTTATATTCTTTGCCATCACGAGATATTATTGCCGACAGCGTTGAATATATGGCAAACGCTCACAAAGTAGATGCCATGGTTTGCATTAGTAACTGCGACAAAATTACACCGGGTATGTTAATGGCATCTATGCGATTGAACATACCAACCGTTTTTGTGTCAGGAGGACCAATGGAGGCCGGTAAAGTAGGAAGTAAAGCATTGGATTTAGTTGACGCTATGGTAATGGCTGCTGACGATTCAGTATCTGATGAAGAAGTTAGTGCTGTTGAACGTAACGCTTGTCCTACATGTGGATCTTGCTCAGGTATGTTCACTGCCAATTCCATGAACTGTTTGAACGAAGCCATTGGATTAGCACTTCCGGGTAACGGAACAATTGTTGCCACACATCAGAACCGCAAGCGTTTATTTGAAAAGGCTGCCGACTTAATTGTTGACATTACTTATAAACATTACCGCGACGGAGACGACTCGGTATTGCCCCGATCTATTGCCACCTATAAAGCGTTTGAAAATGCAATGACATTAGACATTGCAATGGGGGGATCGACCAACACCGTATTACACATATTAGCCATTGCACACGAAGCTGGTGTTGATTTTACAATGGACGATATCGATAAATTATCTCGTAAAACACCGGTTTTATCTAAAGTAGCACCTAATTCCCATTACCACATCGAAGATGTGAATCGTGCAGGTGGAATCTTAGGAATATTAGCCGAACTGAACCGTGGCGGATTATTACATACCGATGTAAGTCGTATTGATTATCCTACATTGGCTGATGCTTTAAAAGATTACGATGTAGCAGGTGGCACTGCAACCGAAGAAGCTAACAACGTATATACCAGTGCTCCTGCCGGATTATTTAATCTGGTAATGGGATCTCAAAAAACTCAATATGCCGAGTTAGACTTGGATAGAGAAAAAGGTTGTATCCGCAGTGTAGAACATGCATATTTTAAAGATGGAGGTTTAGCTGTACTGTTTGGTAACTTGGCCGAAAACGGATGTATTGTTAAAACGGCTGGTGTCGACGAGTCAATCTTTACGTTTAACGGTTCAGCTCGTGTTTACGAATCGCAAGATGATGCCATTGATGGTATTCTGTCTGATGAAGTAAAAGCTGGTGATGTTGTTATTATCCGTTACGAAGGACCTAAAGGAGGACCGGGAATGCAGGAAATGCTTTATCCAACTTCTTATCTTAAATCGAAACATTTAGGAAAAGAATGTGCATTATTGACCGATGGTCGTTTTTCAGGAGGAACCTCCGGATTATCCATTGGACATGCTTCACCAGAAGCTGCGGCAGGAGGAACCATTGCTCTTGTAAAAAATGGCGACCCTATCACAATAGATATACCTAACCGAAAAATAGAACTCAATATCTCAAACGAAGAATTGGCTCAACGCCGTAAAGAAGAGGAGGCAAAAGGAAGCAAAGCCTTTCAGCCGGGCGATCGAGTTAGAAACATCTCTAAAGCATTAAAAGCCTACGCCAGCTTGGTAAGCTCGGCTGATAAAGGCGCAGTGAGATTAATCGATTAGAACAGATTTTAAATCAAAACACAAGAATCTGTTTAACTCCATAAAAACTCTGAGTGATATGGAAACAAAAACGCAACCAAAAACAAAAGAGGCAAATCCAATGGAAAAGCAAAGAATGAACGGCTCCGAAGCCGTAATTCAATCATTATTGCACGAAGGTGTTGATTTATTATTTGGATACCCCGGTGGAGCAATCATGCCGGTTTACGATGCCCTTTATCATTATAACGACAAACTACGCCACGTATTGGTACGCCACGAACAAGGTGCCGTTCATGCAGCACAAGGCTTTGCCCGTGCAACAGGTAAAGTAGGTGTTTGCTTTGTAACAAGTGGCCCTGGTGCTACCAACGCTGTAACAGGTATTGCTGATGCAATGGTTGACTCAACTCCTTTAGTAGTTATCAGCGGACAAGTTGCTGCGCCTTTATTGGGTACTGATGCTTTTCAGGAAACCGATGTGATAGGGATTACCCAACCCATTACAAAATGGAACTATCAGGTTAAAAAAGCAGAAGAAATACCTCAAGCTATTGCCAAAGCTTTCTACATAGCACGCACTGGTCGTCCAGGTCCAGTACTATTGGACATTACGAAAGATGCTCAATTTGGCATGCTTGATTTTGAATATAACAAGCAAGTTAAAATTCGAAGCTACAAACCTACCATTGAGGTTAAAAAAGATTCAGTAGCTGAGGCAGCTCAATTAATAAATTTATCTAAAAAGCCATTGGCCCTAGTAGGTCAGGGTGTAATATTAGGTAGTGCTGAAAATGAATTAAAAGCGTTTTTAGAAAAAACCGGTATTCCAGCAGCATGGACATTATTAGGATTATCAGCTTTACCAACTAATCACCCATTAAATGTAGGTATGTTGGGAATGCATGGTAATTATGGACCGAATGTTAAAACCAACGAGAGTGATTTGATTATTGCCATAGGTATGCGCTTTGATGATCGTGTAACCGGTAATGTTCAGAAATATGCTACTAATGCAAAAATTATTCATTTAGAAATTGATCCGGCTGAAATCAATAAAATCATCTTTGCTGACGTACCGGTATTAGGCAGTGTGAAAGATTCACTACCTATGTTAACCGAAATGGCTACGGAAAACAATCATGAAGAATGGGTAAAAGAATTCAGATCTTGTGATAAAATTGAAGATCATAAAATAATTCAACCTGAGTTATATCCAGCAAAAGATGGTTTAACCATGGGGGAAGTTGTTCGTCGAGTTACCGAATCATATAACGATGATGCTATTTTGGTAACTGATGTAGGCCAGCAGCAAATGATAGCATCGCGATATTTTAAATTTAAAAACACTCGCAGCGTAGTTACATCTGGTGGATTAGGAACCATGGGATTTGGATTACCTGCTGCTTTAGGAGCGCAATTAGGAATGCCTAACCGACCTGTTTGTTTATTTGTTGGTGATGGTGGTATTCAAATGACCATTCAAGAACTGGGCACAATCTGGCAAACAAAAGCACCTGTTAAAATTATCCTTTTAAATAATAATTATTTGGGAATGGTTCGTCAGTGGCAAGAGTTATTCTTCGACAGACGATACGCATCAACTCTTTTAGAGAATCCTGATTTCCAAACTATTTGCAAAGGATACCACATCGAAAGTGCATTAGTGGATAGCCGTAACAATCTGGACGAAGCCATTAAAACAATGGTTGAGCACGACGGGCCATATCTACTTGAAGTTAAAGTAGAAAAAGAAGGAAATGTATTCCCGATGGTACCAACAGGAGCTTCTGTTTCGGATATACGTCTTGAGTAAAATCAAACAAGGAATCAGAAATAAATAGCTTTTTTGATGCTTGATACTAAAAATCTTGATACTTTGTAATATGAAACAAGAATTCACCTTATCAATATATTCTGAAAATCACGTTGGTTTACTTAATCAGATATCAACTATTTTCAATCGCCGGCATATTAACATCGAAAGTTTAACCACTTCGGAGTCTGCAATCGAAGGCATTCATAAATTTACGATTGTGGTATTTACTTCTCGAGATACAATTAATAAATTGCGTAGGCAAATCGAGCGTAGAATTGATGTGTTAAAAGCCTTTGTATTTACAGCTGATGAAATTATCCATCAGGAAGTGGCTTTATACAAGGTTAAGACTGAAGCTTTGCTTAACAGCAATGAGATTGAAAAATTGGTTCGTCAGTACGGAGCTCGCATACTGGAGGTAACCAAAGAATATACTGTAATAGAAAAAACAGGTCATAAAGAAGAAACACAAGAGCTGTTTGATAAACTTGACCGATTTGGAGTAACTCAATTTGTTCGATCAGGACGAATTGCTGTAACAAAACTCAATCAGGAATTATTATCAAACTATTTGGTCAAATTAGAAAATGATCAATCAATACTAGATTAAAAAGCTATCAGCCATCAGCTAATAGTTATCAGCTTTAAACATAAACATTAATCAATATTTTATCATGGCAAAAATTAATTTCGGAGGAACAGAAGAAAACGTTGTAACAAGGGAAGAATTTCCATTGGAGAAAGCACGCGAAGTACTAAAAGACGAAACCATTGCGGTTATCGGTTATGGTGTGCAAGGTCCTGGGCAATCTCTTAACCTTAAAGACAACGGTTTCAATGTAATCATCGGTCAGCGTAAAGAATCAAAAACTTGGGATAAAGCAATTGCTGACGGATGGGTTCCCGGAGAAACACTTTTTGAAATTGAAGAAGCATTAGAACGCGCAACTATTATTCAATACCTTCTTTCTGACGCAGGTCAGATTCAAATGTGGGATACTGTAAAAAAACACCTTACTCCAGGAAAAGCTCTTTACTTTTCTCACGGATTTGGTATTACTTATAAAGAGCGTACAGGTATTGTGCCTCCAGCTGATGTTGATGTAATTTTGGTTGCTCCTAAAGGATCAGGAACCAGCTTACGTCGCATGTTCCTTGAAGGACGTGGTTTGAACTCAAGCTTCGCTATCTTCCAGGATGCAACAGGTAAAGCATGGGATCGAGTAATATCATTAGGTATTGGAGTTGGTTCAGGTTATCTTTTCGAAACAGATTTCAAACGCGAAGTTTATTCTGACCTTACTGGTGAGCGTGGAACTTTAATGGGATGTATCCAAGGTATTTTTGCCGCTCAATACGAAGTATTACGTGCTAATGGTCACTCACCATCAGAAGCATTCAACGAAACTGTTGAAGAATTAACTCAAAGTTTGATGCCTTTAGTTGCTGAAAATGGTATGGACTGGATGTATGCTAACACTTCAACTACAGCTCAACGTGGTGCTTTAGACTGGTGGAAACCTTTCCGCGATGCTACTAAACCAGTATTTGAAAAATTATATAGTGAAGTTGCAGCTGGTAACGAAGCTCAACGTTCAATCGACTCTAATAGTCAATCTGATTATAGGGTTAAACTGGAAGCTGAACTCAAAGAATTACGCGAATCAGAAATGTGGCAAGCAGGTGCTGCTGTTCGTAAATTGAGACCAGAAAACCAGTAATCATCATCAACCTTACTGAACATCGGGTAAACCAAACTGTTTTATCCGATGTTAAATTGGTTGAAGCTCCATATTGTCTTTAGGGGAAAGGTTATGGAGTAATTATTTAAACCCGATTATCATGAGTAATAAAGTATATATATTCGATACAACCTTAAGAGACGGCGAGCAAGTGCCGGGATGTCAGTTAAACACAATTGAAAAAATTGAAGTAGCCCGTCAACTCGAGAAGCTAGGTGTAGATGTAATCGAAGCAGGATTCCCCGTTTCAAGCCCGGGTGATTTTAACTCGGTGGTTGAAATATCTAAAGCTGTAGAAAACCCAATTATTTGTGCTTTAACGCGTGCCGTTAAAAAAGATATTGAAGTAGCTGCCGATGCACTTAAATTTGCAAAAAAAGGTAGAATCCACACAGGTATTGGAACATCTCCATACCACATTAAGCACAAATTAAATTCTAACGAAGATGAAATTATTGAGCGTGCTGTTGAAGCAGTAAAATATGCTCGTCGCTTTGTGGAAGATGTTGAATTTTATGCAGAAGATGCCGGTCGTTCAGATAATGAATATCTGGCTCGTGTAGTAGAAGCAGTTATCAAAGCTGGTGCAACAGTAATTAATATTCCGGATACTACCGGTTATTGTTTACCTGCCGAATACGGTGCTAAAATAGCTTACCTGGTAAATAATGTTCCTAACGTTGATAAGGCCATCCTTTCAACTCACTGTCATAACGATTTAGGTATGGCAACAGCCAATACTTTATCAGGGGTGATTAATGGAGCTCGCCAGGTAGAGGTAACCATCAATGGATTAGGTGAACGTGCCGGAAATACTTCTTTAGAAGAAGTTGTAATGGCCATGCGAAGTCATCATGACTTAAATTATGATACTTCGATTGACACCAAACAAATTTTGAAAACCAGTAAATTAGTTTCAACATTGATGCGTATGCCAGTTCAACCAAATAAAGCTATTGTTGGACGAAATGCATTCGCTCATTCATCAGGTATTCATCAAGATGGTGTTTTGAAAAACCGTGAAAACTACGAAATTATTGATCCAGCTGATGTAGGTGTTAAAGAATCAAGCATTGTTTTAACAGCCCGAAGTGGTCGTGCTGCCTTGAAACACCGATTGAGTGTTATTGGATATGAATACGAAGGAGATGAGTTAAACGATATTTATCAACGATTTCTTGAATTAGCTGATAAGAAAAAAGATGTTACCGACGAAGATTTGGAAGCATTAGCAGGAACCGATCGAGTAAAGGAGGATCGTTCCATTAAGTTGGAAACACTTCAGGTAATTTCGGGCAGTTCAACAGTTCCTACAGCTACTGTTGCAGTAAGCTTTAACGGCGATACATTTATTGAAACAGCCTCTGGTAATGGACCTATTGATGCTGCTTTCTCAGCAGTTAAAAAGTTAGTTAAACGTAAAGTTCACCTCGAAGAATTTTTGGTGCAAGCCATAACACGAGGTAGTGATGACATTGGTAAAGTTCATGTTCAGGTTGATCATAAAGGCCAGACATATTATGGCTTTGCTGCCAATGTTGATATTGTAACAGCTTCGGTAGAAGCATTCTTAGATGCTATCTCAAGAATTGGATAAGTAATTATAGGCCGAAGGAATCGTCGAAGCCTTAATCTAATGCTAGCTGCTAACAGCTAGCAGCTAATAGCTAAAATAAAATGGCAAAAACATTATTTGATAAAATATGGGACAGTCACGTTGTCAGAACCATTGAGGACGGACCCAATGTCTTATATATCGATCGTCATTTCATTCATGAAGTGACAAGTCCTCAGGCATTCGCAGGAATCAAAGCCAGAGGCGTAAAAGTTGCACGTCCTGATCAGGTAATTGCAACACCCGACCACAATATTCCAACAGTAGATCAACACCTTACTATTCACGATGAATTATCTCGTGTTCAGGTTGAAACACTAAAGAAAAACTGTGAGGAAAACGGAATCACCATGTATGGTTTGGGGCATCCTTATAATGGTATTGTACACGTTGTTGGCCCAGAAATGGGTATTACTCAACCAGGTATGACTATTGTATGTGGTGACAGCCACACTTCTACTCACGGTGCGTTTGGTAGTATTGCTTTTGGTATTGGTACCAGCGAGGTAGAAATGACCTTGGCTACACAGTGTATCATGCAGCCAAAACCTAAAAAGATGCGTATTAACATCGAAGGTACCTTGGCCAATGGCGTTACTTCAAAAGACATTATTCTTTATATCATTTCAAAGATTTCTACAGGTGGCGGAACTGGATATTTTGTAGAATTCGCCGGATCGGCTATCCGTAGTCTTTCAATGGAAGCTCGTATGACTATTTGTAATATGAGTATTGAAATGGGTGCCCGAGGTGGTATGATTGCTCCTGACGAAACTACTTTTGAGTATGTAAAAGGTCGCGAATATGCGCCAAAAGGAGAGCAATGGGATAAAGCAGTTGCTTATTGGAAAACACTGGTTACCGATGCTGATGCTGTTTTTGATAAAGAATTAAACTATAAAGCTGAAGATATAGAACCCATGATTACCTACGGAACCAACCCAGGAATGGGCGAAAAAATTGTAGGTAACATTCCAACATTAGATAGCATTGACGATAGTTCTAAAGTAACTTTCCAAAAGTCGATGGATTACATGGGATTTGCTCCTGGAGATAAACTAGAAGGCAAACCAATCGACTATGTATTCTTAGGAAGTTGTACTAACGGACGTATCGAAGACTTACGTGCTTTTGCTGCAGCAGTAAAAGGCCATAAAAAAGCAGATAATGTAACAGCATGGATTGTTCCGGGAAGTAAGCAAGTTGAAAAACAGGCTATTGCCGAAGGTATTAAAGAAACATTGGAAGCTGCTGGCTTTGAACTACGTCAACCAGGTTGTTCCGCTTGTTTGGCAATGAATGATGATAAAATACCAGAAGGTAAATACGCAGTTTCTACTTCTAACAGAAACTTTGAAGGACGCCAAGGACCTGGTTCTCGCACCTTATTAGCAAGCCCACTTTCGGCTGCGGCAGCTGCTATTACCGGTACTATTGCCGATCCACGAACCACTTTTAACTTGTAATACGGAGGAATACATTATGCCAATAGACAAATTTGTAACAGTACAAACTACGGTTGTCCCATTACCAATAGAGAATGTGGACACCGATCAGATTATTCCGGCCCGTTTCTTAAAAGCAACTACAAAAGACGGTTTCGGAGATAACTTATTTTTCGACTGGCGCTACGATAAGGCAGGTCAACCAAAAGCAGATTTTGTTCTGAATAATCCAACTTATTCAGGAACTATTTTGGTAGCTGGTAAAAACTTCGGTAGCGGATCGAGTCGAGAACATGCAGCTTGGGCCATTGCAGGCTATGGCTTCAAAGCGGTTGTATCAAGCTTCTTTGCTGATATTTTCCGAAATAACTCATTAAACAATGGTGTTTTACCCGTTCAAGTGAGCGAAGCATTTTTGTCTGGTTTATTTAAATCGATTGATGCAGATGCCAAAGCAGAGGTAAAAATCGACTTAGAAAACCAAACCATCACCAACGTTAGCACAGGCGAATCAGAATCATTCGAAATTAACTCTTATAAAAAGAATTGCCTTTTGAATGGTTATGATGACATTGACTATTTGTTAAGTCTGGAAGATGAAATTTCGGACTATGAAAAACAAGCGGTAAAATTTTGATTCTTAGTGTAAACCTACCGATAGATTGCCATTATCGGTAGGTTTTTTTTGCATAACCACATATAGCAAAACACGTTAACCGTAAAACCAAAAATAGGGGATGATAGTAGAGTTAATGGATACGACCCTCAGGGATGGAGAGCAGACAACAGGAGTATCGTTCAACGATGCCGAAAAGCTCACCATGGCACATATTCTGTTACAGGAGTTGAAAGTCGACAGAATAGAAGTTGCTTCGGCCAGAGTAAGTGAAGGAGAACTAAACGCAGTAAAGAAAATAAGCAAATGGGCCGCACAGAATAATCTACTTGATAAAATTGAAGTACTTGGTTTTGTTGACAACGGAGTATCGTTAGAGTGGATTAAAGATGCAGGAGCCAGGGTCTGTAATTTGTTAACAAAGGGATCATTAAAACACGTTACCAGCCAACTGCGCAAAACACCACAAGAACATATTGATGACGTCAAAGGCATACTAAAAATTGCACGTGAGATGGATATTGATATCAATGTTTATCTCGAAGATTGGTCTAATGGGATGATTGATTCTCCCGACTATGTGTTTTTTGTGCTGGATCAGTTACAGGATGAATCAATTAAACGATTTATGCTACCCGATACATTAGGTGTTTTAAACCCTGATCAAGTAACTGAATTCTGTTCTGCAATTATCACTCGATACCCTAAATTACATTTCGATTTTCATGCTCATAACGACTATGATCTGGCAGTCGCTAATGTTTTTGCAGCTGTAAAGTCAGGATTTAAAGGTATTCACACCACTGTTAATGGATTAGGTGAACGAGCCGGAAATGCGCCAATGGCAAGCATCGTTGGAGTTTTAAACGATCATTTAAAAGCAAAAACCAACATCGACGAATCAAAATTGACTCGTGCCAGTCAGGTAGTGGAGAGTTTTAGTGGTATACGCATACCTGCTAACAAACCATTAACTGGCGAATATGTATTTACTCAATGCGCTGGTATTCATGCCGATGGTGATTCAAAAGACAACCTGTATTTCAATAATCTGATGCCCGAACGATTTGGTCGGGTGCGAAAATACGCTTTGGGTAAAACATCAGGCAAAGCCAATATTCTTAAGAATTTAGAAGAATTAGGCATTAGTCTTTCGCCTGAAGATATGCAACGTGTCACGAAAGAAGTAATTGAGTTAGGTGACAAAAAAGAGACGGTTACTACCGAAGACCTTCCATATATTATTGCCGATGTTTTAAAAAACTCTTCAATTAATGAGTATATCAAGGTAAATAATTACAGCCTCTCGTTAACACGTGGAATGAAACCAACAGCCTCGTTAAGTATTAAAATTAACAACAAAGATTATCAAGCAGCATCATCGGGAGATGGTCAATACGATGCTTTCATGAAGGCCCTATGGAAAATATATGATGGATTACAAAAACCTCATCCGTTACTACTCGATTATAGTGTTACCATACCTCCAGGAGGTAAAACCGATGCTTTTGTTGAAACAGTAATATCATGGGAGTACAACGATAAAGTATTTAAAACTCGTGGTTTAGATGCCGACCAAACAGAGGCGGCAATAAAAGCCACAGTTAAAATGCTTAACTTAATTGAAAACGAGAACATTAATTTATAAAACTAGCAACTAGAGGCTAGCTTCTAGCAGCTAGCAGCGTAAAAAAATTAACATGAAATTAAATATTGCATTATTGCCGGGAGATGGCATAGGACCAGAGATTGTAGCGCAAGCCCAAAAAGTAATTGATGCTATTGCTATTAAATACGGCCATGAAGTAAGCTATACCAACGCATTAGTTGGTGCAACTGCAATTGATCAGGTTGGAAATCCATACCCTGAAGAAACACACCAAATTTGTATGAACGCCGATGCCGTATTATTTGGTGCCATTGGCGATCCCAAATTTGATAACGACCCTAAAGCAAAAGTACGTCCTGAGCAAGGATTGTTAGCCATGCGTAAAAAATTAGGCTTATATGCTAATATTCGTCCGGTTACTACATTCCCTTCATTATTAGATAAAAGTCCATTACGTTTAGACATAGTAGATGGTGCCGATTTTGTTGTAGTTCGCGAGCTTACTGGTGGTATCTATTTCGGAGATAAAGGTCGATCAGAAGATTTGAAAAAAGCATTTGATACTTGTACCTATACAACCGAAGAAATTGAGCGTATTCTTAAATTAGCCTTTTCATATGCCGAAAAACGTAATAAACGTTTAACAGTGGTTGATAAAGCCAATGTTCTAGCTACGTCGCGTTTGTGGAGAGAAACAGCACAGGCTATGGAAGCTGATCATAAAGACATAGAAGTAGATTACATGTTTGTTGATAACGCTGCTA
This sequence comes from uncultured Carboxylicivirga sp., assembly GCF_963668385.1. Lineage (GTDB taxonomy): Bacteria > Bacteroidota > Bacteroidia > Bacteroidales > Marinilabiliaceae > Carboxylicivirga. Next base: position 1,036,186 of record NZ_OY764327.1, read on the forward strand.
TGCAATTAATTCAATGGCCTAAGAAATTTGATGTAATGGTTACTGAAAATATGTTTGGAGATATCATCAGCGATGAAGCATCTGTTATCACTGGTTCATTAGGATTATTACCATCTGCCTCAGTAGGTATTCACACTTCGGTTTTTGAACCTATTCACGGATCTTATCCTCAAGCGGCAGGTAAAGATATTGCTAACCCTGTTGCTACAGTTCTTTCTGCGGCCATGCTATTAGAATCCTTAGATTTGACAGACGAAGCACAGGCGGTTCGCGATGCAGTTAATAAATCTCTTGAAGAAGGTGTGGTTACGGAAGATATCTCGAGAGGAGATAAATCCTATAAAACATCCGAAGTCGGGGACTGGTTAGCTGATTTCATTAAAAAATAACATAAATTACCGGTCTTATTAAAGACCGGTTTTTTTTTATCAACAAAATGGACAACAAGAATCAATCAAAGCAAGAACCATACTTCCCTAAGGTGGAGGATATATTGGCAGCCAAGCTAACTCTCAATAAAATAATTGAAACAACTCCCATCACCCGTAATCGCAATTTATCGACCAAATACGAGGCTAATATCTTCTTCAAAAGAGAAGACTTACAAACAGTACGTTCGTACAAAATAAGAGGCGCTTATAATAAAATAAAAAGCCTTACCAACGAACAGATAAAAGCAGGCATTGTATGTGCCAGTGCAGGTAATCATGCACAAGGAGTAGCCTACTCATGCCAAACTTTAGGTATCGATGGTGTTATCTACATGCCAAACACCACTCCTAAACAAAAGGTGAACCAGGTAAAAATGTTTGGACAAGATAAAGTCAAAGTTGTTTTGATTGGCGATACTTTTGATGATTCGTACAATGCTGCTATGGATGAATGTATTAGCACAGGCAAAACATTTATCCATCCTTTTGACGATCCTCAGATAATAGAAGGACAAGGTACTGTTGGATTAGAAATATTAGAACAAATCAAGGAAAAGGTTGATTACATCTTTGTTCCTATTGGAGGCGGTGGCCTCGTTTCTGGTCTTGGCAGTTATATCAAACACATGAGCCCAGATACAAAAATAATAGGTGTTGAGCCTGCTGGAGCGCCTGCAATGTATCAGTCGTTAAAACAAAATAAGGTTATTGAACTAAAAGAAATTGATAAGTTTGTTGATGGTGCTGCTGTTCAGAAAGTAGGCAATTTAACTTTCGAAATTGGTCGAAAAATTATTGATGACATATTACTAGTCCCCGAAGGAAAAATCTGCACAAAGATTTTGTCTTTGTATAATTTTGATGCCATTGTTGTTGAGCCAGCCGGGGCCTTAAGTGTAGCAGCTTTGGAATTATATGCTGATAAAATCAAAGGTAAGAATGTAGTTTGCATCTTAAGCGGAAGTAATAATGACATCACTCGTATGGAGGATATCAAAGAACGTTCGCTATTATATGAGGGGTTTAAACACTATTTTATTGTTCGATTTCCTCAAAGATCAGGAGCATTGAAAGATTTTGTTGACAAAGTTTTGGGTCCAGATGATGACATTACCCACTTCGAATACCGCAAAAAAACCAGTAGAGAGAAAGGACCAGCATTAATTGGCATTGAACTTCATAACAAAGAAGATTTTAATGGTTTAATTAGCCGTATGAAGCATAATGGTTTTGTATTTGAATATCTTAATGAGAACCCTGATTTATTCCAGTATCTAATTTAAACAACCATTTTAAATATATACAAAAAATAAAGCCGGACTCAATTGAATCCGGCTTCTCTATATTCATAAAATTATTACAATTCTATCCCGATTAATAAAACATCATCCACCTGTTTATAATCAGTACCCATCCAATCGTAAAACGACTGCGCAAACTGACGTTCAAAATGAGCCATCGTTTGATTAGGTACTTCGGTAAGCGTTTCTCTAATTCGCTTCGACTGGAATTTTCGTCCCTTTTCTCCTCCAACCTGATCAGGTAATCCATCAGAGAATATAAAGAATTGATCACCTTTCTTGTATTTAATCACATGATTTTCGAAGTCTTTTTCCACTTTTTTAAGCAAAGGCTTACCTCCAATTCCCTTACGACTTCCTTTGTATTCATTTAATTCTCCTTCCGAAAGTAAATACAATGGATTATGCGCTCCAGCAAATTGTAATTCATCCGACTCAAGATCAATCTTAACCAAAGCCAAATCCATACCATCTCTACCATTAGCACCTTCCTGATCCTGTCTCAACGTACGACGAACATCTAAGTGAAGCATATCCAACAATTCGGAAGCTGTTACGTCCTCACTCGCATTTACAATATTATTCATCAGGAAGTACCCAATAAACGAAAGCAATGCTCCTGGAACACCATGACCTGTACAGTCTACAGCTGCTACATAAAAATAGTTGTCTTTCTTGAACATCCAAGGGAAGTCACCACTAACAACATCCTTAGGTCGATAGAAAATAAACGATCTTGGAAAGAACTGTTGCAACAAGTTTGTGTCTGGTAAGATAGCCGTTTGAATACGCTGTGCATAGTTAATACTATCCGATATCTTTTTATTCTTCTCCTTGATTTCCTGCTCAATCATTTTGAACTCTGTCATATCATGAGCCACAAATAAAATCGATTCAAGATCACGCTCTTCATTAAATTCTGGAATAGCTTTTATTTCCATTATATGCACCCCATCAATACCTTCGATTTCAACTTCTGTAATGGATTGAGTTAAACTACTTCGTAATTCAAGTAGCGATTCTTTCATATACTCACGAAGACGACTGTCAACATCCAATTCGTTAACTCTTTGCTTTACCAAATCTGCAGCAGGTTTTCCAATAAACTCAGACACTTTAGGGTTTACATACACCAGTTTACCACTTGTGTTGATACGAATAATCATATCTGGTGAGTTTTCGGACAAAGACTGCATTCTACTCTTCATGCGCTCTTCCTTCTCTGCTCTCCGACGTTCGGTTATATCCTGCGTATTAAAAATGATTCCTTTTATAGCAGGATCATGTAACAAGTTCTTACCTTTTGTTTCCAGAAACAGCTTACGACCATTCTTCTTCAGATATGTATATTGAGCAGACTGCTCTCCTCCAGGCGTTTCCAGCAAATATTGAAACAAGCTATTAATTGTTTTATATCCACGGGGAGTCATCAACTCTGGATCCATTCCTTGAATTTCATCCTCTTGATCATATCCCAATATTTGCTTCACTGATGGACTTTCGAAGAGCAACTCCTGATTTTCATTATAAATTGAAATAAACTCTGATGCATTTGTTAATAAGGCCTCTAAACGTTTTTGTGCATGCTCAACTTCTTGTATCTGATTTTCAAGCGCTTGATTTGACTTCTCAAGCTCTTCTTTCGCCTCAAGCATTTCTGCTGCATTCTCCTGTAACTGTTTTTCGTTCTGCTGTAGAGTCAAAGTCATATCTTGTGACTCTTTCAGAAGATTAGCTGTACGTTGATTTATCTTTAAATTATATATAGTACGGCCAATAATACCACTTAATTCTTCAGATAGCTCCAATACATGTTTGGGGAGCTTATTTGCTAAAAAAGCAACTTCAACAACCCCTTGCAACTCCTCTTCCTGTAACAGAGGTACAATAATCAAACTTTTTGGTTTTTTATCTCCCAATAAACCAGATGTTATATAGAAATAATCATCCGGAATTTCGGTACGATAAATCATTTGCTTTTCAAATGCAACCGCGCCAATTAATCCTTTACCAATATTTACGGTTTGACGTTCGTACCGTTTACGGTTGTATGCATAAGTAGCTGAATTTACCAATTTATTATTCTCAAGCAAATAAAGGCTTCCTTGTATACCACCACAATAATCAATAATACCACGAATTACACCATCGGTTAATTCTTCTACATTATTGTGCGATCGTAAAATATCCGAAATTTGTTCCTTTCCGCGAGCTATCCAATTATAAATCTCCTCCTGTTCTCGATTACGTTTCAAATTCTCTCCAAGATTTACGAGCGTCTTAGACAATTGATTTTCATCGTGACTTATGCCATCTAACTCACCATTTCTAATTTTTTCAGCAAGTTCAATACTTAAGTTAATCCGTTTACTTAACTTATTAACCTCTTGCTCAAGCTCTAAACTTTTTATTTTATTGTAATTAACGACATACAATACAATAAATGGTGTAGCCACAATCAATATATCGATAAACCACACTAACAATGAGCTATGAATAGCAACAATATTACTAATTGAAAAATGAGAATTCGTAAACGATAGAAAACCAGACCATATCAAAAACAACAACATGATTAGTCCAATAATCAGAAAATACCATTCTCTTTCGCTAATAGCGGTATGGCTAAACATCTGTCTCAATCTCTTATTTAGCTTTGTCATGCTTCGTTTCTTTTAGTTTTGGTTAATGGTCAAATTATCCAAAAACTCATTCCAGATTAAATCTAATCCAAGTTTAGAGAAAGAAGATACTTCAATAAGCATTCCCTTACCTGAAATATTTTTAAATGGTAAATAATAAATATATGCAGGTTGCGCACAACCGGTTCCCGATGAGGCGACTAAATAATCTTCTGGAATATCTGTTAGTTCAATTGCTCTCATATCAATAACAACCTGTCCATGTACGCCTTCACCAACAACTAATTTATCTACTTTCCAATCTTCATCTAAGCCATAATTTTCGACAGGAGTATAGCAATTTCCTTCCTCACACTGTTTATACAAAATACCTGCAACTATATCTGTATTCTCTTTCACTAAATTAAACATAATAGAAGCAAGTTCTTCCTCTCCGTAATTCGTAATAGCCTTATTTAATTCAGCCATCATCTTTTCTTTTAGAGAGTGAAAGACTTCTTCAGTATTTTTCTGTGTTTCAAGAATCTTTACTCTATCTTTTAATCTATAATTTTCAGCTTGTAATGTAGAAACTTTTATCTTAAGCTCTTCTTCATCACAACCTGATTTTAGCATAAAAAACTTACCAACAAAATAAATAAGTCCCAATACAATCAATAGTGATATAATCTCAAAAGTGTAATACAAAGGCGGAAATACAGTAGGTACAAACACATACTTTACAAGTACCACAAAAAAGAATAGTCCACCTAAACCATATATATATTTTTCTTTATTCATAAATTAATTCACTAATTGATTCAAAAACTGAATAATTTTATCAGGCGACATAATTTCAGATGGTTGCATAATACGTAGCGCCATTTTCGGCATCGTATCAACATCACAAGTAGTAGGATCCTGAACAATTGTATAGCCCTTTTTAGTTGAAATATCTTTCATCCCCTTTGCACCATCTTTATTCGCACCAGTCAACAAAATACCAATTAATTTTTCTCGATAAAAATAAGCTGCTGACGATAAGGTATGATCAATAGACGGACGACTATGATTTAATGGTTCCTCACTTGACAAGCTAATTGACCCATCATACTCAATAAACAGATGATAATTAGATGGGGCCAAATAGACTTTTCCGGGAAGGATCTTGTCCTTATCATGCGGCTCAATAACCTCCAAATTTGATTTTATATTAATGCTTTCTAGTAAACCTGATCTTACATGCTTCAATCTGTGCAAACATAAAATGATGGGTAAGGGAAAATTAGAATCAAGCTTTGATAATATTTTACTGACAACAGAAAAACTACCTGCCGATCCACCTATAACTACCGCTTTATATTTTACGAGCATATATATTAATGAGTTAAAGCATTAAACTTAATGTAAATTTTTTCCTTTTCATCAAAGCATTCAAACCTATCCTCATACGAAGATGGTAATCGCTCTTTCGCCCCTAAACACAACCAACCTCCTGGCTTCAAGCACTCATCAATCTCCTCTTTCAATATGGTGTGATACTCTTTCTTATAATAGAGCATGATATTACGGAATAAAATCAAATCAACTTGTTTATCGGGTTTACCTGTAGTCACACAACCTTTTTTAAACTGAATACGTGACAAATAGTCAGTCCCTAACTCAAGTGTCGTACCTTCTTCCGACATATAATCATTTAAAGAACTTTTACCCTCAAATCGTTTATAATTATATTGGTTAATTTCCATCTTTTTACTACTCACAAGTCCTTTCTGCACAAGTTTCATAAATCCTGATGAGCAATAACCAACCAATATATCAAGCTTATCTATTACACCAATTTCTTTACCAATTATTAACAGGGTATATAACTCTTCGCCTGTGGAGACCTGAGGAATCCAAACACTAATACTTGATTGATTTGATAACGATAATAAGTGTTCTCTAATCTTTCTCCATGTACCTGGATCACGAAACAATTCAGTTACCGGAACAACTATGCTGTTTATTAAATCATCTTTAAACTCGGAATTGGATAATCCGTCAGTTAGCTGTTCATTTTTCTTTAAGCCTTTTTTCTCACCAAATAAATAAAGTCGTCTCTTAAGAAATGATTGACTTATTTGATTGAATGGCAAATTGGTTTCTTTTGTCAACAACTCAGATAATTCCCTTATTTCACGTATGTTGTAATTAAGAGCCATTAGATTAATATTTAAAATGAAAGGAATTATTTTTCATAAATAGGGGCCCATTCTTACTAAACTTAGTTTTATAAAAACCCGACATGCCTTCATGATTTCCAAGTAGAAGAGATCCACCGGGATACATCTGATCATGGAAACGTTTAAAGAGTTTTGATTGAAGACTTGCGTTAAAATATATTAATACATTACGGCAAAAAATAATATCAAATTTACTGTAAAATGGAATTTCTTCCTGAACAAGGTCATGCTTAACAAACCAAGGCACTTTTCGCAAAGGCTCCTTAACGGTTAAGGAATCAGTTTCTTCATCAAAGTCAAAATACTTCTCAAAATCAATTTGTGAAATACCATTTATTGGCTTTGCTTTTAACACTTTACTAAATGTTTTCAACTGTTCCTTATTAAACTTTAAGGCATACTTTCCTGATTTGGCTTGTCGGACCATACGAGCATTAATGTCGGTACCATACACCTTAACTCTACCAAGCAAGCCAAGCTCACTCATAATGATAAGGTTTGAATATACTTCCATCCCAGAACTGCATCCAGCATGCCAAATATTTATAGTCTTTTTGTTTTTTAATCCAGGAAGTATTTTCTCATACGCACTAACCCATACTTCTGGATCACGAAATAATTCTGTTGTATTTACAGTAATTTCCTCTACAACTTTTTCAACAAATAATTCGTCAGTCTTAGTTTTTTCCAATAGCTGTTGCATAGTGATATCATAATCCTTCAGAATTTTCCGGATTCTTCTATGAATTGAATTATCAGAATACTCACTAAAATCATACGGAGTATGCTTCTTCAATTCATTCAGATAATCTCTAAATGCAATCTCCCCTACCATAAAATCAATCTCTTAAAATAACTCTACCTCAACGTTTTGAATAAATGCTGTATAGGAATGATCCTCACCTACTTTAGCTTCTGACAACAAGAATAAAACTGGTTCTTCGCTACCCACTTTATTTTTAATAGGTGCTTCACGTCGTTCACCAATTATTTTTTCTTTATCGTTCGAAACAAAAGCAGAAATAAATTCATCGTTCTTAGCTGTATCTTCAGAGAACAACATCGAAACATGTTGACCTAAGACTTCACCTCTATCATATCCCCAGAGCTTTTCTGCAGCCAAATTAAAGAATTCAAGAATTCCATGTTTATTGGTGGTTATAATGGCATCCAATGCACCTTCAAGAGTTTTTTCGTTTCGTATTTTAACAGCTTCAATCTCTTTAAATTGCTCAGTTACCTCATTCTTAGCTTCATCAAGCATAATACCAAGTTCGTCTTTACTACGTTTCAACGCTTCTTCCATATCAACTTGCTCGGTAATATCATTCTCTAAGCTTAAGATTTTTATTATTTCACCTTCATGATCAATAACTGGAGTGTAAGTAGTTAACAGGTATATTTCATCACCCATTTTTGTTCTTCTTTTTACTCTTCCTTTAAAATTATGACCATTTCTTAGATCAGATAAAATCTGATCTAGTTCGGCAACATCATTCTTAAATGAGAATATTTTAATATTCTGACCTTCAATTTCTTCAGGACTATATCTGAATGTTCTCAAAAAATTCTGATTTACATTGATCAGAGTACCATCTACTTCAAATTCTGAACTGATAGCCGCATGATCAATTGCCTCCAAAATACCTTTCATCTCAACTTCACGTCGCTCACTTTCTTCCTGAGTGGCTTGCATTTCTTCAATATTCTGGCGCAGTTCCTCCTCCTGCTGAGACATTCTCTCTGCTTGGTTTTGCGTTTCTTTTAACAGCTTAGTGGTACGAATTGTATTTTGCACAGATTGGATTGTCAATGCAATACTTTCTGCCGTTTTTTCAACGAATTCAATTTCGTAATCATCAAACTCTTTAAATGAGGCCATTTCTAAAACACCATACACTTCCTCATTTGTTTTCAGTGGCACAATTAATATTGATCTGGGATTTGCCTCCCCCAAACCTGAAGTAATATTTAGATAGTCATTTGGTACATCAGTAAGATAAATAGTTTGCTTTTCTAAAGCACTTCTACCAATCAGGCCTTCTTCCCAATCAATTCTCTTATCTGTAAATTTCTTACGATCATATGCAACACACGCAGTTAATTCAAAATACTTTTCATTTTTACTTAAACTATTCAGCAAATAAAAACCAGCCTGATTAATCTTCATATAATCAACCAAGTAGCGAATTATATTATAACTTAAATCTTCAAGATTATCACTATCCTTTCGCAGAATTTCTCCAAAATGAGCTAATCCTCTTGTAACCCAGTTCCTCTGTTCTTCTTCAATTCGTCTTTTTTCAACATCTTTTTTACTTTGAATAAGATAGTCGCGTAAACGAAGTAATGATTTAGCTAGAATATCATTTTTCTGATTAAGATTTAATGCTGTATCAAAATTATCTTGACGTAAATTATCTACAAACTGAAGAACTTCCTTACTACGATTAGCTTCATATTTAAGATGCTTTTTCTGTTTCTTTATAATTTTTGAAAAATTTCCAGCTATCCAATAGCCTACTAAGCCGGATAAAAAAGGTACCAACGTAACAAACCATAATACAGGAAAAACAGTATATGCGTTTATAACATTTATTCTAAGATCAGTATATTCTAAAACACTAAAACTTCCTACTAATACAATAATGTATAGAAGAAGTCCTAAAATAAAGCCTCTTAATGTAAATCGGCTTCTAATATTCTTAATATTTTCTTTACCCATAAGAAACTGCGTTAAATTAAACGGCTATTTAGGTTAAAGGTTAATTTATTTTACTTTAGACAGTATATAAGGTGCAATTTTCTCCAAAGATAATATTTCATCAGCACCTCCCAATTTAATTGCCTCTTTGGGCATACCAAATACAACAGATGAAGCTTCATCTTGCGCTATAGTATGAGCTCCTGACTCCTTTAATTCCAACAAGCCTTTTGCTCCATCATTGCCCATTCCTGTTAAAATTATACCTGTTGCATTATTACCGGCATACCGAGCGGCAGATCGAAACAATACATCAACAGATGGTCTGTGTCGATTTACTAGAGGACCTTCTTTCACATCTACCGAATACTCTTTACCAACACGCTTTAAAAGCATATGTTTATTACCAGGTGCAATCAAAACACGCCCTTGATAAAGTTTATCTCCTTGTTCCGCCTCTTTAACTTCAAGTTCACATATATTATTTAAACTATTAGCAAAGGACTTTGTAAATCCTTCAGGCATATGTTGAACGATAGCAATACCAGGCATTTTTGCAGGTAAGGCTTTCAAGAAAGTTCTAATAGCTTCTGTTCCTCCCGTAGATGCTCCTAATACAATTACATTTTCTGTACTGATGATACGCTTATAGGAAGAAACTTTATCAATAATAACATCAGCAGATAGTTTAGGCTGTACCTTAGGGGCAATTGGTTCTGCAATTTTGCGACGCTTTAGTTTTACATGCGAGGCAGCTTTTACTGCATCGCAAAGCACGATCTTAGACTCATTAATAAACTGAGCGGCATTCATCGCAGGTTTACCAATTATCTCACTGGCACCATATTCCAACGCTTTCATTGCCACCTCAGTTCCCTCTGAAGTAAGACTGGAAATAACAACTACAGGAATGGGATGCTGCGACATAATCTTTCGCAGAAAAGTAAGTCCATCCATCCTGGGCATCTCAATGTCAAGAGTGATAACATCGGGAATTTCCTTCATTATTTTTTTTACAGCAATAATAGGATCTGCTGCGGTACCCATTACCTCAATGTCAGGATCTGATTCAAGGATAGATGACAAACTCTGTCTTACAACAGCAGAGTCATCTACTACTAATACCCGAATCTTTTTTTCCATTTGTTCATTTTATTATCAATCACAACATTATTCATGTTGATCCTGTTGCCCATAATTAAATCGAGAACATCCGATCCCAACTTTGATTCTTCTCCCACACTAATCGTACGTTCTATTTATTAGAATTCTTCAATATACCTTTTTTTCAAGAAATTTGTGTCTAACTTCCCCGGTATCATTAAAAAATAAAATCTTTCTCCCTCGTTTCCCTCCTGTACTTGACGCAACAATTGGTATGTTACGCTCCTCTAACATTAATCTTGCAACTCTTATATTCCTCTCACCAATTAGCATCGAGTTTCCTGTTCCAGCTTCGAGCAACTCTCCGCCACCAAAAATCTTAGCAACAAGATCTTTACGATTACTGCCATAATAAAACATTCTCTCAATCAGCTTATCAATGGCAATGTTACCATATTTAGGCGAAGCAAGGTCATTACCGTTCCAGTTTGGAAGCATATAATGATTCATACCTCCAAATTTTAGCTTCTTATCCCAAATACATATCGCAACACAACTACCCAATATGGTTTTGATCACATAAGGTTCTTTGCTGACATATAAGGAAGAGGGGTATAGAAAATGTTGTAAATATCTATTCTCCATCTAGCTTCACGTTAAAAAATCTCGTCTCCGTCATCAAAGAACACATCATTACCTTCGCCACTAAAACCTTCAATCATATTCTTCGCTTCAGGTAGTGTTATGGTAAATGTTGACCCTTCTCCTTTTTTACTATCTATTTCTATTTGACCTCCAAGTACATCCAATAATGCTTTGGTAATGGATAAACCTAGACCATGACCGCGGTTAATAGAATTAATTCCCGAATCCAATCTCTTGAATCGTTCGAAAATAATTTTTTGGTTTTTCTCCGAAATACCGGTTCCAAAATCTTGAACTGAAACATTCAACACATCATCATCAACCCAGATCTTTACAATAACCTTACTGTCTTTATAACTATACTTTAAGGCATTATTAATTAGGTTACTTAGTATTAATTTTAGTTTTTCAGAATCAGTTTTGAAATAAAAATTCTTACCAAAACCATAATCAACATTGAACTGCAAATCAATATCAATTCCCATTTTTCTTGAGATAATATTGAATGAGTCGATTACTGTTTGAGTCAGACTTCTAATATTTACTTTAGTAATATTAGGAGCTATTTCACCAGCTTCAATTTTTGCGGCTACAAATATATTTCTAAGCTGAAAGTCCAGGTTAAAAGCTTCACTATGAATAAGCGCTACCATAGAAACTACCTTCTTCCAATCATTTTTTTCAACAGAAAGAATTGCTTTTGATAAACCAAGAATTGACGTAAACGGGTTTACAATCTCATTCGAAATATTCGAAATAAAATGACTTTTTAAGGCTTCCGATTCTTTCAACTTTTTGGTTACCGACTGAAAATCCTTTGACAGCTCCTTCATCTCCGTGTCAAGCTTCTTTCTTTCTTCAAGCCTTGTTTTCAATTCGCGCAAAAGTTGCCTATCCGATAAGTTGCTCATAATTCTTTTTTTATTTTTATTCCGGACTTACTTTATTCTTTTCTAAAAATAGTGGGTTTAATGTGTTTCAATGGCACATTCATTCCCGACAATGATTCAGAGTGACCAATAAAAAACACTCCACCTGGTTTTAAATACTGACAAAGCTTATTTATCACCTTTTCCTGTGTAGCTCTATCAAAATATATTAATACATTTCTACAAAATATTACATCAAATTTATCAGCAACATCATATGTATTATCCATTAAATTTACATATTTCAATGTAATATTTTTTTGTAATTCGGGCTTAACCCTCACCGATGGATTTTCTCTATTCTTACTCTTTAAAAAATATTTCTTTTTCATTTCAAGTGGGAGTAGAGCAACCTTATGCTCTCCATAAACACCTCTTGAAGCCGCTGTTAAAACTTTATTAGAGATATCTGATCCCATAATGCTAAAGTTAAACATCGGATTGTTTGCTTTATATTCGTTTAATACGATTGAAATGGTATAGGGTTCTTCTCCACTTGAACAACCTGCACTCCATATTTTTAAACTGTTGCCATTAGCTGCTGTTTGAGGTAAAACCTCATCTCGCAGAAAATCAAAATGCACTGGTTCGCGAAAAAAATCTGTTTTGTTAGTTGTAACAACATTCAAAAAATTAAAGATCTCTTTTTGCTGCCCATCTTTGCTAAAAAAGTAGTCTTTATACTCTCTATACGACTGCATATTTAGTTCGCGTATACGTTTCAATAATCTTCCTTGAAGCATTATACGTTTTATCGGAGGCATTTTAATTCCAAATTCACTATAAATGAATTCGCTAAATGCATTGAAATCAGCTTCGGATAATTCAGCTTTGAAACAATCCAAATCTTTTTGAACGTTATTATCCTTACCCTTAAACATCTAGTCAGCTTCTATGCTATTTTTGATTTCGTCTAATGCAATAATATCTTTATCATTGAATACTTGATCAGTATTCAAGATCATAATCAAATTATCTCCTGACTTATAGGTAGCTGAAATATATCCAGGTTTAAAATCACTTTCAATGGTTTTAATCTTTTCCATATCTGATTCAAAAACATCTGATACAGCATCTACAATAATCCCAACTGAAAATATACCCGAATTATCAGGTTTATCAATCTCCAACACCACAATACAGGTTTGAGGTGTTTTTTGAACGGCCCCTAAATTAAACTTTATTCCAGTATCAATAACAGGAACAATATTCTCCCGATGATCAATTACCCCAGTGATATATGGTAAGCTTTCGGGTACTGATTTTGGATCTTCATATTCCAATATTTCTACCACTTTACCAACATGCACTCCGAAGGTATTATTACCAACAGAAAAAGTCAGATATGCATTGATTAGCTCACTCATTAATTTATCTTTTATTTTTCAATTTCAAGTACTGTTTCATCCAAATCTATAATGTGTACAAACTCTTCATTTTTATGAATGGTACCCAGAAATGAATTTACAATGCCGGAATTACCATGGTAAACCGACTCTTTTATTTCCAACCCGTCAATATCAAATACTTCTTTCACTCCATCTACCACTATACCTATCAAAGAGTCATTCTTTCCATCGGTAGATACTACTATGATAGAGGTGTCATTTGTATTTTCGATATTCTCTGTTTCCATCATCACTCTTAAATCTGCAACCGGAAATATGTTACCGTGCAAATTCATTACACCTAATACATAATCCTTGGTATTAGGCACCCAAGTAATTTTGCCGAACTCTAGTATATTTCGCACTTTAAGAGTATCAAATGCGAAAACTTCTTTGTTCACATAAAATGAAATCAGTGATGTAATTTGATCTTTCATTGTGCTTATTTCTTTGTTCGGTATTTCTTAGCTGCATTGCTATGTATCATACGATTGGTATCTATTACCAAAGCAATACTTCCATCTCCCATTATTGTTGCTCCAGATATGTTTTCCTGCTTCTTTAAGTAGCGTCCCAATGGCTTCACAACAGTTTGATACTCACCTATCACCTGATCAACCAATAAGCCAATCTTACGATCTTCAAACTTAACTAATATCATTTGTTGACCACCACCATCAGTAATCTCTGTATCAAATACTTCTCTAACATCAATATATGTATATTGTTGATCCTCGATAGACACAATATGATTTAATGTATTCCCGAAGTTAAGATCTTCTACAGCATGTATTTTTTCAATATTTGCAATTGGAATTACATATTGATTCTCTGCTACATTAACAAGTAATCCATCGATAATAGAAAGGGTCATTGGTAACTCAAGGGTTAATGTAGTACCTTGACCAACCTCTGAGTCTAAAGAAACTTCACCTCTAATTTCTCCAATTTTCTTTTTAACCACATCCATTCCAACTCCACGTCCTGAAACATCAGAGACTGTCTCTTTTGTAGAAAAACCACTCAAGAAAACTAGGTCGAATATTTCCTTTCTACTTAGTTCAACCTTCTCATCTATTAAACCCTTACTAATCGCTTTAGCTTTAATAAACTCGGGATCAATACCTTTACCATCATCAATTACTTGTACAATTACGCTAGCTCCAGAATAAAAAGCTTTAAAAACAATTGTTCCTTTAGGAGCCTTCCCATTCTTAGTTCTTTCGTCAGGCATTTCAATACCATGATCGACTGAATTTCGAATAATATGAAGAAGTGGATCTGTTAAATGTTCGATAATGTTTTTATCTAACTCAATATCTCCACCTTCAATTATGAAATCAATTTCTTTATTTAGTTCTTTTGATAAATCACGAACTAAACGCTGAAAACGCATTAATTCACTCTGTAAAGGAATCAAGCTAATTTCAAAAGCATTATCACGTAACTGACGGCTTAACTTCTGAATGTTTTCTGCTAGTGAAACAATATCCCCATTCCCATCCTTCTCAGCATACAAATTAAGCTGAGCCTGAATGGTTACAAGCTCACTAACAAGATTTACAAGGTCATCAATTTTGTTAGAATTAACCCTGATACTGGATATTTTATGCTCCTTTAGTTGAACCTTTTTCTTTGCATCTTTCTTCGCATCTTGCTGTTCATCACTTGAACCACCAATTGCTTCAATCTGCTCTTTTTGCAAAGGTTTATCTTCTGCAACAGCTTTTGCGATTAAATCAGCTAGTTCATCGGACTTAACAATATTACCTACTTTAAGCTCTTTAATATCAATCTCACACTCATCCTCAACAAAAATAAATACATCTTTTATTTCATTAATTGATTCTGATGTATTTAAAACTACTTGCCAATAACAGAAATTAGTAATAGGTTGTAATTTGTCTAAGACTGGTATATCTTTTACAAAAGCTGCAACTTTAGCTTCCCCCATTGCATGAAGATCATCTAGCAAGTAAAATGGATTAGTACCATTTCTTAAGATATCTTCATTGGGTTTTATGTTAATCAAGAAAGTTTTAGCACCATTGTTAACAGCTACCGATGGGCTAGTAACACTTGGAGCTGCTGTTTTTGCAACGGGTGAATCTAAATTAGATACTGCCTGAATTCGATTAATAAATTCAGTCTGATTAGAAATATCAGCAGCTTCAGTTAAATCTCCAACCTGAAGCAAATGCTTAATTTGATCAATCGCTTCAAATGTCATTGAAATGATATCAGTGGTAACGGCCAGTTTATCATTTCGGACCAAGTCAAAAACTGTCTCAAGATGATGCGTAAATTCACTTAAGTGGTTAAAACCGAACATCGCCCCTCCACCTTTTAGCGAGTGCATTGCACGAAAGATTCGCTCAATAATTTCACTGTTTTGCATATCCTTTTCCAATAGGAATAATGCTTCTTCCAGATCATTTATATTATCAAGTGATTCCTCTACGAATTTTTCTCTAAACTTATCAATCATTTGTTCGAACGTTTAACCTGTCAATGTTTGTAAAAAAATGAATCAACGCATGTTTTTTATCATCTAAATCCAATAATTGATCATTCTTTTTATTTAACACCTCCTGAATTAATGATACAACATCCTTTGTTTTATCAATAATATGATCATTTAGTACAATATCACCATCATGTAAACTTCGAAAAGCGGTTTCTACAGAGATGGCTATATCTGTAAGCTGATTAAAACCAAACATAGGTGCGGAACCTTTTATAGTATGCATAGTACGAAAAACTTTTTCTATCGACTCATCACTGAGCTTAATTGTTTTTGCTACTGCTAACTCTTTTTCCAACACTTTTAATTCAGTGCTGGTTTCCTCAACAAAAATATGTTTGATTTTCTCTATCATCTAAGAACTCTGGAAATTGCACTTAATAACTTTGCAGGAACAAAAGGTTTAATGATCCATCCTGTTGCACCAGCTTGTTTAGCTTCCATCTTTTTAGAAGCCTGAGACTCAGTTGTCAGAAAAAGAATAGGAATATGTTTGTATGCATCCATTTCTCTTACCTTTCGTATTAACCCTAGTCCGTCAAGGTTAGGCATATGTAAGTCGGTGATAACAATATCGATAGTACGCCCATCTAAAAACTTAAGCGCATCTTCACCATCAACACCAACTAATACATCATAGCCCTCGTTTTGTAATGTAAAGTTGACTACTTCACGTATACTTTCTGAATCATCAACAATAAGAACTGTTTTAGCCATAATATAATGTTCTATTTATTTTAGGTTAATTTAGTAAATAGTTGAAACCGGAATTTCCGATTAAAGTTTTCACTTCTTCTTTTAACTCTGAAGTTACAGTAACATTAGTTCCAGCAACATCAAAGGTCTTTTTAATTGAGAATAGTAATTGTATAAAAGTTACATCAACAGCATCCGGATCCTCTACTTGTATATCCAAATCTTTTGAGGTAGTCAATTTATCTTTTACTATCTCGGTTATACTCTCAATATAGTTAATAATTAGTTGACCTGAAAATCGTAAGATATTCTTTTCAGGCAACTCATCATACTGAACTTTATATGGTAGATTATCCATGAGCTAATTATTAGAACTTTTCGTAATTATCAAGATCAAAATCCTTATCAAAATTTGAAAAAGGATTATCTTTCTTAGTTGTTACCTTTTTCTCTTCTGTCGGTTTAGGTTCGGAAACTGCTTCAACCTTAAGTTTATTTTCTACCGTAACAGATGCTTTCTTCTTAGCAGGAGCCTCTTTTACCTTGGTAACTTCACCATCAATTTTAAAGAAACTTACAACTTCATGTAAATTATCAGCTAAACGCGACAATTGATCAGAACTTTGCGTTAATTCATCAGAAGATGATGCATTTTCTTGCGTAATCATATTTAACTGCTGCATTGCTAAGTTAATTTGCTCTGCACCCGTTTTTTGCTCCATACTTGCTGCTGAAATTTCTTTAATTAATTGAGTAGTTTTTTCAATATCAGGTACAAGTGCCTTTGCTTTATCTCCAGCTTTCTGTGATGTTTGTAAACCAGATTTTACCAATGAAACAATTTCGTCAGCAGCAAGTTTACTGCGTTCAGCCAATTTTCGGACTTCGGCAGCAACTACCGAAAATCCTCGTCCATGTTCTCCGGCACGAGCAGCCTCAACCGCAGCATTTAACGCTAAAATATTTGTTTGAAAAGCAATATCACTAATAATAGTAATCTTCTCTGATATAGTCTTCATAACTGAGGCAGCTTGTGAAGAAAGACCATCTGCAATTCCTACATCTTTAGCTGTTTCAACAGTAATTTTCTCTGTTTCTATCGAATTCTCTGTGTTTTGATCAATATTAGCCACCATTTCTTCTATAGAAGTAGATACTTCTTCTGCAGAAGCTGCCTGATCAGCAGAACCTTTAGATAATTGCATCGAACTGGTTTTTAACTGAGTACTAGAGGTCACCAAATCATTAGCATTATCTTTTATACTCATAACAGTTCGCTTAAGTTGATCTGCCATGGCAACTAAAGCTTTAGCTAAATCTCCAATCTCATCATCTTGATGAATATCTACTTTTGCAGTTAAATCACCATCTCCAATTGATCTGGCAAAATATACTCCTTTATTAAGAGGCTTAACAATTGCACTATACAACAAATAGGCTGTACCAAATGCAACTAAAACGACCAAAATACTCATTATTAAAATACCAACCTGAAGAAGAGTAAACTTACTATTTGTTTCATCAAGAGCATTATCACCAGCTTTCGCATATTTATCGGTAAGAGATTCAATTCTTGTAGTAATATCATCACTTAAGGTGATAATCTCTCCACCATCCTGAACTTGTGGTTCAACCTCAAATAGAACCATTACATCTTCATATGCTGCAAACGAGTTTAGACTACTCATTACATACTGCTGCATTTGAAATAATGAATCTATATCATGGAAAATGGAGTCAGTTTTTAAAGCATCACTATGTTCCCAATCTTTGTAGAACTCCTTAATTTCACTTTTTAATTGAGGATATTCTTTTTCATGAATATCTTTCAACCTCACTTTATCAGGAGTATCCGACTGCTTATCGATAAACACCCAACTGCGAACCAACATTTTAGTGTTAGTAACCATCATTGACAGATGGTTCATTTTTTCTGATGAAGGAGAATAAACTCCTGTTAATTTACTATTTAAATTTTTACTCGAAGTAAGGGTTGAGAATGTCCAAATACCATTACCGATAATTAGTAATAAAATGACACCAAAACCCCAAAGTAACTTCTGGGCAATATTAAGTTTGATATTCTTCATTCGAATTCGGTTTATTTCTCAATTGACTTCCAAAATGCAGCTGAACACAGTGCCCGCAGACAAAAATAGAATCCTATTATAATTCTACAAATAGATTATCCTATTATTCAACTCCAATATGGTAAATTAATTTCAAAATATAATTAATTATAAACTTAGTCAATATTTAGATTAAAGGAAAGCCCCTATAGCGAAATAGCAGCTGGCAGACTTTCTAATTTTGAACTAATCTGCAATCCAGATTTTGCTGCATTGGATTTATGAATTTCAAATTTGAGTTTTTCATCCCTCACAACAAAATTAAACATCGCCCCATTATCTGTTGCACCTTCGGATTCACAAACGATCAACGTATTTTTTCCACCAACCTTACTTTGTATTGCAGAAGCATTTCTGCTGAAATTAATGGAAGATGAAACAAACAAAACCTGACAGTCTTCAATTTCATCCACAGATTTAAATTCCTTAATTACTACCTCTTGATATCCAAATTTTTTACCTTCAGATAACTTCTCCAACCAACTTCCAATCTCTTTGTCTTTAACTACTCCAATTACAAAATCGCCTTCTTTAGTAGCCTCAGGCCAGCCGATATGACGAATAAAATTCAGCGTAAATACTGATTTAAATCTAGCGATTTGTGAATTGGCAGCTAATGGCAATAGCATTAAGCTCACAAAGAACAAAATCTTTTTCATAACAATACATCCTTTCAAATTCAACTTCTTAATGCGCAGTGGTACGCAAATGAATTAGATTAGTTTCTTTATTTAGAATAATTTTTAGTTTTTGACAAAAAGTTTATCATCAGTATTTAAATGCTTTTATATTCATTCTGCTACATTTGCAGCAATAACACCAATTTTTTGGCGATGTGTACAATTGTATTATCAAACACCTTGATAACTAATTTAAAACAAGCATGAATTTAAAGTACCTTAGTATAAAAACCATTAGCCAAGACTTTCTTAGTGGCAATATTGATAACATAGCGCAAGAATTGTTATCTACACTTAAAAGTAACAGTATTGATAAAAGACAGATAGTTAAAATTGATTTAGTCTACAGTTCATCTGATCAAAAACACTATCCAATTATCGAAAACAATTTTGAAGAAACTTTAACTAGGCTTTATAAAAAGCATAAGCCCTCTCATGAAATCTTGATAAATGAATCTACTGATCTTGATGGATCAATATTTCAACTAACGGTTTGCATGGATGAAAACTGCAAAATTGAACACAAAGAATTTCAGAAATTTACTTATACCTTAGTTAGTGATAACCAGCAAAAGCTATTATTCGCTAGTTCAATACGGTTTAACCAAGATAATGACCTAATAAGAAACACTCAATTGGTTTTTGACTTCGCTGAACAATTACTCGATCACGAAGAAATGCACTTTGGTCATGTTATTAACTTTAAAATACGCCTTAACAAAAGTGATAATTTAGATAGGCGGGCAGAATTTAATACAATAAATCAAATTAAAGATCTTTATTTAAATCCTGAACTTTTTAACCAGAGTCAATCTCCTTTTCTTATGACCACAGGTTACAAAACAGAAGGAATTGAGTTATCATTTAAGGCCGCACAAAAGGATAACTTCCCGATTCACCAGACAAAACATACTTCAGTAAAGGGATATACTACCTCAGTATCAAAACAAAATGAGTTAAACCAGCAGTACTTTAGTATTTCTTCCGAATCATCTTCAATAGATAATATTATTACTCAAACCAATGAATGTTGCAAACGAATAAATACGTTGAAAAAAGATTCAGCAGCAAATCATATTACATTAGATCATATCTATGTATACTATGCTAACAATGATGATTTAAATGATATTAAAACAATAATCACGCAAGAATTAAAAACAACCAACCTTTATTTCATTAAATCACAACTAAAAGATCCACAGGCCCTAATAGCTATTGAAGGTGTATTTACCTATGGAGTTTTAAGTTAAATTTGATTTGCCATCCTTACCTTTTTACCTATTTTCGCAAGATTGAAATTGAACGAAGACGAACAGAGATGTGGACTAGAATTGCAAGATTTATACTACGTAATAGAATAGCTATTTTAATAGGCCTATTTTTAATTACCTTATTTATGGGATTTCAATCCCGAAAGATTGAAATGTCGTACCAATACGCCCCCTTACTACCCGAAGACGATTCAACTTATTTAGCATATGAATCTTTTGTTGAAACTTTTGGTTCAGAAGGTAACCTAGTTGTAATTGGGGTTAAAAACAAAGACTTTTTTGAAACTAAAGAATTTAACGGTTGGAATCAATTAGCAGAAAAGCTATCCCAAATTAAAGGTGTTACATCTGTTTTTTCGATAGGACAAACTTACGACTTAAAGAAGAACACTGAAGAAAAGAAATTTGAGATTCATCCCATTTTTCCTAAAAAAATAGAATTCCAAACAGAACTGGATTCCTTAAAAAAGGTGTTTTATAATCTCCCGATTTATGATCAAATGATCTATAATAAATCAAAGGATGCTTATCTGATGGCTATTACATTAGATAATGACATTTTGCACAGTAAAGATAGGGTCCGATTAGTTCAAGATATACAAAAAGTTGGAAACGACTACATTAATCAAAACAATCACGAATTACATTATTCAGGATTACCTTACATAAGGGTTGTAACAGCCGAGATGATTAAGAAAGAACTCAATATGTTCATCTTCTTAGCACTTGGAATAACTGCATTAATCATCCTACTATTCTTTAGATCATTTAAAGTTGTAATGTTTTCGATGCTGGTTGTAGGAATTGCTGTAATATGGGCATTGGGAATACAAGGATTATTCGGTTATAAAATTACTATTTTAACCGGAATGATACCTCCTCTGATTATTGTAATAGGAATACCCAATTCTGTCTTTCTACTCAACAAATATCATCAGGAATACAGAAAACATCAGAATAAAATAAAAGCATTACAACGAGTTATTCGTAAAATTGGTAATGCTACTTTCTTAACCAATTTAACTACTGCATCAGGATTTGCAACTTTCATCTTTACAAGCAGTAAGATCCTTGTTGAATTTGGAGTTATTGCAGCCATTAATATCATTGTGGTTTTTTTCTTGTCTATCCTACTGATTCCGATTATTTTCAGTTTTCTTGACGGACCTAAAGAACGCCACATTAAACACCTCGACAACCAAACTATTGGCAAGGCAGTGAATAATTTGGTTAGAATTTCTCTTCATCATCGTACCGTCATATATTCCATAGCTGGAATTATGCTGATTATTGGCTTCTTTGGTATCTCCAGAATCAAAACAACCGGATACATGTTAGATGACATTCCTCATGATGATCCTCTTTATGTCGATCTTGAATTTTTTGAAAGTAATTTCAATGGTTTAATGCCCCTGGAAATTATGATTGACACCAGGAAACCTAATGGAGTAATCCAATCAAAAAACCTTAAAAAGATGGATAAACTTCAAGATGAACTATCAAAATTAGATGTCATCTCAAAACCTATTTCGCTGGTTGAAGTTGTAAAATTTGCTCGTCAATCTTTCTTTAATGGAAAAGAAAGTCATTATAAAATCCCAAGCAGCCAGGAACGCAATTTTATTCTGTCATATGTTAATCGAAGTGACCAAGGATCATCTTCAAACTTAATGAATAACCTGGTTGATTCTACTAAGCAAAAGACTCGTTTAAGCTATCGGATGAAAGATATCGGCACCACTGAAATGGTTACTCTTAATCACGAGATACAAGGTGTTATTGATGAAATTTTTCCGACTAAAAATTATTCCACCTCCCTTACAGGTGCCAGTGTTGTATTTTTTAAAGGAACCGATTATCTGATACGGAACCTTTTTACCAGTTTACTACTGGCAATTATCTTAATTGCGTCTTTTATGGCATGGATGTTCTCCTCAAAACGCATGGTATTAGTTTCTCTCATCCCGAACCTATTTCCATTAATAATGACGGCTGCTTTAATGGGGTATTTTGGGATACCAATTAAGCCTTCAACTATATTAGTATTCAGTATAGCGTTTGGAATCTCTGTTGATGATACCATTCATTATCTAGCCAAATATCGCCAGGAATTATCCGAAACAAATTGGAGTATTAGAGCTGCAGTTGTTTTAGCTTTAAAAGAAACCGGTGTTAGTATGATTTATACTTCCATTATACTATTCTTTGGATTTGGTATATTTAGTGTATCACAATTTGGAGGCACAGTAGCCTTAGGTGTTTTAGTTGCAATCACCCTTTTAATAGCACTATTCTCGAACCTGATACTACTTCCTTCGTTATTATTAACATTAGAAAAAGCCATTACTAATAAATCTTTCAAAGAACCTTTACTACATATTTATAATGAAGATGAAGACATCGAGCTAGATGATTTAGTAATTGAAAATAAAAAAACACAATTAATCAATCAAGATTAATATTAAGCGATAAAATGATTACAATATCCGAGCTACAAAAAGTTGTTGAAGAAAGATTAATCAAAGAGGATTTTATTACAACCCCCAAGGGGTTGTATGAACCCATTGAATATATAATGTCTTTAGGAGGCAAACGTATACGTCCTACGTTATGCTTAGCTGGTTGTTATTTATTTAACGACAACTACAAACAGGCTTTAACAACCGGATTAGGACTGGAAGTTTTTCATAACTTCACATTACTACATGACGATGTTATGGACAATGCCGATGTTAGACGTAATAAACCAACAGTACATTGTAAATGGGATGAAAATACGGCAATTTTGTCAGGAGATGCCATGATGATTAAGGCATATCAATACATTAGCAGAGTCGATCAAAATATATTAAAACCGATTCTGGATTTATTTAATCAGACAGCTATTGAGGTTTGCGAAGGTCAACAATACGATATGGAATTCGAAACTCGTGACAATGTTACTATTGACGAATATCTTGAAATGATTAGACTAAAAACAGCAGTATTACTTGCCGGAAGTCTTAAAGCAGGAGCAATAATTGGTATGGCCTCCGAAACGGATGCCATTAATCTATACGAATTCGGCCAAAACATAGGTTTAGCTTTTCAATTACAAGATGATTTTCTGGACGTTTATGGAGACGAAAAAACTTTTGGCAAAGCTATAGGAGGCGATATTATAGCAAATAAGAAAACCTTTTTATTAATTACCGCGTTAGAAAGGGCATCTGGAACTTTGGCAGATGAATTGCAAAAATGGATTAAAATCCCATCATTCAATCGCGAGGAAAAAATAAATGCTGTTACAGACATTTACTCAAAATTAGAAGTGGATAAAACAGCCCGAGATAAGATGGATGAGTACTTTCAGATGGCACTTTCATCTCTTGAAAAAGTAAATGGCAGAGAAACAATGAAATCAGAATTACGCAATTTTGCAATAAAACTGATTGAAAGATCACGTTAGATTAACGAATAAGTATTAAATTTAGGAATAAATATTCGCTTCATATGGAAAATCTCGTTGGAACCATCATTCAAATTGTTGGACCTGTTATTGATGTTAGTTTTGATCTTAACGATCAGGAACTACCTAATATTTTAGATGCTTTACAAATTGAAACTGACAACAACCAATTTACAATTATTGAATGTCAGCAACACATTGGTGAAAATACTATTCGTTGTATTGCAATGGATTCCACCGACGGATTAACCAGAGGCATGAAAGTGACTCATTTAGGTAGTCCAATCACAATGCCAGCAGGAGAAAAAGTGAAAGGTCGACTTTTAAATGTTGTTGGAGATTGTATCGATGGAATTGGTTCTGTTTCCAAAGAAGGTGGTAATCCGATTCACAGAAACCCTCCTGCTTTTGCCGACTTATCAACCGAGGCCGAAATATTATTTACCGGAATTAAGGTTGTTGACTTAATTGAACCCTATGCAAAAGGTGGTAAAATTGGTCTTTTTGGAGGAGCTGGAGTTGGAAAAACTGTATTGATTCAGGAATTAATTAACAACATAGCCAAAGGTCACGATGGCTTATCAGTATTTGCCGGGGTTGGAGAAAGAACTCGCGAGGGAAATGACCTATTGCGGGAAATGATTGAAGCCGGTATTGTTAACTATGGTGAGGAATTTAAAAAATCGATGGAAGAAGGCGGCTGGGATTTATCAAAAGTAGATCAAAAAGCACTCGAATCATCACAAGTAACAATGGTGTTTGGTCAAATGAACGAACCACCTGGAGCACGTGCACGCGTAGCTTTATCGGGCTTAACCATTGCCGAAAGCTTTAGAGATGGAGATGGAACCGGCCAAGGACGCGATGTATTACTTTTTGTTGACAATATTTTCCGATTTACTCAGGCAGGATCTGAAGTATCAGCACTATTAGGTCGTATGCCATCAGCTGTTGGATATCAACCAACATTATCATCCGAGATGGGAGCACTTCAGGAAAGAATTGCTTCTACAAAGCACGGATCAATTACATCAGTACAAGCAGTTTATGTTCCTGCTGATGATTTAACTGACCCTGCTCCAGCTACTACATTTGCACACTTAGATGCTAAAACAGTATTAAGTCGTAAAATCGCCGAGCTAGGTATCTATCCAGCAGTAGATCCTCTTGATTCAACATCACGAATGCTATCTCCAGAGATTGTTGGTGCCGACCATTACAATACAGCTCAAAGAGTAATTGAGATATTACAACGATACAAAGAGTTACAAGATATTATTGCCATACTTGGTATGGAAGAATTATCAGAAGAAGATAAATTAGTAGTACACAGAGCCAGACGTGTTCAGCGTTTCTTATCACAACCATTCCATGTAGCAGAACAATTTACCGGATTAAAAGGAGCCTTTGTCTCAATTGAAGATACAATCAAAGGTTTTAACATGATTTTAGACGGAGAAGTTGACAAATATCCGGAAGCTGCTTTTAACCTAGTTGGTACAATTGAAGATGCTATTGCCAAGGGTGAAGAATTATTGAAACAAGCAAAAAGCGCATAATGGATTTACATTGTGAAATAGTTACACCTCAAAAAGTTGTGTATGATGAACCTGTGGGTTTAGTTCAGGTTCCAGGGCAAAAAGGACTCTTTACTATTCTTAAAGGCCATGCTCCTATTATATCAATTTTAGCAGAAGGAACCATCAGGGTAATTGGTAAGAGCGGTCACGAAAACCATTTTGAATGTAAAAGTGGAGTTGTTGAATGTATCGATAACAAATTGGTTATATTAATTCACGAATAGAATAATTATCACAGATATCACACTAAATCCCGGAGGTCATTCGGGATTTTTTTATTTTTGACCAAATTTGAAGAATGAAGAAGATACTAATCATACGATTGAGTTCTATTGGCGACATCATACAATGTATGTCGGTTATTAGTGGAATTAAAAATAAATTTCCAGAAGCTGAAATACATTGGGTTGTAAGATCCGATATGGCATCTTTGGTTAAAATCGATCCACGAATTGATAAACTTTGGGAATTCAATCGAAAAGATGGTCTTTCTGGCGTATTCAAATTAGGTGCTCGACTCAAAACCGAAAAATTCGATTTAATATATGACGCACACAGTAATATACGTTCCAATATCTTTAAACTAATACTCTGCCCATTAGGTATTTGTAATTTATTCAACAAAAACAAGTTAATTACCCGCCACAAAAATAGGTTTAAACGCTTTTTGCTTTTCCAATTTGGCATTAACAAATTACCGAATCCATTTAAAGCATTAGATTCGTTCAGGAGTCCAATCCAGCAAAAATGGGCTATCGAAAATTTCCAAACTCCTTTTTCCAAATGGAATTTCCCAGAAAGTGTTCAAACCAAAATTCAGCAACTCGTAATTGAACAAATTCCTGATAATCAAAAATGGGTAACATTAGTTCCATCAGC
Source organism: uncultured Carboxylicivirga sp. (assembly GCF_963668385.1). Classification (GTDB taxonomy): domain Bacteria; phylum Bacteroidota; class Bacteroidia; order Bacteroidales; family Marinilabiliaceae; genus Carboxylicivirga. The sequence continues at coordinate 1,062,744 of NZ_OY764327.1, forward strand.
TGCATGGGAATTAAAACGTTGGCCTGTTGAACATTGGAAAAAACTGATTGAATTACGCAACGATCTTTATTTTGTTATTTTAGGCGGTCCAACAGATACTTTTTGTGAAGACATCAAAGCTGTTGCACCCAATAGGGTAATAAATTTAGCAGGTAAAACCTCGCTAATGGAAAGCTTTTGTACAATATGGCACTCTCCGTTTGTTATTAGTGGCGACACTGGTTTTCTTCATGCTGCTGATTTATTTCAGAAACCCGGCTTAGCCTTAATTGGTCCAACAGCATTTGGATATCCATCGAGTAAGCAGATTAAGGTAATGGAAATTGATTTACCTTGCCGACCATGTACCAAAGATGGTAGTAAAAAATGCAAATTAAAGGAAATTAAAAAATGTTTAGTTGATATAACTCCTGAAAAACTAGCTAATAACATAAATCTCCCATAAAACAGTAGGGTTACAGCCTATTTTTGTCCAAACTTTATGCGCATAACGCCGTATAGTTTGAGATTAAAAATTTTAAACCCTCATAAATGAAAAAAATTATTGTACTACTGTTGATTCTGTTTGCTATAGGATCGACGGAGCAAGCCTTTTGTCAAATGACAAAATTCAAGGCTCTCTTTCTCTACAATTTTACTCAAAATGTTGAGTGGCCTAATGAAAGCATCTCACCGGACGAATTTATAATTACTGTAGTTGGGGATGCCGACATGGCAAAAGAACTACAAAAACTAGCAGAAGTAAAAAAGGTTGGGGCAAAATCAATGGTGATTAAACAAACCAATCAGATAAAGGATATTCCTCATTCTCATGTTATTTTCCTAGGCTCAAACAAATCCAACCTGATAAACCTATTAGCATCTCAACACAAGGCAGAACCAATACTTTTAGTTAGTAGCAAACAAGGTTTATGCTCCAACGGTGCAGCCATATGCTTTGCAACTGTAGATGGCAAGCTTAGATATGAAATAAGTGAGAATAACATTAAGAAAAGAAACCTGGAAGTAAATACCAAACTTCTTTCACTAGGTATAAAAGTCAACTAACCTTTTCAATTACATATGATGAAAAAACATCACCTAATTGCAATACTATTTGTATTTACATTTACACAAATAACGTTTGCACAAAATACACCCAAATCAAAAACCAGAGAAGAAGTTTTAAACATGACGATGGAAGAAATGTCGTCGCTTCCTTTGGAAGAATTAATGCAACTAATGGACATTGTCGGAGTATCCTCTTTAGAAGAACTTTACGACTTATTACTTAATAAAAATGTAGTGTCTGCATCAAAAAAAGAAGAAAGTATTTTTGATTCTCCTTTATCAACAACGGTTCTTTCGCACGATCAAATAATTTCTTCAGGAGCAACCTGTATCGAAGAGGCACTTCGATTAGTTCCTGGTGTTATTGTTCGCGAGAAAACAAACGGTAATTTCGATGTTCACATACGTGGAAACGACAACTTACCTTCAAAAAATCTAATGCTGTATTCTGAAAATATGAATACACTAGTAATGATCAACGGACGTCCTGTTTTTAACTACTCACATGGAGGTACTTTATGGGAAACACTACCTGTAAGTTTCGAGGATATTGATCGTATCGAAGTTGTACGTGGCCCTTCAAGTGCCTTATACGGCCCCAATGCAGTAACAGGAGTTATCAATATCATTACTCAAACAATCGAGACGAATACTCCCCTTTTATCAGGGAATATTTCAGGAGGTAATTTAAATACATATCTAGCTGACTTAGCGCTACGTAAAAAACTAAATGATAAATTTAGCATAGGCGTTACCGGAAACTTTGAGACACGTGATCGCAACACAGATGAAATTCTTATCTATGATAGAGATGGTGGTCAATTATCATTGGATGGAGAAAATGTTACTCCTGGCTATTTCAGCCTGGATCAGATTAACCGTATGAAAAACGGAACTCAGCATATCTGGCCCGCATATAATGTTAAAGACGAAGTTTACGATATCTACAAGTCATTTCCTAATCCTGAAAGATCAAAATATCGTTACGGTGTTAATGGATATATACAATACGATGCAAATTCAAAAACATCGGTAAACATTATGGGAGGATATCAAAACTCCGAGGTAATGACTTCCACTATGGGTGATGTTCCAACTCCTTATTCTACCAAATTGGCATCAACAGGCTATGTTGATATTAGGGCAAAAGTTCATGGGTTCTCTTTTCAGGCTAACTACAATGGAGGAACCATCGATTACATGTCTGGTAACGAAGGATTTGAGTTAGATAACCAACAATACACATTTTTGGCTGAATACAGTAAAACCTTCAAGAACTTGACAATTCGCCCTGGTGTAAGTTATCAAAGCATGTCGTACGACGATAGTAAACATATTTCTCAAATCGGCTTAGGGTACTTAAACCAGAAACAAACCATTAATATTGCTGCTGGAAGTTTACGATTAGATTATCTTCCTACGGAACGACTTCGTTTGGTTGCTGCTTTGCGCGCCGAAAAATACAATAACCCAGATGATATGTACAAATCATGGCAATTTGTTGGTTCATATAAATTAAACGATCAAAATCTACTTCGTGCAGTTTATTCAAGAGCTAACCAATCAGCATTTTTGGTTAATACCTACTCGAACTATACATGGAATATTGTTAACATGCAATTCCCACGCATTATGCAATTCGATGGCCATACCGATAACAATTTGAAGGCAATGGATATGTTTGAGCTCGGTTATCGTACTCGTCCACATAAAAGCATTTTGATTGATGTTGAAGCGTTTTACAATCGCTCAAAAGACTTTGTTTCTTTAGTTCCTGAGTCTACTTCACTTGCTGTTTTTAATCCATTACAAGTAGCATTAGCACCAGCAGACAAACCAGTTGCTCCTGATATTAACGGAATTGTTAATCTTTCATTTACCAACCAGGATTTAATATCAAAGCAAATAGGAGCTTCTGTTTCAATTGATTGGGTTCTATCTGAAAAACTATTAGCAACAGGACATGTAACTTATCAACAAACAAAACTTGATAATTACTTCCCATATACCCGTAACGAAGTAATTGGATATCAAGCTAACATTGCACAAACCGATCCAAACCGTGAAGCTTTAGCAGGTTCTGCAATTTACGATTATGCTATAGGTGTATCAAATGGAACTATCGACCCAATAAAACAACCATATGCCATAATTAATACGGTAACAGATAAACCATCTGAAATTGAGAATAACTTTAAGCACGAAGCAACACCTTCGGTTTGGGGAAGTGTATCATTATCTTATCGACCAACTAAGAAATGGGAGATATTTCCACAGGCTTATTTCTATGGAAACCAAACATTCATCAATCAATATGGCAATGTTGATATAGAACAATCCTTTATTGTAAATGCAAAAGCATCGTATAAAGCAACCGATAAACTCACTTTCTTTATCAATTGTCGCAATTTACTCAACACCGAAAAGATTCAGTTTGCTTATATGGATAAAATCGGAGGATTATACTTGGCTGGAATAAATTTCAAACTATAAAATAAAGAAAGGATGATTGCCGTTGCAATCATCCTTTTCATTATTAACCTAACCCAAATCTATGAAAAAAAATCTGATAGACTTAAAGCAAGCTCCATGCCAAACTTATGTTGCAATATGTTAATGATTGCAATTAAATATTAATCCTCCCCCTAAGCGACATTAGTTATCATTCTTTACCCTATATCTGGAGCTTATTAACATCTTTTCCACAACAATCTGAGAATTGCTGTTTAAAAGTATCTACACATAGCTCTAATTGTTTTTTATATCTTTATCCCAAATTTTATTTACATGACAAGAAACGAACTTTCACGAGTATTTGATGGATTTGAAAAAATGCATATCCTTGTTATTGGAGATGTAATGATCGATTCTTACCTGTGGGGAAATGTTTCACGTATATCGCCTGAAGCACCTGTACCAATCATTGCCACTACCCAAAGAGAAGATCGTTTAGGTGGGGCAGCCAACGTTGCTTTGAATATACAATCTTTAGGAGCAACCCCAATTCTTTGTTCGGTAATTGGTAAAGATGAGGCAGGAGATGTATTAAAAGGATTATTAAAGAAGGGGAACCTTCCGGTTGATGGAATTGTATCATCGAGTAACTCAAAAACCACGATTAAAACACGTATTATTAGTGAAAACCAGCACTTATTGCGTGTTGATGAAGAAGATGATAAACCATTAAAAGAAGACTTGGAGCAAAAACTTCAATCACATATCAAAAATCTTTTAAATACGTATCGCATTGATGCCATTATTTTTGAGGATTACGATAAAGGAACACTAACTCCTGCAACTATAAGTTATACCATTGAATTAGCGAATCAAAAAAGTATACCTACATTGGTCGATCCTAAAAAAAGGAATTTTATGGAATACCAAAAGGTAACTCTGTTTAAACCTAACTTGAAAGAATTTTTCGAAGGAGCTAAAATTGAAGCAAACCCCGACAATCAATCAGAAATGCTAGCTGCAGGGAAAAACTTTTTAAACAGCCAACATTTCGATCATCTAATGGTTACAATGGCTCGTAGAGGGGTTATGATTATTGATAAACAAACTTATCATTTTATACCTGCCGAAATCAGAAACATTGCTGATGTTTCGGGTGCGGGTGATACTGTTATAAGTGTCAGCTCCTTATGCATGGCTTCAGCATTAGAACCATACTACATTGCCGCCATCTCAAACATGGCTGGAGGTTTAGTATGTGAGCATTCAGGTGTTGTACCAATCGACAAACAAGAGCTTTTAAATGAATGTCTTATTAAATTAGCCAAACAATAGGTAAATTAAGATCGTAACCAATTACGAAAAACGAACGTAATCTGCCTAAATGTTTAAGAAAAGTTTAACTTTGGCTTTCGGAAAATAATTTCCATTTTGCAAGCCTTAACTTCATCATAAAAAACACCAAATAATATGGGTAAGATAATTGCTCTGGCAAACCAAAAAGGAGGAGTTGGAAAAACAACAACTGCTATTAACCTGGCAGCCAGCTTGGCTGTACTTGAATATAAGGTGCTGATAATTGATGCCGATCCACAGGCTAACTCAACTTCGGGATTAGGTTTTGATTTGAAAGAAATTGACAACAGCATCTACGAATGTATTGTTGATGGCATTGAACCCAAGGAAGCAATTCTTCAAACCGAAATTGAACACTTGTCTGTTATGCCATCGCATATCGACTTGGTTGGTGCAGAGATTGAAATGTTGAATCTTCCTAATCGTGAAAAGGTATTAAGTGGAGTACTTGAAAAATTACGCGATCAATATGATTTTATTCTAATTGATTGTTCTCCTTCACTCGGTTTGATAACAGTAAATGCTCTAACAGCTGCTGATTCGGTAATCATTCCTGTTCAGTGCGAATACTTTGCTTTGGAAGGATTGGGTAAGCTTTTAAATACAATCAAGATTATTCAAAGTCGTTTAAATCCTGATTTGGAAATAGAAGGTTTCTTGTTAACCATGTACGATTCTCGTTTAAATCTTTCGAATCAGGTTGTAGAGGAAGTTCAACGACACTTCCAGGATATGGTATTTGAAACACTTATTTCGAGAAACATAAAACTAAGTGAAGCTCCTAGCTACGGGAAAGCAGTAGTAATGTACGATGCAACTTCAAAAGGGGCTGTTAATTACCTGAACCTTGCAAAAGAATTACTCAAGAAGAATAATCTTGCAGTAAAAGAATAAGAATATATTTTAATAAATCGATAGAATAAAGATGGCGAAAAAGAGTGCTTTAGGACGCGGATTGGGAGCATTAATCGATAATGCAGACGAGGTAACACAACATAGAGCTGCCTCATCATCGATCAATGAAATTGAAGTTTCAAAAATTGAAGCTAACCCTTGGCAACCACGTACTAAATTTGATGAAGACCGTCTACAGGAACTGTCTGCATCAATTAAAGAAATGGGGATTATTCAACCCTTAACTCTTCGCAAAGTAGGAAAAGAACGTTACCAGCTTATAGCAGGTGAACGTCGATTCAGGGCTTCGAAATTAGCAGGACTTGAAAAAGTACCCGCCTATATCAGAACAGCTGATGATGATACCATGCTTGAGATGGCTTTGGTCGAAAACATACAGCGTGAAGATCTTGATCCGATTGAAGTAGCCATCAGTTATCAACGATTAATTGAAGAATGTAAACTTACACAAGAAAGTATGTCGGAGCGTGTTGGAAAAAAACGCTCTACCATTACCAATTACTTACGCTTATTAAAGCTTCCTGCCGAAATTCAGTTGGGTTTGGTTGCCAAATATATTGGAATGGGACATGCACGAGCAATCATTAGTGTTGAGGATCCTAACGCACAAATTCAGATTTACGAACAAACTATTAAAGATGATTTATCAGTTCGTAAAGTTGAAGAAATGGTAAGGGAACTTAACATGGGAAAATCATCTAAGAAAGAAAAGAAAGAAAAAAATCCAGATCCGGAAGAATACCGTGCACTAAAGTCACAGCTTTCATCCTTCTTTCAAACCAATATCCAGTTCTCGCGTACTGATAAAGGAAAAGGTAAGATTGTAATACCTTTTAAATCGGATGATGAATTGGAAAAAATCATTGGTATATTGGATAAAGCCAAGTAGTTATTTAGCTTTGCCAAAAAAGAAACACATTGACCTTAACATTTTCACATCGTAAGTGGCTATTTAGCCTAATGTTATTGCTTGGCTCATGTATATCAACATGGGCCCAATCTGATACATTAGTGTTACTGACTGACACAGCATTTTTAGAGGGTACACAAGTTGATTTTGTTAAAGATAAAAAACCTCACTCTCCTCATAAAGCAACATTCTATGCTGCAGTTTTACCGGGTTTAGGACAGATATACAACAAGAAATACTGGAAACTTCCAATATTATACGGAGGTATTGCTGCTACCGGATATGCCATTCATTTTAACTCGAAATATTACAAGAAATACAAATCGGCTTATCGCGATTTTATTATTCAGGATCCTGGAAATAAAAGTTACATAGAATTTATTCCACCTGGACTGACAGAAGCTGATGTGGTTGGTGGAAGTTACGAATCGTGGTTCGAATCAGCTCTGGAAAGTAAAAGACAATACTATCGCAGATATCGCGATTTGAGTTACTTTATTATGGCTGGCGTTTACTTGATTCAAATAGTAGATGCTGCTGTTGATGCTCACTTTTACAATTTTAGTATTAGTGATGATTTAAGTATGAGAGTTAACCCAACTCTTATGGAACCTTCACCTATGCTTGATTTAGGCGGTGTTGGCATACAATTAAATTTTAAGTTTTAGATAATATGTGGTTAAAGAAAGGATTACTATCACTTTCATTAGTGATAATAGGATTAGGTGTAAAAGGACAAACTACAGTTATTGATACCATACCAGATCCAGCTCCTGAATATCTGGAAGAGTGCCTTGATAGTTTAGTTAATCAGTGGTATGTTAGCAAATCTGCTACTGACCTTGTTTTGGACAGTATACCTGTTAACGATAGTATTTCAAAATATTCATTACCTGATTCGGTTTACATTCAACGTTTAGCAGCAATCAATTCGCCCATTAACTATACCTTTAACTCAAAGGTTAAAGCATACATCGAATTGTATACGCTAAAAAGAAGAGAGCAGGTACAATCAATGTTGGGTTTATCAGAATACTATTTTCCTATGTTTGAGGAAGTATTAGATGCTCGCCAAATGCCACTTGAATTAAAATACCTTCCAATTATTGAATCAGCATTAAACCCAAGAGCATATTCAAGAGCTGGAGCTTCAGGTTTGTGGCAATTTATGTATTACACAGGTAAGCAATATGGTTTAAATATCAACTCATATGTCGACGAACGTCGCGATCCATATCGCTCATCAATCGCTGCAGCCAATTTCTTGCAAGATCTATACAATATTTATAAAGATTGGTTTTTGGTAATTGCAGCCTATAACTGTGGGCCAGGTAATGTAAATAAAGCTATCAGAAGATCGGGTGGTCACCGCGATTTCTGGAAAATCTACTATCACTTACCAAAAGAAACAAGAGGATATGTTCCTGCATTTATTGCAGCTACTTATACCTTTACTTATGCCCACGAACATAATTTATATGCAACATCGAACCAACTTCCTATTGTATCAGACACAATAATGGTTAATCAACCGCTACATTTAAAGCAGGTTGCTGAGATGTTAGATGTTAAACTTGATTACCTTCGAGATTTAAATCCTCAATATAGAAGAGACGTAATACCAGCTGCTAGTAAAAAAACCTATCCTTTACGATTATCTTTTAATATGGCTACCGATTTTGCAGCCTATGAAGACACCATTTACGCTCACAAACGTAATACTTACTTTCCGGGAGGAAAACTAGTATCGAACCCGGAATATACAAAGTATACCCCTTCGGTTCCCAAGGGTAAAGAAACTGTTTGGTACACTGTAAAATCAGGTGATGCTGTGGGATTAATTGCTGATTGGTACGATGTGAGAACAACTGATTTAAGATACTGGAATAATGTTAGACACAACTTGATTAAAGTTGGTCAGAAACTGGTTGTTTATGTGCCTAAAAATAAGGCAGAATACTATAAGAAGATTAATACAATGAGCTACGCCGAGAAACAAAAACTTAGTGGACGATCAGTTGCAACAACATCTTCAACACCTAAAAAGGCAGAAGAAATCGACAGTAATTATGAGTATTATACCGTTAGAACGGGAGATAGTTTATGGAGTATTGCTCAAAAATTCAGCGGTGTCTCTAACAATGATATAATGCGATTAAACAATCTAACTTCAAGATCTAAGATTCAACCAGGTCAAAAACTTAAAATCAGGCCAAAAGCATAAGTTTAATATTCAGAATATTACCATTCATAATAATTTCTCCCTAAATTTTTTAGTGGAGAAATTTTCTTTTTATTTTGGTGGGTAAATCAACCATGAAACAGGCACTGCGCATACTAGTCATCTATCTGGCCATAATTGGCCTTTCATATGCATTGCTGTATATCACACCTTTTCGTTTTAATCCACAAACACTAAACCTAAATAACCCTAAGGATATAATCGTTGATGAACAAGATAGTTCTGAAATAATTTCTTTACTTGAAAAGGATACTCTAAAAAACCTTTTACCAGATACAACCTCAACTCATTTACTACCCAAAGACACTGTAATTGTTTCTGAACATTTGAGTTGTCCAACTTCATTTTTGCTACAACTCAAGGAACTCAATCATCGCCTTTCTCAAGTACATCAGAACAAAGAAGTTGTTAGAATATTGCATTTTGGCGATTCGCAAATTGAGGGTGATAGAATAACCGCTTATCTTCGCGAAGCCTTTCAGAACCGATATGGAGGAAGTGGTCCCGGTTTAAACTGTATACTTGATCCTCACCGCATCAATCGATCTATTTGGTTAGATAATGGTGATAATTGGAAACTCTATTCGATTTACGACAGAAATAGGGATAAAAATAGAAATACCTATGGTTTACTAGGTCAATATGCATTTTTGAAATCTGAAGAAGTTGGTGAATTTAAGTTATCTAAATCTCCGTGGGCTGAACCTCACGCAAAAAACTATCAAAGTATACGCCTTTTTATTGCACCTCACAAGGGATCTATTAACATTAACGGATCAATTAAAAACTCTGAAGTGATTAATGATTCACTTTCTCCATCAACTAACATGACGGAAATAAACTGGTCTTTCCCTCATGTTTCCCCCTCATTGGCACTCAAAATAAAAAGCACTGATGATATTGCAGTTTTAGGAGTAGCTCTTGACAGTATATCAGGGGTAGCGGTTGATAATATCGCCTTAAGAGGGCAAAGCTCACCCTTGCTACACCGAACCAATGCTGACTTATTTAAAGCGATGAGTGAACATCTTAATATTGGTATGATTATTTTGCAGTATGGTACCAATATGATTCCTATCGAAACATCAAACTATAGTTTTTATAAAAAGATACTTTCAAAGCAATTTGATATTCTTTCAAAACTAATACCAAACAAACCCATACTATTTATTGGCATTGGCGATGCTGCAAAAAGCTTTGATGGTAAAACCGAATCATATCACCATTTACAAGAACTTAGAGATGCACAAAAAGAGTTGGCTTTAGAGTATGGTTTTGCCTATTTCGACTTGTATGAAGCTATGGGAGGGGAAGGATCTATAATTAAATGGACACAAACTACACCTCCACTTGCGTTAACCGATTACATTCATTTTTCGCGAGTTGGAGGAGCCAAAGCGGCAGATTACATTATGGATGCCCTTTGGAAACAAGTTGATCAATTTGATTATCCAATCAAAGGCATAAAACAAACCACAGATAGTTTACAGGTATGGAGCAACTAATTAAATGGCTAGAAGGTCAGTCCGACTTATTCCTTTTTACCCAAACTGGATTCTGGGCCTTTTTTGCTATTGTTTTATTGGTTAATGTATTTGTTCAAAAAAGTCGGTTCCTTCGCAGTGGCTTCTTATTTCTTGCCAGTTTATACTTCTATTATAAAACAGGCGGATACTTTTTTACATTATTAATAATCTCAACTATTACCGATTATACCATCGGTCTCATTTTAGGAAGAACAGAAAAAAGAATTCTACGTAAAACACTTGTTATATGCAGCTTACTTATCAACCTTTCCATACTTGCCTATTTTAAGTACACCTATTTTATTGCAGATACTTATTCAGCTATTACAAATCATTCAGTTACTGTAATTGATTATTTGGCAAACTGGTTCAACCTTTCGTTTGGTACACATTTTAATATTGATACAATTACTTTACCAGTAGGAATTTCGTTTTTCACCTTTCAAACAATTAGTTACACCATAGACGTATATCGAAAAGAACTTAAACCGGTTACCAACATTATTGATTTTGGATTTTACGTATCATTCTTTCCGCAATTAATCGCAGGTCCCATTGTTAGAGCCCGAACATTTATTCCGCAAATCTACCAACGCTTTGTGGTTTCTAACAAATGGCTTTGGTGGGCCATTCTACTGATTATTGGTGGCTTGTTTAAAAAGATGGTTATTTCGGATTACATATCTGTTAACTTTGTCGATCGTGTTTTTGAACATCCTCTAGGATATTCAGGATTTGAAGTATTAATGGCAATTTACGGATACGCATTACAAATCTATTGCGACTTTTCGGGATATACCGATATTGCTTTAGGCATTGCACTTTTACTTGGATTCAGGCTACCTACTAACTTTAATCACCCGTATCAAGCTACCTCTATTCGCGACTTTTGGAGGCGTTGGCACATCAGCCTATCAACATGGTTGCGTGATTATTTGTACATCCCACTTGGAGGGAGCAAAAAAAACTCATTTCGTACCGGCTTCAACCTAATGATAACAATGCTTTTGGGTGGATTATGGCATGGTGCCGCTTTAAAATTTGTTCTATGGGGAGGCTTACATGGTATTGCTTTAATCATCAATCGCATTATTAACAAATTATGGACTGGCGGAAGAAACCGATTGATTCGTTTTACAGGATGGTTCATAACATTTCATTTTGTTGTTATTACCTGGATTATATTTCGAGTAGAATCGATTGAGAATGCAGAAATGATGATTATTCGTTTATTCAGAGCATTTCAACCTCAACGTATAACAGAGATAGTATCATCGCAGGTATACTTATTTGCAATTATGGCAATAGGTTTCTTTCTTCATTTTTTACCAGTAAGATGGCATCATCGCTTTAAACTTTATTTCTTAAAATTACCCTTAGTAGTAAAGTTAATACTAGCATCTCTCTTGGTCTTCATAATAGTTCAACTTCATCAATCAGATATTTTACCTTTTATCTATTTTCGATTCTAATATATTATTGCAAAAAGAACTATTTCGGTATTTTATATCCTTGTTAAGCTTTAGCGAAAAGCCTATATTTATCGTGTAATAAACAACTCATGAGAAAAAATTTGCTATTAACCATAGTAACGATTTGGTTTAGCTTTCAAACAATTAGTGGACAACACTATCATTTTAAACAATACTCTTTAGAAGAAGGCCTTCCGCAATCAGAAATATACGGTTTAGTGGAAGACCAATTCGGATACATATGGGTTGGTACAAATGGTGGAGGTTTGTGCCGCTTTAATGGCATGGGTTTCGAGGATTTTACGCGTAATGATGGACTTTTGGACAACATCATATTGGGACTTCATCACGACGAAAATTATAATCTTTGGATTGGAACTCCAAAAGGAATCCAAAAATTTGACGGAACACGATTCACAAATATTCTAGAATCTGATTCCACTCTTTTTAATAATCGTATTTCATTTTGCGAAATTGGAGAAAATAACCTTTGGTGTTTAACTCAATATGTTACCGGCAAACAAGTTATCTATAAAATTGAAAATGACAGTCTTATTAACTATTCCGAAAAATTCGAAAAAGAATTAGGTGATAATTTCATTTTCAGAATAGTAGCTGATCGAGAATCAAACCTCTTAATAGCAACACGTAACGATCTTTACAAATACAATGGGCAAACTCTTAAGATAGTTGATACTAAACCTCTGGGAATTGATAGTAAAGTAATAAAATATCCTCTTTTTGTTGATCGTAATAATCAGATGTGGTGTATGTTGTTTTACCATGAAGGAAAAACAGAGTTGGTGGTGCATAAAAGAGCCGATAAAATTGAAAAAATACCAGTTCCTAATAAAATCAAAGGCAAAACAATTTTTGATGGTTTCGAAGACAGAACAGGATCTCTTTGGTTCTTAATTGAAAATGGGGGAGTTTTAAACTACAGCAAGAGAGGTTGGCGTTTATTTGATAAAAGCAACGGCTTGCCAATAGAAATGGTATATAAAATTCATGAAGATGCCGAAGGAAATATTTGGATGGGTACCATTGGAGGAGGTTTAGTACGTTATAACGGTGATTTATTTACATCGCTAAATCATACTAGTGGGTTAACCGATGACATGATCCGTAGCATTTACCAAGATAGTAAAGGAACACTATATTTTGCTGATGGCGATGGAGGTTTTACCACATTGAATAATGGAAAGATTAAACAATATCCTGATAAATCATTAGTCGATTTTGGTTCAGTTAGTTCATTTCTCCAATTATCAAATGGTACAATATTAATTGCTTCTCATAATGGACTATTTTCACTAAACGGTAACTCCGCAAAACCAGTAAATACAAGCTTCGGCTGGAAGAAACAGCTACCCATCAATGGCATTGTACAAATAAAAGATACTACCTTCTTTGCCACCTTAGGTTATGGCTTGATTAAAAGCGTTAATGGTAAAGCAACACTTTTCAATTCATACAACTCAAAATTACCTTCCAATACTATCACCAACCTTTTTGTTGACAGTAAAAACAGGTTATGGATTAGTACAACAAGAGGCATAACTCAATACTATAATGGCTCCTTCTTTGAATTCCCCGAACAAAAGAAGCTATCTACTTCCTATGTGCTTCAAGCAGCAGAAGATGCTTCGGGACAAATATGGTTTGCTAGTTTTACTAAGGGATTAATCATCTACAACAATAAAAACTGGACATCTTTTGATACCAGTGATGGCCTATCATCAAATAATATATATTCTATCATTTCTGATAACAAAGGGAATATCTGGGCAGGAGCACAAAATGGTGTAGACAAGCTATCGATTAGCAACACAGGAGAGGTAAAGGCTATCGATTATTTTGATCGTCATGATGGATTTGTTGGAATTGAGAATAATAGCAGTGCCAACTTTAAAGACAATGAAGGCAAATTATGGTTTGGTACAGTTAAAGGAGTAATGTGCTACAATCCAAGCGAACGTAGAATTAATTATCTACCTCCTCCCGTTTACATACGCAACATTGAGTTATCATACAAAAAACCAACATGGAATAGCGATGAGTATAAAACAAGATACGACTCTTTGGTTCCTTGGTTTGGTATACCTAACAGTTTAACATTACCTAAAGAACAAAACAACATATCCTTCACTTTCGATGCCTTATGTTATACTACTCCCGAAAAAATTGAATATAAATGGAGACTTGAGCCAATTGAAAACGAATGGGTATACGGCAACACTAACGAGGTTGCATATCCATCCCTTCCTCCCGGCGATTATACATTTAGAGTAACTGCCGCCAACAATAATGGAATTTGGAATGAAGAAGGTGCTATTTATAACTTTAGCATACATCCGGCCTGGTATCAAACTTTTGCTTTTAAAGTAATTATTGCAGCTTTGGTGATTATGATTGTGTTGCTATTTATTTTTGTTTGGATGCAAAACGTTAAAAAGCTTCGGTTCGAAATGGAGACATTAGTCGTAGCAAAAACAAAAGAAATCACCAGTCAAAAAGCACAAATTGAAGCAAAGAACAAAGAACTTGAAAATCAAAAAGAAAAGATCTCGAAACAGACACAATCAATAACAGCATCGTTTAACGACCTAGAAAAACTGACAGATATTGGTAAAAAGCTCACTGCCAACTTGTCAATCAATCGAATTTTTGATTTGGTTTATAAGGCAACTAGCGAAATAATGGACACCTACTTATTCGGTTTTGCACTTTATAATAATGAAACCAACTCTCTTGATTTCCAGAATGTAATCCTTCAGGGAGAACGCATTCCATTTCTTACATTTTCGGTGGATGATACTGAACGACTTTCAATCCACTGTTTACTGAATGACAAGGAGATTTTCATTCGTGATTTTGATCAGGAGTACAAACAGTATGTAAATGAAATCAGACCTGTTCCTGGAGATATAAATAGTAAATCAATCATTTACATCCCAATAAAAGTGAATGAAGCTCCATTTGGAGTGTTAACTGTTCAGAGTGCAAAATTGGGTGCTTACAACGGTTATCATTTGAATTTTGTGCGAAACATTGCTATTTACACAAGTATTGCACTTGAAAATGCAAATACGTTTAAACAACTTAAACAGCAACAAAAAGACTTACAATTAGCTAATGAAACAGCTATCAGTCAAAAAGAACAGATGGAGAAACAGCGCGATGACCTTGATCGACTGTATGAGGAGAATAATCACTTAATTCGTCTGTTTACAACAGAATTAGAGAAACCAATTACCTCATCACTTTCCATTGCCAATACTTTACAAGGAGATGATAATATTAGCCTTAAAGAGATGAACGAGGCCATGGCGAAAATCCTCGAATCACTTTGGCAAATCAAAGATATGCTTAATCAGGTAAGCGAGATCAAAAGATTAGAGAATGAAGATTATCAAATCAACAAAAGCAAAATATCGTTACCTTCACTTTTAAAAGAAGTTAAAGCTCAATATCAGGAATATCTAGACAACAAAAACATAGAAGTAATTTGGGATTTATCAGATGTAATTGTGGAATCGGATTACACACTTCTTGAAAAAATATTTTCCAATTTATTATCTAATGCAATTAAATTCTCGGAACCACAAACCAATATTACCATCAACTGTTATGAAGATGACAAAATGGTTACAATTGGCGTACGTGATGAAGGACCGGGAATGACAGAAGTAGATCAGGAAAAACTATTTACTAAGTTTAACAAGCTAAGTAATAAAAACAGCAATAAAGTATCCTCTGGACTTGGTCTTTACATAGTTAAACGCTACATCGATAGTCTTAATGGTCAGATTAGTTGCACAAGCCATGTTGGTATTGGCACAACATTTTATGTACGCCTGCCAAAATAAAAATTGGCAAACTATTTGTAACTGATATCTTATAATTTTTAAAATTTACAGCTATGTTCACAAGCCCTTTATTATTCATATTTCTGTTTTTTTTAGTGGTAAGCTGGATTGTAAGTTCCAAACTAAAAAGCAAATTTAGAGCCTACTCTAAAGTACCTATCAACTACGGTATGACAGGTGCCGAAGTAGCACAAAAAATGCTAAGAGATAATGGATTAATGAATATTCAAATAAATGCGGTTCAAGGATCATTGAGCGATCACTATAATCCAACCAACCGTACCATCAATCTTAGCCCTGATGTTTACCATGGACGTAGTGTGGCGGCAGCAGCTGTTGCAGCACACGAAACAGGTCATGCCATCCAACATGCCAACAGCTATAGTTTGCTCGAATTTCGTTCGGCTTTAGTGCCACTACAAAACGCAAGTGCAAAAATTCTTAATATCATTTTTATAGCTATGTTTTTTGGAGCATTTGCCTTACCTGGATTGGTGAGCTTTGATTTAGCACTTCAGATTATTATAGCATGTTACGGAATTTTTACCTTGGCAGCATTTGTTACACTTCCGGTTGAAATTGATGCAAGTAGACGTGCTTTAGCATGGCTTAACAATGCAGGCATTACAACTCATGACACTTACGGCAAAGCTAAAGATGCTTTAAAATGGGCCGCATACACCTACGTGGTCGCAGCTCTATCAGCCCTAGCAACTCTACTTTACTATGTAATGTTGTTCTTGGGTAACAGAGATTAAGCTTCGGAATATAAATACAACCAAGGCGGCCATCAGGTCGCCTTTTTTATTGGTTATAATAATTATAATCCTTCAAAATGGTATTTAAAAATTCGATAGCCGGCATTTTCGAATCAACATTCATCTTCTTACTAACCACCTCTTTTGTTTTGAGTGCTAACGGATGAGGAGCACCTATATTACTATACGAGTTATTCTTTTGGGCAAGATTTAATACCTCTTTAATGGTTTGCATATCTTTCTCGTGAAGTTTAATCACCTCAGGATAAACCGGAGTATATCCCTCCTCAACTTCTACATAAGCAGTATCGTTTAAATCACCTTTAGCATCAATTTTCAATACAACTGTACCAGCTGCTAAATCACCAATGCGTTTGCCTTTGCCGTTAATAACAATTGTTAGTAATGCGCCCAAACCATAAGTCAGATGAAAATCAACAATTCGAAATATCCATCTAATAAAACAAGCACCAAAATTAAGCTCACTACCGTCTTGTTTTACAACCCTTATTTTCATAATCATTTTACCAAAAGTTTGACCATTTAAAAACATATTGCATAAAAGGTTATAAAATATAACAGGTAGAGCCAATATGGAATACCACCACTCAGGTGCTTCTACTAGTTGAATAATAAGAATACCTATAATAAGGGCATAGCTGGCTTTTATAAATCCATCAATAATATGAGCGAGTAATCGATCACCAACACTTGCCAGTTGAAAATCGATATCAACATTTTGTGTAGTTGAAATTTGTAAATGTTCCATCTAGGTTAAGGAAATTGAATACGTGAATTAAGTTGATAAAATTAGCAAAATAAATTTTTTATGTGTAAAATTTTAATTTTATTCGTACTTGCAGTAGCCTGCCCCTTATGAAAGAGATAACATTTATCAATCGGAATAAAAAAAGATGGGAGAAATTTGAAGTACAATTACAAAATGCTTCATTGATTACTCCTGACGAGTTAGCTGATCAGTTTATTCAATTAACTGATGATTTGGCTTACGCCCGAACATATTATCCTAACTCCCGAACACTAATTTATCTCAACAGTCTTTCTCAAAAGACCCATCAGGAAATTTATCGTAACAAAAGAGAAAAAGGCAGTCGAATCCCATCGTTTTTTACAACAGAACTACCCTTAATTTTAAATTCAGCGCGCCCCTATTTTTTAATCTCGTTTCTGGTATTTATGGCAGCTTGGAGCTTGGGTGTAATATCTGCTTATTTCGATCATGATTTTTTAAGAGTTATAGCTGGCGATCAATATGTAAATATGACACTTGACAACATTGAAAAAGGCGATCCAATGGCGGTTTACTCACAAATGAACGAAATGCCCATGTTTATTGCTATCACCTTTAATAATGTATTTGTTTCGTTCTATGTTTTTTTGATGGGATTGTTAACTCCTATAGGAACCATAATACAAGTTTTTCGCAATGGAATAATGGTTGGAGCTTTTCAGGCATTTTTCTATCATAAAAACTTATTAGGCGTTTCTACTTATGCTATTATGATTCACGGCACACTAGAATTATCGGCTATTGTTCTTGCTGGTGGTGCCGGTATTATAATGGGAAAACACTTATTATTCCCTGGAACATATCCTCGTAAAGAATCATTTGTTTACGGTGTTAAAAAAAGCATCAAAATAATGATTGGCTTAGTACCTGTTTTTATTGTTGCCGGTTTCTTGGAAGGATTTGTAACCCGCTCTTACAACAGCATGGAAACATGGGTAAATATTTTAATAATAGCACTTTCGTTAACTTTTATTGTCTGGTACTTCTTTCTTTTTCCAATAAAGGTACACAAACAATATATTCAACAAACTACTAAATATGATTGACACTGATATTGACTTAAATAGGAAACGTGATTTTAGCGACGTTATAAATGTCACGTTTAGCTTTATAAAGCAAGAATTTAGTCTGATATTTAGCTCCGTTGCTATTTATACTATAATACCTTTGTTAGGTACTGCAATATTAAGTGTTTATTACACTAACGATAGCTGGAGCACCTACTTTAAAGCAATTTTTAATCATTCGCCAGTCATTAATCCGCCTAATTTTACCATACTATTTTTGATGATATTAGTTTCGGTAATTTCACGCGTTATGATTATGGGGATAACATATGAATATCTTCACTTATACACTACCAAAGGAAGAGGTAATTTTACCCGCTCAGATGTTGCTAATGCTTTTGCCAAAGATTTTGTAAAAATACTTGGATATAATATTGTTGTTGGAATAGTAGTGTTTTTTGGTGTTATTTTCTTTGTGATTCCAGGCATATATCTTTCTGTGCCATTATCATTTATAACAGTTGTACTTATTGTTGAAAAAGGAAGTTTTTCAGAGGTTTGGAACAAATGTTTCAGCATTATTAAAAATAACTGGTGGCTAACATTTGGATTGATAATAGTAATGTATTTCATTATCTCAGCCATGTCGATGGTATTTAGTATCCCTATCACAATCTATGGGGCGGTTAAAGGCATTGCCGTGGCTACAGGAGGAAATTCAGATATGGATTTCGGAGTATTAACCGTTTTATCCATCATTTCAACATTAGGTTCTTCGTGGCTTTATACTATGATGTATGTGATGATTGGAACACATTACTACAATTTAACTTCAGACAAAACACAAGCAAGTACAATACTTGATCGCATTAACCAAATTGAAGAACGACCTGTTGAAGATTCTTTTTAAATATATTCTATTTCTGGCCTGTATCATTTGTAGCATTCATGCCAATGCTCAAAAGGATAGCATTGCCTCTGATTCTAACATTGAATCGTGGGATAATAGCGTGGTAAACTATCGTCATCCATCAACCGATACCATTGCATATTATAAACAGCATCCTGATTATAATTATAACGAAACCGAAAAAGCCGAGAGTTTATTAAATCGTTTCTTGCGTTGGATTGCTAAATTTTTAATGGTGGATGGTCATGCTTCATGGATAGGATGGGCTTTTCTGGCATTAGCAATATTTGCTTTACTAGCCATAATCATTCGTCTCTTCGGAATTCCTATAAAAGGATTATTTGTTTTTTCGCGATCAACCAAGGTTACTGAACTATCATTTACTTCAGGTGTCAACAATATTGAATCAGAAAACCTCGAGAAAATATTGGCTGATTATATAAATGCCGGAGCTTATCGAGAAGCAACCAGAATACTATTCCTAATTTCTTTACGACAATTAAATCGTAACAAGCTTATTAAATGGAATATATGGAAAACAGACAGAGAATATTACTACGAACTAAAGGATGAAAAACTAAAAGCTGAATTTTTATCAGTCATCCGTAGTTATGAGTATATATGGTACGGAAAATTTACACCTGAAAAAGAAAGGTTTGAAGAAGTAAATGAACAGTTCAATCATTTAACCAGTACCATAAAATCAGTAAATAATTAATTCATGAAGAAACAAAAGTCAAATAATGTCTTGCTTTTTGGAGTACCTGCAATTGTACTTATCCTGGCTTTTGTTATTGCTTATGCCCCACGTCCCATCGATTGGAATATTAGCTATTCGAAAAAAGATACAAAACCCTTTGGTAGTAAGTTACTCTTTGATCTATTACCCGTATTAATGGAAGATAGCGTAATCAACACCAATCATAGCAGCTTATCTTATTTTGTTGGAGATGAAAAGCCACAAAGTCAAAACTACATTTTTATCAACAACAAGGTTGAGTTCGAATTAAGTGATGTAAATAAGGTAGATGACCTGCTAAACGAAGGCAACAATGTGTTTATTTCTGCTGAAGATTATGGACAGGAATTTCTTGATTCGTTACACATTAAAATTGAATTAAGTTACACACCGCAGCTAGCTATCAACATAGATTCTACTAGCCTTAATTTAGCTAACCGTAGTTTAAAAAAGGGCTTAGGCTACTGGTATTTGAAAGGCATTACCAACAATTATTTTACATCATATGATACCTTACAAACTACGGTTTTAGGAATTAACAGTAAAGGTAAAACCAATTTCATTCGTATTAAACGAGGAACCGGATGGTTGTATCTACATTTAAACCCTATTGCTTTTACCAATTACAGCTTATTGGATAAAGACAATGCCGATTATGCTTTTAAATGCCTTTCGTACTTGCCTGTTGCCACAACGTTGTGGGATGAGCATTATAAAATTGGTATGATGCACCCAAAAACAACACTTAGCTATATTTTGGATAATCCCCCCTTACGAATGGCGTATTATTTACTCTGGATAGGAGCTATATTATTCCTCATTTTCGAGTCCGCACGTCGTCAACGTAAAATTCCAATTGTAAAAGCTCCTGAAAACAGTACGGTTCAATTTGTTGAAACTATAGGAAGACTATATTTCAACAAGAAAAATCATTTGGATATAGCTACCAAAAAATACACCTATTTTAAAGAATTTGTAAGATCAAGATACTACGTTACCACATCGCCTCTATCAGATGAATTATATCAACAACTAGCTGAAAAGTCTCAAATACCCGTTCGAAGCATTCGACAGTTATTTGAGATGGGAGAAAGCCTTCGAAAAACAAAGAAACTATCTGAAGCCGATTTGGAACAATTCAACCGTAAGATTGAATTCTTTTACGAACATTGCCAATAAAAAACAACGATATGAATGAAAATAGTTCTTTTGAAACCCGACTACCACTAGATGAATTAAACCATACCGCCTACCGCATTCGCAACGAAATAGGAAAGGTTATAGTTGGTCAGGAGAAGGTACTCGATTTATTACTAACAGCTATCATTGCCAATGGTCACGTACTTATTGAAGGTGTACCGGGAATTGCAAAAACTATGATGGCTAAACTCATCTCAAAGTCGGTAGCTGCTGATTTTTCACGTATTCAGTTTACACCTGATTTAATGCCAACTGATGTATTGGGTACAATGGTTTTTAATGCGGGCACTTCTAAATTTGAATTCAATAAAGGACCCATATTTTCAAATCTTGTTTTGATTGATGAAATTAACCGTGCTCCGGCCAAAACACAATCGGCACTTTTTGAGGTGATGGAAGAACGACAGGTAACTGTAGATGGTGTTACACGCACCCTGGGAAATCCTTTTCTTGTTTTTGCTACTCAAAACCCTGTTGAACACGAAGGAACCTATCGTTTACCAGAAGCTCAACTCGACCGATTCTTGTTTAAGATTCAGATCGATTATCCTTCGCTTGATCAAGAAGTAAATATATTGGCCAATGCCCAAAAACGCGAAACTCAAAATCCTCTTGATTTAATAACTTCTGTAATCAGTAAAGAAGAGTTAGTTCAATATCAGGAGATGGCTACAAAAGTGGTTGTTGAAGATGATTTACTTCGATATATTGCGCAAATTGTTGATAAAACACGTAACAGCAACTCATTTTATCTGGGAGCAAGTCCACGAGCTTCACTGGCAATACTTAATTCATCAAAAGCCTTTGCAGCACTTGAAGGTCGAGATTTTGTAACGCCCGATGATATTAAAACGGTACTAATTCCCGTTCTGTGTCACAGAGTTATTCTAACTCCCGAAAAAGAAATGGAAGGAGTAAAACCAGAGGTGATTATCCAACAAATTATTGATACAGTAGAAGTTCCACGCTAATTATATATAGTAAATGGCAAAACTCAAGATTAGAGGTCGCATTTTCTTTTCCAGGCTATTTTATTATTGTTTGGGAGCTATTGCATTGTGTATAGCACTCGGACAGTTTTATCGTTTGTTTTTTGTTTTGGGAACCATGGCTATTGGATTACTGGCTGCCGTTATTTTTCTTGATATCATTTTACTATTCTACGTTCAAAAAGACGCCATTGAAGCACAAAGAAAGATAGATGAAAAGTTCTCAAATGGTGATTTAAACACGGTTCAGTTATTTTTCAAAAATAATTATCGTTTCCCAATTAGTCTGAAGGTAATTGATGAAATTCCCATCCAGTTTCAGCATCGTCATTTCAACCTTCAATTAAATCCTCAATCGGGCCAATCCGAAAATATTAATTACGATCTAAGACCAGTTGAAAGAGGAGAATATCACTTTGGAGCTTTAAACCTGATGGTACAATCACCTCTTCGATTGATTATCCGACGTTGGACCAAGTCCGAAAACCAAATGACCAAAGTATATCCGTCATTTAAAGAAATGAAACAATTCGAAATGATGGCTATCTCTAACCGCTTGACTGAGTTTGGCATTAAAAAAGTGCGTAAACTTGGTCATCAAATGGAATTTGATCAGATAAGAGACTACATTAAAGGTGACGATATAAGAACAATCAACTGGAAAGCAACAGCCAGAAAAAATCATCTGATGGTTAACCAATATCGTGAAGAAAAATCGCAACAGGTGATATCCATAGTAGATTTAGGACGTGCAATGAAAATGCCATTTGAAGGAATGACTTTGCTTGATTATGCCATCAACACATCACTGGTAATGTCAAAAATTGCAATGATTAAGGATGATAAAGCCGGACTGATAACCTTTAATAACGAGATCCGTACATTTATCACGCCACAGCGAAATGGTAAACAAATGCAAGTCATCATGGAAGCCTTATACAATCAAAAAACAGGTTTTCAAGAGCAAAATATCCGGGCTTTATATTCAACAATTCGTCGGCAGGTACACCATCGCAGCTTACTAATTATATACACCAATTTCGAAAGTCTTAGTTCTGCTAAACGTCAATTACCAATTCTTCAAAAAATGGCAAAGGAACATCTTGTGATGGTTGTATTTTTCGAGAATACAGAACTAAAACAACTTACACAAGATAAAGCATCAGATATTGAAGGAATTTATACTAAAACCATTGCCGAAAAATTTGCCTACGACAAAAAACTAATCGTTCGGGAATTAGAACGTCACGGAGTTCATACCATATTAACGGAACCCGGAAAACTAACCATTGAAACCATTAATAAATACCTCGAATTAAAAGCAAGGGGGTTAATATAAACTATATCATCTCTGATTCAATTCTTAACTTTTACAACTAACCTAATTTGAATTTTTGACTTTCTCACCCCCTATTTTCAATGCAAATTTGACAAGATTTCGAAAAACTATGACTACAAAACCTCTTTTATGGATCTAAAAATTCCACTTTTAGACTTTTTCATAAAAAAAATAGGTTATTTGCATACGTGAATCCATCGCCTAATTTGTCTAAGTAATGAAAGATTAACAATAGCCTAAACTGAAGTTAATTTAGTTGAAATCCCGTTAATTTAGTTTTGTGATGTATTAGTAGTAACCGTTTAAAGAGTTGATGCCATGATGACCTTATCCAATTTCTCTGAGAAAATAGAATTAGACGATGTTTTTGATAGCGGCTTAATTTCATTAATGACCCAATCATTAGTAAGTCCTGAGAGTTTTTATCTTACAGGATATGAAACCATCAGCTTTAAACGCACACGTGAATTTGCCTTAGAAACAGTTTTAGCCTCAGTTGTTCCATTCGAAAAAGACTTATTAATTGTTAGCAACAATATTGATGACCTTCGCTTGCAACGTTTGTGCGCATTTCACAATGTAAGTAGTAACCTTATTGCAAAA
Organism: uncultured Carboxylicivirga sp.; assembly: GCF_963668385.1. Classification (GTDB taxonomy): domain Bacteria; phylum Bacteroidota; class Bacteroidia; order Bacteroidales; family Marinilabiliaceae; genus Carboxylicivirga. Next base: position 1,086,894 of record NZ_OY764327.1, read on the forward strand.
CCATATACCATAAACGATTGGGAAGAATTTGGACTAATAGCCGCTAATTACAGACGTTACTCTCACATACTTGTATCATGTGATGTTAACGATCAAGAAGAAATGGCCCAACTTCGCAAAATATCAACCCTGGTTGATAATATGAGAATAGGATTAATTGTACATTGCCGAAGAAAACCAATGGAATTAAATGAACTAAGTAATCTAAGCGTTGACTATATGATTTGTAATGGTACCAACTCTGACATTAGTTCTGTTGTTATTGCACGTCGAAGCAGACTCGTACAAACCGAAGGTAATGCGCGTGATTCAAAACTAGATTTATACAATTACTGGCAAAGTACTTTATACGGTCGTAATTCTTACATTGAACCTATGGCAATTTAACCAAGCTATTACTATAGAATCAACCCAATGCTCGTTAAAATATCATTGTTTAACGTACATTGGGTTAACTTTTTCTTAACGCTTCCAACTTATTATAAATAACTTAGCAACTCCTTAACATTTACTTTTCTTTACACATTTAATATTGTATATCAATATTTTTAGATAGATGAGTAAAGAAAAAACAATTAGCAAAAGGGAGATTGAAGCCTTAGTAATATCCGATACACACCTGGGTACTTATGGATGTAAGGCTAAAGAGTTGGTAAGCTATTTAAAAACAGTATCACCCAAAAAAATAGTATTAAATGGTGATATTATTGATGTTTGGCAATTTTCTACTAACTACTTTCCAAAATCTCATACCAAGGTAATTCGTCAGTTATTAAAAATGATGGAAAATGGTAGTGAAATAATCTACCTTGCCGGCAATCATGATGAGAACTTTAGACGATTTGTTGGTTTATCTGTCGGTAATTTTACAATTGCCAATAAACTAATATTAGAATTAAATGGTACCAAATCGTGGATTTTCCACGGCGATGTATTTGATGTGGTAATGCATCATTCAAAATGGTTAGCCAAACTTGGAGCTAAAGCATACGGATTCCTCACAATCGTTAACAAATTGGCCAATGGAATTCTATCTTTATTTGGAAAACGAAGGATTTCTCTATCACGCGACGTAAAAAAAGCCTTTAAAGGCAAAAATAAATCGCAGCTTGCTACTCGCTTTGAAACCACCGTGGCAGAACTTGCCATCAAAAAACAATACGATTACGCCATTTGCGGGCATATACATTGGCCCGAGAAAAAGATAATCACTAATTCAGAAGGAGAGGTTGTTTATTTAAATAGTGGCGATTGGGTCGAAAACATGACAGCACTAGAGTTTTACGATGGTGACTGGCATTTGATTCACTTCAACAAAGAAGAAATACCACAATTCAATAATCAAGTTCTTTCGGCTGATGACAGTATATTACCTAACGAGAAAGTACTATTCATGACAATGCTGAAAGATGTTTTAAGTAGCTAATCATTCCATACAAAACTACGCCCATCATGAAAATCTTATATGCAATTCAAGGGACCGGAAACGGACATATGGCAAGGGCATTCGAAGTAATTCCTGAGCTAAAAAAATACGGTGATGTAGATATCGTTGTAAGTGGTATCCAAACCGAAATATCACTACCTTGGCCAGTAAAATTCCGCTATTATGGAATGGGATTTATTTTTGGTAAAAATGGAGGGGTTGATATAAAATCCACCATTCGAAAAACACACTTACACACATTTATCAAAGAAATTTTTAGTGTACCTGTACATCATTACGATTTAGTAATAAACGATTTTGAACCCGTTGTTGCATGGGCTTGTAAATTAAAAGGCAAAAAATGTATATCACTCAGCCATCAAAGTGCTGTACTCCACCCGAAAGCCCCAAAACCTCCAATAAAAGATTATCTGGGTAGAAATATCCTGAAATTCTATGCTCCTACCAGCTATACTTATGGTTTTCATTTTAACAACATTGATAACAATATAACAACACCGGTCATCCGAAGCGATATTAGAAATGCTACAACTACGAATATGGGTCATTATACTGTTTATCTTCCATCTTACTCTGATGATAAGATAATTAAGGTATTGTCGCAGATTCCAAATATTAAATGGCAAGTTTTTTCTAAACACAATAATGAACAAAGGACAATAAAAAATATACATATTCAGCCAGTAGACAAAGAAAAATTCACTAAAAGTTTTTTATCTTGTGAAGGTGTTTTATGCAATGCTGGATTTGAAACACCAGCTGAAGCATTATACATGGGTAAAAAGCTTTGTGTTATTCCTATGAAAGGTCAGTACGAACAGCAATGTAACGCCGCTTTTGTAGAAAACATGGGAATTACTACCCTTACTAATCTTGAAGCAAGTATAGAAAGAATTAATGATTGGGTTGTACACAAAACACCAATTAAAGTGAGCTATCCAAACAATTTAGCGGAGGTTATTGATGAAATCATTTTCAGATTTACTCCTCAATTCGATTCTATACCACAAATGGCAATTAGTAGTCAGTTTAAAATTTAATTTACATGCTGATTTCAGATCAAAGCTTAAAGGAAGTTGGGATACCTGTACCAACCAATCCTTTGTTTAAGAAAGCTATCTTTTCTTATCTACGGGTTAATCGAATTAACCAGTTCTTAAACTCGACCAATGAAGACACAAAAGGTCTTGAGTTCATTGAAACGCTTTTTAAATACCTCAATATTAACTATCATATATCTGATATTGAGCTAAAACACATCCCATCATCGGGTCCTTTCATAATTATGTCTAATCATCCGTTTGGCTTTTTAGACGGGCTAATCATGATGCACATCATAGGGCAAAAACGCCCTGATTTTAAAGTTTTAGCCAATTTTTTTCTAAAGCAGTTTAAGCCGTTAAGTCCTTTCTTTATTGACTTAAATCCTTTTGAATCAAATAATAAAATCAATTTCAGAGGAATAAGAAGTGCATATCAATACTTATCCAATGGAGGACCCATTGGATTATTTCCAGCAGGTGAGGTTGCAACCATGCAAAAACGTTTCTCTCGAATTGAAGATAAACCTTGGGATCAGAGCATAGTTCGCTTTATTGTAAATGCTAATGCACCAATTATTCCCATGTATTTCGAAGGAACCAATAGTCTGAAATTCCATTTGTTAGGCAAAATACATCCCTATCTACGTACATTAACCATCCCTTCCGAATTTTTTAAATCTGAAAACAGAACGGTTAAACTTAGAATTGGAGCAGCTATTAAACCTAACGAACTCAAAGACTTTGACAATCTTCAGAAAGCTGGCAGATACCTAAGAGCTTCGTTATTTGGACTAGGTTCAAAAGTAGACATCAAACGTCACTTTAAATTGCCTAAAAAGGAGAAAGCAAAAGAGACAATTATAGACGCCATTCAATCATCTGTTATACAAAAGGAGTTAGATTTTTTAAAGTCGCAAAACTCGCTTTTGTTTACTAAATCAAGCTACGAGATCTATTTAGCCGAGGCTCGTTCTATTCCAAATACAATGAATGAGTTAGGGCGTTTACGCGAAATTACATTCCGTGCTGTTGGCGAAGGTACCGGGCAGAAATTGGATGTTGACGAATATGATCTTTACTATCATCACTTATTCATTTGGGATACCAAAAACAAATGTATTGCAGGTGCATATCGTTTAGGCCCGGGTGATCGAATTATCAGCTCATTTGATTCCAAAGGATTTTATGTAACCAGCTTGTTTGATTTAGATAAGGAATTTAATCCAATTCTTTCGCAAACTTTAGAAATGGGGCGATCATTTGTTGTTAAAGAGTATCAACAAAAACCTCTTCCACTATTTTTGCTTTGGCAAGGTATTTTACACTTTCTAAAACGAAATCCACAGTATAAGTACCTACTTGGACCTGTAAGTATCAGTAATGATTTTACACGTTTTTCGAAAGACTTGCTTATTGCCTTTATTCAGAAATATCACTTTAATTATGAGTTGGCTAAATGGGTTCACCCACGTAAAGAGTTTGTTGTAAAAACTGATATTGAAGATATTGAAGTGGTATTGGAGAGAAATTCTAATGATTTGCAAAAACTGGATAAATACATTGCCAGTATTGAGCCTGGTTACATGAAAATACCCGTATTATTAAAGCAATACATTAGACAAAATGCTAAGATCATCGGGTTCAATGTTGATCCTAACTTTAACGACTGTTTAGATGGTTTAATGATATTGGATATAAACGACCTTCCACAAAGTACATTTGGCTTTATAAAAGAGTAAAAATAAAAAGAGAGAATTATACTTAATTCTCTCTTTTATTTTTATCGTAAATGCTCTGTAAGCAATCGAATCTCAATTGCGGGTGATATTTTTTCATAAATAATATTGTAAACTGCTTCTGTAATAGGCATGTTTACTTTGTATTTATCATTTATTTCTTTGATACTTTTTACAGCATAGTAGCCTTCGGCAATCATCAGCATTTCCATCTGTGCATATTTAACAGAATAACCTTTCCCTACCATGGTACCAAACATACGGTTACGACTAAATTGCGAGTAGGCTGTTACCAATAAGTCACCAAGATACGCCGAGCTTTTAATATCGCGGGTAATTGGATGAACTGTATCAACAAATCGTTTAATTTCCTGGATACCATTCGAAATTAAAACAGCCTGAAAGTTATCTCCATAACCTAAACCATGGCAAATACCTGAAGCTACAGCCATAATATTCTTCAATACGGCTGAATATTCAGTTCCGTAAATATCATCAGTAACAGATGTCATTATATAAGAACAATCAAGAAAAGAGGCAAATTTACGTCCTACCTTAATATCCTGACAAGCAATAGTAAGATATGATAAACGCTCCAATGCTACCTCTTCAGCATGACACGGTCCACTAATAACACCAATGGCATCAGTTGGAATCTCGTAAAATTTATGAAGATATTGACCGATAATCAGATTCTCTTGCGGAACTAATCCTTTAATCGCAGATACAATGAATTTATCTTTTAGAGGTTCAGTTAAATCAGAAAGAGCTGATTTAATAAAAGCTGAAGGAACTGCCAATATAAGAATATCCGATCGCTTAACTATTTCGTTAATGTCATCAGAGAAGAAGATATTCTCTGGTTCAAACATCACACTAGAAAGGTAATTAGGATTGTGCTTTTTCTGTTTAAATTCAGTTATGTGAGTTGGATTTCGGAAGTACCAGTTGATAGAAGGAACATTGTTCAACAACATTTTTGCTATGGCTGTTGCCCAGCTGCCGCTGCCAATTATTCCAACCGTTGATGTTTCATCCATATTCATTTGGTTCAATTTAAACCATTAAAATAAAACAAAAAAGGCAAACAGCCTCTTTTGTTCTATTAAATATCTCTTAAAGTTTATGCTAACCAGGCTTTAACATCGTCTTGCGATGGGTTGGTCAAGCCTAATTTATGTTTTTTGTTCAATCCGCAGATGTCTTGAAAAAGTTTTCCCGACTTCACTTCTTTCAATGCATCTACTTTATTAAATCCAGCTTTTCTGATAACAGAAACCCATTCTTCCGGAATTCCCAATGCAGTGAATTTATCATCAGTATCAACCTGTGGCTTTTTCTCTGGACGCATTTGCGGGAAGAATAATACATCTTGAATAGATTCCTGACCTGTCATAAACATAGTTAAACGGTCGATACCAATACCCATACCCGATGTAGGAGGCATACCATATTCTAAAGCACGCACAAAATCGTGATCGATAAACATTGCTTCGTCATCTCCTTTTTCTGATAAGCGTAATTGATCCTGGAATCGTTCTAACTGATCAATAGGATCATTTAACTCAGTATAAGCATTACAAAGCTCTTTACCGTTAACCATCAACTCAAAACGCTCAGTTAACTCAGGGTTATCGCGATGCTTTTTACACAATGGCGACATTTCAACCGGATAATCGGTAATGAATGTTGGCTGAATCATGTGACCTTCACATTTTTCACCAAATATTTCGTCAATCAACTTACCTTTACCAAAGGTTTCGTCGATTTCAATTTCTAAATCAGCACAAACAGTACGCAACTGTTCTTCATTCATGCCTGTAATATCAATACCTGTGTATTCTTTAATGGCATCAATCATGCTCAATCGACGATAAGGAGCTTTAAAGTCAATCTCTTTATCACCAATTTTAACTTTAGTTGTACCGTGCAATGCCATGGCAACTCTTTCAAGCATGGTTTCAGTAAAAGTCATCATCCAATTGTAGTCTTTATAAGCTACATAGATTTCCATTACTGTAAATTCAGGATTATGCGTACGATCCATTCCTTCATTACGGAAGTCTTTTGCAAACTCATACACTCCATCAAAACCACCAACGATTAAACGTTTTAGGTAAAGCTCATTAGCAATACGCATGTACAATGGAATATCCAAAGCATTGTGATGCGTGATAAATGGACGAGCAGAAGCTCCTCCAGGAATAGGCTGAAGAATTGGTGTTTCGACTTCCAAATATCCCATGTCGTCAAACATCTGACGCATGGTTTTAATAATGGTAGCACGTTTTTTAAATACGTCTTTCACATTTGGATTAACAACCAAATCAACGTAACGTTGACGGTAACGTTGCTCAGCATCGGTAAATGCATCGTACGTTTTACCATCTTTTTCTTTTACAATCGGAAGTGGCTTCAGCGATTTGCTTAAGATAGATAATTCTTGAACGTGAATGGTGGTTTCACCCATTTGGGTATTAAACACAAATCCTTTCACACCAACGATGTCACCTATATCTAATAATTTTTTAAATACTGTATTATAAAGAGTTTTGTCTTCATCCGGACAAAGATCATCGCGATTTAAATACAATTGAATACGCCCCTCAGAATCCTGCAACTCAGCAAACGAGGCCTTACCCATTATTCGACGACTCATGATTCTACCTGCAATACAAACCTCCTTAAGGTTGTCCTTCTCGGGATCGAATTCCTGTTTTATCCCACTTGAAAAGTGAGTGGTTTTATATTCTTCAGCAGGATATGCATTAATACCCAACTTGTTTAGCTCTTCTAAGCTATTGCGTCTGATAATTTCCTGTTCGCTCAGTTCCAACGTACTCATTATACTTATGAATTTTTCTGAATTACAAAGAAAGCAACCCTAATTGTTGCTATCATTTTCGACTTCAGATCTGATGAAGTCAAAAAATCCTTGCAAAGATAATGTATTTAGTTGAATTTGGCCGTTCAAAGTTACCTACTGTACGAAGTCTGCGAATTTTAACGTATTCTTGTGATAATTTAACAATTGTAATAAATGAATTTACATCGGTTTAAAGGGATAGAAACGTTCCTTTTTGATTTAGGCGGAGTTATTATTGATATTGATATCCAACAATCAGTTAAAAAGTTTGAAGCACTCGGTTTTAAAGGTATCGATAAGGCTATAACCAAAAGTCATCACATGGGTTTATTCAAAGCTTTTGAACGTGGCGAGATCAATAGTACCGAATTTTTAAATACTATTCGCGAGAAGCTGGGTAATAAAACTAATGATGAGCAGATAATAGATGCATGGCAGGCAATGCTAGGTAATTTTCCGGTTGAGAGAGTGCGCATACTAGAAGAGTTACAACAAAATTTTCCAACCTATATATTAAGCAATACCAACAGTATACATCTTGAAAAATTCGGCAAGATGGCACATGGTCATGATCATATAGAAGAACTTTTTACTGATACTTATTACTCTTATCGATTGGGATGCAGTAAACCCGAAAAATGTGCTTATGAAAAAGTGATTGATCTATCGGGATTGAAACCCGAAACCACTTTGTTTTTAGACGATTCAGAATTAAATCTGAAAGCTGCGAAAGATTTAGGTTTTCAAACACAGTTAGTAACTCCAGACCATTCTATAGTTGAAATATTTACATAAAAAAAGGAGGCTTCTGCCTCCCTCTGAAATATGTAATTGGTTTGATTACTTTTTAACTAATAGCCAAACATTATCACGCCCTTCGGCATTACGCGCTTGACGCAACTCGGCAAAGGCTTCATTTTTATCGTAAAACGATTTGTAAGAAACTTTATAGAACTCGTTATTGGGCCCTCTCCTTCTTTCAATAATGTTTGAGCTATAGCCTTGTTCTTCTAAGCGTAATTTAAAAATCTCAGCGTTTTCGCGACTTTGAAAACTACCTGCTATTAAAAAGTACTTATCTGCAGGTTTAGGAGGTTCAGGCTTTTCAATTTCTACCTCTGCCACTTTTTTCAAAGTATCAGCTTCTAAAGTATCAACAACCGGTTTTTCAACCACCTTTGTTTGAGGCTTTTGTACTTGTTGCTTTGGCTTCTCTTTACAAGCTCCTAAACTGGCTATGATACCCAGAATAAATAAGGCGTGAAAAATATTTTTCATAAACGACAGTTTGTATTCACATCTCTAATTAGTAACTACTATATAACCTTGCTAAAAGTAACAATTAAGATGTGTATCACCAATTTTTAGAAATGAAAGTTAGTTAACTCAACGTTTAACTTCAATATCAATCGACAAATTTATATCCTACACCTTTAATCGTCCGGATGTGATCTTGTCCTATCTTTTCTCTAAGTTTTCTGATGTGTACATCTATGGTTCTGTCGCCCACAATAATGTTATCACCCCATACTGAAGTATAGATCTCATCTCGTGTAAAAACCTTTTCTGGTTTTGAAACCAATAAAAGCAATAATTCAAATTCCTTTTTAGGAAGTACCATCTCTTCTCCAGCATTAATGACGATATAACGTTCACGATCAATGGTTAAATCTCCAATATTGATAGTTTCCGAAGTACTATCACTCACTGGCACCTCATCTGAAGAATTATATCTTTTTAATAGTGCCTTAACCCTGGAAATAAGAACTTTTGGTTTTATTGGCTTTGTGATGTAATCATCAGCTCCGGCGTCAAATCCTGCAATTTGTGAATAATCTTCACCTCTGGCTGTCAAAAAGGCAACAATACTGTTTTTTAATGCTGGTATTCTTTTAATTTCTTCGCATGTTTCAATACCATCCATTTCAGGCATCATCACATCTAGAATAATTAATTCGGGCAACTCAGCCTGTGCTACTTTTAATCCTTCTTCCCCATTGTTGGCTGTAAATACAGTAAAACCTTCTTTTTTTAAGTTATAACCTAAAAATTCAATGATATCAGGTTCATCGTCGACCAATAGTATTTTATAATTCGATGTATCCATGTTAAATATTTTGTACTGCGAAAGTATGGGTATGTATTAAAAAACTGTTTTATTAATATTATTAATACGTAAAGATAATATTAAGGAGCTTTTTCCAAAGTAAACGTAAAAGAAGTTCCTTGTCCTATTTTACTACTTACATTGATCCTTTGACTATGAGCTTCAATGATATGCTTTACAATAGCTAGGCCTAATCCTGTTCCACCTTGCTCTCGACTTCGGCTTTTATCTGCCCTGAAAAAACGTTCGAAAATACGTGGTAAATGCTCTTCAGCAATTCCAATTCCGTTGTCTTTAATTTCAACTAAAATACGATTATCCATGTCGTAACAACTTACTGTTGTTTGTCCTCCTTTTTTTCCATAATTAATGGAGTTCACAATCAGATTAATCACCACCTGAAACATTCTTTCTTTATCAGCATTTACTTTAATTGGAGCCTCGAGTCCTTTCCCAAATTTTAATTTAATATGTTTTTCATTCGCTCGTATCTCCTGCATATCAAAAACTTCATCAAACATTTGCTTGATGTTAAATACCGAAATATTCAACTCTAACTCACCAGCTTCAAGTTTCGAAATAGCCTCCAAATCATCAACAATGCTTATCATACGATCGATACTTTTTTCGGTACGATTAAGATATAACATATTAATACTTGGATCATCAATACCACCTTCAAGTAAGGTTAAAATGTAGCCTTGAATATTGAATATGGGAGTTTTCAATTCATGCGATACGTTACCTAAAAATTCTTTACGGTATTTTTCATTTTGTTTGAGTTCCAAAATCTCCTGATTACGACTTTTCATCCAGGTAGCGACCTCATTATTAATATTAGCAAGTATATCGTTGTTGGTAGTATCTTCGGCTACAACATCATCTTGTTTAAAAGCATGAATGGATTTATAGATGGGTTTTATGCGCGAGTATATAAAGTTATTGATAAAATAACCTACTAAGGCAAAAGATAAGGCAAAGAACAGGGGAATCGATATGGCAAGTGAGTAAAAAAGATTGGGACTAAAATAATTTGCCAAAAAAAAGATACCCGCCAAAAACAGAAATCCCAAAGATATAAAACCAGTTATTTTCTGTGGTTCCAACGATTTCATATGTTATATTTTTTGAAGCAAAGGTATATTAAATATGTCAAGATCATTTATTAAGAAAACCGAAGATTAAGATTAATCTAATGTTAATTGACAAGCATTCGTGCCCCAAATTTCATAAATTAAGGCTAATTATCGTCAGATGGTAACAAAATCTTAACATTAGGTTTTATCTTAGCTCTGATATTTGGGTCTATCTTTACCGCTTAAAAGTAGTGAAATGACATTTATTTGGATTGCAGTAATTCTTCTTGGATTAATGGCAGTGGCTGATTTAATTGTTGGGATATCCAATGATGCAGTAAATTTTTTAAATGCTGCTATTGGGTCAAAAGTAGCCAGTCGCAGAGTTATTCACTGGATTGCTGCAACCGGTATTATTATCGGTGTATTTCTATCTGTAGGAATGATGGAGGTTGCCCGTAAAGGCGTTATTTATCCTTCAAGTTTTGCATTTACCGATCTCATGGTGGTATTTGTTGCCGTGATGCTTACCGATATTCTATTGATTGATGGATTTAATACTTTGGGTTTTCCAACCTCAACAACAGTTGCTATTGTATTTGAATTACTGGGAGGTGCCTTAGCTTTAACGTTTATAAAAAAGGGGCAGGCTCAGATTGATGGTATTGAAATTCAGAACATGATTAATACCGATAAAGCCTTTGTAATACTGGCTGGAATTGTACTATCCATCTTTTTAGCATTTATAGTAGGTATGATTGTGCAATTTATCACACGCATGATTTTTTCCTTTAACTACAAACAGCGTTTTAAAGTATTATTTGCTATAGTTGGTGGTTTATCAATTACTGCCATCGTGTTTATGATAGCCAAAAAGGCTCTTGGCGGAAGCTTATTTGGCGATGATCATTGGTTTATGATAGCACAACAATATTTACCAGAGCTTTTATTTGGTATTTTTGCCTTAAGTACATTTGTCTTTCTGTTTTTAGGATTATCATTTGATATTGATATACCTCGAATTGTTGTTCTTTTTGGAACATTTGCTTTGGCACTATCATTCGCCGCTAACGATTTGGTCAATTTTATTGGTTTACCATTGGCAGCCCTCGAAAGTTTTAAAGTTTTTATGGCGTCAGGTGGTGTTGACCCAAATACTTTTCCGATGGACTTCTTAAGTTCAAATTTTCTCGAGAAAGAGGTATTACAAGATTTTACCTATCAAAGCATTTTGTCTTTTGCAGGCGTAGTGATGATTTTAACTATGTTTTATTCGCGTAAAGCAAAAGGAGTAACAGAGACTGAAGTATATCTGGGCAGACAATCTGCTGGTTATGAACGCTTCGAGCCTTCATATCTATCAAAAGTGATTGTTCGAAATTTTTTACAGATACACAATACAATTATATCTATTTTACCTTCTCGTTTAGTTAGTTTTTTAGATTCGCGTTACAAAAGAGTAGAGGCTGTAGAGGCTTCTGATGTAGATGGAACATTGTATTTCGACACATTAAGAGCATCTGTTAATTTAGTTGTAGCCAGTATTTTAATTTCAATAGGAACCTATATGCGTGTACCACTCTCAACCACATTTGTGGTTTTTATGGTAGCTATGGGATCATCATTAGCAGATCAGGCCTGGGGGCGCGAAAGTGCTGTTTACCGGGTTTCTGGTGTTCTATCCATAATTGGAGGATGGTTTTTTACAGCCTGTCTGGCATTTATCGGAGCCTTTATATTTGGTTATATTATATGGTATGGTAGCTGGCCGGCAACTATTGCATCAACCTTGTTAGTATTCTTTATTCTTTATCGAACTAAAAAATCGTATTACAAGAAATTGGAAGAGAAAAAAATATTAAAAGAAGATTTCTCGGAAGACAGCGTAACAAGTATGGAGTATGTAATTGAATCTGGTGGAGAACAGATTAAACGTAATTTACTCGAAGCTTCAAAAATTTTCATTATAGCCATTCAAGGATTTATTGATGATGATACACGTCAAATGGGGGAAGCAAATTCTATGGCTGAGAAATTGCAGAAATATGCCAAGAATGGTAAATCGCAAATGTTTTACGCCTACTCACGAATGAATGAAGATGGTATTGACTCGGGTCAATATTTTATTCAGGCGTTTGATTATTTAACAGAGTTGGTGAATTGCCTTACCGGAATAACCAAGCCTTTGTACAATCATTTCGAAAATCACCATAAAGGATTAAACGAAGAGCAACAAAAAGATGTGAAAGAATTACTCGATGAAGTATCTACATTCTTCAATCATCTGGTTCATGTTGAGAAAGAACATAAATTTATGCTTATTAATGATATGGTAATTAAACAAAACTTCCTATTAGGATTTTTGGAAGAGTTGAGAAAGAATCAGATCAAGCGCATACAATCAGGAAAAGGCAGAACTCGTTTAAGTATTGTATATCTCGACTTACTTGCCGAAACAAAAAACATCTTATTATACTCTATCAACCTTTTAAAGGCTCACCGCGATTTTATAGAATCGGGTAAATAAGTATGGAGGGTATATAATAGCCTTCCAACTACTCTAGCATATCGTTTTAGCATAAGTTTTGCAAAATTTCAAGCTATTATTTTTAACTTAATGTCAATTGTTATTCCCACGTGTTAATTCAATGTTATTACAACTTTAACTACTATTTTAACGAGGGTAATTCATCCTTCACCCATCCTCTGTAAATGCCATTACATCAATAAAATAAGACAAATAGCCACTTAACAAATACTTAAACTTGAATTAATTATCTCTTATCGCCCTTGATGGTTTGCTGCAATACATTTGCTCCTGTAATTTTTTAAGAATTGAGAGGAAAAATGAAAAAGCAAATCGTTGCAACTTTTGTAATCTTAGTGGCCGTTTTTTCACAGGGGATGGCCCAAACAGGAATATTAAGAGGAAAAGTCACAGACAAAACTACAGGAGAAGAATTGGTAGGAGCCGCTATTGTTGTTGATGGAACAACTACAGGTACCATTACTAACTTTATGGGTGAGTATCAAATGCCTCCATTGGAACCCGGAACCTATAACATTAGAGTTCAGTACATCTCTTACGAACCACAAGTAAAACAAGGAGTGGTTATTACTGCAGATGGCGAAACGGTATTAGATTTTCAGTTAGGTACAGCCGAAATGGATTTAGAAGAAGTTCAGGTAGTAGCTAAAGCCAATCGCGAATCAGAGAATTTATTATTGCTTGAGCAAAAGAAAGCTGTTATGGCTACACAAACTGTTGGAGCACAAGAAATGTCACGCAAAGGGGCTAGCGATGCCGAGGCTGCAGTAACAAAAGTTTCTGGTATCTCAAAGCAGGAAGGCGTTAAAAACGTTTTTGTTCGTGGATTAGGTGATCGTTATAATTCAACTACACTAAATGGCTTTGCGCTTCCAAGTGAAGACCCTGAATACAAAAATATTTCGCTCGACTTTTTCTCATCTGATGTGATAAAGACGGTAGGTGTCAACAAAGTATTTTCTGCTAATCAAACAGGAGACGTTGGAGGTGCAATTATAAACATCGAATCTAAAGAGTTAGTTGGTGATCGTGAATTATCCTTAAACGGTTCAGTAGGTGCCAATGCGGCAACCTTTGGTGAAACTTTTTTAAGCCCAACAGGAATTAATGGTTTTGGTTATTTTACTTCAACAGGAGCACCTACTTCTACTGAAGCAGCTTCATCGAGCTACTCGTTCAACAATAAACTAAATCCAATTGAGAAGAACTCTACTTTAAACCAAGCTTATGGTTTTAGCGGAGGTTCAAAAATAGGTGATAAAGTTACTTTTTACCTGATTGGAGGTTATAATCACGACTATTTCTACAACGAAGGTGTATCTTTTAACACTACTCAGAACGGAACTATCTATCAAGATTACGACTACCAAAAATATATTTATTCAACCAATCACCAGTTAATGGCTAATGTGGATATACAATTAGCTACTAATAGTTCAATTACCTACAATGCGCTCTACTTACACTCAAACAGAGCATACTATGGACACTTTGAAGGGTTTGATGAAAAATATGAAAATACTGATGCGGATGATGGATTGGGTATTATGATTCGTCAACAAGTAAATGATAATTCATTGTTGGTTAACCAACTTTATGGAAATTTTCAATTAACTGATCGCTTATCTGCAAACGTAGGTGGAGCATATAATTTGGTATTGGGCAATGAACCTGACCGCAGAATTAACAGATTATATTACAAAAACGGAGACCTTAAATATCTTGGAAGTGAAGGTAACCATCAGCGCTTTGACTCTGAGTTGACTGAAAATGATATTAACACTCGAGCTATTTTCACTTATAATTTAAACGAAGATAAAGAGAACACAAAACTTAGCTTTGGATACACTGGGCGTTATGTTGATCGTAGTTTCGAAGCCGACATTAATAACCATGGTTTGCGTCCAAAGGGATTAAGTCAATCGTACGATCCTGCTACCATAAACATGGACGATTTCTTTAATAACGATAACTTAGGCTACAACAACTACTTTATGGTGTCCTATTTTAAGGATATGTACACCGTTAATACCACAATTCATTCTGGTTTTGCTGATGCTACTATTGAGGTTGGAGAGAAACTTATCCTTGCAGGAGGCCTGCGTACAGATATTGTGGATCTTAACGTAGATTATAACGTAAACCGTGGACAAACTACTGGTTCTTCATCAATCAACGAAACCTATTTCTTACCTAGCTTCAATGCCAGATATTCTATTAATGAGAAAAATGCAGTGCGTTTGGGTGCAAGTAAAACTTATACTTTACCACAGGCTAAAGAAATTTCTCCTTTCGAATACCAGGATGTAACTTTTAGAAGTAGTGGGTATGCAGACCTACTTCCTTCACAAAACTATAATGTAGATATAAAATGGGATTACTACTTATCGAACGACGAACTACTAACATTAACCGGCTTTTACAAATACATTACAGATCCTATTTCGCGTGTTGAAATCGCTTCTGCAAATGGATTCCTTTCATACCGTAACATTTCAGACCATGCTATTGCTTCAGGTTTAGAGTTAGAACTGAGAAAAAATTTATTTAAAATTTTAAATGATAACAGCAAGAAACAATTGTCTTTGGGATTCAACGGTTCATATATCTACACTAATGTAAAATTACCAGAAGATATTACCAGTTTCTATCCAACTCATGATGAAGCCGAATTAGAGGGAGCTGCACCGTTTATTGTTAATGCCGATATATCGTATGCATTGAGCAATGGGGATAAAAAGCTATCGACTTCAATGGTATTAAATTACACTAGTGATAAAATGTACACTCTTGGAACCAATGGTTACGAAAACATTATAGAAAAAGGCGTACCCATGCTCGACTTTGTAGCATCGGCTAAATTGAATAAACATTGGGGCTTAAAAGCAAAAGCCGCTAACATCTTAAATCCAACATTCAACTTGTCTCGAAACGCATCTAGTTCTGACAACAGCGTAATATTATTAGATTATAAGAAGGGCGCTGTATTCAGTGCTGGAGTAACATATGAATTTTAACCAAGATTTTATATACTTAAATTAACGAAATTATGAAAAGAGTATTTTTTGGACTGTTAGCTGTAATGACATTGTTTACAGCATGTGATAACACTGACGATCCAACTCCTGGACCAAAAACTGAAGGACTGTCGGGTGACATTACAACTTCAACTACATTGGATGCTTCAACAACATACAACCTTACAGGTACATTATCTGTAAAGGATGGCGGTGAATTAATTATACCTGCAGGTACTGTAATTGAAGCCAATAATGGTTTTACTAATTACATTATAGTTGAGCAAGGAGGAAAAATTCAGGTAAATGGTACCGCTAGTGCACCTGTAAAAATGGTTGGTAAAGATGCTGGTAATCAATCGGGCTTTTGGGGAGGTCTAATCATCAATGGTTACGCTCCTATTTCAGGTGCAACAACAGGTACAACAGCTAATGTTGAAGTAGATGGTAATCTTATCTACGGCGGATCAGATGTTGCTGACAACTCAGGTTCGATTACCTACCTAATTTTAGGAAATACCGGGGCCAAATCATCGGCAGATGTTGAGCATAACGGATTAACATTATGTGGTGTAGGTAATCAAACTAAAATCGAGAATATATTTGTATACGCTGGTGCTGATGATGCTGTTGAGTTTTTCGGTGGAAGTGTTAACGTAACCAATTTTCTATCTGTTGACTCAGATGATGATATGTTCGACTTCACACAAGGATATACCGGAACATTAACAAATGCATACGGTGTTTGGTCAGCTTCTCATCAATCAACTGAATCAGATCCTCGTGGAGTTGAAGCAGATGGTAATTTTGATGGTAAATATCCTGATCACGTAGGGCAATCAAACTTTACTATAGCTAACTTAACTATCGAGCACTTCAACACAGGTACAGAACCTAATGTGGATGCAATGACTGATGCAATTAAAATTCGTCGTGGTGCAACTGCTACTATTACTAATGCTTTGATCAAAAGTACAGGTACCATTGGCGATTTAATTGATTTAACCGATAGTAAAGGAAATGCAACTGATGCTACTTCAATTGATATTACTTTCGAAGTTGCTAATATCTCAGGTGATGTTAGTAAACCTAGTGATGGCTCTGTTGCTGCTACCATCAATATCTCTAACGATAATACTGGTTGTGATCGCTCTCTTTTCGCTTGGACTGGTTATTCATTTGAAGATGCTAGTGTTGAATCGACTATTTTAACTGGAGATATCACTTCTCAAATTACTTTAGATGCTTCTAAAACTTACAACCTTAATGGAACTCTTTCTGTAAAAGACGGTGGTGAACTAATTATTCCAGCAGGTACAGTAATTGAAGCTCAAGAAGGTTTTGCAAACTATATTATGGTTGAGCAAGGTGGTAAAATTCAAGTGAACGGTACTGCTGAAGCTCCGGTAAAAATGATTGGTAAAGATGCTGGAGAAACATCAGGTTTCTGGGGTGGTTTAATAATCAATGGTTACGCTCCTATCTCAGGTGCTACATCTGGTACAACAGCTAACGTTGAAGTAGATGCTAACCTTGTATATGGAGGATCAAATGTTGAAGATAACTCGGGTTCTATTACCTACCTTATCTTAGGTAACACTGGAGCAAAATCTTCGGCAGATGTTGAGCACAACGGTTTAACTTTATGCGGTGTAGGTAACAAAACAGTAATAGAGAATATTTATGTATATGCTGGTGCTGATGATGCTGTTGAATTCTTTGGTGGTTCGGTTAACGTAACTAATTTCGTTTCGGTAAACTCAGATGACGATATGTTCGATTTCACTCAAGGTTATACTGGTACTTTGACTAATTGCTATGGTATTTGGACTGCTGATCACCAATCAACAGAATCAGATCCTCGTGGGGTAGAAGCAGACGGAAACTTTGATGGAAAATATCCTGATCATGTTGATCAGTCGAACTTTACTATCAACGGTATGACTATCGTACACATGAATACCGGAAATGCAGCTAATGTTGATGTTATGACAGATGCTATTAAAATTCGTCGTGGTGCAACTGCTACTATTACCAATGCGTTAATTGCTGGTGCTGGTTCTTGTGCTGATTTAATTGACTTAACAGATAGTAAAGGCGATGCAACAACGGCCACTTCTATTAACTACACTGTGAAAGATATTACTTTTGCAAACGAAGTAAAACAACCCGAAGCTGGCGATGCTACTATTACAAAATCAGATAATAACACCGGAGCAGATACTTCTGTATTTGCATGGACTGGGTACTCATTCCCATCTTTATAAGATAAAAAACAAGATTATTGTTTACAATGAAACGGCCGGAATATCCCGGTCGTTTTTTTTTGCTCTTATAGATTTAACAACTATTTAAGACCTACAGGTTTGAAATAGCTGAGTTATTATTTTATTTTTAGCACAAAAAAAGAAGTTATGAGTAAAACATTTCAGTTTGGTCAACAAGTAGAAGGATACACAATACCGGTATTAAACGAGCGCGAAATAAGAGCCTCGGCAGGGATGCTTTTCTTATTTGCATTTATTTCAATAATGACTGCTATTATGAAACACGAGATGTTTTTATTGAAATACTTTATTATTGGTTTTTTAGTTGAATTCGGAATACGCTTATTTATTAATCCAAGGTTTGCTCCAACTTTAATTCTTGGGCGCATGATTGTGAGTAACCAGGTACCCGAATATGTAGGAGCCAAGCAAAAGAAATTTGCCTGGATTATTGGAATGATATTGGCTGTAACCATGTTTGTACTGATTGTATTGCTCAATTCGTACAGCATTATAACCGGTTTAATCTGCCTGATTTGTTTGATCTTTTTATTCTTTGAGTCAGTTTTTGGTATTTGCTTAGGATGTGTTTTTTATAAATGGATATACAAAGAAAAAGCACAGTACTGCCCGGGTGAAGTGTGCGAAATAAAAGATCGCCATGAAATACAGAAAACACCATTTTCGCACCTTTTAATTATTGTTGGTTTTATTGCCTTTTTTGTTGCTTCGGCTTATTTATTTAACGACACTTTTAAAGAACAGCCCCGCGACCTTTGGGAGATATTAGGTGAGAAATTTGGTAAATAATTATACTGGCCGATAGCACTTTAGTTATCGGCTTTTTTCATTTTCACTTCAGGAGAACTGCTCAAGGTTTGCCCAAGAAACACAACAGGTTCGTAATTAATATGGCTTAAGGTAATAGTCGTTGATGCTAAAGTCGCCAAATGAATTGGTGATACTACCGCTTTTGCCATGCTGAAAACTTATTGTTGCAAACGATACAGCCTCACCTGTTTCAGCATCTACAATTCTGCCATTTATTTGAGCTGATACGTAATTTATTACAGAATGAAAAAGGATTACAATGAGTAGTTTATATTTATTCATGCGAATCAATAGTTCAAATTGTTTTATAGCAAAGTTCAACCCACTTTCGGGGTTGTATCATTAGTCAAATAGTCACCTCTCGCTCCGCACGAGGCTATTATTGTTAATGTCCTTCGGACATTTTCAAATCCTGAAAGGATTTAATTTGAATAGCCACGGGTGGAACCCGTGGAATAGGAACGTATCATAAAGGAACCCAAAAGTGGGTTCAACTGTTGTTTCGCATCATTCACTTTAGTTTTGAGTTTAAATTTATGACAACAGTTTTTTTATGTTCTTATTCATTTTTTTTTGACTAAATAAATAGACCCTCGCTAAGCGAAGTCTTAGACTTCGTTTGATTAAAGATGTAGTTTTTGACTACCATTACTAGTTTTGATTTCAATCTATGTTTTATGAACTACTTGTTGTAATCCGGGTAGTTATTTGGTGTAGCTATAAACTTCAACGAGCAGGAGAGGGGTCTCCATTAGGCTATTGGCCAATTGGTAGCCTACTCGACAGGAGGAGATATTTGTTTTTCATTTCTACTTTATCTTCAAATGTTCTGGTTTTTGTCTACAATCCCAAACCGTATGAATAATAATAGCATCAGAAATAACTTCATAAAAAAGAATAAAATCCTCAACAATCAAACCTCTGACAGATTCAAAATCAGTCTTCATTCCTATCTCTGGATGAGTATCAACTATTGATAATTCCTTCTTGAATCGGTTATAAAGTTTAGCTGAATATTTAGGACTTTTATTTCGTTTTGTGTAGTATTCTAAAATCTCAAAAAGTTTAATATTTGCTTTATGGGACCAAATTATCTTGCGTTTAACCATTTTTCAAATTCTATATCCATTTGCGTTTGGTCTATATAAAGTCCTTCAGATATTTGTTTTCTAGATTCTACTATTTCATTACGTTGTTGATTACTAAGATTCAACGTTTGTGACTGAGATTTTGAATCAAGAATTGTTTTTATAGCATTTAAAAATGCTTCATCATCAATCTCTTCAATTCTATGTATTAATAGCTTTTTTAATTCTATTGCTTTCATTACTCAATCTTTAGTTCTTACAAACTTACTAAAATATTATCTCGAAAAATATATTCTGAGTCGTTTTTGTCAATTATCCCTAACTACTCCCTCTAGTTAAGCAAAGTCTTTGACTTTGTTCGATTAAAGAAGTCTTTTACTACCATTACTAGTTTTGATTCCAGTCTTTATTCTATGAACTATCTTTTGCAATACCACATGTTTTGTCCTTCAATTAGTCAAAGATTGGTTCCTCCAACAATCGAACAATACGCTTAGAACCATCTTCACCTTTGAAAGTGACTTCAATTGTATCATTAGATAAATCAGTATTTCGATATCTACAATAAGACTCATAATTCAAAAGAGAGATTTCATTAATTGCTATAACCTGTGTTTTAAGTTTAAAATTGGCTTTAGAAGCAGCAGTATTCTCAACAAGAGCACCTATCTCTGCGACACTTTTGTCTTTATTATAAATAAGGGAAAATCCTTTAGTTTTCCCTATAAAACCAGAATTAGGGTGAACTGGCTCCAAAATGAGTTTTTTGTCAGGCCAATTGATGGTTGTTTTGTAGTTTTCAAAAAAGCCCAACCCTAAAAGATTTAAACTTTTGGAAGCTGTACAGACTGTCACATCACTTACAGCAAAATCCGAGTTATTAAAGAATAAACTATCAGTCTTATAATATCGATATGTAATTACCGAGTCTTCTTCGCCCAAACCTTTACTTGCCTGCCCAAGTATCCCTTTACTTAGGTATTTAATAGAATCGTTTAACACATCCCTTTCACTCAAAAACAGAGTACTGTTACTTCCCAAGTCAACCAAGACACTCTTTAATGGCCTATTTTCACCGAACCTAACTTTAGTTCTTAAATGATGACTTTTTTTATTTTCATTTAGTGGAATCTCAAAATAATTACTCCCAAACTCCAAATCATCTGGCCTCTTAGCGACAATAATTTGTTGTCTTTCAAAATCTATCTGCCAAACAAAATGGTGCATGACGCCGATTCCTATAATACCACAAATATTCTCTTGACATTCGCCATCAAATACAATTTCTTTAGCATTTAAATTATCAAAAGCTATTTTCCCAAATTGAATACTTTTTATATTTTTTATATGACCTAAGAACCAGTTCTCGGCGGCTCCTTGAGAAAGAGAAACCCATTATTTTCAAAACTCATTTCTTCTGAAAATCTCTTGAAAACTATATTAGATGCACCACTATCAAGTATAAATAAACTAAAGGATTTACCCTCATTAACCTTTACATCTATAAGAATATGCCCTGAGCAACTATATCTAAAAGGGATAGTATCCGTAACAAATTCAGAACTTAACACTCCCTGATTTAATTTTTTAAAAGACCTTGATATACTATATAAAAAATAGGCAGCTCCTACAAAGGTTAATAAAATTACAACGCTAGTAAGAATCAATACTTTTTTTATCATTAATTATATTAAATTTATCATTTGGATGGAACCTAAGGCTTGTGCACAACTCTATATTGAATAAC
Source organism: uncultured Carboxylicivirga sp. (assembly GCF_963668385.1). Lineage (GTDB taxonomy): Bacteria > Bacteroidota > Bacteroidia > Bacteroidales > Marinilabiliaceae > Carboxylicivirga. Next base: position 1,108,667 of record NZ_OY764327.1, read on the forward strand.
ATATCTAAAGATCAAATAAGTTATAACCCCACTTACTATGGCAGAGACCATATCCAAAGGGTCAAAAACTCCATGGAACCCGAAATAGCCTAGAAATTCATATAGTATAAAAAACACAACTCCTTGAATAATTATTTTGGATAGACCTACTTGCTTTTTTTCTATTCCAAGACGATAACATGTATAGGTAGGTATCCCTATTATGCTACCAAGAGTGTCAGCTATATGAAAATCATTTAAATGGTTGCTATATATAAATTTTCGATAAGTATAATTCAAAACTATGCCGGCAAGAAATAAAATTATAGCCGCAATAAAATAACCTACATGAGTAATAAATTTCGTTTTAGTTACTTCTTTTAATTCCTTCATATCAATTCGAATTAATTACTTTAAAGGAGAAACAAACGACGCTTATCCTTTTATAAAATACTATGGCATAGAGTTTTGTCATGCTTCTGCAGCTTCTGGGCTCATATCAGTAATCCATGACAGTGCATAACCAAGTGCGACCCAAATTTTTCTTCTCCCTCCATCAATATTAACAAGATCAGAGTTTGATAACTCTATCAAATGTGTATTTTCTAATTCTAAATTAAACTTTTCCATTTTATTCTTGAATTTAAATTTTAATATAATCAACTTCTGGCTTTATCCCATCCATACATAAAATCCTCCGCACAACCTTCCGGATCATTTAAAAAATCCCATGCCAAACCACCTAATACCCACCATATAATACCTCCCTCTATCATCTTCAATTCCAGGGCATCCATCTCCTGAACAATCCATTTAAATTTTTCATTTCACAAAATTTTAAGTTATTAAAAAAGTTAATTTTGTGCCGGCTGTGGCCAGCACCCCGATGGACAACATGTAAGTCTTCATCATAAAAACCACAATAAAAAGCTATTCCCTTGGTGTGTATAGTTTCGTGTAACAATACAATACTTAAGTAGAAATTCTTGCAATTATTCTCGTTAAAAAGATACTTGGCTTTGCGCCTATATGGTCCCTGAGCCTAGTTGTTAGTTCTTATTGATTTAATAGCTACTTTGCAAACTATTTTTTTGTAGAAGACTGTTTTTTTACAACCAAAAACAATCCTATGGATGATGAACATAGCAGTAATCCAAGCGGTATCATACTACTATTCGATTTAAAAACACCAAATAAGACAGTGATAAAACCTAAAAAACCCAAACCAAATATTAGTATATCTTTCATTATTAGGTGATTTTACTAATTAGTCAGATATCCGATTGCATAACCTGTGTAGTATGCGGTTGCAATAACAAATCCTCCTGCTGCAAATACAAGACCGGCTATAGCCAAGGGGCCTCCTCCGTTAGTATCTTTTTGTTCCTCTTTTGTCAATAACTGTAAGTTTTGTATTTCAATCTTTTTCATTTTACAAGAATTTAGATTATTATTTATTTGCATCTTCTTTACCTGCATTATATCCTGACATAAATCCTCCATATATTGCCAGTCCAACGACTCCAATTGCTGCATAGTTATATGCGATCATGCCAAATATAATTCCTCCATCGGTTTTTTGCAATTCTTTAGCATCCATCTCCTGAACACCTAAATCATTTAAATTTTTCATCTCACAAAATTTTAAATTATTAAAAAAGTTAATTTTGTGCCGGCTATAACATTGATATCCCAAGCCTAAGGATTCGCACAGGAGCTGCGGAGATATATAAGTTTGAGCACTTTGTATATTTACAAATTATCTATCATTGTTTGTTCTTTATCTGTTAATGGCATCACATTTCCATACCTCCAGAACTCATTATTATATGAATTACCATATTTCCATAATGCCTTTTGGGAGTAATTATTTTTTCCTTTCAACTGGTCGTCGCCAACATGGCAATTAACTATGATGCAATCACTCCTGAACGCGAGCATTTTATTAATTTTATTATTCCATATTTTCATATCCAGTGTTATTGAAGAATATAGTGGATAGTACCCTTCTTCTCCCATCTGATACTTGACGGTAATTGCTTTATCGCAAAGTTGCCCTTTAAAAACTATGGCGTTTTTAATTTCCTGATAATGGATTAAGCTTGGTTCTAATTGTAATGTTGCTTCTTGAACCAGATTAGATTCTTTATCAATAATTATATAGCCAGAGTATAAGGATTGCTGCGCAGCTTCTTTGGGTTTAAACCCAATACGTAATTGTTCTGCTTGGTTTGCCCCCTTGTAGTTTTTGATTTCAAAAGAGTAGCTTTCGCTGTTTTGTATCACAGCATTTAGAAAATCAAGCCTGGCAATAGAAAAAACAGTTCGAACGTCCAATGGTGAAATAATATCAAAGGCATCTTCTTGCTCTTTTGATTTTACACGAGCTTGTTCGATATGGGCTTGTATTTTTTTTGCTTTATCATTCCAGTCATTTAAATGAAAAGTAAGGATTCCATCAGCAAACTTTGTAGTCTGCATATCTTCGTAAACAAATTCTCGATAATAGCCTTGAGCAGATAAAGGCTGAATTAAAGCGAGCTTTGAATCTTGAATTGATTTTTGTGCTATCTGTGGCAAAGATTTCACCGATACCACAACTTCTTCAATGGTGTAATCGGCTTTTTTCATTTTCACTTCAGGAGAACTGCTCAGGGTTTGCCCAAGAAACACAACAGGTTCGTAATTAATATGGCTTAAGGTAATAGTATCAGATGGCACTGCGTTGATGCTAAAGTCGCCAAATGAATTGCTGATACTACCGCTTTTGCCATGCTGAAAACTTATTGTTGCGAACGCTACAGCCTCACCTGTTTCAGCATCTACAATTCTGCCATTTATTTGAGCTGATACGCAATTTATTACAGAATGAAAAAGGATTACAATGAGTAGTTTATATTTATTCATGCGAATTAATAGTTCAAATTGTTTTATAGCAAAGTTCAACCCACCTTCGGGGTTGTATCATTAGTCAAATAGTCACCTCGCGCTCCGCACATGGCTATTATTGTTAATGTCCTTCGGACATTTTCAAATCCTGAAAGGATTTAATATGAATAGCCACGGGTGGAACCCGTGGAATAGGAACGTATCATAAAGGAACCCAAAAGTGTGTTCAACCGTTGATTCGCATTATTCACTTTAGCTTTGAGTTTAAATTTATGACAACATTTTTTTTATGCCCATTTGATTTTTTATTCCAAGGTATTGAAAGCGCAATAGTACCTCCTCCCATACAGCCATATTACCACTCTCACTAAGGGAAGTCTGCGACTTCGTTTTTGATATAGCAAGTAGTTTAAAACTACATTTTCGGTTCGACGTAATTGCAAATTACGCCGAACCCCATATTCAGCTGAGCTGGGTGGAATGTACTTGCAAGGTTGTCCATCGGGGTATTTATTATACCGAGAGATAATTTTAATGATTAAAAAAAGCGTAGCGTATTTGAATCATATAAAATCACAATTCGGTATTGTAACGTTACATTTGCAATATTATAGTTTGCCTGTCTCATTTTTTGAGATTGCACCCAGTCAACAATACAATTAAACTTCTAAGTTTAATAAATCCTATTGTGATAGCTCGATAACATCTTGTTTCCTATCCTTTCTTCCATCACTAAACCCCCATAACATCAACAAAAACATAACTATCATAAAGAATAGTCTAAGCAATCTTTTATTGTCCATTTGCAAAATTTTAGTTATAATATCCGACCGTATAACCAACACACCAAGCCAAATGAGAAGCTGGTCCACCTAGCATTGAAATGTAAAATCCACCTCTTTTCCACGAAGCGAATTCCCCACCATTCAGATATAATAGTTCGTTTGAACAAACTTCTTCTAATCCTAATAAATTTAACTGTTCCATAACTACAATATTATTTGTTTCTATCTTCTTGCCCTGCGCTAAATCCAGCAGCTAGCATTAATCCAAGCCATAAAGTTGCGGCTTCTATAAGAAATCCCCCGTCAGTTTTTTGCAATTCTTTAGCATCCATCTCCTGAACACCTAAATCAATTAAATTCTTCATTTCACATAACTTTAAGTTTATAAAATAATTCATTGTATTCCCTAAGCGGAAGGATTCGCACAGGAGCTGCGGAGATATATAAGTTTGAGCACTTTGTATATTTACAAATTATCTATCATTGTTTGTTCTTTATCTGTTAATGGCATCACATTTCCATACCTCCAGAACTCATTATTATATGAATTACCATATTTCCATAATGCCTTTTGGGAGTAATTATTTTTTCCTTTCAACTGGTCGTCGCCAACATGGCAATTAACTATGATGCAATCACTCCTGAACGCGAGCATTTTATTAATTTTATTATTCCATATTTTCATATCCAGTGTTATTGAAGAATATAGTGGATAGTACCCTTCTTCTCCCATCTGATACTTGACGGTAATTGCTTTATCGCAAAGTTGCCCTTTAAAAACTATGGCGTTTTTAATTTCCTGATAATGGATTAAGCTTGGTTCTAATTGTAATGTTGCTTCTTGAACCAGATTAGATTCTTTATCAATAATTATATAGCCAGAGTATAAGGATTGCTGCGCAGCTTCTTTGGGTTTAAACCCAATACGTAATTGTTCTGCTTGGTTTGCCCCCTTGTAGTTTTTGATTTCAAAAGAGTAGCTTTCGCTGTTTTGTATCACAGCATTTAGAAAATCAAGCCTGGCAATAGAAAAAACAGTTCGAACGTCCAATGGTGAAATAATATCAAAGGCATCTTCTTGCTCTTTTGATTTTACACGAGCTTGTTCGATATGGGCTTGTATTTTTTTTGCTTTATCATTCCAGTCATTTAAATGAAAAGTAAGGATTCCATCAGCAAACTTTGTAGTCTGCATATCTTCGTAAACAAATTCTCGATAATAGCCTTGAGCAGATAAAGGCTGAATTAAAGCGAGCTTTGAATCTTGAATTGATTTTTGTGCTATCTGTGGCAAAGATTTCACCGATACCACAACTTCTTCAATGGTGTAATCGGCTTTTTTCATTTTCACTTCAGGAGAACTGCTCAGGGTTTGCCCAAGAAACACAACAGGTTCGTAATTAATATGGCTTAAGGTAATAGTATCAGATGGCACTGCGTTGATGCTAAAGTCGCCAAATGAATTGCTGATACTACCGCTTTTGCCATGCTGAAAACTTATTGTTGCGAACGCTACAGCCTCACCTGTTTCAGCATCTACAATTCTGCCATTTATTTGAGCTGATACGTAATTTATTACAGAATGAAAAAGGATTACAATGAGTAGTTTATATTTATTCATGCGAATCAATAGTTCAAATTGTTTTATAGCAAAGTTCAACCCACTTTCGGGGTTGTATCATTAGTCAAATAGTCACCTCTCGCTCCGCACGAGGCTATTATTGTTAATGTCCTTCGGACATTTTCAAATCCTGAAAGGATTTAATTTGAATAGCCACGGGTGGAACCCGTGGAATAGGAACGTATCATAAAGAAACCCCAAAGTGGGTTCAACTGTTGTTTCGCATCATTCACTTTAGTTTTGAGTTTAAATTTATGACAACAGTTTTTTTATGCCCATTTGATTTTTTATTCCAAGGTATTGAAAGCGCAATAGTACCTCCTCCCATACAGCCATATTATCACTCTCACTAAGTGAAGTCTGCGACTTCGTTTTTGATATAGCAAGTAGTTTAAAACTACATTTTCGGTTCGACGAAGTTGCAAACTTCGCCGAGCCCCATATTCAGCTGAGCTGGGCCCCATCATTTCTCTTTTTTAGACTCCCCTATTACCAACATCGACATTGCTATAACAATTAATAATAAACCAGGAATGATGGGTTGGTGAGTTTTCGAGAAAAAGATTCCTGAAATAACTGTAAGAAAACCCAAGAACGATAATATAAATACGATTATTTTCATAGTTGAGTGTTTTTATACCTTCTCAAAAGGACATATATGATAACGTACAGGTAATTATTTTTTTTCTTTTTTCAGTGTTAAGCCAATAATTAAAACACATAGCCCAGAAACAAATAAGCTTCCATACCCCCATACGGTAGCCAATTCAATTTTAAATAGAAAACAAAAAGTACTCACTAAAATTAAAATTACACCTAAAATGGTTACACTTCTTTTCATAAATTCTGATTGTTTGGGTGGTTTGTTAATTGGCTGTCTGTAATTGTTAAAACAGCACCGAGTACTATTAACCAAATGCATAATAGCACCCGATGCCTGGTATTTTTTTACCTGTCAACAATAATGCGCAGGCTTTTATACTGGTTTAATAATTCGGGATGGGTAATACCAATCATTTCCATTATTAAATCCAGCTTGCCTTTTAGCAGATCGTCGGCTTGGTCCATTAAGGCTTCTAATTGTTCGCCGGCACCTTTGCGTTCTACAATGGCACTGCGCACATTGGTTTGTTTAGACGCAAAAACATCTAACGCGCTTTGTATTTCTGCCAGTTTTTCGTCTGATAAATTATATACTTCACCTTTGGCTAAGGTTTCTTGTGCATGGCCAATTACCTTCTGTGCACGTGCAATGGTGGTTTGCTCAGTTACCTGTTTTAACTGTGTTACGGTAAAATCTACATCGTTTAGCAGCACTACATCATTATTAAATGAGGCATGTAGTTTTAAAATGCTAATAAGGTCGAGGGTAAGTTTAACCAGTAGCTCCCGGGCTTCTTTTTTGCTTTGGGTTTGGCTGGTCGACTTTAGTTCGGTTGTCTCATTCTGTTTGCCAATCTCAGTTAACAAATTTTCAAATTCAGCCAAGGTATCGGCAAAGCCGGGTATGGCACTAAATTTCTCAAGAATGGTTTTCACCCATTCTAACACCACTTTGTACATTTTAAAGTGTTGGTTTTGACGTTTATCCATAATCGAATAATTAAATTTAAAAAAGTTGCAGGCATCGTTATGCCTTTCTCTTACCCGTTTCCCTTTTTAATTATCATCCCTTTCACTCCTCAATAAAAACGATATATTTCGATGTAACAGTCCATTATTTCACTGCAACATGCCATTATGGCAGTGTTGACCTCTATTATTTGACTGTAACCTGACATTATTTATATGTAAGCTCGTATTATTTGATTGTTAGGCTTATTATTTCAGTGTAGACATTCATTATTTAAGTGTAAACACTAATTATTTAACCGTTAGATTGTATTATTTGATTGTGATCAACTGTTATTTTACTTTCAGTCATTATTATTCCACTTATCTCTTATAATATTTTAATAAGTACCTGTTAATTTTTAATTTTTATAAATATTATTCTAGTTGCTAGATATATTATAGTGGTTAGTAGTGTTTTTATTAAAACTTCGACTTGTTTTATCTAGTATCCTTATAATTATCATTCGATAAAAAACCATATACTTTTACTAACGTGCTAAATAAAGCATATAATTCAAGCCCAAATCGTAAAATACCATATTTACCTCGTCTATTAATTATATTAATTAGGTGCAAAATAATGAAATCTATTTATTAACAATATTTTATTTTTACTACTATTACACACCCTTATAATCATGTATTAATTAAAATACTTAAATAGCACATAAAAGAGAGTTATATCAGTGACACACACCTCATCAATATAAAATGTGCGTTCGTCAACAAATTAAGTGTGTTGATAAGGTTAATTGGTAAACTGATAATATTTTAACTAAAAAACAGACCGTTAGTTAGCAAATAGGCTTTAATACAACGCAATTACAAATTGCACAAAGCAAGCATTAATAAACATCAATGGTTTATTAATAATGCGAATCAACATTGGAATTCACTTTGAGATTCGTTTATCATACGTTCATATTCCACAGGGTCTACCCGTAGCTATTCATATTATATTCCTTAAGGATTTAAAAATGCCCGAGGACATAAAGCATAATTGCCTCGTGTGGAGCGCGGAGCAACAATTTGCCAAATAACCCCCAAAGTAGCTTGAACCTTGTTATAAAACTATTGGTTCGCATTAATATTCAATTAATTTCTTTTATTAAGAATTTCAGTAATATCCTTCATTGGAATACCCGTCTTCTCATGTATCTGTTGATGATTCATCCCTTTGATATCTATATTTCGAACAAAAACAGTAAGGGGCTCGCCCACCTCAATCAGGTGATAATCGGGATCGAAAAAACGGAAGGTACGTTGCCCCCAAGGTTCTTCATGCAGGTGCTGGAATATTTCAACTTTAGCTGAAATCAAAATTTGGTAACAATCCTCAATATTATCCTCTTCGAAATACAGCTCAACTTTATTAACATTTGTTTTTGTATCTAATTTTTGTTGTATCGGATGCTGTTCCGAGGCTTTCCATAAAGCAATGTTTTGCGATAGAGTGATATTGTTTCCAAAGTCGTAAATGATATCCAATCCAATTACATCGGTATAGAATTTCTTTGATCGGGTGATGTCAGAAACAAATAGAACAAAAGCATTCAGTTTCATAGGGTTTATTTTAGTTGTTGCAAATTACTATTATAATTCAGAATTTTAACGGAAAGATAAATGAGGTTCTGTATGTTAATAGGAATATTAATTACTGCCTTCTGCCTAAAAACTTAAAACTCAAACTATGAAAAAACAGCATTGGATTTTTATCACCATTGTGGGTATTTCGGTATTTTTAACCTCATGCCTTCCGGGCGGAGGCAATTACTCACCCGACAGTCCTGCAGGGTTTTTCACCGGAATATGGCACGGCTGGATTGCCCCCTTCTCTTTAATAATGGGTTTATTCAATTCTTCCATTACTATTTACGAATCGTTTAATACCGGTTGGTGGTACGATTTTGGTTTTTACATGGCCATCATTGCTGGTTTTGGTAGTTTGCAACTGGTAAGAAAAAAGAAGAGATAACCACCACATATCACCTTAATAACGTAACAATGGAACAAAAACAAAAATTTGCCATCGACGGATTTTACAATGGATGCAATTGTGCACAATCGGTTATAACAGCTTATGCCAATGAGTTTGATATGGATACTGGTATGATGCTGCGTATTGCCAGTGCATTTGGTGGTGGCATGGGTAAAACTCAACAAACATGTGGCGCTGTTACCGGGGCCTATATGCTATTGGGTTTACATGGTTCAAAATTATATACCGATGATGCCGAAGCTAAAGTTAAAACACCTTTGCTTGTTCAACAATTTCATAAAAAATTTGAAGAGATAAATGGCTCTGTTCAATGCTCAGATTTAATAAAGATTGATTTAAAAACAGATGAAGGGCAAGAGCAATTTAAACGCGAAGAAATGAAAGAGAAAATCTGTTGTAAATGCATCAATTCATCCATCGAAATTCTTGAGGGCTTGCTATCAAAACAATAGTTTTTTTGCAACAGAACTTTTTATATTCAACTCCGCTGGAGTTGTTTTTTAGAGACCCATTTAATAATATTTTATAAATATTCAACTTCTCTGAAGTTGAGAAATATCCCAACAAGAGATAAGTCTTTAAGGCAATGTCAATTAGTTTTGTTTAATAATAGCAGAGAAAATGCATGTCCTTACTAATTTGGAATAAGCAAATAATAACGATTTATTTATCTAAAGTAATGTGTGTATTTTTACGGTACAACCTCAATACGTACATTCGCAAATGAAGATACTCCATACTTCCGATTGGCATTTAGGGCACCGCTTGCACGAGCAAGCGCAATCTGATGAGCAACAATTGTTTTTAAACTGGCTGATTCAGTTTGTTAACGATCAATTGATTGATGTCTTACTTATATCAGGTGACATTTTTGACACAGGAACCCCCTCCTCGCAAAGCCTTTCGTTATACTACAATTTTTTGGTCGACCTTCGTTCTACTCATTGCAAACATGTGGTGATAACCGGAGGTAATCATGATGCACCGGGCACCTTAAATGCCCCCAAAGAAATACTGAAAGCACTCAACATACAAGTGATTGGTAAAGCCTCGGAAAATATTTCGGATGAAGTTTTTGAAATTAGTGTTGATGATGAAAAAGTGATAGTAGCTGCTGTTCCCTACCTGCGCGATCAGGATATAAGAAGAGCAGTTGCCGGTGAGAGTTTTGCCGAAATAAGCGATCGCTATAAATCAGCTTTGATAAAGCATTATACCGAAGTTGCCAATGTTTGCGAATCAGTCAATACCAATAATGATCCGGTAATTGCCATGGGGCACTTGTTTGCCATTGGTGGAACCACTACCGATAGTGAACAGACTATCTACGTTGGTAATGCAGGTGATATTGGCGCGGAGGATTTTCCGGCACTCTTCGATTATATCGCTTTGGGGCACTTGCATCGTCATCAGAAAATAAGCGACAAGATTATCTACTCGGGTACGCCATATATTTTGAGTTTTTCGGAGGTTAATCATCTGAAAAAAGTAGTATGCATTGAGGTGAAAAACAGAGCAATTTCTTCGATTGATAATTATGAAGTACCTCCATTCCGCCAGGTAAAAAGAATAAAAGGGACACTTGAGGAATGCATCTTTCAATTAAAACAAATTGCCAGTCACAACGAGCAATTAGAGCCTTGGGTAGAAGTGGTATTGGATGCAGATAGCAGCAACTCGGTTTCTTTCACCGATATTAACGAGGCTGTCGAAGGATTAAAGCTGAAAGTACTAAAGGTGTCGTTAAACCGCGAGCAGGAACGATGGAATCAGTTGTTGGAGAAAACGCACTCAAAAGACATTAAAGATATCTCACCTTTGGAAGTATTTAAGCTCAAATGCGAGGAACAGAACTTTGATATTACAGCACATCCTGAGGTGGAGGATGCCTTTCATGAAGTATTACAGCTAGCAAAAAAACAATAATGCGCATACTTAAAATAGAACTCCAAAATATAAATTCGCTACGCTGCGAAACACCTGTTATCATTGATTTTGAAAGCCCCGAATTTCGCGATGTGGGTTTGTTTGCCATAACAGGTCCAACAGGTGCCGGAAAAACAACCATACTGGATGCCATCACCATAGCATTATATCATAGTGTGCCTCGTTTTAATCAGTCGCACAGCAAAGGTAGTTTGGTTGATGTAATAAGTTACGGCGCTCCCGAAGCTATGAGCCGCGTTACATTTATTGCCCAAAACACACGCTACGAAAGCTTTTGGGGCATACGAGTGAGGCAAACCAATGGGAAAGCTTTAGCGAATCCTCAGGAAACAGTCCGTTTAAAAAACCTTGACAATGGTGAAATCATCTTTGATAAGAAAAGAGGTTTTGAGAAGGAGATGGAGGAAATCACCCAGTTGAATTACCAACAGTTTCTGCGATCTGTGTTGCTGGCTCAGGGGGAGTTTGCAGCCTTTCTTTCTGCTCCCGCCAAAGACAAAGGGGCACTTTTGGAACAAATTACTGGCGAAGAAATATACAAACGAATTGGAGAGGTTCTTATTGGCAGGATTAGTGAAGAAGACCGAAAGCTAAAAGAAATTACTTCGCAGATTAATAATGATGATTTACTAAGCGAGGATAAAAAGGCTGAGTTAAACGAGGAACAAGCCTTTTTGCAGAAACAATTACTTCAATACAATCAAGAACTTGAAGGATTAGATAAAAAGATAGATTGGTTTAAGCGTTTTGATGATCTTGAAAAAAACCGAAGCCTTATTCAACAAAGAAAAGCTGAGCTTATCAATAAAGAAGAAGCGAATGCTGTTAATATTCAATCGCTCGAAAATCATCTGAAAGCAGAACCGCTGAAAGAATATTTACAACATATTGAGCTGCATGAGACGTCATCAGTAAGAATTGAAAATGATCAGAAACAACTGAGTCAATCCATTACTAAGCTTACCGAAGATATTAAGCTTGCCGAAGAAGAAAATCGTAAGAATAAGGAAGAACTGAAAAGACAGGAAGATGAGGCAACTGTATGGCAACCAAAGTTGGAAAAAGTAGCTGGTTTAGATTCTAATCTTAAAAGTCTGCATGATCAACAACAGCAGAAGAAAGAGGCACAGAAAGAATTAAATACTGAGACCAAAACCAATAGCAGCAAACTTGAGAAAGCTATCGCACTCAGCAAAGAAGTAGAAAAACAATTGGCCAGTTTACAATTGTACTTTGACAAAAACCAACATGTAAAACAGATTGATCAGAATTTATCATCGTGGTCGGCTTCACTGCAGAAAAGACAAAGTTTTGATGAGCAACTTCGCAAATTGCTATCAGAAGCAAAGATGTTGATTGAGAAACAGAAAGTGTTGAATCAATCCGAAGGCAAACTAAAACCTTCGATCCAAGAAAAGCTAAAAGGTGCTGAGCTTATAGAAAAGGATCTAAATCGAATAACTTCTGAGTTAAAAGAGCATTCATTAGATGCTTTAATGACAAAGAGGGATGCTTTTATTAAGGAGAGAGACGAATTAAGAGCACTGCATGAAATAGCCTCGAATCACAAGAAGGAAACAGTCCGCCAGAAAGAGTTGGAAGAGCAACTGCTAACTGTTAATAAAAGCCTTGAGGATTTAGATAAGCAATTAAAATCGAATGGCGAGGAACTGAAAACAGTACAACAATCGATTGTAGATGCTGAGAAGATTGTAGAACTGGAACGAACCATCAAGAATTACGAAGAGGATCGCAAAAAACTAGTGGAAGGTGAAGCCTGCCCGCTTTGTGGATCAACCGAACATCCTTTCGTACAAAGCTATTCCGAGGTTAAGCTAAGCGAATCGCAAAACCAACTAGTTACCCGAAAGCAACAAGAAAAGAAGCTTTTGCTGGAAGAAAAGGAACTTTCTACTCAAAAAGCATCTGTACAGGCTCAAAAAGAACAAACAGAAAAGAGTCTTAAAGAGTCAATCGCTTTGGTTAAATCCTTACTGGAACAGTTCGCAGAATCGAATCACGCATACGATATCAACAATTTGTCAGTAATTGTTGACCGAGGAAAAACAATCAATGCAGAAGTTGAGAAGCTAGACGGTGACATTAAGCTCAATCAGAAAAAGCAAGACCAAAAAGAAGAAAAAGCCAATCAACTGAAAGCTGTTAATGATCAATTAGGAAAAGACAGGGAGCAGTTGATTAAGGTTGAAGAACAGCTTCAAGCTGTTTCAAATCAAATTAATGCCAACAATAAGGAGACTGAAGATTTACAGGTTAAAATTGGCGAACAAGAAAGCGAGTTAACAGATCAGTTAGCTGAAATTGCCATTCAACTTCCAAAGGTAGAAGAGACAAATGCTTTTGTTGATCAGTTAAAAAATCAAGTAAAAGAGTTTCGCGATAAAGAAAACTTATTACGAGATTTATTGCAGAAGAAAGATAAACTGGCAACTGATATAAAATACTTACAAGAGCAAAAAAATCAACTCGGTAAAGATGTTGAAAAGTTGAATGCTGAATTGGAGACTCTTTTGAAAACAATAGAAACTACTCTTCAAGAGCGTGAAGCTATTTTACCCCGAACCATTTCAACAGAAGCTAAACGGAAAGAATTGTCATTGTTGTTAGAGCAGATTAAGGAGAAACATGAAAAATCAAAGCTCAGGGTTGATAAGATTTCGAAGCAAATTAGTTCGGAGGAGAATTTATTAAAGAAAGCATCCGAGGATTTATTACGTGAGAAACAACTGCTAAAAGAATGGATCGAGAAGCTTGATCTGGCATTGAAAAATACAGGTTTTGATAGTCGAGAAGCAGTTCAAAAAGCTTTGTTAAGTAATGAACGGAAAGCTGAATTGGTGAATCTTCAAAAATCAATTGAGAATGAAAGAATTCAGATTCAGACTTTAGATGCCAAGACTGAAGAGGAAGACGCCCGCTTAAAGCAAGACAAGGACTTTGAAGAAAGCAAAGACGAGATTGTTAAAGCTAAAACTAACCTGACTGATGAAAAGGATAAAAGTCTGGGAAGATTGGGTGAGATAAAACAGCAATTTGAGTTGGATAAGCAAATCACAGATCGCAATCAGCAGGTTGTTGAGCGAATTAAAGAACAGGAAAAGGTAGTTAAGAAATACCGCGATCTGAATCAGCTTTTAGGTGGGTCGAAACATGCTTTTAATACCTACGTACAGCGCTTAACCTTACAAAACCTGATTCACCTGGCTAATCTTCATTTGTACGATCTGAATAAGCGCTATTCGTTAAAACTACCCGAATCGTATAAAAATGGCGAGGAACTGAATTTTGTTTTGGTTGATCATTATCAAACCGATGAAACACGCTTGGTGGATACTTCCAGCGGTGGTGAAAAGTTTATCATCAGCCTATCCCTTGCTTTAGGACTATCGGATCTGGCCAGTAAAAATGTTAGTATCGGTTCGTTGTTCATCGACGAAGGATTTGGTACCCTCGACAGCACCACACTCGAAACAGTTATTGCAACTCTTTCAACCTTACAATCCAAAGGTAAAATGATTGGTATTATCTCTCACGTGGAAAACCTGAAAGAACGAATCTCAACTCAAATTCAGGTTCAGAAAAAGCAAAATGGAGTGAGCGAGGTAGTAATAATATGATAAAAAAATCCCTGCCGATTGGCAGGGAAAATATTTTAGTAAGTTGAAAGAGCTTTACGTAAACCTTCAAATCGATTTTCGTAATCCTCCATCGATAATTTAATTACCTTTTTGGCTTCTTCGGCGTTATATATATGGGTAATTTCCGAATCGTTACTCAATCCGGGCATATCCTTATAAGTTAAAAAATAATGCTTTAGACGTTTAATAACCATTTCAGGCATTTCTGTAATATCTTTGTATTCACCATACATCACATCATTTTTTAATACCGAAATAATCTTATCATCGGCCTGATTACCATCCAACATTCGAAATCCACCAATTGGAATTGCCTCTGCAAGAACATCCCCATGAGGAATGTCTTTTTCGGTCAATAATAGTATATCCAAAGGATCTCCATCTCCTATAATATCTTTCTTGCCGGTTTTTTCAGCACAATAGGCTCCCACTTTTTTTCCACAATAGGTTTGAGGGATAAAGCCATAAGGAGCAGGCACTACGTTGGAATATTTCTGAGGTCGGTCGATGCGCAGGTAACCGCTAACTTTATCAATTTCATATTTGATGGTATCGGTTGGAACCACTTCAATAAAAGAATTTACAATCTCGGGACTTTTATCTCCTATATCAATTCCATGCCAGGGGTGAGACTTATATCGTAGGCCCATCAATCGGCCTATAGGATCCATTAAACTATTTGCGCTCATATCTTTTTGTTTTTTCGCCATTGGTTTTGGTTTAGTTTTTAACACCTTAACTAGCTGATTGTTCTTTAATTTAGAGTTAGGTATTTTTTTTGACGAGCGCTAAAGTTAAGCACCCCAACCCGAACGATCAAGACTACGGTATTGAACAGCTTCGGCTACATGATGCGATTGTATTGATGATGAACACTCTAAGTCAGCAATTGTACGTGAAACTTTTAAAATTCGGTCGTATGCCCGGGCGGAAAGATCGAGCCTTTCCATAGCTGTTTTTAAAATATTCATTCCGTTTTCGTCTGGTGTAGCATAATTAGCCAGCATTTTTCCGGTCATTTGAGCATTGCAATGAACTCTTTCGCTGTTGTGAAATCTCTCATTTTGAATTTTTCGGGCTTCAACAACTCTGGTTCTAACATCAATACTTTTCTCCGATGGAGGTGATTCTGCCAGTTTATTAAAAGGTACGGGCACAACTTCGATATGAAGATCGATGCGATCAAGCAATGGCCCAGAAATGCGACTAAGGTATTTTTGAACAACACCAGGGCTACAAACACATTGCTTTTCGGGATGATTAAAATAGCCACAAGGACATGGATTCATACTAGCCACCAACATAAAACTTGCCGGGTAATCAATGGAGAAACGAGCTCGCGATATATTGATATTCCTATCTTCGAGTGGTTGACGCATCACTTCCAGCACGGTTCTTTTAAATTCGGGCAATTCATCCAGAAAGAGAACGCCATTATGTGCTAAAGAAATCTCTCCAGGTTGTGGAAATGAACCGCCCCCAATTAATCCTGCATCAGATATTGTATGGTGAGGACTTCGGAAGGGCCTTTGGGTGATTAAAGAATTTTTTGAACTGGTTTTTCCCGCAACCGAATGAATTTTTGTGGTTTCAAGTGCTTCATCAAGCGAAAGAGGTGGTAAAATACTTGCCAACCTTTTAGCTAACATCGACTTTCCTGCACCTGGTGGGCCAATCATAATTAAATTATGCCCGCCTGCAGCTGCAATTTCTAAAGCCCTTTTTACATTCTCCTGCCCTTTTACATCCGAAAAATCAAAATCAACCGTTTGTATTCCTTTGGCGAATTCTTCTTCGGTATTCAACCGTATTGGTTGAGCATCACTTTCTCCATCCAAAAAGCTTATGACATCACTAATATTCTCGAATCCATAAACCTGCAAATCACTTACTACAGCAGCTTCTTTAGCATTTTGTAGCGGCAGAATGCATCCCTTAAAGCCTTCTTCTTTAGCTTTTACTGCCATGGGCAAAACTCCTTTAACAGGCTGCAAACTGCCATCAAGCGATAGTTCCCCCATGATTATATAATCACCTATTATGGAATTGTTGATTTGACCTGATGCAGCTAATACACCAATGGCTAGTGGCAAATCGTACGCAGAACCTTCTTTACGAATATCAGCGGGTGCCATGTTAATAACTATTTTATGGCCCGGCCACTTATAATTACTGATTTTAAGAGCCGACTCAATTCGTTGTTGGCTCTCTTTAACAGCATTATCTGGTAAACCAACTAAATGAAAACGAATACCCTGCGATACATTTACTTCAATTGTTATTGTAAATGCATCTACACCACTTACAGCTGATCCAAAGGTTTTTACAAGCATACTGCGTTTTTATTTCAAGGTATGAAAATTCGCAGAGAAATGCTTGCAAAATGATATGATAAATAAAATAATTATTTACAGCACGATTCTATGTATTGAATTAATACATGAATTACTTTTATATGAATTTCCTGAATACGATCGGAATAACCCGTATGTGGAGAACGAATTTCAACATCACATATTTTAGCTAGTTCACCTCCGCTTTTACCTGTCAATGCAACCACCTTCATACCCTTAACTTTGGCAGCTCTAGCAGCATTTAAAACATTTGGAGAGTTGCCACTTGTGCTAATGGCTAGCAAAACATCACCAGTGCAGCCTACTGCTTCAACATATCTCGAGAATATATAATCAAAACCATAATCGTTAGCCACACACGTGATATGTGTTGGATCTGAGATAGCAATGGCAGCCATCCCTTTACGATCATCTCTGAAACGCCCTGTAAGCTCTTCAGCAAAATGCATCGCATCACTCATCGATCCACCATTACCACACGAAAATACTTTGCTCCCGTTGTTGATTGCATCAGCCATTAAATCACCGGCTTCTTTAATTCTATCCCAATTTTCTGAATCATTTATAAAACGATTCAAAACTTCTTGTGCTTCTACGAAACTGTTTGCGATGTCTTGTATTGTCATATTTCTATAATCTGCTGTAAAAGTACGTGGCTTTTTTGAATTACAAAACTCTGTATAATTACTCCTTCTTAGTTAATTCTATGATCCTTCGAAATTTTATTTCTTTCGAGCTACAATTATATCTCGTTTGATTGATTTATCCACCATATGCTCAAACTGATTGTAAGGCTCTTCTGTCAAAACTTCAAAGCCTTTATTTTCAAAATGCAGCAATAACTTATGTTTTGAAACAACAAACGAATTCCATGCCAAAACAATACATCCACCCTTTTGAAGTACTTTGTGCCATCCGGCTAAGCAAAGTTCTAACAGTTCAGAAGGGTTACGAGTAATAGAACCACTTTTCGTAGCACCGGTATTTCCATGAGCAATACCATATGGCAAATCCCCAACAATTAATTGAAAAAAATTCGCTTTAAAATAATTGGCAGCATCGTTTGTGTTTCCATTAACCACGCCCAACTTCTTTCGGTTTGATTCAGATTTAAATTCCTCTTTGCTTTTAGCATATTCAAATTCTTGAATATAGATGGCTTCAGCCTTACTTTTACCAAATACCTGATGTTTATCAGCCTTGTGCTTATAACGTTCGGTTTCGATGTATTTTTTGAAAAACAGAGTGGCTTCATGAACCGATTTTGGTTCTATTTCTATTCCATATGAATTAAAACCATAAACAGATCCTTCAAACAAGGTAGTACCTTTTCCCGCTACAGGATCCAACAAATTTATGCTTTGATTATAGTTGAAATTACTTGATAACAATGCTACATTAACCATCATTTTAGTAAACAACTCGTTTGTTTTACCTTGATATTTTAGCAACGAACTGATTTTATCATCAACATATTCATAATTAGCTCTAGATATTGGGACTAAACTTATTTGATTATCAATTTGAACGAGTTTGTAAATAGCAAATACAAACGATAATCGTGAGATGATATCAATGTCAGATTGATTTAACTCATTAGCACAGTCGACCCCTAGATACCTGACGGAAGCAATTTCTTCGATTCGTATATTCTCGCAGGCTACATCTAAACGTTTGCTTGCTAATAATAATTCAGCCAACGCAAGTTTATCTGCCAAATTGTAATAAACCCTGTTGTGGCCAGGATGTTGTAATATCAAATAGGTAATCATATCAAATTTATTCGATCAGAAAATAGATTGCAAAGATACTTATCGTTGCGATTAAATGGAAATAGATGTAATAGGATCAAGTTTTGACAATAAAAAAGAGCGAACCCCAACGATTCGCTCTTCTACATATGTTGTTACGAGAGTTTAATAATTTTTCTCTGCCACTAATTTTCCTTCTTCATCCCATATTTTCCACGATCCGATTTTTTTACCATTAGAGTATAACATCTCGTAACGTAGAACTCTGTTTTCGTCCCAGATATACCATTTACCATCTTTTACACCATCTTTATAGCGAGCTTCTGCTGTTTTTGTACCGACTTCATCATAAGTAATCCAGGTTCCGTCCATTTCATTATTTTTAAATGAACGAACTTCATTTATTTTTTTATTATCAAAATATAAAGTTGTGGATCCATGCTTTTCGCCCTTGACAACATTCATCTCTACTTTCTTGTTGCCTGACTCGTAGTACTCGGTGTACACGCCAGTATATAGATTGTTATCCTGATCGTAGTACTTACCATCTTTAAATGTTAGCTGAGCATTAACCAATGTAGTTAACGTAGCAAATAATGCGAATAAAATAACCGACTTGTTCATATTATTTAAATTTTCATTGTTTATACTAACTCCCAACTAAGCCCTGTGTGTGATGCTTCAGAAATTAATATCCGAATGAAAACCCAAACGGTTAACACAAAGTTAACATTTAATTTACAATAAAGTTAGATTGTAATAAAAATCTCATGTTAAATTTCATAAAACCCACATTTACTGAACCTTCCCAAAAATTATTTTTTTGGATAAAAAAATAGCGACCCTTTTGGGATCGCTATTTTAAAGAAAGTATGGTTGTATAATTACTTTTCTGCTTCGAGTTTAATCGACACCTTCGAATCTTTTTTGGTATCAACCGTTGTTTTCTTATCAGCATACGAAATGTAGTCCGATTTAAGTGTATATGTACCTTTTTCAATATTATCAAAAGTAAATATGCCATCAAAATCTGTATAAGCAACCTGTTCTGTTCCTTCCAAAATAACTTTTACTCCGGCAAGACTTTCACCTGTTACTTCATCAGTAATGGTACCCGATATAGAAGTGATGGCATTTGCAGATGCTTCCGCATCTCTTTTGTTGTTTTTGTTATCAGCGTAAGAGTTAAAACCAATCATTAACAAACCTACCAACAATATAATCTGTGTTTTCATCTTTTTCTGTGTTATGTTACAATGCAAATGTATGATAGCAATGTTACCCCATTATTAAGTCCAATTTACCAGTTGGTTAATTGATTGTTAACTTTATAGACATTCTCTTTGCTTGAAGATTATTTATAATAGTACTATCTTATTTGTTAAAAAACATATGGGTATTAGTAACTTGATAAAAACAACTTCAGCAGGCTTATTTGATTTGCTATATCCTAGAAATTGCATGAGTTGTGGAACTCATCTATTTGAAGACGAAGAGGAAATATGTAAATTCTGCATAAAGCGATTACCCCGAACTAGGTTTGAACGTCGTCCTGCAGATAACGTTATTTCCGCACTACTGTGGGGAAGATGTAAAGTAGAATATTCGTATTCATTATATTATTATCGAAAAGGAGAAAGAATACAAAAGCTTCTGCACGCCCTAAAAT
Organism: uncultured Carboxylicivirga sp.; assembly: GCF_963668385.1. GTDB lineage: Bacteria > Bacteroidota > Bacteroidia > Bacteroidales > Marinilabiliaceae > Carboxylicivirga. The sequence continues at coordinate 1,128,934 of NZ_OY764327.1, forward strand.
ACAAGGGCAATACTAAAATCGGACATCTATTAGGTGTTGAATTAGGAAAGGCTATTGCCGATAGTAAGATACAATTTGATGTGATTGTTCCGGTTCCACTTCATCCCACAAAGCAAAAGAAACGGGGTTATAATCAAAGCGAAGTAATTGCCAATGGAATCCACGAAGTACTTAAAATTCCTATTGAAACTTCGGTATTAAAAAGAGCTATTCATACATCAACCCAGACTAAAAAGGGAAGGTTTGAGCGATGGCAAAATGTTGAGAGTATCTTTACTTTAAATAATATTGAATTATTTACCGGTCTAAATATTCTGGTGATTGATGATGTTATTACAACAGGCTCAACCATGGAAGCTTGCGTTAATACATTGGCAGAAATTAAAAGTATCAAAGTTAGTTTGGCCACAATAGCGTGTGCATACCTATAATTTGTTTATTGCGTAATATACCGAAAACACCATATTGTTATTGTATTGTCCGGGCTTACGACTTAGCCAGTGTTTCTTGGGATCGTAAATTGGAATTTCACCATCATAAGGTATACGAATTCGATTTAATGAATAAAGAAGACGTGCATTCACCCAAAGCCTCTCGTTAAAATGATAATTAACTCCGAATACAGTCGCATACTCCATTGTTTTAAACGGCGGCACACCTTCATTACCTTTTATAGATTGCTCATCCCAAAATTCATCATCGTTAATCAGTGCGGCAATAGACATTCCGGCTTCAACAGAAAAATGTTGAAAATTATACCGAGCTACAACTGGAAACTGAATATATCCCAAATCAATTTGGTAATCGTCGTAAATACCTTTTTCTATATTAGGTGCTCTTCGCGCTCCTTTTTGAATAAAACTAATATCAAATTGTAAATCCATTGTTTTCGAAATCTGGCGACTTACAAATCCTCCTATCGTAAAACCTGGTTTATGAAAACCGGCATAAGTATCACCATCAACCTGCGATAAACTAGCTCCTCCCACAAAACCGGCCCGAAAGTCTTGGGCAATTAATGGTAAAACTAAAAGGAAGAGGAAGCTAGTAGTTATCAATTTTTTCATGGTTAGTTTTTAAGCAGGTTAATTAATTTTCTCACTCCTGTAGTGGCTTTTTCCTGAATAAAAGTAATATTAGATGATGGAGTAAACAAGGGCTCAGCCGGATCGATAAGATAGATTGGCACTCCGGGTGATACATAATTCAATAAGCCGGCAGCAGGATATACATTTAACGATGTTCCCACAACCACAAAAATATCAGCCCTTCGGGTTAACTCGATAGCTGGTTCAATGGCAGGAACTGCTTCGCCAAACCAAACAATATGAGGCCTTAGTTGAGATCCTTTCTCACATTTATCTCCCCATTTTAATTCCCATCCATCTAAATCATATACTAATGATTCGTCAACTGTACTTCTAACTTTTTTTAATTCTCCATGAAGATGCAATACTCTCGAACTTCCAGCCTTTTCATGCAAATCATCGATATTTTGAGTTATCACGTCTACATCAAAAAAGTTTTCAAGTTCAGCAATTCCAGTATGTCCATCGTTAGGTTTAGCCTGATAAAGTTGCTTACGCCGTTGATTATAAAAATCCAGTACCAAATGTGGATCTGCGGCCCACCCTTCAGGACTTGCTACCTGTGTTACATCATGATTTTCCCATAATCCGTCGTTATCGCGAAAAGTTTTAATTCCACTTTCGGCACTCATGCCTGCTCCGCTTAATACAACCAACTTTTTCATTTCTTTCTTAACTATTTACTATTATCGAGCATTAAATTTAGTAATAGTTTTCATTCATTAGCTCTTTTGTTAATTTTAGCCAACTGTTAATCAAAACTATATCAACACTCATTTTTTATGAAACGTTTGAAGCTCAGACTCTATGAAGTAATATTTGAAGCAGATACCAAAGCCGGTAAATGGTTTGATATTATTTTAATTGGTTTGATTTTGTTCAGCATCGTAATTGTAATGATCGAAAGCGACAACAGAGTTATGCCTAATGCTCAGCTATGGGTTGATATAGTTGAGTGGACAGTTACGATATTATTTACCATTGAATACTTTTTACGTATTTGGATAATTGATAAACCCCGAAAATATATCTTCTCGTTTTTTGGGATAATCGATCTATTATCCATCCTACCATCGTTTATCGGTTTGTTTTTTGCAGGTACCCAAATGTTATTGGTACTTCGCTCCCTCAGATTATTGAGAGTTTTCAGAGTATTGAAATTAACCCGATACGTTAAAGAAGCTACAGCTCTTTGGGAAGCTCTGGCTGCCGGAAGAAATAAAATTGGAGTATTCTTGTTTGCGGTTTTAATTTTAATTACCATTCTTGGTACCGTTATGTATCTAATCGAGAAACCTTTTAACGAAGGTTTCAGAAGTATTCCCGAAAGTATTTACTGGGCAGTAGTTACATTAACGACTGTTGGCTATGGCGATATTGCACCTGTTACAACTCTAGGAAAATTTGTAGCCGGTGTAATAATGATTATTGGATATGCTATTATAGCTGTACCTACAGGAATAGTTACAAGCGAGTTAGCGAAAGAATTCACACGCAAAACTCCTACCAATACACAAGTGTGCTCGCACTGTTTTAAAGATAACCACGACGATGATGCCATTCATTGTAAATATTGTGGCGTTAAACTTAATAATGAATAACATAAGCGATGTTTATAACTTCTTATTTGAGTTATAATCCGACTGTTTCAGATTACTTCTTATCTTTGCATTAGGCGCGGATGAAACGCAAAAATTTACAATTATGAAGTTTACTTTTACAAAAGTGGCCAGACACCGTGTGTTTCAGCACGATCCGATTTATTACGATGAAAAAAAGGAACAGCGGGAAGAAAGAGAACGCCGAGTTCGTGAAGAACTGGGACTGTTAACTGATGAGGAGAAGGATAAAGGGTATGCCGATCGTATAAAAGGAGGCATGCGTCGAAGAATGAAATCGCATTATGAAGTTTCGCGAAGTGCTAAACGAAATTCTAATATTCGTCTGGTAGTGATTCTGATAATCTTAATGGTTATTGGTGTTTACCTAGTTGAATCAGGAATGGATTGGCTAAAGATTTTTATTGAAAAGTAATTATTGAAAAGGAAGAGGAGAAAGGAACAAATGTCAAATATTATTCAGTTATTGCCTGATTCGGTAGCTAATCAAATCGCTGCCGGAGAAGTGATACAACGACCTGCATCAGTTATTAAAGAGTTGATGGAAAATGCTGTGGATGCAGGAGCAACGGAAATACAAGTAGTAACATCAGAAGCTGGTAAAAATCTTATACAAATAATTGATAACGGTTCGGGAATGGCCGAAACCGATGCCCGAATGGCTTTTGAACGTCATGCGACATCAAAAATACGCCAAGCAAAAGATTTATTTGAACTTACAACTATGGGTTTTCGAGGCGAAGCTTTAGCCTCAATCGCTGCAGTTGCTCAAGTTGAATTAAAAACGCGTCGCGAAGAAGATGAATTGGGAGTACACATTTGTATTTCCGGCTCACAAGTGGAATCTCAAGAACCAGTACAGTGTTCTAAGGGAAGCCAGTTCATTATTAAAAATTTGTTTTATAATGTACCAGCACGTCGTCGTTTTCTGAAAAAGAATTCGACTGAGCTTCGCCATATTATCAATGAATTTCAACGAGTAGCATTGGCGAATCCGCATATTGCCATGAGTTTGATTCATAACGATGTGCCATTATTTAATTTACCTGTAGGTAACACCAAACAACGCATCGTAAATATGATGGGTAAACAAATGGGAAACCATTTGATTCCGGTTGAGACCGATACCGTGATGGTTAAAATATCGGGTTATGTTGGAAAACCTGAATCGGCAAGAAAAACCATGGGTGATCAGTTCTTCTTTGTGAACAATCGCTATATGAAGCATCCTTATCTGCATCGAGCTCTTATGGATGCATATGACAATATACTTTTACCGGAAACCATTCCTGCTTATTTCATTTTTCTTGAAGTAGATCCTCAAATTGTAGATGTTAATATTCATCCTACAAAAACAGAAATTAAATTCGAGAATGAAAAAGCGATTTGGCAAATACTGAATGCATCGATACGCGAGAGTTTGGGTAAATTTAATATGATGCCTTCTATCGACTTCGATACAACCGATCAGATAGATATACCTGTGCATCAAAAGGATTATGTTCCTGCTGAACCTAACGTTGAGTTTAACCCATTTTATAATCCTTTTGAGCAAGAACAAAACAGTTCTGTCCCATCTTCTGGAGGATCAAATGGAGCTACTTTCCAATCAAAATCAAATACTCAAGGATGGCAAAATCTATACGAAGGATTTCAATCAGATCCTTCTTCCGATTTTGATCCATCAGAAGGAGAAGCCTTTTTTATAGAATCTCATGAAGAGCCACAGCCGGTACAGCAAACGATTTTATCATCAGCAGGCGATGAAAATGTGGTGTCAAACAATCAGTTTTTCCAACTAAAAAACAGATACATTCTTACATCTGTTAAGTCTGGTTTAATGATGATTGATCAGCGAAGAGCTCACGAACGAATTATTTTCGAAGGTTTTATGAGAGCTTTAAGTACTGGTGCTTCTTTATCTCAAAAAATGTTATTTCCCGAAGAGTTACCCTATGGCCCTCATGAAGTAGGAATGATAAATGAGTTAAAGAATGAGTTATTTGCTTTAGGTCTTGAATTGGAGCAAAAAGATGATGAAACATTCTTGGTATTATCAACTCCTGCCGGTTTAGAAAATATATCGGCCGCTCAATTAGTTGACGGTATTTTAACCGATTTTAAAGATGGTGAGGTAGATGTTGACAAGGAAGTGTGCGAACAATTAGCAAGCTCAATGGCCAAACGTGCTGCCATACCTTATAGTAAAAGCTTAAGCCAAATGGAAATGAGCGAATTGTTTGATCAGTTATTCGCTTGTAGCATTCCTAATTTTTCGCCAGCCGGTAAAGCTATTATCTCAATTTTAGATAATGACGAATTAGGTAAACGATTTAGCTAGTGACACATTGACATAGTATTGATTGGTTTTGTATCTAATATTGTCATTTTTTTGTTAAACTAACTATTGAATTCAGGTTTTTATCCGATATTTAAAAAATGGCATTGATGTTGTGTATTAATTGCCTAGAATAAACTTAATTTACGATTATGATGTATCGTCAGTCGCCGTTTGCGGGTTTACCGCCGGTTACAAAGAATTTGATAATAATAAATGCAATATTTCTGTTAGCAACATGGGTGGCTAAAACTACATTTGGAATTAATCTTGAGGCGTATTTAGCTTACCACTTTCCGTTATCGTCAAGTTTTAATCCTGCTCAATTCGGCACTTACATGTTTATGCATGCTAATTTAATGCATTTGTTTTTCAACATGTTTGCCTTATTCATGTTTGGCCGTATTTTGGAAACCTATTGGGGACCCAAAAAGTTCTTTTTGTATTATGTTGTTACAGGAATTGGAGCTGCAATAATTCATACTGGAGCCTTGTATTTTGAATATTCATCCTTATTACCTCAGCTATCAGAACAACAATATCAGATGGTAATAAATCAGGGAGCTGAAGCAATAAATAGTTGGCAAAACTTCCGGGATCCACTAATGGGAAAATTTAATGGAGTTTTAAATGGTTCTACGGTTGGTGCATCTGGCGCTGTATTTGGTATTCTATTGGCATTTGGAATGTTATTCCCTAACACTGAAATATTACTGATTATTCCTCCAATCCCGATAAAAGCTAAATACTTTGTTATAATTTACGGAGTAATAGAACTTGTACAAGGAGTTGCAAATTTCTCATTTGATAGTGTTGCGCATTGGGCACATTTGGGAGGAATGATTTTTGGTTTTATCTTAATAAAATATTGGCAGAAGAAAGGAGTTTAATCCATGAGCATCGTTGACGAAATAAAACAATCGTATAAGCAAGGTGGCGCTTTAACAAAGCTAATTTACATTAACATTGCGGTATTTGTTACTATCAGATTACTGCAAGCCTTTGTAACGCTTTCAACCGGATCGATGGAATATCCATTGCTTCAGTGGGTTTCGGTACCGTCAGATCCTATGGAATTGTTGTGGAAGCCATGGACGATTGTTACCTATATGTTTGTTCACTACGACTTTTTGCATATCCTATTTAATATGCTTTGGCTGTATTGGTTCGGACGCATTTTCCTGGAATTTCTAAATCCTCGTCAACTCTTAGGTGTTTATTTTTTAGGCGGAATAACTGGAGCCATTATATATTTGTTAGCCTATAACTTACTGCCCGGACTTTATGGATATCAACCTAATTCTATTTTATTAGGAGCATCAGCATCGGTAATGGCATTATTGTTTACCATGGCACGCTTGCAAGGCAATCATAAAATTTATCTGTTGTTTTTTGGTCCTGTACCATTAAAATATCTTGCAATCGGATCTTTAGTATTAGATTTAATCAATATATCTGCACTATCAAATACAGGTGGGCACCTGGCTCATATTGGAGGAGCACTATTTGGCTATTTATATGCAGGATGGTTAGACCAAGGCAAGGATGTTACTTTGCATTTCAATCGATTTATGGATAAAGTTGCATCAACTTTTACACGCAAATCACAAATGAAAGTAACGCACCGTCGTCCATTAACCGATATGGAGTATAATAAGAAAAAGGTCCATAATCAACATGAAGTTGATCGTATTCTCGAAAAAATTAAATCAAGTGGATACAACAGTTTAACATCAAATGAGAAGAAAACCTTATTTGACGCCAGTAAAAAGTAATGTTTTTGAGACGATTTTTTAAATCCATAATAACCCTTATTTCTTTTATTGCAGCAACCATTTTGCTGTTGTCAGTTGTTACTGCCTATATAAGTCCTGCACACACCTGGATACTGGCTTTTATGGGATTCGGTTTTCCTGTTTTATGGATTATCAATTTATTACTAGCTGTATTTTGGGTTGTTAAACGCAGATGGCAATTTCTATTCCCAGTAATTGCTTTATTGCTTACACTGAGTCATTGGAATAATACCTTTCAATGGAAGGGTAAAAACATAGAACAAGGACAAACAGTGGATAGCCCACTTACTGTAATGAGCTTTAATGTTCGCTTATTTGATTTGTATAATTGGAGTCGAGAAAAAGATGTACAAGAAAAAATTTTTGATTTAATCCGTAAAGAAAATCCAGATGTATTGTGCTTACAGGAATTTTATAGCACAACAAAAAAAGGGACCTTCAACGAAAACTATATTCTATCTCGTCTTAACCAATACAAATACAAACATATTGAATACCACTCCGGAAAAAGAGGAAAACGTAATTTCGGGTTGGTAACCTTCAGCCGCTATCCTATTGTTGATAAAGGCACATTAAAATTTGAACACACCAGTAATTTTAGTATTCATACCGATATTGAAGCTCATGGCCAACGAGTTCGAATATTTAATAATCACCTGGAGTCAATACGCTTTTCGTATAAGCATTTAAACTTTCTGGATAGCCTTAATTACAAAAGCGATAAGGAACGCGTTGAAGGTATGAAGGAGATAAGCGGTAAGTTAAGATTAGCTTTTAAACATCGTGCAGAGCAAGCCGAAACCATTGGTAAGCACATCAGCAATTCACCTTTTCCGGCAATTGTTTGTGGCGATTTTAACGATACTCCGGTATCATATGTATATCGTCAAATGAGAGGCGATTTAAAAGACGCTTTTGTAGAATCAGGTAAAGGTTTTGGTGGAACATATAATGGTAATTTACCTTCTTTCCGCATTGACTTTATATTTCATGATGAACGATTTGATTCTTATGAATTTAAGAAGTTCAACGTTAATTACTCTGATCATTACCCAATAATGACAACGATAAACCTTAATAACAAAGGTGTAGATCAGCTCTGATTCATACCATTTATCAACTAACTCTTAATAATGTCGTCTTGACTTTCGATTCAATCCACTATAAGTTTGTAATACAAACTAAATATTCAGATTATGAAAAAAGAAGACGAACACAGTAATGAATTAAATGAGGAACAATCTTTACAAGTTATCAGAGAAATGATACAAATTTCGCAGCAGAAACTTAAACAAGATGGAATTCTATTTATCGTTTGGGGTTGGATTGCTGTTATCAACTACTTCTTCTTAAACTATCTAGTTGATATTTACACACCCGGTTACCAACTAATGAAGGTGGTACGCGCCTTACGTCTATTACTACCACTTGGTGGCATTGGCTTCACATTATATTACATGTATCAATCGCGTAAAAAAGTAACCACATTTATTAGTATTTCTCTTCGTTACATATGGATAGGTTTATTAGCTTGTATGGTTCTAATCAACCTAATACAATTTAATGTATTACATCAAATTCATTTTGAATTACAACATCCAATCTTCATGGTGTTAATTGCATTTTCGATTGTTATAACGGGAGGAATATTACGATATAACGCAATTATTTATGGAGGATTATTTTTTGGACTACTTGCTTATGTAGCTTCACTTTATCCAATAGACAAACAATTAATGATTGAAGCAGTTGGCTGGTTAATAGCATTTGTTATCCCTGGGCATATTATGTACTCGCAACGTAATAAATAAAATGTTTAAAGATCTTGATCCAATATTACATTCGCAAGTTAGATTGGCAATTATGTCAGTGTTGATTAGTGTTGATTCTGCTGAATTCTCCTTTCTTTTAGAAAGTATAAAAGCCACTAAAGGCAATTTAAGTTTCCAGCTAACTAAACTAAAAAATGCAGGATATGTTGAAATAACAAAGACCAACAAAGGGAATTACCCACTAACTACCTGCAAAATTACTCAAACAGGAATTGATGCATATTCAAAGTATATTGATACCATTGAAGACTACTTTAAAGTATTTAGACAGCAATAAAAAAAAGACTATTTTTGGCCTAAAATTTCTTATAATGAAGCAATATTTGGATTTACTGCAACGGGTACAGGATGAAGGAACTACCAAAGGAGATCGAACTGGAACAGGAACAATAAGCGTTTTTGGACACCAAATGAGATTTGATCTTAGCGAAGGTTTTCCATTATTAACCACAAAAAAGCTGCACCTTAAATCCATCATACATGAACTACTTTGGTTTTTAAAAGGAAGTACTAATGTAAAATATCTTCAGGATAACGGAGTGAGAATTTGGAATGAATGGGCCAAAGAAGATGGCGAACTGGGACCTATTTATGGATATCAATGGAGATCGTGGCCCGATTATAACGGAGGAAATATCGATCAGATTAAACAAGTAATTGATAGTATAAAAATCAATCCGGATTCGCGTCGTCATATTGTAAGTGCATGGAATGTGGGAGCTATCGATGATATGCAATTACCTCCCTGTCATATATTATTTCAGTTTTATGTAGCCGATGGAAAATTAAGCTGTCAGTTGTATCAACGAAGTGCTGATATCTTTTTAGGAGTACCGTTTAATATTGCTTCGTATGCTATTTTAACAATGATGGTTGCTCAGGTTTGCGGATTAAAGCCTGGCACATTTGTGCATACTTTGGGCGATGCTCACATCTACTTAAACCATGTTGAACAAGTAAAATTGCAACTAACACGCGAGCCTAAATCGTTACCTCAATTATTGATTAATCCAGATCGTAAGGATATTGATGATTTTGTATACGAAGATTTTGAGTTGGTTAACTACGAAGCACATCCACACATTAAAGGAGCCATTTCAGTATGATTTTAGCAATGATAGTAGCCATTGACGAAAACAATGGCATTGGAAAAAAGGGTGATCAGCTGGCTTATATATCGGCTGATCTCAAACGTTTTAAAGAACTTACTACCGGACATACCATTCTGATGGGACGTAAAACCTTTGAAGCTCTTCCTAAAGGTGCCCTTCCTAAACGAAGAAATATTGTAATAACCCGACAAGCGGGCTACGAAGCTCCAGGAGCCGAGGTAGTAAAATCGATTGGTGAAGCAATAGCTATCTGCAGCGATGATCATAAAGTTTTTGTGATAGGCGGTGGCGAAGTATATAAGGCCTTTTTACCTGAAGCTGATGAATTATACATAACAGAAATTCATTATGCTTTTGAGGGAGTGGATGTATTTTTCCCTGATTACAAAAGCCTGGGTTGGAAGGAAACATATCGCGAAGATAATATACACGACGAGAAAACAGATTTATCTTACTCGTATGTTAACCTGAAGAGTTTTGGCCGATTTGATTGTGTTTAAGAGCTCTTCTACTCTCAACAATAAATGATAAAATGGAGATTGGGCTATCTCAATCCATCTTAAAAAACATAAAAAAGCGCCAATGGAATTAACAACCCCATTGGCGCTTTACACATCTTCAACAAATTAATCCATATCAATCACGAATTCATTTCGTGGAATTCTTACCTTCTTCATATTCTTCACCCAATCTCTTTCTTCATCGGTGTAACCAATATAAATAAGCGAAACACTTTTTAGTCCGTATTCTTTCAAACCTAACACCTCATCTACAACAGCAGTATCAAAACCCTCGGCAGGACAAGTATCTACTTTTAATTCAGCAGCCTGAGCCAACGCCAAACCTAACGCTATATAAGTCTGACGAGCTGTATGCGCAAAATTAGATTCGTCTGTTGAGTTTAGGTAGATCTCTTTTAACTTATCGGTATAACTACTAAAGCGGCCACGAGGCAGTCCTCTCTCGTCAGTAGTAAAGTCATATACTTTATCAATACGCTCAGCAGTATAAGTATCCCAAGCTGCAAAAACCAGAATGTGCGAACATTCCTTCATACTTTCAGGATTCAAAGCACCGTCAACAAGCTTCTCTTTAATTTCCTGATTCGATACTTTTATTACATTAAATTGTTGCAATCCTGATGAAGTTGGTGCTAAACGTGCAGCTTCAATTATCTTTTCAATGTTTTCGTCGCTTACTTTTTTAGTAGGATCAAATGCCTTAACAGCATGACGCCACTGTAGATTATCAATTAATGACATAGTAATTGTGTTTAATTTTATATTATTCAATTCGTATTTTAGAGATTAGTGACTTTAACTAATCATTTTTGCAGATCAAAACTTATTCAGACTATGCTTTAACTAAACAAGCACCTGTTTGTTCGAAGGCAACTTAAAAATTAACAGCTTTTAAGAATAGAGATTAAAGATTACACAATAACAAAAGTGCCACAAACACTGCAGCACTTTTGTTCCCCAAAGTTTATATCTAATAAATTGTGTCTTATTCTGCTTTTACAAATTCACCATTTGCTTTAATGCGAACCTCGTTACTTACAATAGCTTCAGGGAAGTTAGGTCCTACGCCGAAATCTAAACGATTAATGGTTCCGGTAATCTCAAATGAGGTTGTTAACTTAGAGCTCATTGGATTAGTTGTTTGACCACGGTACAATAAATCAACTGTAACCGATTTTGTTACACCGTGTATGGTAAGATCACCTGTAAGTTTGTATTTATTTTTTCCGGCAGGTTTAATTTTAGTACTGGTAAATGTTAAGTCAGTATACTTCTCAGCATCGAAAAAATCAGCACTTTTCAAGTGATTATTTCTTGCTTCAACACGTGTATTAATTGAACCAACTTTTGCTGTTAGGTTAAATTTCGCATCGCTAAAATCTTCTTTTCCCGACTCAACGGTTACTGTAAAATCATCAAATGTTCCGCTAACATCGTTAATACCAAGGTGAGTTACTGTAAAAAACAATTGCGAGTGAGGCGCATCGTTTGTCCAGGTTGTTGATGTTGCTACAGCAAATGCTGATAAAATAAAGAAAGCGGCTCCTGCTAGAATTAAACTGTATTTTTTCATTTTCGTAATTTTTAATTGTTGAATATCTTTTAATTATGACACAAAGATATGTTGACTAACAAGGCAGCGGGTAATACTTTTCGGAAGAAGAGTTGTGAATTTAGGAAATCATCATCTTTTATTCATATTAATACTCTATGAATATATCTTACTAAACAACAATGAATCAATTCATTTTATCACAAACCCATACATTTCGGGTAAATTTGGCTTTACCACTTTTTTTGATGTCGCACTTATCAACAACAACTAATCCTGCAGTGGTTAATAAATCGGTTAGATCGACTATAGAAACAATTACTAACCTGTTGGCAATAGCTGCAGCCGAAGTTATAATATGTAACGATGATTCTTCATCGGCATGACTGAATAGATTGTATGGCAGATCGATGATTGCAGTATCGTATTGCAAACTGATGTCTTTTACATCCGACCTGAAAACAGTGGCATTATAATTAAAGTGAGCCAGGTTCTGACGCGCCTGTCTGCAAACTTTCCAATTGATGTCATTCCCATCGATGGAATAACCGGCAAAACATGCCTCAAGCATAATGGTACCCACACCACAACAAGCATCCAGCAATTTTACATCTTTATTAGATTGAGCTGCTATATTAACAAGGGCTTTGGCAATATGAATATTAATGGAGTTGCTGTACGAAAAAGGCTTTTTCTTATGCTTGTACCATTCAAACTGATTTTTTACAAGAAGTCCAAAACACCATAGCCCATTGTAATAGCACAACGCGTATGTTGTGGTTGGCTTATAATATTCGGGTGTACCTTCAATGATATAACCTATGTCTTTCAGTTTTTCGAGACGATCGGCATAACTGGTTTCATCGCCTTCCATAACCAGGTACTCAATCTTAAACCCCTCTAGACAAATATTACGATCCTTAATTTTATTAAGCAGCAATTCAAAACTATCGGCCGTTAGGTCAATATCAATCCTCTTTTTAATAAATGCACTGTGCCATGGATCAACCTTCACATCGGAATTAAGCACTTTATAAGTGTCTTGGGCCTGAAATAGATAGCGAGATTCGAGTTTGCATAACTCACTTTCGGTGGTATCGTAACTAAAAATATAAATGTATTGATTGATTGGCACTTTATTGCTTTTTGATAAGAATTACCGGCAAAGAAAACCTAAAATCTTATCTTTTAAAAAGAAGAAGTTCTCAAAAAGTATAATTTTAGAAGAGCGATAAACTAAAAGCCTTATCGAAAATTACTTTTGTTTGGATTTATTAATCCATGCTAGTTTTTCGAAACCACACATTATAAAAACCCATATCAAACATAGTACAATAAGTATCATCCAGCTTATGATGCTACTTAAACCAAGTTCCATGAGAAAATTTTTACCTGTAGTCAAAAAAACTATCGGTAGCACACTTGTAAAAATGGTAACAAATCGATTATTTCTCCGAAAAGTTAAAACGGCATTACAATTAGGGCAATGCCAGTTGGCATCAGCCATTCGAAACATCGATTTAAGACTGTATTTATAAAATGGGTATTGATATCCACAAGCAGGACAGGTTCTATACTTCAACATAAATTTATTGCTTCTTGTAATAACACAAATTTAACTTTATTTATTATAATACATATATTTTACACTATAATTTTTCAATAAAAATCTGATCTTCATTCTTCATAATGAATAAATTAAAATCAACTAACATTTTAATCCTTAATTCAAGCATTTGATACTCATTAGAATTCTCTTTCTCGCTTCTGATTTCTATATTTGCACTTTAATTTAAACGGATTAGATAAAATCAACGCAACCCAATATTTATTTCCGTATACCAAGAACTAAAATTATAAACATGTTACCAAGTATTAATCCAACCACAACAAAAGCGTGGAAAGCGCTTGAGGAGTATTATGCTGAATTTAAAGATTCGCAGATTAAAGATTTGTTTGCTACTGATGGCGAACGTTTCGAAAAATACTCTTTACGTTTTGAAGATATTTTATTAGACTTTTCGAAAAACCGTGTTGACGACAAGGTATTAAGCTTATTGCTGCAACTGGCTGAAGAGTGTGGTTTAAAAAGTGCTATCGAAGCTGAATTTGGTGGAGATAAAATTAACGTAACCGAAGATCGTGCAGTATTACACGTGGCATTACGCAACCGTAGTAACACACCTATTATGGTGGATGGCGAAGATGTTATGCCTAAGGTAAACGCTGTATTGGATCAGATGAAAGCGTTCTCTGAGAAAATTATCTCAGGCGAATGGAAAGGTTATTCGGGCAAAGCCATTACCGATATTGTAAACATTGGTATTGGAGGTTCTGATTTAGGTCCATTGATGGTTACTGAGGCTTTGAAGCCATACAAAAAAGAAAACATCAACTTGCACTTTGTTTCTAATGTGGACGGAACGCACATTGCCGAAACATTGAAAAAAGTAGATCCTGAAACCACTCTTTTCATCATTGCGTCTAAAACATTTACTACTCAAGAAACAATGACCAATGCTAACTCGGCTAAGTCGTGGTTCCTTGAAGCTGCTAAAGAAGAGTCTGCTGTTGCTAAACATTTCGTTGCTTTATCAACCAATGCCGAAGCTGTTTCAGCTTTTGGTATCGACACAGCTAATATGTTCGAATTCTGGAACTGGGTAGGTGGTCGTTACTCATTATGGTCGGCTATCGGACTAAGCATTGCTTGTGGCATAGGTTTCGAAAACTACCAGGCTTTATTAGAAGGAGCTCATGCAATGGATCAACACTTCAGTACTGCATCTTTCGACAAAAACCTTCCGGTTATTTTGGCTATGATTGGTGTATGGTACAACAACTTCTATGGTGCCGAAACTGAAGCTATCTTACCATACGATCAATACATGCACCGTTTCTCAGCCTACTTCCAACAAGGAAACATGGAAAGTAACGGTAAATACGTTGACCGCAACGGCGACAAAGTTACTTACCAAACAGGTCCTATCCTTTGGGGTGAGCCTGGAACTAATGGTCAGCATGCTTTTTACCAATTGATTCACCAGGGAACAAAATTGATTCCTTGTGATTTTATGGCAACAGCTCAGACACACAATCCATTGAGCGATCATCATCCAAAATTGTTAGCTAACTTCTTTGCTCAAACAGAAGCAATGATGGTAGGTAAAACTGAGGAGCAAGTGACTGCTGAATTAAAAGCTGCTGGTAAATCTGACGAAGAAGTGGCTGCTTTATTACCATACAAAGTATTCTTAGGGAACATTCCAACCAACTCTATTTTGATGAAGCAGTTGGATCCTCGTACTTTAGGTGCTTTGATTGCAATGTACGAACACAAAATTTTTGTACAAGGTATCATTTGGAACATCTACAGTTTCGACCAATGGGGTGTTGAACTAGGTAAACAATTGGCTAATGCTATCTTACCGGAATTAGTAAACGATGAGAAGGTAACTTCGCATGATGGATCGACTAATGGTTTGGTGAATGCTTACAAGGCAATGAAGTAATTTCATTCTTTAGAATATATAGATAAAGGCTGTCCGTTTCGGATGGCCTTTTCTTTTAGCACGAAGTCCAAAGCTCGAAGTCCGAAGTGAAACTATCCTTAAGGTTTAAGGAACGATTCTTTATTACTGGATTTTAATAGAGAACCGTTCCTAGTAACACAATTTTGGACTACGGACTCAGTGCTTCGGACTATGTCATTGAACATCGGTCAATCGACAAATCGACTAATTGAAAATCGATTAATCGAATATCGGCCCGATTATTGTTATATCTTTGATCTAACTTAATAAGAAGAGATATGGTGAGATTTCAATTATTATTACTTGCGTATTGCCTTGGTTTTGTTGCTGAAGCACAAGAAGAGTCGATGATTGGTATTATAGGATATAAAGACACAACGGCTATCTCTTCGTTAGATTCTTTATCTAATAAACAATTCTTATTGGGTAAACCCATTTTACAAGATAAATCAAACGCTTTTTCGTTCACTACCGAAGTTGGCACAAGTGTAGCAACTACTTTTGATGGTGGATTTGGCACTAACTTGTATGTAGCGCCACAACTATGGTATGTACCCAACAATAAATGGCAGTTTAATGCTACCCCCATCATCAGCCGGAGCACTTTTAATGATATGCCTGTATGGATTGCTCCTGGTTACGTATCAACTTTTGACGGAACCAGCACACATATCGCACTGTATGCACAAGGTTCATATAATATAAACGATAAAATGTATGTTAGAGCATCGGTAATGGCCAGTACAACAATGCTTGAACAAAACAAACTGGCACCCGCTATTCCCAATATGAATAACATAGGCACATCAGCTTTTGTGGGATATAAATTCTCTGAGCATTTTAAAGTAGAAGCAGAATTCGGAATCAGTAAAAATCCTTATGGAACCTACAATAACTGGGGATCTCCGATGGCTCCGTTTTCAACTCCTCTAAACCGGAATCCATACGACAGATTTTAATATCAGGAGTTTTTACTGATCATCTTTAATGATTCGATATTTAGGATGTTTATCTGACGACCATCAAGATTAATGATGCCGTCCTTTTCGAATTCTTTAAGAAACCTAATGGCACTTTCGCTGGTAATCGATGCAAAATCAGCTATATCTTGTCGCGACATATGTTCGAATACCTTTATGTTTTCATTTTCGAAACCTGCCAGATACAAAAGCGTTGATGCTAGTTTACCTCGCATTTGCTTATACGATATATTGTTAATAATCTCCAGATAACGATTCTCAACTTCGTAATTTCGCGAGGTAATCTGTAGACCAAACTCGGGATTGGCAACCAGCAAATCTTTAAGAGCTTGCTTATCAATCATGCATATAACCGACTCTTTCAACGCCACTGCCGAATAAGCATAAACCTCCTCACCAAACACCGCCGAAAAAGCAATAAAATCTCCTTGCGTCTTTAATTCAAGATTAATCTGTTTATTTCCACCAGCTTGTAAGTAAACCCTTACCAAACCATCAACCACAAACAATACATGAGTTGCAAAAGCACCTTGCTTCATCACATTCTCGCCTTTCAGATAGGTAATGCGTGCTTTTTTATCCTGCAAAAGTAGTAATTGCTCTTTCGACAAAAACCTGAAACACTCCGATGTATCTTCAATGCTTTTCTCCTGGTTCATAAGCTTCTTTCATTAAAAACAATCAAATTAAACTAAAAGATCGTTCTTATAAAAAGCCCTTTCAATTATTTTTTCCCTCAAAAACATCAGCCTTATCTTCAATCCATATTTATGATAGTATTAATTGATTAAATATTAGCGGCTAAATAAGGATTAATGAGCGTGTAAGAATGGCATGTTTGAAGCATTTAACGTACCTTTAGCATCGCAAAAAAAACACTCAGTCATATTTATGTATTTAAAGTATATACTAACAACCATTGCTGTTTTAATCGGAGGTTTATTAGCTGTTCAGGGAAGTATTAACACGCAACTAGGTAGTTTTTTAAAACATCCTATTCAGGCATCGTTCACCAACTTTTTAGTGGGTACCATATGCTTATTCGTGCTTAACATTGTGTTACGAACCGAAGTTCCCAAAGCCGAAGTGCTCAAACAAGTACCTTTCTATCTCTTTATGGGAGGAATTTTAGGAGCTATCTTTGTTTCATCGGTCGTTATCTTAATCCCTAAAATTGGTGTGGCCACCATGTTAGGTGCCACCATTGGTGGACAAATGATAGTGGCAGCCATTATTGATCATTTCGGATGGTTTGGTGTTGCACATCAACCTATATCTATGGGAAAAATTGCAGGAATTGTTTTTATTATAGTTGGAGTATTTTTTATTCAACGATTTTAGTAATTAAAGAAAAAAAACTTTAATAACCTATTGATTTGTTAACACTTGGCCCTTTTGATAGTTCATTTACACATTGAACTAATTTCATATAATATTGATAATCATGCTCAATAACAGCTTTAAAAAGCGTTAAAATATATTATTAGTCTCACGAAAAGGTGTATTTTTGCGCCTTTGGAAAAAAACAAACAGTTATATTATGGCAGATAAAACAAAACAACTGTTATTTAGTGATTTTCCACCCGTTTCTACTCAAGAGTGGATGGATAGAATCACAGCAGACCTGAAAGGAGCAGACTTTGAGAAAAAGCTTGTTTGGAGAACCAACGAAGGGTTCAACGTACAACCTTTTTACCGCTCTGAAGACCTTGAATCGTTAAACTACCTAGAGAGCCAGCCAGGCGAATTTCCTTACGTTAGAGGAAATAACGCTAAAAGCAACAAATGGTTCATCCGTCAGGACATTAAAGTTACTGATGTAAAAGCAGCTAACGAAAAAGCATTAACTCTACTTACAAAAGGAGTTGACAGTCTTGGTTTTATTATTGAGGATAAAGAAATCATTACTGAAGCTAACATCGAGGCTTTATTGAAAAACATCCTTTCGGATGGTGTGGAAATCAACTTCTCTGCTTGCTGTGGAAACAGCTTATTGGTACAAGCAGTTGTTGCAGTTCTAGGAAAAATGAATCGTAACCTTGATGAAGTAAAAGGTTCGATAAACTTCGATCCAATCGGAGACTTAACTATTAAAGGTAAAGCTTGTTGCGAAATGAGTAAAGCTATTGATAGTGTTAAAGAATTGGTTGAAGCTACAACTAACTTACCTCAATTTAAAACCGTTGCTGTTAATGCCAAACATTACAACAACGCAGGTTCTTCTGTTGCTCAGGAGTTAGCCTTTGGTTTATCTATGGGTAACGAGTACCTTGCTCAATTAACTGAAAAAGGCCTTTCGATAAACGAAGCTGCAGCTAATATCAAATTCAACTTTGGTGTTGGTGGTAACTACTTTATGGAAATTGCCAAGTTAAGAGCTGGTCGTATGTTATGGGCTAAAATTGTTGAAGCTTATAAACCTACAGGAGTTGAAGTATGTAAAATGCATGTTCACAGCGAAACATCAGAATGGAACAAAACCATTTTCGATCCAAACGTAAACATGTTACGTACACAAACCGAAGCTATGTCGGCAACTATTGGTGGAGCTGAATCGTTAACTGTTAAACCTTACGATTTCTTATTCCAAGAGTCTGATACCTTCTCAGAACGTATCGCTCGTAACCAACAATTATTGTTGAAAGAAGAATCTCATTTCGACAGAATCGTTGACCCATCAGCCGGTTCATACTACATCGAAAACTTAACCAACAGCATCGCTGAACAAGCATGGTCGTTGTTTGTACAAGTTGAAGAAAAAGGAGGTTACTTATCAGCCTTAAAAGAAGGATTTATCCAAGGATTGGTTAAAGAAACTGCTGACAAACGTCGTAAAGCAATCGCTACACGCCGCGAAAACCTATTAGGTACTAACCAGTATCCTAACACAGGTGAAATCATCTCTCCAAAAATCGACTTCTCTAAATTAGAGAAAGTTTGTACATCATGTGATGGAGATAAAGAAATTGAGCCAATCGTAACTTTCCGTGCTGCTGATGAATTTGAAGCATTACGTTTAGCTACTGAAAAAGCTGCAAAACGTCCAAAAGTATTTATGCTTACTTTTGGTAACCTTGCTATGCGCTTAGCTCGTGCTCAGTTCTCAGGTAACTTCTTTGGATGTGCCGGATACGAAATTGTTGATAACTTAGGATTTAAAACAATTGAAGAAGGTGTTGAAGCTGCAAAAGCTGCTGCTGCCGATATCGTTGTTTTATGTAGCTCAGATGATGAATATGCAGAAGCTGCTCCTAAAGCATTCGAATTATTAGGCGATACTCCATTAGTTGTAGCCGGAGCTCCTGCTTGTGCCGACGAATTGAAAGCGAAAGGTATTACCAACTTCGTTAATGTTCGTTCAAACGTATTGGAGACTCTTCAAGAGTTCAACAAGGTGGTTTTAAAATAAATAGATTTTAGTACAAAGTATTGAGTACAGACTACTCATTACTAAATTTCTAAAAAATTATGCGACCAACATTTAATAATATAGATTTCAAAACCAAGGCTTGTGGTGCTACTGACACTAAAGCCTGGGAACAAAAACACGGGGTGAAAAAAGACTGGGTTACACCAGAGCAAATTCCCGTTAAACCAGTTTATAGTAAAGACGACCTTGAGGGCATGGAGCACTTGAACTATGCTGCAGGTTTACCACCATTCTTGCGTGGACCTTACTCAATGATGTACGCATTCCGCCCTTGGACTGTACGTCAGTATGCAGGTTTCTCTACAGCTGAAGAATCAAATGCATTCTATCGTCGTAACCTTGCTGCAGGTCAGAAAGGTTTATCTGTTGCATTTGACTTGGCAACACACCGCGGATACGATTCAGACCACGAGCGTGTGGTAGGTGACGTAGGTAAAGCTGGTGTGGCTATCGACTCTATCCTTGATATGAACGTGTTATTCGATGGTATTCCATTGGATAAAATGTCAGTATCTATGACTATGAACGGTGCTGTATTGCCAGTTATGGCTTTCTACATTGTTGCTGGTTTAGAGCAAGGTGTGAAGTTAGAGCAAATGGCTGGTACTATTCAGAATGATATTTTGAAAGAATTCATGGTGCGTAACACTTACATCTACCCACCACAATTCTCAATGAAAATCATTGCTGACATCTTTGAATATACATCACAAAAGATGCCTAAGTTTAACTCAATCTCTATCTCGGGTTACCACATGCAAGAAGCAGGTGCTACCGCTGATATTGAGTTAGCATATACATTAGCTGATGGTTTAGAATATTTACGTGCAGGTGTTAATGCCGGATTAGATATCGATGCTTTTGCTCCTCGTTTATCTTTCTTCTGGGCAATTGGTATGAACCACTTTATGGAGATTGCTAAAATGCGTGCTGGACGTATGTTATGGGCAAGAATTGTAAAACAATTCAATCCTAAAAACCCTAAATCGTTAGCTTTACGTACTCACTCACAAACTTCAGGTTGGTCATTAACTGAGCAAGATCCTTTCAACAACGTGGGTCGTACTTGTATCGAAGCAATGGGTGCTGCTTTAGGTCACACACAATCGTTGCACACCAACGCATTGGATGAGGCTATTGCTTTACCAACTGACTTCTCTGCACGTATTGCACGTAACACTCAGATCTTCATCCAGGACGAAACTCAAATATGTCGTGGTATCGATCCATGGGCTGGTTCTTACTATGTTGAGTCATTAACTAACGAATTGGTTGAAAAAGCATGGGCTCACATCGAAGAAATTGAGTCGTTAGGTGGTATGGCTAAAGCAATTGAGTCAGGTATTCCTAAAATGCGTATCGAAGAAGCTGCTGCTCGTACACAAGCTAAAATCGATAGCAAAACTCAAACAATTGTGGGTACTAACAAATATCGTTTGGAAAAAGAAGATCCAATCGATATCTTAGATATTGACAACGCTGAAGTACGTAAGTCGCAAATTGAGCGTCTTGCAAAACTTCGTGCTAATCGTAACGAAGAAGAGGTACAAGCTGCATTGGCTGCAATTACCAAAGCAGTTGAAACTGGTGAAGGTAACTTATTAGAGTTAGCTGTTGATGCTGCTCAAAAACGTGCTTCATTGGGTGAAATCTCTGACGCTTGCGAAAAGATTGTTGGAAGATATAACGCAGTAATCAGATCAATTTCAGGAGTGTATAGCGCAGAAGCAGCAGACGATAAAGAGTTTGCAAAAGCCCAACAGTTGGCTAAGGATTTCGCCGAAAAAGAAGGTCGTCAACCACGTATTATGGTTGCTAAAATGGGTCAGGACGGACACGACCGCGGTGCAAAAGTAGTTGCAACAGGTTATGCCGATATAGGTTTCGACGTAGATATGGGTCCTTTATTCCAGACTCCTGCCGAAGCTGCTAAGCAAGCTGTTGAAAACGACGTTCACGTAGTGGGTGTTTCTTCATTAGCTGCAGGTCATAAAACTTTGGTTCCTCAAATTATTGACGAATTGAAAAAATTAGGCCGTGAGGATATCATGGTAATTTGTGGTGGTGTAATTCCAGCTCAAGATTATCAGTTCCTTTACGATGCAGGTGCTGTGGCTATCTTTGGTCCTGGTACTTCAGTAGCTAAAGCTGGTGTTGACATTCTTAATCTATTGATTGAGCAACACGCATAGATTACAACTATAATCGAAATCTTCGATTTATAATATAAGAGCCATCTCAAATGAGATGGCTTTTTTAATTACTTTTCAGGATAAACCGATGTTCGCTATCAATGCATTCGTACTGAATATTGATACCTGAAATTTCGCAAATGCGTTTAGCTATTGATAATCCAATGCCTAATGAGAGTGGATGATTACCAGCCATTTTAAAACGTTCAAATAACTCTTCGGCTTTTACATCCAAAGGATTACCACTATTGGCAATTATTAAGGATACATTTGTGCATTGAATTTTTATATAACCATTGGGTTTATTATGACGTATGGCATTTTTAATCAGATTCTGAATTAAAGTATTGGCTAAAGTAGGATTCATTGTATGTTTACAAACATCGGTTGATTGAAAATCGATGTTAATGTTTTTATCCTCAATCATTGGCTCCAACAACTCAAATTGTTCTCGGATTAGCTCTATAAAATTCACCTCTTCTTCTTCACTAAACATTCGATTGTCGAGTTTAGCAAGATAAATTAGAGCTTGATTGGTTTTTGATAAACGGCTAACAGTTTCCATCAATCCTGCCAGCGTTTTAATTTCAGCTTCGTTCAGATTAGGCGACTGCAATAATTCATCAATCTTAGATGTTATAATAGCCAAAGGAGTTTGCAGTTCGTGCGAAGTATTTTCGGTATATTCTTTCAATCGCTCAAAATCTTCTTTGATTTTTTTATCCATCGAATTAAAAACTTCGTTGAGTTGTTCAAATTCATCAACATCCGATGTCATAAGATCAAGGCGATTATCTTTATTAACATCAAAAGACTTTAGTTTGTCTATGGTGTCATAGAAAACAGACAATGAATTACGGGTAGATGCACGATTTACCAAATAAAGAATTACAAAAAAGATAATAGGAAAAACAGCCAACATCAAAGTAAATTTCATAATCATCAGATCTGATGGAGCCGTTGATCGAAGAATAGTATAACGAAGAAAACCATTGCTTTTAGGTTGATCAAAAGTGAGTTTCCTATAAAATTCGTAGTTACCAGTATGTTGATCAACGATTACTGTGTCACCAATATTCGCCTTATTATAATAGGGCATACCTACGAGTGTATCTACTGATATATCGGCATACGAAAGATGAAATTGTTGAGGATTATCTGATTTTTCAATTAATTGTTGGGCACTCTTTAGCTCATTATTTAAAAACTTATTAACCGCATATCGGATAAAATAATAACCACCTAAACTACCCAATAAAAAAAAGAATATACTGGCTGAAATAAAATTTAAACCTGTTTTGGTTATTAGTTTCATAATGGCTAGTTATCTTATTTTTCTTTTAATTCGTTAATCTCCTTTTTCAATTCTTCAATGCCAGTTAATATCTCTCTCATTACAGGATTAGATTGTGTTGAATTACGTAGTTCTTCCTCGCGAAGGCCTAATATGGTATCTATCCTTCCAATAATTAATGATAAAAGAATGAATAGTAAGAATAAAATCGGAATTGAAACATAAATATTATCGAATATTAGACTCTTAAGGTATTGGTTTTTAAATGATTCCAAAAACACAAAGCCAATCATAAAAAACTGAATATAGCCAATATACATACGAGCTCTGTCGATATATATTTTCCACCTTATCAGGGTCTTCTTATTTGCTTTAGGTCGGGGTAGCATAATATTGGTTTATTGTTCTGAATCCGTAAATTTATAACCAACTCCGTACACGTTACGAATATAATCTCCACAGCCAGCTTTAAGTAACTTCTTTCTAAGATTTTTAATATGCGTGTATATGAAGTCATCAGTAAAACCATAATCCATAAAATCCTTCGACATATGTTCGCCTATACCTGTTTTGGTAAGTACCCTGTTTTTGTTGGCAATGAAATAAACCAATAAGTCAAACTCTCTTTTAGTAAGATCAACAGGTTGACTATTAACAGTAACCATTATTTTATCTGGAATTACGGTTAACTCATTAAATTCAATTTTATCATCGCCTTTAAAATGAACCCTTCTAATAACCGATTTTAATCGTGCATTTAGTTCTGCCATTTGAAAAGGTTTGGTAAGATAATCATCCGCACCTAACTCTAATCCTTCAATTTTATTACTAAGGCTATCCCGGGCCGATACAATGATGATACCACTATTCATTCCCTTGCTTTTGACTTTTCGTACAACTTCAAGGCCGTTGCCATCGGGTAAATTTAAGTCAAGTACAATGATATCAAAGACAGAATCAACCAAGTATAATGCATCGTTCAACCGGCTTACCGATTCGCATATGTGCCCTTCGGATTGAAGAAAGTTATGAATACTTTGTGATAATTCGGGTTCGTCTTCAACAATAAGTATCTTCATAAATATTTATTCCTATTGTTCGTTTCTTTATTTAAATAGCATGTCGAATAACATTCATGGCCATTGAAACCATTATCATACCGCACGCCACACCAAAATACAAAAGATTTTTTTTATAAATAATGATGGAATTCTTGCTCTGGCGTGCAAATATCCATCCAATATGACTTATTACTAAAGTAAACAACATCAATATAAAATGTTCAACAGCCCAAAAACGACTTCGTAATTCAGTGCGTTTCATAAGGTCAATCTGACCATGGGTGTAATCGATCATATAAAAAACAAACAGAGTTGAACCCAATATAAACTGTACATACAGCAACACCGTAACCCATTGGGGTAATTTCACATCCCAATCGGATACTTCTATTTTTTTTATAAGTCCATACGCTGCTCTGAATACTATTATACAAGTAACCAAACAAGCCAGAATACTTGTAATAATATGTAATATTAAAATAATGGTACGTATCATTCCATTATCTTTTCAGATATATTTGTAGCTTGACGAATACGGTCGGCCATACCAATACCATCTCTTAAATTACCGGCAATAAATAACCCTTTGTATCGATTTTGAACCTTTTCAATTGCGTTTAAACGATTGTCGCTATTAATGGCATATTGAGGAATGGCATGAGAATATCGCATGATGTCAATCATCGAAGGATTGAAATTTTTTAGTTTCATCGGACCTTTAATCTCTTTCTCCAGCACTTTTAATAACTCATCATCGTTAAGATCGCATAGCTGCTCGTTTCGAACACCTCCCATAAATACAGATAGTAGAACACCATCTTTGGGAGCACGGTTTTTAAACAGAGATGACATAAACAGAACACCTAATATATCACGATTCTCTTTATGAGGCACGAGTCCACCAAATCCATTTAACTCAAATCCATCCCACTTGTCGAAACCCAATGCAACTTCAACAACTCGAGCATATTTTAGGTTGGTTAAATGACCCATGTCTTCTTTATTGATAAAAGGGAATAATTCTTTTAGACCAACAGCTCCAATTGTACTAACCACTTTGTCGGCCGTAACAGTTATTTTTTTTCCATTATCAAAATAAGATATTGAAAAACCACCATCTGCAAGAGGGGTAACTTCAGTGTTGTTTACACCCAATTTAAAATTTGATTTACCAGCACTATCATATAAGGCATCTGTTAATCGACTTAGGCCTCCTTCGATTGAGAAGACTGCACGATCAACTCTTTGTTCTAATGCTGTTTTAGGTTCCTTTTTCTTTTTGATAGAGCCTAAAATAAAACTACCATACTTTTGCTCAAGGTTATATAATTTAGGCATTGCATGGCGTGTAATAAGAAGGGATGGATCGCCAGCGTAAATTCCCAGTATAAACGGATCGATGGCATAATCCAGAAAACTTTTTCCCATTCTTCGTTTTACCATATCGGCCAACGACTCGTTGGGATTGGTTCCTGGTTTACGGAATGGTTCCCCCAGAATACGGAATTTATCGTTTAGTTTAAATAAAGGAGTTCCAATTGCAGAAAAAGGACCTTGGGGAATAGCTCTCCATTTTCCCCCTTTCATGATAAAACGTGTATTAACTACTTTATTGCCTTTTTCAACTGTAATAGAATCTTTTAAATCATCGAATAAAGCAACTGCCTCGGGATGTGAAACAACCCCAGTATTTGGGCCCGATTCATATACAAAACCATTCTTACTTTTTGTGTGAATTACCCCTCCATGTCTGTCTTTTTTTTCAAGAACCAGAAAGTTGATGTGCTTTTTATTTAATTGATGTGCTAAAGTTAAACCTGTTACTCCAGCTCCTAAAACAACAACAGAAAAATGTTGATTATCCATTTAAATACTTTTGTTAAAGAAGAATGCTTAATTGTAGGTATGACTCTAAAACATTCAACAATTGATAATAGAACTATCTAAGTTTGGTTGGTATCAGCCATGCTGATTCAGCCAGCAAGATAGCCAGAATGGTTGAAATAGCCTTAAAAGATTTTCGGTTTTTAAAGTGTTTTATTTTACTGATACTTCTACATCAAATTTTGGTGATTTAAGTTGTTCCGGTATATTTCTCAAATCAGAAATACGTACATCTATCGAAGTTGAATCAACTTGGCGTTCATCAATCAGATAATACCTAACCAATTCTGTTCTAGCGTTAAGCAACTTATTAAAAGCATCGTCCAGTTCATCTTCGCCAATTAGTTTACGACATGCTGTAGGTAGCGTAAGTGTATCGGCTCCGGCTACATCTTTTTTCAGATAACGTAACAATGAAGGGTCTGATGAATTCAAATTTTTAAGTAGCTGGTGATATTTCTCAAATTCTTTTTCGTTTGAAGGCTTAATTTTATTAACCAACATTTGCTTTTTAGCCATTGAAATAGCTAACGAGTCTTTTTCAACATCAACATATGTTTGTTGCGAAAAAGTAAAAATCAACTCCGGTTTTTTCGCTAAGATAGTTGCAATTTTATTCAAGGTTGCTTTTTGATCAATATTCAACGAATCCTGTGCATATTCAAATGGCAGTGTTTCCAGTTCTTCAGGTTGTGTTGACACCAATTTCCCTAATGCATTAAATGGAGATGCCGCTGTTTTTATCATCAGGTTTAAAAAGGCTTTCCAAACTAATTTGCTAACACTAAAATCTGGATCAGTTGGATTACCTGAAACAGGCAGATTGATTGAAATCACATCTTTTGGATCTTTCATTAAATATAACCCCAATTTAATTGGTGCTTTAATACCGGTTGTATCTTTGGTTTTAGATCCAAACTCCATTTCTTTTATGGTGATGTTATTTTCATTTATCATCTCCGCTTTAGTCATTTCAATGGATAAATCGTAGTTGAAATCACCTTTAGTAATTGGATAACAAATATAGTACTCGGTATATGGAGAAAAGCCCATCAATCGCATCTTTTTGAGTTGAGCTTTAACTGACAAATTATAAGGGTCAACAAGGCTAAAAGTAGTTGATCCATCCAAATTACCCTGATTGTTTAAGTTAACACTAAATTTAACTGGAACTTTATCGGCACTTTCGCTAACGCATCCTAAACTCACATCAATATCTTTTAAATCGTATTGAAAAGGTCGATTTAAAGTATTATCGGTAAATAGTACTTTTGCTCCCTGTACATTAATACTATCAATTCTATAAGTAAGGGGTATCGAATCTGTCTCGTTGGCAGCTGTTTCCTCTATTGCGGTAGAGTCGGTAACCAGATAGGCTTGAAAAACTCTCTCGATATTTGATTGATCTTTATTTAAAGTAGCAGTTAGTACAGGCTCTACAATGTCGATAGACGAAAGGTTATAACTAGCCCTGCCAAGATCTAATGAATCAAAATTAACGGCACCATGTTTTAGGGTGAAGAAATCTTTATTTCCGGGTTCCCACATTCTAAAAGTATCCACTGCTGCACTTCCCGAAACAATAATGTCTGATGTATTTTCTATATTTCCATCAATATTAATATTAGCATGAAAAAAACCTGATATTCCGTCAATATTTGCATATTGTTCAACGTAATTTGAAATAGGTTCAAGCGACATGTTTTGCATACCAATTGCCAAATGATATCGATTTAATTGATGATCAATATCGGCTCCAATACTTACCAACCCACGATTACCAAATTCAAACTCGGCACCCATCTCTGATTTTTGATTATCCCAAGCTATCTTGGGTAAATGTAAATCCAAATCATCAAATAAAAGTCGGTTATCTATTTGTTTATCGTAGAAATCTAATTTACCTCTGGTAAAATGAATATTATAAACCGAGAAATGTAATGGCTTGGCAGGTAAAGTATCTGTAGGCTCTACAGTTGTACTATCATCAGCAGGAATAAGATCTGAGAAATTAAATACATCTCCATCTTGAATTACATATGCATAAAGGCTATCAAGCTTTATGGTTGAAAACGAATATTCATTATGAATTAGTTTCCAAGGATCGAAATTGATATATAACTCTTTAAATCCAGCAAAAGTGTCTTTTTCATTGGTTTCATATGCAACCAAATCCGTAACACGAACAGCTACCTTAAAATAGTTGATATTAATATTTCCTAATTCTACTTTACGACCAATAAGCTCTTTACTATTATTATTTACATAGCTCTTAATAATTGTTGAAAGAAAAAACAGGAAGACAAAAACGATGAAGAAAATACTTCCAAAAACAAGGGTGCGTTTTTTAATTTTCATATGCAATAACTGAGTTATGTAAGGTTTCTTTTATTTCTACATGTAAAATTAGTAGAATTTTAGTACTTATCAAGGTATATAAAACCGTACGTGTGATGGCATTTTAAAGTGTCATATGCATGAAGAAGTGATTTTTTAAACATTCATACAATATACAAATTAAATAGTGACCACTATTTTTTTCAATTTAAAGCCTGATTGCTAATCCAGTAATCGGGCTTTATTTTTTTTAAATTAAAAATAATAGTAGTTCTTACTATAACTATCAATTAGTAATAGTCATCAACATTTTACTCAGTTACATGTAATAAATGATGACAAATCTTGAAATAGCTTTTAATTTACTATTTATATTGACTTAATATCATTACTAACGATGATATTATTTGGATCAATTAATGGATAATGACTATTTATGAAATTAAGATTTGTACATATAGTACTAACTATTCTTTTGTTTTCATCATGTAATGTAAAAGAAAGATCAGTAAGTGTAGTGAGTCTTAACGTTAGATATGATAATGCAGATGATGGTATTAACCGTTGGGATAATCGTAAAGAACTAGTATTATCATTTTTCGAAGACGAATCTCCTGATATAATTGGATGCCAGGAGGTTCTTTCGCATCAACTGAATTATCTAAAAGAACACATGGCACAATACTGTTGTGTATCTGCAGGTAGAGAAGATGGGAAAGAAGCAGGAGAAATGGTTCCCGTTTTTTTCAAAAAAGATAAGTTTGAACTAATTTCATCGTCACATTTCTGGCTTTCGAATACCCCTGAAATTGCAGGTAGTAAAAGCTGGGGAACACATTTTCCACGCATTGTTAGTTGGGTACAATTGAAAAATCTTGAGAATGGTTATATCTTCTATGTGTTTAATACCCATTTAAGTCATATTAGTGAATTTGCCCGAACAGAGAGTGCTATTT
Organism: uncultured Carboxylicivirga sp.; assembly: GCF_963668385.1. Taxonomy (GTDB): domain Bacteria; phylum Bacteroidota; class Bacteroidia; order Bacteroidales; family Marinilabiliaceae; genus Carboxylicivirga. The sequence continues at coordinate 1,158,459 of NZ_OY764327.1, forward strand.
TGTTATTAGATAAAATACAACTATTAGCAGGAGATGCACCTGTAATATTATTGGGAGATTTTAATTCAACTATTGATTCCGATTGCTATCAAACACTAACAGGTAGTTGGATTGACCAATCTCCATTATGGGATACACGTTTTGAAAATCTGGATATTAAACCTGAGACGCATACAACTTATAATGGCTTTGAGAATGATAAATACAACCTGAATATCGATCACATTTTTGTAAGTAGTAAATTCTTAGTCCAATCGTTTAACACCTATCCTATTAAGAAAAAAGATGTCTTTATTTCAGATCATTATCCTGTAAAAGCTGTTTTACTATTTAGTTTAAATGATAAGAAAAAAAGTGGTGAACCTAAGGAGTTAATACCTTCTTTACCGGATCCGGTCATTGATGGAGATAATATAGTGTTTTCGAAAAAAACAAGTATTTCTATCACCACACCAGAAAATCATGCAGCAATATATTATACTCTTGATGGTTCTTTACCAGATACAAGTTCTAGCCTTTATTCTTCACCTATTAAATTAAACAAAACTTCAACAATCAGTGCGTTTGCATATGAATATGGAAAAAAATCATCTAATGTTGTTTCAAAAACATTTATCCGTAAAGGAAAAGCTAGTGGAAAAGTAATTAATATCTTTCCACCAAAGATAGATTTCAATTCAAATGATTATGAATTTCTTTTCAATCAAAAATATGGTAATAAGAACAGCATTGATAATTGGTTGAAAATTGAAGACAGTACATTAGTTGTCACCCTAAGACTTAATAAACTAATTCAGATCAATGAACTATATATTTCACATTTAAGTCAACCTCAACTAGGAATTGTTAGTCCTAAATCCATTAATATTAGCGTTTCTGTTAATGGTAAAAACTACGAAGATTATGGTTTTGTTAATCTTGTCCCCTCAACAGATGCTGAGGAAAACAAAAACTTGCTAACACAGATCAGCGGTCAAAAATTCGCTAGATATGTTAAAATCAAATTTATCAATCCGAATTTAACTATCAATAAATTAACATCAAAGCTAATGATTGATGAAATAGTGGTACTTTGATTAATCATCAATTTGTACCAAATAACCACTATGCCGACGAATATTAATTACTCTATCGTTATCAAATAATAAGTATTGACCTTTTATTCCTTGCAGAACACCCTCAATAGATGCTTCCTTATCGAAAGTTACTGATTGTGGTTTAAGTGGATATTGATTTACCGGATAATATAATTGTAAGGCTTCGTCTGTCGAGTATGCATATTTTTGCAATTCTGCCGGTAATAGTTCTATGGCCTTTTTCTTTTCATCTAAAAGATCAATATCCTCTGCTAAAATATTTTTCAACATATTTCTCCAATTTGTTTTATCAGAGAAATACTGTTTAAGATATGATTCTATTACACCTGCTATATGACGGTTTGGTGTCTCGGCAATAATAATAGCTTTCCACGCACCTTGGTCAATCCAACGGGTAGGTATTTGTGTGTTTCGAGTAACACCAACTTTTATCCCAGAGGCCACTGCTAAATACACATAATGAGGAATGAGACAATGGTTTTGCGCCCATTCCTGATTTCGTGATTCTCCTAGATGTGCCCTGCATTTTTCTGGGTTTAAAACACATTCTTCTGCTTCGGGGGCTGTTTGAAAACAACTGTAGCAAAATCCCTGAGCAAATGATTTAGAAGTAACTTTGCCACAGGAGATGCAATTAATCTGATTTTTATAAACAAGTTTAATCGGTTTGCCAATGTAATCATTCATATTAATGGAAGTATCACCCATTACTAATTTGTATTGAATTGTATCATTTTCAATACTAGTGCGCATTTTCAAAAGATTCCCCTGGGCCATTTATTGATTATTTAAAGTTTCGGTAAGCTTATATAATTTATCTGAACGTCGGATTTTCATATCAACAGGCATACTGAATCGTTCACCTTTTTTTGTTACTTCAACCGACTCCAGATCAACTCTGAGTTCAGAAACCTTCATTTGAACAACACCGGTTGTGGGGCCAGTTATTAACACTTCATCTCCTACTTTTAATGATTGAGTTTCCATCAAAAATTCAGCAACCCCTAATTTAGGAAAATAATTCATGCCTTTACCAATGTAGGTTTTCTTCTTGGTAGCTTTTGAACCATAGTTATGGCTCCATTCACCTAAACGTTGGCCAAGGTAATAACCATCCCAAAAACCACGATTAAATACTTCCGACAGCTTAGCATCCCACTTTTGTATCTTTTCATCATTATATGAACCATCTAATACCGCCGAAATAGCTTCACTATAGCACTGGCAAACATTTTTAACATACTCAGCAGATCGCGCTCTTCCTTCAATCTTGAAAACCCTAACTCCAGCATCAATCATCTTATTCATAAAATGAATGGTTTTCAAGTCCTTTGGAGACATGATGTATTCATTCTCGAGGCTCATTTGTTTCCCCGTTTCTTTCTCTGTTACCTCATATCCTCTTCTACAAGGCTGTAAACAACTACCTCTGTTAGCCGACGAATTTAATTGATGAAGACTGATATAACATTTACCCGAAGTGGCCATACATAAAGCTCCATGAGCAAACATTTCAATTTGAATAAGTTCGCCTTTGGGTCCACGAATATCTTCATCAATAATAGTTTGGTGGATGCTTTTAACCTGATCCATATTTAATTCGCGAGCCAGAACAACAACATCAGCAAAATGGCTATAGAACTTTAAAGTTTCAACGTTAGATATATTTACTTGTGTTGATATATGTACTTCAACTCCTTTTTGATGAGCATAATTAATGGCAGCCTGATCAGAAGCTATGATGGCAGTAACCTCCATTTCCTTAGCTACATCAATTATTTCGCGCATTAAATCCAATTCTTCGTTGAAAATAACAACGTTAACAGTTAGATAAGTCTTGATACCATTCTCCTTAGCTATCTGAACAATTTTTCTTAAATCTTCGGTACTAAAATTATGCGATGATCTTGATCGCATATTAAGTTGTTCGATACCAAAATAAACAGAATCAGCTCCCCCTTGAATTGCTGCCTGCAGTGATTCGTATGAACCAACAGGTGCCATAATTTCAAAATCTTCCCTTTTCAAATCTTTCATCTTACTATTATCTTCTTTTATGATCAAGCGAAAGCACTTGTAGATAAGCTTTAGCTTTCAAACTATCTAATGAATTTTGAGCGTTTTGCATCTGAATAAAACGGTTCATTCTATTATCGTAAACCTGAAACAAACTATCCTGAATAAATCCCATCGCATCAGGATAGTCGAAAAAAGCAAAACCTTTACCTGTTTCATCCAGCAAGTTCTTACTAAACGGAAAACCATCGTCGTTTATATCACATTGGTTTAACAATGTACGAGCTAAATCTGTTTGACTTCCTACCTTAGTAATGATGGTATCTTTTACAGCTAAAGCACCTCCAGTCCAAAGCATTGGAATGTGATAACGTTGCTTCACATCGTCGGTATATCTTTCTGGGCCAGGAGTACTATGGTCGGCCATAAGAATGAACAAAGTATTATCCCATTGACCATTTTCTTTTACTTTGTCAAAGAATTCTCCTAAGCATTTATCGGTATAGGCAATAGAATTGTGATACTTATCATCGTATTTTTTCTCCATGGGTATATCAAAAGGCTCATGGCTGCTCAACGTAAAATAGAAATAGAAGAATGGACCTTTCGCTTTATTCATCTCATCAGCTAGACGTTCAAAGGTATATTGATCATGTACACCCCATTTTTCTCCTTGATATTCCGATGGAAAATCATTCATTGTAATTACTCGCTTGAAACCAGCTTGATTAACAAATGAATTCATGTTCTTAAATCCCATATCTCCACCATACATATACATTAGATCCTGATAACCTGCTTCTTCAAACTTCTTAGGTAAAAATGATAAAGTTTCGGATTTAGATGGCATTCTAATTATAGAATAAGTTGGCATAACCTGATAGCCAGCTATAGCCGCAACTAATCCTTTATCTGATCTGGATGATGCTGCATAAAAGTTGGTAAACAATACTCCCTCTTTGCACATCTTGGCAAAGTTGGGTGTAATGGGATGACCTCCTAATGGCCCAATCACATGAGCAGCAAAGCTTTCCATTAGAATCACAACAACATTAGGCTTATCAACCTTTAATATTGAGGGATATTTGCCCGATTCTTCTTTGAGTTGTTTATAAATGCTTTCAGCTTTATCCTCATCCATAAAATGATAATCACGTGATGTTGCATCAAGTCTTTTTAAGGAATACATTAAATTCCATAAAGGGTTTAATGCAGCTTGATTGGCAAATCGTTGATGCGAAAAGTAAGCTGCACCTGTATTTAATGGGGCTACACCAACTCCACCTCTAATGGGAATTATTAGTAAGCCTCCCAAGAATAATAGAATTGGTATTTGAATAGCAACGCTTTTCCAGGATAGTTTTTGTAAGTTTTCTTTTGATAGCCAAATAAATTTATTGTAAATCCAAATCAATACAACATTTAAAATACCAAATGCTAAAAAGAACCCAATTGACTGATACCACTCTAATGACCACAGAACAACTTTAGGGTCTTTTAAAAAACTCAGAGCTTCTGCATCCACATGTCTTCCCCAAAATGAAAAGAGGTACGTATCTCCTAATAACAAACCTGTAAATACAACAATTAAAATGTATGACAGGATTTTTATGAAGTTGAAACTAAATTTCTTAAAGATAGATATGTTGATAATCTGAACAACAACAACCAGCATCATAACATATCCAATTATTGATAAATCCATTCGTCCTCCATAGAAAAAGGACTTAAACAAATTGCTTGTTAATGTATCTTTTATAAAATCGGCATTAAATGCTGTAAAAAGGAAGCGGTGCAATACAAAGAACAGGATCCAAAAAATAATATTTTTGATCCAAAACCGGTAAAATGTTTTAATCATACAATTCTAAAATAAATGCAATACTACTAGATAGACTATTTTTGTGCAGCAATCTTTTGTAATAAAAAAGACTCTATCTCATCTACCATTTTATCAACCGAAAAATGATCGGCAACATGTTTTTTCCCCTCAATCCCCATTTCACAATAGTTTTTTTCTTCAATCATTTTAATAATAGAAGACGATATAGCATTGGAATTAGCAGCTTCAATTATAAGGCCGTGTTTGCCGTTTTGCATTAGTTCTGTAACCCCATTAACGTTAGTACTAATAACCGGTTTTCCAACAGCCATAGCTTCCATTAATGCGTTTGGCATTCCTTCAAACAACGAAGATAAAACAAATAAATCTGCACCATTAAGCAATGAAGCTACATTTGTCTTAAAGCCTAATAAAAACACATTATTAGCAATATTGTTGTCATTAATTTGTTCCTGTAGTTCATTTTTTAATTTACCTTCCCCTGCAATAAAGAAATATACATTTGGTTTTTTATCAATTACTTCTTTGGCGGCCTCAATAAGATATTTAAACCCTTTTTGCTTTGATAATCTGCCTGATGATAAAATAATGAATGGTTTACCTAATTCTGAATTAATATACTGGCTGTAATCAAAAGACTCAGAATTCGTCTTCATTTCAACGCCATTATGAATCACTTTTACAAACGAACCATTCCACCATCCATAACTATCATATTCTCTTTTAATTGAAGTTGTATTGGTAATAATTCCGTCACAAAACGGAGCAAAAGTGTATTTATATTTAATGGACCCATTTAACAATTGAACCCCTTGACGACTGTATACTATACAATTCGATTTTACTATTTTCTTTATCAAAAAACCAGCAATTCTAACATCTCTATTTTGGCAGCCTATTATGGCATCAAACTGTATTTGTAAATAATATTTTTTTAATTTCAAAAGCCCCAAGAGGCTAAAATCTGAATGAATACTGATGGCTAAAACAGGTATATTCTGATCTAATGAATTTTTTTCAAGTATTGAATTCCGAGCACAGCCAATGTATACTTCATGACCTCGAGAAATTAAATTCTTTGCAGTCATGAGCATCCATTTTTCTCCGCCACCCCACTTAGTGCGTCCTATGGAATTCAATAATAGAAGCTTCATTCAAATAATTTTTCTTTTTTGCCTTAATATCTTCAAACTAATTGCAAAATAAATGTATTAATATGAATAATACATTTGCTTTAACTTTTTTTACTTTAAATAGTCACCTCGTCTATTTAACTTACAAATTAACTTATTTACAAAGTTTGTAAACTATCTAGTATTATCGATACAGGTATGTCGCCACATTTAAAATGGCCTTTAGGACATTCTTTTTTACCGTGCAAGCCACATGGACGGCATTCAAGTTTATGAGGTGATTCAAGAACCTTTGAATCTTTTGATAAAGGGAAATATCCAAAAGCTGGTATAGTAGAGCAAAACATTGCTCTAACTGGAGCATTAACAGCAGAACAAATATGCAAAGGAGCTGAGTCGTTTACAAAATTCATGGTTGCATTCTGCATAATAGCAGCAGATTGGTTAAATGATAATTCTCCAGCTTTATTTTGCACATCAGGATGAGTACATTGATCTATAATTTGCTGACAATAATCTTTATCTCCTTTTCCTCCCATCAATACCAAGGTATAATTGTTGGGAAGTTCATTCATTAGCTCAACCCATTTATTTTCGGGATATTGTTTGGTAAACCAAACAGATCCAGGTAACAAACAGAAATATGGTTTTTCAATTTTAACTATTTCGAAATCCTTTTGTGAAGGATACATTTTTGGCATCTCAAATGACGAATCGGTTAAATCTTGAATTAATGAAAGATTACGATGAACCTCATGCGTATTCTTATTATTGGTATCGAAAATGTGTGTGATTTTTTTTGTGTAGAATACAGACAATGGATTTTTATCAAAGCCAATTTTCACATTAGCTCCTGATAATGCAGTAATTAAACCTGTAGTGGCATAACGCTGTATATTAACAACAACATCATACTTATTCTTTCTAATTGTGTTAATTACCTTAATTGTATTGCGATATTTCTTGTTTCGCTTATCAAAAATAATTACTTCATTTACATTAGGATTATTTTCTAATAGGCTTTCATTACCTTTTCGTACTAAAATATCGACAGATGATTCCGGATAAAAACGCTTAAGTTTTGAAATCACAGGCAAAGAAAGTATCACATCACCTATAAACGCAGTCTGTATCACAAGAAATTTACGTTGGTTATTGCTTTCGATATTATGCATAATTGATTAATCCTAATGCTTTTATTTGAGTACTGAGTATATAACAATTTGTCAAAAGTAATAAAGACTTCAAAACCATCAAACATTTATTTTACAGACATAGGTCCTAATATGAAATCAAACTAACACAAGAGATTTACTACACTAAAAGCATATTAAGACAATAAACTAGGTTATTTATAAACTTTTCTACCTTTGCAACTAGGCTTGAAAATTATTAGCTAATTTTCAATTTAGCTTTTAACTATTAATAATTAGTAAAAATGATAATTGTAACAGGTGGTGCAGGATTTATAGGTAGTAATATTATCAAAGGTTTAAATCAGGCAGGCATAACAGATATTTTAGTGGTTGATAATCTAGCTCAAACACAGAAATATCTCAACCTTAATAAGCTTGATTTTTCGGATTATGTTGATAAAAAAGAATTTTTAAATCGTCTGCCAAGTTATTCTAATGTCGAAGCAATTATACATCAAGGAGCTTGTTCTGCAACCACAGAATTAGATGCTAATTATCTAATTGAAAACAATTACGAGTATTCAAAAACTCTTTTACATTATTCGCTGGATAATAAAATACCCTTTATTTATGCTTCCAGCGCATCTGTATATGGTAATGGAGAAAATGGTTTTGTTGAGAATCCCGAATGTGAATACCCATTAAATGGATATGCCTTTTCAAAATTTATTTTTGATAAGTATGTTCGTAAGAATGTTGATTTTTCTAAGGATTCAAAAGTTGTTGGATTAAGATATTTTAATGTATATGGTTACCAGGAAAACCATAAAGGAAGTATGGCTTCAGTTCCTTTTCACTTTTTTAATCAGGCTAACGAAAATGGCGAAATAAAAATATTTGAAGGGAGTGAAGGATTTTTACGTGATTTCATCTTTATCGAAGATGTTGTTAAGGTGGTCCTGTTCTTTTTAAAAGATGGACAGAGTGGAATATACAATTGCGGAACCGGTAATGAACGATCTTTCTTAGATATGGCAAATATTTTCGTTGAAAAATATGGTGAGTGTAAAATTACTACCATACCATTTCCTGAACATTTAAAAGGCAAATATCAGGCTTTTACAAAAGCAAATACTGATAATCTGCGAGAAGCCGGTTATACCAATAGCTTTACAAGTTTAGAAGAAGGCATGGAGAAGTATCTTTCTGTGCTACAAAAAAGTAAAGGACTATTTATTTAAACCAAGAAGAGTATTATGAAGATTAGTGGTTTTACAATGGTTAAAAATGCGGGTAAACTTTATTATCCGTTTAAAGAGTCTGTTTTATCTATTTTGCCAATCGTTGATGAATTTGTAATTGCATTAGGAGATTGTGATCAAGAAGATAATACCTTACAACTTATAGAGGAAATAAATAGTCCAAAGATTAAAGTGATAAATACAGTTTGGGACGTAAAGGAATATCCCCATGGCTCAATTTTAGCTCAGCAAACAGATGTTGCTAAAGAGCATTGCACTGGCGATTGGCTTTTTTATCTTCAGGCTGATGAAGTGATTCATGAAAAAGATCACCAAACGATTGTTGAGACTTGTAAAAAACATGTTGATAATTCAGATGTAGAAGGATTATTATTCAAGTATATTCATTTTTGGGGAGACTATGATCATGCTTTTGTAAGCAATCATGGTTGGTATCGTAACGAGATACGAATTATCAGAAATCAAAAAAATATTCATTCGTGGCGAGATGCTCAGAGCTTTAGAGTGATTGATAATTTTTCTAAAGAAAAATATCTTGAGAAAGAAGAAACACGTAAGCTGAATGTTGCTCCTTTAGATGCTGATGTATACCATTATGGTTGGGTAAGGCCTCCCAAATTAATGGCGAAAAAAACTTCACACTTTAAAAGTTGTTACAAAGATGAGAACGTGAAGGAACCTGAAATGGAAGTTATTTCATCAATAGACTTTGGAGCTATGAATAAGATTCCTTCATTTGCAAATACACATCCTAAAGTAATGAGTAATAAAATTGCTTCGTTTGATTGGGCAGATCAGCTAAATTATTCAAAAGAGTTGGGAAGAAAACCAGTTCATAAACATGAAAGAACTAAATATAGGTTTCTAACAGCAGTTGAGAGGTTGTTTTTCCCCAACGGTATATTTAATTTTAAGAATTATCAGATAATAAAATGAATAAAGTTCTAAATAATATTCTTCAAGAAGGAGTATTTATTGTCCATGCACTTAATGGATATCGATATCATGAGGAAAGAATCAAGATCTTATTTAAACAACAAGGTATCAAATATGAATTTGTTACTGATGGTGATCCATCATGTATGAATCAAGATGTATTCAAGAGTACTTTTGATGAATCAGTCCTATCAAAATTTTCAATAGGTGGAATTTCCTGTACTCTAAATCATTTTTACGCTTACAAAAGGATGTTAGATAAGGGGCTTAAATATGCAATTGTTTTTGAAAATGATCCTTGCTTTTTAGGCGACTTTAAAAACCAGTTAGCTAAAATTTTTAATGAATTAGAAGATTTGGAAAGTGGTTTTATTGTTTCACTTGAAAATAGTACATTAAGATTCCCTTCTGTTTGGACTACCAAAAGGAATAAATACTTGTACAGAGCTAATTCAGGAAGAATGGCTGGTGCATATATAATTGATGCTGTTGCTGCTCAAAAAATAATTGATGATTTAAAGCTAAATAAGTGTAACAAAATAATTGATATTTGGCACAATAACTTAATAGATAGGGGAATTATTAAAATGTATTGGGCTCATCCCGCCCTTATTGAACAAGGATCTCATAATGGAACAATGAGTTCAACCATATCATCTAAAAAAAATAGCTTAAAAAGGAAACTTATCTGGGCTACATTAAAGTACTATAAAATGTCTATCAAAAGACTATTCCCAGAAAAAAGAATTATTGAATCATAAGACCTAGTTAAAGAAAATTCAGCATGATCATTCCGAATTAGAATATTGAGTATTGGTGTAAATAATAATGAAATGAAGATATCCGTAATTCTTTCTTTTTATAATAAAATTGATTGGCTAAAACTAGTTCTGGCTGGTTATTGTAGACAAAGCTTTAAGGAATTTGAAATAGTAATCGCAGATGATGGCTCACGTGATGAAGTTGTAAATGAAATAGAAAGGATGAAGGATGATTATCCTTTTAATATTACTCACGTTTGGCATTTAGATAATGGATGGCAAAAAAATGTGATTTTAAACAAACCAATATTGGCGTGTAATTATGACTATATCATATTTAATGATGGCGATTGTATACCACACAGACATTTTGTAAAAGAGCACTATGTAAATCGCCAACCAGATACTGCTTTAGCTGGCAGAAGAGTTTATCTACCCAAAACATTAACAGAAGAGTTAACACCGAAAATGGTTCTTAGGGGTTACCTTGAACGTAAGGGATTATTTCGTACGCTATTAAGCAAGGAGAAGCATGTTGAAAATGGGTTTTACCTATCAAATTCATATCTTAAAAATTTAATCACAAAGAAAGATCGAAGTATTTTAGGTTCCAATTTTTCAATGCCTAAAAAGCAACTTCTTGAAATTAATGGATTTGATGAAAGATATGATTTGCCAGCAATTGGGGAGGATAATGATTTAGAGGTTAGATGGAGAAATTATGGAATGAAAGTGCGATCTGTAAAGCATATTGCAATTCAATATCACCTAAATCATAAAATACTTCCAAGAAATCCTAAACACATGCAAATCCTAAAGGATCATCAAATGAACAATATTTCATGGACCTCCCATGGAATTGTTAAAGGAAAAGAAGATTAGTTTTGAGATAATACTTTTATAAACTTTGTTATTGATTTATTAAAACTAAAAAATTCATTTGCTCTTATTTGGCCTGCATTACCATAAAGTTGAGCCGTTTGATTATCTTCAATTAGTTGTTGTAAAGCTGAGGCAAATGCCTGATAGTTGTATGAGTCAACTAATATACCTGTTGTGTTGTCTTGAACAATTTCTTTTGCCGAACTAATATTATAGGCAACAACAGGTTTCTTGCAAAACATTGCCTCTACCATTACATAACCAAATCCTTCGTATCTTGATGATAAAGCAAAAACATCACATTGATTTAAAAAGCTATATATATCTTCAATAAAACCGGCAAATTCCACAGTATCCTCCAAATTTAGCTTTGCTACTTCTTCTTGTAATTCACCAAGCTGACTCCCACTTCCACCAATGATAAGTTTAAAATCAATATTGTTACTTTTTAAAACGGAAGCTGATTTAAGAAGTAGATCAAAACCTTTCTGGGTTTCAAGTCTGCCTAAGGCACCGATGATTGCTTTTTTATTGGTTGCTCCTTTTTGTAGATTTAATGGTGGATGAATTCCATTATTGATAATATGGATTTTGTCCTCAATTTTAATTCCTGTTTTTAAGAGCGATTGTTTAGTTGCTTCTGAATTGGCAATTAAATGGGTAACAACATTCTCGAGAAGAAATCGGTTGATAAATGAATTTTTTATTGCTTTATCACTTCCTCTTCTATAAATGATTTTTTTGATTCCACAGGCTTTTGCAACTCTGGCAACTAATTTAAGTTCGTTAGGGCCATTAAAGATTAGTACATCAAAGTTTTGATCTTTCAATAACTTTTTAAGTTGATTAAAACTTGATGGACTCAAAAAACTAAACTTCTTAAGATTAAAATATAGTTTACTGATTTTTTCTGAATCTATTTTTTGATCTAATACACTGTTTTTGTTCAGAAGAAAAGATACCTTAAAATCCGGAAGCTCAGATATAGCAGATGCCATTTCGAGATGCCATTTTTCTCCACCACCCCAGCTTGTATTTGTATTACAAAAGCAAATATTCATTTGAAAGAAACTTAGTTTATTAAACAAAGATAAGAACTCGAAGATAAGATCATAAAAAAAGCGGCTCAGACCTTCGCCCGAAACCGCTTTTACAAACTATTAATCATATAAGGTATTTAAACTTGAGGCACTCCAGTAGTGGTTCGTACTACTTTTTTGATATTGCCGTTGTCGTCGTATTCCAATTTGTCGATACAAACACTTCGACGGAATGGACCTCCGGTTTTCGAGCTGGCATCGTGATAGATGAAATAATCTTGTCCTTTAAAAGTAATGATGGCCTGATGATTAGTTGGTGAATTAGGTAAGGTATCATTAATCACACCTTTGTATTCCCATGGGCCATCTATGCTTTTTGAAGTTGAATACTCAGTTGTTGATGGATAATGGGCAGCATACGAAAGATAATAAGTGTCACCTTTTTTATGTATCCAAGGAGCTTCGAAAAAGTTTTTAGCTTCAACTGTTTTTACCGGGCCATCTGTCTCAACCATGTTGTCTTTTAGTTTTACATAGCGAGCTTCGTTCCACGATCCCCAAAACATATAAACTTGTTTATCATCATCAACATAAACAGCAGGGTCGATATTTAGTACAATTGAATTAGCTGTAGTATCAGCAATTATTGATTTACCGCATGCATCTTTATAAGGCCCAAGTGGATGATCAGCTACAGCAACGCCCATTGCAAAGCCTTCGTTTTCACGCACTGTTGAATCTTTATGAACCATTGGTACATACCACCAGAATTTTCCGTGATTTTCAACACAGTGACCGGCAAAAGCATTATGCGATGCCCATGCAAAGTCTTCAACGGTTAGTTTTACCCCATGATTAGTCCAATTAACAAGATCAGGAGTGGAAAAAACGTACCATTTTTTCATTACAAAACCATTCTGCCCAGGTTCTGCTTCATCTGAACCAGTAAACAAGTATAATGTATCGTTATATACTAAAGCGCAAGGATCTGCGGTTAACGGATTATCATCAAAAAGAGGATGTCCACTGTATTTCACTTCTTTTGTTTGACAAGAAATAACTAACAAAGAGACTATCGCTGCAATCAAAAATGTAAATTGCTTCATATTATGCTTTGATTATAGATTACTAACTGTTTTTCGATGATCAAAATTATAAAATCATGCCTATTTCATGGGGTAAACAGGTGTAATTGAAGTGGAGAAAAAGTGAAATCTTTCAAATTTATTGTTGTATATTACTTCAACTAATATTTCAAATAATTATAATTCACCTTATTCCTAAAAATAGTGTAATTTTGCGAATAGTGCATAACATTTGCAGATTCCATATGTTGTGTACATGTACAGCTGCTCTCCGGAGTTGAAGCATTATACCATAGAAGATTTAACCGCAAATATTTTTATTAAGCACTTATGACAAGAACGGAATTGTTATATAAAATCGTAAAAGAGCGAGTGCTCTTGTTGGATGGGGCGATGGGTAGTCTTATTCAGAATCATAAGTTGGAAGAAGAAGATTTCAGGAGCGAACGTTTTAAAGATCATCCGTCGCCGTTAAAAGGTAACAACGATCTCTTGTCAATTACTCAACCCGAGATAATAAAAGGTATACACAAGCAATATCTGGAGGCTGGTTCCGACATTATCGAAACCAATACTTTTAATGCAACTTCTATTTCGCAAGCAGATTACCAGATGGAAGCGGTAGTTAGTGAACTGAATAAACAAAGTGCTATTATTGCCCGCGAAGCAGCAGAAGAATATAGCACCGATGATAAACCTCGTTTTGTAGCAGGTGCCATTGGTCCTACCAATAAAACAGCCTCTTTATCACCAGATGTTAATAATCCGGGTTATCGCGCTGTAAGTTTTGATGATTTAAAAAACGCTTATCGCGAGCAGGTGGATGGCTTACTAGATGGTGAAGTAGATTTGTTTTTGGTAGAAACTATATTTGATACGCTAAATGCCAAAGCTGCCTTATTTGCCATTAACGAAGGTTTGAAAGCCCGAGGCATTGAGAAGATGCCGGTGATGGTTTCGGCTACTGTGGCTGATGCAAGTGGTCGTACTTTATCGGGACAAACCATGGAGGCTTTCCTGAATTCAGTTTCGCATGTTGATTTACTATCAGTTGGATTGAACTGCTCTTTCGGAGCTAAAGATCTGAAACCATATATAGAGGAGTTAGGTAAGAAAGCTCCTTTCAAAATCAGTGCTTACCCCAATGCCGGTTTACCAAACCAATTTGGCGAGTATGATGAAACGCCTCTTCAGATGGCGCCACAGGTGAAAGAGTACCTCGAAGGTGGACTGGTAAATATTATTGGTGGATGTTGCGGTACTACACCAGATCATATACGCGAATTTGCCAAAATGATTAACCAGGCTCAGGTTCATAAAGAAGCTGCAATTGACCATACCACAAAATTAAGTGGATTAGAGGGATTAACATTCTCCAAAGAATTTAACTTCATCAATGTAGGTGAACGAACCAACGTAGCTGGTTCACGCAAATTTGCTCGTTTAATCAGAGAAGAGAAATACGATGAAGCATTAACCATTGCCCGCGATCAGGTAGAAGGGGGTGCTCAAATCATCGACGTAAATATGGATGATGCCATGTTAGATGCCAAAAAGGAGATGGTTACCTTTTTAAATCTGATGGGATCGGAACCAGATATTGCCCGGCTACCGGTAATGGTCGACAGCTCGAAATGGGAAGTACTTGAAGCCGGTTTAAAATGTCTGCAAGGTAAGGCTGTGGTAAACTCCATCAGCTTAAAAGAGGGCGAAGAACCCTTTTTGGAACAAGCTTCCAAAATTAAAGAATACGGCGCTGCAGTTGTGGTAATGGCTTTTGACGAAAAAGGACAGGCCGATACTTTTGATCGTAGGGTTGAAATCTGTACACGTGCCTACAAGCTGCTTACCGAAAAAGTAAACTTTGCCCCTGAAGATATCATCTTCGACCCGAATATATTAGCAATTGCTACGGGTATAGAAGAACACAATAACTACGGTGTTGACTTTATCAATGCCACTAAATGGATTAAAGAAAATCTACCATACGCAAGAGTAAGTGGTGGTGTTAGTAACCTTTCTTTCTCGTTTAGAGGAAATAATGTAGTGCGCGAAGCCATGCACTCGGCATTTCTTTATCATGCCATTAAAGTGGGTATGGATATGGGTATTGTTAATCCTGGAATGCTTCAGATTTATGATGATATACCAAAAGATTTGCTGGAGCGAGTAGAAGATGTAATACTCAACCGTAGAGACGATGCTACTGAACGATTGATTGAATTTGCCGAGAAACTGAAAGATCAGAAAATAGAAGGTAAAGAAGATGATCGTTTGAAATGGCGTAACGAAGCCTTGGAAGCGCGCTTATCGCACAGTTTGGTTAAAGGAATTCCTGATTTTCTGGATGAAGATTTGGCTGAAGCACGCGATAAATACGAATTTTCGTTGGATATTATTGAAGGTCCGTTAATGGATGGGATGAATGTAGTGGGTGACTTATTCGGCTCGGGTAAGATGTTTTTGCCCCAGGTGGTTAAAACAGCTCGTGTGATGAAAAAGGCTGTAGCTATTCTTCAGCCATTTATTGAAGAAGAAAAAGCTGCCGCAGGAAATATGAGCACTTCTGCCGGAAAAGTATTGATGGCAACGGTAAAAGGTGATGTTCACGATATTGGTAAAAACATTGTGGGCGTAATCCTGGCATGTAACAACTACGAGGTGATTGATCTTGGTGTGATGGTGCCAACCGAAAAGATTCTGGATGAAGCCATCAAGCAAAATGTGGATATTATTGGTTTGAGTGGATTAATCACTCCATCATTAGAAGAGATGGTAAACGTGGCCCGCGAAATGGAGAAACGTAATCTGAACCTTCCGCTAATGATTGGTGGAGCTACCACATCAAAAATACATACAGCTGTTAAAATTGAGCCAAACTACGGCAAACCGGTGGTGCATGTAAAAGATGCATCGAAAAGTGTACAAGTAGTAAGTGCTTTATTGTCGAAAAAAGATAAAGAGAAATTCGCACAGAGTGTAAGAGAAGAGTATGAAGGCTTACGCGAACGAAACGCCAATAAAAAAGAGGTAAAGCTTGTATCGATTGATGAGGCCCGTGAGAAAAAACACAAGATTGATTGGGCTAATACCATCACTCCATTGCCTAGCGAAGTAGGAGTAAAAGTGTTGGAAGATTATCCTATACATGAGATTCGTAAGTTTATCGATTGGACATTCTTTTATCAGGCATGGCGTTTGACCGGTAATTACGATGGAATGGAAAACATTACCGACGATGCTTCAGAAGCTAGTTGGTTAACCCGTTTCAAAACAGACGATGCCAAGGCCAAAGCTAAAGAGGCTTTGAAATTGTATCAGGATTCGCAAGCAATGCTCGATCGTATTGAATCGGAACATATGTTGCAGGCCAATGCGGTGTTTGGCATTTTCCCGGCCAACAGTGTGGGCGATGACATTGAGGTATACACCGACGAATCGAGACAAGAAGTGATAACCACATTCCACAACATAAGAGAGCAGCAAGAGAAACCAGGTAAAGAGGTTTACCACTGTTTGAGCGATTATGTGGCACCCAAAGAGAGCAGACGCTTTGACCATATTGGTGGATTTGCTGTAACAGCCGGAATTGGAATTGAAAAATGGTTGGCTAAATTTGAAGAAGATCACGACGATTATAGTAGCATCTTACTTAAGTCGTTGGCCGATCGATTGGCCGAAGCCTTTGCTGAATTGCTTCACTACAGAGTACGTACTGAGTTTTGGGGGTATGCTCCGGATGAAGTTATTGATCATGAGAATCTGATTCGCGAACGATACAGAGGCATTCGTCCTGCATTAGGTTATCCGGCTTGCCCCGATCATAGCGAGAAACGTTTGCTTTTTGATTTATTGAGCGCCGAAGATAATGCTGATATTACACTAACCGAACATTTTAGTATGCTCCCTAATGCATCGGTAAGTGGTGTTTACTATGCACACCCCGAAGCCATGTATTTTGGAATTGGTAAGATTGGTAAAGATCAGGTTGATGATTTGGCCAAACGTAAAGGAACAACAGTAGAGGATGTAGAGAAATGGATTCCTTTGAATCTTCAATACAAATAAACAATTAACTATTATAGGTCAATACAATGATACCACAGCGTTGTATTGGCTCCATTAAATTATTAGTAAAACATGACTGTAGCCGAATTAATTAAGTCATCAAAGCAAACCGCATTTTCGTTTGAGTTATTACCTCCATTGAAGGGTAATAACATTACTAAGGTTTTTTACACCATCGATCAGTTAAAGGAGTTCAACCCTTTGTATATCAACATTACTTCGCATCGCGACGAGATGGTATACAAAAACACAGAGAATGGACTGTTCGAACGTCGTGTGGTTCGCAAGCGTCCGGGAACAGTGGCTGTAGCTGCTTCTATCCAGCATAGATATGGTATAAAAGTGGTGCCACACATTATTTGCAGCGGTTTTACCAAAAGCGAAACCGAATATGCACTTATCGACCTCAACTTTTTAGGCATTAACGATGTGCTTTTACTTCGCGGCGATAATGCACAACGCGAACGTTTTTTTCAACCAAACGAAGAAGGAAACAAGTATGCGCTTGATTTGGTGCACCAGGTAAAAGAGCTGAACCAAGGTAAATTTTTAGATGGTACTTTGATGGATCCGTTTGAAACACCTTTTAGTTTTGGTGTAGCAGGTTATCCTGAAAAACATGAGGAAGCACCTAATCTGGATTCGGATTTAAATTACTTAAAAGCTAAAGTGGATGCCGGTGCTGAATATATTGTAACACAAATGTTTTTTGATAATCAGAAGTATTTCGAGTTTGTTGAAAAATGCAGGGCTATGGGTATTAACGTTCCGATTATTCCGGGATTAAAACCCATTACTTTGATGAACCAGCTTACCGTATTACCTAAGATATTCCATGTGGATATACCAGAAGATTTTGCCAAAGAAATTCGTAAGTGTAAAAACAATGATGAAGTAAAACAAGTAGGAGTTGAATGGACTATACAGCAAGCTAAGGAATTGATGGCAAATAATGTTCCTGTTCTTCATTTTTATACCATGATGGCAACCAACAGTACTCGCAAAGTAGCCGAAGCTATTTACTAACAAAACATTAATCGCTTATACGATTCACAATACAATCCCAGGGCTAAACTTCTGGGATTTTCTTTTTTATCGAAATTAAGTATACATGATGAGTTAAACTTGCTAATCATTTCTTTGCAACTTGGCTTGACAGAAAAATCTGCGTGGGGCTGCAGAATATTCTGTCAACCTTAGCAGAGATTTCTGCATGGTCACGCTTAAGATCCTGCAAGGGGCTGCAGAAATTTGTGTTGCAGAGCAATTAAATATAGAATATACAAGCATCTGCTTAAAATAGATATTGAGCCTGAAACTTCACTTCGGTAATGCGACTCCCTTGTACTTCCTGATAGCCCGAACTAATGCTTTCTTTGTTTCGATACATGGTATGCGATAAGCGACACCAGAAACGTAAACCTCTTAATATTTTCACATTCATATTGGCAATTACCCGCGCTCCGGCATATTGATACGAGGGTATGGTAAAGGCGTACAATACATCGGGTTCGTAAGCATAAATCCGGCTGTTATAATCATCAACATCAAACAAGGTATAGCGCAGCGAAGAACCCATCTTTTCACCTTTGTAAATAACATCTTGCAGCACCATCCATCCGTTTGAATTGTCTTCTCCATTATAAAACGTGTGTTCTGTTTGAGTGTGTAACACCCAACGTTCGTTCAGCTTAACATCATAATAAAGCCGAATGCTTTGTTTCGAATAATCAGCAAGTTCATAAAGTGTTACCGATTGAGATGAATTGATTTGTTTAGAAGTGCTTTTATACCTGAGATAAAACGAGTGTTGCCAATTTATTTGATGATCGAGTTGCAGAAACCATTCAAATCCGCTCGAAGGAGCATACACATTATAGCGCATCCAGCTGTATTCAAACAAATCGCCATAAGCTTTGACGGTCCATTTGGCAATGGGTTTAAACTGAAACGAAGCATATATACCCGACTCACCGCCCGGCACCGACGATTCGGCAAAGGCCTGATTATTGATAGCTGTAAATCCGTTACTATATTTTCGGTACGCAAGGCTGGTTACGATATCAGACCCGGGTTTATAGGTTAGTCCCTGGTATATTCCCCAATCCTGATAATTTTGCATTGTCCATTCTCCAAACAAATTGATCTTACCCAGAAAAACTGAAGAGGCGAACCAAATGGATTCCAATGAGCTACCCGAAAAGCGATAGGCATTTTTAAGATGATGGCTGGGTTGCCAATCTTTATCAATTTGCCAGTTCGAATAGCCTGCATCAATAGTTAACAAATGGTGTTTATATTGGAGGTTTGAACCCCAAAAGGTTTCGTTAATGGCATGACGATTGGCTGTTTCAGTAGCTGTACGATGATAGCCTGTCTCCTGTATAGAGCTGATATAAGATTCGTCAATAATAGAATCGGATTGTACCGAACCATCAATCATCTTGGTTGAGAAAAAAGGGGTTAATTGCCAGTTTTTATATTTCAGTTCAGAAGCAATTCCTCGAAAAAACGATGACTCATTAACCGAGGTATAGTTATTCAGCCCTTTGGCACGCCGACGTAACTGAGCCGTTTCGGTTGATTTCGAAAACGCCATATCGCTCCACATTCCCAAGCCCTGCCCAAACGACAAACGATAATCGCCCACAATTACTTTCTGGATAACCTTGTTAACATCGTTCCATTGAACAAAGCCCGAACTAAAATCAGCTATTGGTGGATAATCAGGGAAGGCCACTTCGCCCGGATCTTTCTCCAACGTAAATCCGGCAATCCATTTGTCACTAATATCAACCCTCCCTTTGGTTAACCATCGCACTTTACTTCCGCTATAGACAGGTGGAATAGAATCCCCTTCAGAAGTATATCCACGTGGAGTCTGAGCCCAAGTTTGCAATCTACCCAAATAACGAAAATGAGTGTACTGTCTTTGCTTTTCTTGCACTTCACCAGCCGTTACAAAAGGTATCATTCGCTGCATAGTTTGAGAATCGATACCTTCTACTGCCTGCAACTCATAAATACCCATTATAGGGCCATTATTGTATTGATAAAAAAGGATGTTTTCAATTTGGAAATCATTCAAGAAAAACAACTTTTCCAGTTCTTCCTTCGAAGTATTATTTAGGTTGATGGGATTACGTGTAAGATTAATCAGGTCGTTCACCATTTCTTCATAATCGAAGTCGGATTCCTGCTGTTCGGCCAGTTGCTCAATCATATCGGTAATCGTCTTTCGCAAACCTTCTATATCCTGAGCATTGTTGATAAGTGCAATACTCATGAAAACCATAAGTAGAAGTACTTTTCTCATTGCTCAGTTTTTGTGAATAAATAGGAGATACCGGCAGAGGAAGTGAAGCCTAATTGCTGGTGATATCTAAAACCCAAATCTACATTTAGCCTGGGCCAGTTAAATCCCGATCCGAAAGTGAATTCAACAGGTTCGCCTTTTATCCCTGCCCGTACAAGTAAAAAATCATTCAATGCAAACTCAACAGCCCCTTTAAATACAGGACTATACTCAAGCTCTTTTTCAGCTTCGGCAAATACCTTAATCCAATCACTATTAGTCCACAGTAATCCGGCAATAAAATTACTTGGTAAGTTATAAGTCGATTCGCCATATTTAATCGTAGCTTGCTCCGGGTTGCTAATTAATATGCCTAAAAATACTTGTGAACTTATTTTTTGATGTAAGCCAAGGGCAGAATAGAAGCTACTTGTGTTATCGCTCAACTCAATTTGATGGCTGATATAGTTAAACTGAACAGAGGCTGATGTAGAGGCTCCAAACTTTCGACTATAAGATACCGCATATCTGCTTAATAAACTTTTACTATAGCCACTTTGCAAAACTATACCCGATATTGCACCCATATCACCCGACCAAAAACCACAAAGAGCACGGGTACTTAACTCCTTAATGTTAAATCGGGTCTGATAAGAGGCTCCTAAACCAAAATTATGCAGATTACTTAATGTAGAGGAATTGTTAAAAGTAGCCCAGATAGATTGATCCAATGATTTTACATCGGCCAATGCACTATTAAGCGGACCACTATAGTATAGCTCCTGACTTTTTAGGCTATAACTGAGGCTCAAAAAGGTAATTATTATGGTACAGATGGTCTTATTCATAGCTTGATTTGGTTATCAGTATTATAAATTTATTTAAACCAAACCACAAAGTCAATGATAATAAAAAAGCTACCAGATAAATTACCTGGTAGCTTAAGAAAAACAGTATGTGTAACGATAATCGTTAAGTATATCTGTTTTTATCTATTCTTATTAAAGAAATTACGTATCCTATCTTCATAGGAGTCAATCTCTTTCTGTGTCATATCACGTTTGGCTCTTTTGCCTAATTCCATACGAGTTTCTACCTGACGAGGAAAGTCGGTTGTGTAAGTGTTACTACCATTCTTGTGCTTGTGCAGTTTAAATTGATCGAATAACTCACCATCTACCAAGTATGCGCTAAACACTAATTCGTCGCCATCAATATCAATAACCTGATACAGTTGCGTGTTAGTAGCCAAACGATCAGCCCAATCTTCAAAGTTAAAACCATACATTTTGGCTCCGGTGGCCGATACCACATATGCAGGCCCAACTGCTTTGGAAGTATTTTGCTGCTTATCAACCAATCGTCCGTAAGCATGGTCGTGTCCCTGAAGTATTAAATCAACACCATATTCCTCAAAAACAGGCTGTAAAAGATCTCGGATAAGATTTTTATCACGCCCAGACTTTAGATTATGGATAGGATGATGCATGGTTACGACAGTCCAACGATTAGGGTTATTTTTCAACACCGATTTAAACCATTCGATTTGCTTGGTAATATCCGCATCTGGCGTTAGCATATCGGTTGTGTTCAACGATATAAAACGAACTCCCTGATAATCGATGTAATATACGGTGTTTTCCAATCCTTCGGGGCCGTTGTTAGCAAAGCAGAAATTAGCATTCCAGTGAGGAGCCAAGGGGCCATATTCTTTATTATTCTTAAAATGCTCATGGTTTCCTGGAGTTGCTAATATTGGAAAAGAGCGAAATACCCAATCACCGGCATCGAAGAACTGTTGCCATTCGTCATCAACACCAGCTGTAGTAATTAAATCGCCGGCATATAGAAAGAAAGCCGGATCAGAACATTTCTTTAACGACTGACGAAGCACTCGCCCCCAAACAGTATTGAAACCATATTGAACATCGCCAAAATACACAAAAGAGAATTTAGAACAGTTAGCATTGGCTGTTTCAAACGTATTCCATTCACTCCAGTTTTGTCCATCACCAACACGATAGGCATAAACAGCTGACGGGGATAAATCATCAATCTTTATTTGATGACTAACAACATCTTTGTCTCCATTATTCCAGCAATAGGAATTGGCTGTATAAGTTTTAGCGATTGCATCTAAATCAGGGCTTGAATTTTCAATTGCCACCTGAACCAACGATTGATCCGTTACTTGCATTGTTCGCCAGGTAATACCTATTTGAGAAGATGGATCTTCCTGTATGGATAATAGAATACGATCTGGTTTGTTGGGCTGCTCATCAACACGTTCATTCTTACATGAAAAAGAGAGAGTTACCGCTAGTAGAAAAAATATCTGTATTGCTTTCATAAGTATTGATGATTATACGCGTAAAGTCCGAAATAGCTTTTTACTATTCCGGACAAAGTTTACTCAAATAGATTTATTGAATGGGTTTTTGGATTATTTTGTTCCCAAAGCGCCTACTACTTTTGAAAGTTCAGGACGCCTAATTGATACCCCACCCACAGAAGTAACTACTTGCTCTGATAACAATGATTGCTCATCGGCACCAAATGTAGCGGCTGGGGAGTCTGCTTCAATAGCGAAGTCCATATCTTTGTAATCCAATTCCATAGCAGCATCAGCATCTACATTGGGTGTTGCATCAATAAAATTAACAAACTGAGGATCTTGTAAATCGCTTGTCAGATTTTCACCATCAAAGAAGTTACATGAACCATTAAATGCAGTCCAGAAATACTCATCTTCAAAAAGAATCCCATGGTGAGGGAGGTAACCGTTTCCGCCTTGCTCATCCTTAGCATCCACAACACCATAATAGTAGTTATTGCGTACCCGAATATTTTCAGCATCAGCACTTGCATCCACCTTAGTACCGTATTTCGAGTTCACAATTAAATTATTAGCAATCAATCCGCGAGCATTTTTCTCAATATTGATTGAACCACCACGCTCACCATCGCGTCTCCAACCACAATAAGCCATTGTGTTGTTGTACATATTTACGTTGGTTTGAGGATCGCCTTCAATAGGTTTAGAGTTGTTGATTTTAATGCCATTGGTTGCTGCCGAATACATCAGGTTAAAACCACAATCACCTACTGTACCTTGTTTGAAGTTGAATGCTTCATCTTCGGTTGTTCCTGCATAAGCAACTGTATTGTGGAATAGAGCTATTTTACCACGCTCGATGTAGATAGCATCACCACCCGAATGAGCAACGGTACAGTTCTGCATATACACCTGACCTTTATTATTATTGAAGAAGATAGAATAACCTAATTCACCCGGCTCTAATTTACCGTTACGCACGGCTTCAGAGTTTTCATTTACCGGACCACCTGCATACTCAACAGTCACATATGTCATACCAATTTCCTGGTTTGGATCATCCATATCACGACCAATAATTCCTCCCCAGTTGTAACGACCATAATCAAAATAATCAGGATGTTTCTCAGAAAGAGTGAATAAAATTGATTCTGCCACAGTACCCCATGCATAAATATTACCAGCTACTACAATCTCTGGATTTGTATAAGGGCTTACATACACTTTGGTACCTGCCTCAACTGTTAAGGTAACACCTTCGCTAATGATCATATTTTTTGCCAACCAGTAAGTACTATCGCCAGATAGTGTCATATCATCTTTGATGGTTCCGCCAATAATAACAGAGCCTTCTGGTTGTCCTTCTTCCAAATCAATATCGTTTCCTGGTTTCGAAACGTCATCATCATTGTTGGAACAAGATGTAAACATAGCTGGTACAGCCAACATTGAAACAGCAAAAAGTGCTTTTGCAAAAATACTTTTCTTCTTCATGGTTATATTGTAATATGTTAGAATTTATACTTTAATCCGATTAAGAACTGACGACTGTAAAAGTCCTGCCTTACCAATACATTATCGCCCACTTCACCTTGTTTTGGAAAATGTGATTGCTCTTCGTTAATGGGTTGACGAATCTCTACCTCATAGGCATTATCGAGCAGATTATATAATTTGGCATAGATTGTTAAACTACCAAACTGCTTTTCTGCCGAGAAGTCCATTTGCCAAAATCCTTTCTGCCACATATCGTTTTGATAAAATGCTGATAGGCTATGAATTCTATCTCCGGTATAAACTGAAGCTAACTGCAGATCAAGTCCACGTTGCATGTTTTTATACAATAAAGAGATATTGCCGATATGAGATGCCTGCCCTTGCAACGATCGTGTTTCCTGAGTAGTTCGGATTACAATATCCGAAGTTGGATCGTTCGGATCTTCACGTGCGTAATAGGCTTTATCGGTTGTGATTTTCGAATTAGTGTAGGTATAGTTTCCGCTGATACCAAAACTTCGGAAGTACTTAACCACATCCAATTCAATCCCCCAGTTGGTGGCATCACCATAATTGTCGGGCAAAATATATCCTTCGGTTCGATTTAATGTGTATTCAATAGGATTATTCAAGCGCTTATAAAATCCACCCAACATAAACTTATCCAATCCAGAAGGGAAAAACTCATAACGTAAATCAAAATTATGACCGATGGTACGTTCTACATTGGGATTTCCTTTTTCCTCCCAATCATCTTCTGTATCGTTATAAATAATAGGAACAAATTCGGCAAAGCCAGGACGTATTACAGACTTAAAGTAAGAGGCTCGTAAGTTCTGATTTTTACTGATCATATACTTCAGGTGAAGGCTGGGCAATACATCAATATAGGTGTTGCTCATCTCTTCCAGTCCCTGTTCAATAATTTCATCGGTAGGTTGTGGTAGGTAATAACCAATATCTGTATGCTCCATACGCACTCCGCCAACAACTTCCAATTTACTATTAAAATTGAACTTAAACTGACCATATGTCGCAGCAATGTTCTCATGCGAATCGTATCGGTTTGGAGAGTAATTAACCCCGGTTTGATTCTCAACCTGCCAGTTAACATCGGTAATATCATTCCAGTCTTCTCCTTTAATCAACGTTTTGTTACCAGCATTAAAGTTGAAATTCTCAAAGTCGTTGGTACGATTTTTATATCGAACCAGACCACCCACTTTAAATTCGGTTGAAGTAGCAAAATCCAATACCGGTGTCATGAGAAGATTACCATAAAATGCAATATCCTGATCACTGTTTTTATCCCACCTGCGACGTAATGTTGATCTGCCTGCGATCCTTTCTGGTTCCTGTACCCAATCAGTCATACTTCCAGAACGTGAAAACCGAAGGTTATCGGGTATATTATTGGTTGCTTTTGAATACACTGCTGACCAATCTGCCGAAATCCGGCTTCCAAGGTTGTGTTCTCCAGTCAAAGAGCTATTATATATCTGTTGAATGGTACTACGATAACGAGTAATGTAACTCATTTCTCCGGCATGCCCGTTGATAGGATCGTAACTTGCCCATGTTCTTGTACGGGTTACATCTCGTACCTGATCATTTCTTAGATAGACAAAGGCATTGTACCAATTTAGTTTATGGTTTTGATTCAGTCTTAAATCCAGTTTATTGTGGATGCCGGAACGTTTCTGTAGCTGAGAATAATTACGGTCTTCCATGTTATCAAGCGAAGTACTACCATCAGCCAGCATTCCGGTATTAAACCAGGTACTTTCCGATCCTCGGGCTGTCTGCTGGTAGCTAACAGCAACTATAACACCTAATTTATCATCAAAAAAACGATCTCCGATTGATCCTCCGGCTACAATATTAGGCACAAAATTGTGGTATTGATTCTTCATGTGTGCTACGGAAAAATCTTCATCCGAAACACGATTGGCCCCCTCCCAGGTAGGAGGTGCGTTCATTATCCCTGACTTATCCCACGACATAAAAGGATTATCGGCATTGAAAAGAGCATTCCCTCCAAACGACATGTTAAACTGACCTCCGAAATTATCCACCGCATCTTTCATCACCATATTAATAACACCACCAACAGCATCTCCTTCCATGTCGGGCGTTAATGCTTTGGTTACTTCAAGGCGATCCATCAAATCAGAAGGAAAAATATCGAGTGGTACATAGCGATTTTTATTATCAGGCGAAGGAATCTTAACACCATTAACCAATGTATAGTTATAGCGCTTATCCATTCCTCGCACAATCGCATATTGTCCGTCACCCGAATTATTACGCTCTAAACTGACCCCTGAGATACGCTTAACCACGTTGGCCACGTCCAAATCGGGACTTAATTCAATCGTTTTGGCCGACACAACATTAACTACTTTAGCAGATAATTTTTCTGTACTGCGAGCACTGGCATCGGTATTTCTAATGTGAGAAGCTGAAACGGTTACCTCACCAACAATCTGATCATCAAAATCGAGTACAAAATTCATCAGGTGGTGGTGTTTTACCGTTAGTTTATGTGCTTGTGTTTGATAACCTATGTATGAAACTCGAACGGTATAATCACCGGGTTTGATGTCTTCAATCTTGTAACTACCATCAAAACCAGCCATTGCTCCCTGATTTGATTCAACCAACAGAACAGTGGCACCAATAAGGGGCTCGTTGTCTTTGTCTTTAACAATACCCTTTAATTCAAAATTTTCTGCCATCACAGCAATGGTTAGTAAGCATGCGCCAACTAAACCAATAAGTTTTTTGTTCATTTGTTTATTCCTGTATGCGTGTAAGTTTATTTCATTAGCTTCCACAATCAAACCACTAACTCTTATGAGTAAGGTATCTGATTAGCATTAAGACTTGAAATAGGACGATTTTTTAACAGGACAATATCAAATGATATTGTGAATTGGTGTTAGTATTGAATTCAACAGATAAATCTGTGATTCGCCGGCAAAAATAGAAGTACTAACGGATGATTATATTTTGAAATAGTTATTCTAATGTTAAATTATTGTTTCCAGAAAGGAATGGGTATTATTCAATAGTTGAACAATTGTGTAAAATCAGTTGTATGTTTTTGTTTATTAAAGAAATACTTTTGGAGTTATAACTCGTAACTATCCAATGGTGTTGTAAATCATTACTGTTTTTTTGTTCAAAATTAAGAATGAGAATAAGATGATCTTCGTATGAATCATCCCAAATTAGTAGTTCAGAATTATCTTCACGAGATATGGACAATTCATCATAATGTTCGAGCGAACTTTTATAATATAAATCCCAATTACCATTTTGATTTATGCCGTTTTTAACACGTAAAGATTGATCGATATTAAACAGTGCATAGTATTCACCTGAAGAATATTGCTCTTCCTTTGTATTGTTTATCAGTTCTATTGACCAAATATTACTTATCAGAAAATTCGATAAGATTTCTTTAGATGTAAACTGTTCTGATTCGGTATTACATCCGCAGATTAAAATTAGCCCAATTGCGATTGTATGCAAAGCAAGTCTGTTCATTGTTAACTTGTTTTAAAACAAAAAAACACACAATCAGAAAAAAAGCAAGTATGTTTAGGTTATCTATATATTAACTTATTCCATCGTTTCAGTTTTTCTTGAATAATACAAGAAAATACCTAAAGCAATAACTGAACATGCAAACATAGTGATACCAATAGGTTGTAAATGACCGGTGTAAAATAACGATGGTAATGAGCCAACAATAAAACTGATAATAAATCGGGTAACACCAATGGTAGCATTAGCTGATCCGCTTATTTGAGGAAGCAGGTTTAGTATGATAGCAGTGCCATTCCCAAATACCATTCCCAAACTTCCTATATATAATACAATACATGAGAATACCGGCCAAAAACGAGCTTCGCCATCTATAGTTGTTATAAATATGATAGTAGCTGCAACTAATTGTAGAAATAAACCGATTTTAAGCATCAAATGAGGATCGTACTTTTTTAAGAGCATGTTGTTAACGAAAGATAATATGACATTTAGTATAACATTGGATGCAAATAGTAGAGGAAAAATTTTAGGTTCTAATCCAAAATACTCAAGATATATAAAAGATGAACTAGTGATAAATACAAACATTCCTGAAATAGAAAAAGCTAGTGTAAATAACATTAGTACTGCTTTGGGAGATTGAAAAAAGGTTTGGTATTTACTAATGAATTGTTGTAATGTAATTCTTTTAGTAATATGATGTTGTTCTCTGGATTCGGGCATAAAAACAACAAATAATAACCACAAGATAAAAGCAAAAATAGCTAGGAAATAAAATATGGAATGCCAGCCTATTAACTGCCCCAAGGCAGTTCCAATAATAGGAGCCAATAACGGCGCAAACATCATAATCATTCCGATAACAGTTGCTAATCGGGCAACCTGTGTACCTTCGAACCAATCGCGAACGAAAACCATTGCAGTTACAGATGCAAAACCACCCCCAAAGGCCTGTATAGCACGTAATATCCATATTTGTTCGATAGTATTACACTGAGGTATAAGAACAGCAGCAATACCGTATAAAGTAATTCCGGTTACAGCCAATGTTTTTCTCCCGAAAGAATCAGATAATGGGCCACCAATAAAATTACCCAAAGCAAAGCCTAAGAAATATACCGTTAGCGATATTTCTACTTTGTTAATATGTACGCCAAAGTGCTCGGCCATTATTGGCATAGATGATAAATATGTGTCAATGGCTAATGGCGACATTGCCGTTAACATCGCTAGTAAGAGTGTGATGGATTGTATAAAGTATTTTGAATGTCTTTTTAATGGCATATTGTCTATGTTTAATTGCGCAAATGAGTCGATAAACTAATGTGGGAATTTAATGTTAAGATGGGAATGACTAAAATGTCACTAGATTAGGTTGCAAAACTAAGGCATTTCATTTATATCTATTGTTTTCATCCACTATTTTAACAATGTTTAAATAGATTGTAGCGCTTAATTATACAACGGTACTATTCTTATTGATATAATATATTTGCATTTCAAAAACACTTTTAGACGATGAAAAAACTAATCTTAACGTTTGTAATATTTTGTTTGTGCTTGATGGTTAACGCACAGGTATTAAACACCTCTCATACCGTTGGAAAAGGGAAAGGCAACTTTGGAATAATGCCAACGCTATTTGTTAATGGAGGCAGCGATGAATTTATGTTATTTATGAATGGTACCTATGGAATTAATCATGGTGTTGATTTAGGTTTGAAGTTGGGTGTGTTTGGAAACAGTAATTATATTGGAATGGATGTAGCTTTTAGTAAAGCCAAGAACTTTACTTTAGCTGGCGGATTTCATTCATTTAATGATTTTGCCATGGATTTAACCGGATTAGTTGGTTTTAATATGGGAAAGGGAGCCCGTTTATCTACCGGACTGGATATGGATATAGTTTTTGCTAATGAAACACAAGTACCTGTTTGGGTTCCCATCAATCTCGAAATATGGGTAAAAGAAAATATGACTTTTATGATGGAAGCTGATATTGATACTAAATTATTTGATCAGAGCTATCACCTTATCTCAGCAGGTGTTCAGATTTATTTCTAGTCGTAATAGACTGTTAGGATATTTGGAATTCAAAAGTCATCTCAATTAAGGTGGCTTTTGTTTTGACTGGCAGAATAGTTATTGACAGATACATTGAAGATCACCTAACTTTGTCAAATACAAACTAAAATCAATTGCCATGAAAAAGCTTGTATTTTACTTCATTACCGTATCTCTAATAATTAGTAGTCAAACAATTCTTTCTCAAAATATGCAAAAGGAAATAGAAGACACAATTGAGGCAATGATAAAAAGCTCAATGCAAAAGGATCTGAATAAGTCAATGTCCTTTTGGTTAGATAGCGATGATTTTGTTCTTATCACGGACGGCCATGTAACAAATTACGCGCAGTTAAGAGAAATGCTCGAGCAGTTTTGGGCAAATATGGAAAAACAGGAAGTGCTTAAAAATACGGTTCAGGTAACTCCACTTGACAAATACAAAGCTTTGTGTATTTGGAAGGGAACTGAATCGATAAAAATGAAAGACGGTGTAGCTTTTGAATCCAACTGGATTTCAACTCTTATTATGGATAATAAAAAAGGAGGTTGGGTTATTATTCATGCACACACCAGCCATTTTTAACACATAGATAATAGACTAATAGAAAAGCCACCTCAATCGAGATGGCTTAACTTTTGCTTATTTTGTATATTCATCATACTTATGAATGTGTTCTGTAAGATTTCTCCATTTAGGACTTGATCCAAACTCATCAACAAGCTTATCGCAATTCGCCCAAAACATTGTAAACTGTTTTTGATAGTCTTTTTTAGTTAGTTTATAAGCTGCTGTATCAGTATCTTTTTTGATATAGTAAGATTTGGCAATACCTCCAGCAACATCAACTCCACCTACTCCCAACGACATAGTTTCTTTAGCCTTTGGATCGTGATAAACACATATTTTAGATGAAAAAGATGGATTTAATAGTTGAACCAAAAGTTTTTGAGTCTTCTTTTTAATTTTAACATCTGTTTGTTCAAAATAAACATATCCTTGGTTGATCAAATCTTGTTGTAAGCGTTGGTTATTCCATTTCTGTGCATCAAAGAACACATCTCCAGCTTTTGTAAATTTATCTAATCCACTTGGCGGCAAATACATATGTTTAATTGATTCAGGCTTAAGCTTATGTTTTTTACCATTCCCATCTTTAATTTTAACCGATTCAATAAGTCCTTTTTCGCGATCAATATCCATAATATTACCTTTAATCTCAGTATCGTCTTTTAAGGTAACATAAGCAGTTTTTTTATGAGAGAATGTAAAAGAGGGGGTCAGTAGTGATTCTCCTGATTCTTCTTTTGTTTGAGCTTCTTCCTGTGCATAAATACCTGTTGATAAAATAAACATACACATTAATAACATTGAAATTTTTTTCATTAGATTTTCTTATTAATTGGCTTACTCTTACGATTTTCAGCTAACTCGCCATACACTTTTGATGGATTTAGTTATGTTAGATCGTATTTAACGATAAGTGTATGTAATGGTTTCATTATGAATGTTTTTTTTTCATTAAAAAAGCCACCTCAATCGAGATGGCTTTAATGTATCGTTATTATAAACTAATATTAAATCCTGCGAGATAAATACCTCCAATATCATCCATAAACATAAATTCCTGCTTATCATTATTCAGGATATTTCTACCATTAACAAACACGTTTATCTGATCGGTTAGTTTATAGTTCACTTTTGCATTTAGGATAAATTTACCATCAATTTCTCCAGTATATTCAGGATTGGCAGGTCTGGATGAATCATTATCATATTGAGTATACATACTACTATTACTATAATAATAACCTTGTGC
Organism: uncultured Carboxylicivirga sp.; assembly: GCF_963668385.1. GTDB lineage: Bacteria > Bacteroidota > Bacteroidia > Bacteroidales > Marinilabiliaceae > Carboxylicivirga. The sequence goes on from NZ_OY764327.1 coordinate 1,190,284, forward strand.
ACTTATATCTAGTTTTTTAACTGGTTTATATGTCACTCCTAAACTTCCCCAAAATGAAGGTATTGCCTCGTTATCCATATCAATGAATTCTGATTTGTCTTGCTGTAGATCGGAACTATAAGCATTTTGCGGAGGGATAGGTGAACCCGCCAAACCACCTGTTGCCATGTAGGTTAAGAAAGCAGTAATATCATCTGTCATTTGTCCCTGATATTGCGACACCTGCATATATGCCACTTGATTTCGACTTAAATCCATCAGATCGGTAACCTTTGTTTGCTGGAAAGTCATATGTGCTTTCAACTGAAGCTTCTCTGATACAACCATATCAGCACTTAAACTAACTCCCATTTGTTTACTTTCGATATCAAGACTTCGATGCGACGTATACAAAGTTGTTTTTGTATATTCTCCGTTTGCGTAATCAAGAGTATTATCTCCCATAAAAGTAACAGAACGCATACTATCAGGCATTAAAGCACTAAAATCGGATGCACTATTATAAAAAGCTTCAATATCGATAAGTACTCGTTTGGATGGGCGCGTTCTAAACCCAATCTCAATCATATCCATTGTCATCAAACTAGGATCATCACTTCCAGCAAAATGAACATACTCAGGACTACCTAATCCATCTCTATCCCATGTATAGTTACTAAAAGCATTAATCATAAAGGTACTCTGGTTGGCTCTTGAATAAACCAATCGGAATAAGTTATTATCATTTATCTTATATGACCCAATAAATTGATAAGATGGTTTCCATTGATCAGGTACATTATATTTTTCGTATCGCAAAGCTGCAACAAGTCTTAACTTTTCAGTAGGAGTATAATCAAATCTAGCACTAGCAGCATAATTACGTAATGCTACGCGATCGTTAAAATACCCATCTCCAATATTATCGATATGATCACGATCATCGTAATAAACAGACTGATAACTAATACCTGGACGAATACCCAATTTATTGAAAGAAAGAAGATAATCTAATGAGGCATTATATTGTTCGGTCGCTTGTACCCAACCTTTATGTCCCTTATTAAAATCCTGCAATACATGATTAGTGGATGCCTGTAAATTAAAACCATATATGCTACTAGCCATATTCACAAAGTACCCATAAGAGCAACGTTGATTATATGGCGTTGGATTATCTCCGAAAGTTGAACTAATAGCCTCAGCATCTGAGTATCCTCCTGTTAGATTTACTGATACATCACTATTAAAATTCATATCCAGATATCCATTAATTCCCATCTTACGTTTACTTCTTTCAGAATCAAAAAACAGTTCAGATACAATATCATTACTCCAGCCTTCACTTGCATTTCTTTCACCGTAAGTTTCTAAATCTAAAAATGCATCATCAGCAATGGCATAAATTTTATCCGTATTTCTATCTCGATTCTCGTAGTAATATGATAACCCTCCGGATATTATATCGCTAAATCGTTTTCGTAAATTAAAATCACCAATATAAGTTTTTTGTGATCCACCTTGAAAATTAGCTGAAACAACCGGCGTTTCATCATTAACTCTGGAAGTTATTAAGTTTATCACGCCATTTACTGCATTAGGACCATACAGCGCACTTGAAGGTCCGCGTACAACCTCTATACGATCTAATTCTCCAAGACTAACAGGAAGTGTTTCCCACAGTATACCACCCATTCCATAATTAAAAACAGGTCGTCCATCTATCATTACCAGTGTAGTAGTATTCTCGGTATAGATAAGCATATTATTCATTGGCATATTCTGTCCACCTCTAATTTGAACATCGTACACTCCATTTGCTTTCTCTCTTACAACAACACCCGGAACCAGACGTAATGCTTCTTCAACCGATGTAGCTCCTGATGATAATATTTCCTCCTTACTTAAAACAGTAGTAGATAGTGGGGAATCAAAAAGGCTTTCTTCTTTTTTAGAAGCGGATGTAACATCTTTATTAAGTAATAAATCGTACAATTCTTCTAACGACGAAACTCCTACAATATCCATTAGATCCATTAATTCTTCCAAAGGTAAAGACGACATTTCTTCCATCGTCATATTTAACACTTCTTCTCTGGTTTTTTTCTTTTCTTGCGAAAAGGATCCAACACTAATAGCACAAGCTATTAATACCAATAATATATATTTGAAATTCATGATTCTTATAGTTTAGTTTGGTTAGTTAACAGGTATACCAAGTGAAATAAGCTTAGTATTCACTTTCAAGCCTTGCTTCTCAATATTTGATGCACTGATTTCATACCGCAGTTTCCCCTCAACTGTGGTAAATGAAATAGCTGCTCCATTACTACAAAGGCCTTCCTTACTACTTATTATCAACGAATGTTTACCCTGTTGCCCTGTAGATAACATGGGCATAAGACCTGATTTAGCCTGACTTAGAAAAATAACATGTGAATTGTCCAGACTTTTAACCTGATTGGTTTGTTTGATTACAATTGTTTTGTTACCTACCTTTTTAACTTTTGCCAGTTTTTCTAGTTCTGAAGCCATTTCTCTATCCCCTACAACGGTGATTATAAATTCAGACGAGAGATTGGTTTCGGCTGGCCATTCAACATTTTGAGTAAAATTATAAAGAAAAAGTGCTTTAAATTTAGCCATTTGGCCAAATGATTCTTCTGTTGTTATTAAAGAAAGTACTAACAACAGAAAGATAGTTTTCTGCTTCATTTTGGACGCGGTTTAATTAATTAAGACGTCCGATAATACGCAGGCTGTGTAAGAATGTTTTAATTTGTTAAAAAAATCGGAAAGTAAATTAATAGGGATAAAAGAAAATAACACCATCTATCAACCAGATGGTGTATAATCTTAAGCTTTCAACTCCTGCCAAACCACTGCACTAGCACCTAATACAGCAATTTTTGCACCGTTTAGTTTCGAAGGTAAAAGATCTACCTTATTACTATAAAGAAAACACATATTATCCTCCATATATTTTTTTGTAGGTTCGAAAATTAGCTCTCCAGCCAAGGCCAAACCACCAAAAAGAAATACAGCTTGGGGACTCGAAAAAGCAACGAAATTAGCAATGGCTTTTCCTAACATAGCTCCTGCATGATCAAAAGCTTGTACAGCTAACTTGTCTCCAATAATAGCAGCATCATAAATCATCTTCGAAGTCAAATCAGCAGATGCGACTTTTCGAAGGTCACTGGGCAAATTAGTTGTACCAATTAATTCTGCAACTGTCCGACAAATTCCTGTTGCTGAAGCATATGTTTCGAGACATCCTTTACGACCACAACCACATTCACGACCATTATCCTCAACAATAACATGTCCTAATTCGCCTGCAAAACCATCAGAACCCAATACCAGTTCCCCATTTATTACAATTCCGCTACCAACACCTGTGCCTAAGGTAAGCATTAAGAAATCACTCATTCCTTTAGCTCCACCATACATCATTTCGCCAACAGCAGCCGAATTTGCATCATTAGTTAAAACAATTGCCGGAAAATCATATATTTCTTTTAACATATTAACCAAAGGAACTCTTTCGCCCCATCCTAGGTTGGTGGCACCAACAATTTCACCTGTTCTATAATTACTACTGGGAGCTCCAATACCCATACCTTTAATCTCGGTGGTACTATCAAGTGAAGCAACTACTTCGTCAATTTTAGCTGTTAGTGTATTTAGATAATTCTTAATGTCGGTATTCGTCAACGTTGGTGTAGTAGCCTCAGCCAGTAAATTCCCTTCTCTATCAACAACTCCTATTACGGTATTTGTCCCGCCTATATCAATGCCAATGGCAACTTCGTTCTTCATATTTAGATGTACATTTTTATCCTTTGTAAAAATGCTTAAATTTTGTGTTCACAAATTATAAATATTGTATAAAATGCAATTATCCCATCATTTTAAACGCTTAAAACATCTTTCTATCCCACAATCCTCGTTCCCTACCTTTTTTCTTTCCGAAATACCAATTCAAGTCTAAGAATGGTATAATAGCCCATTTACTATCTAAATTATAATCTGCGAATGATACAATGTATCCAAAACTAATAGACCACATAGGAATTACAAATGTTTGTAATTGCGTACTTTGTTCAAATGCATGATTGCCGGTAAAATCACCTCTAAAGTACTTTAAATCTCCTCCAAGAATAAGCATATTATTAATTTGCCAATCGGCTCGTATTTTAGCATTACCAACAATTCCATCACCTGTTAATGCAGGGCTTCTATTAACACCAAAATGCTGTCTTATTTCTGTTAGATCTGATGATCCAATCGGTACCCCAAAGTCAAAACCAATACCTGCTGTTAGAATCACAAATGGTTGATCGTTACTACATCGGTTATCGGTAGAGATATAACGACTAACAATAAATTCATTCTTCATTGATAATACCAAAGGTATATTAGCAGAACTATCCACTACTGATGTATATTTCTTTTTTTGAGCCCATTTTAATCCGGGTGTAGCAGAGTACAAACCATGTTTACTAGCTATATACCATTTATTATTCATCCACCTCTTCTTTAATGTAAGGTTAGGTACTAAATAATTAAGAGGTAAGGTGGATGATATTTCCAAACCTTCTTTTAGTCCATATCTGGATGGGGATGCAACACTAATATTTCCGGCTTTTGAATAAACGGTATTTGCACTTTCGCTATGCCACAAAATATCATCACGCGCATCGTTTTGCTTTGCCCCCATTGGTTGCATTGGGTTAAACGCATTCATATCCCGGCTTTGTTCATAAGCCTTTTGCTGCCTTTTACGAATTTCACGCTTTGATGTCCTCTTGTTACTTTTATTCTGAGAAACAGCATTAGTTGTAATTACAAACACTACAATTAGTAATACCAGCTTAAAAACAGTTTTCATTCTTCAGATCATTTAATATTCAAAGAACACATTTTTATATAATCAAATACTAACAAATCTTTTAGCTGCTTATTTTACTTGATAAAATGGCTTATTCGGGACATTTACGAGCGTAAGCAAAGTATACCTTGGAAACTTTTAACATCCTTTTGGTTTCCTAGATAAATATAGTTTCCTATATTCGCATCGTTATGGAAGATAAAAGGCTACAAATAATTAAACAATCAGCTTCGCTTTTTCACCAATTTGGCATAAAAAGTGTAAGTATGGATGATATTGCCCGAGAGTTAGGAATGTCGAAAAAAACCTTGTATCAATTTATAAAAGACAAGAATGATCTTGTGGAAAGTGTTGTTGAATTTAACAGGGATTTGTTTACAGATTTCTTATCTGCTTTTAAAAATAATTCACTCAATGCCATAGAACAGTTCTATTCATATCAAATGCGTATGATCGAACACTTCCCCAAGTACAATCCGTCTATGCTCTATGATTTAAAAAAATATTATCCCTTGCTACTTAATGATATCATTGAAAAACGCAAAAACTTAATGCTCGAGGCTAATATTGCAAACCTTGAAAAAGGCAAAAAAGAGGGATTTTATCATGCCGATATTGATTCAAAAATCATATCTAAATTACAGGTTGGCAATCAAAACTATGTATTTGATCCATCGAATGGTCTTTTCACAGACGCTGATTTAAATGATCATAAGGTACTGGAACAGCTCTATAAATATCACTTCCGCGGAATTTGCACACAAAGCGGAATTGATGAACTAAAAAGAGTTTTCAAACACGTTTACGCAGAATAACATCAACAAAAACTAATATCAACTATCAATGCAAATTAAATGGATACTGATTGTTGCGCTTGCAATCACAGGGAAAGGTGTAGTGGCGCAGGAAGATGCTTACATTGATCGGGATTCGTCTCAAAGTACAAACATTGGGCAAACCGAAAACAATAACGAGTTAAACGATAAGTTAATACTTAACCTCAGTGAAGCTAAGGACTACGCTCTGGAATACAACAGAGATATTAAAAATGCCGGTTTAGCTATAACCGAAGCAAACGCCAAGGTTTGGGAATCAATTTCAGCAGGATTGCCACAGCTTAATGCAACAATGGATTATACTGATTATTTAGGGGCAGAAATGTCGTTTCAGTTTGATCCGGATATGCCAGCACAAAAATCTCCTATGGTATCGACCAGTTTTTTAAACATTAGTGTTTCGCAGCTATTGTTTAGTGGAAGCTACATTGTAGGACTTCAAACAGCCAAATTAGCCAAAGCCATGTCGGAGAAAAATGCTGAGAAAAGTGAATTAGACGTTAAAGAGCTCGTTTCAAATGCTTACTTCAATATTTTGCTTGCTGAGCGATCGAAAGAGATTTTAACCCGTAACCTTGAGAATGTGCGAGATCTTCACCGTAATACAGAAGCCATGTACAAGGTAGGAGTATCGGAATTAACCGATGTTGATCAATTGTCGATTCAGGTAACCATGCTCGAAAACAGCTTACGACGCACAGATCGGCAAGTAGATATGGCATATGATTTACTTAAACTTCAACTAGGAGTAGATCCGGGAACAAAAATTGAACTGACTCAATCATTAGATGATTTTTTAGAAATGTTTGATTTCCTGAATGCATTAGTTCAACCTTTTGATGTTAACTCCAATGTTGATTATCAATTATTGGAATCGCAAGAAGAGATTTCGAAAAAGCAGGTATCATTGCAAAAGATGGAATATCTTCCAACTATTTCGGCTAATTACGTTCGTACCGAAAAGATTAAGACTCCTATTGTTGATATGCAACCAAACAACGTTTTGCAATTCAATATGAACATTCCCATCTTTTCATCAGGTATGAGAAAAGCCAAGGTTGATCAGGCTAAAATTCAGCTTCAAACCTTACAAAACAATAAAGCTCAGCTTGAAGATGCTTTAAATATTCAGGAGAAGCAAGCACGCTTAAATCTTAAAACAGCTTTAGAACAATATTCTAGTCAGAAAAAGAATGTGGATGTTGCTTACAGAGTTTACGAAAATATCAACCGTAAATTTCAGCATGGTTTAGTTTCGAGTTTAGACTTAACAACGGCTAATAACAACTATTTAGGTGCTGAGTCAGATTATATTGAATCGATGCTACAAGTTTTAAATGCACATACAACACTCGAAAAACTATTTAACAATCTGTAATTCAAACAAGCTAAACAATCAACTATCATGAAATATAACATTCTTGCAATTGCTATCGCATCATTCCTATTGGCAAGCTGTGGTGGCTCAAAAGAACAAAATCAAGATAAAGAAGAAATACTTAAAAAATCGGTAAGGGTAACTACACTTCAACCCGAAACAATTCAAATTAATCAAGAATATACAGCCACCATTAATGCCTATGATAAAGTTTATCTGGCACCCAATATGCCAGGCCGTATTAAAGAAATTAAAGTAGAGGTAAACGACAAAGTTCGAAAAGATCAAGTAGTTGTGCAAATGGATGCAAGCCAGTTGGTACAAATGGAAGTTCAGTTTGCCAATCTTGAAAAAGAGATGGATCGTATGGATTCGTTAATTGCTTATGGCTCCATATCACAACAAGTCTACGATCAAACACAGGCACAATACGAAGCAACAAAAGCAAGCCTTGATAACTTGCGTGATAACACCATCATCAAAAGTCCATTTAACGGATTGGTAACCGGACGTTTTTACGAAAACAGCGAAATTTATGGTGGTACACCTAACACCAACGATGGTAAGGCAGCCATCTTAACCATTGAGCAAATCGAAAAACTAAAAGTAACAGTTAATATGTCGGAACGATTCTTCCCATTAGTTAAAGCCGGCTTAAAAACAAAGCTTTTAACTGATGTATACGGAAAAGAGGAGTTTGAAGGCGAAGTATCGTTGGTATATCCTACCATCGATCCATCTACCCGCACCTTTACTGTTGAAATTACTATACCTAACAGTAGTTTAAAACTTCGCCCGGGTATGTTTGCCCGTGTAAGGGTACACCTTGGCGAAAAAGAAACCATTGTGGCTCCGGCATCGGCTGTATTAATGCTGGAAGGAACATCGAACCGTTACGTTTTTATCGAAGAAAATGGCAAAGCTAAACATGTGAATGTAACCTTGGGCGAACGATTTGATGATAAGTTGGAAATTATTTCAGATGAGATCAAACCGGGCGATAAATTAGTTACAACAGGTCAGTCACGACTTAATAATGGTGACTTGATTGAGGTAGTTAAATAACAAGTGGTTCCATTAATTAAGACGAAAAATAATGAGTATATATAGTACAGCCGTAAAAAAACCAATATCGACTATAATGATATTTATAGCCGTAATTGTGTTCGGTATTTATTCGCTGTTTTATCTGCCGGTTGATATGTATCCCGAGGTAGAACCCCCATATATTACGGTTATGACAACCTATGTGGGAGCCAACGCAGAAGAGATTGAAACCAATGTTACCAAGCTGATTGAAGATGGACTAAACTCTGTTGACGACCTTAAGGAGATTACTTCCCGCTCGCAGGATAACATATCGGTAGTTACCCTTGAGTTTGAATGGGAAGCCGACCTTACCGAAGCGGTTAACAATATTAGAGATGCACTTGAATTTGTAAAAGACGATTTACCTAACGATGCTGAATCTCCTCTTGTATACAAGTTTAATTCAAGCATGGCTCCAGTTTTGTTCTTTGCCGTTAATGCCAAAGAAAGCTACAATGGACTGGAAAAAATACTGGACGAAAAAATTGTTAACCCACTAAACAGGGTGAACGGAATTGGTAGTATCTCCATATTAGGTGCACCAGGACGAAGAATTTACGTTGAATGCGATCCGCTTAAGTTAGATGCATATGGTATAACGGTAGAACAAATCGGCCAGATTATCAGTGCTGAAAACATGAATGTTCCATCAGGACATATTAAAATGGGTCAGTTCGACTACCAGTTGCGTGTGGAAGGAGAGTTTGATGACAGCTACGAATTAGAGAACCTGGTAATTGGCAATAACAACGGTAAAACAGTTTACCTAAAAGACATTGCAGTTGTTAACGATACCTTCCGCGAAAAAGAGCTGGATGAACGTTTCGAAGGAAACCCGGGTATGCGCTTAATGGTGATGAAGCAATCGGGGGCCAATACCGTTCAGGTAGCCGAAGACGTAAAGGCCATGATGCAAGAGTTAAAAACATCGCTTCCTCCTGATATTTCTTTTTACGAGATTATGGATTCATCTTCTGATATCCAAAAATCGATCAACAACCTTATTGATACCTTAAAGTTCTCGCTCATATTTGTGGTACTGGTTGTATTACTTTTCTTGGGCCGATGGAGAGCTACCTTTATTATTGTGCTTACCATTCCAATTTCGTTAATTGTTGCTTTTACCTACTTGTTTGTCTCGGGTAACTCCATTAACATTATCTCGTTGGCATCTTTATCCATAGCCATTGGTATGGTGGTTGATGATGCCATTGTGGTACTCGAGAATATTATTAAACACATAGAGCGAGGCAGTTCACCGCGCGAGGCCGCAATTTATGCTACCAAAGAGGTATGGCTATCAGTAATTGCAACCACATTGGTGGTGGTAGCTGTATTCTTCCCTCTTACCTTAGTGGGTGGTCAAACCGGAGTATTGTTTAAGCAGTTGGGGTGGATTGTAACCATTACTGTTACCACTTCAACCATTGCTGCTATTACCTTAACGCCAATGCTTAGTGCTCAATTGCTACGTTTAAAAGAAAAGAAAAGCAATAAGGTTTCGTTATACGATAAATATGTAACCACAACACTTGATGCCATAGATAATGGGTACGGTAAAATTGTTGACTGGAGTATTCATCATAAAAAAGTAATTATTCCATCAGTAATTGCCATTTTTATCGGAACCATGATGTTAAGTAAGCAACTTAACTTCGAAAACATGCCTGAAACCGATCAGAGTTCTCTTACAGTAAACATTGAGTTACTTACCGGTTTGCGTGTTGAAGAAACAATGGCCACTGCCCGCGAAATAGAACAATTTATTAAAAAAGATATACCTGAAGCAAAATTGGTATACACATCATCGGGTACTGATGATGAGGGCGGTATTTCGGCCATCTTCTCCGAATCGGCCACACATACTATTGAAATGCGCATTAAACTGGTTGATATTGCAGACCGCGACAGAAGTGTTTGGCAACTGGCCGATGTGTTACGTACAAAGCTCGACCGTATGCCCGAAATTGTAAGTTCTTCGGTTAGCACTGCTGCAAATACCGGCTTTGGAGGATCAACTGGTGTTGATGTTGAAATTTATGGATACGATATTAAGAAAACAACATTACTGGCTAACGAAATTGCCGATCGCTTAAAAACCATTGAGGGAGCTGCCGATATTTCAATATCTCGCGAAAAAGAAAAACCTCAACTTCAAGTTGTTTTCGACAGAGATAAATTATCGGAGTACGGATTAAATACATCAACCGCCTCTATGGCTGTACGCAACCGCATGTCGGGTTTAACGGCCTCTAAGCTTCGCGAAGAAGGAGATGAATACGATATTGTAGTGCGTTACGACGAAAATGCCAGAAACACCATCAGCGATATCGAAAATATCTCCATTATGACACCAACAGGTAAACTGGTTCGTGTGGCAGAGCTTGGTAAGGTGGAAGAGTATTGGGCTCCTCCTCAAATTGAGCACAAACAGCGTCAGCGTATGTTAACTGTATCTACGGTTGCTGGTAAAGGATTATCTCTATCTGAATTGGCAGAGCTAGTTAAAGTAGAAGTTTCTAAAGTAGATATGCCTGGAGAGGTATGGATTTCGATTGGTGGAGCATATAAAGATATGCAAGACAATACCAAGGATTTGGGATTACTATTCTTAATCATCATTATATTGGTATACATTGTAATGGCTTCTCAGTTCGAATCACTAAAAATGCCATTCATCATAATGCTTTCCATCTTATTCTCGTTCTCGGGTGTAGTGCTGGCCTTGTACATTACCAACACCACTATGAGTACCATTGCTATGTTAGGAGCTATTTTGCTGGTAGGTATTGTGGTGAAGAACGGTATTGTAATGATCGACTTTATGAACCTGTTGCGCGAACGTGGCGTGGAATTACACGAAGCTACCGTAACAGCATGCCGATCGCGTTTACGACCCATTTTAATGACCGCTATGACAACCGTATTAGGTATGCTACCAATGGCATTAAGCGTTAGTGAAGGTTCCGAAATTTGGGCCCCAATGGGTATTACAGTAATTGGTGGTTTGCTATTTTCAACCATTATTACGTTGGTAATTGTTCCGGTGGTTTATGTGTTAATGGCTCGCCATGGGGCCCGAGATAAAAAAGCTCATTTAGCTAAAACATTTAAGTTTTTAGATAAATAATTTAATGGTCTATTAAATTACTTATCTAAGCAATAAAACAATTAATGAACCATCGGACTTAGATATTTATTAGGATAGCTGATAATAAATGAATCTTAATATGTAAGTCATGATACTAATTTTAAAATTATGAAATCAGTATTTATAGTATATAACCAAGCCAATACCGAACGGGTAGAGTTTATGCTCGACCGACTGGAAGTACGTGGTTACACCATGTGGGAAGATGTTAAAGGACGTGGCACCAACAATGGCGAACCGCGCATGGGTACACATACCTGGCCCGAAATGAACTCTGCACTTATGGCAATAGTTCCCGACGAAAAAGTTGAACCTTTGCTAGAAGCCATTAAAAAGCTCGACAATATCAACCTTGAGGTAGGTGTTAAGGCCTTTGTATGGGATATTCTACAATCGGTATAACATGTGTTTATTCATATTAACTAACGGCTGCTCAATTCGAGTGGCCGTTTTTTTTTGCATCACACCCCCTATGCAAGAAGTATAATGAAACCAACACACCTTAACAAACGCAAGATAGAGGGTATTTACCGTTAACACCCTACAACAAACACACCGAGGCAGGGTGCAAACAGTCAACAGGCCAGAACAAACGCACCGAGGCAGGGTGCAAACCATCAAAAGGCTAAAACAAACGTACCGAGGCAGGGTGTTAACAGTCAACAGGCTAAAACAAACGTACCGAGGCAGGGTGTTAACAGCAAATATGCTTAACCAAACGAACCGGTATACAAGATCCATTTTATAATGGTCGCCTAAAGTTGTTCATCAGCCAAACAACAAATTACAATAAATAAGATACCAGCAAGCCTAAACATTTCAAATAATATTATGGTTTATATAATGTATGTTAGGGGCCAAACTTTCCTTTCGATTATAAATTAAACAACACAGAATTAAAAAACTAATCTTATACATCAATACTTAAGAATATATCTATAGTGTTGAATGATTGATATAAATAACGGAAACTATCAAAACACACATAGTTTCTTATTCATTAATATTGTACATTCGCAAAATGAAGGATAAAAGACCAACCATTATATCTAAAGCTGTTGAACTCTATCATCAATACGGAATAAAAAGTGTGAGTATGGATGACATTGCCCGTGAAATTGGAATGTCGAAAAAAACACTTTATCAAGCCATTCATGATAAAAACGAATTGGTTGAATCGGTAGTTGATCATTACATCAACCTGGTTACCGAACTACTTTCGGTGTTTCACAATAACGATTATAATGCCATTGAACAACATAGTATTCATGCAAAAAAAGTAATTCAACGCTTTCCACGTTATAATCCTTCAATGTTGTTTGATTTGCGCAAGTACTATCCAACACTACTACGCAAATTAAACGAGCACAGATACAAAGAAACAATGGATGCCAACATTCTTAATCTTAAAAAAGGCATAAAAGAAGGTTACTATCTTAACGATATTAATCCGCACATTATAGCCAAAATAATGTTGGGGTACCAGCAATTTCTGTTCGATTCAGCTTCTGGCCTGTTGGACGATAACGAACTGGCCGATCCTAAAACCTACGAAGAAGTTTATAAATACCACTTCAGAGGTATTTGCACCCCTGAAGGAATAGTAAAACTAGATGAATTATTCAACCACAAAACATAACACAAAAACCCAATCTATGAAAAAGACGATTTTAGCACTTGTAATTATACTAACTACATCAAGTGTTTATAGTCAATCCGATTCGCTTTCGTTCACTCTGCAAGAAGCCCTGGATTATGCCACTGAAAACGCCTTTGATAGTAAAAGTGCTACATACGATATTCAATCGGCCGAAAAGCGTGTGTGGGAATATATTGCCATAGGATTGCCTCAGATTAGTGTGGATGGCCAACTAACCGATAACCTGGCTATTCAGGAAAATTCCTTTACCATGAAAAATGGAGCTGGCGAAGAGGTGGAGATGAAAATGAGACTTGGCAAAAAATACAATTGGAATGCAACCGGTAATGTTAATCAATTACTTTTTGATGGAACCTATTTATTAGGTGTAAAAGCCAGTCGTATCTATGTTGAAATCAGCCAAAAAAACAAAGAAAAAACTCAAATAGACGTTCGCGAGGCTGTTGCCGAGGCCTATTACGTTGCTTTGGTGGCCGGCAAAAATCTCGAAACTTTTAAAATGAACCTTCAGGTTAATGAGCAAACCTTAAAAGAAACCAAAGCTTATTACGAAAATGGTTTCAGAGAATTAACCGATGTTGATCAGCTTAAACTGATGGTTAACAATTCGCGTAATTTATTGCTCGATGCCGAACGTCAGTTATTAATTGCACAGGCTGTATTAAAGTATTCGATGGGCCTTGCCATTGAACAACCCATTAAACTAAGCGATAACATTGATAATTTGCTTATGCCTGTTGAAACGTATCTTCCCGAATCAAACACCTTTAATGTTAAATCGCACATCGATTATTCTATTTTAGAAACACAGGAAGATGCTCAAAAAGCCATTATCAAAAGCGAGCAAGTACAGTATTTGCCCAAACTAAATGCCTTTTACAACCTTAGCTACATCGAATTTGGCGATGAATTTAAGGACATGAGCAATACCAATTCGCAAATGATTGGGATATCGCTATCTGTTCCCATCTTCAAGTCAGGAATGCAGAATGCACGTGTTCAACAAGAAAAAATCAATTATCTGAAATTACAAAACCAAATGCGCCAGATGGAAGAAGTACTGAAACAACAACTGATGGTTGCCGAATCGAACTTTAAAAATGCCCAGGCAGTGTACCTGAATGATAAGGAAGGCGAAGAAATAGCCTACCGTATTTACGATCGTACCCGCATTAAATTTGCCAATGGGCTTAGTTCAAGTACCGAGCTATCGCAAAACGAAGGTCAATATATACAGTCTCAAATAAGTTATATACAATCAACCCTCAACCTGTTGGATACTCATATTAAATACCAAAAAGCCATTAACCGTTTATAACCCACTCATCATGAAAACCAAAAGATTCCGAATAATGAAAAAGTTGGCCATTAGTCTCATCATTCTTCTTTTAGCTGGCTGCGCTGCCACTACCGACGATAACCGAAAAGAGAAGGAAACCGAACTTGCCGAATACAAAAACGAGTTATCGCAACTTAAAAAGAAGATTGCCAAACTCGAACAGGAGCTGGCCGATAACTCGGGCGAAGGAGCTATTGCCGTAATTACAACGCCCATTAAACCCGTTCTTTTCGAACACTTTGTTGATATAAGCGGACAGGTTCAAGCTGATAAAAACATCATTGTAAGCCCCGAGTCATCTGGTAAAATTGTTAGCATCGATGTAAAAGAAGGACAGCAAGTACAAAAAGGTCAGGTACTGGCTCGCCTAAATACCGAAATGATCGAACGCAGCCTCGACGAGATTAATATCAACCTCGATTTGGCTAAAACAACTTTCGAGCGTCAGTCGAACTTATGGGAACAAAATATTGGTTCGGAGATGGAGTACCTTCAGTCCAAATCGCAGATGGAATCGTTAAAGCAGAAAAAAGAAGGGCTCGAAGCTCAACTGAATATGGCAGTAGTGCGGGCTCCTATTAACGGAATTGTTGATGATATTATTCAGCGCCAGGGCGAGATGGCCAATCCGGCAGCACCGTTTGCACGACTGGTTAATATCGATCAGGTTTACATTACAGCCGATGTTTCAGAGATGTATCTTCAAAAAATTAAGGCTGGCGATGATGTAAGCATCAACTTTCCGGTATTAGATAAGACGATAGATGCTGAAATTTATCGTACCTCATCGGTTATCGATCGCGATTCGCGTACCTTTCGCTTACGCATCAACCTGCCAAACAGTTTAGGCGAATACAAACCCAACATGCTGGCCGTGTTAAAGCTTAGAACCTATGCGGCAGATAACTCAATTGTTGTTCCATCTATTTTGGTGAAGAAAGATTTTAGTGGCGAATTTGTTTTTATCGCGGTTGATAAGGATGGTAAAAAGATTGCCCAAAAACAATACATCAAAACAGGAATAAAAGATAATAACAACACATTGGTAACTGAAGGACTTACCAACGGCGACCAGCTAATTACCACCGGCTATGCTCAGGTAGTAGACGGATCTGCTATTTCATTGCAATAACCACGCGAAAAATTAGACAATGACAGAAGATAAAAGACCCAAGGAAAAAGTTTCGACCCGGAAATTTAAACCAACATACTGGGCCCTCGATAATAAAAACACCATCTACATTCTAACCCTGTTTTTAATTGTGGCCGGATGGATGGGCTATACTTCCATGCAACGCGAGCAGTTTCCCGAGATAGTAGTACCCTATATATCGGTAAGTACACCTCACCCGGGAAACAGCCCTTTGGATATCGAAAACCTGATTACCCGTCCCATTGAAAAAGAGCTTAAAGACCTGGACGGAGTAAAGCGTATGTCGTCAAACTCGTTTCAGGATATGAGTTTGATAATTGTTGAGTTCGAAACCGATGTTCCGGTCGATCAGGCAAAGCTGGATGTAAAAGATAAAGTCGACAAGGCCCTGCGCGAACTACCGGATGATTTAATGGACGATCCGATTGTGGATGACATCGATTTCTCGGAGTTTCCGGTATTAAACATCAACCTGTCGGGCGATTATTCTATTTACGAATTAAAAAAGTTTGCCGAAGATTTACAGGATGATTTCGAAACCTTACGCGAAGTGCGCGAAGCCGATGTTAGGGGAGTAGATGAGCGCGAAATAAAGATACATGCTGATCCACACCGGATGAATGCCTACAACATCAGTTTTATGGATATTGAACTGGCTGTACAAACCGAAAACTTTACTGTGGGAGCAGGCGAAATAAAGGTAGATGGTACCCGTCGTTCCATACGTGTACAAGCCGATTACACCAACATGGACGAGATCAGAAACACCATTGTAAAAGAGGTGGATGGAAGAGCCGTGTACATCAAGGATGTTGCCGATGTTATCGATGGTTTTGAAGAACAATCATCTATTTCTCGCTTAAACCATAAATCGGTGGTAACATTATCCATCGTTAAGAAAAGTGGCGAAAACCTGCTCGATGCAACAGATAAAATACTGGCCATCATTAAAGATAAACAAGCCAGCGAAACCTTACCTAAAGATTTAACCATCACCATTACCGATGATCAATCGGTATTTGTTCGCGATCAAATCAGTAATCTCGAAAACAGTATTTTACTGGGGATGATCTTTGTAATGATTGTCCTTTACATGTTTTTGGGGCTACGTAATGCCATCTTCTCGGGCCTGGCCATCCCCATGTCGATGATTATTTCCATGATGATTCTGAAACAGATTGGTTATACCATTAATACCATGGTACTTTTCTCATTGGTACTGGCACTGGGAATGCTGGTTGATAATGCCATTGTGGTTATCGAAAACGTTTACCGCATGATGGAGCATGGCGTGAAGACATCAAAGGCCGTTAAAAATGGAACCAGCGAAATTGCTATTCCCATTATTTCGTCAACAGCCACAACACTGGCAGCATTCTTTCCATTGATTTTTTGGCCCGGCATTGTTGGTAAATTCATGAGTTACCTGCCCATTACGCTTATCATTGTACTATCGTCGTCGTTATTTGTAGCATTGGTAATTAACCCTGCATACGCTTCTAATTTTATGAAGCTCGAAGATGTTAAAGAGAAAAAGAGCTTTCGAAAGTATTTCTACGTTACCGGAGGCATTGCCATATTAGGAGTATTATCCTATCTAATGGGAAGTATACTTTGGGGAAATATTCTGGTGTTACCATTTATTATCACCGCCCTAAACAAATACGTATTGAAGCCATCAGCCATATGGTTTCAACACACCTTTTTACCCTTCCTCGAAGATCAGTACGAAAAAACACTGCGCAAGGCAATGGGCCGAAAAACAAGTAAAATGCTTATGGGTGGATCCATTGCACTTTTTCTGTTTTCGGTTGTGTTTTATGCCATGATACCAACAGAAGTGCTGTTTTTTCCACAAAACGAACCCCGTACCATTTATGTAACCATGGAATTACCATTGGGTACCGATATTGAGGTTACCGACCAGGTAACGGTAAATTCCGAAAATATTTTATACGGAACCCTGGAACCTTACATGGATATTATAAAATCAGTAGGGGTTAGTGTTGGTACAGGTAAGGGAGGTTTGTTCGACACCGGACGATCGCCCAACAAATCGTTAACAACCATTACCTTTGTCGATTATCAATATCGAAAAGGACATAGCACACGCGATATAATGTCGAAGCTATCCGATGCCTATAAAGGATTTGTAGGAGCCAAGATATTTATCGAAAAAGAAGAAAACGGGCCTCCGGTAGGTAAACCCGTAAATATTGAAATTAGTGGTGATGATTACGAAAAACTGATTGATGTAACCAGCGATATCAAGCGGGTGATTGACGAAGACAACATCTCGGGTATCGAAAACCTTGAGATGGACCTGAACACCAATAAGCCCGAGATGCAATTATTTATCGATAGGGATAAAGTACGTCGCATGGGACTATCAACACAAGCTGTGGCCATGGCTTTACGTACTTCGCTTTATGGTAAAGAGATTGGTAAATTTAAAGATGGTGAGGATGAATACGACATTATGCTTCGCCTGAAAGACCAATACCGATACGATGTGTCTACTTTAATGAATCAGAAGATTAAAGTGGATAAAAACGGGGTGAATCACCTCATTCCGATTTCGGCCGTTGCTACTTACGAATATTCATCAACCTACGAAAAGATAAACCGTGTTGACAATACTCGTGTTATCACTCTTAGTTCGAATATTATTGAAGGATACAATGCCAACGAAGTAAACGCCCGCATTCGCGTATTACTCGATGATTATAAAATGCCCAACAACTACTCGTGGAAGATGACTGGGGAGCAGGAAAATCAACAGGAAACAGCCGACTTTTTAGTGGGTGCCTTACTCTTTGCCCTGGCCTTAATTGCCATGATTTTAATTACACAGTTTAACTCGGGCGCCAAACCTTTGATTATTATAGGTACTGTAGGATTAAGCACCATTGGAGTTTTTATGGGCTTGGGAACCTTTAAGATGGATTTTGTAATTCTGATGACCGGCCTTGGAATTGTTTCATTGGCAGGTATTGTGGTTAACAACGGAATTGTGTTAATTGATTACATCGACCTGATTCGCAAACAAAAGAAAGAAGAGCTTGGTATGAGCGAGCATGGCCGCTTATCGCGCGAAGAAGAAGTTGAGTGTATTACACGAGCCGGAAAAACCCGTTTACGTCCGGTACTTTTAACTGCCATTACAACAGTATTAGGTTTGATTCCAATGGCTATTGGTTTGAACTTCGATTTCTTTAGCCTTTTCGAAAAGCTCGATCCCAACATTTATTTTGGAGGCGATAATGCCGACTTTTGGTCACCAATGGCTTGGACAGTTATTTTCGGGTTAACTA
Organism: uncultured Carboxylicivirga sp.; assembly: GCF_963668385.1. Taxonomy (GTDB): domain Bacteria; phylum Bacteroidota; class Bacteroidia; order Bacteroidales; family Marinilabiliaceae; genus Carboxylicivirga. The sequence goes on from NZ_OY764327.1 coordinate 1,209,077, forward strand.
CCTCAACTGTTTTAACTCTTGTAATGGCTCCGGTAATGTATAATCTGGCAGTAAGAGCTCGTAACCGCTTAATAAAAGCCAAACCCATCGACTTGGTTAGAAATGATGAAGACAATTAACCAATTCGAATTATTATAAAAAACGATGTGTATTTACATAATTACTCCATTTTAATAGAGTAATTATGTAAATACACATCGTGTTTTATTGTTTGTTGATGTCAATATAGAAGCAGCCCTCCTTATGTTATTGTAATCTTGTGTTTTACAAAATGCTTCACGTGAAACAAAAAATATAGAAAAAATCTTATCTTTACTTCAATATTATAATGAAGCAAGCTAACACAATGAAATACAGACTTAAAACAGCAATCGCTGTAATTACATTATTATCATCATGCAACTCAAATAATCAAAACAAAGACATTGAGTTATCTGAGTTTTACCGAGTTTATTTCGAACAAAGAGGTGATAAAATGAGACTTTATACAGAAGCAGACTCGTTAAATGCTAATCTACAATTAAAAGATTTTGGTAATTCAATGTGGGCCTATAATGACTACTTGTTTCGAAACTACTCCAAGACTATAAAATTATATTCACACTTTAAATCCTTATTACCCGATACATCAGCCATTAAACAAGAGTTTAAGACTTCGCTTAGAAAGGATATAGAGTTTAAAGAGTTATTTAAACAAAGCTTGATTAACAAGAACATACCCTCTATCACCATCGATTCTTTAAGTGTAATTGCTTCAAGGTTTTATTTAGTTCATAGAGTCCATAAACAGATATACATGCACCTTTGTGCTAACATTAACGAAGTACAAACACGGGAACAAAACGAGTTTTCGCCTTACTACAATGCTTTTTGCTTTATGACGATACGAATGAATGATGAAGCTTCAGACTTAGCATCTACATTGCTAACTCCCTATTCTACAGAACTAGATAATCAGAAAAACATCAGTGATGTGCGTCTTATGGAAATAAAAAAGGAGGTATTCGAAACTGCGTCAAAAAACAAACAACTACAAGATGTACTAATCAAGGAATATAATAAGAAAAAAGAATTTCTAAACTTTGAATTAGTAGTGTCTGATAATGAGTAATAACTCTGAAATAAGATAAGGAACGGTTCTTCATAAACATCTTGTAATAAAGAACCGTTCTTAAGCTTTTTATACTGTTTTTGAATATTGCCCTTTACCACTTTTAAGAGCCGGATCAAAAGCCATAGCAATATTACGAATGATGAAGCGTCCTTGTCCCTTTACTATGAACTCATCGTTGGATAGTTCCAGCAATTCGTCATCAATAAAAGATTGAACTTTCTCTAACCGAAAATCAACAGCAGAATATACTTCTCTTATCGAAACAGAAAAATCATCAGCTACTTGTTTGAAGTCAACAAAGTAATTACACATCACCTCATTAATAACCTGACGAACAATCTGCTCCTTTTGATTTAGCTTATATCCACGTACAACGGCTCTACCATCTTTTTCGACACGTTCCATGTATTCTCTGATGGTTTTCTCATTCTGGCTGTAAGCATTAAACAACTGACTGATACTTGAGGTACCAAATCCATAAACCTGACCGGTTGTTTCGCGGGTACAATATCCCTGGAAATTACGGTGAAGCTTTTTATCTCGAAGTGCAATGGCAAAATCATCTTCAGGCTTGGCAAAATGATCCATGCCGATAGGTACATACCCTTTTTGAACGGCCAAGTTATAGGCATCTTCCAACATGGTTATTTTCTCATCAGCACCCGGTAATCCATATTGCTCTAACTCTTTTTGTCGCGTCATTACAGATGGGACATGAGCGTATGAGAATGTTACCAACCGATCAGGATCAGCTTCCAGTGCCATCTTAACGGTCTCATTAAAACTCTCTCTTGTCTGAAAAGGAAGACCGTATACTAAATCAAGATTGATACCTGAAAAACCAACTTTACGAAGGTAAGCTATCATCTCTTTAACCGGAACACGCGGAGCTTTACGATTGATAGCATCAAGTACTTCCTGCTTAAAATCCTGTACACCTAAACTAATACGATTAAAACCCATATCGCGGAGCTCATCCACCATCTTAAAATCCAAATAGGCAGGACTACATTCCATCGCCATTTCGTAGCTATCGGCAAAAGTGAAGTTTCGCTTGATAGCCTCAGTAACTCTTCTTATAAGCTTTGCTGAGATAGCATTAGGAGTTCCTCCTCCCCAGTGAACCTGGGTCAATTTCCGATCTTTGGAAATATCCTGCGAAACCAGGTCAATCTCTTTGATCAGTGTATCAATATAACTTTCGATGGTTTTAGCACCCATACCTGTGTATGTTGTGCAACCACAGAACGTACATAGTTGAGGACAAAATGGAATATGGATATATACCGAAACATTTTCAGGCGTCTCCTGATTGGATACAATCACACTCTCCTTGTAATCCTCATTTCCATACTCACTGTGAAAGAATGTAGCTGGGGGATAACTGGTGTATCTGGGCCCTGCAACATTATATTTATCCAATAGGTTCCTGTCAAATGTTAACATCACTCTAATGTTTAATGGTTAGTGGTTAATGATTCTTTCGTTTACAATTAACCATTTATCATTAATATTTGCTATCTATTCCAATTTGCTGATTTTACCCAATCGATCACGAATTTCACATTTTCAACTGGCAAGTCAGGTAATATACCATGTCCTAAATTGAAAATCCATTTCTGATTATCGCGCCCAAATGGCAAATATGTCTTATTCAATTCGGCTTCAATATCCTGTTGACTTGCATACAAGAGACGAGGATCAAGGTTACCTTGTAATCCTACTTCAGGGTCAACAATGGAACGTGCATGTTTCAATGACATACGCCAATCGATACCCACAAAATCAGAAACCTCTTTAGTAACCGCACTGATTCCATTACCTAAATCCTTAGGAAAATAAATAGTTGGGATACCTTTATCTCGAACTGCCTTTAATATCTTTTTTGATGCAGGAAGAATCATATCCAAATAAAGCTCCTCAGGTAATAAACCTCCATAAGTCTCAAAAAGCTGGAATGCTTCTACACCATGCTCGGCTTGCTTTACTGCATATTCAACAGACACTTCGGTTAGTGCATCAATAATCTTCTGACTGGTTTTTCTATCTTTATAAAGAAATTCGGTAGCATTCTTAAAAGTAATATCGCGCACATTATCGCGAAACATGAAACAGAAAGTAGTAAGCAATCCACCACAAAAACCAATCAAAGGTTTATTCTCGGGTCGAGTTTCTAAAATCTTATCAATAGCCGCATAAACATGATCGAGTTTGTTCATGTTTTTAGTTAGCTGCTTAATCGGATCGTCATAGGTATGCAAAGGTGCACCAAAAACAGGGCCTGCTTCAGTGAACTTCAACGACATTCCCAAGGCCTCAGGTACTACTAAAATATCAGAAAACAGAATGGCAGCATCCACGCCTAAATCATAAATAGGCATTAAAGTAACTTTAGCAGCCAATTCAGGATCTTCCATCAACTCCGAAAAAGTATAATTCTCTTTCAGTGCTCTGTAGTTAGGCAACACACGCCCCGCCTGACGCATAAACCACACTGGCGGTCGTTTGGTGTTTTTACCTTTTATTGTATCTAAAAATATATTTGCCATAAAAATAGTGCATAGTTATTAGTGCGAAGTGCGTGGTGCATAGTATTTCCAGTTTGTTTTCACTATGCACATTTCACTAAACACTATTTAAGTGCTTCCAACGCTTTACGGTTCCCTTTAATTAACTTCTCCAAATCCTTTTCGGTGTGAGCCATTGAAATAAATAAACACTCAAATTGAGAAGGAGCAATATATAAACCATTATCAATCATTCCTTTGAAATAATCAGCATATTTTCCGGTATCCGAACTCATAGCTTCATCAAACGAAGCTACTTGATCGCCATCAGTAAAGAAAGCTGTCATCATGGAACCCACACGGTTCAATACTACCTTTAAACCTAATTCTTTTGCATTCAGTTTAAATCCTTCTTCTACAAATTTTGCTTTCTTCTCAAGGTCGTGATATGCATTTGGTGTTTCATCCAACTTTTTCAAAGCAGTTAAACCGGCAGCCATTGCTAAAGGGTTTCCAGATAATGTTCCTGCTTGATAAACAGGTCCGATAGGAGCAAGCATATCCATAATTTCAGCACTTCCTCCATATGCACCAACAGGCAGTCCACCACCAATAATTTTCCCCAAAGTGGTTAAATCAGGCATCACATTGTAATACTCCTGAGCACCTCCCTTAGCCAAACGGAAACCTGTAATAACCTCATCAAAAATTAATAAGGCTCCATTATCTTTGGTAATCTTACGTAATCCTTCCAAAAATCCTTTTGCAGGAGGAACAACTCCCATATTACCTGCCACAGGCTCAACAATAACAGCAGCTATTTCATCTTTATGCTGATCGAACAATGCCTGAACAGATTCCAGATTGTTATAATCCGCTGTTAAGGTATCTTTAGCCGTACTTTTTGTTACACCGGGGCTATCAGGTAATCCTAGTGTAATTGCACCCGAACCAGCCTTAATTAAGAAGCTATCTCCATGTCCGTGATAACATCCTGCAAATTTGATGATCAACTCACGTTTGGTATAGCCACGAGCCAAACGAATGGCACTCATGGTTGCTTCTGTTCCAGAGTTCACCATACGAACCTTCTCGATTGATGGCACCATCTTTACGATTTGCTCAGCCATCTCTGTCTCAATAAGAGTAGGAGCACCATAACTGGTTCCCAAAGAAGCGGCATCAGCAACGGCCTTTATAACATCGTCATGAGCATGTCCTAAAATAAGTGGACCCCATGAAGCAACAAAATCAGTATATTCGTTATCGTCAATATCCCAAACAGTAGTTCCTTTTGCTTTTTGAATAAACAGAGGATCGATGCCTACACTTTTAAAAGCGCGCACCGGTGAATTTACACCTCCTGGAATTACTTTTTGAGCTTCCTGAAAGGCTTGTTTGCTATTATTGTTATTCATATTAGTATCAAGATTAAATTTCTTCACTCAAGCCGCTGGGCTTTTCATTTCTTGTCTTGATACAAGAAACGAAACAAAGAAAATCAAGGCTACATTATCGATGATTGCATATTTCTTAAATGCCTTAAGTGCGGCCGGGTGATCTTCGAACAAGTTCTCAGCTTCCCGGTCTTACTAAAGTCCTTTTTCAAAATATTTATCATCACTAATGAGGCCAAATAAATTATTTGTAATTTTTTCTAGCTTGCAGCTAATGGCAACGACTAGTGGCTATTTAGTATATCCGCTGCATCCAAAGCATGATAGGTAATAATGATATCGGCACCCGCACGTTTGATAGAAAGTAACACTTCCATCATTACACGATTTTCATCAATCCAATCTTTACTACCAGCAGCTTTAACCATCGAAAATTCTCCACTTACATTATATGCTGCAGTTGGCATTTCAAATTCGTTTTTAACACGATAGATAATGTCCAAATAACTCATAGCTGGCTTAACCATAACCATGTCAGCTCCTTCGTTGATGTCTTCAGCCACTTCGCGCATTGCTTCATCGCTATTGGCAGGATTCATTTGGTATGTACTTCGGTCTCCAAATTGAGGTGCACTATCAGCTGCTTCGCGGAAAGGACCGTAAAAACCAGAAGCATATTTTGCAGCATACGACATGATGGGAGTCTTTTCAAATCCATTGGCATCCAATGCTTTTCTGATCTTCCCAATTCGTCCGTCCATCATATCACTTGGGGCAATAATATCAGCTCCTGCTACTGCTAGTGATACCGATTGATCAGCCAATGTTTGAATGGTTGAGTCATTATCCACATCACCGTCTATAATGGTGCCGCAATGACCATGTGTGGTATATTCGCAGTTACAAACATCAGCAATAATCAAAATATCGTCAATCTCAGCTTTGATGGCACGAATGGCTGTTTGCACAATACCATCATCCTGGCAAGCTACATGACCATGTTCGTCTTTATGCTCTGGAATACCAAATAACAAAATGCTTTTTACTCCTTTAGAAACAGCCAATTTACATTCTTCAACCAACATATCTACCGACATTTGGTAATTGCCAGGCATAGAAGTAATAGGATTCTTCACCCCTTCTCCAGGACAAACAAACAGAGGGTAAACCAAATCATCGACTCGCAAATGAGTTTCGGTTACCATATTACGCAAAATCTTATTATATCTTAATCGTCTTAAACGGGTTTCCGGAAAAGCCATATTCTATATTTTATTTTATTGATAATCGGGTTTTAATTGCATTTTCATTTCTTGCCAAAGCCCCTCATAGGTCGACAATCGAGCGATAACAGCAGGAGAAATATCGCATTTTTTCATGCTTTTAGTAGTGGTTGGGCCAATAGATGCAAATCCCACTTCATCGTGAAGAAGATCGCCATATACATCCATGAATCCATTAAAACAAGATGGGCTGGTACAAACTACTAACATTGGCCGCTTGGCTTTCAACAAAGTTTCAGTCTTCTCGTTTCGTTTTTCAGCAGTTATAGTTCTATAAATATTATATCGCTTGTAAGTACAAATATCTTGCAAACCATCTTCCAAGGTATTTTCGGCCAGCTCGCCTAACAAACCCACCCACTTTTCATTTTTAGGGATATGTACATCATGTAATTCATCTACCAAGTCGGAAGCCGTTCGCCCGTTAGATACCCACCAGGCTTTAATTCCTGTTTTCTCAAGTATCTGAGCAGTCTTTTTTCCAATACAGATAAAGTTCTTATCCAGTATATCAGCCGGTTTAACCTGGTTTAAAAAATACTCAACACCTCTTTTACTGGTAAAAATAATTCGACGGCTTTGTAAAATTTCGTCCAGATCATTCTTACAGAGCACAATCTGTTCGGTGTTAATCATGGGATCGCGGATAACATCAATGCCCTCCCCTAGTAATCCGTTAAACAATAAGTCATCTTCCCCGATAGGATGAGTTAAGATTACTGCGGTTTCGCGCGAATAAGGATCCATAAAAGCTGATTTAATAATTTCTAACTTGGGTTAAAATATCATTGCCCCCTAAAGTAATAATTTTTTGTCCTAATCTACGACCAATTTTTTCTGCATCAGCAGATTTACCAATTTCGGTAGCTCTAATTTCATTTAATCCGCTAGGTAAGGCAACCATTCCGGTTAACACCAGATTATCACCCTCAAGGGTTGCGTAAGCCCCAATTGGAATCTGGCAGCCACCTTCCAGTTCATTTAAAAAACTTCGTTCGGCTGTTATTTTGTTATACGTTTGCTCGCAATGTAGCGTGCTTATAAGCTCTTCTATTTTAGAATCATTTTCACGAATCTCAATTGCAATAGCTCCCTGTCCACAAGCAGGAATCAAATATTCGGGTTCAAACAACTCTGTAATTACATCATTGTAACCTAAACGAATAAGGCCTGCACCCGCCATAACCATAGCATCACAATATCCATCATTCATCTTTTTAAGACGTGTATCCACATTACCTCTAATATCAACCACTTCAACTTTTGGATTGATACGTTTAACCTGAGCAATGCGCCTTAAACTTGACGTTGCAACTTTGTGCGTTTCGTTCATCTCTTCAAGACTCAAACCATCTTTGCTCACCCAGGCATCTTTAAACTCAGCACGTTCAAGAATAGCTCCTAATTGAGCTCCTTCCGGAAAAACAGTTGGTAGATCTTTTAAGCTATGCACACACATATCTATTTCGTTAGCAAACAGAGCATGTTCAAGTTCTTTAGTAAATAATCCTTTATCACCAATTTTTGATAATGCCACATCCAAAATTTTATCACCTTTAGTTGAGATAATCACAATCTCGAAAGATTGATTAGGATAGGTTTCTTCGAGTTTCGATTTTACAAGATTAGCCTGATATAGCGCCAGTTTACTACCTCTTGTTCCTATTCGAATTGTTGCGGTTGTCATATATGAGGTTTCAAAAAAGGATGAGTAAAAACTCATCCATTATGATATTTTAAGAGCTGAAATTAAAAAATTCTTCGATAAGTTTCACCTTTTCAGGATCTCTACCTTCATTGGTTACTTCTTTTATTTGCTTGATGATCATTCGGGTGAACTTGGCACTTAAATGATCGCCATACTCTGTTATTTTTTGTGTGCTTTCTTCGTCTTTTGCCTTCTTATAATTTTTGGCTTCAACTTGGTGAATATTTTTAAATGTAGATGTTATTGAACTGATTGCAGCACTCATCATGCGCATATTTAACCAACTTTCAAATTCTTCCAACACTTCATCGATAATAGCTTCAGCTTCGGCCAGTTTGCCTTTACGCTTTTCGAAGTTTGCTTTTACAACTTCTTCCATCTGATCCAAATCAAACAAAGTAATACCTTCTACAGAAGCAGTATCGGCAGCAACATTTCGTGGATTGGATAAATCCATCACCATTAATGGTTTACCTGCACGATTTTTCATTACCACCTGAGCAATTTCTTTGGTAAATAATACCCGTGGAGAACCTGTTGCAAACGTTACAATATCAACATTATCCAGCTCTTGTATATGATTCCCATACTCAATGGCCTTACCATTTACTCTATCTGCCAACTGAATTGCTTTATCAAAAGTACGATTGGTTATGATGTTGTTAACACATCCTTTTTTTGATAGGTTAATAGCTACTATGGTTCCGGTTTCGCCAGCTCCAACTGTAAGCGCTTTTATGTTCGAATGACATCCCAATTTTTTACCCATCAACTCAACGGCGGCTGAACTAACCGACACGGCACCTTTATTAATAGATGTTCTGGTACGTACTTCTTTACCAGCTTCAAATGCTTTATGAACCATTCTGGTTAATTCAGGACCTACCATCGCTGTTTTATCAACCCACGAAAAGGCTTCTTTTAATTGAGATACTATTTGATATTCGCCTAAAAGAAGAGAATCTAATCCGGTAGCCACTTTAAACAAGTGACGGGCAGCATCCAATCCGGTATGGGTATACAGATACTGTTTGATGTTTTCAGACTTTTTAAAGTAGGAGCTGTAAGCACTGATTACTTTATTTGTATAATCTTGTATATTATCAACCTGAGAACTTTCGGCTTCGAAATAAAGTTCGGTGCGATTACAAGTGCTTAATGCCATTATTCCATTAACATCACATTCGCGATTGAGATATTCATATAATCCGGCAATTTCACCTTTGGTAATTACCAGTTGTTCACGTATTTCGAGTTTAGCTGTTTGGTGACTAATTCCTATTAAACCAACCATATAACCTGTTCAATTTAGCGTTGTTTGCTTACCATTGGTAAGCTACATTTCAAAAGTACTACTGAATTCTGTAGCAAATCTGTAATTACGTATAAAGATTGTGAAAAGTAATAATTGAGATTTAACAAGCGGTTTATAACATTTGTTTCCGTTTAATCTCACGAATAATTCGAACCAATGTTTCTGGATCGTCGGTACCAATGCAAATTTTTAAATTCTTACCTCTGACTGTCAACTCCAACGCTTTGCTACCCGTTATACTATAAATTATTTTCCCCGGCCTGAAGCGTATTCCCCAACCCAAAGGCATATAATCAACTGCTGCACAACTGGTGATATCTTTCATGGCGAATTTACCACCAATCAGGCCTATACCCATCGAGAATCTAAGCCAATTACTATCAATGGTAATAGTTAGCTTATAAGTAAGAAGCAAAATAATTATACATATAATCGCAATATAAATCAAGGGTTTCAGCTCGATAGAAAACCCTAGAATGGTCATTATAGTAAGTAAAACAAAAATGACAGCCCATCCTATTTGAACCGATTTATACATATCAACCTAATATCACACAAAATTAAGATGATACCAAATTTTAAAGCTATAAGTATATATACATTTTAAGTTTTTATCAAGGCAAATCTCCCGATGCCTTAATAATGTTGACATAGGCATCAACACTTAAAATTTCAGCATCAGCAATTACTTTACTTTGATTGTAGAAATCTTCTCGTTCAGCGAGTTTATCCTGAATAAAATGATAAAGTTCATCACCTGATTTATCGGCAACTAAAGGTCGTACATTTTTGCCAGAACTTAATCGTGATATAATCGTCTCTACACTTAATTTAAGATATATGGTCAAACCATTTTGGTTCATTACCTCCATATTATCGAAAAAGCATGGAGTACCACCTCCTGTGGCAATAATTACTTTATCTGAATGAATAACATCGCGAAGACACTCCTTTTCAGCAATACGGAAAGCATCCTCACCATGTTTTGTAAAATATTCCTTAATGGTAGTTTGATATTTATCTTCAAACACATCATCGAGATCAAGAAAATCCCAATCCATCTCGTGTTTAAGACGTCTACCGAGAGTGGATTTACCACTCCCCATAAAACCAACCAGAAATACTCTCTTAATTTCCATTATCAAATAACGACATTTGGTCTTTATCATCTTCGAGAGTCGAATTTTGATCTTCCATATCATCAGGCAGATCTTCTTTCGGCTCTTCCTTAATTAAGGGTTCTAATTCCTGAATTTTGGAAATCTGATAAGTAGTTAAACGTTTACCTTTTGCTTTAAAACTCTTAACTCCGATAAACTCAGCCACCTCAACAATTAATTTTTCGCGCAGTTTATCATCACCACCAAATTTTACTTCGAGGCGAGGATACTCTACATGCATAATATTCACAATACGCGATTTTGGATTATCGCCAATAAACGATTGTGGCTTATTGGAAGCATCTAATTGGAAGCGTTTCACATAGTAGAAATCCTGATCGGCATCGAAATAAACAGCAGACCAAACCATATTGGAATTAAACTTCTCTATGATGAGTATATTATCTTCGTAGTGATTACTTAAATCATAAGTTGTGTGGAAGAATTTACCATCTTTGGTAATCACCAGAATTTGCTCACCAGCATGAAATTCTCCCAAGAACTTACCTCTACCATCAGCATTTAAACGAAGTGTTTCTTGTTCAAACCATATCTTACGACCGCCTAAAGTAGATTCACCTTTTCTTCGTAATACTACTTTTTGAACCTCGTATTTAGTTACTATATTACCTCGGGCTCCTCGACCTTTGATAGCCAATTCACCCATATCCAAATCAAAAATAAGATTACGGATACGAGCCTTAGGACGAAGTACCACTTTCAAAATTTCTGATTCTCCATTTGGATTCGCACTGAAATACATAATAGACGATCCAGGTGTTCCTTGTGTGAGATCATAATCTTTGTCGCGCGTGATTCCGGTTACGGCAAAACGTTTCATAAATACCATTCCATCCTTACCGTCGCGGTAAACAGCATTGTAAATGGTTCGTTTATCATTCTTCTTAAACACAGCAATATGCATAATATTTTTACCTACAAATGCCTTGTCAGACACCTTGGTTATCATGTATTTACCATCTTTATAGAAAATGATTACATCATCAATATCAGAACAATCGCAAACAAATTCATCTTTCTTCAACGAAGTTCCAATAAAACCATCTTCGCGATTGATATATAGTTTCTCGTTTTTAACAACAACCTTAGAGGCCACAATATTCTCGAAGCTACGAATCTCTGTTTTACGTGGAAAATTCTTTCCAAATTGCTTTTTAATTCGTTTGTAGTAATCAATGGTGTAGGTAACGATGTTAGCCAGATTATAATCAATCTGCTCCATCTCTTCTTCCAACGAAGCAATGTATTCATCTGCTTTTTTAGCATCAAACTTTGAAATACGTTTGATCTTAATTTCAGTCAGTTTGGTGATATCATCTCGTGTTACCTCTCTTCGAAGCGTAGGTTTAAAAGGATCTAAACCATGATCAATTGTTTGAATGATGGCCTCCCATGTTTCACAATCCTCAATACGCTGATAAATCTTATTCTCGATGAAAATTCGCTCCAACGAAGACATATGCCACGCATCTTCCAATTCTCCTCGTCTAATCTCCAACTCGCGAGTTAACAGATATTTAGTATTATCTGTATTCTCACGAAGAATTTGAGAAACTCCCACAAAATGTGGTTTATTTTCTTTTATCACACATGAGTTAGGAGAAATTGATACCTCACAATCGGTAAATGCATACAGAGCATCAATTGTTTTGTCAGGTGATGAACCGGAAGGAAGATAAATCAGTATCTCAACATTCTCGGCTGTGTTATCGTCAATTTTCTTGATTTTGATTTTGCCTTTTTCGTTGGCTTTCAAAATCGATTCAATCAAACTGGTAGTATTTTTACCGTAAGGAATATCAGAAATCATCAGTGTTTTACTATCCACTTTTGAAATCTTTGCTCTTACTTTTACGGCACCACCGCGCAATCCATCGTTATATCTTGATGCATCCATCATACCCCCCGTTGGGAAGTCGGGATACAATTCAAACGGTTTATTTTCGAGACAATTGATAGAAGCATCAATCAACTCGTTGAAGTTATGAGGTAACAGTTTTGAAGCCAAACCAACCGCAATTCCTTCAACACCCTGAGCCAACAATAACGGGAATTTTACAGGAAGTGTAACAGGTTCGTTGTTACGACCATCGTATGATAATTTCCACTCAGTTGTTTTGGGATTAAACACCACCTCCTGAGCAAACTTGGTTAAACGAGCCTCGATATAACGAGGTGCAGCTGCACTATCGCCCGTATAAACGTTCCCCCAGTTACCCTGACAATCGATCAATAAATCCTTTTGACCTAACTGAACCAAAGCATCACCAATAGAAGCATCACCATGAGGGTGAAACTGCATGGTAAAACCAATGATGTTGGCAACCTTATTATATCGCCCATCATCCATACGGCGCATGGCGTGTAAAATACGTCGTTGTACAGGTTTTAAACCATCGTTCATATGCGGAACAGCACGCTCCAAAATTACATAAGAAGCGTAATCGAGAAACCACTCACGGTACATGCCCGGCAAATGGCTCAATTTGGATTCGTTCCAAATCTGATTTTCTCCCTGTTTGTTTTCTTCTGGATTTATATCTTCTGGTAGGTCGGTGTTATTTGTATCGTCGTAACTCATGCTACTTAGTCGCTTCTAAATCATTTACCAAATCTTCTTCAATCACCAAGTTATCAATAATGAAATTTTGGCGATCAGGGGTATTTTTACCCATATAAAATTCAAGCAGGTCTTTAATCGGAACATCTTTCTTCATTCTTACCTGTTCCAAACGAATGTCTTTTCCTATAAAGTGCTTAAACTCGTCTGGCGAGATTTCACCCAATCCCTTAAAACGGGTAATCTCAGGCTTGGCTCCCAACTTTTTAATAGCTGAAAGTTTTTCCTCATCCGAATAACAATAAAAAGTTGTCTTCTTATTTCGCACCCTGAACAAAGGAGTTTGTAAAATATACAAGTGTCCATTTTTGACTAGTTCGGGAAAGAATTGTAAGAAGAAAGTAAGCAATAACAAACGGATATGCATACCATCAACATCGGCATCGGTAGCAATAATTACCTGATTGTATCGCAATGTTTCTAAGCCTTCTTCAATATCCAGAGCAGCCTGAAGCAGATTAAACTCTTCGTTTTCGTAAACTACTTTACGAGATAAACCATAACTATTCAAAGGCTTACCTTTCAAACTAAATACAGCCTGCGAATTTACGTTACGTGCTTTAGTGATCGATCCACTTGCCGAATCTCCCTCAGTAATGAAGATAGAACTAGCTAATTTTTCTTCCTGATTAGAGGTATAATGGATACGACAATCGCGAAGTTTCTTGTTATGAAGACTTACCTTTTTTGCACGATCGCGTGCCAGTTTTTTAATACCTGATATGGCTTTACGTTCTTTCTCCGATTCTAAAATCTTCTTGTGTAACACATCAGCAATCTCGGCATTTTTGTGTAAGAAGTTATCCAGCTTTTCGGTAATCATATCCAGCACGTAATTTCGTACCGATGGCCCATTAGGACCCATATCTTTTGAACCTAATTTTGTTTTGGTTTGAGACTCAAAAACAGGCTCTTCTATTTTAATACTGATAGCAGCAATAATACTTGTTCTGATATCAGCAACATCAAAGTTTTTATTGTAAAAATCGCGTATAGTCTTCACATAAGCCTCACGAAAGGCAATTAAATGCGTACCTCCCTGGGTGGTATGCTGACCGTTCACGAAAGTATAGTACTCTTCACCATATTGGTTGCCATGTGTAATGGCAATTTCAAGATCCTCGTCGGCCAATTGAATAACAGGATACAAAGGTTCCGAATCCATATTTTCATTCAGCAAATCGAGCAAACCATTCTTACTCTGGAATACCTGACCATTAAAAACAATGGCCAATCCTTTATTCAGATAGGTGTAATTCTTTAGGAGTGTTTCGATGTATTCGGCATGGAACGTATAGTTTTCAAAGATAGTAGGGTCTGGAGTAAATTCAATGAAAGTACCGTTTTTGTCGGATGACATAGTAATATCATGGTCGATAACTACTTCACCACGACTAAATTCAACACGCTTGGTTTGTCCATCACGATAAGCCTGAACATTAAAGATGGTACTTAAAGCATTTACTGCTTTAATACCCACACCGTTTAACCCAACCGACTTTTTAAATGCCTTTGAATCATATTTGGCACCGGTGTTCATCTTAGAGGCAACATCAATTACTTTTCCTAGAGGAATACCACGACCAAAGTCGCGAACAGTAACTCTACCCTCTTCGCTAAGTGTAACTTCAATTTTCTTTCCGTTACCCATCATAAATTCGTCGATGGAGTTATCCATCACCTCTTTAAGTAATACATAAATACCATCGTCGGCATATGTACCATCACCTAACTTACCAATATACATACCAGGGCGCTTACGGATATGCTCTTTCCAATCCAGCGTCCTAATAGCATCTTCTGAATAGTTCTGATTATTTTGACTACCCTGCATACTCGCTTACTCCTTAAATTATTCTGATAAATGGTCCAACCGAATGAAAAACCATCCAAATATAACTAAATCGCGAAAAGTTTGATAATTTGTTTTTCAACAACTCCCCACAAATTTATTTCTTTTAAAAAACTCAATTATTTGGAATCAAGCCCATTTTACGCATTAAAAAAGATGCGTTATGACTTTGTGTAACGCCGCTTCGAAGCTTATAATCGAACTGCAAACCATCATCAACAAAAGCCACTTCAAAACAATTGTTGAAAATTTCACCTTTATGTTCGTTTTGCAATTCTCCCAATTCCAAATCATGTGTTGCCACAATTCCACTTCCATTGAGCTTTAACAACTGCTTTATTAAAGCTATTGAGCCATTGGTTTTATCGTGCGAATTAGTTCCTTTTAAAATCTCATCTAGAATAAAGAACAATTCGCCTTTTTGCTTCAATCTCTCCACAATCATCTGCAATCGACTTAACTCAGCAAAAAAATACGATTCGTGCTTTAATAAATTGTCTACCGCGCGCATGTTAGTAACAAAAGTCAATGGTTTATACACAAATCTTTTTGCTGCTACAGCACATCCATTTCCAGCCAAAATTAAGTTAACTCCAACCGTTCGCAAGAATGTACTCTTACCGGCCATATTTGCTCCCGTAACAACGCAAATCCTATTCTCTCCTTCGAAAGAAAAATCATTGCTTACTCTTTCCTTTAATGGGATCAGTGGATGACCCAAGTCCTTCGTTTCTAAAATAACATTTTTCGAAACTTCGGGATAAATTGTTTCGGGATGATTATAGGCAAAAGTAGCAAAACTATTTAAAGCTTCGACCTCAGCCAATGCATCCATCCAAATTAATAACCTTGAACCATGCTTTTTATACCACTTATTCAAAGCCATACACGTTAGTAAATCCCAAAGAAAGAATCCATTAAACACAATACCCATCAACATATTTAATCGTTGATCGAGATACTGAATAGTTTTACCTAATTGATGGGTAGTTTCACTAGCTAACTTACCATCTGTCTCCAGTTTCTTCTTGAGATTATTTAAATAATTGGATTCTGTTTTATAACCTTCAAATAGTTTGATTAAGACAGAATAATTATTCAAATACCTTCCAAGAGTTGAAACATCGTTATGAACTTGATTTACTTTTTTAAGGAATCGACCTGTAATACCCAAACCAATCATAAACCATATAACCAAGCTTGACGATGCAATAACATCGCACATGGAAAGAATAAAAACAACTACAGTTATAATAGGGAAAGCTAGAATAACAAATCGAAAAGGTCCGGTAACAAAATCCAAATCTGGCTGCTTGCCCAAGTCAAATTCTTTCTTCTTTTTTCTGCCTTCTTCCACAAGGTGAGCCTTCACATAAAAATCTTCTCTGAATTGTGGATGATCAGCCAACTCTTTAATAGCAACTTGTTTACTTCTTACATCATCATCATCCAATGAGATCGAATTTAGCTTTTCAGCAAATCGCTTATGACCTTCTTTTGTAGCCGATCGATTGATATATTGATACAATGATCCCTTGCCAAATAAATCAAGATCGTGAGAGAAATCGTGATTCGGATTAATCCATTCCGAACCATCAGCTTCATCAGTCCAGTTTCCGTCTAAAATTCTTAATTCCTTAGTGTATAAATTAAGATAGGTTTGATACTCTTTTTTACTCTGATTTAGCCGAAACGCCACATACACCGAAGCTAAAAAGACAATAAACAGAATTGAAAAAACTACAAAAAAAGGCATACTCCATGCCTTAAAGAAAGTAAAAGGAATAGCAAATGCAGCAACAAATAAAGAAAGGCGAAGCATTGCTACAAAATTACTTTGCCTTTTAAGATGTTGTAACTTATCTACCCGTTGCTGCTGAAGTTCTTTATATCGATCGACTATTGATTGGCGTCCATCAGTTCCTTCCATATCATATCTTTTAATTCGGTGATGCCTTGGTTGGCCACCGAAGATATAAAAATAGAAGGGATGTCGGGAAGATCTTGTTTGATTTCTTTTATCAGCTCCTCGTCCAACATATCAGCTTTTGAAATAGCCAAAAGCCTTGATTTATCCAATAATTCAGGATTATACTGCCTTAATTCGTTCAATAAAATTTCGTACTCGCCCCTAATATCTTCGGCATCGGCAGGCACTAAGAAAAGTAGAATCGAATTTCGTTCGATATGACGAAGAAAACGCAAACCAATTCCTTTACCTTCACTGGCACCTTCGATAATACCAGGTATATCGGCCATACAGAATGATTGATGATCGCGATAAGACACAATTCCCAAATTAGGAACCAATGTAGTAAACGGATAATCTGCAATCTCGGGTTTAGCAGCCGAAACTACCGAAAGCAATGTTGACTTACCAGCATTCGGAAATCCAACCAAACCAACATCAGCCAATACTTTTAACTCAAGGATAGAAGCCATTTCTACAGCATCTTCTCCAGGTTGAGCATATCGAGGCGTTTGGTTTGTTGATGATTTGAAATGCATGTTACCCAAACCACCACGTCCACCTTTTACAAGAATTTCCTGTTGATCGTGTTCTGTAATTTCGAACAAAACTTCACCTGTTTCAGCATCTTTTGCTACAGTTCCTAACGGCACCTCAATATATCTATCTTCACCATCAGCACCTGATGAACCTTGTTTTCCACCCGATCCACCGTGTCCGGCGAAAATATGACGCTTATATTTTAAGTGAAGAAGCGTCCACGTATTTCTGTTTCCAACCACAATGATATGACCTCCGCGTCCACCATCACCTCCATCGGGACCACCCATGGCAACGAACTTCTCGCGACGCAAATGCGCAGATCCTGCTCCTCCTTTTCCCGAACGACAAAATATTTTTACGTAATCAACAAAATTTGATCCGGCCATAACATTGTTTTTATGCTTACAAAAATACAAGAAGCCACAGTAATTCAAAAGATTACCGTGGCTTATAAAATAAAAGTATTATTAATTTTCGGCCTCAACTACCTTATCAAGAACCTGGCAGATATTATTAAAGATTTCTTCAATATCTCCCACACCTTTTACAGATTGATAAACGCCTTCTTTTTTGTAAAAATCCATTACAGGTAATGTCTGAGCCTCATATACCTCTAAACGTTTTTTTATGGTTTCTTCGTTATCGTCTGAACGACCTGAAGTTTTACCTCTTAATACCAAACGCTCAATTAATTCTTCGTTTTCAACTTCAAGATTTAACAAAGCAGATAAAGAACGGTTGTGATCAGCCAACAAACCATTTAAAGCTTCAGCTTGAGCAACGGTTCTTGGAAAACCATCAAATAAGATACCTTTATCAGCAGGAAGTTTTTCCATAAAAACATCCATAATGTCAATAATAGCCTCATCCGGCACTAATTCTCCTTTATCAATAAAGCTTTTAGCAATAGCACCTTCTGCAGTGTTATTGTGAATAGCGTTTCTTAATAAATCGCCTGTTGAAACATGTTCTAAGCTGTACTTTTCAGCTATTTTTACCCCTTGAGTTCCTTTTCCTGATCCCGGAGGGCCAAAGATTACGAGATTAAGCATTTCTGATATTTAAAATATTATTATTCCGCCAATGTATAAATATTGCGTAAGTTACGACCAAATCCATCGTAATCAAGACCGTAACCAACAATAAATTCGTTAGGAATATTCATTCCTACATAATCCAATGTTACATCTTTCTTACAAGCATCAGGTTTAAACAACATGGTAGCTACACGCACATCTGCGGGCCCCATGGCTTTAACTTGATCAACTGTATTACTGATTGTTAAACCTGTATCAACAATATCTTCCAACAACACAACTGTGCGGCCTTCGATATCTTCATTTAACCCAATCAATTCTTTTACTTTACCGGTTGAACCCGTTCCCTGGTAAGACGAAAGTTTAACAAAGCTAATTTCACAAGGTATAGTGATACGCTTCATTAAATCGGAAGCAAACATAAAAGAACCATTAAGAACACAAAGCATTAAAGGGTTCTTTCCATCTAAATCTTGATTTATTCGCTTTGCGACTTCATCTACTGCTTTTAAAATATTTTCTTCGGAAATGCTCAATTCGAACTCCTTATCTAATACTTTAACTCGTTCCATTTCTTTTTTGGTTCTTTTTTTATTACTACCTTAAAAAACACAAACCTCTTTTAATCAGACATTTTCCAGCCTTAAAAGAGGTTACTTTAGGTTTTAAGCTGCGAAATTACAAAAAATATGCTTAAACACATGCATTTAGTTTGTTGTTATATATTTTTGTGAAACATTTTAGTTTCTTTGAACTGTTAATTTTTATAAAACAATAGACATGCAACCAAAAGTGAGCATTATTATGGGTAGCACATCCGATTTACCAGTGATGAAAAAGGCTGCCGACTTTTTGAATGATCTAGAAATTCCTTTTGAGATTAATGCCTTATCAGCACACAGAACACCTGAACAGGTGGAGGAATTTGCTAAAAATGCAGAAAACAGAGGGGTAAAAGTAATAATTGCAGCTGCAGGTATGGCCGCTCATCTACCTGGTGTAATTGCTTCGATGGTAAAAATTCCAGTTATTGGGGTGCCAATCAATGCCAGTTTAGATGGTTTGGATGCCTTATTGGCCATTGTACAAATGCCTCCGGGAATTCCTGTGGCAACTGTAGGTATTAATGGAGCTCAGAATGCAGGTATTTTAGCTGCACAAATGATTGCAACTGGCGATTCTGAACTTTCGGAAAAAGTAGCCGCTTTTAAAGAAAGTTTGAAAGATAAAATTGTAAAAGCCAACCAAGATTTAGCTGAAGTGAAATATAAGTTCAAAACGAACTAATATTTTCTATAATTATCGAACAAAGGCTGCCTGATAATCAAATTGGGCAGCCTTTCTTTTATGTTTTAAGCCGGATCAACATCTATTTGAAATATAACATATCGATACGCCTGTTGAGCTTTAACCGAAAAAACAACCTCCTGAATCAACTGCTTTACTTTAACCGGAGAAGCCTTTCGCTCCATTTTTATCAGTATCTTTTGAATAAACTGATTTTGTATTCGGTTGATAACCGGGGCTTGTGGACCCAAAACACGATTACCCAAAACAACACCTAACTGTTTGGCCACAAAATATGCAGCCTGCTTTGTTACCTGTTGATCTTTGTGCTTAATGGTAATATTAATTAATCGATAAAATGGCGGATATTTAAATGCTCTACGATCATCTATCTGACCTTTAAAGTGGTTTTTGAAATTATGATTGATTACATCGATGATTACAGGATGCTGAGGATTGGATGTTTGTAAAATTACCAAACCTCGTTTATGCTTCCTTCCCGCACGCCCACTCACTTGTGTCATTAATTGATAACTTCGCTCAAATGCTCTGAAATCGGGATAGTTTAGCATATTGTCTGCATTCAAAATACCAACAACCCGCACATTTTCAAAATCTAATCCTTTCGAAATCATCTGGGTACCAATAAGAATCTGAATTTTTCCATCCTCAAAATTACCGATGATTTTATCATAGGCCGACTTACTGCGAGTTGTATCCAAATCCATTCGTGCTACTTTATAATCAGGAAAAATAATTGACATATCTTCCTGAATTTTTTCGGTACCAAAGCCCCGTGTTTCAATAGCCGGACTATGACAAGCCGGACAAACATCCGGCAGTTTTTCGGTGTGATTACAGTAGTGACATACCAACTGATTCAAGTGCTTATGATAAGTCATACTAACATCACAATTCACACATTTAGCCACCCATGCACATTGTCCGCATTCAATAAACGGACTAAACCCCCTCCGATTTTGAAAAAGAATAACCTGTTCACCCGCTTTCAAAGCTTTATCCATTTCCTCAAGTAAAACAGGAGAAAAGTGCGAATTCATCTTTTTCTTCCGACGAGCCTCACGTGTATCAACAGCAATAATTTCGGGCATTTGAATTCCTTCAAATCGTTGTGTTAATTCCACTAAACCATATTTCCCGTGCTGGGCATTAAAATACGATTCAACAGAAGGTGTAGCGGTTCCCAAAAGAATTTTGGCTCCAAATAACTTACCTAATACAATAGAGGCATCGCGCGCATGATAGCGAGGAGCCGGATCAAACTGTTTGTATGTATTTTCATGTTCTTCATCAACAATAATTAATCCCAGATTTTTAAATGGAAGAAATATCGAAGAACGAACACCAAGTATAATCTGATAATTTTTTTGTTCCAGAAGGTTTTGCCAAACTTCCACCCGTTCGGCATCGGCAAATTTACTGTGATAGATTCCTAATAAATTCCCAAAGTGCTTTTTAAGACGGGTAGTAATTTGTGTAGTCAGAGCAATTTCTGGTAACAGATATAACACCTGCCGTCCCGCTTTTAATTGTTCCTCTATTAAATGTATATAAATCTCTGTTTTACCACCAGAGGTAACTCCGTGCAACAAGCAAACATCTTTTTCCTCAAACGAATGATGTATTTGATGATAAGCTTCCTGCTGAGCTTCATTTAACGGATGAGCTTCATTCTTTTCCTTTTCAGAAAGATCTAAGCGATCAACATTACGCTCCGTTTCTGATAAAATTTCTTTACTAATCAACTCCTTTAATGCAGCAGCAGACGCATTACTTTTCTTGAGTAAATCCTGACGCAATACCTCAGCATCTTCATTCGCTTTATTAACACCTCCACTCATGGATAAAAATGCCATAAGTAACTCTAACTGCTTTGGTGCTCTAGAGAGTGTATCAAAAACCTGGTGCATTTGCTCTTCACTTCTACAATTTGCATGTAACGAAAGCACCTTTTCTGTTTTAGCCTTATAACTTTCTTTTAATTTTTCATTAACAAACAATGCATTATAATCAAGCAAACGCTTTAGAACTGGCAAACAATTTTTCAGCCCACTTAACTGATTAATTTCATTAATAGTACAAACCTTTTTAGACGATACTATATCGAGGATCTTATCTTCGTTAGATGAAAGTGGTTTTTCGGCAACAAACTCAGCATTATAAATAACATTGGTTTCACTTTCCATCTTCAATCCAGATGGAAGTGCTGCTTTATAAATTTCACCTAATGTACATTGATAATAATCAGATAACCATTCCCAAAAACGCAACTGTTCAGTATTTACAATTGGAAGAGTATCTAAAACGCTAAGGATAGGCTTCGTTTCGTACTCTTTAGGCTCATTCTGATGTATTTTGTAAACAATACCCGAATATGACTTTTTCTTTCCAAACGAAACGACCACACGTTTACCAATATCAGCCAAATGTATCAAATCATCAGGTATACTATATGTAAATAACCGGGGCAACGGTACAGGCAAAATAATATCGGCAAATTGGGTACTTGAAGTCATTCTCATGTTGCATTTAAGCTTGTAAAGATACATAGATGAAATGTATTTTACACTCAAAGCAACCTTTCTCTGAAAATATCATCTATTTAAAAATAAAACCTGTTTTTGGGTAATGCTAATATATATGAAAAGAGGAAATCATCCATCACAACAAAATCCTCTTATTTAAACAACACTATGTTGGGCCTTAACATAGTTCTGATGACCTGTAAGGCGGAGGGTAACCTCCGTCTTATTTATAACACCGGCTTAACTAAATAGTCTTTTGATTTTAATTATTGAATTACTCCATTTTCTTCATAAATTAGTACATTAATTTAGGCTTAATTTCATTATAGTGAAAATAATAAACATCCTTGAAAACAATAGCATTCATAATAAAATAAAATGTGAGCATGGTTTATCAACCTATTTGGAAGTTGGTCAATACAAAATCATTTATGATACAGGTCAAACAAACAAATTCATAAATAACGCCATTGAGTTGGGGATAAACCTCTCTGCAATTGATTATGTAATACTTAGTCATGGACACTATGATCACACAGGTGGATTACCTGCTTTTTTACAAATAAATTCTAAAGCTAAAATTATACTTCATCCCAATGGATTACGAGAACGATTTTCGTGCTCTTCAAAAATGATAAAGTCAAATGGGATTCCTTGGAGATTAGAATGGCAACAATACAAAGACCGTATACTATTTATTAATGAAACACAATCTTTATTTCCTGGTTTATGGATTGTTACTCAGTTGGCTAATAATAAAAAACCAGTACTTAACGATCGTTTGGTTTTCAAACCTAATGATACCTATATCCCCGACCCATTTGAAGATGAAATTGTAATTGTGGCGCAGGAAAACAATCAAACCATTTTATTAACAGGTTGTGCCCACAATGGCATCATCAATATTTTAAAAACAACACAAGAAACATTACAAATTGACAAATATTCTTTTGTCGGAGGAGGATTACATTTAAACAGCCAAACTGATACCTACATCAAAAACCTGCTTGACAACATTAAACCCTATACTATAGATAAATGGGGACTTAATCACTGCACTGGTCAAAATGCAATCAATATTTTCGAACAAAATTATCCAGATAAAGTTATAGACTTTAGTGGAGGTAGTTGTATTTCTTTCGACTAAAAAATCGATTGATATTGAATGAATTATAAAAAACAATTACATTTGCTGACGTAAGGGAGAAATACTCCAAGGGGAAAAACAGTATTTACAAGTATAATCTTTAACGAATTGACAAGCGTTAGTTGGGGATTGGATAATTTACCAATTATGGGGAAACGTGAATCAAAAATCGGGATAGGTGCACTTAAGAATCAGATTGTTAACACTTCGCTGATTTTTGGTGTCATCATGTATGCTATCGCATTCTCAATCAGCTTTAGCAATGTTCCAAATTATTTTAATAAAGTTAACTACATTACCAATTCAATAGTATTGAGTTCCGTTATCATTGTAGCTCTACTTCGAAACAGATTGAGTTTAAGGGTTAAATCCATCTTTTTAATAGCAGCCTTAGTAATAGCAGTAATATTGCATATTATTTGGTTAGGTATATATTCAGAATATATGCCCCTAATAATAATGGTACCTTTTTTTGCAATTCTTGCATTTAATCTTCGTGAATCCATTATTATATTCATACTTGCCATTGGATCAATTGTTATTTTGGGGCTTCTGCATGTTAACAACATTCTAACTGTTAGGCAAAGTGATTTAGACAGATATCATCACCTACAAACATGGGTATTAGCCTTATTAATTTTGTCATTTGTTTCTGTTGGTATCCTTATCATCATTACTAAATTTTACAACACTTTTCATGTATTGGTCAATGACCTTAAAACCCAAAATAGAAAGTTACAATTTAGTGAGCAAAGTTATCGCGAGATCTTCAACTCCACTACAGATGCGATCTTAAAACTAGATTACAATGGAGAAATAGAAGATATTAATGACGCAGCTTGTCAAATGTTCGGATATACTCACGAAGAGTTTATACATTTTGATTGGTCTAATCCCCAAAATCGTGAAAGAGAAGGGTATACATATATTCAGGCCTCAAAATACCTACAGGATGTCAAAACCAAGGGTAACATCACTTTTGAATGGTTATCGCAACATAAAAACGGCAACCTACTTTGGGTAGAAATTGCAATAAAAACTACCTATATATTAGGGGACAAAAAGCTTTTGGCTGTAGTAAGGAACATCGACGAGAAGAAAAAAATTCAACTTCAACTGGACGAATATCGCAATCGACTGGAAGACATTGTTAACGATAGAACTATTGCTCTACACAATGCTAATGATGAATTAACCCGCATGAATGGTAATTTATATCTTCAAAAAGAAGAACTTAGAATTGCTTTAGACGAGCTAAAAGATGCACATAACAAGCTTTTGCAATCTGAAAAAATGGCCACCTTGGGCGTTCTGGCAGCAGGCATTGCTCATGAAGTAAATAGTCCTCTCCAATACATTCAGGCAGGAGCAATCGGTTTAGAAGCTTACTTCGAAGACACTTACAACCAAGTACCTACTGAAGTTAATATGCTACTAAGCTCCATCAACGAAGGCGTCAGTCGATCGGCTAATATAGTTGCCAGTTTAAATCAGTTTAGTCGACAAAAAAATGAACTAACAGAATCTGTTAATATACATAATGTAATTGATAACTGCCTCAATATTTTAGGCAATAAGCTTAAATACAAGATTACCGTTGAGAAACAGTTCTTTAAAGACAATATTATAATTATTGGTAACGAAGGTCAACTTCATCAGGTTATTATCAATGTACTAACCAATGCAATTCAGGCAATTGAAGACGAAGGAAAGATATTGATTAAAACTTCGATAAAAGATCATCAGGCACAGATATCGTTTATTGATAATGGACACGGTATTAAACCCGAAGACATAAACAGGCTTACTGAACCATTCTTTACAACCAAGCCTTCAGGCGAAGGAACCGGACTTGGCTTATCCATCACACAAAAAATAATTGAAGAACACAAAGGGAAGATTAATTTTACCTCAGAACCTGATTTAGGTACTACGGTAACCATTACGTTTCCTATTTAAAAACAAAGGCCACTCAAATGAGCGGCCTTTCATATTCTTAGATTGATTTATTTACTTTTTAAATAAAATATCAGCTCCAATTGTTCCTTCTAATTCAGCTAGATATTTATCAGACGATGCATGTGCCAACATTTCGTTAGCTGTTTTTAAACGTCCTTCAATATCTAACTCATCAATTATTCCCTTATTATCTGGATTGGCTTTAAAAGCTTCAAGATAGGCAACTTGATTTTTATGGAAATCAACATCCTTCTGTTGTTTATGTTTTAAGCGAGCTTTATACCAATCACTATTTACAACATAATCGCGTTCGAAGTATTTTCTTAATTCAGGATCACTAATATCTTTTCCTTCATACTGACCATAAGCCATAATGTGAAGCAAAATTTTCAATGGAGGAACAGCCCCTTCAACACTTCCATCTTCGAAGTATGATAAAGCAACTTTTTTCTGCGCTTCCACTATATTATTAACACCGTCAACAAAATCTTCCATGTTTTGCAATTCAGGCTTAAGCATACGTTCGTTAAATACAGCCAATGGCTCATCAAACAAACGGTTCATACAACGGAATGCAAAGTTTTTGGTGATACGATATCCTAAACGACTTGCAAGAACTTTTTCGCCTTCATATTCGAAGTCTTCAAGTTTTTCCAAACAATCATTCTCAATTAATGTTTTTGGATCTCTGTCTTCCGGAACTAAACGAGCCCAAATTTCAGGCACCAAAATACTAATGTCATGATCAAATCTATTTTCACCACCTACATATCCGGCAGCAGAACTAAATCCGTTATACTCAGTAAGGATATATGATAACAAAGCATTATTCAGATCTGATGTTGGAACCAACATATTAAAAGGACCTTTTGTTAATGCTCCTTCGGTACCAGCACCAGTTGTTGAAGGTGATTTACCTGTTAAACTACAGATAAAGTCCATAAACAACTCAGGTAATTCTTGATAGTGAATAGGATTATATACAGCCAATGGTCTGATTCCAGCCTCGCGGTCAGCAGGATTATTTCTACGTCCTGGCAACACAGCATTAACCGGGTAAATCACTGGATCTTCACTTCTAATCTTACGATGCATGCGAATACCCACTTCAGCCATATAACTATCCATGGTTTCTTCAACATAAATATTGCGTTGTAAGTAACGAGGGTTTTTAGTTGGCTCACCACCTACTAAACGTGGATGCGAAGGAACCACGAAATAACCTTCTTTATCATCTTCAACAATACCTCTGATCAACTCCTTCACAGGCTCGGTATATTGTTCAAAACTCATTGAATCTTCTAACAACTCTTTAGCATCGGCTAATGTCAAAGGTTCATAGTTAGTTAAGAATGTATTTTCCTGAACAATATCGGCTTCCGCTTCCACATCATATCCTCTGTTGATAGCTTCATCAGGTCGTTGGAAAAGATGTGCCTCACAGTTATCTACTACTTTCAAACTTTTGTTTGAATATTCTGGATTTAAATCTTTAATTCGATTTGCCGGAATTGTAATAGAAGCTGAGATATCATCTTCCATCTGAATTTTATGACTAGGTACAAAGTCGGATCTTAATTTATGCAATAACCAGTGTCCTTCCTGATCGAAACCAATACGAACATAACTAGCTAATACATTATTGTGCTTATATAATAGGGTAGTACCTTTTCTACCATTAATAAACTCAACACTCATGTAGTCTTTCCAATTTCCTTGCTCTCTATCATTACGATATAAACGCTTAAGGAAAAGTACTAACGAACGAATGTGTTCTGGAATATTATTCAACCAAAGGTTGTACTCATCATTATATTGATCCGATGGAGTTAACAACTTTACAGCCGATCCCAAAGTACGTTTAGTGCTTAAAAACTGACGTGATGGACTTGCATCAGGACGAATATTCTTCCAACGGGTTGAATAATCACGATCTATGATCATATCAGCCAATTTGAAATCCTCTTCTAAATCAACAATATTGAAAGTGCCATATTTAATAGCATTTTGCATTGATTTAGATATTTCTGATTTTCCACCACCAGATACAGTACAAGGTTTATGACAGAACATTCCCTCTGGTGCTGTATTAATGATTCTCCACAATGGCTGAGCCGGATGTTTAGCTAATTGGAATTTATGCCCCGAGGGATGAATATAATATTTATCAGGAGAAAGCTTTAAATGTTGCTCTTTTCCATTATATTCCCAACTAACTTTATTGGAATTAATGTCAATATCAGCATTTTCAGGTATATAAATGACATTAGGGTACTTTTTATCTACCGCACAATTCATGTCTGCATTTACCTCAATACGATCTGCCAGTAGAGATTTTGTATCTTCAAAAGTATAAGTACTTCCAAGCTTAGACGAGAAAACCTCACCAAAAACATTTTCACCCATAATTCCACGAGGAAATGCAACGGCACCACCAGCATGTTCTTCTTCAACCAATCCATATATATTGGCTGAATAACTAATCTGGGTTTTAATCTCTTTTTTAGAGTAACCAAAATAGTTATCGGCAATAAGAGTAACTACAGTACCTCGTTCATCACGACAGGTAATCTTAAAGGCACCTCCCTCGTTGTATAATTCGTCGGCATCTTTCCAACACATTCCATCTTTGCGCTGTCTTTCAGTCGCATCGTCGTAATGAGGAAGACCCACATCTTTTTTCTTTAACTTAGTTAATTGCGGAGCCAGAATGACACAACCGGTTGTACCTGTCCAGTGTTCGATATCCAAAGCTGCATCATTTTCAGCTAAATTATGATCTCCTGCATTGCCAAAAATACTTTCAACAAAATCCAGATTACTAACTAGACTTCCAGGAGCAAAGAAACGAACCTCCATGCTCTTTTCACTAATTACTCCTTTAACTTCGGGACACACAATTGGTCGAAGCAGAAGAGAAACCATAATTTTTGCCTTATCTTCCTGAGCCGATGTAAAAGGTAAGATATTATAATCATCCGACGGATTCATAGCCGAATGCAGCAAGTGAGCAAAAGTAATCTTAGGAACTTCCTTTTTATCAAGAGGAACTGGCAACCCCCCAGCTACTATATGAAATGTACCTTTAGTTGTACGTTTATCGTTAAATGGATTATTTAAGATACCTTGTTTTACACGGTATGACTTAATCAATTCACTTTCAAACTTATCTTTATTAGGAGGTAGACTAACTTCTCTAGCTAATCCTTTTTGATTTAAAACAAGCGTTTTATTAGGTAAACGAATTGATTTATCAAAATCAACATCCTCCAAATAAGAATCTAAAAACTTTTGAATGCGTGTATCAACAGGAGAAAGGTGCCCAGATAATAAACGCGACTTCTCTCTAAAACTGTTAATAAGTCCTTCTGTAAGGGATAGAAATTTTGCATTAGAAAATTTTGTTTTTGCATCTGATTCATCATAAAACAAAGGTTGTCCTAATGAGGCCAATTGAAGGTTGATGTATTGAATCATGTCCTTCCGGTCCTTCTTACTGGGCTTTTGCTTGATAAGCATATCGTCTTTCATAATTGGTAAACGATTTAAGATTTGAATGAGCAGCAAATTTATATAATTATTGCCACATTTAATAACAATTTATTAGGATTAGCGTGTTAATTAATGTAATTCATTGTGTCAATTAAAAGCAATTTTTCACCATTCAATAATCATGCATTAAAAAAACCTTAAACACACAGGCTTTAACCCACTTACAAATTATAACCATATTTGTAAGTAAATAGCAAAATCAATTACTGAAATGAATAAAGATCGCTAGTTACCAACTTCAGAAATAAACTTAATACGTACTAAACGAATATTTTCTTCCGAGTAGGTATCTTCACCTAATTCTTCCAAAGCAGCACTAATCTCATCGGTTTCAGCTTCTTCTTTAAAATAGTAGAATATATCTTCTTTTATATCTTCATCCATCACCTGATCGATATAATAATCGATATTTACACGGGTTCCGGAATAAACAATAGATTCGAGTTCTTTAACTAGTTCGTCCATCTCTATACCTTTCGACGACGCAACTTCATCGAGTGGCATCTGACGATCGATACTTTGAATAATACTAATTTTCATTTTCGACTTATTGGCAACTGATTTTACCACCATATCCATGGGGCGGTCAATTTCATTCTCATCAACATGGGATGCAATAAGCTTGACAAAATCCTTGCCAAATCGATTAGCTTTTCCTGTTCCTACCCCTGGAATATTTTGTAATTCCTCAATAGATACAGGATAATAAGTTGACATTGCTTCTAAAGACGGATCCTGGAAAATAACAAATGGAGGAAGATTTAACTTCTTCGAAATTTTTTTACGTAAATCTTTGAGCATCGAAAATAAAGCATCGTCAACAGCTGCAGTTCCACCTGTATTGGTTTCTTCCTCAATTGTATCAAAGTCGTGATCTTTGGTCATCATTACCGACTGTGGCTTTTTCAAAAACTCATAACCTCCTTTACTTACATGCAACAATCCATATGTCTCTATATCTTTAATAATATAGCCTCTAACAAGCGATTGTCGAATAACAGCATTCCAATGCTTTTCATCAAACTCATCTCCTGAGCCAAACATTGAGTGCTCGTTATGCTTATATGATTTTACGGCGGTATTATTATTACCTATCAAAATATTAATAATATGGTCTGATTTAAATCGCTCTTTAAACTCAATTATCGTATTTAATAATTTAACCACACTATCTTTTGCTTCAAATTCTTCTTTAGGATTTACACAGTTATCGCACGTTTCGCAATTCTCTTCGGTGTATTTCTCTCCGAAATAATGTAGTAACGTTTTTCTTCTACAAATCGAAGATTCAGCATACGACACAGTTTCTAACAAAAGCTGTTTTCCTATTTCCTGCTCTGCCAAAGGCTTACCTTGCATAAATTTTTCTAGCTTCTGGATATCCTTATAGCTATAAAACGCAATACACCTACCTTCTCCGCCATCACGTCCAGCACGACCCGTTTCCTGATAATAGCCTTCCAGACTCTTAGGAATATCATAATGCATAACAATACGTACATCTGGCTTATCAATACCCATTCCAAATGCGATAGTTGCAACAATTACATCTGTTTCCTCCATCAGAAAGGCATCCTGATTTTTAGCTCTGGTTGAGGCATCCATACCCGCATGATATGGTAATGCTTTAATACCATTCACTACCAATGTTTCAGCAAGCTCTTCCACTTTTTTACGACTTAAACAATAGATGATTGCCGATTTCCCAATATTGTTTTTTAGTATCTTAATAATCTCTTTTGAAGGATGAATTTTTGGGCGTACTTCGTAATACAAATTAGGTCGATTAAAGGATGATTTAAAAACCATCGCATCCAACATCCCTAAATTTTTCTGTATATCGTGCTGCACTTTAGGAGTAGCAGTTGCAGTTAAAGCAATCAAGGGAGATTCTCCTATCTCACTAATTATTGGCCTAATACGCCTGTACTCAGGACGAAAATCATGCCCCCACTCAGAGATACAGTGGGCTTCATCTACAGCATAAAAAGAAATATCAACCTGCTTTAAAAACTCTATATTTTCTTCTTTAGTTAAAGATTCGGGAGCTACATAAAGCAACTTGGTTTTACCCGCCAAAATATCTTCTTTAACCTGATTAATGGCCGTTTTTGTAAGCGAAGAATTTAAAAAATGAGCGATACCATTATCCTCGCTAAAATTTCGCATTGCATCTACCTGATTTTTCATCAAAGCGATCAATGGAGAAATTACAATAGCGGTTCCCGGTAATATCAGAGCTGGAAGTTGGTAACACAATGACTTTCCTCCTCCAGTAGGCATTAAAACAAATGTATCATTTCCGTTTAACACATTGTTAATCACATCTTCTTGATTACCTTTAAAGGTATCAAACCCAAAATGCCTTTTTAAATGGGCATTTAGATCAACCTGCTTTGCCATAACAATTTAAAATTTCTTTCCGGCCGTAGCTTTCCAACCGAAATGTTTTCCTCAATTCAAGACTTCAAGCAAAAATAACTTTTAATGCGGTAAAAACACTGCCTTGATAAAAACCAAACAATTATCCTATATCAAAAAATGGTCATTTTTGTAGCGTTTTCATAAACACATTCCCTTACAATTTCCCTTGAAGTCTTATTTACAACATACAATGTAAGAATTGGCTTTTCAAGCTAAAATCATCTCAATATTAGATTTATCCAATTCCAATAGATTGAAGTTATGTATAATCTTTCTCAATTACAAGAAGTTTGTAAAACAGATTCGGTGTATTATCTTCGCAAAGCGCATGATAATAGTATTTCTGACTATATTGTTTAAACTTTTTTAACAATTGTAATCAGTAATTTTGTCAGCGATCAATCAAATTCAAACAAGAAAGCGAGAAACAATGAGTAATAATTCTTCTGGTGACATGTCTTTTCTAGATCATCTGGAGGTACTACGCTGGCATTTAGTACGATCCTTTGCCGCAGTTTTCATCTTTGCGATACTTGCCTTTATCTTCAAAGGCTTTGTGTTCGATACAGTTATATTAGCACCAGCTGACCCAGGATTTTTTACTAATCGACTTCTTTGTATCCTTGCTTCAAAGTTAGATATACCGACCCTTTGTATTAACCAACAACCTTTGAGCTTTCAGAATATTAAAATGTCAGGACAATTTACCACACACGTCTGGGTATCATTTGTTGCTGGCATAATAGTGGCATTTCCATACGTATTCTGGGAATTTTGGCGATTTATTAAACCAGCATTATACGCTAAAGAAGTTCAGAATTCAAGAGGAGCCATATTTTTTACTTCAATACTATTTACAGTAGGCATTTTATTCGCTTATTATATTATCTGTCCTTTATCGGTTCACTTTCTAGGAACATACCAGGTAAGCGCCAAAGTTGAAAATATAGTGAATTTAAGCTCCTATATAGGAACGATTACATCTATTGTATTAGCTGGAGGTATTATATTTGAATTACCTATATTTATATACTTCCTTGCAAAGGTAGGATTAGTAAGTTCAGAATTTTTAAGAAAATACCGCAAACATTCTATTGTTTTGGCATTATTATTAGCGGCAGTAATAACTCCACCTGATGTCATCAGTCAATTATTAGTTTGTTTCCCATTAATTATATTATATGAGTCGGGTATTATTATTGCTCGAAAAATAGAAGCTAAACGGAAAAAAGAATTAGCAAAAATTTAACGCACATGGAAGGTAAATTAAAACTACATACAAGCGACCTAATTAAGAAATACAAAAACCGTACGGTAGTAAAAGGAGTATCGGTAAATGTAGAACAAGGTGAAATTGTCGGTTTATTAGGTCCCAATGGAGCTGGAAAAACAACTACTTTCTATATGACGGTAGGTTTGATTAAACCCAATAGTGGTAAAATCTTTTTAAATGACGAAGAAATTACCCACGACGCAGTTTATCAAAGAGCACAAAAAGGTATTGGGTATCTGGCGCAGGAAGCAAGTGTTTTTCGTCAGTTAAGCGTTGAAGACAATATTAAGTCGGTTTTAGAGATGACTAAATTCAGTAAAGAATACCAAAAGCAGCGAATGGAAGAATTACTGGAAGAATTTAGTTTAACTCACATCCGAAAAAGTTTAGGTATTCAGTTATCCGGAGGAGAGCGACGAAGGACAGAAATTGCGCGAGCATTAGCCATCAATCCTAAATTTATTTTGCTTGATGAACCTTTTGCAGGTGTTGATCCGATAGCGGTACGCGACATTCAGGAGATTGTTGCAAAGCTCAAATATAAAAATATTGGAATTTTAATTACCGATCACAACGTGCACGAAACACTTGCAATTTGCGATAGAGCCTATCTTTTATTCGAGGGGAAAATACTAAAAGCAGGTACTGCTGAGGAACTTGCATTAGACGAAGATGTAAAACGATTATACCTAGGAGACGACTTCGAATTGAAGCGTCGTGATTTTGCCCAGTAAAATTTTTTCAAAAAATATTTGGCGGTAATAAAAAAGCATTTATCTTTGCACCGCGAAACACGGAAATGCGGATGTGGCGTAATTGGTAGCCGCGCTAGACTTAGGATCTAGTGCCGAGAGGCGTGGGGGTTCGAGTCCCTTCATCCGCACAGAATACCGCCTCATAAATCGAGTTAAATCGATGATGAGGCGGTTTTTTTAATTTATAACAAATTGTAATTTTTAATATTTCTTTCCCTCGGATACAAATTCGCTTTTATAGAAGAGGTGAGTTCACTTTAAATCAAAGCAGATGAACATTTCAAAGGAAAACATTGATGCATTAAACGCGGTTATTAAACTAACTGTTGAGAAAGACGATTATGCAAAAAAGGTGGACGATGTCTTGAAAGATTATCGTAAGCGCGTGAATATGCCTGGTTTCCGTCCGGGTAAAGTACCTGCCGGTGTAGTTAAAAAAATGTATGGTAAAGCAGTAATAGCAGATGAAGTTAATAAGTTAGTTTCAGAAAGTATTCACTCATACATTGTTGAAAACAATCTTGATTTATTAGGTGAGCCTCTTCCATCTGAATCACAAGAATTAATTGACTTTGATACAACTGAAAAATTTGAGTTCGCTTTTGACATTGCACTTGCACCTGAAGTAGATGTTAAACTAACTAAGCGCGAGAAATTACCATTATACACTATTGAAATCACTGACGAAATGCTTGCTTCACAAGTAGATTCAGTGGCTGGTCGCTTCGGAACAACTGACAAAGTTGAAGAAGTTACTGAAAAATCAATGGTAAAAGGAGACTTTGCCGAGCTAAACGACAAAGGTGACGTAGTTGAAGAAGGTATTACTAAAGAAGCAGCAGTTATTTCTTTAAGCATTATCAAAGACGATGCTGAGAAAGCTAAATTAGTTGGTGCTAAAGCTGGTGATGTAATTACTTTCAATCCTAAAAAAGCATTCCCTAACGATACCGAAATCACTTACATGTTAGGTGTTGAAAAAGAAGTTGCTGAATCATTAAACAGCGATTTCCAATTTACAATCACTGAAGTTACCGAATTTAAACAACCTGAAATGAATCAGGATTTATTCGACAAAGCATTTGGTGAAGGTGTTGTTAAATCAGAAGAAGAATTCAAAGAAAAAGTAAAAAGCGACTTTGCTAATATGTTGGCAATGGAAACAGAATACCGTTTCACTGTTGATGCCAAAGAAAAATTAATGGGTAAAGTTGAAGTTGAATTTCCTGAAGCATTCTTGAAAAGATGGTTAATGGCAACCAATCGTGAGAATGAACAATTGAACGAAGAAACTTTAGAGAATGAAATGCCTCATTTCTTAGAAGATCTAAAATGGCAGTTAATTCGTAATTCATTAGTAAAAGCTAACGAACTTAAAGTTGAAGAAGCTGATGTTGTAGAATATGCTAAAAAATCAGCACGTATTCAGTTCATGCAATATGGTTTGAACAATGTGCCTGATGAGCACCTTGAAAACTATGCAAAAGAAATGATTCAGAAGGAAGAACAGCGTCGTCAGATGGCAGAAGGAGCTATCAACGATAAGGTAATGGACTTCATTAAAGAGTCAGTTAAACTCGAAGAAAAAGAAATCTCAAGAGAAGATTTTAATAAATTATTCGAAAAATAATAGAACAGAGTTAACATTCGGGCTGTTTAATTACTAATTTAGCATAGCAAATAAAAATTTTTGAAGATGATTGATCCAAAAGATTTAAAAAATACGCCACTAAACATTTAGGTATTAACAGCCTGGTTCTTGACCAATATACTTCAGTAACTAATAGTTACATTTCACCAACTATTATTGAAGAGCGTCAATTAAATGTGGCCAGCATGGATGTGTTTTCGCGTTTGATGATGGACCGCATTATTTTTCTTGGTTTACCAATTGATGATTATGTGGCTAACGTTATTCAGGCACAATTACTTTATCTAGAGTCTGCTGATCCTTCAAAGGACATCTCTATTTATTTTAATACACCTGGAGGCTCAGTACATGCCGGATTAGGTATTTACGATACCATGCAGTACATTTCGTCGGATGTTGCAACTATCTGTACTGGTATGGCAGCATCTATGGGAGCTGTATTATTAACTGCCGGAACCAAGGGTAAGCGTTCTGCACTGAAACACTCACGTGTAATGATTCACCAACCAATGGGTGGTGCACAAGGACAAGCTTCGGATATTGAAATTACCGCAAGGGAAATTTTAAAACTGAAAAAAGAATTGTACACCATTATCGCCGATCATTCGGGAAATACCTATAAAAAGGTTGAAAAAGATTCTGATCGTGATTATTGGATGACAGCTGAGGAGGCGAAAGAATACGGAATGATTGATGAAGTATTGGTTCGAAATCCTAAGTAAATATTGACTTAAAAATATTGCGATGCAGAATCAGCCTTAAGGTTGACTCTGCATTCGTGTTTAAAATAACTGTATGGATAAGTGTTCGTTTTGTGGTAGAGAAAGAAAGGATACAAACCTGTTAATAGCTGGAGTTTCAGGTCATATCTGCGATAACTGTATCGAACAAGCTCATTCTATTTTGGATGAAGAGTTCAAGAAGAAAAATTCATTTAATGTGGATGAAATTACTCTTCTCAAACCGCTTGAAATCAAAAAATTTCTCGATCAATATGTCATCGGACAAGATGAAGCAAAAAAATACCTTTCTGTAGCGGTATACAATCACTACAAACGTTTAATGCAGAAAAACTCTAACGATGAAGTAGAGATTGAAAAATCGAACATCATCTTAGTTGGCGAGACCGGTACAGGAAAAACACTTTTGGCCCGTACTATTGCACGCATGTTGCATGTACCTTTCACAATTGTTGATGCTACTGTTCTTACCGAAGCAGGTTATGTAGGTGAGGATATTGAAAGTATTTTAACACGTTTGCTTCAGGCTGCCGATTATAATGTTGAAGCCGCTGAAAAAGGAATTGTGTTTATTGATGAGATTGACAAAATTGCACGTAAAAGCGATAATCCATCCATTACACGAGATGTTTCCGGAGAAGGTGTTCAGCAAGGTTTATTAAAGCTGTTAGAAGGATCGATTGTTAATGTTCCACCTCAAGGCGGCCGTAAACACCCAGAGCAGAAAATGATTCCGGTTAATACCAAAAACATTCTTTTTGTGTGTGGTGGTGCTTTCGATGGTATTACACGCAAAATTGGTCAACGATTAAACACAAAAGTAGTGGGTTATGCAGCAAGTAAAGCAAGTGAAAAATTCGATAAGGATAACTTATTGCAATACATTGCTCCTCAGGATTTAAAATCGTTTGGTTTAATTCCTGAAATCATTGGTCGTTTGCCAGTATTAACCTACTTACAACCATTAAATCGCGATATCTTACGCCGAATTCTTACTGAACCCAAGAACTCAATTATTAAACAATACGAAAAACTGTTTGAGATTGATAAAATGAAATTGGTTTTTACCGACGAAGTATTAGACTACATTGTTGATAAAGCAGTCGAATTTAAATTAGGCGCGCGAGGTTTACGCTCGATCTGCGAAACGATAATGACCGATGTAATGTTTAATGCTCCTTCTGGAGAAGAAAAAGAATTGGTTATTAGTATCGATTACGCTAAAAATAAAATTGAACATGCTAACATTGCTCGATTAAAAGCAAGTTAATTTAATTGGTATAAAAATATAGAAGCGGCTCATAGGCCGCTTTTTTTATACCTATATTTCTGATAAATATAACACAAGTGTATCATTCAGATTAAAATAGTCGTATATTATTACTCCTTCTAACGACCAATTTTTGTGAATGAAACGTTCGATTACCATATTAATATTATTGCAATCACTATGCTTCATGGTGTATCCTCAATATTTTGGTCAGAACAAACCCAATTACAAACAAATTAACTATCAACTATACAAAACACCTCATTTTGAAGTTTATCATTCCTTTAAAAATCAGGATATCGTTCAACAAATGGGGCAAATGGCTGAGAAATGGTATTACTATCATCAGCAGGTTTTGATCGATACATTTCAGACACGGAGCCCGATCATCATTTACTCCAACCATGCCGATTTTCAACAAACCACAGCTGTTGGTAGTCGCATCGACGTAGGTACCGGTGGTGTTACCGAAGGCATGAAACGAAGAGTTGTTTTACCTGTTACCTATAGCCAACATCAAACCGACCACGTACTAGGGCACGAACTGGTACATGCTTTTCAATATCATATTCTTGAAACCGATCCTCAAATCAGCCTTATGGCTATTGGCAATATTCCGCTATGGATGGTTGAAGGAATGGCTGAATACCTATCTATAGGCAGCATAAATAGTCAAACCAATTTATGGATGCGTGATGCTTTAATCAACGACCATTTTCCAACTCTGAAAGAAATGACTTATGATTACAGGTACTCGCCCTATCGTTTCGGACACGCATTTTGGGCATTTATTGCCTACAAATACGGAGAACAATACGTTCCTCGTCTTTTTAAAGCTACAGCCCACGATGGATTTGAAAAAGCAATAGGCGATATTTTTATGATGTCTCCTGATTCGCTATCTCTGCTTTGGAAACAAACTTTAAGCAATCATTTGCTAAACACACAAGTTGACTCAACTTTTTCTGTTGTTGGAGAAAGACTTCTATCCAAAAGAAATAGTGGCAGATATAATCTGAATCCTTCTGTTAGTCCCAACGGGAAGCACATTGTATTTCTATCGGAGCGCGATATGTATGACATTGATTTATTTATGGCAGATGCCCAAACAGGAAAAATTCAAACGCGTTTATACACTGCGACTAGTCATGACGAAATCGATGCCCTTAATTACCTTGAGACCTCTGGAACATGGTCGCCCGATAGTAGATATTTTGCTTTTATAGCCTTTATGAAAGGTCATTCAACTTGTCTTATTTACGATATCAGAAAAAAACAGATCATTAATGAAATTCAGTTCAATGATATTGATGAAATCAGTTGGCCGGCCTGGTCACCAAACGGAGAAAAAATCGCATTTGCAGGCCTAAATGAAGGACAATCTGATATTTATATCTACCATTTAAAAGGAAAGGACTTAACAAACATTACACAAAATCGCTATGCGTGTATGCAGCCATCATGGTCTCGTGATGGGAATATTATATACTACACAACCGACCAGCCTACAATCAGACATCTGGCCAATTCCAGAGGATATTACAACATTGCATCAATTGATAAAACAGGAATACAAAAAGTATATTCAACATTTGAAGGTGCTAAAAATCTCAATCCAATAGAACTTAATAATGGAAAAGAAGTTCTATTTCTTTCGAATTTTGATGGACGTCGGAATCTTTACTTATTAAATACTAAAACGAATGGCATTAATCGCATTACCAATTATCCCACGGGAGTAACCGGTATGACAGATTATTCACCGGCATTAACCAAAACCAATAAAACACTCTATTATACTATACTTTGGAAAGGTGAATTTTCGGTTATTAAAGCCAATATTGACTTTATCAATCATAATAAAGAAGCAGTTAATGAACGACAAATCAACACAGCAGCATTACGCCTGGTACCTTATTCGGCCATACCTTCACAAGTCGAAACTAACCTGTATTTTAACCGCCAACCAACAGCATTATCTGTAGATAGCTTTTTTAATGATGAGATACAACGCAAGTTTAAGCTCGATTATTTAGGAAATATACAAGGAGGTGTAATGGCTGGCAGATTCGGAGCTGGAATGGCAGGAAGTATCGAAGCTTTATTCAGCGATATGCTCGGCCAGAACATGATGTACACAGCTTTAAGCATCAATGGTGAGATTTACGATTTTGGTGGACAGGTAGCCTACATCAATCAACAAAAACGTGTAAAAGTAGGTGTAAGCTTATCGCATATACCGTATCGATATGGTACTTATATGTACGATTATATAGAAAACGAAGATGGCACAACCGATAAAAGCCTCAGTTACCTATTTCGTCGTACTTTCGAAGATAAAATTTCAGTATTTACATTTATACCAATTACCAAAACCAAGCGATTTGAATTAGGCACCTCATATGCCTATTACAATTATCGAATAGAAAAGTACAAAGATATCAGCTCGTACAACCAGTACTATTCATCGGAAAAGGAAAAAGTGCAAGCTCCTGATGGGTTTGGCACTGCCATTTTGGATGTTGCATATGTTATTGATAACGCTAAAATGGGTTTGGCCTCACCAGTTGAAGGAAAACGCTTACGCATACAAGCCGAGCATTATCTTCATCACATGCGCATGCAAACTCTATTAGTCGATTTCAGAAAATACTTCTTCATCAAACCTTATAGTTTAGCCTTTAGAATTTATCATTATGGTCGATATGGAATAGATTCCGATAGCGATAGAATGACTGAACTTTTCTTAGGTTCACCATGGTTTGTAAGAGGCTACGATACAGGTGGTTTTTACGGAAGTGAATCAGAAGACGGAACTACTATAAGCTATAATCAATTAATTGGAACCCGGCTCGTTGTCACCAATTTTGAATGGCGTATACCTTTTACCGGACCAAAAGAATTGGCTGTAATACCTTCTGGGTTTTTATTTAGCGAACTAACACTTTTTATAGATGGGGGTGTTAGTTGGAACAAAACCAGTCATCCTGTATTTAGCCTCACAACAAAATCGGTAAACAATAGAATTCCCATATTCAGTAGTGGAATAGCCTACCGGGTTAATCTTTTCGGAGCTATGGTTATCGAACCATATTATTCATTCCCTTTTCATCAAGCTCAATTTAAAAGGGGGCAGTTTGGAGTTAATCTACTTGCAGGATGGTAAATTCTTCTTTAAGAAATAATGTTACATATTCGCTTTTTTTAACATTTTTACTAACTTGGTAGTGTGGGACAGAAGATTAAGGGCAGGAGAATGAATCACTAAACGATCCTTATGAAACTTCAAAACTGTTCAGTTTCTATATCAGATTTGTATTTTATTGCCAGTATTCATGAATTGATACAGCCAATTAACAGGTTTTCTATCATCGTTTAGCAATCACATTGAAATCATTTACTAACTATAATACCATTTAATTATGAGTTCAATTTTTTGGATAATCCCCATCTCTTCGCTGATAGCCTTGAGTTTTGCCTGGATTTTCTTCAAATCGATGATGAAGGAATCTGAAGGGACAGATAAAATGAAAGAAATAGCACAATACGTCAGAGACGGTGCAATGGCTTACTTATCGAGTCAATATAAAGTTGTAGGAAAAGTATTTATTGTATTAGTAATTCTTTTGGGCATTTTAGCCTACATGGGGGTACAAAACCCTTTTGTTCCCATTGCCTTTTTAACGGGTGGTTTCTTCTCAGGACTTTGTGGATATCTTGGAATGAAAACAGCCACATTTGCATCCGGAAGAGCGGCTCATGGTGCTTCAAAATCACTCAACCGTGGATTAAAAGTGGCATTTCGAAGTGGTGCTGTAATGGGCATGGTGGTAGTTGGCTTTGGCTTACTTGATATCGCACTATGGTTTTATTTTTTGAATGAAGTTGTTTTTACACCGGATCATCTTGCAAATGGATTCAGCTTTTTAGGTCTTGATTTTGTGCATGCAGGAACCACCGAACATCATAAAATGATTGAGATCACAGCAACTATGCTAACATTTGGAATGGGAGCATCAACTCAGGCATTATTTGCACGTGTGGGAGGTGGAATCTATACAAAAGCCGCAGATGTAGGTGCCGATTTAGTTGGCAAAGTTGAAGCTGGAATTCCGGAAGATGATCCACGGAACCCTGCAACTATTGCTGACAATGTAGGCGATAATGTGGGTGATGTAGCTGGTATGGGCGCCGACTTATACGAATCGTATTGTGGATCGATACTAGCAACAGCAGCATTAGGAGCTGCATTACCTGGAATAACAGGCGATATGCAAATGAAAGCTGTAATGGC
This sequence comes from uncultured Carboxylicivirga sp., assembly GCF_963668385.1. Classification (GTDB taxonomy): domain Bacteria; phylum Bacteroidota; class Bacteroidia; order Bacteroidales; family Marinilabiliaceae; genus Carboxylicivirga. The sequence continues at coordinate 1,250,501 of NZ_OY764327.1, forward strand.
TCCTATGATAGTTGCTGCCATTGGAATATTACTTTCAATTGCAGGGGTTTTTATGGTTCGTACCAAAGAAAGTGCTACTCAAAAAAGCTTATTAAATGCTTTATTAATTGGAACAGGTGGAAGCTCTGTGTTAATATTAGTTGCCTTAGCTATACTAGCATATTACGATTGGATTACCTGGGGCATTTTCGGATCGGTAATAGCCGGATTAGCTGCAGGTGTTATTATTGGTCAGGGTACCGAATATTATACATCTGATGAGTACAAACCCACCCAAGGAATTGCAGGTCAAGCAGTACAAGGGCATGCAACCACTATTATTGATGGTATTGCTGTAGGTATGTTTAGTACATGGATACCTGTACTGACAATTGTAGCTGGTATTATTGCTGCCTTTGGTTTTGCAGGTGGTTTCACTAGCTTTTCTCAAGGAGTTTATGGCATTGGGTTTGCAGCAGTTGGGATGCTGTCTACTCTGGGTATCACACTAGCTACCGATGCGTTTGGCCCCATTGCCGATAATGCTGGTGGTAATGCTGAAATGGCTCACTTACCTAAAGAGGTTCGCGAACGCACCGATGCACTTGATATGTTAGGAAACACAACTGCAGCAACTGGAAAAGGCTTTGCCATTGGTTCGGCAGCCTTAACAGCCATGGCATTATTAGCCGCATATATGGAAGAGATTAGGCTTTGGCTCGGAAAGGTTCCAGAAAAAGGTCAGGCTTTTCTCGAAGCTACAGGCTTAACTACTTATGCCGACGCTAATATTAAAGACTTTGTATCATTTTACGACCTATCATTGTTTAACCCAATGCTTTTAGGTGGTTTATTTATTGGTGCAATGATGGCATTTGTATTTTGTGCAATGACAATGAAAGCAGTAGGACGTGCTGCCGGAGCTATGGTTGAAGAAGTTCGTCGTCAGTTTAGAGAAATTGCAGGAATACTAGATGGAACAGGAACACCAGAATATGCTAAATGCGTTGCCATATCAACCAAAGGAGCACAGCGCGAAATGATAATACCTTCATTATTGGCAATTATAGTACCTATTTTAGTTGGATTATTACTAGGTGTAGCAGGTGTTATTGGACTATTAGCAGGTGGCTTAACAGCTGGTTTTACTCTAGCTGTAATGCTTAATAATGCCGGTGGTGCCTGGGATAATGCTAAAAAATACATCGAAAAAGGTCACTATGGAGGAAAAGGTAGTGATGCTCACAAAGCAGGTGTTACTGGTGATACTGTGGGAGATCCATTTAAAGATACATCCGGACCATCACTAAATATCTTAATTAAATTAATGACAATGGTTTCGGTTGTGATGGCTGGATTAACTGTTGCTTTCTCTTTATTCTAAGAAAGCATAATTGTATAAAAAGAAAGGAGGCTCAAGGCCTCCTTTTTTATTTCTTAAATTTCTTCAGTACATCTTTTACTGCATCTTTATGAATGGTAAAACCCATCATTTTAAGCTTCACATAATCTTGAGTAAAGAAATAATAACCAAATTCTGGAGCATTTGGATCATTGTTTCTCGATCCCGAACTTGAATCTTTAATCAGGTACCAATCTTTACCATCTTTTTCCATGTAACCAACCAAATGCATTCCATGATCATCAGTGGTAGTTTCATTGGCAAAACGGAAAGCACGAGCATCTTCATTAATATAAGCCGAAGGAATATCAAAATCAGGAATCATAGCACATTGTGTTGATCTTAAGAAACCAGCTTCAGATACATCACCACCAATACTCATGGTATAACCTTTACGAATTGCCTTCTTCACAATATCCATATACACATCTAATGGAACATTATAATATTCTTCATTATGCCACCAGTTATCAGGTACAGTATATTCAACCTGTTGCCAATATGGTTTTTGCTTATATGATAAAATCTCAACAAAATCGTTTGGATCCAATTTCAAATACTCTTTCATATAAGTCATTGGCGAATATTCTTTGCCATCTACCTTAAAAGAAGTGGGAGGTACCCCAATGTAATGATCCATAATAGAAGCAATTGTTTCCAATGCAGCTTCTTTATTCCATGCATTAGACACGGTAAGAGATTTTAAGTAACTACTCATCTCTTCCATCATCTGACCATGATCGTGATATTTTCTACCGCCAATCAATCCTGTATATTCATCCGCAGGAACCAAGCCATGTGCCAATGCAATTCTGGCAACTGCATTTCCTTCTGATCCTTCAGAGAATAATGACTCACCTCTTTTTTCAATAAAACGTTCGGCTTTAGCAAGATATTCGTAATAAGCCACGTACATTTCTGACAATTTTACTTTTTTGCCAGTCATACGAAAGATCTCTGATTCGTAAAACGAAAGGGTTGAAAAATCCCAGCATGTTCCGGTATTACCTTGAGATAAAACAGGGTTGGCCCATTGACGTTTATATAAATCAACCTTGTTAGGTAAATCATATTCCGACTGATCCATAGTTAGACGCATTGAAGCAGGTTCAGCTTCAACTGAGTCTTTTACATGACTGATATCTTTCAAGATCGTTTCGTAATAAAATCCCTTTCCTTGTGGATACTCTTCAATTTTTGCTTTATCGCTGTTTTGAGCCGACACACTAATGGTAAGCAGAACAGCAGGTAGCAATCCTGTTAATTTCTTCATATAATAAAGGTTTAATTTTTAATTCCCATTAAAGAACGGTAAATGTAATAGAAATAAACACATTAAAATATGACTAACCCCCATAAAAAACACCCTCATCTAAATAAAAAAGACTTAAGAATAAGATCTTCTTACATTAAACTTTCTTTCCTAAACTCAAGAGGCGATTTTTTAACTACCTGCTGAAAAGTATAGCTAAAGGCCGACAAGCTATTGTAACCACAATTATAGGCTATTTCGCTAACCGATTGATCGGTTTGCAAAAGCATCTCCATACTTTTTATGATACGGGTAAGTTTAACGTATTGTAAAAATGAAGTATCCATATTATTTTGGAAAAGACGCGATAATGACCGGGTGCTGTAACCAAATTCGTTAGCAACATCAGTAAGTAACAGTGGATGGTCGATATGATGATGAATGTGCTTAAGTATAACTCTTAATTTTTCGTTTGATGTGGTAGGAAGAGCAATTGGTAGCGGCACATCCGAAACATCGAGAACAATATTTTTTAAGGCAATCAAGAATTCATATCTCATTGAATCGTCGGGTGACACTTCCCCCTGCCAGTCTTCGGTGTAATAAATCATCTCCATTAACAAGTTGGTAACCGGGTAAATTCCTTCTTGCTGCTTCACTTTATGATCTTCGGGAAACAAAAAAATGGGAAAAAAAATGTTGTGCACCCTTTTTATGGAAGTACGGGAATCAACCAGATGTGGAATGCCCGCAGGAATCCATAGAAAATGACGAGCGGGTAAAAAGTACGAAGCCGTTTCGGTATTTAAAAAGGCTACTCCACCTTCGATATAGCAAAGCTGGTGTTTATTATGACTATGCATCGACAATTGCCCTTCTATTTTAGTATTATGCACATAAAACACTTTATCGTGTTTATCTACCTTATTTATAAACGATTCGATATTGGACATAGCTTAATTAAATAGTTGGCCAAAATTATAAAATAATTGTCCAATTATTGAAAATACGACTTATGAATAAGTGTGATCTTTGCACAATGAAATTTTGTAGGGTGAAAATGATATTGAGAAGCGCAATATTCCTTCTCTTTATCCTTTCAGGCACAAGATCGGAGGGACAGAATACTGCTGAAGATACCGTTCATTTAACATTAAACGGCGCCTGGGAAAGAGCTAATACATTTAGCAAGGAGATACAGTTAAAAAACATTGACAACCAGATTGGTCTGGAAGACTTGAAACAGGCCAAATCTCAATGGCTACCGCATGTGGGAGCGAGTGCTCATTACGGAAAACTTTCGAACATTCCGGTTTTTGAAGACGGAATACTCGAATCGCCAACCTTCATACCCATTCACGACCATAGTACGTACGAAGCTGGTGTGGAAGCGGAGTTTAATTTGTACAACGGACACAAGAATCACTTGGCCATAAAAAAGGCTGAGACCAAAACCGAGTTGTTACAATATATACAAAGCGAATCGGTTGCCGACATTCATTATAAAGTAGCTGAATTGTACCTTTCCATACAACGCTCAACAGCCTTTGTAAAGTTGATTAAACAGGATGTGAACCGTAACAAAAAACGTCTGGAACAAATTCAACAGCTTTATGATAATGGCGTTATTTTAAAAAGCGATTTATTACGAGCTCAGTTACAATTATCTCAGCAAGAAACCAATCTTCTGAAGATGACTAATAATCTGAATATCGCCATTCAGCAATTAAATATTATTATGGGTTACGATGATAATCATCCATTAAAACCTACTGATGATATTGCAATGAATCTTCAGGAATTGAAACAAGCCTATCAGAACTATATCGATATTGCTTTATCCACTTCTCATTACGAAAAAATGGCTGAAGCCCACATAAAGCTTTCGGAATTGGATGAAAAGAATATTAAAGCAGACAAGCTTCCACGCATTAGTTTGTTTGGAGAATACTCCTATTCATTTCCACAAATTATGCTGTACCCTTATGCAGATGCGCCTTACGCAATGGGTGTTGGAGGAATTAGAATATCGTACAATATTTCTTCGTTATATCACGACAGGCACAAAGAGAATGCAGCCAGCTTAACGGTTGACAGACAAAAGTTGGCAAAAGCTCAAACAGAAGAGAAACTTCGTACTCAAATCAACACTGCTTATAAACGATTGAACGAAGACTTAACCGAAATTGAAGTGGCGGCCTTAAACATCGAACAGGCAAAAGAAAACGACCGCATCATAAACGAAACCTATTTTAATCAGCTGGCTTTAATAACCGATTTATTAGAAGCCGATACTCAATTGCTGAAAGCTCAGTTTGACTTAATCAACAGCCAGATTTCAGCCAGATTACATTATTATCAATTACTAAGATTAACAGGTCAATTATAATGAGTGAGAATAATATTAATAAGTACCACAGATTAGATAATATTGCGGTAAGAATAACCTATTTTGTTGCACTAAGCATATTAGCAGCACTTATTATTTGGGGAGTTTTTCGATTGATTGATTTCATGAGATTTGAATCGACCAACGATGCCCAGGTAAAAGAATACATCAACCCAATTTTAAGCCGTGCTACAGGTTACGTTCAAGAGATTCGTTTTAAAGATCACCAAAAAGTTCAAAAAGGCGATACTTTAATGATACTTGACAAACAAGAAACAAGTGTGCGTTTGGCCGAAGCACAAGCTGCACTAGTATCAGCACATGCTCAATTGAAAGTGCTAGAAAACAACTTCAACTCAGCTACTGGTAATGTTAGCATAAACAAAGCCAGAATAAGTGCAGAAGAAGCCGAACTTTGGAAGCAACAACAAGAGTACGATCGTTACGAAAAACTTTACAAGGCTGAGGCAGTAACTCAACAGCAATTCGAAAACATTAAAACCAAACTGGATGTAGCTAAATCGAATTACGAAGCAGTAAAAAAATCGTTTGAGGTTTCGAATAGTAAAAAAGAAGAAGTAAAAACACAAATTGATGTTGCCAAAGCAACTATCAAACAACGTGAAGCAGTACTTCAAAAAGTTCAACTCGATTTAGTATATGCTGTAATAACAGCCCCATCGGATGGATATTTAGGCAAGAAAACCATTCAGAAAGGACAATACATTCAAAAGGGTCAAACCATTGGATTTATTGTGGATATGGAGCAAGGCAAATGGATTGAAGCCAACTTTGAAGAAACACAAATTGCCGATATGAAAGAAGGGCAGGAAGCTGAAATTAGTATTGATGCTTATCCTGGTGAAGTTTTTCATGGTAAGATTGAATCATTATCGCCAGCTACCGGATCGCAGTTTTCGTTATTGCCTCCAGATAATGCTACCGGTAACTTTGTTAAGATTACACAACGCTTTACTGTACGTATCGCATTTACCGATGATTTAAATAACCTTAAGAAACTAAAGGCTGGGATGAATGCCGAAGTTTCAGTTCCCAAATTATAGTACATGCCAGCTGAAAATAATCAACAGATTTTTAAAAAGTGGGTACCCACTTGGCTAATCTATGTATCGCTGTTTGTATTCTTAATTCCGGTAGCAATAGTCTTGGGTATTTATATGAGCAGTATAGGTATTACTGCGGCAACAACTTATTACGGAGTTGATGCTATAGATATACGTTATTCAATCGTGATTTATTACTTAGCTATTGCTACGTTCTTTCCTTTGGAGGCACGGTTTTTTAACTTTTTCTCGTCAAAGCCATACCTTACACTATGTATTACCTTATACATGTTGATTAACCTGTTACTATACAATACGCATAGCTATGCTGTTTTAGTAACTTTCCGCTTTATTGGTGGAGCTGTTTCGCATGGTATTATTGGTATCATGTTTACGCTTGTATTTAAGCAATTTCATGAGCAACGTAGCCGTGTATTGGGTTATGCAACTCTATACTCTGTTTTGTTTGGTACTGCACCATTGGCTAACCTTATTAATGCTTATCTGTTTCAACACTTTAGTTTCAATAGCATTTTTCTATTTAAAATGTTTAGTGTTGTACCCGGAACCATTCTGATGCTTATTATCATTAGAAATAATACAGATTTACGTCGCCAGGGTAAAATGCCATTGAAATCGGCAGATTGGCCTAGCTTTGTATTGTATGCAACATCCTTTTTATTGTTGGGATACATTTACCTTTATGGGCAGTATTATCATTGGTTTAACAGCGTGCGTATTACTTGTTGCGCAATAGCTTTCCTACTCATTTTTTCAACGTTTGTATTACGTCAGATAAAACTACCAACACCATATATCAACTTACGAATATTTAAAACCCGTAACTTCAGAATTGGAATGTTACTGCTTATACTGTTTTATTTTAGTAAAGGAGATATGGGGCTATTAAATGGATTTATAGCTCATTCGGTCAACCTCGATAGCTATCATTATGGGTATTTAATGCTGATAAATGGATTTGGTGTAATGTTTGGTTGTTTAATAACAGCCCGATTCATATTAGCGAACCGACGAATACGATTAATTTGGATGACGGGTTTTGGAGCATTATGGATCTTCCATTTTTATTCTTTTCTGATAATCAACCATCAGGCCGAAGCTTCCGATCTTTTGATTCCGTTATTCTTCCAAGGATTTGGTAACGGCATTCTTATATTATCTATTGTTATATTTTATGCAACATCGGTACCTGCCGAGTTGGGTCCTTCAGCTTCAGTTACCGGTGTTGCTTTTCGTTCCACCACATTTACTTTTACTATGGGATTCACAGGTGTTGCAGCCTATTATTTGCAAAAGATTCACCATAGTAGTATGACAAAAGAGCTAACATCAGCAAATCCTGATTTAACACATCGAATTGGAGCTTACGCACAAAACCTGATGCAAAAAGGCTTAACACCAGAGCAAAGTCATGCAGGTGCCTTAAAACTATTTGGCCAGTCGGTTGCAGCACAAAACAACCTGCTGTTTGTAAGAGATTATTATTTGTATGTTAGTATTTTTATCGCATTGGTAATTATGGGTATTGCCTTAATACCTCACTTTAGCTACCATATTAAAAAGATTGGGAACAAACTTATTCCAATATAGCATCTGTTAAAAAAGTTAGTCAGTACGGATTTAATTCCGTGCTAGCTATTCTTTTTTGATAATGAAATTATAGCAAGTATCCATTGGTTTAGGTAGTTTTACTTATAAACTTACAAACTACCAACAATGGCCATATATTTATTTATCTACTACTGCGTTTTCCTGATTACTGTTTTTGTTATTCCCAGCTACCTGACATACAAAAAAACAGGTATTAAACCATTTCGGTTTGATAAGAAGGAAACGGCTATTAACTATGTGGGGAAAGCTTATAAAATGATTTCGGCATTAGCATTTTTAACCATTATCATCAATGCATTTATACCGCAATGGATGGAGTATTTCGTAGCTATCGATTATATACAAAACGATATTTTGCAATGGATAGGTTTTGCCTTACTTCATTTGTCTTTTATTTTAATTGTTATAGCACAACGCAATATGGCCAGCGAATGGCGCATTGGAATTGATAATGAAAACGAAGTAAAACTAGTAACACGTGGACTGTTTTCTATCTCACGAAATCCCATCTTTTTGGCTGTCATCCTACTATTTGCAGCTTTATTTTTAATCATACCTAACATAATTACAACACTTATACTAATAACTGGCACATTAGTTATTCAAATACAGGTACGTTTGGAAGAGGAGTTTCTCTCTGACAAATTGGGTGAAGAATACAAACTTTATAAAAAGATGGTAAAAAGATGGTTGCTATAAAAGAGGATTATAGCTAACCATCTGTAAGATATTTACACTTTAACATCAAATAATTTTTGGGCAATTATTTTACCTTCCATATCAATGGCAGATATATGATATTCTCCGGGTATAAGCTCATCTGTATTTTCAAAATACCATCCTAAAAACACATTGGAGTTGCTATATCCGTTCTGATTCCATTTTAAAGTGTTGTAGTTTACATTACCAGAATCATCTATTACAGGATGTTTCACTTCAACTGTATGTACAATTACCTTGGGCAGAGTATCTGGATTGATTGCTGTAAATCGAAAGCCTACAAACATTCCAATTTCGGCTTTAATGTTTGTGGTTTGTTGTGTGCAAACAGGTTCCTGCGCCACTTTATTGGTTGACCCGGCTTCTGGTTCTGTTGAGCCTTTCATCACATAAACACCGTAATCGACAATGTGAAACTGTTCTGCATCAAACTGATTGATCTTGAATTTCTCCTTTAGCGCTTGAATATGCTTTTGCATTTTAGCCGATTTGTGATTTTCGAACTTACAAATAAGCGGATGGTATTCTGGAATAGGAGCTACACACGATAAAATAACTATTTGATCCGCAAGTTTCTCATCTTCAATAATGGTTGAATAATCAATTTTACGCGATAAGTGCTGTATTTGAATCAAAAGCTTGTGTTTAAGCAGATACCTTAAAATATCTTGTTTATCAACATCGCACGCTAAAAGCAACTCATAATATTCTTTTGGTTTCAGGTGCATTTCCAAATTCAAACAATCTGACGATACTAGCCCCAGAAGCTTTAATGTTTTGGCTTTAAGCACCCAATTCACATTGGTGATAATATCTTCCACATCGAAATCGAAGAAACCGCTACGGCCCATAAAATCGTAAGCGTACATGCCATAACGGAAGAATCGCTCCACTTTAATGTTGCTATTGAATTCCGGATCTTTCAGATACGCCTCTGTTTCATCCATCACTATTTTGCGATAATCCATCCTGTTGTATCGCATCAATTCCAACAGATTTTCGCCCGGACAAGTTTCGTCAATTACAATTAAGCGTGTATGGCAATGATTTAGGTCTTCAAGACCAGAGAATATCTGCTGAATTAACCAAAGCTCTTTTTCTCCCAATATAGGAATTAGTTTATCATCTTTTTTCTGTACAATGATGTACTTCCAAGCTCTTGATTTGTGAAGTTCTTTTTCGTAATTATTTGTTTCTAAACCTTCTGGTTTCTCCACTTTGATGTTAAACAATTGCTTAACTACTTCTGGATGCTCTTCCCATTTATCCCATTCTATATATTGACAAAAATGCCCTTCGTGTTGTAGTCGATTTTTAAAATAGAAGGGCGCATCCGAGATGGTAAATGTCTCCTTGGTTAACCCTCGAATTACTCGTTTGATTAAAAACTCATCATACTTATTCTTTAGTGATAAGATATGCATTTGCTCCGTTGCATAATTAAGCACATCCAACTGGGTGCGTCGTGAAATAAGCTCAAAGCCCTTTACCAAAGCTAAGCGTTCCTGCTGTTCTATGGAATAGATAAAGCTTACGTCATCTACAATAACATAATTGTCGCTTGGTGAAGTATGAACACCTTTCTCCCATTCTTTTATAACCGATTTGAAGTACTTGTTTTTATTGGCATCTCTATCTTCAACAAATTCTTCCAAAATATAGGCCCAGTATCCTTCATTGGATAATCCCTGCTGTTTAAAGGTATGCAGCATTTGAAGCATATAGTCGGTATTGTCTACTTTGTATTTATCAATTTTATATGTTTTGGCCAACAATTGTGCGGTTCGAACAGGTGCAAAATGAAAAGCCAGGCGTAAGTAACGAGCTGATGCATCTGCGCAATTTAAGCCCTTTAATTTGGATGCTACATGTGCAATGGTTAATAGCTTTTGAGTTGATTCATTTGAAGAAGTAAACCAATCGTATTGTTTTTGATAATCTGATATTTCATCTCTATCGCATTTGAGTTGTGTATTTAAAATGGCTATGGTCTTTTGTTCGCTTTCCCAACTCGAAATAGCGAATTCGCCATCCTTAATAAAACCATTGTACACATATTGTTCTAGTTGATCGAGCGGCTTAGCTATCTGCTTGTATTCGTCCAACAGATGGGGGGCCATATGTTCTGTGTTTCCATTTCGGATGTCTTGTATCCAATCGGGACGTGGATAAGAGGTGGCTTCTAATAAATTATAAAATAGTAATCCGGTAGTATATTTATTTAAATATTGCCGTGCTGCATCCACCAAAGCATCATTTACCTTTAAAGGCTGCTGATATTGTAGCAAGTAAACGGCCAATACAGCAATCTCTATTTTATTGTATTTCCTACTTAAGCGCTCTTCGAGATCTTCACTTTCCATTTCTGTATTGAAAAGCTTTTCGGGAAGTACTTCAACAGCATCTTTGTAATTGTCGAGAACGATTTTTATAAACTCGTTTATATTCTCGCGGTAAACATATTCATGATACGATGAGAAATCGTTTAAGGACTGCTCGAGTTTAGTAAACCAAGGAGAGGCATATCGTTTATCGTATTCTTCTTCGGTAAGATATTCTACATAATCGCACGCAAATTCTTTAAAATCTTCGGTAAGGGGTATTTTGGCATTTAGTGCAAATAATACATCAATTAAACGATGAAGTATTTCGTTATTGGTAGTATCCGAAATCTTGTTTTTAATGCTCCACAGAACCCTCTTTTTGTACAATGGCTTCAGAATATCATGCAAATTGTTCCATAGGCTATCCATGCTATAACATTCATCTTCTAACTCGCGATTCAGGGCATAATGTCCGTTATCAGCCAAATAAAAAACATTTGCTGGCTCAATTTTTTCCAGAACTTCAGGATGCGTACCTTCTTCAATATATTCCCAAATATGTTCGCCATTGGGTAAGGCTTGCGTAATAAATGTTTGCCAGTTTGCCAGCGGATCTTGATCAGGCGAAGTAGCTGTATCGTTGTTCTGATTTTGATCAGGATCGTATTTTAATAAGGCTTTGTTTTGTTTGAATACACCAAAATTAAGAATAGGATGTTGTAATTCATCTTCAATGCTTTCCTTTATTTCAGCAATTTCATTCTCGGCCGATTCATAAATAAATGTTTGCGTAAAGTACTCATCAATATCAAAGTCATCATCCCATGTGTTGTAAGGATAATTTAAATACATCATGTTTAAAACAATATCGGCAATTGGATTAATGCAGCTATCCTTATCACTTTCGGAGTAGGGCAAATAAGGCATTGCTTGGTATCGTTGAGTTAATGTATTAACAAAGCCTTCATAATTGTTTTTTGACTGACGTAAATACGAAATTAAATCAAACTGATTCTTTTCGATGGGCAATTTTGTATCATTATACGAATCGTAGCCCAGCATAATTTCGCGTACCCTCGCATTATCGCAATAGCAAAAGGCTTTTATGGTGTCAGGAGTCAAGCCAAATGTATTTATCCATGGCTCTATTGAATAAAGCGATTCTGGCATATGTTCGTCATCCCAATAAGGTACATAAAACGAAGCAAGCAAATAGCCATACTCGGGATATGCATATGCTAAAAGTAATAGTGGATTAATGGCAAATGGCTCTTCGCAAGTAATCCACATTTCGGATGAATCATTAATGGCGCGAGCAAAGCTTACAAAAGCCTTGCAGGTATTTACTACTTCATCTTTTAATTCGGGATGACATAAGGCATATGCAAACAACAGTGTTTCGGTTAGCAGGTTGTCTTTGATATTTTCATCCGGTTCGCAGGAGTTGAGTTGACCTTTTAAAAAAGAATGAATTGTAGGATAAGATTCAAACTCGCTGATAAGAACATGTTTCTTTTCAGGGTTGAATTGCACTGCACAATAATTATTGTGAAATGCTTCTCCGGTTAAAACCCATTCGGCATAAACTTGTAATGCCTGACGGATGGACTCAATATCAAATTCGTTATAATGGAAGGTATATTTGGGGTCTATTTCTTCAAATGCCATGGAGGTATTGTTGATGGAGTTTGTAATAAGTGCCTCACTGTATAATGAAGCACTTACTATTAACCTGAATAATGTTTATTTCAAAAAGCTTTTAGCTACCGCTTTAACCTTGCGTGATGAATCATTTACAAAAGGAATTATCAAATCCTGAGCATCGGGCTCTTCTTTTAGTATCTGCAATAACTCAATTCGGTTCGATGGTGTTGAGTTTTTCATAAAGGCCTTAATGTTATTATCTCTAACCCGATCGATTAAATATTCTTTAAGATTATCTGATTTGCTATGTAATAAAAAGCTTATGAAATAATCCTGGCGGATGTCATCTTCTAGCTCTTCCAACCAATTGTATAGTTGATCAAAGGCATCTTCCATATATTCATCGCTTTCTTCGGAATGCAACTCAGCAGTTAAACCTAAGTATTCTTCCATACTCATTTCTTCGTCTTTTACCAATTGGCGCAAATGAGCATAAAATAAATCTTCGGTAAGTACGCTGTAACCACGATAACTGTGATTCAATAATAAAATAGCCAATCGTTTTTGTTGCTCTTGTGGTAATTGCCAAAAGAACTGGCCCAACGAATAGGTACTGATACGGTTAAGTTCTGTATCCAAATCCTTATGTATATTTTTCTCAAATGCTTCTTTGATTTGATCGTAAGATACATCACCGTTGATATAAGCCAATACCTGACTGGTTAATGCAGTAGCATCTGCATCGTCTTCATTTCGGGTATTTAATTGAATAAAGTGTAGCAAACACCGTTCAAATTCTTTGGGTTGATCAAATGGAAAACGTTCATTCAAAGTCGCCAAATCGATGTAATATTTAAGTCGGTCTCGCTCACTGATAGAATGCATTCCTTGCTCTAAGGCTAATGCTTTATTGCGACGGGCAGCCGAAAACATTCCTCCATCCTCGTCATCAATATCATCATACAGACTTAACCAAATCATGTATTCATCCACATTACATGGATTGGCAATAGAGTGCAAATTCTGTGCATTTACCATCTGGAAAGCATATAACTGCTCTTTGGGAACTTTGGCTCTTTCCAACTCTTTGTAAAAGTTTTCTTCTCTGTTTACATCATCAAATTGAATGGCCGAGTAATCATCGGAATAAAACTTAGCAATTTGTTTGAGTACTTTTTGTGGTGCTAGTTTTAGGAACAAATTGAACAATCGGCTGGCCATAAAGACTATTGGAGGGTTTAAATGCCTCATCCAATAGCAACACAACAGCACATGCTGAAAACCATCATCGAAAAAGAATAACGAATAACTGGGTTGTTGCGCATTAAACTTATTGAAGGTTAAATCGCCCCGATATATTTCTTCTCTGTGAAGATGCTTATTTAAAATAGCTAGTATTTGAGCTTCGCTGGCTTCGGGTTTACCATTAACAAAAGTGAGGTACTCCTTCAGAAGAGCTTGATCTGTTTCCGAAATTTCATCAGTGTTTAGATGTTGGCATATTTGATGATATACATCTTGCCAAGGGCCCTCTCCAATGTATTTGAGAAGCTTTTGCGTGCGCTCATCAAACATCATCATGGTACGATCAGTATAAGCCAAATAAGCGGCCATGGTAATGGTTCCGAGTTTTGGTTGACCCCAGTTGGAACAGTCAAAAGCCTCGCGATCATTTTGTCTTATCACTTTATCAATGTACAACCTCACATCGTAATCAATCTCGTTATGGCTCGATCCAAAAGTACTATTGTTTAAGCTTAGTTTCTTCTTTTTGAGTGCCTGTTTCGATTTACTGTATCGTTGATAAAACGCTTCGGTGCTAAGGATCCGATCCTCTTCATCGGTAAGAATTTCTTCTAATTCTGAGTCCAGCTTTTCAACATCCAACAGTCGGAAAAGAACATCAAGAATACGGAGAAACTGCTGTATATTTTGTTCGGTTTGATTAGCAAATGAACTCCCATCTTGTGATCGTACACTAATGCGGCTAATTAAACCATTACCCAAATTAGTTGCATCATCGTCTTCTTCATCAGTATCGAGTAAATCGTACATTACATCACTCAAAATATTGGTAAGATGATTATTAATATCAGCCTGGTAATTAAGCGGACTGGTCGAATAAGTAAGCTTTGTGTAAAATTTACGAGCATGTTGTTTTGCAATGGGTACTAACTCAGTTTGGGTAATTTGGTCTAAATCATGGGCATCATCGCCTGTTTCAATGTATTTCCAGATTATTGCACCATTGGGTAGTGCTACAATAAATTCTTTTAAATCGCGAATGCCATCACCTTTGTAAATGTATTCATCATCCGAATCTGTTTCATCTCGCTCCTCTTGGTTACGTTGGCTATAAGCTACCAATGAACCGCTAACCGAAGCTGCTACTTTTTCTTGAAGATCATAGGCTTCGTTTTCGATGGTATCGGTAATAAATTCATCGTGTAAAAATTGATCGCTCTCATTATCCCCAAAATAATCGGAGCTCATATGAAAGAAAGTAGTATAAAGCTCTACGACAGGCTCTTTTTCTGTTGCATCATCTTCGGCAGAGTATAATAACATTGGCGCCTGCTCAAAGCGATCGATAACAGCTTGCTGAAACCAATCGTATTCGTCTGGGTTTTGTTTTAGATAATCGCCCAAAGGCAGGTTTTCGTCCGTGTTAACTAAGTAATGATGGCCCTCGCCGTACATACAATAACGAAAATAACCATTATCGCACCAGATAAAGGCTTTGATTAAATCGCGTGTCCATCCATGTTGCTTAACCAATGAAAATAAATACGACTCGTACCCCACAGCATGTTCCAAATCCCAATAAGGGATAAAAAATTGTCCCAACAAATAAGTGTATTCAGGATAGGTACATGCCAACAGATACAAAGCTTCAATACCAAAAATGCGCATATCATGAATCCAAACGCTATCGGTATCGTTGTATCTGCGCATGGCTGCCACCATAGCTTGTGCTGTGCTGGCAATATCATCTTTTAATCCTTGATGCTCAAGTGCTATGGCAAAAAAGATGGGTTCGGAAATATAAATTTCATCGTTATCGGTAATTAATTCAGTAGTATAACAAGACTCGGGCCCCATTGAAAGAGCTTGTTTTAAAAGGAGGGTGTTTTGAGTGTCGCTGGTTTGCAAACGTCGAATTCCCGAGCTGGTTTCTATTTTAAATTCGATATTGAACATACCCATAAACTCTTTGGTAAAAGCTTTATCAGCATTTAAGTAATCTTGATATTGGGTTAATGCACTTTTTATAGACTCAGTACCACCTTGCTTAAATGTAATGAAGGTTGTTTTGTCGAATTGGCTCATGTAGTGTTGCGTTTTTCTTATTGTTGATGTTGTTTGATACTAATTAAAAGGAAAGGATTGGATAAAAGTGCAGGTTTATTTGGAGCGACAAAAGAAGATAAATTTTACCGAAAACTAAATTGAATTTGATATTCGTATAGTTTGACTTTATAAGTGCAAAATGTGTATAAAAGTGCAAATGTTTAAAGTAATTGATTCGTTTTGCAGAAGTCTTATACAGCAAGGGATTTAGGATGGTTGTCAGTTTGCGCAAATGCACAAACAATAACAACGCAATATTTAGCAACAAAGCTAAAAGAGATAAAAATAACATTGATTACTAATCATAATATATTCTTCATGCTATATTTGTAGATATTAAACTTAACCTAGTAAAATGAAGAAAATACGCACTCTAATTACGACTTTATTAATAGCTTTTAATTTATTTTCTCAAATAGAAAAAGGAAAGCTTCTTATTTCTATTGATGGAGATTATACTAAAACAGGTAAAAGCACCGGAACCTATAGTAATATACATTATACACAAGGTAAGTATTTAGAGCTAGGGGCATCGGCTAGTTATTTTTTAACGGATAGATGGATTGCCGGATTCGGGTTTGATTATCTTAGGGAAAAAGAGGAACGATCCAGTAGTTTGTTTATAAATAGCAGTGTTCTTCGTGAGACTACCACATTGAAAGATTATGTTCTATTGCCAAATGCTTTTATTGGTTACTATTACCCTATTACTAGTAAATTGTATTTTAATGTAAATTCAAGAATTAGCTACGGAAAGCTTAAAACAAAATATAATGGACAGAGCGTAAATGTATCTGATTTTATAGGGGATACATTCAATAATGAGCGTGTTCAAATACCCGTAAATGGTAATCGTTCTTACAATCAATCAGATAAACAAGATTATTTTGGAATAGATATTATTTCTGAGCTAACCTATTTTATAACACCAAAGTTTGGTCTTTATCTCGGATTAGGCGGAATATCATATTCTTTACTTGATTGGGAAACGGATAATTCCAGTTGCATGGTTAGTTTTAAACCTTCTAATTGGAACTTTGGTGTTAGATATCGTATTTAACCAAGCATACACATCCTTTATCAATAATGAGAAAAAATATCATTTCTCTTATTAGTTGTGTAGCCTTCTGCACTTGCGCAAATACCTAATTAACTCACAAATGCGATTTTGGCCTTGGAGGAGGAATATTATATGGCTCGTGGAGAATGCATATTGCTCTTAAATATTAATGTAACACAATTGATAATTTAAAATCCATTCATACACTTGTACCTGATTTAGAAAAGAAGAAGAAGCTCAACCACGTTGTAAGCTTAATATTTGTAGTTAGATAATTTAGTGTTAACCCAACCTTAAATTCTTAAAATATAATATATTCATCTAACACTAGTTTGTATATTAGTACTTGCTAAAATTCAATCGAAAAAACAAATGATGAATGATTATGAGATATTAAAGTTTTTAGGACTTGAGATAAAAGAACAACATCTAATATTTTATGATGATGACTCTAATGAAAACATCATTGAATTTAATGATATTGATGAAATATGGATTGAAGAAGCAAGTGAGCCGATAGAAAATAAAGTGAGATTCTGGCTGGAAAAGATTTTTGTTATTAGAAGCATTGGTAGTATTATCGACACAAAGACTAACACTCCAGATTACAGAAATATTTACGAGTTAGAGATACAACTCACTGATAAAAGAGTTCTTTCGAGAAAAATACAGGATGCTAATATTTTCGAATGTCAGGAACTGATCAAAGAGTTAAATAAAGCTATTAGGCCCATTATTTCATCAGATTACATACAAGCAAACAATGATAATTTAAAGTAGTATCCAAATAATTAAATCTATGATAACCCATTATATTTCATATAGCATTGCCATCACCTTCATCTCGTGGATAGTTGGAATGATGATAGGAAGCCTGTTAAAGAAAACGGATTACTTTAATAAACTATCTAATATGAATTTTATACCCAACGAAACCATAAACAACAGAATAGGCCTTGGAGTAATGAAATGGATAGTGACTCATACGTTTTTTAAGTTTTTCAACCCCATGAAAATGAAGAAAAAAATTGAGATTATCGATTTGTATCACTTACAAAAAGAAATGACAACAGCTGAGCTCAACCACCTGATTGCATTTGTGTTTGTACTTATCTTCGCTTTAATAAAATTGATAAATGGAGAGGTGTTGTTTTCCTTTATCTTTATAATCGTTAACATCATAATGAATTTATATCCGTCATTACTACAACAGCAAAACAAAAGACGGATTCATCGCTTGATAACAGTTTTTTCCAGAAAATCATTGAAATAAATCCATTCAACATTACCTCGAACAATGAATCAATTGCACTTGTAGTTAAATAAACCCATATGAAAAAGTTATTAGCATCCATCAGTGTACTTCTTGTTCCTGTTATAATACTTGCTCAAGACTTAGATTATGCCAAAAGCATTATCAAAAAGCTGGCATCTTCAGAATTTAAAGGTCGTGGGTATGTTGAAAATGGCAATGGGATTGCTGCTAAATTCATCAGCTCAGAATATGCTACGATAGGATTGGAAGCCTTCCAAAAAAATTACTTCCAGCCTTTTAAGATTGATGTTAATACCTTCCCAAATAATTTATTCTTCAAAGTGGATAAAGACTTGATGGAGCCAGGTAAAGACTATCTGATTGATCCCATGTCGCCTTCGGTTAAAGGCACATTTGATACCTATCTTATCAAAAAACAAGATTTACTGACTGAACAAAAGGTTAAAGAGGCTATACAGAATTCAAGAAACAAGTTGCTTGTCATCGACGAACGAGGTTACTCCTCAGACAATAAGGAAGAGATAAAAAAGATAAATGAGTTAATTAATTTCCTGAAATACAATCCACAGTTACCCACAGCAGGCACCATACTACTGACATCGGAAAAGTTAACCTGGAGTGTTTCTTCCATGCAGGCAAGCAAACCGATTCTGACACTTAAAAAAGATCAGGATTTTCAAATGGGTAACAAAGTGGAATTAAAAGTGGATGCTAAATTTATTAAGAACTATAAAACGCAAAATATTATTGGATACATAAGAGGACAGGAGGTACCGGACTCATTTTTAGTTGTAACCGCACACTACGATCATTTAGGAAAAATGGGCAAAAGTGTCTACATCCCTGGTGCCAATGATAATGCCAGTGGAGTGGCTATGCTGTTAAACCTAGCAAAGTATTTTAAAGAAAATCCTCCCAAATATTCAATGGCATTTATTTGCCTTGGGGCAGAAGAACTGGGCATACTGGGAGCCAAGTACTATACTGAGCATCCTCTGTTTGATTTAAGTGCAATAAAGTTTTTGGTGAATTTCGATTTAGCAGGTACCGGAGATGAAGGAATAAAAGTAGTAAATGCAACAGTTCATAAAGAAGCATTTGCTATGCTCAATGACCTGAACGACGCTAACAATTATCTGGCTTCAGTGCAATCCCGAGGCCCTGCCTGCAACAGCGATCACTGTATGTTTCACGAAAAACAGGTTCCTTGCTTTTATATCTATACCCTAGGTGGCATTCAGGCTTATCATGATATATATGACAGATACGAAACCTTACCTTTAACGGAATTTGAAGACTATTCAACGCTTATGATTGATTTCTTTAAAAGCTTTTGATTGCTATTTGATCGTACCTCTTGTAGAATGTGATAATCCAAACAACTATTAGATCTTTACTCATTTTGATTAATTATTTCTAATTTCACCACTTACCTACTTATTAGTTAACCTATGAAAAAAGCATATCTATTACTTATTGTTGGTTTATTATTACCCATTATTAGCAACGCACAGTCAGCCACCAAACTCTTTAACGGTAAAAATCTGGCTGGTTGGTACGCCTTTATTGAAAAGTCAGGGAGACATGATAACGCCGATGAGATCTTTCAGGTCAATCATAAAATGATTCGTTTATATGGTGATAAAGCTGGTTATCTGATGTCGGAGCCGTCCTTCAAAAACTTTCAACTCACACTTGAATTCAAATGGAATACCGACTCAACATTTACAAGAAAGAACAACAGTAAAAATAGTGGAATCATGTACCTTGTTCCAACTGATACACCAGATATGTTATGGCCAAAAGGCATACAGTTTCAGGTGAAGGAAGGTGCTACCGGTGATTTCATATTGCTCCATAATGTCACACTTCAAATAAATGGTAAAACTGAAGGTCCGGGTGCAAGCGTGGTAACCAAACGCTTTACCGATGCTACCAAGGCAATTGGCAAATGGAATAAAGTTGTAATATCAGTTGAGGATGGTAAAGTAACTCAGCATCTCAATGGTCAAATAGTAAATGAAGGTGTTGAGGCTTCTGTAAATGAAGGTAGAGTACTATTACAATATGAAGGCTATCCCATTGATTTTCGAAAAATAGTGATTAAAGAATTATAAAAGAACTAAACAAAATCAATCGATTAATCCCATCTAAAAAATATAATTACACATAATATTATAGTTCATATAGGGAATTTCCCACTTTTAAGATTAAAATATCTTAATTTCTAAACTTTTTAGTTTGAGAGAGGTTTCCCTTACAAACAAACGAACACAATGATTCAAATATTCTGATTTGGTTGATCAATCGAATCAAAACCTACTTCTATCATTGCTAAATTAAATATTATGAAAGATAATGTTATTATAATTACAGGTGCAGCCAGTGGATTAGGCTATGCAACTGCCTTAGAACTTGCAGAGAGAGAAGCCAAAGTTACCTTAGTAGATTACAACAAAGAAGCTTTAGAAAAAGCTAAAGACGAAATTCAGAAAGCATTTCCTGATGCGCAATTATTGACAGTTGTAGCCGATGTTTCAAATGAAATGCAGGTAGAGAACTATGTGAACGAAACCTTTAAACAATTTGGTAGGATTGATGGCTTATACAACAATGCCGGTATTGAAGGAAAACAAGCTCCCATGGTTGATTACGACATCGATGTATTTAAAAAAGTAATTGACATTAACATTTTGGGGGTTTATTATGGAATGCGTTATGTTATTCCAATTATGAAAAAACAAGGGTACGGTCGTATTGTAAATGTTTCATCAGTAGGTGGTATCAGGGCCGTGATAAATCAAACCGCTTATGTAGCCAGCAAACATGCTGTTAGTGGTATGACAAAAAATGCAGCCATCGAATATGGTAAAGATGGCATTTTAACCAATGCTATTGCCCCAGGTGCTATTTTAACTCCAATGGTAGCCAATGCTTTTAAAGAAGTAAATGCAACAGATCCTAAATCTGCTGAGAAAGAATATGCTCAACGTAATCCAACCAGAACTTTGGGAAGACCCGTTGATGTTGCTAAAGCAGTTGCTTTCTTAATTAGTTCTGACAACGGTTACATTAGTGGTCAAACCATTGCTATTGATGGAGGTGAATCAAGACTATACGGAAACGCATAATTCTTTTTTATTCTTTATAATAACCATAAAGGCTGTCTTATATGAGATGGCCTTTTTTATAATGCACTGCTTCATTGACACTTATATTCACTACTTTCTACTGTCTTGAAAATAATAACTACATTTACGTCATTAATAATTTAATAAACAATATTCTATGATTTTAGGAGTATGCCAATGGCTAAGTAGTAAATTAGGTTGGGACGTAAAATTAATTAGAATTGCCTTTGTTATTGCAGCATTATTTTTTGCAACAGGAGTTGGTCTTTATTTAATTTTATGGTTGGTTAAAATGTTTTCAAAATAAAAAAACGAAAGCCGGATAGCTAACATCCGGCTAATTATACCATATTTCAAATAACTTCCGTCATATTTTCTTCGATGAGACAACTGATAATGTAACGAATAGAAAATCTAAAAGAACTATCTTATCATTACGAACGTTGCATCCTTCTGTCAATTTTTTCAATCAACTCATTGGAAGGAATACATCCCCAATTCACAAAATCCATTTTCCATTCGTTGTGAATAGTTACCCAATTAATGGTAACCCTATAAGCCATTGTTTTTGAAAACAAAGGTTCGTAAAACTCCTCAATACTGGTTGCTGTATTTGCATCATGATTCACTCTAACAATTCTCTTATCAATCATGTAATTCAAATCTTGATTTAAAGCACTGGCATATTCTGCTGTTTCTTTAATAAAGCCATATTTATCTACAATCTCAGCTTGATCAGTTCCCATATAAAGCATTTCTTCGCTCATCATATCACTTATCGTATCCATATCCCATGATTTAAATGCCCGATGAAATTTATCCAGTAAAGTACTTATCTCACGCTGAATAACATTTAAATCAATCCTTTCGTTATGCGTCGCTTTCATATCGTCTAATTTTAGTAACCAATAAAATCCATTTTTAAATAAGTTACTATCATTAGTAATGTGTTGTCAATAGCTAATCATCTGAATCAAAAAAGAGGCCTTGATAATCAAGACCTCCCTTTGTATAACGTTTTTCTCTACTATGATTTCATTGCTTTATAAATAAGTGCTCCAACAGCAGCTCCGGCAATTGGTATTACAATAAACAACCAAAGCTGAGCCAAAGCCCAATCGCCAACAAACAAAGCCTGACTTAAACTACGTGCAGGGTTAACTGAGGTATTGGTTACAGGAATGCTAATCAGGTGAATTAACGTTAGTGTTAAACCAATTGCAATTCCACCAAACCCTTTAGGTGCAGCATCGTCTGTTGCTCCCATAATTACAATCAAAAAAATCATGGTCATTACAAATTCCGAAACTATGGCAGCTATCATACTGTAGCCTCCCGGCGAATGTTCACCATACCCATTGGCAGCAAATCCACCAATTTCACTTCCGTTACCTGTTGCAATAACATATAACACACCGGCTGCAATAATCGCTCCCACACACTGTGAGATTATGTATGGAACAACATCTTTTTTGTCCATACGTCCTCCCACCCATAATCCAACAGTAACTGCCGGATTAAGATGAGCACCCGATATGTGCCCAATGCCATATGCCATTGTTAATACTGACAGACCAAAGGCTAAAGATACGCCCAACAGTCCAATTCCTACATCAGGGAAGGCAGCTGCTAAAACAGCACTTCCACAACCTCCTAAAACAAGCCAGAAAGTGCCAAAGAACTCAGCTAAATACTTTTTCATTATTCATAATTTGGGTTACCCTACTCATAAGGCTTTTCGGTTCGGCCCCGTTTTTAATGTGGTTTCGGTTTCCACAGGCTTATAAATTTCAAATAATTATCTGTAATTGGCAACCCACAAATTAAACTTTACAAAAATTATACAGTATTATATGATAATTTCTATTTATTAAATTTATCTACAATAACGGCACACGCTGCATCTCCGGTAATATTAAACATGGTACGAAGCATATCAAACACACGATCCAATGCATATAATAAAGGTAAGCCGGCAATTGGAATATCGGCAGCAACCAATACAGCAATTACCAGTAATGATGGCCCCGGAACACCAGCCTGTCCAATGGAACCAACTGTTGATGTCATAATAATAGCCAAATACTGTGTCATTGTTAAATCATGACCAAACAACTGAGCAAAAAAGACAGCCACTAAAGCATAATACATAGCACTTCCGGTCATGTTAATGGTTGCACCAAGAGGCAATACAAAACCAGTTGTAGCTTTGGTAACTTCTAACTCTTCTTCGCAAATCTCCATGTTAATTGGTAATGTGGCCATCGATGAGCTGGTTGATAAAGCCACAATTTGCGCCTTTGTCATTTTTCCTAAGAATTTCCTTATCGAAGTTTTAGAAAATAGTTTCAAAGTTAGAGGATACATTACCAATAAAATAATTGCCCCTCCTAACAAATTTACCCAAAGTAAATCAAGTACCATAGTAAGTAAATCAAAACCAAATGCGCCAATTGACGATGCCATCAAGCCAAATACACCAACAGGAGCAGTCCACATCACTATTTTAATCATCCAGATTAAGGCTTCAATCAGGTAATTCATACCATTCATTAAAGGAGCTTTTTTGTCTTTTGGCAAGGTTGAAATACCAATTCCCAAAAACAACCCAAAGAAAATAATTTGCAAAATATTACCACTTACCAATGATTCGATTGGATTTTCAGGTATAATACTTATTATTATGTCCCAAAATCCGGTATCAGTATGTTCTGGAGCGACCTCTTGCGGAAACATAGCCAATACTTTTTCGAGCTCTAAGCCACGACCTGGACCAAATATTTCACCCAATAATAAACCTAACGATACCGAAATAATAGTTGTTCCTAAAAAATAGGCAATGGTGCTAATTCCAATTTTTCCTGCCGATTTGGTAGCTCCTAACGAGGCTGCTCCTGCAATAATTGATATTGCAACCAATGGTACTACCAGCATTTTAATTAACTGTATAAATACGTCACCTAAGGGAGAGAATATGGCCGCATCAGGTCCCATAAAAACACCCACTGCCACCCCAATAACCATGGCCACTAAAATCTGAAATCCTAAATTCTTGATAAGCTTTTTAAAAGTCATTCTATTGTAATATGATTTGTTTTTTGTTGTCGCATAATTAAGTAGGAATACTTATTATCAAAACGCAATAAATTTAATGCTATTGCATCGTATTTCCATTCCTAAAAAACGCGTTTTATTCCTATCTTTGTCAGCTGCATCTGCACTTATTCAAAAATAATACCATAAAATTAAATGATTGATCAGGTAACCATAGATAAAGTATTGGAAACCGCCAACAGCCAGATTGTTGAAGTGGTATCTGACTATGTTACCTTGCGTCGTAGAGGAATCAATTATTTAGGTAATTGTCCGTTTCATAACGAAAAAACACCTTCGTTTACCGTTTCACCGCATAAAGGTATTTTTAAATGTTTTGGTTGTGGTGAGGGAGGAAATGCCCTTAACTTTATTATGAAACACGACCAACTTTCGTTTGTTGAAGCAATAAAAGCATTGGGTAAAAAGTTCAACATTGAAGTTGAAGAAGAAGAATATTCGCCAGAACAACAGAAGCAACGCAACGAACGAGAGAGTATGATGCTAGTAAGTGAGTTTGCGGGTAAGTATTTTACCAAAATACTGAACGAAACAGATGAAGGTAAGTCAGTTGGATTAGGTTATTTCCGTGGTCGTGGATTCCGCGACGACATCATAAATAAGTTTGACCTTGGTTATTCGCCCGAAAAAAAGGATGCACTTACAAGCGAGGCAACTAAAAAAGGATACAGAATTGAATATCTCGAGAAAACAGGTTTAACCATTGTTCGAGACGATTATCAGGCCGACCGTTTTAGAGGGCGTGTTATGTTTCCCATTCACAGTTTGGCGGGTAAAGTAATTGCTTTTGGAGGGAGAATTCTTAAAACGGATAAAAAAACAGCCAAATACCTGAATTCACCCGAATCGGAAATTTATCACAAGAGCCGTGTTTTATATGGTATTTATCAAGCAAAACAAGAAATAACCCGTCAGGATAATTGTTATTTGGTTGAAGGTTATACCGATGTTTTATCTTTTCATCAGGCCGGTATAACCAATGTAGTAGCTTCGTCGGGTACGGCTTTAACACCCGATCAAATAAGATTGATTGCCCGTTTTACCAAAAATATCACCATTATTTACGATGGTGACCCTGCAGGTCTTAAGGCTTCGCTTCGAGGAATTGATTTGGTTTTAGCCGAAGGGATGAATGTTAAAGTTCTGCTATTACCCGATGGTGAGGATCCGGATACATTTGCCAAAGAGCGTAGCGAAGAAGTATTAACTCAGTATATTCAAGATAATCAACAGGATTTTATCAAGTTTAAAACATCGCTTCTTTTAGAAGATGCTCAAAACGATCCAATAAAAAGAGCACAACTCATTCAGGACATTGTAAGAAGTATTTCAACAATTCCAGATTCGATCATTCGCTCGGTATATATGAAAGAATGTAGTAATCTGTTGAAAGTTGACGAACGAGTACTTGTACAAGAAATAGGTAAGCTTCAGCGTAAAAAAGTGGAAGAAAACTTCCGCAGAAACACCACGTCAAACGAGCGTCCAGTTAATTATCAGCCAACCAATACAGCTCAACAAACTCCATCAAATGCAAATCCATTTGAGTTAGAAGAAAGAGAAGTTTTGCGTTTTATGGTGAAGCATGGCGAAAAACTACTATCTGATTTAACGGAAGATGGACAACAAGTTACGGTTGGCCAATATATCATACATGAATTAAAGCAAGACGATTTATTAAGCATTAATCCTCTTTATAATAAGATGATGGAATCGTATAAATCAGTTTGCCACGATCCTAATGTTATTGCACAAAAGTTCTTTGTTAATAATTCCGATACCGATTTAAGTCGTTTGGCTTCTGATCTAATTGGAAAAGAATATCAATTGAGTCGTATTCACGAGAAATTTGGTAAAGTCACTCACGAAGAAGAAATTTATCAGGAATTGGTAATGAAAATAGTGGCTGAGCTAAAATGGAAAAAAGTAAAAATTGTTTTAAAAGAAAAACGAGCTCAATTACAACAAATTGGCATAAGTGGAACCGAAGAACAATTAATGGAATTAATGCAAGAAATTAATACCTGGCAAAAGGTATTAGCACATATATCAAAAGAATTAGGCGGTAGAACCATAGTTTAAAATCATATCACATGCAAACTCTTAACCATAAAGACATTGAAGTTATTGAAGCTATTATCCGAAAGTGCGACATCTGTTTTGTTGGAGTAGTAGATCCGGAAAACAAACCTTACGTTCTTCCAATGAACTACGGGTATAAAGATCAGGTAATTTATCTTCACTCAGCTCCCGAAGGACGCATTATTGATATATTAAATAATAACAATAATATATGTGTGACCTTCTCAACCGATAACGAACTGGTATTTCAGCATCCAGAAGTAGCTTGTAGTTACCGTATGAAATCCAAAAGTGTGGTTGCAATGGGTAAAGTTGAGTTTGTAGAAGATATGGACGAAAAGCGCGAAGCTCTTAATATATTAATGAAAACCTACAGTGAAAAAGAGTTTAAATACAGCGATCCTGCAGTTAAAAATGTGAAGATATGGAAAGTAGCCATGGATGAAGTAAGCTGTAAAGAATTTGGAGCGCCGCACGACGAATATAAACTTAAACGTAATCTGGAAGAATTAAAAAATCATCCAAAGAACAAAGCATAAATTTGGATTAACCTATTCCCTAATTTATATTTGAATCACTAAACCTCAGTAATTTAACTTTATGAAGAAGGCATTTTTATTAATAATTGCCTCATTTTTATTTTTTGTAAGTAATGCGCAATTAAAAAAAGAGGATAAATACAAAGTAATTTACAATCAAGGATTTAACAACGACAAATCCACTGTAGATTTTGAATATTCTAATGCTGATAAATGGTTAATCAGTAAACAAGGGAAGCCAGGCAAATCGCTTAAGTGTTTAGGAAAAGGAGAATACACTACCGAAAACGGATCACCCGAAATTCTTGCAATCCTAAAAGATTATGAAGTTTCGGACTTTATTTTAGAAATGACCATTCAGCAAAACGGTAAAAATTTTGGTTTACTTGATTTTTGCGTTTTTTATGGAGTTAAAGATAAAGAACATTATCAATATGCTCAGATTGCAGGACATGCAGATAAAAAAACCTACAAAATATTTGAAGTAAACGGTGATAAACCACACACCATTGGACAAAACAAAAACGATGGTGTATTATGGGGAATTAATCAATGGCACCAATTAAAGGTTGTTCGTAATACTCAGGATAAATCGCTTAAAGTTTATTTTAACAATGAGTTAATCTTAGAAACTGATAACGATGTTGTTAATTCGGGTTTAATTGGTTTTGGTTCAACCAACAGTGCTATAAAAGTTGATAACATTAAATTAATGGCACCTAATTACACCGAAAACAACATCCAAATTTTCTAACAGCAAACTATGGCACTTAACTATTTGTGGATTGCATTTTTTTTAATCGCTTTTATTGTTGGATTAGTTCGTTTGATCTTTTTCGGCGATGTTGATGTGTTCCCAAATATGATTAATGCCACATTTGACAGTGCCAAAACAGGATTTGATATTTCATTGGGTTTAACTGGGGCATTAACTCTTTGGATGGGCTTAATGAAAGTAGGTGAGAAAGGAGGGATGGTACAAATTATGTCAAAAGCCATCGGTCCATTTTTTAGCCGATTGTTTCCCGAATTACCTAAAAATCATCCTGCCTATGGTAGCATGATGATGAATATTGCAGCAAACATGCTAGGGCTCGATAACGCAGCCACTCCTGTTGGCCTAAAAGCCATGAAAGAGCTTCAGGAGTCAAATCCACAAAAAGATACAGCTTCTAATGCACAGATTATGTTTTTGGTACTAAACACCAGTGGTTTAACAATTATTCCCATTAGTGTTATGGCCATCCGCGCTACTAAAGGAGCAGTTAATCCATCTGATATTTTTCTGCCTATTTTACTGGCCACTTTTTTCAGTACACTAGTTGGAATTATATCAGTATCAATAGTACAACGAATCAACTTATTTGATAAAATCATATTGGCCTATCTGGGTGGTTTTACAACTATTATTGGAGGACTTATTTGGTACTTATCATCACTACCACGAGATATGGTTAATACCATTTCGTTATTGGGATCCAACCTATTACTATTCTCCATTATTGTTGCTTTTATTTTGATGGCGATACGCAAAAAAGAGAATGTATATGATTGTTTTATCGAAGGTGCTAAAGAAGGCTTTGGAATTGCCATTAAAATCATTCCTTTCCTGGTGGCTATATTGGTAGCTATTGGTGTTTTTCGTGAATCGGGAGCAATGAATTTTTTGGTTGATGGCATAGGCCATTTTTTTGCTTTCATTGGTATGGATACACGCTTTGTTGATGCTTTACCAACTGCCTTTATGAAACCTTTAAGTGGAGGAGCAGCCCGAGGAATGATGGTAGATGCACTTAGTACTTTTGGAGTCGATTCTTTTGTTGGAAAAGTAGCCAGTACCATTCAAGGATCCACCGACACGACTTTTTATGTACTAGCTGTTTACTTTGGATCGGTAGGAGTAAAGCGAACCCGACATGCAGTTGGTTGTGGTTTAATCGCCGATTTATCTGGAATTATTGCTTCAATCTGGCTAGCTTACTTATTTTTTGGATAATTACACTATATGATTTTCAACAACCGTACCTGATAATTTAAACTGGTTACACGGTAATTTAATATAAAAGGTTGAGCCTTTACCTAACTCTGAATCGAGCCAAATTACGCCACCCAACATTTTTACATACTCTTTTGTGATCGAAAGCCCTAATCCCGATCCTTCAAATTCACTTGAGTAAGATATATCAGCCCTTACAAACTGATTAAAAA
Organism: uncultured Carboxylicivirga sp.; assembly: GCF_963668385.1. Lineage (GTDB taxonomy): Bacteria > Bacteroidota > Bacteroidia > Bacteroidales > Marinilabiliaceae > Carboxylicivirga. The sequence goes on from NZ_OY764327.1 coordinate 1,279,668, forward strand.
CTACATCTTGCTTATCTTTACTTATACCTATTCCTGTATCAGATATCGAAAATTTAGCAAACGAATCAGTTATAGCATACTTAATAATAACCTTACCTGAATACGTAAACTTGATGGCATTTTTTATTAGGTTAGTAAGAATTGAATGTAACTTGTATTCATCGGTTTTTAACAAACAATTATTACAATGGTGTTTACTCTGTTCGGTAATTAATTCAATTCCTTTTTCTTTAGCTTCAATACTAAAAAATTCCTGAATCTCATCCATCATATTATTCAAATTCAATTCTTTTAGGATAAGTTTCTCGGCCCCAGACTCAATTTTAGAAATATCAATAATATTATTGATAGTTGACAACATTCGTGCACCACTTTTTTGTATTAAACTGATATAATAACTCTGTTCTTCCGATCCATAATCTGCGGATTTTAACAAATCAGAAAAACCTAATATACCATTCATAGGAGTACGAATTTCATGACTCATATTAGCTAAAAAGGCTGACTTCATCTGATCACTAACTTCAGCTCTAACTTTAGCTAATTCTAATTCCTGACGAATAATATTATTCAGTTCCAATTGATGTTGCAGATGCTTTGTTTTTAACCGAACCTGCTTTTTTAATATCCGATTAAAAAACAACAATAAACCTATAATCAACATTATAACACTGGACCACACTACGATATCCTTAATATAATAGCGCCAATTATTAACGGGTTTATCATATTGCTTGATCCATTTATCGTATATATCTTTGTAGGTACCATTAGCCATAATAATCTCCAGACCATTATTAAGTATCTCGGCTAATTCGGGGTATTTAGCACTTACTTTGAATCCCATGTTCCGTTCTAGAAACACTTCGTTAGCAGCTGTTACATAGCTATAGTTATTCAGCTTAGCATAATAACTCCCAGCAATCTTCTGCGCCATTGCACAAATAACATCTTTCTGTCGAAGAGCTTCAAAGAGTTGATCATAATCATCAACAAAAACAAACGTTGCATTTGGATTTAATGAAAGAACATAATGCTCCAATACATCATTTTTCCAGATAGCAACTTTGGGTTTAGTCTCTGTTCGCAAATCTTTAAATGAAAAGGAAGAGCGATAATTACTATTAAAGAAAAAGCAATGACTCGTATTAATAACTGAACGAGTATAAAGGTATTTATTATCGGGGGTTCCTGGATAATGAATTCCAGCAACACCATGTATTTCTCCGGCTACTAACGACTTATTAATATCCTCCCAATCGCCAACAAGTATGTTTATCTGACCATTATAAATTTGATTAATCGCTTTTATAATATCGATATTAAAACCTACAATCTGCCCCTCAGTATTATAGTAATGATATGGAGGATAATTATTGCTCACCATAACATTATACTCCCCCATTGCACTAAGCCGAGGCAATAACGTAACTAATATTGTAATAACGAATATGGTACGCATTCTAACAATTAATAAAACCTTGATTTATCTTCCCACTAAATCTTTACAGCTAACAAATCTAATCATTAAGACTTAAATTCAACACGAATGCAAATTTAATAATTGTAAACAGTTATTGTCAATCTATATTTTTAAACATTCATACACACAATTAAAACCTCAGGAAACAAGACTTATAAACGATAAACATTTTTTAACCTTTAAACATTTGTACGAATATCATAACCATTTGTGTAGGTATAAATGCCTACTTTCAACATAAATTTGAAGAAGAAAAATAGTACACGAAAAATCTACAAATTTATGAATGACAAAATCAAACGATCTGGAAGATCCAGTTGCAACCCTCTATCAGTTCTACTGATACTTGGGTTCTTGTTTACTTCTTCAGCTATTTTTGCCCAAAATAAAGTTGAAGGTGTAATTTACGACGAGACCCACTCTCCACTGCCGGGCGCCGCCATAATGATTAAAGGAACGTCGGAAGGTACCATCACCGACATTGATGGTCATTTTAGCATTAGTGCTGAAGCAACTGATGTATTGGTGGTTTCTTTTATTGGTTACAAAAACTTCGAAATTTTGGTTGCCAATCAGGCATCTTTAACCATCAACTTAGAACCTGAGTCGGTTGGATTAAATGAAGTGGTTGCCATTGGTTACGGAACCCAAAAGAAGGGAGATATTACCAGTGCTATTTCAAGTGTTAAATCAGAAGATTTCTTAGCTGGTAATGTCCAAAATGCTGCAGACCTAATCAAAGGTCAGGTTGCAGGTTTGGTAATCACCAAAGCGTCGGGTAATCCCAATGCAAATTCAAGCATTAACATTAGAGGTATGGTTTCTCTAAAAGGAGGTACATCACCATTAGTTTTAGTTGATGGAATACCTGGTGATTTAAATACAGTAGCTCCTGAAAACATTGCCTCAATTGATGTATTAAAAGATGCATCTGCAGCTGCAATTTATGGAACTAGAGGGGCTGCAGGTGTAATTATTATTACAACAAAAGGGGGGAAACGGCAGGGTAAACCAGTTGTTTCATATGATGGTTACTATACTGGTTCTGAATTCTATAAAAAAGCAGATTTTATGGGTCCAGAGGATATTCGAAATGGATTAACTAGCTTAACTGATGCCGGTTATAATACCGATTGGTTAAAAGCAATTTCTCAAAGAGCATATACCCAAAATCATAGCGTGAGTGTGAGTGGTGGAACAGAAAACGCTACTTATGCAGCTAACGTAACTTATCGTGACGAAAGAGGAATAATAAAGTCAACAGAAAGAAATCAATTAAAAGTAAATTTCGACTTAAATCAATATTTCTTAGATGATAAATTAAAGGTAAACCTTAATATTGTAAAAGGCTTAATAAAACATGACATTTCTGATCCTGACTATGCCTATCGTCAGGCTTTAATTCGTAACCCAACTCTTCCTGTATATAACAATGATGGTACATATCGAGAAGTTGATGTATTTCAGTGCTATAATCCTGTAGCAATATTAAATGAAAAAGATGGTGAAAACCGAAGTGAATATACAAGAATTACAGGTAATTTAACTGTTGAACCAATTATGGGTTGGAAAACAAACCTAATGGTAGCAACACATCGAAGTTTTTCAAACGATAAAACCTATACCACTTCCAATTTCTACACTGCCAAAACTGATAATAAAGTTGGAGAAGCTTATCAAAAATCTTATAACGACCAAAATGATTATTTAGAAATAACTTCTAATTACGATAAAACAATAAATAGCCACCGAATCTCTGCACTAGCAGGATATAGTTATCAAGATCATATGGAAGAAAATTTCTGGGCTTCTAACTATGGATTCCCAAGTGATTATAATTCATATAACCGAATGACAATTGGTACTGCACTTGCAGAAGGTCATGCTAGTATGGATAGTGAGAAGAAAGAAGACAAACTAATAGGATTTTTTGGTAGAGTTAGCTACGGCTATCAAAATAAGTATAATTTACTAGCTAGTATAAGACACGAAGGTTCTTCTAAATTTGGTGATAATTATAAATGGGGAAATTTCCCATCTGTTTCTTTAGGATGGACTATTAGTAATGAATCTTTTATGCAATCATTACTCTGGCTTAACAATTTAAAACTAAGAGCCGGATATGGAGTTACAGGTGTTATTCCAAAAGATCCTTATAAATCAATTGTAAGGTATGGTTATGATGGAAGTAGTTACTATGATGGTAACAATTTTGTAAAAAGCTTAGTTATAAAATCAAATCCTAATCCCGACTTAAAATGGGAGGTTTCTAAAGAATACAATGTTGGTTTTGATTTATCTGTTTTAAACGACCGACTTGGCGTTTCAGCTAACTACTATTGGAAAACTACAACCGATATGTTATATGATTATAGCGTTACTATTCCTCCTAACCGTTATACTGAAACCTTAGCCAATGTTGGAGAGATGCAAAACACAGGATTTGATTTTTCAATAAATGCCACTCCTGTAAAATTAAGCAAATTTGTTTGGCAAACAGTAATAACAGCAACTCACAATAAAAACAAATTAGTGAGTTTATCAAACGACCTTTATGAAAGTAAAAACTTTTTATATACCAATTATGCAACTGATCCTATCTCTTTACCAACTCATAGAGTAGAAATTGGTCAATCTATGGGACAGTTTTATGGTATGAAATCAGTAGGACTTACTGAAGATGGATATTGGTTAATTGAGAACCCAGAAACTGGAGAAGCAGTGAAATTTGATGAAGATGTGAAGGCCGATCCTAAATATCGCCAATATTTAGGATCAGGACTTCCAAAAGTTACAATTGGATGGAACAATACTTTTACATACAAACAATTTGATCTAGTTACACAAATGAGTGGTCAATTTGGGCATAAAATATTAAATGCTCAACGTATGTTTTATCAAAATAATTACATTCAATACAATCGCCTTAAATCAGCAGCTGATGTAGTTTATGGAGTAGCTCCTTTATCACAAAACTTATCACAAACTTTTGTTAGTTACTTCTTAGAAGATGGTGATTATATGAAAATGGATAATATCACTTTAGGGTATACAATAAGGCCAAATGAATACGTTTCAAAAGTACGGTTGTATGTTTCTGTCGACAATGCTTTTGTTATAACTAATTATTCTGGTCTGGATCCTGAATTACCAACTGACTTTAATAAAGCTGGTTTAGATGATAGGGATAAATATCCTTCAATTCGATCATTTACTGTCGGCCTAAATGTTACTTTTTAATTAGGCATAACTCAATGGTTATCAAACTTGAAAATAGAAAAGAAATGAAAATACATAATAGGATTAATAAGTTTCTAGCTGGTCTAATTATTTTAGTCATAAGTGTTACTTCTTGTACAGATTTAGACGAAAAACTATATAGCGAAATACCCGAAGATGGATACGAATTTACAAACGAAGACATTAATGCAATGTTTGGATCTGTATATTTAAAATTAAGGGAAACATATTGGGGATGGAATACAACTTTTGATTTATACGAGGAATCTTCTGATCTGATTATGACTCCATTAAGAATTGGTATTGGTTGGGGAGACTTATATGTTAACATGCATAAACATACATATAGTGCCACAACTGAACATTTCAATAATTTTTGGATTGCAGCATACGGAGCAGTTAGTAACTGTAACTCATTACTAGAGTACGATTTAGTAAAAAACTCCCCCTCCGCTAAAGCCGAGCTTAGAGGTGTCAGAGGTCTATGTTACTATCTTCTATTTGATAATTTTAGAAATATTCCTTTAGATACTGTATTTACACACGAAGATGGTTTTATTCCAGCCCAGGAAGATCCTCAAGTAGTCTTTGATTTTATTGAAAAAGAAATGACATACGTAAAAAATACATTAAAAGATGAACCAATTAAATATGGTCAATTTAACTACTATGCTGCATGCATGGTTTTAGCTAAAATGTATTTAAACTATAATGTATGGTTTGGAGCAAATGATAACACATACTATCAGAAAGCTTATGAACAAGTCAACGACATTATAAATAATGGCCCTTTTTCGTTAGCCGGATCTTACAACGAACCTTTTTTAGCAGATGGATCGACTTGCCAAGAAGTAATCTATGGAATAGTCTTTAATTCACTATTCACTGATCCAAACAATTATCTTGCTAACAAATGCTTATACAATGGAAGCCAGGCAACATTTGGTATTAAAGCTGAATTATGGAACGGCAGCTGCGCTGTACCACAGTTTATAGATACATATGATCCTGATGATTCAAGACTTAAAGACACATGGTTAGTAGGACCACAAGTAGATCAATCTGGTTCTCCTATAATCATAGAAGGTACTCCTCTTGTATATACGCAAAGTGTGCATAGTATTGATCTTCCGGGAGCATATTTAACTGAAGGAGCCAGATTTCATAAATATGAAATAAAAAGTGGTAATATTGGAACAAGGGATGATGATGTTCCATTTTTTAGACTTACAGATGCGTATATGATAAAGGCCGAGTGTTTACTGCGATTAGGAGAATACAAAGGTGAAACTGAGCAAACTGCTGCTGATATTGTAACCATGATTCGTCAACGCGCATTTAGAAGTAATCCTTCTAAAGCAGTAAGAACAGTTGCGGAATTAAAAGGCCCTAGTGTATATAATTACGGACATCAGGAGAACAGAGCCGCTCAAGGAGATCCAGACAATTGGATTATTACCGAAGAAGGTGGCGATGACATTGAATTAGGTGGCTTTCTTGATGATTTAGCATGGGAATTTGTTGGAGAACACCATCGTCGTCAAGATCTCATTAGATTTAAATTAACCAATGGAAACAGTGTATACATAGGTAAATCGAGGTTCTGTATGGATAAACATAGTGATTCCTACAAAGAAATATTTCCAATCCCTGAATTACGTATGAATGCCAACTCTAAACTTGTTCAAAACCCAGGTTATTAATTCTTATTTAAAAGTGTAATATGAAAAAGATAAATATATATTTTCTGGCAACCTGCTTTTTAATAGGCCTGTATAGCTGTGAAGACTATGATGATTATTCCAGCAAACGAGTATATGCCGAAAATGAAAACCCTTACTTAAGGATTGATGCAGATGCTACGATTATAAATGAAACTGAATTTGAAGTGGGGCGATTTGCGCCTCACACCATTCCGTTGGAAGACTACTCAGAGGTATTCGAAGCCGAAATGGGAATGACTGTCGACCAGGTAATAAGTGGCCTTAAAAACGGAACTGTTCTATTTTATAATATTAATTTAAGTAAAAACATCTGGAATAAAGCTCCTAAAACAAAAGGTTCTACAGGATGGTATTATAATACTTCTGGTGTTATTTCATCTGAAGGAGACGAGAATTTAACTGCTACCGTTGAAATTGACGAAAACAGTAAATCAATAGTTGTAGATGTTTTAGACGAAGCGATTGCTGGAACAAACTATGCTATTAATGTTGGATTTGCTGTAGATGGACCCGATTACGATAAATATGTTCGTTTTGTGTTTAATCTTTCAATAACAGATCCTTCTCTAATCATCACAAATTTAAATATCCCAACAGGCGATTATGCTGCAGCAAGTATTGATTTAACACAATATGCTGATGTTATTGAATACAATATCGGAATGCCATTGGATGAGTTTGTAAAAAGTTTCGATCACAATGAAGAAGGACCAATTCATATGTATATGGTTGATGTTACTGATCCTGCAAACCCTGTATGGGATTTAGAAAGTGGATATACTGCAAACGCACCTGGATATTGGTTAGATGCTTCAATGAAAGTATGTAGCTGGGGCGATACTGGTTTTTCTCTATTTACAGAAACAGACCTTGGCGGCAAACTTCTCAACATTGGTAGAGCACCAGGAATTTCAGCAGGAACAAAATATAAACTTTGTATTGGTTTTAAAAATACAACTGATGATACTAAATTCTTTAGATTTATTATAACAGCAACCCTCGAATAGAATTAAATGAATGTCATAAAACTTAATAAGCAAAAGCCGGTATATACCGGCTTTTGTATCTTACCTGCTATCGTGTTATTATTACTTATAATTTCATGTGGAAAGAACAATACCGTTATAGCTCAAAATCCTGATCCTATACAGGATACAACAAAAGTAGAGTCTGATGTTGTTATTTTAAAAGAGGATGATGTTGAGAATTACAACAAATACTACAAGCCAGCCGAGATGGCAGATATGGATATACTTCGAAGCGATAGTAAATGGTCGTTTGTGCGAAGTAAGCAATCTGAACACTTTTTCGTTTTTTGGGAAGCCGGTTTTGGTGATAATCCCAACTCAAGCGATTTAGATGAATCAATGAGAGTTGATATAGATGACCTACTTGAAAAGGCTGAAGGTTTCTTTAAAAGCAATATCAACAACTTAAAATTTGCTGATTTAGGTACATCGAAGACCAACCTGGATACTTACAAAATGCAAATTTATTTGCATTACACCACCGAATGGATGGCTTATGGAGCCGGTTACGACGATGTCATCGGAGCATTATGGGTTAATCCGGCAACATGCAAGCCTGTTGGTTCTGTTATTGCCCACGAAATTGGTCATAGCTTTCAATACCAGGTATATGCCGATTTAATACACCATGGAGGAGCAAGCAACGACTTTACGCGTGGTTTCCGATACGGTTTTGGAGGAAACGGAGGAAACACTTTTTGGGAACAAACGGCACAATGGCAAGCTTTTCAAAGCTATCCAATGGAAGCCTTTACAGCTTATTATTTCCCAAATTACTGTGCTAATTATCATCGTCATATTTGTCACGAAAATCAACGCTATGCTAGTTACTGGATTCATTATTACTGGACTGATAAACATGGAATTGATGCCGTAGCTAAAGTTTGGAAAGAATCGGTAAGTCCCGAGGATCCAATTGAAACATATATGCGCATTTATAATTTAAGTGTTGATGATTTGAATGCTGAGTTATACGATGCTGCCACTAAGTTTGTAACATGGGATTTGGATGCCATACGTACAAACGGTGCCGATTTTATTGGATTGTTTCAATATAAACTTTTCCGTTTAAGCGATGATAGTTATCAGGTGGCTTACAGTAATTGTCCGGGCACAACGGGTTACAATGTTATTCCACTAAATATTCCTGATGCCGGCACAACCATAACCACAACCTTTACAGGTTTACCAACAGGATCAGCATTGGCACCAAATGATCCCGGAACATATACAGATGGCGAAGAATCATCAACAACATCTAATTATAATCAAAGCGTAGCAGACAGAGCAGGATGGCGTTATGGATACGTAGCCTTATTACAGGATGGTACCCGCAAATACAGTGAGATGTATAGTCAAGCATCAGCCAATGTAGATTTTACAGTTCCCGAAAATTGCGAACGCTTATGGTTTGTGGTGTTAGGTGCACCTAATACATATAAGGCTCACCCTTGGGATGAAAAAGAAAGTAATGATGACCAATGGCCATACAAAGTTAAATTTACCAATACCGATCTATTGGGTAACATTTATATTGATCCGAACCAAAAACCGGAAAGCATCAACCTTTCATATAAGGTAGCTGTTCCTTTGGATAATAACGAATATACCCGTACAACTTTAAATTTAAACAGTACTGGTGATATTTCTAAATTGGCCAAAGCATTATCAATGCAGGCATCAGAAATAAGCACTCATATGCTGGCTGCAAAAGAAAGTCCAACAGAAGGTAAAATAGCCTTTGCTGCCATTGAACCAGATGAATCACTAACATATGAAACCACAAGTAATGGTTATGGATTTTGGTTCGACAGCAATAGTAAAACCACAAAATGGGGTGAGGATAATGACAGTAAAATATTCTGTGAATTTGATCCATCGGGTATGCAATTTGCAATGGGACAGTTCCCGGGCAAATGTACCAAAGGTGACTCATATCAGATAAAAGAAGCATTGATTTACACCAAAGATGGCACCCAATACCAAATCACTTTTGTGTTTAATATTACCATCGAATAATATTTAGGAGGAAGCGGCATTATTACAATACAACTTCCTCCTTTTTTACTTGATAACCCTCACTGATAATCACTTTAATAAACATTTGTACTAGTGATTAATGAAAACGTGACATTAAAAATACCATACCGCCCATATATTTACCTTCATAAACTTTGAATCATCAAAAAATAAATACAATGAAGAAAATTGCCTTACTACTTCTCTCCTGCTTTGCTATCTCAAGCTTTGCACAAGATAAAAACAGCGGATATCCAATAACACCGGTTCCTTTTACTTCAGTTAAAGTAAACGATGCATTTTGGGGACAACGTCTGAAAGCGAGCCGTGAGGTAACCATCCCTTTGGCATTTAGCAAATGTGAAGAAACAGGTCGTTATCAGAATTTTATTAATGCTGCTCACCCAAGCGACACCATTAAAGTTGGCGGATTATCATTTGATGATACTGATGTATATAAAACCATTGAAGGCGCCAGCTATTCGATGCAAACATTCCCCGATGCTAAGTTAGATCACTACATCGATAGTATTCTGGTAATTGTGAAAGGAGCACAGGAACCTGATGGTTACTTATACACCGCCAGAACTATGAATCCTAAGCATCCTCATGAATGGGCCGGTTCTAAAAGATGGGAAAAAGAAGAAGATTTAAGTCATGAGTTATATGACTTGGGCCATATGGTTGAAGGAGCTATTGCCCATTACCAGGCTACCGGTAAAACTAACTTCCTGGACATTGCAAAGGCATATGCCGATTGTGCCGTTCGCGAAGTGGGTGATGGTCCGGGTCAGTCATGCGTAGTTCCGGGACACCAGATTGCAGAAATGGCCTTAGCAAAATTATATGTTGTTACAGGCGAAAAAAAATACCTTGATTTAGCTAAATTTTTATTAGATAAAAGAGGTTATACAACCATTAAAACAGAATACAGTCAATCGCACAAACCGGTTTTGGAACAAGATGAAGCTGTTGGGCATGCTGTGCGCGCAGCCTATATGTATTCAGGAATGGCAGATGTAGCTGCTTTAACTGGAGACACTTCATACATTCATGCTATCGATCGTATTTGGGATAACATTGTTGGAAAGAAATTATACGTTACAGGTGGTATCGGAGCAACCAACCATGGCGAAGCATTTGGTAAGAATTACGAATTACCAAACATGTCAGCATATTGCGAAACATGTGCTGCCATTGGTAATGTTTACATGAATTATCGTTTATTCCTTCTTCACGGAGAATCAAAATACTACGATGTATTAGAACGAACTCTTTATAACGGATTAATCAGTGGCGTTTCGTTAGATGGTGACGGATTCTTCTATCCTAACCCTTTGGAATCAATTGGTCAGCACCAACGTCAGGCTTGGTTCGGATGTGCTTGTTGCCCTTCTAATATTTGTCGTTTTATCCCGTCTGTTCCAGGATATATTTATGCGGTTCATAACAGCGATGTATATGTGAATCTGTTCATGTCTAACACATCAACCTTGGATGTAAATAGTAAAAAAGTAAATCTAACTCAAAAAACATCCTACCCTTGGAATGGAGATATCAACATTGAAGTTAATCCTGAAAAGAAACAAAATTTCAACCTTAAAATCCGTGTGCCGGGATGGGTACAAGGACAAGTTGTGCCTAGCGATTTGTATTCATTCGCCGACAAAAAACGATTGTCATATACTGTAATGGTTAATGGCAAACTGGTTGAAAGCGAATTAACCAATGGTTATTTCACCGTAAAACGCAAATGGTCAAAAGGCGATAAAGTATCGGTTCATTTCGATATGGAAACACGTGTGGTTAAAGCTCATCCATTGGTTGAAGCCGATCAGGGTAAAGTATCATTTGAACGCGGACCAATTGTTTATTGTGCTGAATGGCCTGACAATGATTTTAGTGTGTTAAGTGCTTTCATTCCCCAAAACCCTGAATTTAAAGTGACAGAAAAGCCGGATATGCTTTATGGATTAAATATGATTGAAACAGACGCACAGCTTTTGGCTTACAACAAACAAGGTAAATTAGAAGTACAGGATGTTCAATTAAACCTTATTCCTTACTATGCATGGGCACATCGTGGAAGTGGCGAAATGGCAGTTTGGTTCTCTAATGAATTACGTTCGACACGTCCGGTACAACAACCTACATTGGCATCCGAAAGTAAAGTTGAAGCATCACACATGGTAAAAGCTATTAGTGCTGTTAACGATCGCTTGTTACCCAAAGATGAAAATGATCGCTCAGTACCTTACTATCACTGGTGGCCAAAACAAGGAACTACCGAATGGATTTCATACACATTCCCAGAAGAGAATACAGTATCCAGCTCTTCTGTTATTTGGTACGATGATGCTCCATGGGGTGGTTGTAGAATACCTAAAGCATGGAAAATTTACTACAAAGACAGCGAAGGTAAATGGACTCCTGTAGAAAATGATACGGAATATCCGATTAAAAAAGGAACTCTTAATACCATTTCATTTAAGCCCGTTAAAACAACTGCAGTTAAGTTGGAAGTTAAACTTCCTGATGATAATGCGGCCGGACTTTTCGAATGGGAAATAGAATAAAACAGATTGATCTCGTTAACAAAATAGAATGAAACGAGCCATTTCAAATTCTCTCATTAAGAGAATTAACCAGTATGGCGAGTTCCATGTAACCACTGATAGAAAAATATTTACATGAAAATAAAACATTTAATATATTCCTCAGTTCTAACCCTTTTGGCCTTCTCTTGCACCAGCAAGGAAGGTCAAAAATCTCCCTTAACACCTGTGCCTTTTACTGATGTTAAGCTGACCGATGAATTTTGGGCTCCCAAAATTGAGACAAATCGTACCGTTTCTATTCCATCGGCCTTTGGTAAATGTGAAGAAACTGGTCGATTTGACAATTTTGCACTAGCTGGTGGATTAATCGAAGGTGAACATCAAGGCGATTTTCCTTTTGACGATACAGACGTATACAAAGTACTGGAAGGGGCTTCATATACCTTAGCTGCTCAGTACGATGCCGAATTAGATAACTATCTGGATAGCGTTATCACATTGATTGCAGCCGGACAGGAAGACGATGGTTATCTTACCACCTGTGTTACCAATAAATGCGAAAGATTAACCGGATGGTATGGTAAAGGTCGTTGGGACCGTTTAAACAGTCACGAACTATATAACAGTGGCCACCTGTACGAAGCTGCTGTAGCTCACTACCAGGCAACCGGAAAAAGAAGCTTGTTGGATATTGCTATCAAAAATGCCAACCTGGTAAATGAAGTTTTCGGACCTAAAGAAGGTCAGAAACATGTTCCATCCGGTCACCCGATTATTGAAATGGCTTTGGTGAAACTATACAGAGTTACCAATGATAAGAAATACCTTGATTTAGCTCGTTACTTTGTTGACGAAACAGGTAGAGGAACCGATGGCCATAAATTAAATGCTTACAGTCAGGATCACATGCCTATTGTTGAGCAGGAAGAAGCAGTAGGTCATGCTGTTCGTTTAGGATATTTATACTCAGGCGTAACTGATGTTGCTTCATTGTTGCACGATCAGCAATTGATGGAAGCCACCAAACGCGTTTGGGATAATGTAGTTTCTAAAAAACTTTACATCACCGGTGGTATCGGATCTCGTGCTCAAGGCGAAGGCTTTGGCCCTAATTACGAGTTAAACAACATGACTGCCTATTGCGAAACATGTGCTTCTATCTCTAATGTATATTGGAACTATCGTTTGTTTTTGAATGAACACGAAGCAAAATATTACGACGTACTGGAACGTACACTTTACAATGGAGTGATTTCAGGTGTATCGTTAAGTGGCGATAAGTTTTTCTACGATAATCCAATGGAATCAATCCATAATCATGACAGAGCTCCCTGGTTTGGATGCGCTTGTTGTCCGGGTAACATCACCCGCTTTATGGCATCCGTTCCGGGATATATGTATGCTACAGATGAACATTCCATCTATGTAAACTTATTTGCTCAAAGCACTGCTAAAATTTCTTTTGGAGAAGAAACAGTAGCTATCAGTCAGCAAACAAAATATCCATGGGAAGGTAAGGTTAACATCACCATTGATGAACCATCATCGACCAAAATGGAGCTTAAAATCAGAATACCTGGATGGGCACACAATCAACCGGTTCCATCTAACTTATATCATTTTGCCAACGAAATTAAAGACACTTATACGGTTAGTGTAAATGGTAAAAAGCAATCGGTTAAAACAGATGAAGGTTATGTTGTTCTGAATACGAAATGGAATGCTGGAGATCAAATCACTATTGATTTCCCAATGCCGGTGCGTAAAGTTATTGCCAACGAAAAAGCTACTTTCGATCAAGGGAAAATTGCTTATCAAAGAGGTCCGGTTGTATACTGTTTCGAAGACAAGGATAACAACAATGGTTTTATGTTTGATAATTATGCTCCAGCCAATGCCGAAGTAACAGACGAATTTGATGCTTCATTATTGGGTGGAGTGGTGAAATTGAATATGCCAGCAGAGAAAATCAAAACAAATAATGGCGCTACAAAAGTTGAACCAGTTGAATTAACAGCAATTCCTTACTACGCTTGGAATAACCGCGGAACTTCTAACATGTTGGTTTGGTTACCTGCTAATAAAGAAACGGCCGTTGCAAAACCTGCTCCTTCATTGGCTTCAGAAGCAACACCTGAAGCTTCAAGCGGATGGGCTCCTGGATTAAATGATGGTTTCGACCCTAAGAATTCAGGTGACGTTGACAAATCATATTTCTACTGGTGGTTGAAAGAAGGAAGCGAAGAAACGGTTGATTACGAATTCGAATCTCCTGTTACCATAGCTCAATCTTCGGTTTACTGGTTAAATATGGATCATTACGATGGTAATTACAAGGTACCTGAACATTGGTCGCTACTATATAAAAATAAAGCCGGAGAATGGACTGAAGTTGAAACAAACGACGAATATGGCGTGGCTTTAGATCAATACAATACAGTCAATTTTACACCTGTTAAAACAACAGCTATTCGTATTAAAGCCAAATTACAAGAAGGCGAATCAGGAGGAATTTTAGAGTGGAAAATAAAATAGTTAGACAACGCAACACAACTAACCATTTTTAATGTAGAGAAGAATGAATATAAAATTGATTTTACTTTTAGGTGTGATGATGAGTGTTTTAGTTTCATCATCATACGCCAAAAACAAAAAGAAATGTAACTGCGCTTCGGATAAGTATACCATAACAGCGCCACCCGCATCACTAAATCTCGATCCTTTTTATAAAAAATATGCCAATGTAAATGGGATTCAAATAATGAGTTCGTGGAGGGTGCCCGATTCGGCTTTTGTAAAGGCATGTGAAATCATCGATTTTATGACAGGTGACTTACCTGATGATGTATTGAATCAAATGGTAAAAGTAGGGGCGCGTTTAGGCATTATGGCTCGTTACGAAGGCACAACTGATATACCAGAACATGCCGATTTGGCTAACGACACAACCATAAACTGGGATGTTCGTGCCCGAGGCTTAGGTGGTGATATGGATTTGCCATTAACTACTTGCGCTGAAGAAAATCTACTTTGCTACCAGATTGATAAGTACCATGCAGAGGATATTACCATTCACGAATTTGCTCATGCAATTCACCTGATTGGTATTGCTCCCATTGATGATACTTTTAACGATACGCTTCAAAAACTATTGGATAAAGCTATTGCTGATGGTAAGTACAAAAACACATATGCTGCCTCTAATCTTTACGAATACTGGGCCGAAGGCGTTCAAAACTGGTTTAATGTGAATGCCGAGGTAGCTGAGCCGGATGGAAAGCACAATTGGGTAAATACTCGTGATGATATGAAGAAATACGATCCTGATCTATATAAACTGGTCAGCAAGTATTTTTCCGATTTCAAACAAAGTCCGTCTTGCCATAGTGCACAAAATCTTTATACAGAGTAATCAAATAAGATATTTATGCAATTAAAATCCCTTATACAAAGCGCAATTCTAGCCGGACTTACATGTTCGGTAATGTCTTGTCATTCGCCTACCGAATCAAGAATAGAAACAGATGGTCGCGAGGTGGTTGATTTCAAAGTGCTCACTTTTCCACTGGAAGATGTGAAACTGTTGAATGGACCTTTTAAGCATGCAACAGATTTAAATGTACAATCGCTCTTAAATTACGAGCCGGATCGTTTACTGGCTAAATTCCGTTCTGAGGCTGGATTAGAACCCAAAGCGGAGCATTACCACGGCTGGGAAGATAACACCATTGCCGGTCATAGTTTGGGCCATTATCTTTCAGCTATTTGTATGATGTATAAAACCACCGGAAATGAAGAATTTCTGAATCGGGCTAATTACATTGTGGATCAGTTGGAAGAATGTCAGAATGCCGATGGCGAAGGATACATAGGCGCATTCCCGGATGGAAAGAGAATTCTGGAAGAGGAAGTTGCCAAAGGTGATATTCGATCGCAAGGTTTTGATCTAAACGGCATTTGGGTTCCTTATTATACTCAGCATAAAGTAATGATGGGATTGATGGATGCCTATGAATTGTGTGGAAATCAAAAGGCTTTAGAGATCAATAAAAAGTTTGCCGATTGGTTACTTACAGTAGTTAAAGATTTGAATGACGAGCAAATTCAAAAGATGCTCAATTGCGAGTATGGAGGTATCAACGAGGCTTTAGCTGAATTATATGCTGTTACAGGCGATACTACTTACATGAAAATGACGGATGCGTTCTATCAAAAATCAATACTGGATCCTTTGGCCAACCATCAAGATGTTTTACCTGGAAAGCATGCTAATACGCAGGTCCCTAAATTGGTTGGATTAGCTCGTATCTATGAATTAACGGGAAATCAAAAAGACCGCGATGCGGCTGAATATTTCTGGGACAGAGTAGTAAATCATCACTCATATGTTACCGGAGGACATTGTAATCACGAGTATTTTGGAGCACCGGATTCATTACGCGATCAGTTAAGCGACGGAACCACCGAAACATGTAATGTTTACAACATGCTAAAGCTTTCGAGCCACATGTTTAGCTGGGATGCCAAGCCTGAAGTAGCCGACTTTTACGAGCGTGCTCTCTTCAACCACATTCTTTCATCGCAACATCCCGAAGACGGAAGAGTCATTTACAACCTTTCGTTGGAGATGGGCGGACAGAAAGTGTACCAGGATCCTCAATGGTTTACTTGCTGTGTGGGAACGGGTATGGAGAATCACTCAAAATACGGTCGTAATATCTACTATCACAACAACGATGAATTATATGTAAGTCAGTATATCGCATCGGAATTAAACTGGAAAGATAAAGGTGTGAAGATCATTCAGGAAACCAAATACCCTGATGAGCAAGGCACTCAATTAACCATCAAAACAGATCAAGCCAAGAAGTTTAGCCTCTTATTGCGCTATCCTTATTGGGCTGAGAATGGCATTGAAATTACGGTTAATGATAAAGCTATTGCAGTAAATCAAAAACCGGGAAGCTTTGTAAGCATCAATCGCGACTGGAAAGATGGTGATGTAGTTAAGCTGAAAATGCCATTTGACCTTCGCTTAGAAACCATGCCTGATGATTCAAACAGAGTAGCTATTATGTATGGTCCTTTGGTGTTGGCAGGTGATTTAGGTCCTGAAAACGATCCTAAAGTAAGTGAGTTGATGTATGTACCTGTTTTAATGAGTGAATCGCGCAATCCATCGGATTGGATGGAGCCTGTTGCTGGTAAGCCAAATACCTTTAAAACGCATGATGTGGGTCGTCCTCGCGATGTGGTGTTCAAACCATTTTATCAAACTCACGAAAGAAGATATTCTGTTTATTTCGACTTATTTGATCAGACCGATTGGGATCAGCAACAAGCCGAATATCGTGCAAAACAAGAGCAAAAGAAGAAGATTGATAATATGACTATTGACTTTTTCCAGTTGGGCGAAATGCAACCGGAAAGAGATCATAATTATGAAGGCGAAAAGGTGTTTGTTGATCAGTTTAAACAACGAAGATATCGCCAGGCCGATCGTGGCGGATGGTTCTCGTTTGATATGACTGTTTATTCGGGCCAGCCAATGGCATTGGTATTTGAATACTGGGGCGGATTCCCTTGGTCATTAACCTTTGATATTTTTGTAAATGACCACAAACTGGTTACTGAAAATCTGAAGAATAAACGTCCGGGAGAGTTCTTCTATCAGATATATGAATTACCCGATAACCTGACTATCAATGGTGGCAAAGTAAAAGTTAAATTGGTTCCACATGAAGGACACAGAGCTGGACCTGTGTTTAGTGTAAGAACCATAAAAAGATAATTGGTTTATAATTAATATTTAGTGTTAAATTAGATTTCGAATAAAAGTCAAAGTTAGCCCTTTGGCTTTTATTTTTTTTAAACGAATAAGTATTTGATCCATGGGAAATATTATAAAGAATCGTCTGCAACAGCTTAGAAAAGAGATGAAAAACAAAGGAATCGCAGCCTGGTATATGTCTGGTTCCGATCCTCATCAAAGCGAATACATGCCTAACCATTGGCAAATACGCGAATTTATAAGTGGTTTTAATGGTTCGATGGGTTTTATGGTAGTTACCTTAAATGAAGCCGCTTTATGGACCGATTCGAGATATTTTCTGCAAGCAGCCAACCAACTGGAAGGAACCGGTATTCAATTAATGAAATTCAGGATTGAAGGTACTCCCAGCCCTGCTCAATGGATCAGCAGTCAAATAACATCCGATCAATTGGCTGGAACCGATGCTACATGTATTTCCTTTGCGGCTTTTGAAGCCTTACAGGCAGAATTATCAGAATATGATATTAAGCTTACTGATTGTGGCGACTTACTTACTTCTTTCTGGACAGATCGACCAGAATTACCGATGAATCCAATAATTGAGCACGAGGTTAATTATGCTGGCTATTCACGCGCTGAAAAGATGGATCAGATTAGAAATCATCTGACTGAAAAGAAAGCAGACTCTATTCTCTTAAGTGCCCTGGATGATCTTGCCTGGACTTTCAACCTTCGTGGAAACGATGTTGATTTTAACCCTGTTTTTATAGCATTTGCGCTCGTCAGTAAAACATCGTGCACCTTGTATGTCAATCAGGCTAAATTATCTGATTCATTAAAGAATAAATTGAAAAACGAAGGCATCAACCTATTACCATATGGGAATATTTATAATGACATTAGTAGTATTAAAGGTAAAATTCTAATTGATCCCGACCGGATTAATTACGCTTTAAAAAATGCATTAAGCATAGACGCCAAAGTTGAAAATACCTTATCAATTGCAGCTATTTTAAAAGCCATCAAATCAGAACATGAAATCAGAATGTTTGAAATTGCCATGCAAAAAGATGGCGTTGCCATGGTGAAGTTTCTGTACTGGCTCAATCAAACAGCAGGTGTTGAAAATATCACTGAATATGATGTTCTTTTGAAGTTAAAAGAATTCAGAGCTCAGCAAGAGAATTTTATGGGAGCCAGTTTTCATTCCATTGTTGGTTATAACGGAAATGGAGCAGTAGTGCATCGTTCAGTAACACCCGAAACAGCAGCTTCTATCACCAATGATGGTATCCTGTTATTTGATTCGGGAGGTCAGTATTTAGAAGGAACCACAGACATAACTCGCACTGTTTGTTTGGGTAATCCTACTGAATTAGCCAAGGAAGATTTTACCATCACTTTAAAAGGCACCATTGGTCTGGCAGAGTTGAAATTTCCGGCCAATACTTTGGGTTGTAATCTCGATTTAGCAGCTCGACATGCAATGTGGCAAACGGCACGGAATTATGGTCATGGAACGGCTCACGGAATTGGATTCTTTCTGAATGTACATGAAGGTCCAATGAGCATCCGCCAAGAATTTAACGATCGAGTTATTGAACCCGGTATGGTAATGTCAGATGAGCCAGCATTTTATCGTGAAGGTTTATATGGCATCAGAACAGAGAATGTGATGGTTTGTAAAGAGTGGGTAACCAATGAATACGGTCGATTCTTGCAATTTGAAACTCTAACGCTTTGCCCCATCGACACCAAACTAATTGAGAAAAGCTTGTTAAGCAATGCCGAAATTGAATGGATTAATCAATATCATGAGCAATGCTACCAAAAGCTTTCTTCTGAATTAAATGAAGAGGAAAAAACATATTTAAAAGAAATAACACAAGCGATCTAATCTCTTTATTTATTCATTTTCAGTAACGATTGAATTGACCTGAACATTTGTACTAGTTATTTAAACGCCAATGACAGTGGTTGCCGTAATAATTTTTCTTCTTCACATTGAGAAAAATCAGTAATCCAGGAAACAATAACATATGTACAAATTTTCACCAACCCATATACTTAGGAAGTCATCATTTATTGCGGCTACTTTTTTAGTATTCGTTACAGTCTCTTGTAATAATGAGAAAAACAAAGTGATAGATTCAATGAAACCGCAAGCTGAGTTGTTTTCAATTAAAGATGTAAAACTTCTGGATGGTCCTTTCTATAAAGCCACAGAGTTAGGAGAGAAGACACTGCTGGCTTATGAACCCGATCGTTTTTTGGCCCGATTCCGAACCAATGCAGGGTTGGAACCAAAGGCTGAGCACTACGAAGGCTGGGAAGGTGAATCACTGGCTGGTCACAGTATTGGCCATTACATGACGGCTCTGAGTCAGATGTATCAAACCACCGGCGACGAAGAGCTTTTGAATCGTGCCAATTACATTGTGGATGAACTGGCTTTATGCCAAGCTCAAAGCTCAACCGGCTTTATCGGAGCTTTTAAAGATACCGAAAGGGTATTAACAGAAGAAGTGGCCAAAGGACAAATTAAAGCCCAAGGCTTTAACCTTAACGGATTATGGTCTCCATTTTACACCATTCATAAAATAATGGATGGATTGTTTCATGTTTATAAGCTATGTGATAATAAGAAAGCTCTTGAAGTTGATAAGAATTTAGCCCTTTGGGTTGGTCAAATCGTAAAAGATTTAAACGATGAGCAATTACAGGAGATGCTTCACTGCGAGTTTGGTGGAATACCTGAAACATTTCTTGATTTATATGGCGAAACAGGTGATCGTGTTTATCTTGATTATTCTAACAAATTCAGACATAAAGCCATTGTTGATCCAATTATTGATAATAACGATATACTGGCCGGTAAGCATGCAAATACACAAATCCCTAAGTTTTTAGCTTTAGCACGCAGCTACGAGTTAACCGGCGATGTTAAAGACTACAACGGAGCTGTTAACTTCTGGAATATGATGGTACATCATCATGCATATGTGGCCGGAGACTTTGATAATTACGAATATTTGTACGAGCCAGATCAGTTAAACGATCAGTTAAGCAACAGTACAGCAGAAACTTGTTGTGTATACAATATGCTTAAGTTAACAAGACATCTTTTCCAATGGAATCCATCAGCTGAGGTACTTGATTACTACGAAAGAGCCTTAATTAACCACATCCTATCATCACAAAATCCCGAGGATGGTCGAGTTATTTACCATTTATCCCTCGACATGGGAGGTTATAAGGTTTACGAAGATCCACATGGTTTTACTTGTTGTGTAGGTTCAGGAATGGAGAATCATGCCAAGTATGCCCAAAATATTTATTATCATTCTCAAGATGAATTATTTGTTGGACAATTCATCGCATCGGAAGTTAATTGGAAGGAAAAAGGTTTTCGTTTAAAACAAACCACCTTATTTCCCGAAGAGGAAGGTACGACATTAGAGATACTGACTGATAAAAATGAAATTAAAAACACCTCAATAAAAGTTCGTTACCCTGCATGGGCAACTGAAGGATTTAACATCAGCATTAATGGCAAAGCATTGGCAATTGACACACAACCAGGATCATTTATCAATTTAGGTGACACTTGGAAAAATGGTGACCTGATTAAAATTGATATGCCGTTTAACTTACATACCGAGTCGATGCCGGACAACAAAAACAGAATAGCCATCTTCAATGGCCCTGTTTTATTAGCTGGAGTTCTTGGACCTGAGAATGATCCGAAAATTGCTGATCCTTTATATGTTCCGGTTTTAATGACGAAAGATGCCGACCCTGCGAGCTGGCTAGTTGAATCAGATAAAGATTTTAATACGTTCAAATTAACCGATATTGCTCAACCCAGATCGGTTGAACTGCAACCTTTCTATCGTACAAATAACTGTACATACACAGTATATTGGGATTCATATACTCCAAACGAATGGAAGCATCAGCAAAAGAAATACAAAGAAGAACAGGCTAAAAAGAAAGAACTGGATCTAAAAACCATTGATCTGTTTCGATTGGGAGAGATGCAGCCCGAGCGCGACCATAACTTTAAAGAAGAAGCATCGTGGGTAGGCGAATATAAATCGAGAAAATACCGCGAAATACCAAAGGAAGGTTTTGCCTCGTTTGAAATGGCTATTGATCCATCGCAAACCAATTCGTTGGTTTTTGAATATTGGGGTGGGTTTGCCGGAAGTCACACCTTTGATATTGCAGTTGAAGGCACTGTTATTGCCACCGAAAATATTACCAATATGGCTCCTGGGAAATTTATCAATGTAACCTATGATCTTCCGGAGAACCTGATTGATAATAAAAGCAAAATCAAAGTAGAGTTGTTGCCTCACGATGGGCATCGAGCAGGACCGGTTTTTGCTGTTAGAACCATTAAATCATAATCGCCAATTAACCAATAAAAATCATCAATCATCCAAAGCATATGAATAAGCACTTCATCCAACTTATTGTATTTGTAATTATTTCGGCTGTTGCTCAGGCGCAATCGCCCCATATGAACTCCGAAAATGGCAACCCTCTCATACCCGGATATTTTGCCGATCCAACCATCAAAAAGTTTGATGACACCTATTACATTTATGCAACCAGCGATGGAGTAAAATTGGCTTCGGGCGAGCCATCGGTTTGGATAAGTAAGGATTTAGTTAATTGGTACAACCAGGAGATGACTCTGGATTTACCCGAAGGATTAACCAACTGTTGGGCTCCGGATGTTGTTAAAGGCGATGACGGAAAATATTACTACTACATGGGTAATTGCCAGTTTGGGTGTAACATTTATGGCTATGTTTCGGATTCACCAACCGGACCATGGAAGCCGGTTAACGACGGAAAGGCTGTTATTCCTGTTGGAACCAGTAAAGAGTATTTACCAGCTTTGGATGCACAGTTTTTTAAAGATGATGATGGATCGTTGTACAGCTATTTTGGTACCTGGTGTACATCGTTTAAAGGCATGGGCTGGGTTAAACTCAATCAGGATGATATGTTTACCATCGAAGAGGATGGATTTATTCCTATTGAGCAGATTCCGCAGGCTTTCGAAGCCGCTTATCCACTTAAAAAAGATAGCATTTACTTTTTGATGTATTCGGCCGGCGATTGTCGTCTAAGCACCTATTCGGTGCATTATGCATGGTCTCGCTCACCTGAAGGCCCCTGGAATTATGGTAAGAACAATCCTATTCTGGAAACATCTGAAGATGGCCTGATCCATTCTCCCGGACATCATTCTGTGTTAGAAGAAGATGGCGAGTACTATATTTTCTATCACCGACATGATAATCCGCACAGTTCAGGCGGTGAATTCCGTCAGGTTTGTATGGATCGCATGGTATTTTCCGATCCTTATACCATCGAAAAAGTAGATGCAAGTCACGAAGGCGTTTGTATCAATACAGATAAAAAACAACCTAAGAATCTGGCTTTCGGGGCAAAGGCATCAGCAACTTCGTATTACCACTTACAAGCTCAAGTCAACCGATATACCGAAAAAGAAACCGACTACATGTATCTTCCTCAGCTGGCAACAGATGATAATAACGGAACTATCTGGAAGGCCTCAAGCAGCTCTTTACCTCAATCATTGGTAATCGATTTAGCCAAGAAACAGTCCATCAAAAGAGTAATGACTGAGTTTGAATACTCAACCTATTTCTATCAATATAAAATAGAAACTTCTTTGGATAGTATTAACTGGAATGTATTCGCGGATCGCACACAAAACAAACAAAGTGGATGTCCAATAATCGATGATAATAATACCGATGCCAGATATGTTAAGATTACAGTAACTGGAACCGAGAAAGCAGGATTATATGCAGCCATCTGGAATGTAAAAGTTTATGATGAGTTGTTTGAAACTCCGGAACTTAATCATCATATTCAAACTGTTGAAGCCGGAAGTACCAATCAAAAGGGACTATTGGTTGATTTTAATGTTCAAAAGCTAAAAACCAAGAAGATCAAGCTGTTTAAAAATAAAGGTTTGATGGAGGGTGATTTTGTTTTACATGGTGATGCCTCATTAACCACTATTGATGGTGTTAAAGCCGTTCAATTGGAGGGAAAAGGATATTATGAACTTACTGCACAACCAGCCAAAAGTCTGAACTGGAATTCTCCATTTACGGCATCAGCATGGGTGAACGTACCTGAGTTACAAAATGGTGATTGTATTATTAAATGGAACTCACGCGATAACATGCTACAATCTTCGTACGCAGCAATGATGTTTGGTAACGGCCCGTTTGGTACCATTGCTCATGGCGACGGATCAGTTGATATGGGTTTTAAACAACCACCATCTGCTAATCAATGGCATCATGTTGTTGTTACTTTCGATGGTATGAAAGAAAGCATTTATGTTGATGGCAAACTGGACAGAGAATTACCACTAATGCTTTTTGTTGAAAGCGACACTGTACTTATTGGTGGATCAGGTTTTGATATGGAGAACTTTAAAGGATTCATTGCCAAAGTACAACTGTATGATACCAGCATGAATTCTGATGAGATTTCAAACCTATTTTTGAAATCAAAACCCAAAGGGCTTAAATAAAAATAAATCACCAAACGCGATTAAATGATATAGATTATATAATTTCAAGGCTCTTTTAATCATTTACAGTAATCCATCAACCATTAAATTGACTTCATGAATAAAGTGTCTTTAGCAATGTATCTGCTGGTAACTTTTTTGTTATCGATATTCGGTAATCTTAACATTCAAGCAGAGATTTCGGAAGATGAACCCTTTTATTTTAGTCATTATACCAATGAGGATGGATTACCTTCAACCTATGTAAAAAGCATTGTTCAGGATGCCGACGGCTTTATTTGGGCAGCAACCCGTATGTCGGTAGTAAGATTTGATGGTAAAACATTTCGTGATTTTCCCACTTACAATCAGCAGCACGAATTGATACCAATGTATTGCAACAAGTTGTTCTATACGAAAGACTCAATGCTGATCTGCCGCACCAATGATGAAGAATACTTTTATTACGATAATAATTTTGAATGCTTTTTTCCATATGATTTACTGACTTCATTAGGTACTACCACTTCAATTACACCAGCAGATAACGGTTTTTGGATATGCCAGAATAATGCAATTTATTTTGTTGACAAGTCAAACGGTAGTAAAACAGATATTCTATCAAAATTAGACATTCAAAGTATTCAGAAAAACACGAGTTTTCATAACCTAATTGAAACTGAAGAATGGCTTGTTTTTTCAACTACATCTGGAAAAATATATTCGCTCAACAAAAAAACTTCGAAATTATCAGACTATAATTTACCCAATATTCTCAATGTAACTGACTATGAATTGAGATTTATTGATAGTCATAATAATCTATGGATTAATTCCCCCACAACTGGACTGATCAACTTCAATCTGGTAAATAGTCACTTCAGTCATTATTCTATTGAGAGAAATGATGTTTACCGGTTACCTCATAAATTAGTGCACTGCTTTGCCGAAGATGATTATGGAAGAGTATGGATTGGAACAGAAGCAGGATTAGCAATTTATAATCCCTCATCTGATAAATTGCGTCTGTTGAAAAGTAAATTATCTGAACCACAAGGACTAAATACCAATCCTATTTACGATGCATTTTGCGATAAACAAGGAAATATGTGGTTGGGATCTTACTTTGGAGGTATCAACTTTTGGAGTGGAGAACAGAAATTCTTTAGAACATGGACGCCAGGTTTTGGTAAATGGCAAATAAATGGCCGTGTAGTAAGCTGTTTCGAAGAAGATGTGGATGGTAATCTTTGGATTGGATTTGAGGATAAAGGACTGAATAAACTAGATGTAGAAACCGGTAAAATGCTTCATTATTCATCTGAATCGGGACTTAAAGGTTTATCCTACGACAATCTGCATGATTTACTTTTTGTCAATGACGACGAATTATGGATTGCAACCTACACCGGTAGCATTAATGTACTTAATACTAAAACAAAAACGTTTAGTTATTACCAACGAGATGTTGATCAAAAAACGTTATCTGATGTTATTTATCAGTTCAAAAAAGTAGGAGATACCATTTATATCGCCACATCAGAAGGCATTACCTATTACAATATCAAGCAAAAAAAATTCACTGCTCTTAAACCTGATATTTTAAGATCAATCCAGTTCGAGAGTATTGCTCGTACAAACGATGGTATCCTTTGGTTCTCGTCAGCCAGTAAAATTTATCAATATAATCCGGCAATTGATTCATTATATACATTTGATCAAATCCCGGATTACACAAACATCAACTTCGTAAAAACTGACTCACAGGGCAGATTATGGATAGGTGATTGTTATGATGGCTTATGTATGTATAATCCAACAGATAAAAGTATCCATCGATTCAATAAGTCGAATCATTTCCCTGCTTCCTGGATCTTTAGTTTGGAAGAAGGTTCGGATGGATGGTTTTGGGTGAGCACTGATAAAGGTTTAATTCATTTTTTACCAGAGAAAGAAATATTCAAACTAATTGATAGTAATTCAGGTATCCCATTCAATCAGTTCAATTACCGCGCTTCATTTACCGACAGTAAAGGAAATATTTACTTTGGAGGAAACAGTGGTATGGTTTCGTTTAACGAAGATGCTAATATTCCAATAAAAGAACATTTACCGATTGCATTAACTGATATTAAATTATTTAATGAGTCATTACAACCAGGATGTAAAATACTTACCCAATCCATTAATAAGATAAATAAGCTTACTCTAAAGCATAACCAAAATGTTTTCACCATCGAGTTTTCGGCATTTAATTATTCAACTGAAGGCAGATGTCATTACATGTATTATTTAGAAGGACTTGAAAATGATTGGAACAATGTTGGCAATAGAAATTTTGCTACGTACACCAACATCAGCCCGGGCACCTATACCTTGCATATTAAAGCTGTATACAACGAAAGACAGTCGGATATTGATGAGCGTCAATTAATAATTGAAGTACTTCCTCCTTTTTGGATGACAGGATGGGCTTATGCCATTTACGTATTCATCGTTATCATTATCTTTTTAGTAGTTTTCAGGGTTGGTAAAAACATTGAAAAATCGAAAGCCTTAGCGCAGTTGGAGCATCGCGAAAAAGTGCATGCAGATGAAATAAACCGTGTAAAACTCGAGTTCTTTACCAACATATCGCACGAGTTAAAAACTCCACTAACACTCATCTTAGGTCCTTTAAGCAAAATAATGAGCGATGAACAAATTACACCTGCCTTCCGCAAACGCTTATTAGGGGTAGAACGTAATGCCAATCGCTTATTTCAGCTAATAAACCAGCTGCTCGAATTTCGCAAAATTGAAACGGGCAGAGAAAAACTGGAAGTAAGTCCAACAAATCTGGAGGATATGATGAATGATGTTGCTTTTTCGTTTAATAGCATTGCTGAAACCAAAGGAATTGAACTTACAACACATTTAAGTTCAACAAACGAAATTGTATGGGTGGATAAAAACAAAATGGATAAGATATTTTGTAATCTTCTTTCCAATGCTTTTAAATTTACCCCGGAGGGCGGATTAATTGAA
Source organism: uncultured Carboxylicivirga sp. (assembly GCF_963668385.1). Lineage (GTDB taxonomy): Bacteria > Bacteroidota > Bacteroidia > Bacteroidales > Marinilabiliaceae > Carboxylicivirga. The sequence goes on from NZ_OY764327.1 coordinate 1,307,091, forward strand.
TTCACACTCAAAACAAAAAAACGTAAAGGAAAACATATACCCGAACTCTACGATTTAATTATCAAGGTTGCCGATTCGGGTAAAGGAATTGAACCAGAGTTGCTTAATAAAGTTTTTGATCGCTTCTTCCAAATTGAAGATGAAACAAATAACGAAAGTGGATCAGGTATCGGACTAGCCTATGTTAAAAGTTTAGTACAATTACATAAAGGCACCATTACAGTTGATAGTGAATTAGGCAAAGGAACACGGTTTAAGATTGTGATTCCAATCAGTCGTGATGATTACAAAAACAACGAAATTGCAACAGTTGCTAAATCAACAAACACACAATACATTATTGAAGAAGAGATAGAATCCAACTTTTCTAAATCGGATTTAATTAATGTAGATGCTTTATCATCCAAACCATCCATCCTTGTTGTAGAAGATAACATTGAATTGGTCCATTTTATGAAAGAAAATCTGGAAGATAAGTACAATGTAATCACCTCACTCAATGGTAAAGAAGCGCTTGATTCGTTGGAAAAAGATCGTCCAGATTTAATTATCAGCGATATTATGATGCCCGTAATGGATGGGATAGAATTAACTAAAAAACTAAAAGCCGACATTAACTACTCACATATTCCATTGATATTACTTACTGCCAAAGATAGTGTTGAGGATAAACTTCATGGACTAAATTGTGGCGCTGATTATTATATGGCAAAACCTTTTTATCCGGCCATTCTTGAAAAATATATTGATAACATCATTAACAACCGTAAACTTTTAGTTGATAAATTTAAAAGTAATGAAGAAGTAAAAGCCGAAGATATTACATGTTCTGAGTCGGATAAACAGTTTATTGAAAAGCTTACTGAAATTATAAAAGCAAACATCAGCAACCCCGATATGGATGTTAGCTTTATTATTAAGCAAATGGGTGTGAGTCGTTCTCTACTTCATCTTAAACTAAAAGGTTTATTGGGGTGTTCCAGCACAGAATATATTAGAGCTATTCGACTAAAAGAAGCCGTTAAATTAATTTCAAGCGGTAAATGCAATTTCTCTGAAGCAGCTTACGAAACAGGTTTCTCAAGTCCCACTTATTTCACCCGACGATTTCGCGAATTTTATGGTAAATCTCCACGTGAATATTTTGGAAAGTGATTTAATACCTTAAACATTTATGCTGGTTTTATAAACATTACTACTAAAACCTTGAACGTGTTTTAGCTTTCTTTATGTTGGAATAAAATGTATTAACAAAACCAGCATGAATAAAACAAAAATACTTACCAATATTTTAGCTCCTGTATTATTCGTTTCTTGTATCGACAAAAACGTAAGCTTCGTTGAAAAAACAACCTATTTCCCATCAGAAATATGGAATGTGGAAGAAGGCAATGATTTTTCGGATAGTTTGGCTCAGTTTAGCCAATACCGAATGAAAGAAACCGATAACCTTGCCATTTTATGGGAGCAAGCTTTTGGCGATAATCCGGCAACTACTACTGATGAAAAATATCGCTTTGATATGCAGGATTTAATGGCGGAAAGCGAAAGAATGTTTGTGTTTTATCGCGATAGTTTAAAATTTATTGAAAAAGGACATTCTCTCACCGACAGCCTTCGCATGTTGATTTTTGCCTATCACAACGATGATGGAACGGTTTATGGCGGCGGTGCAGGCGATTCAATAGGAGTGGTATGGCTTTCTCCTAATCGGATTCAAAAAAAGCCGTATGCTGCGATGGCACACGAATTAGGTCATGCATTTCAATTCCAGGTGGCATGCGATGGAAACGATGGTTTTGATCCGGGATCAATCTACGAAATGACTTCGCAATACATGCTATTTCAATTTTATCCAAACTGGATGCAGTTAGAAACTTATCATTTCGATAACTTTATGAAAAATACTCATAAAGCCTTTTTGCATGAAGATAATATGTATTGCACTCCCTACGTATTGGAATATTGGTCAAATCAATATGGACGTGAATTCATTGGCAAACTTTGGCGAAGTGCAAAAAAAGGAGAAGATCCAGTTATTACCTATAAACGAATTCAAGGAATGGATCAAAAAGAGTTTAACGACGAGATAGCCGACGCATATCTAAAATTTATGACTTGGGACATGGAACGCATTAGAAATATTGCAAGTGAATTTGCTAATAAACACATTTGCAAGCTAAATCCAACCAAGAATAATTGGTATCAGATATCTAAAGAAAATTGCCCTCAAAACTATGGTTATAATGGTATTCGCTTAAATGTTCCTGTTAAGAAAACGAAAATATCAATGGAATTTAAAGGACTAACCAATGCGAATGGCTACAACATTGTTCAACCTGATAAAGCAGGATGGAGATATGGTTTTGTTGCCGAACTAAAAAACAAAGAGCGAATTTATAGCCCCATTTTCTCAAATAAAACAGATACTGTTACATTTACAGTACCGGATAATGCCGCTAATCTTTGGTTAATGGTTTGTGGAGCACCAACTGAGCATTGGATTCATGAAATGGATTTTAAACCTGAAAATGATGAGCAATGGCCATATCAAATCAGACTTTCGGGTACAACCATTTTTAATGATGATAAGACAAATAACTAATAAACTGATATATTAATGAAAATAAAACTTCTATTTGCAGCCCTTTTTGCCTTTTCGATGCAAATTTTTTCGCAGGTTGCATCCGTTTCATCACCTGATGAATCCATTAAAGTAAATGTTAAAATAACCGATCGGATCTATTACGATTTGATGGTTGATGGAGTGGAAACCATGTGGTATTCGCCCATCTCAATGACAACTAATAAAGGTGTATTAGGACTCAATCCAACACTTTTAAATCAATCAACCACATCACAGAATAAAACCATTCAAACTGTTTGGGGTATTCGTTCTGAAGTAAAAGATCAATATAACGAACTAACGCTTAATTTTAAAGGTGGCTATTCGCTAATTTTTAGATTGTATAACGATGGCATTGCTTACCGATTTAAAACAGCCCTAAAAGGCGATTTAATTGTGTACGACGAAGAAGTGGAATATCGTTTCTGGGAAAATCACAATATGCTTAGTCATGTTGTTGATTCATATACAACCTCTTTTGAAAAGCTTTATACCCGTCAGACCTTAAGAGAAGTTACACCGGAGAATCTTATCAGCTTGCCAAGTACAATCATAGCTGACAATATTAGACTAACTGTGTTGGAATCCGATCTTTTCAATTATCCGGGAATGTATCTTTCCAAATCCATCAATCATGCGCATCGCTCCTACCTAACTGCCAAATTCGCGAAGTATCCAACCGAATGGGTTCAGAATAATTTTCGTTTAAAAATTACAGAACGTGCCGATTACATAGCTAAAACAACAGGAACTCGACTTTTCCCTTGGAGAGCTATTTCCATTGCCAGATCAGATATTGAAATGGCCGACTCTGACTTAGTTTACAAATTAGCACGACCATCACAGATTGATGCAAGCTGGGTAAAACCAGGTAAGGTTGCATGGGATTGGTGGAATGCATTGAACCTTCAGGGAGTTGACTTTGAAACCGGAATCAACGATAAAACCTACGAATATTTCATTGATTTTGCAGCCCGCAACAATATTGAATATGTAATAATGGACGAAGGGTGGTCGGACCAATTTGATGTTTTATTACCCACTCCAATGATTGACATGGAACATCTGACTCAGTATGCGAAAGACAAAGGTGTAAAATTGATTTTATGGGCTGTTTGGCACACTATCGACAAACAATACAAAGAAGCATTCGAACTATTTGAAAAATGGGGAATAGCCGGTGTTAAAATTGATTTTATCGATCGTGATGATCAAATCGCTATTGAGTTTTATGAACGAATGATCAAAGAAGCAGCTAAGCACCATTTATTGATCGATTACCATGGATGTAGCAAACCAACCGGATTACATCGTACTTATCCAAACTTAATCAATTACGAGAGTGTTCATGGTGGTGAGTACAATAAGTTTAACAACGAAGAAACACCATCGCACAATGTGGATATCGCATTTACTCGTATGATGGCAGGTCCAATGGATTATACACCAGGAGCCATGACCAATTCAATTCAGGGCGATTACCATGTAAGTTATTATAATCCAGAAAGTATGGGAACTCGTTGCCATCAATTAGGAATGTTTGTGGTTTATTTTGCACCTCTACAAATGTTATGTGATGCTCCTACAGCCTATGAAAAATATCCTGATATACTGCATTTCTTAAGTGAAGTTCCAACAACTTGGGATGAAACCAAGGCAATTGAAGGTCAGGTTGGCGAGTATGTTATTATAGCAAGAAAGAAAGGGGATGATTGGTATATTGGCGGTTTAAATAACTGGACAGAGCGTGAAATTACCCTCGATCTTTCTAAAATTATTGAGAAAGGAAATTATAAAGCTTCTTTATTAATTGATGGAATTAATGCCAATCGTAACGCAGAAGACTATCAATACGAGGAAAAGAGTGTATCAAACACTGATCAGTTAAAAATAACAATGAAAAAAGGTGGTGGATTTGCCATTAAATTAAGTAAATAACGACAATTAGATCCAATAAAAAAGCAGTTACCAAAGGTAACTGCTTTTTTTAAGGGGTGGGCCCACCTGGGCTTGAACCAGGGACCCCCTGATTATGAGTCAGGTGCTCTAACCAGCTGAGCTATAGGCCCGGTGTGATTAGGTTTTACAACCTTTTCAGCGGATGCAAAAATAGAAAGGAATTTGATATTATCAAAAGCCTTTGCTAAATAAAATTACATTTCATACTAATAAACACGCTATAGTTCAGTTATCCAGTAGGATATCAATATAATAAAATTATTATTTTTTCTTTCCACTCAAATTTCCTTCAACAATACCTTTAATTAAAGCCACAATACCAATAATAAATAGAATAGGTGGATAATAAAAGATAAAACCAGCTATCCAACCACCTACAAACCAAACGGTAGCAATAGCCATCATCACAACTCCTCCCAAAACACCTTTCTGAATACCTTTTTTTTCAGCACCGAAAAAACCACCATTTGAGTCTTCTGCAATCACTTCTGATTGTAATTTTTGCAAACGTACAGCTTCTGCCTCATCCAGTTCACCTTTCTCACATTTTTCTGTATAATTTGGTTTCTCCATTGTTAAACCACAAATTAAACCTGTTGAAGTATTAAACTTTCTTTTTGTACATACCTTACATTGTTGCAAACTTAAAGTAGACATGTTATTAAGATTTGGTTGTAAATAAATATTATTGTGCTGAAGAAATTAATATTCGTTAACTTTTTTGATAGAAAAACAACTATTGCTTTTTATATATAATTTCAAAAACAACAAATAGCTTTTTATAAAAACTCACATATCCATTTATCTATTAATGAACACCATAATTAATAAAATGATAAAAGGCTTTGTTATACAAAGCCTTTTATCATTTGGATTTTTATCTGATCTAAGGGAAAGGGTAATCTTTTCCGATTGTTAAATATATATAAATTTTAACTTATAGCAATAACCAACTAACGTTTCAGAACATGTTATCAAAATCAAGCTTGTTTAATAAACTATAAAACAAATCTAACACCCCCTTTAAAACACTAATCATACACCTAAACAATGTTAATATATAAAACTACACCCCATTAAAAATAAATTTTGAATTATATTTTTAAACAAAATACAAATACACCCCGAGTTTATCAAAAATTAAACATTATTTAATTTTGTACTTATTTAGATTTATTCTAAATACAAATGCGGTATAGATCTTAATTTCGATCCTGAAATTGAATATCTTTTAGCATAACTTGTAGTGTAGTAATGCCATTATAGAAGTTTTCTTCAACCGTGTAACAAATATCAAAGGCATTATTCTCCTTGATTTTTTGAAGACAACTACCCATCGAGAAAGCAATACCTTGCTTAATTGCAGCAGAATGTTCTTCGATCAACTCAAGTTTAAGATGATCTTTATCCTTACCTACAGCCTTGCTGGTACCATAATCGAAAACATTTCTCGTAGCAAAAACTGGTTTCATATTACCAGGGCCAAACGGACGAAACTGCTTAAGTATTCTATTAAATTTTGGAGTTATATCTTTTAAATGTAGAATAGAGTCAATATCAATTTGAGGGACTAATTGCTCCGGTAAAATATTCTCTTCGACATATTGCTCAAAACGTTTTTGAAAAGAAGGAATATTCTCTATTTTAAGCGTTAAACCTGCAGCATACATATGTCCACCAAAGTTTTCCAATAAATCACTGCAAGATTCAATAGCCTTATACAAATCAAATCCTTCAACAGAACGAGCACTACCTGTTGCAAACCCTTTTGATTCTGTTAAAATTATAGTTGGACGATAAAAGGACTCTGTCAAACGAGATGCAACAATTCCAATAACTCCTTTATGCCAATCAGGATTAAATAATATAGTAGATTTCTTATCTAAGAGCTCTTGATTACCTGCAATTAAATCATGAGCTTCGATAGTAATACTTCTGTCCAGATCTTTTCTGGTTTCATTACTAGCATCAATACTTTCACTCATTTCTTTAATCAGACGCTCGTTCTCCTGATTAAAAACTAAAAGATCAACAGCATCGCTGCCTGCATCAATTCTACCTGCAGCATTAATTCTCGGACCAATTTTAAATACAATATCACTTATTGTAATTTCCCGCCCTTCCATGCCTGCAATCTTAATAATAGATTTTAAACCAATACCTGGACTAGAGTTAAGCTTTTGAAGACCATAATATGCTAAAATACGATTTTCCCCTATAATAGGAACAATATCAGAAGCAATACTAACGGCAACAAGATCAATTAAATCATACAGTTCAGCCTCTCTAAAGTCATTATAACGACAAAAAGCCTGCATCAACTTAAAGCCAACCCCACAACCCGATAGGTTCTTATCAGGATAATTACAATCACTTCTTTTAGGATCAAGACAAGCTGCTGCATCAGGTAATACATCACCAGGTGTATGGTGATCACAAATAATAAAATCGATACCTTTTTCTTTTGCGTAAGCAACTTTTTCAACTGCCTTAATACCACAATCCAAAGCAATTACCAGCGTAATATTTTGCTCAGCAGCAAAATCTATACCTTTATAAGAAATTCCATATCCTTCCTCGTAACGATTCGGGATATAAAACTGTAGTTTCTCGTAATGAATACGTAAGAAAGAATAAACCAAAGCCACACTAGTAGTTCCATCTACATCATAATCTCCATAAATCATGATGTTTTCGCCACTATCAAAGGCTTTGTTAATACGATGTACTGCCCTTTCCACATCTTTCATTAGAAAGGGATTATGCAAATCAGTTAATTTGGGACGAAAAAAAGCTTTAGCTTCATCATAGTTAGTCACCCCTCGCTGTACCAAGAGATTGGCCAACACATGATTGATATTTAGAACCTCGGCTAAGTGACTAACAACCTGTGGGTCACTCTCGGGTTTTATGCTCCATCTTTTTTCCATTAATAATACGCCCGTTTATGACCTCAAATTTTTCTAAAAAAATGATTAAATCAAAAAAACACTTTAAAATAAAAACGCTATTTCTATATATTTCGAATAATTAAGCAAGTTATATATTTAACCATCACTTGCTTAATTGTAGATTAAATATTTTTGATATTTTTTTCAACAATATATCTTTTACTTCTTCGATGTCAACTATTTTATTCAATTCTTTTTGTAATGAAGTAACTCCTTTATCTACAAAACCACAAGGATTAATGTGATTAAAGTAGTTAAGATCGGTATTTACATTGAGAGCAAAACCGTGCATCGATACATATCTGCTGGCTTTTACTCCAATAGCACAAATTTTACGTGCTTTACCCGGTATTGTAGTATCAAGCCAAACTCCGGTTGCTCCATCTAAGCGTTCGCCAATTAGACCATATTCAGCAATAGTTTCAATGATTGCTTGCTCTAAATTATATATATAACTTCTAATTTGAAGATCCATCTCTTCCAAATCAAAAATTGGATAACCTACAATTTGCCCGGGTCCATGATAGGTAATATCACCACCTCTGTTGATTTTATAAAAAGTAGCATTGATTTGCTTCAGAAACTGCTCATTAATAAGTAAATTATTCTGTACACCACTCTTTCCTAAGGTATAAACATGCGGATGTTCTACAAAAAGCAAATGATTTTCGATTGGTTTTGTCGAATCGGTATGCTCTCGATTAAAAAGTTTTACATCAACTACCTTAGCAAAAAGCTCTTCCTGATAATCCCAAACTTTTTTATAATCGCTAACTCCTAAATCTTCAAATATGGTATTGGCGGGTTTCATAAGTTCTATTTTAAAGCATTAATATGTTTATCGGCATGATACGAAGAACGAACCAAAGGACCACTCTCAACATACTTAAAACCTTTCTCCAATCCAACCTGCTCGTACTTTTTAAACTGCTCTGGTGTTACATATTCCGATACAGGTAAATGATCTTGTGTTGGCTGTAAATACTGCCCTATGGTAAGTACCTTAACTCCTACAGCCAATAAATCATCCATTGCTTCAAATACTTCTTCTTCTGTTTCACCCAATCCAAGCATAATACCCGACTTGGCAACCATCCCTCCATCAGCGATATATTTTAATGTACGCAAGCTAATATCGTATTTTGCCTTCGTACGAATAATTGGTGTTAAACGACGAACTGTTTCCAGATTATGCGAAATGACTTCAGGTTTTGCATCCATAACTATCTGAACTAAATGTTGCAAACCATTAAAATCAGGAATAAGAACTTCCATTGTAGTATCAGGATTTAACTCTTTTGTTTTTCGAATGGTAGCTGCCCAGATTTCAGCACCTCCATCTTCCAAATCATCTCTGTCAACTGAAGTAATTACAGCATGTTTTAATTTCATAATTTGAATCGACCGTGCAATTCTCAATGGTTCTTTTAAATCAACAGGATTTGGCTTACCCGTTTTCACATTACAGAATTTACAAGCACGTGTACAGATATCACCCAAAATCATAAACGTTGCCGTTCCACGTCCCCAACACTCAGCCGCATTTGGACATTTCCCGCTAGTACATATAGTATGCAATTTATTATCTCGTATGGTCTTATGCATCCAATTATAATCAGCCGTATTGGGTAATTGTATTTTCAACCAATCGGGTTTGGATACTCTGCTCTTTATTTTTACCATTTTTAAACTCTTTATAGCCAATTCAATGCACAATAATACTTAAAATTTGGCTCTTAAAACATGAAATATATTGGTAGAACCAACTGCTACGAAACAAAACAGTACAAATTCAGCAATGTTCATCCTATCAAAAATTCATATTTGAAACCAACAAACTTTGCGAGGCTAACAAGCTAATATTTGTCATATTACATATGCATTTATAATCTTATATTGCGCCATCCAAGGGAAACATCAATCATTAAAACTTATTATCTAGAATGAAAAACGTCTTAGCATTAGCTTTGATAGCTATTTTTGCATTAAATAGTTGTCAGACGAAACAAAAAAAAGAAAAGGATATGAATCCATTTTTTTCGCAATATAATACCAAGTTCAATGTTCCTCCTTTTGATAAAATAAAAGTTGAGCACTACTTGCCGGCTTTCGAAAAAGGAATGGCTGAAGAAACAGCAGATGTGGATGCAATCATTAATAATTCTGAAGCTCCTTCATTTGAAAATACAATTGTAGCGCTTGATAACAGTGGTCATTTATTAAACGAAGTCTCTTCGGTTTTCTTTTCTCAACGCTCAGCTCATGGAACTGATGAATTAATGGCTGTTGCACCAGAGATTCTGAAAAAAATGAGTATTCATTCTGATGATATCAACCTTAATCCGGCTTTATTCAAAAGGGTTGAGGAAGTTTACAAACAGAAAGATAATTTGAACCTAAGCACCGAACAAGCCATGCTTTTGGAAAAAACATACAAAGGTTTTGTTCGAAGTGGGGTTAATCTCGAAGGAGCTAAAAAAGATTCATTACGCAAAATAAACATGCGTTTGTCTGAATTAACCAATCAATTCAACATGAATGTTTTAGCTGAAACAAATGATTTTAAACTGGTGGTTGATAAAGAATCTGACTTAGCCGGGTTGCCTGAATTGTCTGTCATTGCTGCAGCAGAAACTGCCAAAGAATTTAATTTGGATGGCAAGTGGGTATTTACCACTCAAAAACCAAGCATGCTTCCATTCCTTTCATATGCACAAAATCGTAGTTTACGCGAACAATTATATAAGGGATATTACATGCGTGGTAATAATAACAACGACCACGACAACAAAGATATTTTAGTTGAACTCACCAATCTTAGAGTTGAAAAAGCTCATTTATTAGGATATAATAGCTATGCCGATTATGTGCTGGAAGAGCGTATGGCTAAAAATGCAGATAATGTTTATGAATTATTAGAGCAACTATGGGATAAAGCAATTCCAGTAGCAAAAAAGGAACGTGCTGCAATGCAAGACATCATTGATCGAGAAGGTGGTAATTTCAAATTACAATCGTGGGATTGGTGGTATTATGCTGAAAAGGTTCGTCAGGAAAAATATGATTTGGATGAGAATGAAGTACGCCCATATTTTGAACTTAACCATGTTAGAGAAGGTGCTTTTGATTTAGCACACAAACTATTTGGTTTGCAGTTTGAAGAAATAAAAGGTGATTTTCCAAAACCACATCCCAATGCTCAGGCTTTCGAAGTTAAAGAAGCTGATGGATCGCACAAAGGAGTTTTATATATGGATTTTCACCCAAGAGCTACTAAAAATCAGGGAGCATGGTGTGGAGCCTATCGTAAACAACATCGTGTTAACGGCGAAAATATTCCACCTGTTGTAACAATTGTATGCAATTTTACACCTGCCATTGGAGATAAGCCTGCCTTATTAAGTTTTGATGAAGTAACAACCTTGTTTCACGAATTCGGACATAGTTTGCACCAACTTTTGAGTGATTGTACTTACAATAAATTATCAGGAACATCAGTTCCCCGCGATTTTGTTGAACTTCCTTCTCAAATAATGGAGAACTGGGCAGGTGAGCCAGAGATTTTAAAACAATATGCTCATCACTATAAAACAGGAGAAGTTATTCCTGATGAATTAATTGAGAAACTTAATAATAGCAGCCACTTTAATCAGGGATTTGCAACAGTCGAATATCTAGCCGCTGCTTTATTGGATATGAATTATCATACTCAAACAGAAGTAAAAGACATTGATCCTGTTAAATTTGAAGACGATTATTTAAAAGGCATTGGTCTCATTCCTGAAATCATTTCACGCTATAAATCAACTTATTTCAAACACATTTTTGGCGGTGGTTATATGGCTGGATATTACAGTTACATTTGGTCAGGAGTATTAGATGCTGATGCTTTTGAAGCCTTTAAAGAAACTAGTTTATACGATCAGGAAACAGCGAAAGCATATCGCAAAAATATTCTTGAAAAAGGTGGTACTGAAGATGCCATGACTATGTATAAAAATTTCAGAGGCAGAGAATCCGAAATTGCTCCTTTAATCCGACAAAGAGGCCTTGATCAATAGCTCTCACACAACTTACATATATTTCAAAAGAGGGTTGCCATTTTCATAGCAACCCTCTTTTTGATTGCACTCTATAAGCTATAGAGTAGAATTTAATTACTATTTCAAATATATTTGAAACTTATTATTACACTATTCGTTTAATAACTCAAACTAACTTACATGTTGTAAGTTTGCAAAAACTCATTTATTAACTCAAACTAAAATTAACATGAAAAAAATTCTATTATTACTGGCTGTAGGCGCAATGGTTCTTTCGTCGTGCGGACAAAAATCCACAGCACAATCAGAAGCAGCTACTGAAGAAACAACAGTTGTTGAAGCAGCACCAGTTGAAACGGCAGTACCTGACTCAACCGATAAAGCTTGTTGCGAAAAAGATTCAACAATGGCTTGTTGTCAAAAAGATAGCCTTAAAGCTGATGAGGCAGAAACACCAGAAGCTGTTACTGAAGAAGCAGAATAACAAACAAATATTAATAATACAATGTAAGGTCGGTTCACCGACCTTTTTTTATGCAAAAAAATCAAAATCATGGTAGGGTAAACTTAAAGTTGTTCGGTATATGGTTGAGAATGAATAAAGGTACAAACAACCATAAAACTGAAAATCATGAAAAAAGCAATATTTTTAATCACTTCAACCTTACTGATAGGATTTACAGCTTGTAATAAAAATGAAAATCTTTTACCTGATCAAACAATTCAAAATGTTGATCTAAATGTAACAACCGAATCAGTAGTAACAACCGATGCAACACTTGATGATGTTGTTGAAGCAACTGAATACGAAGCCGAACTTTACGCAGCAATTTCAGAAACAACTACATCCTCTGCAACTACATCCTCTTTAAAATCTAACGATAACAACCCATTTCGTAATCGTTATAAAGAAGGAGTTAGTCCTAACATTAATATAGATTCAGAAAACGGTACCTTCCCCAAAACCATCATTCTTGATTATGGCGAAAGCTCAGAGTTAAATAACGGGAGAGTTATTTCCGGTATAATCCAAATAGTGATTTCGGCACCCAGAACCGAAAGTGGAGCCACTCGCACCATAACTTTCGATAATTTTATGGTTGATTCAATCGCTATTGAAGGAGAAATCATAAAAACATTCGAACTTAACAACAACACCATCCAAATAACACGCAATCTTACGATTACTCTTCCGGATGGCACAGTGATAACAATTGAATCTGAACGAACTAAATTATGGATTGAAGGAATGGATACTCCATTGATTCATGAAGACGATGTGTTTGAAATAACCGGCTATTCAAATATTACAGATTCAGATGGCGACGAGTTTAAAAAAGAAATCACCATACCTTTAATCAAAACAGGTACATGCCGTTACATTGTATCAGGAGAAGTTACATTATCGCAAAACAATATTGTATTTGCCGTAATTAATTACGGTGATGGAACCTGCGACAATATAGCTACTTATACAACAGCTGAAGGATCAACTGAATTTATAATCGGACAACGAATAAGAGAAAAACAACAGCAAAATAGAAAAAACTAATTTTTCCCGTTCATTCATGAACTAAGTTCATCCTGAAAGCAAAAACGTTTGTTTTTGGGATTATTAAACAGCTTGAGAAAATTAACATAGCAACAACAAAATCACTAACTTAGATTCTAATAAATCGATACATCTTGAGACGTGAAGTTTTTAAAAGTCTGTTTGACGAGCAATTCGACCCTCTGCGTAATTATCTGTTTTATAGATGCGGAGATGAAAATATGGCAACTGATGTTGCTCAGGATGCATTTTTAAAATTATGGGAGAAACAATGGGAAAAACCACCAGAAGAATTAGTTAAGTTACTTTATAAAATTGCGAAAGATAATTTGATCACTAAATTTCGAAGACATAAAAAAGAGCTCGAATATACAACCAAACCACCTGTCAACAACCATAGTTTAAGTCCTGAAGAAGAGCTTGATTATAAAGAATTACAAGTCAAGTATGAAAACGCTTTAAAAGAGATGCCGGAGATTCAAAGAGAGGTTTTTTTTATGAGCAGAAACGATGAACTTAAATATCATGAAATAGCAGAAAAACTCGATTTAAGTATTAAAGCGGTGGAAAAAAGAATGAAAAACGCACTGCAATATTTAAGACAAAAACTGACAGTACAATGAAAACCAATAAGCAACATAGAAACCAGGTATCTGACAATGATTTTATAAAGTCGTTACCAGAACTTGAGCTTTCGTATTCAAAATCGAAAGAAGAAGTATGGGGCTCATTGTCTGCTATCATAGATAAAGAGAATACTCAATTAGAAGAAAATATAAGTCCAATTCGCTCCATCCATTACTTAAAATTTGCTTATGCTGTAGCCGCTGTTTTTATAACATTACTTGTAAGTACAGCATTTATGAGATTTTATACAAAAACTATTAATGTTGGAACCGGGGAACAAATCACGGCTTTATTACCCGACAAATCAAGCATCGAACTAAATGCCGGTTCTACTATCCAATACCATCCTTATTGGTGGCAATTTAATCGCCAGGTACAATTTGAAGGCGAAGGATTTTTTAAAGTTCAAAAAGGAAGCGCTTTTGAAGTAATTTCAACAAAAGGTAAAACCATTGTTTTAGGCACAAGTTTTAATATCTATTCGAGAAAAGATGATTATACAGTAACTTGTTATACCGGCAAAGTTAAAGTTGTTAGCACAAAAAGTGGGCAATCTGTTGCGATAACTCCTAACCAACAGGCTATTATAAATATTAATGGATCGATAATAAGCCGAGACGATATTAATACCGATAACACTATCGCATGGCGAGACGGTATGTTTATTTTTACTGCCACCCCCGTTAATCTGGTTTTCGAAGAAATTGAACGTCAATATGGTGTGAATATTGCTTTAAGCACGAATATTAATTACAACTATACAGGAAATTTCACCCGACAACAATCCGTTGACGATGTAATGCATACTGTTTGTTTAGCATTAAATCTCAATTATCAACAAGTAAAAGGAGGTTATAAGGTGAGTAAATATTAAATAGTGAATAAATACATTATCATTTTATTCATTACAATTAGTTCAGTAACAGTAAACTCTCAAGAAATAAAAATAGACTGTACTGAAAAACCGCTGAATGAACTGCTGATTGAATGGCGTAATACCTACAATTTGCAGTTTTCATTTAACGACCAACTATTGTCTCAATTTTTAATCACTAAAAATAAAGCCTTTACCAGGGCTGATGAGGCAATACAAGACGTACTTAAAGGTTTACCTCTAGATTATGAGAAATCAGATTTTGTATATATCATATATGCTCAACGCGCAAAAAAACCTAGTAAGAAATATTACCTAAGCGGTAAAATTATAGAAAAAGGAAGTAAAGAACCTTTGGCCTTTTCACATATTTCGGCAAATGGTATACAGACAAGTACAGACATAAAAGGTTCCTTTAGGTTTACATTTGATAACGATAGCATTTTTGAAGTAAAAGTTTCTCATTTAGGTTGTTATATTGTAGATACCGTACTATTGGCCGGACAACATGTAATTGAATTACTTCCATCTGTTGTTGGGCTGCCGGAAGTAAGAGTAACCAACAATATTGTTGAAAAATCAGCTCAAGTAGGCGAAAGAGCGGGATTGATTCAACTAAACCATCACATAGCTGATTATCTGCCAGGTAATGGCGATAATTCTGTTTTTGACTTGCTAAAATTACAGCCGGGTATTACAGCAGCAGGCGAAAATCCAAACGATTTGATTTTATGGGGGAGCACTGAAGGAACCAGCATCGTACAATTTGATGGCTATACTATTTGGGGATTAAAAAACCTGAATGATAACATAGGTGCCGTTAATCCATATATGGTAAAAAATATAGACGTTTTAAAAGGTGGTTATGATGTAACATACAGTGATTTTATAGGCGGCATAATAGACATTAATGGTAGGAATGGTAATATGATAAGGCCTTCATTCCATTTCTTCATTAATAACCAGACCATTAATAGTATGTTGGAATTACCTATTGGAAAAAAATCATCACTGATAGCAGCATACCGACAAAACTATTACGATTTACTTTCATCGAACGATGTTAGATTACAAGAAGTAAATAACATTGAGCAATACGACTGGGATTACAATGAACCCGATTATACCTTTCGAGATCTAAATGTGAAGTATAGTGTACAAGGTGATAATGGTGACCTATTTTACATTAGTGTACTAGGAGGAGGAGATGAACTGAATCTATTTGCCCAACGAGATACAAGTTTTGGCCGACCATCAACAAATATTACTGTTACCGAATCGCTTGATGTAAATGAAAATACACATCAAATGGGAGCTTCAGCCTATTATGGTAAATCATTTCGATCTGGACATTCATCTTCCATTCAATTAAGTTATTCTCATTTCGATAATGATTATAACATCAGCTCGTATCGAAAAATCAGAAACAATACAAACTTAAGATATTCAAGAGTTGCAACCAATGAAATAGTTGAAATGAAAGGTGACTGGCAAACACGCTTTTTAATCACCAACCAGCATCAGCTTACTACCGGACTACTATTGATTCAAAACAATACGGTATTATCAGAACAAATCAATAATAGAAGTTACATCGATTTAAAAAGTTATGCATCAAGAGGGGTACTCTACGCACAAGATAAATTAGGTATACTTCCTAACTTTGAAGCAACAGCAGGCATACGATTAAATCTACCTACGCATCTTTCTGAGGTTTATATCGATCCACGAATATCAGTATCGTATAAACCTGGATTATTTAAAATTAATGCAGCGTGGGGTAGATATCACCAGTTTATTGCTCGAACATCTATTGTTGATGATAATAATAGAATCCGATATGCCTGGTATGTAGGTGGATACAATGATGTTCCAATACTTAACTCCGAACACTTTGTATTAGGAACTGCCTATACCACAAATGATTTCTTATTCAGCCTGGATACATACTATAAAAGAAACAAAAATTTAACCCGCTATATTCAATTTTCCCAAACTGGTTATGTATCTGATGGGCAAAGCAAAAGTTATGGATTAGATCTGTATCTAAAGAAAGATATTAAGGGACATTCCATCTGGACAACGTATTCACTTGGAAAAACAATGGAACTGTACGATTACTTTCCTAAGAAAGAATATCGTCGGGCACCTCAGGATCAAACTCACGAATTTAAAATAGCAGGTTTACTTAACCTAAAATCCATTCATATATCGGCCAGCTACATTTATGGATCAGGATTCCCATTGTTTACCGATAACATTGAATACCAATATACTGAAACTGATTACAACAGAATTGATGCTTCGGCTATTTATCAATTCACAACTCACAAAATAGTTGGCGAAATAGGTATTTCAATTCTTAATTTACTAAACACAGCCAATGTGAAGTACAACAGTTTTCAACTCATTCCAGTGGATGAATTCAACTCAGTTTTGATAAATGAAGAAGCTATGACTTTCACACCTTTATTACATGTAAAATTATCGTTTTAAACAGCTCTGGAATAACTACACTTTGATATTACATCCTCTCTATTAATCGTTGCAATTTGCATTAACCCCCATCGACTAATGTAACGAACTATTAATTTCATTGGATTATTTTCCATGTCAAAACCAGTAAGAAATCCGGACCGCTTACGACTCTTATGTAGAAAAGTAATCTGATCGCCAATACAAATATTATTAGCTTTTTGCCACTTCACAATTTGATGATATGCACTAGTAGTTTTCACGCTACAATTATTTAAAACATTCAACATTTTCTCTCTCTCCTCGCCACAAAAATAGAAAAGAATTAATTAGGTAAATACACTCCTAAATGACAATATGATTAAAAGCTAAAAGACTTACATAAACACATTAATTTATCGGATGATTTTTAAATATTCTTACTTTTAACTCGCTATAACCCAGTATATGAATACAAAAAAACAAAATAAAACACTCTTTATCTGCGATTTATATGACAATGATAAATGGTTTGATATACTGTTTAAAGAACATTATCAAGCACTGTGTCGTTTTGCTCTTACTGTTATTCCTCTCGAAAACCTGGCAGAGGAAGCAGTACAGAACGTATTTGTAAATATTTGGGAAAAACACAAAACAATAACAGTAAAATCCAACATTAAAGGGTTACTTTATCAATCGGTGTATAACGAAAGTATCAGATTAAGAAAAAAAAGACTAAAAACGAAAGAGTATGAATCGGAATATGTAGACCAACTTTTACCCGATTTTGATAATCAAGATCAACCCGATATTACTTTCATCAAACAAGCCATTAGTAATGCCATAGCCAACTTACCCGAAAAATGTCGTGATATATTTATCATGCGCCGAAAAGAAGGATTAAGCAACATTGAAATCGCAGAATATCTTGGGATATCAGTTAAAACAGTTGAAAACCAAATAGCTATAGCTATCAAAAAACTACGATTAGAACTATCTCCAGTCGTAAAACATCTTCCAATTATTCTGATTCTATTAAAAATTTCCTAAAAAATAATCCAATTCTTTAGGGGTTTCACATTTGGCTTTTCTCTATAAAAGAAAATGCATGTCGAAACCAATACCATATAACATTATAATTGCATCGTTGGAAAGCACAATAACCGATGATGAAAAGTTGGACTTGAAAAAGTGGTTGGAAGAATCAGACAACAACCATGAAATTTATAGCTCAATTGCAAAAACGTGGAATAAAACACGACTTAAGCAATCTAATTTCAATCCGGATTTACAACTGGCTTTATTAAAAACAAAAAGCAGAATCAACCGACGATTATTTATTAAACGAACAGCAAGCATTGCTGCCATCTTAATAATTGGTTTAAGCATTACCTTTTTATTGAATCTAAATGATAACACCGATAATTGGCAATCGGTAGTAGCTCAAAACCAAGAAAAAATAACCTTACCCGATTCTACAGTAGTCGTTCTTTCTGAAGGTTCAACTATTCAATTTCCTAACACTTTTGAAGGTAAAAACCGACGAGTTAAACTAAATGGAAAAGCCTATTTTGAAGTAACACACAATAAAAACAAGCCTTTCATTGTTAAAACAAACCTCTCTCAAACCAAAGTATTGGGTACTAAATTCACACTTAATACTCAAGCTAAAAAACAAGATGTTTTATATCTGGATGAAGGAAAAGTGGAATTTAGTTCGCTAAGTTGGTTTGGCCCAAAACAGATAGTTCACCCGGGAGAGAAAATTAGTTTTACAGAAGGGAAACTTACGACTAATGTAGCTATTAATGATAACCTTTCGACCTGGGCAACAGGCAAATTGGTTTATAAAGATATTGCCTTAAACGACTTGATAAAACAACTCGAAACATATTATCACACACATATTTTACTTGCATCACCAAAACTGAATGAATTACATTTTAGCGGAACAATTTCACAATCGTCGTCCGAAGAAGCTTTACAAATTATTGCTCTAACCCTTCAATTACGACTTTCGACTAATAATCAAACCTTAACCCTAAGTTTATGAAATACTTAACTCTACTATTACTTCTTATCGGATATACAGCAAGTGCACAACAAAACGTAAAAAGTATCCTCGATAGCTTATCGTTAAAATATCAACTCGAACTATGTTATAGTAACGATTTAGTTGATTTGGAGCAACCTGTTAAGGTTAGTTCCGATTCGATGGGATTTAATGAAATCCTAAAAGAATTAACGCTTCAATCAAAACTTACAATTGAAAAACACGATTCTACACTCGTTATCACTCCTCTTGAAAAGAATGATATACTTATTAGCGGTAAACTAATTGATATGGAGAGCGGGGAAGAAGTACCATTTGCCCATATATTGCAAAAAGATTGGGGCACAGGTACCATTACCAACGACGTTGGAAAATTTGAATTAAACGTTCCGCAAATTTTAGCTGGTATGGAACTGCGATTTTCAAGTATGGGATATTCCGACACGACTCTCATCATTCCATCGTCAGATTCTATTAATTTAACGATAAAGATCCGACCCAAACCATACAATTTAAAGGAAGTGATGGTACTACCCAACGGTAATTCAGCTGTTGATTTAGTAAAAACCGCTGTAAAACAAATAAAACGCAATTACCATCGAAAAACGGTGCAAATGGATGCTTTCTATCGCCAGATAGGAATGCGAGAAAATGATTACGTCAATCTGATTGAAGCTGCCTTATTAATTGAAGATAAAGGAATTAATTCAAGCACCGAAACCACAAAAATAAAGGTGGAAGAAATGCGTAAAAGCACCAATTACCTAATTCAACACGATACAAAACACAAACTGGCTTATAAAGTATTGGATAAAATATTTGGTCATCGAAACATCTTCTACAAATGTTACAATCGCAATAGTGTAAGAAATTATCGGGCTGATTGGTGGTATCGTCCATTGATGGATTATGATCATTTTGAATACGAATACGAAGGTGCCGTATGGCTTGATACCATGAAGGTTTATAAAGTGAAATATACTTATGTACACATTCCAGAATCAATGGGTGGAGGTAAAATTAAGTATAATAACAACTGGGATGGGGGATATATTTATATTAACTCAGATGATATGGCAATTGTACAATTAGATAATGTTTGGCAATTTTTCGAATCAAATCCCTCATATAGCACTTTCAAAGACGGTATTATGTGGAAAAGTACTCGTTCATACCAGAAAATAGGTGATAAATATTATCTGAAATACATTAAAGGCTTAACCTACCCTAACGCTCCTTTATATTCAATTAAAAAAACAGATACTGATACCATTATTAAAAACAGACAAAGTGCTGAAGAAATTCTTTTGATAACCGATGTTATTACAGATAAACGTCTTCAGGACAGAATTAAATACAAAGATAAATTAGCCAGAGATGAAAAAACACTGGAAAAAAAATATCCTTACCATCCCGATTTTTGGGCTCATTATAATATGGTACAATTAAAACCACTTCCGGGTAAAGCCATTGAAGATCTGGAATGGGAAAAATCATTGGATTTACAATTTGAAGAAAACGGAAGCCATGATACTACGAACAACTAATCTTAGCCATAAATATAAGAAAGTAACGGTACTGAAAAACGTTAATCTGCAAATTGACAAACCGGGCTTATATGTTTTTGTTGGTGCAAATGGTTCTGGTAAATCAACATTATTCAATTGCATAAACAAACTTTTACAACCAACAGAAGGCAATATAACTGTCGACAATTCCAAGTTTGGAGTATTATACGAGCCCGTATCAACTGAACCAAATTTAACAGTTAAACAGATTATACAAATGGCTGCATCAATACGAAAAGCAGATGTGAACGAATGCACAGAACAACTAAAATTCTGGAATCTGGATGAACATCAGAATAAAACATTTAAAGCTTTATCGCTAGGTATGCGCAAACGATTAATGATTGCATGTTCCTTATTGGGGAATCCGGATTTACATATTTGGGATGAACCATTTAACGGACTCGATCCATTGGGGATGGAAAAATTAAGAGAGGTAATTCAATTTCTTAAAGAACAACAAAAGACCATTCTTTTATCAACTCACATTCTAGGTGAATTAGATAATATCGCCACCGAAATTCTTATAATAAAAAATGGTGAGTTGTCTTATACATTCAAGCCAAATAGTACGAACAGCACACTTAAACAACAAATACTCGAAGTTCTATAGTAATGATACAACTACTTAAATATGAAAGTAATTTTATAAAAGGAAAACGTTTTGTTGTTCCCTTTATAAGTTTATTGCTGATAATTGGTTTAATGGCCTTATTAACCTTTATCACCAGCGAAGTAAACGATCCAAATCAGCTTGCTGAAAAAGCTGTATCCAAGATACTTAATTCAAGTTTGATAGCATTATTTTATTTAGTATGGTTGTTACAGCATTATGTGCACCTATATCGTTCGGGATACTATAAAATGCTACTTGCTTTTGGATTCAACCGACACCGTTTATTTGTATATCAATTGATTCAAACATTAGTTTATACATTCATCTTTTTAAGTGTAATGTGGTTTGCAACATGTATAAGCGGAATATTTATGGGGATAATGCCATGGCTGGTAATCTCGTCCACGTCATTTACATCAGTCATTTCTTATTTTCTTTATTTGATGGTTTTAGGCCAGATAGCAGCATTACTGGCTTCTACCCGCAAAAACCATATGTTAATACTTCCCGTTCTTTTCTATTGGTTTTTTGAAAGTTGGGTCAATTATCTAATCACAAAACAAAATGCTGATCTATTTCATTTTCTTCCATTAGATTGCCTAAAACAGATAATAGGAAATGAGATACTTACCATAACACAAAGTCTTATTATTTGTGGATATACTGCATTGTTATTTCACCTTTTATATTTTAAGCTACAAAAACGAAATTTAAGTTGATATGAAAAAGATATTACCACTACTTCTTACCGTTTCATTTGCCTTTGTTTTGCTTGCTAACACAGCTATAAGCAAATGGAATAACAATAGCATATTCCGCAATTACGGTTCTATTGATGAACCAGTGCGGGAAGCATTAGCCAACAACGATTTTTTATATGATGAGAAAGATACTGAGATAATAGTTATCAATTTATGGGCAACCTGGTGTAAACCTTGTCAGAAAGAGATACCTGAACTAAACAAAGTATTGAATAAATACGAACAGGATAATGTTTTATTTGTGGCTTTAACAAGCGAAAAACAAAGTGAGGTTATCGAATGGATGGATCTGCAAAAAAATCAGTTTATGTACTTTCAGCTTTTTGAACAGCAAAATCTTATGAACTATCTGTTTCAGTTAAATCCTGATTCTTCGTTTAAAAATGGTCAAAAACCAGAATCGTATCCAACCAATATTATAATCAAAAATAAAAAGCTGCTATACTTTGAAATAGGTTATTCAGATGAATCAATAAAGAAAATAGATATGGCGTTGAAGAAAGCAATAAAAGAATAAAATAGAGAGAAGGGACCTGTAGAATTGCAAGTTGGTCCCTTCTTTCACCTTCCCAATTATTGTACTATAGTTTGCTCTTTTATAAGCTTCTCCGCTTTGTCTACCTGATTAGGATACAAATTAAGAGGAACCTTATCTCCACCTAGTTTTTGAAGTACTATGTGTCGTGCACACTGTTCATTATTACCTAAACAATACTTTCTTTTATAACCTGCAGCTGTGGCATGGCATGTTGCTCATTTTTTCATTAAAAAACGGACAACGCTCAACTTTTTCACAAACTGGCATTTCCTATTTTTTTTATGATTATTCAATTTACGTAATACATAAATCGATTTGTATACCGCAAATGTATTGTGTAATACACAAACACTAAAAAAGCAACTACCTATTTTATATTAGAAAATTACCTATTTACATAATTATCTATAAAAAAAGCCCCTAAAATTAGGAGCTTTTTATAAAGTTAATAAGAATATCATAAAGCATTTTCAAGCTCTTCAAGTTTTAGCACACCTTGCTTTATAGCAGTTACTACTAATTGAATTAAACTTTTACATCCGGTTTTCTTAAATATATTTTCCTTATGCTTATCTACTGTTTTTTCAGATATATAAAGCATTCCGGCAATTTCGCGCCTACTATAACCATTACACAAATTTTTAAAAACCTCAAGTTCACGATGTGATAATCCCACAATAATAGAATCCTCAGCTTTTGTTTGTAATCGCAGTTTTGTACTTTCTGATAGAGCTACAATAATTTTGGGAGAAAAATAATTACTATCAGATAATACGGCAATTAGAGCTTCAGTAATATCTTTTAGGTTGCATTCCTTCAAAAGATATCCATCAGCACCTGCAGCAATCATTTTCTCAACAAACTCTACCCTATCGATAGATGACAAACCAAGAACTTTAATTTCGGAATAATGTTTCTTAATATATTCAGTTGTATACAGTCCATCACAAATAGGCATAATAATATCCATAAAAAAGACATCAACTTTTCCATCTTCTTTTAAGAATTTTATCACATCCTCTCCATCGCAAAAAGTAAGAACTTCAGCAACATCGGAATTTCTAAGTAAAATAGCTTTCAGACCCTCTCTAAACAATGGATGATCATCTACAACTCCAATAATATAGCCCATATAGTTTCAATTCCCCAATTTGAAAATAATAACAGTCTCGTAGTTAATATCAGATTATAAAAATACTAATTAATTTTACACTATCTTAAAAATGATGTGTTTAAGTAACCTATTTTTGACTAGAATCAATTAAACAACTACCAATGTGTCGTTTAAACACGTTATAAATACTAATGCGTACTAGTTATTTACTTTAAGCAATTTAAAACTTAATGAGGTAACTACATTTTTAGTACTTTCAACTTGCAGTGATGAATCATGAAATTTTAGAAATTCATTACATACCGACAAACCTAATCCTGTACCCATTTCATTATTAGTCCCAATTATTGAATTGATATATTCTGTTTCGGAAAGTATGTCAATAATTTCTTCATCCATACCTACCCCATTATCGCTTATACTTATTGTGAATGAATCCTTCGTATCTTTTACTATTAAATCAATTTTACCACCACTATATGAATATTTAATAGCATTCGAAATTAAATTTTGAAGTACCAGCTTAATCATATCAAAATCGGCGTATACAACACAATCTTCATTGGGTAAATCGATATTAATATCTAAATTTTTACTTTTTAAGCTACCAGCAAAATAATAAGTAACATCTTTAAATAAATCACAAAGGCAGAATTCTATTCTGTGAGGATTAATTCGTTTTAATTGAGTTCGAGCCCAACTTAATAAATTAGTGACCATTTCTAAACTTTGCTTGGCAGATAAGTTAATGGCTGTTAGCAAATCAACATTACGACATTCTTCATGCACATCACATTCATTTTGAATTAATAAATCACTAATATTTACCAAAGCATTTAATGGTGTTTTAAGATCATGAGAAATAATTGAAAGTAGCTTATTTTTTGTATTATTTGATATAATTAAACTCTCTTCAGATTCGATAAGTGCAAGTTTTGCCTTCTTTGTTTCATCCAAAGTAATTTTAAGTAGATGCAGTTGATTTTTTTGTGCAATAATCTGATTCATTAAATCAGAAACATCTTCAATAATAATTATGGCATGTTGTGAACTGGATTTATCATCCTTGAGTAAATTTACTTGTAGTTTAAAGTGTTTTATAATACCATTATCGAGATATTGCACCGATAAGGAAGTTGCTTCACCATTATCAAATAAAAGACTTAATTTTAACAGATACTCTTCATCTTTCAGTTTAGGAAAAATCTGATCAATTGAATTTACTTGGTTATACAGGTAAGATTTAAATGTATTTTTAAAGGTACTATTTACATATATGATTTCTAACTCTTTATTTATCAAGCAAATGTTTGACGGAATAGAATCATACAAACACCAAAAATTATTCATAACTACCTAACTTATACCTTTTCAAATTGATTCAACTTCTCTATTATCTAAACTTATGCTTCAGAAAAATCAAACAATTTTGAAACTCTGCATGCCAAAACTTACTAATCAAGCCAACATTATTACATAAAACTTTATAGTACAAACATAAATTTTTATGTAAAAAATCAGATTACATTAGTACAAAACTACTTTTACAAAAAATGAATGGAAATAATAGCATTACAATAATAATGCAAAGAATGAAAAAGCAATTGCACTAAGCTCCACCTTAGTTGAAAGGTAAATATCGGCTCACCCTATTTGTATAGGAACCTTAACGTGCAATTGCTTTATTTCAGACAACTCGAAACCTTAACATCAATAAGAATTTTTCCTATCGAAATAACCAGATTTCTCTCTTTCCAGACTCTTTAGTAATTTGATATTATTAATAACTACCAATTACTTTTTCAACTGATAATTTGATTTTTAAACTATCAATCACTCTAGTGTATACTCAACTCAGTTTTCAAAAATCTTAAAAAATAAAACTTTCGAAAATACATTATAAGCCCCCCAGCAAAATGTATTTAAGTTTCCAATGCAAATATAATCCTGTAACAATCAAAATGATATAGTATCTTAACGTATTCACTACTGGATATATACCTATTTTAACTAAGCATTTTACCTATGCAAATAAAAAAAGCAGCGATAAACGCTGCTTTTTTACTATTTTATGTATTTATATCGTTTTATACTTTTCTTGGGAGTTTTTTCAAATTCTTCAGGAAATAATGTTATCATCTGTACATTCATATAAGGTGGAAGAATTTGATTAGCAAGCTTTTTAATATTTTGCACTTTTTCTTCTATTTGCTTTTTGTTCAAGCCTTGTGCATCCGTAACTTCATAATCAGGATATATTAGTACTTCAAGTTTTCCATCATTATCACGTACTAAACATTCGTGCACATATTCCATCGAGTTTATAACAGTTTCAATTTCTTCAGGATATATATTTTGGCCCGAAGGTCCTAAAAGCATATTCTTACTTCGCCCTTTAATATAAATAAAGTTCTCCGCATCTATAACACCTAAATCACCGGTGTGAATCCATCCATCTTCATCGAATATTTCTTCGGTTGCTTCCTGGTTTTTATAGTAACCCAACAGAGTATTATCACCTTTAACCATTATTTCGCCAACGGTATTGTAAGGATCTTCTGAGTCAATTTTCACCTCCATACGATCCACTAATTTTCCGGCCGAATGTTTACGTGCTTCGTTCCATGGTGCATAACTAATTAAAGGACCACACTCAGTCATTCCATATCCAATAGTAAAGGGAAAACCAATTTTTCGTAAAAATAGTTCCACATCTTTATTAAGAGCAGCTCCCCCAATAATCATTTCTCTAAATTCTCCACCAAAGGTTTCAACCAGTTTTTTTCTGATTTTTGAATAAACCACCTTATTTAAAACCGGAATTTTAGTTAAGGTTTTAATTTTGCTTTCTTCTAATTGTGGCTGCACCCTCTTTTTAAATATTTTTTCGAGTATAAGTGGAACCGATAAAATGATATGTGGTTTTACTTCACGAAATGCCTGTGTAATAATTTGAGGTGATGGTGTACGAGTTAAAAAAGTAATGTGACAACCTCTTGTAAATGGCCATAAAAACTCAAATAAACATCCGTAAGCATGTGCTAATGGCAAAAAAGAAACTACACGTTCTTCGGGTTGTAAGACAAGGTTCTCACGTGCAAAAACAATATTTGACCAAATACTTCTATGTGGTAATAACACTCCTTTAGAAAAACCCGAAGTACCAGAAGTATATGAAAGTACCATAACTTCATCTGGCCCTATCTCAGGGAATTTCAATGCCTTCGGGTTAAAATTAGAACCATTACTACTTAACTTTGGTTTAGCGCGTTCAACAGCCTTTTTAAACATACCGCTCATGTTATCAACCAACGAGATACAACGATTAATAGATATTATACCTTTTAAATGCGGCATTTTAGTTTCATCGAGCTTATCAAAAAGTAAATCAGTACTAAACAACATTTTAGATTCTGAATGATTTACAATATGATGTATGTCTGATGAATTAAAATCAGGTAAAATCGGAACAATTACAGCACCATAAGTGATGGTGGCAATATAAGCAACACCCCAACTAGTCATGTTACGACCAATCAAAGCTATTTTATCACCTTTTTTAATACCGATTTCTTGAAAAAACTGATGAAGTCCAAGAATCCGCTCACCTACCTGTTCGTAAGTTATTGTCTCTCCTTGAAAATCGCTAAAAGCTTTAAGCGATTTATTACTTTTAAGAGTGGCTTCTACCAAACTTAGATATCCATTTTCAATCATAAAATTGAATTTTATTAGCCAAAACAAGTTGACCAAAATACACTAAAAATCTATAACAGAATGAAGTATTTTCAAAAACCTTGCCAATAGCATATTAAAAAAAACATCGACTAAGTAAGATAATGAAATATTGGAATAAATCAATAAATTGTAGAACCATACTGAATTAGTGAGAATCTGATTCAATTTTATACTTTTGCAAAAACACACCAAATGAAAGTTTTTCTTTACATATTAATATTTGCTTTGTTGATTTCATGTAATCAACCAAAACGAACACCTTATCTGACATATACATCAAACTCAGATACTATTTCAAATGTAGAATTATATCATTTTACTCATGATTTTGTATTATTTGACTCTGCAACTAAAGAAAAGGAATCAAATATTTGGGCATTCAGATCCGATTCGGTCCCTCAAGGAATCTATCAGTTAAAAGTAAACAACAATACCCCTTTAACCATTTTACTTGAAGGCACCTTACCAGTAAGTATAGAAAAAAACAAGGGTAAACTACACATATCAGGTAATGAACCAACTAAAGATTTGTGGGAGGCACAAAATATTGCAGATAAACTAAATACAACCATAACAGAACTCGGACGATCTTTTCCGGATTCAATTGAAAGTAGTGCATTTATTCATCATAAAGATTCGGTATTTTCGTTAATTAAATCATTCAAAGAAAAAGCTCAACAACAAATAAGTAATATAATAAATCATAATAAGAGTAATTTATTACCATTATTATTGGTTCAGCTAAAAGCGGGTAACCATCACATATTTGACTACAATAGCGATGCAAATATGTATTTTACCGTAGCTGATTATTTGCAATCATACAATCCAAACTCAATACCTGTTCGCGATTTTAATAACAGAGTTGATTCATTACGAAGCTGGGTTTATTATACATCAGTAACATTACCAGGCAAACAATTACCCGATATTAATGTACCTAATGCCTGGGGAGAACCAATACCTTTGAGTCGTTTTAAAGGAAAAAACACTTTATTTTTGATATGGAATTCAGAATCGGATGAATGTAGAAAAATAACCAAAAAATTAACTAAGTGGAGTAGACCTTATCGATTAAAAGGACTTGATTTATGTTTGATTTCAACCGATACTAATAAAGATAATTGGCAAACTGCCATTAATGAAGACAATCTTCCCTTTTGGCACCTATCTGATTTAGAAGGTAAACACTCGCCTGTTTTAGCCGGTTTAGGAATTACTAAAATACCAACATTTTTTTTAATTAATAAAGAGGGTATTATACTAGAACGAAGTTCAAATCAAGCTGATATCTCAAAAACATTGAATCATCTAATACAAAAATAAATCTTATATTTGACCTGTAATATTCACCATTACGGTTGTTTAGTTTAAACCAAAAAATAATGAAGCAAAGTCTTTTCTCTTTACTTTTAGTGCTGTTGATATCTTCTTGTTCCATGGGAGATAAATATAAAATTAGTGGAACCATTGAGGACGGCTCAGGAAAAGTGTTGTACATTCAAAAAATGGATCTGAATCAAACCACTACACTCGATTCTGTAAAACTTAAAAAAAATGGTGAATTCTCCTTTTCTGGAGAACGCTTAAGCGAGCCTACATTTTTACTTTTAAAAATAAGTGATCAAAACTATATCACTTTACTAGCAGATACAATAGAGCATATTGAAGTAACTGCAAATGCTACTAATTTGGAAGAAAGTTATCGTTTATCCAATTCGATAGGTTCTGCTTATATACAGATTTTTAATAAACGAATGAGAATTCTTAATAGTGAATTAGACCGAGTCATTAAAGAATATCAAAAGCTGGATACCAACGATAAAGAAGGTAAAAATAAATTAGAAGCTGAGTATCGTCAGTTACTAACCGACCATAAAACTTTTGTTGGAGAATTTATAATGGAAAATCCTCGCTCTTTTGCTGGCTATTATGCACTTTTTCAACGACTTGATGATAATTCTCCAGTAATGAATGTTATGGATAAAAGCGATCAGGTTTACTTCTCAACTTTAGCAACAAGTTTTAATAACTTCTATCCCGATTCAGAAAGAGCAAAACATTTATACAATTACGTTCTTGGTATTAAAGTTCAACAACAAAGAGATGCAATGACTCAGAAATTAATGACTGAGGCTAAAAGTGGATTCCCGGATATTGAAGAAGCAGCTCCTAACGGAGAAAAAATTAAATTATCTTCGTTAAAAGGTAAAACCGTATTGCTATCATT
This sequence comes from uncultured Carboxylicivirga sp., assembly GCF_963668385.1. Lineage (GTDB taxonomy): Bacteria > Bacteroidota > Bacteroidia > Bacteroidales > Marinilabiliaceae > Carboxylicivirga. Next base: position 1,336,798 of record NZ_OY764327.1, read on the forward strand.
TTGGGCATCATGGGATAAAGCATCACGTAAAGAAAATAAGAACCTAATAAAAGCTTATCAGAAATACAAAAGCAAAGGGTTCGAAATCTATCAGGTATCGCTTGACAGAAGTAAAGTATTATGGGAAAATGCTATTGCTCAAGACCAATTACCTTGGATAAATGTTAGCGACTTACGTTACACCGATTCTTATCCAGCTAAGTTATATAATATTAAGCAATTACCTGCCAACTATTTAATTAATTCAAAAGGTGAGATTGTTGGAAAAGATCTTTTAGGCAATAGATTAATAGAAAGATTAGAAGAAATATACTAGAACAAAATATCTTTATAACTAAAAGCTACCTTTTAAAAGGTGGCTTTTTTTATTTGACACATTCACTTTTTGTATACTTCGAACAAACCCTTCTATTATTCAAAAATAGAAGAATGTTAAATTGTATTTAATACCTCACAGATAAGGGATTTGATTTGGCCTTAACAAGTATTTTCTGATATATTTGTCAATTGAATAACTAAAAAGCATTGTAAAACAAGTACACTTTTGAATTCGAACAAAATATATTTTGCCTCAGATGTACATCTTGGTGCACCATCTATTAAAAATCATCGCGAACATGAATCTCGATTTGTAAATTGGTTGGATACTGTAAAAAAGGATGCTACTGAAATATACTTAATGGGAGATATATTTGACTTTTGGTTCGAATATAAAAAGGTAGTACCACGTGGTTTTACTCGCTTTTTAGGTAAACTTTCTGAAATAACTGATAGTGGGATACCTATTCATTTTTTTACAGGTAATCATGACATTTGGGTATTTGATTATTTATCATCAGAATGCGGTGTTCAGGTACATCGACAACCTATGATAAAGGAGTTTAATGGTAAAAAATACTATTTAGCACATGGTGATGGTTTAGGAAGTTATGATAAGCATTATAATTTCTTAAAATCGGTTTTTACTAACAAATTTGCCCAATGGCTGTTTCAATGGATACATCCCAATATTGGAATAGGATTGGCCGACTTTTGGTCGGGAAAAAGTAGAGATAAGAATACAAAAGTATATGGAAGCCAATACTTAGGCGATGATAAAGAATGGTCGGTTCTTTATGCCAAAGATGTGCTGACACAACAAGCTATTGATTATTTCATTTTTGGTCACAGACATGTGGCTCGTACGGTCAGTGTGGGACCTAAGAGTCAACTAATTTTTTTGGGCGACTGGATTCAACTTTTTAGTTATGCTGTGATTGATCAAAATGGTGTGGAATTGAAATTTTTTAATAGCGAAGCTTAGTTTGATATAGAAATACAGACCAATGAAACCGAAAGCAGGTATTTATGCCGTAATTACCGGAACAGGTAGTTACATTCCACCTCGAATTGTGGAAAATGCTGATTTTGCCAATAATCGTTTCTACAACGAAGACGGTACTATTATTGAAACTCCTGGAGAAGAAATAGTAGAGAAATTTCAGCAAATAACAGACATTGTACAACGACGTTGTGCTGATAACAAACACGTTACATCAGATCTTGCTGTATTTGCCTCGCAAAAAGCATTAAAATGTGCCAACTTTGATCCTGAAAAGCTAGACTATATCATTGTAGCCCATAACCTGGGCGATATGAAGCATGGTTCAATGTATCCAGATATACTACCAACACTGGCGTCGCGTGTAAAGAAAAAACTGGGAATTAAGAACAACAAAACCATAGCATATGATATAACTTTTGGTTGCCCAGGCTGGACTCAAGCAATGATTCAGGCTAATTACTATATCAAATCGGGTGATGCTAAAAGTGCTTTGGTAATTGGAGCTGATACCTTAAGCAGAGCTATGGAACCTCATGATAGGGATTCAATGATATTTGCCGATGGGGCAGGAGCTGTAGTATTAGAAGCACGCGAAAGTATAGAACCAATTGGAATTTTAAAACATGCTGCCCAAACAGATACTGAAGAACACATCGATATACTAAGAATGAACGATCCTTTTAATCCCGAATTAAAAGGTGAGGTTCAATACTTAAAAATGTTAGGTCGAAGAGTATACAATTATGCTCTTACTAACGTACCACAGCTTGCTAAAGAATGCCTAGACATTAATGGCCTTCAACTAGCTGATGTTAAAAAAATCCTTATCCATCAAGCAAATGCCAAAATGGATGAAGCTATACTGAAACGTATATTCCGCTTATATGGCCGCAAAGACGTTGATTTAAGTGTTATGCCAATGACAATCAACAAACTGGGCAATAGCAGTGTTGCTACCGTTCCAACTCTATTAGATTTGGTTATGAACGGCGAACTTGAGAACCACGAACTTAATAGCGGTGATTATGTAATGATGACATCTGTAGGAGCTGGTATGAATATCAATGCCTTTATGTATAAAATGCCTTAGATTTTAAATATCTATTTTACATTATAACACACAAAAAGCAGCTCAAAAGCTGCTTTTTGTGTGTTATAACTTTAACCTGTTGTTAAAAACTTTCACAATTGCAATAAAATAGTAATTGCTAATTTTAGCATCACAAAAAATTTTTTCATGGAGTCAGTCGTTTTATATTCAATTATAAGCTTAATCGCAGGAGTTACAGCAACATTCCTATTTATATCGGGGCGTACCAACCATTTAAAAATGATGAATTCAAATGCTATTAATGATAAAAACCGATACGAAGAAGAAAACAAGCGAATTAAAACAGAACTTGAACAATACAGACTGCAAGCCGAAGATTTAAGCAATAGAATCACTGGCATTGATGTTGAAAACAATCACCTTTTACAACAAATTAAAGAGCTGAAAGAAGAGAAAAAGCAAATTGAAAAAGGTTTAACAAGCGAATTTGAAAATATTGCTCATCGTATTTTAAATAAAAATGCTGAGCAGATCAGTCAAGATCAAAACAAACGCCTTTCAGATGTCTTGAATCCTTTTAAAGAAAAAATAGAATCGTTTGAGCGTAAAGTAAACGAAACATACGAAAAAGAGCTTCGAGATAAATTAAATCTTGAAGCGGAGGTAAAACGTTTATATGAACTCAACCAAAAAATTAGTATAGAAGCAGTAAATCTAACAAAAGCTTTAAAAGGTGACGTTAAAAAAATGGGCAACTGGGGCGAATTAATTTTAGAACGAGTATTAGAACAATCTGGCTTACGTCAAGGAAGCGAATATGAAAGAGAAGTGGTAGATAAAAACAGTGATGGTAAAATCATTCGTCCTGACGTTATTGTTCATCTTCCAGAAGAAAAACATATTATAATTGACTCTAAAGTATCGTTAAATGCATATGAACGATATGTTAATGCCGAGGACGAAGAAAGTAAAAATACCGCCCTAAAAGAGCATCTTTTGAGCGTGCGTAAACACATTAATGAATTGCACGATAAAAAATATGCCAGTTCAGCTTCATTTAATACTCCCGACTTTGTTTTAATGTTTATACCCGTAGAAGCTTCTTTTGCTGCAGCAGTAGAAGCCGATCACGACTTATTTTCATCGGCCTGGGAAAAGAAAATAGTTCCTGTTAGTCCATCTACTTTATTAGCAACGCTGCGTACGATTGCTTCTATATGGAAACAAGAAAATCAAAACAAAAATGCTTTGGAAATAGCCCAACGCAGCGGTGATTTGTACGATAAACTGGTTGGATTTATCTCCGATTTAGAAAAAATAGGTAAAGCTATTGATTTAGCTAATGGTCATTTTGATAATGCAATGAATAAGCTTAGTACAGGTAAAGGAAACTTGATTAGTCGTGCAGAAAAAATCAGAGAATTAGGTGCTAAAAATACAAAGCAAATCCCGTCACAATTAAAAAATGACTAATTCTTCATTCGACCTAACAACAATTCAAGATTTGACTTTTTTAACTGATCTGTGACTACAGGTAAATTAAATGAAAATGTTGCCCCTTTATCAAGTTCAGAGTTAACCCGTATATCTCCATTCATAATCGTAATCAAACCTTTAGCCAAAGACAGACCTATTCCTGAACCTTGGTATGACCGTGTAAAATCCTCGTTAACCTGACGAAAAGGTTCAAAAATTAATTCGTGATACTGAATATCAACACCAATACCTTCATCTTGTACTTCAAATTCAACTTGCTTTTCACTTATCCTAGCAGAAATTCGAATAGTACCTTTTTGAGAAAATTTAAAGGCATTATCAATCAAATACCTAAAAATACTCATTACTCTTTCTTTATCTCCAACAAAACGTGTTTCGTTAATAAAACCGTTAAATTCCAAACTCAAATTTTTTGACGAGTAGAATTCTTGTAATTCATTACAAACATTGACTAAATCGCTATAAATATCTGCCAATTTTATTTTCTGAAAACTGAGAAGAAGTTGATCACTTTTTAATTCGGAAAAAGATAGAATATCATTAAATAAATCCAATAATTGATCTACCGATTTATCAATCATCTGAAAGTACTTTTCATTTTTATCATTCAATTCAAGTTCATTCTGTAAGATAGAGCTAAAACCTTGTATAGAATTTAAGGGGGTACGCACTTCATGTGACACATTCGCCATAAAAGCTGATTTCAATGCGTCTGTCTCTTGTGCTATTCTTCGCTGCTTCTTCAATAATTTCAAATATTTATACCTGTCTGAAATATCTATTATTACACCACGTTTTCCGGAAATTACACCATTCTCAATTATATTATCTTCGTAAAAAAGACCTGTAAACCAACTACCATCTTTGCGTATTGCAAGAATTTCACTTTGGTCAGTACCTTTTAAAACATTCTTTTTAATGATAATATCATTGATATTTAATTTTCGAAATTCTTTCTCGGTATAACCAAAAGCCTTAATTATAAAATCATTAACGTATCTAATTCTGCCTTTTTTATTGGTTTCATATATACTCTGCGGTAACTTATTGGCAAGATTTTTATACTTATCCTCACTACTTTTTAATTTGTCTATTAATATATTTCGTTCAGATTCGTGTGACTGTAATTGGGATAATAATTGATTAAAAGACAAGGTTAAAATTTTAATCTCGAGAATATCACAATCGCATTCTATAGTTGAAATATTCCGGAATTCATTTAATGAAATTTTTTGAATAGTTCTATTTAGCTGTACAATAGGTTTAGTTAATCGTCTGGCTATTATAAAACTAAACCACAACGAAATAAATGTAAGTGCTGCCATTAATAGATAAAAGATTAACTTAACAAGACTTAAAAATTTATTCAAATTAGTTTGAACCAAATTTAGAATTGCATCTAACTCATTTGATATTTTTTGATCTTTATTATCAAATTGACTTTTTAAACCTGAAGAATTATAAAAACCAGCTTCATTATCTAATTGTACAACCTGTTTAAAAAGCTCATTATATGCAAATAACGTTTCTAATATGTGTTGTTGATATTTTACTGAGTAATTATTATCAGAAACATTTGCTTTAAGATGTTGGACAGCAACATTAAATTTTTGTACATATTGATATTCGTGTCGAATAATAAAATCTTTTTCTCTCCTTCGTAACATTAATATTAATGACGGATCTATATCTTTAAGTTCTTCCAGTTGGTGTGCATAATCTCGCATTAAACCAACTTTACCATAATTTTTATATCCTCTTTCAAGCCTATTATCAACCATCAGTATAAATAAACTATCCTGCTGTTTTATAGCGTTCTTTAATGTTGTAAAATGATAATTTAGGCTATCTGAAAAATCGGTATTCGATACTATATAATCGATACGATTTTGTATAGTTATATCCAATAAATTCTTGTGATCTAAAAACTTACTTTTCTTAGTAATAAAAAAAGTATCATTAACGGTCTCTATAGTAAATAACTTACTTATTAATTCATTTCTCTTTAATAAATCAGCATTTAATTGATTTACCTCATTATTTAAAACTTCTGAGCTATTCTTAACTCTAAAATAATTGGTAATAGTCAAGGTTGTAATACATACAGCACCTAAAATAAACACTGAAAACCATAAAAAAAGCTGGTTCTTTATCTTCACAAACTAATTGTTTTAGTACTTGTTTTCCAATTTGCAAGTATAAAATATTACTATGTTAAGAAAGTCAAATTAGTGTGAATATAATCTTAAAACTAGATTCAAATTTTTCTTCCTTTCCAGTGTAAAGGGATAAAAAAAGGGTACAAAAAAACTAATAATACATACAAAGGATATAATAATTGATAGTAGATAAACAAATGAAATTTAGGATTAAATTGGAAAAACTCATCTCCTGATTTAATCAATCTAAAATCAATAATAATCTTAAGAAGAATCAAGAAACTATAATACACAGTAAACGTTGAATCGAAAAACGAGAGAAAAATAAATGATACCAATAAAATGTTCATCAAGGCCACAATAGCACCAGTTAACAATACCGTAACATCGGAATAGTGTTTTGATTTTAATGCCCATCTAGACTTCTGACTTAACATTTTATTAATAGTTGGTTCTGTTCTGGTATTTACAATCGCAAAAGGTGATTTTATATAATCTATCGTTTTATTGTTTTTCTTTACCCATTCAAGTAAAAACATATCATCCCCAGAAGCAATCTTCGTTTTTAAGTCGGCATTAAGATAAACACTTCTTTTACAAGCTAAATTAGCTCCATTTAACATGATTGGATTTCTATCCAGCGCGGTAGCTGCACCACTAAGCTGCAAAGCTATAAATTCGTACTGTTGAAACAATGAGAGATGATTTGCATCTGACAGCTGAAAAACAGGGGCAATAATCAAATCAGAATCATTTTGTTGATAAAAAGTAGCAATTGTCTTAAGCCAATTATCATTAACAATACAATCAGCATCTGTCGTTACAATTAATTCTCCATTAGAATATTGAGCACCATATTGCAAAGCGTTCTTCTTTCCTGCTTTAAATTTGTTTAACAGAATATCAACCTTTACTGGAAAATCAACTAATAATTCTTTACAATGGATTAATCCATTATCTTCCGAATTATCGTCAACTAATATTAACTCCCAATTATTATACGTTTGTATTTGTAATGATTTAAGTAAATTAGGTAAATTATCTTCTTCGTTACAAAAAGCAATTATTACTGATAACTTAGGATAATCAGTAAAAGAATTAGTTTTAAAATTCAATGAATTTTTCCAGATAGCACGCCATCGTTCTGATTGTATAGCATATATTACAGAAACAACAAGAAACAATATGGAAAGAACAGCTTGCATTTTTATAGCCAATAAAAAAGTCAGACACCAATGGTATCTGACTTAAGATTATATCAATTTATTTTAGTCTCTTTTTGTCAATATCCACGATTCTATCCTATTTGAATTTAGAATTTCCTCTTGCTTTTCCTGAGCTTTAAAAACCTTATCAAAAGCTTGAATACTTACCAATTTCATTCCATTGTGATCCAACATGTAACACTCATTATAACCTTTTTCATTTAAAGATTTTATAAAACGCTCGGCATTATCTACATTTTTAAAACTTCCAACAATTAAGTGGTGTGGTTTCTCTATTTCAACAGTTTTTATCACCTCTGGCTTATTATCCTTATTAACTTCAGGACCAGCGATAACATCACCTTTTAACTGCTCATCCAATTTTAAGGTATCTTTTACTTTCGGCTTCTCTACACTTTTTGTTGAAACAACCTTCTTAGTAGCTTCCTTTTCTTTATTAAAAACTGTAAAATATAGTATAACAACAATTATTGGTATTAAAGTCAATGTAATAACCAATAGTAAAATTGACTTATTTCTACGTTTTCTATCCTCTTCAATATATTTGTTTGTTACATTGGTAGCTGTAGGTTTGGACTCTGACACAACTTTAGGTTCATCCTTCTCACTTATTGCGGGCTCCACAATACTATCTTCTTCAACTTCAACTAAAGGTTCTTCATTAACTGCAGTAATTTCAGGAACTTGGTTAATATCATCAGGGGTATCCTCAACTATTCCTCCATCATTATCTCCGGCATCAAGATCTAGTAATTCATTCTCATCTTTAATAGTATTTACATCATTAACATCATCAGCTTGAGTAAATCGCAAAATTCCAGTCGCATCTTTTGTAAAAGTACCTAAACCATTAATGATATATTCGCCAGTTGTATCCAGTTTATTTTTTACTGTATCCACATACGCATCAACCCTATCAGAAGCTTGCTCGGTTGAAATAGATTCGGTTGACGCCACATAATCGATTAATAAGCCATCATTGAAGCTTAAAAAATTATTAAATAAAATGGTAAAGCCATTTTCTTTAGCAACTATAAAAGCTCCAAAATTTGGTATAATAACCCTGTTATTTTCTTTTATGAGGGAAAGTATGTGTTTTTCCATTAGTAATGCGTAATCAGGTTAATGATTAATATTCAAGGTTTAAAGATAATGAGTTTTCTAAGAATTGAAATAAATTTACGTACCTCTTTTCACCTAAAACCATTAATATTATGATACAAACCCTTTTTACAGTGCAATATCCAAGCTCCAATTAATGCGGGAAAAAATACGTTAAATAGCCATAAAAGTAGTATTACAGCTAATAAAATAGGCTCATTACTGGTAATTCTGGAAAAAACAAAAATAGCTGTAGAACCTCTAATTCCAATATCTGCTAAAAAGAAGGAAGGAATAATAGTAATTATTAAAAAATATACTGGGGTAAGATTTAATACTTCAAAAAAATTAATGTTGGGTAACATCAAACAGATAAGAACAATCAGTTGAATATTAAAAACTAAATATCTCACAAGTGAATAAATTAAAGCATGAATAATAACCTTAATTTTTACTTTCTTTAATTGAATCCACATTCGTCTAATTTGTTCTTTGAAAAAGAATAGAACAATTAATAATGATACAACTGCAATAATAATGGAAAAATAAAGCAGTAATGAATCATTAAACACAGATTTTTTCAGACTAAAATCATTTAAATAAATGACTAAAAAACCAAAAAATGCTATAATTACGTTTTGAAGAAATCCTCCAATGTTTGTCATAATCAAAGCATAAATTCGTAGGCTTTTATCTAATAAAATCATCCTTCCTCCGGGTTCAGCAAGACGGGCTGGTGATCCAACTGCAGTAAATGAACCTGCAAAAAATTGTTTCACTGAATCAATTAAAGAAATATAAGAAAAGGGTGAAATTAAAACCTGCCATTTTTTAGATTCAAAAAAAATATTGCATGCCCACAAACAAATGAAAACAAAAAATAAGCCTAATTGCCTATTTTCAATATATTTCAATTTGAAAACTTCCTCCCAATGCTGAAACTGGAATAATCGATTTATAATAAAATAATAAGCTGCAATTGAAACTCCAATTAACAACAAACGCGAAACTGATCGTTGAGATAACCAGTCAGGCTTCATCTTTAGATGGGTTTATAAACGGAAGAACAATAAATGCAATAAGGCCTACTACAATAATCATTGCATTTTGAGCAGCATGAACAACCAAAGCAAACACTCCTCCAACATCTGATGTTATTCCATAAAGTTTTAAAGTAGCAATAACCATAAAATGCCACGGGCCAAGGCCTCCTTGTACTGGAGCAATCATTCCCAAGCTACCGGTTAATAAGATTGTGATACCCGCATCAATAGTTAATTTAGACGTTTGATCCATGCTGAAGAAACATACATAAATCATTAAAAAGTACATTGTCCAGATAAACAATGTATGAAAAATAAATGCAGGTACATTTTTAATCTTTCTATATGAACTTAATCCATCTGAGAACTTAACCCAAAGATTACGCACATGTTTTAATATACTTAAACGTTCAGAAAATCGAATAATAAGAAAAACAGATGCTACTAATACAGCAATTACAATATAGAAAAAAGGAGACGATAGCATTGTTGTTAAACCTTCGAGATGAATATGTTTGTGGATAAAGACTACAAACAAATCAAATTGAAGAATTAATACAACAACAGTTATTAGTACAAGCATTAATAAATCGGACAATCGTTCAGCCACTACTGTACCAACGACTCGTGTAAAGGACATTTTCTCGTATTTACTAATAACACCGCATCTCGAGACTTCACCCATACGAGGAAATACCAAATTAGCCAAATAACCAGTCATTACAGCCCAAAATGTATTACTCAACCGTGGTTTTCGTTCAACAGGTTCAATCAGCATACGCCAGCGCATGGCTCTACTTAAGTGACTTAATAGCCCGAGAAAAACAGATAATCCTATCCATCTAAAATCAACATCATTTTTCAGAACCTGTAATATTTCATCAGCTTTCTGATCTTTATAAAGCTGCCAGATTATTATTACACCTATCGCCGGAAATATTATGTATTGGATTAACTTAGAAAGTCGCGTCTTCAATTTTTGAAAGATTTTAATTTTTTAGGTACCTTCATCAGTGCTCTGATATTAAAAATATACCTTTGCACTCTGAAAAAGCGTTGCAAGATAAAGAATATTGTTTTGTCGACAAAAATGCTTTTTAAGTTACACTGCATATAGTTTCAAAAAATGGTAAGAGCTAAAAAACACCTCGGACAACACTTTCTACGTGATTTAGATATAGCCCAACGGATAGTTGACAATCTTTCTTCAAGTCAGCAAAAAGTGTTAGAACTAGGACCCGGAACGGGTGTTCTTACCCAATATCTGGTTAAAAGAAAAGATATTGACTTAAAACTTGTTGAACTTGATATTGAATCAGTTGACTATCTAAAAGCTCATTACTTTGAGTTGGAAGGTCGTATCTTTTACAAAGATTTTCTAAAAATTGATTTAACTGAATTATTTACCGATCCATTTGCTCTTATTGGCAATTTCCCTTATAATATTTCAGGTCCTATATTTTTTAAGGTTTTCGAATATCGTAATCAAATTCCAGAAGTGGTAGGAATGCTTCAAAAAGAAGTAGCAGAACGATTAGCTGCAGGTCCGGGTTCAAAAACTTATGGAGTATTAAGTGTACTTTTACAAGCCTTCTATAATATCGAATATCTTTTTACGGTTCACGAAAATGTTTTTGACCCACCTCCAAAAGTAAAATCAGGTGTTATTCGTTTAGTCAGAAATGATGTTAGCAATATTGGCTGTGATGAAAAACTATTTGTAAAAGTAGTGAAAGCTATTTTTAATCAACGCCGTAAAGCAATTCGCAATTCAATAAAATCAATTGAATTTAATAAAGAGGCAATCATTGACCATGAATATTTAGCACGCAGACCTGAACAAATGAGCGTTCAAGACTTTATAGAGTTAACAAAAATGGTGGAAGCAAATCCTATCCGCTAAAGGTATTATGTAAAAACATAGGGGTGTTATGGCAAATTTCGAATTAACAAGAGAGTATATTAACCAATTACAGGAACTAATTTCTTCAAAAGATGAAGATACAATCTCCTCTCTTTTATCCGAGTTACACCCTGCTGATATTGCTGAAATATACGAAGAATTAACCATTGAGGAAGCTAAGTTTTTATACTTCCTGATGGATGACGATAAAGCTGCTGATGTACTTACTGAGTTGGAAGAAGACGATCGTAGAAGATTTCTTGATAGCCTTCCTAGTGAGGTAATTGCTAAGCGATTTATTGATAATATGGACTCTGATGATGCTGCCGACATCATTGGAGAAATGGATGATGAGCGCCAACAAGAAGTTCTTTCGCACCTCGAAGATATCACCACTGCTGGTGATATTGCCGACCTCTTAAATTACGATGAGAATACAGCCGGTGGTTTAATGGCTAAAGAGCTCATTAAAGTGAAAGAAAACTGGAATATACCAACCTGTTTACGAAGCATGCGCCGTCAGGCTGAAGAAGTTGATGAAATATACTATGTATATGTAGTTGATAATGATGGTTTGTTAAAAGGTACACTATCCTTAAAGAAAATGCTCTTAAGCCCAGTTGACTCCATTGTTAAGGATGTTTACAACTCTGATGTGATATCTGTTAAAGTAGATGTAAACGCTGAAGATGTAAGTTACATCATGGATAAATACGATTTAGTTGCACTACCTGTTGTTGATTCTGTTAATAGATTAGTAGGACGTATTACCATTGATGACGTTGTAGATGTAATTCGTGAAGAAGCTGAAAAAGATTACCAGTTAGCATCAGGTTTGACCAATGATATTGAAGCTTCTGATAATGTTATTAGGCATACGCGAGCTCGTATTCCATGGCTATTAATTGGTTTAATTGGTGGAATTTTTGGTTCGAGAGTTATTGGTAGTTTTGTTGGAATTATCGACGATCATCCTCAATTATCATTTTTTATGGGATTGATTGCTGCAATGGGAGGAAACGTAGGAATGCAATCATCAGCAATTGTGGTTCAGTCATTAGCTTCTGGTAGTTTAGGTTTAGAATCAACTGGTAGTAAACTATTAAAAGAGATATTGATAGCCTTATTAAATGCAACTATATTATCTTTATTAATATTTATTTATAATAAAGTTTCTTCCGCAGATTTAGCACTCACACTAACAGTTGCTTCTGCAATGTTTTCGGTAGTAGTATTTGCTAGTTTGTTTGGTACATTTGTTCCATTATTGTTAAATCGTTTAAAGATTGATCCTGCTGTTGCAACCGGGCCTTTCGTTACAACAATGAACGATATTATTGGAATGTTTATTTACTTAACCATTGGTACATTTTTCTTTACATTTTTTATTTGAGTAAATCTGTTATTGATTTTTAAGTAACATTGGTTGTTAAAACATACATGTACGTTTAAAAGATTATTACCAATTAATTCCATCATCTACATTTGCTTACATAATTGATAAGTTAATGTAGAATGAAAATTGCGTCACAAATAGCTTTGCTTCTATTGATAATCACTAATGCTTCTTGTTCCCAACAAGATACATATTCATACCCAATGGCAAACATCAGATATTACAATTGATGGTAACTCCGATGACTGGAATATTCCTTTACGATTTTTTGATTCAAAAAATAGACTAAACTACAATATTACCAACAATTCAGAAGGTATATTCTTTGCTTTCAGAATGAATGAGATGTCCTATATCCATCAGTTTAATCAAAATGGAATTACCATTGAACTAGATACAACAAAATCTAACAATACAGCGCTGATATTACAATATCCTGCAGGAGGTATACCACCAATTCCTCCTTCTAATACTCAAAATAGCAATAGAGATAACATGCCCATCCCTGAATCCAGTATTCGATTAAACGGTTTCTATAACTATAAAAAAGAGGTAGTACTGGCATTGGAAGAAGTAAAAGGAATAAAGGCAGCTCATTCTTTTGACATGGTAAATGAATCTCTTTTCTGTGAGATATTTATTCCATATTCAAGCATTAATTCGAATGCAAAAACCATACAGAGCTCTAACTCTGAATTAAATATCAAACTTTTATTAGGAACGAATAACAATTCAATGCCTGGACCACCTCCGGGAGGGATGCATGGAGGTGGACGACCGGATGGCCCAACAGGAGCTCCTCCTACTATAAATGGCAACTCTCAAACAAAAGAAACTAAAATTAAATTAGAGGTGCACTTAGCAAAACAGCCTACTAAATAATGACGATTGAATACTTCAAAAAATCCGGACTAATTTTCCTAGTTCGGATTTCTTTTTTTATTTATGAACTCAGTATGCTATCAATTGTTTAACTTAATCAACATAAAAACGATTGCATATGAAAGAAATGTGGGACGATAAGTTTAGCAAAACAGAATACGCCTATGGTGTAGATCCAAACATAGAATTTAAAGAGTTTATTGATCAATTAGAACCTGGTAAAATACTGTTACTTGGTGAAGGAGAGGGCCGAAATGCCGTTTATACAGCCAGTAAAGGTTGGAATGTTACAGCTGTTGATTTTAGCTCCGAAGGACAAAAAAAAGCCTATTCTTTAGCTAAAAAACACCATGTTGATATCGAATATAAAGTGCAGGATGTGACTCAATATAAAGCACCAGATAACTCATATGACTGCATTGCACTCATCTTTTTACACATGCCATCAACTGATTTTTACCCAATGCTACGCAAATTGCACTCAACATTAACTAATAATGGCAAGTTATTTATAGTTGGTTTTCATACCGATCAGTTAAACTACTCAAGCGGTGGACCTAAAAAAGAAGATTGGTTACTTACTAACGAACTTTTGGAAAAAGAATTAACTAACTACTCAATTACAAAGAATACCCATTTACTTACTCATCTATCGCAAGGTTACTCGCATCAGGGGCAGGGAAGTATTGTTATATTCAATGCAAGTAAGTAACTTCCGTATTTATTGTACTATACTAATCTTAATTTTTACATCATGACGAAGAAAGTAATTCTATTGAATATGTTGCTTTTAACTAGCCTCCTTGTTACCGCGCAAACCAGTAAAAACTTTATTGATCAACCTTATATTGAAGTAACTGGTAAATCGGAAATGGAAATTGTACCCGATATGATATACCTGAAAGTGATTATCGATGAAAAAGATTCGAAAACAAAAGCATCACTTGAAAGTCAGGAACAACAAATGATGAAGGTATTGAATGAAATTGGAATTGATACAAAAAAAGATGTTGCTGTTATCGACTATTCAAGTAATTTTCAAGACCACTGGATTAAGAAAACAGATATAATGACCACCAAACAATACGAGGTTTTGGTTCACTCAGGAAAAACAGTAGCTCTTATTTATATGAATCTCGAAAAAATAGATATTTCCAATATCTCGGTTACAAAATTGGATCATAGTAAAATGGAAGAGCTCAGAAAAGAAGTTAAAATTAATGCCATAAAAGCTGCAAAACACAAAGCTGAATTACTTATGGATGCAATTGGTCAAAGAGCTGGTAAAGCCATTTATGTACAGGAATTAAACCGTAATATTTACCAGGCTCGAGCAATGACAGCGAATTCAAAAATGAGAATATCATCAGATAAAGAATATTTGCCTGAAATAGAGTTTCAAAAACTTAATCTAGATGCCGAGGTTCAGGTACGTTTTACAATAGAATAATAAAAGCCGTAAAAACAAAAAAACCGCAGTTGATAGCTGCGGTTCATATTCGTTAATATAATGTATTAGTGAGGATTAACTTCATTTAATGCTTCAGTTACATTTATAACAAAATCTCCTAACTTTTCACATTCTGAGAAAATATCATTATAAATAATTCCAGCTTCATAGGAATACACATTATTTTTAATATTATCAAGATGCTCAACTTTTAATTGATTCCGATAACTATTAATCTCCATTTCAATTAAATTGGCTTTTTCAATATTAACCATTTCAGAATTATCATCCAGATTTTTAATCATCAATTCCACTGCTTCATCAACCAAGCTAAACATTAACTCAATCTTTTTCATAATCTCATCAGGGAACTTAATATTTGCATTACGCATGCGTACCATCGAACGAGCCAAATTATAGTTACTATCACCTAAACTTTCAAGATCGTTAACAACTTTAAGCATGGCTCTCACTCTTTTTCGACCCAAATCACTTAATCGACCTTGGTTAACTTGAGCCAGATAATTTGCAATTTCAACTTCCACATTATCAGAAATACCTTCGTATTTTTCAATTCGTGCAAATTTTTTATTGAATATAGCATCTTTATCTGTATGAATTAACACCTTAACCATATTAAACATTCGCTGAGTTAATTGTCCAAACCAATGTACTTCCTTTCGTGCTTGTATTATTGATAACTCAGCTGTAGAAAGCATACCTGTTGTGATAAATTTCAAACGAAATTCTTCATCTTCATTTTCCGAAGAAGGTACCATTTTTATAACTACCTTATTAAAAATTGGGACGAACCAAATAAATATTAAAACATTAAGAACATTGAATGAAGTATGGAAAATAGATAAGGCAGTTGGAATAGCTGCTACTGATTCTGTTGGTGAAATACCCATCTTTTGAGTAAGAAAATAATCAATACCACCAACAAATGGTTTAAATACAATCAACATCCAAATTACACCTAATAAATTAAACAATAGATGTACTCGTGCCGTTCGTTTAGCAGAAACATTTGCTACAGCCGCCGCTAAGTTTGCAGTTATGGTAGTACCTATATTTTCGCCCATTACCATGGCTGCAGCCAAATGAAAAGGTATCCATCCCTGATTACACATTACAAAAGTTAGTGCCATTGTGGCGCTAGAAGATTGTATTACAATAGTTAAAACTGTACCTATTAATAAAAATATAAGTGTAGAACCAAATCCAAGGTTAGTATAGTTTTGTACAAAACTTAAAATCTCAGGATTCTCTTTAATATTAGGTACTGAATCTTTTAAATATTCTAAACCTAGGAATAACAGAGCAAACCCTACCATAAATTCTCCCCATGAACGTCGAGATGGTTTTTTCGAAAAAATAAGCGGTAAACCTAATCCAATCATAGGTAGTGCATAAGCACTAATTTTTACTTTAAATCCAAATAAAGTAATTATCCATCCTGTTACAGTTGTACCAATATTGGCTCCCATTATAACGCCAATAGACTCTACCAGCGACATCAAACCTGCATTTACAAAACTAACCAACATAACAGTGGTCGCAGATGATGATTGAATAATTGTTGTTACCAAAAATCCGGTTAAAACACCTAAAAATCGATTAGATGTCATAGCCGACAAAATATTTCTCATTCGCGATCCTGCAACTTTTTGCAGTGCTTCACTCATCATCTTCATTCCATACAGAAACAATCCTAACGAACCGATGAGCGTTAGAAAATCAAAAAGTGAATAATTCATGTTACTAATTACCTATTCTAAATTTAAAATTTGGTTTCAAATATGTGAATTATTTGAATTTAATAGGGTATATATTCATATGAATTAACACATGTTCAGAAAAAACAAATACAATTAGATTAATTCTAAATAAAGGAGATTAGACAAAAAATAACTCACAAGAAAAATTAATAATCTGTTTATAGTGCAATCTCTGCAGATTATCAAACTGTAATTAGAAATACAATTAGTGATAAAAGAAATATTTGTAAAATTAAAAACCGAACAGGTATTTCTATGTTTCTTATATTTTTACGTACAAGGGAAATTGACATTTTCATAACACTCAGTTTTTTTATTGGTTAGATATAATCACATGAAGTTTGATTATAAATATTTTTCTCTTCCAACAAATATAGACGAGCGTATTTGTAAAAGGTTGCTTTTTTATATTAAAAAATATTAGATCTAAATTAATCCAATTAGAAATCTCATTTTATAAACATTTTTAATTATTTACCTTTTAATGAAATAAATCTGATTTCCTATGAATTTAAAATGGTTAAAATATTAGAACATCTTTTTTTTTAGGATCAAATTTTCTTTATTTGTTATTGTAATATGAATATAAATAAAAACCATAGTAATACTTTCCGATCAGGTGATTTTTCTTCACCTGCAACAACTTCTTATACCATGATGATGTGTATGATGATGACAATGTAATTGTCTCAACGCATCGTATCTGAAAATCAACAAAGACATATAAAACAGACCGATGCGTTAAGCATCGGAAAATAGTTTTTGAGTATTAACCATAAATATTAAATACAATGTCTGATTTTCATTTTGAAACATTGCAATTACACGCCGGACACGACGTTGATGAAACAACTCTATCAAGAGCTGTACCTATTTATCAAACCAGTTCATATCTTTTTAAAGATGCCGAACATGCAGCTAATTTATTTGGTTTAAAAGAGTTTGGTAACATCTACACCCGTATAATGAATCCAACAACCGATGTGTTTGAAAAAAGGATTGCAGCATTAGAAGGTGGAACAAATGCTGTTGCAGTATCGTCAGGACAAGCCGCTCAATTTATTGCCTTAACTAATTTTTTAGAGGCTGGCGATAATTTTGTTTCTACATCTTATTTGTATGGAGGAACTTACAACCAGTTTAAGGTTCAATTTAAACGTTTAGGAATCAAAGCAAAATTTATTGAAGGTGATGATCCAGCGTTATTCGAAGCTGCCATCGACGATAAAACAAAAGCCATCTATATCGAAACCATTGGAAATCCACAGTTTAATGTACCAGATTTTGAAGCTATTGCCGCAATAGCACAAAAACATAAAATTCCATTAGTCGTAGATAACACTTTTGGAGCAGGTGGATATTTGTTCCGTCCGTTGGAACATGGTGCCAATGTTGTAGTAGAATCTGCAACAAAATGGATTGGCGGACATGGTACCTCAATAGGAGGAATTATTGTTGATGGTGGTAACTTCAATTGGGGAAATGGTAAGTTTCCAATATTTACCGAACCATCAGAGGGTTATCATGGAATGAAATTCTGGGAAGTATTTGGCGAAGGAAGTCCTTTTGGTAACATTGCTTTTGGTATTAGAGCCAGAGTTGAAGGATTGCGTGATTTTGGCTCAGCTTTAAGTCCTTTCAACTCATTTTTATTAATTCAAGGTTTAGAAACACTTTCATTGCGTGTTGATCGCCATGTTGAAAATGCATTGGAAATTGCTCAATGGCTGGAATCACACAATTTGGTTGAATACGTAAGCTATCCTGGCTTAGAATCAAGTCCGTATCACACATTAGCTAAAAAATACCTTAAAAGAGGATTTGGTGGAGTAATGAGTTTTAAAATTAAAGGTGACACCAAACAAGCTGATAATTTTATACAAAACCTTAGCTTAATAAGCCACCTTGCCAACATTGGTGATGCGAAATCATTGATTATTCACCCAAGTTCAACCACCCACGAACAACTATCATTAGAAGAGCAAAAAGCTTCGGGTGTAGAACCCGGATTACTACGACTTTCGGTTGGTATTGAACACATCGATGATATTAAAGCAGATTTACAACAAGCATTTGATAAACTGTAATTATAAAAAACTACTTATGGAACGGATTATTTATCACACGAAGAGATTAATAACCGTTCCATAATTTTATAATCATTTTTATTTACTGAAACAGAAGCTTTATTTTTGCAGACGAATTGAACCAAAAAGTAATGAAAAAGAAACTAAATATCGGATTATTTGGCTTTGGCGTAGTAGGAGAGGGATTGTATGATGTACTTAAAACAAGTCCGGCTTTTGATGCAAAAATCACCAAGATTTGTGTAAAAAATAAGAAGACTCGCTCCATATCTGAAGATCATTTTTGCTATAATGCCGATGATATTCTTGAAAATCCTGAAATTAATACAGTTGTTGAGTTAATCGACAATGCCGATCAGGCTTATGCTATTGTTAAAAAAGCGCTTCAAAACGGTAAAAATGTAGTATCAGCCAATAAAAAAATGTTGGCTGAGAACTTAACAGAGATGCTTCAGTTGCAGAAAGACAACAATGTTTCGTTGCTTTACGAAGCTTCAGCATGTGGCAGTATACCAGTAATTCGTAACCTGGAAGAATATTACGACAATGATTTGTTATTATCGGTAACAGGTATATTAAACGGATCATCTAACTATATTCTCTCAAAAATTTTTGATCACAATCAATCCTACGCTACAGCATTGAAGGATGCACAAGATTTAGGTTTTGCCGAAAGCGATCCTTCATTTGACGTAGAAGGATACGATTCGTTATTTAAACTGATTATTCTTACTCTACATAGTTTTGGTACAGTAGTTGACCCTAAAGACGTACTTACCTATGGTATTTCAAATATATCTGATTTTGATATTCAATATGCCCGAGAAAAAGGCCAAAAAATTAAATTGGTAGCTCAGGTTGAACGTTTAGAAAATAATAATATCAGTTTATTTGTTCTTCCTCGCTTTTTAGGAAAAGATAAATACATCTACAGTGTTGAAGATGAATTTAACGGTGTAGTAATTAAAGGTAAAGCTTACGACAAACAGTTTATGTTTGGAAAAGGAGCAGGAGCACATCCAACCGGATCGGCGGTTCTTTCTGATATTACTGCATTAGCTCACAATTACTCATACGAATACAAGAAGTTAAAATACTCAGGCGGTTTTACCTACAATAAGGATAAAGAAATTGAATTATATGTTCGTTATAAAGATGAAGATGATTTAAAACACTTTAATTTCGAAAGTATTACAGAAGAATATCGTGGTCGAGCCAACAGTTATAAAATTGGTTTAATTAAAATTTCTGAACTTTTAAAAATTCAGGATAAGTTACGTGAAATTGATATTTTCATCGCCATTACTGGTTCAACTCTCAATTATTAAAAAAATATTTTAATTAACATATAAAGTCGGCACTTTCACTATAGTTGCCGACTTTTTAGTTGTATACACCGCATCTAATACACCATGTTTTATTAAATGTATTTATAAACTAAACCTTTTACTATTTAACTATCAGTTCTTAAACAAATACTTAAATTAGTGATGTAGCTATGAGTATAAAGAAATAGAAATGGTGGACATTTAAGTATTTTAGAGTACAGGCATAAACATATAATTAATGATTTAATACTTTTAAAAACACTAAATCAGTATTAAATCATAATTATTAAGTCTTCATGAAAAATCTACTAACGTATTCATTAATCATTGTATTAATGTTTATTCATTCAATGAATGCTTCACCTACATCGCTCTCGAAAGATGAAGTAGAAACATTGTACAACAATTATTTTAACACCAGCCCTTACAACTATGTAACTGTTCACGACCCATCCATTGTTATTGGATATCAATACGGTAGTATAATCACAGGCGAGTATTCTGAAGGAGCCACCAAAGTATACTATATTTTTGGTTCGCATAGAGCATGGGCTAGATCAAATGATCTTAAAAACTGGGAAACCTTTACTAACAACATCAATTCATCCTATCAAACCTTATTAGCTGAGCCAGCAACCTGGTCGGCAAAAGGCAGCAGTAATTACAATCTTGATGGAAACATGTGGGCACCAGATGTAATCTGGAATACAGACATGCAAAAATGGTGTATGTACATGAGTATAAATGGCGATTACTGGTATAGTTCTATTGTATTATTAACAGCCGAATCTCTTAATGGAGACTGGACTTATGAAGGTCCTGTTGTTTATTCAGGATTCAGCAACCAAACCGAAGCTGAAGAAACAGATTTTTATTCTGTAATAAATCCTTCAGAAGAATTTCCATCGAGATATTTACTGAATCGTAATGGTAACCGAACTTATGGTCAGAATGCAATTGATCCAGGTGTGTTTTACGATGAAGATGGAACTTTATGGATGGCCTATGGATCGTGGTTTGGAGGTATTTATATCCTTCAATTAGATGGTGAAACAGGTTTAAGAGATTATACCATAACCTACCAAACTAATAATGGAACAGCTTCTAATGCAACCATAGATGCATATCAGGGAATTAAAGTTGCAGGAGGTAATCATGTTTCGGGCGAAGGTGTTTACATGCAAAATATTAACAATACCTATTACATGTTTGTAACCAACGGAGCATTAACAGCAGCAGGAGGTTATAACATGAGGGTTTTTGCATCGGATAGTCCAACTGGGCCTTATACTGATATGACCAACCAAGATGCACGATATTTACCTAACAATACAGGTGCTGGTGCCATAAATGGTACTGTAGGATTACGCTTAATGTCTTATTACAAATGGGGATGGATGGATTATGGTTACACAGCTCAAGGGCATAATTCGGCCATTGTTGACGATGATGGAAAAAGTTATCTGGTTTATCATACCCGTTTTGATAACGGAACAGAAGGTCATCAGGTTCGTGTTCATCAATTATTTCAGGCGAAAAATGGTTATATCACTGTAGCACCCTTCGAATATTCTGGCGAAACATTGACAACTGGCCCTTATTCAACTGATAAAATTGTAGGAAGCTACAGCATTCTTTACCATGGATATGGTACTGATTATAGTAAACTTGAATGTGTTAAAGAAGAAGAAATTGTATTACATACTGATGGTAGTGTGAGTGGAGCCTATTCTGGCTCATGGTCTCAAGAGGCAGATGGCCCATACATCAACCTATCCATTAATAATACAAATTTTAAAGGTGTATTTGTTGAACAAAAAATGGAAGGTCTAAATCATACTACCTTATGTTTTACCGCTGTTGGGAATGACATGTCGGTATATGGCTATAAAATGGCAGGTGCTGGTAAACCTTTCCCCGAAAATGCTACAGTTGCCTATAACGCATATAATTTTAATGGAACAGTTCCATCATTAGCCTATAAGGGAACAAAATTATCTTTACCAACTCAGGGATATTACAATGCCAGTTATAGCTGGAGTTGGGACGAAACATTGATAGATGAGAATGGGATTATTCTTGATTTATTAACCGATACTTCAACCGACTTAGAACTTACCATTACTTGTGGTGAATATACTTATACAACTTCAATATCTATTGAACTAATAGCGATGAGCATAGAGGAGATGCTTCCAATTGAAGAAGATGCTGTATTAGCAAAATATAATAATGTTAACGAGTTTGCAGCCGCTACGCCAAGTGCTAAAATCAATAATAAAACAGGACTATCCTTAAGTTTCTATATCGAAAACATAAATAGCGACTGGGATTTAATTGCACATTCTACTGATAATTCATATCGTATGCTGTTATCAGTGTTACATTTTAACGGAGCAGATTTTTACGAAGGTGCAGCAACTCTTTCTCCTGCAGCAATCGAAGCAGGTTATGTAGCAGGAACCGCCTGGCAAATATTTTTACATAGCAGCTGCTATGTAACCATTTCGTATAATACTGATGGAAGCATTGCTTATTATAAAGATGGAATTCTAATGCTTACTTATCAACCAACGTTATCACCCAATTATGGCTCGGGAGTAACACCTGCTGATATTGCAGCGGCTGTTACAAGTTATTACCGAAACCATCAATTAATTTTTGATTATGATGTAAGCAATATTGTTGTTGGATATGCGGCTGATTTAGATCTTTCTACATACGAGCCTATCGATGTTTCGGAATACGCTTTTTACGAAGATTACGATTATGTAGGATCCATTTCGTCATGGATATCGCCAAATGGTTCATTATCTACACAATACAATCCAACACTTGAAACAAATAGTATTCAGTTAACAACCGGAGGCGGTTCTGGAAATAGAAGTGCTTACAACAATTTTACAAATGTGAGTCATTTAACTAATTATCACTTTTCGATAGATGTTTGCTTAACACCTGGTAATATAAACGATCGTTCGGAAAGTGAAGTAGCTATTATCAGTACAGATAACAATAGTCAAAACAATAGCTTTTCCGGAACAGGTTACATTTTTAAATTACTTACCCCAACATATAATGGAAGCAACGGTAGTACCTGGTATGTCAACGGTTCAAGTTCAACCGCACTAACTATTACACCCGGAACCTGGGTTACCATTAACGGGGATGTTAACATTATTAATAAAACTGCCACAGTTACCATAATTAACAAAACTACAGAAAGCACCATTTACAACGCTACTACTAATGTGAGTGGAAACGGTATTCTAAAAGGACTTTGGATACTTACTGGAAGAGGAGTTGGTACTATTTCGGTGGATAACATCAAAGTAAAAAATAATGATGTAAATACAGGCATTGAGAAACCTACAGATAAAATTGACTACAACCTTGATGTAGAAATTTATAATATTACAGGAGTGCAGATATATAAAGGAAAACTACAAACAATAAATGTTCCTATAGGTATTTACATTGTTCGCCAGGGTAACAAAGTTGAAAAGATGTTACTAAAATCTAGATAACTTCAATTGGGACTAAAAGCAAAACAAAGAGTATTGAGTTCAATTACAAAACTAAACGTCTTCTATCAATAAATCAAAATAACTTCATTTGGGATTAAAACTGAGAAAAAGGCATAGATACAAAATAATGTATGCCTCTTTTTATAGCAAGTTAAATCAAATAGTTGATAACTAAATCAACACGTTTAGTATCATTATATCAATTATTTAATTTGTAAAAGACAAGTATACAAACATACTTTTAACAACCTTATCAACAATAAAATACTCTATCCATTATTATCTAATAAGATTACATCAGAAGGAAAAAATAGATATTACTACACACAGAATATTTATAGCAAGTCAAAGAGTATTGAGTTCAATTACAATAGTTAAAAGTCTTCCATCAACAATTAAATAATATTTTAAACAGCATCGATATGCACAGTAGCTTCAATGCCATGCTTCTCTTTAATCAGTTCTTCGTATGCAGTCCCAATATCATGGGCTTCGTCTAAACAAATTGAACCAGGAAGATTAATATGAAATGTCATTTCGGTATGATTACCATAATGATGAATTAAAAAATGATGGGGCTGTACATCATACGTACTTACCTGATTTGCTAAATCCACTATTTCGGATCTCAAATCATATTCGATTGATTCACCTAATAAATGACTGATATTATCTTTTAAAATAGAGTAGGTAGTATGAAACAGTAATAAAGAAACGCAAATACCTAATACACCATCAATCCACCAAAAATAATTACCTAACAAAATACCTATCAAAATAATAGCTGATGAAATAGCATCGGAACGATGGTGCCATCCATCTGCAATCATTGATCGCGACTTGGTTCTTTTTCCAATTACAATAGAATATTGAGCCATTATTTCTTTTAGAACAGCAGAAATAATGGTTACAATAAGCGCTACTTTACCAAATACAACTTCTTCGTGGCTTTGTAGCTTAACAATGGATTCCATCAAAAAACTAAAACCAATAATAGCCAGCAAGATACCTACTAATAAAGAGGCTATTATTTCGGCTCGCCCATGCCCATATGGATGCTCATCGTCAGCTGGCTTAGCTGATATCTTTAATCCAATCAATACAGCTACAGAAGAAATACTATCACTTAAAGTATGCCACGCATCAGCAATAATAGCTACCGAACCACTTACAACTCCGGCCCAAAACTTAATTCCAAATAAGGCAACATTCAATAAAATAGAACTATACGTAGCTATAATACCTGATTTATTTTCCATGAATTATCTTTGACTGTTATTTCAAAAAGGTCGACTTTTTTCTCTATTCAAATAGATTAATCTTCTATAACGTAGAATAAATCTGAAATAATACGATCAGTAATAAATTTCTTTTCTTTGGTAACACTACACCAACCATTATTAATAACTAAATTATTCAAATTTATCTGATTTTGTATCTCTTTTTTAGCAAATTCCTGGAGGTGTAAATTGCTCAATTGACTAATAAAATCTACTTCAAAACCTTTTGAAGTACGTAATCCAAGCATTATTCTTTCGTTATAAACATCAGTAGGAGTGAGGATTTCATTCTCCCAATAACGTTTACCTTCTTCTAGTTTTGTACCGTAAGCTACGGTATCACGTACGTTCCACCTGCGGCTTTTACCATCGAAAGAGTGAGCTGAAGGCCCCAATCCTAAATAAGGTTCACCGGTCCAATAGCTACTATTATGCTGCGAGTACAAACCTGGTTTCGCAAAATTGGAAATTTCATAATTTTCAAATCCGGCATCTTCCAACTTTTCAACCAAAATCTCAAACTGGTCCGAACTAATTTCTTCAGGTATTTCTTTAAGTTGACCTTTTTTTAATAATTCGTAGTATGGTGTACCTTTTTCAAAAGTAAGATGATAGGCTGATATGTGCTGAACATCAGCCGCTATAGCTAAATCAATATTTTGCAACCACTCATTCCAACTCATATATGGCAAACCATAGATCAAATCAATACTTACATTTTTGATGGACGATTGTTTTAAAATTCGGATTGCTTCATTAGCTTGAAGAACATTGTGACGACGATTCATTTTGCGTAAATGAGCATCCTGAAAACTTTGAACTCCCATACTAATTCTATTAACCCCAAACTGACTTAAGGTATCAATATATTTTTCGCTAACATCATCAGGATTAACTTCTACCGTTATTTCACTCACATTTGATAAATCAAATGTTTGATGTAATGCTTCAAAAATAGTTTTCCATTCATCACCCTTTAAAACAGATGGGGTACCACCACCAAAATAAAGTGTTTTTATACAATTATTGTTAAAAAAATCCTTTTGCAGACTAATTTCTTTGCAGATTGCATTAATAAAACTAGCTTTCAATCGCTGATCAGTAGTTTTATAAAAATCGCAATATGAACATCTGGTATAGCAAAAAGGAATGTGTGTGTAAATGCCCGCCATTTCTAATGATTGTTTCACGTGAAACATTGTATTTCAGTGTTTTATTAACAGTTTATCAACACTTTTCAAACAAAAGTATCGAGATTACTAACATTTAGAGAATTAATATGTCGCGAATATTAAAATATCATAAAACAATAACCATTATGCTGGTTGTTACCTTCTTAAGTTTGATGAAAACTTCAGATATTACCCCAAGAGATATATTCCAATTGCCATATTTCGATAAAATTGTTCATTTCTTGATGTATTTCACTATGACCTTCTTTTTCATGTTTGAATATTACTTACATCACAAACATAGAATTACTCATATAGTTCAGATTTTGATTATTCCACTATTATGGGGAGCCAGCATGGAATTAGCCCAGTTGTTTTTTACAGATTATCGTGGTGCAGATTGGTGGGATATGTTAGCTAATAGTGTAGGAGTATTTACAGCCTATTTTGTTGTATGTATTTTTAGACACAATAAATTAATAGGCTATTTAATACTATTCCCATTTAATAAAAAGGAAGCTACAATTTAATATAGTCACCTTTCTCTTTCATATTTGTTATAATTTTTTGAATGGTCTCGTTTGCAAAAAACTCTTTCATTTGTTGTCGTATAGCACTATATTGATCATGTACTGGACAAGCTTTACCTTCGGTATGATTACTTTTACAAGATTTTAGTCCAATTAAACAATTAGTAAAAACATCTTCACCATCAATTATCGAAACAATATCATACAAAGTAATTTCTTCAGGTAAACGTCCCAAACCAAAACCACCATGTGGTCCCTTTGTACTTTTTAACAGCTTTTGCTTCGCTAAACTTTGTAATATTTTTCCTAAAAAGGGAGTTGGTATATCTAATTCTTTCGAAATTTGTTTAATCCCAATTTTCTTCCCACCATCTTCGTTTACAGCTAAATAAATTACCGCACGAATAGCATATTTACATGTATTTGATAGCATATTCTCTTATTTGAATGCTAAAGTACATAAAATCATTAAAAAACCTTTATGTCTTTTATCTTTTAAACAAATTGTGTTTATAACTCGTTAATTGTTATAAAACCAATTACTTTAAAGGTATCTTTTCTATTCTGCGTTGATGTCGTCCTCCCTCAAATTGGGTATTAACAAACTTATCAACTATAGCAATTGCTTCTTCTTCAGTAACAAATCTACCCGGTATGGAACAGATGTTAGCATCGTTATGAAGTCTGGCCAATTCTGAAATTTCAGCATTCCAACATAAAGCTGCTCGTATACCTTGATGCTTATTAGTAGTCATATTGATTCCATTGCCACTTCCACAAACCGAAATTCCAATTTCGTATTCATTATTTTCTACAGCAAAAGCCATTGGATGTGCGAAATCAGCATAATCAGAACTATCTTCTGTATAAGTTCCAAAATCTTTTACAACTATACCTTTCTCAATTAGGTAATTCTTGATAACTTCCTTAATAGGATAACCAGCATGATCTGCTGCTAAAGCAATTGATTTAAACATCGTTCCATTATTTTATATTACAAATATAATAATGGTTTACCTCATTATTCAATATGTGTGAATAAACCCCTAAATATTTGTTAATATCGTGTGAAAACTGGGTAACTTCTTTTTAAAAATCATTGTTGCATATTTAAACTATTTTTAGAATACAATGCTTTAGTAATAGAGTGGGTGTTTAAAAGAGAATTATTTGAACTCAAGTTTTAAACTGTCTTAAATATCGTTTTACACACTATGAACAAAAGAAATTATTAAATTTGAACTTTATTAACTAATTGTTGAAAGCATCCAAATGTGGATTAATATCAGCGTATTAGGAAGTTTTACAACTGTTAATACATGGTTAATTAGGAACAATATTTTGGTTAAAAGTTAGCTACAAAGTATTTTTCGAATTATTTGCCAACCCTATTAACAGGATAATATTATCACTATAGTTTTATTTATTTTTCTATTAAAATATGAATATAAAGAGTAGTTGGTTGAAAAGTGGATTTGTGGACGAACCGGTTCCAACTAATATTGATTTGGTACAAGAAATCAATCGCCTAAAAAAGGAAAAGAATGCCATAATAATGGGGCATTACTATCAAAAAGATGAATTACAAGATATTGCGGACGTTGTTGGCGATAGCTTGGCATTAGCTCAACAAGCTGCAAAAACTGATGCTGATATTATTATTTTAGCAGGAGTTCATTTTATGGGAGAGACAGCAAAGATCTTATCACCCGAAAAAACGGTATTAGTACCCGATTTAAACGCTGGTTGTAGTTTAGCTGATAGTTGCCCTCCGGAAGCATTTAAAGACTTTGTAAAAGGTCATCCTGGGCACACTGTATTAACTTATGTGAATACTACAGCTAAAATAAAAGCTTTATCTGATATTGTGGTGACCAGTACTAATGCCAAAAGTATTGTTGATAGTTTGCCAAAGGATGAGAAAATTATTTTTGGCCCTGATCGTAATTTAGGTAATTACCTAAATAGTGTTACTGGACGCAATATGGTTTTGTGGGATGGAGCATGTCATGTTCATGAAAAATTTTCGGTTGAAAAAATCATTGAATTAAAGAAAGAGTATCCAGATGCTCTTGTATTAGCACATCCCGAGTGTAAACAACCATTGTTAGTTTTAGCCGATCATGTTGGAAGTACAGCTGCTTTGTTGAATTACAGTAAAACGTCTGATGCAAAACGATTCATTGTAGCTACAGAATCCGGTATTATTCATCAAATGAAAAAGGCGAGTCCTGATAAAGAATTTATACCTGCACCGCCTAATGATTCAACATGTGCTTGCAACGATTGTGAATTTATGAAGCTAAATACCATAGAAAAGTTGTATAATTGTTTAAAATATGAATGGCCCTCTATCAATGTATCTGAAGATATAAGAGTGGAAGCTGTAAAACCAATTAATCGAATGTTGGATATATCAGAGAAATATGGTCTCTAGATAAAATTCCTGTAACTGTATATGGAAAAACTTCAAAATCCTTTATCAGTATTGCTTGTTGAAGACAATGTGCTTAATCAAAAACTAATATTTCTGAATCTTTCGAAGTATGGTTTTATCATTGATATAGCTAATAATGGTCAGGAGGCTTTAGATAAATTAGATTCTAAGGAATATGATTTAATATTAATGGATCTGATGATGCCTATTATGGATGGTTTAGAGACCACTGTTGCCATACGAGATAAAGAGAAAATAACAAAAGAGCATATGCCCATAATTGGTTTAACGGCTAATACTTATGATGCCGATCGTGAAAAATGTTTGGCACATGGTATGGACGAGTATATGGCGAAACCTTTTGATTTAAAGGAGTTTTTTACAAATTTAAACAGCTTAGGATTATTATAAAAATTAGTAAATGGATTTCGATATAAGAGGACATGAAAACGGTGAGGTTGATATTGAGAAGCAACTTAGGCCTCTATCATTCGATGACTTTAAAGGGCAGGATAAGGTTGTAGAAAATCTGGAAATATTTGTACAAGCTGCAAAAATGAGAGGTGAAGCGTTAGATCATGTTCTGTTACATGGACCTCCTGGATTAGGTAAAACCACCTTATCAAATATCATTGCTAATCAACTAGGAGTAGGCTTTAAATTAACAAGTGGCCCCGTGCTTGACAAACCTGGTGATTTAGCCGGGATTCTAACAAGTTTAGATGAGAATGATGTACTCTTTATTGATGAAATTCATCGTTTAAGTCCGGTAGTTGAAGAGTATTTGTATAGTGCTATGGAAGATTTTAGGATTGATATCGTTATCGATAAAGGTCCAGGAGCCCGTAGTATTCAAATCGATTTAAATCCGTTTACCTTAATAGGTGCAACTACTCGAAGTGGTTTACTGACAGCACCTTTAAGGGCTCGTTTTGGTATAAATTGTCACTTAGAATATTACAATCCCGAAACTTTAGCAGGAATTATTGAACGTTCGGCCGATATTTTAAAAGTGAGAATCCATGAAAATGCCTGTGATGAAATTTCCAGAAGAAGCCGGGGCACACCACGTATTGCAAATGCTCTTTTACGCAGAGTAAGAGATTTTGCACAGGTTAAAGGTGACGGAGTAATCAATATTGACATAAGTCAAATAGCACTTAATTCGTTGAACATCGATCAGCATGGATTAGATATTATGGATCATAAAATCTTACTTACCATGATCGATAAATTCAATGGTGGACCAGTTGGCGTTAATACCATTGCAACTGCGGTTGGAGAAGATGCTGGTACAATTGAAGAAGTGTATGAACCATTTTTGATTATGGAAGGCTTTATTAATCGTACCCCGCGTGGTAGAATGGTAACTGCTGCTGCATATGAGCATCTTGGAAAAGAAACTAATTTTAATCAAGGATCCTTATTTAGTTAATTTGTGAGTAAGTTAAAAAGTCTGGCAGGCGAAACTGTCATTTACGGAGCCAGTACTATTGTAAGTCGTCTTTTGGCCTGGCTGTTAATGCCATTCTATATCAGAACTCTTGATCCTGAGTTATTCGGTGGCGTTACTAATATCTATAGTTACATTGCTGTGGTTTTGGTTATTCTTACTTTTGGTCTCGAAACTGGTTATTTTCGTTTTGTTACCAATGAAAATAAATCTGATTTACTTAAAACATTAACTCTTTTTGTAACTGGTATTTCTGCTATTTTTATTGGTTTGGTATTTATTTTTATTCAATTAATTACCAATACTATTGGTAATCAGTTTTTAACACCCGATATTTTTAAGTATGGTGCCATTATAGTTGCTTTAGACGCAGTAATAAGTTTACCTTTTGCCGATTTGCGATTTCGTAACTTAAAGATGAAATTTGCTGGATTACGACTTATTCAGGTACTCGTTAATATCCTTTTAAA
This sequence comes from uncultured Carboxylicivirga sp., assembly GCF_963668385.1. Taxonomy (GTDB): domain Bacteria; phylum Bacteroidota; class Bacteroidia; order Bacteroidales; family Marinilabiliaceae; genus Carboxylicivirga. The sequence goes on from NZ_OY764327.1 coordinate 1,367,895, forward strand.
TGTATTTTTCCTTGTTTTTTTACCTTATTTAATCAATAATGATATAAGATGGGTGGAAACTATTTTTGATGTTAATAATAGGCTTAAATACGTTTTTATTTCAAATATCCTTAGTTCGGGAATTATTGCTATTTATTTTATTCCTTCTTTTCTGAAAGCGAAAGGAAGAATAATTAAAAGTTTTTACCTGCCAGTTTTAAAATATTCAGCTCCAATAATGATTGTTGGTCTCTTTGGTATGCTTATTCAAAACAGTGATAAAATTTTAATGGTTAAGCTAATTAAAGATAACGGAATGCATGCATTAGGAATATATTCAGCTAACTATAAAATTGGTGTTTTAATGATGCTTTTTATTCAATCTTATCGTTTGGCTTTTGAACCTTTCTTTTTTAAAGAAGGAAAAGAAAATGCATCAAAAGAATTGTATGCACGAATATTAAAATACTTTGTAATTTTTGGTACGATTATTTATGTAGGAGTTCTCCTTTTTATGAAAATCATAAATAACTTCCTACTACCTGAATATTTCGAAGGAAATGTTATTATCCCATATGTACTTTTAGGACAATTATTCTTTGGTATATATTATTCATTATCACTTTGGTATAAACTAACAGATAATACAAAATATGGGGCCTATATAAGTGGAATTGGGGCTTTTATTGTAATTATTTTAAATATAATTTTGGTACCTAAGTATGGATATTCGGGTGCTGCTTTTAGTTCATTTATTTGTTTCTTTTTAATGATGGTTTTGTCCTTCTTCTTAGGTCAGAAATTTTATCCGGTAAAATATCCTGTTAAAACAATAATTGCATATGTTTTGTCTGCTATTATCCTGGTTTATTTATCGGGTAAGTTACCTATTAACAATGATTTATTTTTATTAGGAACGAAAGCAGTTATATTTGTAGGTTATATTACTTGTATTGCGTTTATAGAACGCAACAATTTTAAAAAATTATTTAGATGAGTATTGTTAAAATCGTAAATAAGGGAAAGCATCCGTTACCGCAATATAGTACTGAACATTCTTCAGGGATGGATATTAGAGCAAATATTGAAGAATCAATTGTTTTAAAACCATTACAACGAACAATTGTGCCTACTGGACTTTTTATTCAATTACCTGAAGGACATGAAGCACAAATACGTCCTCGAAGCGGTTTAGCTGCAAAACATGGCATTACAGTTCTTAATTCCCCAGGTACGATTGATGCTGATTATAGAGGAGAGGTTAAAATTATTCTTGTTAATCTTTCTAATGAAGAGTTTACAATAAATGATGGTGAACGAATTTGCCAAATGATTATAGCTGAATATACTAAAGTAACTTTACATGAAGTTCAGTTATTAGAAGAAAGTGTACGTGGCGCAGGTGGATTTGGTCATACTGGTACAAAATAAGATTATGAGGTTAAAAAATATATTATTCTTATGTGCTATAATCTCATTTGCTTCATGTTCAAGTTCTAAAAAAGTTGCAACTGAAGGAGACAATAGCATCGCAATTGAAAAAGTAAAGTTAGACGAAGCTGATCAGAGGAAATTTGATTATTTTTTCTATGAAGCATCTCGTGAAAAGATGAAAGGTAATTTACAGAAATCTGCCATGTATCTTACTGAATGTCTTAAAATGGATCCAACCAGTAGTGCGTCCATGTATGAACTAGCAAATATTTTAATTGCGGGAAATGAGCCTGTTAAAGCACAAGGTTTATTAGAAAGAGCCGTTCAAATAGAGCCTGATAATTCATGGTATAATTTACTCTTAGCAGATTTATATCAAAAAAATAAACTTGGAGTTAAAGCAATAAGTATTTACGAAAATCTTGTAGCTAAAGATTCTGAAAATGAAGAGTATTTATATGGTTTAGCTCAAATATATGCCACAAATGGTGAATATGATAAAGCTATAAAGTCATATGATAAGCTTGAAAAAGTTCTAGGATTAAATGAAGTTTTAATTCTTGAAAAAGAGCATATATATCTTGAACAAGGAAAAAATAAATATGCTTTAGCTGAAATACAGAAATTAATTAAAAATGCACCCGATGAAGCTCGTTATTACGGTTATTTAGCAGATTATTATCAATATATAAAAGATTATAATAATGCCAAACTAGCTTATAATACAGTTCTTCAAAAAGATCCTGAAAATGCATTAGCCTATTTTAGTTTAGGTAATTTAGCTAAAGCTGAAAATGATAGTGTAAAATTCATTGAGTATTACAGTAAAGGTTTAGAGCAAAAAACTACACCATTTGAAGTAAAATTTCAGAAGCTTCTACCATTATTAATGGAGGGAGGAAATACTGTTAAAGAGCATTCATATCTAGAGAATTTCTTTAAAATTTTAATCGATACACATCCTTTCGAATCCAATGCTTACATTTATTTAGGTAACTATTATAAAGCTATTAATAAACCAGAAAAGGCATTAATTTCCTATGAAGAAGCTTTGGATTTACAACCTAAGAATGAACTCATTTGGCAGGAATATATTTTGTTACTATTAAATAATGATGATTATAAGTTAGTTAGTAATAAAGCTAAAATTGCCATAACTAATTTTCCAGAAAACCCTTTCTTTTATTTAATTGCTGCCTCTGGTGATATGCAAAATGATAATAACGAAAATGCTTTAGATTTACTTGAAAAGGGATATCTATATGTTGGTGAAAATATGGCTATGAAAGCACAATATTTAGCTACCATGGGCGATATTTATTATGCATTAAAACAGCCTGATAAGGCATTTTCAGTATTTGAGGAATCTCTTAAGATTGATGAACTTAATATTGTGGTTCTAAATAATTATAGTTATTACTTAACTTTAGAGCATAAAGATCTTGATAAGGCTGAAAAAATGAGTAGTAAGTGTGTTGAGTTAGAACCCGGTAATGCAACTTATTTAGATACATATGCATGGGTTTTATTTAAACGTGAACGTTATTTCGAAGCTAAATATATTATTGAAAGAGCTCTGGATAACGGAGGAGATAAAAGTGATGTTATTGTTGAGCATTATGGTGATATCTTGTTTAAAAATGGTGATGTTGATATGGCTGTTGAGAAGTGGAAGTTATCTAAAGAATTAGGTAATAAGAGTGATGTATTATTGAAAAAGATTGAAAGCAAGACATACTTAGAAGAGTGAAAAGTAAATTATTTATAGCAAGTTTTTTTATTTTATTTGTTTCATGTAAGAGTACAAAAACGTACTATGATAAACATGGTGAATTAAAGAATATTTCTGATTCTAAATTATTAAACAATATCAGCGATAAGTATCTTGATTATCAAACAGTTTTCTATAAGAAATTTAAAGCTGATGTTAAAATAAATGATGAAAATTTATCTTTTAAAGGTAATTTATATATAGAAAGGGATAGTTCTATTATAATTTCAATTTTAAAAGGAATTGAAGTTCTGAGAGTTAGATTACGACCAGATAAAGTAGAGGTACTAGATAGAACAAAACGCAATTATCTTGTGGGTAATTATGAATTTCTTTGGAATAAGTTCATGTTGGAAATGGATTTCCACACTATATATAGTATTCTAACAAATCAATTATTTGTTTATCCTTTAAACAGAAATATTGAAGATGGGTTAAAAAAATATAAGCATAATTTGGGTGAAGATGTTTACTTGTTTCAATCTTTAAAAGAAGGTAGGGCCGCCCGAATTGAACGAAAAGGTCTTAGAAAAGATTTAATTTTACATGAATTTTATATTTTACCAGACGTATTCAAGATTAACCGTACTTATATTAAAGATTTCAATACTAATGCATCGGTGGATATTACTTATTCTAAATTTTTTAATACTAATAAAGGATTATTCCCTGGGGCATTAATTATTAAAGGAAATAAAAGTTTAGACAAGTTTTCTATTGAGTTATCTTTCGATGATGTAGAGTTTGATGGAGAAAGTTCTATAGGTTTTAAAATATCAGAAAAATACCAGAAAAAGCTACTTTAATGGTTAAAATGAAGTATTCTTTAATAACTATACTATTAACTCTTTATTTGGGTTTAAATGCCCAAAATATTAAAGATTTGCAGTCTCAAAAAGAAAAGATAGAAAATGAATTAAAGAAATCTTCTCAAATGCTTGCTGTATATGGTAAACAACGTTCAAAAGCATTAACTAATGTTCGATTAATCAATAGTCAAATTTCTTCAAGGCAACGTTTAATCGATTTGTATGCTTCTGAAATAAATTGGTTAACTGAAGATATTGCTGATTTAAGATTGGATATTGAAAAGTCTGAAAAAGATCTATTGAATTTAAAGTCTGAATATGCACATCTTATTCAAAAAAGTTATGAGAATAGGAAGATTTACAATGAAGTTACTTTTTTTTTAGGAGCAGATAGCTTTAATGAAGCATATAGACGTTTTATTGTACTAAAAGAGTATAATAAATTCAGACATAGTCAAGGTATACTTATAAAGAAACGACAAACAGAACTCGAAGAAAAGACTTTACTTTTACAAACAAAGCTTAAAGTTCAGAATAATGCTTTGAATAAAGTATTAATCGAGAAAAATGAATTAATGACTAATAAAAAAAGTTTAAGTAATTCAATTGTTAAATTAAAGCAAAAAGAGAGACAAGTTAAGATTCAAATTAAAAATAATCAAAAAGCATTAGATAAGCTGGAAAAAGCCATTATAAAATTAGTTGAGGAAGCAAATAAAGAAGAGACAGCTTTTACTAATTTTGATAAAGCAATAGGTAAATTAAGTTGGCCTGTTCAATCAGGAATAATCATTTCTCAATTTGGTGAACATCAGCATCCAGTTTTAAAATATGTTAAGGTTAAGAATAATGGTGTAGATATACAATCTAACAGTAAAAACGAATGTTTGGCTGTATTCGAAGGTAAGGTTTCCCGAATTGTTACAATACCTGGTTATAATAAAACTGTTATTTTACGACATGGAAATTTTTTAACTGTTTATGCTAATTTAGAGTCTGTTAGTGTAAAAAAAGGAGATAGTATTACTAAAGGTACTATTATTGGAAATATTTATAGTGGAGATGGTGAAAGCTCTAATGTTCTTCACTTTGAAATATGGGATGGAAACAAAAAATTAAACCCAGAAAAGTGGCTTTCAAATTAATTTCATCATATTTTCCTAAAAAATTGGAACACTTTGACTATTTTGCAGTATAAAAGGTTAATGTAGTCTCAAAGTATAAATGTAATTACTTATTCTAATCCGAATAATGAGATATTAATGGAACTAACTGTGGATAAATTAGTCTTTAACTCTGAAACAAAAAACATCAATTTAGTTGAAAAACTAATTGATGATCTATCTAATCAATATGATCTTCATAATGATATTTATGGTAAGCTTTTATTGGGTGTTGTGGAAGGAGTAAACAATGCTATTGTACATGGAAATAAGCTAGATAAACAAAAAAATGTAGTTGTTGAATATTCCGTTCAAGATGATAAGGTAGAATTTATTATTATAGATGAAGGAAATGGTTTTGATTACACAAATATACCTGATCCTACCAAACCAGAAAATCTTGAAAAGACTCATGGACGAGGAATATTTTTGATGCACCATTTAGCAGATGATATTGAATTTGAAAACAACGGTAGTAAAGTCAAAATGCAGTTTAATATTTTGTAGATGATATATTTTCAGGTTGAAAATGAATTAACTCCAAATATTTTAACTCAAGAAGTCAAGGATTGGATTGTAAAAGTTGCCAATTCACATGACTTTATTGTTGGAGATTTAAACTACTTATTTTGTACAGATAGCTATGTTTTAGAAGTAAATAATCAATACTTAAATCATGATTATTACACTGATATTATAACTTTTGATTATTCTATAAACAATGTTATATCAGCTGATCTTGTTATTAGTATAGATACTGTATTATCTAATTCTTCGAAATTTAATCTTGATTTTAATCACGAATGTTTACGTGTAATTATTCACGGTGTACTACACTTATGCGGTTTTAAAGATAAAACAAAGGAAGAAGAAGTTAAAATGCGTGAATTAGAAGATCAAGCCCTCAACTTATATACAACTTTTGAGTAATTTTGCTGTTTATCTTGCAGTTAAAATTACTTTGAATGGAATTTAAATACGATATAATTGTTGTAGGTGGTGGTCATGCTGGATGTGAAGCTGCCGCCGCTGCTGCCAATATGGGTAGCAAGGTGCTTTTAATAACCATGGACATGTCCAGGTTCGCACAAATGTCATGTAATCCTGCTGTGGGTGGCATAGCTAAGGGACAAATTGTTAGAGAGATTGATGCTTTAGGTGGTTATATGGGAATAATTACCGATAAGAGTTCTATCCAATTTCGAATGTTGAATAGATCTAAAGGACCAGCCATGTGGAGTCCAAGAGCACAATGTGATCGAATGGTTTTTTCCAATGAATGGCGTAAACAGTTAGAATCAATCCAAAATGTTTTCTTCTGGCAAGATACTGTTTCTGATTTTATCGTTGAAGATAACATAATTAAAGGCGTTAGAACGAAAAATAATGTTGCATTCGAGTCAAAGGCCGTTATTTTAACAACAGGAACTTTCTTAAATGGCCTAATGCACATAGGATCAGTTCAATTAGAGGGAGGAAGAATATCTGAACCTAGTTCTACAGGTCTTTCAGAAACACTTTTTTCTCATGGTTTTACTGTTGGTCGAATGAAGACAGGTACTCCTGTACGTATTGATGAACGTAGTATAGATTTTAGTAAGTTAGAAGAACAAGCTGGTGAAGAGTCTTTTTATAGATTCAGTTATTTACCCGGATCAAATAAGTTATTAAAACAGCGTAGTTGTTATGTTACTTATACAAATAAATCAGTACACGCTAAATTGGAAGAAGGACTTGATGAATCGCCAATGTATAACGGTACGATCCAAAGTATTGGTCCTCGTTATTGTCCAAGTATCGAAACAAAAATAGTTACATTCGCAGAAAAGGATAGGCATCAATTATTTCTAGAACCAGAAGGACAGGATACTGTAGAATACTATTTAAATGGTTTTAGTTCTTCGTTGCCTTTAAATACACAGGTTGAGGCACTTAAGCTAATTCCAGGGTTGGAAAATGCCAAAATATTCCGACCTGGTTACGCCATAGAATATGACTATTTCGATCCGACTCAACTTAAGCATACTTTAGAAACTAAATATATAGCTAATCTTTACTTTGCTGGACAAATTAATGGTACCACAGGTTACGAAGAGGCTGCTGCTCAGGGATTAATGGCTGGTATTAATGCCCATCAAAAAATTAATTATTTAGATGATGTTGTACTTTCTAGAGACGAAGCATACATTGGTGTTTTAATTGATGATCTTGTAACTAAAGGTGTAGATGAACCTTATCGTATGTTTACATCAAGAGCAGAGTTTCGCATATTATTAAGACAAGATGATGCTGATGTGCGATTAACTAAGAAAAGTTTTAGTTTTGGTTTAGCTAAAGAGGAGAGGGTAGATTATCTCAATCAAAAATTAGAATTTAAACAGATGTTAATTGATTTTATCAATTCATTTAGTATAAAAAAAGATAAAATAAATGATTGGCTTATTTCGATGAATACTACACCTTTAAAACAAGGTGTGAAATTAGTTGATATATTAATGCGTCCACAAATAAATATTTTCGATCTATATAAATTTATTAAGCCTCTTCAAGAAATAGCTAAAGTAATTCCAGAAGATAGATTAGATGAAATTCTTGAATCTGTTGAAATTTCTTTAAAATACTCTGGATACATTAAACGTGAAAAATTACTTGCCGATAAATTCAGAAGATTAGAGCATTTAAAAATAAGAGGTAAATTTAAGTATGAAACCATTCATACTATTTCTACCGAAGGTCGTCAAAAGTTAACAAAAATTGATCCGGAAACAATTGGACAAGCAAGTAGAATATCAGGGGTGTCTCCAAGCGATATCAATGTGCTTCTTGTTCTTTTGGGAAGATAATGTTCCACGTGAAACAAAATTATACTTGTATGATTATTGAAGGTAATTTAGTCGATATACATTTAAAGAAAATTTATCCTGCAAAAATTTTAATTAAAAAGGATAAAATTATTTCTATAAAAAAAACTACAAATTTTTATTCAAATTTTATTTTACCTGGATTAATAGATTCTCATGTTCATATTGAGAGCTCCATGACAATTCCAAGTAGATTTTCTGAAATGATTGTTCCACGTGGAACGGTTGGGGTAATTTCGGACCCACACGAAATTGCAAATGTGTTAGGTAGAGAAGGGGTAGAGTATATGATTAGAGATGCAAAAAAAACTCCTTTAAAGTGTTTTTTTGGTGCTCCTTCTTGTGTGCCTGCAACTGATTTTGAGTCTTCAGGAGGAAGAATTGATGTAGATGATATTGAATATTTATTTGAAAATGGAGCTCATTTTTTAGCTGAAATGATGAACTTTCCTGGTGTTATTTTTGGTGATAAAGATGTAAAATCAAAAATAGATATTGCTCAAAAATACAGTAAACCTATTGATGGACATGCACCTGGTATACAAGGTGAGGAGTTGATGAAATATGTACAAGCTGGTATATCAACTGATCATGAATGTTCTACTCTACAAGAAGCTTTAGATAAAATAGAATTAGGAATGATGATTCAGATTAGAGAGGGGAGTGCAGCGAGAAATTTTGAATCGTTACATACATTAATACATTCTCATCCTAATAATGTAATGCTTTGTACTGATGATAGTCATCCTGATTTAATTATGGAGAGTGGGCATATTGATCGTCTTATTCGATTAGGTTTAAGTAAAGGATATTCTATTTTTGAATTGTATAAAGCTGCAGTTATTAATCCTGTTAACCATTATAAAATACCTGTTGGATTATTAAGAGAAGGAGACTTAGCTGATTTTATTATTGTAGATAATCTAACTGATTTTAATGTTTTAGAAACATTTATTGATGGTGAAAAAGTTGCTGAAAATGGGAAGGCATTATTTGAATTAGAGGAACTTGATACGATTAATAATTTCAATTGTAATATTATCACAGAAGGAGATTTAGTTGTTAGTAAACCCAAAGGAGCTTCAAAAGTGAAGGTAATAGTAGCTGAAGATGGTGAGCTTTTAACGGGTGAATATTTGTGGGATATTTCACAAGTAAGTAACAATATTATTCAGCCAAATGTTGATGAAGATATTCTGAAAATTGTTGTGTTAAATCGTTATGAACCATCGAAACCTATTGTTGGATTTATTAAAGGATTTGGATTAAAGGAGGGAGCTATTGCTAGTTCTGTTGCTCATGATAGTCATAATATTGTAGCTTTAGGTTGTGATGATACGGAATTAGTTAATGCTATTAATGCTTTAATTGAAATAAAAGGAGGCTTAGTAGCTTGTAATAAACAAGATTTAAAGATGCTTTCTTTGCCTGTAGGAGGTATAATGTCTGATAAAAAAGGGATGGAAGTTGCTCAAATTTATTCTGAATTGAATCAATTTTTGTTCGATTCAGGTGTATCACTAAAAGCTCCTTTTATGACTCTAGCCTTCATGTCTCTACTTGTTATACCTAAAATAAAAATAGGGGATAAGGGATTATTTGATGTTTCTACCTTTTCATTTACCAATTTGTTCGTTTAAATGAGTAAAGAAAATCAACGATTAGATTATTTAAATACTAAAATTAAAGCTTTACCGTCTTCTGCAGGAGTATATCAATACTTTAACGAGGACGGTAAAATTATATATATAGGTAAGGCTAAAAACCTTCAAAAACGTGTTTCTTCGTATTTTACAAAGCAGCAAGATTATGGCAAAACCCGAGTTTTAGTTAAGAAAATTGCTGATATAAAACACATCGTTGTTGATTCAGAAGAGGATGCTCTGCTTTTAGAAAACAATCTTATTAAGAAATATCAACCGAGATATAATATTCTTTTAAAGGATGATAAATCATTTCCTTGGATTGTTATTAAGAATGAACGTTTTCCACGTGTTTATCAAACGCGTAATTTCATCAGGGACGGAAGTATTTATTATGGACCTTATACCTCAGGTGGGATGGTTCGAACATTGCTTGATTTGTTTAAACAATTATATCCATTACGAACCTGTAAGCATTTATTATCTGACGAAAATATTAACGAAGGTAAGTTTAAAGTTTGTTTAGAATATCATATTGGTAATTGTAAAGCACCATGTATAAATGAATTTTCTGAAGAAGAGTATTCAAAAAATATTGATTCAATCAAGGATATTTTAAAAGGAAATATTGCCTCTGTTCTTAAATTTATGAAAGAGGTGATGATGAATTATGCCTCAAAATTAGAGTTTGAAAATGCCCAGGAGATCAAACAAAAGATCCAATTATTAGAATCTTATCAAAGTAAATCCACAATTGTTAATCCTAAATTAACGAATCTCGATGTATTTTCTGTGATCGAAGATGAGAAATCGGGGTATGTAAATTTCATGCGAGTTGCTAATGGATCCATTATACAATCGCATACAATGGAGTTTAAAAAGAGATTAGATGAAGGAATACATGAAATTTTAGTATCTGCAATATCTGAAATGCAAGCTAGATTAAAGTTTCTATCACGAGAAATTATTGTTCCTTTTGAACCTGAAATTGAGCTTAAAAATTCAGAATATTACGTGCCAAAAATAGGGGATAAAAAGAAGTTATTGGATTTATCTGAACGTAATGTTAAATATTATCGATTGGATAAATTGAAGCAACAATCTATTATAAAAAAGGAACCAAGAGAGGAGCGTACATTAAAAGTAATGCAATCTGATTTAAGGTTAAAGGTCTTGCCTCGTCATATTGAATGTTTCGATAACTCAAACATTCAAGGTACAAATCCAGTTGCTGCCTGTGTTGTTTTTAAAAATGCTAAACCAAGTAAAAGAGATTATCGTCATTTTAATATTAAAACTGTTGAAGGACCCAATGATTTTGCTTCGATGGAGGAGGTTGTTTACAGGCGATATAAGCGACTATCAAATGAGGGTGCACAGTTACCTCAGTTAGTTGTAATTGATGGAGGAAAAGGGCAATTAGGATCGGCTGTGAGGATTTTAAGAGAGCTTGATTTATTAGATAAAATTGCCGTAATTGGATTGGCTAAACGTTTAGAGGAAATATTTTACCCTGGTGATCCTATTCCATTATATCTAGATAAGAATTCAGAAACGTTAAAAGTAATCCAGCATTTAAGAAATGAAGCCCATCGTTTCGGAATTACTTTTCATAGACAGAAAAGGTCGATAAATTTTATAAAATCTGATTTGGAAAATATTCCTGGAATTGGCCCGAAAACAATTGAGCAGTTAATGAAGCAATTTAAATCACTTAACAATATAAAAGCGGCTACAATTGAAAATTTGAAGGATATTATAGGTGAGGATAAGGGGAATAGAATCTATTCGTGGTATAATTCAAATAAAATACTTTAAAATACAGATATACAGAGTAATATGGTTGTTTTGTTGTTTGGGTGTAAATTAGAAGAATAACTGAATCCACTCTGTTTTTGAAATATTTTCTGATTTTTCTTTAATGTTATTATCAAAAAATATATTAATATCATCTTTGTGATGAGAAACACCAATTAGTTGATTTGATATATCGGAATAAAATAGTGAATTATCTTTTTTATTAGAGTTGATTGTACATTCGGTAATTTGTCCTTTTGAAACAATAATCGAATTATTTAGACGGGTGCCATCACTAAGTTTAATTCTTTTTTTCATGGCGTAATTAGGACTATATCCAAAGTTCCATTTATCAGTTGTGTATTTCTCTTCAACTAACTTATTTATGCTTGAAATTTCGTCGGAAGAGAGATCACTCTTATTACTTTTGGTAAAATAGTTTAATAAATAATTGAAAAGAAAAGATTTAAATTCATTAAAATTTAAATCTTTAACGTAGTTTGAGATGTTGGTAACCTCACTTCTAACCGATTTAACAGCTTTATCTTTATATAGGAGGGGATTGGTTTTTAAAGCATCGTTTAAAATCGTTAATTCAGAGTTGTAAAGTAACGTTCCGTGGTGCATAACCCTGTTTTTAAATACATGAGAAGCGTTTCCTGATACTTTCTTATTATCAATTTGTATATCGTGTCTTTTTCCAAAATGAGCTTTAATACCGAGCTCTTTTAACGCTTCAAGTATAGGTTTAGAGTAAAGTGCAAAATTCACCAATTTATTTTTTTCTCCACTCCTGATAAAGCAAAAATTAAGATTTTGTAGGTCGTGATAAACAGTACCGCCACCTGAAAGGCGGCGGTGTACTGGTATGTTTTTCGAGTGAATATAATCAAAATTAATTTCGGCCAATGCATTTTGATGTTTACCAACAATGATAGAAGGTTGATTTACATATAGAAAGAATACATTATCTTCAGTGTTTCGTAATAAATATTCTTCGGTGGCTAAATTAAAGGCCGGATCATTAGTTTTGCTTATTATACCTCTCATTTTATCTGTTTAATGTAGAATAACCTTTTTGGTCTTAAATTGTTTGTTTTTAGCTTCTATTTTTAAGAAATATATTCCTTTTGATAGATTGGTTAGGTTTATATCTGTACGGTTAAAATTCGACTTATTTTTATTATAAACCAATTGTCCAATGTTGTTATAAACCATTATCTGAATATTGGAATTCTTAAAATCACCCTCAATATAGAAATTACCATTGTTCGGATTAGGGTAGAGTTTATAGTCTAAAGAAAAATTGTCATTTATGCCTGTTGCTTTCGTTTCAGCTGTTACGTTAATATTATCGAGTTGCCAGGTTGTTGTTTGATTGATGTTGTCTCCACCCGTATATTTAAATGCTATTCTAATATCTTCACTATATGATGATAAATCAATTATACCTGATGATGTCCATTGATTGGCGTAACTATTACTAGGTATGTTTGGCAAATTGAAATTTATTGGTGTTAGTGAAGCTTCCCATGGTTCAGTACCTGTTTCGTAATTGGTAATTACATATGCTTCTAAGGTAGCTCCATTGTCATAACCGCCACTTGTCGAGAAAGTTAATTCTCCATTTTGGTACTGAGATAGAGGTATGTTTTTAGTTACTAACCAACCTTTATTACTGTCTTCACCTTGTTGATAGGATTTAAATTGAGCATATTGATTAGAATTATAATCAGCGCATTGCCATACAACCGTACCTTCCTCAGAACTGTTAAGCCAATTTGCGATTGAAAGGTTTTGATCAGTAGAATAACTCTCGAAATCTTCAAATAATAGGCTGGTTTTTGTGCTAGGTACCGAAGGTGATCCATTCCAAATTGCAGTTACATATTCTGGATGGTCGATAAATGGATTGCGATTGTCTTGAATATCGAAAATAGCATTATTTCTATTAATTTCTTTTTCACTGACAGGATCTTCATTATTCCATTTAATTAAAAGATTTAATTGCCAATCTTTAAATACTTTATCACTAGATCCATCCAGAAGTTCAGAAGAAGATCCATAATTAACCCATGTACTGATTACATTTTCGTATCGGGTAGCCATATAAAAGTAGCTTCGTGCAAAATCACCTTTGTATTCATCGATAGGTTCAAATACGGTTGATGAATATCCCTCAGTACTGTTTTTTCCTAATTTACAACCATTTGTAGAAGTCCAGGTTGGAGAACTAACTTCACCGAAGGGATAGTTACTTCTTCTCCCATTAACATATCCATCAGTTGGGTATAAGTGAAACAAATCAGAATACATAGGTTTACCTTCGTGAAACCAGCTTTTGGGAAAACTGTGTTCGCGGTTATAACAACTACCTTCACCTGAATATTGGCCGCATTGATCATTACCAAAAGTGTAAACGTAACTTGGACTTCCTCCAGGAACATCTGAATACATATCCCAAACAGTACCATCTGCTTTTTTATCAGTTGTTTTAAAATGAGTCCAAAGTGAGTTGTAGCTTTGCTCAGTATGCCCTTTTATGATGTTAAATAGAGCTGTTTTTAATTCGTAGCCAGATTTGCCTTCGGCAGAACTGTAATAACCGGTCGGTATTTGGGCAAATACCAGTCCACTATAACATAGGAATAGTAGTGTTAGTAGGTTGGAATATAACCTCTTAAAATTTTTCATTTCTAGACAGATTTGTTTAAATTATTATGATTCAAATATAAATATTAATTTTCGAACCAATCTTAAGTATATTTTATGCGTGTAGTAATTCAACGGGTTAGTAAAGCGAGTGTTAGTATTGATAACGTTGTTAAGTCGAGTATTAAAGCTGGTTTGTTGATTTTTGTGGGTATTGAAAGTGCCGATAATGAGGATGATATTAATTGGCTTTCGAATAAAATTTCGCAACTTCGTATTTTTCCTGACGAGGATGGTGTAATGAATAAGTCAGTAATGGATGTTAAAGGTGAATTGTTGATTATTAGTCAGTTTACTTTGCATGCCAAAACAAAGAAAGGAAACAGGCCTTCGTATATAATGGCAGCTCTGCCTGATGTATCAATACCTTTGTATAATACCTTTGTTGAAGCGTTGCATAAAGTTAGCGGTATTGAACCTGAAACAGGAGAATTTGGTGCTGATATGCAAGTGGAATTAATTAACGATGGACCTGTAACAATAACTATTGATAGTAAAAGAAAAGAATAGATGGAAATAGCAGAAGCCCAAAAGAAAGTAGATGAGTGGATTAGTGCTTATGGCGTTCGTTATTTTAGCGAATTAACTAATATGGCTATTTTAACCGAAGAAGTAGGGGAATTAGCTAGGGTAATGGCACGTAAGTACGGCGATCAATCCTTTAAAAATAATGAGAGTAAATTAGAATTGGCTGATGAAATGGCAGACATTTTGTGGGTACTGGTTTGTTTGGCTAATCAAACAGGGGTTGATTTAACAGAGGCTTTTGCTAAGAATTTGGAGAAGAAGACTACCAGAGATAAAGATAGACATAAAAACAATAAAAAACTATATTAATTAAGATGGAAATGATTCAGGATTTTGCTGATAAACACCCTTGTCCTCTTAAAGAACAAGAGATGAAAATAGCTATTGAAAAAGCTATTAATAATTCTAAAAATGAATTAGAAAATAAAGAAATATTGAAGTTATTGTTCAATTGTATTGATTTAACTTCTTTATATACCGAGGACTCAGCTGATAGTATTAGAGAGTTTGTTGATAAAGTAAACGATTTGCCCAATCATTTCAACTATGTTCCACAGGTTGCTGCAATGTGTGTATATCCAGTTTTTGCACCTGTTTTAAAAGGAGCTTTAAAAGCCGAAGGAGTTAATATTGCAGTTGTCTCAGCTGGCTTTCCGTCATCACAAACTTTTACAGATGTTAAAAAGTTAGAAACACAACGTGCTGTTGATTTTGGAGCTAACGAAATTGATATTGTTATCTCTGTTGGAGAGTTTCAGGAAGGTAACTATGAGTTTGTAGGAGAAGAAATTAATCAAATTAAAAGTGTAATGAAAGATGCTCATTTGAAAGTAATTCTTGAGTCAGGTACACTTAAAGATATGGAAGAAGTTTGGTTAGCTAGTATGTTATCTATCGAAAGTGGAGCTGATTTTATTAAAACGTCAACCGGAAAACAGCAGCCCGCTGCAACATTTGAGGCAGCTTATGTAATGTTAAATGCCATTAAAGATTATCATGCTAAAACTGGCAAAAAAATTGGTTTTAAACCAGCTGGTGGTATATCTACTCCTGAAGAAGCATTAATATATTATCAATTGGTTAAAGATATTCTTGGAGAAGAGTGGTTAAATAATCACTTATTTAGGATTGGAGCTAGTAGATTAGCCAATAATTTATTAACCAATATTCAGTTGTTAGAGACAGGGAAAGACGAAGAAGTAAAGTATTTTTAGTCGATATAAAATTAAAGCGGGTGGGAGCCCGCTTATTTTTTACGTTTTATAGTGAATTCTACCATGTTTTTAAGCGATTCTTTAGCTTCTCCTTCAGGATATATAGATAAGGCTTCAATGGCGCGTTGAGCATATAAATTCATTTGCTCATTGGTATATTCTAATCCACCGTTTTCTTTAACAAAAGCGATAATTTCCTGTACTTTTCTTTCATTTTTATGATGACGCCTGATCATTGTCAGAATTTTTCTACGATGTTTGGCATCTGTTTTTTGCAATGAATAGATAAGAGGAAGCGTTAATTTCTTTTCTTTAATATCATTTCCTGTTGGTTTTCCAATCAAGTTGGTGGATTCGTAATCGAATAAATCATCCTTTATTTGGAAGGCAATACCTAGGTTCTCACCAAATTCTTTCATTGCTTTAAGTTTCTCTTCTGATGAATTAACAGAAAGAGCTCCTGCACTGGTACATGCAGCAATTAAAGTAGCTGTTTTTTTACGTATAATTTCATAATATACTTCCTCTGTAATATCGAGCTTTCGTGATTTTTCAATTTGAAGTAACTCACCTTCACTCATTTCTTTTACAGCCTCTGAAACAACCTTTAAAACACCAATTTGGTTGGTATTTAAAGCGGTAGATAATCCTTTCGAAAGAAAGAAGTCACCAACTAAAACAGCAATTTTCGATTTCCATAACGCGTTAATGGAAAAGATTCCTCGTCGTTGGTATGTTTCGTCAACAACATCATCATGTATTAAAGTGGCTGTATGTAAAAGTTCAATTAAAGTAGCTGCAACATAAGTTGATTCGCTAACATCACCGTTTAATTTAGCTGATAAAAATACCAGCATAGGGCGCATTTGCTTCCCTTTACGGCGCAATAAATAATTGGTAATTATATCAAGAAGAGGAATTTGTGTTTTAAGTTGCTCCCTAAAGTAGGGTTCAAACTTTTTCATTTCCTCTTTTACAGGCTCTTTTATTCTGGATATATCTGACATTTCAATTTTATTCTGTATTCACAGATGAATTACTTTACAAAGTAGGCAAATTTATTAATTAATCGGAATTATTAGAAAACATATTGATATCATCTAAATATTTGCATATTTTTGCCCGGTTTTTAACAGATATGTAATAAGATAGTTATATATTTGTTAGCTCAAATTATAACCACTGGAAGAATGAAAATTAAAGAATTGGATGCTCAATTACTGGAAAAAGCCGCAGGTATGTTAAAAGCAATAGCCCATCCAATGCGGATTGCTATTCTTAGCCATTTAGAAGATGGTAAAATGCTTACGGTTACCGAAATACATAAGTTATTAAATATCGAACAGTCAACTACATCGCATCATCTTGGTATACTGAAAGATAAAGGGGTTTTGTGTAGTAAGCGTGAGGGGAAAAATACATACTATTATTTAAAACATAATAGCTTACGTAATATTGTAGATTGTGTTAGTAAGTGTACCCTTGCCAGTTAGAAAGTTATAGGTAAATATGAATACTGAAGACTGGTTTAAATCAGTCTTTTTTTATGTAAGACGATGGCAAAGATAAGATTGACAAAGGAATTTAGGTTTGAGATGGCTCATGCCTTATGGAATTACGATGGATTGTGTAAGAATATTCATGGACATTCATATATATTGGCGGTTACTGTGATTGGTGAACCTATTACTGACGAGAATAATGTAAAGTTGGGAATGGTAATGGATTTTGGTGATTTAAAACGTATTGTTAATGAGGAAGTAGTTGATCGTTTAGATCATTGTATCGTCATTAACAAAAAAGCACCATCGGAGCAGTTGCTTAGTTTACCTCAGATGAGCGATAGACATGAGTTAGTTGATTATCAGCCTACCTGTGAAAATATGTTAGTTGATTTTGCTAAACGTATTAAGCGTAGATTACCTGATACAATACAGTTATTTAGCTTGAAACTTAACGAAACAGCAAATAGTTATGCCGAATGGTATGCTGCTGATAATGAATAAACGTTAGTTGGGTAGTCGGCCAAACACTTTCATGAGATTTTTATGAAATTTGTGCACGCCTGCAACGGGTTCGGCAAACATAAATATACATTTTTTATAGATGATTGCTTTATTGTATTCTTCAGCTATTGCAAGCGTGTTATTGGTGTTTGAAAATTGCTGAACCCAAATGTTTTTAATGCCTTTATTAATGGCTTCACGAAGTATTTTATCTGTTTGATCTTTTGGGGTGGCAATTAATAAGCTTTCGATAGAATCAGGTAGTTTATTGATGTTTGGGTAGCATGTTTGTCCATCAATTTCACTAATTGAAGGGTTTATGGGTATTACGTTATATCCACTTTTCTTTAATTCAGTAAATACTACTCGTCCAAATTTTTTTTCGCTACGGCTTACGCCGGCAATGGCTATCGAATCTGCCTGAAAAAATGAATTGATTTGATCTAAAGTGACTTTCATAAAAAAAGGGATTGAAAATTTTCAATCCCTAATTTCAGATTTTGTTATTTAAATATCAATTTATTACTCATATTTTACGGTGTCGAGAGGAAGCCCGGCATCTATCCATTTTAATAAACCTCCTTTTAATTCATAAACATTGGTAAACCCTATGTTTCGTAGTATTTCTGCTGCTTTAACCGATCTGTCTCCTTTTTGGCAATACACAAAAACAGGAGCGTTTTTAGGAACTATTTCAACCAGTTTGAGTAAATCTTCTTCTTTTTCAGCTAAAGCAGCATCAATTATTCTGTTCTCCTGAAATTTAAAAGCAGGGCGAACATCAATAATTAATGGATCTTTACTCGATTTTAATTCACTGTAAAACTTCTTTGCTTTTAAAAGATTATTTTTCGATTGCGCATTTATGGCATAAAAAGGAACAATCAGTAATAGTAAAACAATCCATTTTAAAGCTTTTAATTGCATGTTAACGATTTATAAGATTACATATCCACCTGCTCGAGGCGAGGCTCTATATTTAGCTCAAATTGCTCCATTAATTTTAATCTGGAGTCTTTTAAAGCATATTCGTAATTTCCTGGACGCATTCCTCTAATTCCCGATAACTGATCGGCAAATATTTCGGTTTGCAATTGTGTGTCAAAAATAGACATACTGAATTCGGCAAAAACTAAAAACACCTCATATCCATCGCCTTTGCGCGAATCACCAGTAACAAACTTTGAATTAACTTTTACCACAAAATCTGCATCATCCATATTGGTGGTAAAGGTAAAAAAGTTGTTATTCAATTGCGTTTTTATCATGTTCGAAAAAGCTCCATGATCGTCCAGTTCTCCAAATACATTTTCTTCGGTAATTAAATAGGCTTTTGATTTTTGTACTTCAATGGTAATAAAAGTTGAAGGCATTTGTTTTGGAGGGAAGAATATTTCTAATAAATTTTTAACTTCTTCATCCTGTGTATCCATCACACTGCTAAAATCGAAGGTTGCAGTAATTTCCTGCGTTTTACGTTTCGAAACTAATTGGGTAATGGATACACCTGCATATCCATCTAAATTGGTTTTTGTTTGTGATACTAAAACACCTTCGCCCTTTGTGAAGTTAAATGTAAGCGGAAAGCCTGTTAAAGGCATTTTTTCGCCCGATTCTGATGCAAAATGAGCATTAATTCCGATGGGTACTTCAAGGTGTTTTGAAAATTGGATTGAGTACGATGATTGAACGGGAGAAAGTTCAATTCGGCGAAATACATCTTGTATGGTGCTGAAAACTTCGGTTCCAACATTATAAGTTCCATCTACTGTTTTATAGGTAAGATCACTTTCAAGATGATCTTTTAAGCTAGTGGTTGCTTTAGCGAGATAATTTAAAGCAGAAAAAGTATCGTTGTTAGAAATGGCTTTTTTAGCATCAGATAAAAATGTGCTGGCTAACATTTTAGCTTTATCCAACTTCATTTCCTGCATACGGGCGTATCGTTGTTTCGATAATGAAACCATCACCCAATATTCTTTTTTATCTTCCCATGTAGTTACTTCGTATCCTTCAAGTGTTTCAAGTACCGAAGTTTCGACCTTGCTTTCATAGTTTTCTACAAATTGATAATTGGTTTCTATTTTACTCAAAACCGAATTGGACGAAACTGTTACTTTTATTTCACTACTCATTTGTTTAAGAGCATTGTTTCGGGCTGCTTGCTTGTATTCAACTTCACTGCCATCTTTGGGCATCATAGCAATGCCAATGTATAACGAAGCATCGTTTGGCCGTTGTTTTACCCAGTCGGGTTTTCGTTTGGCTTCTAATATATTTGGAAGCAGAAATAAGCTGGCCAATAGGAGGAAAGCTGTTTTTTTCATAAGATGATTTTTAGTCTAAGGTTATTCTGTTCGTACATCTTTGTTGCGAAAAAATAATTTCGACAAGCAAGATGCACTTTTTTATTCAGAGTTAAGGTTTAATCATTTTTATTTAAAATTTCATCAATGCATTGAAATACAAGATATGGTTCAAAGCCTCTGGATTGCCCAAACCGGGCTAAAGCAGCCTTGGTTTGCCAAGTGTCTTTGTTCTTTATTTGCTTATTTTTTCCTTGCAATAATTCTGCCAGTTTTGCTTGATAATCTGACGAATTAATTTCTTCCATTGCATTTTCGATGTGTGTATTAGCTATTTCTTTTTGTTTGAGTTGATATTTTATTTTGATTTTGCCCCAGTTATTAAATCGAAATTTATCGCGCACATAAAATTCGGCAAATCGTTGTTCGTCAATGTATTTCTCTTTTATCAAAAAGGCAATGACCTCGTCAGCTTCTTCTTCTGATAATTCCCACTTGATAAGTTTCTTGCGTATTTCAGAAACACATCTTTCTTGCTGCGAGCAAAGAGCAGCTGCTTTATATAAAGCTTTTTTATACTCCATTTATTTAACCCAGATTCCTTTGATATTTACAAATTCTTTAATACCATAGTGTGATAATTCGCGGCCAAATCCGCTATCTTTTATACCTCCAAATGGCATTCGTGCATCGGATCGGACATAATCGTTTACAAAACAACAGCCTGATTCAATCTCGTATTCGGCTATTCTTTTTCCGCGTTCAATATCCTGGGTAAATATAGCAGCACCTAATCCAAATACACTATCGTTGGCAAGGCGGATAGCTTCGTGTTCATCTTTTGCTTTTAAAATAGACCCAACAGGTCCGAATAATTCCTCGTGATAGGCGGGCATACCCGGTACTACATCTACTAAAACTGTTGCTGGATAATAAGCTCCAATTCGGTTGGGAACATATCCTCCAGTCATTATTTTAGCACCTTTGGCAACACTGTTCTCAACCTGACGGTGCAAATCATCGCGAAGGTTATGGCGGGCAAGGGGGCCCATTTGTTTGCTTTCATCAATAGGATCGCCTAACGTAACAGCTCGCATTCTATCTGTGAATGCTTCAACAAAAGCGTTGTAGATGGACTCAACAACAATAAAACGTTTGGCTCCGATACAGCTTTGTCCAGCATTTAAAATACGTCCTGAAACACAAGCTTCTGCAGCTTTACTTATGTTGGCATCTTCAAGAATAATGTATGGATCACTACCACCTAACTCTAGTACGCACTTTTTTAGGTATTTTCCGGCTGTTGCAGCCACTGCTTTGCCTGCAGGTGTACTTCCGGTTAGAGTAACACCTTTAATTCGTTTATCGGCAATGGTACGCTCTACTTTATCATTTCTGATTAGTAGAGTTCGAAATATATCATCAGGATAACCTGCTTCTTTAAATATTTCTTCAATAGCCATGGAACATCCAGGTACGTTTGAGGCATGTTTCAGCAAACAAGTATTTCCGGCTATTAGGGCAGGGGCTGCGAACCTGAATACCTGCCAAAAAGGAAAATTCCAGGGCATTATTGCCAGGATAGGTCCTATTGGCTGAAAGGATGCATAACTTTCTTTTGCTTCAGTTTCGATATTTTCTGACTCAAGAAATGTAGCTCCATTATTAGCATAGTACTCGCAAACCAAAGCGCATTTTTCAATTTCAGCCCGCGATTCCTTTATGTTTTTACCCATTTCAACAGTGATGTTAAAAGCTAAACCTTCGGATTTATCACGTAAAACCTGGGCTGTTTTTAAAAGTAGTTCTGCTCGCTTTGAAATCGCTACTTTTCGCCACTGTTTATATGCTGCGTAATTGGCTTCAATAGCTTCATCTATTTCGTCCCACGAAAACTCTTCGTACTCTCTTATGGTTTCTCCTGTAGCAGGATTAATGCTTTTCAGATTCATGCAAATAAGATTAAAGTTTAAAGATAAAACTTGTGAAGTAGAAGTTAAGTATGATGCTGGAAATATTCAATGTTTTTGCCGAAAATAGGAGAGTGGAGTGAACTAGCAAATATGGGTGAATATTAATATATAATAAATAGCAAGATGCAATCCATATTATTTTATAGTAGATAATTATTCTAAAAAGAAATCTCACTATAAATTAAACGCGTTTCCATTCAACTTTTTTTCCAATTACTGATACTCCAATATATCCTTTTACAATTAGTATATTTTTGTTATTTCCAAACCACATAAGACATTTATAGGTGTTACCACTCGAAGGATCGTAAATGGTTCCATCAATCCATTCTTTATCATCTTTATTGTAGATAAATCCTTTTAATATCTCTAATCCTATAATTGGGCGATTTTGTAGTTGCCGATCAGGGTTTTTGATATCAATCTTGCTTTCACCGTTTGAGCGTGTGGGGTCTTTTAGCCAAATAATTTTCCCATTAAATGTACCATCATCATTTTTTTCAATGGTGACTTTCGATTCTCCCCCCTGAGTTATCCATGTTCCAATAATTTGATTGCTGTTTTGAGCTGTAGCTAATTGAGTTACTATAGCTACTGTTAATAGAAATAGTAAATTTTTCATTATTGCATAGTTTTGAATGTTATTGTTGCATACGCTTAAATGAAAATCTTTGTTCTAAAATTATGGTGGTATCCAAATATACGGTTTAAGAATATTAAAAGTTATCAATTAATCTAAGTAAGCTCCGCGTTGACTAATAAACCATTAATCTTTATAATTAATAGAAGAAACTATGGCACCGGATCGTGTCCATGACCGCCCCATGGATTGCAGCTGAGTATTCGTTTAACCGAAAGCCAAAGGCCTTTGATGGGGCCATGTTTTTTTAATGCTTCAATAGTATAGGCCGAGCAGGTAGGAGTGTAGCGACACGATGCTCCCAGCCAAGGAGAAAGAAACCACTGGTATAGTTTTACCGGAATGATGAGTAAAGTTACTATGCCATCGCGAAAGAGTTTTAAAACAGTTTTGAAAAATGAATTATTGCTTGTCATCAGGCAAAACTTTTGAAATAATCTGTTTCAGCGCCTTTTTAATGTTTTTTTCAATAAAAGCGTATTCGAGTATTTCATTTGGAATATAAACGAAAGAAACAGCTAATTTGATATTGTTTTCAGATAAAACCTGCAACGCTTCATGTTTGTTTAAGCGATAGGCTTCTCTTGTTCTTCGTTTGATCCAATTTCGCTTATTGGCTCGTTTAAATTTTTTCTTTGAAACAGATATTAAAACCTGCAGGGGTGGGGCTTCTTCATCGTTAATAGGCAGTATGGTAACCCTAAATGGGTAGCGGGTAAACGAAGTTCCTTCATCAAACAGCTGTTGGATGGTTTTTCTACTACAAAGCCGTTCGGTTTTACTAAAGGTGTTTCGTTGTGTTGTCATCCGTTATAGAGCTTAAAAAAACAATCCTTCTTACCATTGGTAAGAAGGATGTTCTCCCAAATGAAGGAAATTTTTTATTTCTGACCTTTATTGAACTGCTTAATAAATTGCTCAAGAGCCATGGTCATTGATGGAGCTTGAGGCATTGGAGCCTGAATATCCAATCGTAAACCAGCATCTTTAACTGCTTTTGCTGTAGCAGGACCGAAAGAAGCAATTTTAGTTTCATTTTGCTCAAAATCGGGGAAGTTTTGCAGTAATGATGCAATCCCTGATGGGCTAAAAAATACTAAAATATCGTAATTAACATCTTTCAAATCACTCAAATCACTACTTACAGTACGATAAAGAATTGCTTTTGAGTACTTGATTTTAGCCTTGTTCAACAAGGTTGGAATTTCTTGTTTGTGAATATCAGAAAGAGGTACAAGGTACGATTCGTCCTTGTGCTTTTTCACAACATCAACCAAGTCGGCAAATTTACCAGTAGAATGGAAAATTTTACGTTTACGATAAACAATATATTTTTGAAGATAAAATGCAGTTGCTTCTGAAATACAGAAATACTTCATTGTATCAGGTATCGTAATTCGCATTTCTTCTGCTATTCTGAAGTAATGATCAATAGCCGTACGACTTGTGAAAATTACAGCAGTATGATCAAGAATATTAACCTTTTGAGTTCTAAATTCTTTAGCAGGAACAGCTTCTACTTGAATAAATGGTCGGAAGTCGATTTTCACATTACTTTTGTCCGCCAAATCAAAGTATGGCGACTTGGGCGTTGAAGGTTTTGGCTGTGAAACCAGTATTCTTTTGATCTTCAATGTTCTATTGTTTTAATTCAACTACACCTTTGTCCTCAGATATTTGCCACTTAGTATATTAAAATTTTGATTAATATGACTAAGGGTAAAATTTCTAGGGCACAAAAATACAAAAACATATAAAATATTGAAATAGGAGAGCGTAAAATAATTTTAACACCCCTTAACAGTTGAACAATATACATTAAGATGAAAAGGACTAAACTGGCTTTTAATAAGAAAGTTGCAGTGAGTTGATCAACATAAGGTACAACTGATATAATTGGTAGCATACCTATTCCAAATGCTTTGTTTAATAACTCGGCATTAAACAAATATGACTTAGTATCGGTACGGGTATTAAAAACAAAGCCAACAAATCGATATAACGAATTTTTAATGAGTGAGAATAAAAAGATGCCAGCAAAAATAATCAATAAAAAGCTAAAATGTGTTAGGCTTTCGGGGTGACGCCCCATTACCATAGTGTATTCAAAAACTAATAAAGAGGTACTTAACAAAAACAAGAATGATAATGCCCAGGCTGGTTTTTGATTTTGAACATTAAATGTGGAAAATAATTTGGTTGCCGACTGTTGGTAACGGATAGATGAAAAAATATCATTTAGATACTTACCTGAAGTGAGTTTTACAACACCAGCAATTAAAATAGCAAATAAAATAAAGCCCGATAACCAGTCTTTCGATCCTTCGAATTGATTGGTTGATCTGATTCTCATATTTGATACTACAGGCTGTATGGTTATGGTTTCAACAGTATCTATTAGTGTTGCTTGCGTTACCTTTTGCGTTGTGTCAATAGTTGTTGATTGAACAACTTCTTCATTTTTATTAATATCTGGTGCTATGTTTTGTGTGATTGGAAGATCAGTTTCAAAACTTAACTCCGAATCAAAAAGGTTGTCTGATTCGGCTGATATTAAATTAAGATATATGGAGTCGTTGTGCGATAGCTTTTGATAGGTAATTTTAGGGCGAACAAAAACAGTTGGTTTCTGAGTTAAGTGCTTAGGTATTTTATTTTCTATTTGCAAAACAGGAGTACGCAACTTATTAGTTGTGGTAATGTCAATTTTACCTACATTCAGTTGGTTGTTGGGTGCGTTTATTTTTAATGTGTCCTGTTGCATTATTTGATGTTGTTTCGCGAAACTACAAAAATATAATAAATCAAAAGCTTACTTAGTGTTTAAACAGCTGCAAATCGTATAGCATCCTTATCCCATTTTGGAATATTTTTCAATGCCTCAGGTATTTCTTTTACCGAATTAACTACATGCCATAAAGCTGCATGTTCGGGGCGCATAAATTTATCTTCAATCATTTGGTCAAGTAATTCAACCAAAAGATTAAAAAAGTTATTGGTATTTACTAAAATGATAGGTTTATCGAATTGTCCCAGTTTTTTTAACGAAAGCACTTCAAATAATTCTTCAAGTGTTCCTGTTCCTCCGGGCAAAACAACAATGGCTTCAACATCTTTAATCAGTAATTCTTTACGTTTGGCCATAGTATCAACATGAATCATGTTATCAACTCCTTTATGCTCCCACTCAACCTGAACCATAAAATGAGGAATAACTCCGGTTACTTTACCATTTAATCCCAATACGCGGTTGGCTACTGCCCCCATTGAACCAACTGCACCACCACCATATTTCAGACCATAACCGTTTTCTACCAACACATCACCCAGTAAAGTTGCCTCGTTTAAAAAGCTTTGATCCACTTTTGAACTCGAAGCGCAAAATACGCATATATCACCCATAATTTGATTTCTTTTTTATAATGAATCGCCAACACACCAAGTGGCTGCTGCAAATAATATTAAATCTTTTAAAATGCTTTGTCCTAATTTTGATAATTCAGGAAATCCATAGCCTGTTTGCCAAACATATCCCGATGTAAATAGTGTGAGTACACTAATACCTAATACTAATACGGCTAAAAAACCTCCAATTAACGATAGCTTTTTGGCAACCGGTTTAATGGCTAATAAAATACCTATTGCAATTTGTAGATAAGCAATTAATAGTGCAAATGTATAAGAAGTAACATATTTAAGCATCCAGCTGAACAGCGATGAGTTTTGTAAAATATCCTTTAGATAATCGGCTTCTGAATTTTTAAATTTCAAGACGCCTAACCAGATAAAAACCAATGCTAAACCATATCTGAAGATGAATTGACTAATTGCTTTGAATGATTTTGCTACTATCATAATTGAGTGTTTTTAAAAAATGGATATACCGGTTTTAGTTGTAAAAAGTTCCAGAGCCTTTGTGCCCGCCAGCGAATTGCCAAAATGATCCAATCCCGGACTCCATACCGAAACAGATAATAATCCTGGAATTATTGCTGCAATACCACCGCCAACACCACTTTTGCCAGGTAAGCCTACCTTATAAGCAAATTCACCAGCTTCGTCGTATGTTCCACAGGTAAGCATTAAAGCATTAAGTCTTTTTGCCTGGCTGTCACTTAAGTATTTTTTGCCATTTAAGGGATGTATACCGTGATTAGCAAGATATAAAAAAGCAGTGGCCATATCAAAGCAAGTCATTTCAACAGAACAATGGCCGAAATAAATATCCAGTACGTCGTTCACTTCAGATTGAATATTGCCATAACTCTTCATGAAATTTGCTAAAGCTGCATTTCGATGGCCAAATTCTTTCTCAGATTGAAGAGTGTTAATATTTAACTTCAGGTTTTTATTGTCTGATATTTCTCTGATGAAATCCAATAACGTATTTAGCGGATCATCAAAACTACTAGTAATGATATCGGCAATTACAATAGCTCCCGCATTGATAAACGGATTGCGAGGTTTGCCATTTTCATTTTCGAGCTGAATAAGTGAATTAAAAGGGTTGCCGGATGGTTCTTTACCAACTCTTGTCCATAAATTTTCTTTTTCCAATGAAAAGGCCTTGGTTAAGCTAAATACCTTTGAAATACTTTGTATTGAAAATGGAAGCCGACTATCTCCAATTTCGAAGGTAGTACCATCTAAAAAGCGTACTACCATTCCAAATTGGTTTGGATTAATTTGACCAAGCTCAGGAATATAATCAGCTACTTTGCCTTTTGTCAGCAATGGTTTAACCTCTGTTTGTATCTCTTCGAGAATAGATGCTATGTTGCTTTTTATTTGATCCGTTGCAAGGTACATATGCATAGGCTTTACTTCTTTTTCCTGAGAGGTAAGTAATATTCAAGATTATAAGTAAAAGAGAAATTAGGTGTGTTATCCCGTTTTCCGTAGCCAGGAATTGCATAGGGTTCTAATTGTTGAGTGTTGTTAATGGCAATTAGAGTGCGTATACGTCCTGTCCATCCCATATAAAAGTTTTTCAAAATTTCGGAACGTAAACCAAACACAAACTCACCCCAATGGGCAGTTGATGTACCACTTCCCATGGAACCAACGTAATCTCCCCAGTAATCGTCATTAATAGTATAGCGATCACTTTTATAATCAGTTACTCCAAATCCGTATCTTAAGCCAAGAATAATATTATCGTTATTACCTATTTCTTCAACTTTAAAAATATTGTAGTCAACTCCTAATCGAAGAAAACTTCCATCAGAATCGTATGAGTAAGTTTCTTTATCAAACGATATATTTTCGTAACCTAGTTCTCCAACGGCAAACCATTTTCGGTTGAACTTAATTCTTCCGGTGGCTTCCATTCCTAGTCTCTCGGGTTCAAATAACGGAGTAATAAAAGTTCCAACATTTAATCCAATAGCAATTCCCGGATCAAAAGGTGCTTTTTTCTCTTCATCTTTGGTATTTGCATTGTTTTGTGCAAATGCATTTACCGAAGCTAGTAATACACTAATACTGAATAAATATTTTAACATTTTCGGCATCTTCTCCATAATTTACGTTGGCATAATCAATGCTAACAGAATCGATTAGGTTAGTTGTATAATAAACAGTATCCAGTACGAGGTTGTAGGTCATGCCACATTCTCCTGAAACATGATTTAGATATCTTTTATAGTTAAATTGTACAAAATCTGAATCTGATCTAACCGTATTATTCACTAGTACTGATTGTTTAATGATAAATATAGTACTATCGGCATTTAAATTGGTAGGAAGATACATTTCATTCACCCTTGTACTGTCATAAATGAGTTTATCTTCTTGTCCGGCACCCCAGATATACACGCCAGTTAACGTTGTGTCAGCTTCGGATCCGGATGACAAAGTATAAAAACTAGCCTGAACAGCATGTTGATTTGATAGACAAAAACTTGAATCATCGCAGGCATAAAAACCGGCAAATAATATCAAAGCAAGCCATTTAATTTTTCGGATATATTGCATCTTCCTATGTTTCGTGCTTTAAATGATTGGTAATATGCAAAAATAGTAGTCTATAAACAATATGTGCATGAAGAAGGTAAATTTTAAGAATTATTTATTCAAAAAATCACATGTACGATTTCGTACATGAGGTTGTACGTTATCGTACATCAAAAATTAACAACTTAGTTCTTAGTAATCTTAATAATAGGTTTTTATGTGCTTTGGTCAGATAATTGGTATTGTATCGTTTAAATTTAATTTATCACTTAAACCAAAGAATTTCGTATATGAAACATCGCTTTTCGATGCTGGCATTAACAATTTTAATTGCCGGTCTGGGTTCTGTTAGTGCCCAGCTTAATAAAATCAAGTTCGAAGAATTTGATTTGGATAATGGATTACATGTAATTCTTCATCAAGACAAAACTACACCTAATGTTACTGTTTCGGTAATGTATAATGTTGGATCAAAACGCGAAAACCCTGATCGTACTGGTTTTGCCCATTTCTTTGAGCATTTAATGTTTGAAGGAACAGAAAATATTGGTCGTGGACAGTATTTTAAAATCATTCAGAATGCAGGTGGAACATTAAATGCTAATACATCAACTGATCGTACATATTACTACGAAACATTGCCATCTAATCAATTAGAGTTAGGATTGTGGATGGAATCAGAAAGAATGCTACATGCAAAAGTTGATTCTGTAGGTATTGCTACTCAGAAAAAAGTAGTAATTGAAGAGAAAAAACAAAGCTACGATAACCGCCCTTATGGTACCATTATTCAGGAAACCATGAAACGCGCCTTTAAAGTTCACCCATACCGTTGGACAACTATTGGCGATCCTGATCATATCAGAGCTGCTAAAGATGAGGAGTTTCAACAGTTTTACAATAAATTTTATGTGCCAAACAATGCTGTTTTAGTTCTTGCTGGTGATATTGACATTGATCAGGCAAAAGAATGGATTAATAAGTATTACTCAGGTATTCCTCGTGGAAAACAAGATTTGACTTATAATCCTGTTGTTGAGCCTCCATTAAATGGAGAAGTACGCGACACGGTGTTTGATAATGTTCAGATTCCCTTAATTCTTCAAGCGTACCGAACACCAGCAATGGGTACCGAAGATTACTATGCTTTAGATATGCTTTCAACTCTTTTATCAAAAGGACAAAGTTCACGTTTATATAAATCGTTGGTTGATGAGCAACAAAAAGCAATGCAAGTAGGAAGTTTTCCTATCGGATATCGCGAACCTTCTGTTTCATTAACAATTGCTCTGCCTAATATGGGTGTTGATTGCAAAGATTTGGAAAATGCAATGGATGCTGAAATTAAGAAAGTTCAGGATGAGCTAATTTCAGAGAAAGAATTCCAAAAATTGAAAAATCAATTCGAGAATGACATTGTGAAAGGCAATATGCGTGTAGCAACCCGAGCAAATACATTAGCTCGTGATTATACCTATTTTGGCGATGCTAACCTTATTAATACTGAATTAGATAAATATTTAGCCGTTAGTCGCGAAGATATTCAACGGGTTGCTAAAAAATATCTTACTAAAGATAACAGAGTGGTATTGTATTATTTGCCAAAATCGCAACAAAACTAATATCGTTTAAATTTTATCATTTTGACTTAATACCCATAGGGTTAAAAATATACTTCAATGAAGAAAATAGTATTTTTATTTTTAAGTGCATTGATTGCTGTTTCTGTAAATGCGCAGCTCGATCGAAGCATTATGCCGGCTGCAGGGCCAGCACCTAAAATCAATATAAAAGATGCCGAAACATTCGAACTGAAAAACGGATTGAAAGTTATTGTTGTCGAAAATCACAATGTACCTGTTGTTTCATATAGCTTATCACTTGATATCGATCCGATTGTAGAAGGAGATAAAGCAGGGTATATCAGTATGGCTGGTGACCTGATGCGTGCGGGAACTACTACAAAATCAAAAGCTGAAATTGATGAAGCAGTTGACTTTATCGGAGCTGATCTTTCAACAAGATCAACTGGTATGTATGCAAGTTCGTTAAAAAAGCACTCGGCTGAATTATTGGATTTAATGGTAGATGTTCTTTATAATCCTGTATTTCCTCAGGAAGAATTAGACAAATCTAAAAAGCAAATGCTTACTTCTCTTAAAGCTGATAAAGATGAACCATCATCAATTGCCAATAACATCACTAATGCATTGCTTTATGGTAAAGATCATCCTTATGGCGAGATGATGACAGAAGCTACAGTAGAGAGTATTACAGCTGATGATTTAAAGGCTTACTACAGTGCTTATTTTCGTCCTAATGTTGCTTATTTAGTAATTGTGGGTGATATCACTCTTAAAGAAGCTAAAAAACAAGCTAAAACTTATTTTGCAAAATGGGAGAAAAAGGAAGTTCCTTCTCATAGTTATGAAAGACCAGCTAAATTTGATGGTCCAAAAGTTGTAGTTTCAAATAAAGATGCAGCAAATCAATCAACTATTGATGTTACTTACACTATCGATTTAAAACCTGGTGATGCCGATCAAATTAAAGCTCGTGTAATGAATGGTGTTTTAGGTGGTGGTTCAAGCGGTCGTTTATTCCAAAACTTACGCGAAGATAAAGCCTTTACTTATGGTGCTTATTCATCAATTAGTTCTGATGAGTTGGTTGGTAGTTTTTCGGCATCGGCACAAGTTAGAACAAGTGTAACTGATAGTGCATTTACAGAAATTATCTACGAAATGAATCGTATGCGTAATGAGTTGGTAACTGAAAAAGAGTTAGACTTGGTAAAAAATATGATTGCGGGTAGTTTTTCGCGTTCATTGGAAGATCCAACTACAGTTGCTCGTTTTGCTTTAAATATCCAAAAGTATAATTTACCCAAAGACTATTATCAAACTTATTTAGAGAAGTTAAGTGCAGTAACTGTTGAAGATGTTGAAGCAATGGCTAAAAAATATCTTACTCCAGATAATGCCTTAATCATTGCTGTTGGAAATGTACCTGAAATTAATAGCACTCTGAAGAAATTCAGTCCATCGGGAGAAGTAGCAATGTACAATTACTATGGTGATGAAGTAAAATCAATGCCTTTGCCAGCAGGGTTAACTGCCGAAAAAGTAATTGGTGATTATGTTGTTGCATTAGGTGGTGCAGATGCTTTAAATGCTGTTGATAATTATTACATGCATGGTAAAATGACAGTTCAGGGAATGGCTTTAAGCATGAAAATGTATAGTAGCCGTCCTAATAAATCATGTGTTGAAACATACATGGGAGATAATATGGTATCGAAACAAGTATGTGATGGAAAAGAGGCTAAAATGATTAGTCCAATGGGAGAACAAAAACTGGAAGGTGAGCAATTGAAAAATATGATTGCCGAAGCTGTTCTATTCCCTGAAACCAAATATGCTGAATTGGGTTACAAAACTGAATTGTTAGGTTCTGAAGATGTGGATGGACAAGATGCTTATAAGTTGAAAGTAACCACTCCATCAGGCAAAGATCAAACAGTTTATTTTAGTCGTGAGTCAGGATTGAAACTTAAAGAAGTAACTGAAACACCTCAAGGTAGTATGGTAAGTTTATATACTGGATATACCGAAGTTGATGGTGTTAAATTCCCTAAGACAATGACTCAGTCAGTAGGACCTCAATCTTTCGATATCGAATTCGACGAAGTGAAGGTAAATGACAAAAACATGGATTCTAAATTTGCAATGTAGAATCTTTGTTTGATATACGAATGAACACCATATACGGGCAGTCTTTAGGCTGCCCGTTTTTTTTTACCTTTGCCGTCAAATTGATTAGAAAATGGATTTTAAAAAAGGAGTTATCGCCATTGATGGGCATTCGTCTTGCGGAAAAAGTACGGTTGCTAAAGACTTAGCAAAAGAGTTGGGATATGTCTATATCGATACGGGTGCTATGTATCGGGCTGTAACTTTATATGCTATGCAGAATGGATTAATTGTGAATGGTGATGTTCTTTTGGATGAGCTGAAAAATAAGTTGAATGATATCATAATCACTTTCAGATACCAACCAGAAGAAAAGAAAAATGAAACTTTTTTGAATGGAATAAGTGTTGAGGACGAAATCCGGGGATTAGATGTGAGTAATAATGTAAGTACAGTTAGTACAATTGCTTTTGTTCGTCACCGGATGGTTGAATTGCAGCAGCAGATGGGTAAGGAAGGTGGTATTGTTATGGATGGACGCGATATAGGAACTGTAGTGTTTCCTAATGCCGATTTAAAGCTTTTTATGACAGCATCTCCTGAAATACGCGCCCAGCGTCGATTCGATGAGTTAAAGGTAAAAAATCCTGCTGATAGCACACTTTCTTTTCAATCGATTTTAGAAAATGTAAAGCATCGCGATCATATGGATAGCACACGCAAAGAGAGTCCGTTAAAAAAAGCTGATGATGCTGTTTTACTCGACAATAGTCATATGAATAAGCAAGAACAAATGGACTGGATTATGAATGTTTTACACGAACGTAATTTAGCTTAATCAATGGTTAAGGTTGAAATTGATTCAAATTCAGGTTTTTGTTTTGGAGTAAGTAAAGCCATTGGTTCAGTCAATCGCTTGCTTAGCGAAGGAAGCTCTGTGTATTGTGTGGGTGATATTGTTCATAACGATGCTGAAGCGCAACGTTTGCGACAGCTTGGGATGAAGATTATTTCATACAATGATATGGATAGGATCAAGCAAGGTACTGTTCTTTTTCGCGCTCATGGAGAGCCGCCGGCATCATATGAGTTGGTAAAGTCTTCGCAATTAAATCTTCAGGACGAAACCTGTCCGGTTGTGCTAAAATTGCAGCAGCGTATACATAAAGCCTATCAGCAAATAGCAGAAGAAAATGGTCAGATCGTTATTTTTGGTAAACGAAATCATGCCGAAGTAATTGGCTTAGAGGGGCAGTGTGATGGAAATGCCATTGTTATTGAAAATGCTGACGATATCAATTTAATTGATTTCAATCGCCCCATCGAAGTGTTTGCTCAAACCACTAAAGATCCTGATCATTTGAAAGCAATTGTTGAATTAATTCAACAGAGGGCAGGAGAAGAGGTTGTTTGGCACAATACCACTTGTAAACAAGTTACTGGAAGGGTTCCTAAAATAAAGATATTTGCCCGTCAGCATAGTGTAATAGTGTTTGTAGGAGGGAAGAAGAGTAGTAATGCCAAGGTTTTGTTTGCTGCTTGTAAGGATGTAAATGCTAATTCTTATTTTGTTTCTGATGCCTCTGAATTAAAGGCTGAATGGTTTGTGGATGATATTGATTCGGTTGGAGTGTGTGGTGCTACATCTACTCCATTGTGGCAAATGGAAGAGGTGGCTGAGAAAATAAGTGCTATCGTTAGATGATTTTTATATCAACAAAAACAGATGGTTAGTGTAAGGTAATTGTGTTTTTATCACTAAAATGTGATTTTTTTCTGTTTTTAAGTGTTACGTTTTGCTCTTTTTGCAATTAACCTAAAAAAGAAACCAATGTTAGATGAAATATTCATCTGCTAAATATTACCTAACTCAAGATTAATAACAGTATCCATGTTTTCCCCCTTAAGCTGTTATTTGTTGAATAAAAAAACTCTCGCTGTCAGTGAGAGTTTTTTTATTAATTATTAATGAGCTTCGAGCCAGTTTTTACCAGTTCCCATGTCAACATCTAACGGAACCGATAATTTAATGGCATTTTCCATTTCGTGTTTTACAATGGATTGAACTTTCTCCAATTCGCTTTTTAGTACGTCAAAGTTTAATTCATCATGTACTTGTAAAATCATTTTCGATTGGATATTCTCTTCTTTGAAACGAGTATTGATGTTTACCATTGCTTGTTTGATAATGTCGGCAGCTGTACCCTGGATAGGTGCATTAATGGCATTTCGTTCGGCAACACCTCGAACCACTCCATTTCGGGAATTAATATCGCTTAAGTTTCTTTTGCGATGATGAAGTGTTTCAACAAATCCTTTCTCTCTAGCATTGGCAACGCAGTCTTCCATAAATTTCTTTACACCCGGAAAACTTTCAAAATAGCCATCTATTATCTCTTTAGCTTCTTTTCGGGGTATTGTTAAGCGCTCAGCTAAACCAAATGCTGAAATGCCGTAAATAATACCAAAATTGGCAGTTTTAGCTTTGCGTCTCATATCGGCTGTTACTTCCTCTAAAGGCACTTTAAAAATTTTAGCTGCTGTAGCGGCATGAATGTCCTCACCACGGTTGAATGCATCAATTAAGTGTTCGTCTTTACTGAAGTGTGCCATAAGGCGTAATTCAACCTGCGAGTAGTCGGCCGATAAAAATTCATGTTCATCATCCGAAGCTGTAAAGGCTTTTCTTATTTCTTTACCATTTTCATCACGGATAGGAATGTTTTGCAGGTTAGGATTTGTGCTACTTAAGCGTCCGGTAACTACAATTGCCTGATTGTAGCTGGTGTGAATTTTTTGTGTTGAAGTATTAATTAATTTAGGTAATGCTTCTACGTATGTATTCAGTAATTTAACTAATCCTCGGTATTCTAATATTGCAGGAATAATTTCGTGTTTATCCTTTAGCTTTTGAAGGGTTTCTTCATTGGTGCTGTATTGGCCCGATTTTGTTTTCTTTGCTTTGGCATCAATTTTTAAATGTTCAAACAATACTTCACCAACTTGTTTGGGGCTTGCAATATTGAAATCAATTCCAGCTAGTTCGGTGATTTTTGTTTCAAGATTAGAGATGGTTTCTTTAAGATGAAGAGCAAACTCGCCTAAAGCCTTATCATCTAGTCGTACACCTTGAAATTCCATGTCGGTTAGAACCTCGATTAAAGGCATTTCAATGTTTTCGAATAAATCTTTTACATCGCTTTCAGCAATTTCTGTTTCAAATTTATTTGCTAATTGGAGAGTAACATCAGCGTCCTCGGCAGCATATTCGCAAACAATAGCAGGATCAATGTCGCGCATGTTTTTTTGCTTAGCACCTTTGGGGCCAACTACCGATTCGTACGAAATAGGAGTGTAGTTCAGGTATGTTTCGGCCATGTAATCCATTCCGTTTTTCAAACCTGGATATAGTAAATGGTGAGCTACCATGGTATCGAAAAATGGTCCGGCAATGTTGATACCGTAATTTTTCAATATCAACATGTCGTACTTTAGATTTTGAGCTATTTTAATGATGTTACTATCTTCAAATACTGCTCTGAAACTATTTACCAATGTTTGTGCTTCTTCTTTATTGGCAGAAACTGGTACGTAATAGGCTTCATGTTCTTTCCAGCTAAACGACATTCCAACCAATTCGGCTTCCATTGCATTTACTGAAGTGGTTTCGGTATCGAAGCAAAAGCGCTTTTGTACACTTAATTCAGCTCTTAAAGAAGATAGCTTCATTTCGTTGTCAACCAAATAGTAATGATGTGGAATGTCTTTGCTTGACTTGAAGGAGCTAACAATGATAGGTACTTCTTCGGTTGTATCTGGTGCGGGTGTTCCGAATAAATCACCTTGAACAGGTTTTGTGCCGTATAAACTATTGATTCGGGATATCAGGTTTTTAAATTCAAGCTCTTCGAACAATTGATTAATAGCTTCCATATTTGGTTTTTCTCGTTCCAGGGCTTTTTCATCCAATTCAATAGGAACATCTAATCGTATGGTTGCCAGGTGGTGCGAAAGTTTAACCTGATCCTTAAAGTTAATCATGTTTTCTTTCTGTTTGCCTTTAAGTTCATCAATGTGTTCGTAGATGCCATCAATACTACCGTACTTTTGAATCATGTCTTTGGCACGTTTTTCACCAACACCCGGACAACCAGGAATGTTATCTGCTGCATCGCCCCAAAGTGCTAATATATCGATAACCTGTTCGGGAGTATTGATTGCGAAGTTTTCTTTTACCTGATCAATACCCCAAATGTCAATGCCTCCTCCTTTACTTCGGGGTTTGTACATAAACACATTATCTTTAACCAATTGGGCATAATCCTTATCGGGAGTAACCATGTAGGTTTGATATCCTTTTTCGGATGCTTTGGCTGAAAGAGTTCCAATAACATCGTCGGCTTCAAATCCATCTTTAACGATAACCGGAATATTTAAAGCTTCGATTAATTGTTTGATGTAAGGAACTGATTTTCGAATGTCTTCAGGTGTTGCATCACGGTTAGCTTTGTATTCAGGGTATTCTTCGTGTCGGAATGTAGGACCCGATGGGTCGAAAACAACCGCTATGTGACTTGGATTTTCTTTGGTTAATATTTCTAATAATGAGTTGGTAAATCCAAATATGGCCGAGGTATTAAATCCTTTTGAATTTATTCGAGGATTTCTGATGAATGCATAATACGCTCTGAATATTAAAGCATAGGCATCCAATAAGTACAAATCTTTCTTCTCTCCTTGAATAGACATAGTTTTTTATTTTTTTCTAAAGATAGGAAACTATCAATAATAGTGATAGTCTAAAGAATGCAATCAAAGCATATCTGATGATTTACTGTGTTTGAATGAACTCTTATACAGGTTTTTGTGTTACATGATTGTAAACTATTAAAAATAGACAACTATGAAGCTATCATCATTATTATTGGTTTTTACTCTTTTGGTTTCAGCAGCTGCTTTTGCTCAAAGTAAAAAAATAGATGTAAAAAAGAGTAGTCTGGAGTGGACTGGGAAGAAGGTAACCGGGGAGCATATGGGGAATATACTTTTTAAATCGGGTGAACTAGTGTTTAAAGATGGTAAACTTTCCGGGGGTGAATTTGAAGTTGATATGACTTCGATAACAAACACTGACCTTACTGATGCAGAGTATAACAAAAAATTAGTGGGGCATTTAAAATCAGATGATTTCTTTGGAGTTGAAAAATATCCGACCAGTACTTTAAAGATTAAAACGATTCATCAAAAAGGGAATGAATACCATGTAGTTGCAGATTTAACTATTAAAGGCAAAACTAATCCGGTTGAATTTAGTGTTATGGATAGTGATGATGTTTATGATGGTGTAATAACCATTGATCGTACTAAGTACGATGTCCGTTATGGATCAGGTAAATTCTTTGATAATTTAGGAGATAAAGTTATTTACGACGAATTTACGTTAGCGTTTAAAGTTGTTACCTTATAATTTAATAATTTTATAACATTAAAATGGGCCAATGTGAATTGGCCTATTTTTTTTGGGGGGTAATGAAAATAGTTTCATGGAAAAATAGTCATTACAGCCTTTATTTTCGTCGTTTCGTCTAAAATCGTTCAAATATTTATGATTATAACCAAAAAAAATACTTATTTCACATTCTCAAACTTGTTGAAAAAAACGGGAAGAACAACCTAAATATTTTTAATTGTGGAAAGAAGATATCGATTTAATCTTAAGTCAAGGTTATTGTTGTATACCTTGGTTTCGTTTACTTTAATCTACGGTTTTACGCTAATATATATTAGTATAAACCTACGAGAGAAGTCACTAAATGATTCGGAAAAGATTATAAATGCGAGAGTGGAGGAGTATCGTAATTTAATTCAGAGTGATTTAGGTCAAGTACTTAAGGCAACAACAACAATCAGAGATATTTATCAGCAATATGAGCAATTCGATGAGGATTATCGTTCGTATGTGCTTGATGAAGTTTTGTTAGGATGGTTAAAAAAGAATCCGAACTATTTATCAACCTGGCAAGCATGGGAGCTTCGTGGAATTGAAGAAGGATATAACATGCGTAACGGTCGCGACAGGGTAGTTAACTTTCGGCTGAACGGAAAAATTACCATCTCTAAAGAACGAGTTGACGTTACGAATGATGTATTGACTAGTCAGTATTATCAATCGCGCGAAAATAATAAATTAGAATTGTGGGATCCTTATTACGATCAGGTTACTCCTGAGTTAGCTGGTATTTTGATGACAACGATTGCTGCACCCATTCAAAAAAATGGTGAGTTTATTGGTATCGTCGGTGTTGATATCAGTTTAAAGGATATGGAAAAAATCATATCAAATATTAATTGGTTCGAAGGTTCTAATTCATTTTTTTTATCGCACGATACTCGCTTGGTTGGACATACCAAAAAGGATTGGATCGGACAAATGTTGTTTGATGTGATGAAACAAGACACTACTCAATTTAGTAAAGCAATTGAATCAACACATCAGCTAAAAAGTGCCAATTTTGAATACAAGAATACAGAAGATGGCCGTAAGTATTTTGTTTCTATGTCGCCTGTTAAACTTAATGGTGTTGATAATCCTTGGACAATTGGAATTGAAGTTCCAATTAAAGTGATTATGTCAAAGGCTAATGAAATAATGTATTATAGTTTGTTGATTGGTGTGATAGGATTGATATTGTTATACATTGTTGTTTATTGGATGGCTGGGGTTATTGTAAATCCTATTAAGAAAAGTGCGGATATTGCCCGTCAGTTGGCAAATGGAAATTTAAATATCAATGCATCTACCGATGAAATAAAAAGAGATGAGATTGGGGATTTGCAGCGAGCTCTTTTTGATATGTCTACGAGTTTTAAAAGTATACTTAATCAAATAGTTAGTAGTACCAACGAAATTGAAGATTCAAGTAATGAATTAACTTCTTCTTCAACTCAATTATCAGCTGGTGCATCTAATCAAGCTGCATCTGCCGAAGAGATTTCTTCATCGATGGAGGAAATGGTTGCAACGATTCAGCAAAATAGTGAGAATTCAGAAGAGACTAAGAAAATAGCAGAGAAGGCTGCAATTGGCATGAAAGCTGGTTTTGAATCAACTAAAAAGGCTGGTGATGCCATTCATATTATAGCAGAGAAGATTAATATTATTGAAGAAATTGCCAAGCAAACCAACATTTTAGCATTAAATGCAGCTGTCGAAGCAGCTAGAGCTGGTGAGCAGGGAAGAGGTTTTTCTGTTGTTGCTTCAGAGGTTAAAAAATTAGCAGAGAGATCTCAGAAGGCTGCTACCGAAATTATTGAATTAACAAAACAAGGTGTGGAAATTACCGAGAGATCAGGTAGTGAATTAGAAGCAATTATTCCTGATATTGAAAATACATCTATGTTGGTGCAAGAGATTACTGCTTCTAGTTTTGAGCAAAAAAGTGGAGCTGAGCAAGTAAATAGAGCTATCCAGGAATTGAATGATGTAACACAGCAAAACTCTGCTGCTGCCAGTGTTTTCTCTGATAGTGCAGAACATTTAACCCAATTAGCTGCCAAACTTAAAGCTGCTGTATCTTATTTTGAATAGAATATAATTAAGAATAAGAAAAAAAGACAGTAGGCGATGATAGCTTGCTGTCTTTTTTGGTTTAAGGGGGTTGAAAGGAAATTGTATTTTTTTTGTGGTTTGAAATTTAGATGTTTATATTTTGTCGTTAATTAAATTGGTTGAAGTCATTTATTATGCAAGATTTTATTATTCGCGATGCAAATAAAGTCGATTTTAGAGTGATTGAGTTAATTTGTGACCAAGAGTTGGGCGTTAACTATTTTAATTCGTTTAAAGCGCTTCTTTTTAGTAAAAACACTGTATTAAGAGTTGTTGTTAAAAATACTATTGTAATTGGTTTTTGTTATTCGTTTATTTCCGACTATAAAGGAATACGAAATGGTAAGCTAAAAACAATTGCCATTAAGGCTAAATATAAAAGGAAAGGGGTAGGAAAAGCACTTCTTGTAGATGCTTGTGATCAATTATACCATAGAGGTGCCAGAATAATCGAAATAATTGTGTGGAATCATAAAGAAGATTTTGTGATGAAGAAGATGTTGGATAATCAAAATTTTCAATTACGCGATATCATCAAAAATTATTGGACTTTTGATAGCATTAAAAATGATTATACTTGCCCTGTTTGCGGACATCCATGCCGATGTTCTGCAAATATCTACCTAAAAATATATTGAATACTACTATCTGGTAATTTTGAAATTAAGCATTTGTTGTTAAACAATTGAAACATTAAATACTCAATGTCAACAACCATTAAGCGTTCTCATTCACCTGTATGGCGTTGGTGTTTTTTTAGGTATAAGAATGAAAAAAGTATTCCTAACAATACTACCCCTGTAAAAATATAAAATGCAATCATGATTCTAATTTTTAAGATGATATGATGAAACACTTATTAAAACAGGTATCAACCACTACTATCTTTTCTATTTAAATGATACCAATGAACAACCCAATAAAATAACTACAAAAAGTGGTGTTAATAATTACCGTACTTTTTCTTCTGTAAAAATACAAATTACTTGAAGTGATGTAAATAGATGAAAGTGACTTATTCGGTGTCCGGAATATTGTTATTCCCAACTTCTTCTGATATTTAAATAAGTTATATAAGAAACAATCGCTAACCAAATGATTGCCCAGGCAAATTGAGGTAAAATGGGTACTAATGAAGTAAAATGAGCTAAGTCTGAAGAAGGGCCTCCGTTAAAATCAAGTATAATGTAAAACAATGTTGTGGAGCCGATTGCCAGAAGAGAATATATCTGTATTGTATTTGAAGCTTTTGACAAGACAAAGAATAACGCTGCAAAAGTTAGTAATAAAACAGTTGAGCCAATGGAATTAAACCAAACTATCGCACTAAAAATTAAAACGACCATAATTAAATATAATATCCACTTGATATATTTCTCTTTATACAGAGCTATATAAAGTATGAGATTACCCCAAATAGCACTTCCGATATAACCGCCAGGTATAACTAAAAATGATAATCCTCCGGCAACCGTTGCGTATCCCGATCCATTTTGGTTAATCTGAATTCCATGTACGCTTCCTCCTGTAAGTAATGCGAATAAAGCATGACCAGTTTCGTGAAAAATTGTTACAAGTAATGTTATCGGATAAAGTATTAGTCTTCCGTAAGGAACATATTTAGTCAAAATCCAATAAAGAATTACGGATAGAACTATGAATAGAAGTTTTTTATTCATCTGTTAAGAATTCTTTTGGCTGAAAATACAATTAGCTAATCTAAATTCCTAATGATGACGAATTAGAGTAAAAAGCTATTTTTTAGATAAGTGATTAATAATCTTACCTAAATCATCTTTTAATCGAATTAATTCTTCAACACTCATAGGGCCTTCCAAAAGATGAGTAGCTAAGCGCTCGGGAATCTTTACTGCTTTATCTTTTAGTTCATTTCCTTTCTGAGTAAGCTTTATAATTACTTTTCGTTCATCTTCCGATGATCGTTCTCGATTAACCAATCCTTGTTTCTCCATGCGTTTAAGTAAAGGAGTAATGGTGTTGGTATTTAGTATCAGCTTTTTTGCTATGTCGTTTACAGGCATTCCATCATTTTCCCACAGAATCATTAAAACAAGATACTGGGGATAAGTTATTTCTAATTCATCCAGATAGGGTTGATACTCACGGGTAATGAGACGTGATGCTGCATATACCGGAAAACAGAGCTGATTTTCTAATTTTAATTGATCGTATGTCATAATAATTATTGCAGGAGACCTATGCAAAGTTGCAAAATTATTTAGTCTCCTGCTTATTTCTTTAAATAATTAGGGGTGAATTTTATTTGTATACTCTTCGGTGGAGGTCTAGCTTAATATATTCTCGATGTATTTCTCTATTTTTTCGGGCTTGGTTGTCGGGGCAAAACGTTTTATCGGATTACCATTTTTATCAACCAAAAACTTAGTAAAGTTCCATTTGATTTTATTGCCAAATGTACCTTTTAATTCGCTTTTCAGGTATTTGTAAATTGGGTGGGCGTTGTCGCCGTTAACATCAATTTTTGAGAACATAGGGAAGGTTACGCCGTAGTTGATCATACATCCTTCTGAAATTGATTTTTCATCGCCTGGTTCTTGATTGGCAAATTGATTACAAGGAAACCCCAGGATTATCAATCCTTTATCCTTGTATTTTTTGTACATGCTTTCTAAGCCTTCAAACTGCGGTGTTAATCCGCATTTACTTGCAGTATTTACCACTAACACCGTTTTCCCTTTAAATTGTTCCATCGAAACTGGTTTGCCTTGCAAACTTTTTGCTTCGAATTGATAAAATTGATTCATATCTTATTACTTCTTGTTATTGATTAAAAATTACTCTTTGGTCTTATTAAACATGATACAAAAGACTCCGGTTGACCATAGGGCCCAAATAATTAGTACCGGTTGAAAGAATAAACGTATAAAACGAGCTCTATCTGTATCTAATCCAAATGCATCTACCTGGTTGATATATTGTGATATGTTGCCTGGAAATATCAAAACATAAAATACGGCAAGAGACAGACCAGCAAAGGCTTTGTATTTACCTGAAAATATCATTGATAAACCTAAGAGTATTTCAACTACGCCAGAAGCTAAGACTACAAAATCGGTTTCGACAGGGAGCCAGGTTGGAACCTGTGCTACAAATTCGCTTCGTAACCATGTTAAGTGACCTGTACCTGCGTAAATCATAAATAAACCTAGTATTATTCTAAAAATGGTTTGCCAGATATTTGTTTTCGTACAGTTTGTGTTGATTAAGTTAGTTTTCATTTGTTAGTTTTTTAATTGGTTATTTTAATTTTAACGAAACTTCAACATTACCTTTTATCGCTTTTGAGTAGGGGCAAGTTGCATGTGCTTGTTCCAGTAATTTTTGTGCGGTTTCTGAATCGGTCCCTGTAATCTCAGCTTCGATTTGAACTCGTAAATTAAATCCATCTGCTTCTGAAGACTGTAGCTGTACTGTTACATCAAGTTTTGATTTAATTCTGATTTTTTGTTGAAGCGCTACATAGATCAAGGCGTTATCGAAACAAGCAGCATAACCAGCTGCAAATAGTTGTTCGGGATTTGTGTAATCATCGTTTGCGCCGCCCATTGCTTTTGGTAATCTTACTTCTAAATCTAAAATACCATTATCACTTTTAACGTGTCCGTTTCTTCCACCTGTAACTTGTGCTGTTGTTTGGTAAACTGTTTGCATCATTTTTATATTTTAATAATTATATATCGTTTGCGACACAAATATAGAAATTAATTAAATATCGCTCACGACACAAGCGGGTTTTAACATATTTTAATTGTTCGGTTAGAAGTATTTATTTCAGAATATGAAGGTTTTGTAAGTGGTAGGATTCAGATATTCAATTGTATATAAACTTATTGGCAAGCTGATAATTTTGTTGGTGGAAAACTAAAGTTTAAAATGAATAGCATAGTTGGGTTGAACTATACTAAGATTTAGTTCTTGGTGATAGGTTCTAATTCTTTCGAATAATAGGAGGTATGCAAACGGAGATATAAAAAAAGCATCTGCAAATTATTGCAGATGCTTTTTAATTGTATAGTGTTAATTTAAAAAGGAATCGATAGTTTAAAACCACAAAAGAATGCT
Organism: uncultured Carboxylicivirga sp.; assembly: GCF_963668385.1. Taxonomy (GTDB): domain Bacteria; phylum Bacteroidota; class Bacteroidia; order Bacteroidales; family Marinilabiliaceae; genus Carboxylicivirga. The sequence goes on from NZ_OY764327.1 coordinate 1,412,091, forward strand.
GGATTATTACCTGTTTCTTCTGCAATAATATACGAATCAGTTGATGCGTTATTTTCCGATTTATCAATAAAGGAATAAGTGTAACCTCTCATTCCAATACCTAAGTAAAAATCAGCTAAAATATTATCAATCCACCAGGATTCGTATTGCCAACCAACCATAAATTGAGTGTCGTTTATATGATAACCTGTATGGTACAAAATACCTTCCAAGTCGGTTTCAAATTTGTAATTACGTCTTGAGTAACCTAAAGAGCAATAAAAACCTTCCATATCATTTAGCTGAAAAGGATAGAATCTCACTCGTCCTTCAAAAGCAGGCTTTATAATCGCAACAGCGTTTTCAGAATCATTATAACTGTCGAAAAGTATATCTTCAATACCTTTGCTAGCTTCAAACATCCAATCCTGATAACATAAGCCTAGTCCTCCTTCTACGCTTAACCAAGGTTTCAGTTCTCGTTCGTAGTTAAGCATAAAAACTCCTCTGCCAAGTAATGACCAATTCCACTTAATTGCATTTCTCAATACTGATTCTTCCTGTATGGTTATCTCTTTAGCGTCTTCTGCATTAAATACAGTTACCCTTGAAGTATTTTGTGCTGATATTGATTGCAACATAATAAAAGTGCACAAAATGAATATTATTCTCATAAGACAGTGTAAGATTATTTCTGTTTATTTATACATAAGCGTTATTCTGATTGCGATTTGAGAAAAATAAGGTGTTTTTTCAAAAATCACGACAAATATATAATATTTATAATGTTACGTTAGATAAAACTTATTATTTTGCGGCTGAATTCAACATTAAACAAATCATATGAAGAAACTTTTATGCCTGACAGCATCTATATTGCTGTATCTTAATTCTTATGCACAAACCTTCAATCTTACGCTAACCAAGCTGGAGTCTGAAAAGAAACATGCTTCAAGTATTCTTGCATCGTGTCAGAAGAATCAACAGATCTACTCTGTACGTTATATCGACGAAGAAGTTTTAGAATTAACGATAAGAAATCTATCAGATCTTAAAATTATAGCACAACGCGTTATTATTGAAGGTAGAAAATCAACAGATCAGAATTTAAGTAATAATTTTATTTTTAATGATTTGATCCGGGTTGGTGATAAGATTTATTTAATCACGTCATCGGTAGAAAAAAATTCTAATCAACATGTGTTATTGGCCACCGAAATAGATGAGAAAGGCAATTTTGTTGACAAATTAAAGCAAATTGAGGCCACTGATATTGAACGAAAATCCAATGTAACAGGTTTTTCTACCGTTGTGTCAGAAGATTCAACAAGCTTTGTTGTTATTTCCTCTCCACCTTATCATAAGAAGGATATGGAAGTTTTTAATTTCAAACTGTTTGATTCTGAATTAAAAAGCCTTTCTAAAATGCAAGTAGAATTGCCTCACAGTGATGAAGATTTTCACGGGAGTGAGATTATTTTAACGAAAGATCATCATATTATTATATCTGGCTATTACGAACTTGGTAGAGGCGAGAAGGAAAAAGATAATGAAGAGGAAAGAATGGAAGTTTACATTCTTGATAATAAAGGTAATCTAAAAGAATTTGAGATATCAATTCCAAAGCTTGAACTTACCAATGTAAGCATCGAACTAAGTAAAGATGAAAAATCACTTTATGTCAATGGCTTATTTCGTAATTTGGTTGATGGTGATAAAAAGGAAATTCATGGTGTAGCAACTGTTAAAATTGATGTTGCGAGCAAAGAAATAGTTTCTAAAAAAGTATTTGAATTTCCTAAAGAATTAATTGCACGGGTTAAAGATGAGAAAGTAACTAAGATTAAGAATGACGAAGGTATTTCAAAGGCTAATAGGATTAAAGAATACATTCCGAATGAAGATGGAACAATTTGGGCTTTAATGGAGGAGAAATATTCTGTAGCAGATAAATATGGAACGATTAACTTTTTTAATTCAATTGTTGCTCTATTGCTTGATGAACAAGGAAATATTTCGAAATGGGTAGTGATACCTAAAAAGCAAAAAATGGGTGATTTATCTTATTCAGTTGGATCTTTCTTACCATTAGTGGTTGATAATAATTTGATTTTACTAATGAATGATCAGCGAGATAATATTGCACCTGAATCAAAGAATATAAAGGACGTCAAACTACTAGGAAACGCTAATAAATCCAATTTGTTTGCAATTAAAATTAATAGAGATGGTTCTTATTCAAAACAAGTACTTTTTGATAATAAAGAAACCGTGCTTTTAATTGGCAGAAATATAAAAGTGGATGATCACAACTATATTTTTGAACATCGAGAATATAATGCATTTGGCATACCTAAACTCACAAAAAGCGGTCTTTGTAAAATACATATAGAATAAAAATTTTAAGAGCTTAATAAATACGAAAAATGCAATCCAATATCAGATGGGTTGCATTTTTTGTTTGTTGATATTAAAGGTTCTATAAGTGATCTATTAGTCTAGCATATTATTTTATTCTAAGATTTGTTTTTATTTTGATAAATTACAAAAAATTTAAACACACTATCAGAATGTTCAAACGATCCTTACTGGGTTTTATAATCATCTCAATGATGATTTTAACCACTTACTCATGTCAATCGAAGAAGGACCAAAGTGCTACTAAAGAAGTAGTTTATAACGAAAAAGTCAGTGCCTTTACTTCTGGAATTATCTCCAACGAAGGTGTTATCCAGGTTCAGTTTTCTTCAAAAATTCCGGGTATAGAAGCCGGACAAGAAGCTGATTCAAAACTAATCAGTTTTAAGCCTTCTATTAAAGGAAAAGCAGAATGGCTCGATGCCTACACCTTGCAATTTGTTCCAAGCGATCGATTGCCCTCCGGAGCAGAATATAATGTAACGGTTAATATTCAAAAGCTATTCGAAGACGAGAATGATGCTTTTGAGTTTAGTTTTGCTACCATCAAACAGAATTATCGATTTGTATCAACCGGTATTGAGCCTGTTAGTGCCAATAAGCTCGAAGAAAATACCTATAAAGGTAAAATTACATTGGCCGATAATGCCGATAATAATGAAATAGAAAAGATGCTTCATGCATCGCAGGATGGTAAAGAGTTAGATATTGAATGGACACATATTACCAGTGAAAAGTCGCACCAGTTTGTTGTGAGTAACGTAATGCGAAAAAAGCAAGCTGGTTTGTTAGTGCTTCAACTCAATGGAGCGTCTATAGGAGTTGATAAAACATCGAAAGAAGAAATAGATATTCCTTCGCTCAATGATTTTAAAGTGTTATCAACCAAAGTGATGATGACACCCGAACAGCATATTGTGGTTACTTTTTCCGATCCATTGGATAGTAAGCAAAATATGAGTGGAATGGTAAGTTTGGGCAATGTGTCGGATTTGAAATATGAAATCGATAATAACCGATTAAATGTGTATCCGCCTTATCGATTATCGGGTAAAAAAGAAGTAATTGTTCATACGGGTATCAAAAATAGTTTATCGTACCCGCTTAATGAAGAATCGAGATACGAATTGCTTTTTGAAACCCCAAAACCAGCAATCAGCTTAATTGGTAAAGGAAATATCTTACCAAATTCCGATGGTTTAATTTTTCCGTTTAAGGCCGTTAGCCTAAAAGCGGTTGAAGTTCGAATAATTAAGATATTTGAATCAAATGTAGCTCATTTTCTTCAGGTTAATGATTTGAATGGAAGCAACCAACTTCGCAGGGCTGGGCGTTTGGTTATGAAAAAGACCATCCGTTTAGATAAAGATCGATCCTTAAATCTTGCCGAGTGGAATGTATTTTCTCTTAACCTTACCGATTTAATTCAAACCGAACCGGGTGCGATTTATCGTATTGAGCTTAAAATGAGAAAAAAATTCAGCTTTTATCCATGTAGTGATGACGAAAGTAACCAAGAGGCTCAAGTGATTGAAGAAGATGATAAAATAACAGATGCCGATAAAGCTTATTGGGATCGTCCGGAGAGTTACTACAATTCGTATTGGGATGGATATGAAGGTTACAATTATAACTGGCGCGATCGTGATGATCCTTGTACCGAATCGTATTATAGCAACAAGATTGTTGCCAAAAATATTCTGGCATCCAATATTGGTGTGATTGCCAAAAAAGGAAACAGTAAAGAAATTGTGGTAGCTGTTACCGATTTAAGAACGGTTGAACCCATTGCCAATGCCGATGTTGAGATTCTTAATTACCAAAGTCAGGTAATGGGAACTGTTAAGTCTGACGCCAATGGTTTAGCACGTATCCCTATCGAGGGGCAACCTTTCATAGTCGTTGTTAAAAGTAATGATCAACGAGGTTATCTTAAACTGATTGAAGGAAATTCCTTATCGTATAGTCGTTTTGATATTAATGGACAGCATGTTCAAAAAGGATTGAAAGGATTTATTTACGGTGAGAGAGGTGTATGGCGTCCGGGTGATACTTTGTTTGTGTCTTTTATCATACAAAATAAAGGAGAAGCATTACCAGCTGATCATCCAATTGTTTTTGAACTACTAAATCCTCATGGACAAATTATTAATAAGCAGGTAAACTCTCTTCAAAATAAAAGTCTTTTCTCATTTAAAGCTGCCACGGCTGATGATGCTCCAACTGGATACTGGACCGCACGAGTGAAGGTAGGAGGAAGCACTTTTGAGCAAGGCATGAGGGTAGAAACAGTTAAGCCTAACCGTTTAAAAATTAAGCTTGACTTTGGTAAAAAACAGTTGAGTCCTGGAGAAGCCATGAATTCCGAAATGGAAGTGTTGTGGTTGCACGGAGCGGTTGCTCGAAATTTAAAAGCTGATGTTTCGGTTACTTTAAATCAATCGCGTACTCAGTTTGATACGTATCGCGATTATGTTTTTGATGATCCGGCCCGAACATTCGACTCAGAAGAATATACTGTTTTTGATGGCAAACTCGACGCTGATGGAAAAGCTAATATTAATGCAACTATCGATGTTGAAGATGCTGCTCCGGGTATGTTAAAAGCATCATTTATGACCCGGGTATTTGAGAAAAGTGGTGATTTTAGTGTGGATCGTTTTACGGTTCCTTATGCTCCATATCCGGTTTTTGTGGGTATCAAAACTCCCAAAGGAGATAAGCGTAATATGCTTTTAACCGATACGGCTCATGTAATAAATGTGGCAACATTAGATGCCAATGGAAAACCTGTTAGTGTTAAAGATTTATCGTACTATGTATATAAAGTGAGTTGGCGTTGGTGGTGGGAGTCTTCACAAGATAATTTATCGAAATACGTTGGTACCCGTCATCAAAATATCATTACAAGCGGCAAAGTTAGTACCGTAAACGGAGAGGGGCAATTCTCATTCCGTATTAACTATCCCGATTGGGGACGTTACCTTATTCGTGTTGTTGATAATACCAATGGCCATGCTACTGGTAAAACAGTTTATGTTGATTGGCCTGGATGGGCTGGAAAACGTCAGGATAAAGATGCATCATCGGCTTCAATGCTAAGTTTTTCATCCGACAAAGAAAAATACAATGTTGGTGAAAAAGCAACGATAACTTTCCCATCGTCTGCAGCAGGAAGAGCTTTGGTTTGCATCGAAAACGGAAACTCTGTCATGAATAGCTGGTGGGTTACTCCTCAAGACGGAAGTACCTCGTTTAGTTTTGATGTTACCGAAGATATGACACCAAATGCTTATGTGTCGGTTACTCTTGTTCAGCCTCATGCTCAAACCATCAATAATTTACCAATTCGCTTATACGGAGTAATTCCGTTAATGGCTGAAGATCCAAAAACGCATCTTACTCCGGTTATAACAATGCCTGATGAGTTGCGACCAGAGCAAGAGGTAAGCATTAAAGTTAGTGAGAAGAATGGTCAGGCAATGAGCTATACGCTTGCCATGGTAGAAGATGGATTGTTGGATCTGACACGCTTTAAAACACCTCGTCCATGGAATTATTTCTTTGCAAAAGAAGCCTTGGGAGTAAAATCGTGGGATATTTACGATCAGGTTATTGGAGCTTACGGTGGTAAAATAGAGCAAATGTTTAGTTTGGGTGGTGATGGTGATATGGCTGCTAAAAAAGGCGGAAACAAAGCCAATCGTTTCAAACCTGTTGTTAAATTCTTTGGTCCATACTCATTAAAACCTGGTAAAACAGATGAGTTGACTTTTACTATGCCTCGTTATATTGGCTCGGTGCGTACTATGGTAATTGCATCATCAGACAATGCTTATGGTAATGCTGAGAAAACAACTCCGGTTAAAAATCCATTGATGGTATTGGCAACTCTTCCACGGGTGTTAGGTCCTGATGAAGAAGTGGAATTACCGGTGACTGTTTTTGCCATGAAAGACAATATCAAAAATGTAAAAGTTAAGGTAGAGTCAAATGAGTTGTTGACAGTGATGGGAGAGAACACTCAAACCATCAACTTTACACAAACTGGTGAGGAAGTGGTTGTTTTTAAAGTGAAGGTAAAACCAACTATGGGAGTAGGTAAGGTTCAAGTAATGGCTTCGGCAAGTGGGGAAGAAGCGGTTGATGCAATTGAAATAGAAGTGCGCAATCCAAACCCAAGAATTACCACTGTTTCAAAAATTCAAATTGAGCAAGGACAAACTGCAAAACTGGATTATACATTACCAGGTTTGGAAGGAACAAATAATGCAACTTTAGAGATATCTTCGATTCCTCCAATTGATTTTGGCCGACGCTTAAAATACTTGATTTCTTACCCACACGGATGTGTTGAACAAACAACTTCGGGTGCATTCCCTCAATTATTTTTAAGCGATTTAATTGATAATGGAGATCAAATGGCTGAAGCAACTGCCAGAAATATACGCGCCGGCATTAATCGTTTAGCTGGATTTGTGCGTCCTGATGGAGGTTTAAGTTACTGGCCAGGTAGTTCTTCATCTTGCGATTGGGGAAGTACTTATGCCGGCCATTTCTTACTTGAGGCTGAATTGAAAGGTTATCAATTGCCTGTTGGATTTAAAAACAAATGGATTAAATACCAGCGTACGCAAGCTCGTCAATGCAGCCCTGATAAAAGTTACCGAGGACGTGATATTGCTCAAGCATATCGTTTATATACATTGGCTTTAGCTGGCGAACCCGAATTGAGTGCCATGAACCGCATGCGCAATCAAAGTTATTTGAGTTTGCAAGCGCGTTGGAGATTAGCAGCAGCTTATGCTTTAGCAGGCCATAAAAATGTTGCCAATGAGTTGGTGAATAATGCCTCGATGGATGATTTTACCGAATACGATCGTTATTACAGCTATGGATCAAATGAGCGCGATTTAGCGATGGTTATCGAAACACTGGTATTATTGAATCGCCGGTCTGATGCTGCTGATTTGGTAATGAAATTGTCGAAGGCATTATCGAGCCAACAATGGATGAGTACCCAAACTACTGCATATTCTCTATTGGCAATTAGTAAATATGCTGGATTATCAGGTGTTAGTAAAGGGATGAATTTCGAATGGAATGCCCAAAATCAGGAAGGTGCGAAAGTTGAGTCTCAATTATCTGTTTATCAAACCAAATTAAATACAGAAAAGAAAAGCGGATCAATTAATATCAGGAATAAGTCGCAAGGCATTTTATTTGGTCGTGTGATAATGGATGGGATACCTGCCGCAGGAGATAGCACAGCATTGTCGTCAAACCTGCAACTTAGTGTGGTTTATAAAGATCTTTCGGGCAACATTATTGATGTAAAACGTTTGAGTCAAGGCACTGATTTTGTTGCTGAAGTAACGGTTAAAAATCCGGGAACAAAAGGCAATTTAGAGAATTTAGCTTTAACACAGATTTTTCCTTCAGGATGGGAAATAAGAAATACCCGCATGGAAGATATTAAGAATGCTCATGAAGTTGATATTCCTGATTACAGAGATTATCGCGACGATAGGGTATATTCCTATTTTGACCTGCAAAAAGGATATTCTAAGAAATTTGTAATAATTTTAAATGCTGGATACACTGGTAGATACTATTTGCCGGCTGTTAGTTGCGAGGCAATGTACGATAATACAGTAGCTGCGCGCAAACCTGGTAAATGGGTTGAAGTGGTGGCTAGTGGAGAATAAAGAATATATCAACCAAATTTAACCAAAAGTGAAACGATTGAAAGAAAGTAAATTTGACTGTGGGTATAAGAATACGGTGATGAAGAATAAATTGAATCGATGTACGTCGTTGGTTTTATTTGTGGTGATTACTACAGCAATAATCTGGATTGTATTACTTACCTAAAATACTAAGAGAGGCAGCCTAAAAGCTGCCTCTCTTATTTTATTGTTTCACCATCTTCCTGATTGTTTCACCATCTTTCGTTTTTACTTTAACTATGTACAATCCATTTTCGAAATGTGATGTGTTTATCGAATTGATACCATTAAAAATAGGTTTTTCAAGTACTTTAGCACCACTAATATTATAAATAAATATTTTCCCTGATAGTGCTGATTGCACTGCTATGTTATGCTTAAATGCAGTAGGGTAAATTTTGATTCCTTCTTTAGCTAATAAATCGAGGTTGGTTGGAGTATAGTCGTATACCTCGCGCATATAATTCACATAAATGGATCCATCCCAGTTCTGATAAATCTTTTCCAATATCTTTGGAGTTGCGCTTTCGTAGGTAATAATTGTTTTATTTCCATTATTCTGTACCCAACCCGAACCGTTATTCGATTTATTGAAGTTCTCAATTTCGGCACCATAAGCGTCAAATATCGATTCATCGTAATATCCATAGGTAATATTTCCGGATTCGTCATAAGTAACCGAATAGTAGCGAATTAAAATAGGGGTATTTCGATATTCATCGGTAATATACCAGCTTCCGTTAATATATTGCTCGTCGGTATAATTATTATAATCGCCGTCATATCTGGTCTCGCGATACACCGGATCATAACTACTACCATTCCATTCCGATGTTGTTTCAGTATAAATTGGAGGTGTTCCGGTACCTAAATAACCGTGTAAATCGCCATCTATCTTTTCACCATTGACGAAATCACTACCATCCCACATCTGTAATAATGCTTCAAGAAGGTAGCTATCATCCGTAAATCCATCCTCGTTCCATATAGCCCATACCACACTTGTGTACCTACCTACAAGTGTTTCTGTTTCTCCATCTATTTCATAAACAGTTGCTTCTATTAAAACATTTTGAGCGTCGTAAAAATAGATAAACTTCATAACAACGGAGCTTTCGCTATCACCTTCTAAACTATAATCTACCCGTCCTTGACCATCATAAAAGTAATGGAAGTAATCCTGTAGTACCCATGCTCCGCCAATTCTTTCATAGTAATTTTCCTCAATAAGCCGGTTCTGTTCGTCTCTAACAAATTCGTCTTTCCATCCCCATTCTTCCTCCCAAGTCATGCTACTGGAATTATAATACGATCCAATTTGCGATATGATTTCTCCATTATCATATTCATTAACAGTGCGGTTTCCGTATTGTAACTCCCAAGTGCTGCCATTCCAGTCATAAGATGTACTTTCCGACTCATTTCCTTCCGAATCGTAGGTGTATCGCTGTTCATTGGAATTATTCCAAATAGAGCCATCCCAAAACTGGGTAGTGATACTTTGTACCTGCCCACTAACGTAATAGGCATAAGTCATTTTGCTAAAGTCGTTAAACCTGGTCTCAAGTAGCCCCTGTGCATTATAAGTAAAAGTATAAACAGATGCATTAATCCAGTCTGTACCGCTCCATTCATAGGTAGTCATACTCATTGGATCGTCGGCAACGGCTGTCGCCTTAAGTGTGTTGATCGCTTTATGCTTTAAGCGATGATGTTTTTCTTTTTTAAATGGATTTTCTGCTATTGAAGCAACCATAAATACTACTAAAAAACACAAAGTAAAAATTGATTTCATACCCTCTTAATTTTAGTTAATTACCAGGTAGAATTAAGGTGGTTGCAATAAAATATAATACAATTTTTAAATAAAAGATATAGTAATCCTTTATTTTTTGATGAATATTTTATAATCGTTTATCTAAACATTTGTAAAGAGTTGAGCTGAAAGTTCGCAGATATTCAAAAATCGACTATTTTTGCGTTTTTGGTAAAAAAATACAAGACAGACATATGGCTCAAGAAGACGTTTTTAAGAAACTGGTTGCACATTGTAAAGAATACGGATTTGTTTTTCAATCCAGCGAAGTGTATGATGGATTAGGTGCTGTATACGATTACGGCCAAAATGGTGTTGAACTAAAGAACAACATCAAAAAATACTGGTGGGATTCAATGGTATTGCTACACGAAAATGTAGTTGGTATCGATGCTGCTATTTTTATGCACCCAACTACCTGGAAGGCTTCGGGCCACGTGGATGCATTTAACGATCCTTTGATTGACAACAAAGACAGTAAAAAACGTTATCGTGCAGATGTTTTAATCGAAGATTTAATTCAAAAATTTGAAGAGAAAATCAACAAGGAAGTAACCAAAGCAAAGAAACGTTTTGGCGATTCGTTTGATGAAAAACAATTTTTGGAAACCAATCCTCGTGTATTAGCCAATCAGGAAAAAATTAATGAAGTACACGGCCGTTTTGCCAAAGCTTTAAATGATAATGATCTGGAAGAACTTCGTCAGATTATTATTGATTATGAAATCGCTTGTCCTATTTCAGGTACTAAAAACTGGACTGATGTTCGTCAGTTTAACCTGATGTTCTCTACCGAAATGGGATCAACTGCCGATGGTGCTCAAAAAATATATTTACGTCCCGAAACAGCTCAGGGTATTTTTGTAAACTACCTGAACGTACAAAAAACAGGACGTATGAAGCTACCATTTGGTATTGCTCAAATTGGTAAAGCCTTCCGTAACGAGATTGTAGCTCGTCAGTTCATCTTCCGTATGCGTGAGTTCGAACAAATGGAAATGCAATTCTTTGTTCGTCCGGGCGAAGAAATGAAATGGTTCGAATACTGGAAAGAAGCTCGTATGAAATGGCACAAGTCGTTGGGTATGGGTGAAGAGAAATATCGTTTCCACGATCACGACAAACTAGCTCACTATGCCAATGCTGCAACTGATGTTGAGTTTAAAATGCCATTCGGTTTTAAAGAAGTGGAGGGTATTCACTCTCGTACCGATTTCGATTTATCGCAACACCAAGAGTTTTCAGGTAAGAAAATTCAATACTTCGATCCTGAATTGAACAAGAGCTATGTTCCTTATGTAGTTGAGACTTCAATTGGAGTTGACCGAATGTTTTTAAGTATTATGGCGGGTGCATACAACGAAGAAGAAGTAGAAGGAAAAGATGGTAAAAAAGAAACACGCGTTGTGTTAAATCTTCCTCCGGTATTAGCGCCTGTTAAATTAGCTGTTATGCCATTGGTGAAAAAAGATGGTTTACCTGAAAAGGCTCGTGAAATTATTGATGATTTGAAATTTGATTTTAATTGTCAATATGATGAAAAAGACAGTATTGGTAAGCGTTATCGTCGTCAGGATGCAATTGGTACTCCATACTGTGTTACTGTTGATCATCAATCACTAGAAGATAATACTGTAACTATTCGTCACCGCGATACGATGGCACAAGAGCGTGTAAATATATCGGATTTACGTGGTATTATTGCTGAGAAAGTAAGTATGAAAGAGCTTTTTAAGAAACTGGCTTAATAGGCTTTTGTAAACTAAATTTCTTTACTAAAATAATTACTAACCCGCTGATTTTATTAGCGGGTTTTTCTTTTCATGTCTACATAATGCTCATACTCTTTTTGTTTACAATTAGTATGTGTATTTTCACGACAAATAAAAAACAGAATCATGATTGACAGAATAAAAGCCCTATTACCTTATTTAGGAGCCGTTCTTATCTTTATTATTCTTAGTGCAGCTTATTTTACACCTGTGCTAGAAGGTAAGAAATTGCCACAGCTCGATAATTCGCATGCAATTGCAATGTCGAAAGAATTGGCTGATTTTGAGAAGCAAACAGGTGAAAAATCCATGTGGACGAATTCCATGTTTGGTGGAATGCCAGCTTATCAGATTAAAAGTGATTCATCAAAAAACATTTTTAGTTATCTGAATAAATATACCCGATTAGGTTTACCATATGAAACCATCGCCATTGTATTCTTATATATGTTTGGCTTTTATTTGTTACTGCTTAGTTTAAAGGTTGATAAATGGCTAAGTATTGTTGGTGCCATTGCTTTTGCCTTTGGTTCCTATAACCTCATTATAATAATAGCCGGGCATATTACTAAAACTTATGCCATTGCTCTGATGGCACCTACTGTAGCCGGTATTTTATATGCATACAACAAAAATAAATGGCTGGGTGGATTAATTACTACCGTGGCATTGGGTATGGAGATTGCTTATAACCACGTGCAGATTACCTATTATTTAGCCTTAATGGTATTGGTAATTGTTATTGCCAAGTTTATTTATGCATTAAAAGAAAAGGCACTTAAAGCTTTTGTTCAGTCATCCGCTGTGTTGTTAGTAGCAGCCTTGTTAGCTATACTTCCAAATTTAACCAATTTATTAACTACCTACGAATATGGTAAATATTCGATACGAGGTGCTTCCGAATTAAGTGCTCAGGATGGTAAGAAGGAACATTCTGGTTTGGATATTGATTATGCTTTCAGTTGGAGTTATGGTAAAAAAGAAACGCTTACATTAATGATTCCTAATATAGTTGGTGGAGCATCTGAAGGTATCGGTTCAAGCGAGGGAGCAATGGATCATGTCGATAACCGTTTGAAAGAATATGTAGCTCAATCAAGTCAATATTGGGGTGGTCGTGTATTTACTAGCGGTCCTGTTTATATAGGAGCCATTATCTGTTTCTTGTTTTTCATCGGTGCCTTTTATTATAAAGGAAAGGAAAGGTGGTGGCTAATAGCTGCTACTGTTTTATCTATTCTTTTAGCCTGGGGAAAAAACTTCGAAGGTTTTAATCATTTCATGTTCTATAACTTTCCGCTTTATAATAAGTTTCGAACCGTTGAAATGGCCTTGGTTATTGCATCGTTTACCATGCCGGTTTTAGGTTTTTTAGGATTAAAAGAGGTACTTGAAAAACCTGAATTGATTAAGCAAGATAGCAAGTGGTTTTTAATTGCTTTTGGTTTAACCGGAGGTGTAAGTTTGTTATTTGCTTTAGTGCCTGGTGTATTTGGTATTTACGACTTTTTAAGTGAGCAGGAAGTAAGTGCTTTTGCTGCGCAAATACAGCAAGGTGGCGATCAGGCAATGATGTATAAGCTGCTTCAGGATAATTTAATTAGTGCACGTCAATATTTGATGACTAGTGATGCTTGGAGGTCTTTTATATTTATTTTGATTGGGTCGGCCTCGTTATGGTTTTACTCGCAAAATAAATTGGCTAGTCGTTATATTGTTTGGGGATTTGCCATCTTAATCTTTATTGATTTATGGGGTGTTGATAAACGTTACCTAAACAACGATAAATTCGAAACTAAAACCAAAGCGAAAGAAGAGTTTGCAAAATCAAAAGCTGATCAGGCCATATTGAGAGATACTGATAAGTATTATCGTGTTTTTCCAATTTACCGCGATCCTTTTAAAGATGGATTCACTCCGTACTGGCATAAGTCGGTTGGTGGTTTCCATGGAGCTAAATTGCGTCGTTATCAGGATTTGGTTGATCGCTATTTATACAACAATTGGCAGACTTTGATGCAGTCGTTGCAAAAAGCTCAGTCGCTGGGCGATTTAGAGGTTGAATTGGAAAATATGCCAATCCTCAATATGATGAACACAAAATATGTGATCTATAACCCTGGAGCAGCACCAATTTTCAACCCTGCATATATGGGAAATGCCTGGTTTGTAAATAAAATCAAGATTGTTGCCAATGCCGATGAAGAAATTGCAGCCATAGGAGGTGTTGATCTTCATAAAACAGCTGTTGTGGATCAGAAATTTGCTGACTTAGTAAAAGGTTATTCAGTTGATTCTATCCAGGGAAGTATTAATTTGGCTACTTATGCTCCGAATAAACTTCTATTCGAATCGAGTACTAATCAGGATCAAATTGCTGTATTTAGTGACATTTACTACGATAAAGGTTGGGATGCTTATATTGATGGTAAAAAGGTAGATATATTCCGTGCTAATTATGTTTTAAGAGCATTATTGATACCATCCGGAGAACATACCATTGAATTTCGATTTGAGCCTAAATTATTTAATACGGGTCAATGGCTTGCCATTATAAGTTCGGTTGTGATAATAATTATGGTGATGGGAGCCGGCTTCTGGATATGGAAGAATAAAGAGTAATAAATACAAGCAAAATACAAAAGGCTTTCTGGATTCAGAAAGCCTTTTTTGTTATTTTATAATAGTTAAAATTAAAGAGAGTTAGTATTATTTAAGAATGAGAAAAAGTAAAAGCAAAATCAATACTATTGCTTGGTAGGTAATAAAATACTGAGGAATTTTTAGACGTCGGCGTATAGCTTTGATGGATGTTTGTTTAGTTGTCATATTATTATTGATTAGGTATCATAAATATATATTTTTAGAAGAGAATTAGCAACTTATTTAACATTGTTATAATTAATAAGAACGTTTAAGGTGAATAGACAATAGAAGTATGAATATCTGTGTTTTATACTTTTCTTTTTATCTTTAATTCATGAATAAAGAAAAACAATTTATTATTTGTACTCACTGTCAATCACAATACGATAAAGATGATTTGGATCGCATTTGTAGTAATTGTTTTTGCTGTACAGGATGCGAAATATATCAATGCCCTAATTGTAAAAAAGAAATAGTAGTGATTCCAATAGGAAAGCCAACTACATGTCGCTACCATAATAGGGATTTAGATAAAAGTTAATTATCGAACTTGTATATGGATATGGTCATCATGTCTTACAGATTGGCATCCCTGGAAACGAATTCGGGAATCGTTGATACCTAATCTTTTTTTTAAATGAGGTTCGATAAACAGCTTTTCCAGCTTTTTACTTTTCAGCAAAGCTTGCATAAGTTCCCTTGTTCCTTTGCTGGAAAAGTGCAAATTAGAGTTTATACGTCCCATTGTTAAGTATTTCGGGAAGTCATATTTATAATATCCTTTATTCTTGCATTGTTGGCATTGATTAAATTCGTTACCAACTGGTTCTTCAAAAACACCATAACCGCTGATGGATTTACTTTGGTTAATGATGTTGCCTGAAAAATCCTCATAAATAAGGCTTATATCTACTTTTTTTCCATCGTTGTGACTTAGGTGAGGTAGTAATGGGAATCCATCAAAAAAAGGAAAACATGCGTCTAAATAGCGTAATTTAATGTTTGGATTAATATTCTCTAATTCTTTAGATACTTCACTTAGATATAAGTTGGTTTCCTTGTTTACGTAATTTCTATTTAGCCAGATGGTCATTTTATTGGCAACTTCAATATTCGACCGATTTTTAATTTTTAGTCTGCCTCCCAAAGTGGCAAATGCAGGTACAAGAATAAAAGTAGTTACTGTGTATATTGATAAAAATAGGAGGATGGCTTTATACCATTTTCTGCAATTGATTTTTATAGCAATGATATGCGATGCAATAAATACTATCCCACCTATTTGAGATATAAATGTTAATAGGATAAAAATAGATATATAAAGTAATACTTTAAGTGAGTTTAGCATGTGGATTAAATATTAATTTGCTACATCAATAGCAACTGATTTAAATAGGCACCATACTTCACTTCCTTTTTCAATGGCCATACGTTTTCCTGATTCTGCTGTGATTTCAACCACTAACTGGAATCCAACATCCATAATACAAAGTTCAGTCGACTCTCTCTTAATTATATCGACAATTACTCCTTTCAATTGGTTTTGAATAGTTACTTCGTTTAGCTTATGTCGTGATAAAGCTATATCATCCGAATTAATAAAAAGCTTTATGGTTTCGCCTGGTTTATAATTCTGACGACTTTTTTCGCAGTTAATTCTGATTTTGTTTTCTCCTTTATCTACTGATAGTATTGTTAAACCTTTTGTTGAATCAACTCCTTCAACCTGCATATTTAACGAGTTGATGATCGATTGCTTTCCAAACATTTCAAGAGCTGAATCCGATGTTAGTAAATCCTGATAGTCGGCATGGCCAATGCATCTTCCTTGTTGAATCAGGCAAAGTCGATTGGTTAGTTTAAGTAAATCAGGTAAATCGTGGCTGACTACTAGAATTGGAATTTTAACCTTTCGATGAATCTTTAATAAAAAAGGCAAAATCTGGCTTCGTAAGTTGATGTCAACAGCTGAAAATGGTTCATCCAATAACAATATTTTAGGGTGTGATAAAAGTGCTCGTCCTAAGGCAGTTCGTTGTCTTTCTCCACCTGAAACCATGGTGGGCTTACTCTTTAAAAGATGACGAAGATTTAGTAGGTCAACAACTTGATCGAATCCTAAGTGTTTTGAGCCAAATCTTTTCATTCCATACAAAAGATTTTTCTCAATTGTCATATGCGGAAAAAGTCGTCCTTCCTGAAAAACGTACCCAATATTTCTGTTTTGAACCGTGATATTTACCTTAGAAGATGAGTTAAAAACTTCTCTGTCTTGAATTACAATTCTGCCTTTCTCAGGAGTTGTTAGTCCGGCAATTGATTGCAATAACGAAGTTTTTCCCGAACCGCTCGAACCGAAGATGCCAGTAATTCCCACATGGAAATTTTCCTGTATGCAGATGTCAAAATTATCGCGTTGTAAAGTAAAATCAACTTCTATCATATTATCTTCTTTTAGTCTTTAACTGTTTCTTAATGTATAGTTCAGAGCCAGTCATTGCAATAAATGATATAATTACTGAAACCAATACTAATCGCAGTGTTGACATCTCTTGCCCGGGAACTTGCATGTATGCATAAATAGCTAAAGGAAGTGTTTGTGTTTCGCCGGTAATGTTGCCAGCAAATGTGATGGTAGCTCCAAATTCTCCTAGCGACCGGGCAAATCCTAAAATGCCCCCAGATACTATTCCGGGTAAAGCTAAGGGGATGGTTATTCTAAAGAAGGTTTTAATTTTACTTGCTCCCAATATATAAGAGGCATCTTCAAGTCCTGGATCTATCATTTCCATGGCTGTACGTACCGATCGAACAATTAATGGAAATGCTACAACGATGGAGGCAATTATGGCTGCCGGTAATGTAAAAGCCAGTCTTATATCAAATGCTGAATCAAGCCACTTTCCAATTATGCCTTTTGTCCCAAGTAAAAGCAAAAGTAAGTATCCTGTGGTTACAGGTGGCATTACAAGTGGAAGATGGATAATGCTTTCAATAATCGCTTTACCTCTGAAGTTTTTGCGAGCCATTACATAACCAACAATCAAAGCTAAGGGCACAGCAACGATTGTGCAATAAAAAGCTACCTTTAATGATAAGCCTATTGCATATAGCTCTGCTGAATTGAAATTGAAAAGTTGATTCATGTAATCAAATTTTAAATCTGATTTGCTTCTTTCTGGTTTAGTAACTAATAAAATTGATGCCACGTGCACCAGATTGCTAACTTTCAGTTTTATTAGCCTTGCGAACTATTTATAAATACTACATAATTGTAGGATTAATTAATGCAGATAACTTAATTGTATTGTTAAAATCCTTGTTTTAATTCCTCCAGATTTTTTTGAGCAATATTGCTTTTTGTAATCTCAAAAATGTATTTGTAAGTATAGTACGCCATTTCTCGTCCGCCATTAATGCGCAATTCTTTAGCTACCTGAAGAAATGTATTTTCTTCTTGTTTAATTAATTTGGGTTGATTGTTTGCAATGTACTTAATTGTGGTTGCGGCATTGTTATATGAATGGTTTGCTAAATTAAGCAGGATATTACTCATTAAGATGTTTTCATTTAGTGGAATGGATATTCCTATTTCTTCTTTTACTTTATCGATGTGTATTTGTATCGAATCGATACTTGATTTTAGAATACTATCCGGAATGGTAGAAAATGTTTTATAATAGCTGTAGCCTTTGCAAAATCCTGTGAAAGCATTTGTTTCGTGATTTTCATCTTTTAAAACATCAAACTTCCAATAAAGTGATTGGATGTGAAGTGAATCAAGTATAAAATTAAATGAATGGTTGGCTTGGGTTAAGTCAGGATAATTTTCGCTGCGCCCAATTGAAAAGTATAATGCTTTAAAATGATCTAGTTCAAGGTTTTTAAGTTCTGTTTTATTGATGATTTGCATTGTTGGACTTGTTGCTAAGTAAAATGCAAACTTGTCGGGATGCTTAATCAAACTCTCTACAACAAAAGCTCCAGCCAGTGAGTGCCCGGTTATTAATTTTACATTGCTGATCTGATGGTGATTTCTAATATATGGCAATAATTCCTTGATAATAAAATTGTAATAGGAGTCGCGATCTGCTTCTTTTAAAAAATCAGTTTTTAAATTTTGTGATGGAACCCCAACTGTTATAAATTGGTTTTTAAGAATTGATGCTCTAAAATCATTTTCATTAGCAGCCAATAGGATGGCAAGTGGATAGCATGATGCAATGTCGTCGCTCGGGAGAGTCAGATATATTGAAACGGATCGATGTAGGTATTTCGATTTTATTTCAATGCTCTGTCCAATTACAATGTCTTTTGGTTTAGGTTGGGCAAATAATATTTGAACTGATGTAATCAGTAGTAATGAAAAAGTAAGTCTTGACATTTGTAGTTCATCAGATTATTGGTAAAGTACAAATATAAAAAGCCTGATTGTGATTTTGCAGTGTTAAGGAGAATGTTTAGTCTTTCTTTTGTTAAAGGAAATAAAACCAAAGTCGGGTGGATGGGATTATAATCTTATAATAATCAGAAATACAGATGTTTTTAAATTTTATAGTTAATTAGTTTGTTTAATGTTTTCCTTTTTTCCGTTAATGTTTGAGGTAGATGATGGGGTTGTTTTTAAATGTTTTTGAATGATTGCACATGCATTATAGTATTCTAACTCTATCAGGTAATTTAACACTCTTTTTTTTACTTGCTCACTTACCGGAGTAATCATTTGTGACATGATGTAAACCAACGATTCTGTATCGTTTTGTTCAACCCAATTGATTGATTTGAAATAGTCGTCAAAATCTTTAAATGCCAGTTTTTCAATATCAAAATGAAAATCGTATTTTGATAATAATTCAATGATGTTGATTACGTTTTTATACCAGCGAAACCTAGGCCTTCCATCAACATCTTCCCACATGTATTTCGAAAATTCCTTCGAATCTTTTTGTGCCAATTGATCACATGTGTAATAAAAGCTTCCTTCTGGTGCAATTGTTGGATTTTTCATAATTGTACTAGTTTATACTTTTAAGATAGGGTGTTTTTTCAAAAAAAACAAATAAAATCCTTGTATATCAAGGGTTGGAACGGTGTTGTTGTCTTATTGTTTAAAGATAAAATGGCCTATTTTAGTTTTTATTCTATAAATATTCTTGTTCTTTAATGATAATTAATGGCTTTTTTACATTACAAGCTTACTAATCACAAAAATAAGGCGTACCTTTGCGGCTCATTTGGATTTTATATATGCAAGAGATTAGAAATGTAGCCATTATCGCGCACGTTGACCACGGTAAAACCACATTGGTAGACAAGATGTTAATGGCTGGAAAGCTGTTTAAGGATCACCAGGACATGGGTGAACTTATCATGGATAACAACGATTTGGAACGTGAGCGTGGTATCACTATTCTATCAAAGAACGTGTCCGTAATGTGGAACGATGTTAAAATCAATATTATTGATACACCGGGTCACAGTGATTTTGGAGGAGAAGTTGAGCGTGTTTTAAACATGGCCGACGGAGTTCTATTGCTTGTGGATGCCTTTGAGGGGCCTATGCCACAAACACGATTTGTGCTACAAAAAGCTATTGCATTGGGATTAAAGCCAATTGTAGTAATTAATAAAGTTGATAAACCTAACTGTCGTCCTGAGGAAGTGCATGAATCAGTATTTGATTTAATGTTTTCTTTAGATGCTACAGAAGATCAGCTTGATTTTCCTTCAGTTTATGGTTCGGCTAAAGAGAACTGGATGAGTACTGATTGGAAGGTTAAAACTGATAATATTCATGCTATTTTCGATGCTATCATCGAACATATACCAGCTCCTGAATATAACAAAGGTACTCCTCAGTTACAGATTACTTCATTAGATCACTCAAAATATTTGGGTCGTATTGCCATTGGTCGTTTGCACCGTGGTGAGTTGAAAGTAAATCAGGATGTGAGTTTGGTAAAACGCGACGGAAGTATTGCTCGTACTCGCATTAAAGAATTGAATGTTTTTGATGGATTGGGGCGTACTAAAGTTGAGCAGGTTTCGTGTGGTGAGCTATGTGCATTAGTTGGTATCGAAGGTTTCGATATTGGTGATACAATTGCTGATTTCGAAAATCCAGAACCATTGGAGCCAATTGCTATCGATGAGCCAACTATGAGTATGTTATTTACCATTAATAACTCACCTTTCTTTGGTAAAGAAGGTAAGATGGTAACATCTCGTCATATTAAAGATCGTTTAACCAAAGAGCTAGAGAAAAACCTTGCTTTGCGTGTTGAGGATACAGAATCTGCAGATGCATGGAATGTTTACGGACGAGGTGTACTTCACTTGTCTGTATTGATTGAAACAATGCGTCGCGAAGGATATGAGCTTCAAGTAGGTCAACCACGTGTTATCATAAAAGAAGACATGGGTGAGAAGTTGGAGCCAGTTGAGGATTTAACAATTGACTTGCCGGAAGAGCATGCAGGTAAAGCAATTGAGATGGTTACTCAACGTAAAGGTGAGTTGAAAATCATGGAGAAAAAAGGTGAGCGTGTTCATCTTGAATTCAATATTCCATCACGTGGTATTATTGGATTAAGAAGTAATATGTTGACAGCAACTCAGGGTGAAGCTATTATGGCTCACCGTTTCATCGAGTTCCAACCTTGGAAAGGACCTATCGAAAAACGTATCAATGGTTCATTGATTGTTATCGAATCCGGAACATCCATTGCTTACGGTATGGACAAACTTCAGGATCGTGGTAAGTTTTTTATTGAGCCTGGTGAAGATGTTTATATGGGGCAGGTAGTAGGCGAAAATAACCGTGAAGGTGATCTTACGATAAACGTAACTAAAGCTAAGAAGATGAGTAATATGCGTTCTTCTGGGGCTGATGATAAAGTGAAGCTTGCACCTCCAATTAAATTTACTTTGGAAGAAGCTTTAGAATACATTCAGGGTGACGAATATGTGGAAGTTACGCCAAAATCTATTAGATTGCGTAAAATTCTACTTTTGGAACACGAACGTAAACGCGCATCTAAACAAGAATAGATTATGATATAACCGGTAATTTTCGGATTGTCGGGTTAGCAAGTTTGAGGCGATTGTCGTAAGATAGTCGCCTCTTTCTATTTTTATTTGTAAAGTATCTACCTGAATTATTTGGTATCTTAGTATATGCAATTTATCGATTTTCATACCCACCAACTCTCTTCTGATGAAGATGTAGTGTCTGTTTTCAATGTGCCTTTGAGTGAATCATCTTCTGATATTTCAAATGAATTTGCCTCAATTGGGATTCATCCTTGGGAGATTGGTGACATTTATAATCAGTTTAAACATGTTGAATTAAATATCAATAAATCAAGTGTTATTGCAATTGGTGAGTGTGGGTTGGATAAAGTAAATGGTCCTGAATTAAGTGTGCAGCTTGATGTTTTTAGAAAGCACATTCATTTGTCGGAAAAATATAGAAAACCACTCATTATACATTGTGTAAAGGCCTATTCCGAAATCATCAAATTGCGAAAGGATATTCAACCCAGGCAGCCTTGGATTTTTCATGGATTTAATAGTTCGGTTGAAACGCTGAATCAGGCATTGAAAGAAGGTTTTTATTTTTCGTTCGGTCCCATTGTTTTAAACGAAGCTTCTAAAACTGTAAAAGCTCTGTTCAAAGCTCCGATAAATAAAATATTTATTGAAACTGATAATTTAGATGTATCTGTTAAAAATATTTATTATCAGGTATCTAAAATAAAAGAAATAGAGTTGGATCTGATGCTAAAACAACTCAAATTTAATTTCGATACTATATTTAAGTTTTAAGGAATGGTCATTTATTTTTAATTTTTTAGCTTATTAAGCATCCATTATCTCATTAAATTAATTCCACTACTTTTGTGAAGCAAAACAACCATTTATATGCTTCAAACATTTTGGAATCCATTAGATACTTCCCTTACAATATGGTTAATAACTCTTTTTAGTGCGTTTTTGATTGGTATATCAAAAAGTGGTCTGAAAGGAACAGCAATGATAACTATACCTTTGCTTGCTCATTTTTACGGAGGTAAAATCTCAGTTGGCATTATATTACCTTTTCTCATAATGGGTGATTTAATGGCTTTGGGGTTCTATTTTAAAAGTGGAAAAATCAAATACATTATTAAGCTTATTCCGTGGGCTATTATTGGAATATTGATTGCAACCTATGTAGGAAATCAGATCAACGATCAGCAGTTTAAATTAACAATAGCAATTGCCATTATTCTTTGTTTGGTTTTGCTTGTGTATAACGAGCTGCGAAAAAAGAAGATTAACCTGACAGATAATAAGATTTTTGGTGGTACACTTGGTTTGGCTGGTGGTTTTGCAACAATGATTGGTAATGCTGCCGGACCAATTTTTAATTTGTATCTTCTTTCGATGCGCTTACCCAAAGAAGCTTTTATTGGAACCGGGGCATGGTTTTATTTGCTACTGAATCTTTTTAAGGTACCTATTCATATTGTAAGTTGGGAAACAATTACATGGAAGAGTTTTCAATTGAATGTGGTTATGTTTCCTGCATTGTTAATAGGTTCCTTTATAGGGAAAAAGGTGGTGAGTTACATTCCTGAAAAGCAATATCGATATTTGGTTTACACTGTCATTTTGTTATCTGCTATTTTGCTGTTCTTCAAATAAACCATAGTAAAAATGCATAATTGCTGCGATTGATCATGTAAATTATAAGCACTTTATTGTACCTTTATGCAAAATAAGATTCACACTACTTAAAACCCGCATGGACATGAATAGTATTGATTGGGCAAATCTTTCATTCAGCTACATGAAGGCTGATTACAATGTTAGATGTTATTACCGCGATGGTAAATGGGGAGAATTAGAAGTACATTCTTCTGAGTACGTCAATATTCATATGGCTGCCACCGGCCTTCATTATGGCCAGGAAGCATTTGAAGGATTGAAGGCTTTTAAAGGGAAAGACGGTAAAACACGTATTTTTCGTATTGAAGAGAATGCCAAAAGAATGTATAATTCGGCAATTGGTGTCATGATGGCTGCCGTCCCAGAAAAAGTGTTTGTTGATGCTGTATTAAAAGCTGTGGAGTTGAATAAGCGCTTCATCCCACCATACGAAACAGGAGCCTCTCTATATATTCGTCCACTGTTATTTGGTTCAGGGCCTAAAATTGGGGTTTCACCTGCCAACGAATTTTTATTTATGGTTTTTGTGATGCCAGTAGGCCCTTATTTTAAAGAAGGGTTTAAACCTACAGATATGATGATTACCCGTAAGTACGACCGTGCGGCTCCGCTTGGAACTGGTCATATTAAAGTGGGAGGAAACTATGCTGCCAGTCTTCGAGCAGGAGATGAAGCACATGCAAATGGTTATTCGGCCTCTCTTTTTTTAGATAGCAAAGAGAAGAAGTATATAGATGAGTGTGGTCCAGCTAATTTCTTTGGAATTAAGGATAATACCTATGTTACTCCGGCTTCGCATTCTATACTGCCATCAATTACTAATATGAGTTTAATTCAACTGGCCGAAGATATGGGATTGACTGTTGAACGTCGACCTATTCCGTTAGAAGAGTTATCTACATTTGAAGAAGCAGGTGCTTGCGGTACAGCCGCCGTTATTAGTCCTATTGCCAAAATTGACGATATTGATGAAGGGCGTTCATATATCTTTAGCAAAGATGGTGAGCCTGGCAAAACATGTCTTAAACTATACAATAAGTTACGAGGAATTCAATATGGTGATGAGCCCGATACACATGGTTGGGTAACCGTTGTTGACTAACTTTATTGAAAATATATTTAAAAAAACCTGCAGGATGATTCTTGCAGGTTTTTTTTATTTGCTGACATTCAATAGGGTTTAATTATCAATTTGAGTGATTTTGTCCTATCTTTATGCTTCTATTTGCAAAACTACCATAATAAAAACATGACCGATTTAAGAATTGAAAATGTCAACATTGTTGCCGAAGATCCAATCATCAAACCAAATGATTTGAAGGCATTGTTTCCGTTGACTGATAACATTATTGAAACCATAGAAAAAGGCCAGCAAACGGTAAAGAATATTCTTCATAAAACCGATAAGCGATTGCTGGTGGTTGTTGGACCATGCTCTATTCATAATATTGAATCAGCTAAAGAATATGCGCAAAAACTGAAAGCCTTGGCTGATAAAGTATGCGATTCGCTTTATATTGTAATGAGGGTATATTTTGAAAAACCTAGAACCACTGTTGGCTGGAAAGGATTGATTAATGATCCTTACTTAAACGATAGTTATGCCATTGAGGATGGTTTAAAGATGGCACGCGAACTTCTTTGTTACGTGGCCGAGATTGGTTTGCCTGCTGCCGGAGAAGCATTGGACTTAATTACACCTCAGTACATTCAGGATATGTTTTCGTGGACTGCAATTGGGGCTCGCACAACTGAGTCGCAAACACACCGTAATATGGCCAGTGGTTTAACATCTGTAGTTGGTTTCAAAAATGGAACCAATGGTGATATCAAAATAGCTTTGAATGCTCGTATGTCTGCTGCTGCACCTCAAAATTTTGTAAGTGTTGATCCAAACGGAAACGTAGCTGTTGTAAAAACAGCTGGAAACCCCAATTCGCATATTATACTTCGTGGAGGCAAAGAGCCAAATTACTCTGCTGAATACGTTAAAAAATACGAGAAGAAACTGGAAAAAGAAGGTTTGGAACCTCGATTAATGATTGATTGTAGTCATGCTAATAGCAATAAAAATGCTAATAATCAGCAATTAGTTTGCGATGATGTAGCTCAGCAAATAAAGGATGGTAATCAATCGATAATTGGATTGATGGTTGAAAGCAATCTAAAATTTGGTAAGCAAAAAATTCCAGTTGATTTATCTC
This sequence comes from uncultured Carboxylicivirga sp., assembly GCF_963668385.1. Taxonomy (GTDB): domain Bacteria; phylum Bacteroidota; class Bacteroidia; order Bacteroidales; family Marinilabiliaceae; genus Carboxylicivirga. The sequence continues at coordinate 1,437,367 of NZ_OY764327.1, forward strand.
AGTTAGAATATGGTGTTTCCATCACTGACGAGTGTATTGGATGGGATCAAACAGAATCAATGCTGCGTAAGCTTCGCGATGAAGTAAAAGATATTCTTGCTAATCGATAGTACTACGATATTGAGCCAACTTTTACCGTACCTGTTGAGTTGTTGGTAATAGTTGGTTCTCCTTTATATCCAATATCAAATACTCCTGTACAGTTTAATGTTAACTCATCTATTGAGTAAATCTTAGCTGTTCCTTCACCAGCCCAATTAACAACCATATTTTTAATGGGTAATTCAAGCGAATTTAGATTAGCTGAACCTGTAAAATGAAGTTGTAAATTATTTTGTTCTTTACCCAAAAGTTCAATTTCGGCTAAACCTACAAAAGATAAGTTCTTCAAATCTTCAGGCATTGTAATAAGCGCAGTAAGATCTTCTGTTGGCCGAATATCCAGATTATTATCAAACGTAACATTCAAACTTTCATCAGCAAGGTTTACTTGAAGCAAGTTTAAAATATTTTGCTGTCCATTAATTGTTATGCTCTGTTCTTTTCCTGTTTCAATACTGATATTAGTAAAAGATGAAATGGAAATGGATGAGAACGATTCAATAGTATATGTTTTGGTGATAGTAGAACCAGAGCCAATAATTATTTCAGCATCGTTAATACATCCACAGTCTTTTGAATTGTGACAGGCAAATAAGAAGAGCCCTACAAATACAAATAAAGGTGTTCTCATAAAAGTATCTTATAACTGATAATAAAATTAATGCACTAGCTTATAATTAGCGCGAAATTATTGATTTTGAATAACAAATTGTATTTTCGAACAAAAATTAACCATATGATTTTGAAAAACAATCTCCTCATTGCTATTCCGGTAGCCCTAGCTTTAACTTCAGGTAAACCTGTAAGTAAAAAGGCTATATCTATTCATAATAAAGCTATTACTGTTGATACACATTGCGATACTCCAATGAAGTTTGTCAATAAAGGTTTTGATATTGGTGTATCGCATGAAGCACCTGATAGTCGGGTGGATATACCACGTATGGAGAGTGGGGGATTGGATGCTATCTTTTTTGCGATTTTTACCAGTCAACGTCCAAGAATCGAGAAAAACTACGTAGAAGCATACGATTTGGCCAATCAAATGATTGATTCAACCTATGCAGCCTTGAAAAAATACCCAAATCAGGCTGAATTAGCCACTAAAAGTGATGATATATATCGAATATCTAAAGAAGGTAAAAGAGCTATTTATTTGGGCATGGAAAATGGTTTTCCTTTAAATAAGGATATTCATAGAGTAGAAGAATTTTACGATAAAGGAGTACGCTATATCACACTCTCTCATACGAGCAATAATGATATTTGTGATTCGTCAACTGATAGTAAAGGTGCTGAGCATAATGGTTTAAGCAACTTTGGAGTAGAGGTGGTTAATGAAATGAATAGATTAGGCATGTTAGTTGATGTGTCGCACATTTCAGATAAGTCTTTTTTCGATGTAATGAAAACAACGAAAGCACCTGTTATTGCTTCGCATTCATCAGTACGTTCTATTTGTAATCATCCACGCAATATGAGCGATGAAATGATTAAAGAATTAGCCAAAAACGGCGGTGTAATTCAAATTTGTATTCTTGGAGCATACATCGAAGACGAAGATACTACCAGTATCAATTACGTTAAACATAAGGAGTTAAAAGCAAAGTACAACGGTTTTAATTACAAAAGCGATGAGGAGCGTAAAGCGGCCTGGAAAGAGTGGGATCGTATTGATAAAGATTATCCTCCAGTGCTTCCCAATATTGCAAAAGCGGTTGATCACATCGACTATGTAGTGAATTTAGTGGGAGTTGATTATGTTGGAATTGGCTCCGATTTTGATGGAGGTGGAGGTTTATCTGATTGTCAGGATGTATCTGATTTTCCAAAAATTACCGAAGAGTTGCTTCGAAGAGGTTATTCAAAAGAAGATATTAATAAAATATGGGGTGGAAATTTCTTGCGTGTATTTAAGCAGGTTGAAGAGTATGCTGCTAAAAATTAATACCTCCCATATAGGATAAAGAATTACCCCAATCTACTTTAACAATAGGTTGGGGTAGTTTTTTATTAGAACTTAATATCGTACTTCCAGTGAGCAGCAAGTGTTTCTGCTTCTTTTTTTGTTAGCTGAATAACAGCCCCATGTTTTGGTGAAGTAAAGTTCGTGGTTTTCATAGCTCCTTCGTTGAAATGCCCTAAATCAGTAAAAGTTACAAAGTCGCTCGTTTCACAAAAACCAAAGTTGTGAGGGTTAATGCTGTAGATGTCATACATTAAAACCCATTTATCTTCACCAATTCTTTTCCAGATATTTGGTGCCTCGCACGATCCCGGTTCCTTATCAATCCATTCGTCATCGTATTTATAACCGCTATTGATACTGCTTGAAAATGCACGTTTAATACCAATCGGTCTTTCTTGAGCCACATATGTCAAGCAAAATCTTCCATCGGGCATCGGGCAAATATCTGCATCTAGTACCTGAATTTCCGGGTTAGGATACTCAAATAATATTTTGGGAGCAGTTGTAATTTCAGTGAAATCATCATTGGTATAGGCATAATATAATTTGGTGCGTCCGTGACCAATACGCATAGTGAAGTACAACATCATTTTATTGGTTGCAGGATCGTAAATGGTCTGTGGAGCCCATGCACAACCTATATCTTCCAGCTCAGGAAATACGGTGTTTAAAAGTACATTACTATGAGTCCAGTGGATTAAATCGTATGATTTCATCAATACAAAACCACGATTGTTACCCCAATCATATTCTTCTTGTGGTCTTTCCCATTGAGTGTCGCGATAACCTGCTTCTTTTCCAAAAATATGAAGATCAGTCATGGCAACATAATAGGCTCCATCTTTACCACGCGTGATATGAGGATCGCGAATTCCTTTTTGTGAGGCAATGGTATCGCCAGCAATTACAGGTTGTTCGTTATTGATATCAGTAAATGTATATCCATCGGTACTCAAAGCAAAATGCAAGCTATGGGTATTGTCTTTAAAATATGTAAGTAAATAAGCCTCCATTTTGTCAGGTTGCTCTTGAGAGCTGCAACTGGTCAAATACAGAACAATGGATAAAATTGAAGCTGCTTGTAAAAGTTTCTGAATTTGGTGTTTCATTATAAGAAAAATTTAATTGTCTTACAGCAAATATAATAGATTCCGGTTTTAGATTTCCTTACTGTTAAATATGGAATAGTATATTAATTACATTTCAATATGTATGATAATCATATAGTATTGGTATTTAGGAAATTGTAAATATTAATTTTATAATATGATTAATAATTATTACATTGATGCATTATTGGGATAAATGGAGAGTGTATTAATTGTAGTTACATAATCTTATCAACCATGGAAATTATTGAACTTGCCCGGAAACCTGAAATAAAACGAAATATTAGGCTTAGAAAAAGACTAATGAACCTGAGGAAATTGATTTACGAACTAAATAAAAAAGATCTTCCTTTTGATGTTTTGGAAAGCATCAATGAAAAGATAGAAGAAATCAATCTATTTACGGGTTCTGAAAAGTTCTTAGATTTTAAGGTTAGAAAAGCTCTGCGTCATATTTTTAAATTAGTTGAAAGCAACCTTAAGATAGTTCCTAAAAGCTACTATCGAACCCGCTGGATATTTTTGGGTATGACTATAATTGGCATTCCATTAGGGCTAATTATTGGATTGGTAATTGGCAAAATGGTTTATGCTGGTTTGGGTATTCCTGCGGGAATGGTTATTGGACTTTTTATCGGTGAAACTAAGGATAAAAAAGCATTAGCCGAAGGTCGACAACTTGATTTGGAATTATAATTATTATTCAATCATTATATTATAAACTCCTCTTGTGACAATTTTGCCAGATCTTATTTTGTTTGTTATTTCTATAAAATCAATTGTCGATCTTCCAGTTTGCAAATGAACTTTCTGAAATAGGTAAGTGCTATCTGTTTCATTCTCTAACATCAGAACATAACTCTGATCGTCTGCCTGTATAACAGCATCAATTGGAAGGGCTGCAACAGTATCTGAACTTAAGATGATTTCTCCTTCAATGAATTGGTTATTAATAAATTTGTCGAGGTATTTATTGTCAATTTTAGCATAACATTCAATGGATTTGGATTCGGGATTAACCGTTTTGCCTACATAATCGATAATAGCAGAAGCATTGTCTTTATTCTTTCCGCTGGCATGAAATTCTACTTTCTGTCCTTTTTCAACAGATAAAATATCTTTTTCAAAAACGATGATTTGAAGTCGTAATTGTTCACTGTCCACTATAGATGCAAGATCTTCCTGCTGATCGATGAATTCGCCGACCGTTGCCTTTATATCTGTAATAAATCCCTTAATGGGAGCGGTAATGGCAAATGAAGAATACAACGATCCCTTTGCAATGCGATCTACCCTCAGTCCTATATTTTCAAGCTTCATTCTTAGAGCATTGTTCATTGCCAGTTCTGACTCATAAGCACTTTTAGCGGTGACATACTCCTTTTCGGTTCCTATGTTTTCTTTGTAGAGAAGGTCAACTCGGTCGTAATCAACTTTCAACTGATTCAATTGGGCACTTGATTCAGCATAATCTTTTTGAAGATCAATAACATGATTTCCACCGATTACAAACAAAGGATCCCCTTTTTTCACAGCTTGACCAACATTAACTTTAATTTGTTGAACAATGCCTTCAAGTGGTAAACCAACTTTGGCCCATCCATTGGTGTTGGGTTCGATGTATCCTGTAAAAAAGAGTTGATTAGGGAAAGCCATAAGCTGAATTTCGCCCAATTGCATTTGTTCTGCTTCGAATTGTTGTTTACTTATCTCAATCAGGTTGTTTTCAGTTGTTGTTTCATCGGTTTTTTGATGATTACAAGAACTGATTAAAAGAGAAATAAGCAGAATATATATGGTTGTCTTCATAGGTTTAGTAATTAGAATAATATTTCATTTCAAGACTGATTCGGTTGTAATTAAATACATTTTCGAAGTAGCGCATTTGAATGTTAACGGCTTCTTCAAAATTATTGGATAGCTCAAAAAAGCTGACTCCACCCAATTGATAGGCTTTCAAAGCTGTTCTCATCATTTCATCTGCTAAAAGCTTCTCAATCTGGTTATAGTTATCAATCAGATTGGCATATCTTTTTTGCTCTGTATTCATTTTCTCCAAATCATTTTTGATAAGATCCATCTTGTTTGAAAATGATAGTGATTGCGATTGCTCCGTGAGTTTAGCCGCCTTAATATTGGCTGAATGATTTCCGAAGAAGAGGGGGATCGCCAGACCAACTTCAAAGCCTTGATAATTATGGGCGTTTTCATAAGAGTTCGATCCGATGAAATAGTTAAATGTGATATCGGGCAACATTTTGTTCTTTTCCACTTTCACCAACGATTCAGCATGTTGATTTTGCAAATCAAACCACTTAAAAAGAAGGAGAGAATCACCGGATGAAGAGGTGGAAATGACCAATTGAGATGTTGTAGGGATGGTAAAGTCCTCTTCGTAATTCATCACCACTTTAAGACGTTTCAATGTGTTTTCGATGGACAAGGTGAGGTTTTTCTCAGCTACCATCACACGGTTTTTCTTTGCTTTGATATTCAGTAAATCAAGTTTGCTAATATCTCTTACTTCGAATCTACGCTCGTTAAATTGTTCCAGTTTTATCAGAACAGTATCCAATTGCCTGTAAATTCCCAGTTGACTATACAGCATCTGAAGCTCGTAATAAAGCATAGACACTTCTTTTTGAAGCGTATTTTTTTGAATAGACATCTCTGTTGCGGCAATATTAACTTCTAGCTTCCGCATCTTTCCTTGCGACACATACAAACCGGGGAAATCTATCCGTTGCTCAACACCCCAAACTTTCAGCGGATGACCGTTTTCGGCAATATTATTTTCGTCGGTGCTGTATGCGATTGTGGTTTTATCGGGCGAGAAAGCCGTTGCTTTCATCGCATTGGCTTTTTCAACATCCAGTTCGCTTGCTTTGATTTGTTTATTGTTATTGATGGTAATGTCAATAATTTGATCCAGAGTTAATTGCTGTTTTTGTGCAAACAACGATGGAGATGAAAGCATCATCAACCCAATAAAAACGGTAATGCCTTTTGATCGAATCACCTTAAACGGAAAGAATTTAATTTTCACTACATTATAAAATATTTCGAATAATAAGGGAAGTGCAATCAAAGTCAGTAGGGTAGAGGTGATAAGTCCACCAATAACTACAGTTGCTAATGGGCGCTGAACTTCGGCACCGGCACCTGTTGAGATAGCCATAGGTAGGAACCCCATGGCTGCTGCTCCTGCAGTCAGTAGAACCGGACGAAGTCGGTTTTTGGTACCTTGTACAATAATATCACTGATACTTCCGCCATTCTGATGCTGCAGTTCTTTAAGATGCTCGATTAAAACAATTCCGTTTAGCACCGCAATACCAAAGAGAGCAATAAAACCAACACCGGCCGAAACGCTGAATGGCATTCCGCGAAGCCACAATAAGAATACTCCACCAACGGTTGCCAATGGGATAGCTGTAAAAATCATTATGGCATCTTTTAACGATTTAAAAGCAAAATGTAGAAAGATAAAAATCAGCAAAAGTGAGACAGGTACTGCCAGCATTAAACGATTGGTGGCATTTTGCAGGTTTTCGAATTGTCCACCATATTCGATGTAATTACCGGGAGTCAATTTTACATTATCGTCAATTAGAACCTGAATATCTTCGATCACAGATTGTAAATCTCGATTGCGTACATTCACTGCTACTACTACTCTTCGGCGTGTGTTTTCGCGCGATATCTTGGCAGGACCTTTGGTGTACTCTATGTGGGCAAGTTCTGTAAGCGGAATCTGATGACCTGACGAAACAGGAACCATCAATCGTCGTATATCTGAAATATCGGTGCGATTTTGGTTTTGCAGTCGAACCACCATATCAAATCGTTTTTCACCCTCGAAAACCACGCCCGAAATCTGCCCGCCAAAAGCCGTTGACAGGTATGAATTCAAGGTAGCAATATCAACTCCGTAATAAGCAATTTTATCACGTCGGTAATCCACCTTAATTTGAGGTAAACCGGTAGTTTTCTCTAAGATAATATCACCGGCACCGGGCACATCGGTAATCAGCTTTTTAATCTCATTGGCTTTTTTGTTGATGTAATCCAGATCCTCACCATAAATTTTTATGGCTATATCGGAGCGTACACCTGTAATCAACTCGTTAAAACGCATCTCGATGGGTTGTGTAAATTCGTAATCAATACCCGGAATGATAGATAGTGCTTCTTTGAATTTCTCAGCCAGTTCTTCTTTGCTGCTTGCCGCAACCCAATCTCCTTTAGGATTCAGTTTGATTATCATATCAATCTCTTCCATCGACATGGGGTCGGTAGGAACTTCGGCTGCACCAATACGCGATACAATCTGATTCACTTCGTCAGGAAATTCTTTTATCAGAATTTGTTCCATACGGGTGGTGGTTTCAACAGTTTTGGAAAGCGATGTTCCGGTTTTCAGTACGGGTTGAATTACAAAATCACCTTCATCAAGTGTGGGAACAAATTCACCGCCAATGCGAGTAAAAATAAAACCTGTAGCTATCAACGAAAGAACGGCCATGCCAAGTACAATTCTTTTGTTTCGGCAAGCCCATTTAATGGATGGATCATAGGCTGTATACAACCTTTTCATTAGCCATTTCGAAATGGTCTTCTTGTTTTCATCTGCAGGTTTTAGGAATAAGGATGAAGCGACTGGTAGCCAGGTTAATCCCATAATCATAGCGCCTATAATGGCAAAAGAGAAAGCCAGTGCCATTGGGTGAAACATTTTACCTTCAACACCTTGAAGAGAGAGAATAGGGATAAAAACAATCAAGATAATAACCTGGCCGAAAATAGCCGATTTCATCATTTTTGAAGCTCCTTCGTTGGCTATTTGATCCATTTGCTTTTGTCGATCAGTACTATCCGAGGACTGCTTTGTCAGAAGATTCATCTTCAGAGCAATGTATTCCACAATAATAACGGCACCGTCAATGATAATACCAAAATCGAGAGCACCCAGACTCATGAGGTTGGCATCAATACCAAAAATGTACATCATCGAAATGGTAAAGAACAGAGCTAGTGGAATCATAGATGCTATTACCAAAGCCGATCGCCAGTTGCCCAACAGTAAAACAACTGTTAAAAGAACAATGATAGCACCTAAAATTAGGTTTTCGGCTATGGTGGTCGAAGTTTTACCAATTAACTCGCCGCGCTCCAGAATAGGATTGATAAAAACACCTTCGGGCAAACCACTTTGGATTTCTTCTACACGATCGTGAACTGCCTGAATTACTTCTTTTGAATTGGCATTTTTCAGCATCATTATCTGCCCCAGAATAGTTTCGCCTTTGCCATTTGCAGTGATGGCGCCAAATCGATTGGCATAACCGAATTGTACTTTAGCCACATCTTTTATCAAAACAGGGTGACCGTACTTATTGGTTATCAATATGTTTTCAATGTCTGAAATGGATTTTACCTGACCATCGCCACGAATAAAATAACTTTGGTTGGTTTTTTCAATGTAGGCTCCACCCGAAATACTGTTGTTTGCTTCAAGAGCATTAAAAACTTCTATCAAAGTTAGATCCATACTTTTTAGTAACGATGGATTAACGGCCACTTCGTATTGTTTCAAATAGCCACCCCAGCTGTTTACTTCAACTACACCGTTGATACCTGACAGGCGTCGTTTTACAATCCAATCCTGAATAGTTCGCAGATCCATAGGGGAGTAGCGATCTTCGTAGCCGGGTTTTACGTCTAGAATATATTGATAGATTTCACCCAAACCAGTTGAAATTGGACCCATTTCAGGAGCCCCATATTCTTTAGGGATGCTCTCAGAAGCTGTTTTAAGTTTTTCGGCAATTAACTGACGCGGAAGGTAAGTTCCCAGATTATCTTCGAACACAACAGTAACCAACGAAATACCGAATTTTGAGACAGAACGGATCTCTTCAACACCAGGAAGGTTAGCCATCTCCATCTCCACAGGTGCTGTTATAAATTGCTCAATCTCTTGAGTGGAAAGATTACCTGAAGTAGTAATAACCTGAACCTGATTATTGGTGATATCAGGAACCGTGCCCACAGGTATTTTATAAATCGAAAACAAACCAAAGCCAACAACAGTAAAGGTAAAGAGGATAACTATAAGCTTGTTTTTAACACTAAAATCAATGATTTTCTCCAACATCACTTTGGGTTTAGGATATTCAAATGATAAGTGATTGCCAGGTATTTAAGGTGTTTTGTGAGTTGTTTGTATAAGCTCTTACATCTATTTAATACAAATGGTAATCATAGCAAAAGCCTATTCATTAAATAGGTTTAATAACTAGTAACAAAAGATATTTGCTTTTGTTTTGAATATCAGACTAAAGATTAATATGTTAGTGGGAAGTATTGGGTAAAATAATGGAGAAGCAGCTACCTTCATTAACCTTACTGCTCACTTTAATTTCACCATCATTGTATTTTATAAAGTCAGAGGATAATACTAAACCTAATCCTGATCCTCTTTCATTCTCAGTTCCAGCTCTACTTATTTTATTATCAATGTTAAATAGTTGTTTGATGATTTCGTCAGACATTCCAATACCATCGTCTTCAATAAATATTGTAGATGTTGTTTCATTCAATTCTGTTGAAATCCTTATCGTTCCTCCTTGTGACGTGTATTTTATTGCATTGCTAAAAAGGTTTGATATAACCACACGCATGGTGCTTTTGTCTACTAATACGCGAATGTCGTTATGTATTACAACGTTTACTTTAATGTTTTTTAAGCTAGCGGCATGTAAATAGGGCGCTATACTTTGTTCGATAATTGATTCAAGAGAATAAAGCTGCTTGTTAATTTTAATTCCACCTAATTGAGATGATGCCCAGAATAACAAGTTATTCAGAAATGCCAAAGTAGATTTGGTTGATTCTTCCATTATGTTAATACGGGTTTCTATTTCGTCTATGGTATAGTCGTGAAGATTAATTTTTAGTTCTTCCATTAAGCTAACCACCGATGAAAAAGGACTTCGTAAGTCGTGTGCTATGATTGAAAAGAACTTGTTTTTTGAGTTGTCTACTTCTGCTAATCGTGTAAGAGCAACATCTAGTTGTTTGTTTATTTTATTAAGCTGATGGTTTTGTTCCTGGGTTTTATCTTTTTCGATAACAAGATTTCTTTGTAGATAAAACTCTTTAAATCGTTTATTCTCATTAGAAATGCTCAGCATGATGATACCGATAAAAACTGTAACCAGACCCGCTATTTCGGCAAAATGATAGGTGCTGAATCGCAAAATGGAATAGATCAGAGTTGGAATAGCTAATATAGTTCCTGCTAAAGCAAATAAAAGTATTGATTTATAACCCTTAATAAAAAAATGAGAGGCAATGATAAATAGTATACACGAGATGATTCCTTTAAAATTGTAATTAGGTCCAATTAATACTAATCCAAAGCCCATAATTAATAGTCCAATACAGTGGATGTTGTTAACAATTACTACTAACCTGATGTTGTTTCTCAGTTTTGAGATCGTAACTATAAGTATGGATGTACAAGTTATAATGCCGGGTAATCGAGATATCGCAAATTGAGGTACTTTCCAGATATAATAATCTCCTATAATGTAGAAGATAAAGACCAGATACATAAATGGGATCAGTGTTTTATTATACCTTAGGATGGATTGATGCAGTTCTTTTCTATATTCATAACGACACTCTTCGCTATAAATCATATTTTTATTGATGCTAAATAACTGATTCAGTTTCATCAAATTTAATATGTTATATCTTTCCTAAATCCCACTCTAGTTGACGTAATTGCCAGAAGCAAACAAAATTAGCAAAATAATCTAGAAAACAGTTGGGCTCTTTATTGATATCGCTGTTTTGTGAGTAAGTGTTTAATCTATAATTTGATTGGAAAAGTAAGCCATTAGCTTTTTTATTCCTCCGGACTATTTGCTGCTGACTTCGTGCTAAAAGTAACTTCATCCTTCTTACCTTTATTGATAATCACCAGATACTTGAATTGATCATCTTCTTTTTGCTGGCTTTTTATTTTTAGTTCAATAGTTTTGCGTTCGAAAGGTTTCAGAGCAGAGAATTTTCCTGCTGCAACTTCAATCATCTTTTCACCATCAGACAAAAAGACCTGCACCTTTGCTTTGGCTGAAGTTACTTGGCCGAAATTCTCTACATCTACTCGCATTCCAGCTTCATCACAAACAGGTATTCGTGCAGATAGGGCTGCGTTCATATAATTTACTCCTGGCAAACGGCTATATCCGAATAAAAGATTCCCTTTGGTATCTTTACCCAAAAGCTTTCCGGCAAAATTATCATTGGTAAAGCCATTCCCTTCGCCATCAAAAGTAAGGATAGCTCCGTTATCAACCTGTTGCATGTTTTTTAACTTACATCCCATACCCATATCAACTTCCTCAGGAGCGCCAAAGCGTAATGATTCGATATTTATATCAGTATTCGGATCAAATCCTTCCTCAGCCTTAATCAGAACCTTTATTTCTTTAGTTTTGGAAGTGATTGGTTTTTTGTTTTGAATGGTTAATAATTTACCCACCGTTAAAGGGATAGTAATGAGTTTGGAACTGTGATTATCATTAGGAAGATCCATGTATTTTAAGGTATCGATCACCGCAAAGTTAGCTTGTGTTGCCCGTCCGTATTTGTCTTGCATTACTTTAATACGTTCGTATTTAAACCAATCTTCCTTTGTACCATCTGTATAATGGGCAATGCCCGGTAGGTAAGCCTCGCCCGAATCCACTTTCCAATGAATACCATCCTTTGAGCGCAGGTACCATGCTATACGTCCTAACCAGTCGTTTACAATTAAATGATACTGCACATTGGTTTTCCAGATTAGAGGATCTTCAAAACGGCCATCAACCGGTGGATATACTCTTGAATCGGTAACTTGCTTCCAGGCCGAAATACCATCTTCACTTACCCATACACCGCCACCACGACAAATCATAAGGAATGAACCGTCTTCGCGTTTGGCAAAAGTCAGGTTTGAGAGCCCTTCAATTATATTACGATCGCGAGTATCAAATTCAAATTCTTTTCGCTCCCACGGACCATTGATATCATCCGAAATGTAATATCCGCCGATTACGTAAATTACATATTTACCGTTGTTGGTAACATACCATTCTGGATTGTGACCTTTGCCAATTTCCTGAACAACCTTAAAAGGACCGTATGAATTATCTGAAACAGCATGAACAACATCTGAGTTTCCCCATTCCATATGACCTCGAGGGGAATTTTCAGGCCATCGGCAAACAAATAAATGGTATTTCCCATCTTCAGCTAATCGAATATTGCCACCCCAATAACTCCATTCGTCTTCTTCAATTCCATTATTAATATCACGTGGTATTACACAATTGGCTCCCCAGGTTTCGTATGTCATTCCACCTAAGTTGGGCATTGGAAGAAAGCGATCCATAAATCGGCCACCAAATACCAGTTTATCCCATCCATCAGGACGTTTACGTTCGGTAATCTGAGCCTGTAAAACAGTAGTTATAGATAAGGTAGCGATTGCAATGATGAGGATGGATTTGTTCATTGTTTTGTGAGATTTTAGGTAAAAATGTAGATTAAAACACAATCATCATAATCTTTTCAACAAAAAACATTCACGGTATAACATTCGAACCAGTATTGGTAACAAATGAATCAGTTTTAACTATGTTGTTATCAAATTTAGACTGATAGCAAAAGCTAAGCCACCAATAAAAGCTAACTTTGTACTCAAATCCAAGAACATTTATTTGCTTTAAATCCTTTTAAAGAAAGATTTTTAACAGACAATTTGAATTAAATACTATTCTATGGCGAGAATCGCTTTTCCTTATTTACACCAACTGCGGATGAAACTATGGCGCAATCCCGATTTACTTTATTCAACCAAGGTTACTGTTGCCATGGCATTATTGGTAATACCATTTGTTGTGATGGGGCATCCTTATTACGGATCAACACTTGCCTTGGGAGTAGTTGCAGGTGGATTGGCCGAAACAGATGATCATCCCAGAGGAAGAGTTAAGGCTTTATTACTTACGTGGTTGAGTTTTTTAATTACAACCTTTTCGGTAGTGCTTTTACGTCCATTTCCTGTTATTTTTGGTGCTGGTTTTGTATTAGCCACTATTACATTTGTGTTAATAGGAGGTATGAGCGAACGATACAGGGGCATTTCGTATGGAGCTATCCTGGTAAGTATTTATGCTATGTTAGGAATGCACTATAGCCCTCAATGGTATTGGGAACCTGTTCTGTTAACTGGCGGAGCGGTTATTTACGGATTGTTTTCATTGATATTATTATACTTCAAACCTTTTCGCTTATTGGATGAACGATTAGCTAGAGGTTATTTTGCATTAGCAGATTATTTGGATGCAAAAGCAAAGTTGTTTCCGGCTGGAGGAGAAGAGGAGAATGTAGTGGGAGGGCATCTTGCCATATTAAATGTTCAGGTTGTTAATTTGCTCGAAAAATGTAAGGAAGTTTTAAATAGCTATGGAGAGGAGGTAAATGATACAAAAGTTTTGATGCCTTATCTACAAAAGTTTATGCTGTTGCAGAGTTTGCACGAAAGGGCGGCTTCTTCTCAGGAACGTTACGAGAACCTGGGTAAGAAAATTGAATATAAAGAAATACTGGAAGGTTTTGGGGAATTATTGCATCAACTGGCTCATGCTTGTCGATTGGTTTCTAAAAATCTTCTGACAGGCGAGAAATATAATCATCCGGTTTCTATTGGATGGTTGGTAAGTGCGTTGGAGTTTGAAATTGATAAGATGGCTGAGGCCGATAAGCAATTACTAATCCTTCTTTTTCACAACCTTACCCGTTCACACCAATCGTTGGAGCACTTTAATGAACCAGAGAAAAGTACCTCGCCACCTCGATTACGTCAGGATACGCGTACACTTTTTCAACGCATTAAAGATCAGTTGAGTTTTCAGAATCCGCGTTTACGTTATGCCATTCGATTGAGTACTTGCTTTTTAGTTGGATATATAATAGCAACTTACTTTAAAATAGAAAAAGGAGAGTGGATTGTTCTTACAGCTTTATTTGTTAATCAGCCTACCTATAGTGAAACAAGAAGACGCTTGTTTCAACGTGTTTTAGGTACATTAGCAGGAGTTGTAATTGGAGTTTCGGTTATACAGGTTCTTCCCACCGAAAGCGGTCATGTAATTATGTTATTGGCTTCGGCATTTTGGTTTTTCTTTTATCGACAGGCAAATTATGCGTTCGCAGTAGTATTTATTACTATTTATGTCTTGTCGAGTAATAATTTGATTACCGATACCGGTATTGCTGTTATGTGGCCGCGTACACTCGATACATTAATTGGTGCAACATTGGCAATTTTGTCAATTCGTATTTTATGGCCCGATTGGCAATACAAACGCTTACCTGGTTTATTATCGAATGCACTTCGTAAAAATGCCGAATACTTTAGTACTGTTGTAAAAGCTCACAAACCAAACGAAGGGGTGGATGATTATGATTATCGAGTGGCGCGTCGCGAGGCACATAAAGCTGATAATCAACTAACTTTATCTTGGCAGAGTATGAGGTTAGAACCTAAGAAGCAACGTTTTATGATGGAGCAAGCTTTTGCACTAACTTATTTGAATCATGCTTTGATTTCGTATATATCTGCCTTCGGTGCTCGGAGGGATACCGATCCTTTAATTGTAAAAGGGTACAATGAGGTGGCAATTCAAATTAAAGAAGCGTTGAATCGTGCTGCCGATATTATTGAGGGCAAAGATGATGTAGACAAACGCTCGTTAAAAGAAATGTTGATGGTTATGCGCGATCGTATAGATGACTTAAATAATCAACACGAGCGCCAGCAATTACGTTTGTTCTACAATATTGCTGGTGTAAGTAATAAGTTGTTAAAGCAGGCTAGGAGTATTAGAGAAAGAGCTTAAAATCATCTAGATAAAAGTAGATAATTCTGTATTGATTCCATAAAAAAACCGAAGTATTTACTTCGGTTTTTTTATAATGTAAGAAGTGGTATTATTTTAAAAGTCTGTCCATTTTGGCAGCTTCGTTTTTTTGTTCGAGATGCAGATAACAATTCTTTAAATATTTGATATACGATTGCTCTTGGGCGTCTAACGCATGCAGCTTTTCAAAAGTATCGCGAGCTATGCGGAAATCGGCAGATACTTTCTTTAAATCGCGTAACAAGTATGCGTAAGTTGTCGCATTTTTGTTTTTATTATACTTAGCCATTTCAGCTTTGTATCGTGTATTTGCCTTTTCGTAATAATATTTCCCTTTCCACTCCAAAGCAGGAATATAGTTGGGTTGTTCTTTTACCAATTGGTTGCATGCTTTGGCTGCTTCAATTCTGCTATCAGTGTTTTCCAGTGCTGAGATATACTTCATAGAAGCTTCATTACTTAAAGTAATATTCCCTTTATTGGCAACTGTTTCAATAACGGCATCGTAGCTTTCAGTTTGACTATATAAGTTAATCAAACGATCTACTTTCTGATTTTGAACGCTTTCATCATCAGATTTCTTCCAAAGACCAATCTCGTCTTGAACCTGGTTATTGTCTTGCAATAACTTTGCATACTCCAAAAATAAAGAGGTATCGTTATTTTTTTCAATTAACGAGCTGTATAACTCTTTTGCTTCGTCTAATTTGTTAAGTTTTCCTGCAGCAACGGCTACCTTGTGGTAGATATCATCACTAACTTTGGTATCATTCGAAGTGGCTAACTGAATATATTGTTTGTATAAATTATAAGAATTTTCGAAATCGTTGTTTTTATAGGCTTCATCAGCACTTGTTTGTATGCCTGGCAATTTAGCCAATGGGTTACAGGCAAATAGCAAAGCACTTAGGCTGATTAACAGAATCTTTCTCATGATGTTGTTTTTATGAGTGTTTTGAAATATTGCGCTAAGATACAATCAAATGGCCGGAACAACAATGTTTACGCAATAATCAGCCTGTTTCAATAAGATTAAATATTTTTTCAATAAAGAATTTGATTTATCAGATTTTGTCCTATTTTTGCATCCGCATTAGCAAAGGCAATGCATCAAATATAAATTTACGGGTGTAGCTCAGTTGGTAGAGCACTGGTCTCCAAAACCAGGTGTCGGGCGTTCGAGCCGCTCCTCCCGTGCATAGAAATCCCGATTTAAGTCGGGATTTTTTATTTATGGTCATTGAACTTTATTCTTTACAATAAGTTTCTATCTTTATGTAGGTATTAAATATCAACAGGAGAGGTGACAGAGTGGCCGATTGTGCACGCCTGGAAAGCGTGTGTACCCGAGAGGGTACCGGGGGTTCGAATCCCCCTCTCTCCGCATATATATCATATTTCCCGTATCGAAAATTTTCTAAACATATCGTATTGGTATGATATATTTTGAACATTGATTGGACTAAAATAATTCTATTTGTATTATTTTAGTTGATATGAATGAGGAAGTAAGTGATTTTTTTGCCGCAATTAACGATTTGTCAGTGTTATCTGAGCAGGCTGCCCGTGAGTTATTGCCATGTATATATACTACAAAATATGAAAAAGGCGAATTGATTCACCAGGAAGGAAAAATATGTCGACACCTGTTTTTTATCAAGTCAGGTTTAGCCAAGCACTCTTATTATTATAAAGGTAGTCAGTTTATTTTCCGTTTTTTTGAAGAAAATCACTTCTTTATCGCTACCGATAGTTTTTTTAATAATCTTCCGGCCGATTATTCTACGTATGCTTTAGAAGATACGGTAATCAACTATATTAAATATGATGATTTTGAACGTTTATGTTCCAAGTATCATTCGTTTGAAAGTTTTGCCCGCAAATTTGTTTCGGTAGTTGCCTATACAGCTATTTCTAATTTAAAAGGCCTGTTGTATTTAGATGCTACTGGTCGTTACGAAAAGTTTTTGACTGAGTATGGTCATCTACAACAACGTATAAGTTTAGGTGATACAGCTGCATTTTTAGGTATATCTCAAGTGTCGTTAAGCCGAATCAGATCTAAGAAATAGTTTTTTAACATTTGTAAAAGGAATTCAAGTACCTCTATTCTACTTTTGTTTTATAATCTTTTCATAATTCGATCGTAACAAGTGGATGTTATAATTGGGAGTTAATAAACAAGAGAATGATGCAAACATTAATTCAAATTTGCTGTTTGCCTTTATTCACGGGTTTTTATGAAAGATGAACAAACTTTTTAAATAATAAAAAATAGAAAATAATGAGCAAAGTACTGTACATTAAAGCAAATGCTAAGAATGAGGGGGAATCAAGAACTTTTCAAATTGCAGACAACTTCATTAAGGAGTACAAACAATTAAATCCACAAGACGAAATTATTGAACTTGATTTGTACGAAGAAAACATTCCATTTTTACCAAAAGGTAAATTGAATGAAATGCACGAAGCGGTGATGAAAGGTGATAAAACACATCCGGTTCTTAAGTTTGCTTATCAGTTTGCCGAAGCAGATAAATACATTATTGCTGCACCTATCTGGAACTTGGGTCTTCCAGCAATTTTAAAAGCATACATTGATTGCGTTGCTGTATCAGGCATTACTTTTAAATATACAGAGCATGGTCCTGTAGGTTTATGCGAAAACAAGAAAGCTGTTAACATTATTACCAGAGGTGGTGATTATTCAGCTGAGCCTATGGAATCGTTGGAAATGGCTGACAAGTACCTTCGCAATATCTTCGGATTTATGGGAATTATCGATTACACTACTATTGCAACAGATCGTTTAGATATTGTTACCGAAGACACTACCGCCTTATTAAATGATTCTATCGAGAGAGCTAAAACAATGGCTCCTTCCTTCTAAGAGAATTATTACTCTGACATAATAATTTTTTATTGTAGGCTTACCTGAGTTGCTCAGGTTGAAAACTTATTTACCACCATTGGAGATTATTAACAACTCCAATGGATGGTGAATAGGACGACTATTGCCCTTATCGAAATGAATAATATACATGGTTTAACACATTAAAGAAGTAAGAAAATGAAGAAGAAATACACAACAGGGGTGTTCATGTTATTAATGATTGCTTTAATTTCAAACAAAGCAGTAGCCCAACAACCACAAGCAAAACCTACCGCACCTATTCCATTGGAAGTATTTTTAGGTGGTGATGGATTTACCACACAGTTAGTACTTGACAGAAAATTTGGTCCTGATAGCAAATTAGGCTTCTTTGGTCTAACCTATATCAATGCTAACTACGAAAATGATGGTGAGTTTCAGGAATCTGTAAACTTATCGATGTTAAAGTACGATGTGTTTAAAGGAATTAGTGTACTTGCCGGTTCGATGTACAATTCGCATTGGGGATTTCGTCCATATGCTGGTGCTCAGTATGCTTACCATAGCAGAACTTTTATGGGTATGGTGAACTCCGGTTTTCACCTTACCGACACCAAGAACTTTGAAACCATTGTAATGTTAGAGTACCGTCCGGTTATTAAAAATGATTGGTCTCTATACTCTCGTGTGCAAGGTATGTATAGTTACATTACAACAAGTAGCGTTCATCACGATCGTAGTCACTTATATAGTAGGTTAGGGGTTAGCTACAGAAATTACTCTTTTGGTGCGGCCTATAATTACGATTGCTATAGCCCTATGAAAATGACTAATAATGACTTTGGTGTTTTTATTGGTATTTTAATGTAAGAAATTAATAACTAGATACCCAGATCGACTATTACCTCTATAAATGAGGTGACTCCCAGAATGAACAAACTAAACAATAGTTGAAACGTGGTTTATTATTTACTAAAAATGAGTTCTATTATCAGGAATAAAAACATAATGGAAACAACCTTGTTGTTAGCCAGTATGTTAACCATCTTGGCTAATGCAATTATTGCTCCTGCATTGCCATTAATTAGTCTGGAATTCAAGGAAGTTGAAAGCATTGAATTATTATCAAAGATGATGCTTACTCTTCCGGCCTTAACCATTGCGGTATCGGCACCTATTATTGGCCGCTTTTTAAATAAAGTGGGGCGAGTGAAGATGCTGTTTGGATCGCTATTGGTTTACCTTATCGCCGGTACGTCGGGCTATTGGTTAAATAATTTATACACCATATTGATTGGTCGCTTTGTTTTTGGAATTGGAGTAGCGGGTATTATGACGGTTTCTACCACCTTAATTGGCGATTACTTTACAGGAGCTAAACGCGAACGTTTTATGGGTTTGCAAGGTGCTTTTGTGGCATTGGGGGGACTAATTTTTATTACTGCAGCAGGTTACTTAACCGATATAAGCTGGAAGCTTACGTTTTTGGTGTATGCTTTTTCGATAGTAGTACTTGTGTTGGTACCCTTTACCCTATACGAACCGGAAACCGATAAGGCAACATCAACAGCTAATGCAACTGAAGATAGTTCAGTGTCTAAAATTATATGGTTGGTGTATATAGCTGCTTTTATAACAACCGTTAGTTTTTATGTAATTCCAACTCAGTTACCTTTCTTTCTGCAGAAACTGGAAGGAATGGATGGAAATAAAATGGGATTAGCATTAGGAAGCCTTCCGTTGGCTCAATCTATTTCATCTTTTTTGTACAAAAGAGTAAAAAGTAATCTAACCTTTATGAGTATAGTAAGTTTGGGTTTTCTACCCATGACTATTGGGTTCATCATTATTGGACTTAGTACTACTTACTGGCAGGCTATAGCAGGAATTATGACTTGTGGGTTAGGGGTAGGTTTACTTATACCTAATGTAAACTTATGGGTGGTTTCACTTGCTCCCATAAAAGTTAGAGGTAAATATGTTGGCTATTTGACTACAGCTATGTTTGTGGGTATGTTTTTATCTCCGGCTATTATTCAACCCATACAAAAAGCCGTGGGCATGAATGAGAGTTTCATTGTATTGGGAGTTGCTATGGCAATTTTATCGGCAATGTATTTACTGTTTAAAGCAATGTCCTCAAAAAAGATTTCCGCTTAAAAATCACTAAAAAATAATTGATATGAAAACCTTTGTAATTCAAGGCGTAATTGGTGCCATAATGGGCTTTATCATGAGTTTTGTTATGAATTATTTAATGACACCAATGCCTAATACCTTATTTGACCATGCAATGGGGCATGGAATAACCGGAACCATAAGCGGATTTATGGGAGGATTTATGGGAATAACCGGTTATTTATTTTTTAAATACAAGAAGCAAAGAGCACCTAAATAAATTTAATTTCAATATACTGGCTAATTGTGAGTTAATTTCAATTGCCGGTAAGTATTTTGAAGTGAAAATGTGTAATTAATTTCAAAAGATGCTGTTCAGGTTATGGGCAGCTTCTTTTTTATCAGACTGTTGGTTTTATAAGCGAAAAAGTTCAAATTCCGATGATATTGAGCCAAACTCCGATATTTATTGATCCTAATCTATTATCATAGTAGTTTAGACTTTGAAAAATAGGAGTGAAGAAAGAACAACTATATAACGGTCTGGTTTTAGTTGTTATAGTTAATTAAGAAGGGGATGAAAGTATATATAAACAACACACATCTTCAGGAGCATAAATTTAGAATTAACAAATATACTCCTGATACAATTGAAAACGTTAATAAGCGTGAACGTTTTTTAGTGGTTAAAGGACACAAGCATGTTCTTTTAAAAGCTGATGACATTGCTTATTTTGTTGTGGAAAGCAGAATTACAACTGCTGTTACGTTTAAAGATGAACGTTTTTTGTTACATGTTACGCTCGATAAGTTAGAAGAAGAGTTGGATAATAGCTTGTTTTATCGGGCTAATCGTTCAACTATCATCAATATTGAAGCTTTTGATTATTTCGAAAACTATTTCAATGGTAAATTAATGGTTAAGCTAAAAACTAAATCGATCGAATCCATCACAATTAGTAGAATGAAGGCACCTGGCTTTAAGGAATGGTTAGACCATTAATTGAGATACGTATTGGTTATGATTCAAATTGAAAAACAAAAGAAACTATTTCAAATACTGGCTTCCATATTTATATGGACGGTGTTAATTTCTATTCCTTTGTTAGGATTTCCTGAAAATTATTGGGATCACAATAATTGGTCAAAAATATTAATCAAGCATGCAGTCATTAATTTGTCGATCATTGTCATTTTCTATTTGAATTTCTATTTAGGAATACCCCGATATTTTTATAAAAGAAAATATTGGAGGTATCTATTATTCATTATTATTACAATTATTGCCAGTTTTATACCTTCGGTTATCGTTTGCAGGAAGTTAGATCCAACCTTTGCCACGTCTATGGTTTTGACTTTCCTTGTTTTTACTAGCTTCCTGGTTATTGCAGCATCTTTTGCTATCTATTATTTCAGTCATTACCAGTATTTAATGGAAGAAAAAACAAAATCGGAATTACTGGCTCTAAAGCATCAGATTAATCCACACTTTTTGTTTAATACTTTGAATGTTATCTATGGCCAGGCTATTAAAAAGTCCGAAACAACAGCCAATAGCATTGCTAAGTTATCAACCATGATGCGTTATGTGATTTCGGATGCCAATCAGAATTTAGTGCAACTCGAAAAAGAGTTAGATTATATAAAAAGCTATATCGATTTTCAGAAACTGAGATTAACAAACAAAACTACCGTAAATTATAGCATCGAAGGGGATGTTCATGGAATAAGAATACCTTCATTGATTTTGGTTAATTTTATCGAAAATGCATTTAAGTATGGGGTAAGTAACGAGGTTGAAACCACCATTGATATTAAAGTTGAATTAAAACATGACGTACTGCAACTTATTGTGACAAATAATACTCCCCACAAATCAGATAAGTTTGAAGAATCGTCGAAAATTGGTATGGATAATACGCTTCAGCGGTTAAAGTTATTGTATGGTGACGACTTTAACCTACTCATAAAAAATGAGGAGAACCTTTTTGAAGTGAAACTTAAAATTCTGCTTGATGATTAATTGCATTGCCTTAGACGACGAACCGATTGCCATTGAAATTATTCAGGCATTTTGCGATCATATTCCTGAAATTAATCTGATGCAGACCTTTACACAAGCATCGGCAGCCCAACGCTATTTAGATAAGTTTCCGGTCGATTTAATTTTTCTGGATATTCAAATGCCAGATATCAATGGGATTTCATTTTTTAAAAGTTTAAAGCAGGATACCATGGTTATTTTTACTACTGCTTTTAGTGAATATGCGGTGGATTATTTGCTCAAGCCCATTGAATTGGATCGTTTTAAGCAGGCTTGTCAAAAAGCAGTGGATTATGCCGAATTTCTAAAAAGTAATCATTCTAAAAGTCAGAATAGTTTATTTGTGCGCTCCGATTATTCGCTGATGAAAATTCCATTTGATGAAATTATTTACTGCGAAACTATGGACGATTATGTCAAAATTCATCGTACGGATAATACAACGGTACTAGCGCTAATGAGTCTTAATAAATTGCTGGTAAAGTTGCCTGAAAATGAATTTGTAAGGGTGCATCGGTCCTATGTTGTTTCGCTATCAAAGATTGACTTGGTAAGAGGTAAAAAAATCAAGATTAGTGATACCGAAATTCCTGTTGGCGTAACGTATAGAAATGACTTTATGCAGCGTTACGAATTATAAAAGGAATCAAACTCCGATAAATACTGAATATTTAGCGACATACTTTTTATACTATCCAATACGTTTCTACTTTTGATTTTGTAATCTAATTCAAAAGGGGAAATGAAATACATTTTGTTGATGTGTGTGGCTTTTCTCGGAGTTATTTCTCCGACTAAAGCCCAGGAAAAGTATATTATTAGTGGAAGTGTAACAGATGTTACAAATGGTGAAACACTTATTGGAGCTACTGTTTATTTGCAAGAAATTCCTACTCAGGGAACTGTTACCAATGCTTACGGTTTTTATTCCATTTCAGCACCTTCGGGTACATACCGAATGGTAGTTAGTTTTATCGGCTACAGAAACTATGTAAAAGATATAGAGCTTAATAAGGAGCTGCGTATTAATGTAAACCTGGAGCCGGATAGCGAGCAACTTAACGAAGTGGTTGTATCTTCAAAAAAGAAAAACAGCAATATTACATCGGAACGAATTGGGGTTGAAAAAATCAATCCAAAAGATGTGGAATCAATACCTGTATTGTTGGGCGAACCTGATATTATCCGAACGCTAACACTAACACCGGGAGTTAAAACTTCGGGAGAAGGTGGCGGAGGAATGTTTGTTAGAGGTGGAAATAATTCGCAAAACCTCATTCTTCTTGATGAAGCCACGGTGTATAATTCGAGCCACTTAATGGGGTTCTTTTCTACCTTTAATAGTGATGCCATAAAAGACCTTACCATGTACAAGGGTACGGCTCCGGCCGAATATGGTGGTCGTCTATCATCGGTGATGGACATTAAAATGAATGAAGGAAGTAATCGCGATTATCATGTGGGTGGCGGAATTGGTTTACTGTCTTCGAAACTATCGGTTGAAGGACCCATTGTGAAGGATAAAGGATCGTTTTTAGTAACGGGTCGACGCACTTATGCCGATCTTTTTCTGAAGTTATCACCTGATGAAGACATCAACAACAACCAGCTTTACTTTTACGATTTAAACCTCAAAGCCAATTATAAAATTAACGATAACAACCGCATTTATGCTTCGGGCTATTTTGGTCGTGATGTTATGTCGGCGCAGGATATGTTTGGATTGGATTGGGGAAATGCTACAGGAACCCTTCGTTGGAACCACATCTGGAACAGTAAATTATTTAGCAACACTACTTTTATCTATTCCGATTATAGCTATAACATTGATATGGACATCGATAATTTTGATATGAGTTTGTTATCCGAAATTAATAATCTGGAACTGAAGCAAGATTTTCAGTACTACCTCAATAACAAACATACACTTTCGTTTGGTGCTTTTGGTAATCGAGGGGTGATGGTTCCCGGACAGGTGGAAGTATCAGAAGATTCTAACATGCAGCCAACCGATTTGCAAGATCGTAATTACTATAATTATGGAGCTTATCTGAGCGAAAACTGGAAAGTAAACGATAAGTTGACAGTAACGGCAGGTTTACGCTTCAATGGATTTAATCTGGTGGGACCGGGAGATTTCTATTCGTATCAGGATGGAGAAGTGATTGATACAACCCATTATTCTTCGGGCAAAAATGTTAAGAGCTATTATAACTTGGAGCCTCGTTTTAATCTGGCTTATGTGTTTAATCCTCAAAACTCGGTTAAATTCTCTTATTCGCGTAATACACAGAATTTGCATTTGATTCAAAATTCAACCACATCATCGCCAACCGATTTGTGGATTCCTTCCAGCCACAATGTAAAACCCGAAATAAGTGATCAGGTTTCAGGTGGATATTTCAAGAATTTTCATCAGGATATCTTCCAGGTATCGGGTGAAGTATATTACAAATGGATGCAAAATCAGATTGACCTACGCGATGGAGCAGATATCAATGCCAATGAGTTATTAGAGGGTGAATTACTTTACGGAAAAGGCCGTGCATATGGTTTAGAGCTAATGCTGAAGAAAACCGAAGGTCAGTTGAGTGGTTGGGTTGCATATACTTTATCGCGAACCGAGAAAAAGATCGATCAGATTAATAATAACGATTGGTATGCGGCTCGTCAGGATGCAACTCATGATGTTTCGGTGGTGCTGATGTATAAACTTAATCATAAATGGGATTTATCGGCCAGTTGGGTTTATAACACAGGTAATGCGGTAACTTTTCCTAGTGGAAAATACAAGGTAAACAACGAAGTTCAGTTTTATTATACCGAACGAAACGGATACCGCATGCCCGATTATCATCGATTAGATATTGGAGCTACCTGTCAGTTAAAAAAGACGGAGAAATTCGAGAGTAGTCTGAGTATTTCATTGTATAATGCTTACGGCCGCAAGAATGCTTATATGATCGATTTTGATGTGGATGAAGATGATGCTTCACGAACAGTAGCCAATAAAACCTACTTGTTCACTTTTATGCCATCTGTGTCGTATAACTTTAAATTTTAATTGGATGAATACTATAAAAACACTACTTATATTTTGGGTTGTAGTTGCAACGGTTAGTTGTACCGAAGTAATGGATATTGATTTAAATGAAGCTCCAACACAAGTGGTTATTGAGGGTAATATTGCATCGGGTCAGGCACCATTGATTCAGATTACAACCTCGTTGGGCTTTAATGCGCCAAACGATTTTCCGGCAGTAAAAGGCGCGGTGGTTAGTTTGGAAGATAGCGAGGGTAATATTGCCAATTTAGAGGAAGTGACTGATGGCATTTATACTTCCACCGAAATAAGCGGTGAGATGGGTGAAACCTATTCTTTAAATGTAGCTATTGACAACAGCTTGTTTTCATCAATATGTGAAATTCCGCAAATCGTGAAGTTCGACTCCATATTAGTGGAAAAAGATTTGGAGATGTTTTCATTTGGAGGAGAGAGAGACTCGGTTTACGAAATCACTGTTTATTTTCAGGATCCACCTTTAGAAGATAATTACTATTTATTTATTGAATATAGAAATGGCGAACAGGTTGCCAGTTATACTATTTCAGATGATTATTCAGATGGCTTGTATTTGGAAAGACAACTGTATAATACCGATCGTGAACTGGAATTGGGTGATGATTTGCGTATTGAAATGCGTTGCGTAACCGAAGAGGTATATAATTATTTTCACGATTTAGGGACTCGGTCAACCATGTCGGCTACACCTACCAACCCGCAATCGAATATAACCAATGCCGTGTTGGGCTACTTTAGTGCGCACACATCAGAAAGTATCAGTAAGGAAATTACCATTTAAAGTATTCAGAGATAATAGTTCCGTAATATGGGTAAGTATATCAGTAATTTGGATAGGATACAATTGGCTGTTTCACATCATCTTTGTAAGGTAAAAAAAGAGGTTTAGTTTTTTACATCTGTTCAAAGCAAAAAATAAAGTCGGGTTTGGGAAAGCGCCAATAAATTAAAATGTTTTGAATAGTTCAGTTAATTCTTTAAATCTAACAAACTAATAGCAGTTAGCAGATGATTAGAAAATTAAGAATACCATTAATTGTTGTTGTTTTATTAACCGTTGTAAGTATGATTGTACTTAGTCAGGCCAAGTTTGGGCAATCACCCAAAGGCGAAAGATTGGAACGTATTAAAAAATCACCTAACTATGTTGATGGTGAATTCAAAAATATACATGAAACTCCGGTATTAACTACCGATAAAAGCCGGTTTAGTGTAATGATGGATTTCATGTTTCAAAAGAAAGTGAGATTAGCACCAGAGGTGGACTTGCCGGTGGTTAAAACCAATATTAAAGCATTGGATCCCAATGAAGATGCCTTAATTTGGTTTGGTCACTCATCGTATTACATACAGTTGAAAGGAAAAACATTTTTGATCGATCCGGTTTTTAGCGATTATGCTGCACCTTTTTCTTTCATCAATAAGGCTTTTAAAGGTACAACTGTGTTTGATGCTGAAGATTTTCCAACCATTGATTATTTAATCATCACGCACGATCATTGGGATCATTTGGATTATAAAACAATTAAGGATCTGAAGCCAAGTATCAAACAGGTTATTTGTGGCTTGGGTGTGGGGCAGCATTTCGAGTATTGGGGTTTTAGTAATGAAATAATTACCGAGCTGGATTGGTATGAAGCTACCAACTTAAATAAAGGCTGGAAGTTAACAGCAACACCGGCTCGTCATTATTCTGGTCGCGGTTTAAAAGGAAATCAAACGTTATGGGCTTCATATGTGCTGCAAACACCCGATTATAATTTATACATTGGTGGCGATAG
This sequence comes from uncultured Carboxylicivirga sp., assembly GCF_963668385.1. Classification (GTDB taxonomy): domain Bacteria; phylum Bacteroidota; class Bacteroidia; order Bacteroidales; family Marinilabiliaceae; genus Carboxylicivirga. The sequence continues at coordinate 1,464,425 of NZ_OY764327.1, forward strand.
TGGTTACGATACTTTTTATACCGAAATTGGTGACAAATATGGCCCTTTTGATTTAGCTATTTTAGAACAAGGCCAATACGATGAAAAGTGGAATCTGATCCATTTAATGCCTTATCAGTTACTAAAAACAGCTAAGGATATAGGTGCCAAACGTATTTTGCCGGTTCATAATTCGCGATTTGCGTTGGCTAACCATCCATGGGACGAACCGTTAGATAAAATTGGAGATAATCAATCGGATTCAACGGCTTCGGTAATAACTCCTGAAATTGGACAAACCGTATTTTTAAGAGATAAAAATCAAGTATTTAAAAAGTGGTGGAAGAATTTAGATAAATAAGAATAATAGACTGTTAGACGAATAGACAAACTCTAATTAACCCAAAAATATGGTGCGTCACATAACCCTTACCTTTCTGCTGTTTCTTTCATGTCGGTTATGGGCACAAGAAAGAATTACCATTAGCGGTACGGTTCGTGATGCACTTTCGGGCGAGGCATTAATCGGAGCTAATGTGTATATCTCCGAAACCTATAAAGGCACTTCTACCAATGCGTATGGTTTCTATTCGTTAACGGTACCTAAAGGAGATTATACCCTTAATTTCAGTATGATTGGTTATGAGGTTCAAACCATTCAGCGCTCCTTTATATCTACTATCACTCAAAATATTGAACTCGAACCTCAGAGCTTTAGTGTGGATGAGGTGGTGGTTAGCACTGATTTTAATCGCAATGTGGAATCCACCGAAATGAGTGTTGCCCGACTCAATAGCAAGGAGATAAAAAAGTTGCCGGTGCTGTTTGGCGAGCAAGATATATTGAAAACGCTTCAGCTGTTGCCGGGCATCAAATCATCGGGTGAGGGATCGAGTGGTTTTCATGTGCGGGGTGGAGGGCTGGATCAAAACCTGGTTTTATTGGATGAAGCCCCCGTATATAATCCATCTCATTTATTGGGGTTTTTCTCCGTTTTTAATTCCGATGCCATTAAAGATGTGAAAGTGTATAAGGGTGGAATTCCTGCTGAGTATGGCGGTCGTTTATCGTCGGTGGTGGATGTTAAAATGAATGATGGCGATTACCGAAACTACAAAGTAACGGGAGGCATTGGGTTGATATCATCGCGTTTGAGTGTTGAAGGTCCCATTGTAAAAGATAAGGGTTCCTTCATTGTTTCGGGGCGCAGAACCTATGCTGATTTATTCTTAGGATTAGCTAATGATTCAACAGTTGACGGAACATCTTTGTACTTCTACGATTTAAACATGAAAGCCAATTATAAGATAAATGAAAAGAATCAGATTTATTTATCGGGATATTTTGGGCGCGATGTCTTTGCATACAATGATCAATTTGGATTAAACTGGGGAAATTTCACAGGCACATTGCGTTGGAATCACCTGTTTTCGGATCGTTTGTTTATGAATAGTTCGCTTATCTATAGCAATTACGACTATGTGAATACCTTTGAAGGATCGGGCGATAATCAATCGGTTGATATCTCATCGGGGATACGTGATGTGGAGTTTAAGCTCAAATTTCAGTATTATATTTCAACCGAAACAACGTTAAAATTCGGATTAAATTCAACCTATCACACCTTCCTACCGGGAAGTCTGGAGTCAAACGATTCAACAGTTAATAGTTTAATTATGAATCAAAGGCAGGCCTTGGAGAATGGTTTGTATTTATCGGCGGAGCAAAAACTGGGCACCAATTTAACTCTTAATGCCGGGGCGCGATTGTCGGCATTTTCGATACTGGGCCCGGGAACTTTTTATAGTTATGATGCCGATGGTGACCGAACCGATTCTACCACGGTTGACAAAGGTTCAATATTGGAAACTTATTGGGGGTTTGAGCCTCGCTTTTCGGCAACTTATCTGTTAACGCCCGAGTCGTCGGTGAAGCTTTCCTATACCCATTTGTATCAATATATGCATCTGTTGTCCAACACCACTTCGGGCACTCCCAACGATATTTGGCTACCTTCGTCAAACAATATCAAACCACAAATATCCAATCAGGTAGCATTGGGCTATTTCCGTAACTTTAGTAATAATACATTCGAGACATCGTTGGAGCTGTATTACAAAAAGATGCACAATATTATCGATTATAAAAATGGTGCCGACTTACTGCTTAATCCCGATGTTGAATCGCAGGTGTTATTAGGCGATGGCGAATCATATGGATCGGAGTTTCTAATCAGAAAAATAAAAGGTAAGCTAACCGGATGGATTGGTTATACTTTATCGAAAACCGAGCATCAGTTTGATCTGATTAACGATGGAAATCCTTTTCCGGCAAGACACGATCAACGACATAATTTTTCGGTGGTGGGTATATATAAATTAAGCGAGAAATGGGATTTTGGAGCCACCTGGGTGTATAATACCGGTAATGCAGTTACTTTCCCAAGCGGAATTTATACTGTTTCGTTACCGGTTACTCATAAGAGTTATCAAACACCATATTTTACTGAACGGAATGGCTACAGAATGCCTGATTACCATCGATTAGATTTAAGTTTTACATATACAAAACGAAAGAAGAAAAACAGAGAGAGTAGCTGGAATTTTTCGGTTTATAATGCTTATGCAAGAAGTAATGCTTACTCGATTTATTTCAGAGACGATGATGATAATCCGGGGCAGATGCAGGCAGTAAAGCTTTCGTTATTTCGCATTGTGCCATCGGTAACGTATAACTTTAAGTTTTAAAGATGAACAAGCAAGAGATGTTAAAACAGATTATGATCAGTATGTTTAGCCTTATCGCTTTTTCATCATGCGAAGAGGTAATAACCATAAACCTAAACGATACCGATCCTCAGGTGGTTATTATCGGTAGTGTAAGTAATCAGCTCGATACTGTGATGGTGAGTATATCGCAAACAGCCAATTATTTTCAGCCATCCGAAAACATACAAATAACGGGTGCCGACGTATCAATCAGCGATGATAGGGGAAATAGCTATCAATTAACAGAAGAAAAAGAAGGCCAATACAGTAGCGTTTTTGCCGGTCTACCGGGCGTTACCTATGATTTATCGGTGAAAATTGATGATACAGATTACACCGCTTCATCAACCATGCCCTTTCCTGTGCCAATCGAATCAGCGTGGATCACCACCGAAAACTGGCACGAAAGCGTTTATAATATGATGAACGTTATGATTCAGGATCCGCCCAATATCGACAATTATTACTATGTAAAAGTTTTCAGGAACGATACGGTTATTTCCAACGAAAACTATTTAAGAAGCTACTCCGATAAGTACTTTGATGGCCTTTATAATGTTTTTACCATTTGGACGGATACTAAAGCTTCAACGGGCGATACTTATAAGGTGCAGCTATTTAATATCGATTATAATTTCAGCGAGTATATCAACCAGTTTGGTCGTGTAGTTGATCAGTCTGATCTGGCAGCCATAGCAGCATCAACACCGGCAAATCCAACCAATAATATTTCCAATGGAGCATTGGGATATTTTACGGCTTGCTCCATCAGTGAAGATACTTTTGTTGAGTAGTTTCTGAGGAAACAACTTCATTCTATTTCAACTTTTTTCAGGCATCCATAAATGCAGTAATTCAGGTAGGATTATCAGTAATTCAGATAGTTTCAAATGCTAATTATTATAGATTTTTGCATCGGACCTACTTAATAATTGAAGACAAGCTGGATTTGAAACATAAACTAGATTGACATGGAAACAGTAAAATTGAACAATGGTGTTGAGATGCCTTTGGTGGGATTTGGATTATTTCAAATGCTTGAAAAAGATAAGTGTGAACGAACTATTTTGGATGCAATGGAAGTTGGATACCGATCGTTCGATACTGCAGCAACCTACTTAAACGAAGAATCGATAGGTAATGCTATCACCAAAAGTGGTCTGAAGAGAAAAGATTTTTTTATTACAACCAAATTATGGAGTTCTTCAACAGGATATATTGAAACGCACAAAGCCTTTAACAGATCGTTGGATCAACTTCAAACCGATTATGTAGATTTATATCTGATTCACCAGCCATTGGGCGATGTATATGGTTCGTGGAGAGCCATGGAAGAACTATACGAAAAAGGTAAAATACGAGCTATTGGGGTAAGTAATTTCTATCTTGATCGCTTAGTTGATTTAATGATTCATAACGACATTAAACCAGCTATTAATCAGGTTGAGATGCACCCTTATTGTCAGCAAATAGAGATGCAAAGATATTTGCAAAATGATGGAGTGCAACTTCAGGCCTGGAGTCCCTTAGCTTCGGGAAAAGAAAACTTATTCACCAACAAAGTTCTGGCTTCTATTGGTGAAAAATATAATAAAACTGTTGCTCAGGTTACGTTACGATGGCTGATTCAACGTAATGTGGTTATCATACCCCGATCGAGTAATAAGCAACGTATGGCTGAAAATTTCAATATTTTTGATTTTGAATTAACCCCGGCCGAGATGGACCTAATTAAGCAGTTAGATACAAATAAGAGTATATTCTTCGATCACCGAGATCCGGATATTATAAAATGGTTAGGTAAGCTCGAACAAATAAATGATTTGTAGAGTAGTATAGGAGGTGAAAAGCCCGATCGCTTGCGGTCGGGCTTTTCTATTATTGTAATAATTGTCTTTTTATGAAGGGTTGATAGGGGCAATGTCAATCAACCTTTTTAGAAATAATAACCTACCCCCATACTAAAGGAATCAGTATTAAAATTAAACCCAAACTCAGAGCTTTTAGTTTCGTTTTCATGGTCTTCCGCTCCTTGGGTTATTTTTTCTTTAGTTCTTTGGTAAAACAAACTACCAAAATTTGCTTTTAACGCCCAATGTTCTGATAAAAAATAATTAATGCCTGGACGAACATTTATGCTGTAAATAAATAAATTTTCAGTAAAGTCATCATCATCATTTGATTCTTTCCCAAATCCCAATGCAAGGTCAACAGTGGTTGTGAAAAATAATTTATCTGTAATTTTTTGATAATTCTTGTAATAAGGGTTAATTGAAAATAGATGGTGTTTGGTTTCTGACTGACTTTCATATTTATTAAATTGATATCCAATACCAACACCTAATACTGATGACTCTGAAACAAACCAGCCAATTTTTGGGTTTATATAAAAGCGTTGTGTTTTATATTCATTGGTTTGATTATAATAATCATTGTAACTATCATCATTAGATGATGAGTATCCGATATTTCCTTCTAATACTTTAATTCCTGTTTGTCCTTGAGCAAAAATAACCATTGGTATTAGGGTTATAATCACTAATAATAATTGCTTCTTCATTTTAATTTGAGTTATTTTTATTATGCTGTTGTTAACCTTTTCTCGCTTCACTCATGGCGCGTATGTCGTGGTGTCGTGTCACCCGTTAGGGAGACTAAGACGGTAGACAAAGGCGTCAGGGCGAGCAAAGCGCGCCATGATTTATACCAGTGTGTTGGGCAACATTCTTATTTTTTACATATAATTGTTTTAAAACCAAAAGAATAGTTTTGGAATTTATAGGTGCTATTCTTTATTGTCGGTAACAATCCTAGCATACCGTAAAGTCCGAAACCTATGTTGAACTTATCTGTTGAAACAAAAACTCTGTTTAATTCAACATTAAGGCCTAAGTCATGTCTGTTTAAATTACTTAATTCTTTAATATCATTAGTTTTATCGTTCCAACTTATTTCGTATTCTCTTGAATAGCCTTCACTTTTTCTAATCCTAGATAATAAATAAGAATAATATAAACCTGTTGTTATTGTTAGTTTTTTGCTTTTAGTGAGTTCTTTAAATCTAACATTTAGGGGTACACGTAAATAGTTCTGGGAATTCACAGTCTTGTCATACGCACTTATATCATCTACTATTAGTTTATTACCATTGTTCAAGTAACCAAATCCAGATTGAAAAAAGGTATTATTTTTAATGTTCATTTCTAGTAATAATGTGGCACCATAACTTTCTTTGAATTTATAGTCAGTGACAGAAGAGGGTTTGTTATAATAATTTGAAATTCCTCCATATAATTCAAATCCCCAAAATATATTTTGAGATGAAATATTTATTGAGAAAAGAAATGAAAGTAATAAAAGTGTACTGATTCTCATTTTATTGTTGTAAGTGTAATTTAATTCGAGATTAATTCAATTCTTATACGATTTAAATGTCGTTTGACAGACGATGGTAACGTTTGCTTGATATAGGCATCAGAACGAGCAAAGCGCGCCATGCTTTATTTCCAGCGTGTTGGGCTTTCGTGCTTTGCTTTTATTTGTTGATAATCTTTTTCACAGAATCAATTTTTTCTTGCATTAAGTCATTGAATATTTCGTTGGCTTTTTCCAAGTTCTTAAAGAGTTTTTGAGTTTCATTTGTGTTTGAAGCTTGTTCAACAAATGTGTCTATCTTTTCTAAAACAGTTTTAAAGCTGTCTTTAATGTCAATTAAGAAATCGTTTTCATTATTCATTTTCATAATCGTTTAGGTTGATTCGTTACTGATTTAATTTTTTTTGTCATATTGGTTAGAATAAATCATACCCAATATTAAAAATACCATTGATATTATTCCTAGATAACTACCAGCATTAACTGTCCAACTTAAATTATTATAGTCAACAATAAACAGTTGTCCCGCTATTACTGCTAAAGCAAATATTATAAGTCCAATCTTAAATTTTTAATACTTAATTAAAGTGTTATTTATATTTTTTTTGAGCATAATATAATATGGTGGAGGCATGAAGCCCAACGGACGCGGCTATGAAGCGTGGGCTTGTGTTGCGCCTGCGGCAAGCCTATGCTTTATAAGCCATTGTTGGCAACTGAGATTTATATTATCGTTTTATTACCTTATTAGAATAAATAACATTTCCATTCAGATTGTTTATTGTCACTATATAAATTCCACTGGTTAAAGTGCTTGCATTTATTTTTAGTATTGTGTTTCTATGGGTCTTTTCAGAAACTAACTGTACTCCTGAAAGATTAAATACTTTGACAATATAATCTGATGATGCATCTTCAATTGAGACAATTATCTCCTTGTGCTTGTCAATAAAACAATTAAAAATTCTTTGTTCTTCAGAATAACTATCTTCTATAGAAGAAGTAGGTACTTGACCAGTGCTAGCTATAGCGCCAATATCTATTATACTACCATCTTCATCTTGTCTAGATGGATCTCCTGCGTCGATTGCAACAGAAGCAGAAGATAAGCAAACAAAATCATTATCATTTGAGTCACTACTTATGAATAATGGATCTTCAAATAGATTGTAATAAGTGTCACATCCATCACTATTATTATTTGTAGTTATAACAACTCCAAAACCTAATAGCGTACCATTATAAAGAGAATTATTGTTATAGAATAGGTTATACTCAATAGACCTTGGATCCCCCGTTCTTGACGTTTCCTTTGAAATGGCATATTGATTCCCCACAAAAATATTATTTGTAATACTTGCTTCAAGTGTTTCTGAATCATACAAACGGACTCCATGAGTATTATTAAGGAAGGTATTATTAATATAAACCGGGGTTTCACCTCTTCTAGGATAAACACCTTTGTTATTATTATGAACTATATTCCTAGATATAGTAATATTACTTTCTGACATTATGCCTATGTCACATTGCGACACGTCATTACTCTCTATTGTAGCATTTGTAGAACTACCGGATATTCCAAAGAATGTACAATTTGTAACTTTATTTCCAGAGATAGTTGCTGTTGAACCAGAATTGCACAATAGTCCTCTACTCATATTTGTTGTGAAATTGTTTTTGATTTGAGCAGCACCTCCAAACTGTACATAGACTCCACCTCTCTCTGAGTTACGAACAATGCAATCTGAGATCTCTAATTTACCACTGTTTTCAACATTTACTATTGCTTTTGCCTCTGATTCAGAACCAGCATACTCTAAAATGGAATGATTAATGACAGAAGTATTACTTCCATAAATAAAAACACCACCCCAATCACCAGAAGATTTAGTGCTTTCGGCTGATGTAAAAACTATGTTTTCCTCTATAGTTCCCTTACTAACTAATTTTCCATAAACTAACAGCTTACACTCTTTTTCAAATTGAATCAAAGTGCCTGGTTCTATTGTAAGTGTATTTCCTGTTGTAATTGTAGTGTTTCCCTCAATGTTGTAAACGGTGTTTTTATTCCATATTCCACTAACATTCCCCGATATATTTTCCAATGGTTGCGATGATAATGTTACATCAGTCAATACCTTATCCTCAGCTATAAATATTTCTTGATTTACTTCATGAGTTTGATAGGTATCTTTTACATACTCAATTAAATAAATACCTGCCTTTACAGTTACGGAGAATGAACCATCAGATATTGTATATCCGACGGAATATTCAGCCGTTGGAGATTGTGGTTTAAATATCACTTCGATACCCTCATGAGTATTCGAATTATCCAGATATGCATTCCCAGTCACAGTGATTGATAAGACTTTAGAGGCGGTAATGAAGAATAACAATAATGTTAATACGTATTTCATATTCATAAATTTTATAAGGTTATGTTTTAGTGATTTGCATTATCCTTGTTGCCAACGGCACGGCTATGCGCAGTGTGCCTGTGTTGCGCCTGCGGCAGGCATATTGCGTATGAGCCATTGTTAGCATTTCGTGCTTTTTATATTTTATAGTATAATGAATGGTCAATGATTATGTCCTCATGATTATTCTCTTTTTTAGTATAGTACTCCATTTCTGCTGAATAATTTTTCAAAAATCCACTGTAGCCAACCATTTTAAGAATTAAAATATTTACAAGAAACTGTAATTCAAATGCTCTTACAAAATTGTCATTGTTCACGGAACCCAATAAGTTTCCTTTTGGTATACTACCGTGCAAATACAAATTCCGATACTTTAAGGCTTTTTTAAATTTATCTGGCAGTTTTATATTATACTTCGATATTGAAAGTCCAATTTTGTCTGGATTTGTTGGTGAATTAATGTATTGTAGCTTCTTTTCTATCAAGAACTTTTTATCTGCTTTAGTTAGCTGTTCAGTTTCGTTAACAACCTTTACTAATTTTGATAATATTTCGCTTTCATTAAATCGTTCTAGTTCAATCGGGTTTGTTTTGGAATCAAGCTTTACTAATCCGACAACTGTTTCTAAACAAGTTGAGAATAAAACACATTTGGATAAAGAATATTTATTCTGAACAGCTTCGATATATATTTCAATTACTCTTAAAAATTTTTCCTCATTAATAATCTTTTCACATAGGTTTAGCAAAACCGTTTGAGGCAAAATATAATAGTCGTTCGTAAATTTGTATTCTCTAATTTCTATTGAATCATAAATAGGACTATTGTGATTATAGTTTTTCTCTCTGGTATAAAAACCTACTCGATTTATTGTCTGAAATGAAGTATCTGCTGAGGAAACAAAATAACAATCAGACTTAAAACCTGTCCCATATAAATAAGATAACGCTTTGAGCAATGCATCAATTCTTTTATCTATAAATTGTATGTCTTCTTTATTTAAGATATCAATCATAAGATATTTAATATCACCCTCGCTTACTCTGCAAACATGAATTTCTAAACCTGCAATATGAAATGAATTAAAACCAACACCATACATTACTTGCTGGTCTGTTTTCAATTCTTTATAGTTTTCTATTACTCCTACCTTTGCTTGCTTTTCAAAAGGAATTAGAAACCTCAAATATTCACTTTTGTATTCACTTAAGTTGTCTTGAATCATTGAGTTCAATTCTCCTTCAAATACTTGAGAAGCCAACCCTATATTTATGTTATCAGAAGCATATTTAAGGAAAGAGAATGAATCTTGTCCATTTTGTACTGTGTCCGAGTTAAATAACTTGTCAATATTCTTATAAATTGACGTATAGTTGTCCGCATTACTTGCATCTAAATAAAAGTGGAATTTATTATCCTTAAACCAAATATCTAAATCAATACTATCAAAATATTTATCTGCACTCTCAACTTTATAAGCCTTCCTGATTTTAAATTCAGACAGTTTCGCAAACGTTGCATTTACATACTTATATTCAGATGAAGGTCTCATTAATTCTCAATTATATTTGCGGTTCTTTGCATGAATGCTAACGTCTCGCATATGAGGCTGTGTGGGGATTGAAATTGTCTGCCTTTCAATAACAGCACTAAGCCCGATGCTTTTCAAACGACTAATTTAATAATCATAAGTTGATTAAAAAGCATTGGGCGGACAAATAGAAATCACCACCGCTCGCGAATCACTGCACCCCACATGCCTTATAATGCATTGTTAGGCAACGTATTTTTCTATTTCTTTTATAATTTCTTCTTTTATTTTATTCCTTATTTTCCAATCTTTTATCGCAAAAAAAGGTGTTTTCATATTTCTAAATCCCATTGAGAATACGTTTACTAAGACTTTATCCTCCCGAAACAATATAATTAAATACCGTCCATTAGTCCAATTTTTATCATCTGGAAATGCAATAATATATTCTTTATTATTTCTTGATAGCTTCCATGTCGGTTTTAATATTTCGAGGCAAACTTCACGATTCGTTTTACTATTAATTCCATCGATATCAATAAAAGCATTTTCTTTTCCTAACCAAATTCCCCACACTATAATCCAGCCTAAACTAATTAAGACGAAAAATATATTCTGCCACCAATTATGATAATAAGTATTTGTATCAATCTGATGTGAGATATTAATAAAACAGAGTATTGGTAAAAATCCTATTCCCACAAAGTAATATAGATTATTAATAATCAAGTCAATTAAACCTGTCTTGAATATCAATCTATTGCATTTTATTGATTTCTTATAATTGATTTTAAATATCATTAAATCTATTTACTAATACTTCGTTCTGTGAATCAATATGTTGCCTAACTACTTTATATCCGCCATTACTTCCTATTCTTTTGTAACGCCTTGAATTTATGGAACAAAATCATTTTAATTACTTATAGTCGTTTATTAAAAAAAATACGTTTATAAACGATTAAGCAATTGCCCCACATGGTTGAAGGAAAAAAGCAAATAGGTGAGTAATAGAGATTCATAGTATTTGGTTAGAAATTAACGTTTACAAAAATAGTAGAATACGGGTATTATGCTAAAAAACCATTGCGTTATTAGTTTAACGAAGTAAAACAGAAGATAAATGGTAGTTTTATGTATTTCAACAACAAACACATTATAAATACATACTTATGTGTCTTTTATTGTTATACAAGTGGTGTAACTAAAAGCACAGAACTTGTTTATTAGTTAAATAAAAGGGCTGTTTGTTAGAAGAAATTGCCGTGGTAAGCAAAATATTGCTCAGGGAAGGGTTAAATATGCCAATGGGAACTATTATTTGACCGGTAATTTTAGATATTTTACTCAGGAAGCTTGTCAAATTGCTCAGGGGCGGCTTAAAATTGCTGATTATTTTCAAAAAAACGACCAAATATGCGGTTCTCATAAGTGATTAACCACTATATTTTACTCGTTGAGATTGATATTTTGCCCGTTGAGATCGAAATTTTGCATAAAAAAGGGTGAATATCCCCCGAAGAAGGTGTGAAACAATCTCGGGGGCTAACAAAATAAAGGGTTTTAAGCTTTAATGTACTTTTTAAGTCGCTCATCATTCTTCCAAAAAACATAACGACCATACTCTCTTATTTCCTGTACTTTTTTATAAAGAAGGGTATAAGCTTTATCTCGTAATAATTTATTTCCGCCACCCTCTTCTGCTGTTCCGTTAGCTTGAGCCAGCAATTCCGATAGAGAATGCGAGAGCTTCTTTGCCTCTTGTAAAACAGGCATATCAAAGTTAATTGTCCCAAGCGGTTGAGGATTATTTTCTCCAAGTACAGCCAGTTCTATTAAATCCTGAATCATATCGGCATTGCTGCTTCCCTCACGTAAACGACGGACTTTTTGTAGCAGGTTACTGTCTTTACGGTAGGCAAATGTAAAATGATGCAGCATATCATCTCTTAGCTTATAAGCCTCAGGAGACTGCTGCTGCCATTCTTTTTGGGCCTCCTGACGGGCTCTGAATTCACTCATCCAATTCGCCTGTATATAACGCAGTGCTCCGGTAAGTGGAGTGACTTCGTCGATAATTTTTACATCAAGGCCTGCACCGGTTAATGCTTCCTTATCACGCTGGGCCTCTATGGCCAGGGTCTCACACGATGCTGCAAAATCATCAATGGGTTGATTGGGTAATTTAACCTCACCATCGGGCACTGCTTCAATCAATTCTTTCCATTCCTCATAGTTTTCGTTGAAACTCATAATTCAAAAAATTTAATTATATATTGCGGTCACCTCTCCGGCCTCTTCTTCCGCTCTGGTCTGCTAAAACAAGATGGGTTGATGACCAGCCGGTGAGGGTTTTCCAACAATATTTGCTTCTTAAAATAACATATTGTTAATTCTCCGGCAAGCTTTCACATTTTTTGTTAGTTACTAGCATTCGCAACCGTTGCACACGTTAATACTTGCTTGTTTGGATCTAATCCTTACCGGTTGTAGCATTCAGTAGTTCAAATATGTTAATTTGGAATTATTATAAATTAGAGCTCACGTAAAATGTTCCCCCATCGCCCTAACGGGCACTTCCCCAAGGGGAAGAGTATGCACGGGTAGGATGCTCCCTTTGGGGAGCTGTCCGCAGGACTGAGGGGGGTGTTTCTAACGTGGATTGAATACATGAGAATAATAAAAGTAATATGATTCGAAAGTTAATACCCCCATCGCCCTATGGGCACTTCCCCAAGGGGAGGAGTATGCACGGGTAGGATGCTCCCTTTGGGGAGCTGTCCGCAGGACTGAGGGGGTGTTTCTCTCGTGGATTGAATACATGAGAATAATAAAAAGGAATCTGATTCGAAAGTTAATACCCCCATCGCCCTAACGGGCACTTCCCCAAGGGGAAGAGTATGCTCGGGTAAAATGCTCCCCTCGGGGAGCTGTCCGCAGGACTGAGGGGTTGTTTCTCACGCGGATTGAATACAGGAGAATAATAAAAAGGAATTTGATTAGCAGTTTAATACCCCCATCGCCCTAACGGGCACTTCCCCAAGGGGAAGAGTATGCACGGGTAGGATGCTCCCCTCGGGGAGCTGTCCGCAGGACTGAGGGGGTGTTTTCTCACGTGGATTGAACCCGGGGTTAAAAATAAGCAAGGCACTGCCGCACTTAGTGCTGTTTTTTATTATCAAATGGTGTTGCGGCAGGAAATAAAAAGCCATTCAACCCTCTTCAGGGTTGGGTAACCAATACCTTGAAACCACGGGTTTCACCCGCGGCTATTATTGTTAATGTCCTTCAGACATTTTTAAAAGTTGATTAATAATTCTGATGATGGCAAAAATGGACTTGCAAATTAGTTCCCCCATCGCCCTATGGGCACTTCCCCAAGGGGAAGAGTATGCTCGGGTAGGATGCTCCCCTCGGGGAGCTGTCCGCAGGACTGAGGGGGGTGTTTCTCACGTGGATTGAATAAAAGAGAAGAATAAAAAGTAATATGATTCGAAAATTAATACCCCCATCGCCCTATGGGCACTTCCCCAGGGGGAAGAGTATGCAATGGTTGCAAATCTCTTCTCATCATCCTCAATGTAGCCTTCATTTTCTTTGTTTCATTTCTTGTATCAAGACATCGGGACGATAAAGAATTGAGTATTTCTATTGTTTCAGGAAGAAAGCCTTTGTGGCTTGAGCGATAAGAATCAAATTTAAGATGGTTCTTATCAAAGACAACAGCATATATTATCTAATTAAAAAATCCATGCAATAACATTCCAATTTGGATATATGTTAAGCATGGATTTTTATTTTTAATGATTAACCTTTATTTGAGAAGATCATTTTAAAGATGGTTTTTAAATTTAATTTACCACCAAAAACAGGCATCATACCGGCTTCGCCGTAATCTTTGATTTTGTCGATATGCTTTAATGTTTCCATATCGACCTCTGAAATTTCAAAGTCTACTTCAGCATTGTTTTTCATGTGTGCAGGATTAGCTGTTTTGGGCAATGGAAGCAATCCTAATTGAAGCACATAACGAATACTTAACTGAGGTACACTCACACCATATTTAGCAGCCATTTTAATTACTTCATCATTCTTAAGTAACTGGCCGTGGGCTACGGGCGAGTAGGCTTCTACCAAAATACCTTTGTTTTGTGTATACTTAATAAGTTCGTGAGGCGTATTACTAATGTGCGTTAAAATTTGGTTTACCATGGGTTTAACCGTGCACGATTCAAGGATGTTATCCAAGTCTTCTTTTTCGAAGTTCGATAATCCTATGGCTTTTATCTTACCTGCTTTGTAGGCATCTTCAAGGGCTCTCCAGGCTTCGCGGTTGCCTTCGAAGTAACGGTCTTCGCCACGAAATTTCATCCAGGGTTGTGGACTATGAATAATCATCATATCTATGTAATCGAGCCCCAACTTTTTTAACGAGCTATCGATGGATGCAGCCGCCTTTTTATACGATTTAGCTTCGGCAGCCAACTTGGTGGTAACAAACATCTCTTCGCGCGGAACACCACAATTGCGAATGCCTTCACCAACGCCTTTCTCGTTTCGGTAAGCCTGGGCTGTATCAATATGACGATATCCTGCTTTGGCCGCATCAATAACAGCTTGTGCAACATTTTTATCTTTGATAAACCAGGTACCCAATCCTAATTTCGGAATTTCAACTCCGTTGTTAAGGGTATATTTTTCTTGTAACATCATAATTTCAGGTAATTACTTCGCATTTTCGAATACAGTGGTTAACATCTCTTCTGAGAACAATGCTTCGGCACCCATCATTTTAGCGGCACCAAATAATTTACCTACCATCATTGGGATTCCTTCTTCAGGAATGTTCCCTTCTTTAAGTGTTACCGGTGCACCAATTTTAGAATACCAGTTTTTTAAAGCTTCAATACCTTCATCAGCCGAATCAAGGTTAAACACTTCTTTGGCAAAACGGTTGAAACGATCAGGAAGCAAGTTCTTTTGCCATTTCATCCAGGCAGGAACAATAATTGATAAACCTGCGCCATGGGCAATATTGTATTCGGCCGACATGGTATGCTCGATAAAGTGTGTGTCGAAACGGTTGTTTTCAACACCACAAACGGTTGTAAAATTCAGAGCATTGGTTGCTGCCCATGCAAACTCACCACGCGCTTCGTAATTATTGGCATCTTGTAATAATACTTCAGTAGTGCGAATTACTGTTTTTAGAATATTTTCAACATATCCGGCAATGTAAACAGGAAGATAAGTAGCTGTTAAATACATATCTAAACTATGCGCAAAGATATCGGCAGCAGAGTAAGCTAAATATTCTTTTGTAACGGTGGCCTGAAGCTCAGGGTTAACAACCGAAACGGTTGGGAAGGTGGCAGAGCTTACAATGCTCATTTTTTGCTTGGTTTCTTCGTTGGTTACAACGGCATAGTTATTCATTTCGCTACCCGATGCAGCTAATGTCATAACAGAGAATATTTTTAATGCTTTGTTGGCTTGAGCTTTAAAAGTAAAGCAATCCCATATGTCGCCTTCGTATAGAGCTCCGGCAGCAATAGCTTTTGAAGAGTCTAAAACAGATGCTCCACCAAGTCCTAAAACGGCATCTACATTTTTAGTTTTGGCAATTTCAACTCCTTCGTATACTTTACTTAAAACAGGGTTGCTGATTACTCCACCCAACTCTTCGAAAGCGATACCTTTTTCAGTTAATGATTGTGCTACAGTATCGAACAAACCACTCTTTTTCACGCGTTCCGATCCGTATACAATTAATACTTTTTTTACGCCATACTCAGACATATATTGTCCCATATTGGCTTCTTTTCCTTTCCCGAATTCAATTCTCGTTGGGTTGTAAAATGTAAAATCTTTCATCTTGTTATATTTTATAATTATCTGTTTTGATTAAAGTTAGTGAACAATCTTGTCTTGTTTTTTATCACGATACAAAAATGAGGAGAAACAGAAGCAAAAATGTACCCCAATTACAGAGCTACCTACCCAAATTGCTGAAATTTAAATTTTATGTAAGAATTTATGATTCAGTAGGGTGGAAGATGATCTATTAGCTTAGAGTGGTATATATACAAAAACAGGCCGCCTTGTAAAAGACAGCCTGTTCTTAACATCTTTCAGAGGAGAGAATAATTCTGAAAGATGAAAGTTATAACAAAACTTAGTTCATATTTCTGTATTCGCTGGGCGACATTCCCACACTCTTTTTAAACATGCGGGTAAAGTGCTGAGGATGTTTAAATCCTAGTTCGTAAGCAATCTCGCTTATTGATTTTTCGTTATCAAAAATCTTCTCTTTCGCCACCTCAATCATTTTTAACTGGATATGTTCCTGAGCCGACTTACCCGTTTCTTTCTTTAAAAGATCGCCCAGATAGTTAGAGGAAATATATAGCTTTTCAGCACAATATTTAACCGATGGCAAACCTGATAGAAGCGGTTGTTCCGAAGCAAAATACTCTTTTAATACGCTTTCGAAACGAGCTAAAACATCTTTATTAACATGGTTACGGGTTACAAACTGACGCTCGTAAAAACGCTTACAATAGTTTAAAAATAACTCAAGGTAAGATACTATTAAAGTCTTACTATGTGTATCAATAGCATGTTCCAACTCATAATTGATGTTTTTAATACAATCGTTTATCACTTCACGTTCGCGAGATGAAAGGTGAAGCGCTTCGTTTACTTCGTACGAAAAGAAAGTGTAATCATCAATGTGTTTACCTAATGAGGTTCCGTGAATTAAATCAGGGTGAAAAATAATGGCGGTACCAGCACCCTGTTTCTTCTGTCCATCACCTTCAACACCAAAAACCTGACCCGGTGAAACAAATATTAAGGTACCTTCTTCATAGTCATAGTTGTTGATACCATAGGTCATGTTGCCACATTTAATATCTTTTAAAAAGATGGCATATAAATTCATTTGTGTTTTCTGAAAGTGAAATGGTTGTGCTTTCGCAAAATCAATAACACTTACCAATGGGTGAAGTGTTTCTACTTCCACCATATTGTTGTATTCTGTAACAGAATCTACTTTAACTATATTATTCATGGCTCTATGGTTTTGTACAAAGTTAATGAACTATTTACTTGATTGTTATTGCGCTACCTTATTTTCCGTAATATGGGTATGATTTCAGTAATTCTGGTAATTCATTAAGCTTGAATGAGCGGTTAATTTTTAAATTTTATGCCAATTCAACAGTAAAAGTTACGTTAGCCGGCAGGTTTCTTACCAGGTGAAGATGCTCGTCATCGATATGAGCAATAATCATTATATCGGTATAGCTTTTCGATTGTTCTTCGCCATCAAACAAAACGGCAAACCAACCGCCGGCAAGAGTAATATCACCGTTTTTCCATCCGGCTTGTTTTTCTTTTGGATCAAATTTACCACTATCAGCAGTACAGCAATAGTCGAATGTTGATCGATATCCCGAAACCACAAAAGGCAGTCGTGTTTTAAAATCCTGAGCGGCTACTGTATCGTTTAAGGTTGCCGGAATGGTAACATCTTCTACTTTAAGAACTATAGGTGTAGGCATTTATTTATGATTTATTTATAATACGTTTGGCTGAACCTAACGGCCTCAGTATGGATAATTGAAGAGTTGAAGTAGGACATTAGGAAGACCGGGAAGCTGAGAACTTGTTCGAAGATCACCCGGCCGCTCTTATGTCTTACAATAAGGATCAATAATCCATACTGTAGCCTTGACTTTCTTTGTTTCGTTTCTTATGTCAAGACAAGAAAGGAAAAGCCTCCGCGGCTTGAGCGGAATTAATCAAAGAAAGAAGGTGTGGAATTAAGAGTGTTAATCCCTTATGCGTTATAAGCCACTTTCAAAATATCTAAAATCTCGTCGGAAGTTAGTTTTTTGTAAGCACCCAAAATAACAGTTGACTCAGCAATGGCTGGCAACATTTCTTCGGTTGCACCTAACTCTTGTAAGTTGATAACAATGCCTAATTCTTTAATAAATGCTTCTAATGCATCGATACCGGCTAAAGCAACTTCTTCTTTTGTTTTACCGTCTTCGCTGATTCCCCAAACATTTTTAGCAAAGCGAACAAACTTATCTAAACCAAATTGGTAGATGTAGCGGTAATAAGGTAACGAAACGGCTGCTAATCCCATACCGTGTGCACAATCGGTGTAAGCGCCAATTTGGTGCTCAATCATATGCACTTGCCAGTCTTGAGGTTTGCTTAATCCCATTAATGGATTCATTGCTAAAGTAGCACTCCACATTAAGTTACTTCTCGATTCGTAATCCTCAGGATTTTTCTTGGCAATTTTAGCACTGTTTATGATAGAACGCAATACTCCTTCAACCAGATAATCAGATGTTACATCATCTTCGCCCGAGAAATACGCTTCCATCAAGTGCGACATCATATCGAAGATACCACTTACCATTTGGTATTCAGGCAAAGTAAATGTGTACTCCGGATTTAAGATTGAAAACGTAGGGTATACATTTGCAGGAAATACACGACCCATTTTCAATTTCATATCATCGTTGGTAATTACCGAACCACCGTTCATTTCAGATCCTGTACCAGCCAATGTAAGAATAGAAGCTACCGGTACAATTTTGTTATCAACAGGTTGAAACTGTAACCAGTATTTTGTCCATGCATCTTCTTCGCAATAAGCAGTAACCGAAATGCCTTTGGCACAGTCGATAACTGATCCACCACCAACGGCAAGAATCAAATCAACATTGTTTTCTTTTACAATCTGAGCACCTTCTTTTACTTTTTCCCATGTTGGGTTGGCCATAATTCCGGTTACTTCAACCACTTTTTTGCCGCATTCTTTTAAAATAGAAACAACCTGGTCGTACAATCCGCTCTTTTTGATTGAACCTTTACCATATGCCAACATAATGGTGTCGCCATAATTAGCCATTTCGGCTCTAAGGTTTTCTAACGATTCTCTACCAAAGTAAATGGTAGTGGGGTTTTGGTAAATAAAATCTGTATTCATTGTTTATATTTTTATGTTATTTCCAGCTATGGGTTATTTTAAAATCTGATGCAAACTTAAGCAACAATTCAGCAGCTTGTACCTGTGTGAATGTACATTCCGTAATCTAGGTATGTAATTCGGTAATATGGGTAAATAAGCCTTTTGTAAACCGATGAAAAGAGGTGGAAGAGCGGTGGAAACCAGTTGATAATTAAGATTAATGTAAAATGGTAATCTTTATTTATTAGATTCTTCTATTTATAAAAGCCATGAAATTGAAGTAAAATATGCTCTACATCCGACTGTATGTAGCAATTGCCTCAGGCAGTCTTGACTTTTTGCTTCATTTTGTGTCAAGACAAAAAGAAGGGGTAAGAAAAAAAAAGCCCCATAGAGGATGATGGAAATAACCTCCGGAGCTTTATTTGTTATAATAAAGTGCAAATCTATTCAGTGAAACTAATTTCACCACTTACCATTTTTTCAATCATACCTTCATATGGTGCTTCTGAAATCACCTTTTGATTGTTCTGACCTTCGTTCTTTTTAAAGAATATTTCGCCAAATTCAGGTACAACCAATTTTGGATAGGTTTCGTATTTCTCGCGCGATTCAAGCATCAAATCAATGAAATCGTTTTGGTAACGAACGGTAATTTCTGGATGATCGTGTACCCATTTAGGGAAGAAAATCACACCGTGTAACTTGTTTTCGTTGGGCATAAAGTCCAGACTCACATCAGTACCAGTTGGTTCTGTCCAACAAATTTTAAATACACCATCCGTTAGTTTCACAATATGCACTTCCTGATCGCGTACCCAGCGGCCTCCAACCATACCACTGTGAATTCGGTAATCTATTGTGTTTTCGTTTTTAACATACAATTCGTAGTTCCAGCCATTGGCATATGTATAAATAAAATGGCCGCCCAAAAACTCCTCTAAATCTTTTATTTTTTTCATTTTGTTTTTGTTTTAATATTTCTGATACAAAACTATTTGACTTCTTTTGGAGTTATATTGTAAATAAAGACGTATACTTGACAAATAAGGACAGTTTATGGAAGGCGATAATCAGAAGACAACTATCTTTACCAAAACTACCGACATTGAATATCTTCATCTGGAACGACACCGACATTTGGCTTACCATCAGTTGGTTTATATGATTAAAGGAACTACACATATTAAGGTTGCAGATACGGAGTTTTTCTTACCCGAGGGTTTTATTGGAACCATTCCTGGTGGCCAGTTTCATAGTATGCGAAGCCGAAATGAAATGGTGAAAATGTTTTTGATTTATTTTCCATCAACCATTGCTTTAAATGAATTTACATCCTTGATTTCAAATGATTTTATCATAGAGAATATAAGGTATATAAGTAAACAAAGCAATGCAATAAGGCCAGATACTCATTCAATAACCTATCAATATGTGTATTCGTTTCTGAATCTTTTATTGCAAACTGAGCATCACAATCTATTTCCGGTTAAAGGATTGATTGCACCCAAAAACGAAAGATTGGCAGTTGTCCTAAAATATTTGAAAGAGAATTTTAAAGAAGAAATTACTTTATCATCAATAGCATCAGAATTTGGTTTTACCATTAGAAACCTAACTCGTTTGTTTAAAAAAGAAAATATCAGCTTTAATAATTACCTTAATTACATCAGAATAATTAATGCTATTGAGCTTTTTTCGGAGCACAGAGATAACATTGCTGATGTGGCTTACGAGGTAGGCTACAATTCTGCCAGCAATTTCAGCCGAACATTTAAGAAGTATACGGGTTATAATCCCAGGGAATTTATCAAACTAAATGCAACCAGTGCTGTTTTGAAGTTATAAAGTGATATTAACATTTTTTTAACTCGCATACCGTAAAATTGGTATGTATTACAGGAATATTGGTCTTTTTGTTTTGATCAGATGTATGACTTTTGTATCGTTTTAGTTTATAAAAATTAGTAGACGATGAATATTATAGAAAACAAGGATTTTGAAGGGGAGAGACCTTTATTTGCAACCAAAGACTTACAATTAAAAAATGTACGCATTCATGTGGGTGAGTCAGCATTGAAAGAGTGTGAAAACATTCATGCTGATGGATGCGAATTTATGGGTAAATATCCTTTTTGGCACAATAATAATTCGGTAATCGAAAACAGTTTATTTACTCCTGGTGGAAGAGCTGCTATTTGGTATTGCAATAATCTACGTATGTTGAATACTCATGTTGATGCTCCTAAAATGTTTCGCGAGATTGACGGTTTATATGTTGAAAAAGTGAAACTGACCGATGCGGAGGAAACAATTTGGTGGTGCCGAAATATTGAGCTTAAAGATGTGGAAATTAAGAATGGTGACTACATTTTTAAGAACTGCGAAAATATTAAAATTGATAATTTAACATTGCAGGGTAACTACAGTTTTCAGTATACTAAAAACGTAGAAATTCGTAATTCTCATCTAAAGACCAAAGATGCTTTCTGGAATACAGAAAATGTAACCGTTTACGATTCAGTTATTCAAGGCGAGTATTTAGGATGGCACTCTAAAAACCTTCGTTTGGTTAATTGTGTGATTGCCGGAACTCAGCCATTATGTTATGCCGAAAATTTGGTGATGGAGAATTGTGTAATGAAAGAAGATGCTGATTTGGCATTTGAATACAGTTCGGTAAAAGCTGAGATTAACAGTGCAATTCCTAGTGTGAAAAACCCTCGTTCTGGTGAAATTATTGCCGAGAGTATTGGAGAAATCATCATTGACGAAAACATTAAGCAACCTGCAAATTGTGTTATTAAAGTAAAAAACGAAGTTTCAGCCTGATAATATGACGTATAATTTCGACGAAGTAGTAAATCGTAAAGGAAGTAATTCCTATAAATGGGATACAAACAGAAACAATGAGGTGTTGCCCATGTGGGTTGCCGATATGGATTTTAAAACAGCACCTCCCATCATCGAAGCTTTAACGCAGCGTGTGCAGCATGGCGTGTTTGGTTATGCCAATGTTCCGGATGCCTATTATAATGCTGTTATTGATTGGTTCGAACGTCGTCATCAGTTTCCTATTGAAAAAGATTGGATGATATACACCATTGGTGTGGTTCCGGCTGTTTCGGCCATTATACTGGCCATGACTCAACCGGGCGATAAGGTGATTGTTCAGGAGCCTGTTTATAATTGTTTCTTTTCGTCGATACGTAATAATCAATGCGAAAGCGTTTCAAATGATCTGATCTATTCCAACGGTAAATATTCCATTGATTTTGATGATTTGGAAGCGAAAGCTGCCGATCCTAAAGCCAAAGTGATGTTGCTGTGCAACCCTCACAACCCGGCCGGAAGAGTCTGGACTAAAGAAGAGTTGGCAAGGATAGGAGAGATCTGTTTTAGAAACAATGTTTTTGTGGTTTCTGATGAAATTCATTGCGATTTGGTTCATCCGGGACATAAACACATTCCTTTTGCTTCGTTGGGACAACAGTTTTTGGAGAATTCAGCTACCTGCATAGCACCCAGTAAAACATTTAACCTGGCAGGATTACAGGTTGCTAATATTGTAGCTTACGATGCTGATATTCGTCAGAAGATTGATAAAGCTATTAATATTAACGAGGTATGCGATATCAGTCCGTTTGCAATAACATCCTTAATTGCTGCATATACTAATCCGGAATCGGAAAAGTGGCTGGATGATTTAAAACAATATCTGTGGGAGAATAGTCAGATTGTGAAAGAATTCTTTGCTGAGAACTTACCTCAGTTTCCAATTCTGCCTTTGGAAGCTACTTATTTGATGTGGATTGATTGTTCGGTTTTAAATCTGACTTCAGATGAATTGCTGGATAAGATGATTGAAGTGGAAAACATAAGACTCAACGAAGGTATTATCTATGGTAAGGCCGGAGAAGGTTTTATGCGCTTAAACATCGCATGCCCAAAAGAGACTTTACGCGAAGGCTTGCAAAGGACCAAAAGAGCGTTGGATAAGATTTTGGCCGAAAAGTAAGTTTCATTCTCAATAATAAATACTTCTACCTCATTAATAAAATGAGGCTTAAGAACTTTAAATAGGACGGGAGAACCATTGAAAAAAAGTGATTACCTGTTGTCGCTTATTCAAACTAAGCAGGCAATGACATTGAGGCAACAACTACATCTGGTTGTATTGCTTAGTATACCTACGATTATTGCACAATTTTCGTCGATGATTATGCAATATATCGATGCATCAATGGTGGGAAGTTTAGGAGCTCATGCTTCTGCTTCCATTGGTCTCGTTATTACTTCCACCTGGTTGTTTTGGGGTATCTGTACCACAATAGCGGCGGGTTTCTCAGTACAGGTGGCACATCTCATTGGCGCAGGAGATCAGAAAGGAGCTCGTTCTGTTTTGCGTCAATCGTTGGTATCTACCTTGGTGTTCAGCTTTGTATTAGTAGCAATTGGAGCAGCTGTTAGTCCTTATTTACCACATTGGCTGGGAGGAGATCCCTCCATTGCAGAAGATGCCTCTAAATATTTTCTCATTTTTATCTTATCGTTACCTGCTCTTCAGCTCAATTTCTTAGCTGGCGCCATGCTCCGAAGTAGTGGAAATATGCATGTCCCCAGTGTATTGAATGTATTGATGTGTGTGTTGGATGTAATCTTTAATTTCATTCTTATATTTCCATCTCGCGAAATGCATTTGTTGGGATTTGATCTCTTTATTCCGGGTGCAGATTTAGGCGTTGTGGGAGCAGCATTAGGAACAGCAACGGCCTATTTGGTAACGGCCATTATGCTTCTGTGGTATTTGTTTACCAAAGATAAAAACCTACGATTAACACATGAAAAGGGCAGCTTTCGTCCTGAAGCCCGAATATTACGAAAAGCATTCCGTATAAGTATCCCAATGACATTGGAACACTCCGTGATTATGGGAGCTCAGATTTTATCTACCGTTATTGTAGCTCCGTTAGGTGTGGCTTCTATTGCAGCCAACTCGTTTGCTATAACAGCCGAAAGTTTGTGCTATATGCCTGGATACGGAATTGCCGAAGCTGCAACAACGCTTGTTGGACAAAGCTTTGGTGCTAAACAAAAACTCTTGGCGAAGCGATTTGCTCACATCACTGTTTATTTAGGAATGATTGTAATGACTTTAATGGGAGCTATCATGTATGTGGCAGCTCCATTAATCATGGGATTTATGACTCCCGATGCTGAAATTCTAGACTTAGGTGTGATGGCTTTACGTATTGAAGCGTTTGCTGAACCTATGTTTGCTGCTTCCATTGTGGCTTACGGTGTTTTTGTGGGAGTAGGAGATACCTTTATTCCAAGTATTATGAATTTTGGAAGTATATGGCTGGTTCGCTTATCTCTGGCGGCTATACTGGCTCCGATTATGGGCTTAAAAGGAGTTTGGATTGCCATGTGTGTTGAATTGTGTTTTAGAGGGCTTATCTTTCTTATCCGACTATATAAAGGCAAATGGTTGGATAAACTTCCTGCTTAATTAGTATAAATTACCAGTATTGTACAGCCTGTAAATACTGGTTTTTCAATGCCTTTTTGAATTTAATTCTAAAAAAAGGGAACAGATTTTTCTCTTTATCACAATTTTATATCTAACTTTGACTAATTGAAAAAAAAAGTCAGGAGGTTTTGATGAGTGAAATGACAAAACAGGCTGAAATAGTAAATGCGGCCCAGGAACTCTTTAATAGCTTTGGTTTTGAAAAAACAACCATGACAGATATTGCCAAGCGCTTAGGTATCTCAAAGGCATCGTTATATTATTATTTTAATGATAAGGAAAGCATCATTCGTTCGTTGGCAATTAAGGAGCAGGAACGATTTGTAACCGAACTTCAAAATATTATTTCAGAAGCAAGTAATACGTTGGAACGATTGTTAGCTTATGCTGATAAACGAGTTGAGTTATTACAGAAGAGTATGACATTGAGCAGTACAAACTCAATAACTCATAAATCAATCAGGTCGATTTTTAGTGTAATACTTGCCAGTTTTTGGGAGCAGGAAATTGAGTTGGTTTCGCATATTTATAAACTCGGAATGGAAGCCGGCGATATCAAAGAAATTGATATTCCTGAACATGCCGAATTGTTTCTAACGATTTTAAGAGGATTACGACGCAATGCCTTTTACAATTCTAACAAATTAGAATTGATACATCTTCCTGCCGAAGATATTGTTGTAATCAAACAGCAATCAAAACTTTTTACTGAGATTTTTTATAAAGGAATTTCAAAATAATCTACGATGATACTATTTAAAAGAATCATTAAACTATGGATTTTATCTGTGGTATTGTTGGTTAGTACCCAAATGTTTGGGCAGGCAATACAGCAAACGAGCCTTGATAGTTGTCTTCAACAGGCAATGAAAAACTATCCACTTATTAGTCATGCCGGTTATATACAAGAGAGAAGCAATAATTCTATCAAAATGATTAATGCCGATCGATTGCCTCAGTTATCACTGGCTTCAGAAGCTACTTTTCAATCGGAAGCGATGGGGTTTGAAATTGAAGGTTTTCCGGCTATGGCAACACCAAAAGATAATTATAGCTTCGGCTTGCATTTGAATCAGGTGTTGTGCGATTTTGGAAAATTCAATCAGCAAAAGGCAGTAGAACGTGCTCAGGCCAACTCCGAAATTCAACGGAATGAAATTGATCTGTATCGATTACGTTTTACCATTCTACAGCTGTATAGTCAGGTTTTGTTGAGTAAGGAAAATATCAAGATTCTGGATTCTTATATCGATAACATAGAAATCAGGTACAAGGATATGGAATCGGCTGTAGCTAATGGAGTTGTGTTGCAAAGTAATCTGGATATTCTTTATGCCGAAATGCAACGAACCAACCAGCGTTTAATAAATGCTGAAGCAGATATGGTGTCAACAGAGCAAAAGTTGAGTTTATATACCCATACTCAATTTGATTCAGCTACTGTGTTTATGCCTATTAATCAATCGAATCTATATGCTTCACAAACAGGCATGCGGCCCGAATTGAAACTTTACGATGCTCAACTTAAGGTACTAGATTCTCAAAAGTTATTGGAGAATCGTAATAAGGCACCGCGTTTGTATTTATTTGGCGAAGGAGCCTATGGGCGGCCAGGTTACGATCCGTTAAATGAGGATTTACGTTTGTATGGTACCATTGGCATCGGCCTCAGATGGAATTTAAATAGTTTTCATACTAATTCCATTGCTTCACAAAACTTAAATATCAATAAAAATATAGTGGAAGAACAACGTTCGTTGTTCCAGATTCAGCAGAATTCAGATCTGATAGAGCAACAAAACAATATAAACAGATATAACAAGCTTATTGAAACTGACGCTTCCATACTTGATAAGCTGATAAGCATAACTGAAACATCAGCCGATCAACTTGAAAATGGTATTATCACTTCAACCGATTATCTGACTCAGCTATACGCTCAAAAACAGGCCGAATTAAATAAGCAAATACATATAATGCAATTGCAGCTGGCTATAACTGAATACAATCTAATAGCAGGAACAAATTAGAACCATCAAAGACCTCAATCATGAATAAGAAAAATAAAATAATAGTTGGTGTATTGGCTCTGGTAGTCATTATGGTGAGTGTAGGATTTTATGTATATTCTTTACGCTACGAAGATACCGACGATGCACAAATTGATACAGATATTACCGCAGTTACTTCAAGAGTTTCGGGGTATATAGAGCAGGTAAATTTCGAAGACAATGTGTTTGTTAATGCCGGAGATACCCTGATTGTACTTGATGATAGAGAGTTGGCTTTAAACGAGGCAAGATCGAAAGTTTCACTCGAAAATGCAGAAGCCACTTTAGAAACTACCAAAGAAAATGCACGATCGGTTGAGCAAAGTGGAGCCAGTGCAAGTGTAAGAGTGGAAGAACTTCGTATTCGTGTGAAAAATGCAACAAAGGATTTTGATCGATACAGTAAAATGTATTCAAATGGATCGGTTACACAGCAGGAATTTGATAAAATACGCACCGAAAAAGAAACATTGGAAAAGCAACTGGAAGCAGCCATTCTGTCCGAAAAAGAAATTCATGCTCGAATTGAAGCTGCTAAACAGCAAATTGCTGTATCAGCAACAGTGGTAAAACAACGAAAAATAGAATTGGATTACGCACAGTTAAATCATTCATATGCATATATAACTGCACCTTTTGATGGTAAAGTATCGCGAAAAAATGCTGTAAAAGGACAGTTGATTCAGGTTGGTCAAGCCTTGTGTTCGATTATAGCCACGAATGATTTATGGGTGACAGCTAATTTTAAAGAGACGCAGATTAAAGAAATGAAGCCGGGTATGAGTGTGAAAATAGAAGTGGATGCTTTTCCGGATGAAATTATTGAAGGTAAACTTACTTCGTTTTCATCAGCTACCGGAGCAAAATTCTCGTTAATTCCACCGGATAATGCAACAGGTAACTTTGTAAAGGTGGTTCAACGTGTACCGGTTCGTATTGATCTGGATAAAAGTAGCCCGATTTACGGAAGTATAACTCCCGGAATGAACGTATTGGTTAAAGTTATTTTATACTAAGAGTTATGGCTGATTCTAAAATAGGATTGGATAAAATAGCCGTAATCATTACAGTTGTTTCTGCAGCATTATTGCAACTGATTGATTCGTCTATTGTGAATGTTTCGCTTACTCAGATGATGGGTAACCTGGGAGCAACTTTGGGCGATGTAAGCTGGGTTGTAACCGGATATACAACATCAACCATTATAATGATTACACTTTCGGGATGGTTAAGTGCTAAATTGGGGCGTAAAACCTATTTTACTGCTTCTATCATATTATTTACCATTGCTTCGGTTTTATGTGGATCGTCTACGACCATCGAAGAATTAGTTTTCTTCAGAGTAATTCAGGGAATTGGTGGCGGAGGATTACTGTCTACAGCACAGGCTATTTTAATCGATACTTTTCCGCGTGAACAGTTGAGCACAGCCAACGCCATTTTTGGTGTCGGTCTTATTTTTGGTCCATCTATTGGTCCTACTCTTGGTGGTTATATTACCGACCATTTATCGTGGCACTGGATTTTCTTTATCAATATTCCGGTAGGTATTGTGGCATCTATACTATCCATCCTTTTTGTAAAAGATTCGAAAGACAGATTGCATGTGGGAAAACTGGATTGGTTGGCGTTGGCTTTGTTGATTCTTACCATCGCACCTCTGCAAATACTCTTGGAAAAGGGCGAAGAAAAAGATTGGTTTGAATCAAAGTTGATTACCTATTTAACGCTAGTTTCAATCATTGCAGGAATCTTCTTTGTTTATCGTCAGTTGAAAGGTAACAATCCAATTTTGAATTTACGATTGTTGAAAAACAGGCAATATGCTGTTGGAACAACCTTTGGTTTGGTACAGGGGATTGGTTTGTATGCATCGGTATTTATTATTCCGGTTTTTTGCCAGAATATGCTGGGTTACACAGCTGTTGATACTGGTTTGGTAATGCTTCCCGGAGGTTTAGCAGCAGGCTTAATGATGCCGGTGGTAGCCACTATTATGAAAAAAACGAAGATTCCGTCCATTGCACTTGCCGCTATGGGATTCTCATCATTCGTGGTTTTTGTTTGGTTGCTTTCGGGGATGAATGCAGATACCAATGCTGGTGATTTCTTTTGGCCTTTAATACTGCGAGGAGTGGGGTTGGGATTTTTATTTACACCATTATTAACTATTACTATATATCCAATTAAAAATAAGGATGTACCGCAGGCTACAGCTTTCATGACCATGGTTCGTCAGTTGGGAGGTTCGTTTGGAATTGCTTTGTCAACTACTTATTTAAGCGTGCGAAGTGCTTTCCATTACAGTAACCTGAGTGAACATGTTTCTGTTTTTAACAATGCCACCTACGAACGTTTACAGCATTATACTCATTTGTTTTTATCAAACGGAAGTGATCTGATAAAAGCTCAAACGCAAGCTGCTGCTGCATTGCATGGTAGTATAATGCAACAGGCTATGATTCTTACTTATAACGATGTATTTTTGATTGTAGGATTATTTTTTGCAGCATGCATTCCTTTTTTGTTACTGTTAAAGACAAAAAAAGAGGATAATGGACTGATAGAAGTAGCATCAAAATAATTTCGAATGCAGCTAATATCCCAATTCCGTTAGGTAATGTTAAATAAGTCTATGAAATAAATACCTTAATATTGGCATATTTTGTGAATTGATAGTGTTTTTTAACCCTGTTTGATAAAATGATATTGTAAGGATACAATCCTAATATCTAATTTTGCATTCTCTTCAAAGAACAAAAGGGGAAATTGTATAATGGGGAAAAAAATGAGTAGGTTATTGGTAATCTTGCACGATTTCTTTTATACCAATGTGGGTAGCGACCAAAACGAAAAATTTAAAAAGCTATTTAAAGGATTGATAGTATCAAATGCATTGTTAACTGTTTTTGATGCTGTATATGTTTCAATCATAGAACTGAAAGCGTTAGGCTTTTATCTCGCGGTGGCTGTACTTCTTAATGTTATTAGCTATGTTTTAAATCAAAAACACTATTTTAAACTAGCGGTTTACATTATAGTTATTTTAAATATTCTGATTTTTCCAATCAATACCTTATTATTTTCCGTTCACGAAGGATACTATTTCATCTCGGTTTTGGGAGGTATAATATTGGCTGTACATCTACCGTATTTGTACGAATTTGTTATTTCTTCAGTATTGGCTGTAATAATGTTTTTTATTGAGCGGAATTATTTTGGAACAGTCATATTCCCGGATAAAATACATGCTGATTATCCTGTGTTATTTTATGTGCGAACAGTCTTAATGTTTGCAGTGTATTCGTATTGGCTTTATTTGTATAAACGGAATCACTATTTGCATAGTAAAATTATTGCTGGCAAAGATTTATCTCTCCTTAAATATATGACGGCAGTTGATCAATCGGATGCTACCATTCTAATAACGGATAAAGAAGGTAATATTGAATATGCAAATCCTCAAATTGAAAAATCAACGGGTTATAGTGTAGATGAAGTTATCGGTAAAAACCTGAGAATTTTTCAATCAGAAAAAACCACTAAAGACACTTTTGTAGAGCTACTTGAACAGCTAGAAAAAGGAGAGCCTTGGAAAGGTACCTTATTTAATCGCAAAAAGAACAAGGAAGAATGTGTTGTTCAGGCTATTATTTCGCCGGTTAAAAATCAACTGAATGAGGTGGTTAATTATGTAGCAATTAAGGAGGATGTAACCGAACACTTAAAAATGCTTTCTGAACTTCAGGAAAGTAATGAGAAATATTTTCAATTAGCCGAGCAAACAAACGATATAATATTAGTTCTTGATATAAAGACATTAACGGTTAGTTATATCAATTCGGCGATATTAAAAATTCAAGGCTTTTTACCCGAAGAAATTATTGGACATTCTTTAAAAAGAACCTTAACCAAAGAGTCATACGAGTGTATTGTTAATGATTTGGATACTCATCTTAAAGACTTTAAAAAAGGAGAGAAGAGCGTTTTTCGTCATACTTATCAGATGATTCATAAGAACAAGCAAATTATCGATATAGAAGTTTCAGCATTTTTCATTGTTGATTATATCGGTAATCCTATTGAAGTTCATGGTATTGTAAGGGATATTACACAGCAATTAAAACAGCAACGGGAATTAAGTTTCGCTAATCGTAATTTAAGAAGTAGTTTAAGTCAAACAACCGTAGAATATAAGCATTTGCTGAGTCAAATGACCAATGTTTTAAATAGTGCTTCCAGTGCAATTTGTTTCTTCGAGATTAAGGAAAACGATATCTATTTTACCTCTTGTAATGAAAGATGGGCGAGTAATATTGGTTATACTCCCAATGAATTGGTTGGCAAGAATATAGTTGATGTGGTCGATAAAGAAACATTAGCCCTATATCAAAAATTTGTAAATCAAGTATCTAGTAGTTCTTCTCCACTTTATGAAGAGATTTGGTGGAGAGAAATGTATTTGAATCTGAATATTTTTCCGATTAAAGAAAAGGATGGTAGAAAATATTGTTTATGCTTTATTTATAATTTAACAGATAAAAAAAAGGTGGAAGTGCGTTGTCTTGAAACTGAGCAACGACTTATCAACGTTTTTAAAATCAGTAAAGAAGCAATCATTCTTCTAAAACCTGATTTAACAATAGAACAGGCAAATGAGAGCTTTTATAAAATACTGAATATAAAAGAAGGGAAAAAGATTGATAACCTGGTTAATGTTATTAGTTATAAGAATATTGAAAAGCTATATAGCCATATCGAAACATTGAAAACAGGTATCGCCTTTTGTCAGTTCGAAACAGAGGTACTTAGCTTAAATGGTGATGTTGTTCCGGTAGAAATGAATTTATCACTAATAAAAGAATCACAACAACCATTGTTGTTATGTGTTATTAGAGATGTTTCTATTCGAAAAAACTATGAAAAGAAAATAATTGGAGCAAGTATAAAAATCGATAGTCAGCATAGACAAAAGTTAGCAAGTGACCTTCATGATAATGTGGGTCCTTTGTTATCCAGTTTAAATATGTGTTTATCGTTATTAACACGAAAGCCCGAGGTAAAGAAGTATCAAAATGATATTGATGATATTAATAAAATACTAAAGGATTCAATTTTGGCAGTTCGGGAAATATCAAATAATTTAAGTCCCCGCGTACTGGCTAATCATGGATTGGTATCGGCTTTGGAAACCTTTTTTGAAACCAAACAAAAGCTGGTTAATATTGATTTTACGCATAATATTGGTTCTATACGGTTTGATGAAATAAAAGAGGCAATGATTTATAATGTGATAAAAGAAGTTTTTAATAACTCTTTAAAATACTCTCAATCATCAGAAATTGAATTGAAAATATCAAAGAGATTTAACTATATAGTTGTGAAGTATCAGGATTTTGGTGTAGGATTCGATTTTGATGAAAAAGTAACACCTGCAAGTGATAATCTGGGATTGTTTAGTATGATTAATCGATTCAAAATTTTGGAGGGCGAATATCGTATTAAAACGGCTCCGGGCGAAGGATTTTTGTTAAATTTAATGTTCCCAATATAAAAAGATATGGAGATTAAAATTGCAATTGTTGATGACCATTCTGTTTTAAGATTCGGTTTGAATAAGTTAATAAGCTCTATTGAGGGAGTGAAAGTTATAATGGAAGCCAGTAATGGTAAAGAGTTTCTCAATCAGATTGATACGAATACACCTGATATAGCATTTATTGATTTGAATATGCCTATCATGAACGGATTCGACGTAGTTAAGATGTTGAAAATTAAGTATTCAAATGTAAAAACTATTATATTGTCAATGAATGATAATCAGCAAGATTTTAAGCTGTTAAATGATTTGGGTGTGGAGGGTTATTTACTTAAAGATGCAGATTTTGATGAAATAGAAAGAGCCATACATACTGTGTATGGTGGAGGGCAATATTTTTCGCAGGAACTATTATTAAAATTTATCCAATCAAGTGGATCAAAATCTGTAAGTATTGAATTAACTAATAGAGAAAAAGAGGTTTTAGAGTGTTTGTGTCAAGGACTCTCTGCAAAAGAATCTGCCGATCGCCTAAATATTAGTCCGCGTACAATTGAAAAGCATAGAACCGAGTTGTTTTCTAAAACAGGTACAAATTCCTCCATTTCATTAGTGGTATATGCTATGAAAAATGATTTGATAAGCTTTTAAATCAGATTATATTATTTTATATATAAATCCCTTGAGTTGAGATATACTTAGGGGATTTTTTGTCTTGTACCATCTAGTTGTACTTTATGGTATAAAGTGCGGAAATTACGTAGTTGATTATGCGTAAATTCCTTTTTTTTTATAGCAAATACCCTGTCGATCATTTTTAATACCTCCTGTAGTTTTGTAATCGAAAATTGAATCAAAAAATCCGGCTATATATGAAGCCATTAGTGATTGCAGAAACCTCAAACACACCATTTGTTTTTTTTAATCCAGATAAAGGAAAATTCTTTATTGGAGGTAAAAGTATACCTGAAAATGTAAGTGCATTTTATGGTTCTGTAATAAAATGGTTAGACAATTTTATGGAGGACTCATCGAACGAAGTTGAGTTGTATCTGATAATTGAGCAAATTAACACAGGTTCGATAGATTCCATATTCCAATTGCTAAAAATTCTGGATAAATACTATTTGAA
This sequence comes from uncultured Carboxylicivirga sp., assembly GCF_963668385.1. Classification (GTDB taxonomy): domain Bacteria; phylum Bacteroidota; class Bacteroidia; order Bacteroidales; family Marinilabiliaceae; genus Carboxylicivirga. Next base: position 1,497,755 of record NZ_OY764327.1, read on the forward strand.
GGGGAAAAAAATATTAGTGAAATGGTATTGCGAAGAAAGAGATGAAGATATGCTTAAGATAAGCTCATTTTTTAGAAAAAAACTGCAAATGCCAATTCAAGATATTAAAATCGATTTTATAGATAAAATAAACAACTAGAACAATTCAAATGAAAAGATTTGAGATTTTAACGGTCGTTTTAATAATGACTATTACATCTGTATTGGGACAAGATGAAGCCTGGGAGGTTAGAAAACAGATGACAGGATATGTTGCCACCGAATTTAATTATTTCGATAATTTAAAAGGGTATGATAAAGATATTGCTGCATCGGTTGCTGAAGCTGGATTGCTATTTAATTATCAACCATTAAGGAATTTAACGTTTAAGGCTGTTGCAGTATATCGGCCCAATGTTAACATTGATCAGCTAATAAACGAAATTAATGCAGAGTATAAAGTAAATAATTATCTAAACGTTAAAGTAGGGCGTTTCTTAACTCCTTTAAGTCCGATAAATACATTCTACTATGCACCAGTAAACGTTAGTGCAACATTGCCGCTTATTACTAATTTACATCAAGTGTTTCCTCTTAATATGGATGCCCTTTCATTAAATGGTAGTATTGGTAACGATTTTAAATTCGGATATGATCTTTTTGCCGGAGGTTATCGCAATTCTGTTAATATGAAAAGCGGTGCTATGGGATTCTTCGGAACAGAAAGTGATTATTTTGAGAACTTAAACGAAACACAGTTTAGTGTTGATTACGACAGTTTTAATTCGTCGCTAAACTTTGGTGGTGGAGGTCATATTCAGGCAAGCTATAAAGATGTTATCACCCTTGGTTTTAATATGTTCAAAGGACAAAAAGAAGCAATTAGCATTACGCTTCCTCAAATGGGTCAGTTCCCGAGCGAACTACAAAAGGAAGTTTGGGGTGTGAATTTCAATTTCAAGCATAATAACTTAAATGTTGTTGCCGAATGGTGGGATAATGATATGACAATTATGGAACAAACTTATGACACATCTGATGCTTTAGTTATTGTGAGTAATACCTTCAATAAAGTAACTCCATATGTACGATATGAAAATCACGGAGCATTTGATTCTAATATTGAGCGGTATGCTGGAGGTATCAATTATAAGCCAATTTTTGAAACCACTTTAAAATTGGAGTATCTGCATTATGACTATCATGATTATGACCTTAATGGGGTAGTTTTAGCTGTAATTTATTCATTTTAATAGAAATCAATCATGAAAAAAATAGTAACGATCCTGGTTGTGTTGTTTTGTGTAATTGGTATAACGCATTCTCAGGGTTATAAAGTAATTGTAAATAGTAAAAATTCAATATCTAGCATTAGTAAAAAGGAGTTATCGCAGATATTCTATAAGAAGAAGAAAAAATGGGACGATGGACAACGAATTGAACCAGTTGATTTGTCATCATCATCTTCTGTGCGAGCTGATTTTACAAAAAATATTCATGGCAAATCGGTTGCAGCTGTTCGTAATTATTGGCAGCAGGCAGCTTTTACTGGTGCAGGAATTGCGCCAGTTGAAAAAGCATCGGATGAAGAAGTAGTAGAGTATGTAAAAGCTCATCCAGGTGCTATAGGTTATATTTCTGGTTCGGTAAAAACTGGTGACATTAAAATAATTACAGTTCAATAATAGATCATTTCTGCATTTTCAAGCGAATATTGTATGAAATAGATGATAATTATTTATTATGAGTGTTTTGACAAATGTTAAACTGAGAAGGAAAATTGCATTTCTACCAGTCATCTTCATTTTTGCTCTGGTTCTGATAATGGTTATGAATGGGGAGTTTACTCGTGAAAATGAGCATTTAATTGATCAAATCCGAAATAAAGATTTGGTTTATACTGAAATGAGTAGCAATTTAAAATACGATTTAAATGAATTGTATCGAATGTTTCAGGATGCCGTTGCTGCTAGTGATGAGGATAAATTAATTGAAACTAAAGAAGTATTAGTCAAGATTGACAGCTTGGTAAATACAGCGAATACTTCGGTAGATGAGGGGAAGGATACACTTATTGTAGCCATTAAAAATCAGATAAAACAATATTACTCTGTAGCTTATAATACTTCATCAATGATGATCAATGGTGGTTATAATGATGATGTGGTTAAGCATATTCAAGAAATGATTTCGATCCATAAAGATTTGAATATCAATATTGATTTATTAAGGGAGAGTAGCGAAGATCAAATGTCAAGTTCATTTCAAACTATTTTAAGGTATTATAAATCAACAGCAATTATAATTTCATCTACAGTAGTTTTAATGATTATTGTTTCCATTATTGGAATTATGCAAATGAATAAGCTGATTACGAAACCCGTTGTATCTATTTCTTCTAATCTGAAAGAACTTGCAGAAGGAAATATAAATATTCGTTTGGATGAAGAGATTCTAAAAAGGAAAGATGAAATTGGAGATATCTTTAAATCATATGATTATCTGGTAAATCGATTGTCAAATGTTGTTAATGATATTAACTCAGGTGCAAATGTAGTTTCTTCTGCCAGTAAAGATTTGGAATCTACAGCTGAGATAACAAATGAAAGTGCTACTAATCAGGCTGCTTCGTTAGAAGAAATTTCATCATCAATGGAAGAAATGAATGCAACCATTTCTCAAAATAGAGATAATGCTGTTCATGCCAATAAAATAGCAGGTGATATAGCTAATAATATAGACGTTATTAGTCGTTCTTCTAAGGATAGTTTAGATGCAACTGTGCAGATTGCTGATAAACTTAAGGTGATTGATGACATTGCAATTCAAACAAATTTATTGGCATTGAATGCAGCGGTAGAAGCGGCACGTGCAGGGGCCGAAGGTCGTGGGTTTAGCGTGGTGGCAGCCGAAGTGCGTAAACTTGCTGAAAGAAGCAGGGAAGCGGGTATTGAAATTAATGATATTGCTACCTTAACTGTTGAAAAAACTACCGAAGCAAATAGTTTGTTAATGAATATTGTACCTGAAATAACCAGTGCGGCTAACTTAATACAGGAAATTGCCAATGCCAGCATTGAACAGAACAACGGTGTTGAACAAGTGAATATTTCGTTGCAGGAGATGAATAGAAGTACGCAGAATAATTCTGCCACATCAGAAGAATTATCGAAGAAAGCTGAAATACTTACCGAGCATGCGAACAGCTTAAATGAAACTATAAGTTACTTCAAGTTAGCATAGTAATATACTGATAATAACTAATAAGTATTTCTCTTGATGTGCATGGATTTATGTAATTTACTTTACATAAATTCATGCATTTTTTTTGTTGTGATTTGGTGTACATTAGGCCATAAAATACTGTTTCAGTAATATAGGTAAGTGTTTCAGTAACTTTGGGTAGTTATTTAATTCAATATCATCCATTTTTGTATAAGTCAAATTGACTGGATTTTTCATTTTGATTGTTAAAACATTACTGTTCCTTAAATTATCATTTATTTCAATATCAGATATTACAATTAAAACATCATACATTGATAATAACTATTGGAAATACCCGATTAACCGCCACTCTGGCCGATAATTCATCCGCAGAGGAATTGAAAAAAAAGCTGGCGAAAAAACCTATTACGGTTAAAATGCGCGATTATGCAAACATGGAAAAAGTGGGTTTCTTAAAACGATTTCTTCCAAAAAATGATGAGCCAATTACAACCCAACCCGGTGATCTCATTTTGTACCATGGTTGTATGTTGGTAATCTATTATGCACCTAACACATATAATTTTACGCGTTTAGGTAAGATTGATAATATAACCCGCGAAAGTCTGATGGAATTACTGGGCAAAGGCAAAGTAAAAGTAACACTGTCGTTGGAGGAATAAACTGTGTGAAGATAAAATCAACGTTTATAGCATTGTTTTTAAGGTCAAAAGCGAAAAAAGTAAGCGTTGATTATTTTAGACACTGAGATTTCAATTAGTTTTAGCCTCATTGTTGTATTCATGTTTCTAAACTATTAATCAGAATTTTAAAGTTACAGTTTATTATGCCCGAAGTTTTGATGAAAATTAGGCAGACTTCAGAATGTAAATCTAATCCGTTATTTGTTTTAGTTTTGCATTAATGGAAAATTATCTGTTAAAAGGTTTGGTGGTTGGATTAATCTTTGGAGTTCCAGCCGGAGCAATTGGAGCTTTAACTATTCAACGAGCAATGCAACGAGGTTTCGTTGCAGGATTAATAACTGGTTTCGGTTCGTCGATTGCCGATGTGTTGTATGCCTGCGTAGGTGTATTTGGTATCACTTTAATTTCCAATTTTTTGGAATCCAATCAACAAATGATAAAATTAATAGGAGGTTTTCTTTTAATTACCATAGCGATTCCTATCTTCTTCAGTAAAAGAAAACAACCCGAAGACGATAAAACAAATAGTCGGTTTGTGCTGTATTTTCTTTCATCCTTTTCGGTGGCCATATTAAACCCCGCTACAGTATTATCTTTTGTGGTAGCTTTCTCGTCATTCGGAATTTTTGGGCAATTAAATCTTCAGCATGGAGCTCAGCTAATTATTGGAATATTAGTGAGTACAGTTTTGTGGTGGGCAATGCTAAGTGGTTTGGTATGTTTTTTTCGAAATCGTATAAATGATTCTATTTATCAATGGCTGAATTACATTTTGGCAACTGGTTTGGCTGCTTTTGGCCTTATTGTTATTATACAGTCTTTATTACAATAAAAGTCAGGATTCAAAATGTCTTTCATATCTCGAAATAAAGAGGTTAATAATAGATGAGGCAATTGGAATTCCCATTAAAATAAATGTAGCAAGTTTGGGTAAATAGATTGAAACTACTACAACTAATCCCACAATACACAGAAGAACAATAAAAGGAATCCACGAATAATAAGGGTTGGAGATACGTCGCCGTTGAATCTTCTCTGTAATTTTTTGCACGCTTTTATGACTACTGCTTTGCATGACCAAACGGAAAATATACATACTAAAGTAAATCGTTATCAGAAATACAATATCATAACCAATTACAGGAATTAACGAGCCTTGATTTTGAATAACCCATTTAGTAAATAAGGGAATAAGTGATAGAAAAAACAGGAAGATAATATTTAACACCACCAATTTCTGATTAACCTTGTCAAGAAATATAAATGTTTTATGATGCTGGTTCCAGAATGCCCCTACAACTAAGAAACTGAGTAGATAGATAAATAAGGAGGAGCCAAAAGCCAGTAACTCCTTGATATCGAATGATGATGGCAATGGTATTGATAATACCATAATGGTTATAATTATAGCAATTACTCCATCGGTAAAAGCTTCTAAACGTTGTTTAGATACGTACATGATTAATGAATTGGTTTGTGTGACCTAATTTAATATGAAAACCATCTGTGCATTATATTTGAATAATGCTATTCTACAATCTCTGTTATTTCTTTATTTGTTTGAGCAGTTTCCATTCCCCATTTTGCCATGGCTTCTAAAAGAGGAATTAGGGTCTTTCCGAAATCGGTCAGCGAGTACTCAACTTTTAGTGGAGGTTTTGAGGTATAAACTTTACGGGCTATCAAACCATCCTCTTCCAGTTGTTTTAGTTGAAGACTGATTGTACGTTCGGTTACCATAGGAAGCAACTTACGTAGCTCACTATAACGTTTTTTTTCAATTAATTGAATTAATATTACCGCTTTCCATTTGCCTCCTATGTATTTCATAGTTAGGCTTGTGCCGCACGGAAATTCTTTGTTGTCTATACAATACATCTGATACTATCCATTTTGACCGTTATTGCGAAAGTAGTAAACTATATTTATTTTCACAACTATAAAAAATATAGTAAGAGTAAAGAGTTGAAAATATGAATCAACAGAAAATAAGAGTGGGATTTATTGGTTTAAACCCCCATAGCCATTGGGCTGCAACAGCCCATGTTCCGGCCTTACAGTCGTTATCAAACGATTTTGAAATTGTAGGTGTTGCTAATAGTACTCACGAGAGTGCCAAAGCAACAGCCGGAGCTATGAACCTGCCATTTGCCTTTGAAAATGCACAGGCCTTAATAGCATCACCCGAAGTTGATTTGGTGGTGGTTACTGTTAAGGTACCTTATCATTTCGAGTATGTAAAAGCTGCATTAGAAGCTGGTAAACATGTTTACTGTGAGCATCCGTTGGGAAATGGTATAGAAGAAACCAGAGAATTGGCTGCATTGGCTGAGAAAGCGGGTGTAGTAGCGGTTGCCGGAACTCAAATGGTCAACGCTCCAGAAGTTCTTTACCTTAAGAAATTGATAGACGAAGGCTATGTTGGTAAAGTATTATCCACCACTTTGATTGGTTCGGGATGGAACTGGGCGAGCGAAACGGTTGAAGATTTATATTATTTGTTTGACAATGCCAATGGAGCCAATATGCTAACCATTCCGTTAGGACATACTTTGGCAGGAGTAACAAGTGTGTTGGGTGATTTTAAATCAGTAAAAGCAAATATGTATAATAACTATACAACAGTGAAAGTAGCTGATACAGGCGAAGAAAAACCAAAGAATGCTGAGGATCAAATATTGGTTATTGGTCAGTTAGAGAGTGGAGCGGCTGCTTCGGTGCATTACAGAGGAGGATTGTCGAGAGGAACGAATTTGCTATGGGAAATTAATGGTACCAAAGGCGATATTCAGGTAACGGCTGATAATGGTCATGGACAGATGATGCAACTTTCGTTAAAAGGAGCACAAGGAGAGGAAACGGAATTAAAACCATTAACTCCTCCAGCTGAAATGTATGAAGGACTACCTGATAATTCCGTTGCTCGAAATGTTGCCAAAGTTTATTCTTTATTGGCTGATGATATTCGCCATAATACGCGCACTGCACCAACATTTGCCAGAGAAGTACAACTTTTTGAATTATATACAGCCATTGAAAAATCGGCTAAAGAATAAAAACTTTCAACTTCGGTTCTGATCATCTAATTGATTGGGATATTAATGCTTAACTATCCGGTATTACTGACCTTTGTACCGGGTGGTTAGCTTTTGGCACGTTCGTGCATCATTCTTTTCAACTTCTTATTATGGATTTTAAACAAGGGAAAGGGCACATTTCCATTATTGTGTCGTGTATTATTTTTGCTACTAATATAATTCTTACCAATGCACTTGTTGGTACCTGGATGACTCCCATGGGATATACACTCACTCGTTTGGTATATGGAGCTGCGGTGCTATGGATTATGAGTCTTTTCTTTAAAAGAGAAAAAGTTTCAGGTAAGGATTTATTTGTGTTGGCAATAGGTGGTGTTTTGGGTTTTATTGTATCGCAATTTGCTTTTGCATTGTCATTACGTTATACAACCCCGGTTAACTATTCGCTTATCATGGCCATGGTACCTGTTGTGGTTTTAGTTTTATCATTCTTCTTTTTAAAGGAGAAAATTACCAGCAATAAATCCATAGGTATTTTACTTAGTGTAATTGGAGCTACAGTAATTATTCTTCAGCGAAAAACAGGCTCAGAAGTGGGGACTAACAACATATTGGGTGTTTTAATTGCGTTTTTAAGTATGTCGAGTTATGGTATTTATTTGATGATTACACGTGAAGTAAGTCAAAAATACTCTTCCATTACTATTCTTAAATGGATGTTTTTGATTACAGCTATTCTTTTATTGCCCTTTGGATATAAAGAATTGATGGAGCAAAAAATTTATTCATCAAGTGTAACTATGGTTCCTATTGTTCAACTATTAACCATACTTATATTTGATGCCACTTTAGTCTACTTTTTATTGTTGATTGCTTTACGTAACCTGAAAGCAACCACGGTTAGTACTTATATGAATTTCTTACCGGTATTTACTTCCGTGCTGGCGGTTATTGGCGGACAAGAATTATTTACTTTAAACAAAATGCTGGCAATTGTTTTAGTTATAGGAGGAGTTACTTTGGTTACACGAAGCAATGGCAAAACAAAGTAGTTGTCCTATATTTAATACTAAAAAAAAGAAATATATGAAAGTAATAATAATTGGAGCCAATGGTAAAATTGGAAGATTGACAGCGCAAAAGATGGCTTTATCAGATCAGTTTGAACCGACTGCTTTTATCAGGAAGGAAGAGCAAAAAGCTTATTTCGATTCGTTGGGCGTTACAACTGTTATAGCCAGTTTAGAAAGTACAGAACAGGAAATAGCTAATGTAATAAAGGAATTTGATGCCGTAGTATTTACAGCGGGTTCGGGAGGTGCCACCGGTTACGATAAAACCATTGAGATAGATTTGTTTGGAGCTGTAAAAGCTATCAATGCGTCATCCAAAGTGGGAGTAAAGCACTTTGTGATGGTAAGTGCTGCATATGCCGATGTTCCTGAATTTTGGGATAAGAGTGGTATAAAACCTTACTATATAGCAAAACACTTGGCCGATAAAGAACTAAAGCAAAGTAGTCTGAATTATACCATTGTTCGTCCGGTTCGCTTAACTGATGATGAAGAAGCGGGTCAAATAAAAGTGGAATTAAATCCTGAGAATTTAAATCGTGAAATACCACGAACAGCAGTTGCTGAGGTTATTCTGAAAGTATTAAGTACGGCATCATCCAAGAATCAAATTCTGGAGATCAGTGAAGGTGATTTAAATATTGATCAGGCAGTTGATGATTATTTGAGTTAATAATTTGTCTTAAAATCATATTCTGTAATCTGGGTATGAGGCACCGTAATGCGGGTAGTTAGTTTCCATTATAATGTCATTCTTTTGTATCCATGCGTCTGATGTTTATCAGACATGTTAAAGATTGATATTGATTTAAGTTACATTTCAATTAAAAAATAACAGAAGAGATCTTAATGAGTATAAATAACCTTGCTAAAAAAGAAATAGCTCCAGTTAGTGGTAAGAATCGAATAGATTATATGGATCTGTTGAGGGGGATTGCTATTTTCTTTATTCTGATAGCTAATCTAAGGTGGTTTACATTGTATACTCCCGGTTTCGATGGCTATTTTGTTTTTCCGAAAATTGATCACTGGGTCCATCAAATGCAACACGTATTTATTGAAGGCAAGTTTTACTCCATCTTCAGTTTGCTATTTGGATGGGGGATAGCACTTCAAATCAAAAGATCAAAAAAGGATGATGTATCAACTGCCAAATTCTTACGCCGTCGATTGTCATTCATGTTGCTTTTAGGAGGTATTCATCTTTTCTTTATTTGGGAAGGCGATATAGTCTTTTTGTACGGATTGGTTGGATTTGTGTTGGTTTCGCTTCGTAATTTTTCCAATCGAACCTTGCTTATTACCGGCATTCTATTGGTGTTATCACCCGTTTTATTGTACGTGCTAAAGATGAACCTACCATGGTTTAACTATCCATCAGAGTTTTTAACCCATATGGGAGAGAAGGTTTATCAGTTGAACGGATGGGTTGATCAGGATACCAGCAGAACCGATGTGTTGCGAGATAGCAGAAGTATACTCACAACCATTGCCGTTACCTTGGCCGATGCTCCTTATCGTTTTGCTTATTTGTTTTTTGTGGGGCGCATACCAAAGGTTTTGGGAGCTATGTTGATTGGGTTTGTCATTGGTCGTGCCGAATTTTACTCAACCATTATGAAGCATAAGAAAGCAATGTTGTGGAGTAGCATAATTGGGTTACTCATTTTTGTTCCGTTGAATTATGTTTTGATTACCTATCTCGAAGACTCAACAGCCTATTATGCCTTGCAGATGAAAGGTTTTTATTATACAGCTGTATATGCTTTAAGTGTTTTTCCATTGGCCTTGGTATATATGATGATTATCGCCTTGTTGAATGAGGTACGAATTTTTCAAAAGTTATTTCACCCCGTTTTAGCAGTGGGGCGAACCGCTTTCACCAATTACATTATGCATAGTTTGGTTGGAATCGTTATCTTTTATGGGATTGGTTTTGGCAATATGCAGCAATTAGGACCATTGGCCTGGACTATATTTGCAGTGATTTTGTTTGCTGTACAAATTGTGATAAGTAATGTGTGGTTGAAGTATTTCAAGTTTGGACCTGTAGAATGGCTTTGGCGTAGTATGACTTATCGAAAACTACAACTGATTGTAGTACAAAATGAGAATAAATAAAATTACTATATTTTACCTTAACGAAGCGCCAGATTTTAACCTTATAAAAATTCAATGGTCATGATAAAAAAAGCACTTTTTCTTTTCAGCACACTTATGATTTTAACAGCATCGTGCTCAGGGGAAGATAACAACTCGGTTATCGATGATGATAATAATGGAACAGAAGTGCCCGATGAGGATGGAGATAATGATAAAAACTCAAATAGTATGATACTTACAATTGGTAACACAACCTTAACTGCAACTTTGGCCGATAATTCGTCGGTTGATGCTTTGGTTGAAGATTTAAAGAAAGGGCCTATTAGTGTGGATATGCGCGACTATGGCAATATGGAAAAAGTGGGTGATCTGGGTAAAAGCTATCCACGCAACGATGTATCTATCACCACTGAGCCCGGCGATATTATTTTATATCAGGGAAGTGCCCTGGTAATTTATTATGCACCTAACTCATGGAGTTTTACCCGCTTGGGTAAAATAGATGATATTACTCAGCAAGAGTTGAAAGATGTTTTGGGAAATGGTGATGTAACGGTTACTCTATCGCTATCCGACGAAGATTAGTAATCAATAATGTAAAGTCTAACTTGAAATATATAGACAAATGAAAAAATTCAATCAATCAATACTCGTACTATTTTTAATATCAATCATGTTTAGCTGTACTAATAAACCACAAAAAAGCACTTCGGTTAATGGTTTACAAGCCGAAACCAAAGCGGTTGAAATCAATGGTGCTGTTGGTAAACTCAAAGCGATATTAGAAATACCTGAAGTAGAAAACGATGTATGTCCGTTGGTTATATTGATGCACGGTTTTATGTCATCTAAAAATGATCAGCTTATAACTGCTGTTGCAAATGAGCTAAAAGCAAAAGGTATGGCATCCATTCGTTTCGATTTTGACGGACATGGCGAGAGTGATGGTGAATTTGTTAAAATGACAGTGCCGTTGGAAGTTAAAGATGCTTTGGCAGTTTTTGAATATGCCAAAACACTGGATTTTGTTTCAGACATTAGCTTACTAGGACATTCTCAAGGTGGTGTTGTTACCTCGTTGGTGGCTGGCGAATTAAACGATGCCGTAAAAAGTGTTGTGTTAATGGCTCCTGCAGCTGTTTTGGTTGATGATGCAAAAAACGGAACTGTAATGGGGGTTAAGTACGATCCTGTTAATGTACCCGAATATGTTGACGTATATAATCATAAGTTAGGACGCGACTATATTCAATCGGCTCAACAATTGGATATTTATGGAAAGGCAGCAGGATACAAAGGAGTTGTTTGTTTGATTCATGGTAAGGCCGATCGTATAGTTCCTTTCTCATATAGCGAAAGATATAACGAGACTTACAACAATAGCACACTTCACTTATTCGAAAACGAAAACCATATGTTTAGTGTCAATACCAAGCTGGCTGTTGATACTGCTGTTGATTTTTTAGTGAATCAAAATAAATAGTAATTAAAGGAAATTTACTGTAAGAGTAGAATTGGGAATACATATTGTTTAACTTTCCTTGCCGGGTTGTATAGCGTTTATACAACCCGGTTCTTTTTACTATCCGATATTTATGCTGGATTAAGTATTGCTTCATTTGGTTAATCATTACGTATTTTTATTCTCAGTCATGAATTTTTGACTCCCGAACACCTATTTTTCATTTTCCGTTGGATAAAATGGTTTTCTGTCACCTATAAATGATTTTTCGTTGCCAGTTTGTCAAAATCCGATGCCGGAAAATCATTTTTGAGTGCAGTAAAATGAAAATTAGGTGCCGTAAAATGAAAAAGTAATGAAGGAATGTCGTTTGCCACTGATGGAAAACCAAATGATTGAGATGCGCTGGAGAGGGTGTTCAAATAACTGTGTCATGTAAAGTTTAATAAATTAAATTTACGTGATATGAAAAAAGAGTTTGATTACGAATCGTTTAAAGCAGAAGCCTTAGAAGGCTTAAAGTCTGGAAAGGGTCTAAGTGGATCAGATAATGTTTTAGCTCCCTTGCTAAAAGATTTGTTGGAAGGAGCTTTGGAAGGGGAGCTAGACTGTCATTTATCAGACAGAACAGTACCTAACCGGAGAAATGGAAAAACAAGTAAGATCGTTAAAACAGACCATGGAAGTATTATTCTTGAGACACCTCGTGATAGAAACGGGGATTTTGCACCGGAGATCGTAAAGAAGCGTCAGACGACGATTGGAGAAGCCTTTGAGAATCGAATCCTATCACTTTATGGCAAAGGTCTTAGTTATGCAGACATTCAAGATCATTTACTCGATTTATATGGTTTAGATGTTTCAGTAGGTAAATTAAGTTCGATTACAGATAAGATAATACCCAAGATACAGGAATGGCAAGGACGACGGTTGGAGTCGGTATATGCCATTGTATGGCTTGATGCCATGCATTTTAAGGTAAAAGAAAATGGTCAAGTTGTTTCAAAAGCAGTCTACATTATTCTTGGACATAAGATGAATGGTAAAAAGGATTTATTGGGTATGTATATATCAGAAAGCGAAGGGGCTAAATTTTGGTTACAAGTACTCAGTGACCTTCAAAACAGAGGTGTTGATGATATATTAATTGCTTGTATGGATAACCTAAAAGGCTTTACAGAGGCAGTTTTTCCAAAAGTAGACATCCAGCTTTGCATTATTCACCAACTCCGTAATTCATTTAAATATGTTGCCTTTAAGGATAGAAAAGAACTAGGTAACAATCTAAAAGCAATATATCAAGCATCAAATGCATCAGAAGCTGAGTTGGCTTTGGATCAGTTAGAGGATAAATGGAACCACAAATATCCTTTGGTGATTAAATCCTGGAAGAAAAACTGGCACTACCTTACACGCTTTTTTGAATACTCAAAACACCTTCGCCGAATCATGTATACAACCAATACAATAGAGGGGTTTAATCGCCAGATCAGAAGGGTTACTAAACGCAAAGGAGCTTTCCAAAGTGAAATGGCATTGTTCAAAATACTATATCTGGCTCAAGAAGAAGTCACGCGATCATGGCAGGCAAGTCCCGCATATTGGGGACAGGTTAAACAAGAATTAATCATTAAATTTGAAGACAGATGTGGTCAGTTCCAATAAGTGTTGCCATTGAAATATTGATAACTTTTATCGTTCCTCCTAAAGTTATCAACATTCCAACAGCACATAATTATCATCAAAGTTGTAATTGACACAGTTTATTGAATACTCCCGCGCTGGAAAAAATCATGAAACAACCCGTATTACTAATATAATACCTACAAATCCGTAATCTTGGTAGATGCCTCCGTAATCTAGGTATATATCTTTTGTGTTTTCTAACGAAATTTGTAATGAGTCCTAATTTAAAGTAGCACCATTGAAGAAAATACAATGAAAATTACTTACACCATTTTCTTATCCATTGCTTTCAGCTTTATAGCCAATTTAATTTCGGCTCAACAACAAAAAATCAAATTAACCATCAATAACCAAACCGAACTAACCGCAACAATGGTTGATAATTCATCAGTGGATGCTTTACTGGAACTGATAGAGAACGGTCCGCTGACCATAGCTATGAGTGATTATGGGAACATGGAAAAAGTTGGACCCATTGGCACTACCTTACCTCGTAATGATGAATCAATAACAACCGAGCCTGGCGACATTATCTTGTATCAGGGAAGTGCTTTAGTTATTTATTACAAACCTAACACTTGGAGTTTTACTCGACTTGGAAAAATTGATAATGTAACACAAACAGAATTGCAAAATATTTTGGGTACGGGAGATGTCACTGTTACATTAGAATTAGACGATTCAGCTACACCTGTTGATGAGGTGCCTCAAAATCAGTTTCAGATTTATCCCAACCCTGTTGACAATTGGTTACAGGTATCCGGATCTTTTCAAAGCCTTTCAATCGTTGATATTAGTGGTCAGGAGGTAATGAGATCTGTAAATGATCGGGTGAATGTAAGCGGACTAAAATCAGGATTGTATTTTTTGAAAATAGAAGTGAGCCATAATGAAACGGTTATCCGGAGGTTTATTAAAAAATAGCCTTAACTTGAAGTATACCTTAAATAAAGAGGTGTTTGTTGATTTTTTTTGAGTATGCTATAAAAATGGGCCTCATTAGATATGATTGATATTTTGAAATATTACTTTAGTAAGACCGGGAAGCTGAGAACGTGTTCGAAGATCACCCGGCCGCACTTAAGTGATATAAAAAGAAGCAATTATATTTAATGTAGCCTTGACTTTCTTTGTTTCGTTTCTTGTGTCAAGACAAGAAATGAATTGAAAATTGGCGTAGCCAAAAGCCTCCGCGGCTTGAGCGGACATAATTGAAAAAATAATAATTACCATATAAAATGAAGATTAAAATAACCATTAATAACAATGAATTCGCAGCAACATTGAACGATAGTGAAGCTGCCAAAGATTTTGCCTCGTTATTTCCAATGACTGCCAAACTAAACGATTATGCACGAACCGAAAAGGTTTGTGATTTAAGCAAACGTCTTAGCACAGCTGGTTCACCATCGGGATGTTCTGCTAAAACGGGTGATATCACCTGCTATTCTCCATGGGGTAATCTGGCCATTTTTTATAAAAGCTTTGGTTATGCTCAAGGGCTAATCAATTTAGGTAAGATAGATGGCGACATGAAGCAGTTTGCTTCGGCATGCGACAAAGGGGATGCAACATTTGAATTGATCGATTAATGATGGAAACAGTAACAAATTGTAAATTTCCTGAAGTAACATACGATGCCTTTGCACCCGAATTGGTTACCATGCGCAAAGAAGCTTCGTATCTGACTTTGAAATTCAATACTTCAGGCGACAAAAATTACCTTGAGCAGTTATTCGAACGCAACTTGGATGATGTAAATATCAACCCGCCTATTCATTGTAATTACGGGAGCGATAAAATAAAATTCGGCAAGAAAGTATTTATCAATTTCAACTGTACCTTTCAGCCATTTGGAGGTATCGAAATTGGCGATAATGCTTTTATCGGGCCTAATGTGCAAATGTACACAGCCATTCATCCAACCGATCCAGAGCTGAGAACAAAAGGTGATTCATCAACCAGTAAGATTGTAATTGGTAATGATGTTTGGATTGGTGGCGGTGCTGTTATTCTTCCGGGTGTAACCATTGGAGATGGTGCTTCAATAGGAGCAGGTAGCGTGGTGACTAAAAACATTCCTCCTCGTTCTGTGGCGGTAGGAAACCCTTGTAGAGTGATTAAAACAGTTTAAATTATAACCGTATATTATGAAGATCAACAAAACTCAATTTCTGCTGATTCTCGCTACTTTTTTTACCTTTTCGTGTACCGCAAATGCAAAAGAAGATCATTTGGATGCCAAGCAAAAGAACATGGTGGCTATTTCGAGCTACACTGCGCAAGGTAAGATGCCTGAATTAACAAAAGCTTTAAACGATGGCCTTGATGCCGGACTTACCATTAACGAAATTAACGAAGCATTGGTGCAGCTATATGCCTATTGCGGATTTCCTAGAAGTTTAAATGGAATTCATGCTTTGATGGGTGTTGTGAAAGACAGAGAAGCCAAAGGCATTACTGATGAGCAAGGGAAAGAAATACAGATGCATAGTCAAACCGGCGATCGTTACGAAAGAGGGCGTTTGGTGTTGGAAGAACTAACAAAAACACCGCAAGCAAAACCAGCTCCCGGCTTTGGTGAGTTTTCGCCTCGTATTGATGCCTTTTTGAAAGAACATTTGTTTGCCGATATATTCGAAAGTGATGTACTAAGCTATCAACAGCGCGAGTTGATAACCAATGCCGCCTTGGCTTCTATGTCGGGCGCCGAATCGCAGTTGGGGGCTCATATTCATTTTGGAATAAATGTTGGCATTACCGAAGGGCAATTAAACGACATGTTTACTATCATCGAAAAAACAGTTGGTAAAGACGAAGCCAACAGCGGAAGAGCCGTTTTAAGCAAAGTGCTTGAAATGAGAAATAAGTAACAAAACAATAACAACGATAAATTAAAAAACATATGAAACGAAGTATATCAAATACCTTTTTAGCCTTAGGCGTACTGTTTATTGCCTACTCTTGTAATCAACCTACATCTAATACTCAAAGTACTGAAGTAACAGCAGAAGTTGTAAAAGAAATGGATCCAATCTTCACCCAAAATCCGGCACCCGAAGCTTTTATATCTAAATTCTTTACCGGAAAGGTAGGGGTAAATATGATGTTGAAAAACGACGAGAACAATGAGTATTCGATTGCTAATGTGGTTTTCGATCCTGAAGCACGTACCAATTGGCACACTCATCCTAAAGGACAAGTATTGTTAGTATTAGCGGGCGAAGGTTTTTACAAAGCCGAAGGTCAACCCGTTCAAAAACTAAAAAAGGGTGATGTGGTAAATATTCCTCCACATGTAAATCACTGGCATGGAGCTGCAGCAGGTAGTAAATTTGTTCATGTGGCACTTACCAATTATAAAGATGGTCAAAATGTTATCTGGGGTGATGCGGTAAGCGACGAGGATTATACAAGTGTATTGGCTGAATAATCGATAATGAGTTCAGAGACAAATAATGGCAATTGTTTGGTTGCTTATTTTTCGTGGAGTGGGAATACTTTTACTATTGCCAAACAAATTGCCGGACTGGTGGGTGGAGATCTTTTTGAGATTAAGCCCATCGATTCCTATTCGCAAAACTATGGTGAGGTTGTTAAGCGTGCCCGTCAGGAGATTAAAATGGGTGAAACACCTGAATTGGTGAAACAAAAAGAGCAGATAGAAAAATACGATGTTGTTTTTATCGGCTATCCTAATTGGTGTAATACTTTTCCAGCGCCTGTTTTAACATTTCTAACAACACATGATTTGAAGGATAAAAAGGTGATTCCGTTTTGCACGCACGGTGGAGGTGGAGTAGGACGAAGTTTTTCAGAGTTAGCAAAACAATGTATTGATTCAGAAGTTTTAAAAGGGATTTCTATTGATGGATACGCTGTTAATGATAACAATGTTGAAGTAAAAGATTGGATTGAAAAATTAACCATATGAGTGAGACTATTTTTGAAAGAATGCAATCCGGTGAAGTGGTTCCGTTTGCCGATCCTCAGTATGCCGAGGTAAGTAAATCGGGAATTCGAACGCTTGAGTTGCTTGTAAAATATAATGCCACATCAGATCCTGACCAATTGAGAAAGCTATGGGGTGAATTGTCTGGTGAGGCATTGGATGCCACAAGTTATATACAAATTCCTTTAATGGTCAATCATGCCGAATTTGTAAAGGTGGGTAAGAATGTATATATCAATCATGCCTGTTCAATGTTGGCTTTGGGTACTATCACTGTAGAAGATGATGTGTTAATAGGGCCTAAATGTAACTTAATCACCGAAGGTCATCCGGTTGATCCAAACAATAGAAAGGCTTTGGAGGTGAAACCGGTGGTGATTAAGAAGAATGCCTGGTTGGGTGCAGGTGTAACTATTTTACCTGGAGTAACAGTTGGGGAGAATTCCATTGTTGCTGCCGGAGCCGTTGTTAATAAAGATGTTCCTGCCAATTCGGTTGTTGCAGGTATTCCTGCTAAAGTTATCAAAGAGATTTAATAAGTATTACGCAATCAGCGTTATGAAAAACAATCCATCTAAAAATATTTTTGATCGATTACAGGCCGGAGAGGCCGTTCCTTATTCCGATCCAAGTCATAGTCAGATAGCTGATGCAGCTGCTCGTACCACAAAGTTATTGATAGAACTTAATGCCACAGCCGACAATGATAAAGTACGCCAGTTATGGGGCGAAATGTCGGGCGAAGCATTGGATGATAGTAGCATGATTCAGATACCTGTTTACGTGAATATTGGCAAGTTTACGCGAATTGGCAAAAATGTGTATATCAATCATCTGTGTTCTATGCTTGATATGGGAACCATCACCATTGGAGACGATGTGTTGATTGGTCCCAAAGTGAATATACTAACCGAAGATCATCCTGTAAAACCATCGGAACGTAAGGCTTTAATGGCAAGACCTGTGGTTATTAAAAACGGAGCGTGGATAGGTGCGGGGGCAACCATTTTACCCGGGGTAACAGTAGGTGAGAATTCGGTGGTGGCCGCAGTAGCTGTGGTAAACAAAGATGTGCCACCCAATACGGTAGTGGGTGGTATGCCGGCAAAAGTCATTAAAGAATTAGAATAAGCAAATTAAGAGTTTATGTCACGAGTATTTATAACAGGATCGACTGATGGATTAGGCCTTTTGGCTGCTCAAAAGTTAATAGATCATGGACACCAGGTAGTGTTGCACGCCCGCAATGATAAACGAGCTAAGTCTGCAATTGATAAAGCACCAGGGGCTGAAAAAGTTCTAATTGGAGACTTGTCCTTTATAAATGAGACCAAGGAGTTGGCATATAAAGTAAATGAGTTAGGAAAGTTTGATGCTGTTATCCATAATGCAGGAATCTTGCATGTTGAAGAGAAAGCAAAAAGTAAGGATGGAGTTCCTCTTTTATTTGCTGTAAATACCATGGCACCATACATTCTTACAGCATTAATTCATCCTCCAAAAAGATTAGTTTACACCTGTTCGAGTATGCATCGGCAGGGTGATGCTCGCGAAACAAAATTGGAAGCGTTAGCTAATGGAAAAGCCTTTCCGAGTTATTCCGATACTAAGCTACACGATTTGATATTAGCATTGGCTGTTCAGCGTCAATGGCCTGATGTTGTTACAAATGCAGTAGATCCGGGTTGGGTACCTACCAAGATGGGCGGGGCTGGGGCTCGTGATGATTTACATAAAGGGTACGAAACACAAATTTGGTTAGCCACTTCTACAGATGAAAAGTCATTAAAAGGTGGTCGGCTATTGTTTCATCAAAAAGAAGTTGATTTTAATCCACAGGCAAAAGATATCATTATACAGAATAAATTACTGTCGGTATGTGAACAAATTTCAGGAGTGAAAATTTAGTATTCAATTAAAACACCAAACATGAAAGAAGACAAAAAAAGTATTCAGGAAAATCAGCAATCCAGAAGAGATTTTATTAAAAAATCAGCCATTGCAGGTGTAGGTGCATCATTATTATTAAACAATCCGGTTCCGGTGTTTGGTAGTAATGCGAATAAGAATATTAAGTCGAAAGGTTATGCCGCGTTTGATACATCGGGTATATTAAAACCTTGGGAGTTTGAACGTCGACCGGTTGGTGATAATGATGTTTTGATTGATGTAAAATATGCAAGTATTTGTCATTCCGATATTCATCAGATGAAAGGACACTGGGGACCACAGCAATATCCTCAGATACCTGGTCACGAAATTGTAGGTATTGTAGCAGCTGTTGGAAAAAATGTGACCAAGTTTAAAGTGGGTGATCGTGCCGGTGTAGGTTGTATGGTTGATAGCTGTATGGTGTGTGATAACTGTAAACACGGTGATGAGCATTACTGTGAGAACGGCCAAACACTATTTACATACGGATATCCCGATAAAAAATCGCCTACAGGAATTACACAAGGTGGATATGCAACCAATATTGTTGTGCGTGATCATTTTGCCGTTCATATTCCTGATCATATATCACTTCAGGAAGCTGCACCACTGTTGTGTGCCGGTATTACTACTTATTCTCCTTTGATGAAGGCAGATTTTAAGATTGGCGATAAAGTAGGAGTAGCCGGAATTGGAGGACTAGGTCATATGGCAGTTAAACTAGCTGTTTCAAAAGGAGCCGAAGTGTATGCCTTTACTACTTCGCCCGATAAAGTAGAAGATATCAAATCGTGGGGTGCAAAAGAAGTTATTGTTGTTGATAGCGCAGATAAATTGCAGCCTATGAGAGGAAAACTGGATTATATGATTTCAACAATCCCTTATGAATACGATATTTCATCATATGCTAGCTGTGTAAGACCCAATGGACATTATACGCAGGTTGGAGTTCCTGTAGGCGGACAGTTAACTATTAATACATTCAGTCTCATGTTCAGCCGTGTCAACCTTAATGTTTCATTAATTGGAGGTATTCCTGAGACTCAGGAAGTGGTTCATTATTGTGCAGATAATGATGTTAAGCCTCAAATAGAAATGATTAGTGGAGAGCAGATTAATGAGGCATGGGAGAATGTTGTCAATAAGAAAGCCCGCTACCGCTATGTGATTGATACTGCAACTTTTTAATGAAATAAAACAAGCTTGGTCTCTATTGTGCCAGTTCGGCGAAGCCAAAAGCTTTTGCGGCTCGAGCGATAAAAATAAAGTAAAAGATTGCTCTAGTACAATAACGGCGAGATATTAAATAAAATATTAATCAAGTATGTTGATGTTTGCAGGTAAATTGCTGGAATAAACTTCTGCCTTCTGCCTGTAAAACTTACATATTTAAAACATTAAATTATGATTTTACAAGAAAAATATACTTTATCAAACGGAGTTGAAATTCCAAAATTAGGATTAGGAACCTGGTTTATTAGCGACGAAGATTCAGTACAAGCTGTAAAAGATGCAGTAGAGTTAGGCTATCGTCATATTGATACCGCTCAAGCTTATCAAAACGAGCGAGGTGTTGGCGAAGGCATCAGAACCTGTGGTGTTGCGCGCGAAGAGCTTTTTGTAACCACTAAGCTGGCAGCTGAGATTAAATCGTACGACGAAGCTGTGGCTTCCATCAATAATTCGTTAAAAGTAATGGGATTGGATTACCTTGATATGATGATTATTCACAGTCCTAGACCATGGATGGAATTTCACGAAGAAGATCCATTCTTTGAGGGCAACCGCGAAGCATGGCGTGCTCTTGAAGATGCTTACAAAGCAGGAAAAATAAAAGCCATCGGTCTTTCTAATTTTCAGAAAGAAGATCTTGATAATATTCTTGAGTCGTGCACGGTTAAACCAATGGTGAATCAGATTTTGGCTCACATTAGTAATACACCTAAAGAGTTGATTGCTTATTCTCAGGAAAAAGGAATGTTGGTGGAAGCCTATTCTCCGGTAGCTCATGGTGAGTTGATGAAAAATGAGGATGTGAAGAAAATGGCTGAGAAATATGGCGTTTCGGTTCCTCAGTTATCAATCCGCTATTGTTTGGAACTGGGCTTATTGCCTTTGCCAAAGACAGCTAATCCGGCACATATGCAAAACAATGCTGAACTGGATTTTGAAATTTCAAAAGAAGATATGGAAGTTTTAAAATCGGTAGAAACCATCAAAGACTACGGCGAATCGAGTATGTTTCCTGTCTACGGAGGAAAACTAAAATAAATAATCAAACAATAAATCTGGCAGCCTTTTGTTTTTGCAGAAGGCTGTTTTTAATTAATAAACAATGCCACATCTACAAATAAAACTATTGGAAGGAAAAACCGAAGAGCAAAAACAAGAGTTAGCTCAGGAATTGGTTAAAACTGCTCAAAGAGTAATCGGTTATGGTGAGGAGTCATTCTCTGTATCCATCGAGGATTTTACCCTGGAGCAATGGAAAAATAATGTTTATCCAAACGAAATTATGGGGAAGAAGGATATTCTTTATAAAGAGCCCGGATATGAGATGTAATATCAAACAATAATGTTAATCTCGCTTCTTAATGTATTGTTTGGAAGCGGGATTATTTTTATCAATTAACCTGTTATGTTTTAGTTTTTAAACATATTTGTAGTAAGATCTCTTAACAGCACTAAAACTAAATCAGGTAATTATGACAAAAGTTGGATTATTCGGCATTGGGCTGGATACCTATTGGGCACAGTTTGATGGTTTATTAAACAAGCTGATGTCTTATCAGAATCAGATTAAAACCCGGATAAATAATTTCAATATTGAGGTGGTTGATGCCGGAATGGTTGATAATCCCATAAAAGCACGAGAAGCTGCTGACTATCTTAAAAAGAATGATGTAGAACTGGTCTTTTTATACGTTTCTACTTATGCACTTTCTTCAACAGTTTTACCTGTAGCTCAAAAATTAAAAGTTCCGGTTATAATATTAAATCTTCAGCCAACAGCTGCGTTGGATTATGATTCGTTCAACCAATTAAATGATAAAGGAAAGATGACTGGCTTATGGCTGGAGAACTGTCAGGCTTGCTCCGTACCAGAAATTGCCAGTGTTTTTAACCGGTCATCAATCAAATATGATATTGTTACTGGTTATCTGGATGATGCAGTATCGTGGAATGAAATTCAGGGATGGACAGAGGCTGCTAAAGTATTGAATGCCGTTCGATTGAATCGCCTGGGTATTTTAGGTCATTATTATGGAGGAATGTTGGATGTTTATACCGACATCACCAAAATATCAGCGGTTTTTGGAA
Source organism: uncultured Carboxylicivirga sp. (assembly GCF_963668385.1). GTDB lineage: Bacteria > Bacteroidota > Bacteroidia > Bacteroidales > Marinilabiliaceae > Carboxylicivirga. The sequence goes on from NZ_OY764327.1 coordinate 1,520,215, forward strand.
CCCATATCGAAATGTTGGAGATGTGCGAGCTTAAAAAACTTCGCGATAAGGCAACAAGCGATGAAGTGAAGACAAAATTAGCAGAGTTCCATCAGGCTTTTGAAGTGGTTGATGAATGTGAAGTGGATGAGGTGGAGCGGGCTGCCCGAACATCCATAGCTTTGGATAAGTTGGTTGAACAGCATCAATTGGGATCAATGGCTTATTACTACGAGGGAGAGGCCGGTAACGAATACGAAAACATTGTAACCTCGGTGATAGCGGGTAATACATTATTAACCGGTAAGAATATTCCCATAGCCGGTGAGTGTGAGGTAAAAAACGCCATGGCGATGAAGATTATGGCTGAATTTGGAACCGGAGGTTCATTCTCCGAATTCTACCTGATGGATTTTAATGATGATGTGGTAATGCTTGGCCACGATGGACCAGCTCACTTTGCCATTGCCGAAGGAAAGGTTAAGCTGGTTCCGCTGCCTGTATATCATGGTAAACCCGGTAAAGGTCTATCCATTCAAATGACGGTTAAGCATGGACCGGTAACTTTACTTTCGGTTGTGGAAGGTAAGGAAGGTATTTTCTTACTTACCGCGGAGGGTGATTCGGTTGAAGGACCCGTTTTAGAAATAGGCAATACCAATAGCAGATATCGGTTTTCACTTGGTGCCCGCGAATTTATGAATCAATGGAGCAAACAAGGACCGGCGCATCATTGTGCAATAGGAGTGGGACACATCGCTCATAAGATAGAAAAGCTGGGAGCTTTGTTAGATATTCCGGTTGTAAAGATTGAAATTTAATAATAACACATATAATAGACACATTAGGATAACTTTTTTGTGGAGAACTCGTATTTTCATTCTATTCTAAGGAAAGAATATACATACCACTTAACTCTAAAATATGAAATGTGCCAATTTAATTAGCATCATGATATTGATGTTTCTATTTGTAAATAATCTCAATGCACAGGATGAAGAAAAGCCATATACCGATTTTGTTTTGCCTGAAAGCCATTTATGTCCAAACTCGTCTCTGACATTTATTAATTTGGGTGATCCTGCTAATACCTATCGTTGGGTTATTGATAGAAACGATACAATTGAGACTTATAATCTCCAAACAGAGTTTGAAACAGCAAATTATCACCGTATTGAGTTAATTTCCGATAGTGCAACTTATACCAATAGTATTGCAAAATACATTGCAATCTATGATACTCCTTCTAATTATGTATCTAAAACCTTTAGTGATTCGGTGGTGTGTCGTGGAAGTGAAGTGAAGATTACTTTAAATAATCCTGTTGGTACTACCTATTATGGTTTTTGGGATCAATTAGGTAATCTGGTTGAAGAGAAAAAAGCTGGTTATTATTCAAAGTTGTATTTAAGTGGTGGACCCGTTGTGGATGATTGTTATCGAATTCTGACTGCTAAAAATCAGTGTGCTATGGTTGTGGTTGATACATTTGATATTAGAATTAAATCATCACCAAAGGGTAATCTTGAATATGCGATGAAAGATTCGTTTTTTTGTAATCAAGGGCAACCTTTAATCGATGTTTTTAATTCTGAAACACAGGTTAAATACTCTGTTAGTTATAAATACAAGGATAGATATACTCACACTTACACTTCGGATATTCAAAAAGGGAATGCCGATAAGTTGAGTTTTGAAATGCCGGAAATAGATGCATCGAATCGATTTGATATTATTTGTGTTGATACCACAACCAATTGTAAGCTCACTTTTCATACAGATACAGTGGTAATTGATACTGTTAGGGCCGACTTTAAAGTAGCTTTGTTAAATGGATACATTAACGAACCCATTTTATTTAGTGATAATTCACTCTGTAGTCCCTCTCTCTCATGGTCTTTTCCTGAGACGGCTCAGATTCGTAATTCCTCTCAATCCGCACTCACCAATTCTTTTTCAACTATCGGAACTCATACAGTAAAGTTGTTAAATGAAACAAAACTTGGATGTGTCGACTCTATTGAGCATACTGTATTTATTAATGATACTACTTATTTTCCTAAAGCAGGATGGGTGGTTACAGGAGGACGAAACGAAGGATGGGTTGGCACAAATCATGAACCGTGTTTTGATGTTGATGTCAATGGAAATGTATTCATTGCAGGTGATTTCAGAGCCATTGAATCCATGAGTACTGCATTTAATTCTACAAAGGGGATTGATTTAGATGAACAGCAGAAAGAAGGTTCATTTGTAGCTATGTATGATAAATTTGGCATGTTGCGTTGGTACAATCTTATACAAACCAACTATGGAGATAGAGCAGATATTCATTGCGTAAAAACCATTGATGGCTCAAAAATGCTGGTCAGTTCCAATGCACGCCTATTTCATTCAAGTAATGGGAAAATAATACCATGGAAGACAGGATGTTATGTAGCTGAATATGATAATCAGGGCTTACTGGTCGATACTATCCCTTCTCATGGTGCAGTGTATGCAATTGAACAGGATATGAACCAAAACCTCTATTTGCTTTCTGTCTTATCAGATACTTGTTATATCACCAAGCGCGATACCGAAAAACAAATTCTTTGGACGGTTAAATATCCTAATACATATACAAATGGATTTGTCCCACCTCGCATGGCTGTGGATAATGAAGGTAGTTTGTTAGTGGAAGGTTGCTTTACTAAGGATATGAATGTTTATGCGGTTAATAATACTTTTACACTAAACTATTCGAGAACGTATACGGGTAAATATGGTTACGATGATATTTACCTGATGAAGTTTAATACCGATGGGGAGTATCAATGGGGAAATATTGCTTTTACAGCTACTACCACTTCTGATTTTGATTATGGGATCGATGTTACTGTTGATGACGATTTGGGTGTTTATCTGGTTGGGAGACCGAGTACCAATAACAACATTATCCTTACCTCTTCTGATATGTCGCGCGATACCTTAGATGCTCAAAATTATTTTTTAGCAAAATATGATAAAGATGGTATGTATCAATGGAGTGTTGGTGCAAAGATGCAACCCGATAAATATCGGTATTGGGTACGGGGAGAGAGAATCATTACAGGTTTAAACAATAACCTTTATGTGTTGGGCTATGTAAAGCACAATTGTACTTTTACATCAACAGATGTTTCCACGAACTTTTTATTTGATAAAGAAGATAAGGAGCATTTCTTTATAGCTAACTATTCAAACGATGGGGTTTTGAAAAACGTTTGGCTATCACCCAAAAGCAATGTTAATACCGGTGATTTAGCTTTGGATAATGAAGGTAATTTTTTAATGCTAAGCTACAATATTAGTTATCAACGTGATTTTGAAATTTTAAACACCACCGTAAGTTTAAAAGAAGAAGAGTATCTATTGACTAAGCTTAATCCTAAGTTTTCAAAGGATACCATTAGCATGGTTGATTTTAATACTGGGGAGTTTTGTAAAAATGATGCTTTTGATCTTAATTTTGAAACTAATACATCCTTAGCCGCTAAGCAACAATATGTGGTGGAATTGAGCGATCCTTTTGGGTCATTTAAGATGGCCAATGTGGTTGGTTCAATAATAACCGATAATGAAAGTAGTACTATCCAATGTCAGCTTCCAAATACAGTAGTTGAAGGTGATGCGTACCGACTACGTTTAGCTAATTTAACATCAGGTTCTATCAGTAAAAATAATGGTACTGATATCACAATACATACACTGGATGCCAATGTGAAGGAAGAGTCTTTATCAATCTGTAGTTATGATAGTGTGTTGATTAATAACCAGTATTTTAAGGAAGATGGTATTTATTTCGATACATTGGAAAGTACTTTGGGATGTGATACTCTTGTGGCAATTGATTTAAAGAAGATTGAGCTGGAAGCTAATATCATTGATGAGGATAACATATTTGGTGTTGATGTAGATGATGCTGATGGTTATATGTGGGTTAGGTGTGATCATGATTATGAGGAAACCGGAGGATACGAACAACAATTTCAACCTTTTACTTCCGGCGATTATGCTGCTATTGTTTATAACGATGGATGCGTGGATACAACTCAATGTGTTACCTATGTTAGTACTTTGATAGAGAAGAACAATACTCAAATAATTGCATATCCTAATCCTTCGGATGGGATTGTTCAATTTGAATTAAATAAGATGTATAACCGGTTGAGGGTAGATGTCTATAATATATCAAACCAGCTGGTTGAAAATTATGAGTTTTCAGATAAAAGTCAATTTAAACTGAATTTATCACAGTACAGAGGAACCTATTTTGTTGTTTTAAGAAATGATGGTGGAATAGTACAAGTTTTTAAACTATTCTTGAAATAATCTTAATTGACTAATTCCGATCTTTCTTGGAATTTTAGATAGATCAAAGGTAATTGCATAAGAGGGTGTTAAAAATGTATATTTTGTATTCAAAAAATACTTTTTTAACACCCTCATTTTTGTGTCGCAGATTTATTAGAAAGTGTAATTATACTACTTTGCATTTACCCTATTTTCTTACCGGCCATTGGACCTGGTTTAAGGCTGTGAATCTCTTCTATATGAACCAAAACAACTCCTTTGGGTTTTGGCATTCCCATTTTTAACGACATCTCGGCAGATTTTTCATAAATAGGTCCATCAGTTAATAACTCTGGTGTACCAATAAAACGATATCCATCTACCACATCACGATTAACAACAGCCGTTACAATCTTAGATCCATCTAATATATTCTGATAGGTTCTTCCTCCAACACCCTCGCTAAAAATTAAGGTTTCATCATCAAAAACTCGTGTAGAACGTTTGGGAGCGTTGTTGGGGAAACCATCTTTACTAACCGTAGCATGAAAACACTGCTGCGACATAATCATCTCCTTCATTTCAGTTGTTAGTGTTGCCATATTTTGTCTTTTAAATTAAACGTATAAAGTTGAGTTCTAAGTTATGGCTTTTGATTTGTTTAGTTTTTTACAAATGATAAAAAAGACCTAATCATGACTCTTTTTTCTGTATTCAGTAAAAGTGGTAAGTCATTCCGTTAAAATGGTAAATCTATCCAATAGATTATTCTGACTTTTGTATTGTAATAGAAATGCAAAGACGTAACTTATATATTCTTACAAAAGATAAAAGAAATGAATCGAGTAGAATTAAGTGAAAAAAAATTTAAAGAGTTGTTTGGGAATCATGCCGGACCACTTGCCGAAACAGATCCCGATCTGCAGGAAATGCTGAATCGTTTCATCTTTGGTGAAGTATTTTATCAAGGATCATTAAGCGATAAATTGAGAGAATTGATTACGATTGTGGTTTTAACAACTAATCAAACCTTAGATCAGCTACAAGCCCATGTATTTGGTGCTTTAAATATAGGTGTGAGTCCTGTTGAAATAAAAGAAGCCATATACCAATGTACACCTTATTTAGGATTTCCAAAAACACTAAATGCCATTAGTAAAACCAACGAAGTATTTAAGCAAGCTGGAATCTCGCTTCCTGTTGAAAGCCAGAAAACAGTGACTGAAGAATCGCGTTTTGATGATGGATTAAAAGTACAGAAAGATATTTTTGGTGAGGTGATTGATAAAATGCATGCTAGTGCGCCTGAGAATCAAAAGCATATTCAAAACTATTTATCAGCATTTTGTTTTGGCGATATATATACACGCGGAACGTTAGATATGCAAACCCGCGAGTTGTTAACACTTTGTATACTTAGCGCTTTGGGAGGATGCGAAAATCAGGTTAAATCGCATGTAATGGGTAATGTTAAGGTAGGTAATACCAAAGATACTTTGCTGGAAGCGGTAACACAGTGCTTACCCTACATGGGCTTTCCTCGCACATTAAATGCATTAGGTTGCATTAATGAGATGATACCAGAAAATAAGTAAAATTTAAAAATAAAGGAGATTGTAAAATGAGTGAATTTAAACAACCATTCCCATTGGGACAGAAAAATGATGCTTATGCTCAATATTTTATTGGACAAAGCTATATATCAGTATTAACATTAGAAGGTGTTCCTTCATTTAACGTGACTTTCGAACCTGGATGCCGCAATAATTGGCATGTGCACCAGGGAGGCGGACAAATCTTATTCTGTACAGCCGGTACAGGTTGGTATCAGGAAGAAGGTAAACCTGCTCAAAAACTGAATCCAGGCGATACCGTAAATATTCCAGCAGGAGTAAATCACTGGCACGGAGCTGCTAAAGATAGCTGGTTTGCACACATTGCTTTGTCAGTGCCGGTAGAAGGTTCAACAACAGAGTGGAATGGACCTGTTACGGACGAAGAGTATAACAAGTTATAAAAGTAAAATATATGACTAAAGTAAAAACAATAACAATGATGTTGGCCGGAGTGGCTTTATTGATGACTCAGGCTTTTACTAATCCAGCGCAAGCTAAAAAGAAAGAAAAAATGAAAGATCAAGAAGAACACTATACATTTGAACTAAGTGAAAACGTTACAAGAGAAAGTGTAACATTTAAAAATCGTTACGGAATTACATTAGCCGGAGATCTATATCTTCCTAAAAACAGAGGTAATGAAAAGTTAGCAGGTATTGCAGTAAGCGGACCTTATGGAGCTGTTAAAGAGCAAGCATCAGGTTTATATGCTAATGAATTGGCTCAACGTGGATTCGCAGTGGTGGCTTTCGATCCTTCATATACAGGCGAAAGTTCTGGCGAGCCTCGTAATGTTGCTTCACCGGATATTAACACCGAAGATTTTAGCGCAGCTATTGATTTCTTGGGAACACAAGATTTTATTGATAGAGAGAAAGTGGGTATCATGGGAATCTGTGGATTCGGTGGTATGGGATTAAATGCTGCTGCAGCTGATAAACGTGTTAAAGCAACAGCGGTTGCTAGTATGTACGACATGTCTCGTGTTACAGCAAAAGGTTATTTTGATAGTATGACAGCTGAACAACGTGATGGTATGCTAAAACAATTAGGAGAGCAACGTTGGAAAGATGCTGAAGCAGGTGAACCAGCTTATGGTCCTAACGGATTACCTTCACCAGAACAATTAACAGGTGAAGAACCTGAGTTTGTTCAAGGGTATGTTAATTATTACAAGACAGAAAGAGGTTTCCACCCACGTTCAATCAACTCAAACGGATCATGGACTATCACTAATTCATTATCTTTTATGAATATGCCTTTGTTGACATACATCAACGAAATTTCTCCTCGTCCGATATTAATTATTGCTGGTGAAAAAGCTCACTCTCGTTATTTCAGCGAGGATGCATATAAAGCAGCTAATGAACCTAAGGAATTGATGATTATTCCTGATGCAGTCCATACTGACTTGTATGATAAAGTGGATGTTATACCATTCGATAAATTAGAGCAATTCTTTAAAGAGAATTTGAAGTAATAGCAAATAAATTATAATTAAAAAGGTTCTGATGGCTGTGTATATTGTTCATCAGAACCTTTTTTGTTTTATTGATGTATGTTTTTCACAAAAGCAATAATCAGTTCCGGATTTGTATTAAAAGAAGATATTAAAGGTGGACGATCGGGTAAAAAGTACTTAAGTATATCGTTTAGTCAAGTTTGGCCATTATATTTACATTAGCGAAAGAGTTAAGTAAATTATATTATGAGATTATCTAATTACATTTTCATTCTTTTATTGGGCTTATTTGTTAATAATATTAATGCTCAAAAAACAGAAAAACAGATGCTTTCGGGTTATAGTGCCGATGATGGTGTAACCTGGGATTTTTATTGTACTGAAGGAAGAAATAGTGGTAAGTGGACAACCATACGTGTTCCTTCGTGCTGGGAACAAGAGGGTTTTGGAACCTATAATTATGGTTACGAAAGAGATAAAGCTTCAGAAAAAGGTTTGTACCGAACAACGTTTGCCATTCCTGAGGCGTGGAAAAATAAAAGAATCTTTCTGGTGTTCGAAGGTTCGATGACTGATACAAAAGTTAAAGTAAACGGTAAGCAAGCCGGAGCTGTGCATCAAGGTTCATTTTATCGTTTTAAAAGAGAAATTACTGATTTGATATCAACTAAAACCGATAATAAGTTAGAGGTTGAAGTTAGTAAGATGTCATCCAATGCAACGGTTAACAGTGCCGAACGCGATGCCGATTTTTGGGTCTTTGGTGGTATTTATCGTCCGGTATACATCGAAGCAGTTCCTAAAACATTTATCGAGTACACAGGCATTGATGCAAAGCAAGATGGTTCTTTCAATATGGAAGTGATCATGGATAAAGCCATTTCAAAAGCCGAAGTGGAGGTTGAAATCTTCGAAGCTGCTTCGGGTAAAAAAATATCGAACTTTAAAAATGCTGTAGAAGCTAAGAGCAAGAAGTTATTTGCATCATCGACCATTAATAACATTAAACCTTGGTCGGCCGAAACACCATACCTTTATAATGCTGTTATCACAGTGAGCCAAAAAGGTAAAGTGCTTCATTCGACGACAGAACGTTTTGGATTTCGAACAGTTGAAGTACGTCAGCGAGATGGTGTGTATGTCAATAATCAAAAAATCATGTTCAAAGGTGTTAACCATCACGATTTTTGGCCAAATACTGGGCGTACGGTTACCAAAGAGCAATGCATCAACGATGCTAAGCTGATTAAAGAAATGAACATGAATGCGGTTCGTATGGCTCATTATCCTCCTAATAAATACTTTTTGGATGCCTGCGATTCATTAGGATTGTATGTAATTGATGAATTGTGTGCATGGCAAAAGCCACCATACGAAACCAAAGTGGGTACTATTTTGGTGCATGAGATGCTACAACGTGATTTGAATAGTCCATCAGTTGTTTTTTGGGCTAATGGTAACGAAGGTGGTTTTAATCGCGATTTAGATCCTCTTTTTAAAGAGTTAGATATTCAAAAACGTCCGGTTTTACATCCTTTTGGATTACATGATGGAATAAATACTACTCATTATATTTCTTATAATTCGGGTATTAAAAACATGTTTAACGGTCGTGATATCTTTTTCCCAACAGAGAGTTTACATGGTTTGTACGATGGTGGTCATGGTGCCGGTTTAGATGATTACTGGAACCTGATGCTAAGCAATCCACTTTCGGGAGGTATGTTTTTATGGGATTTCTCCGATCAGGGAGTAGTTCGTACCGATAGAGACGGGGAATTGGATACTGATAAAGCGTCGGGAGCTGATGGCATAATGGGGCCTTATCGCGAAAAAGAAGCAAGTTTCTATACTATCAAAGAAATCTGGTCGCCGGTTCATATCGAAAAGAAATACATTACACCAGCCTGGAATGGTCAGTTAACCATCGAAAACCGTTATGATTTCACCAATATCAATCAGTGTGGTTTTTCTTACGAATTACGAAAGTTTCATTCGTTGGATGGATCATTTTCGGATGCAAAAGGTAAAGTGGTTTCCCCAGATATCAAACCTTGGGAAAAAGGCTTAATCAATGTTTCGTTACCTCAAAACTGGAAGGAATTTGATGTGCTATACCTGACAGCTACAGCTCCGGATGGAAATGAGATTTATACCTGGAGTTTTGAGTTAAACTCACCTGCCTTTTTTGCCGAAAGAATGTTGAAATCAGGATCGACGCAGTCAGAAGTTAGTAAAAGAGAAAATGACTCAACTTATATTCTAAGTGCTTCGGGTATAACAGCAAAATTCAATAAGGCAACTGGTTTGTTAACAGAAATTGAAAATGCAGATGGTCTTATTCCATTGGCCAATGGACCGGTTTTTATTACCGATCAGAATATTAAGCCAAAGGAAATAAAAATTTACAATGTTGATGGATTGTATCGTATTGATGCCATTTACAGTTATGAGAATGGTTGGGATGCATACCGCTTTAGCTGGACAATGCAGAAAGACGGAACGTTACAGTTAGATTACGATTATCGTCCATGGGATAAGATTGTAATGAGCGGTGTTACTTTCGATTTTCCTGAAAAAGATATCAAAGGAGCTCAGCTATTTGCAAAAGGTCCGTATCGTGTATACAACAATCGTTTAAAAGGAGGAACTTTAAATGTTTGGGATAAAGAATACAACGATGGTATTACCGGCGAGGTATGGGAATATCCTGAATTTAAAGGCTATTATTCATTGTTTTACGGATTGAAGCTGGACTGTCCAACGCCATTTGAGATCTACTGTGGGTCGGAAGATGTGTTCTTACATCTTTTCACTCCATCTATTCAAAAGAATTACGACGCTAACCGAAACTTTACGAATCCTCCATATCCCGAAGGAAATATCTCGTTTATGGATGCAATTCCATCGGTTGGAACTAAGTTTCAAACTGCTGATAATTACGGACCACAATCGCAATTACACCGTTTTAAAGGTTTTAGCGAAACACCTAATATGATCAACAGAATTTATTTCAAGTTTAAGTAAGAACTACAATCTTTGAAATATAAAAACCTTGGTAAGAGTAATTTTGCCAAGGTTTTTTTTGGTATATATCAATCGTTAATGTACTGCGATGCACTAACCCCAAATTGTTTCTTGAAGCAAACTCCAAAATAGCTTAAATCGCTGAATCCGCATTTATGTGCCACTTCCGAGATACTAAATTCTTTGGATTGTAGTAATTGCTCAGCCCGGGTTAAACGATATTGTTTAATTGCTTCCAAAGGCGATGAACCTAACAGTTGGCGAGTTGTACGGTAAAGTTTGGAATTACTCATTCCTAACTCAGAACAAATGGTTTTTACATTAAAGTCAGGATTTGAGATGTTTGCTTCTAAAATATGCCTGAATTCCTTGAGGAACTTTTCATCGCTATCACTTATTTGTACTTTATCTGGACGTATTTCCTTATTGGACGTATATTTTTCGATTAATTGTATGCGTTGCTGTAATAAGGTTTGTACTCTGGTAATTAAAGTTTCAAAAGAAAATGGTTTGGTTATGAATGAATCAGCTCCGGCTTCGTATCCACGGGATCTATCTTCTTCCGAAATTTTTGCTGTAACCAAAATAATCGGAATGTGCGATGTTGTATCGTTTTCTTTAATTTGGCGACATAATTCATATCCATCCATCTTTGGCATTAAAACATCAGAAACGATAATATCAATAGCTTTAGATTTTACTTTCTTAATAGCTTCTTCGCCGTTGGCAGCTTCACTCACTTTAAAATAAGCTTGAAGTTGCTCTTTCAATACTCCTCTGAAGTCATCGTTATCTTCAACTAATAATAAATGATAATCGGTAGCACGTTGTTGTTCCAGTTGATTTAAGATAGCAGTAGATCTCGCGGTTGAAATTGGATTAATTATTTCTTTTTGAACAATGTTTGGATGCTTTGTTACTATATCTGTTTCGTTATAGTATTTTCCATCAATAGGTATTTTTACTTTAAATTGTGCTCCTTTATTAAGTTCGCTTTTAACTTGTATCGAACCTTTGTGTAATTCGACATTGGCTTTGGTGAGAGATAAACCGATACCAAAGCCGGAAAAACTCGATTTATTGGATTTAACGGAATAAAAACGTTCGAAAATATGAGGGATGTGTTCTTTTGAAATTCCTTTACCAGAGTCTTTTACCGTAAAAGTCGCTATTGAATTTTTTATTCCAAGCTGTAAGTTAACGTTTCCATTTACCGGAGTAAACTTAATGGCATTGGATAATAAATTGTGTAAAATACTGTCTATTTTTTCATCATCAAACCATGCTTCATATTCAATTTCAGGAAGTTGGTAGGTGAATTTTACATTTTTGGTTTTAGCTAATTCGATAAAGTTTTCGCATAAAATTTGTGTGAAGGCAACAATTTTATGTTTGCTGATTTTTAAACTCAACGTATTGGTTTCCGATTTTCTAAAGTTTAAGAATTGCTTTACCATTTGAGACAAGCGTGCTACATTACGCTGCATCAACTGTAACTTATGATTTTTCGGACTTTGTTTTATTTCATGTTCTAATAAAGAAGATAGTATGGTAATAGGAGTAAGAAATTCGTGTGATATATTGGTGAATAACTGTTGTTTAAATTGATTTAATTTATCTGATTTATTTCGTTCGATGTGTTCAATTTCAAGTGCCCTTTTAAAGTTTTGACGTTGAAGCGAAATGTAAACAACAATACCTGTAACAGTAAAAAATAAGAAGATATAAATTAAGAATGCCCACCACCTTAAATAAGGGGGAGTTTCAACAAAAATACTTAATTCAGTAGGATTTGAATTCCATAGTCCCATACCATTCGAACCTTTAATTAGCAATGTATAGTTGCCAGGTCGTAGGTTGGCATAAGTAGCCGTACGCATATTGGCATCAACATATCGCCATTTAGTATCGATATTTGCAAGTTTATATGCGTATTTATTGTTTGATGGATTAGAATAGGCAAGTGATGCAAATTCCACACTAAAACTACTTTGATTGTATTTTATCACAAGGGTTGTATCTTGATATGATACTGGTTTGACAATTTCGTTGTTGACTCTAACACTACTAATTCTGATGGGAGGTATGTATTTATTTGAGTGAATGTTTTTAGGGTTAAAAGCATTAAATCCATTATAACCTCCAAAATAAATATTCTCAAAATGATCTTTATAGGCAGATCCTTTGATATAGTTATAGCCTTGCAAGCCGTTTTCTTTTTGATAATGTTCAACGTTTTTAATGGAATCGTTGTAAATAAACTTCGTAATTCCTTTGTTTGATGATAACCAAATGTTCTTATTATCGTCTTCGATTAGGTTATAGATAACCTGATTGTTATCAAGTACATTATCAAATGTTTGTAATGAATCGTTCCACAATAAGAGACCTTTACCTGAAGTTGCAAACCATAAGTTTTGATTCGAATCTTCAAAAATGGAATTGATATTTTCTGATTGAATATGATTTTTGCCGCCAGGATTGTAAAGGTAATGTTCGAATACAAGTGGATAATGAACAGTTGGGGGACTAACGAGCTTATTTACGCCTTTATCAAAAGTAGAAACCCAAATGTTGTTTTTAGCATCTTCGTAAATAGAAGATATTAAGTTACTGCTTAAACTGGTTGAATCAGCTGGATCATTAAAGTAATGTAATGCATTGAAGCCTCTAAAATCATCAGAGAATTCAACTATTTTATATAAACCTTGTTCAGTAGCAACCCAAATAAAACCACGGCGATCGGTATAAATGTCATTTACTTCGCGCGAAACAAAACCCATTTCACCTGTTAGATTGCTTAATTCAAGATACCTCTTATTTTTAATGTCAACTTTAATAAGTCCGTTATATCGTGTTCCGAGCCACAAATAACCATTTTTATCCCACTCAAAATACTTTACAGTATTAATGTCTTCATTGATAAATGAAAATAGCTCGGAATCTTTGTATGGTGTGTAGGCTTTCGTGTTTAGATTGTATATACCAAATCCACGACTTAAGCAACCTATTAATAGATGATCTTCATCCAGATTGGTAAATGATTGAATCGCCTGACTGTTAAATCCATTCGTCTGAGGTAGGTTATAGGTCTCAAATTGCTTACGGATACCATCTATTATTTCAACACCTTTGCCCATGGTCCCGGCCCAAATTAAACCTTCTTTATCGCAAAATAACGATTGTGTAGAATTAAAAATATCGAATTCGTTACCTGTGCTAATCTCGCTATGGTTATGTATTTGATACGAAGAATCGTTTAGATTGAAGAAATCAACTCCATAGTTTGTGGCCACCCATAAGTTGTTTGTTAAATCAAGAGTTAGATCAAAAATAATATCACCCGATAGTCCATTGTTGACAGAATCTCCTCTGGAAACAATTTGATTTACTGAATAATGATCGCTTTCTTTTTGAAGTTGAATAAGGTTTTGTTCCCAGCTTCCAATCCAAATATTACTATTATTGTCTTCTAAAAAAACAAAGGGAGTTAATATATTGAAAGTGCCTTGTTTATAAGGTAAGGTGGATATATGTTCTACTTTACTCAGGTCGCTGCTTACAATATTTAAACCACCGTCCCATGATCCAACCCAGATATTATTTTGGCTATCAGGAAAAATTCGGGTAATCCAATCGGATGTAAATTTACTATTGGGTTGTATCGATTCAAAGTGTTTAAGATGTCCTTCTATGGGATGGATGACATCAATTCCATTCCCTGCCCAGCCAATCCAAATATTACCTTTTTTATCACAAGCCAGGCAATTGGCCCTCATTGAAAGCAATGGTAGGAATTGATCATCCATATCAAAAAAGTGAAACAACTCTTTTGAAACATCAAACATGGCAACCCCTTTGTCGGTAGCTAACCAAAGATTATTATACTGGTCTTCTGTTATATCAATAATGTTATTTGATAATAGGCCATTTTTTCGATGATTACCGGTAGAGTACAATTGTAAAGTGTAACCATCAAATTTAACGAGACCTTGAGGTGTTCCAATCCACATATAACCTTTTGAATCTTGTATTACACAACTTATGGCGTCACTTGGTAATCCTTTTTCTGTTCCCAGGTAACTAATCGTGTATGATTTTTTGTTAGGTATATCTTTAATTGCGGCTTTGGAATTGAAACCAAAATAGGCGCAAATGAACAGAAAGATTCCTGTTATTAATCTGTTTACCATCATCCTTTAAAAAAATACTCTCCAATTTCTTTCATATATCAAATATGAAGTTGGTAAAATATTGCGATTTATTCAAATTGTAAGAAAATTGCTGAATTAAATTTAATATACCACTAAAGTGTAACTAAATCAAGTATAAAGATTGGTTTTGTGTGGTGTTTTTCTATGGTGTAATGATTAAAATGTAATATACTGTGGTTTAAATTTAATATCCTTTGAGGGCATCATGTTCTATTTTGCAAGTGTTAAAAAGAATTAATAAGAGCGTTGAATTGTTAATGATTGATTTCTGCAAAATGGAGCTAAAAACATTTTTTATATGCGTTTTAATAGGGTTATATATTACTTCATGTAATACGGATAAAGGTATGTTGGTTGAAGTTGATACAAATCAAACATACCAAACAATGCATAGTTTTGGTGCATCTGATGCTTGGCGATGTGAATATGTTGGTACTAATTGGCCTGACGCTAAAAAGGAACAAATAGCCGAATGGCTTTTTAGCCGCGATTTTGATGAACAAGGGAATCCGAAAGGTATTGGTTTATCCTTATGGCGTTTTAACATAGGAGCGGGTAGTTATGAGCAAGGTGATGCTTCGGGCATTACACATATATGGAGAAGAGCTGAGTGTTTTTTAGATTCAAATGGTAATTACGATTGGAGTAAGCAAGCCGGGCAGCAATGGTTTTTAAAGGAAGCACACAAATATGGGGTTGATTATACATTGGCTTTTACTATTGCCGCGCCAGTTCAGATGGCTGAAAATGGTAAAGCTTTTGCCGACAAGGGTTTCAAAAATTTAAATATTCAGAAGGATTCGTTAGGTGCATATGCTAAGTTTCTTGCTGATGTTTGTAAGCATTTCGAAAATCAAAATTTAGGATTTGATTATTTAAGTCCGTTTAACGAACCTCAGTGGGATTGGAATGGACCTTCTCAGGAAGGTACACCAGCCTCAAATGAGGATTTATATTCGTTTACTAAGGCCTTGGATGCACAATTGTTGATTAAGGATGTGAAATCGAAAATTGCATTCGGAGAAGCAGCTGATATCCGATTCTTAACTAATGTATCTAAAGGTTACGAAGACAGATCAAATCAAATTAGCACATTCTTAGATGCAGAATCACCTTATTATATTGGTAATCTTCAATCATTATACCCTGTAGTAACTGGCCATAGCTATTTTACAACCTGGCCCATCGATACACTTGTTTCAACTCGTAAGGCTTTACATACTAAACTAACAGACGTTAGTTCCACTACTAATTATTGGCAAAGCGAATTCTGTGTGTTAGAAAACAACGAAGAGATAGGTGGGGGTAATAAGCGCGACCTTGGAATGCCAACAGCTTTATATGTAGCGCGCGTTATTCATAATGATATAACTCTCGCCAATGCAAGTTCGTGGCAATGGTGGACAGCTCTTTCTCAATGCGATTATAAAGATGGATTAATCTATTTAGATAATGGTGATTCAGGAATTACTGATCAAATGAGCGAAGATAATCGCTTGCTTATGAATGACGGTAATTACCATGATTCTAAACTGATGTGGGCATTGGGTAACTATTCACTTTTTGTACGTCCCGGTATGAAACGTATTAACATTAAAATACCATCGCTCAAAGACGAAGAAAGTGAAGCAAATACACTTATGGTTTCGGCATATAAAAATGAAACTAAAAATGAACTGGTCGCAGTAGTAATTAATACAACTGATAAAGGACAAAAGATTCATTTGCAAGGTTTCGAATCTGATAATGAGGTAAAAACCTATACTACATCAGAACAAGCAAACCTGGCATTTAAAGCAGAAGATAAACGCAATCTTACATTAAAGGCAAAATCAGTAACAACATTAATATTTAAAATGAAACAGTGAAATACTAACTAATTTAATTTAAACTGAGTTAAATGAAAAAAGTCTATTTAGTGAGTACCTTTTTGATGATCGCATTTGCATCTTTATTTATAATAAGTTGCGATGACGATGAAAAGGTTTGGGAGAGTAGCGGTAATCCTACAATAGAAATGGTTACTGCTGAAGTTCATACGGGGCAAGGTAGAACGATGAAGATCGAGGCTATCGTTAAAGATGGTGTAGGTATTAAATCTATTAATTTATTAAAAGAAGATTGGTTCTTGGATAGAACTATTGAATTTGTGCCTGATTCGATGGTAAAAGAGTATAACTTAAGTTATAACTTTTTAGTACCTGTTGAGGCAGCAGATGATGCAACTAATTTAGTATTAACAGTAGAAAATCTTGGGGGAGATATAACTTCTACAAATGTTGATATTTTCATGGACGAGGATTATACCAATCCTGTTTTAAGTATAGCTTCACCAATTGACGGGGTTACTTTACAACCTGTTAATCCTAATATGGTTGATATAACTTGTGAATTATCTGACGATAGAGCCTTAGGATATTTTGTGGTGAAAGAAGAAAAACTTGACATTTATGATAGTATTTCTTTTGTGGGTACTACCCAATTAACCTATTCATATACAAATAGTGTTGATGTAGGAGGGGACCCTGAAACCTATACATTCCATTATGCCGTTGCCGATAGTGCTGGTAATGTTGTAAATCGTACAACTGTTGTAAAAGTGTCTTCTGATTTCGATAAATTATACTTGTCGGATGTTGAAACTGAAGACCAATTAACGAGCGATTTATTTGGAGTGCCAATGTTGATCGATAAAGTAGCGCCTTATACATTCCAGGCAAAATATTACTCAAGTGCGCCAGGTACTGAGGTTAAGTTTCTTCCTCAAAAAGCAAACTTTACACCGCATTGTTATGGAATTGATCCTAATAATGAAAGCAAATTAATTAATAGTCCTGAAACAGCATTGCCAATTGTATTGCCTGAAAAAGGATACTATGTAATTGATCTTAATCTGGAGACAATGGATTATTCATTTGAGAAATTTACTCCAACGGACGCTCCTTATAGTGAGAGTATTTACGAAAATGAGGATGACATGAATAACTATGTTGGTCAACTATGTGTGATTGGTGCTGGTTGGACTGACTTCCAGAATACTACCGGATGGGGATGGGATGGACCGGATGCCAACCGTCAAATGACTGTTGATCCAGAGAATCCATATATCTATACCAGAGAAGAAGAGTTAGAAGGTAACTTCCAGATGATTTTTGGTCCTTATCACCCTTGGGGATGGTGGATGAATCCTTACTGGAGATTTGATAATGCCTCTGATCCAGAAAAGACTGTTCCTCAGGGAGGTGATAATGTAAATATGGATGTTCCGGTTAAGGCAACTTATATTATAACATTCGATACTTATCTGAACCGTTGTAAAGTTGTTCTGAAAAATTAATCTGAAAGTTAATTAAACACAGGCACATCATTTGATTTGCAAAAAATGTGCCTGCGTTAAATAACTTAACCATTGAAAAAAATAAGTATATGAATTCTAGATATATAAAATACTTCTTGCTTGTGTTTTTATCAATAGTTACTATTGGTAATGTATTTGCACAGCAAAAAACAGTAACCGGGGTTGTTAGTTCTCAAGGGGAGCCACTACCTGGTGTTAATGTGGTTATCGCTGGTACTACCAACGGTACCATTACTGATATTATGGGTAACTATAGTATCTCTGTAGCTTCAACTGATGTTTTGCAGTTCTCTTTTATTGGATTTGATAATCAAGAAGTACCTGTTGGAGATCAGGTAGTAATCAATATTAACTTAGTGGAAAGTACAATGGCTTTAAACGAAGTTGTAGCCATTGGTTTTGGTAAAGCAAAAAAGGGAGACTTAACCAGTTCAATTACTTCTGTTACGGGTGAAGATATGAAAACCATGACAGTAGGTAACCCAACTGAAGCACTACAAGGAAAAGCCGCCGGTGTGCAGGTGGTTGCAGGTAGTGGAGCACCTGGTTCTCAACCAAAAGTTCTTATCCGTGGTATTTCTACTGTTAGCTTAAGTACCGATCCGTTATATGTTGTGGATGGAGTGCCTATGGGTAACAATATTAATTTCTTAAATACTAACGAAATTGAAAGCATGCAGGTGTTAAAAGATGCATCTGCCTCAGCAATTTATGGTAGTCGTGCTTCTAATGGTGTAATTTTAATTACCACCAAAAGAGGTAAAGAAGGAAAAACTACTTATTCAGCCGATGTTAGCTATGGAACACAGGTTTTTAAGAAACCATATGAAATGGCAAATGCAACTGAATATGCCCAAATAATGAATCAAAGTTTGGCAAACAGTGGTTTAGATGCACGTTTCCCTGATCCAGGATCGTTAGGTGCTGGTACCGATTGGTGGGGAGAAGGTGTAAATAAATTTTCGCCAACATTAAGCGCAGGTGTTCAAGCTAATGGAGGTACTGAAAAATATAAGTTTGCTTATAGCTTTAACTACTTCTCTCAGGAATCTTTCTACAATTCAGGAAACTGGGATAAGTTCACTGCTCGTATTAGTAATGATCTTAAAATTAACGATTATATATCTGCTGGTTTTGTTTTAAATCCTCGTCGCGAGAAATGGCAAAATACACCAAACTGGTATCAGGATTATTTAGTAATTGATCCAATTACTCCAATTTTAGTTCCTGAAGCAGATAGAGACGGATTAAGTGAGTTCGATATTTACCAACGTTCATACTATACTTATACCTGGAACCCCATTGGGCGAGATGCTCGTAATTTTAATGAATCGGGTAATTATGCATTGGGATATAATGCAAATATTACGATTACACCAATTAAAAATTTAGAGATTAAGTCTCAATTGGGCGGTGATTTACAATTTAATCACTCTGATAGTTTTAACCCTGAGTTTTCTATTGATGAGGCTCACGAATCAAATAAAATTAATCAGGTAAGTAGAAATAAATCGCAGGATAACTACTGGAACTGGACTAATACTGCCACTTATGAATTCAATTATTCAGAGCATAAACTCTCTGCAATGATTGGTAATACATTGGAGAAATGGACAGGAAGCGATTTGTGGGCAACTAAAGAAGGAACTCCTAACAATACAGATCTACTTCGTGAGTTAAATGCTGCAACTTCAAATCCATTAAATGGTGGTACTAGCTATGAAAATACAGTACAGTCGTATTTAGGTCGTTTATCGTATAATTTAAAAGATAAGTATTACTTAACGGCTACTTATCGTACTGATGGATCTTCAAAATTTTTAGCTAACAATAAGTGGGCAGCTTTCCCTTCAGCTTCATTTGCATGGCGTGTGTCAAAAGAGAGTTTTATGGATGGAGTTGATTTTGTTGATGATTTAAAATTCAGAGCTGGTTGGGGACGAGTAGGTAACCAGAGTTTGCCAGCTGATGTGTATTCATCAAGACTTGGTCAGTATTATTACGTTTTCGGACCGGGTGAAGGATCATTGGTTAATACCAGCTATCCATCAAGCATGAAAAATGAGGATATCAAATGGGAAACTGTTGAAGATGTCAACTTAGGATTGGACTGGACCTTATTTAACAGTGCTTTAAGTGGTTCTTTTGAATATTACCAGAAGAAAACAAAAGATATGATTTTCCAGAAACGTTATCCAAATTATAGTGGATACCCATCTAATGCAAGCATTTATACTAACGTAGGTAATATGCAGAGTAAAGGTTGGGAAGTATCTGTAAACTATCAGGGAATTGTATCTAAATTTAAATACAATGTAGGAGTTACATTAACTACTGTTGATGTGGAAATGACAAATCTTCCAGACTCTCCATTATGGGGTAACGGCGAAAAAACACAAACTATTGAAGGAGATGTTCCGGGTTACTTCTTTGGATATAAAACGGAAGGTATTTTCCAAAATCAAACAGAGATTAACTCACATGCTTCAGAGCACGGTACGTTAATGCAACCCTATGCAAAACCTGGAGATGTTCGCTTTGTTGACACCAACAACGATGGCTTAATTAATAATGATGACCGTGTAAAAATTGGTTCTCCATGGCCTGATTTTACAGGTGGTTTAAATGTAAGCCTGGGTTATTCTAATTTTGATTTAGTAGCCAACGTATACTTTAGTGTAGGTAATGATTTGGTTAACGAAACAAAATCGGCGTTGTATAGCACTACCGGTTCCGATAATAATGTTTTATCAGGATTATTAGACGAGGCTTGGCATGGTGAAGGTACTTCTAATACAATTCCACGTGTATCGCACGATGATCAAAATGAAAACTTCACTCGTTTTAGCGATTTCTACATTGAAGATGGCTCATTTGCTCGATTGAAAAACATTCAGGTAGGATATACTTTACCTAATGATGTTGCTGGGAAAATGAAATTAAGCAAATGTAGAGTTTATGTATCCGGACAAAACATTTTAACACTTACCGGCTACGAAGGAATGGATCCTGAAGTAGGTGGTGGCGTAACTAGTTTTGGTTTTGGTGGATGGAATTATCCTGTATTGCCAACTTATTTAGTAGGTGTTAATCTGGTATTTTAATCTGTAAACAATAAAACAGAATAATGATGAGAAAAATATATAATATAGCACTTACACTAATAGCTGCAATTGCTTTTAGTAGCTGCGACGATTTTATTGAAGTAGAGACAAGAGGCCAACAGGATCTTGATAACTATTTTCAAACAGAAACCGAGTGTGTGAACTTTGTAAATGGTTGTTACGCCGGATTTGCAAATGTTGAAGATTGGTGGCAACAATGGTTACGTCTATCAAACCAAATGGCAACAGACGATGCCTGGATGGGTAACCTTACTCAGGATAACAGCCACTCATATGCATTGGCACATTATACAGTAAATGCTTCTAATGCACCCGATGCAATTGTTAACTTTTATACTTATAAGTATTACGATATTTCGAGGTGTAACATTGCCATTAACAGAATACCGGATGCTCCTATAGCTGAAAGCATAAAAGCAAGATTGGTTGGTGAAGCTAAGTTCCTAAGAGCTTATAATTACTGGGAGTTAGTTCAGAACTTTGGTGATGTAGTGTTAACATTGGAACAAACGGGTACTGCAGGTTTAACTCTTGCGCGTTCTCCAAAAGAAATGGTATATGCTCAAATCATTCAGGATTTGAAAGATGCAGCAGCAGTTTTACCAGCAGCATATGAAACATCAGAATTGGGAAGAGCAACCAAAGGAGCATGTTTAGCTTTATTAGCTCGTACTTATTTATTTACCGAAGATTATCAAAATGCATATACATATGCTGATTCTGTAATCACACAGTTCGACTACCAGTTAGAACCTAATTTTGTTGATGTTTGGAGTGTTTACAATCACAACGGAGTTGAGTCTATTTTCGAATGGCAGTCTAACAGCGATCAGTCATTTACAGTTGGTAGCCGTTTTGCTATTATTATGCAGGCTCGTGGACAAGTTTGGGATGATCCTGAAAATAGCATGGACGGATGGGGATGGTGTGTTCCAACATCAGACTTAGAAAACGCCTACTTGTCAGAAGGTGATGATATTCGTCGATTAAGCACCATTTGTAGAATGAATGAGCCTGTTTATGGCGATGAAGAAGCAAATCCTGCTTATAATTTTGCAGATAATCAGCATAAATCAAATCGTGTTTGGCGTAAGTTTTATGTGCCTATCGCAATGCGTCGTAGCCTGATAAAAGAGGATCAACACGTACCACTTCCATTTATCTTTATTCGTTTGGCCGAAATGTATTTGACTCGTGCCGAAGCGGCTTATCATTTGAATAATCCTTCGCAGGCTTTAAGTGATATTAACTTCATCAGAGCACGCGTAAATTTAGAACCTAAAGAAGGTTTAACAGGAAGTAACCTGTTGTATGCAATATGGAAAGAACGTCGTTTGGAGTTAGCCAACGAAGGTATGCGTTTGTACGATTTACGACGTCAGATTGATCCGATTGCAAACAAACCACGTATCGCTGTAATTATGGGAGCTAACGGAACATTTGTTCGTTATAATACGGTTGAGAGCACTGATGAATGGGAATTAAGTCATCCTGAGGAGCGTCAGGATAAGGGTGTTATGTTCGAAGAAGGGAAACATGAACTTTGGCCAATTCCACAATCAGAAATCGACCTTAGTAATGGTGTGGTAACTCAGAATGATGGTTATTAATAAATAGGTGGTGAGCGGAAACGTAATGTTTCCCTCACCTTTTTTTAAAATATCTTCTATGACTCTATTTGGAAAGATTTCCGTATTTGTTTCATTTCTTTTATTATTTGCCTGCGCAGATGATGGTGTTGGCGACGATTCTAACAAACAGCTATCTGGCGATAGAATTTTTATTAATCCTGATACCGAGTATCAAACCATAGATGGTTTTGGAGCTTCTGATGCATGGAGATGTAAAAATGTTGGAAAAAACTGGCCTTTAGAAAAGCGTGAGGCAATTGCCGATTTACTTTTTAGTCAGGATACAGATGAAGACGGAAATCCCGAAGGAATAGGACTGTCATTATGGAGATTTTATATTGGAGCAGGGAGTGAGGAGCAAGGAGCAGGAAGCGATTTGCCTAACGATTGGCGAAGAGCCGAATGCTTCTTAAATCCAGATGGTACTTATGATTGGAGTAAGCAACAGGGGCAACAATGGTTTTTAAATGCTGCAAAAGAACGGGGAGTAAATCAATTTTTGGCATTTTCCATTTCTGCACCTGTGCATTACACCAACAACGGCAAAGCATATGCCTCTGAAGATTATAACATGAATATCAAACCGGGTATGATGGATGATTATGCCGACTTTATGGTGAATGTGGTGGATCATTTTAACTCGGAAGGTATTCATTTTAATTATTTAAGTCCGGTTAACGAAACGCAGTACGATTGGGGAAGTTCTGGTCAGGAAGGGACACCGGCAAGCAATGACGAAATTGCGCAATTAACAGGATATTTATCTGATAAATTATCTGCAAAAGGCTTGCAAACTGAAATTGTACTTTCCGAAGCAGCCAATATTAAGTACTTATATTCAAATGAAGATAAATCAGGAAGAGCCAATCAGGTGGAAGACTTTTTTGCTCCCTATTCAACAAATTATGTTGGCGATTTAGAGAATGTTAAAAATACAATTTCAGCGCACAGTTATTGGACAACAGCTAACCTATCGGATTTAGTGAGTGTGCGACAAAATGCAAATAGCAAAATAAAATCAATTGGTAATGATTTAGGTTTCTGGCAATCGGAATATTCGATGCTTGAAAATACTCAGGATATTGGCGGAGGATGGGATCGCGATTTAGGTATAAATACAGCCTTGTATATCGCACGCGTTATTCACGCCGATTTGTATTATGCCAATGCTCAGGCTTGGCAGTGGTGGACAGCTATTAGTCAGTATGACTATAAAGATGGCTTGATCTACATCGATAATGGCAACAATGGAATCAGAAGTTCTAATGATCCAGATTCTGAAAATCTGAAATACGATGGTTTCGTTCGTGATTCAAAAACTTTGTGGGCTTTAGGGAATTATTCAAGATTTATTCGCCCGGGAGCAAAACGTATTCAGTCAGGTTTTTCAATCCCTAAAGGAGATGAGCAACAAATGCAATCGCTCATGTTTTCAGCTTATAAGGATGAGAGTACTCAGCAAATGATTATTGTTTTTGTGAATTATTCTTCATCCTCAAAAGATATTGTGTTAGGTAGTTTAGGAACGAATTTTAATATTGAAAATAATACTTTTACTACATTTACAACCTCAGAGAATTCAAATCTCGCAAAGGGAACAACCAATGCTGATCAATTTAGCATTCCGGCAAGGTCTGTAGTTACATTAGTAGGTAAATATTATTAGAAACGAACTATCATAATAATTTCTTCATTGATAATATAATGAAGATGTTGATTTTGTGTGTATTGGTAGAGTTGAATAAAACAGAAATAGATGAAAAACAAATTAACGGTCTTTTGTATCATAGCAGCCAGTTTAATGGGTGTTGTATTTAGTAGTTGTAATTCTAGTAAGAGAACAGATGCAATAGATTTGAAGGGAGAATGGGTTGTAAAATTAGACCCTAATGATGAAGGAGAGTCAGGACAATGGTTTAATCATCCGGTAAAAGATGGTTTACCAATTACGTTGCCATCAACACTTGATGAAGCCGCAATTGGTAAAAAATCGGAAGCTAAAGCTACTTTGGATAAAGAAACATTGTACCAACTAACACGGAAGTATAGTTATATAGGAGCTGCCTGGTATCAAAAAGAAATTCAAGTTCCAGCTAATCTTGCCGATAAAGAAATGGTTCTGAAAATGGAAAGAGTCATTTGGAAATCACAAGTATGGATTGATGGTACATACAAAGGAACAGACAATAGCCTGGTTACCGCTCATGAAATTAATTTAGGAAAACTAAGTGAAGGAAAACATTTGGTAACTATTTGTATTGATAATAGACAGCAATATGATTTGTTTGATAATGCTCAAGAACGATCATTAACACATTCTTACACCGAAACAACGCAAACCATTTGGAATGGCGTTTTAGGAGATTTTGAGATTGTTGCTATGGAGGCATATTCGGTAAATAACTTGCAGGTATATCCTGATGTTGCATCTAAATCAATTTCGATCAAAGCTAAAGGTGATAACACAGCAGCTAATAGCGAAAAAATTACTGTTGAGGTTCTTGATTGTAATGGAAAAGTGATTGAATCAAAGAAATTGGCCGAACAGGAAGATATTAGCATTGAGATTAAACACGATTTTGAGTTATGGGATGAGCATAATCCAGTATTGTATAGTGTAAAAATTAAAAATACAGCAGGTATCGTACTAGCTCAAACCAAATTTGGAATGAGACAATTAGAGTCGGTTGAAAATAACCTGATGTTGAATGGAAAACGTTTATTCCTAAGAGGAACATTGGAGTGTAATATTTTCCCATTGTTAGGTCATCCTCCTTTGGATGAGCACGATTGGTTAAAAGTGTTTGCAACTGCCAAGTCCTACGGATTAAATCACCTGCGTTTTCACTCATGGTGTCCACCTCAGGCAGCATTTAATGTGGCTGATAGTTTAGGTTTTTATCTTCAGGTTGAAATGCCAAACTGGTCACTTAAATACGGTACTGAGCCTGATATGGTGAAATGGATGGAAAATGAAGGTCGAAGAATGATTCGCAATTATGGTAATCATCCATCGTTTTGTATGATGGCACTAGGTAATGAGTTGGAAGGAGATTATGAGTTGCTTGCCAATTTTGTGCGCGAACTAAAATCAACAGATCAACGTCACTTGTATACCATTACAGCTTTTACTTTTCAGAAACCATATACTTCGGAACCTGATGAAGTAGATCAATTTTGGATTACTCAATGGACAAAAGATGGTTGGGTAAGAGGACAAGGTGTGTTTGATGAGTATCCTCCATCATTCGATAAAGATTATCGTTCAAGTATTGAATTTTTGGATATTCCATTGATCACGCATGAGATTGGACAATATTCGGTTTATCCTAATTTGAAGGAGATTAGTAAATACACAGGTGTTTTAGAACCATTGAACTTCGAAGCAATCAGAAATGACTTAAAAGCAAAAGGTCGTTTAGATAAAGCTGAAGATTATTTATTAGCTTCTGGCCATCTGGCTAAAATATTGTACAAAGAAGAAGTTGAAAGAGCATTAAAAACTCCGGGTATCAGTGGATTCCAATTGTTGGATCTACATGATTTTCCTGGTCAAGGAACTGCTTTGGTAGGTATGTTGGATGCATTTTGGGATTCAAAAGGAATTGTAACCGGCCAAGAATTTAAACAGTTTTGTAGCGAGTTAGTGCCATTACTTAAATTCGAAAAAGCGGTTTATACCAACGATGAGGTATTTGCCGCAACAGCTGAGGTAGCTAATTACTGGAAAACCCTTGATAATGCAGTTTTTGATTGGACTATATCAAAAGGTGGCGAACAATTAAAGGCTGGCGAATTAAAAGTGGCTAATATCAATCAAGGAAGTTACCAATCTTTGGGTGATTTTAATTTTGATTTAAAAGATGTGGCCGAGCCATCAAAACTTGATATCACACTAAGTTTGAAAGGAACAGATTACAAAAATAACTGGTCTGTTTGGGTGTACCCAACCAATCAAAAAGTAAATGCAGAAGGTGTTGTTGTTACTACCAATTGGAAAGAAGCTGAAAAAGCTTTGGCTGAAGGTGGAAAAGTATTGTTCACACCTGCTTTAGAGGAGGTTGAAGGAATTGAAGGTAAGTTCGTACCTGTATTCTGGAGTCCGGTACACTTTCCAAATCAACCAGGTAGTATGGGGCTGTTGATCGATAATAAGAATGCAGCATTTAAATCGTTCCCAACCGAATATTATACTAATTGGCAATGGTGGGATTTATGCAAAAAATCGAAATCGCTTAATGTAGAAGATGTAAATGCTAAACCAATTGTAACGGTGGTAGATAATTTCTTCAAAAACCGTGATTTGTCTAATTTATTTGAAGCTAAAGTAGGCAAGGGAACATTGGTGTTTAGTGGTATCGACCTTAATTCAGATTTGAATAACCGAATAACAGCGAAAGCCTTACTAAATAGTATTTTGAATTATATGCGATCGCCGGAATTTAAACCTGAAAACAAAGTGACTTTCGATCAGTTGAAATCACAATTTCAACGCGATGCAAATCAGAAGGACAAAGAAAAGAAAAGTATCTACGATAATTAATGAAATAGGAATAGAGGTTGTCAATATTGGCAACCTCTTTTTTTGTATTATTATCCATGGAGTATTAATCAATACTAGGATATTATTATTGAATCTGGTTAACCATTAAATCTACCCTTTCAAATTATTTCGATATTCTCTCGGCGAAATATTCATCACCTTTTTAAAAATGCGCGAAAAGTAATAAGCATCATCATATCCCACCTGGTTGGCTATTTGTTTGATGTTATAACTGCTGTGGTCCAGTAACTGACATGCGGCTTGTATCTTTAGTTGAATCAAATAATCTAATGGCGATTGTTGGGTTTTCTTTTTAAAAATCATGGAGTAGTGTGATGTCGATAGATTAGCTTGTTGAGCCAGATCATCCAAGGTCATTTTTTCACCTATTTGTTCTTTCATAAATAAGATGGAGCTTTCGATTACATCTTTGCTTTTACTCTTGCGAAACTGCCTGAATTGCCCCAAATACCGGATAGAAGCCAGAAAGTGCAGTAGACATACATTGGCATATACCACATTGTCAAAACTGTATCCCATTTCCAGATTAAGCAATATCTCTTCAAATAGCTGCAAACGATCTTCAATACGATCGATAGAAGATGGAATAATGTTTTGGGCAGCCTCAAAATTATCTGAAAAATAAGAAGCCTGTTCTCCTGCATAGTGAATCCAATAAATTGTCCATGGATCATGCTCATTAGATGCATAGGAATGGGGGGTGTTTGCTGGAATAATGAAATACTGATTGGAATGTATCCTTATTTTCTGACTGTTAATAGAAATCCATCCACTTCCATTGATGCAGTAAATCAAAATGAATTGATTAATTCCTTTAGGACGAGAACGATAATGTTCTTCGGCATTTGGATAATAGCCAATATCTGTTAAGTATAGATTTGAACTTAAGGAATCATCTTTAATTTTTTGAAGAATATATTCTGGAATAACAAACGTTCGTTGCCCTGTAAAACCTTCTTCTCTTTTCATATTGTTGAGTATCTAAATATATCGGGTAAAATAGTAAAATAATCCATCTATATAATGATAACTTCCATTTTTATTTGAATGGAAAGTCTCGTAATTTGCTATTATTAAAACTAATTAAATCACGAAAAAGTCATCTTATATGAACCAAGTGAAATACAATACAAAATACATTTTAGCCATCTCAATGGTTTCGGCCTTGGGTGGTTTGTTATTTGGATACGATTGGGTTGTGATCGGAGGAGCAAAACCTTTTTACGAACAATTCTTTCAGATTGCGAATCAGCCAACCATGCAAGGGTGGGCAATGAGTAGTGCTTTGATAGGATGTTTGGTTGGTGCCGCATTATCAGGTATGTTAAGTGATAAATACGGACGAAAAAAATTGCTGATTTTTGCAGCTTTCATGTTTACTTTATCAGCAATAGGTACCGGAGCAACTGATAATTTTACCATTTTCATTATTTATCGTTTGATTGGTGGTGTTGGAATTGGGTTAGCATCTACATTATCTCCAATGTATATTGCTGAGGTAGCACCAGCAGAAATGCGTGGTAAGTTTGTTTCATTAAATCAGCTAACAATTGTATTAGGTATACTAGCTGCTCAAATTGCCAACTGGCAAATCGCAGAACCTGTACCAGCACATTTTACCGAAGCAGATATTTTAGCATCGTGGAATGGACAAATGGGTTGGAGATGGATGTTTTGGGCTGAGACACTACCTGCTGGTATTTTCTTCCTTTTAATGTTTTTAGTTCCTGAAAGTCCTAGATGGTTAGCAAAATCAGGAAAAGAATCAAAAGTAGAAGCAATTCTTAAGAAAATTGGTAATGCTGAATACGCGCACCAGGAGTATACTAATATCAGAGCAACTCTAAACACTAAAGAAGAAGATCTTGGTTTTCGTAATTTATTTAAACCAGGACTAAGAAAAGTAATAGTCATTGGTGTAGTTATTGCTGCTTTCCAACAGTGGTGTGGTATTAATGTAATCTTCAATTATGCCGAAGAGGTGTTTAAAGCGGCTGGCTTTGGTGTTTCTGATATCTTAATGAATATTGTTATTACGGGTATCATCAATGTGGTATTTACGTTCGTGGCCATTTTTACGGTTGATAAGTTAGGTCGTAGAACTCTGATGTTAATTGGTTCAATAGGTTTGGCTTTTGTATATATATTTATTGGAGCTGCCTATTTCTTTAACATCTCAGGATGGGTATTATTGGTAATGGTATTGGTAGCTATCGCTACTTATGCTATGTCGTTGGCACCTATTGTGTGGGTGGTAATTTCTGAGATATTCCCTAATAGAGTAAGAGGTGCAGCAATGGCAATTTCAACCATTGCCTTATGGACTGCCAGCTTCTTGTTGACTTATACATTCCCTCTTTTGAACGAGGCTTTAGGAGCTGCAGGAACCTTCTGGTTGTACGGATTGATTTGTTTGGCAGGTTTCTTCTTTATTAAAAAGCAGTTGCCAGAGACCAAAGGAAAATCATTGGAAGAAATTGAAAAAGAAATAATCAAGTAATTATCATAAAAGTCTGTTTTCTGATTGATGTGTTCCCGCAGGAATACATGCTTGGGAGAATAATCAAAATAGTAAAGAAATGGAATCAGTTAAAGCGTGGCAAGAAAAGTTGACCATTCCTACTTACGAGTTAGGAAAGTCAGAAATTAATCCTGTTTTTTTTGAGAAAAGAGTTTATCAGGGTTCGTCGGGTAAAGTGTATCCTGTTCCTTTTATCGACAAGGTGTATGACCATAAAGTGGATAAAAAATATCAGGCAGCAATGCTAGAAAATGAGTTTGTAAAATTAGTGATGTTACCTGAGATTGGGGGACGTATTTTTGAAGCTCAGGATAAGACTAACAAAGATTATAATTTCTTTTATCAACAAAAAGTTATTAAGCCTGCTTTGGTTGGTTTAGCTGGTCCCTGGATTAGTGGAGGGGTTGAGTTTAACTGGCCTCAGCACCACCGTCCTGGTACTTACTTGCCAACTGATGTATATATTGAAGAAGAAGCTGATGGAGCCAGAACTATCTGGATGTCGGAATACGATCCAATGTACCGTTTAAAAGGTATGCATGGTATTCGCATTCGTCCAAACAGTTCATTAATTGAATTACGTGGTCGCTTGTTTAACCGAACACCATTAACGCAAACTTTCTTGTGGTGGGCCAACGTTGCGGTTGAAGTTCATAAAGATTACCAAAGCTTCTTTCCACCTGATGTGCATTATGTTGCCGATCATGCAGTACGTGCACAGAGTAGTTTCCCATTTGCTGAAAACGATTACTACGGTATTCCTTATCACGAAAGACCAGGGAAAAACGATTTACGTAACTACAATAACATTCCGGTTCCAACCAGTTACATGGTTTGTGACACTAAATACGATTTCTTCGGAGGATATGATTTTAAAGCCGATGGAGGATTTATTCACGTGGCTAACCGTCATATTGCACCGGGTAAAAAACAATGGACTTGGGGTAGCGAAGACTTTGGTCGTGCATGGGATCGCGAGTTAACCGACGAAGGCGGACCATACTTTGAGTTGATGGCAGGTGTTTATACCGATAATCAACCTGACTTTACATACTTGTTACCATACGAGACAAAAACATTCTCGCAATTCTGGTGGAGTTATAAAAACTTAGGTCCGGTACAAAATGCCAATAAAGATTTGGCTATTCGTTTGGAGATTCAACAAGGAAATAAATTGGATTTAGGAGTAGCTTCGAGCAGTAAATTCGAAAATCTGAAGTTTGTATTGTTGATTGGAAACGAGAAGAAGATATTTGAAAATAAAACTGTATCGCCTGATTCACCTTGGAAAGATAACAGTATTCAGATAGAAGCGGGACAAGAAAACACTGTTTCTCTTATTGTATTGAACGAGGCCGGTAAAGAGTTAATTGCTTACCATCATCGCGAAGTAAGCAAAGAACGCAACCGTAAGCTTGCCTTTGAACCAAAACAACCAGAAGAGGTTGAAAGTGCTAACGAATTGGAATTAATTGGTGAGCACCTTGAGTTGTATCGTCACCCAACACGTTACCCTGAGCCATACTGGAAAGAAGCGATTAAGCGCGATCCTAAAAGCTACAAATCATACATTGCCTTAGGCCGTGTTGAATTGAAAAACGGTAAGTTTGCCGAGGCCGAGAAAAACTTCAGAACAGCAATAGATATTCAAACTACTTATCATCCTAATCCGGCATCGGGCGAGGCACTTTATTTCTGTGGTTTGGCATGTTCGTTCCAGGGTAAAAAGGATGAAGCATATGCATTGTTCTACAAATCAACGTGGAATTCAGAATGGCGAGCATCAGCTTATTATCAGGTAGCAACTTTGGATTGTTTGAAAGGTGATTACGAAACAGCTTTAGAACATATTGAAGCATCGTTGGACACTAATCGTCAGAATAACAAAGCTTTTATATTAAAAGCTGCGGTTCTAAAAAATCAAGGCAAAAAAGAGGCTGCTCAACAAGTAATTGATGAGTTGTTTAAAACAGATTCACTGGATCAGTGGGCTAAATTTGAATTAGCAACACTAACAGGTAACTTCGACGATTTTATTGCGTCATCGCGTAACGATGCTCAAACTGTTATTGATATTGCTTTTGATTATGCCGAAGCTGGATTCTATCAGGAAGCGATTGATGTAATTGAATTGCATCATAAAAACGAAATTCCTGAATGTGCAGTGCCAAATCCAATGGCTAAATCAATCATGACTGAATATATTTTGGCTTGGTTGTATGCTTTAAAAGGTGATACTGCAACATCAACAGAAATTTTAAATAAAACAAAATCGGCTTCATACGATTATGCTTTCCCATCGCGTACTTACGAGCAAATTGTAATGGAATGGGCATTGCAGGCTGATAAAGATAATGCATTAGCTGCTTATGGTTTGGGTAACTATTATTTCAACCTTAAACGCCACGAGGATGCGATTGCAGCTTGGGAATTAGCTGCCAAAGCTAACAGCAATTATGGTACATTGTATCGTAACTTAGGTATTGCATATTGGAATACTTTTGAGGATGGCGAGAAAGCCAGAGCATCATTCTTAAAGGCTGTTGAGTTGGCACCAAATGATATGCGTATCCGTTACGAGTTTGACCAATTGCGTAAAAAGCTGAATGATGATCCTAAAGATCGTTTGGAAAGCTTATTGGAGATCAAAGATCAAATCACTACCCGTGATGATTTCTCTGTTGAATTGGCTGCTTTATATAACTTTACCGGAGATTACAACAGTGCATTAAACCTGTTGGTTAATCGCAATTTCCATCCATGGGAAGGTGGAGAAGGTCAGGTATTACGCCAGTATACTTATGCTTGTTTGAAGTTAGGACAAGCGGCTTTACAGCAAGGTGATGCTGAAACTGCATTGACTTACTTCACTAAATCGATGGATACACCTGATAATTTAGGTGAAAAATACCATCCATTGCAAGCAGTAGCACATATCAATTACTGGAAAGGAATGGCTTTAAAAGCGATGGGTAAAGCTGATGAAGCAAAAGCTCATTTCGAAGCCAGTACTAATGAGGAAGGTGACTTTATTGATATGGCTGTAAGTGCTTACTCTGAATTGTCGTACTACAAAGCACTTTCGTTGCGCGAGTTGGGAAAAACAGAAGAAGCAACTGATTTGTTGAAGGGTATTAAAGCATTTGCCGAAGCTAAATTAAACGAGCAGGTACGAATCGATTATTTCGCAACATCATTACCATTGTTGTTGGTTTTTGAAGATGATATTCAGAAACGAAATACCATCGATGCTAAATTCTTAATTGCACTGGCTGAAGAAGGATTGGAAAACGTAGCTGAGGCCGTTAAACTAGCTGACGAAATTGTTGCATTAAACTCAATGCACGTGGGTGCAGCAGATTTAAAGCTGGAAGTAGAACAATAATAGTTTTGTTAGAATTTTAGGTTAGTTTTTACAACCTATCTGGTTAGAAAAATAGAAAGCTTCATCAATTGATGGAGCTTTCTTATTTTCGCCCCATCGGGCGGCATTTTCATACTGTTCGAAATATCTATATGAGCAAAGTACATATTTAAATTACCTACTATCAATAGGTAACAGCTTGTTTTTTGTATGTGTGAAGAGAATGGCATGTGGGTTGCTACGGTCTGAGC
The DNA here is from genome assembly GCF_963668385.1 of uncultured Carboxylicivirga sp. Lineage (GTDB taxonomy): Bacteria > Bacteroidota > Bacteroidia > Bacteroidales > Marinilabiliaceae > Carboxylicivirga. The sequence continues at coordinate 1,553,641 of NZ_OY764327.1, forward strand.
ATGTTTAACCTAAACAATGTCGCCATGTGTATAAGAAAAGTGTTAATTACTTCCGTTGTATTATTGGCTTGTTGCTTAACAAGTATGTGTTCGCAAATCAGAAATCTGCCACCAGCAAATCCTAATGTATTTCCTCGTTTAAGCATTAAAAACGATTCTGTGGAGTTGGAGATACATCGTATGTCTGTTGATGTAAAAACAATGTCGAACATAGCGCTTACAACCTATGATATTACTTTTTATAACCCGCTTAATCGCTTGTTGGAAGGCGAATTCTCTTTTCCATTAAAGAGTAATCAGCAGATTGTAGGTTTTGCCATGGATGTAAATGGCATCTTACGCGAAGGTGTGGTTGTGGAGAAGAACAAAGGAAGAAGAGTTTTTGAAACCATTGTTAGGAGAGGGATTGATCCCGGCTTACTGGAGAAAACAAGTGGTAACAATTTCCGGTTGCGTGTTTATCCCATTCCTGCTAAAGGCACTAAAAGAATTAAAATTACATGTCAGGAGGAGCTGGTTGAAGCAGATCAATCCTATATCTATCAGTTACCCTTGATGTATAAGAATCCGATTGAAGATTTCTCAATTGTTGTTAATGCCGTTAAGTCGGATGTTAAACCCATTATTACAGACAATGATTTTACCATGTTGAGTTTTAAAAGTGATGGCGATAATTATGTAGCTTCATCGTTAAATGTAAGGGTGCAGCCAAGTGGCTTATTTCAAATGAAACTGCCGATAAAAGATCACTCGACAAGTTTATTTACCTCGCGTTTTGGTAATTACTTTTATGCCACATTTCCCATTGATTTTGAACCTAAGCATAAAGAGCAGTTAGATAGTATTGCCGTATTGTGGGATGTTTCTGGTTCGGGGAGCAATAGAGATATGGAAAAAGAGCTGCAATTATTATCAAGTTACCTGAATTATCATCAAACAACTCATTTAAGTATTTATGCTTTTAATCATCAGCTCAAAAGAGTTAGAGAAGTTACTGTGAAAGGTGAAATTCCAACTCAACTAAAGGCTGAGTTAATGAGTATGGTATATGATGGAGGGAGTCGCTTAGATCAGATTGATTTAAATTCACTCAAAGGTAAAGAGCTTATTATCTTTAGTGATGGAATGATGAACTTAGGAGAGCTTCCTGAAACAGATACTCAAAAAATGATTATCGCGATTAATTCTTCGCAAGTATCGGATCATACGTTTCTACGTAATATTCGGCCTCAGGAACGAGTTGTGTTTATCGATTTAGGCACCAGTACTATCGAATCGGCTTACAACAAAATGATTACGGACCCGCTTTATGTGAAAACGAGCGTTGCCAGTGGAGAGGTAAATTACCTGGTGGGTAAACTATCCAGCGATCAGAATAGAGTTATTGTTTCTGGTAGGGGGTTAAGTGACGAGGCTGTGTTGGATGTTAAGATAGTTTGTGGTGATAAGGTTCTTATCAATAATAACTTTCAGTTGCAGGGAGAAGCCAGTTACGAATTACCGATAGCGCGTTTGTGTGCTGCTAATTACATTACCGTTTTGAGCCAAAACAAAGAGGATAATAAGGACGAGATAATTCGGATGGCCAAGGCTTATGGAGTGGTTACCGATTACACCTCCTTGATGGTACTGGAAAGGGTAGAAGATTATGTGCGCTTTAAGATTGATCCTCCGGCAGAGCTCCAGAAGGAATACAACGAACTGTTGCAAAGACAGGCAGAATTGAATTCTCCTCAGATTGAGGTTGCTAAAAGCGACACATTGCCAATGGTAGAAGCCTTTAAAAAGTGGTGGAATACAAGCTATCCGCTACCTAATGCAAAATTGCCTGATATTGCAATGCCAGGATCGATCGAGGAAGAATTGGTTCCGGCCATTAGAGAACAACCTGCTATTACAAGACAACAAGAACAAGCTCCTCCGCCTCCGCCTGCCATAGCTAATCAGCTTACTATTGTTGAAGAGGATGTTACATTTGATGAAGAGCTTTCTCTGGATTTTACTGATATGTCGGTTGAAGAAGAAGCCGCTGATGCACCGGTATTCTTTATGATAGCAGATAGAGAGGCCGAAGATCTGCCACCTCGTCGTGGTGGTTCGGATGTGCCAATTATTCAAACTCCGGCTATAAAAGTGAATACTGTGGCATGGGATAGCACAGCTGTGTACATTGCAGATATCCAACAATTGCCAACCAACGAACTTTACTCATATTACCTTAACAAGAAAGGAGAATACAGTAAGCAACCTTCATTTTATCTCGACATGGCTTCTTATTTGTTTGAGAAGGGAAGGATTGAGGAAGGAGTATCGGTTATAACTAATATTGCTGAGCTAAAGATTGATAATGCTGAGATTTATCGAATAGTAGGGCAAAAGCTATTGCAGGTTAATCAGGTTGAATTGGCAGTGAAGGTTTATGAAAAGATTCTTGAATTACGGCCCGAAGATGTTCAATCGTATCGCGATTTAGCATTGGCTTATCAAAAACAGGGTAGTTTAGATAAAGCGGTTGATATGCTCAAGAAAGCAATTGAAAAGCAGGACATCAGAGGTAACAGATCTATTACAGGCATATTGGTTAATGAGTTGAATGCTCTACTTAATTGCAACAAAACGTTGGCAAATACCGATTCTATACCTGTTAGCTGGTTGTATAAAATGCCTGTAGATATTAGAATTGTATTGAGTTGGAGCAGCGATAATTCAGATGTGGATCTTTGGGTAACTGAACCAACGGGCGAACGGTGTTATTATCAAAACAAAAACACTTATTTGGGTGGACGCTTGTCGCAGGATATTACCAACGGCTTTGGTCCGGAGGAATATTGCATCAAAAAGGCAGTTAAAGGTCATTATTTCATTCAGGCTAATTACTATGGCGACAGACGTCAGAGTATTAGTGGGCCTATCACCTTGTATGCCGAGATATTTCGTAACTATGGCACGAGTCGTCAAACAATCCGTCGGGTGGTGCTGCAGTTGAAAGACAAAAAGCAGGTAATTGATCTGGCAGAAATATTAGTGGAATAAAAGTATTGAGAGCCCGGCAAAAGTCGGGCTTTTTAATTGAGATTACTTACATTTGGGATTTATTGCATTTTTTTTGATTAATATGATGGCATTCGGCATGTGTTAATCTCAATTCTAAAAAAATAAATTTCGATGGATCATACTCAATCATCAGCCTTAATAGAAAACGATGCGGTTGTTTTAGGAATATTAATTATGGTACTGGCTGCCATTTTTTATACCAGCAACTCATCGAAACCCATATTTAAAAAGTTTTACAAAGTAGTGCCAATGTTGCTACTGTGTTATTTTATACCTAGTTTATTAACCACCTTTGGTATTGTTGATGGTGAAAAGTCGCAATTGTATTTTGTGGCTTCACGTTTTTTATTGCCGGCTAGTTTGGTATTACTTACTATAAGCATTAATCTGCGCGAGGTGTTTAAATTAGGAAGCAAGGCTTTAATCATGTTTTTAACCGGAACGGCGGGTGTGATTATTGGAGGACCATTGGCTATTTTAATCGTATCGGCCATTAACCCCGATTTGATTGGAGGAGCTGGGCCTGATGCTGTTTGGCGAGGTATGACTACCATTGCCGGAAGCTGGATTGGTGGAGGTGCCAACCAGGCGGCTATGTACGAAATATTTAAACCATCCGATCATTTATATTCCATTATGATTACGGTGGATGTATTGGTGGCTGAAGTATGGATGGCCGTATTGCTCATAGGAGTGGGCAAAGCCAATCAGATTGATAAATACTTTAAGGCAGATTCCAGTAGTGTAAAAACCTTACGTGACAGTATGCACGAGTTTAGTCAAAAGATTGCGCGCATACCCACCACCACCGATTTAATGGTGATACTGGCCATTGGTTTTGGGGTTACTGGCATTGCGCATTTAATGGCCGATTTTCTGGCTCCCTTTATACAAACGCATGCACCTTTCTTAAATAGATTTAGTTTAACCTCTAAATTCTTTTGGTTGATAATTTTGGCAACCACCTTTGGTATTGGCTTGTCGTTTACCAAAGTAAGACAGTACGAAGGTGCCGGTGCATCAAAAATAGGAACCTTGTTTATTTATGTTTTGGTGGCAACCATTGGTATGAAAATGGATGTATCTAAAATTTTTGATAACATAGGTTTGTTTGCTGTGGGTGGCATCTGGATGATTATTCATGTGGTATTGTTGCTGATTGTAGGTAAGCTTATTAAAGCACCTTATTTCTTTTTGGCGGTAGGAAGTAAAGCCAACATTGGTGGTGCGGCAAGTGCTCCGGTAGTAGCTGCGGCCTTTCACCCATCGTTGGCCCCTGTTGGTGTATTATTGGCCGTATTAGGATATGCCCTGGGCACATATGGAGCCTGGATGTGTGGATTGTTGATGCAAGCTGTGGCAGGGTAATATATCATTAACTCATTTTTGTTTAATTAAAATAAGAAGTTTGATAGTACATCCTACAGTTATGAAATCTATTTGTTTTTTAATACCTATTTTTCTATTTGGGTGTCAGACTAATGAATCATTAAACTTGATACAATCAGTTGTTAATGATGATAGTGCAAATTTCTCCAATTTCTTATTGCAGGGTGCAGATATAGATTCGACAGATATAAATGGAGAAACACCACTAAGTTTATGTGTTATTCTAAAAAACGATGAACTATTTACTATTTTGGTAGACAAAGGAGCTGATGTAAATAGATATAATAAGGACGGGGTTACTGCTTTAATGTATGCGTGTGCATACGAACAAGAAAAGATGGCTGAAGTACTTATTAAACAAGGAGCAAGTTTAAATAAATATAGTAAAGAAGGACTTACAGCTTTGCATTATGCTGTTATTCATAATCAAAAAAACACAATTAATGCATTATTAAATGCGGGTGCCGATGCTAATGTGTGTAATACGGAAGGCGATAATTTGTTAATGTCATTAGCCAATTCTGATGATACCGATTTGATTACTTTGCTTATTAAATTTGGCATCAAAATAAATAATCAGAATAAATATGGAGATACTGCCTTAATGGCTGCATGCCGCAATGGTAATTTATCTTTGGTGAGATTATTATTAGAGAATGGGGCGGATATTACTTTGTGTGATAAAAATGAGATGACCGCAGTTGATTATTCCAGATTGGAAGAAAACGACACAATAATACAACTACTTAATAAATATGGCCCGATTTAATCGGGCCATAGCCTTAAATCAAAGGGTTTGATTAAAATATTCTCGAGAACAAGGCTTTTCCATTGCCTGTTCCAGTACTGCCTGTTAGTGTTATATGGCCAACATTGCCATTACCATCGTATCCACATCCTAAGTTATAATTTGAAGTACAATTAGTAACGGTATGATCTACATCCTGGCCTGAACTACCTAATTTAAAACCGTTACCATCTCCATTGGTTCCGTAACCATTATTCTTGGCAAGGCAATGATCCATTACTACGGTGTATGGTTGACCGTATAAGTCCCATCCATCATCAGAATTGTTTTTTGCATTGCATTTGTAGAATTTATTTCCGGGGCCAGCCGAAAGTTTACATGCAAAACCATCAGCATTTTCGCCACCATTAGCTACATCATAATTATCATATGAGGTACAGTAATTAATGCTATTGTGATGAGATCCGTTATAGATTTGTAAGCCTGAATCGCCACAACCATAGGTACGCACTCTGTATACCCAGTTGTAGCCTCCCGATTGAAATACAAGACCACAGTCTCCGGCATAGCCTATGTTCAGGTAACTAATATTCCAATAACTACCATTACATTTGATACCCCATCCATCAACAGCAGAACAGTTTATATTCGCATAATCATCTCCTCCTGTCAGGTTTATTTTTGCAGATGAGGTTCCACTTTTTAACAGTTGAAGAGTGCTTGTGAGATAAATTGTACCACTTACTTTAATAACATCTCCGGGAGAGGCATTAGCAACGGCATTTTTTAATTCGGATTCATTAGTAACCGTTATTGAACTTTTTAAAGAACCTTCTCTTTTCTCTTCAAGAATCGGATCTTCTTTTTTGCATCCTACAAACAACATGCTTGCAAGTGCAAATAATAATAATAGATTTTTCATTCTGATTTTTATTTTAGTTAATGATTTAAGGCAAAATAAAAATACATATCAATATGTTACGAGGTGGTGATTGGGTTAATTAATTGGGGGATAATTAAATAAATATTGTGGATTATTGTTCTTTAGAAATTATACTATAATAATTCGATTATAGTAATAGTACATTTATTACAATAATAAATTTATCAATAGGTGCGAATACCTAAGCTTTTTTGTAAATTATAGTTGTAAAATTCACCAATACATCGCACTTATTTTCTAACTCCACAACGTGAGAAGCCATTGTATATGTTCACTAATGAATGTCATGAGGATGAGAATCCATCAGTTGTTTTGACTACAGGTGGGTTATAGTTGCCTGATATGCGTGTCTACTCGAGCCAGAGGGCATTTGTGGCGCCCAAAATGCTTTCCTAGTCGGCTAGGAGGCCATTTGTGGTGCCCAATATCCTTGTCTAGTCCAGTAGGAAGCCATTGTGGGTGCCGATTATATAGGTCCAGCGCACTAGACATGCATTGTGGTTGCCACAAAACCTGTCGTAGCCGGCTAGAAGCCCATATTCGGCTCCACAGATGCTCTCCTACTCCAGTAGAATAACATTAATAAATGCCCGGGGGCGCTTAAGCCCTGCGGTTTCTCCAAAGTATAAAGCCCGTTACCGGCAGGCTGGCAATAATAAGGCTGATAAGGCAAGCCAGAATTTTTCCGGGTAAGCCAAGTATGGCCCCGGTATGAATATCGTAGTTCATCTTATCCAGTTTTTCGGCAAAATCCGTCTCAGCATATCTATCGCCATCAACACGAAGCGGTTCCAGGGTATATCTATCGTAAAAATACTCGTTGTGCTTGTAGAATTTTCCTTTTATCAACCCCACAATTATTTCTATTGAAGTGTCTTCATCGTGTAAGGTAGGCGACATATAGATGCGTTGAGGATTGGTTTCTTGTTTCAGAGTAAGGTAAAAAGCACGATCGATGGCAGGTATGCTATCGGTATTGGTCAGGTGTGCTTTGCTAATGTCGGAATGCGGATGCTCGTGTGCCATTTTGGTTTCGCCGCCCGAAGTAAGATAGTAAACAGCATTGCCAAACCACTGAAAGCTCCATACTAGCCCGGTAATGGCAAATACGCATCCAAAAAGCAAAACATAAAAACCCAATACATTGTGCAAATCTAAAAGTAGGCGCTTACTATTGGCACTTCGTTTTATGGTAAAGCTTCGTTTTAGTTGTTGTTTATTCCATTTTTTGGGCCACCACATAATCAGCCCGCTTATCAAAACAAGTAAAAAAAGAAGCGTGCTTATGCCCACAATTTTGCCTCCAATGGCACGAGGTAGCCATAGGCTGCGGTGTCCGTCTTCGATAAAATGAAAGAAGTTAAATTCGCCTTCTCCCAAAGGAGCTTTTTTTCTGATAAATTCGGCCGTATACGGATTCATATATACTACCTGGAACGATACCTTTCCATTGGTATTTGAGAAAAAACCAACCGCAGCAGCGCCTTCTTTGTCTTCGTAAGTTAATCCGCTTGGCTCAATACCGGCAACATACATTTTGGCTGTATCAATAAGCTGACTGGGTGGAGCAAAATCTTTGTTTTGAGCCTCAACAAATCGCCAGGGTTCAAGGGCATCTTCTATCTCCTGATGAAAAACATACATTGCCCCGGTTAAAGCCACCACAAATACCACAATACCCGATGTAAGTCCCAGCCACAAATGCAACCAATTAGTTATCTTCTTTACTGTTCGATTCATTCTTTTACTTTAATTGTTTTGATGAAGTGGGTAAGGCTCAAAAATAAAAATGCCGACCTCTGGGGAAGAGATCGACATTTTTGGAGAGGGGGAATTAAAGTTTGTACATACCACCAATAAAATTGGCTTCAATTTCGGCACCACGCACTGCTGTGTAATCAGTGGTGTTAATTCGGTATATATAAATGCTGTTATCTTCAGGTATAGGTGTGTAAATATAGTTGCCATCAACTATAGACACGGTTTCGAGTTTACGGCCAATACCAGTATGTTCGGTAATACCATCGATGTAGTGAATCGATGGGTTGTTTAAATCAAAAATAGCCGTTTGTAATGGCGAATTCGACCATATTACCTGTTCGCTACGATCTGCTGTATTGATTTCGCTAAATACTTTACCATCGCCCAAATATACCATGTGTGCTGTGTTAAATCCGCCGGTTACTTCTTCAATATCAAAAAAGAAATCTGCGTCGAATTCGGTTTCACCACTATTAATTTTTAAGATACCCGATGGTTTAGTGAATTGGCTAAATCCGTTGGCAGGGTTGCTGCTCGATGCCGCGTAAACATTTCCATTTTCGTCTTTGATTAAACCCGAGTTGGTATCAAAACCACCAATAGGGCCCACACGCGAATCTTCTATCACCTTAACAAAGGTCAACTCAGGGTAGTTGAAAACAGCCACTTGAGCTTTATCGGTTTGAGTGGTAGCAAATGTGTTAGGATCACTGATGTAATAGCTAACAAATACATAATTGCCACTAACCACCATACCCGAGTACGAAGGACCTGTTAGCTCAGTTAAATCCGAAACAGGAGTGTCTATGCTTGAACTAATTTCGAGTGTTGATGCATTAATCAGGTGTAAACGAACAATGTCTGATGATGATGACATTTCGATGGCCACCACATTGTTGTTATCTCCTTTAACCACTTCCTGAATGCTGTTGGTAAATGTTGCCAGACTGGCTGTTTCGTTCAACTGACCATTGGCACCTTTTTCAATAACATAAAGGCCGGTTGCGCCCATACCTCCCGCACAAAAAAGCTTATTATCGATTTGGCTGTACGAGAAATAACCCATTTGTAACATGTCGTCTCCAATAAACGAAAGAGAACCATTCATTAAATCGTTAAACCCAACAGTGTAATACGAGTTGTTGTAGTTTTCGCCGTTAATACCTCCGGTAATGATAAAATCACCAACCGAGCTATTATCGTCGTCGTCGCTACAGGCACCAAAGGCCGTTATTAGCAAAAAGGCTGCTGTAAACTGAGCCAATGTTCTTTTCAGGTTGAATTGCTTCATTTTATTCTATTTTAATTATATATATTCTTAAATCAGAGGGTGTATCTAAGCTTAATTGCAAATGATCGCCCGGGTTTTTGCAGATAGTATTTATCGTACAATCGGGCATTGGTCAGGTTTCGGCATTCGGCCGAAATATTGTATTTGCCGTTATCAAAGGCATACGATATCATCAGGTCGTGCGAGGTTTGTTGAGGTATTATGTATTTCGGATGGGTTGACCACGACAAGTAGTAATTCTCAACATAGTTAAAAAAGTAGTTGATGTTAAAGTCATCACCTTTACTTACTACATTCTTCAGGTTGAAGCCTGCATTGGCACTACCAAATAAATAAGGTATGTTGGGCACCCGGTACTTGTAATGGAAATTCTTTTTCCAGCCTCCGCCGGCGTACGAATTGTCGTATATGTATTCTGCCTGGTCGGTAATATCCTGAAAAGTAACATTGGCTCCCATATGAAAGAAATCTTTGTATTGATACTGTATGTTACTTTCAATGCCCAAGGTACGTGTCTGGTTCAGGTTGTCGTAATAAGTTACCGGGCTGGCCAGCTGAACCACCGAATAAATCAAGTCTTTTGCTTCGCGATAAACAAACGTTGCTCCAGTATTAAAGGAATGATCTTGTCCTGCTTTAAATCGATAGTCGGCACCAAGGTTGAGGTTATCGCTTTGTTCGGGACCAATATCGGGGTTGGGGTCAATAAACAAACCGTCACCAAATATTTCCATAGGCGTTGGCATGCGGTATGTATGCTCGTATGATAATTTAAGTTGTAGTTTGGGCAGTATAAAATAGGCTGATGCCATACCAAAGCCAACATTGGTTTTGTTGCTTTCTACTGCTTCGGTGCGTTGGGTATCCAAACCAAAATCGAGTAGTTTCGATGTTTTGGCATTCAAATGAAATAGCTTGGCAAAAGCCGTAGTACTCCATTTTTCGTTGGCATCAAGCTTATAGGCCACACCTACCACTTGCTTGTTCAGCGATTGATCAAACTGGTTGGGTAGATAGTCAGGATTTTCTTCATCAAATGCTTCCCGATCAAAATAGGTATACGCATAATTAAGTGCTACCGAATGTAAGGGGTTAATAGCATAACTGGTATTAAACTGACTCAGAAATTCTTTATCGTCAAGTGTGGTAAAGGTGCGTGAGTTTTCACCATTATTACTTCCTTCTGTTTTAAAAGCCTCGCCCAACCAGTTGTAGCGTATTCCTCGTAAGGTATCAATCACCTCCGATTGTTTAATGTTAAAAGCACTGTACAGGCTTACATCTAATCCTTGCGTAAATAAATTTTGCTTGCTATACCTAAATGTTGGGATAAGCGAATAACTGTTTTGCATTATTCCACCATAAACTGTGGCCATAGTTGCACCATGTTGTACTTGTTTATCGTTGGCCGAAGCCATCAGACCCACTAGCAGGTTATCGGCATATGTTTTATCAACCACGCCCGCCTCAAGTTTAATGGTACCTGATCGATAGCGATCGTGAAAGCGCTCGACTTCGGCTGTGTCAACAATGGTGTTATTCTCGTTGGTAATGGGTACCCAAACTTTATAGTTGTTATCGGAGTAGTTGATAAAAGCATTTCCTCTAAGGGTAAAGCCATTGTTGGTGTGGGCAAAATTCACTGATGCTTTATGTGTATTGAACGAACCAGATGAGTAAGAGAGATCCAGGAAATTCTGTTTTTTATTGGTGATGATATTAACCGCACCACCCAGAGCATCGGTCCCTAACCATACCGGAACAACTCCTTTGTAAACGTCGATGCGCTCAATCATATTTACCGGAATATCAGCAAAACTCAACGATGATCCGAAGTTGTCCATAGGTAATCCATCCATAAAAAACTTCACCTGATCGCCAGAGAATCCGTTGATGGTAAAGTTGACGTTAGAGCCCATTCCACCTTCTTCGGTAATGCGTACACCTGGCACCTTATTCAGTACTTCTTTTACATTAGCAGTGCTGTTAAACAAGTCTTTAGTCGAAACAGAAGTAACCGAGTAGGCCTGCTCGTTAATCTGCGAAACCACCGATTTGCCGCTTACCTCAATGTCGTTAATCTGGTAACTCTTTTCGGTTAGGGTAAAAGAGAAATGCATTGATTTTGAATGGTTCACCTCAATTTCTGATGAGTACGATTCGTAACCCAGATAACTGGCTTGTAACGTATAGCTTCCTTCACGAATACCTTTGATTTCGTAATAGCCATCAAAATTGGTAACCGTACCAAAATTGGTGTTTTGTAAAATAATATTCACTCCGGGTAGCGACACCCCATCACTAGATTTTACAGTACCCCTAAGGGATGTAGTGCTTTGTGAACTTGAATATTGTGTAATTCCCAAAAACAATATTCCGACAAATATTTTCCTTAATAAATTTCTTTTCCCCAACAAAATTCAGTTTTAATAATTTCTCCCAATCATCATTCAAATACATTCAGTAGGATGATGATTTGAATAACGTTGCAAAACTATCGTCGAGAAAAAGACATATCAATCCCTAATAATGGGGAATTCAAAGGGTGAAAAATGAATTGAAATAATTAGATTAATTCTTCAATTCGGAGGGTTCTACTATTGAAAGAGAGTGATTCGCCGGCCTGTTTGTCTTTGAGAATTCTACCAATGGGCGAAGCCAGCGAAATGGAGTAATAGTCGTTGTTATCTATATTGATTTTACCTTGTGCAATGCTAATGAAATATACTCCCAGATTGGTTTTTACCAAGCTTCCGAAACTAACTTTATCTGTTTTTATGGAAGAATTTATTTTGGAAAGGTCGCTTTGTGATTGTTTGAGTTGAGCCATCTGTGTTTTTAGATTATTCAACTCAATCTGCATCATTTCACGACCTGTTTCAAATTTGTCACCAGCACTGCTTTTGGTGTCATCCTGCATCGATTCAATTGCTTGCTCCATTGCTTTTGACAGAATACCGATTTTATCATTCAATAATTCTGTCATTTTAGTTACCAATTGTTGCTTTGTTTCGATGCTGATTTCCATTGTTACTATTTATTCAAGATGATGTTTCTTGAGCCATTCGGGATATTGCTTGTTAATTAGTTTTGATGGCCATTTGCCATAATAAGCATAACCTGCTCTTCGTTCGCGCTCAACTTCGGCAAAAGTATAATGAAATACTTTATCGCGCCCAACAAATAATGGTTTGTTAGTTTCTAGCTCGTAAAAGCGTGCCCATAAAGGATCGGCTCCTTTCTTTGTTTTTATCTTGGCATCTTTCTCTCCCTCATCATTCTTAAATCGAGTGAACTCCACATTGTTTATCTGAACTTGTTTAAACCATTCGATGGCTCCTTGAATAGCTTCAATAACTTCTTTTGACGGATCCTCAATTTGCATCAAGAATTGAACAATGTTAACACTTTCAGCTCCTGATAGTGATGGTGGTTCGAAATTACGGGCCCACACAGGTTCAAAATTTACTTCATCGTGTTGAGCACACCAGGCAGTTAATTTACCATCTTGTTTTATTTGAGTTTTAAGTATGCAATCAATGCCTTTTTTAATTGCCTCTGCAGCTTTCTTTTTGTAATCGGGTTCAACAATAGCAAACTCATCTTTTCCTTGAGCAATCTTGTTGAGCAGTTTCATTACATTCATCATGGCATTATCGTTATAGGTTATGGCTGTATAATAACCTTTTCGTAATGGATAAAATTGAGGCCAACCGCCATTGTCGTATTGCGATTCGAACAGGTAATCGAGTCCCTTATAAAAAGCAATCTGGTACTTTACATCAAGGCGAGTACTGATAATAAATGCAAGGTAATGAATGGGAGCAGTTGTGGCACCATTATCAATGGTATTGGAGTTTTTGCCCTTGTGAGCTTTCTCCAGAATTTCATTCGATTCCGGAGCGATTGTAATGTCCATATTCTTAGGCCAAGCCCCTTTATCCGACTGATAAAGAAGAATATTGTCTGCATAGGTTTTGGCCTCTTTTGACGCATACCATTTGTGGTTCTGTTTCAAAATGTTCTTACCTGATGCTGTTTTTAGATTTTGAGCAAAAATTAGGGAAGAAATGCATAACAAAAACGCAAGGGAGATAATTAGCTTTCTCATAATAATGTTAAGGTTATAATAGGTTTATCTCATAAAGATATTGAATTACCTTTTGAAAGGTGAGAAAATGACATAAAAAAAAGTCCTCGGGTAAGGACTTTATAGTTCATAGATTTAGATTAAGTGCATTGTAGAAATGCAAATGTTTTTATGCTTCAACACATGTGTGATGTGCTAATTCTTTAATTTCTAAAATAGCTCCGTGCAAATCGCTTATTTCATCTTCGGTTGGTTGCTTAATGGTGTATTTATCCAATGAGCAAATATCCTGTATGCTTTCGTATTTTAGTATGCGATCTTTTAATTCAGGATCAAGCTCTATCTCTCGCTCCAAACCATAAATTAAATCGGAGAAAGTATGGTTGTCGGGCAGGTTATCTTTGAAATCAAGAATAGCCATGACGTAGCTTTCTAACCCCATCGATAACATATTGTATCTGATATCGGTACTGAATTTGCTTGGTTTACCCGGTTTGGGCATACCTTTCATATATTGATCGCCTTCTTTAAGCCAGTTTTGCCAGCTATTCTCTTTCATCCTCATGGTACAACGATTTTAGGTGAATATAAATTCTGCTTAAGAAGCACAATGTGATGAACAGCTTGAGCATGATCCCATGCAATCGCCTTTCACAACTGTATCTTTCGCTGTAAAAATAGCCAATTCATCTGCTTCTTGCATTCTGATGTTGTCGGCAGCGCTACCTCTTTTTGCTTTGTAGATGGTTAAGCCCATATCCATGCACATCAGGTAGGTTAATAAAGGCATTCCCTCGGTAATGATGGTTTTAACACCTTGTGCCTTTAGCTGTACACAAAGGTTACCTATATTGCCTATGTCGTACGAATGAGGTTCAACCACAAAAGCTTTATCTTCATCATTATAAATACAACCAAAGTCGGCACTAATTAACGGACCTACCGTTGATTCTTCAGGGGCATTGGTTCCAATCATTGGTAAGAATACTTTCATAATTGTATTGTTTTGAGTTCTACCTTTATTTGAGTAATAGATTACCCAAAAGAAGTGCCAAGTGATTTAGGTGCCAGATATACAGTCGTTAAGGTTTTTGTGTTGATGTAGTTTGCTACAAAAATGTAGCTTTTTAAAGAAGGATGTCACATAAAAGTGGTGTTATTGTTTGTGATTTTTTTAAGAGTATTATCTTTAAATGGCATTGAACTAACTTTACCAAATTAACTAAAATGAAAAAAATCCTGATTATTACCTTTTATTTCATCCTATCAAATTGTTTACAAGCGCAGACTAAAGAATTAAGTTTTTCTTATTCACCATTTTCAATTTATCGCGTGGGGCATACTAATGAAGAAGGTTTTGACGAATCCAGCCATTTTGTTTTAGGAGCATTCAATTTTGATTATTACAGTTACCTTAATGATTGGTTGAAGGTTGGGGCTAATCTAATGTATGATAGAGAGGCTGAGAAAGGGGTGTATTCGGGGATGTGGAATAGGGATGTACCGTATGAAATTACGAATAGTATTTTTGTGATAGCTCCTCAGGTCGATTTTGAATATCTGCGTAATCCATCTTTCAGGCTGAGTAGCGGACTGAGTGTCGGCTATACTATCGTTAATGGCTCTAAATCTGACGATAGAGTTGTTACCGAAGGAATGAAGAACGGTTTTATTTTTCATGTTAACCTTATTAGTTTCAGGTGGGGACGAAAGAGAGGTCTATACGGATATATGGGATTAGGTCATAAAGGCTTTTTAGGTTTAGGTTATTTTGTGCGCATATAATAGTAGTTTTGAAACATCAAAGCATAGTTTATGATCGAAAACAGAATATTAGTTGTTGATATCGAAACCACAGGATTTTTAAATCAAGGAGGAAAAATTGTTGAGATAGGTATGGTATTACTTAATCTTGATAATGGAGAAGTGGAACCTATTTATGAATCGTTGATATGTGAATCTGGTTTTAACTGGAATCATACCAGAGGTGGTTACGGATGGATTTTTCAAAATTCGGATTTAACTCCCGAAGAAGTTTTTGATGCTCCATCGTTGGAATCACAACGCGAAGCTATTCAGTTTTTGTTTGATAATCATAGAGCAACTGCTTTTAATAAACGTTTTGACTTTGATTTTTTGCGCGATCGCGGATTCAGAATCACAGAGTTACCTTGTCCAATGGTTGAGTCCACTCCAATTATAAAATTGCCATCGCGCAACGGCTATGGTGGTTATAAATGGCCAAAAGTGGAAGAGGCCTGGCATTACTTCTTTGGTAATACTGGTTATATCGAAGCTCACCGTGGTATGGATGATGCCGCCCACGAAGCCAAAATCGTGTATGAGTTATACAAGATGGGTGTTTTTATGGTGTGATGGCATAAACCGCCAATTTGATTCTGATTCAACTCATTTCTTTATCGTATCTTTGCCAACAAGTGCAGTGTAGACCATTGTTATGCTGTACTTACTACTCTGTACTAAAAAAAGGATTATGAAATTTGAAGAGTTCGGGCTTAATGCCAGAGTGTTGAAAGGAATTGAAGAACAAGGCTACAAACGTCCTACTGATATTCAGTATAAGGCTATTCCAGCCATACTTAAAGGAGAGGATGTATTGGGTATTGCTCAAACAGGAACAGGTAAATCTGCTGCCTTTGCTATTCCTATTCTTCATCTTTTACAAAAGAAACGGGCTTCAAAAGAGGCCGGGGTACGTTGTATTGTGATGACTCCAACACACGAACTGGCACTTCAGATTACAGATGTATTCAAAAAGTTAGGAAAGAATACAACCCTTAAATTCACTGCTATTATTGGAGGAACAGATCAGGATAAGCAAATTGAGCGTTTGCAAAAAGGAACTGATGTAATCATTGCTACACCGGGGCGTTTATTTGATTTGGTTAATCAGGGGCATTTGAAAATATACAATGCCGAAATGTTGGTATTGGATGAAGCGGATCATATGTTAGATCTTGGGTTTTATAAAGATATTCAGGATTTGATTAAGTATCTTCCTAAAAAACGCCAGACTCTATTCTTCTCGGCTACCATCGATAAAAAAATCAAGAAACTGGCTTATTCGTTGGTCCGTAAACCAATTCGTATTCAGATATCGCCTAAGGATCCGGTAGCTAAGAATATTGAGCACTCCTTGGCTCACATCAAAATGGATGATAAACGATTTTTCCTTGAGCGAGTCGCAACTTCTCACCCCGATAGTAGGATTTTGGTTTTTGTAAGAACCAAAGTAAGAGCCGAACGTGTGATGAAAGCAATGGAACGTGTAGGTATTACCAGTGTTACCATTCATAGCGATAAATATCAGGACGAGCGTACAAAAGCAATGAATCTATTCATAAATGGTGATGTAAAAATGCTGATTGCTACCGATGTGAGTGCACGTGGTATAGACATTCCGAATGTTGATTATGTGGTAAATTATGACTTGCCTGATCAGGCTGAAAACTACGTCCACCGTGTTGGACGAACCGGGCGTGGTAAGCAAAAAGGATATGCTATCTCATTCTGCAGTACCGAGGAGAAAGAATTGCTCGAAGTAATTGAAGGTTACATTGGGTATGAGTTGCCAGTAACAGAATTGGATAAAGATGATTACATGGATACCATTGATTTTTCGGCAGAAACCAGTACCGATTGGAAAACCTTGATGAAAGAAGCTGAGCACATGGAACAGGAAATTTCCAAAATCAAACGTAAGAAGAAAAAAAGATAAAGGCTGGCATTATACTGTAATGCTCTTACGATATAAACCTAAGGTAGGTATTCAAAATCAATTTTACTCATTGAGTTGAAAAGATTTATTCTTGCCTTGGGATTGAGTTCTGTCATTTGATCAACAATGGCTCGGGCTTTGTATCTGATAGTATGATCTTCATATGGGCATTCGCGCTTTAAGGATTGAAAACCCATTATTTCCGAATAATGCTTCATCTCGCTGTCGGTCAAAAAGATTAGTGGTCGTATCACTTTAATTTTTCCGTCAAACATATCTAATTGAGCAGGAATAGATGATATGTTAGCATGTTGAGCCATATTCATCACCAGGGTTTCAACGGCATCATCCAAATGATGGCCAAAAGCTAGTTTTCTAATACCTAATTTATTAGTGAGTTGAAAAAGTTCTTTTCGTCGGTTGCGCGAACAGGCGAAACATGGCTTTTTATTTCCGGCTGTTTCCAGATTTGCTCGTGTATGTATGAGGTGAAGCTGTACATCCAGCTTTTTGCAAAATTGTTGGAGCCAGTCCACATCTATTTGATAAGGAACATCCTCGGTAATTACATGGGCTGCATGAATATGATAATGAATAGGTAAAGCTTTTCTGCGCGATGACAGTATTTCTAACAAAGCCAAACTATCTTTTCCTCCCGATACCGCTACCATAACCTGATCATCAGCTTCAATCATATGGTATTGGTTGATGGCCTTACCAACTGTTTGTCTGATTTTCTGAACGGTATATTGTTTTTGCTTTTTGCTTTCTAACATGTGGCAAAAATACGAATATGCTTATAGTTTTTTAACTCTTTTGTTTCTTTAACAGGTTAAATCCATAATTGTGACAACGTAAACCGATGTTATTTTCATAGATTTGCTTTCTGTTATTAAAAACAGAAAAATATTTCAATAATCAGATTTTGAGTACTGTCGAAAACAACAAACGTATTGTACGCAACACCTTAATGCTTTACATCAGAATGTTTCTGGTAATGGGGGTTTCGTTATACACTACGCGAATAGTTCTGAGTGTTTTAGGTGTTGAAGATTTTGGAATTTACAATGTCGTAGCAGGTTTTGTTAGCATGTTTGTTTTTCTAAACGGAGCACTTAGTGCAGCTACTTCTCGATTCTTATCTTTTGAGTTAGGGAAAAAAGAATATTCAAAGTTGGAATCTATCTTTAAAACATCTTTCACTATTCACTTTTTTCTGGCACTTGCTGTTTTTCTTGTGTTGATAGTAGGTGGATTTTGGATGCTGAATACAAAGTTGGTCATCCCTGAAGAAAGGATGAAAGCTGCCAACGTTGTATTTCTTTTTTCATCAATAGGTGCTGTAATTGGAATTATTCAGGTACCATTCTCTGCAACCATTATAGCCAACGAAAAAATGAAAATTTATGCTTACGTTGGTATTTTTGATGTTGTAATCCGATTAATACTTGTGTTTTTATTAAAGGTTTTATCGTATGATAAGCTGATTACCTATAGCTTTTTGATGCTATCAATTGTAGTTTCCATTTTCTTTATTTATCTCATTTATTGTAAACGTAGCTTTAAAGAATGTAAAGTGGCCTTTCTTTTTCGAAGAGATTTGCTAAAAAGTATGCTCACCTACTCGGGGTGGAGTTTTATTGGAAGTTTTGCAGCCATGATAAAAAACCAAGGGATTAATGTGCTGATAAATTTGTTTTTTGGACCAGCCGTAAATGCTGCACGTGGAATAGCATTTCAGGTAAATAATGCCCTGGGCCAGTTTGCGCAAAACTTTATTATTGCATCTAATCCACAAATCATAAAATACTATGCCTCTAACGAGGTTAATCCAATGGTTGAATTGGTAATGAATGTTGCTAAGTTTTCATTCTTTCTAATGCTATTAATTGGAATACCTTTTATACTCGAAGCTGATTTTATTCTCAGTATCTGGTTGGTTGAGATACCTGAATATGCTGCAATATTCCTCCGTTTGATCATTATTAATCTTTTGCTTGAGTCATTTACGTATCCAATGGGCACTTCTGTTCAGGCAACGGGTCGAATAAAATTATATCAGATGGTGGTTGGTGGAACAATAACATTGAACTTACCCATTACTTATGTATGCTTTAAGGCAGGATTGCCACCACAAAGTTCTATTTTGGTATCTATTGGTTTAACTGTTGTTTCCTTGTTTTTTCGTTTGATACTTATAAAAAAGGAAATTCCACAGTTTAAGAGTTTGACTTTTGCCACTACTGTTTTTCTCAAATCTTTTATTGTGGCTTGTCTTTCTTTTGTTGCACCTTATATGCTTTATACTAATATGGAGATGGGCTTTGTGCGTTTTTTTGTGGTAGGGATAAGTGGAGTGGTTTCAACAGCATTGTTTATATTTTTGATTGGAGTAAACAAAAAAGAAAGGCAATTTATGCTGAACAAGGTTACTGAGGTTTTAAAATTGGGCAAATAATGAAGCGGTTTATTGAATGTTTAATCCCGGTTACATCGTGTAATATTTCGTGCAGTTACTGTTATGTTGGGCAGCAGAAAAGGGAGTTGGGAGTTGTCCCCTCTTTTAAATACTCTCCGGAACATATCGGAAAAGCACTAAGCTTTCAACGTTTAGGTGGCCAATCGTTAATCAGTATAACGGGTTCGGGTGAAACACTAATCCCCAAGCAAGTTCCAGAAGTCATTAGTAATATTCTAAAGCAAGGTCATTTTGTAAATGTAACTACCAATGGCACATTAACTAAACGCTTTAATCAAATTCTTGAATTTTGTGGAGAGATGTGTTCTCGGTTACATTTCTCGTTTTCATTACATTATGATGAACTTGTAAAGCATAATTTACTTGAATCATTTTTTAATAACGTGCAATTAGTTCGTAACGCAGGTTGTTCGATATTAATTCAAATCAATTTAAGTGATGAGTATATTGAGCATTGGGATGAAATAAAAAGGCTGACGGAAGAAAAAATGGGAGCTGCGCCTCAGGTTGCCTTAACAAGAGATGAATCAGTAAGGCCATTTAAAATATTTACTTCTCTTTCTGATGATGAGTATATTCAACTTGGAAGGAAAATGAAATCGCCTTTGTTTGATTTTACAGTTGATAATTTTAATAAAAAACAAACAGAATTCTGTTATGCCGGGGCTTGGTCAGCAAAACTTGATTTAACAACTGGTGATATGTCAGGTTGTTATTCTTTTGGTGTAAAGCAGAATATCTTTGCTAATCTTAATAAACCAATTAAGTTTGAACCAATTGGGAAGTGCCCGTTTGATTATTGTTTTAATTCAAGTCATTTCTTGTCACTTGGAACAATACCAACCCTGCAAGCCGAATCGTATGAAGGTCTAAGAAACAGACCCGAAGCAAAATGGTATAGTGATGAAATGCAGAAGTTTCTAAGTCAAAAATTATCTGATGATAATGAACTATTATCAGAATCAAGACAAGATTTTTACGAGCGTAAGTTTCAATTGATTAATACAATAAGAAGATACTATCGGAAATTTGGATATGCTTGGCAAGCCATAAAGAACAAATAAAGCCACTGAAAAGCTATTTTTGCTAAAATCGTTTAATAATGATTCATATATTGTTTTTAGCCCTATATTAGCATGCAATGATGATTGACAAGAATGGATAGTAAAAGTCAGGTACAAATACTCGCTCAGAAGATTAAGAAAGAATTAGGTGAATTAATAGATGGAGATTATATCTTTCTTGATTTACCTTATTATACCAATATTGGAGATACGTTAATTTGGAAAGGGACAGAAGATTTTTTGATAAGTACTGGTAGAACATGTGTTTATCGATCGTCAATTGAAACATATATAAAGCCAACCATTTCAAAAGATACGGTAATTCTTTTACAAGGTGGAGGTAATTTTGGGGATATCTGGCGAAGACATACTGATTTTGTATTAGAGATTCTAAAAGATTTCCCCGAAAATAAGGTAATTATTCTTCCTCAAACAGTACATTATAAGAGTATTGAAGTATTGAGGTCTGATGCATTGCAAATGTCTCAACATCAGAACTTATATATATGTGCCCGCGATGCTAAAACATTTGATTTAGTAAATCAATATTTCAACGTGAAAGGTGTTTTAATTCTGCCCGATATGGCTTTTTGTATTGATCAATCATTTTTGGATCGGTATAAGGTTAATTCGGTGGGTAAGATTTTGTTTTTTAAGCGAAAAGATGTTGAGAAAGCAGATTATGAGTTTGATAAATACATTCAGGAAGAAAAAGTTGATGTGAGAGAATGGCCAAGTATGGATAATAACATGCTGGCATCAAGGTTAATAATATTACTGAGTATTTGTAGAAAGCGTCTTCCGTTTAAAATATTCTTTAAAAAACTGACTGATTGGTATGCTATTAATGTGTACATGCCATTTTTACTAAGAATAGGAATTCGATTTATAAGTAGCTATAATAAAGTGTATTCAACCCGATTGCATGGTGCAATACTATCAGTCCTTTTAGATAAATCGGTTATGTTTTTTGACAACTCTTACGGAAAAAATAGCTCGTTTTACCATAGCTGGCTTCAGGAAGTAGATACGGTTAATTTTATTTCAAAAACTGAGTAAAATCCTACGATGAAAGTTTCTATAGTTATACCTGTATATAATGTCGAAAAGTATATCGAAAGATGTTTTAATTCAGTGTGTCGTCAAACTTATAGTAACGCTTTAATTGAGTGTATATTTGTAGATGACTGTGGATTAGATAACAGTGTTATCATATTACAGAATCTTATTGAAGATTATAAAGGACTTATTGATTTTAAACTTGTAAATCACTCAGAGAATAAAGGATTATCAGAAGCCAGAAATACTGGAACAGAATGTGCAACAGGTGACTATGTTTATTACTTCGATAGTGATGATGAAATTACCGATGATTGTATCCAATCTCTTGTAAAGTTAGCCTCAAGCTATAAAGGAGTAGATATTGTTTGGGGAAGCGCTGATATAATCTATGAGCATGGTCGAGGAGAAGCATATCTGATTAAAGATGAAATAAACGAGTTTAGCGATAACCAATTGTGGTTAAAGAAAGCAATACTCAAAAGAACTTATCTTCCAGTAACAGCATGGAATAAGCTAATCAGGATTGGTTTTTTGCGAGAGAATAAGCTGTTTTTTAAGCCGGGTATTATTCACGAAGATGAACATTGGGAGTTTTTTGTGGCAAAGTGTATTCAATCGTCAGCATTTTGTAAGAAAATAACTTACAAGCATTATATAAACGAAGGTTCGATTATAACGACTGCTTCTCCCAAGCAAATCAAGCATTTATTAATAATCATTGAAGATTTCTTGAATCACATAGATCCGGTATTAAAAAAGAATCAATTCAAATCAATATATTATCTTGCATTCTTTACATTAATAAAGACTTTTGATTGTCATGAGAAGAAGTTCTTTTTTCAGGTAAAAAATTCAATAAAGCAGCTTTTTGTTTCGCGATTGCATACAGCATTTAAGAAGGTAAATGTTTTGGAGATAATGATAGTTGGATTCTATTTTTTGCCAATGGCCTTATTGAGTACTTTAAAAAGCACGCACATAAGAAATTTATACTATGGTTTATTAAGATTATATTGATTGTAATACAGTAGATTAAAGAAATTTATTAAAGATAAAGTTTAATGCAACTCGCACCAGTAATTGTATTCTGTTTTAACAGACCAGACCATATTGAACAAACACTTGATACTTTAAAAAAGTGCAGACTAGCTGATCAAACGAAGCTATATATTTTTAGCGATGGGCCTCGTAATGCCAAAGAAGCCATTAAGATTAAAGAAGTTCGGGAGGTTATACATGCTGTCGAAGGTTTTCAATCGGTAGAAGTTATTGAGCGTGAAGAAAACTGGGGTTTAGCAAAATCCATTATTTCTGGTGTAACGCAGGTAATTAAAGAGCATAAGAGGGTAATAGTCTTAGAGGATGATTTAATCTGTTCCGAGAGTTTTATTGAAAACAAGAATAAGATGCTTGATTATTTCGAACCTCATAAAAATATATTCTCCACAAGTGGTTTCTGCCCTCCAATTAAAATAGGTAAGGAATGTAGTGATGATCTATACTTATTTTATCGAACCAGTTCGTTGGGTTGGGGTACATGGATAGATCGTTGGGAAAGTGTCAACTGGTCGCTTAAAGGATTCAATAATTTTATTCAATCAAAAGAAAAGCGTAAGCAATTTAATAGAGGTGGTATTGATTTAACACCGATGCTTTTGCATCAGAAAGTAGGAAAAATCGATTCATGGTCGGTTCGATTTAGTTATGCAGCCTCGCTTCAGGATAAAATGTGCGTGTTTCCAACGGAGTCGATGCTGTATCATATTGGCTCTGATGGTTCCGGGACACATGCTGATACCTCAAGTGATTATGGGCATACTGCAAGTAATAAGGTTATTAGTATCAGTAACTTTCCAAAGGAAAATGCTGTTATCTCAGCTAAAGTAAGAAAGTACTGGGCTAATTCGTTAATTCGTCAGGTCATTAACTATTATAAGCGATTAGTATATATTTCTATAATTAAATTATGACACAAACTCGTTGGGCATTATTTTGTAAGCCGAACACGATCAGAGCATACTAATTTTTGTTAAATGTAATATTAATTTGCATCTTACTGAGTTGTTCTGATGGCATTTTATATTTTTGCACTAATTTTGATACATGGCGCAGACAAAACAAATATCAAGCGGAAAAAAGCTTCGTAGTTCCTATGTAACTACAACCATTAGCATTGCTTTGGTTCTATTTCTATTGGGTATTATTGGTCTTCTTTCTTTAAATGCCCAACGTTTATCGCAATATGTGAAAGAAAATATTGGATTTACGGTGATGGTAAAAGATAATGCCCGTGAGGCAGAAGTGAAACGCCTGGAGAAAATGTTATCTACTTCTCCGTTTGTGAAACAAACCGAATATATTGATAAAGAACGTGCTGCTAAAGAATTGAAGGAAGAATTAGGTGAAGATTTTGTTGAGTTTTTGGGCTATAATCCTTTGTTATCTTCAATTGAAGTAAAACTTTACGCTGACTATGCTCATCCTGATAGTATAGCAGGTGTTGAAAAGATGATTATGGAGTTTCCACAAGTAAAGGAAGTTCTATATCAAAAAAACCTGATACATCTGGTTCATAAGAATGTGAAAAAGATATCGTTGGTATTATTGATTTTTGCGGTATTGCTTCTACTTATAGCTGTTGCTTTAATTAATAATACAATTCGATTATCGGTTTATTCAAAAAGGTTCTTAATCAGAACAATGCAACTAGTTGGTGCAACCAAAGGTTTTATTCGGCAGCCATTTTTGGTAACTAGTATTTTGCACGGATTTACAGGGGCTGTGTTAGCAATTGTACTTTTATCAGGGTTAATATATGCCACCAACCACGAGTTAGCTGGAGTAATAGGCTTTCAGAATCTGGATTTAATTATGATTCTTTTTGGAATAGTAATTGTATGCGGAGTTATGATAACACTTTTATCTACTTATTTTGCGGTTAATAAATATTTGAACCTTAGAACTGACGATTTATATTTTTAATATATACTTGATATGGCTAAAAAAGAAAATGAGCAAAAATTTCAGTTTGCATTAGGCAAAGAAAATTATATACTTCTTGCGATTGGATTTGTAATTATCATTGTTGGATTTTTGCTTATGATGGGTGGACGCTCTGCAGATCCGAATGTATTTAATGAAGAAATATATAGTTTTAGACGTATCACTTTAGCTCCAATAATCGTCCTGTTTGGCTTCCTATTTGAGATTTATGCTATTATGAAAAAGCCTAAATCCGATAACTAATCAACTAAATATTTTATGGGTATTTTAGAAAGTTTGATTCTTGGAATTATTCAAGGATTAACCGAGTTTTTGCCAGTAAGTAGTAGCGGCCATCTCGAAATTGTAAAAGCTATGTTTGGTACACATGTTGTTGCCGAGGAAAGCATGTTTATGACTGTTATTTTACATGGAGCAACAGCATTAAGTACGATTGTTATTTTCCGAAAAGAAATTGGAGAAATTTTGGGTGGTTTATTTCAATTCAAATGGAATGAACAAACTATATTTTCACTGAAAATTATTTTATCAATGATTCCAGCATCTTTTGTTGGGGTTGCTTTTTCCGATCAGTTAGAAACATTATTTGAAAGTCAGATTGTATTGGTGGGATTTATGTTGCTTCTAACTGCTGCATTACTCTTTTTAGCCGATAAAGCTAAAACTACAGAAAAAGGAGTATCTTATTCTAATGCTATTGTAATAGGTATTGCTCAAGCAATCGCTATTCTTCCTGGGATTTCGCGTTCGGGAGCAACTATATCAACTTCGGTTTTGTTAGGTATTGATAGAACTAGAGCCACTCGCTTTTCATTTTTAATGGTGGTGCCGTTAATTTTAGGGAAGATGGCGAAAGATTTACTTTCGAGTGAGTTTACAGTTGCTGGTGCATCAGCTATGCCGGTTATTGTCGGGTTTATTGCTGCTTTTATTACAGGTTTAATTGCTTGTACCTGGATGATAAAATTAGTACGCAAAAGTAAATTAACATATTTTTCTGTGTATTGTGCAGTAGTTGGTTTGATTGCAATTATTAGTAGATTGTTTTGGTAGGGATGGATGAAAAGAAATTCTCGGCTGAGTATTTTCAGGCCGGGCAAGTATTGTTGATAGATAAGCCACTTGAATGGACATCGTTTGATGTGGTAAATAAAATCAGATATTCGTTAAAGCGATATCTGAATATTAAAAAAATAAAAGTTGGACATGCTGGTACTTTAGATCCTCTGGCATCGGGCCTAGTTATTGTTTGTACCGGCAAGGCAACAAAGCAGATTGATCAATTTTCCGGTTTGGATAAGCAATATATTGCCGATGTTGAATTAGGAAGTACTACGCCTACTTACGATAAAGAATCAGAACCAGATGCTATTTACTCGTGGGAGCATATTACCGAAGAGCTGATTCGCGAAAAATTAGAAGCGTTTAGAGGTGATATAGATCAGATGCCTCCGATCTATTCAGCACTAAAAGTAAAAGGACAAAAGGCGTATGAATTGGCACGTAGAGGTAAAGATGTAGAGTTAAAAGCCCGACAAATTAATATTAGTCAAATTGACTTATTAGAATTTTCTGAGAAACATTTGAAGTTAGATGTAAGTTGTAGTAAAGGTACCTACATTCGTTCGTTGGCCTATGATCTAGGAGTTGCACTATCGTCAGGAGCTCATTTATCAGGTTTGGTTCGAACCAGAATTGGTGATTATCAGTTAAAAGATGCAACTTCAATCTTTGATTTTGAAAAAAAATTAGCGTCCTTTGCAACTAAATAGAAAACCTTACGTATAAGGTGGCCTATGCGCTATTGTAAAGAAACTATTTCACCTTCTTTTGTTGTTGATTTTGAGCATGTCGATTGATTGACGTGTTATGGTGAAATGTGGATACGAATAAAAGTAAATAAATAATAACAGGAAAAAGGTTATTCTATGAAACTGTCGAAGTTTAAATATAAACTACCTGAAGAGTTAATTGCACTACATCCTGCACAAAACAGAGACGAGTCTCGTTTGATGGTGTTAAACAGGAAAGATAAAACAATTGAGCACAAGGTTTTTAAAGATGTAATTGATTATTTCGACGATCAGGATGTGATGGTGTTTAATAATACCAAAGTATTCCCTGCTCGTTTATATGGTAACAAAGAAAAGACAGGCGCTGAAATAGAAGTGTTTCTTTTAAGAGAATTAAACCGCGAGCAGCGTTTGTGGGATGTGTTGGTTGATCCTGCTCGTAAAATACGTATTGGTAATAAGCTTTATTTTGGCGATGATGATACATTAGTAGCTGAAGTAATTGATAATACTACATCGCGTGGACGTACTCTTCGCTTTTTATATGATGGACCGTACGATGAATTTAAATCAATTTTGTTTGGATTAGGTGAAACACCACTTCCAAAAATCATCAATCGTGATGTGGTTCCTGAAGATCGAGAGCGTTATCAAACCATTTACGCAAAACACGAAGGTGCGGTAGCTGCACCAACTGCAGGCATGCATTTTAGTCGTGAGTTAATGAAACGATTGGAAATAAAAGGAACAGATTTTGCCGAGATTACATTGCATGTTGGTTTAGGTAACTTTCGTCCGGTAGATGTTGAGGATTTAACAAAGCACAAAATGGATTCGGAGCAAATCTTTATCACCGAAGAAGCAACAGAAATAATTAATTCAGGTAAGGATAAGAAAAAACGAGTATGTGCAGTAGGTACAACTGTAATGCGTACTTTAGAAAGTTCAGTGTCTACTTTTGGTCATGTAAAACCTTTCGAAGGATGGACAAACAAATTTATTTTCCCTCCATACGAGTTTCAGGTTGCTAACAGTATGATTACAAACTTACATCTTCCACTCTCAACTCTAATGATGATGGTGGCTGCATTTGGCGGTTATGATTTTGTAATGGATGCTTATAAAGTAGCTGTTAAAGAAAAGTATCGTTTTGGTACTTATGGCGATGCCATGTTAATAATTTAAGAAGATTACTTCATAGATATTAGGAAGCCGACTCATAAAGTCGGCTTTTCTGTTTTATAATAAATCATCTTTTTGTAAATTGGGTATTATTATCAGTTTATAACAATCAGATGGTTAAAATTTATGTGCCCGTCAATTTCTCAGAATATTCAATAAATGCCATTAACTATGCAATGACGCTGGCTCAGAAACTGAATGTTGATATTACATTATTACATTGTACCCATTCTTTTCAGGAAGATGAATCGGTGCCGGATGACAATCAGATAAGAAAGAATTTTGAAGAGCTACTTGGTAAATACCAGAATCAAACATCAGATAATATCAGTTTACATACCCGTCGAATTGATGGTTATCCCGAAGACGTATTGGTTGATTTAAGCATTGATGAAGATCCTGATGTAATTGTTATGGGAACCCGAAGTAAAGGTGAAACCATAAAAGAATTGTTGGGAAGTGTAACCAGTGATGTGATTAAAAATGCCAAAGTTCCGGTTTTAGCTGTACCTGCTCAATCAACTATCAATTTAGATAAAATTAGCCATGTGTTGTTTGTAACCGATTTTGGTGAGCAGGATTATAGATCCCTGCATAAACTTATTAAATTGGTAACTCCTTTCGAAACAGTTATTCATGCCGTACATTTTGCAGCAAGCGAACCAGATAGATGGGACAAGAAACGATTAGAAGAAATGCGCTTATATTGCTCCGAAACTTATCGAAAATATCAGATTGAGTTTGAATTTATTACCGGTGACGATTTTATAAATTCGTTGGATGAGTATATACAAAGTACAAAAACGGATTTAATTGCTATGACGCGCCGAAGAAGAAATATGATTTCAAAAATATTTCACCCAAGTATTACTCGAAAAATATTATTTCATACTGATATACCTCTTTTAGTATTTCATGAGTAAAAATAAGGGGGCTTATTAAAAAAAAGATGTAATTTTAATAAAGATTAATCTTGACGTTATGGGAAAAGACAAAAAAAGGGTAGGTATACTAACAGCAGGAGGTGATTGTCCTGGTATCAATGCTGCTATCAGAGGGGTTGGAAAAACAGCAATTGTGAAGTATGGGATGGAGATAGTTGGCATATCAAATGGTTTTAGCGGATTGGTTGATATGGATGTAACGCTAATGGAAGAAAAAGCGTTATCGGGTATCATCACTGTTGGAGGAACCATTTTGGGAACATCACGTCTGAAACCGTTTAAGCCTGAAGAAGGAGAAGCTGTAGCTGATAAACCTAAAATTATCAAGGAAAATTACGAAAAGCTAGGTTTAGATGCTTTAGTCTGCATTGGAGGAAATGGCACTCAAAAAACGGCTAATTTACTATCCAAAGAAGGCTTAAATGTAGTAGGTATTCCTAAGACTATTGATAATGATGTTTGGGGTACTGATGTAACTTTTGGCTTCGATTCAGCTGTAGGAATTGCAACCGATGCTATCGACCGGTTACATACAACCGCTAACTCGCATAAACGCGTTATGGTAATTGAGCTAATGGGGCACCATACAGGTTGGATTTCATTATATTCTGGTATTGCTGCAGGTGGTGACGTTATTCTTTTGCCTGAAATTGAATACGATCTCGATCATGTTGCCGATTGCTTAATGGCTCGTAGTAAAGTGGGCAAGCCTTATTCTATTGTTGTGGTTGCTGAAGGTATTGCACATCCTAAGAAAAAATCAGCTGCCAGCTATATTAGTAAAAAGATACAAAAAATGACGGGTCTTGAAACTCGTGAAACCATTTTAGGTTATATCCAGCGAGGGGGATCGCCAAGTGCCCAGGATAGAATATTGGCTACACGATACGGTGCCCATGCGGCAGATTTAATTCATAGAGGTGAATATGGAACCATGGTTTCATTAAAGAATGATACAATAACTTCTGTTCCTCTTGAAGAGGTAGGAGGAAATTTACGATTGGTTAATCCCGATCATTACCTGATTCAGCAAGGACGAAGTATGGGTGTGTGCTTCGGTACCTGAAAATGATAGTTTTAATAGGATTAACAATAAAGCTGCCTCGTTTTTGTAGGGTGGCTTTTTTATTATATTTGCACAAAATAGTTGTAATGAGTGCTGAAGAAATAAAAAAAATTAATGACGACTTAAGCAATGCTAATGCTCAGGAAATCATTAAATATGTTACAGATAAGTTTGGAGATAAAATTGCTTTGTCATCAAGTTTAGGAGCCGAAGATCAGGTGTTAACACAGATGTTAGTTAGTGTCAGTCCTGAAACTAATATTTTTACATTAGATACAGGTCGCTTATTTCCCGAGACTTATGATTTGATTGATCGTACATCCAGAAAATATAAAAAGAACATTCAGGTTTATTTCCCTAAGAACGAAAACGTTCAACAGATGGTGAATGAAAAAGGAATAAACTTGTTTTTCGAAAGTGTAGAAAACAGAAAAGAATGTTGTTTTGTGCGTAAAATTGAACCTTTACAAAGAGCCTTTAAAGGTTTGGATGCCTGGATTTGTGGTTTACGAGCAAGTCAGTCGGTGACTCGTAAGGATATACAAGTAGTTGAATGGGACGAAAACAATAAGCTTGTAAAAGTTAATCCATTGGCTAACTGGAGCGAAGAGGATGTTTGGTCTTATATCAAAGAAAACAAGGTTCCTTATAATACTTTACACGATAAGGGATATCCAAGTATTGGTTGTCAGCCATGTACTCGTGCAATTATTGAAGGCGAAGACGTAAGGGCTGGTCGTTGGTGGTGGGAAAATCCAGATACCAAAGAGTGCGGATTACATAAGAGATAAATCATTATATGGCATCCTTTTTAGGATGCCTTTTTTATTTAATACAAACTATTTAATTGCAATATGGCTTTATCAAAAAAAGCAGTTAATCTTATTAAACTCATTCTGAAAATTGTTTTTTCAGCTGCTGCCATTTATTACATCATTTCCAAATTGGATTTAAATGAGGTTGGATATCTTATTAAAACAGCAAAGTTGAGGTATGTATTTGCAGCAATGATAATTTATGGCATATCGCAACTAATGAGTTCATTTCGTTTAAATAGTTTATTTAATGCTATTCAATTAGAGATACCACATTTTGCCAACATTAAATTGTATTGGTTAGGAATGTTTTACAACTTCTTTTTACCTGGGGGAGTAGGAGGTGATGGATATAAAGTATTTTATTTACATAAAAAGTTTAAAACTCCGGTTAAACAATTATTAGGAGCTGTTTTAGCAGACCGAGTAAGTGGCCTTTCTATTATCTTGGTGTATATTCTCGGATTGGTTTATTTTATTAATTATGATTTACCTTATCAAGGTTGGTTTTTCTTGTTGATTCCTTTCGTTAGTCTTGGGTTTTATTTCTTTCTGCGTATTTTTAATAAAAAACTCACCAAGGCCTTTGTTGCAGTTTCTTTTTGGTCGTTGTTGGTTCAAGGTATTCAAATGATAGCTGTATTGTGTCTTTTAAAGGCTTTAGGAGGTCAAACAAAAGGGCACTGGGACGATTATATGTTTCTGTTCTTTTTATCAACAATTGCGTCAGCTATTCCAATTACTTTGGGTGGTATTGGTGCTCGTGAAGTGACCTTTTTTAAAGGTGCTATGTTTTTAGGTATTAATCAGGAAATTGCTGTAGCAGTTAGTGTTTTGTTTTATCTTAATTCCTTAATTATTTCAATTCCAGGAATGTATTATGTGTTTAGAGTAAAAAAAATATTTTCTGATATTGATGAAAATGATGATTAAAGCCGTAAATATTAATTATGGAAATTTTTCTACAATTAACGAACTTTTCTATTCTTAGGTTGTTTTCCTTCCATAAAAACTATAGTGAATCATGGAAAATAACTTTAATCTTCCACAAAATAATAAAAAGAGAGTTGTTATTGTTGGAGCTGGTTTTGCAGGGTTAAAATTAGCACAAAAACTTCGTAAGTCAGACTTTCAGGTGGTGGTAATTGATAAACAAAACTACCATCAATTTCAACCCTTATTTTATCAGGTAGCAACCTCTGGTATAGAACCAAGTTCAATATCTTTCCCGGTTAGAAAAATATTCCAGAAGAATTCCAATTTACATTTTCGGCAAACCGAATTGTTGGAAGTTTTGCCTGATAATAAATTAATAAAAACAGGTAATGGTGAATTAAAATATGATCATTTGGTTATTGCAACTGGTGTAACAACTAATTACTTTGGATCTAAAAATCTGGAGAAATACGGATTGCCGATGAAAACTACAGCGGAGGCGATTAATTTGCGAAACCGAATTTTAGGTTCGTTTGAAAAGGCTATTTTAACAGAAGATATCAACGAGCATTCTAAAATAATGTCCGTAGTTGTAGTTGGTGGGGGACCAACAGGCGTTGAACTTTCTGGTTCTATTGCTGAAATGCGGCGTTATGTACTGCCAAAAGATTATCCCGAATTAGATTTTAGTCAGATGAGGATTATGCTATACGAAGCAAGTCCGAGATTATTGAATGGTATGTCAGAGCAGTCGGGAGCCAAGGCATTACAGTTTCTCGAAGAGTTAGGCGTAGAAGTACACTTAAATACTCGCATCGATGATTATGATGGATCGAAAATAAGTTTGTCTAACGGAACAAATTTTTATGCCAATAATTTGTTATGGACTGCTGGAGTAAGTGGTAAAATTTTGAATGGAATTCCAGAAGAAACATATAATCCGGCAAAGCGATTAATTGTAGATTCGTATTATCAGGTAATTGGTTTGGATGAAGTGTATGCCATTGGTGATATAGCATGTGTTTCAGATATTGAAGATTTGCCCAAAGGGCATCCTCAGGTAGCTCAGGTAGCTATTCAGCAAGCAAAAAATTTAGCCGATAATCTGGTTAAAAAAGTAAGAAAGCCATTTGAATATAAAGATAAAGGAAGCTTGGCAACTATTGGTAGGAATATGGCAGTTGCAGATTTACCTG
The DNA here is from genome assembly GCF_963668385.1 of uncultured Carboxylicivirga sp. Lineage (GTDB taxonomy): Bacteria > Bacteroidota > Bacteroidia > Bacteroidales > Marinilabiliaceae > Carboxylicivirga. The sequence goes on from NZ_OY764327.1 coordinate 1,586,196, forward strand.
GAATGAAATTTTCTGGGTTTATAGCTTGGATTTTATGGCTTTTTGTGCATTTAATGGCAATTGTTGGAGTTAAAAATCGCTTCTTTATATTTATCAATTGGGCACAAAGCTACATCTGGCGCGATCAATCTCTACGGATTTTAATAGCTCCTTATACTAAAAGTAGACGGAATAAAGCAAACCAACAGGTAGAGCATACTAGTAGCTAGTATGCTTTATCGCTATAACCAGCTTTAATTGTGGTTACTCCTGTTTCAGTGTCACTTACATGAACGATAACTTCAAAAAAGTCATCATCCTGAACTTGCTCTCCTTTTACAGGTGAAAAACTTATGCGTTCGATATTAACGCGTAAGTAACTTTCCAAATAGTCTTTTAACTCATCAATATTATTAAATACCGATTTAGACACATTAGCCTTAGAACTTGGTAATCGGAATTTAATCTTGTTTTCACCAATAACCGAAGAACGTGTATCTTGAAGACGATTGATAGCGTTACGTAGTTCTTTTAATTGATCTAGTTCGTTATCTTCTTCTTCGTTCTGATTAGTTGGTTTCGGTTTTGGAATGAGACCTTTTTCAATCATGTATTCCTGAGCGAGATAGGTTCTCTCTTCGGGTTCAATGTCTTCATGAAAGGTGAATTTAAGACTTTCAAATAGTTTTAACATAAAATCCGTTTGGTCTTCTGGGATCTCTACCTTGAAGGTTTTCATGCTCTTCTTTTTAGTTAAAGATTAAGATTAATTATCCGGAAAGGACTATACAAATATAAATAAATAATTATATTCTCTTAATCTTAAAGATTAAAGTTCACCATCTTACATTATGTTGACTTGATCTAGAAGTCGGATAATCGGGTGGAAATTGTAAAATGATTAGATGTACCGGCTAGATTATATCTGGCCGAACCATATCCAAATTTAAATTTATAGACTCTGAAGCCAAAGCCCCATGAAAATCCAACGGTCGACATTTTTGAACCTATACTAAGTTCTTTTCTACGGCGGTGATTGTAACCAAAATCAACCCAAAAATTATCTGATGGAACAAATTCAACACCCATTACAATATGACGCATAAGCTGGTCAAAACCATTGCCGTTGTTTCCTTCATCTTCAATTACATCACCACTTCCGTTTCTTACTTCGTATTTCAGATTCCAGTCTAATAAATCTTGAGCAGTTAATACCAAACGAAATGGGGCATGAGCCAGCTTTTTAGCAATTCCAATTTGTATGTCTGAAGGTAATGGTTCGTATGTTTCGTTGTAGGTTGTAATCTGAGAACCTAAGTTTTTTATGGCAATTCCAGCCGAGAATAAACCATCAACAGATTTATACATCATACCTATATCGGTAGCCAAACCAAATGAATTATATTGTTCAAAACTTGAGATGACAGGTTTTAGCGTTACTCCTAACTGCCATTGGGTAGAAAGCATTTTTGCATAGCTTAAATGAATTGCATACTCTGCTGCAGCAAAAGTACCTTGAAGATTACCATCAATGTCAGCCCTATCAAATGTTCCATAGTTAATAGCATGAATTCCAACTCCAATTGTTCCGAAGTTATCTATATGGTGTGCGTAACCTGAATAGAATATGTTAATATCGCTAACAAATGGAACATAGCTGAATGTTAGATCATTACTGATGTTAGCAGTTAAATTGGCTGGGTTATTAAATACTAGATTAATATCATCAGAAGCTAAACCAACCTGATTACCCCCTAAAGCACCAATGCGAGCTGAATTAGCCAAATTAAGGAAATCGTAAGTGTAATTTCCTGCTTGTTGTGCGCTCATTGTTGTTGCAAGAGTGATAATTGTAAGTATGCTTAGTATTTTATTCATCATTAGTTTGTATAACGGCAAAAATATTAATTTAGTGTAGATTGATTGGATTTGTTTTGTGAAAAGGATTAATCGTAATTAACTTTCAAACCTTCAACTACATCGAATACGGCTGGGCATATAAATGTATTTTTGTAGGTAAGTGAGCTAATCTGAAAAAAACGTTTTCTGTCGGTGTGTGGATATTCGCGACATGCTCTGGGGCGCGATTCGTAAACCATACAATAATTGTCTGCCATTAAAAATGGACAGGGAGTTTCTTTAAATACATAGTCGCCATCATTGTCGAGATACAAATATTGCTCGATGACAGCAGAAGGTTTCATCCTTAAATGTTTGGCTAATCTGTCAATATCTCGGTCAATCACAATAGGACTTATTGATTTGCAGCAATTAGCACACTCAAGGCAATCGGTATATTTAAATACTTGGTGGTGAAGATTCTGAGCATGAGTATCCAAATCTTTTGGTTTTTTCTTTTTTAATTTAGCCAAAAAAGCTTTGTTCTCTTTTGCTTTATTTTCTGCATCTGTTTTAAGCTTGTTTAAATCGATTGCCATATTTGTTTAATTTCAATTGAGAGATAAAAACACCTCCTATAACAATGGTAATACCCAATAGTTTTTGTGCTGTTAGTTCTTCATCAAGTATCCACCATGCAAAAAATGCTGTAAATACCGGAATCATGTTTACAAATACATTTGCTTTACTAATACCCGTTTTTCGCATACCATAGGTGAAGAAAATAAATGCCAGCGACGAGGCAAAAATAGCTAATTGAACAACAGCAATTACAGCTTTTGTAGTGATTTCTGTTTGGGCTAAGTGTTTTAGGTCAATTGCAAGAAAAAAGGGTAGAAACAAAATTGCACCTATTATATTCTGGTAGGTAATAACACTGAAGGCATTATATTTTTGCGGTAATTTTTTAAGAATTACTGCATATCCCATTGTTGAAAGAACAGCAACAAACAAAAGTATAATTCCATAAATAGGGGCTGTGAGAGTAAAATCTTTTTCAAAGATTAGCAACATTACACCAAAAAAGGAGATAAATATACCAACCAAATTTAATTTGCTAATACGTGAGTGAAAAAAGATACGTTCTGTGATGGGCGAAAATAGGGGGATTGTTGAAATTATAACTGCTCCTACGGTTGATGATACAACTTGTAAACCAAAGCTTTCGCCCATGAAGTATAAAAACGGTTCGAAAAAGGCAAGAAGAAAGAACCATTTAATATCTTTTACTTGTATAGGTACCAGTTTTTTCGTGATCTTTAGAAAAAACAACAATAATGTGATGCTAATTATTAAGCGAAAAAATACGATGGTAATAGGATTAAACGACTCAAAAGCATGTTTAATCCACACGAACGAAAATGCCCAACATATCATTGATAATATTAAACTGACTATTACTTTGGTTTTTTCTGGCATATCAATTTTATTACTATTGGTAAATGTACTATTCCTACTTAATACCTCGGCTATGGTTGATCGTATTCATAAAATAAACAAGTAGTTTATAATTTAATTGTTCGAAATTAATTTTATTAAAGGCTATTTGGCAAGGGGTGTAGAAGCTTATTTTGTTACATTTGTGTTCAACAATAATGATTATCGATACTCCAATTATGCAAAAAGACAGTAAACAATTCTTACTTGATCAACGTTATTTGGCCATGGCCCGAATATGGTCTCAAAACTCATATTGCAATCGACGTCAGGTAGGAGCTATTATTGTTAAGAATAAAATGATTATTAGTGATGGGTATAACGGAACCCCATCTGGCTTTGAAAATGAGTGTGAAGATTGTAATAATACCACAAAACCATATGTATTACATGCCGAAGCCAACGCTATAACTAAGGTGGCTCGCTCAAACAATAGTTCAGATGGAGCTACTCTTTATGTGACGGCATCTCCGTGCATCGAATGTGCAAAACTTATCATTCAAGCGGGCATTAAACGTGTTGTTTTTACTGAGAAATATCACAACGAAGATGGAATAAAACTTTTGGAAAGAGCCGAAATTGAGATTGTTCACATTGATAAAGAAATAATATAATATGAGTAGTACTAAAAATACGCGGAATCAGATATTACTTCCTGTAATATTTGCTCTATTAGTTGTATTGGGCATTTTTATTGGCAGAAACTTTATGCCGACCCAATCTGGAAAAGGAAATCCATTAATGATTTATCCTCAAAGCAGTAAGCTTGATGTTTTATTGGATCACATAGAAAATGAATATGTTGATACTGTTGATCGTGAGGCGATTGAAGAAAGAATTATTCCTGATATACTTAAAGACCTAGACCCACATACGGTTTACATACCAGCAAAGGATTTAAACAAAGTAAATGAAGAGTTGAAAGGTAACTTTGGTGGTATTGGAGTTCAATTTAGCATGCAGGAAGATACAGTACTGGTAATCAGTGTTATTTCAGGAGGGCCATCCGAAAAAGTAGGACTCTTACCTGGTGATAGAATTGTTATGGTGGATGATTCAATTATTGCAGGTAAAAATATTGCAACTACTGATGTGATGAAACGTTTGCGAGGTGAAATGGGAACGGAGGTTAAGGTTGGGATTGTTCGTCGTCCAAGCCAGGAAATTATCCCATATACAATCACTCGCGGTGCCATCCCAATGTATAGTGTTGATGTTAGCTACATGGTAGATGATAAAGTTGGTTACATCAAAGTCGATCGTTTTGCACAAACAACCTATCAGGAATTTCTTACCGCTCTGGCAAAACTTAGAGCTAATAAGTGTGAAAAGATAATTGTCGATATGAGAGGTAATTCAGGAGGTTTGCTCGAAATTGCTATTCAAATGTGTAACGAGTTTCTAGCTGCTAAAGAATTAATCGTGTATACCGAAGGTAAATCACAACCTCGTAGAGATGTATATGCAAATGGAGCTGGATCATGCCAGGATACAAAAGTGATTGTATTAATTGATGAATTTTCAGCATCGGCTAGTGAAATATTTGCAGGAGCTATTCAGGACAATGATAGGGGATTGGTTATTGGGCGTCGCTCTTTTGGTAAAGGACTAGTGCAAGAACAGATACCTTTACCAGATGGATCTGCACTTCGATTGACTGTTGCTCGCTATTACACACCAAGCGGAAGATGTATTCAAAAACCATATGATAAAGGGATCGACGATTATTATCAGGATTTTTATCACCGATTAGAGCATGGTGAACTATTTAATAAGGATAGTATTAATTTTGATAAATCATTGGCATATAAAACTAAAAAAGGTCGGACAGTTTATGGTGGTGGAGGCATTATGCCTGATGTATTTGTTGCCCGTGATACAACAATGATCACCGATTACTTTATCAATCTTCGATCAAATGGTATTATTTACCGATATGCATTACAATACTCAGATAATAATCGTCAGGAGTTAGAAGGATTAACAACTGCAGACGCGATTAGTAATAAGTTGGATAGTAATGGAATGATGACTGATTTTCTTGCGTATGCTAAGGAGAAAGGTGTAGGGTTTAATAAAAAAGAATATGAAATTTCGAAGCATTTGATAAAACAAGAAGTAAAAGCGTATATTGCTCGTAATATAATTGACAATGAAGGTTTTTATCCAATTATACATGAAGTAGATGAGGTATTTCAGAAGGCATTAAAGGAAGCTCGAGATTTATAATATTTATATAAAATAACTAAGGCCCTGTTTCAGATTTTGAAGCAGGGCTTTTTTTATTCCCAAATGTTAAGTTTATCCTATCTTTTTCTACAACTAAATATCTTAATATTCACTAAATCAGATAGAAATATTTAGATAAAAAATAAATACTAAAATGTGTGTAACATTCTTAAATGTTGTTCAGTTAAAGAGGGTGTCTTCAAAGGGGATTGGAATAATTGAAGATAATTAGAGTGGGATCAGTAGTAATTCATTTCTGTAATTACTACATAAATTAATTAGGGATGAAAGTTGTAATTTTAGTGATTGCAACGATTGTTTTGTGGGGACAAACAATCGTTGCTCAGGTGGAAAACGTGCCTTTTGAAATGAAGTTAAATAAGTTAGATTCAGTGATTTTTGAACCTAATTTAAAGAATTATCCTGAACTAAATATGGATTTGCAAAAGCAATTGACACCTCAATTAGATTGGGATTATCAGAATCAACAACCTTATCAGTTTAAATCTAATAGCGGCCTCAAAAAATCACTGGTTGCACCTGCTATTCTATTAGGTGTAGGGTTGTATTCAGGAAGCACAGAAAATACCAATTCCAGAATCGGAAAGCGAACAATACATAGCAATATTCAAGAAGAGTTTTCGGGTTTTCATACTTCCGTGGATGATTATTTGCAATGGGGGCCAATTGCTATGGTTTATGGTTTACAAGCATCAGGATTGCGAGGAAAACACAATACCTGGACTAGTACAAAACTGTTAATCAAATCGGAATTGTTAACAGCTACTTTTGTTCGATTATTAAAAGCTACAACTGATAATGTTCGTCCTGATGGTAATGGGGAGATGTCGTTTCCTTCAGGTCATACTAGTCAGGCCTTTGTGGCAGCAACTTTTTTGCATCGTGAATACGGACATATCAGCCCATTTTATAGCATTGCAGGTTATACAATGGCAGCATCTGTTGGTACCATGCGTATGTTAAATCAAAGGCATTGGTTTAACGATGTTACTGTTGGTGCAGCAATGGGAATTGCATTTACTAATTTGGTTTACTGGCATTACGACAGACGGAATAAAAACAAAAAGCACAATGTGACAGCTGTGCCAGCAATAACTGACAAAGGAGCAGCTATTGCAATGCTTGTTCAGTTTTAGCATGGTTATTGACATTGAAAAGGCCTATATTTGTAAAAACGCATAATTATGATTGTAGGCTTAATAAGAACCATCTTTTATATTGTAGTTTTCTATTATATTTTCAAATTAATTGGCCAGTTGGTGATGCCTTTTTTCCTGAAAAAAGGAGTGGAGCGGATGCAAAGACAACAGCAACAAGCTACCAATGGATACAGGGAAGAGGCTAGTAGAAATGAAGGAAAGGTTACGATTCAGAAAAATACCGAAACCAAACATGAAACGCATATCGATGATAACGAAGGTGAATATGTAGATTTTGAGGAAGTAAAATAATTATTGTGCTCTTCTTCTTACTGTTAGAGCATTTCCTTTAAGGTTGTAGCCAATCAGATTTCCTTCTTCATCATAATATTTATCTAAGCTAACAGCATCTTTAGAGAAAAAATTAACAAACCTGACTCCACCTTCTACTAGTGCTAGATTTTTAGCTGGAATTTCATTGTCTTCTTCAACTTTTTGGTAGATATCCGCCAGTTGGCGACTTAAAATGTTATTAGACATATATTGAGGCATCATAACATTTAGTGCATATTCATAACCATTAATTGAGTCGGTATTGTTAATGCGTATTTGGTTTAAAGCTACCAATATATTTAAAGTAGTGTCTTCTTTCGCAATAATCTTTGCTTTAGTTTTTTTCTTACTATTTTGTTTGGAAACACCCATTGGATCCGCGGTTATTTGCATCAAACTATCTTTTGAAGGGGGTGTTTGAATAATGCTTTTATTATCAACTTTAGGCTGAATTTCTGCTAATGTTTGATTCTCTATTGTATTCGTATCAGAGCTATGAGCAATAATAGAAGTTGTATTTTGAGTAAGTTGTTTAGGAACAAACCATGCTGCTGTTGCAAGTACGGCAATAGCAATTGCTGCTGCAACATGTTGCATTTTTAAGCGGTTAAAAATTACATATCGTTTTAATTGACTTTTCTCATCGTATATAGTCGATAAGTCAGCTTTTAAAAAGCTAAGAGAAAAAAGCTTCTGTTCCTGTTCTCTTTTTTTATTGTTAGGTTGTAACGATTTTAATTCATCTTTTTCATTTGGAGTAAGACCTTCTTCCAGATATTTTATTTGTAGATATTCAATAGGTTCTAATTGATACTCATCGGCCGGGTGCTTTTTTAAGGTACTTTTATCAAATGCGCTAACGGGTATATTAGGTAATACCAAATCTACGGGAATGTCAAGATCATCTTTCAGGTCGGGGTTCTCATCAAGGAAAGAAAGCAACATTGCTTTATCTTCTGGGCTGATTGAACCTTCCAGATAATCAAGGACATATGCTTCGTAATTATCTTTGTTAATATTCATAATCTTTCCTTTTAAACCACAACTTCCATTTTTCCGATATAATCTTTCAGGTATTTACGTGCTCTGAAAATATATACTTTTACTTGCGATTCGGTTAGTTTGGTTAGTTCTCCAATCTCTTTATAGGAGTATCCTTCATAATCGCGCAGCATTACTACCATTTTTTGAATGTCAGGTAAGCGGTCAACTGCCTGGTGTAAAATTTCGTTCAAATCACTATAGCCATCTGTAATTGAGTGGTTGTTATCATCCACTTCATCCCATCGGGCTTGTTTCTTCTCTCGTCGGGTAAGGTCAATTAATGTGTGATAAGCAGTAGAAAAAAGATAACTTTTTACTTTTTCAAAATTCACTTCAGAGTGTTTCTTCCATAACTTTTCAAAGGTATCCTGCACAATGTCTTTTGCTTTGTCCTCATCCTTTATATTTTTGAGAACAAAGCGGTATACTCCATCGGAGAATTGATCTACAGCTAGGTTATATTCTTTTACAGTCATATAATTGTCGTCATCAGACACAGGTGTGACGCACCAGTAATTTGAAATGTTACAGCACTATGAAATTATTTTATTTTAAAACGTTCGAAACCATAAAATGGGATACTACTAACAATAAAGGTATCAACTCTTGAAAAGGCCGGACCTTTTTTACAATCATTTAAAAAGTGATGCAAATTTTCAGTTTCTCCTTCTGCATCGATTTCAACCCGCCCGTCAGATAAATTTTGTACGTACCCTTTTATGCAGTGTTGTTTTGCTCCATTGGCAACATAATATCGAAAGCCGACTCCCTGCACTCTTCCTTCAACAATAACTCTTACTCGTTTCATATTATTTACCTCCATTGTTGTAAATTTATGAAACCCAATTAAAGAAGGAAAGAACTTTGTTATATTATTTAAAGGACTTATTTCAGAATTTTCACAAGGACCAGCTTATAAAAATACAATATTTATCAAAAATGGGTAGTAAATGGGGGTATTTGTGAATATTTATTAATTCTATGCATTTGAACATAACTATTGCAAAGGAAAATAATTAACTTTGTGTGCAAACATTAACAAACCATGGAACTACTTCAAACAAGCTATTTTGCATTATTTATTATTATCTGTTTAGGATTTATTATTGGTAACATAAAGGTAAAAGGAGTATCGCTCGATATTTCTGCCATTATTTTTGTTGCATTGGTTTTTGGACACATGGGCATTGTGCTACCTAATGTGTTAGAAAAGATAGGTCTTATATTGTTTATTTATACAATTGGAGTTCAGGCAGGACCAGGATTTTTCGATTCATTTAAAAAGAATGGACGAAATTTAGTCGTAATTGCAGCAGCAGTTATATCCTCGGCAGCGTTAGTTGCTTTTCTAGCGTTTTATTTCTTAGGGTTAGATATGCCTATTGTTACAGGCTTGCTTACAGGCGCATTGACTAGCACGCCAGGATTAGCGGCAGCTATTGAAATTACCAATTCTCCTTTGGTATCAATTGGTTATGGTGTCGCATATCCCTTTGGTGTCATAGGTGTTATTTTGTTTGTGAAGTTTTATCCAAAAATTATTAGAGCAAATATTAAAAAAGCAGAAGAGGAATTTGAAAAGGTATCGATTCAAGGATATCCTGAAATTAAGCATATCAGTCTGGTGGTAGAAAATGAAAATGTTATTGGTAAAACCATTCAGGAACTAAGAGTCAGAACAATGACACAAGCCGTGATATCACGTGTTTTGCATGATGGTCATGCGGTTACGCCCAGTAGGCAAACAGTTCTTCATAAGGGCGATTTATTACGAGCCGTTGGAACAGAAGCTGCACTACAAAAAGTGGCTGTTCTAATTGGGTCAAGAACCGAGGAGAAAGTTCCTCTTGATAAAGGCTATGAAGTACAATCTCTTTTGGTGACAAATAAAGAAGCCATTAGTGCAACTCTTGGAAGTTTTAACTTATGGATTAATTACCAGGCTACAGTTACCCGTATCAGACGAAGTGGTATTGATATTACCCCATCACCCAATGTAAAATTGCAAATGGGTGATAAAGTGATTGTAGCATGTAATCGTCAGAATATGATGCAAGTAATCCGTATTTTTGGTAACGATGATAAGAAATTATCAGATACTGACTTCTTTCCGGTTGCAGCAGGAATTGTTCTAGGTGTTTTATTCGGAAAGATGTCGCTTTCATTCGGAAACTCATTTACATTTAGTTTGGGGTTAACGGGTGGAGTTTTAGCTGTTGCTATGATTTTAAGTAGAATTGGAAGAACCGGTCCTGTTATCTGGAGTATGTCGGGCGCCGCCAATCAATTGTTACGACAGTTAGGCTTGATGTTCTTTTTGGCATCAGTTGGGACCAAAGCTGGAGCTACATTAATTGATACTTATCATCAATACGGATTTAAGTTATTTGTGGTAGGAGGATTAATAACTCTAATCCCAATGATTATGGCTGTTGTGGCAGCTTACTTTATAAAATCGATTAATATTTTAACTCTGTTGGGTACAATTACCGGATCGATGACAAGTACGCCGGGATTGGCTGCTGTTGATAGTACATCAGATAGTAATGCGCCTGCTATTGCTTACGCAACGGTGTATCCTGTAGCTATGGTTCTGCTGGTGATTTTTGTACAGATTCTTGGATTATTCGCTTAAATTTTACGTACTTAACATTTGATTTAAAACTAATCTATGAAAAAGCTAATTGTAGTTATGTCTTTTCTGGCTATTTATATTGTTGGAAATGCACAAAATGGAACTGTTCATCAATTGTATAAACTTCCTGAAGAGTCAAAGGCTTCATTAGGAGGAAGTAAGGGAATAGAATTAACACCTTTATTCGGATATCAGTTCAATGGCCGTATTGATGGTTATAAAGATCGCTTTAAAATGTATGATGCGGCTAATTATGGAGTGGCTCTATCAATGGAAGTAAAACCACAGGTTAGAGCTGAACTGAGTTATACAATTTCACCGACCGATGCTGCTTATTCAAGTATTTACGGTGATCACGAAAGGTATAATATCGATATTCATTATTTTCAGTTAGGTGGTATCTATGAGCTAACAGATACGCAAGTAAAACCCTTCGGATTGTTTTCTCTTGGAGCAACATGGTTTGATTTAAAATCAGGGGCTAGTGATCATGTTTCATTCTCTGCTGCAATGGGAGCAGGATTGAAAATCTTTTTAAGCGATAGAATTGGAATTCGTCTGCAAGGAAGACTATTGTTGCCTATGTATTTCGAAGGAGGTGGATTATTCTTAGGCATAGGTACTGGAGGCCCTTCTTCTGGATTTGGTATTAGTACCGGTGTTTTAGCAGTTCAAGGTGAATTGTCAGGAGGTTTAATCTTCAGATTTTAAAATAACTTATATCGTTTAGCCACTTCATGTTATGAAGTGACTTTTTTAAAGTTCAATTTTTAGATCATATTTAGATAATAATCCGGGTAATCCTCTAACTGAAAATTTGGTCTTTTTTAACCGGTTTTTATCTGGATCAATAATGAACGCGTATGATGTTGTTAAATCAGCTTTGTCGAGGTTTGTATGATCAAATACGGCGTTTAATAGGTTACAGTTATCAAAAGTTGAGTTTGATAAATCTGTTTCGGAAAAATCAACTTCTTCCATTTGGCAATCTTTGAAAAAAGTATTTTTAATTTTTCGTTGATAGAAAGAAGAAAAATTAAGTTGACAATTTTCGAATTGGGGCGATAACATATAATCGTGACATTGATCAAATTGTAGTCCTAATAATTTGCAGTTTTGAAATCGTACATTACTAAAAGCTGTATTTGTAAGTTTTGATGTACTTAAGTCACAATCTTTAAAAAGGCAATCAACAAAAGTAAATGAAGATAGGTCAAGATCAGAAAATCTACATCCTTTAAATTCACAATTGTCATATTCTCCTTGTTCAGGATGCTCTATGGTAAAATCTACATTTAAAAACTCCTCTTCTTCAAAAATTGGACGTATCATACTTTCTTGAGTTAATCGTTAGAATGCAAAATTAAAAAGCGAAAACAGATTACTCCATTTTCGCTTAAACTATTTATGAATAAAGTATTGTTTTATCCCAAAAACATATCAGACAGTTCTTCATCGAAAAAGAACTCTTCTTGATTAAATGCGGGTTGTAAATCATCCATCCATAATGCTTTGTTGGTGTATTTCGCAAAAAACGGACGAGCAGCCCAATCGCTGTTTCTACCTTGAATAAATTCTAGAATAAATACTTTTTCTCCTTTTACTTCGGTAACTCCAACAATACGTACTTTACCTGGAGTGCACGACATACTTGGGCCTCGAACAGTACGGCATATACCGCTTACTTTTGTATAAGCTTTCTGGAAAATTTCCCAGGCATCGGCTAAAGAAACTCCAAAATATTTTTGAGCCCCAGTATCGCGGGCAATAAACATATAGTATGGGATTAAGCCTAATTGAACCTGTTTTTGCCACATTGTCGACCAGACTTCTGGTTTAGCGTTAATGTGATTCAATAATGGTGATTGAGTACGAATTTGCGCCCCTGTTGCACGAATTTTTTTAATCGCTTGTTGTACAGCTTCGGTTTCCAACTCTCGATAGTGATTAAAGTGAGCCATAAATGCCAATGATAATCCCGCATTGGTTACCTTTTTAAATGCATTTAATACAATCTCTGAATCTTCATCAGTCAAATATCTGTATGGCCAGAAGCCAAGTGTTTTAGAACCAATACGAATATTTCGAAGATGAGGAATGTTAGCTTCAACTAATGCTGTTAAATATTGGTCGATGATTTTCCCCTTCATAACCATTGGGTCGCCACCGGTAATTAATACATCAGTAATTTCGGGATGCTCTTTCAAATATCCGATAACGTAATCAATTTCCTTCATGGCAAATTTCATTTCATCCATGTTGGTGAATTGAGGCCAGCGGAAACAGAAAGTACAAAACGCATGACATGTTTGTCCCTGAGCTGGAAAAAACAACATGGTTTCATCATATTTATGTTGAACTCCGGTAAGTTTAACTCCATTTAATTCTGGAACATTGTATTCTAACTGACCGGCAGGATGTGGATTTAGTTTTTCTCTAATTTTGTTAGCTTCTTCCTTTATGGTTGCTTTATCGGCTCCGCTTTTTAAAATCTTAGCCATGTGGTCGAAATCTTCTTCTTCCAACATGTCTTTTTGAGGAAAGTTTAAAATAAAAATCGGATCTTCTTTGTAATTGTTCCAGTCTATTAATTCATTAACAACATAGTTGTTGGTTTTAAATGGTAATACTGTACCAACTACTTCAATAACAAACTTATCTTCTTCTGATAGTTTTTCAATCTGTGGAATTTGTCGATAATTATGCAGCGCATAAATTTGATACTTCATAGGCGTAACTTTCTTTTTGATGATTCGGCAAAAACGCACGAAATAAACATCGGTTTATAAAATTGGGCTTGACTGTAACAATCGAAAAAACATGAGTTTAACCCAATGACGAGACTCTAAATGTGCTAAAAAAAGAGCGGTGCGAAGATACAGCAAATAAAAGTTAATTCAAAGTTAGTTAACTTAAAATTAATATCGGGGCAAAGATCCTGAAAAACAGTATTGTGGAATATTGGAAGACTGTTGTTTCGCATCCTTTACTTACGATTAACAAAGATTAACGTATCAATTCGTTACGATTGGTATCTAATTTTAAAAATACAAACAATAACAGTGTAAAACCCCATAAAGATGATCCTCCATAACTAAAAAATGGTAAAGGAATGCCAATCACCGGAGCTAACCCCATTGTCATACCCATGTTGATAGCAAAGTGGAAAAAGAAGATTGCTGCTACTCCATAACCATACACACGGCTAAATGTGGAGTGTTGTTGTTCCGCTAAATAAATAAGGCGAAAGAATAGAGCCATAAAAAGAATTACAAGTGTTACAGAACCAATGAATCCCCATTCTTCACCAACCGTACAGAATATAAAATCGGTAGACTGTTCGGGTACGAAGTTGAATTTCGTTTGAGTTCCTTCTAAAAATCCTTTTCCCATAACACCACCCGATCCAATGGCAATTTTAGATTGGTTAACGTTGTATCCTGCACCAAGTGGGTCCGATTCTAATCCTAGCATCACATTAATACGCACGCGCTGATAATCTGAAAGTACTGATTCAAAAAAGTAATCGGCAGATAAAGTTAATAAAATGGCACTCCATAATATTAAGATGTAAACAGGTAGCTTACGAAATGTTCGCTTTACAAATGACGTAGCTAAAAGATATACAGAAGCAATTAATAATCCAGGTAGTAATAAATACTCGGTTTGCCACTCTTTTTCAAATATGCGACGTAATAAATAGCCCAAACCAAATGATGCAAGTGTAATTAATAATGGTCTTATTAATTCCTGTCTCATTCCCTTAAGATATAGCATAACAAATATACCAACCGCAATTAAACCTACAATTGTAGCATTAGGCACTAAAAGGGTAAGAGTTGTTACAACAGCAGCTATTAATCCAAATACTAAAAAGTATGGGGATAGGCCTTCGCGATAAAAAACGAGAATAAATACAGCAAAAACCAAAGCCGATCCTGTATCGTTCTGTAAGATGATAATGAGCATCGGGAGTAATAATATACCTGCCACTTTTGCCAAATCACTGAACCGATCAAACGTAAATCCATATCTACTGATTGCCCTGGATACGGCCAGAGTAGTTGCTAACTTACACAGCTCAACGGGTTGAAAACGGATTGGACCAACTTCGAACCATGCTTTAGCACCATTTACCTCTTTACCAAAAAAGAGTACCATCAATAGTAAAAAGATGGTAAAACCATAAAATATATAAGAAAACTCTACAAAGAACTTACTGTCGGTAATAATTATAATTCCCACAAAGAAAAGAGAAAAACCAATCCACATCAATTGTTTGAAGTACTCAAACTTGGTGTCAAAAAATACGGGGTTCTCGGGGTTGAAATTGGCAGCATAAATATTCAGCCATCCAAAACCCACTAATAATGCATATAAAAGCACTACAACCCAGTCTATCTTCTTTGTTTGATTATTTGGCATGAATAAAATCTCCTTCTAACATTTTTTTCTCATAATATTTATGACGCTTTGGTATTTCTCCGGCTATATATTTCTCCATCAATAAAGTTGCCATTGGAGCTGCCCATGTACTACCAAAGCCTGCATTTTCAACAATAACACTAATCGCTATCTTGGGGTTATCTTTTGGCGCAAAGGCGATAAAAACCGAGTGGTCTTCACCAAACGGGTTCTGTACCGTTCCTGTTTTTCCACACATCGGAATGGAATCGTTATAATAATATCGTGCAGTTCCAATATCACCACTAAACACTCTCGACATACCTTCCACAACCGTAGTCATATTCTCTGGTTCGATATTTGTTTTGATTTGATCGGTGTAATTTTCGGCCAGTGATTGATTTTCAATAGCTTTTACAACATGCGGACGATAATAGTAACCACGATTAGCAAATATGGCTGCTTCGTTTGCCATTTGTAGCGGTGTAACCAATAATTCTCCCTGTCCAATTCCAAGTGAACGAACGGTTAGTGCAATCCAGTGTCCTTTGTATAATTTGTCGTAATATTCGGCAGAAGGAACGCTACCTGTAATTTCGTAAGGAAGATCAATTCCGAGTTTCTCCCCAAAACCAAAACTTCGAACGTTATTATACCAGGCAACATATCCATCGTGTGTTTTTACTCCGGGTCTTTCTAATGTTTGCTTAAAAGCCTGATAAAAAAATGGATTACATGAAGTCTCAATAGCTCCAATAGTTTCGATAGGTGTTCGGTGGTGGTGTGTACACCTGATAGGTGTTGCCGATGGTCCTGCACAATCAAAACGGGTTTGATCATTAATGGCACCTTCCTGAAAGGCGACGGCAGCATTTACCAATTTAAACGATGAACCAGGTGAATATGTACCTTGCAGAGCCCTGTTGTTAAGTGGTTTTAACGAGTCGGAGGCTAAAGTGGTAAACCCTTTGCTTCTGCTACGCCCCACTAACATTGATGGATCGTACTCAGGTGCCGACACAAAGGTAAGTACTTCTCCTGTTGACGGTTCTATGGCAACAATACTTCCAATTTTGTTTTGCATTAGCTTTTGTGCGTATTCCTGTAATTCAATATCGAGCGATAGGGTCAGGTTTTTACCAGCAATGGCTGCGGTATCAAAGCGCCCATCCCTAAAAGCTCCTTTCGAACGACCATGAACATCAACCATCATATAGTTAACGCCTTTAGTTCCGCGTAATTCTTTTTCGTAGGTTAATTCAATGCCATTAATGCCTACATAGTCACCTTTTTCGTAATATGCATCCTGATCGAGTTTGTTTTGTCCAACCTCACCCAGATAACCTAAAACGTGTGCAGCAAAAGGATATTCGTATTTACGTACTGATCGTCCCTGTACAAAAAAGCCTTTAAACTTATAGAGTTTCTCTTGAAAGCGACCGTATTTTTCGGCGCTCAACTGTTTGTAAAATACTGAAGGTTTATAAGTTGAAATCTTACGAGCACGTATATTGGCTCTCATCTCAACAAACATTTTTCGTAAATCTTCGAGATCTATATCCAGCGATTCGCAAAAATCAATAGAGTCAAATGGTGCTAATTCGCGAGGAACCACCATTACATCATACACCGCCTGATTCGAAACCAGTAATTTTCCGTTTCTATCGTAAATTAAACCTCTCGAAGGATATTGAGTTACGGTTCGTCGTGTATTACTTTCGGCAGAGAATTTATAGGATGGATCGTAAACCTGCAGTACGAATAATTTACCAATGTATAGCAAACCAACTGCAAGCATGATGGATGCAACTACTATTGTTCGATTATTAATTCCTCCCACAATCTACCTCCCTTTGGTTTTACCGCGTCCGAATAACTGCGATAGAAATATTAATATCATTGTAAATGTAGTACTAGCTAAAACTCTCCATAATGTTGAAAAGAAGTGTGTAATCGAAAACACTTCAATAAAAAACAAGCAGAGATGGTGCAGTAATACTAAAATCAAAGCATATCGTAAAAACCATGCTGGTCCATAGAAGGCCATATTAGGTATGGTACCTGGCTGATAATCGTCGCGGGGAGCAAAAGCTCGCAAAATAGTTGGCCTGAAAAAGGCCATAAATACCGTAGCCGAGGCATGCATTCCTAAAGTATTACTAAAGATATCAACGCTAAATCCGGATATAAACGCCAGAATTAACAATAACCAACCCGGAGTTTCGAACGGTAGGGTAATAATAAACAGTACATACAAATATGGATTGACAAATCCGCTAAACTGAATATTGTTTAGTACCAACACTTGTATGAGTGTCAGAAAAAAGAAATTGAATATATATCGTGGTAAATAACTAATCATTCTCGGTCTCTTGTTCCAGTTCTAATTGTTCTTTTTTCAACGGGTGGCCAATCACCTCTACGTACGAAAGGTTTTTAAAATCAACCGAAAGTTTCACTTTAATATCGTAAAAACTTTCACCTTGGTTTAGAGTTACTTCTTCAACATGTCCAATTAATATATCACTAGGAAAGATGGTTGAATAACCACTGGTTACCACCAAATCGCCTACGTTTACTTTGGCATGACGAGGTATTTCGCGTAAGTGTGCAAACTGATAATTACCACCATTCCATTCCAATGCTCCAAAATATCCCGACGATTTCAATTTAGCTGAAATCTTTAATCGGGTGTTTAATATGGAAATTACGGTTGAATAATTATCCGAAATATTCTTTACTATTCCTACCACACCTTTTGAAGAGATGACGCCCATTTCGGCTTCCAGGCCATGGTTTCTTCCTTTGTTTAAGGTTAGGTAGTTAAATCGTTTATTAGTTGAGTTATTAATTACTTTGGCTGCACGATACACATATTCCTGTTGACTTAAGCTGTCAAAAACCAGGTTAAAGTAATCGCGTGATGCTTTAAAGGACTCGGGAAGTCTACTGCGCAGATACGCGTTCTCTTGGGCCAACTCGTTGTTGATCTGTTTCAGCATCAGATATTCGGTACTGTTGCTGTAGCTTTCGTATAGTCCTCCGGTTACATTATTGGAAGATGATAAGAAAACCGATCGTTGGTACGAATTATAATTGATGACGAAAAGAAGAGATATCAGTTCTATTAAGATAAAAAGAATGGTAAAGTGATTCTTGATGATAAAACGGATAATACTTCTCATTGTAAGTGGTGGGTGTTTTCAGTAATAAAACAAAACTGCCTTGCCCGATCAGCAAGGCAGTTAAGGTGAATTAATTTTATTTGATAAGGTATGGTAATACCCTATGACGGTTTTTTAATGCAATACCGGTTCCACGAGCCACCGCATGTAACGGATCTTCAGCGATGTGGAATGGAATATTGATTTTGTCCGACAAACGCTTGTCCAAACCACGAAGCAATGCTCCACCACCGGCAAGGAAAATACCATTCTTCACAATGTCACTGTATAACTCAGGAGGTGTTTGCTCCAAAGCAGATAATACAGCTGTTTCAATTTTAGAAATGGATTTCTCTAAACAGTGTGAAATTTCCTGATAAGATACAGGTACTTCAATGGGTAATGCTGTCATTTGATTAGGACCCTGCACAATGAAATCTTCAGGTGGAGTTTCTAACTCAGGAAGAGCGGATCCAACCTGTATTTTGATTTCTTCAGCAGTTCGTTCACCTACTTTAATGTTGTGCTGACGACGCATATATTCCATAATGTCGGCCGTTAAATCATCACCCGCAATACGGATCGATTTATTGGTAACAATACCACCCAACGAGATTACAGCAATCTCGGTAGTACCACCACCTATATCAACTACCATGTTTCCTTCGGGAGCTTCAACATCTAAACCAATACCCAAGGCAGCAGCCATTGGTTCGTAAATCATATAAACTTCACGTCCTCCAGCATGCTCCGACGAGTCACGTACGGCACGAATCTCAACCTCGGTACTTCCGGATGGGATACAAACAACCATGGTTAACGACGGCGTGAACATTCGCGATTTATTATTGGTCATCTTAATCATTCCTCTGATCATCTGCTCGGCAGCATTAAAGTCAGCGATAACACCATCTCTCAGTGGTCTGATTGTATAAATGTTATCGTGTGTTTTACCGTGCATCTGACGAGCTCTTTCGCCAATGGCCTCCAGTTTGTCTGTCTTGCGATTCAATGCCACAATCGAAGGTTCGTCCACCACAATTTTATCACCGCTGATGATAATGGTATTGGCCGTTCCCAGGTCAATGGCTATTTCTTGCGACAAGAATGAAAATAGTCCCATCCAATTAGTTTTTTAATGTTTAAAGTGTCTTTTTCCTGTAAAAATCATGGCCATGTCAAACTCGTTACAAGCTTCGATAACCTCTTCATCGCGAATACTTCCACCTGGCTCAACAATGTATTTAACGCCATATTCATTGGCTGCTTCAATACTGTCGCGGAATGGGAAGAATGCATCTGAAATCAAAACAGCTTCTTTAATATCAATTCCTTCTTTCAGGTTAAAACGAGGAATAGTTAAGTGACGTAAGCTGTCTAAGCGGTTAGGTTGTCCCATACCAGCTCCGGTTAACCAGAAAGCACCATCTTCGTTTTCGGTAACTAATGCAATGGCATTACTCTTAAGGTGCTTACAAGCTGTGATACCGAATTTAGCCAAATTCATCTTGTTATCGGCAAACTGACGTTTGGTTACGGTTTCGAATTTTTCGTCAACTCCTTCGTCTTCATCCTGAACCAAAATACCACCACTCACGGAACGGATCAGTTTTTCGCCTGTAATAGCCTCTTTAATTGGAGTCTCAAGCAAACGAAGGTTTTTCTTTTTAGCAAATATTTCTAATGCCTCGTTGGTAAACTCAGGCGCAATGATAATTTCAACAAATCGTTTAGCAAACCATTCGGCAATGGTTGCATCCACAGTGTCGGTAAAACAAATAATACCACCAAATGCTGATATAGGATCGCCTGCCCATGCCAGTTCCAGCGACTTCATAATATCATCGCTCACTGCCAATCCGCAAGGATTTAAGTGTTTGATAACAGATACCGCTGATTTTTTCTCAAGGTGAGTTACTGCATGATAGGCGTCACTGGCAGCTTTCCAGGCAGCATCAGCATCTAACATATTGTTGTATGATAAGGCTTTCCCCTGTAATACTTTTGCGTCAGCTAAAGCAGCACCTTGTTTGGTGTTATTGAATTTGTAAACAGTTGCTTTTTGATGAGGATTCTCGCCATAACGCAATACATCGCCATTATTCAGGCTGATGCGCTCCATATCATCTTTATCTTTGTTAAAGAAGTTGGAGATGGCCGAATCGTAGTGTGAAGAAACTCCAAAAGCAGCAGCAGCAAATTGCATACGATCTTCTAAAGTTGATTCTCCGTTCTTTTCTTTCAGGATGGTTAATAAATCACCGTATTGATCTTTTGAAGGAACGATGATTACATCCTTATAATTTTTAGCAGCACCTCTGATTAAAGAAATACCACCTATATCAATTTTTTCAATAATGTCTTGTAAAGGAGCACCAGAAGCAACGGTAGCTTCAAACGGATATAAATCTACAATAACAAGGTCAATCTCTGGAATTTCGTATTGGGCTAATTGCTCCAAATCACCCTCGTTATCTCGACGAGCTAAAATTCCACCGAATACTTTCGGATGTAATGTTTTTACTCTTCCGCCCAAAATTGAAGGGTAACTTGTAAGATCTTCTACTCGCTCACATGGAACATTTAAACTCTCAATAAAAGCTTGTGTTCCTCCTGTTGAATAAATGGTTACTCCTTGCTCGTGAAGCGTTTTAATAATTTCATCCAAACCGTCTTTGTGAAAGACAGATACCAATGCCGATTTGACCTTTTTTAACGTATTCATTTATATCCAATTAGTTCTTTAGCGCAAAAATAAGAAAATAAGCCTGTTTGGCAAAGGTGCTTTTTGCATTAAAACGCTTATAATATTACGGATTTTTGCGTTTATATATATGCAATGCACATATTTATTTTTATTTGACGCATTAATTAAGGTTTTAGTATTGAAGAATTCGTTTTTTAGGATTGCTGATTTTTAAAACCTCACCCTAACTCTCTCCAATTTAGAGAGGGAATGATTATGTTTCACCTTCCTCTCCGTGAGGAGAGGCCTGAATAGAGGTGTTGAATATTGTAAAACAAATTCATAATTTGAAAGTTAAAATGCATCATGAATGTCACAAGAGAATTTCGATAACTTGTTTTATGGAGCAAACACGACTGTTAGGTAGTTTGCAAAAGATTTACGTTCTCAAATGACTCCCGCTTAAAAAGTCCTATGGTTTGAGATACGAAGTAGAAAATTAAAAGGTCTCAAATTTCGTCGACAACATCCAATTGATTGTTTTATTGCAGACTTTTACTGTCACGAAAAGAAGTTGGTAATTGAGATTGATGGTGAAATTCATAAATATCAGAAACAATATGATATTAATCGGACGGCAGAATTAGAAAGATTTGGAATTCGAGTTATTCAATTTGATAATGATGATATTTTACTTCATGTTTCCAGTGTATTAAGGAAGGTTAGTGAGGTTGTTAATGAGATGTAAAACCTCACCCTAACCCTCTCCAATTTGGAGAGGGAATGATTACATTTCACCTTCCTCTCCTTGAAGGAGAGGACTGAGGAGAGGTGTTGATGGTTAATATTTATATGCCCGGTTTTTAGTTTATTATTCAGATTTAGGAAATACTTTGTGTCACTACACACCTACTTCTTCCTCCTGGGGAAGAAGCTATTATCTACATTACTTATTATTTGATTGAAGATGTTTTTAGGATTGCTGATTTTTAAAACCTCACCCGAACCCTCTTCAATTTGGAAAGGGAACTGTTTTCAAACAAATATGTATTACGCCTTGGGTATAACTTCTAAAAGGCAGTCTTCCTCTCCTTGATGAGAGGTATTGAATTGTAGTATAACACATTCTTTTTTTCCTCTCCATTGCTTTGCTAATGGATTATAATCTTCCTACTTTTAGATGCTTAGTGAAAGCAATAATGATATTAACCAAACCATAAGCTATGACTCTACTGGGATTTGCAATAAATGAATTAGGGGTTAAAGAAATTTCAGGTAGTGAGCATAATCCTGAGATTTTAAAGTATTCAAGTGAGACAGGCATTAAGGGAATGAATACCGATGAGGTTCCATGGTGTAGTGCCTTTGTTAATTGGTGTGTATTTAAATCCAATCTTCCTTTTTCAGGTAAAGCCAACGCTCGATCTTGGTTAAATGTGGGTGTCGAAACCTCCGAGCCTCATCCGGGTGATATTGTAGTATTTTGGCGCGAATCCATTGATTCGTGGAAAGGTCATGTTGGTGTCTTTATGGGCTTTTCTGCTAACGGACAGCGTGTATTTTGTTTGGGAGGGAATCTGGGAAACGCCGTGTCGATATGTGATTATGATGCTCAAAAAGTGTTGGGATTTAGAAAAATCGAAAAAATAACGAATTTGGTTATACCTGATTCTAATTTAAAGATTGGGGATAAAGGCCTTGACGTAATGCACCTTCAAAAAATGCTTAATTACCTTGGATTTAATTGTGGTGATGTTGATTTTGGTATAAAGACTGAGAAAGCAATTCGTTTGCTCCAGGCAAATAATCAGTTGACGGAAGATGGTGAGTATGGTAAGAATACACGACAAATAATTGAATCGTTATTACAAGTATGAAATTAATCTAATCTTAAATATTATGGCAAGAGTAAGACTCGAAATTGACGAAGTTCAAATTTACAGACCCAAAAAAAAGTGGCAATTATATTTTGTGATATTAACTGAGCATCCGGATGATAGTAGCAAGATGATTATGACCACATTACCAACCAAACCATTTAAATTAAGTAAACGACATGATAATAGTTTTCATTTTGATACCGATGAGGTTGGATCTGAAGGTTTAAAGGTGTTGAGCAGAGAGTTACCTGAAAACAGGGAACTGAATGTTCATATTTATTTACGACATACTCGAAGTCAGGTACGCGATTTAGGTGCTATTTTAACCGATGTTGAAACCGGTATTGGAGGAGATGCTTTTGGTATTGTTACTGATATTGTGGGAGCTGCATCAGTGCCATGGCTGGTTTTTGCAAAAAAAGCGGTGCCTTTAGTTGGTAAAATAATATCGAAAATTCCGGATAGAGATTTTGGTTTTCTAAGTGCTTTTGAACGATTTGGAGATGAATTCGAAGATCAGATAGAAATCGATCGGAAGAAAGATTTTAGTGGAGATGCTTCACTCGTATATAGTTGGTCTATTGATGAAGAAGTATAAAATATTTTGAGCGATTATTTTTTATAAATAATCGCTTTTTTTAGCTATTCTCGTTGTCAGTGTTTTTAGTTTAAGAATCAAAACGATTGTAAGGAACGCTAAAACATTTTTCCTATCTTGCCTCAAAAGATACCGGCCCATGATTCTTGTTTATAAATTTTTTAAAGAGAGCTTTCTTTTTGCAATCAATGCTTTGCGATCTAATGTATTGCGAACCTTTCTTACATTGTCGGGTGTTACCATTGGAATCTTCTCCATTATTTCGGTATTTACTTTAATTGATACACTTGAAAAATCGGTGCGAGAAAGTGTAGAGTCATTAGGTAACAATGTTATTTATATTCAAAAATGGCCTTGGGCACCACCCGAAGGCGAATCAGAATATCCGTGGTGGCGTTATATGAATAGACGGGTTCCGGGTTTGGATGACTATGAGCAGGTGAGAAAAAGATCGCAATTGGCCGAAGCTGTTGCGTTTGTTATGGCTACATCGCGTCGTTTAACTTTTGAGAATAATTCGTATGATAAAGTGGCTGTAATGGGTGTAACTCATAGTTTTGAAAATATCTGGAGTTTTGAGATAGGTGAGGGGAGGTATTTCTCGCAACAAGAATCGAACAAAGGAATAAACGTTACGGTAATTGGTGCTGATATTGCAGCGGAGCTATTTCAGGGAGCTGCTCCCTTGGGAAGAGAAGTAAAAATGATGGGGCGAAAATTAACCGTAGTTGGAGTTATCCAAAAACAAGGGACAGATATGTTGGGTAATAGCCTGGATAAAAATATTTTGATACCGGTTAATTATGCCAAGGGACTGTTTAATTTTAGGAGCGAATCGGTACAGCCATTTATTATGGTTAAGGCATTACCTGGTTATTCTTCGGATGATATTAGTGATGAGCTGGCAGGAATTATGCGATCGGTGAGAAGACTAAAACCACAGGCCGAGAATGATTTTGCTTTAAATCGAATTAGTTTGGTTCAAAAGGGCCTCGACGATCTTTTTAGAGTAATTGATATTGCAGGCTGGTTTATTGGTGGATTTTCTATTTTGGTTGGAGGTTTTGGAATTGCCAATATTATGTTTGTTTCGGTAAAAGAACGTACCCGAATTATCGGAATTCAAAAAGCATTGGGAGCTAAACGTCGTTTTATCCTATTGCAATTCTTAATTGAAAGTACAGCGTTGTCGCTCATCGGTGGTTTAATGGGTTTATTTATCATTTTCGTTGGAACAATAATTATCAACGTTTCGTCTGATGCTACCATTGTTTTAAGTATAACTAATATTCTTAAAGGATTGGCAATTTCAGCAACCATTGGAATTTTATCAGGTTATATTCCTGCATGGAAGGCTTCAAAAATGGATCCGGTTGAGGCTATTAATTCGTTGTAAATAAAAATACGGCCAAATTTGACCGTATTTTAATATGAGGAGTTATTTTTTACTATCGACTTAAATCCCATCCGCTGATTGGAATTGATAATCCTACAGAAACCGGGTATATTTCCGGACCTTTATTGTCATCAAACATGCTGGATAAATAATAAGTTCCGTACAGGTTGATGGCACGATAACCTATCCGAACCATTACTCCATATCGCCAGTCGCGAATATTGAAGTCGCTGTTCTTTTTTTCTTTTGCCGGCCCATCATTATCGTTGTATTTTACTCTTGAAAATGAATTGAGTCGAAAACCACCAATGGCTCCTCCCGATAAATAAATGGGGCTGTAATGGTTGGTCGGAATCTGCACTTCTAGTAATAATGGAGCATTAATATAGGTTGTTGTAAACCGATTGCTTTTAATATTTCGATCACTTTTGGTATACCAGGTATTTCCATTGGCATCTTTCGATAAAATGTAAGGACCCGATAAGCGATAACGTGTATGTTCTACTCCCAAACCGGTTACTAATCCAATATTACCGCGACGTTGTAGTCCAATGCTCCATTGAAGAAAATTCAACCCTATGGTGTAACTCTGTGCATTGTTTAAATCAAGATAACTTGCATTAGCCGGAAGCTCAGTTGTACCATCAGCATTGACATAATTAGCAAAACCTAACTCAACTCCGGTAAAATGGCCATTAAATCGGTTATTATTACTGTATCTGTTTTTTCGTGTTGAACCCGATGCTATTTCAACATAAGTATTCCGACCGTTTTCTTTAATAACTACATTGCCTCCTGGAATACGAACACGAGTTTCGTTTCCATGATCATCTTCGATAATAATGTGTTTGTCTTTTTCAGCAGTGGTACTTTGTTGTGATGTGTATTCTTTAGCATCTGTTTGCTCAATAGGAATATCAAGTATTTGACCTTGTTCGTTAATCCAAACCATCTGACCATCGAGTAATGCTTTTGCTTTACCATCTTCAAAGGCCCATATGTGTGAATAAACCGGAGCAATTATCTCGTTTCCTTGTTCGTCGATATATCCCACTTTACCATCTTTCAAAACACGTGCTTTTCCATTATCAAACGACCAAATTTGTTGATATGCCGGAGGAATGACTTCCAAACCTCGTTCATTTATATATCCAACTTTTCCGTCCTTTAAAACGCGTGCTCTTCCATCTTCGAACGACCATATTTGTTGGTAGATACATGGAACAATGGCTAGTCCATCACGATTGAAAAAACCTAGTTTTCCATTTTGCATAACTTTTGCCCAATCGCTAGTAAATGACCAGATCTGATCGTATTCGGCCGGAATAATAACTTTTCCACTTTGGTGAAATACTCCGGCTTTACCATTCTTCATCACCCTGAAATATCCATCGGAATCGATGTTCCAAACCTGGTTAAATTCACAAGGTACAATTACATCACCTTTATCATTTATTACACCCATCTTATTATCGAGCATTACCCGGTAAAGTCCATCTTTAATTTGCCAATGCCTATCATAAACTGATAAGATACTATCAACATTGTTTTGAGCAAATATGCTTGGAGTAATAAGTGTTAATAAGAGAAGAATATAGATTTTTCGAATAAGCATCTTTGTAATATTTAAAAACTTAATAAAGTTAGGCCAACTGTGTATGGATATAGTTCCGGTCCTTTGTTCGATGAATAAAAGGTAGAAAAATTATAAGATCCATAAAGCTTAATAAAGCGATAACCCATGCGAACCATCACGCCGTATTGAAATGGATTTACATTGATATCTTGTTTGTTCTTTTCTTTGTTACGCGATCCACCATCGTAATATACCATTTTCGATCGTCCCCAAAGGCGAAAGCCAGCGTATGGTCCAGCCGATATGAAAAAACGATGAGCATCGTTCGAAGCGGGTAATTGCCACTCGAGCAATAATGGGAAGTTAATAAAGGTAGATGTAATTTTGTTTTTCGTTATATCGTATTGGTCAGGAATAGGTACACCTTCGGTAATATTAGTCTCTGAATTTTTTACAAAATAATAAGGAGTATCGGTACGGTAATTATACCATGTAATTCCCGAGCCCATCACAAGGCCAAGGTTGTTTTTGTTGCGTTGCAGTCCAATATTGTATTGCAAAAAGTTAATGCTGAAGGTAACAGATTTGCCTTGGTTTAAATCCATAAAACTAGCATCAGATGGTAAACTGGTAGAGAAATCGGAGTTCATATAACCATTAAAACCTATGTCTATACCAGCCCAGTGTCCTTTGAATTTTTCTATAGGAAGACGTACCATTCTAACACGGGTTTTATTATGATCCTCAATAAAATCAATTCTTTTACGCCCAAACGTTATTTTGGTAATGGTGTCGTTAAAATCATCCACTTCAATATTAATACCAGGTACGACAACCTCTGTTTTTTGTCCGTTATCCGAAATGGTAACAATTTTAGTAACTGACTTATCTTGTGCTTTTAATATCAGACCACAAAACAAAAATATTGAAGATATTAATAATCGATTCATAGCTTAAAAATTTGAGTCGTAATGTTATTTATGAGGTAGGACGCCTCTCTCTTCGTAATGTTACAGCTGAATTTTATTTTTTTTTGAAGACTCAAACAAATTAATAAAAATGATGAGCTTGTTTGTGCTAAAAAAACGGCAGTAATAAGTAAGAATAGATAGAAGCGATGTTTATTCCGATTAACAAGGCCTAATATTTGATGAAGGGTGTATCATAATTATAATAATATGAGTATATTATATATACAAATCACACATTGATGAAGATATGTTAGTAGCAATTTTTACAGGGAGCCCCAGGAAAAATGGAAATACATATGCAATGTCCAGATTGTTAGCAAAGCAATTGGAGGATGATGAGATTGCTGTGGAGATATTTGATTTGTATGACCATGAGATTGAACATTGCATCGATTGCCGTGCTTGCAATCGCGATTATCTGATGTGTATGCAAACAGATGGGATGAAGAAATTATATTCAAAACTTGAGGAAGCTGATGTTTTGGTATTTAGTACTCCAGTATATTGGTTTGGACCTTCGGGAAAAACGAAATTGATGATTGATAGGTTTAAACCTTATTTCGTTAATAAAAAGCTATACGGTAAAAAAGCCGCACTTTTATTACCCTCAGCAACCGATACCGATGAAATTAGCGCAACTGTTGAACAGTTTAAACGCTTATTTAAAGCGTTAGGAGTTGAATTTATTTCTTCAATATCTGTTGAAGCATACGAAGCCGGTGATGTTCTCAAAAATGAAAAGCTTCATGATTTAATCATCGATCTGAAAGATCGAATTTTGGAACGTCATTCAAATGTTTTGGAAAACTAGCAGAGGCCCGTAATGGATGAAATGTTGAGCGTAAGTATCACATATTTAGGCATTAAAATAGTGTTCGAATTTTCATCTCATAAATTCAGATCGTATTATCTTAAATAATCCATAACTTATACATTTATAATTCGTTACTTAGTAATGGAGTTTATTCAATTAGGAAATAAAACAATCAACTAATACATTATAAATGTTTCAAGCATCAGCAGTAAAAGAAAAGATTGAAAGTACATTTGATGTGCTTTTAAATGATTTAAAAACTAAGATGAAAATCGTGTATCATCAACGAACTTCAGTTGATGATTTAGCTTCAAAAAGGGGCATGCCGCCTTACGTTATGCGCGAAATAATGTCGGCCAATCCATTTTCGGCAATTATTCCTAAGGAATATGGAGGCTTAGGAGGAGATGTAAAAGAAAGCATTGCTTTGATGAGTGCAGCTTCGTACGAATCGCTTGCTTTGTCATTAACGTTTGGAATTAACATGGCTTTGTTCTTGCAACCTGTTATAAAAGCTGGTCAGGAAGAAAGTAAAGCAGATGTATTGAAGCGTTTTGTTACAAAAAGTAATATGGGTGGTTTGATGATTACAGAGCCTGACTTTGGGAGTGATGCTCTAAGTATGAAAACACATTATGCCGAAGGTGGATCGGGTTATCATTTAAAGGGAATGAAACATTGGGCAGGGTTAACTGGTTGGGCTGATTACTGGCTGTTAACAGCTCGAAAAGATACAGGAGGTGGAAAACTAGCTCGCGATATTGACTTTTTTATTTGTGATGTAACGCAGCCTGATCAACATATTGTTGTAGAAGAATACTTTGAGAATCTGGGACTTTATCAAATTCCTTATGGACGAAATCGAATTAATGTTGAAATTCCTAAAATACAAAAGCTTGTGCCTGAGCGTTCGGGAGTTCAGATGATGCTCGATTTATTACATCGAAGCCGTATGTCGTTTCCGGGGATGGCGATGGGTTTTATTCAACGTATGCTAGATGAGGCTATTAAACATTGCCAGCAACGGTTTGTGGGAGGTAAAAGTTTGCTTCAATACGATCAGGTTCAGCAACGCCTTGCTGAATTGCAATCGCATTTTACTATTTGTTCGGCAATGTGTGTAAACAGTAGTAAAAAGGCTGGTTTGAAAAATGATCTTTCAGGTATTGGAATTGAAGCTAACAGTGTAAAGAGCATTGCTACAGATATGATGCAATCGGCATCGCAGACTTTGCTTCAATTAGTTGGTGCGAAGGGATATAAACTTAATCATATTGCAGGTAGGTCGACCGTTGATAGCAGGCCTTTTCAAATTTTTGAAGGTTCGAACGATATGTTGTATTCTCAAATATCAGAGGGAGTACTTAAGCTTATGCGAAAATCGAAATTACACAATTTGTTTGAATTTTTTAAAGGCTTTGATCTAACTCAAAAAGCTAGTGAGATGACAAAGGATCTGATCAATTTTAAAGTTGATTTAAATATGCCTCAACGTAAAATGGTAGAATTGGGACAGGTGATTGGACGAATTGTTAGCATAGATCAAGTACTGGATTTGAGTAATAAGGGTTTTGATAATGAATTAACCGATAATGCCATTAAATATCTTAGACAAGAGATTGTTGGTTTACTATCAACCTTTAAGTACAATAATTCGGTGCAGGTTATTGAAGATTATAAATCGAACAGCAATTGGTTAACATTTGCATAAAGTAAATAGCTCCGGCGATTGGCCGGAGCTATTTTTTTAATTTTCATCTGAGTTTTTCATTGTTAGAGTTATCGGATATTTTTTACGATATTCTTTTTGTTGATCAAAAGTTAGATCTTCATATTTCTCACCGTTGAAAAAAGCAGCTTCTTTTCTTCTGCTGTTAAGCGTTTTGTATACTAAATCTATTGTTTGAATATAATCGTTATAGCTTGTTTGATTATTATATTCATATAGCATTACATACTTGCGATGTGCTTTGGTAAAATCAATAAGCTCTTCCGAAAAATCAGAATATTGACTGCCTATTTCAAAAAGGCTGATGCCTTTCGAGTTAAGCTCTTCTTTTTCGATCCACTTGGCATCCATCGGAGGAAGTAAATTAAATAAGGCTCTATCGAGTTGATCCTTATCGTTTATCGGAATTGCCTCATAGGCAAGCTTCAATGTATTGGTTTTTCTAAGTGATATTTTAACTTTATCGACATATTCCATGCTAACATCTTTGTCTATTCGCAATAATACCGTCATTTTTTTCAAAGTGGTTGGATCAACAGAGGCTCGTAACTGTTTGATTCGGTCTTCCAATTCAGAGAATTTGCATGATTTGCCATCAACAAATAATTTACTTCCGCTCAATGAAATGGAAGTTAATATCATCTCGCTTTTGTATGGATTAAGCTGAGTGGCGTATGGTAAGTTTATCTTCTCAAATTGATTTTTCATAAGTGTGTATGAATCATTAGTAGGTTTACGAATGTATTCAACTTGGCTATTGCTTCCCCAATCAATTTTAAGAGTATTGTTACGAAGCTTATAATGTATTTCTTTTTTGATACCTTCTTCCGTCAGAATTAATTTGTTATTATTCGTTTCTAAAGTATAATCATGAAAAGTAAAGGAACTGTTTTTCACCGGTGTTACTGTAAATAGTTTGTTATCCTTTATTTCCAGAAATTGAACATTACCAGAATGATGCTCATTTGCAATCCAACTACCTGTTATTGTCTCGACATCTTTTGTTCTACTAATTTCTAAGTTTAAATTCTCACGCCTACTTGTCATATCTGTAAAAAAGAAGAAAGCAGCTAACAAAATAGGAACTATGGCAATGGCTTTTAATTGAGCCCATTTGCCCGATTTATGTTTATTCATCATGGCTATTCGTTTTTTAATTGATAATAAATTAAAATTATTGACCAGCTCTACTGAGCGAATGCTGATTAACTGACTCAGTAATAGAGACTGATAATCAAATAAACCATGTCCTTGTTCCACAACCTTTCGGTCGGCAATATACTCGTGACATGTTTTAATCGATTTCTGTATGCGCCATGTTAGTGGATTAAACCATTGAAAAATGGTAATGATATGCGCCAGCAATAAATCCACTGAATGTTTATGCTGCACATGAACTTTTTCATGTGTTAGTACTTGTTCATACTCTTCGGGTTTTAAAATAGCAGGATTGACAAAAATCCATTTTAAAAATGAAAAGGGTGGTATCTCATCTTTGATTATAACCAGATTTGAGTCTTTATCCTTTTGAATTTCGGCCTTGCCTATTAGCTTGCTCAGCTCTCGGAATAAAAAAAGTAACCTGAAGGTAAAGAACAGTACGCCTAAAATATATATGCTTATTAATATGCCTGAAATTGAAATAACCGTTGGTTTCGAAACTATTTGATTTGATGACTCTTGTGTGGTTTTAGGAGCTATAGCCATTGGATCAGCTAAGGCACCAGGGTCGGTTAACAAAATCAAATGTTCGTAATAATCTTTAAACTGACGAATATTAGTGGCTGTTTCCTGAAGATATCCTTGCTTATTAAAATCAACAGGCAAGGAGATAAGTGGAACGGTTATAGCTAAAATCATTGATCCTAGCAGGTAAAACCGTATGAATGTAAAGTAGGTTTCTTTGCGAAAAAACACAATGTAACCTAAGTAAAAAAGGCTTAAGCACAAACCTGACTCAAACAAATATATCAGAAAACTAGCCATTTTTCTTTTGTTTTAGTTCTTCAAGCATTTTTATTACTTCATTGACTTCTTCGGTTTTGAGATTTTTATTTTCTGAAAAGAAATTGACTACTTGTTTAAATGAGTTGTTAAAGTACTTATTGACTAAACTTCCCATTTGACTGCTTCGATATTCTTCTTTTGATATTAGTGGATAATATTCGTAAGTTCCTCCGAATTTTGTGAATCCAACAATTTCCTTTTTTACCAAAACCCTAACAATGGTTGATACACTATTGTATGGAGGTTTAGGATCGGGAAATTGAGCTTGAATGTCTTTTACAAAACCTTTCTCAAGATCCCACAATATCTGCATTATATTTTCTTCAGCTTTTGTTAAAGTAATCATTTTAATACTAAGTTAGTTAATCAGCATTGTAAACATACAACTTAAAATTAAGTTTGTCAACTTAAAAATAAGTTGCACAACTTAAAATTACGTTTGTCTATTGCGATTTTTATTGTGAAAGCCTTTGGTATAAAAGGAAGGAACGTACCTAATTTTTTTTTATATTTATATAATTGTTAACCATTAAACACCAAAATTATGAGCAACCCAAACAATGAAAGATTAGTAATTGCTTTTTCCGGGACACCAATGGATGCTCAGAAAATTCAACAGTTATTTGTAAGTCATCATATCGAAGCCAGTATTTTAAATGGCTATACCAGTTCTATAGCTCCTCATATTGTTCCTGAGGCGAGTGTAATGATTCATCAAAAAGATTTGGAAGAAGCAGAGTCTTTAATCAAATACTTAAGTTTGAATAATTAGTTCTTTAATTAATCCTTCAGTTTCTGTTTTGGATTGAATAATTCATGCCAGAATAAGAACGGTCAATAATCTCTCCTCATTAGTATTTAAAGGATATAAGAGGTGTTTGATATAGGATATCATCTTTAAACCAATCATCATGAGATATGTATTCTTCATTTTGATTATGGTGTTTTTCGCAGCATGTGTTAAGATCGAAACGGATAAGATCAGCGATGAGGTAAATTATGAACCAGAGTTAGCTTTTGCTGTGGGATCATTTTCGTATATGGTTGATAGTGTGCCCGATTTTCCTGGACCTATGCCTCCTATTGGTGATTTGACTCCGGTTGATATTGTGTTGAGTGATACTCTATTCTTTAGTCTTTACGATTCATTTAAGCAGGATACAAATGTAATTAAAAAGGCGTATCTGCATTATGACTTCGTCAATCGTTATCCAGCCAATGTTATTATGCATCTTTATTATTCCAATAGCAGAAGGGGGCAAAATGAACTGACCCCTGTTGAAGGGATTGAACTTAAGGCGGCTAAAATTAACGAAGAAGGTAAGGTAATAAATGAAGCTGTTGAAACATCTTTTATTGATGTTACTGATAAGATTGGTGATTTACTGGGGGCTGATCAGATAATTATTGTGATGGAAGTCAAAGAACTTTCATTGTCGGAGGAGATAAGGCAAAATATTGATAATTATTCTATCGTTTCGTCTATAGGTGTAAGAGTTAAACTTAAATTTAAAGTGGATGACGGCTCATTTTAGCAAAATAATGATGCTACTATTGTTTGTTGTTAAAGGAGTTGTTTCCATAGCTCAACAGGATTTAACTCTGTTTTTGATGCATGACTTGCCACATGCTAATTTTGTAAATCCTGCCGTAACACCTCGCTGCCAGGTGATTATTGGATTACCCGGATTATCAACCTTTCATACCAATTATTCAAATACAGCATTTACGATTAAAGAAGTGTTTGTGAGTGAGAATGATTCGCTGTATTTACGTCCTGATGATATTATTGATAAGATGAATAAGAAAGAATTGTTAGAGGCTGAGACTCATTATACACCTCTTTATGTGGGAGTTTGGATTAAGGAATCATACTGGACATTTGCCTTAACTGAAAAAGTATATACATACAATATTTATAATCAGAATGCTGCACAGCTTTTGTGGGAAGGTAATTACCCGACGTTTACTGGAAGCACTGCCTCTCTTGATGGGGTGCGAGCTAATGTAAATCATTACCGTGAATATGCTGTTGGTTGGGCAAAACAAACAAGCGATCTGCTTCAGATTGGGATTAGGGGAAAATTGCTGTTTGGTAAAGGAAATATCTATACTCCTCGAACAAAAGGTGGATTATATACGAATGATCAGACATTTGCCATGGATTTAAATTTGGATTCAAAGGTATATTCATCTTTTCCGTTGGATGTAACTACTGATGAAGATGGTTATGTAACCGATATAGCTGTTCCGGATGATGTCAATTGGACCCGGTATATGATGAATAGAAAAAATATTGGGCTTGGTTTTGATTTTGGGTTGATTTATCAATGGGATGAAAAAACAACTATGTCGGCAAGTATACTCGATATTGGTTTTATCAACTGGAAAACCGATGTGAATAAATTTGTTTCGGAGGGATCGTTTCAATACAGTGGAACTAATACAGATGGTGAATTTAGTGATCCTGATTACATTGAAAATATAGGTGATAGTTTGCAACGTGTTTTTGTCCCACAACCCACATCAGCTGGATATGTAAGTCCATTGTTGCCGCAATTGTATGTTGGTGCAACTCGTACTTTCACTAATCATATAAATGGAGGAGCCGTTTTTCGCAATGAATTTTATCGTAATCGCTTACATCCATCATTTACTATATCGGCAAATACATTTGATTATAAAGTGTTGAATGTGTCATTATCATATTCAATGATTAATGGTGATTACATGAATTTAGGAATGGGTTTTGGTGCAAAGTTAGGAGTAATTCATTTGCATGCAGTAAGCGATAATATCTTATCTTTTTTTGATTTAAGTAATACGCGGGGTATTAATTTGCGAATGGGGATTAGTATTATCCCCGGATGTGGTGAAGAAAAAGAGAGGAAGAAATCGAGTAATGGAGTGCAGCCTTTGCCTTGTCATTATAATCCTTATACACGAGAAAGAAAAAAATAGAAATAAAAAAGCCGAAAGCAAATGCCCTCGGCTTCTTTAAACTACAGATGAGTTTGTTATTTTTTCATTGATCGCTTATCTCCGGCATGGCTCAATATTTCACCATCTAATAAGCCTTTGTATTCTTTTTGATCACTCAAAAGCTTTTTAGCTTGCGCTAATTCAGCATCGTCTTTTAATCCAACCATAATTGCTCCTTTCTGGTAGTAATAACGTTTGGTTATTTCGATGGACAATAACTCTTCAACTTCATTTCTGAATAGATTAAGATCTTTTTCAACGTCAAGTTTAAGTGTATTCTCTAGTTGTTTAAATTCATCTTCAGCCTTTGAATAGTAATCTTCTTTTTTAGCCGATTCAATTAATTCGTTTAGTTTTTGTTGAGAGCGCGAAGTGTATTTAAAACCTTCTTTTGCTTTTACAAATTCAACAAATTCTTTATAGGTAGCATCGTCAATCGTGAATTCACTTGCTGGTGCAATGGTTTTATGTTCTAATGTAAATTGAGTTGCATAATCGAACAAAACTTGTTGAGCTACTAAGGCAAAAGTAATGTTTGAATATTTAGGCGCATCAACCAAAATATCAGGTGAAATACCACCACCATCATATACCTTACGACCATTCTTGGTTTCATATTCTGATATTAACGAATCAGGAACTAAACCAACACTTCCGTCTTCGTTGCGATGTGAGTAATCCAATGCCTGAATACATCTTCCGGACGGGATGTAATATTTGGCAGTTGTTAATTTTAATTTTGCGTTGTACGAAAGATTACGTGTTGTTTGTACCAATCCTTTACCAAATGAGCGTTGACCAATAATAACCGCACGATCTAAATCCTGCAAAGCACCTGATACAATTTCGGAAGCCGAAGCCGATCCACGACTGATTAAAACAGCCATTGGCATTATTGTATCGATAGGTTGACGAGTAGCTTTATACTCTTTGTCCCATTGTTTTACCTTTCCACGGGTGCTAACCACCTCGCTTCCACGAGAAACAAATAAGTTTACAATTTTAACTGCTTCATCGAGTAAACCACCCGGGTTGGCACGTAAATCAAGAATTACGTTTTTGGCTCCCTGGTTATCTCTTAAGTCAAGAAAAGCTTTCTCTACTTCACGTCCGCAATCTTGTGTAAAACTACTTAGCATGATAATTCCGGTTTGATCATCAACCATGCCATAATAAGGTACCGGATTAATTTGAATTTTTTCTCGGGTTAATTCAAAGGTGAGATGCTTTTTAATTCCCGGACGTTCTACTTTTACTTTCAACGAGGTATTGGCTGGCCCCTTAAGCATATCGCTTA
Source organism: uncultured Carboxylicivirga sp. (assembly GCF_963668385.1). Lineage (GTDB taxonomy): Bacteria > Bacteroidota > Bacteroidia > Bacteroidales > Marinilabiliaceae > Carboxylicivirga. Next base: position 1,622,416 of record NZ_OY764327.1, read on the forward strand.
CATCTGATGTGTTTTTGCCAACCATATTTTTGCCATCAATCTCCAGAATTTTATCACCGGCAAGCAATCCTGCTTTGGCAGCTGGAAAACCTTCGTAAGGCTCAGCAATTACAACATGCTCATCTCTTTTTGAAATTAAAGAACCGATTCCAGCATATTCGCCGGTAGTCATAAAACGGAAATCCTCCATGTCCGACTCCGGAATGTAGGTTGTATATGGATCCAATGACTCAAGCATTTCGTTAATACTGGTTGTAACCAGTTTTTCAGGCTCTGTTTCATCTACATAATAGCTGTTTAACTCACGAAACAGAGTGTAGTAAATATCTAAGTTTTTAATGATTTCGAAGTTACGTTTATCATCATTAAAACTGTATAAACCAAAAAGCATCACGAAAACCACCGCAATCGCAGCTGTCCACTTCACTTTAGGCATTCTCACAAAATTCTTCATATAAAATGCGTTTCTTTTCAACAAATGACTTTAAGAGAATTAATCATTTTGGTATGATTAAAGTAAAGCCGTATAAGCAAAGTTAATATTTCCGTTTAAAACCTTCGCTTTCAATAGGGGTAAACTTGTATTTTAACTCAAGTTTAACTTCGCCTTGATGATGGTTAATTAGCCTTTGGGGTATGCGTATAAATGAAAAAAGCCGGCTATTGCCGGCTCTTTATTGGTTGCTGTTAGGCTTATTTTTTTCCTCCGCCGATTTCGAAACCTATTTTAATCGACATGTAATTTCTTGAAGCTAATTCAGAAGGAATGCCTGTAATAATGTTGTACTCCAAACCAAGGCGGAAGTGTCCTAATAGTAAACCTGCTCTTGGAGCTAAGCCAAATTTTGAACCGTAATCAGCGCTTAATTCTCCAGTACCTTCCAGTGTATTTGCTGTATAATCAACACTACCCATAGAATAAATACCAGTTCCTAACCCTACAAAAGGACGAACCTTATTAGTACCAAAATAATAATCGCCAGTTACCTGATAGCTACCTAAAGCTGAAATTGAAGCACTCAAACCATCTGATTCTTCTGCGCCCAAAACAGCCCATTCCATTTTAAGACCTAAGGCAATGTTGTCAGTTAAGTTGTATTTAGGCTCTACATAAAAACCAATACCAGCATCAAAACCATCAGAAGGTAGGCCATATAACATACCAAGATCTACTTTAAATGCTTTGTAGTTTTCGCTTTGTGCTGATGCTTGTGCAATGCCTAATACTGCTATTGCAATAATTAATACAAGTTTTTTCATTTTTAAATTCTAGTTAGTTATACATAATATGGATGCAAATATATTATAATATTTGTAATAAAATAGAAAAATCAAACATTATGATGTTAAATGATAAAAATATCACTCTGTAAATTGCTATATAATAGCGTTTAAATGTTTAAGAGGATTGATATTTAATGTTTTATTAATGTAGATATTGTACGTAGAACGTTAGTTGATTATATTCATAAGAATCCTTTGGTTATTACCTTTCTCGTCGCTAATACTTAATGTGTGTTTCCCCGGTGCAGGTAGTATTTCCATTTGATGAATGTGTTTGGTGCTTCCTAAAAAATCGCCATCTAAATGCCAAAATAGTGTGGCTGATCGATCGCGATGAGAAGCTTTGCAGATAATCCTTCCGATGACTCCATTTAATTCTTTGGGAATTAATAATTGAGCATTGTGTTTTGGGTAAATAATCTCCAAAGGTGATTCGTCGTTGGGTTTGCAGCCGGGTAAATAGGGGGGGAGTTTTCTGTACCCCGGATTTCGAGCCTGATAATACCAGGCCATAACAGGAGGAAGAATTAACCACGATTCGTTTTTGATTTGTGAGGGAGGATAACAGTTGGCATTCACCCGGTATTTCTCGTCGCTTGATAGATGAACAATTTTGTGATAGGGGCAAACCGGCAAATCTTTTTTAACCAGTGGAACATAAAGAGTGTCGCGCTGCATGCAGTTGAAGGATGCTTTATAACCTGTTTCACGACAAAGTTCAATGGGTTGAAGATCGTCGTATGGAATATCGAACCAGCTGGTTTTTGGAAGCAATCGATATAAATCGAACATGACAGGTGCTGCTGCACTTCCGCCGATAATAGCCGGGCGACCTTCACCGGATGCATTTCCAACCCATACACCGATGGTGTATTCGGGGGTAACGCCAATGGCCCAGGCATCGCGGTTACCAAAGCTGGTTCCGGTTTTCCAGGCAACCTTGCGACCCGATACAAAATTCTCCCATCCGGTTTCTTCTTCGGGGCGTTGTACATTGGTTAAGGCTTCAAAAGTGTGGTAAATGGCTCCAGCCGAAAGAACAGGAGACAACTCGGTGAGATCATACACATTGGAAGAATCCTCCTTTGATAATACTAGTGGTTTAAAGGCATTGGTTTGATAAAGGCTATTATTGTGCGTATAAAAATTCAATGTTTTAGCCATGGATGAATAGGCCGAAACAAGCTCAAACAAATTGGCTTCGGCACCTCCCAAAATTAAGGAAAGTCCATAATGCGAAGGGGCTTTTCTGATGGTTGTTAAGCCCAGTTTTTGAAGTAACCCGTGAAAGCGTTCTACCCGGTAATCATCCAATAAGCGAACAGCCGGAACATTTAATGAGCGTGATAAAGCTGTGTTAGCCGGAACTGCTCCGTCGAATTTCTCAGTATAATTCTTTGGGGCAAAGTCGCTGTAGTAGGTAGGAATATCTGCTACCAGCATATGCGGAAGTAGTATTCCGTCATCGAGGGCAGCGGCATATAAAAAAGGTTTGAGAATACTTCCGGTGCTTCGGGGTGCTACAATAACATCAACCTCATGACCATGCCGATTTGATTCCGAACTACAATTACCTACATACGAAAGCACTTTTTTTGTTCGGTTATCAACAATCATCGCTGCAATGTTATGTACTTCGTTATGACGATAGATTTGATAAAACTTATTAACGATTTGGTTACTTTGTTTTTGAAGCAAATAATCGAGTGTGGTGTTAACAGTACCTTGTCCAACTTGCTGTATCTGTCGGTTTAGCAGATGGGGTGTTAGTTGAGGTAAAGGCATAGGTCTGTCAGGAAGAGGTTCGGCCAGTGATAGATAATAGGTGGTTGAATCAATGGCCTGTTTGGAAAGTAACTTTGTTAAAAGACGATTTCGTTTATCCAATAATCGAGAGCGGTTTTTGCCCGGGTGCATTAACGAAGGGGCATTGGGTAAAACGGCCAGTAGTGCACATTCGGCCCATGAAAGTTGGTTGGATGGACGGCCAAAATAGCGCCAGGCTGCAGCTTCTAGTCCTACCACATTACCACCAAACGGAGCATGAACCGAGTACATCTGAAGGATTTCGTCTTTCGAATAACGAAACTCCAAACGGGTTGCCTGAATGGTTTCAATCAGTTTGTTCCAAAGCGTTCGGTTGCGATTAAATGCCAGTCGGATTACTTGCATCGAAATGGTGCTACCGCCACTTTTTACACTTCCCGATCGAATATTTTGTACAAAAGCCCTTCCCATCGAAACAGGATTAAAGCCTGGATGATAGTAGAAGTATTCATCCTCGAACAGGATGATGGATTGTTTGAATTTATAAGGAATAGAATCACCTGCTTCGAAGCGCCATTGCCCGTCGTCGGCAATATGAGCCGAAAGTAATTCGCCATCTTTTGAGTTGATGCAAGTTGAATAAGGGTTGTTGAAAAGGTTTTGTGGTAAACACCAATAATAAGCCAATCCTAATATTAGAATGATGGCCCAAATTCCTTTTCTTTTGTAAAACGGCTTTCCTTTATTCATAGCAGTCAAAATTATAAGTTAATGGCGAAAAACTGCTATCATAAAAGAAAGGGTTTATTATTCATGTTTAAATAACAACATTATATATGCCTTCATTCTTGCCACTCAAGTCATGACGGTTTTATTGCAAAAACGATAGATGAGCAGCAGAAAAAGTCAGCTCATCAATCATTTGCTAGAAATCATCCTTAGCGTTACCAAACAATTTAAAGTTATAAGTTACAGTAAAGATAGGCTGACCAAAGATCGACATCTTATAACCTTTAACCTGGTCGCCTTCGGTACGGAAGAAGATGTTATAGGCATTTTGTCTTCCCAGTACATTATAAACAGCAAAGGTCCACGAGCTATGATTTAGCTTTTTAGCTACCAGGTTGCCATTCAGGGTGGCTGCTAAATCGAGGCGTATGTAATCAGGCATTCTGATTGAATTACGATCGGAATAATAAATACGCTGCGATCCGCCTAAATCGTAATAGGCAACAGGAGCTGTAAACGGACGACCTGTACTGTAAAAGAAATTACTTGAAACATTAAAACGTCGGCTCAGCTTATAGTTGGTAACAAATTTAAAATCGTGAGGTTTATCGTAATTAGCCGGGAAGTAATCACCGTTATTTACTTTTTCTTCCTGGTAATTGCCATCTATTTTATGCAATACTCTCGAATATGTGTAGTTGACCCATCCGGTTAACTTACCTGTTTTTTTCTGAAGCATCACTTCTACACCATAGGCTTTACCAACACCATTCAATACATCAGTCTCCAAATGTTCGTTCATGGTAAGCTGAGCTCCTCCTTTATAGTCGATAATGTTTTTCAGTCGTTTATAATAGGTTTCAACCGATGCTTCAATAGTGTTGTTGCGCATCTTTTTATAATAACCAATGGAGTACTGATCGCCTCGTTGAGGTTTAATGTATTCATCGCTCAGCTTCCAGATATCGGTAGGCGACATGGCAGCTGTATTAGATATCATTTGAATGTACTGATACATCCGATTGAAGCCAATCTTCATCGAACTGGTATTGCTCAATCTAATATTGGATGAAAAACGTAATTCGGGACCGGTATAAAAATTAATTGGCCCTGATGAATGATGAGTAGTATCTATAATTGAACCTTCGGTTCGGGGTAAGCCATTTTTGTATTGAAATTGCGATTTAGGTCCGAAATTACTGTAGAAAGACCAACGTAAACCAGCTGAAATAGACATGAAATGAGTCACATCAAATTCATCACTGATATATAAAGCAGCCTCTAGTGCTTGTTCGTCTTCAATGGTTTTGGGCGAAATTAACGAAGCCTCGTTCGATGGAGTGCGAGTTCCGGGTGATAGCTGATACCAAATAGTATTTAGTCCAAAATCAATTTTGTGGTTCTGACTTGAACGATATGAGAAATCTGATTTCAACCCATATTGGTTTAAGCTGTATTCCACCTCATTCAATTGAGTGGAATCGGTACGCGACTCAATGTTGTATTCGTAGTTGCTCATCATTACCGAGGTAGTCGAAAACAACTTAGGACTGTAAATGTGTTTCCATTTAAGGGTTGATGCCATTGTTGAATATTCAAAGGCATCTTCGGTATAGTAGTCGAAGTTATCGTAACTATAATACCCCGACAGATAGATGCTGTTTTTATCATCAATGTCGTATGAGAAGTTTCCTTGTAAATCCTGAAAACTAGCATTACTCTTACTCAATTTAGGATCGTCAAGTAATTTCAACACCCAGTCTGAGTAGGTTGTACGACCACCTAAAATAAATGAACCTTTATCTTTTTTAACGGGGCCTTCGGCAATTAATCTTCCCGAAACCGGGCTAATACCACCATGTACTTTATAATTTTTACGGTTACCGTCTTTTAGTGTTAGATCCATTACCGACGACACTCTTCCGCCATATTTGGCAGGTATGCCACTTTTGTATAAGGTGATATCCTTAACCAAGTCGGAATTAAAGCCTGAGAAGAATCCAAAGAAGTGCGAGGTATTTACAATAGGAGCTTCATTTAGTAAAATCAAGTTCTGATCAGTACTACCACCACGCACGTTAAATCCGCTGGATGCTTCCCCTACGCTTTGTACTCCGGGAAGTAACAAGGTACTTTTAATAATATCGGGTTCGCCCATACCCAAAGGAAGCTGTTTAAGGGTTTTCATCGATATTTTTTCCATACCCATACGAAGGTTACGAACCGGGTCTTCACTTTTGGCAGTTACTGTAACTTCTTTTAGTGCTGTGGTTTCTTTTCGCATTTCTACGTTTAGGCTACCATCTGAATGAATTACAATATTGCGGAAAGTTGTTTTCATTCCTACAGATCGAAACTCTACTTTATAACGGCCTTTGGGTAAAGTAAAAGAATAGTATCCGTACATATTAGATACTGTTCCGTTTTTTAAATCATTTACATAAACAACGGTTCCGACTAAAGCTTCTCCATTTTCAATATCAGTAACCTTTCCGCTTAAGGTAGCTGTTTTAGAGTTAATGTTTTTCGATGCGCTACCAATGCTAAATAGTTGGTATTCTTTACTTATTTCTACTTCTTCATCAATTTGTTTTTTCGGGGCTTCGTATACTATGGTATCTTTTACAAAGCTCTCTTTTCTGTTGAGAAAATTAAGATAGGTACGAGCGTAATTAGTTTTTAATGTATAGTCTTTTAGAAAAACAACATCAGTTTCGTTAATAATGGAATAGTTAAGACTAACTTTTTGCGAAAGCCAACGAATAGCACTTTCGGGCGAAATGTGTTTAGGAAAATTACTAAAGTATACATCTTTACTCCACTCGGGACTATAGTAAAAATGATAAACTGATTTAGCTTCTAGTATTTCAATAGCCTTATCGAAAGAAATGGAATCTGTTTTTTGCTCCAAATTTTGGCTAAAGCCTGTAATTACATTTATGGAAAGAAAAATAAATATGAGTACTTTCTTCATCTGTGGGTAGGGTTATAGAGATTCTGCAAATTGGGTTAGTGATGCAATTTGGTGGTTGCTCATTCGCTTAAAAGGAGTTTTAAACGATTTTATTTTTTTACGTAATTCTTTTTTATGATCGGGGAAAATTACAATAAAGGTTTTTTTTCGGTTGATGGAATAAACCTGTTTATCTTTTAACAGATATCTTTCAATTTTAGGATAGTAAGTGAGAATACCATCTTTATATAAATTGCTAGTGTTATATTTAATTATTAAAGAGTACTTGTTTGTATAAGGTATTTCGTAGAATCCTTCGGGTAGGGCATTCTGCTCGAATTTTTTATAAATAAGCAGGTATTGTTTGCTATCTAATTCAATTAAGAATGAATCGACTGCTGCTTTATTTACCTTAATGTAAACATTATCGGAGATGTATTTATTTGGTATTACCAATAATTCATCTTGATTTCTATCGTAGGCCATAGTGATATTCGAATATGAAACATTATCCTTATAAATAATCCCTTTGCCTAATTTACCATCAAGAAGAGGTGAAGTTTTTTGAGGGTTATAATAGGTTTTATACTCTCTGCCGTTTAAATAATTGGAGGAATTGTATGTTGTAGTATAGTAAAAGCTTTTAATGGAATCTGGATTGTTAACCACAGATAAGTTGTTCTGGCTGTATAAAAGGCCAGATGTTATCATGAAGCAGAAAAGTAATATTTTTCTTATCATTGGTGTCGAGAATAGGTTAGATTGCGAATTAGAAGCAAATCTATCAAATTATTACATTTTTTTAGGGGTTTGGATATTAAATATTACATTTTATAAACAATTCTATGTAAATCCATTTTTTTTTGGCAGTTTTGAAATGTTAATAGAATCGACCATACAACTTTAACCAAAAATCTATGATGCTTCGTAATATTCTGATTGGAGTAGCATTACTTTCCATAACTTATTCTTGCCTCGAACCTTATAGTTTGCATATTGATGGATATGACAATCTTTTAGTGGTGGATGCTTTAATTACTGATGAAAATGCTTCTCATACCGTTGTGCTTCGTCGTTCTGTCTCTGATATTAATGAATCATCACCATACGAATCAGGAGCTGTAGTTTATGTAACCGATACCAATGGAGCGTCTTATTACTTTGCCGAATTTGGACCGGGTACTTATAAGTCAGACAGTACTGACTTTATTGCTAATGATGGCGATAAGTTTGTATTACATATCCAAACTGCCAATGGAGAGCAGTATGAATCTGATCAATGTGAGCTTCTTACAAAGACAAGTATAGATGATTTGTATTTTGCTAAAAATACCAATTGGGATGAAAGTGGAGAAAATCAAAATGAAGGAATAAGTATTTATGCTGATGGTAGCGCCAATCAGTCAGGGTATGTGAGGTGGATGTATAAAGAAGACTGGGAATTTCAAACACCATATCCAGAGAGATATGCATGGGATGGTGATTTAGTACCTCTATCAGTAGAAAATTGGTTTTGCTGGAAAACGTTTAATTCTAACAATATCCACGTTCATAGTTTCGGTAATCAAGTATCATCCGAGATAAAAAAAGAAGAAATATGCTTTATTCCAACAGGTTTAAATGATAAATTGAATATCAGATATAGCATTCTGGTAAAGCAATTAAGTATTTCAAAAGAAGAATATGAGTTTTGGCGCAAACTATCAGAATCAACTGAAGATGTTGGAGATGTCTTTGGTAAGCAACCTTTTTCGATTGTGGGTAATGTAAAAAATATTACTAATAATGATGAACCTGTTTTAGGCTATTTTCAGGTTGGAGCTATTGCTGATAAGCGGATGTATATTAGTTTCAGTGATTTAAATGGTATGAATTTGCCTTATAAAAGCATCAATGATGAATGCAACCTTGATACTTTTGTTGTGGATGGGATTTCTTTTTTTTCAGTTGATCAGATATATGAAGACAAGGTTGTTAACGGGCCCTATAAATTTTTTGAACCTGTTTACGACGATATGGGTATGTCTGTTAGAGGAATGCTTTTATCCACGCCATTATGTTCAGACTGCTCTTTGAAGGGAAGTACTTCACCTCCTGCCTTCTGGGAGGAATAACAAACACCTAACCTTAATGATGATGAAGAAATATGCATTAGCAATAGTTGGAATTTTGTTTTCCTTATCTATGTATGGGCAAGAAAATCTCATTCTTCGAACCGACCGTGATTACTATATTGGTGGAGAAGATATGTGGCTTAATATTGTAAACCTGAATGATGAAACAAATCAAATATCAGATTTGTCAAAAGTGGTTTATATCGAGTTGTTAAACAGTGATTATAAACCTGTGTTGCAGACTAAATTCAAGTTGATAAATGGACAAGTTACATCAACTATTTCTTTGCCTGATACTATCTCAACCGCCAATTATGCGATAAGATGTTATACCCGCTGGATGCGAAATACTGATGAGGATGATTTTGTATATAAGACGATTTCGGTTATTAATCCTTTTTCAAAAAATGCCTTACCCAAAGGTGAATTGTCAGAGAAGGTGAATGACGATCATGCGGAAGTTAAAGATGTAAATTCAGACAACTTTGTTTCAACAAAATTAAATAGTACAGTTTATAAAAAACGCGATAGGGTAAAACTCGACATTTCTAATCTGCAATCTAATAAGTATGATTTTGTAACAGTATCAGTTGTTAAATCGGGGTTGATGTACGATGATTATCATCCTCAACAGATAGATGCTCCTGAGAAGAAAATTGATCTTATCAAAGGTGAAGATATTCTATTACCCGAAGTTGAAGGAGAATTAATTACTGGTACAATCACTAACCTTGAATCGGGTGATGTTATATCGGATAAAAGGATGATACTTAGTTTTGTGAGTGCTAATCCGGTTATGCATTTTTCAGAAACAGATTCACTTGGACGTTTTAGATTTGTGGTGAATGAGTATGGTCAGCGCGAAATGGTTATTCAGCCTTTTCAAACAGATACGACATTTATAAATTATAAAGTTAATCTTGATCCAAGTTATTCCGAAGATTATCCTGATAAAGAAATGGGTTTGTTGCAAGTGTCGAAAAATAAAGTGGAACAACTTAATAAGGCGATTATTAATATGCAGATTAACACTATTTATTCGTCGTATCGCCAGGAAGGTAATGGTAAGGATACGATTGAAGCCAAACCTGCATTTTATGGCAATCCCGAGATTAATGTTACCGTTGATAAGTTTATTGAATTACCCACAATTGAAGAAGTTGTGAAGGAGATTGTTCCTTTTGTTGGATTGCGTAAGCAAAAAGGCGAATATGTATTCAAAACCTTTGAGCCAAAATCTTATTATCCACGCGATGGCGAAACACTAACTTTGGTTGATGGGGTACCTGTGTATAATATAAATAGTGTCTTGGCTATAAATCCTGAAGAATTAGATCATATCGAAGTTGTGAATCTTGATTATTATCTGTCGGGAGAAAAATTAGGTCGTTTATTATGCTTTTATACTCGTGATAGAAATATGGGAGAGATGGAGTTTGATAATCGCATATTTCGTCAAGCTCGTCAGTGTTACCATCCTTCGTATACTTATGTTTCTCCGGATTATTCTAATAAAGAAAAAAGGAAAAATCGCTTAGCAGACTTTCGAAACGTATGTTTTTTGGCAATGTTGATTTAACAAAAACAGAAAATGAACTAGAATTTTATACCTGCGATGATGATGGAGAATATACCGTAATTGTCGAAGGTATTGATTCAAAAGGAAGTGTTCATCGGAAGGTGTTGTCGTTTGTTGTGCGTTAATAATTAAATATTTACTGTGTTTGTTCAGGAGGTATTTTAACATCATCAATAGCTAGAAAATAAGTATTCTTTTTAATTACTTTTAGGTTCTGATAAAATAAATTTCGTTATACCTTATGTCATCATAACTAACGAGACGATCTTTTTATACCTTTGTATGGTTTGAAACCTAATAAAAATGAAAAGGGAATACGATTTTTTGGTCATCGGTTCAGGTATAGCAGGTTTAAGTTATGCGCTGAAGGTTGCCAATTATGGTAAAGTTGCGGTTGTAAGTAAAACCGAACTTAAAGAGACCAACACTGCCTATGCACAAGGTGGAATCGCTTCAGTAACATACGATCCGGATACTTTTGAGAAGCACATTAGCGATACACTTATTGCTGGCGATGGACAATGTGATATTGATGCGGTTAAAAAAGTTGTAACCGAGGCTCCGGAGCAAATCAAGCAATTGTTAAAGTGGGGTACTGATTTTGATAAAAAGAAAGATGGTTTGTACGATCTTCATCGCGAAGGTGGTCACTCTGAGCATCGAATTCTTCATCATAAAGATAATACAGGCGCGGAGATACAACGAGCATTGATTGAAGAAGTGCATTCGCACCCATCTATCGATGTTTTAGAGTATCACTTTGCAGTAGATATAATAACTCAACATCATTTAGGTAAAGTTACCGAACCTTGGATGCGTGATATAGAATGTTATGGTGCTTATGTTTTAAATAAAACAACGGGAACTGTTGATACTATATTAGCAAAAACTACCTTAATGGCTACGGGGGGTATTGGTAGTGTTTATCAAACTACCACCAATCCGTTAATTGCTACGGGTGATGGTATTGCCATGGTATTTAGAGCCAAGGGCATTATCGAAAACATGGAATTTATCCAGTTTCATCCTACTTCATTATATAATCCATCAGAACGTCCGTCGTTTTTAATAACAGAAGCAATGAGAGGTTATGGTGGTTTGTTGCGTCGTCAGAATGGAGAAGAGTTTATGGAAGAGTACGATGAACGTGGATGTTTAGCACCACGTGATATTGTTGCTCGCGCTATTGATAATGAATTAAAACTGTCGGGCGATGAGTTTTTGTATTTGGATGTAACTCATAAACCTGCCGAAGAAACACGAGAGCATTTCCCTACAATTTATAATAAGTGTTTGAGTCTGGGAATTGATATTACCAAAGATATGATTCCGATTGTTCCTGCAGCGCACTATTTATGTGGAGGTATCAAAGTTGACTTAAATGCACGAAGCTCCATTAATCATTTGTATGCTGCTGGCGAGTGTTCATCAACGGGTTTACATGGAGCAAATCGTTTGGCAAGTAACTCATTAGTTGAGGCCTTGGTTTTTTCTGATGCTGCAGCAAAAGATGCCATTAAAGCCATTGAAAATATTGAGATAAATCAACGTATTCCGGATTGGAACGACGAAGGAACTTCGCATCCCGAAGAGATGATTTTAATCACTCAATCTAATAGCGAAGTACAGCAAATTATGAGTAAATATGTTGGTATTGTTCGATCAAATATTAGGTTAAATCGTGCTTACGATCGTCTGGAAGTGATTTATCGCGAAACAGAAAAACTATTTCAAGATTCAAAGGTGTCTGAAAAGATATGTCATCTTCGAAATAAGATTAACGTAGGTTATTTAATAATCAAAATGGCCAGAAAAAGAAAGGAAAGTCGAGGATTGCATTATACCATCGATTATCCAAATAAGCTGGAGAATTAAACAAAATAGTAAATTTAAAAATATTCAAAGGCTTTATACTTGAAGGTAGTACTTATTAATAAAACCAATGTGGGAGGCGGGGCTGCAGTAGCTGCCAGTCGTTTAAACCATGCGCTGCGCCAGAATGGAGTTGATTCTGAGCTTTTAGTGCAAGATATGGTTGGATCAGATGAAGGTGTAAGTAGTGCCGGAAGTGGATTCTTATACAAGCAAAAGGCCTTTGCACGTTTTGTAGCTGAGCGATTGTATTTCCTGCCTCACGAAAAAGATTCATCTATTCGCTTTAGTTTTTCACCGGGAAATACGGGAATTGATATTTCGGATCATCCTTTGGTTCAGGAAGCTGATATTATTCACCTGCATTGGGTTAATCAGGGTTTTCTTTCGATTGATTCGCTAGCTAAATTGTTCGCTTTACGAAAACCCATTGTTTGGACTCAACATGATATGTGGGCTTTTACAGGTGGATGCCATTATACAGGTAGTTGTCAAAAATTTCTACATGCATGTTCTTTCTGCCCCTTTGTTCGAAAACCGGGCGAAAATGATTTATCGGCGCAGGTATTTGTTAATAAGCGTATGGCATACAACAATGCCTTATTGGTAACGGTGTCGTGCAGCAACTGGCTGAAAAACCTTGTGAACGATAGTATCTTATTTCGGAATAAGATGAATTATAGCATTCCCAATCCAATTGATACAACTTTTTATCAGCCTAAAGATAAATTGGAGCAGAGAAAGAAATTAGGCTTGCCACTCGATAAAAAACTAATCTTGTTTGGAGCTGCTAATGTTAACGATCCTCGAAAAGGGATGCGTTATTTTATGGAAGCTCTGGATATTCTTAATAATCATTACCCAGATGCATACAACGAAGTTGAATTGCTTGTATTTGGTAAGATGAAAGAGAACGTGTTAAAACAATTACCGTTCAAGGCTCATGCTTTCAACTTTGTTTCTGATCCAAAAGTGTTAGTTAGTTTGTATAACTCGGCTGATATTTATTGTTTGCCATCCCAGCAAGATAATTTACCAAATACGGTGATGGAAGCCATGGCCTGTGGAACGCCGGTTGTAGCATTTGGTATTGGTGGAGTTCCAGAAATGGTGACTCATCAACAAATGGGCTATTTAGCTAAAATAAAAAATTCAATGAGTTTGGCAGATGGACTGTATGATACGCTTTACAATGCCGATTTGGTGGCTTATTCAAAGGCTGCCCGCTTAAAAGTTGAGCAAACATACTCCGAAGATATTGTTGTGAAGCAATACATGGATGTATACGAAAAGATTATGGCACTATGAAACCATTAGTTTCCATAATTACAATTGTATATAACGGGGACGATACACTTCAAAAAACCATTGACAGTATTGCTTGTCAGAGCTATCAGAATATAGAGTATATCATTGTTGATGGAGGATCAACAGATGGTACGCAAAACATCATCAAGTCAAACGAGGAGGTAATAACTAAGTGGATTAGCGAACCCGATGAAGGCCTATACGATGCAATGAACAAAGGAATTGATCTGGCAACAGGAGATTACCTTTGGTTTATTAATTCGGGTGATGAGGTGTATGATTGCGAAACCTTGTCAAATCTTTTTGTAAATGATGATGTAGCTGATGTTTATTATGGCGATACGGTGATGATTGATTCAAATGGTGATGTGATTGGCGATCGTAGATTACAACCACCGGTTACGCTACAATATACCGACTTCAAAAAAGGAATGTTGGTAAGTCATCAGTCGATATTAGTATCAACAAAAATTGCTGAAAAATACAATACTAAATATCGGTTCTCAGCCGATTTCGAGTGGTGTTTAGTTGCTCTACAAAAGGCCGATTCAGTGGTTAATTCCAACCTTGTGTTATCTCGCTTCTTGGATGGTGGTTTAACCAAACAAAACATTGTACCCGGCTTAAAAGAGCGTTTCGATATAATGCGTCGTTACTTTGGGGTGGTTTCTACAATTTTGCACCATATTCCAATAGCTTTCCGTTTTGTGAATTACGTAATCATTCATAAACGTTTCTAAGTTTCGGTTAAATTGATTTATTTAGAGTGACCAAAATTCTAAATAATGAAAAACATCATCTTTCTTGCTTTTTTCACCATTTTGTTTACTTCTTGTAGTATTTCTGAAGATAACCGAACTAATAAAACCATTGTGTGTGGAAAAGTGAGCGATTATAAGCAAATATCAGAGCATACTATGGTTACCTTGTTTGTACCTAATCTGTTTACTGAAAAGCAAGTACTATATGATCTGATTAAAGATGATGGTTCTTTTCGATTTGAATTTGATTTGAATCACCCCATTGATATTGAACTGGAGTATTTTGGAAGGCCCCGCTTGTACGCTTCTCCTGGCGACAGTTTGTTTATTACGATTGATGGAAATTGCTGGACAAATGTTATTAATAACAATCAAGAGCTTTACGATTTATATCAGGTGTCGGGCAGGGGAAGTGAACTTGCTCAGGAAGTAAAAAATTATAGTGTATTTTTCGAGGATTCGATCAATATTGATTTTCATACCAGTGATAGCATTGTTAAAACTTCAAGTCCTCTGGAGTATGCTACTTATATGGATGAAAAGTTGAATCGAGATCTTAAAAAGTTGGAAAGCTATTTATCTTCCCAGCATAATGGAAAATCTTTACAAGACTGGGCTCAAACAGATATTACACAAAATAACTGGTGGTACAGAATGCGGTATATTTGGACTCATCCGATGAAAACAGGAGAAAACATGAAGCAATTTGTGGCTTCAATTCCTGAATCGTATTACAACTTTTTATATGCAGCCAATTTAACGGTAGATGATTTTAAAACTAGTTGGTTTGGTGCTATAATGCACGAGTTGGATGTAAAAACTACACTAAGCATTCCTCAGGAGATTGAAGATAGTGTGTTTTTTGGCAATGTATATATTGGTGATCAGATAAGATTTGAGATTGAAAATTATCAGAATCAGTACAATGGTTTTTTTAAAGACATTTTAATTGCCAAAAGATTCTATCGTGAGTTGGAGAATCATGAATTAAACAATCTGGCAGATGTTTACGATACCAGTTTAATTGTTGATGCAAAAGTAAAATCGCAATTGCAGGCTGTTTATGACAAAGAGAAAGTGTTGTATGAAAAAATACAGGCTAAAGGAGATTCTCATTTGCACATTGTTGATAGCGAAAGTGATTTTATCAATGACATTAAAGCAAAATATCAAGGTAAGGCAATATACATTGATTTTTGGGCTCCATGGTGTGCTCCTTGTATGACAGAAATTGAATACAGTAAGGGAATAAAAGAGAGGCTAAAAGAGAAGGATGTTGTGTTTGTATATGTTGGATGGAAATGTACTGAAGAATCGTGGAAAGCAACCATTACTGAGATGGGAATAAAAGGTGAGCATTATATATTGGATAACGAAGATCTGGCCATATTAAATAAGGAGTTGGATATTAATGGTATTCCTCATTATACTCTCATTAATAGGCAAGGAGAGATGATTTATTCCAATGCTCCTCGTCCATCGGATAATGAGGTGCTTATTGATGCGATAAACGAAGCTCTCAATATTTAATTGTAAAAGCTTTTTATAGCCTTATCTTTGCAAAAAAAAGATAAGGAATGAGCGAGCAATTGAAAGCGTATTATTCCATGCGTGATGAGATTGATGATTATGTAAATTATTTGAATGATGAGCATGGCAATCACATGGTTTGTAAAAAGGGATGTGATTTGTGTTGTCTGGATTTTGATGTGTTTCCGGTTGAATTTGAGGCTATCAAAGAACAAGTGGGAAAAGAATACCCTGAGGTTCTTAAGCAAGACAGGAAGCAAGAGCAAGAAGGTTTGTGTGCTTATTTGAAGAATCATACTTGTACTATTTACAATGCTCGTCCAATTATTTGTCGTACGCATGGATTTCCATTGGTAAATATGAATGAAGCAGGTGATCAGTGGGAATTATCATTTTGTCATTTGAACTTTACCAATGTGGATGATGACTATTTTGATGATGAATACATATTTGAACAAGATACCTATAACAGTAAGTTGTACATGCTAAATAAAGAGTATCTCGCATCTAATGCTGAGCTTGATTATAGTGAGAAAGATTTGATTCCATTAAAAAACTTAATTGACTAATGATGTTGAGCGGTAAAGAACGTAAGAATATTAAATCCGGTATTGAAGTGGCTATTGTGTTAAAGCAAGATCAACGAAGTGGAGATCTTACGTATGGTTTTGTAAAAGATATTTTAACTAAGAGTTCATTTCACCCTCATGGAATTAAAGTTAGGCTCGAAGACGGACAGGTAGGCAGGGTTCAGGAGATTATTGAAGATTAATCTTTTCCATTTGTTTGCGTTTACGTATAGCCCATCCCAGAAATCCCGGAGGAGCAAAAATAAAAGTTGGTATCGTACTGATAAAAGGTTCTGGAGTTCCTTTAAGTGAGTGCATTCCGTAAGTTAATGCCGATGTTAGAAGAGTTGGTATTAAAACTGCCAAAGCAAGAGCTTTGGTGCGATCATTTATTTTTACAGACAAATTCTCGGTCATTTTTGTCATTACACCCCCAATAAAAAAGGTATAAAAAGCTTGCTTCAATGCTGCTATTAGTGCCAGTTGCCAGCCATGGCTGAAATTAACTGCGAATACAACTGCGCCTAAAAAGAAGGCTCCTGCAGTACCCATCTTTACATCAAAAAACGGGTTGTGTTTTGCTTTTTTAATCATACTCCAAAATTAGATTCGAACTGATTTGAGCAAAAATAATACCACTAAATTATTATTGGCGGATCGTTTATACCTAACCCGTTAGTAAAAGGTTCTTATTTACTCCAAGAAATCAACTAAAGGACTGAAAATCTATATCAACACACTGCAATTTTCAATAATCTATCAGGTTGATATGTTAGTGGTGTTGATTGAATATTTTTTTCAGAAATATCAGATATAGACAGTTTTGCGACCGATAAGTATTGAATAGCTCAATATAGTTATGGGGATTAAATAAACTATCTATGAAAAAATTATTCGCATTAATTTTTACACTGTGCATAGTATGGGGAATAAAAGCACAGAATTACAAATTTCAGGCTTTGTTTATGTATAACATAGCTCAGCGTATTGAATGGCCAAATCTAAGTGGCGAGTTTGTGATCGGAGTGATTGGAAGTAAAGAGATGCACGATGAGTTGGAGTCCATAGCTCAGAAAAAACAATTATTTGGAAATGCAATTAAAGTACTTCATGTCACTGAAAATGATTTGACAAATCAATTGTTTCATGTTTTATATGTCGATCGATCATTAAGTGCAAAAGTAAGTCGCATTACAAAAGAAGTAGCCTCTCATCCAACTCTGTTGGTTACCGATAAGAATGGATTAACAGGGGGAGGTATCAATTTTATTGATAACAGTTCGAAAATTGAATTTGAAATTTTTCCAACCGTTATAAAATCACACCAACTACATCTGTCAGGTACGCTACTTAACCTGGGAATAGTAAAAGAGTAATTCACATCATCATTATATTATTATGAATAAGGCTAAATATATATGTCTAATACTGGCAATGATAACTGTTAATTTTTATTCAGTAACAGCCCAGGAAGAGGAGAAAACGATTCGATATAGTGAAATGTCGTTGGAAGAGATGCGTAAGTTAACACAAGACGATTTGCTGCAAATTCCTTTTGAAGATCTTATTGAATTAGTGAAACGATTTAAAGTTTCGTCTATCGACGAATTGTATCAGTTGATTTTAAACCCTTCGCAATCTACGGCTTCTAAAAAGGAAGAAGATCTGTTTGAATCAACTTTGGCAACTACAGTAATTAGTTCAACTGAAATGGAAAATTCAGGTGCACGAAATATTCCTGAAGCATTGCATTTAGCACCAGGAATTATTGTTCGAGAGAAAACAAATGGAAATTACGATGTGCATATACGAGGAAATGATTTCTTGCCGCCAGGATCAGATGTATCTAACTCGGTAAACTCTTCTACATTAGTGATGATTGATAACCGTCCGGTTTATAACCGATTTTTAGGGGCAACTTTCTGGGAAAATCTTCCGGTTACCATTCAGGATTTGGAGAAAATTGAAATTATTTACGGTCCGGCTACCGCTTTGTATGGTCCAAATGCTGTGTCAGGCGTAATTCACTTGATTACGAAGAAAACAAAACAAGAAGGTATTCATGCCAGGGCCGATGTTCAGGGGGGTACACATAATTCGGCAATCGGATATGCCAATGTTTCGTATTCAAAAGGAAAATTAGGTTTGAATTTATCGGCCAATTATCATCAAGCCGATCGTTTTGAAGATACTTATTATATTCCTCAAACTGACACGTATGTATCGGGTAGTGAGGTTGGAGATATCAATGCGGGTGTAAATGATATGTTCTCGGCAACTGGCTTTAATGATGATTATTGGAACGGAGTACAGAAGGGAGCTGTTAATTTGGGTGTAGATTATCAATTCTCAGATAAAACGCGTTTGAATTATATGGGCTCGTTTCAACAATCATCTGCCCAAACATCATACATGGATATCGGTTCTGTTTTATCAACCCGCGAATCGAATTCGTTTAGTAATAACCTGAACTTTTCTTCGGGCAAGTTTGATGCCAATTTTTCGGCCACAACAGGCCATTTAAACGCAATAAAAGGCATGGCTGGCTACGAATATGATTATACGGAAATGGATGTAAAAGCGGGGTATAATTTCAAATTTAAGAATCTGACCATCCGACCTGGAATTGAAGCAGATTATTCGGTTTATTCTGATGAAGACTATGTGAATGTGGATTCAGATGAGGGGTTATTAAATGGTTCGGTTGATTTGGGAACTTTGCAGGGAAGTTTTCGTCTTGATTATACTCCATTTAAGAAGCTTCGACTGACAGGTGCTTTGGTAAAGGGATATTTTACGGCAACAGATAACGATTTTACATCCTATCAGTTTTCAGCATCCTATAAAGCCAATGAGTCAACCTTATTTCGGGCAGTGGCATCAAAAGCTAATTCGGGTCCTTTTGTATTAAACACTTATATGAATAAAACCATTAGTATGCCGGCCATGGGACAGGAAACTGATCAAATGGGTGATATGACCATGTATAAATTGGGTAATAAGGATTTGCTGCCAATGGAAATGCGTATGATCGAAGTTGGCGCCCGTAAGAAAATAGGGAAAAAGTTACAGGCAGATTTATCAGTATTCTATAATAGATCAAAGAATTTTTCGGAAATGGCAAAGGGCTTAGGATCTGATGATGATATTGAATCTTCAGGAACCACAATAACCGAGAGTGTTGAGAATATTGATTTAGAAGCAAATCAGTTAGGGGCCACACTTAGTTTAAAGTATGTTCACAACGAAAAGTTGAATGCGTCGTTTTTTGCAACCTATCAACAAACTAAGTTAGAGAATTACAAGGTTAACGAAGCTTCGTTCTATGAGGGAATAACCGGCGAAAGTGCTGATGGTTTTGATTTTAATGCTACACCTACTTATTTGTCGCTCGATCATAATTACACACCTAAGTTTTATGGAGGAGGATATGTGAATTATCAACCTTCAAAAAAATGGAATATAAATACTTCGTTTTATGCCTATACGAAGCAAAAAACATTCTATGCCATAGGACAGGATTTTAAATGGGTTGAGATTGATCCTAAATTTACTTTAAATCTGAAAACATCTTATCAGGTAACCAATTGGTTGAATACTTATTTGAACGTTCGAAATCTGACCAATAGCTCTTCTCGAGAGTTCTTGTTCACTGATAAAACAGGTGTTAGCTATTTGCTTGGTTGTAATCTGACCTTTTAATTCCGTTCATATATACTTTAAAAGCTGCTTGTGTGCTCAAGTGGCTTTTTTATTAGAATTCATATCTGAGCTACTTTCGCTCTCCCAGTTTTCCGATGCTTCGGGAGAGCTTACGAACTAATCCCGAACCATCGAAAAGATTCTATCGAGATGATTATGAGTTTTCAATACCCTTTTATGCTTTTGTTCTGATGCTTAATACCTAATTTTGTCCTCGTATAACATTAACCAATAAAATCAGAAAGATGTTAAAAGTTAACGAGTATTTCGATGGGCAAGTGAAGTCGATCGACACGAGCAACAGCAAAGGTAAAGCAACAGCCGGTGTAATTGCTGCCGGTGAATTTGAGTTCGGAACAAGCACCATTGAATATATGACCATTACACATGGAGAAATGGATGTATTATTACCCGGAGAAACCGAATGGAAGACTTACCAACGGCATGAAACATTTAAAGTGGATAAAGACTGTTCTTTTAAAGTGCAGGTAAAAGAACCGGTAAGTTATGTTTGTGTATACGAATAAGTGGCGTAAATATTAAAAATGTTAAGCTAACATTTAGAAACAAAAAAAAGCTGATCAATTCTGATCAGCTTTTTTTAGCTCCCCAGGTTCCCGATACTTCGGGAGAACCGACGAACTAATCCCGAACCATCGGGACCGCTCTAATCACTTTGTAGTATATAACAAAAAAAGCCACCCTAATGGATGGCTTTAAAAAGCTCCCCAGGTAGGACTTGAACCTACGACCTACGGATTAACAGTCCGCCGCTCTAACCAACTGAGCTACTAGGGAATCAATATTTTTTATAAGAGCTTCATTTAGCTTTTAAGAAGCTCCCCAGGTAGGACTTGAACCTACGACCTACGGATTAACAGTCCGCCGCTCTAACCAACTGAGCTACTAGGGAATTTAAACTTTTCAGTTTGCATTGCACTTATCTTTTTAAGTGCTTTTCTCAAATGCGTTGCAAAACTATAAGGAATCTTCAAAATATGCAATATCTTTGTGAAAAAAAATTGAATTAATTTTTCGAAAAAATAATAAGCATTTAATTATGAGTAGTGTACTAGGACTAGGAAATGCGTTGGTTGATGTGTTAGCTCGCCTTGAAAACGATTCTTTACTTGAAAAACTCAATTTACCTAAGGGAAGTATGCAGTTGGTAGATGGTGAAGCAGCCAATAAAGTGATGGAAGCAACAGCTCATTTAAAAAAGGATTTGGCAAGTGGAGGATCAGCTGCCAATACCATTCATGGATTGGCCAATTTGGGTGTTCAAACCGGTTTTATCGGAAAGATTGGTAAAGATGAATTAGGACAAGTATTCCGAAATGATATGTCGAGCAATAATATTACTCCGCATTTGAGCGAAAGCGATGCTGAGTCGGGAAGAGCGATTGCTCTGATCAGCCCTGATTCGGAACGTACTTTTGCAACATGTTTAGGTGCTGCCATTGAACTTTCGGCAGACGACATGTTAGAAAATCTGTTTGAAGGATATACATATTTCCACGTTGAAGGATATTTGGTACAAAATAAACCATTGATCGAAAAAGCTTATCAGATTGCAAAAGCAAAAGGTTTAAAAACAAGTATCGATTTGGCTAGTTTCAATGTGGTTGAAGAAAATCTTGATTTCTTAAGAAATCTGATTGAGAATTATGTTGATATCATTTTTGCTAATGAGGAAGAAGCAAAAGCTTATACTGGTAAAGAAGGTGAAGATGCATTGGACGATTTAGCAAAAGGTACCGAAGTGGCAGTATTAAAGTTGGGTAAAGATGGTTCAATTATCAAACGCTTTGATGAAGTTGTTAAAGTTGGAATCATTCCTGTTAATAGCATTGATACAACTGGAGCTGGCGATTTGTATGCGGCAGGTTTCTTATACGGATTAATTCAAAACCTTGATTTGGAGAAATGTGGTAACATCGGTTCTATCCTTTCTGGTCATGTAATTGAGGTTGTAGGACCCAAAATGACAGAAGATACCTGGGCCACAATCCATCAAAAAGTAAAAGAACTACTTAACTAAGGGGTGAGAATAGTGCTTAATATCATATTTCTTTTGATGTAACAGCACTAATTTTGAAGTTCAGTAGTGCAAATTTTACAATGTAAGTTCATTGTATTTCTGGGTAGTTATTTAATTTAACTACTGCCTAGTGTCTAAAAACTAAAAACATCAATAAGCTATGTACGGTAAGTTTCAGGATTTCTTGAAAAATGAAATAGAAGGCATTAAAGAATCGGGCCTGTATAAAAATGAGCGTATCATCACTTCTGCTCAGGGAGCCGAAATTCAGGTGGGTGGAAAAACAGTTTTAAACTTCTGTGCCAACAACTATCTGGGGCTATCATCACACCCACGTGTGGTTGAAGCCGGTCAGAAAGCAATGGACACACATGGTTACGGATTATCATCGGTTCGCTTTATTTGCGGAACTCAGGATATTCATAAGCAATTAGAGGCTAAAATAGCTGAGTTTTTAGGCACAGAGGATACAATCCTTTATGCAGCTTGTTTCGATGCAAATGGCGGGGTTTTTGAGCCCTTATTTACCGATGAAGATGCAATCATCTCAGATGCATTAAATCACGCCTCTATCATTGACGGAGTGCGTTTGTGTAAAGCAGCTCGCTACCGATACAAGCATGCCGATATGGAAGATTTGGAAGAGCAACTAAAAAAAGCTCAGGCACAGCGTTTCCGTATTATCGTAACCGATGGTGTTTTCTCAATGGATGGTGATATTGCCAAGTTAGATCAGATTTGCGATTTAGCTGATAAGTACGATGCCTTGGTGATGGTGGATGATTGTCATGCTGCCGGATTTATCGGGAAAACCGGTAGAGGTACACACGAGCATAACAATGTGATGGGACGTGTTGATATTATCACCGGAACATTAGGAAAAGCTTTGGGGGGAGCCTTAGGTGGTTACACAACTGGTCGTAAAGAAATCATCGACATGTTGCGTCAACGTTCTCGTCCATACTTGTTTTCTAATTCATTAGCTCCTTCAATTATTGGAGCTTCAATGGAAGTTTTCAACATGTTGACAGAATCCACTGAGCTTCGTGATAAAGTAATGGATAATGCTGACTATTTCAGAACAAAATTAACTGAGGCTGGTTTTGATCTTAAACCAAGTAAATCGGCTATTGCGGCATTAATGTTGTATGATGCTAAATTATCGCAGGAGTTTGCAGCTCGTTTGTTAGATGAAGGAATCTATGTGATCGGATTCTATTATCCAGTAGTGCCAAAAGGAGAAGCTCGTATTCGTATTCAACTATCGGCTGCTCATGAGCGCCATCATTTGGATAAAGCTCTTGACGCTTTTATCAAAATTGGTAAAGAGCTTAAAGTAATTGAATAAGTCAAAAGTTCAGATACATGCAACCCCGGTGTTTTTCATCGGGGTTTTATTTTTATTGCTGTGACAATTATAAAATGCTTTATTTTTGAGTTATGAAAACAAATTCGGTTTTAAAAGCAAGTGGATGTTTGTTGCTTGGTTTCTTGTTTACACTTTCAGTACAAGCTCAAAAGAAAGAAATTTTTATGGGAGGAAGGATTGCATTGACTTTACCTACCAATATGGGAAAGAGCAAAGATCTACAATCGGGCTTTAAAGATATGTCTACAACCGGTTTTCAGGTGGGATATTTTGGCCGTTGGTTTTACATGGAGAATCTGAGTTTGGGATGGGATATTGCTTATCAATATCAATCCACCAATGATGATTACTGGAATGTTTCGAATAGGGGCGAAGTGAATGGCGGTTATCATACCATTCAGTTATTAGCCGAGGGAAATTTCTATTTTAGTAGAGATGAAGTACGTCCTTATGCAGGAATGGCTTTTGGTGCATTTGCTTTATTTAATAATCGAACTTATCAATCGAATAATGAATTAGCAGCAGCTTCAAATACCTATAACTATCAAAAAATAATGCCAGGATTAGCTCCTCAGGTTGGTCTGTTATTTGAATTGAGCCGTAAAACTATGTTGGATATTCATGCCCGTTTTGTGATGATGCCTAACTTAGAACCAGAATATGTATATGACGAAAATTTGGGTGAGGTATCAACCAATCCGCACGGAGCTCAAAACCATTTAAGCCTCAGTGTCGGATTGTTATTCTGATGCTAGTGTATTTTGAAAAAGCTCAGTTTACGAATTAATTCAGCAGCTTGCTCAGCCAACTGATTCGAAGTTGAATTCATCTCTTCCGAAATAGCTGCATTACTTTGTGTTGTCACATTTATTTCCTGTATGGCCGAATTGATTTGAGCTGCTCCAATATTTTGTTCACTGCTTGATGTCGAGATTTCATTTACTAAATCTGCGTTACTTCCAATCAGCGGTAAAGAGCTTTGTAATTTTTGCATTGCTTCTTCAGCAACAAGGTTTCCATTAGCCGATAAATCAAGAATTTCCTGAGCCGCATTTTTACTTCGTTCAGCCAGTTTGCGAACTTCGCCGGCAACAACAGCAAATCCTTTACCTTCTTCACCAGCCCGGGCTGCTTCAACTGCAGCATTTAAAGCAAGTAAATTGGTTTGCATGGCAATTTCATCTATTATATTAATCTTTTCGCCAATAAGTTGCATTGCGTTTAATGCTTCTTGAGTTTTGTCAAAACTTTCGCGAATAGATTCATTTGTTTGATGCGTGTTTTTCAGCGTATCATTTGCATTTTCTGCATTGGCATTAATGTTGGCAGCCATTTCTTCCATTGATGACGATATTTCTTCAATTCCTGAAGCTTGTTGATTGGCTCCTGTTGATAGATCATTGGCAGTAGAGCTAATGGTTTCGCTCATATTACTTACTTCATTTGCCGATATTTCAACACTTGCAATAGCAGAACTAAGCTGTTGTTGCAGTTCAGAAATGGAATTGTAAATATCAAGAATCTCACCTTTAAGATTGCCATCAAACTCGTCTTTAGTTTGGGTGATATTACCTTGCGACATTACTTTTAGTTTATTCACAATTTCAACTAATGGTTTTCGTACTTGCTTATATACAAGGTACTGTAGGGCAATGGTTGTGCCAACACCAACAATTAAAGCAATGGTGTAATTGTATTGCTCATAGTCGTGCAGCAATCTGCTGTTAACAACTGTGATAAAGACATTAATCATCCATAATGCACCAATCCTGAAAAAGATACTATTCTTAAAAAGTAATTTTAAAACTAGGTAACCTAGTGAAATAGCCACAAACGCTAAGAAGGCTATTCCTCCCCAAACAGAAAAGTTATTCATTTTATCTCTCCAATTCTAATTAAGATAACTAGCAATCTCATTTTTCCCCTCAAAAATAGTTAGTTATCGTCAGGCAAATATACGTTTTTATACTAGTGTGTACAATTAGCCTAAAAAGCAAAGTGGCTGAACCATAGGTTCAGCCACTCATATTTAATAAATTTTAGAGAAAAATTAGCTTTTTTTCTCAGCTTTCTTTTTATCGCAACATTTCTTTTCAGTGCATTCTTTTTTGCAAGCCTCTTTTTTACATTCTTTTTTGCACTCTTTGTCACATTTCTTCTTTTCCGCTTTTTTCTCTGTTTTTACTGGTTCTTGAGGATTAACCTGAGCCATAACAGGAGTAGTAATTGCTAATGTAAAAATGAAAAGTAATGATAATGCCAAAGTCTTTTTCATAGTAATTATATTTAAATGATTTATAAAGTTTTTTAACTTGATATTCAAAAGTATGACTACCTCAGTCAAATTTAGGTTATCCACTTGTTAATCGCTGTTAATGCAATGTTAAATTCGCACGATGAAGTCTTTTAATAGGTAGTTTTGTTGATCATATAGAAGGTTGTAATGGGAAAGAAAAATAATAACACATGGTTAGCTGTAGTTACCTTTATTGTATTGGCTGCATTATTAGGTATACAGGTGGTTTATCTGTTAAAAGCTGCTCGCATGTCGGAGGATAATTTTAATCACAGAGTTGTAATGGCTTTGAAAGATTCTAAAGATGAGTTGGGGAGGCGGATATGTCCTGAAATGAATAATTATTTGTGTGGGAAAGAATGTCCAAGAGCTGCCAAACGAAATCGTGAAGCAGAAGTTGATAGTATCATTCGGGCCAACCTTTGCATGTATCATTTACCGCTCGATTTTACTTTTGTTTTGAGCGATAGTATTGGTACGGCTAATTCTGATAAGATGTTTGGAGCTAAATTTTATCAGCAATCGTTAAACGGCTTATTGCAAGAGCAAGGGATAGGTATTCAAATACAGTTTCCTAATCGCACCCGTTTTATCTTAAATCAAATGAAAGGGTTGTTTATTGTTTCGGTTATTGCCATTGCATTTTTAGTTTGGTCGTATATTATTCTGTTACGTATGATTAGGCGCGAAAAAATGCAGATGGCTCAAACTCGAGAGTTTGTTAATAATATGCTTCATGAGTTTCAAACACCTTTAGCAAATATCAGGTTAGCTACTAATTTGTTACGTAAAAAGAAAGGAGATGAGAAAAAGACAGATGAATATACGGGTGTTATTTTAAACGAATATGATCGTATGCAGGCTCATGTAAATGATATTTTGAATATTTCGTGTGATTCGCCAGAGAAATGTGAAAAGCATAAAGTTGATATGAATAAGATATTAATAGAAGTAGTAGAATCATACCAATATCGTATTCAGGAATTAAATGGGGAAATTCAATTTGATTTACAGGCTCAGTATTCGCAAATTGACAGTAATAACGGTCGCTTGGCGCAAGTGATATCTAATTTATTGGATAATGCATTAAAATACGTAGATCAATCACCTCATATTAAAATAACCAGTATCAACACAAAGCAGGAACTAACAATCATCATCGAGGATAATGGCATTGGTATCGCTAAAAAAGATCAACCTTTTATTTTCGATCAGTATTACAGAGTTGGTACAGGCGATGTGCATAATGTAAAAGGATTTGGCATCGGACTAAATTTTGTAAAGAAAGTAATTGAAGAGCACAAAGGTTACATTAAAGTGGATAGTGTGATTGGGAAAGGCTCTAAATTTATAATTATACTACCTTTAGCAAATGGCTAGAATATTATTGGTTGAAGATGATATAAGCATGGGTTTTTTGCTGGTGGATTTTCTTGAGTCTAACGACTTTGATGTCAAGTTGTACAAAGATGGAATCAAGGGGCTGGAAGCATTTAAAAATCATCCATTCGATTTTTGCATATTGGATGTGATGCTTCCGGGCATGGATGGATTTACCATTGCTGAAAATATTCGGAAAGAAGATAAGCATATTCCTATCATTTTTCTCACAGCCCGGGCTATGAAGGATGACAAAATAAAAGGTTTCAACCTGGGGGTAGACGATTATGTAACCAAGCCTTTTGATGAGGATGAGTTACTCTTACGAATCAAAGCAATCTTAAATAGAATTAATCTTCAACAAGATGTAGAACAAACTGAGTTTACAATTGGTGAATATCATTTTGATTCTGCAAATCAGTTGTTGTACTTTAAAGAGGATTCTAAACGTCTTACTCAGAAAGAAAGCGATGTATTAAAAATGCTTTGTCAATCGATGAACAACATTGTGCGCCGCGAAGATATTTTAATTGCTATCTGGGGCGAAAATGATTATTTCCATGGGCGAAGCCTGGATGTGTTTATTGCCAAGCTTCGCAAATATCTCAAAGAAGATTCTCAGGTTTACATTGAAAATGTTCCCAAGGTAGGTTTTGTCCTCAATGCTTGACAAACTTTGTTTAGGCCGGTTTTTAGTAACTTAATAAGTAATAATAACATTCTTCGCTCGAGCCACTGGGCTTCAACTTTTTGCCTCCAGCTCAAAAAGTTGACAAAAAAGCTACCGCCTGCAGTACTCGCTTACCCACTAAACAAAGCTCAGGGAGAAATTTAAGGATTCGCATAATTTATAACAAATTTTTCTATCCTACGCTTTTGTAAGTGGGTGCCAAGCTGCGTTACTGATGGCGGAATGACGAAATGTTTGTAGCTATTTAACCGGTGGATTAGCCTTTATAGAACCAATTGCAATAAACAACAAGAATGCCAGAGCCAGATAAGAGATGGTTCCGTACTGATTGCTTAAGTTGAACGAAAGACTAAACAAATAAGGACCAGCTGCACTTCCCATCACTAACATCGACATGGCTTTACCCGAAATGGCTCCCAAATGCTGACGCCCATAATATCGGGGCCACACAAGCGACATTAATACGGCAAATAATCCGCCTGTAAAACCAAATCCTACAATTACCATGTAGTATCCGGCTGTTGATTCAAGAATAATCAATCCTAGCGTTGCCAATAGCGCACCTGATATCATTGTGTAAAGCAAAACCTTCAATTTTATCCAGTCGCTTATAATATTACCAACAAATGATACGATGGTTGAAACAATTGTTATGGGAATAAAAATGGCAATGGCAGCATCTCTATCGTAACCAGCCTCGCCAAAAATACTTACCACATGAAAGGTAAATCCGGTAACAAAAAACGAATGAAACGATAAAGTTAGTGCATACATCCAAAAGCTACGGGTTTTAATGGCTTCGGATAAGGTGAAGTTGTTTTCTGATGTTTGAGATGCTTTACTTTTTGTCTTTTCCGATGTTTTACCATCTATTTCCAAGCCGTATTTCTCAGGATTATCTTTGTAAAACAGAAACACCATTACCAATACAACAAGCAACGAAGCTGCCATTATGCGCCAGGCACCTTGCCATCCATTATTTTGTATCAACCCATCAATAATTAATGGTGAGATAGAAAAACCAAATGACATACTTATACTGATGATGGAATTAACGCGGCCTCGTAATCGATCAAACCACTTCATTACCATGTTGCGCGATACCATTGTAAGAACTCCTTGTCCACTAAATCGCAATAACGAAAAAAGCAACGACATTAGAGTAAAAGGAATTATCCAGTGACGAAAATGAAATATGCTGAAAATTCCTTCACTAATGGTTTGACTGTATGAGCAAAGAATTAATGTAATTCCCAATAACAGAATCGACAAAAAGGCGGTTAGAACCACACCATAGCGGTCGTATATTTTACCGGCATAGGTTAAAACCAGCGAACTCAAAAAAGTTCCGATTCCGTATGTAAGACTAAATTGATCGCGAGTAAGGCCCAAAGCATCTTTTACCGGATCGGTGAAGGTGGATACACCTATGGTTTGTCCCGGAATACTGGCTAAAACACCAATCGTTCCGAATAATAAAACAATATAACCGTAATAAAACGGGAAGGATTGGGGCCTTATCAAAGGTTGAATCTTTTTCATGTTGCAAAAGTATTACAAATTCGCGCCACTCTATTTATTTGGTACGATGCTTGTTCAAAATTTTACAGTTTATTAATAGATAAGCTTATTTTGTACTACTTTGTTTGATATTAAAATATAAAAATGAGAATAGCAGCACTTATTATTGTTTGGTTAATGATGAGTTTTAATTCGATGGCGGGTATTGATCCGGCATTGATTCTGAATGTTTCGAAATATCCAAAATCGTTTAAACATACCGATGATTTGGCCAAACGAATCAATAAAGATTATAAGAGCGATAAGGATAAGGCTGCGGCAATTTATACCTGGATAGCCCTTAATGTTGAGTATGATGTTAAAACCTTTTACTCCAATAAAAACACTTCAGTTGAGTATTCATATCAAACACTGGAAGAAAAAGAAGCCATTGAAAAAGAAATATTCAATAAGATTGTAGAATCCACACTGCGAAAGAAAGAAGCAGTTTGCGAAGGATATGCATCGCTATACAAAGCATTATGCGATCAATGCAGATTAGAATGTGTTATTGTAAGTGGATCGTCAAAAAATTCCTATCGTCAGATAGGTAAAGAGCCCAAAATAAGTGATCATGCCTGGAATGCAGTAATGATTAACGGACAATGGTATTTATTGGATGCAACATGGGGAGCTGGTTCAGTAGATCCTTCAACCCGAAAGTTTATCAAAGAATTTACCGACGGGTATTTTATGTTGCCTGCTGATCGTTTTTTTACGCAGCATTTTCCTCAAGACGAAAAATGGAGTTTTGTAGATAAGAGTGCCAAAGATTTTGCTGAGCTTCCTTTTTATCATCATACATATCTCTTTTCGGATGACGTATTACTAACACCTGAAAAAGGAATTATTAAAAAAGTGAAGAGGGGTGAGATACCATTTAAACTCAAAACAAGCCGAGAGATTAATCAATTGTATTTTGCTTTTGAAAGAGATAAAAAATCAAGCTTGATTAGTTATACTCAGCAAGGTGATGAAGTAACCTTTTCGGTGCAGGTGGGAAATCGCAGGTCGGGGTATTTTACGGTATATGCTGATGGTAAGCCTATGTTTAGTTTTAAACTCAATACCAAATAAAATACCCTGCTTTTTGAGCAGGGCACTTACTCAATCATCCCTCAGCGTCACTTATGCTTCAGCCATTACTGTTCGGGCGATTCTAATTACAGTAGGGTGCACAAGCCGCTGAAAATCCTTGTATGTCATTTGTATCAACTCGGCATGATTACAGGCATTAAAAGCAATGTTGGTATCTTCGGTTAGTTTTTCCGCAACAAATACTTCAACGTTGTACAAATTGCCAAAAGGAGGTTGGGCACCTACTTCACAATCATTAAAAACATCTTTAAACTCCGATTCTGTAGCTAAACGAACATCTTTAGCTGCGGTGGCTCTTTTCAATTCACTCAAGTCAAGCTGATACGATGCCGGAAGAACAGCCATTGCCACTTTTCCATCAATTTTTATAATGACAGTTTTGGCAATTTCGTTGCCGGAGATATGCGCATAAGCAGCTGTTTTCTGAGCTGTGTACGCTCTTGAATGAACAATGCGTTTGTAATTAATTTTTTCTCGGTTGAGGAATTCCTCTAAGCGTGTAAATGGCATAATTGTTTCCTCCAATTAAAAGGGTAAAAAGAAAAACTGTTGTTTAAACGGATTAAGAATTTACGACATTTTCAGCCGCTTGTAAAGAGCTATTTTTCTATTTGATTTAAAAATCCCAATTTTGAACTCAAATTGATATAAAGAAGTGTATGGGAAAGATAATGAACCAGGAAGAATTGCATTTTTTGGGAATAAAAGTAGTGTATAAAGATATGGTCGATAAAGGCTATGAGGTGCTGAATGTGCGAAAAGAAACGGATGTAAATCCGCAGATATTGGCTACTAAAGATGGGAAACGCTTTTTTATTGTGGTTCGAACAACTCCTTATCCCGAAATGGGCATTTTGGTGCCGCATGTGGCAGCTGATGTACTAAAACATGCAACCAAACATGGTGCTACTTGTTTATTTGCAAGTGTTGGCATTGCCAATGCAAAAGGCGAAACCGAAGAAGAAATGGGGAAGCCTGAGGTAGATGGCGAATATTACATTAACTATAAAGGATTACAGGATTTTCCAAAATATCAATGATGAAGAAATACTGGGATGAAATGAAAGCTTTTTATCTGAAGTATCGTCTTTGGATTATAGGTGGTTTGTTTTTTCTGATTATGATGCAAATTTGTAGTCAGGGAGGGAGAGTGGAGCCTACCAATACTATTACGCAACAAATAACAGAACAAGCCGAGCCGGCGCTTGACCAACTTCAACCCATCACCAACTCTGATATTAATGTTCAGCAGAGCCGAAAATCGTTTAATAGCGATTATTTGCTTTTGTTAATGGGATTGGGACTGTTTTATTATGTGGCGATGAAGCGCAAATGGTTTCATAAACTGGTTCCATCCATTGTGTGGGTTTCGTTACATATCAAGAAGCAGAAAAACACTAAAATTCGTTTGGCTCGAATGATGGTGGTAAATAAAACCAAAGAAAGCCTCACATTTGATGCTCCGGTTCTTGTTTTTGGAAGTCCGTTTAAAAAAGCGCGAAAATTCCGTTTGAAAAATGGGGGTGATAATGTTTTTCCACTGACTTTAACTCCAGGTACTTCGCATAAAATTAGCATTGATATCGATCAGTTTAAACAAAAAGCAGGAGTTACAAGTGCTAAACTTCTTAAAATTGAGATGTTCGACTCTCAACAAAAGAAATATTCATCAATCTGGAAGTTGCTTTAACCAAATAAGACTAAGTTTGTTATAATCGAGCTAAGCAAGGTAATTATGGAAAAGAAGAAAGGATTTTGGGCTGAGCAATGGTATAAATATCGTCGTAAAAAAACCATTTGGGGTATAGCTTTTGATTTTATTTTTACGGTGTTATTGATTTCGATGTTGTTTCCTTCTTCGCGAAGAATCGTTTCGGCAACCATTATTAGATACAGTATGTTTCAGCCTCGACAGACTGATGAGGTTATTTATTTAAAAAACAACGATTACAACTGGTATTTGACTGATGTGGAAGGAAATCGACATACTTTTTCTGAATTCAGAAATAAGCCTGTTTTTCTGAACTTTTGGGCCACCTGGTGTCCTCCTTGTATTGCCGAAATGCCTTCGATAGAAAGGCTCTATAATGAGTATGGAGATAAGATGTTTTTTGTATTAGCCAGTAACGAAGAAGCCGATGTGATAGACCAGTTTATGAAGAAAAAAGGTTATACCTTTCCTGTTTATTATCTGTCGGGTAAGTTGCCAGATGTATTGTCTTCACGAAGTATTCCAGCTTCCTTTTTAATATCGCCCGAAGGTAAGATATTGATGAAAAAGCAAGGAGCTGCCAAATGGGATGGAAAGAAGGTGAAGCAGCTTTTGGATGAGATGATTATCAATTAATAGGTATGAGAAATATCGATTCACTAAGCCAAATAAATTGTGAAATCGTGATTAAAAGAAATAAGGTTTTATAAAGTAGATGAAATAGCCGGGTCAATTATAAAACACAAAAAGCCCCTGCTGAATTTGATCAACAAGGGCTAACATTAGGGTTTAATTAAGCTATCAATAAACCAAAGTTTGTATTGACCGGGCTGGTATAGTTGTTTCAGTTTCCCATTCACCCACAATCATTTTATAAGTAACAGGTTCATCTTTATCATTCATAACAACGGTAACCATTTTTCCATTTTTATTTAAAAATGATGTGCTGATAATCGTACTTCGGCTAACGGTTGTACTAATTCGCTTGGCTTCTGGTCTGATAAACTTCGAGAAGTGCCCAATATAGTAATACGATGGTGTATAAATTAATTCTCCGGTATTCAGATCGGCATGGATTGGTGCAAAACAGAAGTTACCCACATGGTTTGGACCGCCGTTTTGGTCCAACAGAATGTTCCAGTCGGTCCAGCCAACAGTACCGCAATTAAAGTCATTAATCATTGATCGTCCATAACGCTCAGCATTAGTCCAGCGTTGGTATCCGTCTTGTGAGAAGCTTTCTACACAACCTTCGGTAAATAGCAATTCTTTATCGGGGAACGATTCTTTAACATTGCGTAGATTGTCCCACATAGGTTTACCACCAGCCCATGTTTCGTACCAGTGAAATCCAACACCCCATGCATATTTGGCTGCCTCGGGATCGCCCAGAATTGTATTAGCACGTTGCGAAATCAAATCACGATTATGATCCCACACGACAATTTTTTTATCACCCAAACCTTCTCTTTCTAATGTTGGGCCAAGGTAGTTTTTAAGAAAGTCACGTTCTTCTTCGGCAGTATAAATACATGATTCCCATGTTTGAACGGCCATAGGTTCATTTTGTATAGTTAACCCCCAAACAGGCATTCCTTCGGCTTCGTATGCTTTGATGAACTTAGTATAGTAATTGGCCCAAGCTTGATAATATTCAGGAAGCAACTTTCCGCCTTGAAGCATGTTTTCTCTTCCTTTCATAAAAGCCGGTGGACTCCAAGGGCTGGCATAAAACACCAATGTATCACTTGCATTGGCCATCGCTCTTTTAATCATCGGAATACGATACTTCTGATCATGTTTAATCGAAAAAGTATGTAAATCTTTATCTCCTTCTTCAATGTAGGTATAGCTATCGCTGGCAAAATCACTACTGTGAATAGTAGTTCGAAGCAAAGTATAATCTATTCCATCAGGTCCATAATAGGCATTAATTAACTCGTCTTGCTTATTGTTGGGAAGTTTTGAAAAAACTTCGGCAGATGCATCGGTTATAGCACCTCCAATCCCTAAAAAGGTTTGAAATTGTTTCGTAGGATTAACAAAGACAGATATTTCAGTTTCCAATGGTTGATTGGCCTGTGAAAAGGCCAATTCTTCTCCAATCGATAATTTGTTTTTTCCATCCTTAGATGTAGTGTAAATATTGATTGTTTTTCCTTGTGCCGAAAATGCAGGAATATCTATCGATTTAACTTCTTCTTTGTGATGCGGTGAACACGCAAAAGAAAGAAGGCTCAATCCAAAGAGGCATATTTTTTTCATATTGTTATTTTTTTTCTATTCGTCGATCCACTTTAGATGCTCTAAACTAAAGCACTAAAGCGGATAAACGAAAAGGTATCTCTCAGATATGAGTTTATTGTGAGTTTTAATTTTAGTTTGTTAGCTCTTAGTCAGAAGTCAGTAGTTGATTTTCACTGAGAATTTTTAGGCTTGATGTAAATCAGTCTAAAGTCCCCCGATTGCTATCGAGGCTAAAAGTCTAACCATCTATTGTATAAAACTACTCTTTACTCCAAACATAGGATGCTATGGCCTTTGACGAAAGCTTAGCACTGATCATTTCATTATTTAACTCAATATTGAATGTCTGATCCGAATCATCATTGTTAACCACGATTAACACAACAGAACCATCAGGTGCTTCAAATGCCACATTTGACAAGTTACCCGGTTGATTGGATTGGACTCGAACAGATTCTGGACGTGCAAATTTGGAAGCATGGGCAATAATGTAATAGGCCGGATTACGCACCACATCATCACCATCGATAGTTAAAGCACCCAAACATTCGGTACAACCTCCATCGGTGTGTGGTTCCAAGGCTGAGTTGGCAGCCAGGTTCCATTCCAGTACGTTTTTACACCAGTTTCGACTGGCTCCGATAATCAGATTGTTTACATGCCAAACCAAATCGTCGCCAAAGCTACCCGGTGCACCAATCCATTGCTCGGTGAAGTACAGATTCTTATCCGGATGTGCATTATGCACCTGGCTTAGGTTATCAATACTACCTCCATACAGGTGAAAAGCAGAACCATCAACATATTTATTGGCTTCGGCATCATCTAATATGGTTAATGGATAATCAGGACGATCGGCATTATGATCGTACACAATGATTTTAGTTCCGATATTTGCTTGCTCGAAAGCAGGTCCTAAGCTGTTTTTTACAAACTCAGCCTGATCTTCGGCCGGCATATACATACTCGGATTATTACCCGGATGCAAAGGTTCATTCTGAATAGTAATGGCATCAATGGTAATACCTTCTTTGGCCATTTCCTGAACGTACTTTACAAAGTATAGAGCATAAGCATCGTAGTATTCTTTTTTCAACTCGCCACCTTTTGTTTCACCATTGGTTTTCATCCATGTTGGTGGCGACCAGGGTGAACCCAATATTTTAATATCGGGGTTGATGGCCAATATTTCTTTCAAAACAGGAATCAGTGCTTTTTTATCAGGAGCCAATGAGAATTGTTCCATATTGACGTCTGTTTCTCCAGCTCCTAAATCGTTGTACGAAAAAGGTGCCGCATCCAAATCCGAAGCTCCAATACTAATTCGTAGGTAGCTTACTCCAATGTTGTTGTCTTCATGGTTGAACAACTCATACAGCAGTGCACTGCGTTTGGAGTCACTCATATTTTTCAGATGAGTTGCACTACCACCAGTTAAAGAATATCCAAAACCATCCATTTCCTGATATCTTGTTTCGGTATCAATGGTAATGGTTGGATTATTATTTGGATCTACCAAACTGAAGCTAACATCTTGCTTTGCAAATTTAGAGCTTCCATCGTAGGTTGATAAATAACTGGAAACATCCAATGTCTCGGGTACAACAGGAGGAGGTGGTGTTGATCCTTCTGCCTCTTTATTGCAGCGTGTTCCCATCAAGCCAATCATTACCAGAATTACTAATGGGGCAGAGTATCTGTTAATTTTGAAATTCATTATTTAGAATATTTTGAGAAGGCTGCCTAAAAAAAGTACTAAGACAGCCTTAATTCATTTTATTGCATTACAAACTCATAGGTTCCGGTAGAATAATTATCAGCTACAGTAATGGTGATATTATAAGTGCCGTCACTTGGAATGTTCTTGAAGTTGGAACCTCCCTGATTGGTCATAGTACCACTTAGGGCTGTTTCATTATCTGCTCCGAATGAAATATCCCAAGGAGAGTTAAATTTCGACTCATGTGTAGCATAACAGTCTGCTGTAACCGTAAATGTGAAAGGATGAACATAGGTCATTTCCGTTTCGGTGCGGGCATCCCAACCACCATCAGCATCATCATCCCAATGGAATAATTTCATGGTATAATAATGCCAGGTTAATTCGCTGTTGTTCATATCAACGGTAAAGCCATACATCTGATCAAGCGTTACAGAAAACGCCGATGTGCTTTCAGATACCGCAACGGTTCCTTCTACTTTATCACCCGATCCTTCGCCAATTACATCGCTGATGCTATAGCTGGTTCCGGTGCCATCCGAAGCTGTATTGATAAGTAACTGATCGCTTGTTTGCAGAGCCAGGTATTTATCTGTTTTAAAAACGCCATCCCCAATCATCGACATTTCGTACACATCAGCAGCATTAACAATCAGGTACATTCTCTGATCAGGTGCTTTTTCTAAGTTGATGGTATATTCGTCGCCAGTAAGAGTTAATGTTACGGTGTAATAACCGGCTTCATCCTGGTTAAAGTCTTCGAAAGCTATTGACTGTTCGTTTCCAAAGTCTTCGCGAACCACTTCATTATCCGTTCCGCTTACTTTTTTGATGATTCCTTCCCAGTTGTTGTTGGCTCGGATAATGAATCCACCTGTTCCTACAAAACTGATGTCGGCTTGCCAAACACCCATACCTTGATAAGTCAAAGCTTCGTCGGAATCCCAGCCTCCTTCAAGTGGTGATCCGATTAAAGCCAATCGATCAATTTTGTAAAAGGAAATACTCATGGCATCAAAATCGATGTTGATTCGGTATATTCCATCTTCGCTGACAGTGATTGCTTCTCCATTGCGAACCAGATTTCCTTCGCTGTCTAAACCGTATGCAATGGCACTTTCGCTGCGACCATTATAAACCATAAAATCATTGCCTGAAGTTAATTCAGTATATGACTCGTAAAGGTTCAGTTTTTCACCGGCACCATTGTATAAACGTTTCATTAAGATAGCTGAAGAAACATTGTTGCCTGCTTCTGTGGCTGCTCCTGCAATAAACAGTTTATCGTCATCGTAGCGCGTTATGGTCATTTGATCTGCTGCAGATGAAGACTTTGATAAGCAGTTGGCAACGACTGTCCATTTTAGTTCAAGGGCTTCACCCGGTTTAAACCCGGCCATGTACAAGGCATCATTCAACTCCATGTTGGTTATGGTGGCCGAAGTGCTTTTACCAGCTTCTAATGATTTGAATGAGACAATAGGGGCATTTGCATCTGTAGCATTTAATGAATCAATCATTACTGTGTAATAAACACCGTAATTCTCCGATGAAGTGGCTTCGTTCCAGCTAAAAACGATCTTTCCATGAGGATTAGCCTCATCTAAAATCAGAGCATTATCATCGTTTAAAGGTAAAGCGGTGGGAGCGCTTAACTCCCAGTTACCTTCGGGCTGAAGGTTGCTTTTTTCTTCGCAACCCCAAACAAATAGAATGGCCATTAGGGCCGTTATTATATTTAATTTTTTCATAACTCAGTCTATAATGGGTTTTGTTCCAATGCAGGGTTTCTGTCCATTTCTTGTTGAGGAATAGGCAACAGAATTTTTGCTTCCGTCATGTTGTAATTCACCGGTTGACCAGTTCGTAAATCTATTTCGTTAAGCTTATTCATGGTTTCAACCACCACGCCGTAGCGAACCAAATCATCCCAACGCTGTGCTTCCTGAGCAAGCTCTAATCTACGCTCTTTCAGAATGGTCGCTTTTAACACTTCCTTCGAACTTTTTTGAGCATCCGTTAAATTTGGAAGGTTTACTCTATTTCTGATTCGATTAACTTCTGTTACTGCCAGACCGAGCTGATTGGTTTCGTTTAAAGCTTCAGCCTTTAATAATACGATATCACCGTAACGAAGCAGGTACTGACGATCGCCACTTGACCATCCGGCAGCATTTTTCCATTTGTATCCGAAAGCCACATTGTTTGGATTTGGATTAGCCGTTGATGGTTCGTTGATGCCATAGTATTCGTCAATCCACGATACATTTTCGAACAGGATAGTTGCATTCTTTCTGATTTCGTCACCTTCAGAATCAAAGGCTGCCACTAAATCTTTGGATGGAGTAACAAACTTACGCCATGTGTCGCCCGAAATTGAAGGCGGTAACAGCATTTGAGGTCCCCAGTTACCATCAGCACCGGCTATCCATTGAGATTCAAGGATAGACTCTTCGTTGTTATAGTGAGCTCCATCAAACAAGAAAGTGTAATCAATCAGTTTATAGTTGGCTTTACTGGTTTCTACCTTTTCAATGCAATCCAACACCATTTCGTAATCGGGTGAAGGCTTTTGAGCATAAGCTTTAGCCAATAACGCCCAGGCAGCACCGGCTGTTGCGCGAGCTTTATTTACGGCAGCATCGCTTCCATAAGTATCGGGCAATAGTTTAGTAGCTTCTTCCAAATCGGTAATGATCTGAGCAAAAACTTCAGCTTTGGTAGATCGGGGTTTGTTAACCACACCCGGATCTGTTGAAGTAGTTGCCTCCAATACCAACGGTACTCCGCCAAATAAATTAACCAGGTTATAGTAATGATAAGCTCTTAAAAACAATGCTTCAGCACGTATCTGACCACGACGAGTTTCGGTTAACTGAGGGTCTGTAACTTCTTCAACACGAGCCATTACAATGTTGGCCTTTAGAATGGCATTGTAGAG
Source organism: uncultured Carboxylicivirga sp. (assembly GCF_963668385.1). Taxonomy (GTDB): domain Bacteria; phylum Bacteroidota; class Bacteroidia; order Bacteroidales; family Marinilabiliaceae; genus Carboxylicivirga. The sequence continues at coordinate 1,661,638 of NZ_OY764327.1, forward strand.
GTTCGACCAGCTCTGATACACCTTGTCATTCGTGGCTGACACATCTAAATAATCTACTTCGTAAAACGAGGCATTATCACCACCTGCATAGTGGTTATCCGATCGTACATCCTGAAACTGTACATTGTTCCAAACATACGCATCGGCCTGAAAAGATTCGTAAGTTCCGGTTAAGGCTGCTTCAATCTGACTTAACTTGGTGTATGCGCTTGCCGTGGTTTCTTCCGATATTGGTTTCAGATCGAGAAAGTCATCGCACGACCAAACAGAAGTAGCAATTATACCGCTTAAGATATATGTTTTTAATTTCATCTTTTTCAATGTTTTGAATTAGAAAGTAACGTTTAATCCGAAAATCAGATTTCGTGTTTGAGGATAAGTTCCGTAATCAACTCCCTGCATAGTATTTGATCCGCCATAAGCATTCACTTCAGGGTCGAAGCCAGAATAATCGGTGAAAGTCAATAAGTTCTCGCCTGTAGCATATACCCTTACATTACTAATGTTGATTTTTGACAGCAGGCTTTGTGGCAAATCATAGCTAAGTGTTACGGTTTTCAAGCGTAGGTAGGACGCATCTTCGATAAAACGACTTGAGATTCTTGAATTGTCGGTGTTAGCCCAGCTAGCTCTTGGGATGTCGGTAACATCACCCTCTTTACGCCAACGGTTGTTAACCGACAGAAACTGATTCTTAGGATCGGTCATACCTTCGGAATCGATGCGTGTAGCATTCAACATATCATTCCCGTATGATCCTTCAAGAAAAACGGTTAATCCAATTCCTTTATAGCTTACATTATTGTTTAAACCATAGAAGAAATCAGGGTTGGCATTACCAATAATGGTACGGTCATCGGCATCAGGTGTAAAAGTACTTTCACCGTTTTTATCAACGTAGTAGGCGTTACCGGTTGTTGGATCAACACCGCCCCAAACATAACCATACAATGTTCCTAATGATTGACCTTCTTCCAATAAAATAGCTGAACCTCTGTTTGCAATACTGCCCATCGAAGAACTTTTAACAACCAGATTTGTGACTTCATTTTTGTTGAATGAAATATTGAAAGTGGTGTTCCATTTTACTGCTTTATCAATGTTAGTGGTATTCAAACTAAATTCCAATCCTTTGTTTTCAAGATTTCCAATGTTTTGAATTGCTGATGGATAGCCAGTACTTGTTGGTAGTGGTGCATCTAACAATAAATCGCGGGTTAACCTTAAATATGCATCTGCTACAAACTGTATGCGACCATTAAAGGCACTGATATCCAAACCTATGTTGGTTTGTTCTGATTCCTCCCATTTTAAAGAGTAATTATCCATTTTAACAGGGTAACTTCCCGGCATTAATGTTCCAATTGGGTAGTTATTAGATCCAACAGTTCCACGAAATGCATAGTTGCCAATTTGGTCGTTACCTACAATACCCCAACCGGCACGTAGTTTCAAATCGTTTAAGAAATCAAGATCCTGCATAAACGATTCATGAGAAATACGCCATCCTGCAGAAAACGATGGGAAGTAACCCCAACGGTCATCTTTACCAAATACGCTTGAAGCATCGGCTCTGAAGTTGGCTGTCAACAAATACTTATCCGCAAAAGCATAATTTAAACGGCTGATGTAAGATGCATTCGACTTTTCTGATTTGGTGTTACCTGCTGAAGCAATGACTGAACCTCCGTTAGTGGTGGTTACTCCGTCGCTGGCAAAATTTTCGGTTGTGATGTAAGCACTCTCCCAAAGGAATTTTTGAACAACGCTACCAGCCAGGGCCTCGATGGTATGATTACCTATTTTTTTATTGTACGATAAGGTATTTTCTGACATCCAATAGCTGGTGCGATCGGTATTATTGATTGCTCTACCTTGCTTTGCAATACCATAACTTGTGCGATATGGATCAAGAAAATAATCGTAGATGCCATTGCTGTAATCAACGCCAAAATTGCTTTTAAAGCTGAAGTCTTTCAGGAATTTTATTTTCAGGTACATGTTACCTAAAAAGCGTTCGCTTTTATATTCACGATCCGACCCGTCGGTACTGGCAATTGGATTCTCCCAGTTTTGGAATGGGTTACTGGTAAAGGTTCCATCCTCATTGTAGATACCAATAACTGAAGGTGTATTGATGGCGCCAATTAGTACACCACCATTGTTAACCGCACTTCCGTCGTTTACATCTACATCGCGATATTTAGTGTACGCAATACGTGTTCCGATGCTTAACCAGTCGTTTACATCTTGGTCGAGGTTAATTTTGAAGTTGGCACGATCCATCTCTGAGCTGCGAACAGCACCAGCTTGTTGTACCCATCCACCCGAAATATAGTATGTTGTGTTTTCGCTCTTGCCCGATAATGATATCTGGTAGTTTTGTGAAACACCACGACGGAAAACTTCATTCTGCCAATCGGTATTTTTATTGTAACGATTCCAGTCGGTTGATTGTCCCATCTCGGTCATTAAATCGCGGTATTGTTCGCCATTCAAAACATCTAATGTTTTCCATACTTCCGAAAAACCAGTATAAGCATCAAGTGAAACTTTAGGTTTACCTGCTTTCCCTTGTTTGGTAGTAATCAATACCACACCATTGGCACCTTGTGCTCCATAGATAGCAGCTGATGAAGCATCTTTCAGGACTGTCATGGTTTCCACATCGGCCGGGTTGATAGAACGGGTATCGCTGGTTGGAATACCATCAATCACATATAACGGTTCGCTACCTGCGGTGATGGAATTCGTACCACGAATGCGAATACTCAGTCCTTGTGAAGGCTTACCTGAGCTGGATGCCACACGCACACCGGCAGCACGTCCTTGAATTAAGGAACCTAACTGAGTGTTTGGTCGTGATTCCAACTCTTCGGCATCTACCAAAGCAACCGATCCGGTAATGTCTTTCTTCTTTTGTGTACCATACCCCACAACTACCACTTCGTTGATGCCCATTACTTCATCTTTCATAGTAATGGTAAAATGAGTTTGAGTTCCTACTGGAATTTCCTGGGTTTCGAGGCCGATAAAACTAAATACCAGCACATCATCATTATTTAAATCACCTTCCAGTACAAAGGCTCCATCCATATTGGTGATGGTTCCCAAGGTGGTTCCTTTAATCATTACAGATACCCCCGGAATGGGAAGGTTGGTTGCGTCATTTACGGTTCTCGTGAGGCTCTTGCTTTGAGCGAAGGAACTGAAGGATACTACTATCCCTCCAACGAGGCATAAGAAGGCCTTATGCCATGTTTGTAGCATTGATCTTTTCATAGTGCGTTAATATGTTCTAATAAAAATGATAACTGAATACAGGTTGCTTGGGTGTTGTTGATGTTTAGCATGGGTGAGGGACCCGTATCAACAAGCATTACTGCGGAAATAATTCTTTTCATAACTATGGATTTAGCGTTTTTGACAAAAGCTGATTTCTCAGCTCTGATAATTAAGATTCTGCCGTAAAGAGAATCGTACTAATCCGTGTATAAAAAGATGGGTAGTTAAAAAGTGGATAATATGGAAAGTGAATGTGAGTTAAGAAGCACAATATCAGCACTAAGAGATTTTTGTCTTCATCAAAAAAAGTGGATAAAATAAGTTAATAGGGTAGTGGTTTTTACTCTGAAATGTTAGAATCTGGCAGATAAAACAAGGCCTGTTTGATGACCATTGTAGTAGGGCATTAATACCGAAGTGTTGTGTTGATTCTTGTTCTTTCCAAACATTATTTTTGTCATCCAAGGGTTAATCCAATACGCCATTTTTGTACTTAACATTCCAATTCCGGCACCTGCTGCTACATCAGTTAGCCAATGTCGGTTATTGGCCATACGAAATGCTCCCGTACCTGCTGCTACAGCATATCCGGTTAATCCATACCAGGGTGATACTTCCTTGTATTCCTGCCAAAGAAATTCGGCCCCCATAAAGGCTGTTGCTGTATGGCCCGAAGGGAAAGAATTCTTAGAGCTGCCATCGGGTCTTTCTATTTGGGTGGTATATTTTAAAGTGGTTACCATAGTAGCCATAAACAGATAAGAAGTTGCCAGTATTACCGTTCGGTCTCTGAAAGTGTGTTTCCCTTTTATTCCGGCTAAATTAAGAGCATATACACTTAAATAGGGAAGGTGTTGCGAGATATCATCAATAGTAAATTTTTCATCAATATGTTCTTTAACTTCTTCTTTTACATGATTATTAACACCTTCTAAAGCTCCATTGTCATTGCCAATAACACCATAACTGATAAGAGCTACCGGAATAATTAAAGATTGATATTTGAATTTTAGTGGATGGTTAATTTTAGTTGTGTCGGTATTGGTATGTATACTTTGGGCATAAACTGTTGATATTGAAAGCAACAGAATTGCTATTGCAAAAGTGAACTTATACATGAATTGATAATATAGTTGTTTTATAACCTAACTGTAACAATGAATTCTGTATGTTGTTCTAACTTTTTTTATTGGATGAATAATTCTGGCGACACCCTTTTTTAATAATTGAGGTGGTAATATCCTTTATTTCGAAATAATAAAAGGCTTAACAATGGTTTTTATCCGGTTACTCCCTTGTAAATAGTACATACCGTTGGGTAAACCAACAAGTTGAATAGTTGTGATCGACGATTGAACATGAATGGTTTTTAAGTTTTGTCCCACCGAGTTAAAGAGACTTATTTGTGTAAGTAAATGATCAGGATCGCTAATGATTACCTGATTTTTTGCCGGATTAGGATAGAGCTTGATGGATTCGAATAAGTTTTCGTTTATTTCAGTAGGAGTACTTCCGTACACTTCCAATTCAAACAGGCTGAAGCCCCATTCTGTATTTCGCTGATTACACAGTACACGCAAATACCGCCCGCTTCCATTTAAGGTTATATTATCGGTTTCGCCATTGCCGGCAGTTTCGGTGTAGATCGTATTCCAATCCAGTGCATTATCCGAAATCTGTATTTCATAAGCTGAGGCTCGGGCATACTGCCATTTCAAAATTACCTGATTAATATCGTAGGTATCCTGTAGATCAACATAAATCCATTCGGGTTCGTTCCAGCTACTTGCCCATCGGGTTGATTCATCTCCGTCAACACAGTAAGTAGCGGCATAACTGACATTTTCCTGAGAGGAAGCAAATGCTGTTTTGTTCAACGCAATATTGTTACCCGAATGATGCGATTGAACTTCTACCGGTAGTGCGTAGGTGTTATCGCCACAGGTACCTGAGGTTTCAACTATAATGTCTCCGCTAATTGAACCCCAATTAACCATTATTTTATTGCTTCCCTGACCTGATGTAATGGTGGCTCCTTCAGGAACTGTCCAATTATAGGTAGTAGCTCCGGGAGTATCAATAGTGTAAGTTGTGCTCTTGTCACCCACCATAACCGAATTTTCGCCTTCGATAAATGCACTAAAAGCACCTTTGTAAACTCTTATATAATCAATCTCGGCACTCATGGGAAACTGTGTTGTGGCATCGGGGTTCCCGCTGTAACTACCACCTACACCAACGCTTAAAATAATAAAGAAGGGTCGATCAAAAGGCCGGTAACCATTGATGGGTTCTGATATATCAAAAGTGTGATAATTAACATCATCAATAAACCATTTAAGGTGATGAGGAGTCCATTCCAACGCAAAAGTGTGGAAGTCATCGGCAAACTTACCCGATGGAAGGGTGTAACTTCCCTGGTTGTAATGATGGCCCCACGACTCCTGAAAATGAGCGGTACCGATATTAAAAGAAGGATCGCTACCTGTATTTTCCATTATATCAATTTCGCCACACTTTGGCCACCAAACGGTTTCGTAATCATCGCCAAGCATCCAAAAGGCAAATCCTAAACCTTGCGTATCAACTCCCTTGATACGTGCCTCAATACGACCATATTGAAATGATTGTTTCTGATAACTTACCAATCGTCCGCTGGTATATTGATATCCTGCATAATTTTCTTTACGTAGCTCCAATACGAGTTTCCCATTTTCTATTCTAACATTCTCAGTTCGGTTAGTAGCATAATCCAGCTGGCCGGTTCCCCAACCATCTTGTCCATTGCCGGTTTCGTACGTCCAATTGTTCAAATTTAAATTGGGCGTTTCAAATTCGTCAGACCAAACCAATGTTTGGCATTCTTGAGCTTTTATCTTTTGTGATATGATGAGAAAAGAAAATACTATTGTAAAAGAGAATATTTTGTAGATGTGTGGATTCATTTTAATTGGATTTAGTTGTGATGCCAAAGATGTATAATAACCTTGTTATTTATCTGGTTTTTGGTACTTTAAATGCTCTTTGAAACTACGTTAATTATACGTTTGAAATAATTATTCGATAACTTATTGTTCAAATAATGAATTGTATATGGTAGATGAATGGGGGTTTTAATACGTTAATATAAATTCATTTAAGTTTGAAGAAGAACCGAGATTGATTCGTTTTCTTATTCGGTATCGGGCTGTTTCAACGCCTCTTACTGTCATGTTTAATAGTTGTGCCATTTCTTTGGTTGATAAATTCATTCGCAGATAAGCGCACATTTTTAAATCTTTGGATGTAAGATTTGGGAAATCCTCTTTTAAGCGTTTAATAAAGTTGTTATGTGCCATATCAAAACGCATCTCAAAATCATCCCAATGATCATCAGCTAGTTCCTTATCAATAAAACTTAATGTACGGCTCAATTGACGGGCCACTTTATCAGAAGCCATTTCTTTAATCGAAGTTACTTTATCTTTCAGTTCTGATAATTTTTCATTTTTGTAAATCACCTTCATTGCTAACCCCGACAATTCTTCTTTCTTCGATTGTAAATCGTTTCTTAATTGCTCTTCTTGTAATTTCGAATGTTCGAGTTTTAGCAAATGTTGCTGTTCGCTGATCAAGCGTTCTTTCTCACGAGTTAATCGTTTGGTTCGAATTTTAATAATTAGCCATAATATTAATATAATAACCGAAAAATAAAGTGTAATGGCTGGCCATGTTAAATATAATGGAGTTAATATAGAGAAGTGAAAGGTTGCTTCGTTCGACTCTGTTCCATAGGTATTACGTGCTTTTACTCTGAAAATGTATTTGCCCGGCGGTAGATTTGTATATTGTTTAAAGGGTTCGCTTACCCAATTGCTCCAATCGTTATCAAAGCCTTCCAGGTAGTACTTATAAGTAAGGTGATTTGTATTTTCGTAAAAACCGGTAGCAAAATCGAATTGAAGGCTATTACTCGATGGTTGCAGTTGGTGTTGGGTATTTAAAACTGTATCGCATAAATAATGAAATCTATCATTATAGATGATTTCCTGGTTGTTTTTAAGATTGCTTACTCGTCGTATTATCACCTGAAAAGGTTGATGTAATAGCTTGTTCTTTTGCATGTTAAAATAAACAAGGCCCTCTTTTCCACCTATTAAAACATTTTGATTGGGTAAAAGTGTGAATGATTCAAATCCGGGAATGTAAAAGTCGCTAAGTTTCACGAATGGTATGGATTCAATAGACGTTCTTCCATCGGGGTGATTATGCATTATACCTGCACTATTATTACCCACAAACCATATATTACCAGATGCGTCTTGTTTAAGCATCCTACCGATTCTCCAACCCCAGGTGTTACTTGTAAAAGAAGCATCTAAAACCATCTTATCCTTTGCACCATCATAACGATAGATTCCATATTCGGTACCAAATACTATCTTTTGATTGATTTTAAAAACACTGTTGTAGAAGTTGGTTGGTAAACCTTTGGAATGATTGTAGAAGTGAAGTTCCTCAAGCGTATCATATGTATTTGATAACTTAAGTTTATAGATGCCTTTATAGCCATGTGCAATCCATATTAATCCGTTATTATCTACTTCCATTACCCGGCTCGATTCATCAAAACCGTCAATTTGTTTTTCCAGTTGATACAAGCCTTTATGATTCTTGACAAGTATGACAATTCCTTTATAAGTGCCGGCTATTAAATGGTTATGATCAGAAGATGTCGGAATCACTTTCCATCCTCCATAAGTGGATATGGTTTGAATGATTTGTCCGCCTTTTACCTGGCTAAAACCTCCATTGTGCGCAACAATTAGAGATTGATCAATAATGTTCAGGCTCCAGTTAATATCATCCGATCCATTAACCCTTATAAATGGCGATTGGGGTGACATTACATTATTGAGTTTGTTTATTGGAGCATATAATAAACCTTTATGTGTTGCGAGGTAAAGATTGTTTTCGAAAATAGTAGCATCATACACCTCAAAGGGTTCATCACTATCGGGTAATAATCGGGTAAATGGAGAAGCTAGTTCAACAAAGTCAATTCCCTTTTTATTGGCTACCCAAAGGTTGTCATTCTGGTCGAAATATAGCGTGCTAATTTCGTTGCTTTTTAATCCTTTTGTTTTGGTTAGATGACTGATTAAATGGTTGTTTTTATCAATCACAAACAAGCCCGACTCTCTGGTTCCGATAATCAGATCGCCTTGTTTATTCATTTGTGCAGTGGTAATCTGCGATTTTGTTATATTAACAGAGGGAGTAAAATCTAAAGGGAAAAGTTGATTGTTTTTTAATTCATATATACCTGATTGTTGAGTTCCAATTAGCCAACTATCTCTTCTAGGTAAAATAAATCTAACCCATGTGTTTTTTAATTTTGATGTGGCATTTATCTTTTCAAATCCACTGCCTGTAAAACAAAAAAGTGCCTCTTTTCCCTGAACAATTATCTGGTTGTTGATTTTAAAAGCACTAAGTATTCCACCGCTTAAAGCATAAACCATTATTTGATTATTACGGTAAATGTAAAGGCCGTCGCGACATTGAAATACAACCTTATCTTCTAGCACAAAAGTGTTAACGATATCACCAAAATTACGGAACTCTGCAGATATTTTATCCAAAAGTGAATTGAAAATAAGTCCATATGGTTTATTATAATCGATGTAGCCAAAATCACCTTGTGCACCTACGTATAAACGATTGTTTGCGTCGAGAGCTAACGATTGCACATTAGATCGGTTTGATGGTACCTGAATAATTTGCCAATCGTTTCCATCAAATTCTAATATTCCGTAATCGTTAGCAAAGTAAAGTACACCCCTTTGATCCTGGACAATACAATGATTTTTATTTGATACGTGATGATCCTTTTCTGTATAATGGGTAATAAACGGTATTCCGGAATTAAAATCATCTGCCCATAAATGGCCGTAAATACAAAGCAGGACGGCAAGTATTATCGATTTTTTCATGTGGATTCTGGACTTTTGGATAAACAAATTTAACTTTTTGAAATTGAATGACATTCACAAAAATGGAATAAAAAAGGGGTGTGTTTTTATATAAGAAATCATTAACAATCAATAAATGAGTAGAATATATGTGTATTTGCAAAATATGACGTAATAATAACGTAGTATCAAATAAGTTTTGAAGTGGTACTTTTTAAGGTGTCCGATGGTTCTTTTCACAGATTTGCATTCAGCTATCTCAAAAAATGCAATCAGTATTAATCCAAGTTAAATTGAAAAGAAATGAAAAAAGTTTATCTGTTTATTTTTGCCTTGTGTTTTGTAACTATAGCCGGGGCGCAAAGTTATGAATTGGTTTGGGAAGAAAACTTCGATGGGGATGCATTAAATCCTGCTATCTGGAATATTGAAAAAAGCGAAGGGGTTTGGAATACCGGTTCAAACAGCGAATTACAACATTACACATCCGATAATGTTATGGTAGGTGATGATGGAGATGGTAATAATTGCTTAATACTTACAGCTCGAAAAGAATCTTATAATGGTTATGCATTTACATCGGGCCGTATCAATACTAAAAATAAGTTTGCTTTTAAGTACGGAAAGATTGAAGCACGCATAAAACTGCCAGATTTAGCAAATGGTTTATGGCCGGCTTTTTGGCTTTTGGGTAATACCCAAAACGGTTGGCCTGCTTGTGGCGAAATTGATATAATGGAGGCCGGACACGCAGATGGTATTACCAATAATCAGCAAAATACTACTTTTGGCGGAGCCTTACATTGGGAATACAACGATAGTTATGCTGGTTATGGTTATAGTGCACAAGCTCCAACTGCATTAAATAGCGATTATCATACATTTACCATGGTTTGGAATGCAGCTAATATCAGCATGTATTTAGATAACAGTCCAAGCGCCTATTACTCAATGAATGTGGATGGTGAGGATGCTGAAGAGTTTCGCGATTATTCGATGTATCTTTTACTTAATCTTGCCGTGGGGGGAATGTTTCCAGATATCTATAACAACGATGATGTAACAGCACCAATGCCTGCCCAGATGTTGGTGGATTATATTAAAGTTTATCAGAAAACTGATGAGGGAGAGTTAATCACATCTATGCCATTGTATGGCAATTTAGCTGTTTTTGCCGATGGTAAAGCTTATGATAACGCTTTGGATCTTTCTTTTGATGCTTCAATTACTACAGAGGGGTTATCAACAAGAAGTGCAGAAACAGCAGTTGAAGGAACAGAGGTACTGTCTTACAACGTTACTTCGGGAACCGATTTTAATATTCATATTTTATCATCGGCAGTTAAAGATTTATCTAAAATATCATCAACGGGTAGTGTCGATGTTTATTTAAAAACTAATATTCAGGATGATTTTCAGATTGGTTTAGGAGATGCTGATGATAACGAAAGTTTTATTACTCTTGGTACATCATCTGGTAAAAATGTAAATCGCAACCAAACCTGGTCGAGAGTTGCAATTCCGCTGCAAAGTCTTACTAACATTGATTATTCAAAGATTGATGATGTATTTACCCTTAAAGGAGTGTCTAGTTCTGATGGATATATTTCAATTGATAAGATTATTATCTCCAATACAACTGCTAATTTTGACTTATTTGGAATCTTTACAGAGAATCCATCCATAACAGAAAAGTTTATTATTGATGATATTTCAGGTCATCTTTATATATGGAATAATACCATGGCTGCCATCGAAGAGGCTCCAAGTTATGATGGTGTTGATGTACTGGCCTTTACCTCACCAGCCAGTAATACATGGTTTGGTTATGGATTGTTTTCTGATGCCGGGCTTGATCTGTCTCAGTTTGCAGACGGCTATCTGAAGTTTTCGATTCGCACGTCATCTTCTGCTGAATTTTGGGTAGGTGTTGGAGGAGCTGATGGCACCGAAGCAAAAATACCATTTGTTGAGGGTTCAGATCCTGATGGTTTTGTTCGCGATGGGAAATGGCATCAAGTAACTTTGCCTGTTAGTGATATGGTAGCAAAAGGGCTTGATCTAACGTCGTGTGGTAGTGCTTTTATGTTAGGAGGGGCTCCTTATATTTCAGATATTTTAGTTGATGATATCTTTTTTTCCGCAAGCCCTGATGATATTGAAAACACAGCTTATAATCCAAACGCCGATACGGCTTTACCTAATGAGGATGACAATGGAATAACTTCATATTATTATGGAATTTACACCGAAAATTCAAACATCACAGATCGTTTTGTGATTGATGAAGAGAGCGGCCATATTTATATTTGGTCAGGAACCTTATCTGCTTTAGAAGGTGGTGTTCCCTATGATGGTGTTGATCAATTGTATTTCAAGAGTGGAAATGCAGGTTGGTATGGTTTTGGAATTTTTTCTGATGAGGCATTAAACCTGTCTCATTTTGCCAATGGAACTCTTTCGTTGTCATTAAAAACTACATCCGATAATGAATTCTGGTTTGGTATCGGTGGAGCTGCCGGAACAGAAGGTAAAATAACTTGTAACAGTTTGTCGGATTATAATATTGACAGAGATGGAGAATGGCACCGAGTTGTAATACCTATGCAGACTCTTATTGCACAGGGCCTTGATTTGCAGGCTTGTGGTAATGTTTTTATGTTAGGAGGAGCAAGTATTAGTGATATTGCCATTGATGATGTTATTTTAACAGCCGGTACGGAACAGCCCGAGAATCCTGATATGAATATACCTAATGCTATACATTCATTTGACGAAGCACTGGTAAAAATGTATCCGGTTCCTGCCCACGATAAATTATTTATCGAAACATCTACCACAATTAAAAGTATTGATATTTTTAATCAGGTGGGTAGTGTATGTGCAAACTATCAAAATATAACAAGTATGAAAGCTGACTTATCAATCAGCGATTTAAACAAAGGAATTTATCTGCTTAAAATAAATTTAGAGGATGGAACCTGTATTGTTAAAAAACTAATGGTTAAATAGCCTAATGACTTGACTAAATGAAAGGCAGCTCCGAATAAACCAGGGCTGCCTTTTTACTAGTTATGGTTAGGTTATGTGCCTTTATTAAGCCACTTTCTTGATCTTATCTGCCAATAATTCGGTTAGATAATTGAAGTCATCTTCGTTAAAAAACTGTTTGTTTAATCTGATTTTCTTTTCCTTTCCATCTCTTTTGTAGAAGAAAAACAGGGCTTTAGGTTTTGATAAATCAACAGAGGTTATATCCGAAAATTTTACAAAATGCTGTGGAGCTAATAATGCTAGTTTCATCTCCATATAATCGTCATATACTTTTATAACATCTTTGTTTTTAGAAGTAAGTGACATAACAATAAATAATAAGCCAAGTCCACTTATCGAAGGAATGTTTCCGGCTACAAAAAGTCCGGCAAATCCAACGAAGCATAATACAATGCCTATGATTAATTGTTGATTAATTTGTTTTTTTCCTGGTTTAATTAATTTGATAGTATCTTTCATTCAGAATCATTCATTGAATTAGTAAATTTCTTGCGTTTTTTTTCATCAATCATTTTTGATGCTCCTGATGCACCAATTAATCCGATGGGAACTAGAAAAGCGGATGAGACTAGAAATATTCGGGCGCCTAATATTTCTTGTTTGGTTTTAATTAAGGCCATTCCAATAAGATTAGCGAGTACCACCGAACCGGTAAAATAAAACAGAAACCCATATTCCTGATCAAATAAAGATACTATGGCAATCAAGCAATGAATGCCAAATCCTATCAACATTTGTGTGTTAATCATTTTAGTAGAAATAATTAGAAAGATGATGCAAAAAAAATATCCTGAGGAAATTAAAACTTATCTCAGGATAACTTTGTATGTAGTGTTTCTTCTTTTTAATTGTAAATCAATAGAAAGAAGTAATTATTTTGTTGGTTATTTCTTTAAAGACTGTTTGATTTCTTCAACCGTTTTCTTGGCATTTCCAACAAATAGCTGATTACCGATTTCGAAAACAGGACGTTTCAAAAAAGTGTAATCCATCAAAAGAAGCTTTTTGTAATCTGCATCTTCGTTAACTGGATTTTCGGTTAACGCATCTTTTAACTTTCGGGCTCTTTTATTAATAAGCGCCTCATAACTTTGTGTGTGTTTGTAAAAGCTTTCGATTTGATCTTCAGTTACAGTGGTAGTTTTGATATCCTGCTGTTCAAAATTATCATCAACACCTACTTCTTTCATAATGCGCTTGCAAGTATCGCAGCTTGATAAATAGTAAACTTTCTTTTTCATGATTTTTTTACTGGTGTGGTAGGTTAGAACAGATTATTGTTGCATTTGTTTGAACCAATCGCATCTACTATTCTATTTTTGAACCAATCTTCATAACATAGTCTTCAAAATCATCGCGAGGAACGGCGGCTTTATTTTTTATTTTCACCCGATAATTATAAATGGTATTAACCGAGTAACGAAGCAAATGAGCAATTTTAGAGCTGTCTTTTATTCCCAAGCGAATCAGAGCAAAAATGCGGATTTCGGTAGGTAAGGCTTCATCTTTTTTCAAAACAATTCTTTCATCTTCCAGTAATAAGGCATTAATCCGATCAACAAAATCGGGGAAGAGGTGCAGAAAAATGTTATCAAAACTATTATAGAAATCATCCACCTCTTTATCAATCAATTTTCTCGATTTGGTGGTGGTATATAACTCTTCCACTTTATGAGCAACAATATTCTTATTCACCATTTTTCGAAAACTGTCCAGCTTGTCGATATAATCAGAACAGATGGCCAAAAAGCTTCCGATATAATGTTCTTTAACCAAATCCGATTCTATTAAATCATGATTCAGGGTATTTAACTCATCATTGGCGGTTTTCAATTCATCGTTTAGCTCAAGCAAACGATCGTTTACTTTTATTAATTCATTCTTTGCGTTACGCATCGATTTTATCTGGTTGAAAATGGCGATGATAGCAATCAATAAAATCAGACTTAACAAGCTGATTATAATTAAATACCTTCGTAATTCAGCTTTTTGTCTGTCGGTTTTAAGTTGATAGGCTTCTGATATTAGAGGAAGAATATTGGAAATTTGAACATAGCGTAATCGCGAGTTGTAGAAAGCTGCATCTTCGAACGAAAACATAATGTAGCGGTAAGCATCATCAATGTTATTCTCGTTAAAAAGTACCATTGCCAAATCGGTTAACGAGGCATTATCTTTTACAGCAGCTTTAATATCCGAAATGGCTGATAGAATCAAATATTTTTTAGCTGATTCATTATCATTCTCCATTTTGTATAAGATGGCTCGCTCAAAAGTTATAGTGGAGTAGGTGCGAGTGCCAGGTTCGGCCATTGCCAGTCGTTGGTTGTTAATGCGTTTGCAGTCAACCATGTTTCTGTTGTCGCGATATTCCTTTTCTTTAATAGCCAGGTATTCTTCGCTTGATGTGTTTAGCAAATTCATCAGAGTATCGGCATAGGCATGATATCTGTCTCGATAAAATTCAATGTTCTCTTTAGCAGGAGTAAATAGAAATAATTCGGAATAGATTTTAGTAAAGATGCTGTAATATTCCTGCTTCTGTTCTTTAGTAATGTGTTTGATTGCAATATGCTGTGCTACATTCAGGGCTTCTAAATATCTGCCCGAATAAGCAAGTAAATAAGCAAGATGAAGATTGGTTTCGTTTTTAAATTCGAGATTATTATTGATTCGGGCTAATTCTAAATTTCGATCGATATAATGAACCGTTGAATCAAAGTTATAAGGGAGGTATTCGTTTAATAGCTTGTTGTTAATATAAAATTCTCGTTCGGTAGTAAGGTCCGACTCATTCAGCAAACTTTTTAAACCAATAATCTTATTTTCCTTAATTGCTTCGTATTTACTTCGTTCTTGCATGGTTTTGTTAAGCTCGGAGTATAACGAATCGAGCTCAGGTGAACTTTGGCCTGATGCCAAAACAGACACAAGAATATAAGAAAGAAGTAAAATAGATTTTTTCATGCCGAATGAATGCATTTGGATTTAGATTACAATAATAGCTATTCGAAGGCATAAATGTAAGTAATGATTCATTAATGAAGAAAAACGCTGTAAATCATGAGTGAAAAGTATGATTTAATTGCACTATGCGTTTTAAGTTAGGTGGTACTTTCTGTACGAAGATGGTGTAAAATTGTTCGATCCTAATAGGAGGGGCTTCGCTGTTTAAAGAAAAATTACATGACTCACCTGGTAATATATGGCTATCTCTGGCTGACAATGCTTTCTCCCAAATGTAATTTAATGCTCGATTCAGACATTTACATCAAACTCGTCAACAATTCAAATACGTTTGATTATAACTAATTAGCAGGAGTTAGTCCACTTACATTTCGTATTCATCAATTCTTCAGGAAGCAGCTGTAAAAATGAATTTCTATGTATTGACAACAGTTGACTGATGATTTAAATTATCGTTCTTCCCCTGAACATATGCGTTAGCATAAAACAACTTGTATCACTAATATTCATCAGCATGAAAAAACTATTTACTCTGGTTTTTGTATTAGCTTGCATCAATTTGGTTGGATATTCGCAAACCTATGTGTCAGGCTATATTACAACAGATTCAACCTGGACGGTTGATGATTCTCCTTATGAGGTTACTTCTAACCTGCAGATATCTTCATCTGGGATATTAACCATTGAAGAAGGGGTTGAAGTTCGCATCAATTCAAATACAAGTATTACAGTTGATGGTGATTTAATTGTTAATGGAACTTCCATTAACAGAGTGTTGTTTACATCATCTGCAGATCCCGGACTTCGTCAAAAAGGAGATTGGAATATGATTGATGTTCGTTCCAGCGGATCAGCATTATTAAAAGCAACCACAATTGAATATGGAGGGTTTAGTTCGTCGTACAATGCTTATTACGGAGCCTTAACCAGTAGTGGCGGTGCAATTACAATTACGGATAATTGTGTGATTAAAGAGTCAAACAATGCAGGACTGGAGATCTATAATGGAGGAAATATTCAGCTTGAAAGTGCACAGATAACAGCATGCCGTTGGCCTGTGGTTTATCGAGGGGCGGCAAATTTGACTTTTGAGCATAACGATGTTGATATCTCAGGAAATACATTTAATGGGGTTTATGTTGATTTTAGTTATTTAAATGGTGATATGGAATTGGATACTATATCTGTACCCTATGTAATCAACAGGGCCTTTTATGTGCAGGCAGCAGCTGCTTTAACCATTCGTGCCGGTAATACGATTAAATTTAATAACAGTAGTATATATGTAAGAGGAGCCATAATAGCTGATGGTTCAGAAACAGACATGATCTATTTTACCTCATACCAAAATGACAATCTGGGTGGCGATACCAATAACGATGGAGCCGCCACTCCACCCGCTGCCGGAAATTGGGGGTCTATTCGTTTTGAAGATAGTAGTGTGAATGCAGAATGTAGCATTAGTTATGCTGATTTCTCGTTTGGAGGAAGAGGTAACAGGGCACCTGTATGGGTTCAGAATGCATCACCCAGCATTGAGCATTGTAATTTTGAGAACAATTACATTGGAGCTTATGTCGAGTTTAATTCAAGTCCTATTTTTAGGTTTAATACTATTGGATCATCTTCGTTAGTTCCATTTGCATTAACTCTTGATGCTTCGCCTGTATTTACAGATAATACTTTTTCGTTTTCAGATAATACCTATGATGCTATTGGTATTATAAGCAGTACCATGACAGCCAGTGCAACTTTGCCTCAGCGCAATGTTACCGACATTCCGAATGTAACGTATTTATTATTGGGATCAGTTACCATACCGGATGGTATTACTCTGACTATCGATGCGGGTGTGGTGATAAAAGGATACAGTCAATCACATCTTTTAATAGTAAAAGGTACGTTAATAGCTGATGGTGGGGATGAAGATAATTATATCACATTTACTTCGGTAAGAGACGATAATTTTGGTAACCCGCAAGATACTAATAAAGACGGAACCCAAACAGTTCCTGCAATAGCTAATTGGGGAGGTATTGTTTTTGAAAATACAGTAGATGATGAAAATTGTGTTTTAAACTTTACTCGTCTTCAGTATGGGGCTATGCCTGGAAGATATTACAATACGCAATATATTAGTGGAGGGCAGATAACACTTGAAAATGCCAGTCCACAAATAAGCAATAGTATTATTAAGGATTGCCACTATGGTATTTATGCTTTTCAGGCTTCTCATCCGGTTGTTGAAAATAATGAGCTGGTAAATACCACCTACACTCCAGTGGCAAAATCTATCAATGCCATGCCTCAGTTTAGTGGTAACAGTTTTACAAATCCGGGGTGGACAGCCATTGGTATTATTGGTGAGAAGCTGGGATTTGATGCAATATTGGACAAGGATACCCTTGCTGGATTTGAAAACATCTCTTATGTGTTGTTGGATAATCTAACCATTAATTCAGGCTCCAACGTTGAGGTTAAACCGGGTGTAGTTCTTAAATTTAATCAAAGTAAAAGTATAACGGTTGACGGAGGATTTAAAGCTGCCGGCCTCGAAACCGATTCCATTATTTTCACTTCCATTAGGGATGATAATTATGGAGTTCCTCAGGATACCAAAAACGATGGAGATGCAGAAGCACCGGCTGCGGGTAACTGGACAACCATTCGTTATACAGGTACTGCCAATGATGATTTTAATGCGATCGATTATACCCGATTGCTGTTTGGTGGAAATAGCAACTATGGGGTTGTAACCTGGGTGGATGCCGGAGGACAGATCTCCAATTCTACTATCAGTGATTCATATTACTATGGTCTTCGGTTTGATGGAACTGCCGATCCCGATTGTTCTGAGGAAGTGTTTATTCAAAACTGTCGACTCGATCCATTGGCCATGTCGCTAATGTCAGATCCTGTAATGTCGTTTACATCACCAGATATTGCATCAAATGGTAATGGTAGTAATGGTATCTTTATTTTAGAAGGTAATCTGGCCAATTCAGCCAATCTGGTAAAACGCGATGTAGGTGGCATTTATAATATTGCCTATATCATTGATAGGTTAACAATTGGTAATAATGCTATACTTAATATATCACCGGGTGTTGTTGTTAAATTCAGAAACTACAATAGTGGAATAACGGTTAATGGAGCTTTAAATGCCAATGGTGCTGAAGACGAGAAAATAGTTTTTACCTCCATAAAAGATGATTCAAAAGGTGGCGATACCAACGATGATGGTAATGTCTCTGTTCCGCAACGAAATAACTGGAGTAGAATTATATTTAATGCCTCAGCATTGGAAGAAGATAACCTGTTGAATAATTGTATACTCAATTATGGAGGTTATACCTACTCTAGTCAAGGAAAAAACAGGAGTTTGGTTGATATTTTTGATGCCTATGTGGAGGTGGATAGTTGTCAACTCGAGCATTGTAATTATGGAGGAATTGGTATTTTCGGAAGCTCCAATGCGGTAGTAACTAATTCGCAGTTTAATAATCTGGGCGAGGCTCCGGTTATACTTAGTATGTTTGCCGAACCAACCTTTGAAAATAATGGCGTATCCAATCTGGGAATTGTGGCATTGGGTGTAGCTCAGGAAACTTATTCGTTGGACGATACCATTCCTCAAAGAGATTTTGCCGGTTATAATAATATTACCTATTACATTTACAATACCTTAACCGTCAATTCCGGAACCAACATAGTAGTACCTGCCGGAACGATATTTAAAACTTATAATAGTTCGGCCTTTACTGTTAATGGGGCATTGCAAGTGCATGGAGAATCAGGTAATCCGGTGGTATTTACCAATCTGCGCGATGATGCTTATGGTCACCCAATGGATACCAATGATAACGGTGCAGAGAATGGTCCGAGTATACAGAACTATCCGATTATTACTTACGCTGATATTTCCAATGATGATTCCTGTTCGGTTGATAATACCATTTTCAGATATGCCAGAAGTGGTGTAAATATGGAACAGGCAGCACCTGATATCAACGCTTCGTTATTCGAGAATTGCACATGGGGAGTAGAGCTTCGGGGGGTATCCACACCTGCATTGACAAATAGCATATTTAATGATATTACCTATGCGCCAATGGTTATTTCACTGGTATCATTCCCACGCGATACCGTAAATAATACTATTTCCGGAACAACATATAAAGCGATTGGAGTTTTGGCAAACGAAGAACTGGTGCAGGATGTAACCCTGAAGAAGAATAACTTTGCAGGGGTTCGGAATATTCCATATTACTTCTCAGGAAATTATTCCATCGGAACCAGTGTTCATTTGTCTATTGATCCGGGAGTGATCTGTAAATTCAATAAGGGTGCCCGTATGACAATCAAGAGGGGATTGATTGCCGAAGGTGGTTCTACTGCCGATAGTGTTATTGTCTTCACCGATATTAAAGATGACTTCTTTGGAGGCGACAGTAATTCTAACGGACCTGATAATATTGTTAATAATTATTACAATTGGAAAGGTCTACGCTTTACCGATGAGGCATTTGATGATTCGTGTAGGATGGATAACTGTTTGATTAGGTATGCAGGGTATTATAATACAGAAGCAGCTATAACCGTTGAAAAAGCCAGTCCTACCATTATGCATTCAAGTTTGATTTATAATGCTAATGGAGTAAGGGCTACAGGTGCATCCAATCCGGTAATTAATTATTGCGATATTTATGGAAACACTAACTACGGTGTGCAAAATGTTGATATGGCATTTGATATTGATGCCAGATACAATTACTGGGGTAGCAATACTGGTCCTACGCATGCTTCTAATCCGGGAGGTACGGGAGATGCTGTTACCGATAAGGTAATCTACGATGATTTTACAACCGACGGATTTACCAATCCTTTAATGGGTGATGTAAGTTTAAATGGTCATATTCAGGCTTACGATGCTTCACTGATTTTGCAACATGCAGCTACGATGATTACTTTGAATGATTTACAACAATCAGTAGCCGATGTTTCAGGGGAAGCCGGAATTACAGCTTACGATGCTTCATTGGTATTGCAATATGTTGCAGGAGTAATTACTTCCTTCCCGGCTGAAGTATTGAAAAATACAATGGTTAAAGCTGAGGGTGATGCATACTTTAGTCTGAATGATGTTAGTCCGATTGCTACCGAGTTTAGCACGCAGTTATCTGTAAGTAATACCTCAAATCTGTTAAGTGCAGATATCAAACTTCATTTTAATGCAAAAGTACTGCAGCTTAAAGAAGTAAGTAATGATCAGTCAGGAGCAATGATGGCTTATAGTATCGATAATGAAGAAGGAGAAGTAGATCTTGCATTTGCATCTGCTGAAGCCATTTTAAATAATGGCGTTTGGGCCGGTTTACACTTTGAAATTATTTCAGGAGAAGAGGCTGAAACATTCATTGATTTTGTTGAGTTACTATCAAATGAGCAAGATGCAAGTGCGAATAGCAAAGGCGCCAAGGTGGTTAATCCGATAGCAACCGTAGTACAGCAGTTGGTTATTGATGAATCATCATTACAAACTATTTATCCAAATCCAAGCGATGGATACATCGAATTTGATTACGATGTAGCTGAAGAGAATAGTGAGGTGGTTATTTCAGCTTACAGTGCTGATGGTGCATTAATTACTAACCTGTTTAGTGGAACACTTAATACTGGCCGTTATCACTTCAGTGGTGACGACTTGGATAGTTATCATGGAGTCGCTATTATCAGGTTGATGGTGGAAGATGAGGTATTTACTCAGAAGGTTATTATTAAATAATTAGCCACTATGAAGATGCTTAAAAATTATATAGCAATCATATTTGTCTGGTCGGTAATATTAATTCCGGCCAGGGCAGATATTGGTTTGCGAGTGGCAAATGTAGAAGGTATAGTTGGCGATGTGGTGAGTGTGCCTGTTTATGTCGACACTTCGTTAACATCGCTGAATATCCTTTCGTATCAGATAGCGGTTGAGTATAATATTAATTTGCTCGAAGCATTGGATCCTACTTTTGAAGGTACTATCTCAGCGTCCTGGGGCGATCCGGTAAGCAATATAAGCATTGCAGGAAAAGTAACTGTTAGTCATGCCGGCGTAACCCCTTTAAGTGGAACCGGTGTATTGACTTATTTATGGTTTCGATTAAAAACAAATGGTACGGCTTATCTCAACCTGGTTAGTGGTGAGCAAACCATATTTAACGAAGGTGAGATACCGGTTTTCATAACCAACGGACGTATCACCATTAGCCCGAAGCCTTATTTTACTTTCAGTCCTAATGGAGGCTTGATAGCTATTGGCGAAACCTTGCAATATTATGTGTCGAGAGGTACAGCTCCTTATACATGGAGTACAACCGATTTAACTGTAGCCACCATCAGTTCAACAGGTGTGGTTACAGGTGTTTCGCCTGGTAAAGTGAAAGTAATTGCCACAGACGACGTAGGAGTTATTGATACAGCTGGATACTGGGTAGAAGTCGTGCCTTTTACCGTAACTGTGCGCGATACTAGCTACTATCAAAATAACAGGGTAACCATACCGGTTAATATTTCACAGCTCGATGATTTTGATGTGATGAGTGGTGAAATAAAAATCAGTTTCAATGATGATATACTGATGGCTGAAGAAGTAATTTTTACCGGTAGTTTGCTCGAAGCAGTGGGAGCTAAATCAGCCAACCTCAATCAGCTTGAATCTGTATCTGTGAGTTTTGCTTCACCGGATGCCTTATCTGGTAGAGGACCTCTTTTTTATATACGTTTTAAAGTTGATGATCGTACTTCAGGAGCTACGTGGATTGAAGTGACGCATGCCATGTTTAATGAAACATTAAAGGCAAAAGCTTATAGGGGGTATTTTAGAATTGTTAGTTTGCCCAATTTATCGGTTACACCTTCTACAAGGGAGCTTTTGGCTGGCGAATCATTGGATTTTAATGTTAGTGGAGGTATCGAACCTTACCAATGGAGTGTTTCAAATCCGGCGATAGCAAGTATTGATCAAAATGGATTACTTGCTGCTAATGCTGGAGGTCAGGTTATAGTAATGGTAACCGATCCAAGGGGCTCAACAGGCCAATCGGGCATTATTGAAATTTATGATGGCACTATTGAGTTGGGCAATGTTTCTATTCCAGCTGATGGAGAATCGGTTCAAATGCCTGTCTACTTAAATTCGTATGATAATATGTTACCGGTTATCAGTATTTCCGGGGGAATTGGTTTTAATAGCTCTACTATTCAGCAAATAAGTTTGAATAAAGTTGGCAGTGCAACGCAATCGTGGAGTTATTCCCAACTTTCTGAAGTGGATCATTTTCAGTTTGCCGGAGCCGGTGTAAGTGGTGTAAATGGAAATGTTACTATGTTGGGTTTGGAAGTATTTATTCAAAATGGATTAAATGTTGGACAGGTGATACCGTTAAGTTTTTCTGAAATACTATTGAACGAAGGAAATCCGAGGTTAAGGGTGGTTGCAGGAT
The DNA here is from genome assembly GCF_963668385.1 of uncultured Carboxylicivirga sp. Taxonomy (GTDB): domain Bacteria; phylum Bacteroidota; class Bacteroidia; order Bacteroidales; family Marinilabiliaceae; genus Carboxylicivirga. The sequence continues at coordinate 1,684,391 of NZ_OY764327.1, forward strand.
CAGTTGAAATTACGGATCCAACTGCTCTGGATGAAAATTTGAACAATGACATAAAGGTGATTTACGAATCAGGAATTGTCCGAATTGAGAATTTGCCCAATGATATCCATTGGTTAACATTGTATAGTTTAACAGGTCAGCAGGTTTTAATAGCAAAGGTGAAAGGTAATGTACATAGGTTATCTAAAAGCCAATTTGTTAATGGAATTTATATCGTTGAAATTTTTGGAGATAGTAAAATCTATCTGAAAATTAAGTTGTAGAATAATAAGTGGACAAGAATTACGGTCGGATTTATTCCGGCCGTTTTTATTAATAGTTATTATACTACCTAATCACATCAATTTATCTACCATCAACTTATTGTTTAGCCATTACATTTGATTTATAAATCAGTTATAATCCAAAATGTAATTTATGAAACGATATTTTTTACCCGCATTACTTCTTTTTGTGGTTCAACAGTTCTGTGTCTCTCAATCTGTTGAGGTAATTGACCAGCTGGGCTGGTTCGAAACTGCTATGGTCAAATGGAACCCAGTGGCTAATGCCGAAAGTTACAATGTTTATTATAGTGGAGGAGGACAGGAAGATTGTAAAATAGATGATCAGTTAATACGTAGCTATGGCAATTATTATCGGGCTGATATTCCGGGTTTGAAAGCAGGCGATTATCAGCTTAAAATAACACCCGTTATTAATGGTGAAGAAACAGAAGCGACCACAGCTTCGTCAATAAGTGTTACCTCACAAGATAGAAGTGGTTTTGCATTTTCGAATGGAAGAATACCCGGAGCTTATAAGGCAGATGGTACTCCAAAAGATGGTGCTGTAATTATTTATATTACTGAAAATACAAAGAATTCAGTTTCAATGGATGTCACCGGAGCCAATGAGAATCCATGTGTTGGCTTGCAACAAATACTTGATGGTTTCAAAAAAGGAAAGGATAACAGGCCATTGATTGTACGCTTGGTTGGGCAAATCACCGATTTATCATTTATGTACAGCGGTGATGTTGTGGTTGAAAACAAGAATAACACTTCCAGTTATATTACCATCGAAGGTATTGGTAACGATGCTGTGGCTGATGGTTGGGGAATACGTGTTAAAAATGCTACCAACATCGAAATTCGCAATCTTGCTTTTATGAATTGCGATAGTAACGAAGGTGATAATGTTGGATTGCAGCAAAATAATGATTATGTGTGGGTACATCACTGCGATATGTTCTATGGAGATGCCGGAAGCGATGCTGATCAGGTGAAAGGTGATGGCGCCTTAGATTGTAAAAAGTCAACTTTTGTAACCTTCTCGTACAACCACTTTTGGGATTCTGGGAAATCATGTTTATTGGGCTTGGGCGAAAACACCACAGAAGGTTTATATATTACCTATCATCATAACTGGTTCGATCATTCCGATTCACGTCATCCCAGAGTTCGTTTTTATTCGGCGCATGTTTATAACAATTATTACGATGGTAATTCGAAATATGGAGTGGGTAGCACTAATGGCTCATCGGTATTTGTTGAGGGAAATTACTATCGTAATTGTAAATATCCGATGATGATATCTCAACAAGGAACAGATATTTTCTATGATTCAAAAGGAACTTTTTCTGGCGAAGACGGTGGAATCATTAAGGCATTTAATAATTATATGGAAGGACAGAAACGTTTTGTAGCATATGCCGATCCCGATGTTTCCAATTCGAGTACACAATTTGATGCATTTGTTGCACAATCTCGTGATGAAAATGTTCCAACCAGTGTAATTTCTGCCAAAGGTGGAAATTCATACAATAATTTCGATACTGATGCTTCGGTAATGTACGATTATATGGTAGAATCGCCCGAGAATGCAAAAAATACAGTGGTGGAATCTGCCGGTAGAATGGAAGGTGGCGATTTTACCTGGACATTTAATAATGATGTGGATGATTCGTCGTATGATGTAAATCAAGCTTTGAAAAATGCTTTGGTAGCCTATCAAACAACTTTGGTTGAAGTACAGGGAGATGGCGAAGATAACGATTCCGGTGATGGTGGCGGCGATGATGGTTCTGGTGATGGAGGAGAAGTTGTAGAGGGTGATATGGTTCATAACTTTACAGCATCGGGCTTAAACAGTACTTTCTATTCTATCAATGGTAATCTATCAGATAGTAAGGGAACGGTTTATTATGGCGGATTAACATTAACTCAATGTTTGAAGATTGAATCATCAACTTCAATTGGTTTTACTACAACTACTGATGGTTTGTTAACTCTTGTCTTTAATGATGGATATGCAGAACGTATCAAAGTTAATGGAACCAATTATAATGTTAGTAATGGCATATTAGAACTTCAGTTAGAAGCAGGTTCCTACACCATTACCAAGGCAGATGTGGCGAACTTGTTTTTTATGAGTATGGTGTACGATACCCCTGCAGGAATAGAATCTGCTAATAATGCAGAGGTTAAGTTATATCCTAATCCGGTAAGCGATTGTTTAAATATTAAAAGCAATGAGGAAATACTAAAGCTGGAGATTTATAATTTACAAGGGATGTTATTGCATCAAACCAATGTTAGTGGTGGTTTAATTAATACAACCATGCTTAAACAAGGTACCTATCTGGTTAAAACTTACACAAATTCAAGTTGTAAGGTGCATACCATTGTTAAGCAGTAAGTGAGGAGTGTAGTTTCGATAATAAGGCTGCCCAAATAATTTTCGGGCAGCCTTATTTAAAATTAGGATTTTGAATTTAAAAATATGCTAATTAACAGGAATAAACCTAATAGCGGTTCCTCCTCCTTTAGCTAGATTTAATTTCAATTTATTTGAAGGGTTTATCTCTCGTTTTTCAATTGTTACTGGATATGGATTGGTTTTGTAATTGGCATCTTCTCCATCTTGGTAAATGGTAGCACTGTATTTCTTAGTTGGATCTAAAAACGACAGGTCTACAGATATTTGTCTAGCATTCTCGTCGGTAATTGCACCTAAATACCAATCATCTGAGTTCCAATCTTTGCGTGCAGTTATTACATAATCACCAATTTCAGCAGAAAGCACTTTTGTTTCGCTCCATATTGCAGGTACTTGCTTAACAAATTCAAATGCTGGATTTCCGATGTAGTTTTCGGGTAAATCTGACGCCATTTGTTGAGGACTAAATATGATTACAAACAAAGCCAACTGTTTAGCTAAAGTAGTTTGAACTTTGGCTTTATTGGGTGTTTCGTAACTAAAATCGAAAGTACCAGGTGTAAAATCAAATGGTCCGGCTAGCATCCGAGTAAAAGGCAATATGGTAGTATGGTCAGGTGTATTTCCACCATCTGCTGACCATGCATCGTATTCTTGTCCACGGCCTCCTTCTTGTGTCATCAGATTAGGATAAGTACGTTGTAGTCCTGTTCCTTTAACAGGTTCGTGGTTATCAATCATGATGTGATAGCGAGCTGCTGTTTCAATTACTTTTCGATAATGACGCACTCCAAATTGGCTATCGTGCCATTCTTTTCCATCCAGAAACTTATTTACATAGCCTGTTTTAACCGCATTTACGCCGTTTTTATTATAAAGCTTGTAGGCATCTTCCATTTGTGCTTCGTAGTTGGAAACTGCTCCGGCTGTTTCGTGATGTCCGATTAAACGTACGTTTTTTGAAGCTGCATATTGACATATTTCTTCGAGATCAAAGTCTGGGTAAGGTTGAGTGAAACTAAATCGATTACCGTCGGCGGCCCAATCACCATCCCAACCAATGTTCCAACCTTCAATTAAAACTCCATCAAAGCCATTTTCTGAAGCAAAATCGATATATTTTTTTGCGTTTTGCGTGGTTGCTCCGTGTATAGGCCCTTGTCCCCAGGTATATTTATCAAGATGCATTCCCCACCATATTCCAATGTACTTCGAAGGTTCAATCCATGATACATCATTCAATGCACACGGATCGTTTAAATTAAGTGTAAGATTCGAAGTAGCCAAATCACCAGGATTGTCTCCAATAATAATAGAGCGCCATGGCGATTTAAATGGTGTTTTGGCATATACTTTAACTCCATTACTCCAAGGTACAAGCTCACTGACATATTGTTTATTGTTTTCCTTTCGTAAGGTCATTGAAGCAAAATTAGTAAGATTGGCTTCATGAATTGCAAAGTAGGTTCCGTCAGAAATTTCAAATGTTGCCGGAGTATTAATTGTATCGGTTTGTCCAATTTTGCTTTTTCGATAAAAGCTTTCGTAATAACTGTTTTCAGTATGTACGGGAATCCACCAGACGTTATGCTCATTGGTAAAAGTAAATTCAGTTAGTTCAGCTGCAATTTGCACACTATCGAGGTTTGACTGTTCAGGAAACTCGTATCGAAAACCAACACCATCATTAAAAACCCTAAATATAATGTTCATTTGGTGTTTGCCTCCTGATTTTTGTTGCAGTTTTATTTTTAACTCATTATGATGATCGGTTACTATTTTTGATTCACCCCATGGTTGTTCCCATTGGGTATTAGATGAGTCTTTTTCAACATTAATAATTGCAAAATCGTTAGATAAATCGGACTGATTCAGTAATTCAAATCCCATTCGAGAATCAGTTATTAATGTTTGATCTCCCTTTTGAACGGAATAGTAAGGAATACCTTCTTTTACCTTAACCATTACTTTTATGTTTTGATCAGGTGAGTTTACCATTAGTGGAGGCTTACTACACGAAATCAACACAAATGCTGGTACAAGTAATAGATAAGCCCATTTTTTAAAATATTTCACGTGGCTATAATTTAATTGTTATATATTAATTTTCAGAAATGATGTCAAGTATTTCAATCGCTTTATCTACCTGAAGAGAAACAAAATAATAAAAGGCCTGATCTAATTGTGTTTGTATGAAAGAATTGCTTTTATACTGTTTACGATATTCGTACAATTGATGAATGTTTTCAAATACAGATGTTTGACCAGATACACCTGCAAAGCTTTTTAGTTTATCGATAAAAGTATAACCAAATTCGTTGGTTGGTTCAAACATAGTTCCTTCGCCAAAGTCATTCCATGTTACCAATTGTAAGTAATCGACATTGGCAGATGCAGCCAGTTGTAATGTTTCGTCTAAAACAGCTCCATCCTGATGGTCGATTGTCCAACCAATTTCATTACCCCAACCACCTTCGTTATAAAAATCGACGAAGCCAGGATAAGCTGCTCCCATAGCTATGCTTAGCGATTGAGATCTGTTTTGATAAAAATCGTTTAAATGTTCATTATCCTGATACACCCAGGCATACTCCCCATCAGCATTTTCTCCGGCATCAGATGATTCGTTCCACAGAGTTAAAAAAGTTGGTTTTTGAGAGAGAACACTAAATACGTTTGTCCAGTTTTCTGGCGATTCTAAAGTAATTGGCCCAAATACCATTAATAAAGGATTGCTATTTATTTGGATATAATCATCCTTGGTAAAATAGTTTGATTGAAGATAACGCATATCATTTTTGGCTGCATTTTCATTATTTGCCGCCATTCCCGCATTTACTACCTCGGGTAGGGTACGATCTTCGTACACAAAGGCATATTTCAATCCAACTTCATCCAGCAGATTTATCACTACTTGTGTGTTTTTATTGATACTACTGTAATCATTAACATCGTAAGTGCCATACCAGTCAAATAGCAAACCATCGATACCAGCATACTTCATTAACAATAAATGATATTCTATTACATCTTTATCGCCTGAATGATAGGGCCCTATCAATGGGTAAAAATGTGAGGCAATCTCTCTTTTGTCATTGGTAATATTATCCGGATTTTGGTTAGCCATAGTCCAATGAACCCCCCAACTATTATTGTCACTGCTTTCTTTCGTTTCGAACCAGGTCATGTAGTGCATATAAAGGTCTGTTGTGTTGGATTTATTAACTTGAACCGGATCGTATTTTTCAACGTGACCTGTGTCAGTCTGAGAAGAACCATTATCATCCGAACAGGCCATCAGTAACATGCATATTGCATATAAAAACATATTCATTATTCTCATCAACGCTTGTTTTTAGGTTAATACATCGCCTGACACGATAGTCAGACGATGCAGATGTTTATTAATAACCAGGGTTTTGGGTGAGTGATGGATTTTTGTCAAGCTCTGTTTGAGGAATAGGGTAGATAGCAGTGTAAGCCTCATTTGATCCTTTTTCCCACCAAGGTTCGAAATAGGTACCAAAGCGAATGTTAACGGTTCGTCGCGTTCCTTCAAAAAGGAATTCACGAAGCAATTCATCATTCAGAAAATCTAAATCGATGGTGGCTGGTGTTTCGGTTCCGGCACGACTGCAAATTTGCTCAACAAACGGGCGTGCCAAGTCAGCCGATCCTAAACGAACATAACACTCTGCCTGCATCATTAAAATTTCGGCATAACGAATCAATACCCAGTCATGATCTCTTTCCCACTGTTCTCCGGCTTTTACTTCATATTTGCTTAAGCGTACACCAACATTATCTTTGGCATCTTCAAAATTTTCGATCTCTTCGGTATAGATGAGGGGTTCGCCATTATCCATAATAATTACCGAACCTGTTCCTTTATGAATTTGCTCACCTTCACACATGCTTTCTTTACGTCGGTCAGTATCTTCGAATTTAGAGTAAACACCCGGCTGTCCGCAAATACCATTTCCACACCATGGATAATCGCCTGTGGCAGAAACGGCGTACTGATGTGAGTAATGAAACGTCATAGAGGCCAGGTAATTACCAATTGTACCTTCTTTATGATCATAAGGGATAATGAAAATATTCTCTTGCGATACCTGATTTTCCGTTAGAAAATTGGTAAAATAATCGGGTTCAACCAGGTATCCGGTTACTTTTTCGCAAGCTTCGATACAGTCCTGCCAACGAGCCTTACCAATGTATACCTCAGAATTAATATATAAGCGGGCAAGTAATGCATATACCACACTTTGTGTCATTCTTCCATAAATAACGTTTTCTGATAGGTTGGGCAGTGATTCGGTTAGCTCTTTTTCAATAAATTCATAAACTTCTTTACGCGATGAATTTGGTAAGTTGTCATCCGATCCAAAATCAACACTAAGAGGTACGTTTCCAAACATATCCATTAATAGGTAGTAGTAATATGCTCGTAGAGAACGTAATTCGGCAATAACCGAGTTTTTAGCATCTTCGGTCATATCTGCCGACTCGATGGTGAAAATCTTTTCGTTGATTTTATTGATACCCAAATAGCAATAACGCCATGCACTTAATAGCATTGCATTGTCGGGTTCCCATTCGTGTCTTTGTGCCTGAATATAGCGTCCTCCATCTCTCCAGTTGGTTCCCCTTGCCGGTATACAAGCTTCGTCGGAGCTACATTCGTTTAAAAAGAATACATATTCGCATGTTGGATAAGCTATGGATATATCATCACTGGTGCCACGTAAGGTTGCATATGCACCGCCAACTAATGTACTTATTTCGCTTGATGTTTGACCGTAATCTTTTGACTCAACCTGACTGTAAAGTGTTTCATCCAAATTGGTACATGATTCACTAATCAGTACAAAGGCTAAAAGTGCGGCAATATTATTTAGCTTCATAATTTTCTAATTTTTGTGTTTAGATATTTAGAATGATAGGTTTAATCCCAATGAAATGGTCCTTGGTTTTGGATAATAATTAAACATATCAATTCCAGGAGCTTCTAGGCCATCGATACTTACTTCAGGATCAACTCCAGAGTAGCCTGTTAGCACAAATATATTCTCGCCGGTTACAAATACCCGTGCATTAGATAATCCCCATTTTTGAACAGGTAAAGTGTACCCAAGTGTTACTGATTGCAGACGGAAGAAAGAGGCATCTTCAACCCAATAGCTCGAGTAGGTTGGGTCATCGTTTATTCCTGATGTCAGAAAATCATCTGGTACGTTGTAAGCTGGTAAACGGCTGGGGTCGCTTAATACCATTGCCGATGCATTTAATACCTTTTGACCAAACATTCCATAGGTTGATATCGCAGCATCCAGTTTCTTATACTTAAAATTCATTCCAAAACCAAGGTTTAATTTTGGTTGCATATTACCCAGATCGGTTGATTCCTCGTCGTTGATGAATTTTCCATCTTCATCTAATCCATGGTTTTTAGGCCCCCAAAAAGTCCCTAAGGCATACCCTTCTTTAATAACCTGAGAATACATACCTGACATGCCTGGTAATCCGTGTAGCGATCCACTGTAAATCACTCCATCTGTTTGGAATTTATCGTTCGAAAGTTTATCGATTTTCTGTTTATTACTGGCCAGAGTAATGTTGGCATCCCAAGTAAAGTTACCTTTTGTCATAATATTGCCCCTCATACTAAATTCAATACCTTTATTGGTCATATCACCAACATTGGCTAGCATATAAGGATGGGCATATTGTGTAGTTGGCACAGGATAGGTATATAATAAGTCGCTGGTTTTTTTCTGATAAACTTCTAATGTTCCGTTAAAACGATTGAATATTGAGAAGTCAAGACCAATATTTAACTGTGCTGTTTGTTCCCATTTAAGATCTGGATTTGCATTTTGCACGGTTCCAAAACCCGATTTCCAACTATCACTAACTCCATCGTAGTAGCGATCTGTAGATACCGCTCCGGTGATCTCCAATGACATATATTCGCCAATTCCTTCCTGATTACCCGTGATACCATATCCAACTCGAAGTTTTAAATTATCGAGCCAATTTCGCGTAGCGTCCATGAAGTTTTCTTCTGTTATGCGCCATCCGAATGAAGCAGAAGGGAAGGTACCCCATTTATTGTTGGCGCCAAATCGGCTTGAACCATCACGACGTACAGTACCCGTTAGCATATATTTGCCTGCATAGCTATAATTGGCACGTCCGAAAAACGAAATTAAGGTTGCTTTACCTTTGTAGGAGTAGTTATCATCTGCACGGTAATCTTGGCCTGCAGCCAAATTATTATCTAAAAATAAATCGGTATCAAATCCGCGACGTTGAGCACCAAAACCTTCATAAATATTATTCAGATATGAGTATCCACCCATAACATTGATTTTATGATCTTCGATTGTTTTATCGTAAGTTACATAGGTTTCCAGCTGTTTGTTAACATATTCAGCAAGTGTTTTTTGGGCATACCCTTTTTCGCTTTGTCCTTCTAATACCGCGTAAGTTGGTTTATAGGTATTGCCTTTAAGAGAATTGTATTCGTACGATAAATTAGTTGATGATTTTAAACCTGGCAGTAACTCAAGTTCTGCTTTGAAATATCCTAAAGCCCTGTTTCTTCTATTTTTTACGCTTCGGTTATTCATTATCTCTACCGGGTTTTCGTAAATGTTGCCACCAACGCTTGTGTAATCACCATTGTTATCGGTTACTGGAATGACTGGGCTAAGATTAAAAGAACGCTCAAAAATGCGATAATCTAAAGGATTCCATTGATCTTGATTGGCATTTAAACCTATTTCTAATTTTAATTTATCATCTAATCCATATTGATAGGCCGAAATGCTGGATGTTAAACGATCTAATCGGGTTGTTTTAATAACACCTTCATTCTGGAAATAAGTTAGTGAGGCTCGAATACCACTATCTTTACCACCGTTATTAAAACTGATGGTGTGTGATTGAGAAATACCAGTTTGTTCCAATTCTTTTTGCCAATCAGTATTTCCGCCATAATCAATAGCATTACTTATGTCGTTTTCGCGAATGTACTGGCGCCATTGATCAGCCGAAAGTAAGTCCAGATGATTTGCAACCTGGCTCATTGCAACATATCCTGAGTATTCCATACTTTTACCTTTGTTTTCGCGATTGGTTGTGATGATAATTACACCGTTGGCACCACGTGAACCATAGATGGCAGCTGATGATGCATCTTTAAGTACATCGATTGATTCAATTTCAGAAGGTTGCACGGTATTAATATCCACTCCAGGTATTCCGTCAACTACCACTAATGGATTGTTTCCTGCTGCAATAGAAGTACCTCCACGAAGTCGCATCACTGATCCGGAAGCTGGATCTCCCGATCCTTGTACTACTGCTAATCCGGCAACTTTTCCTTGTAACACCTGTTCGGTTGAAGCAATAACGCCTTGACGAAGATCATCAGAAGCAACCGACGAAATGGCTCCTGTAAGGTCCGATTTACGCATAGTACCATAACCAACAGCTACAACAACAGCTTCGTTTAGCGAAACAACATCAGGTACCATTTGAATGGTTAAAGGCAGTATAGTCGATTGGTTAAGCAGGATGGATTGTGTTTTGTAACTAATAAAAGAGATTATAATCGTACTTTGATCAGGTACTTGTAATTGAAAAGTGCCGTCGGCTCCGGTAATGGTACCATTAGTTGTTCCTTCCACAATTACCGACGCACCCGGAAGTGGGAGACCTGTTTCGTCGTTGATTGTTCCGGAAACAGATAAGGTTGTTTGTTGCGCCATCATCTGTTGTGTTGATAGGCCGATAACAAACAGAAATAAGCAGAAAACCTTGAACAGGTAATGTGCTTTATTTTGATATATTTTATTCATCGAATTCAAATTTTATTTTGATTATTTACTTGTTAAGCAAATGAATAGCTTTGCTATTGATCAAGTTCAACTAAAGGAATATCTGTATCATTAATGATTCTGTCGTTATTGTCGGTAACTAGCACATGAATAGTAGTAAGTTCGGTTAATCCTTGTAACTGAGTAACCAAATCAACAAAACCTTTTATTTCATCGCGTGTTCCCTCTATTGTTCCGCTAAACTCTTTTGAACCGGCTGTGATCTTGTAATTTAATGCAGTAATTCCTCTTTCGTTATTAATCCGTCGAATGCCAAGGAAATCTTTCTGACTAATTTTAAGTGGAAAGAAGCTAAATATAGGATCGGGTGGAGCAACAACATCGGCTGCAATTAATTTAAGTTCCGGTGAAGTTACTTCCCATTCATTTTTTACAAATAAAAAGGTGATGTTTTCCATTACATAATCTTCAGGAACAGGATAATATTCATCAGGAATTAAGTCCATTTTATAAAATCCATCACCCAAATCTTTTAATTGGGTCTTTTCAACAACCTCGGGTAACCATGCTTGATATTCCTGTAATATCTCCCAATCGTTTAACCCACTATGCATGTGAACGCTGCTTGCATCATCAAAACCTTCGACTAAATTCGAATTAAAAAGAATACTTACTGGTTCATCAATAGCTGGTTTGGTTGGGTACGATCTCATTATTTCGTTTGCAGTAAAGAAACTGTCGAAGGCAGTGATTGGAATATTACTAACTCCAGATTGTTTTGTGCCAGATTTGTTCTTTAATCTGAACCAAAAACCTGCACTATTGGCAATTTCTTCGGGGCTAACATTGAAATATTCTGTAGGAATCAAATCAAATCGCCAAATGAAATCACCTTCGTAACTTAGCTTGGCAAATTCAGATGAATTTTCCCAATTACCGGCGTCGGGTTCAGATGGTGACCAAAGCCACATAAAAAGGTCTTCGTCTTCGGCAAATGTAGTTCCCGCAAGATCGAAATACCATGATACTTGTTCATTGTATTGGTATACAACAGGATTTGACCAAATATCGCCTACTTCTCCGGCTTCTTCAGTTTGTGCCTGTATCCAAGTGGGAACAAGCAACATTATCATCAGACTAAAATAAAGTGTTTTCATAAAATAATTAGGATTTAATTAGCTGGAGCAAGATTAAAAACATACGATGCATAGGCTGTTTCATTGGATTGTCGTACCAATTGAAACTCCATTGTTTCTTGTGATCCAGGGATGGATGTCAGACGTAATTGATCCGATTCAACGGTTTTGTCAGCACTTGAATATAGGTTAATTCGAACCGCTGTAAGATCCGTATTGGGGAAAGAAGAACTTAAGGCCCAATACCCACTCTTGAGAAACAGGTCAGGAACATCGCCAATTACCTCAAAAGTTGTTGGTTGGTTTGAATCGTCGACGTTGAATTTTATTTGAAAATCAGGATAATTGAATAGCGAAGTAATCACTTCGTTATCGGGGGTAATAGCGTTAGCCTTTGCATAATTATCAACCAAGGTTAATTGGTTGAGACTCCATGTGCCATTGATTTTCTCGTAAATAGTGATAGGAGCTGCATAATCACCATCATCTGTTTGATAACATCCCTGAAAAGGGAGCATTAACAAAAACAGCAATACATAAATGCTGATCTTTTTCATAATAAATTGGATTTGTTTCTAATAGTTTTTAATCGAAGTAATCGACTCGAACAAAACTAGAAGTAGTGTAACCCAAATGGAATTTTTTAAACCCGAATCTAGATTAATCTAGGTGTGTATAGAGTTTAATAGTCAGTATGTGAGGAGTATGTGTATTTAAGTTGAATGATTTAATCTAGATGAATATTAGACATTGTTTTAGGTAAATTATCAATAAATAACAAAAATGTACATATAAACTCGAGATGATCCTCCATATAATTGCTTCTTTTCATAACCATAAGTTAAAAAGCTTTTATGGCCATTATTTGTTGCTCAAAATTTTCGCGATAATTCGACTTACTTTTGGTTTTTGTTTTGTAGGTATAGATGGTAGTAACTGAGAAATTCAGAAACTTGGCTATTTTTTCATTATCGGTTATCCCCAATCGCATAAGTGCAAAAATTCTGAGTTCAGAGTTTAGTAATTCTCCTTTCTTTAAAGTAATCCGCTGATCTTTGGAAAATAACTCGTTAAACTTGAAAACAAAGTTGGGGAATAGCTTAAGGAAAATCTCATCGAAACGATGAAAAAGTAATTGACGTTCTTTTTTAAGATTTGTATTTTTGAGAAGTGTATGCAAATCATCGAATTGGCGGGCAGAAACCTTACGATATACGTGCTTTTGAAAATCATCCATCTTTTCGATATACTCCGAGTTAACGTTGAAAAAGTAACCAATATACTCTTCTTTTATTTGATTGGCTTCAACCAAATTGAAATTAAGTTCATTCAGATTATTTACAGTTTGCTGTAGTACCTTTCTTATTTTATTAATTTTTTTAAGTTGCCTATAAATAATCAGCAAGAAAAACAATACAAGAATAGATAAAAAAGAGGAGGCAATGATGTAGTATTCAAGCTTATTTTTTTGTGCTTCTACAGCGGCTAAACGTTCTCCTTCAATGATAGGAAGAATAGAAGCTATTTCAATTTTTCGATGACGTGCGTTGTAAAAAGTTGCATCATCTAATGCTATTATGATATATCGGTAAGCCCTTTTTTTATCACCTCGCTTAAAAAGTGAATTAGCTAGATTACGGAGAGCCACCGTTTCTTTGGTTGCGTTTTTCAAATCAGAAATGGCTGCCATTACCAAATACTCAAGTGCTTTATCTTTATAACCAGTTAATAAATATATGTACCCAAGACTTGAAGTTGCGATGGCCTCATAGTGACGAGGCAATTCAAAATTGCTCATCCAATAGCTAAAAGCATATTTGGCTCCTTTCCAATCTTCTTTCTTCATTCGCCTCAGGCTCTCAATCGACCAATATTCATTAGTGTTTTCGGTGGCATAAATAAGTGCAGAATCAAGATATTGATTTCCTTGGCTTCGATGTTTGAATGAGAACTTAGGGTCGTGACTATAATCAGCCAAATCGTAATAAGTTCTGGCAATAACCGAATAGTAGTCTCTTTTAATTGAATCGGGCAATGTGTGTAATGATATGCTTTGTAAGGTATCTATGGCTTCTTTAAACAGGCCAGAGGAGAGAAGAACAAAACCTTCTTTGATCTTTACATTTGCAAGTTTTACCGGACTCTGAAGCTGAATGGCTTCTTGTTTAGCCCGCTCAACGTAATAAAATGCCGAATCATAGATAAATGATTGATACTCGTATAGTAACTCCAGGCAGGTGTGATATTCTTTTTCACTTAAATTTTCAGTTTGATAGAAATGAAGCTTTTCGGTTAGTTTATGAATACGATTTTCTTTTTCTACCTGATACTTGTCTTTTAGCTTAATGGTTTGTTCAAGTTCGTTGAGTAGACTATCTAGTTGTTGGCTATAACTATTAATGCTAACAAAGAAAATAAAGAACGCAAACTGGATTTTCATTACTGATTGGGATTTATTGCCGATAAAAGTAGTAGAATATTTTAAAAAGCAGTTTTACTTTTCGTATAGATGATTGCATTTACTGTTTTGTTTCTGAAATATTAATTGTTAGAGCTTTATGATTTATAAGAACATTTATTTTGAAGCAAACTTCAATTTCCGTAATTTATACTTGGATTCAACGCAAAACAACTTCACTATGTGTTACGATAAAGATTTAGTTAATGAGTTGCTACATCCCGATGTATATATGTTTGAAAACTATATGCGTGGAATTAATGAACTGGAAGGTGTAGCCAAAGATACCGTAAAAGATAGCAATAACATTGAGGCGAGAATTACTTCGCTGTTTATCTATTATCAGATAACAGAGGAGATACTTGCATTTGTAGTTCGCTATTGTGATTTAATTATCAGAGGGTCTATATATCCTTTAAAATTTACCAATAAAATAGATTGTCGAGCGGGATTTTCTGAAAGCTTAAGAATGATAGAGAATACCATTGAGTTCGAATGCAAATCGGAATTACTTGCTGCAGCTCAGCATTTAGGTAAGTTACGAAATGAATTGGGGCATAAGATAGCATCTGATTATTCAACTCCTGAATTTAATTGCGAAGATGAGATTGAAAAGGTAAAAGAGTTATTCTCAATAATTACCGAATGCCAAACAAAAGCACAGATATGGTTTGTGGATGAAATAAAAAGAATTAGAACCCGCAAAAGCATTCATATTCTGATTAAGAAGTATAGTTGATAGTATAAAACAAAAAAACCTGATAGTCGAACTATCAGGTTTTTGTTTGGTACCCAGAGCCGGGATTACTTCTATTTTACATCATTTTACAACATTTGCTATAATGAATTAAATATCAGGAGTCTAGCTTGTTTGTGATAATTGTGATTTATATATTTGAACAGGGCTTTACAAATAATTTGCCCCCAATTAGTCCATAATTTAAAAAATAGAGCATGGCAAATATTAACTTTTATCTCAAGTCAGCAAAGCCAAATAAAAAAGGTCAAACCCCGGTTATTGCCCAAATTGTTTTCGAAGGGAAAAAGATCAGGAAACAAATTGGCTTCATTAAAAAGAGTCATTGGAACAAGAATAACCAGCTTGCAAAGCTACCTGATGAGGACAATGCCAATTATGAACCATATTCAGCTTTTAATAAATCCATTGGCCACCTGAAAACCGCCATGATTGAGTTAGAAAACAAAGTTAGGGATGAGAAACGAAAAGTAACAGAAAGTGAATTGCGAATTCTTCTTAATCTGGAAGTGACGGATGAAAGAATATCCAAAGATTTATTTGAGGCATTTGATGAATTTTTAGAAGTTCAAAAGGCAACTATGGCGGCTAATACGGTTAAAGGCTATAAAACTGTACGAAACTTCCTTGAAAAGCAATTTCAAGGTGATACTGGCCACAAATTAAGATTCTATGAAATTGATACATTATTTGCTGATCGATTATTGTCTTACTGCTTTCAGGTTAAAGAAATAGACAATGACTATTTTGTGAAAATTGTTGCTGTCTTGGGTAAGTTTTTAAAGTGGGCAGAAGATCGGGGCTATCATAAAGGTGATGTACCGCATTCATTAAAAGGCATAAGGGAAAAAGAAACTGACGTTATATTTCTTTCACTGGATGAACTAATGGTTCTAAATAATTATCCTTTCAACAGTGAACGATTGGCTCATGCTCGTGATATGTTTTGTTTTGCAGCTTTTACTGGTTTTAGACATTGTGATGCACATTCTTTATTGCCAGAGCACATACAGAATGAAATTATCCATAAAAACCAAAATAAAACTCAAAGAGAAGCAAAAATCCCTTTAAATAAACATGCAAGAGCTATTCTGGAAAAGTATAAAGATAAACCTTATGCACTTAAGCAAATTAGCAATCAGAAAGCAAATGAGTATATCAAGGACTGTTTGGAAGAAATAGTTACAGATGAACACTTTGAAGAAGGACAGGTTTTTAAGCGAAAAGTATTAATTCGGAAGGTAAGTGGGAGAAAGGTGACTGAAAAAGCAGTTGAGCTATATAAAGCGATTACTTTTCATATGGCAAGGAAAACGTTTATTACCAATAGTCTTATGCTTGGTGCAAATCTCCAGGTTCTCCAAGAAATGGGAGCTCCCAAACGACCTAAGCATCTAGCTAAGTATCTTAAAATTACAGATGCATTTAAAAATAAAGTAATGGAAGATACTTGGGATAAGGTTTAAAAATATTGAATTAAATTAATTGTGAAATCATTACTTAAAAATAAAATTATCATGCTACTTTAACACAGATGCATAAACTGTTTTTCAGACACTTTGATATACCTACTATTTTAATGTGTTTGGAGTAATAATTTATGAGTTTTCACAGTGTAGCTTGACGATTGTGATATTGTGTAATGATCATATATTTGTTTAGTACAATTAATACGTAAAAAATGACAAACTCAAATGAGAAGGATTTCTTTGCTGTTGCTATTATTGAATCGTTAAGAGAAGGAGATAAAAAAACAGGAGAATATTTGCATACCGAGACATTAAAATATAAAAAGTTTCAAGAAGAAAACTTGACTTCTTTATATTATTGTTGTACCAATAAGAATGAATTCTTAGCAGCATTTAAGGATATTATTCAGAAAAATAAAGAGAACTACATTATTAATATTGTTCATATTGAATGTCATGGATCTAATGAGGGACTTCAATTAGGATCAGGAGAATTTATAAAGTGGAAAGATTTCTTTGATATTACAACACCACTTAATATACAATTAGCAAATAGTCTTTTGTTAGTGATTGCTGCTTGCAAAGGGAATAGTATTATTGGAAGTATTGATCCAGAAGGGAGGGCTCCTTTCAAAGGTGTAATTGGTTCTTTTGAAAATGTTGGAGAAGTTGCTATAAGGGATGGGTTTGAAGTTTATTATGACAATTTCTTTTTCACTTTTGATTTTATTACGTCCTTAGAAAAAATGAATGAGGCTATAAGTAAGGAAAAACCAATATTTCATAATGTTGGAATTGAATGGTGTTATGATCAGATAACCAATCCTGAAAGAGATGCAAATTTGTTCAAAAAGATATCTATAGATTTAGCATTAAAAGAAAAAAACGAGAATCCTAAATATCGGTGGATGAAATTTAGAACTTTAAAACGTATTTGTCAGGCAAGGATTAGGGAAGATTTTAGAAAGTTAAGAAAAAGTAAAGCTTATTTTATGATGGAGGATTTAGAATCTCATGTTTAGGTCTGGATAAGTATATTATTTTTTAGATGTATAATGAGCTGAAATATAATTTGATACTCCTAATCTTGTTAGGAATCAATTATTACAACTTAATTCAAAGATGATTGGTTTAAATTAAACTCAAAATTTCCTTTTTTAAAAAAAGATGTTTCACAAAGTGAACATCTTTTTAGATCTTATTATTAGGTAACAACATGTATTAAATACATGCTTAAAGTATTATCCCCAACCTGTGGCTTTAATAATATGCTTTCCCATTTTTAAAAGTTTTTAGTTTTTCATTTATAACGCAATATATATAGAAAAGTTCTAAATTTCAAATTATTAAAATCTGAACCCAACTACAAAACCCTGTGAGGGCAAAATTAAACCTTCATAACGTTTTATCAAAATTCTTTCTGAAGAATTATTCATATCGTCAAAATTCTCCACAGTACCAAGCTCATTAAATTCTACATAAATTTCTTTTGGATGACTCACTTTAACAAAACAACCTCGAACTATTCTAACAGCAATGTAATTTTTAAAAAGATTTGTCTTTAAGGAATATACGCTTTCCGTTTCGATGCAAATTTCGTACTTTTTTGATCCAGAAAATTCAATCGTTTTAAAATGGTATCCCATGCATTTTTGTTTATCACTCTCTAAGCGTTTTTTATAATCTATACTTTTTGTAGATGATACAGATATTGCATTTAGTATTTCAGTCTTATTGTTAAAATTTATTTTATCTGGTTCTAGAACTTTGACTTCTTCAAGTTTATCCTTTTGCAAATAATTTTCGCCATTTATATCGAACTTTAATATATCGACCTTTGATACACTGTCATCATTGCTAAGTAAAGGTATGCGCATTCCAAAATTATAATATACCTGCTCATGACTACTATTTGCAACGATATCAAGATTAATAGTTTCTTTGACTGTAACAAACTGATCACCTTTATGCTCCTCGAG
This sequence comes from uncultured Carboxylicivirga sp., assembly GCF_963668385.1. Lineage (GTDB taxonomy): Bacteria > Bacteroidota > Bacteroidia > Bacteroidales > Marinilabiliaceae > Carboxylicivirga. Next base: position 1,702,737 of record NZ_OY764327.1, read on the forward strand.
AATATCAATGGTCACAAAAGATTTATAATCATCATAATAAACAGGGTGATCACGCGGAAAGTATTTGTCACAAATTATATTACTTAAATCATTGCTAATCTCAGAAAATTTCTTTCTATATAGATATTTCGATAATACCCTCCAACTTTTCCTTAAATGATGGTAATCTATAGTTGATAAATATTTATCGTCCGAGGATAAAATATCATAAAATGTTTTCACCAATTCTTTTTGAAAGAAATGAATAGATGAAAAAATTTGTAGAACAATAGATGAGACTCCTGATAATAATATTGATCCTCCTAGTGTAATCAATAAAATATTCCATTTTTCGTTATCACACAGGATATTAAAAACCCCTATAAAAATCAGAAAAAAACCAAAAATAATTAACCCTACAATAGTATGCGTAACTTTCCACCTAGGAGAGAATTTTGACTCTTTTGCTTCCTTATTTTTATGGATTAGTGTGTTATTAATTAACTCATAAAGAAATAATGTAATATAAGGAAATATGAAAGTTATTATCATCCAAAAATAAAAAGACTTCTTCTCCTTATCAATCTTAATTATAGCACTTATCCAAATTAGCATTGCAACTCTTATTAACATATAAATATAGCCATTAAGATACTCTAAGCCATATGGAGACAAGTGATATATTATTAGATCATTATATGATAAATAAATGATGTCAAAAATTAAAAAGAATAGTCCTAATAATGTTCTTATTATAGTTGTAAACTTCATTGAAAAATCTTCTTTTAAAATAATTGTAAAAAACACACTAATATATTCAAATAAAAAATCTAATTGTCAATTTTTTCTGTATTTAAAGATGTCAAATCTATGATATGGTTCTGATAGCTTATGCAGATAAAAAAAATCTCTTCTTAAATGCAATAGAAGTTTGTTATAAATATAGTGACTTATTAAGTAATGATCTTTTCATACTTGTAGAGCTGAAAGCATTCCCAAAATGCTAAACAGATTAATGATCCATATCACTGTAGATTTTCGATTGAAAATCTACAAGGCAATAATACTATTCGTCTACTTCAATTTTTAAGGGAAAAAATCCGAACGTGACACCTTCTCCAGACATTAAACACTCAAGATAATCCTTTGTGCCGCCCACCAAAAGCTTTCCAATTTTGACTTCACAGAAGAAAATAAATTTCCCAGTTTCATCTTCATTCTTGTATTCTTCAAATGATAACATTTCATAATCTTCTTTTGATGGCTTCCTGTTTAATAATTGTATTAAAAGCTGTTCCAAAACCTGTTCCTCAGCAGTATCAAAAGCATTCATTATACTCTGTTTTGTTACATTACTCGATTTTAGGAAATCTTTTAACCGAACTTCTTCCTGGATAATAGTTAGTTTTTTACAAGCTGTCATTTTAATAAAGTATTAGTTCAGAATCTCATCTGCGAAAGTATATGTTCGTCATTTTATCTAAGTTAGAAATATATTATTCTTCTAACTTTTATTCAATATCAAACCAAGCAGTATGCCTATAACTATGATGTTCACCCAAATCAAAAAAACCTTTTTGGTTGTAGATGCACTCAATAATAAGTCGTATTGGGAGTGTTTTTTGCTCCCTTTTTTAAATATGAATTATAAGATTAATTTTATATTATTACAACTGACCAATCATAATTCACAATTGAAAACATTGATATATGCTTAAAGGCAAGGAGTTATATCTTAAAATTATAGATGGTAAGGCCGTTTTAGCTTCTGATAAAATCTTGATCTTTCAAGATGCAATTATACAAAGCTATTTAGATAGGCTTTCAAATAACTTAATCTTTAAAGTAGAGATATTTAAGGTCTTTGAGTATGAGCAGCGTATTTCTGTCAGACTTTTAGATGTCATTTTTAATGAAGGTTCATTGCCAATGGAACAAGATTCATTTTTGGATGAATTGATAGGCATTGAGTATATTAATTTTAGAGAAATTGATACCAGTTTGTTATTAAAAGCAATAGGAGGGAATAGAAATTCAAAGGGTAATTTCATTAAATACTGGAGCCCTACTGATCATGTGCAGAAAGAATCGGAACAAACAGTTGAACCTGTCACTGAAGATGAGAAATTTAATTTTTCTGGTTCTTTTCCTTATAAATGTCCAAATAAAGATTTACATTTTTTTGATGGAGGTGTTTATTTTGATCTAAAATTTGATGAACTAAAGGAGCCATTACGAATTGAAATTTTTAATGCTCATATCAAGAAAGAATATTCGGCTATTCTTCCATATTTTAATAATATTATTGGGAGGGATAGTATAACAGTTAAGGTTGAGCTTACAATTAGTAATGGGGTAGTAGATAGTGTTTCCGCTAGTTGTGAGGAATTTAACCTGATAGGAAATGATTTTGCTGATAAAGTTAGGTATAGATTGATTTCAGATATTGATAAAGAAAATATTGTTGGTGAAATATTTACAACTGAAAAGTTCCTAAAAGAAAAAACCGGGAAAAGTTTTAGTGAAACAGATTATTTTAAGTCAGAGGAAGACTTTGTAAAAGAGCTTATTAATCAGAAAAATACAAAACACTTCAAGTGGATATTCTGGAGTAAGCTGACCCCCATACCAGGCGTAGGAATTGTTAATGAATTAGCATGACAATCCGGCGGATGTTGACCCCTTAATAAGTTGATTGAGTACAAATATTGCACTGTTGTTAAAAAAAACGGAGCATATTGACCCCTCAATCAGCAAAAGCTTCATTAAAAACGGAGCATATTGACCCCCTTGGATTTAGGTTTAATTAATTAGTAGTAGCAACACTAATTGATACTGAATATGGCAGGAAAACCTAAAAGAATGAGTCAAGTAAAACAAATACTACAATTACACAATCAGGGCTGCGGCAACAAGACCATAGCACGAAACTTAGGTATTAGTAAAAACACAGTAAAGAGTTATCTGAGTAAATATCGTAGTTCAAAATTAAGTTTAAGTACTTTATTAAAGATGGAAGATCACTCGTTAGAGAAGATTTTTCACCCAGGAAATCCAGCATACAAGGACAATCGTTTTGAAGAGCTCAAATACAAATTAGATTACTATGTGGAAGAGCTCAAGAAGACTGGCGTAACCAAACAGTTACTCTGGGAAGAGTATCGATTATCCAATCCATTGGGATACAGTTTGAGTCAGTTCAGTTATCATATAGCACAGCATTGTTTGACCAAGAATCCATCCATGGTTTTGCATCACGAACCAGGAGAAAAATTATTTGTTGACTTTGCAGGTAAAAGACTTTCTTATATTGATCCAAATACTGGAGAGATAATCGAATGCCAGGTGTTTGTTGCTTGTTTGCCTTATTCGGATTATGCTTTCTGTATGGCAGTCCCCAGTCAGCGTATAGATGACTTTATTTATGCTCTTACCTGTTGTTTAAACAACTTAGGTGGAGTACCTAAGGTTCTTGTGCCGGATAATCTAAAATCAGCTGTTATAAAAGCCAATAAATACGAGCCAACAATTAATCAGGCACTAGAAGATTTTGCCAATCACTATAATATGGCAGTGGTTCCGGCACGAGCAAGAAAACCCAAAGATAAGGCCTTGGTTGAGAATCAGGTGAAACTCATCTATAACCGGGTGTATGCACGTATCAGAAACCAACAGTTTTTCTCTCTTTCAGATCTTAATGTTGCTATTCAGGAATACACCATTAAACACAATCAAACCAGGATGCAGAAGCGCGACTATTGCAGAGAAGAACACTTTTTATCAAACGAGAAACATCTGTTACAAGAACTACCTTCCAAACCATTTGAAATAAAGTACTACAAGCAATATAAACTTGCCCAAAACAACCACATATACATGGGCGAAGATAAACACTATTATAGTGCTCCATATCAATATATCGGCCAAAATCTCAAAGTGATTTACACACGTTCAATGGTACGTATTTTTCATGGATACAATTTAATCGCAGTACATAAACGTGAACTTGGAACTGGTACATATACTACCAACAAAGAGCATCTGTGTTCGACACATCAACATTACTTAAATCGTAGTCCGGAATACTATAAAAACAAAGCCGAAAACCTATCAAAAACATTAGGCAAGCTGGTTGAGTTGGTATTTTCTCAAAACAAGTATCCGGAACAGCTCTATAAAAGTTGCGATGGGTTATTTAGTTTGTTCAAAAGCACTCCATTAGAAACTTTTGATAAAGCTTGCCAAATGGCTATTGATTATCAGAATTACAGCTATGGATTTGTACTGAATATTATAAAAAACAAGATGACAGAAGCTACTCAGGATCATTCTGATAAGAACCTGCCGGAGCATAACAACATTAGAGGAAAGGAATATTATAACAATCAATTATCACTTAAATTTTAGAATAATGGAAAATATCGAAAATCAACTCTCTCAATTACGCTTATACGGCTTTAAAACAAGCTGGAACGCTCTTAATGAAACCAAAAGGCAAAATGAATTATCTCTCAACGAAGGTCTTGAAATACTTTTGCAAGCTGAGTTACAAGATCGTGATAATCGCCGTTTTGACCGATTAAGAAAGTCTGCTCATTTTAGATATCAAGCCTCCTTGGAAGAATTAAAATATGATAGTTCAAGAGGTTTAGATAAAGGTATTATCTCAACCCTGGCAACCGGAAACTACATTGCTAAAGGCGAATCTGTTTTAATAACCGGAGCCACTGGTTGTGGTAAAAGCTTTATATCTTCTGCATTAGGTCATCATGCTTGTGCGCAAGGTTATAAAGTGGCTTACTTTAATGTTCAGAAGTTACTGCAACAAACTAAAATGGCACGCCTGGAAGGCACTATTTATCAGCTGTTAACTAAAATATCAAAAACAGATTTGCTTATCCTAGATGATTTTGGACTGACTCATCTTGAAAAACAACATCAAATGGATCTGATGGAGATTATTGAAGATAGACATGCAAGTGCTGCAACAATTATAGTGAGCCAACTACCTGTTGCCAGCTGGTTTGACATCATCGGAGAAGCCACTATTGCTGATGCGATCTTAGATCGTTTGGTGCACACATCCTATCGGATTGAACTAAAAGGAGAAAGTCTTAGAAAAAAGATGTAATTTTGTCATACTTACCATTTTTAGTGACCCAAATCCAAGAGGGGTCAACATGCCCGGTGAAGGGGGTCAGCATTACCAGAATATCTATCAAGCACTTAACTTATCTTTCCGAAAGGCATTTATACAAAACAATGAGATTGAGATTGATCCTTACTCCGTTTGCTTTTTTATTTCTTTTAGGATCAGATAAGTCTTTTTTTGTGGTTTGGGAGTCACTTGATACTAAAGAAGCTACTTGGGTATGGAGAATACCTAAGAATAATAATGAATCATTAACAACTGGAAAGGAGGGTTTAAGATTGAAGATTGAAGAAATTCAGGATGTTATAAAGCTTGTCAAAGAAGATAAAAAGCAAAACTATATTCGAAAACAAGTTGCTAATTTCAAACGTATTTACCATAACTATGAGGAAGGTGGTTTTGATATATGGAAGAATGAATTAGAGGAATTGATTCAAAGTTGATATTACCTTATCTTTATTTATTCATCGTAATAGGTGCTAAATCAAGGTGAATATCAAAATTTACATTTCTCTATCTGTGATTTAAAACTAGTAAAATCAAGTTTTTCCTTTGTAAATTTCTTATTTTTTGTATATTTTGATCTTGTTTAGATTAAATCTCTTCTTGGTTATTTACTTCTTGGTATATTTTCTAAATGCAGCTATGAATTGATAATACCCATATCCAACAATTGCCCTACCTAAAAAATCAATAATATAGAAGGGTTGACAAGGTGAATAGTCTTCCATATAATCAAAACTATGAGTAGGATTTAAGAATATTGTTAACTGTTTCAATAACTTCATTTTTTCAATTCCTTCACAGGGAATAAAAAGTAAACTTGAACCAAATATTATCGCACCAAAAATTACAGTGAACCAAAAAGCTTTAAAGTAGCTTTGACCGTGGTTATTTGATAAAGAGTTAAAATAATTAATAATTTTTTCTTGGAAAAATGTTTTTTCCAGATCCTTCTTCTTACAATTACCATCTTTGCCACAAATGAATTGACAAATTCTATATTTTATGTTCTTACATCTATTAATAGTATTCTTAAAAGTAATTTTAAGAGAATTCTTTGTTTTTAGTTCTGTTTTATATGAGGCAAGTTCATCTCTATAAAATTCTAAAGAATCAATTCTATTGTTTTGTTGAATTGATAAATTCTTAAGAATTCTGAAAGTTTCACGTTTATTATCTATAGGTATTTTTAGTTCCTTAACAACTATATCATCATATTTTTCGGGGGCTTCTTCAGAATCAACTGATTCATATTTTTTGAAATCAATTTTAGTTTTAAAAAGGTTAACTTCACCGTGTATATTAGATAAAGCTAAATCAATTCCTTTATCAAATTCTGCATGTCGCAATATTAGGTGATCTTTAAAGGTGGTGTAGGTAAACATTGCATTACCTTTGAATTTTGCAGCAGAAAAAACGGTTACACCCAAGAAATCTGCTTTATAAAATGATATTGGTGCAAGAAATTTAGCATTCCAAAAATCTGCAAGACCATCAAAGGTTGCATTTACAAAATTAGTTCCGTCACCAAATACACAATTCTGAAAAGTTACTTTAGACTTTACTGATATCTGGTGTGTTCCCTTAACTGTTTGTGGATAAAACTTGCAATCCTCAAAATCAACTCCACCTAAAAACTTGCAGTTGTTGAAATTTATTCTGCCATAAAATTTTGACTTCCTAAAAAATACTTTTTTGTGAAATGTATTATTTTCAAAAGTTAGGTTTTTAGGAAATGTACATTTTAAGAATAAAGTTTTACTAAAAATAACAGAATTCGTGATAATAACAGCATTGATAAAGGTTGTATATCTCGTAAATATTAATGCTTTTTGAAAATGACAATGCTTTATTTTGAGTATTGAATGTTGTGGATTGTTATTAACTAATATATTACCACAAAATAAAGTATTTGATATTGACATGCCTAAGCCTATGCTATTGTCTGTCATATCAAAATCATATTTTTTATATTCACCTTCTATATTATAATATGCATAACCACTTGTTATAGCATATTGATAGGAGTATACACCAAATTCATCTAGTTTTCTAGTTTCTTCCATTTTTCTTTAATTCCTTACACGCTAAATTACATAAAAACTCTATTTGATTATTCTTTTTCTGATTTAGTGAGTATTTATAATAAAGTATAGATATGACAGATCAGGATAAATAAGAATAGTTACAACTCACCAATTTCATGATGTGGATAGATTACCAAAACATCAACGCAAATATCAAAATAACCAAGTATATCAGTTATTAATATATAAAATTGAAATACATAGAAAAAGGTGGAGCAACTTAATGTATCACCTTTTATTGTTGAAAACTAAAAGTTGAAGTTTTCATTATTGATATTAAAAAGTTTAGTGAGATTACTTTTGATTTTAAATTCTAAGTCATATGTTTGTTGTATATTATTGAATATCAATGTATAAAAGCGTTTAAACGCTTTGTGAACCATTTAATTTAATTATAAATGACACTATTACAACAAATTAAAAAAGAAGTCAAGGAATACGTTGAATATAACACCCATTCAAAAATGGGTTTTCCGTCTCATCTTCGAAAAAGACCAGTTGGTTGCCCAAATAAGAACAGAATGATTGATGAACTTCAAGAATTAAGTGAAGAAGAATTATTTATTGCATTTCGAATCGGGATAATTGGAAATAGTAATAAAAAAGGAACATTGATTGAAAATTGTATGGATAATTCTAAACCATATGAGCGAACAACAACCTACATATCTTTGTGAATTGAGTAAAACAATGCGAAATACAGTAAATGTTAAACTAAAAATTTAACGTCACTCAAATTATCTTTTGAAATGGAATATTTAATGAGTTTCGATTTTAATAAAATCACTGTTGATAATGCTTGGTTATTGGGATTTATTTATGCTGATTCAACAATTGGTAATCATTTAGGAAAACGAATCGTCAGGTTATTTCATAAAAATCAGAATTTACTTGAAAATGTAAAAGAACATTATTCAATTCCATATAAAATAGGTAGTCAGGTTAATGGAAAAAGTAAAGTCTATTTTATAAGGTTTGCAGATCAAGATTTTGTTGGTTCATTAGAGCAATTAGGATTTTTTGAAAATAAAAGTCAGTTAACTGTACCTGAAATGAGTATTCAAGCTGAAAAGAATTTTATTAAAGGTTTTTTTACTGGTAAAGGCAGTTATTTTAAAGAAAAAGAAAGCAATGTTTCAGGGCTTAAAATTATTTATCGAAGTAAAACTTTAATTAATGATATTTCTAATTTACTTTCCAAACACTGCGATGTTTCACCCAAAGAACCTTTTTGTAATTTTATTAAGAATGAATATAGTTGTCAAATAAAATATGTTGGAGAAGAATACACCAAGATAAAAGACTTTCTTAATCACAAATTCAAGTTTAAAGCAAACAATCCTACATATTGGTATTAGTATTTAAAATGTTTGTAAATAAGATTGTTCTAATATGCTTTTGTGGTGAATTTAAAAGTTTGTAATACAGTAGATTATTGTTAATTATTCGTGAGGTCTAGGAATTAGATTTATGTTTTAAATTTAGACCATATTAAAACAGATAAAAGGTTGGAAATCTTATGCATTTAAACTTTCAAGTTTCTGCATTTTGACTAAATTTAATTGTTAGACATATATCTATTTGTTAATAGACACTTATTCTCTTAATAATATTTTCATTTGAACTTTTGCCTTATTTAGTTGTGACCTTCTCCAACGATCTGTTAAAAACCATTCCTCTCTTTTGTTGTCTTTTCTATAAGCTGTAAATGAGGGGGCTATATGTTCACTTCTCATCCCATTAATATCAATTTCTTCATATATATTTTCATTGAAATTAAGCCATTCTATTGCGACAAATAATCCGGTTGAAGGAAACTGGAGATATAAATTTTCTAAGCTAACCACCATTTTGTGTATTCCTTTTCGGGCAACTCCAATAATTGGTTTATGATATATCATTTCTCCTGGGGAACCATCGGGTGCTTTATTATATAAACGAATATTAAATTTTGCGTTCTTTACATGGGAATTAGTTATGAACTGAATGTTTTTTAAATAAGGTGTTTTTTTATACTTATCCTTATAAGGATAGTAATACGCAGTAATTGTTACGCCTGATCTATAATACCCTGCTATTTGAAGATTAAGTCTACCTATTTTCTGTTCAGTATTACCTTTTGATGATATTGTAACTTCATCCAAGTCATATATCACAGGAACCAGTTCTATTGTATCCGTAACGGTCTTAAATGCCATTTTCTTGTCTTCAAATCCGACAGCAGAAAGTAATAGTATGTCGCTTGATCTTCCAGATATTTCAAACAAACCTTTCTCGTCTGTATTAATACCTGTTTTAGTTCCTGAAATACGAATATTCACATAAGGAATTGGCCTTTTGGTTAATTCATCAATTACAACACCTTTTTTTTGAGCAAAAGAAGGGGATGATATTGCCAATAAGAATATGAATAGTACAAAATTCCTGTTCATTAATTATGTATTTATACAATAATAAAAACGACAAACACAGTTAAATGAAAAGATTTATGCGGTTGTTTATTAATTTATTCGAAGTGGGTTTCTCTCTTTATGCAATAAATGCATATTGCATTCCTTTCATACGAAGTGGGTTTCAATTCTACGTATCAATTCAACAACCTCAAGAGGTGCTAAATCTATAGATTTTATATTTCTATTTTCATCAAACAAAACTTTACAAGATGTGCAATAATACCAATCAGAAGCACCCCACCTTTTGATGATTGTGTAATCATGTTCTCCAGACTCATGAGCCGGACAAGCCTCTTCAAACTCTTTATTCATTACGCTGCATATTTCTGTACATGGTGGGGTTCATTCGGAGAGGTATAAATATTTAGTATGCAGTTCATCAATTGCTTCAAATATCTCATTGAAACTCCAATCTTTTTTATTCAATATAACCCTTAGTTCACTTCTAAATCCAGACTCATTAAGCTTATCCTTGCAATCTAGATAAGTTTCAATTGCTTCTTTGAAATCTTTCTCCAGTGCCTCGATTGTTTTGCCCTCGTAAGAAATCAAGTGCTTATCTAAGTTTAATATTTTGCCATAGTATAACGCATCTTTTTCACTAAACTCAACACTTCCCTTAAAACCCTTATGATCTAGTTTCTTTTCCTCTAGGTAAAGATCAATTCCACTTCTGAAGGATGCTTCCAATTCCTCAAGGGTCTCTCCTTGGTAAACAATCACTGCATCTTCAACATCTTTCACAATTCCATCATAAGATTTCAGTTCTTCTTCATACTCAATGGGTCCTTTGAAACCTTTGTATCCAAGTGTAGGTGGACCAATAGGATAATGTTCTTCTTCATACGCTTCGATGATATCTGATACTATAATTAGTTCAGCCACTAAAGGATCTTCTTCCGGATTTACATCTTTTGTGATTGGAAGTAATTCCTCCAGGCGAATTTTCGCATTTTCGTATTCTTCCTTGGTAATCTCTTTACCAACGTTGGGTCCTGTTATAATCTCAGGGTGAAGGTTATTCTCATTAATTCCTTCTAAAAGCTCGTTTAATTTGTATTTCTTCTTTTTCATTACAAATGTTTGTCTTTAACTATATACTCCCCACTCAATTCTATTCAAGCAAAAATCTACTTGCTTTGTTCCTTCATCAGTAGATAGCAATTCTATTGGTATTGCCTAACCAAGAGACATATAATTTTTATAAAGCCACCTGCCAAATTTCTGCTGATCTCCAAAGGTTGATATGCCTCTGTTTAGCACATTATAAATCACTGCTGATCGATTTTGACACTTATTCGAAACCTTTTGTGGTTCTTTTAGATATCGATACAAAGAAGAAGAGCTAATGTGTAAAATATTAGCATATTCTTTTCTACTTATATTTAGAGAAAAGACTAATTCAGAGGTTATTTTAAAATCATTCATAATCATCCCTATTTTAGTAAAGATATCAAAAAGGGAGGCTAAAGCCTCCCTAAAACCAAAAAGTTGAAGGGCAGGCTACCCTTCCAGAATTTTTTTCTTTTGAGTTTCGAATTCTTCCTGTGTAATAATTCCTTGATCCAATAAACCTTTTAGTTTAAGAAGTTCATCAGCAACTGAATTAGATTGATCTGCTTTAACACTCTTATCTTCAATTACAATATAAAAAGAACTCCCCATATGAATTAATTCTTTACACACACCATTTACTTCAACTAAGGATCCTTGTGATGTGAATACATTTGAATCAGAATCTGTGTATTTTGTTATAAAGAAATTTGAGTTATCAAACGAAAAGGTCTTTGATTTACCTTCTAGAGCAAACACAAATGTTTCTTTGTATTTTTTTCTGCTTGAGCTTTCGTCAATATTTGAAAAGACAAGGTTCCAGTTTACTTCCTTATCTTTTAAATATCGCTCAAACCATCTCTTTCCTGCTAATTCAGTGGCATTTTCATAAAATAAACTCTGGGTTTCTATACTGGTATAAAAATCATGAATCGCTTTATTGAAATTTTCTTTATCCTCTTTGACACTAGAAATACCCATAGCCATAAATGCTTGCATAGTCCTTTCTGACTTAGATTGTGATGTTCCGTAAGTAGTCCATGGATTATCACCAATCTTAGTCTGAATATCAATCATCTCCACATGAAGAAGGTTATCACTATAAGAAAACAACCATTTACACCTTTTACTTGATATTCCTGAGGTATAATACTGCCATGAAGATTTTAATTTTTGATCAGCGAAACTCCATGATTCAATAGGTATTTTATTAAAATCAAGTTGAACTTTCACTGCAGGCCAAACATTTTCTGACGTGAAGCCAATTACCGGACTATAAGCAACTTTGTCCTTTTTAGCAAATAGATTCATTGTTAATAGAAAGCATAATGCTGTTATTAATGCTCTTTGGGTCATAGATTATAAATTTATACGTGAAGTTTGTTTTGAAATGGGATTTCCAATATCCTTTCTGTATGCAGTGAGTTCAAATATTCTTCCATTTCGTCCTCTCTAATGTGAAACATCTTTTCAGCTGAATTAATATCTGAACGAAGTATCTTATTACATAAAGGGCAATAAGGCTGAGATTCATAATCTAAAGGTCCATACTGAATCCACGAAACGACTTCGCAGTCTGGACAAACACATTCCTCATGTTGAAATATTGGAAAATGATGAGTGTATACATCAGCTCTAAAAATGGAATCTTTAGTATTACCTTCTTTAGCCGAAACCCTGTACTTTTTAAGATAATCTGACTCTTGCAATTTCAGGGTATCAGTGAAGTCATAATCTGAAAATTCTGGTTGTGGGGGCAATTCTACCTTTGGGTACTTGGTCATTTTCTCAGGTTTTAAATTGTGAACATGACCAAAAAAAGGCGGGCATGCTCTCTCTATATTTAGCCTTAGAAGGTACCGCCAAGCACCCGAGGAAACTAAACTAGTGAAGAACACACCCATATAGGGTGCATTCACTTCCTAGCTTCTTTTCCTCTTAAAAATTGGCGGTTTTACTAAGGAGAAGCGTCAGTAACGCAATATTGTATTCTAATATGTCTGCTCAAAAATAGTAAAAGCTATTAAACAAATGATTACTTTAGACCATTAGTTTTTCAACCATCTATTTCTTCCCTTATGTTAGTGCAATATTGTTCTGATTTACATTTAGAATTTGTTCAAAACAGTTTATTTCTGCATAAGAATCCCATAAAACCAGTTGGTGATATATTGATTCTGGCCGGGGATATTACTTATTGGGGGAAGAAACATTTTACACATTGGTTCTTCGATTACGTATCCGATCATTTTAAGAAGGTATACTATATACCGGGTAACCATGAGTTTTATACAGGAAAGGATTTAAGAATATTAGACAAACCAGTATACGAAGGCATAAGGGAGAATGTATATCTTGTGAATAACAAGGTAATAACAGCTGATGATGTTGATTTATTTTTTACTGTACTTTGGTCAAACATTCCGGAATCTAAATCATTAAGAGTTGAGCATGGAGTGGGCGATTTTCACCAGATTAAGTATCGCGGCAATCGAATGAACTATAAAATTTTCAATCACCTACATGAAGACAGTCTGTCATTTCTAAAAGATGCCATATCTGCTTCCAATGCACGTAAGAAGATAGTAGTAACACATCATATTCCCACGCAAATATGCAATCCTGAGTGTTATCGTAATTCAGATATCAATCCTGCATTTGTTTCTGAGCAATATTCATTAATACATGATTGGAAAATTGATTACTGGATCTATGGTCATCACCACGCCAATATGCCAGAAACTAATATTAATGGAACTAAGCTAGTGACTAACCAATTGGGATATGCTGATTTGGGTGAACATCATAGTTATAGGCATAGTGCTTGGTTTGATATTTGAGTTGCATGATTTAAAATTTTAGGATGAAGATAAATAAGTATATTGAATTGTTCCAATCATGGGCAAATGATAATAAAGTTTCAATATTTCATACTGAAGAGTTTCCTTCAATCAAATTCTCTTGGGAAGGCGACTTCAATAGTTATATGGAGTTTGTAAAACAGCATTCACCGACAATAATGATACTGGCAATGTTGAATTATTCAAATGAACCAAATAGAAAAGAAGTGATTCAGCATTCTGGCTTATCATCAAATGCATTAACTGCTTGTGGAAAAATATTAGAAAGAATGGAAGTTTTTGAAAATTCTTTATTTGCATTTGAACTGGGTATGCCAAAGGATGGCTTTATATATGTATTTAACTGTGTAAATGAGGAGATTCTATGTTTACAGGAAGAATTTGAAGAACTTTTTTCTATAGTTAAAGATGAAAATAGAAAAGCTAATTATGAATTGCGATTGAAGAGAGTAGAAGAATTGGCCTCTAAAATTGCTAACTTACCTAATTATAAAAGTTCGCCTAATAGAAGTATGAAAGATGACGTTGCAAGAAATTATTTGCTTGAATATTGTCGAAGGGAAGAAATTGTTGGAACAAGAAAAGAAATACTTGATGCTGCTTATAGAATAAGTAGACTAAAATATTGAATTTATGACTAATTTACTGAATTGAGAATGTAAATTTTTAATATTTAATGGATTGATGTGAAAATTGAATTAAAGTTCTAAACCCTAATTATGGCAGATAAATTCCATATTCAACCTTTTGATGAAGGAACCTTAGTCAAGCTCGAATTATTGAAGTTATATGTGAGAGGCTGGTTACCTGTTTTTATAACACGGCACAATATTGTTTGGAAAGACATATTCATTTATGACTTTTTCTCTGGAGCCGGCAAGGATTCGACTGGTAAATTTGGTAGTCCTTTAATAATCTTGAATGAATTAAGAGGATATTGCCCCTCAATAATGGAAAAAGGACTTAAAGTTAGGTTGTTATTTAATGAACTGCAGCAAGATGTATCTGAAAATTTAAAAAGTAATGTGGCTGATTTCTTCACTCAATGTCAAGCAAAAAATGAATTCAGCTGTTGTATTAAATGTTCAACGGAGAATAAATGTCCGTTTGCTGTAACAATAGAACAGAAGGAGTTTAAACAACTTTTTAATGAATCATATCCAACAATGGATATGCATGCAGAGATGCCTCGATTTATGTTTCTTGATCAATTCGGTATTAAGCAAATAACTCAAGATATTTTTCGAAAACTGACAGGATTAAAGAGGACTGATTTTCTTTTCTTTATATCATCCTCTTTTGTGCGACGATTTTCAGAGATGGATGAATTTAAAAGGTATTTACAAGTTAGTAAACAGAATTTTGATGAATCACAACCGGAACATTGTCACCGAATTATATTAAACTATTATAAGTCTTTAACTAAGGATCAAAACTATTATATTGCTCCATTCTCCATTAAAAAGAATAAGAATATCTATGGATTAATATTTGGGTCAAATAGTTCGCTTGGTATGGAAAAATATTTAGATGCAGCATGGTCAATTGATAGGGACACTGGCGAAGCTAATTTTAATATTGACAATGATACAATTCTGACTGGCCAGCCAAGTCTTTTCCCTGAAGAGAATGTTGTAAAAAAAGTTGATGTTTTTGAAAGAAATTTAATTGAATGGCTTAAAACCGGAGCAAGATCTAATCATGAGATATATTTATATACCCTAGCGCATGGTATGCGTAAAACTCACACATCTGAAATTCTAAAAAGAAACCAGAAACGACTTTCAATTACTAGTAATGATAAAATAAGAAATGGTTATTTTTACCTCGGATATAAGCACGAGAAGTATATAAAGATTAAAATTAATGAGTAGCTCAAAAATTGAATGGACTGAATCTACCTGGAACCCAACAACTGGTTGTACAAAAATCTCTTCCGGTTGTGCCAATTGTTATGCGGAAAGAATGGCTGCTAGGTTAAAATCTATGGGTTCAGAAAAATATTTAAATGGATTCGATGTCACCATTCATGAGCAATGCCTATCTGAACCATACTCCTGGAAGAAACCTAAAATGATTTTTGTAAATTCTATGAGTGATCTCTTTCATGAAGACATACCTTTTGAATTTATTGAGAAGGTTTTTAAGGTAATGAATGACAATCCCCATCATATTTTTCAGGTGTTAACAAAACGCGCTGAATTACTATATGAATACAGCGCTAGACTAAACTGGACGCGTAATATCTGGATGGGGGTAACCGTAGAAGATGCAAGAGCCAAGTACAGAATAGATTATTTAAGACAGACGGGTGCAGCTATAAAGTTTCTATCATGTGAGCCATTAATCACTGATTTAGGAACCATTAACTTAAAAGGAATAAATTGGGTGATTGTTGGTGGTGAGTCTGGGCCAAAGTCCAGACCAATAAAAGAAAATTGGGTCTTAGATATTTACAGTCAATGTAAAAAAAATAATGTCCCATTCTTCTTTAAGCAATGGGGAGGAGTCAATAAAAAGAAAAATGGGAAAAAATTAAAAGGAGAGATTTATCATGAGATGCCTCAATTGTGATAACTTTTCTAGTTTATCATTTTTCTAATCAACATTATCCCTTCAGTAACTTTAGGTGATTCATAATCATTTCGATTTGATTCTGCAATTTGTTTCCACCTATCATGTGGAACACCTCTATCGTCATTTAATCTTCTATCGAGAGAAATGTTGTTGCCTGGTCCAAAATCATAAGCAATTATTTTATACCCCTTGTTTCTTACTCTTCTTATATATTGATTTCTTGACGAGGCATTAATGTTTAGACCGTCTAGAATGAAGGGTTTTTCATTCGATAAAAGGTCAAGAAAATCTTCCATTATTACATGCTCAACTTCATTGTCAGTGAGTTCGCTGTTGTTTTCTTCAATTTTGTCATCTGATAATATATCCATATTCGTTTTATTCTTCAGATCTTCAGCAAAAGTTGATTTACCTGTCCCAATTGCTCCAGTAAGCATATGTAATTCTTTCCTGTTTTCCATTGCTTTAATTTTATACATTAATGATTTAAATAGTTAATAATCATGATGCTATGCTTGCTTCTAATTAATTTTTCTACCTTTCCTTTTCTTTCTCTTAGACTCTTCTTTATATTCAATACCACTTGTCACAGGGGATGATGGTTCTATTATTAAAGAATTGAAATTGATTGAATTTAATGAAATATCATCTTTTATATCAATTGGTTGTTTTGGGGATTTATTCTCCTGGATTTGAATAGAATCAGATGAATACGGATTTTTGGTGCTATCAATAATCTTTTTAGTTACATCTCCAATATAGTCCATTTTACCTGTCTTTAATTGGGAATTAAGTTTTAATAAATTTTTGTAAATATTTCCATTGTAATTATTTGCTTTCTCAGTGGCTTGGAGTGCCTTAATGTCCAATACCAAAATTGGTTTATTTTTCGAAATGCCATATTGCATATATAAAGCTAATTTCTCAATTGCTTTTAATTTTTGGTTATTGTCAAGATCTGCATATTTAGTTTGGATAGTATTTGCAGATACGCTGGTTTTTATAGTTTGTGTTCTCTCATCAAGCGTTCCATTCTTTATCTTATTTCTATAAATGTATGTTTCGTTAATTGGTCTTCTATAGTTAAATTGGTTATCAAACTGCTTCTCACAGTTATAAAAATACTCTGAACGATTAAATCCTCCTTTAATAACACCTTTTTTACTGTCTTTATGGTTGGTTTTATGACTGATTTT
This sequence comes from uncultured Carboxylicivirga sp., assembly GCF_963668385.1. Classification (GTDB taxonomy): domain Bacteria; phylum Bacteroidota; class Bacteroidia; order Bacteroidales; family Marinilabiliaceae; genus Carboxylicivirga. The sequence goes on from NZ_OY764327.1 coordinate 1,720,098, forward strand.
ATTACCTGACTTGGTCTTCCTTGATATTAAAAAATGAACATGAGTATGAAGGCCTGGTTTTATTTGTCCTTGTTTTGAACCTACTTTACCGTCGAAATACCTATATTCTTCTATTTTTGCATACCAATTTATATCATTAGGACTAATATCTCTATTATATTGTTTCGCGTATAAAATAAATACTTCTCGCGTATAAGATTTAATTTTATTAAAATCATTATTTATATGCCTAAGTTCCTCTTCGCTAAAATTAATAGATCCAGTAAAGAATTTTGGATCCGTTCTTCTTAAACCCTGTTTATTAATACTATCTATTGAATTGATTACATCTTGTGCAGTTATGTAATCTTGAGAACAGTTGTAGAAAAAATTTTTTTTAAACCCCTTGTTAGAGTCTTCTTTAAGTAAGTAGTTAACATATCTTGATGATGAATTCAAGTTTGCATTGTGGATCTGAGGTGTATCGAATTTAATTATAGGCATATTAAAATCGGTTAAATAGACTTTGATTTATATTCTCTCTATTATCAGATTTATTGATTGTAGAAAATAGATTTTCAATAAGCTTTTGGTGTTGTTCTTGTTTCTGAAGAATATCATTCAGTATTTTATCGATTTTTTTCAAATAGTTGTGATTACTGGCTTGACCTTTATGGATATATTCAACTCCATTTTTAAAATCCCTATTCATGTTTGCTTCTATATCTTTAATATCCTTACATGTTGGTATGTCTGATGTTTTTTCATCAAGCATCCTTTGTGTAATTATCAAATTATCTAGAATTGGTTGGAGTTTTTGCGACTCAAAAACACGGAAAAACCGGAGTATCTCGTCATTCCTTTTTTCTAGGCGCTTAAATTGTTCTGCCGCACCAATGTTTTTATCTAGCGGATTCACTCCGCTGGTTCTTAAAAAGTTAACCGCAGCATTAATAAACTGCAAATTAGACACTCCAAACCTTTTAGATAGGGTTTTTAGTTGTTTGTAATGAACTTTTGAAATATTAATGGTTGTATTCAGATTATTTGAATTATTATTCATAGTATTAAATTTTAAATTGATAATGAGTGTTTTACAGAGTAAATAATACACTCTTTAAAAAGTATAGTATATATTACATGAATTATGTAGTTGACTATCTATCTTTTACGAAGTGAAAGCCATTTCAGAATAAGACCTAGTCTCATTCCCTCTCGCTATTAGAATTCTTCTATCATATAAGTTGTATACACAGCCTCTTTCAAACATTGTCTAGAGAAAGTGAACTATTCGTCTTGCTATATATTTTTCATCTAGAAAAAGTGAACTGTGTTTTGTCCAGGCAGGTTAAATTCGACCAAAAAAAACGAAAAATAGAATATTTCTTTTCCCTTATGTCTTAACAATAATGTAAATCCACATTTGTTTATGAATACTAATTTTCTTTGATATGATTGTAGAAATGGATTGGAGATTGTTAGGGCTCATATCGCATTGAAATTCTATATATTACACAAGTTTTGCCTAGAATTTGAGAACCTATATCTAGAAAGTGACAACTGATTTCTAGAGAAACAGAACTTTTTACGCAAGAAATGATAACTATTCATTTTGACTTCTAGAAAAAGTGAAGACGCAATAAGGTATTAACCACTATTGAACTCATTTTGTAGCGCCTTCAACATATACTTCTTTTTTGCATTTGTTTCATAGATCTCCTTAGAATCAATTTTCTCTGATACCTCTTGAATTTTATTGTAGACCCTATGAAAATCTATTACATTCCGGATAATATTATGCACTGAAATTATTTCTTTCCCCGAAAATGAAAAAATATTATTCAGCATTTGGACGATTTGCTCTCTACGCACTTCTCCTTCCTTGATGATTCTATGATTAAGTATAACAAAATGTAATCTGCCACCATTTCGATCCTTCATATAAAACGATTTATCACTGCAATTAAACCACAAATCAGCCATAGATTCTAACTCTTCCTGTACTTGTTTAAGAACATGATTTTTAATGTCACAATAGTCCTTATATTTATCTTCAAGCCCTAGTAGTTGCCGTAGCTCATTAATAGTCATATAAAACTCACCCTTCTTCTTCCAACTGCATAGAAGTTTATAAATTCTAGGAGTATATTTCTTTCTTGCATTCTGAACGACTTCATATACATACCTTGTAAAATGAATAGGACTATCGTATTTATTCCGTTCAATTGATATAAGCATTTCTGCTACTCCTTTTTCGATTTCAATTGTTATAAAAGATGTTCTCTTTGCATTAGCATATAAGTTTGCTTTAAATAGTCCGGTATACCGTATCATATGACTACGCTTTACCTTATTGTAATATGGAATTTCAACAACAACACCAGCCAGTTCTTTTATCGCATCTTTTATTCTCCCATATTGCTGGGGTTTACCTATATGACTTAATGGAATGTTTAACTCGATAATGTCAGTGGAATTATCACTAAACAAATTCATCTGTGCTATTGGTACACCTTTAAGTTGTTCCTGAATGGGCTCCTGCATGTGAAAAATTACAGCATTAAATATTCTTTCTTGAATAAGGCTATAACCATACTTAGCTGATGCTATTCTATTCGGAACATACACGAATGTTGGATTATCAAACTTCATAAATTAAGCCTTTTCAGAATTTGTAATAGCTTTTAACACTTCTGATCTAAGGTAAAAGACCGACCCGGAAACAACGTGACGCTTCAGTATTCCCCGTTCAGACCATGCAATAACCGTTTGTCTACTTTTCTTGATCCAAGAGCATACATCCTTTTCAAGCATTATTTCTTCACTTGAATTATCTAAGTCTACCTCTTTTAGTACATCTTGAAAGGCTGACTTTACTCCATCAGAAATCATTTTCTTTAATTGCGTACTATTAAGTACAATCATTTCTTCCATATTGAAATATTGTTAAATGTTATCAACTGGTTGCAAGATGGATAGAATGATTTAGCTGTATTTTCTTTTCAGTACTGAAAGCACTATTTCAGTACTGAAAAATTGTATATTGTTCAAGAACAGCCACATAGGCAAATAAAAAATGGCAATATTTTTTAAAAATATTGCCATTTTTTTAACTGATAAACTTCTCTAGTTCGGATTATATGTTTTTTTGGCTATAACTTTGATTTCTTTAGCATAATTAATTAGTAATTCTGAAGTCTCATCTAGACGTTTTTGAACTTTCTCATACCCTTTAACTTTCTCAGAATTTCCATCAATTTTAGTCACTTTATTAAGAATAGTACCATAATTAGCGATATGATCATCTCCTGTACCTAAAATTGTTGCAAAAAAGTATCCATGATCACTTTTAGCAGTTGAGAGATTCAACATTTTTCCTGCCATCCAATGAAATGCAATCATATGAGTTTCTTTGTCCTTCTTTTCGAGCTGACAAAGAGATTCATTATAGTGTTCTTCATAATATGCCTTTGCTAAAATCCTTTTTGCTGATTCTCCTCTTGAGTTGGATTTAACCATATCAAATAAATCATCAGCATTTAATAGTTCGTTGGCCAAATATGTTTTTTTTAAAGCTTCAAGCCTTAAGCTTAGTCGTATTATATTATAAATCGAATAGTTCTTAAATTTCCATAAATAAATAGCCATAAATATCAGGAATGTAGCCAAAGGTATTATATATGAGATCTCATCCTTTAGTTCAATGAATTGTATAATAATCTGAAGTTGAAGGAATAATACAATAGCACTAATAATTAAATAACCAAAATAATTGAACTTCATTACAGTGAAGGTGTAGAACAAGGCCTCGACTGGCTTGGTGTTAGTATCAATATTAACACATTTATGAAAAAAACGTTTTTTGAATTCTTTAATCAGATTGTCATAATTAAACAGTGTCATCTTACATTTACTTTAAGTTATTTTAATAATGTAAAAAGGAGTCAAAGTAAGTAAAAGATGAGGAATTTACCGAAGAAATGCCCACGATTAGGCCCCTAAAAAACAAAAGCCCCTTGATTATCAAGGGGCTTACGTTTTGCTATGTACCCAGAGCCGGGATCGAACCGGCACGATATTGCTATCACTGGTGTTTGAGACCAGCGCGTCTACCAATTCCGCCATCTGGGCAACATTCTAAAGAGCTTTTCGCTTTAGCGGTTGCAAAGATAATTCAAGATTTTATTTCTGCAAACAAAAGCTTTAAAATGTTTGATGTTTTTTCAATGAATTTATGCGATAGCATTTTTGTTATCAATCCATTTGGTTACTTTTCCATAGATTATCAGTGATATAGCCGAGACAGAAGCAATGCCTACAAATACAAACCAAATATAGTGTGCATGATCGTAAGCTGTTAATTTTTCAGTTTCGCTTAACAGATCCGGATCAGGGCAGTATTTTTCCAATAGCAAACCTGATAATCCAAAACCTAAGATAGATGAAATAAAGGAGTGAAGGTGACTAAAACCTAAGTACAATCCTTCTTCGCCTTTAGGTGCCTGAATCGAAAAGTACTCTAAGAATCTTGGTGAGATAAACGATTCAGCTAGGCCCTGAAATGCAATTCCTACAATCATCATAAAAGCCACAGGATGCATATGTATAAAGCCAAGGTTGATTGAATCTGTGTCAATCATATTACCAGCCGCCATTGCAAAGGCCGAAACGGGCATGATAAACATACCAATTGTCATAGAAAACAATGCACTTTTTCTTTTAAACAAAGATGTGATAAAACCAACAGTAGTAAATACAATTAATGGATTAACGTTGGCATACCAAGAGGGACTGGCACTTTCGCCTGCCATGCGAAGAACATATTTAGGCATGGTTGCATAAAGCTGGTGCTGAACCATCCAAAAGCCAGTAATAATTAGAATTAGAATAATCAATCGAGCATTACAAACAACTCTGATTAATGCATTCCATATTTCTTTAATTGATTTGCCTTGTCCTTTGGTTACCGAAGGACGGAAAAAGAAGATCACTGCAAACAGTGCAAGTAATGTCATATCTGCAGAAAAGAAACTAATGTTTATCAAACCAACATTACCCATGGCTTCGCGCAAGGGTTTAACCAATGTTTTACCAGAAAATGCTCCAATATTCACAATCGTATAAAATACCGAAAAACCGGTGGCTCGATTGGCTTCGTCGGTTTCTTTGGCAACAGTACCTGTAATAACCGATTTAATAAAACTACCTCCAATAATAATTAAAGCCATTATTGGAATGATGATGTATTTTTCATTGGCTTCGCGTAAACCGGTAAACTCAGTTGTATATCCATATTTAGCTAAACCAGCTGATTCTAATAAGGTAGGGAACATTCCAAGACCAAAGTACCCGACAGATAGGAATCCAAAAGCAACGATTAACGATTTTTTGAATCCTATTTTATCTGCGTAAGCGCCTGTAAATGTTGGAAGAAAATACAACAAGGCACTAAATGTTCCGGATATGGCAGCAGCCTGAATATCAGTAAAAGCAAGAATACGGGAAAGGTAAAGAGTAATAACAATAAATACTCCATAATAAGCTGCTCTTTCGAGTAACTCAGCAAAGTTTGCTACCCAAAAAGCACGGGTAAATCGTTTGAAAATACCGGTGTTTTTCATTTTATAGTTGTTAATAGTTTATAAAGTGCACGAAGATAAGTACTTTAAGTATTTTATAAACTGATAAATGTTGGCAATTCTAACGATAACAGTAATAGCGCTGCAATGTAATTTTGTGTTATTTTTGCATCAATGATAGTCAATACAAAAGGAATCGTATTAGATCATATTAAGTATAAAGAAAGTAGTATAATCGTTAATATTTATACTCAGATGTTTGGTCGGCAATCGTACGTGGTTAATCGTGTACGTTCAACTAAAAATAAGGGAAACACAGTTTTACTACAACCTCTAAGCTTAATTGATATGCAGGTTTATCATCGACCTAAGGCTGATTTACAGCGAATCAAAGAGTTTAAGTTGTTACATCCTCTTTCAAGTATTCCTTTTGATCAGACCAAACGGGCTATTGCTTTTTTTCTTACCGAAATAATGTCGAAGGTTTTACGCGAGGAGGAAGCTAACGTCGATTTGTTTAAATTCATCTTTCATGGGATCGAAGTTTTTGACACGGGTACAGACGGAGCTTACAACTTTCATTTGTTTTTTCTGTTTCATTTGAGCCGTTTTTTAGGATTTGGTCCAAGGCACAACGAAGATAATGATGCAGTGTTCGACTTGTTAAACGGTCGTTTTGTTTCTTATGAACCAACGCATGGGTATTTTATCAAAGGCATGGTGATGAATCAGTTTCAGAAATTATTTCAATTGGATATTAATGCACTTGGCGAATTAAGGATGAATGCCGAAACCAGAAGTGAATTACTGGAAGTATTGTTACGCTATTACGAATTACAGTTGGAAGGCTTAGGAACCATTAAATCATTCGAGATATTACAAACCTTGTTTCGAACCGAAAACTAGGTGTGCTAGGCTATGTGGCATTTTTTTTGGTCAAAAAATATGATAGGTTGATAATCAAATTCAATGCAAAAAGCATATTAACTCGCATTTTATCGGTAGTTTCTTTACATTTAATCAATAAATAAAACAGAGATAATTCTCGGCACTCAAATTATGCATATTAGTACCAAATATCAAAACTTGAAGTCTAACTTCTCATCTACAATTGCGCCCCTTATTAGCGAATATAATGCCATTAATCTGGCAGATGGATATACGGGGTTTCATTGTAACTCTAAATTAATTGGTTTGGTTGAAAAACATTTACGCGAAGGCTTAAATAAAATTGCTCCTTTTCAAGGGGAGATGGCTTTGCGTAAAAAAGTAGCAATGAAAACAGAGGAGCTGTATGGACGTATTTACCAACCTCAAACAGAAGTAACCATAACGGCTGGTGTACAACAAGCTATGTTTACGGCCATTTCGGCTTTGGTAAAAGAAGGAGATGAGGTTATAGTATTTGAGCCTGCTAACGAATATTGTGTTCCGGCTATACAAATGAATGGAGCTCAGCCTGTTTATGTACCCATGAAGGAGCCTGATTTTCATATCGATTGGGAGCAGGTACAAATGATGATTAATTCCAAAACGCGCATGATTATTATTAATTCTCCTCATAATCCAACCGGTTGGGTGATGAAAGAGATTGATATATTGCGCCTTCAACGTATGGTGAATGGAACTAAAATAGTCATCTTGAGTGATGAAACTTTCGAGCACATCGTGTTTGATGAAGAATCGCACCAGAGTGTTGCTCTCTATCCCATTTTGGCTGAGCGAAGTTTGATTATCGCTTCTTTTGGTGAAAGTTACCATGTTACCGGATGGCAAATAGGTTTTTGTTTGGGCCCCGAAGAATTAATGCGCGAATTTAGAAAAGTGCATCAGGTAATGATGCAAAGTGTTAATTCTCCTTTTCAATTGGCATTGGCCGATTTTATAGATGAGAAAGAAGAATATTTGGGTCTTCGCGATTTTTATCAACAGCGACGTATTTTTTTTCTTGAGTTGATGGAAGAAACCCGTTTTAAACCCATCGTTTCTCAAGGTACCTTTTTTCAATTATTCGATTTTTCAGAAGTATCGGACGAAGCTGATAAAGACTTTGCAATTCGTTTGATAAAAGAGTTTGGTGTAGCAGTAATGCCAATCAGTGCTTTTATGCACGAGCGATCAAAACGTCAGGTCATTCGAATGAATTACGCTCAACCTGATGAAATATTAATTGAAGCCACCAATCGTTTAAAGCAATTGTAAAATACTAAAATAGGTTGTTATTTACAGCGAATGCCACTAACTCGGCCGTATTGCAAAGTTGGGCTTTGCTCAACATGTGTCGCCTGTGTGTGTCAACGGTGTGTTTACTAATCAGTAATTGATCTCCAATTTCTATACTGTTTTTACCAATCGCCAAAAGCGAAAGCACCTCACGCTCACGCGGAGTAAATTGCATGGAAATATTGTTCAATTCGTCATCAGGAAATATAAAATCAATGGGTGATCCGTAATTTATTAAGTCGAAATTGATTTTATTACACGTTTTAAAATTGGTAATGTCGGAATGTAACGACATGGTTTTACATGTTCCGTTTTGTTCGTCTTTCGATATCATACCATGCTGACTTAGTATTCTGATATAATTACCATTCCTGTTTTTAATGCGATAATCGAAAGTTACAATTATTTGTAGTGGCTCTAGTTGATGTAAATTTCGAACCATAAATTCAATAAGTTTCTTTGATGCCAACAAAATTAGGGGTAAGTCTTCAGGATGAATCAGGTTATAGTAGGTTTTTAAATCCATTTGTTGTTGTTTATAACCTGTTAGCTTTTGGATATTCTCAGAGATATAGTCAAGTGTAAATTTTGGAAAGGAGACAATATGATAAAACTGATTGCTTAAAAGTGTTAGTTCCGAACAAAAATTTTTGGTTTTATTGATGTTGCCTTCTGCGTTACGGGAGGAGTTCATCATTCTAACAGCATAAATCAGATCGGTATATGAAAAAGACTCCATTAGCTTGCTATCTTGTATTTGCAAAGTTATTTATTGAATCAGTCATCTGTCAATAGTTATTTGATTTTACGAGGATAAGCTACTGTTACAAACTCTTCAATAATATCTTCATCAGGAGATAGTAATTCGTAGTAAATGTCCATTTTTTCTTTCATCATCGACATATTACCTAATTTTTCATGTGTTTTCAGCTGCCAGTAACAGATTGAAGCTTCTTCAGCTTGATATTTACTAGCGATAGCAAATTGAGTTAATGCCCGATTGTATAGTCGTTCAGCTTTTTTATTACGTTTATCGTACGTCATAAATACATCTTTTGCCACCTTATCAGCTTCCATTGAATATTTAACACCTGTTTTGTAATGATCAAAGCATAGGTCTTTTAAAGGAGTATTGCCTTCAACGTCGAATATCACATATAACTTATGAGTTGATTCAATGGCCTGACCATCTAAAAGCGCAGGAGCCCAACTACCACTGGTCTTTTTTAAGCAGGTAATCATTTGGTCGTCTAATAATCGCGAAACCGAATTGATAATTTCAAGGTTTCTTATTTCACCATCTTCTTCAATGATAAATTGAACAACTACTTCGCCTTCTTCAAAAGTTTCTGCCGATACTTCAGGGTACTCAATCTCGCTTTGTAAGTAACAACAAATAGGACTTTGAGGTCGCACTGTTACTTCTTCAAGGGTTTGAATTTTGTTGGTTTGAAACTGGGCCGGAATAATTCCATTTCTTTGAGCTTGTACTCCAATGGCCATGAATCCCAACAGCAACACAATCATTATTCTTTTCATGACACTTCGTTTTAATTAATATTGTTATTTCGAAACTAACACAAATACAAAATTACGAATCCATAGTCCGCATGTCGATACTCATATATGAGTATGTATGTAGTGTGTGAGTAAAGATGAGTTTTTTAAGTGTCTGTTGATTAGTGTTTAATAATGATGTAGAGAGGCTGATGTATTTCGCGTAATTGGTTAATTCTGTTAGAGGAAGATCAGATATTTGTATTGGTATGAGATACGATTTTTATATTGTACTAAATTGATTATTTTTGCAGCCGAATTAATGGTCCCTTAGTTCAACGGATAGAATAGCAGTTTCCTAAACTGTAGATATGGGTTCGATTCCCGTAGGGACTACGTAAAAGCCTGCAATCGAAAGATTAGCAGGCTTTTTAGTTTTAGTAGTGGTAGATTGGGTGTTAAAACAATTGAAAGTTCATTATTATTTGCCATTCAAACTGTTTAAAAAGCCATGCTCTTTACGTATGGTGTTTACAATAATTGCTGCAATTACAATGAGCGAAACAATGCCGGAGATAACAATATATAGATAAAATCCTCTCGAAAACATTTGTTTAAAATAAGGTAATAGTAGGGTAAAACCGAAAGTATAGATGGCGAAGCAAATAGGAGTAATGATGTAGTTCACTTTCAACCTTATTTGATAATATTTCTTTAGGTATTTTTTAAACAATCGGTTATCTAACGAGATAAGCTGATTCTCTTTTCTGTGTAAGGAAACAAATTCAAGTACGATTCGGAAAGTCAGACTTGAGATCATTAATACCATTCCAAGTGTAAACGTATTCCAGTTATTGCCCACATAAAACAGAGCATAAGTCAGTAGAATGAGCACGGTCAACGACATTACTGCGATGGATATAAATTGACTTCTGCGTTGTTTGTTGGCTTTTTTTATAATATCAGTTGGGCTTGCGATTATAGAGTCGTTTTTTTGACTATTCCAGGTTTGAGATAATATATCATTTTTCATTGGTAATGCATTTTAATAGTGATTGTCTGATTCTGTTTAATCGGGTACGTAATGCCCCGTGTGCAACTCCCATTGTTTCGGCAATAGTGGCCTGAGGAGTTTCTTCTAATTCTAATAGAATGATGGTTTTATTGTTGGGTGTAAGTTGGTCGATGCACTGGTACATTTTTTCTATAGGTACTTCCTTGTTTTCGTTTTCAGTAGCTAAAGTATCTTCCAGTATGGTTTCGTTGATTTGGGTGTGTTTGGATGACTTTCGCAAATCACCCAAACAAATGTTTACGGCTATTCTATAAATCCAGGTACTTATCGAGGACTTTCCATGAAAGGATTTTCGGTGATTCCATACTTTTATGAATGTCTCTTGTTGCCACTCTTTAGCTAATTCTTCGTTACCGGATGCATAACCCAAACACAATCTGAATACTTTAGGAGCATAGGTGCTATAGATGTGATCGAATTCCTCTTCTATCTTCATTTATTATAGGGATAAGATTTGTTGAATTTGCTCCATAAACCATTTTGGTTGATCGAACATTACGAAATGTGCAGAATTATCGGCAATTATCAAGTTGTATTTTGACAAATTAGCATATTGGTTTTGATAAGTTTGCTTCACCATTTCTTTTCCGAATGGTTTATCAGCTGCTAATATAGTTACCGGAGCAGAGATTTTTTTCAAGTCTTCTCTTTCATCCAATTTCAAATAATCGGTATATCCGTATACATAGGTTTTTCTATCTGCCTGAATCATCCAATCTTTTATTTTTTTCTGAGATTCAGGATTCAGACTCATGCCTTGAGACATACCTGTTGCCATCTTTTCAAAATCAGCATCGCTCATCGCCAGTTGTTGATTGCTAAAAGGATTGTCGTATACTAAATTATCAGGATTGAAATCTGGCATCATTAAAGCACCGGCAGCCGGAAGGGCATCAACCAATATAATTTGTTTGATGTTATTGTTTTCTCTGCTGGCAAGCCATGTGGCTATGGTTCCACCTAGGCTGTGCCCGATTATAGTTAAGTCTGTAAGTTTGTTTTGTTGGATGTAATTTTCGAGGGCATCATTTACTTTTGGGAGCCATGGAAAGTCAATGGGTGCTTTACCTCCAAAACCGGCCAATGTAACAACATGGCACTCGTAATCTTTTGCTAATTGATCGACTACCGCATTCCATCCTTCGCCGGGAACTGTAAAACCGGGTATTAGCATTACTGCTTTACCTTTACCTGTTACTTTTACATCAATAGCTTCATTACTTGTTTGTGCTTGAAGGTTTAACGAAAGAAAGATTGCTAAAATTAAAATAATGTTTTTCATGATTTCTGTATTTAAGTTTCGCTTTAGATGCAGAAATCAGATAATGTTACATCGATATCATCACTTTTTTTTATTTATTTCGAAAACAGGTATTTTTTACTCCGACCAGATACCATTTTTAAATAGTTGAAACCATTTTTCAATTTCAATATCGGGCTTCAATGCTATTAGCTTAAAAATGGCTGTGGCAAATTCGATGGGAGCTATGCCTTTGGCTGTAATAATGTTTTTATCCGAAACGGCTAATGAGTTTTGATAGAGTTCGTCTCCTTTATATTGGGGAGCAACAGCTTTTAAATAGTATAAATCGTTGCTGGTATGTTCAACCTTATCCAGCAAGCCTAACTGTCCCATAAATGCAGTAGCAGCACAAATGGCAGCAATGGGTTTACCTGCTTTATAAAATTTTAGGGTAAGTGTTTCAATTGCGTTGTTATCACCTTTTTCCCATGCTGTGCCACCGGGTAATATAAGCATGCTTAATTCATCGGAGTTTATTTGGCCAAGTGAAGTTGTGGGTACAACCTTTAGTCCGCCCATCGAAAGTACAGGCTCTCCATCTTGCGAGAAGTAAATTAACTCAAATTCACTAGTCTTGTTTATTTCGGGTGTGAGGTATGAAATTTCCCAATCGGAAAATCCATTAAAAAGAAAGATTCCTATTTTTTTCATGGTGTTGTATTGATATTTTAAGTTGGGTTTGTTTATGCTTACAGCTTGCGGTGCGTAATACGCGTTCAGCCTTTGTTTTGCAACTAACCGAAACGATTAAATTGCTGTTTGTAGTTATTGCTTATCAATGTAGTTGTCAATCTCGAATTTAAAATCAGAATTTTTTTCTGGCCTTATTGTAATGTTACCATAAGTTCCGGTTACTTCAGCTTCTGTATCCCAATTTCCTCTTGTAAGTTTGAATTGAGCCGGACTCTTTAGTTTTAACTTTACTTCTCTTTCTAAGTCGGAAACTTTATACATTGCGATTTCCTTTGGATTCCAATTTCCTAAATTATCTTGATTTCCGGTTATGTAGATTTTATCCTTTTTATTCAGAACTGTTACCTTAATTGTTACTTCATACTCTTTTTGACTTAGATTTTTCTCTTGTAAATCGTATGTTTCTTTGAAGTAAAAATCTAATGCTTTATTTAAACTTGGTGGAAAGGTATTCCAATGGTTGTTTTCTGGGAATTCCTCAATTTGAATTTTAAGATTTTTATTCTCGATTGTATGATTGAAGAATGAGTATACTTCATCTCGGGCTGGTTTCCATTTTTGCCAATAATCAATTCCTTCATTTGCGTTACTCAGATACAGAAATGTTGGTTTATTTATTTTTGAATAGTCTAGATTAATAATCTGACCGGCTAATTTATTGTTATCATAGGCAAGATTAGGAGAGATTGCAATATAATTATCAAATAACTTTGGATTTTTGATAAGTGAATACAGCACAAATGAGGCACTTAGAGAGTGTCCGATGGCAACTCTGTTATTAAGTGTTCTATAATTTGAATCGATATATGGTATTAGTTCTTCACTAACAAAAGCAAAGAATTTATCAGCATTTCCGGAGTACTTTCCATACCTATCAATTGATTCTTTTGTTTCTAAAACAGGTAGTAGATCATTATTTCTGGAGTAATCAAGTTCCTCATTATAGGGTGAGGTTATTCCTACAACAATGAAAGATTTTGAATTGGCAGTCAAAAAGGAAATCATCGAACTTGTATAATCAAAAAATTCTCTGTTTTGACAATCAAAAACATAAATCACATTAAAGTATTCGTTTACCCTCCAATTATAATCGGCTGGTGTATAAATTAGAATCTCTCTTTCTTGATTTAATTCTTTTGATTGAATTGTAACATTTTCTACTCTCGCAATATTTTGTCCAAAAATCGTACTTGTACATAAAGAAATCAGAATGGTGTAAATTATATGTCGTATCATAATATGTAGATCTTGTTTTTAGTGTCAATGAGTTTAGTTGAATGAAATTGAAGTGTGTATGACGAGGTGTGCCGTGTAGCCCAAATGGTAACCTAATCTCAGGGCCAAGTCAACTGTAGTTGTGTAAAACAATTTATCAGTAATTGCTTTTTCATTGTAATTCAAGTTAAAGTTTAGTTATGGTGTGTGTGATTTGCAATAGTAGCGATGCACTTATATTGTATGCTGTTGCAAAAGCATAAATATGCAAATTTATTTTGATAAGCAGTATGTTGTGAGTAAATTTTATTTATTGGGTGTCAGCCTGGAGTGGGCGAGCTTATACCTCTGACTATTAGTAATACGCGTTCAGCCTTTGTTTTGCAACCAGGCTGAATGCTTTGTTGATAGCAATAGTAATATTTTAAAAACTTACTAACCTGATTTCGATTGAAATTTTAAAACTCAGGTTACTAAGATAAGCCTAGTTTATAAGCTATTAATTACAATTGCCTCTAATGAAAGTAAAATTGTATTTCTAGATGTTTCGGGCAGGCCATGCAATATCTAAACGAGTAGATGCAATGTACCACGTGCCGTCAACAAGTTCATATTCGTCAACATAAAGCCCCAATAAAAGAAGCGGAAGTTCCTCAGCCGGCCTTTCAGTCAATAAATCGATAAGATAGCACTTTCCTTTAGCTGTAGTTGGACCAGTAATCTCAATCAAGTGGTTTGTTACTGCATGAAGAAATGGATAACTTCCATAATTATGGGTGTCGTAATCAGCAAAAGCCTTTTCCAATCCTTTCTGAATTTCGGCGCGACCCTTCCAGGGTGTCCGGTCAGTTTGACATATCGCATCCTCTTTAAACAGTGCCGCTACCTTATCCATTTGATTTGTATCCAGGTAGTGAGAATACTTAATTCTCAAGTTTTTTATGGCCTCTATGTGCAATAGGGTCTTTATATCTTCCATTTTAATACAATTAAAGTTATTCAACTAATATGTTTATGGCTTCGTTCTTTTCACTTCTAATTTAAAAAAATCTTTAAGACGATTTGTTCCATATTGATTGGCAATATTATCAAACGCCATTGCAGTTAAAAAGAACTCAATGGGCCCATATGTTTTTGATGAGGTAAATGTTCGTAATAGCCAAATGGTTAGTCGCCTTGTCCAATCGGGGAGATGACTTATTTTAATTGGTTTATTCCAGGTTTTTAGTGCTAATTCGGCTATTTCATTTTGAGTTAAAATTTCATTGCCTCCTGCAGTTTCTTCTTTCACTCCCTCTATTATTTTATCAACACATACTTTTGCCAAATCCTCTCCATGAATTGGATTCAATTTCAGCAACCCTGTTCCAAATAAATATACCCGACCAGCCCGGGCCATATTAAGAAAGTCTTTCATATCGGAAAAGAATCCATTTGGACGTAAAATACAGTAATTGATTCCTGAGTTTTTTAATTCATCAACAAACTTTTCTTTAGCTTCAAATATTTTTAAGTGTTTAAGTTGGGCTCCGTTTATTGCTGATATATACTCAAATGATTCCACTTTATCTATTAATGCTTCTTTTAATAAGTTGGAATTGCCTTGATAATCAACATCCATATAGGTCATTCCATCTTTTTGGCGGGTAATACCAATGGTTGAAAAAACCCAGTTAATATCTTTTGTTACTCCTTTAATACTTGCTGGTTTAGTTACTTCTCCAACGAAGACATCGTCAACTAGTTCAAATTTTTCTTTCTGAGCTTCTTTTCTAATTAAAACTCTTACCCAGAATCCTCTTTTTTTGAGTTCTTTTACTAAGTACTGACCTAAATATCCAGTTGCTCCTGCTACTAATACTTTTTTCATTATTATTTATTTTAAAAGCAAAGTTAGAGCTTGTAATTCTCCTTTTTCTTGACGATCGTCAAGAATGTTCCTTTTTAGAAACTCTTGATTTGATTCTACTTAGTGTTTCGGGCGACACTCCAAGAAACGATGCAATATACTGTTGTGGAACTCGTTGAAAAAGTTCTTTTTGGGTATTTAATAAATCGAGGTAGCGTTCTTCAGGCGATTTGGTCACAAATGAAGCAATCACTTTTTGACTGGTTATTAATTCATTCTCCACGGCAACCCGGGCAATTACCTCCAATTTAGGTAACTGTAACGTTAACTTTTCAATGTCTGATTTTGTGAATACGATCAAATCGGTATTTTCAATTGCCTGATAGTTTTCTATGGCTGGTACATTGAACGTATAGCTTTCGCCGGCACATATAAATTGGCCTTCGGTGTAGAAAAAGGCTGTTTTATCAGTACCGTCGACATTATAAAATAGCCGGACACAGCCTTTAGACACAAAATATATTTCATTAGCAATTTTTCCTTCTTCAAAAAAAACGGTCTTTTTTTCGTACGTTTTCTTTGTCAGAGATTCATTAAGCAATGACAACTCTTCCTGATTTAAGCTAATATAAGCCTCAATATTCTCTACTAATCTTTTCATCGTTTCATTTGGATGCAACTCACTTGTTACTTTGTGAAATTATACACTAAACTAATACGTGTGTTTCGATTGGAACGACTGAAGTCATATTGAGATTTACTTGATACTATCGGTTCAATATTCTTTGCTCCGAACTCTTGTATAAAATTAATAGAAACCTTTTTTATGTTGAAGCCTAAACCAAAATCAAAGCCATAGTCAAATTGATTAATTACTGTAGCTCCTTGACTAAATTCAGTAATATTCTGTTGATTAATCTCTTTTGCATATTCAACTTTTCCTTTATAAGTAATTGCCTTATTATCTGATATTTCTTGTATTTCATATGAACCTCCTATGCCTATGGATATATAAGGTCCAGCCAATATTGAAATAATACTATTTTCACCACCAGGTTTAATCTCTACCAATAATGGGACGTTTAAGTAATTAAGCCTTTCTTTTCCTGTATATTCATATTCGTCTTGAATTTCTTCGAATTTCATTCCTTTTTGTGAGAACTGTAATTCTGGTCTAATATTGATGCTATTATTTAATTTTGCACTAATCAAAAATCCAAAATTAAAACCTCCTAAAGTATTTGTATTAACAAGAGGTTCATTATTATTTGAACTAAGAAATACATTTGAGAAATTAACTCCTCCTGTCAAGCCGAAATAGCTTTGTCCAAAACTATTCAAATTAAGAAACAATAGGAAAATTGTAATCGCTCTTCTTACTTTCATTTTTAATCATCTTGTTTGTTTTGCTTTTCATCATTATCATTCTGCTTAATCTATAGTCTCCTCCCTGAATTACGCACAACGGCTCGAATATGAGTATTGCCGAATTTCGAAGTTTCACAGTATCAAGATACAGTGAAACTTGATACGATAGCTGAGGTTTGAATTACCCACTTCACTCGGCATTACTTATGTTTGTTAGGCTTAGTTATTTATCAATGCTTCTTCAAGAGCTTTTAACGTTTTTCCATTATTATCTTTCCAGCTTTGAGGACCGCTTCTACTTGTTCCAGCTACTAAAGCTGCTGCATATGAAGAAGAACTTAAAATGATATCTTTAGTCAAAATAAGTTTCTCGTCAACTGTAACTAGTATATTTTCTTCAATTAGCTTTTTTCGTAATTGATTTATTTTTCCTGGAATACTGGTGGTTGTTGCTAAAGAAATCTCAGAGTCTTTGGCTAATAAAAATCCTTCGTCACTTTGTTTTCCAATTGCAGAAAGACCATTTACACTAAAATACAATTTATGTCCAATTAAAGAATTGGGATCTGTTTCAGCTTCATTTGTATTATTCGTGTTAATTGGCTCTAGTAATTTGTGACCAAGTGTCCCTAAAATCATTCTTGCATTATGGATAAATTCTTCCATTGCGTCTTTATCTGCTCTTGGCAATGAAGATTCTGTTGGTTTATTCCCATTTTCCGCATTATATCTATCAGCTTGCTTTGTAATATCAGTTAATCTTGATTCAAGATATTTGATATGTGATTTGGTCAAATTCTCATCTTTACTTGTAAAAAGAACAACCTCGTTCCAAAAGTCTTTTTTTCTGTCATGATCGATAAGCCTTTTATATACGTTTTCTGATTCACCGATATACACCGTATTTTTGTCATCCGTTGAGTGTTTTTCCAATAAGAAATATACTCCTGGTCTCTGAGACTCTGTCCACATTTTTAGTTCTGTAAAACGGCCTCTAGGGCACGCAATTGCTTGACCTGACCAATTTGCAATTTCAACATGTCGAAGTCCACTAGGAGATCCATCTGATAAGTATATGCGGATGCTTTTTCCAAACATTATTTTTCATTTTTATAATTAAGCCTAACGTCCCGTATAAACGCAGTAGCGGGATTGACGTACTGACTATTCGGTTTATATTGGACTTTAGATTTATAAAATTACTTGTGGGTTAAGTACTTACCCGCTATTGTATTTATATACTGTTAGCGGTTCGGGTTTATATTTTCCATAAACTCTATACATTTCTTGGCAATTTCTTTAATTAACTTAGATGAAATTCCGCTGCTAAATTGTCTTGTATGAATAACTATTTTAGGATGATTCTTATCCTTACTATAGTGTAAATTATACCAATTTCCTTTCGAAATATTAATTGTTGGTTGTACCCAGTTTACTCTGAAAGTCTCTTCTATATCGAAAGAGTAATCCCTTTGATAATGTCCACAGGCAATTATTACTATTTTAAATTTATTGAAAAAGGGTTGAGCAAAAAGCTCTTCTCTTTCTTTTATGCTTTTAATTCTGATTTTATCATCTTTCGGAATAAGATGGGACATTTTAGCATTTAACTGATTTAGTTCCGACTGAAAACAATATTTATGAAACTCAATATCATCATTTATTGTTTTTTTGTCTTTAGAAAGTATAAGGTCAACTAAATATTGATAGAAATACCAAGTAGCTGAAGTTCCTTTTTCTCCTGTTATTTTTCCATTTTTGTCGACCTTTCTTATTGTAAACTGTTGCCCTTTCCAAGGAAATAGTGCATTATCTTCTAAATGGTTTATATCTGAGAAGTTTCTTTTATTTGAAATAATATCATTCCAGCTATCTATATTTTTTTCTCCATTTTCCTCTATTGATAAACTATCATCAATTAACTCTTTTCCCAAGATGAGGATGTCTGCGTTAGGATTGCCAAGTCCGAGATATAATTTCCGATTTTGACAACATCCTAAGGTTTCTAAAAAATCCGAATCAAAATTTGTTTGAGAATTGTTCATATCGTTATTTTTTTACCTGACCGCTAACGGATGGGTATATGCAATGTGGGCGATTGCGAGCTTCAAACTTGTCAAACCGTTACAATGTTAAAGCGGGCTACTACCCTTGATTTTAGCACAATTCCGCCCATTTTGTATATACCGTGTTAGCGGTTGTTATTGGTCAATCTTTCTCTTCCTTTTAATCACCCTTTTTTCAAATCTTTTTCCAGTATTAAAAGCTTTCTGTAAGCCATAGTGAATAGAATATCTAACTCCCTCTTTTACTTTGGGGTTAATATTAGAATAGGACCTATCTCGGAATGACCAATGAATGTGAGTTTCTGAATCATCTGTATCTTCAATATAGCATATCACATTT
The DNA here is from genome assembly GCF_963668385.1 of uncultured Carboxylicivirga sp. GTDB lineage: Bacteria > Bacteroidota > Bacteroidia > Bacteroidales > Marinilabiliaceae > Carboxylicivirga. Next base: position 1,739,285 of record NZ_OY764327.1, read on the forward strand.
AAGTCATATAAAAACTGTAAAAATTTATCGCTAGACTCAAAGAAAGGTGGAATATCAATTTCATTTTTTTCAATATAGTCTGCAAATTCATTGTAACAATACATGAACTCTTCATAATGAAAATGAGCTTTGCCATTTAAATATTCAAAAAACTTTAAAAATATTTCGTAGTCTGAGTCCGAATGATAAAATGCTAGGTAGTCTTTTATTTCACCCAGTAAATAATCCGAATACTTTGAGCGAAAATTTGATGTGTCAAAATCCACTGAATCTATTACAGGCATTTTTCTTCCATTTTCACTAATCATATTTTCTTGTAGAATTTTCATCATTGTAACGATGTCCCTTGGACGAAACATAGAAAATCTAAGAAATGAAACAAATGAATCATCTTTATGCCCACGTCTTGTTTCATTTGTAAATGGGAAATAATAATCCCAACAATCTCCTAATGTCTTAAAACTACTCTGTTGGGCATTTAATATAGTGTCTGCAACTTTGAAAATACTACTGTCTCTATATAATGGATAGGTTGTTCTCCAATCCAACAGAACTCCATTATCTCTAATTTTATTATTAAGATTTTGAAGCCCCAATTGAGAAAAAATATCTGGTCTAACGAGAACCATTACTTTAATTCTACCTTTGGAGTCTTTTATATTTGCGAAGAAATCATTATTTAAAGTCCAAACTGCATTAGATAATCCCTTCACACACTCTAAGTAATCTTCATATTGAATATTGCGAGGTCGAATATCAATACCATCGATAAATTGAATATGGTTTTGCTCCAACTTTAAAGAAGAAAATGCAATTTCAAATTTCTTTTGAATATATAATAAATTGATTTGAAATTTACTCTCAGTAAAAGATTCACTATGCTTTTCTTCGCCAGCTATTTTGAAAAACTCATGCATTAACTCAGCAACTGCTTTTGTTTCGTCTATAACATTTAATGCATAAATGATTTCAGGGGTGAATGCTGATTTATAGAATGCATCAATAGCTTCTTGTAAAGGTTTGAATTTTGAAAATTTTGAAAAAATAGTGCTATCTTTTTCCTTCTTTTGAATTTGTTGAGATAGAAGAAGATAAATCAATACTTTCCAAATATTTGTATAGTCAGTAAGTGTTAAATGGTTTTCTTTTTTTAACTTTATAAATTTAACATATTCCGTTTCTCTGATATGATTCAAATATGAATTAGTATTAGAAAACTGATTATTTGCTAGATATAGCGAATATGCTGTTTTTCCAGTTCCTTTATCGCCAATAATAAAATATTTTGAAGGATTTAAAATTTCATAAAGTTCCTCATTCCTAATAAAATATTTATTTAGTAATTCTTTGTTTTCCCTTTTTTTGTAATTCTCTGCGTCTCCAAACCCAAGATTCAGTTCTGTATATTTTTTCATGATATATGTATGTTTAATATTTTAGTTTAGGAATTCTATTTTAATAACCGCTAACTCCTTTATAAACGTCATTAGTCACTTCGCTATACTAATCACGTGGTTTATTGGTATAAAAACATTTTTAAATAATTATAAGTGTATAATAAATTTAAACGTATAAAAAACGATTTAACCCAATAAGGCACATTAAAAGTAAACATAAATCAAATATGGATATAATTAAATGGGGGCTAAGTTATAAACAAGCTGTTGATAGCTTATATTTTATGTTGGGGGATGTGTTGGATACATTACTTTCTATGGCCTAATAATACGATTGGTTATAGTGTTATTTATATGGTTTTTAATTTGTATAAACCATATTTATTTTACCAGGCATAAGCCCACCATGCGTTGGCAACAAAACTGATGGTTTTTTCGGCTGTTTTCTGCGAGGGCAAGAAAACTGACGGTTTTTTCTGGCGGTTTTCTTCGTTGGCAACAAAATTGATGGTTTTTTTCGCTGTTTTCTGCGTTGGCAACGAAACTGATGGTTTTTTATGGCTGTTTTCTCCGAAGGCAACAAACTTGATGATTTTTTTGGCTGCTTTCTCCGCTGGCAACAAACTTGACGTTTTTTTTTGCTGTTTTCGCTGTTGGCAACAAAACTGATGGTTTTTTTTTGCTGTTTTCTGCGAGGGCAACAAAACTGATGGTTTTTTTGGCTGTTTTCTGCGAGGGCAGAATTTCTGTTGGGCGTATTCATGATTATCATCAGCCAACTAATTCGTAATTTTTTATTCCCAGAGTTAGCAAGGCATCTGTGGGCTAAATTTTCTATTTTCTTAATGCTACAAGCATAAAATAAAAAAATTATAAGTTTTCGATTTGTTATTAGGATAATAAATAGATATATTACGTTTGATTAAATCCACTATCTAAAACTCATACATTATGATTTTAAAAATCCATTATTCTTATTTTAGTTTGTCGGCACTGGTTGCATTATCTCAAAAAACAGTTGGCTTGTTAGAAAGTCGTTTTCCCGATAATGAAATTCTAAAAACGGTTCTACCTCAAATACATGAGATCCATAGTGTTTCGCTTCAGGCAATAGGGAGTAGTACCAAAAGCCTTATTTCGGTTAGTGTAAAGCAGTCGGATACCAAGCGCGACAATTGTTTTATGTCGCTCAAAAATCATGTTGAAGCAGGCTTGCGTCGCGAAAACGATGTTTATCAAAATGCATGCAATACATTGTGGCCATTTTTTGTTAAAAATAACGTCAAAATGTATAGTTTGCCTTACGATGATCAAACATCGGCAACCCATAGTTTAATCAAAGATTTGAAATTGCCCGAAAATAAGGAGCATATAAAAACCGTAAATGTAGTTGAGTGGCTCAATGAATTAGAAATAGCCAATAATGAGTTTATTGATGTACAAAAGCAGCGAAGTGCATCACGAATAAAGGATGATACCATTAGAGATGCTGAGGCATTTAAAAAACTGCGACAATTGTTAGATATGCTCGAAAATGTATTAAATACTCTTTATTTAATTAACGATCCGGAAGGAATACAGGATGCTGTAAAAGAAATTAATCAGTACATAAGCGAAGCAAATACCGCGGCTCGTCAGAGCAATTAAGATATTACTTTATAATGCGAATCAACAGTTGAACCCACTTGGGGGTTCCTTTATAATACGTTGCTATACCACGGGTTTCACCCGTGACTATTTGACTAATGATACAAACCCGAAAGTGGGTTGAACTGTGCAATAAAACAATTTGAAGTATTGATTCATATTCATAACAAATGATTAGATTACTAAATGGTGGCACCTCAAACGTGAGGTGCTTTTTTATTATGTGTATGTTTTATCTAATGCCTCCCTTTGTTATAGTGCCTTTAAAAAACAAAATTACCTCATACTTTGTTTGTATGATTTATAAACACAACTTATGAGAAAGATATCATTAGTAGCCGTTTTTATGCTATGCTTTTCAGTAATGCATGCCGGGGAATGGCTTACCGATTTTAACAAAGCCAAACAAATGGCGGCCAGCGAGCACAAAAGTATTTTAATGTTGTTTCAGGGCTCGGACTGGTGCTCGGTATGCATGCGCTTAGATAAAGAAATTTTATCGACCGATGCGTTTTTGCAAAAGGCCAATGAGGATTATGTGTTGCTTAAAGTAGATTTTCCGCGACGTAAGGCCAATGCTCTTCCCAAAGAGCAACAAGAAAAGAACAATGAGTTGGCAGAGCAGTTTAATCCCAATGGATATTTTCCAATGGTGGTGGTGTTAGATGCCACTGGATCGGTTTTGGGACGCACAGGTTATAAAAAGATGAGTCCCGACGAGTACTACAATCATCTATCGTCATTTAAAAAGTAAGCATTGAAATATTTAATAACGCTTGCGCTTTGGCTGTTAGTTACTCACTTAAGCCAGGGGCAGGAAATGTTTAAGCGACAGCTTAGGTTGATGGGCTGCGATTTTGAAATTATTGTAGTTGATGATAACCAACAACAGGCTGATGCCTCCATCGATATGGCGGTAAATGAAATATCGCGCATCGAAAAAATGATTTCGTCGTGGGATGCTAGCTCTCAAACAGCCGCTATAAACCAAAATGCAGGAACGAAGGCAGTAAAGGTCGATCCTTTGTTGTTTGAACTAATTGAGCACGCACTTATGATATCAAAACTTACCGATGGTGCTTTCGACATTAGCTTCGCATCGCTCGATCCGGTTTGGAAATTTGATGGTACTATGCAAAATATGCCCACCAGCGCTGAAGTTAAAGCGTCGGTTTCTAAAGTGGGGTATCAAAACATAATTCTGAATAAAAAAGATACAACAGTATTTTTGAAACAAGCCGGCATGAAAATAGGCTTTGGTGCCATTGGTAAAGGTTTTGCAGCCGATAAAGCCAAACAATTATTGATAAAAAAAGGAGTGAAGGCCGGTATTATCAATGCATCGGGCGATATGAATACCTGGGGCAAACAGCCCAATGGCAACGATTGGGTGGTGGCCATCACCAATCCTTTAAAAAAGAATGAGGCTTGTGCCTGGATGCCTGTGAAGAACGGAGCCGTTGCAACTTCGGGCAGCTACGAAAAATATGTGGTTATTGATGGCAAAAGGTATTCGCACATTATTAATCCCAAAACCGGATATCCGTCGACGGGTCTGGTGAGTGTAACCGTTTTTTCGCCCAAGGCCGAATTATGCGATGCTTTGGCAACGGCCATCTTTGTGATGGGCAAGGAGGTGGGATTGGATCGCATCAATCAAATGCCCAATATCGAGTGTGTATTAATTGATGATAATGGAAATGTATTTACCTCAGATAACATCAAAATAGAATTAAAATGAAAAAGAAGGGGATGTTGGTAATTGTTGTCGCTGCCTTGTTGCAAGGATGTGTGGCTGTAAAAGAATATGAGAAAGTAAACCTGAATGATCCGGATATGGCACTGTCGACCCGCAAAAGCGATCGCTACGAAAGTACGTTTCATTCGTATCGCGAGGCGGCATCGGGAGCCAATGGAGGTAAAACTGGCGGCGGTTGTGGTTGTAACTAATAAAATGGCTGAATGAAAAGAAAGATAGAAATAGTGCTGATGGCTGTATTATTAAATACATTATATGCCACAGCTCAGAATGATAAAAAGGCAGACGAAGGAGTTTTTAAGAAGCGTGTGCTCGAAAGCACCGAAGTGGATATTCTTACCAGTTTTTATAATCAGGATGGCGATAATGCAGCGGTAACCGGTGGTAACGGATCGGAAGAGCTGATGGATGGTGCAGCGGCCATTGTGGTAAGTATGCCATTAAACGATGATGATGTACTCACCATCGATGCCAGTGTTTCGGCGTATACATCGGCTTCGTCGAGTAATATCAATCCTTTTGACGGATCAAAGCCGGCTAATCCGTTTCAAACATCATCGGGTGCATCCAAAAGCGATGTGTGGTCGAATGTAACGGCTGCTTACAGCCATAGTTCCGATGATAGAAATAAAGTGTGGGATGCTCATGCCTCTGTTTCGTCGGAGTTTGATTATTTCTCATTGGGTTTTGGTGGCGGCTACACTTATTTATGGAACGACAAAAATACAGAGCTGAACCTGAAGGCATCCATCCATCTCGACAATTGGAGTCTGCTTTATCCTTATGAGCTTCGTCCTTTTAAAGAAGGAGGAAGAGGGTTGGATGATCCGTTTTATCAATCGCATACCTTAACCGGTAATACCAATTATAATCCACAATTTACCGATTTAGATGGTACTTCGCGTAACTCATATGCTTTGGGTTTATCGTGGTCGCAGATATTTACAAAAAACTTTCAGGGCATATTTCTATTCGATATTATTCAACAGAAAGGACAGCTTTCAACACCTTTTCAACGTGTGTATTTTAAAGATGTGGATGCTACCTATATCGAAGAGTTTCAATTGGCCGATGATATTGAGAGATTACCCGATACCCGTTTGAAAATTGCGTTAGGTACCCGTTTGCATTATTATATTAACGAGTGGTTGGTGGCCCGCACCTTTTACCGTTATTACACCGACGAGTGGGGTATTTATTCGCACACCGCCAATGTTGAATTTCCGATAAAAATAGGTCAGCGTTTTACTTTGTATCCATCGTACCGATATTATCAGCAGAGTGCCGCTGATTATTTTAAGCCCTTTGAACAGCATCTGTCAACCGACGAATTTTATACTTCCGATTATGATTTAAGTCGATATACAGCTAATCAGTATGGCTTTGGTATCAGTTATACCGATATTTTTACCGGTGCTCATATCTGGCATCTGGGTATTAAATCCATCGATTTAAAATATAATTATTACGAGCGTACTACCACCTCGTTTCATGCTAATCTGATTTCAGCAGGTATAAAATTAGTGTTGCAGTAGGATAAGCTCCTCTTCGTTTATAAATAAGGGCTATCTCTTCATTGAAGTTTCTTCAGGTATTAGCTACAATTGAAGATATAGCTCCGTGTCTTTAACCACTTTAATGCCTAGTAAGCCAGTAGCAAAGGTATAGGTAATATGGTTATTGGATAAAAAGGGAGTATCATCAAAAAAGAAGCGAATACCGGCATGGTGTTGGTATGTGTCGTTATTGAGGGTAATGGTAAAAAACGCCTTGTCGCCCGAGTATTGTCCGCAGGTGTAACGATATGTTTCGGTGTAAGGAGTATGGGTTGATACCCGGTTAATCAGAAAAAACAAGCTGATTAAAGTAGGAGCTACCACAATGCGAATTAAATATCGGTAGTAACGTCTGCGCGCCGCAAAAGAAACGGCTGTGGCCACCAGCAATAAAACTCCATAAATCAACCCAATTGTTTGAAGTGTAAGAACAGCATTAAGTACGATTTTAAAAAATACAATGGTGTTGAAAATCGAAAAAAGCATCAGCCTGAATATTTTAGAACGAATATCGGAGGCATGCCAGCCAAAAATAGATAGCAGAAACTCCTTACTAAAGGTCTTTCTCAAAAATTTAATCCATAAAGGAGCGGTTGGAAGAATAAAAACCAGTCCAAAAAGTAAAGCAATGGGCCCGTGTTTGGTATAGGCTATAATAGGTACACCAAAAATAAGCAGCATCAGAAATCCGGTTCCAATAAAATCAACCACCGAATTAACGGCTTCGGTCGTTCGGTAAAGGTCAGAATTCAGATAGGCCTCATATTTCATGCGGGCATGCTGTCGGGCTCTTTCGCGGGCTTTTTGTCGTTCAAAATCCTGCCACGATTTCCAGAAATCGTCCATGGCAGCAGCTTGTTCTCTTTTGTTTCGGTTTGATTTTTTATGATTATGTAAGCTCTCGAAATACTCAAATGCTTCGTTAACCAAAATAAATTGTTCGTGAGCATCTTCGGCCTTATTAATATCCGGATGATATTGCTTGGCTTTACTACGATAGGCTTTTTTAATTTGCTCCATCGTAGCCTTATGGGTTATTCCAAGTATTTTATAGTAATCGGTCATTAAGCTCGGGATGCCGGGTTTGAAGTTTGCATTGTTATGAGTTTTAATCAAACTAATTAAGGCCATTAGCTTTCGGCTACTAGCAACTAGCCATTTGCATGACGCGCAATATTATTTTTATACAAGTTAGTTTAATAAGATAATTCACATAATTTACTTCGGACTATCGATTCCGGTATTCGGACTTCTTAAAACAATCCGTGAATATGAGCATCCACCTTATCGATGATCATACTTAGATCGGACTTGTTTTTGATAAAGTCAATTTCGTTGGCATCAATAATAAGTAGTTTACCATTATCGTATCCCTGAATCCATGCTTCGTAACGTTCGTTAAGGCGTTTTAAATAATCGAGGCGGATATTGTTTTCGTAGCTTCGGCCACGCATTTGTATTTGGTTTACCAGGGTTGGGATGGAGGCTCGCAGGTAAATTAATAAGTCGGGTGCTTGCACAAAGCTGTTCATCAATTGAAAAAGCCCAACATAGTTTTCGTAATCACGACGTCCCATCAATCCCATATCAAAAAGGTTGGGTGCAAAAATATAGGCATCCTCATAAATGGTTCGATCCTGAATAACTGTTTTTCCGGCTTTACGAAATTCCTGTACCGACGAAAAGCGACTTTTTAAAAAATACACCTGAAGGTTGAACGACCATCGTGGCATGTCTTCGTAAAAGTCGGCCAGATATGGATTTTCATCCACATCTTCGTAATGAGGTTCCCATCCATAATGATGAGACAGTAATTCGGTTAAAGATGTTTTTCCCGAACCAATATTTCCTGCAACCGCAATATGCATATCCTTACTTTATTTGTTATTTAACTTCAGTAATTCATCAATATACTCTCTGTTGTTCGCCAATCGCGGTACTTTGTTTTGACCACCCAGCTTATTTTTGCTTCGTAGCCAATCCATAAACAAATGCTCGCGTGCCACTTCAACATGAGGCATTTCCAGTGTCATGTTTTTATAACGCTTGGCTTCGTAGTCGCTGTTTATTTTTTTCAAAGTATCATCAAGCACCTGCCTGAAGTTTTCGATACTATTCGGATGTTTTTCAAACTCAATTAACCATTGATGTGCCCCTTTCGACTCTTTGCCCATAAAAATTGGCGCTGCGGTATACTCTTTAATCACTCCGCCGGTTTGATTACAAGCTTCGTCCAATGCCTTCTCTGCATTATCAATCATTAACTCTTCACCAAACGCATTAATAAAGTGCTTAGTACGTCCGGTAATAATAATTTTATGCGGAAAAACGGATTCGAATCGTATGGTGTCACCAATCAAGTAACGCCAAATTCCACCGTTGGTTGTAATGGCCAGTGCATAATCTTCGCCTTTTTGAACCTGATCGATGGTAAGTGCTTTAGGGTGAGATTTACCCAGCTCCGACAAAGGAACAAATTCGTAAAAAATACCATAGTCGAGCATCAGTAACATGGCATGATCTGTCAAATCATCTTGTATGGCAAAAAATCCTTCCGATGCATTGTAAGTTTCGAGGTAACTCATCTTATCCGAAGGAATTAATTCTTTGTATTGATTACGGTAAGGAGTGAAGTTAACCCCGCCATGCATAAATAATTCGAGGTTAGGCCAAATCTCCAATAAATTAGATTTGCCACTTTTAGTTAGTAGGTGCTTTATTAAAACCAAAAACCAACTGGGTACACCTGCCAGCGAGGTTACATTTTCGACTAATGTAGTTTCGGTTATTTTTTCAAGCTTAGCTTCCCATTCATCCATCAAAGCAATGGATTGCCCAGGTGTGCGCATAAAGTGAGTCCAGAAAGGGAGATTCTCGATTAATATGGCCGATAAGTCGCCATAATAGCTGTCGTTACTAAAGTTGTTTATCTGATGACTTCCGCCCAGTGTTAGGCATTTGCCGCTAAACATGTCGGAGTCGGGTTTGTTTTCGATGTACAGTGCCAATGCATCTTTTCCTCCTCTGAAGTGGCAGTCTTCCAACGATTCTTTCGAAACGGGTATGAATTTGCTTTTTGAAGAAGTTGTTCCCGATGATTTGGCAAACCATTTAATTTCGCCAGGCCAGAGCAGATTTTTTTCACCTTTTTGCATGCGCTCTACGTAGGGTTTTAGTCCTTCGTAATCCGAAACAGGAACACGTTCGGCAAAGGTTTCGTAGTTTTTGATGCTTTCAAAGTCGTATAAATTGCCAATGTGTGTTTGTTTGGCAGACTTAATTAAACGATGCAATTGCTCGTCCTGAATTTGTCCCGGATTCTTTTTAAAGTCTTCAATCTGCGATAATCTTCGCGAATTGACCAGGGAAATGATTGAATTTAGTATTGGCATAGATATTATTCAAAGTCTTTAAAGATACTTAAAAAAGCATTTTAGCAAAGTAATTTTTGAGTTGAAACAAGCTAAGTGTATTAAGGTTGCATAAAAATACTTTGAAGATGAGTAGCTGCCAATTGTATTTTGCGCTTAAATTGCTACTTGTAAATGATTTTCTACCTTTACAACGGAAGATTGAAGTTATGAATTATTTTGATATTGTGGTAGGTTTAATCCTTGCCTTTGCCTTGTTTAAAGGGTTTAAAAACGGATTGATTATTGAGTTGGCCTCATTGGTAGCTCTGGTATTGGGCTTGTTGGGTGCTATTAAGTTTAGCGACATTACGGCTGGTTATCTATCTGAATATATCAACTCAAGCCACATTGGACTGATTGCTTTTATCGTAACCTTTATATTAATTGTAATAGGTGTTCATTTGGTGGCTAAGGTGGTTGATAAAATGGTTTCGGCCATTGCACTGGGGCCTGTTAATCGGATTTTAGGAGCTGTGTTTAGTTTGCTCAAATATGCTTTTATTATAAGCGTATTAGTAGCTGTTATTAATGGTTTCGATCGCGATTCAAAACTTCTTTCCGAAGATATGAAGTCAAAATCATATCTGTACGAACCCGTTTCTTCAATAGCACCTTTGGTATTTCCTTACCTGCATTTCGATACAGTTAAAGAGCATTTCGAAGATGCTAAAGAAAGTATTGAGGTTTAGTTCAATTGCGATTTATGAATTCCCTGTAAAGCAATGTTTATTTTCTGCAATAACTGATCTTTAGGTATTGGTTTATCGATCGTGTCATTAAATCCTGCGTTTATCAACTGATTATTTCTTTCTTCGCTAGAATTTGTCGATTGAGCAATAAAAGGAATGCCTATGCCCAACTGACGTATGTTTTGAATAAATTCCTCAGGGTTGATGCCCGGCATGTTAATGTCTATTAATACCAAATCAATATCATTACGTTTTAACAGAAGTTCTCTGGCCGAACTGGCCGTGCGGGCCGATATTAATGTAATCTTCGTCGATTCCAGATTTTTACGCATCTGAAGCTGGGCTGTGCTGGTAGCATCAACTAATAAAACAATTTTATCGGGCCAACTGTGATGAATTGGAATAGAAGTATTTCTCACATTCTTAGCCGACTTTGGTATCTTTTTTACAATAGGTTCTGACTTTTGTGCTTTTATAGGCAATGCGAATGCAAATTCAGAGCCTTTGTTTTTCTCCGATGTCAATTCAAGTTGGCTATTCATGGCTTCAAGTAACCTTTTTGAGATTGACAATCCTAAACCTGTTCCTCCATATACTTTCGAGGTGTCTTCTTCTGCCTGACGAAATGGATCAAAAATAACCGATTGCTTGTCTTCACTAATTCCAATACCCGTATCTCTTACAAAAAAACGTAATTGGTTCTCTTCTATAGTGTAGCCCATCTCAATAAAACCTTTAGGAGTAAATTTAAATGCATTACTCAGCAGGTTTGTGAAAATTTGGTTGATGCGTTTTAAATCGCATGCAACTAAATATTGCTCACTATTTTCGGGCAATTGAAGGTAGAATTTTAAATGGTTTTTCGAGTCCAGATCCATTCTTTTTTCAAACACATGGAAAAGGTTTTCAAGTATAGCATTAGGGTTCGATTCCTGAATATGGATACTTAATTCGCCACTTTCGATTTTAGCCAAATCAATAATGTCATTAATTAGGGCCATCAGGTTTTCCGAGCTTGTATTGATAATTTCAACGTATTCTTGTTTCTCTTCGTCAGAAATAAAGGATTCGCGCAATAGATTAGAAAAACCTACAATAGCATTGAGAGGAGTACGAATTTCGTGACTCATATTCGCCAAGAAGGCTGATTTTAAAGTATCGGCACTTTCAGCTCTTTCTTTGGCAATAATAAGTTCGTGTTCAGCTCTTTTGCGTAAGGTGAAATTGCGTCCAACTAAAAGTAACGATGATAGGTTATTGTGGTCGTCAGTTTCTGGCGTTATCGTCCAGTCAAAAGCAAATGCTTGATTATTAATTCTAAATGTTAATTCAAGAGGAGTAGTGTTTTTCGAAATCAAAACATCACTTATGGCATTTTTTAAACCGTAAGCATATTCGGTTGGTAGCCCTTCAATCTCGGTTATTTTTTTGCCAATACAGTTCTTTTCTTCCATAAGGAACTCGCGTAGAAAAGATGCATTGCAAAAAGAGATAGCTCCTGTGCGGTCAATCCTTATAATATGATCGGGTGAATTTTCGGTTAATGCTCTGAATTTTTGTTCACTATGCCTAAGTTCTTCTTCTTTTCTTTTGCGTTTTGATATATTGTGTAGCGAAAAGTAGGCATGTTGTATACCTTTTAATCGAATACTAGTACCGTATATTTCGGTATATATTATTTCGTTATTCTTATTAATTAATTGTAATTCGGTAATAAATTCCTGACCGTTCTTAATGTTCTCAAGTGCGGTTAAAAAGCGTGTTAAATAAATGTCTGATGCAAAAATAGCATCTAATTTAATATGCTTGAGTTCATCAAGTGTATAGCCAAGCATCTCAAGCCCCGATTTATTGGCAAAGGTTATATGCTTATCGTTATTAAAGATGAAAATTCCGTCAATGGTTGACTCAACAATTTTTTTGTTCTGAATCTCACTTTCCTCTAATCTTTTTTCGGCTGTTTTAATAAGCGAAATATCCTCCGATATCAGCAAGTAGCACATGTCGGTTTGGTTATCCGGCATTTGTTTCCCAACCACACGAAGTTCGAGTGGCAGACCTGATTTACCACGTAATGTAAACTCATCCGAAGCAATACCTTCATTATCTATCTTTTGATAAAAAGCATTCACTTTTGGTTCATCTTCTTTATCTCTATAATAGTATTCAGAAATGTTGCTTCCGATCAATTCTTCTTTTAAATAACCTGATGCTTGCATCATAGAAGAGTTGATATATTCTATCTTGCGATTACGAACCAATACTATTCCAACAGGTGCTGATCCTAAAATATTCTGAAGAAAAGCTTCTTTCTTCTCAATTTCATGGTTAATGGTTAAGATCTCTTCGTTATATAATTGTAGTTGAAGATTGGCATGTTCACGTTCGTAAGCTCCGGCCAGCATGTCGGCAACTGTTGAAAAGGCTGTTGCATTAAATGATTTACAAGAATGTTGTTTTTGACCGATGTTAACCATAAATCCCCAAAAAACTTCTTTAGAACGAATAGGTACAGCCGAAATTGCACAGTCGGGGAAATGATTAATAAACGCATTGCCAGAGAGATCTTCTTTCTTAGATGTCTCGGAACAGAAAAAGCCTTTTTCCTTAAATAAGCTTAACCATGCAGGCAATTCTTTATCGTAGTTTAATAATTGTATGGGAGTAAGGTTTCGATGCAATGCCTTACGCTGAAACAAATTTTTTAAAGTGCAATACCCATGGTTATCACTATTTTCATAAATCAGAATGGTCTCTAGTTGGTAATGAGATGCTACTTTTTCAATGCAGCTATCTATCTTTTCGCTAAAAGTTAGTTTTGATACTAATAAGCGCGATATGTCAAGTAGTAATTTCTGATTTTGACTATACTTTAAATCTTGTTGTAAATTAATTTCATTTTCGTAGGCATTTGCAATCAAGCGCGATGCTAACTTTAAAAGATCAAATTCGATAGGTAGCCATTCGCGTTGATATATGCATTCATCAAACCCTATAAAACCAAAAAAAGAATCATGAACTTTTAAGGGAATAACTAATATAGATTCAATATCCTGTGAAGAGAGGATGTTGTGAAGTTCTTCGGGTAAAGTGTTAATGTTTGATGTTTTAATATAACCATCTTGAGTTAGCATTTTTTTCCAATGCGGAAATTCTTCATAGCTAATATCCTGCAAAAAATCTTTTTGAGGGGTAACACCTTCGTTACACCACTCAAACACATTTTGCATGTTTTTGTTATTGTTTCGGTTTTCAAATATGTAGATACGACTTACATCAGCAAAATTACCTAAAGCACTTAATACTTTGTTAATCCTTTCTTTAAAGGGAAGCTGGCTTACTAAAATAGATGAAATGAAAAGGGGGAGGTTTTCATCTGAATTATCATTGTTAGCTAACTCATTTGTGTTTGTGATGCCCCATATGCCGCTATGCGTTCTTGCAATTAATCGCTTAAGTCTTTTGTTTTCAGCCTTAAGACGAGCTAATTCTTTATCTTTTCCGTTTGTCATTTAAGTAAATATCTCCCCTTTTAACCTTTGTGCAATATATTAAAACATTGATATTCTGCCAAAAGGCATTGGTTGAATTAGTGGGTAAAAATAACTAAATCAATAACGCAAGTGAGTTTGTTCCTAAACAAAAAAAGGCAGTTAGTGTAAAAAACTTTCAATATTCGTTATAAAATTGGATGTTATTTTCGTATCAATCACTTATTTTTGAGAAAAATGCTTTGATGAATAAGAAGGAAGGTATCGTTATTAAATCTACTGGTAGCCGTTATACTGTTTTGCTCCACAATTCAAGCCTAATAATCTGTCGGATTAGAGGAAAAATTAGGTTGGATGAAATAAGGAGTACTAACCCCGTTGCAGTTGGTGATGAGGTTGTGGTTGATGTGCAGGATGAAGAGGGAGTTATTTCAGAAGTGAAAGCCCGAAGGAATTATATTATCCGAAAATCAACCAATTTATCAAAAGAATCGCAAGTTTTAGCGGCCAATGTTGATCAGGCCGTATTAATTGTTACTATTAATTACCCTATTACAACCCGTGTTTTTGTTGATCGTTTTATAGCTGCGGCCGAGGCTTATGGTATTCCTGTAAAACTTGTTTTTAATAAGGTTGACCGATACGATGCTCCTCATCAAAGAATGTTAGCTGAATGGCGCGAATTATACGAAAGCATTGGTTACACTACTTATGCTGTTTCAGCGAAGAAGCAGGAGAATCTTGATCAGATTAAAGAATTACTAAAAGATAAGATCAGTGTTTTGAATGGACATTCGGGAGTAGGAAAATCAACACTAATTAATAAGGTAGAACCTGGATTAAATTTGAAGACGGCTGAAATTTCAGAGATTCATCAATCGGGCCGGCATACAACAACATTTGCTGAGATGCACCCCTTGAGTTTTGGTGGATATATTATTGATACTCCCGGAATACGAGGGTTTGGTTTGATTCATATTGAAAAAGAGGAATTATCTCATTATTTCAAAGAAATTTTTGAAGTAGCAGAGGGTTGTAGATTTAATAATTGTAGTCATAGCAACGAGCCTGGTTGCGCTGTAAAAGAAGCGGTACAAAGCGGTGAGGTAGCAAAATCAAGGTATGAAAGTTATTTAAGTATATTGCTCAACAAAAATGAAAAGTATCGTTAATGTTGTTTTTTTCGCAACTTTATCCTATGTTTAACGTAATAAATGTTTGATAATAAAATTCCTTTTCCCGATTGAACTTTAACATGAAGAAAGCCATCATTATAGCTATTGTTAGTATTGTCTTTCTTGTACTATCTAATGTGTATTACTATGTTGATACTTATAAAAACCAAATTAATACACAGAAAGATATATTGTTAAAGCAGTCGTTAATTGTTGGGGAACAATTAAATCAGTACTTTAAGAAAACACATACCAATATCTCCATTTTAGTTTCTGATGTTGAACTTCGCAAGTTGTTTAATAATAAAGCAGAGTCAATAGAGGTTCAAAAGCGTTTGGAGCTGTTGTTTTTAAGTTATTCGGAGCATCTTAAGTCATTAAAAGTAACTGATATTTATGGAGATGTATTTGAACTAACGAAGGGACAGAATAATACTTTTATATCTTCATTTAGCAAAGGTGATGTAGACGAATTCATCACAAGCCAAATGTATATCAATCCACAGGGTACCAAAATTACCTACGTCCAGCCCTTATTTAATCAAAACAGAGTTATTGGCTATATGCAGTTTGAAATGAATCTGGATGCATTTTTTAATTCTGCTTTCTATAATTTTAATCTAGAGGATTTTCACTTTCAATGGGTGATGAAACCCAATGGATGGGTTGTTTATAATACTTTACATGAAAAGGCATTTTATCCTGTTTTAGAAGGATCAACTAATTATATAAAGGGACGTAAGTGGTTTTATAAAGTTCATAATATACACACTGAAACAAGTGATGTAGAAGTGTTAACGGTGTTTAATCGATTGGATTTTAGTGGTAACGATTATTATTTAGCATTTTCAATGCCCATAAAAGTGATAACATCATCCATAGCAAGTAATTCAATCGTATTAGTGGCTATTTCACTTTTTGTAATTGCACTGATTGTTGGTGTGTTTAGCTTTTATTTGAAACGTCATGCTCAAGATGAACGTTCTTTAAAAAAATCTGCGGAGGCACTTAGGCAAATAGTACATTACCTACCTGTGGGTGTTGTATTATTAGATAGTTCAAATCGAATACAGCAAGTAAATAAAGCAGCTCTTAAGCTTTTTGCATTTGACGATGAAGATCAGTTAGTTGGTCGTAAAGCAAGTGATGAGGTACTGTTTGAGAATAAGAAAAGACTCGAAAAAACAAGCTATTCAACTCAATCGAATAAATACATATTTGTAAATAAAAATAACGAAGAATCAGTTATTCTTCATGAACAGATATTATTTTATTTGATGCGAGAAGAGTATAGTCTTCAGGTATTTGTAGAGGTGTCTAACCTAGAAAAAGAAAGAAAATCGGAGGAATTAGCGAATAAAGCTAAATCAACATTTATTGCCAATATTAGTCACGAATTGAGGACTCCACTTAATAGTATGATTGGAATGACAGATATAATGTTGGCGTCTGATCTTAAGACAGAAGACCGTGAGATGTTGAATGTTGTGAAACGTTCGGCCGATACATTACTACTTTTGATTAATGACATTCTGGATTTTTCTAAAATAGAAGCGGGAAGATTTGAAATAGAATATATCCCTTTTAATATGCAAACGGAAGTGTCTGGTTGTGTCCAAAACTTTTTACCAAAAGCTAAAGAGCGTAATCTGGAATTGACATGGTCTAGCTCTGTTGTTTTGCCAAGTAATTATATGGGCGATTTAATTCGTTTCAGGCAAGTATTAAATAATCTGTTTAGTAATGCAATTAAATTTACAAGTAAGGGTAAAATTCATCTTAGTATTAAAGAGGTACGAGGATTAAATGGATCGCCGGCACTGGCATTTACTTTAAAAGATACGGGGATTGGAATTAAGAAAGATAAGTTGAAAACAATATTCAATTCCTTTTCGCAAGGTGATGAAAGTATAACACGTAAGTATGGAGGTACAGGTCTTGGTATTACAATATCAAAAGAACTGGTAAATATGATGGGTGGAGAGATTTGGGTTGAAAGTCCTTCTGGTCTATCTAAAGATCCAGAAAATCCGGGCGCCTCATTTACATTTACTTTGCCTTACCGCACTAAAGGTTATAAAAAGGATTTTAATTCAAATAATATAACCGCTTTAAATCAATTAAGAGTCTTTGTTATAACCGACGATTTAATTCATGTTGGTACTTTGCTTAAAAATTTTAGTACCATGCGAATAGGTTTTCATATCTTGCCACCATCACACGATGCAATAGACATTATTCGTACCGATGATAAGCATCAACTTTTGGTGATTGATCACAGACCAGACTTTAACGGATTGGAGTTTCTTCAGGAAATATACAATCATCGTTTACATAAACGAATGCCTATCGTTATTCAAAGTTCAGACTTTGAGCCAAGTAATACAGCAGTGGCCAAACGACTTGGAGCAGATGTGTACTTTCGAAAACCCGTTAATTATCAAATATTAAAGGAATTTGTATTAAAATCGTTTCCAAATGTGGTTAACCATTCTCATGGAAATGAGGTGAGGCAAATAAATGTTTTGGTTGCAGAAGATAACGTACTTAATCAGCGCTTAGCTAAAAACCTATTCCTTAAAATTGGTCATGATATTGATGTAGCTAACAATGGAGTGGATGCTCTTAATAAAATGCGTAAAAAAAATTATGACATTGTTTTTATGGATGTCATGATGCCTGAGATGGATGGAGTTGCCGCTGTGAGGCAGATGAAAGAGGAAGCAATCCATTGCCCGGTTATTGCAATGACAGCTAGTGTCGACGAAGCAGATAAGCAAATTGTATTAGAAGCGGGGATGAATGATTTTATATTGAAGCCTACACGATTGGATGATTTGTCGCGTATGTTGGATAAATGGTGTAATTTGTAATATTTTCCATTTGTCACCGTTATAAACTCAAATCTTCATTTAGATAAAGAAGAGTATCATGAGTTATCATATTCGGAAAAAAATTTGGAAGTTATTTTTGCTTCTTGGAGCTGTAGTTATTGGGTTATTTACCTTGCTTTATACTTATAGGTTAACCAATCAACTGAAAGAAGAAGAAAGGAAGAAGCTGGAACTCTGGCATGAAGCTACAGTGCAACTTTCGAAAGTTGATGCATCCGACTCTGCTATCCCATTAATATTTAAAGTAATTAGTCAGAATACAACTATTCCGGTTATAATTGTTGATGAAAATGATAAGATTATTCTTCATCGTAATATTTCAATTTCTTCCCGAGATAGTATAGAATTTCTGCAGGCAAGTTTACAAAAGATGAAAGCATCTTCAAAACCTATAGTGGTTGATCTGGGTAACGAAGAGTACCAGTATTTATATTATCAGGATTCGTTATTGATTCGAGCTTTGAGCTGGTTTCCGATTGTTCAGTTATTGGTAGTTGGTTTGTTTATTACGGTAGCTTACCTTGGATTTAGTTCTGCCCGAAAGGCTGAACAAGATCAGGTTTGGGTAGGTATGTCAAAAGAAACAGCACATCAACTGGGAACGCCTACTTCTTCTTTATTAGGATGGGTTGATGTATTGAAATTACGTGATGAGGATTCTGAAATTGCGAAGGAATTGGAGAAAGACGTACAGCGACTTCAGGTTATTACCGATCGTTTTTCAAAAATTGGATCTAAACCTGAGCTGATCAATGAGGATGTATTACCTGTGATAGATGATATAGTAAGTTATCTTCAGCGGAGAGTTGCTAAGGATGTAGAACTTAATGTGGTTTGCGAAAGTTCCCTAATCTCTGTTGCCCGTATTAATGGAGTTTTGTTTCAGTGGGTACTCGAAAATCTGTGTAAAAATGCCATTGATGCTATTAAAGGAAAAGGAAAAATTACAATCTCATTAAAGAATAAAAACGAAAACATTATAATTGATGTAAAGGATACGGGTAAAGGATTACATCGCAATCAGTTTAAGTCAGTCTTTCAGCCCGGTTACACAACAAAGATGAGAGGATGGGGCTTAGGCTTATCCCTTGCAAAACGTATAGTTGAAGGATATCACAATGGTAAAATATTTGTAAAAGACTCTGAGTTGGGAAAAGGAACAACATTTCGAATAATTTTGCCTTGTAATCAGGCATAAATAGAAAAAGGGTATGGTTGTTTTTGCAAACTTTAACACCTTTCGGTTCGTTTAGAAGCTAAAAAAGAACTATTTTCTTTTCTGGCATCGTTTTATTTTATACTTTTGCAAAGTTTTTTTAGATCGGGTAAAGTGGACAAACTAAGAGACTACGATATCCCATTCCGAGGTTTAAAAGAAGGATTACACGAATTTAATTACGAAATTGGTGAATCTTTTTTTAAATTATTCGAACAACCATTGGTTGAGAATGGAAATGTGAAAGCGACAGTTGAGCTAAAGAAAAGCTCAGCATTAATGACTTTGTCATTTAATGTTAAGGGTGAAGTTGAATCGATTTGTGATCATTGTTTGGGTACCTTAAATCTGGAAGTTAATTATCAGTCGCAGGTTTATCTGAAATTCGGAGAAGAATACGATGAACCAACAGATGAGATAATCGTTTTGCCACACGAGGCATACGAAGTAAATGTTGCACAACTCTTATATGAGTTTATCTGCGTGGGATTGCCAATCAGGCACGTTCACCCCGAAGATGAAGAAGGAAATCTAACTTGTGATCCTGAGATGATTACTCAATTAAATGAATATTTAGTTGAAGAAACATCAGAAGAAGAGCAAGATGATTATATAGATCCTCGATGGGAGGCTCTCAGAAATTTAAATAAAAACAAGTAAAATTAGGTTGAAAAATGGCACATCCTAAACGTAAGACCTCGAAAACGAGGAGAGACAAAAGAAGAACTCACTATAAAGCAGTAACTCCTGCCTTAGGTGTATGTTCAAACTGTGGTGCTACTGTTAAAATGCACACAGTATGTGGAGAATGTGGATACTACCGTGGAAAATTAGCTGTAGAGAAAGAAATCACAGCTTAATTTATTGAATGAGTATTCAATAAAATTTGCCTGCAATATTTTTGTGGGCAAATTTTGTTTTGGGGCTAATGATCAATTTGCATACTATTATCGAATTTGTACTTTTGTAGCCGCCCCTTTAAATATATAGAGTAAATTATTGCTTTTTGTTCAACATCAAATAGGAGGCAAAAACAAAAAGCATTGGAACGATGAAATATTGATGATCGATTACATTTTCATTGTTCCCGGATAATATTTGTACGCATGAAAAAAATCAATGCAGTCATTACAGCTGTTGGAGGGTTTGTACCTGAGTACGTCCTTAACAACGAAGAGCTGAGTCAGATGGTTGATACCTCTGATGAATGGATTATGACCCGTGTGGGTATTAAAGAACGTCATATTTTAAAAGGCGAAGGTCTTGGTTCTTCTGATATGGGAGCAGAGGCTGTAAGAGAAATCTTAAAAAAAACGGGCACAAAACCCGAAGAAATTGATTTGCTTATTTGTGCTACTGTTACACCAGATCATCCATTTCCGGCAACAGCTAATATTATAGCAGATAAATGTGATATCAGAAATGCACATGGTTTTGATATGAACGGAGCTTGTTCTGGATTTCTATATGCATTAGACGCTGCCGCTAAATATATTGAATCGGGACATAAGAAAAAAGTATTAGTAGTAGGTGCTGATAAAATGTCATCGATTGTAGATTACACAGATCGTACGACTTGTGTTTTATTCGGAGATGCTAGTGCAGCTGTTTTGTTGGAGCCAACCGAAGAAGATTTGGGTGTAAAAGATTCAATTCTACATAGTGATGGTTTTGGTCGAAAATATCTGAATATGAAAGCTGGGGGATCTGTTAATCCTGCTTCTCATGAAACAGTTGATAATAAAATGCATTACATATTTCAAGATGGTCGTCATGTGTTTAAACACGCAGTATCCAATATGGCTGATGTATCTGTTGAGATTATGAAGCGTAATAATTTAACGGCTGAAGATTTAGCATGGTTAGTGCCTCATCAGGCAAACTTACGAATTATTGATGCTACAGCTCAACGCATGGAATTAGATCCTAAGAAAGTGATGATTAATATTGACCGTTACGGTAATACCACAACAGCAACTATTCCTTTGTGTTTATGGGAATGGGAAAAACAATTGAAGAAAGGCGATAATATTATTTTGTCTGCTTTTGGTGCTGGTTTTACCTGGGGATCTCTTTATTTGAAATGGGGTTACGACGGAGATAAATAATATATTTCTAAGATATATCAAAAGACTACCTGTTTAGGTGGTCTTTTTTTGTTAATAATATATTATAAATTATTTTTGAGCAAAACCTATAACCCTTCTATGAGAAATTTTGTATTATTACTAAGTGTTCTGATTTTTATAAGTTGTGACACCGACAATGTAAAACAACCAAATAATGAGCAGGAAAAGATAGCTCCTTGGATTGAAGACCAGTGGCTTAGTAATTTAGATAAGAATATTATATCTGGTTATTCCGATCAGAATAATTCAATCGTTTTAGGATCACATTTCTATTCTTCCATTGCAAAAACCAATGGCAATAATCTTGCTGATGATAATTACATTGGTGAAGACGGATCATATACTATAGATTTTGAGAACTTGTTTCAGGCAAGCTCTTTTAACAAATATGCGATTTCAGATAAATATTTCTGTTTGGGAAATGACTACTCATTCTGTTTTTTCAATCATTATAACGTTTTCCAGGCAGGTTCTTTATGGGCAGTTCTTCCTTTCGATGAGATTTCGGATCGCTTCTCCTTTATACCACGCACTGTATCCAAAGGTTCTTCATTCTGCTCTATTAATGGAGATCATGTTCTAATTCCGTTTGTTAACGGAGGAGCAGTTGATGACGGTATTTCGTTATTGTTATTAACTCTTGATATAGAAGAAAGTGATAAGTTTCCAGGCTTTAAAGCTGTCATAACAGAGAAAAAGAAGTTGAATCATCTCCCTGCCGGTTGGATTAATTCTCAGATTATTATGGGTGATGAGTTTTTAGTGTCTACCTATAGTGGTTTATTCAGTGTTGATAAAATGGGTGATATGACAAAAATATCTGAAGAGGATTATCATACCTTGTTTTATTCAGAAGAAAATGATTTACTATATGCTGTTCGATCTGAAATGGGAGTATTAGAAATATCAAAAGATAAAGGAAACACTTGGGAAGGTGGTTGGAGAATCGCTCTACCATACCATCATGTATTTTATGAGATAGATAATCAATTGGTTAGTGTTGCTGATAATTGGATTATTTGGTTTGATTTTACTGAAGGTGACAAATTGAGGTTCATGGAACTTAACAATGAAGGTTTGCGAGGAGAGCAGATAAAAGATATTACGGAGGCAAATGATTCTATCGTTCAGGTTATTACAGATGAGGGTGTTTATAATAAGAAGAAGTCAGAGTTCTTTAAGTTAAAGCCGGGAGGTATGCAATATGAATATTCTTTATTTAAAGAGTAGAAGAATTTCTTCCAGCCAAGTTCATAAAGTCTGAGTTGGGGAATTAAGCTCCCAACTCGTCATGCTGTAAAAAGTCTTTTACTTCCATAAATGCTTTTTCTAATCGTAACATTCGGTTAATCATAAACTTCATGGTTTCGGGCCATAGTTCTTCCTGATAGATGTCAGAAGGTATTTGCTCGTAAACTCTACACACTTCTAATTCTTCCTCTTTAGTGTAAATGTAATCCCAGGTTAATTCTCCTTCGTAGACAGTCTCAAAAATGCTCTTACACGCCTCTAATTTTTCATATAACTGCAACCGTCGTTCTTCATCGCGATGATTAATTTCGAGGGCAACAATGGCTCTTTCCCGATTAATGTCAAAACGAAGATCCAGACCTTTTATACCTGTATTATCAAAAATCCAGTGTATTTTTTTCCCTTTTTGGCCAGGAATGCGACGGGTTCTGTTTTCTAATTTGTGCCAAAACAGTTGACGAAGTTCCTTTGCTTGCTCTTTTGAGAACATATATGAATTATTTATTATTCTTTTTACTGATTAGCAAAAATAACAGAAAAGCGGCACCTATGCCAATCATTAACAAACTTACTACTTCCATATATGAAGTTGTACTATGTATCATTCCAAAACCGGTGATTATCATTAGGGTTGCAACTACAGCTAATTTCTCTTTCATAATTATTATTTATACTGCATGTATGCAGCTATCTGATGATTATAGGTTTTTTCTAAAATTATAGAGACTAAGTTGGCCATCTAACTATTATTCAATAGTACCTATTTACTCTAACCAAAGACTTACTTTATTTGTTGTGTATAATTTCAAAATTGAACCATAGAAGTGATATATCATATACAAGAGTTTATAAAAAAGCAAAGCCATCCTTATTAGAGATGGCTTTATTTATGCTGTATGTGTTTATCTAAAAAGCGTACTTTAACATTGTGGTTACACGGTGATTCGAATAATCTGTTAGATTGACAGGTTTGGCTTTTGTGTTAAATTCACTACCGTAAGAGGCTACAGCATACATCCACTCAATGCCCAAAGAAACTTTAGAGGTGGCAAAGAATTTTACTCTTGGAGCTATGGAGTACATTTTACCAATTGTACCACCTAAAGTATAATCCGAAAGGTAGTTTGCCTCTTCTGATGCTCCCATGTTTTTAGTATACCCAAGAAACAATCCGGGTTGTACTTTTGTATGATTTGTTTGTATGTCGGTCCATAAAGCTAAAGTGTTAATAGGAGTATACTCACGTTGATCGCTGCCATTATTTTTTTCAGCAAATCCTCCAATCATAACCAGGTTAGATAATCCTCCGCCATATACCCCTTCAGCTTTAATTGTAAAGTCTTTTGTTTTTTGTTTAAGGGTGGCAGAAACATAGGCAGCTTGCGCTAACTCATCAGTTATTAATCCATTGTTAACATCCACCAAAGCTGGTTTAAGCGATTTATATCCTACTGTAAATGCGGCGAAGAATCCTCCTTTTTTGTATTTCAATAATAAATCTATTTCCGGACGTAATGAGTTTTGTACTGCTTTAGTCATTCCTCTGTCTCCAAAATCATTCTGACTCATTAAATAGGCAAAAAATTCAAAGCTATCATTCATTTTATATCCGTAACGAATCATAGGCTGACGATTTAAAGGATGATATGGTGAGCCAGCACTTAAAGTAACTGTTGAAGGATAGTTTTCTGGTAGAAACAGAGGATGCCAGTATTGTCCAACCAAAATGTTGCTTTTTTCCCAGTTTAAACGGATGAATGCGTGACGTAATCGAAAGTATAGATCGTTTCCTTGCGGTTTATCACCCAGAAAATCACCTTCCATAAATGCGAATGTTTTTGCGCCCCATATATCCGGACCGCTAATGCCAATGTTAAATCGGCTTATAGCTGCATCAACGTCAAAGCTACCAGTAGAATTAAGATCATTTCCGGCATCATCCAAACTAGGAGGCAAAGGCCATAAATAGATATTGCCATTACGGGCAGTTGCGCTCTGACGTGAGTCATAAAAGGCGTTTACAGCAACAAAACCGTGGATGTCCACCTTAATCTTTTTCTCTTCCTGTTGAGCATTTATGTGTATTGCAAATGCTGTAATCGCAATGATAAGTAGTAATTTTTTCATTTCGAATGGTTTACTGATGTACTTTTATGGTTTTTGTTAATATCAGAGTGCAAAAAAAATAAATTATTGTGACAAAACAATTTATAAATTTAGTCCGCCTGTATTCCGAATGTAATGTTTCTATTGAATTCGAAAGAAACCAATCGTTTCTTTAAGTATTTCAGCCTGGCGAGACAATTCTTCTGAGCTGGATGCCATTTCCTCAGACGAAGCAGAGTTTTGTGAGGTAATGTTAACCAATGATTGTATGGCTCCATTTATATGAGTAGCCCCAGCTTCCTGTTCCTGACTTGATACCAGAATTTCTTTAATAGCATCCAAAATAGCTCTGATGTCTGGTAAAATTGTTTCCATTTCGCTCCACGATTGTTGAGCAATTGATAGACTGGTTGTTGAAACTTCATCTATTTCGTTAGCTGCTTTTTGTGTGAATTCTGATAATTTTCTCACTTCAGATGCTACAACAGCAAATCCTTTACCGGCATCACCAGCTCTTGATGCTTCTACCGATGCATTTAATGCCAATAAATTTGTTTGAAAAGCAATGTCTTTAATAACAGCTACTTTAGAACTTATTTGTTCCATCGCTGTCAGGTTTTTATTAACCGTTTCCTGAAGCTGTTCGATGCCTTTCCCTGTTCTATTAGCTGTTGATTCTGTACGTCGGGCATTCTCAGTGTTAGATTGAATATTTGCAACCATTTCTTCTATCGATGTAGATATCTCTTCGGTGGATGCCGCTTGAGAATTAGCTCCGTTTGATATATGTTCGGCCGATTGAGCCATTTGTTCACTAGCTGCAAAAACATTTCCTGCACCTTGAATCACTTCCTCTATTATAGACCTTAATTTTTCGAGAGTCGTTTTAAGAGACTGTTGAAGAACTCCAATTTCATCATTCTGGTTGATGGCAATTTGTAGCGATAAATCTCCTTTGGCAATTGTTTGTGTACTCTTAGAAAGTGATATTATAGAACCGGTTAATTTTCTTCCAAAGAAAACGGAAAGAATTCCAAAAATAATTAGTGTTATAAGCGCAATTACCGAAGAAAGTATAATGCCTGATTTTAAATTTTCATTCATTTGATTGCGTGAGGTGTTTATTACATTATCAATATCGTCAATGTAATTACCAGTACCAATAACCCAATTAAATGGTTCGTAATAGGCAGAATAGCTTCTTTTGGGAAGAGGAATGTCAGTCCCGGCCTTTGGAAACCAGTATTCAGCAAAACCATCTCCACTAACCGCTGCGTTGATTATTTCGCGTATAAAATAGGTTTGATTTGCGTCCTGAGCATCCCATCGGCTTTTTCCTTCAACATCTTCACGCCCTAGTAGAGCAACGTTGACACCTTCTTTTGTATCAATCCAAAAATATCCGTCTTTACCATAGCGCAATTTACGAACAGCATGAGCGGCTAAAAATTGAGCTTCCGAAATACTTACAGAATCTTTTTCGATTAGTTCTTCATAACTTTTAATGAGTGAGATTACTGTTTGTACTTGTTGTTGTATTTCTGTATCAAAATTATTACGAAGCATAGCTTCTAATTCGGCTAATTCTATTTTTTGCGACCGATAATTAATAATGGTAGACGGGATAGAAATTGATAGGGCTAAAATAGCTAACATTCCAATGGAGAAAGAGATTACTTTAGTCGTAAGTTTCATAAATTTATATGGATATATTCGTTTTTAATGCTCTGTTACGCTAAACGTTAGTAAAACGTTTCAGTTTTTAGTTGTTATACGCTTATTTATCAGGTCATTTTCTAAATATGTCCTTATTTAGAATCATTTGTACAGGTATTCTTGTTCTTATTTGCTATTTTAAACTCGATAAATAATTAGCATGACAATAAATATGAATGCTGATATTTTAATTATTTGTAAAATAGATTGAAGTGTTCAATCCAAAATAGAAATATATGAAACGACTTCTTCAGGTAATAACCTCGCATTGGTTAATGGGCACATTATTGTTGTTTTTAGCCGCAGTACTTGGAATAGCAACTTTTATTGAAAATGATTTTGGAACTAATGCTTCAAAAGCTTTAGTGTATAATAGCTGGTGGTTTGAATTGGTGTTTGTTTTGTTGGCAATTAATATGTTAGGAAATTTAAGTAAGTATAAAACCTGGTCGATAAAAAAACTACCTGTTTTAATTTTTCATCTTGCTTTCTTATGCATAATAATCGGCGCTGGAATAACCCGATACATTGGATACGAAGGTAATATGCATATTAGAGAAGGAGAGGAATCTGATGTGATATTATCGAGTGATCAATATGTTAAAGTAAATGTTAGTGCAGATAAATATAGTGAGGAGGACGAAGCTCATGTATTGTTTTCCGCTGTTAGTCCTAATGAGTATTCTTCTAGTTTCTCCACTCCTAAAGGGAAACTGAAACTAAAAAGTAAAATGTTTATTCCTCAGGCAACTTCACGTGCTGTCGAAAAGGATGGTGGTGAACCAGCTCTGCAAATAGTATTGTCTTCTAATAGCGGACGGCAAGAGTATACTTTATTTGAGGGTGACGAAATCAATGTTGGAGATTATTCACTGGCTTTTCATAAAGAAGAAGCGGATGATGATATTGTTTTAATGCTAAAAGATGGTATTGCCTATTTTCAAGCAAAAGACACCGTTGGGATGATGCAAATGCAGACAGGTGAAATGCAGCAATTTGAACCGGGTAAGCAGCATAAACTATTCAATGGAGTACTGTATAGTTATGGTGATTTGCGAATGGTATACACCAACTTTCTCGAAAGTGCTGTTGTTGAACCAGTGTCCATAGAAGGGCAAAATGGAAGTGGTTTACCTGATGCGATTAAGTTTGTTGCGCAGCTCAATGGGAATGAAAAAGAGTTCTTTGTGTTTGGGCAGAATGATGTTTTAGGCCGAAAATATGATATCAATATCGATGGAATAAATATTTCGGTAAGTTATGGTGCTAAGAAAATACATATCCCTTTTTCGTTGGCTTTGAAGCGTTTTGAACTAGATAGATATCCAGGAAGTGAAAGCCCCAGTTCATATGCCAGCGAAGTTACCTTGGTAGATGAGCGTACCGGATTAAAAGAGGATCGACGAATTTTCATGAATAATATATTGAATTATAAAGGATATCGTTTTTTTCAATCATCTTATGATAGAGATGAAAAGGGAACAATTTTATCCGTAAATCGCGATTTTTGGGGTACATTGTTCACTTATGCTGGTTATGCGATATTAGCACTAGGTATGGTCTTGTCTTTAATTTTTCCAAATACTCGTTTCCGTAAATTGGGTAGACGCATTGATGAAATTTATAAAGAGAAGAAGAAATACATGGCTATGGGTTTGCTTTTGATAGCAATTCCAGCTATGAGCCAGGAATTAAATCCAAGTATAAAAATCAGTCAGGAAACAGCCGATGCATTTGGACATCTTTGGGTTCAGGATAATGGTGGCCGAATGAAACCTGTTAATAGTTTAAATAGTGAGATTGTTCGCAAATTGGTAAAGCATCATACATTTAAAGGCTTGAGCGCTGATCAGGTTGCTTTGGGTATTCTTGTTGATCCGGCCTACTGGCAGAGTATTCCATTAATAACCGTAAAGCATGACGAGCTAAGATCTATTCTTCAACTGAGAGAAAAGAAATCTTCAATTAATAACTTTTTCACCCCTGATGGTAAATATAAAATTCGTCAGTTAGTTGAGGCATCATACCGAAAAAGGCCTGCCTTCAGAAATAAACTGGAACAAGAAGCTGTAAAAGTTGATGAACAGGTGAATGTGTTTTTTATGCATAAGATGGGAAGTCTTTATCATCTGTTTCCATTGCCCGGTAATGAAAGTAATAAGTGGGCACTTTCAAAAGATGCATTACATGGAGTTGATAAAAAGGATAGCTTATTTATTAAAAGTGTTTTTAACCTATATCTGCAAGCGATTGTTTCAGGCGATAAAGAAAAGGAACATACCTATCTGGATGCACTCGACAAGTATCAACATAAATATGGTGCAGATATTATATCTTCTGACTACAAAAAAGATATCGAGATATTTTACAATAAGAGTAGCATCTTTATGTCGTTGATGCCTTACTTTTTAGGACTTGGTTTGATACTATTGATTTTTCAGTTGATACGATTAGTACAGCCCAAGCTTCAGTTTAAATGGATTTTGCGCGTAGGATTGTTTTTAGTTGTTGCTGCTTTTGTAGTATATACAATTGGATTGTGTATTCGCTGGTACATATCAGGGCATGCGCCATGGAGTAATGGTTATGAGTCGATGTTGTATATTGGCTGGACAACCTTAGTTGCCGGTTTAAGTTGGGCTCGAAAAAATCCGATAGCGTTATCTGTATCTTCCATCTTTGCAGGTATTATTTTAATGGTTGCACATCTTAGTTGGATGAATCCCGAAATAACGAATTTAGTACCGGTCTTGAAATCCTATTGGTTAACTATTCATGTTGCAATAATTGTTGCCAGTTATGGATTTTTAGGAAATGGATTTTTACTTGGATTCTTGAATCTGATTTTAATCGGAGCCAAAAATAAACAGAATGAAAAAACTTTTTCGTTAACTATTGAAGAGCTTACTGCTATTAGCGAGCGAGCAATGACTGTTGGATTGTATTTGCTGACAGTAGGAGCATTCTTGGGCGGTGTTTGGGCTAACGAATCGTGGGGACGATATTGGGGATGGGATCCAAAAGAAACTTGGTCGGCTGTTACTATTTTGGTTTATGCTTTTATATTGCACATGCGTTTTATTCCAGGAATGAAAAGTATTACCACTTTTAATATTTGGTCGGTAATTGGTTTTTCATCAGTAATAATGACTTATTTAGGAGTGAATTACTATTTGGCAGGAATGCACTCTTATGCCAAAGGAGATCCGGTTCCAATACCATCGTGGGTATATTATTCGGTGGTTATAACAGCTGTAGTAATTTTCTATGCTATTTATAACGAAAAGCAATTGATTAGGGGTGATGATGCTGAAGATGAAAAATAATAATATTGCATAACTAAATGAATGACCGAATGATAGCTATTATTTGGTCGTTTTTTTTTGATGCCGTTAAACAAAAAGATAAAAGGGCTTGTTTAAGTTTTAAATATTAAGAACAAACAAAATGGCAAAAATAACATTTAAAGGATCACCTGTAGAAACAACTGGTGACTTACCAAGAGTAGGAGCTGAAGCTCCAGAATTCACATTAGTAAATACTGGTTTAGGCGATGTGTCATTGGCTGATTATAAAGGTCAGAAAGTAGTGTTAAATATATTCCCAAGTGTAGATACTGATGTATGTGCGGCTTCGGTACGCCGATTTAACGAAGAAGCATCGAAAAGAGATAATACTACTGTTTTATGTATTTCTCGCGATTTACCTTTTGCTCATGCACGTTTTTGTGGAGCTGAAGGATTAGATAAAGTAGTTTCATTATCAGAATATAAAGACGAAGTTTTTAGCCAAAATTATGGTGTAAAGATGGTGGATGGTCCGTTAGCAGGTCTTTTATCTCGTGCTGTGGTTGTAGTTGATGAGAATGGGAAGGTTGTTCACAGCGAACAGGTAGATGATATTGTTAATGAACCAGATTACGAAGCGGCCCTAAAAGCTTTGTAGGGTAGCTAATGGATTATAGTTTAGTTTTATTTAATGTTCAGAAATAAGCCGGTAAAATATTTTTTACCGGCTTGTTTTATATTATTCTAGCTTCACTTTATTGAACGCCTTGTTTGAAAAACTCATCTTCGTTAATGGCGTTAATTCTATGATCGGCAAATTCTTTCATACGAAGTTTCTGTAGATCACTTCCTTTTTTAGCATTTAATGTGTCGGGTAAGCGGGTAAGAAATTGTTCGTACATTTCTTTGGCTTTTTTCTGATCTTTTAATTCAAAATCATAAATAGTAGCCTGTGTGTATAAATACATAATGGATGAGGGTGAATAGTTATAAGCTGTATCGTAATAGGCAACAGCTTTTGCATATTCTCCACAATTTTCATGCATCAAAGCTAATTTTAAATGGATTTTCTCCATTAAGTTAGGTGCGGGATGTAGTAATTCTGAAGCTCTTTCTAAATATGGCTTTCCTCTAAGTGGAATATTTGATTCTCCTAAACTGGCTCCCAAAAAGAAACATGTTTCTGGATCATCATCTTTTAATTTAAATGCGGCTTCTAGATATGGAATACTTAAATCATAATTATCCATTCGGTAATAAGCAATACCAATGTTTTTCTTTGTAAGAATTGAACTATCTCCTTGTGCTTCCATTCGTTTAAATAAAGCAACAGCATTACCGTTTGCACCCGATTTAAAACTAGCCAATCCAGCCATTGTCAGAAATCGTTTTGAATAACCCAAAGTGTCAACAAAGGCCATACTTAAATTGAAACACTTTTTGTACATTTTACTACCGAAATATAGCTGAGCCAGTTTTATGCCTGCTTTTTGATTTACAGGATAAACATTTAGAATTCTATTGTAAATTGCAATGGCAGGTAAAACATGATTTGTTTTTTGATAGGCTTCTGCAATAAGCATGTTAGCGTTGTAATTCAGCGAATCAACTTTTAGGTAATTATCAAGAATAGTAATTGTACTGTCATATTGTCCTTCGGTACTTTGGATTTGAGCATAACGCATCAGGTTACCATAGTGAGTTGAATCCTGCGTATAGCGTTGACGACAAATAGTTAAAGCTTGTGGATATTGCCCCGTTTCGTAATAACTTTTACAAAGCAAATCCTGATGTTTGATTGGTAGTGGGTTACTTAAATTTTCGAGTGTTGAAATAGCTTGTCTTAAATCTCCTGATTGATAATAAGCCGAAGCTAATAAGTATTGACCATCTTGGTCAAGTTGATTTTTTTGAGCTTCTAATTGGCTGATGATTTCAGGATATCTCTCTTCAGAAAATAATAAATTCAGGTTTTGCTGTGCTTTTCCTGTAAGGAAAAATAGTGTGCAAATGCTTAATAATAGCAGATGTTTCATGATTTACTAGTTAGTTAGGTCTAAAGTGATAGCATCTTAAAACTAGTGTTTTAAACCATATAAATCAACGTTTAATATTTTATTTAGCATTTTTTAAGATAAACAATTGGGGGGTGCAAGTAATAAAAAAGCCCCTAGTGGGGCTATATTTATTCTTTAGCTTCTTCCAATTCTTTTTTTTGGATCTTTAATTCAGGTGTTTTAATGGATTGTTCTCTTTTCTTGGCTTCTTCGATTTTTCTTTCTAATTCCACTGTTTGTTTTTCGGCCTTTTCTATTTTTTCTTTACGAGCTCGATATTCATCATCTGTGATAGAGCCTTCTCGCTTATCTTTTTCGGCTTTTTCTTTTGCTACTTTAATCTTTTCGCGAGCTTCTTTGGCTTTTCTTTCTCCTTCAATAACTGATTTGTCTAATTTTTTTCGATGTTCTTCGTGTTTCATCTTAGCATCTTCAGCACGCTTTTGGCCAAACTCTTTGCCTTTCAAGTCTCCTTTTTCTTTACCATAAGCATGGCCCGACCCTTTATCGATATTTTCCCTCTTCTCTTCTTTAAATTTTTCTTTCTTCTCGTGCTTCGTTTTCTCTTTATTATTTTGAGCTTGCGTAGAAAGGCCAAATGCAATAAGGATTGCTACAAGTATTGTTATTTTTTTCATTTTGATTGTTTTAGGTGTTTATTCCAGTTCTTTCAGAGCTTCATCCAATTTCTCGCTTGTTTCTTTAATGTCCTGAACTGCTTCTTCAAGTGTAGACTGAACGGTATCAATAGCTGACTCCGTTTTTTCAACAACTTCCTGTTGGGTTGTTTCCGATGTTGTATCTTTCTTTTTCTTTTCGCCACACGAAATCATTACAAAGGCAATTACCGCAATGAATAACAAAATTCTTTTCATTTGATTGAAGTTAAATGGTTAATAAAATACAGAACTCTAGTTTTTTGACTTATTCTAAGATAGTATTAAAAATCAAACAATTAATCTGATTAGTATAAAATCAATCATTTAAAATGAAGTAGGATGTTATTATTTACCAATGATGGTGTTTGTCTTTTTTATTTCAGACCGATTCCACTTATTTTTCGGTAAAGATCCAAGGCATATACATCAGTCATGCCAGAAACAAAGTCAAGTACCGATTGTATCTTATCTACTAATGGATCATCAGCATTAACCTTAAATTGTTCAGGTATAAAAGGAAGTAACATCTTTGAAAAGAAGTCGGTAGGATTAATAACTGCTTTGATGAACTCTTCAAGAAGAGTACCTAATATTTTAAAACCAGCAATTTCAATTTCAACAACTGATTGATGTTTGTAAATACGCTTAAAAGCAAGGTTTTTACATGTCTCCATAGCTTGTAATTCCGTACCCGTTAAATGATCAACCAAACCTTTTGTAAATGTTCCTTCCAAAATTGCATCCTGATTATTCCAGAAAATTTCGGTACAAAGGCCAACCAGCTTACCAATAACTTTGGCTCGCAGATACACAATACGTTCATTCAAATCGCTAACATCCTTAAATACATCTGCAATTTTATCGAATTCTTTGGCTTCTTTTTCTTTATCAAAGAAAGCAGTTAACAGCTGAACTGTTTCATCATACGAAAGAATTTTGAGTTTATGGGCATCCTCAATATCCATAACCTGATAACAGATATCGTCAGCAGCTTCAACCAGATACACTAAAGGATGGCGGGCATAAATTCCTTTTTCTTCATCAAGTACTTTAAGATTTAGTTCGTTAGCTATGTGATGAAAAATCTCTTTTTCTGATTGAAAATATCCATATTTCTTCAACCCAAGATTAGATGCGTAGGGATATTTGAGGATGGAAGCAACAGTAGTATAGGTCATGGCAAAACCACCCTGGCGACGTCCACGATAGGCATGTGTAAGAATGCGTAAAGCATTGGCATTACCTTCAAATCGGGTGAAATCAGTCCACTGAGCCTCGCTAAGTAAATGCTTAAATTGAGCGCCATTCCCGTTAGTAAAATAATGACCAATAGCCGCTTCTCCAGAGTGTCCGAAAGGGGGATTTCCCATATCGTGAGCCAAACAAGCTGCTGCTACTACAGATCCTATTTCTGATACCAATTCGGGCTTGCCAAAGCCTGCATTCAATAGTTTAGCTGAAAGATTATTTCCTAAAGATCGACCAACACTGGCTACTTCAAGGCTGTGTGTTAGTCGGTTATGAACAAATATACTGCCCGGAAGAGGGAAAACCTGTGTTTTGTCTTGCAAACGACGGAATGGAGAGGAGAAGATAAGTCGGTCGTAATCGCGTTGAAACTGAGTGCGATCGTGTTTTACTTCTGTAAGATGTTCTTGTCCGGTACGTTTAGTCGATAATAGGTGATCCCAGTTCATATGATGTTAATATATTTTTGTTTGATAATCTTTCATCCTGCCATCTAATTGGCGGGCTTTTCCTGCAGTCATAATGTCGAGGCGAGCCCAAAAATGCGGGCCGTGATTTTTCTCGTGTACATGACACAGTTCGTGCAAAAGTACATAATCTATCAGTTCATCGGGAAGTCGCATTAGATGAAGATTCAGATTTATGTTATCGCGACCGGAACATGATCCCCAGCGTGATTTTAAGTTTTTAATAACTACGTTATTGTATCGAATCGAATTTTTTTCAGCTAATTCAGCCAGACGTGAAGGTAAATATCGCTTGGCTTCCAGGCGTAAGGCTTCTTCAATTCCATAACGAATATTTTCTTGAATGCCTGGATGAGTAACCGGAAAGTTACTAGGATAGAAAATGTGTAAAATACCTTTAACAAGTTGGAGCCTAACATTATTTTTATTGTGTTTTGATATGCGAAGAGCAAAAGAACGAGATTTAAATTCTGTATTCTCATCAAAAATGGTAAGGCGATCTTCTTTTTCTTCCAGTTTTTTCAGATTAGTTAAAATCCATTGTTTTTTCTCTTTCAAGAAATTCACACCTTCCCGAACATCGCCTCCAACAGGTATTACCAACGTTACTCCCTGAAAAGGTTTTAATCGTATACTGATTCGCTTTGCCTTGGCACTTTGGCGAATTGTAACCTGACCTAGTTCTGGTATCTCAACAACCGCTTCCTTCATGGCGTAAATGTAAAAAATAATAATCTGAGTTTGATTATAATTTTAAAACTCAGGTTCTAATAAAAAAATATCGGGGCTATTGCCCCGATATTCATTTGGTTTAGTGTGTGTTTATTGGTGGAACATTCTAATTTACATAGCAATAATGGTGACTTCACTTCGTCGGTTTGCCTGATGTTCTTCTTCAGAGCAGTTAACACCGTCAGCACATCTGTTTTTTAATCGGGTTTCGCCATATCCTTTGGCTACAATTCTATTTGCATCAATGCCTCGATTGATCATATATTGAACGGCCGATTCTGCTCTTTTTTGCGAAAGTGTTTGATTGTACTTGGCCGATCCTCTGGAGTCGGTATGTGAACCCAATTCAATTTTAATGGTTGGATTATCTTTCAAGAACTGAATCATATCATCCAATTCGGTAGCTGCATCTTCACGAATATTCCATTTACCCAAATCGTATAAAATTTCAATCTCGATACTCTCGCCAATTTCAGCCTTTTGCATTTCAAGTTGCATAAATTCATTTACATTAACGTAACCCGTATCGCGATAGGCAGTAGAGTACTCTATACGTTTTGTGAAATATCCTTTTTTAGTAAATACAAGCTGATAATTGGTGTCTTCAGCCAGTTTGGTTTTGAAGTTTCCGGCCTTGTCACTAACAACTGAATAAGTTTCTGCATTTTCTGGTTCTATTTCTAGTGTAACTTCCGGTATTACTTTATGATCGGGCAATAAGAAAACACTACCATAAATACCCCAGAATGGACGTGGCACTAATTCTAAAACAATCTCATTAGTATCATCATCCAAATTAAATGTTTGCTTGTATGGGAAAAAATCAGGCAAATTAACACTTACAGTAATTGATGACTGGTCTTCAAGTTCGGTTTTTACATTTCCTTCATTATCGCTAATGGTTTCAGATAAAAGATCACCATTGGCTGTTTCGATTTTCACTGCACTGTTTGAAATAGTTGCTTTTGTGTTTTTGTTGATCAGTTTAGCGAGTAAACCTCTTGAAAATTGGACCTCTTTTAGCACAGTGAACTGATAAATATCGTCATCGCCTTTACCACCTTCGCGATTCGAAGAAAAATATCCTTGTTTACCATCTTTAGAAATGAAAACTCCAAAATCATCTTTTTCAGAATTAACTGGTGATCCCATGTTTTTAATTTGGTATCCTTCACCTTTTTTCTCAGCGATAAAAATATCAAGGCCACCAACACCTACATGTCCGTTGGAAGCAAAATATAAACGTCCGTCTTTAGTAATAAAAGGAAACATCTCATCACCTTCGGTATTAATATCATTTCCAAGATTTACAGGTGCGCTCCAAGAGTCACCTTTTTTATCTACATAATAAATATCTGTGCCACCAATGCTTCCTGGCATATTTGAAGCAAAATAAAGACGGTTGCCATCTGTGCTTAAACAGGCATGGCCACATGAGTAGTTAGAACCGTTAAAGGGTAATTCCTCAGGTTTCGACCAGGTTCCATCAATCTGTTTTTTCGAGTGTAATATAATCAGGTTGTTATAACCCTTATTCTTTTTGAAATTAGCATTTATAAAATCGTGATTGATATTACGGGTGATAAATAATTCGTTACCATCGTTACTAAAACAAATTGGACCATCGTGATACATGCTCCTCATCTCGGAAGAAAATAGTTTAGGACTTGATAACAAACCTTGCTTTTCCGATACTTTTAAGATGTTTAAGTAAGGTGTTTCCTTCCAGGCATACTCTCTTTTTATGATGTAATCCAAATCGCGAGCTGATACAAAGTAGATATCTCCATCGTATACGAATGGACCAAAATCGGATTCTTCAGAGTTAAAGTTTACCTCTTCGATTAAATATCTCTCTTCTGCCAATATTTTCTCAACCTTTGGAAGAGAGTTGAGTAATTCAATAGCACGTCCGTCTTCGGGATTACGCTTGTTATACAATGCAATCATTCTATCTGCTTCGGCATATTTACCATTGTATTTAAGCGATTGAGCATACATAAACAACTGATCGTTGCTCAGTTGATCTGTGTTAATGGAAGCAAATGTATTTTCACTTTTTACTGATTCACTTACTTTCAGGTAGGCAATACCCAACTGTCCTTTAATGGAGTCGGAAAGATAATTGGCTTCATTCAGTTTTTCATATTTCTTAATAGCTTTTGCATAAGCCAGATTGTCAAACGAATTATTGGCTCTGCCAACGCGATAAGTGGCAACCAAACTATCCAGTTTGTTTTTGTATGATTGAGCATCGATATGCACAGTAAGGCATATCAATAGTATGATATAAGTAATAAATCTTTTCATTTGGTGCGTTCCAGTTTCTTTTTTCATCATTAAAAATATCTTGGCGAAATCACCTTGTTTTTCAAAAATCCATCAAAATCGTAACTGATTATAATCTCGTGCGATCCATTGTTATAAGTAGCCAGGTTAGAAACAGAGAAATCGTAAGAATATCCTACCATTAGCTGTTTACTTAGTTGAATATTGGCAATTACAGCAAAGGCATCCCCCCAACGATATGTGGTACCAATCCAGTACGAATTTTTATAAAGTAATTGAGCCGTGATATCTGTTGATGGAGGAGCACCTTCCACTACTTTATTAATAAACGATGGTTTGAATTTGAAATCTTCATTCAAATCAAAAACATATCCGGCCATTAAGAAATAGTGTCGGCGTAAGTCAGAAATATTACTAGTTGTTACCTGGTTTCCTGATAAATCGGTTTGAATAAGTTTAGGAATTGAGAATCCTGCATACCACTTTTTACTGTATAAATACAAACCCATACCAGCATTGGGTTGCGTTTTTCGTTCGTAATTGCCACTAAATGAAGCATCGCTTCCATCTTCTACAGACAGATCACTTAATCCAACATAGTAGTTGTATATACCTCCTTTAATACCCATTGATAAAATGGTGTTTTCTGATACGTTAATCCGGTATGCATAGTTAAAGTTAAAGTATGTATTGTCAACGGGGCCATAGCTGTCTTTTACGATGGAGAAACCCAATCCCATTTTATAATTATTTAATGGGGTATGCATGGTTAAATTGTAAGTGCGAGGTGCACCTTCTAAACCAGTCCACTGAATACGTGATAACAATAGAACGTTCATTGTGTTGCGGGTACCGGCATATGCTGGGTTAACCGAAACGGTGTTGAACATGTATTGCGTATACAAAGGTTCCTGTTGAGCTTTTGCTTCCCAATTTGAAAGAGTTAGCAAGATGATAGCACCTAACAGAATCCTTTTGAATGATATTATTTTTTGCATCACTTTGAATTGTTGTTTTAAATATTGAGTGAAAAGAGACCCGATTAAGCCTCTTTTCAACTCTTTATCTTTATCGATTTAAGTAAATATATCCGGTAAGGGTTTTGTTGATATCGTGCACCTTAATGATGTAATAGTATGTTCCAACAGGAAGATCTTTACCTATGCTGAAACCTACATTTGATTCACCATTCCAGTTATTCTGATA
The DNA here is from genome assembly GCF_963668385.1 of uncultured Carboxylicivirga sp. Lineage (GTDB taxonomy): Bacteria > Bacteroidota > Bacteroidia > Bacteroidales > Marinilabiliaceae > Carboxylicivirga. The sequence continues at coordinate 1,777,669 of NZ_OY764327.1, forward strand.
TCTACCTTGTTTGTAAACCACATTACCCCATCTGTTAAAGACTTCGATGCTAACCTGATTAAATTGATACAACCATGGTATGTTGTAGGTATCGTTATCGCCATCGTTGTTAGGAGAGAATCCTTCAAATAGCTCTAACTCATACTCGCCATAACATCTGTCTGGATCTAATCGATTTTCGATTCCATCATTGTCGCAATCGCCTTCTCCTTCATTAATATCTAATACTCCATCGTTATCAGAGTCTTCATCTAGGTAGTCAGGCATTCCGTCTTGATCTGTGTCAACATCGCCTTCAACAGCATCACTTACCCCATCGTTATCTGAATCATCATCCAAATAGTTAGGAAGACCGTCATTGTCGTAGTCGTCAGTTCCTTCCTCAGCATCAGATAGACCATCTCCGTCAGAATCCGGATCGATATAATTTGGTAAACCATCGTCGTCCGCATCATCCGTTCCTTCAACTTCATCAGGAATTCCATCATCATCCGAATCAGTATCTTTATAGTTGGCAGTGCTGTCGCCATCGGAATCGATGTTTCCTTCTTCTTCATCAAGTATTCCATCATTATCCGAGTCAGTGTCATCTCTGTCTAAAGTGCCATCACCATCAGTATCCACATCACCTTCGATTTCATTCGATATGCCATCGCCGTCATTATCCCATTTTTCAACAGTAATAAATACAGTTGCTGAACTACATTGCTGAGGAGTACCATTGTCGCAAACTTCGTAAGTAAAACTATCCTCGCCAATATATTCTTCATCAGGTGTATAAGTAAATGTACCATCAGTATGGATGATTAAGCTACCGTGATCGGGTATTGCTATAGGGGTGATGTTAATCGTTAAGTCATCTCCATCCGGATCACTGTCATTATTCAGCAATGATGCTCCTTCCAAAGTATTACCTTCAACAACTGAATATTGATCATCGATAGCAACTGGAGCTTGGTTTATTGCATTGACAGTAACAGTAATCTTTGCACTTGCACAAACATTTTCAGCATTACAAACTTCATATGTTAATGAGATTTCTCCAGTAAAACCAGTTGAAGGTACAACAGTTATAGTATTATCTGAGTTGATAACAGCAGTTCCACCAACGATTTTTGAAGTAATAGTAATGTTAGCTTCTGATGTGTTTACATTAATGTCATTTTCAAGAACATTAATTGTTACATCAGTATTCATATCTGTTTGAGCGACATCGTCATTTGCGATTATCTCAGTAACTTCTAGATCATTATCTGTATTGGTAACCGATACCGCTTCTCTGATGTCATCATAGGTGTCATCAGATGTAGCATTATCAACAGCTACAGAAAGAGTATAAGTAATATCACCATCTACTAAATCATCATCCATACCTTTAACGGTCACCATCTGGGCTGTACTCCAATTGGTAGAAGTAAAAGTCAATTGATATTTATCCAATAAACCTTCCGAAGCATCAATGCCAGTGATGTTGATTTGCACATCCGAAGTAGGTTTGGTACGCAGTACAACATAGAAATAATCAGCATTTTCATCTTCTGATGTTTCAGTGTAACCATTTGTTTCTGTGACGATAATCCCAGCTACATCATTATCCATATTGGTAACCGATACATTTTCATCGATACCATCATATGTATCATCCGAACTAGCATTATTAACAGCAATTGAAAGCGTATAAGAAATATCACCATCCACTAAATAATCATTTACACCAGTAATAGTAACCGTTTGAGGTGTATCCCAGTTAGCCGAAGTAAATGTCAACTGTGATCTATTAAGAGAACCTTCTGAAGCATCAACACCAGTGATATTGATTACCACATCTGAAGTAGGTTCGGTACGAAGTACGACAGAGAAAGAATCTTGCGAACCATCTTCTGTAGTTTTAGTATCCCCATCAGTTTGGTTGATGATTATCCCTGCAGCATCATTATCTGTATTGGTAACCGATACTGTTTCGGAGATATTGTCATATGTATCATCCGAGTTATCATTATCAACTGCGATTGAAAGGTCATAAGTAATATCACCATCTACTAGCTCATCATCCACACCTGTTACGGTAACAGTTTGAGGAGTATTCCAGTTGGCCGATGTAAATGTCAATTGAGTTTTATCCAACGAACCTTCTGAAGCATCCAGACCAGTAATGTTGATTACCACATCTGAAGTTGGTTCGGTGCGAAGCACAACAGAGAAAGAATCTGAGTTACCATCTTCAGAAGTTTTCGTATCCCCATCAGTTTGGTTGATGATTATACCCGCTGCATCATTGTCGGTATTGATAACTGATACTGTTTCGGAGATATTGTCATATGTATCATCCGAGTTATCATTATCAACTGCGATTGAAAGGTCATAAGTAATATCACCATCCACCAATTCATCATCCACACCTGTTACGGTAACAGTTTGAGGAGTATTCCAGTTGGCCGATGTAAATGTCAATTGAGTTTTATCCAACGAACCTTCTGAAGCATCCAGACCAGTAATGTTGATTACCACATCTGAAGTTGGTTCGGTGCGAAGCACAACAGAGAAAGAATCTGAGTTACCATCTTCAGAAGTTTTCGTATCCCCATCAGTTTGGTTGATGATTATACCCGCTGCATCATTGTCGGTATTGATAACTGATACTGTTTCGGAGATATTGTCATATGTATCATCCGAAGTATCATTATTAACAGCTACAGAAAGAGAATAAGTAATATCACCATCCACCAATTCATCATCAACACCGGTTACGGTAACAGTTTGAGCCGTATTCCAGTTAGTCGAAGTAAAAGTTAACTGTGATTTGTCTAACGATCCTTCAGAATCATCCACACCAGTAATGTTGATTACCACATCTGAAGTTGGTTCGGTACGAAGTACGACAGAGAAAGAATCTTGCGAACCATCTTCAGAAGTTTTCGTATCGCCATCAGTTTGGTTGATAATAATACCTGCAGCATCATTATCCGTATTGGTAACCGGAACAGTTTCTGAGATATTATCATATGTATCATCCGTGTTATCGTTATCAACTGCGATTGAAAGGTCATAAGTAATATCACCATCTACTAGCACATCATCCACACCTGTTACAGTTACAGTTTGAGGAGTATTCCAGTTGGCCGAAGTAAATGTCAATTGAGTTTTATCCAACGAACCTTCTGAAGCATCCAGACCAGTAATGTTGATTACGACATCCGAAGTTGGTTCGGTACGAAGTACGACAGAGAAAGAATCTTGCGAACCATCTTCAGAAGTTTTCGTATCGCCATCAGTTTGGTTGATAATAATACCTGCAGCATCATTATCCGTATTGGTAACCGGAACAGTTTCTGAGATATTATCATATGTATCATCCGTGTTATCGTTATCAACTGCGATTGAAAGGTCATAAGTAATATCACCATCTACTAGCACATCATCCGCACCTGTTACAGTTACAGTTTGAGGAGTATTCCAGTTGGCCGAAGTAAATGTCAATTGAGTTTTATCCAACGAACCTTCTGAAGCATCCAGACCAGTAATGTTGATTACCACATCTGAAGTTGGTTCGGTGCGAAGTACGACAGAGAAAGAATCTTGCGAACCATCTTCTGTAGTTTTCGTATCGCCATCAGTTTGGTTGATAATAATACCTGCAGCATCATTATCCGTATTGGTAACCGATACTGTTTCGGAGATATTGTCATATGTATTATCCGAAGTAGCATTATTAACAGCTACAGAAAGAGTATAAGTAATATCACCATCGACTAGATCATCATCTACACCAGTAACGGTAACAGTTTGAGCCGTATTCCAGTTAGCCGAAGTAAATGTCAATTGTGTTTTATCCAATGAACCTTCCGAAGCATCTACACCAGTGATGTTGATTACGACATCCGAAGTTGGTTCGGTACGAAGTACGACAGAGAAAGAATCTTGCGAACCATCTTCTGTAGTTTTAGTATCCCCATCAGTTTGGTTGATAATAATACCTGCAGCATCATTATCCGTATTGGTAACCGGAACAGTTTCTGAGATATTATCATATGTATCATCCGTGTTATCGTTATCAACTGCGATTGAAAGGTCATAAGTAATATCACCATCTACTAGCACATCATCCACACCTGTTACAGTTACAGTTTGAGGAGTATTCCAGTTGGCCGAAGTAAATGTCAATTGAGTTTTATCCAACGAACCTTCTGAAGCATCCAGACCAGTAATGTTGATTACCACATCTGAAGTTGGTTCGGTACGAAGTACGACAGAGAAAGAATCTTGCGAACCATCTTCTGTAGTTTTAGTATCCCCATCAGTTTGGTAGATGATTATCCCTGCAGCATCATTATCTGTATTGGTAACCGATACTGTTTCGGAGATATTGTCATATGTATTATCCGAAGTAGCATTATTAACAGCTACAGAAAGAGTATAAGTAATATCACCATCCACCAAATTGTCATCCACACCAGTTACGGTAACAGTTTGAGCCGTATTCCAGTTTTCAGAAGTAAATGTTAATTGTGTTTTATCCAATGAACCTTCAGAAGCATCTACACCAGTGATATTGATTACCACATTTGAAGTAGGTTGCGAATCCAGTTTAACGGTAAAAGAATCAGTTGTTTTATCTTCAGAAGTAGAGTTTGATGTACCGGATTGAGTGATTGTAATCCCAGCTACATCATTATCCGTATTGGTAACCGATACTGTTTCGGAGATATTGTCATATGTATCATCCGAAGTAGCATTATCAACTGCAATTGAAAGACTATATGAAATATCACCATCGACTAGATCATCATCAACACCAGTTACGGTAACAGTTTGAGCTGTATTCCAGTTACCAGAAGTAAAAGTCAATTGTGTTTTATCCAATGAACCTTCAGAAGCATCTACACCAGTAATATTGATTACTACATCTGATGTAGGTTGCGAATCCAGTTTAACGGTAAAAGAATCAGTTGTTTTATCTTCAGAAGTAGAGTTTGATGTACCGGATTGAGTGATTGTAATCCCAGCTACATCATTATCGGTATTGGTAACCGATACTGTTTCGGAGATATTGTCATATGTATCATCCGAAGTAGCATTATCAACTGCAATTGAAAGACTATATGAAATGTCACCATCGACTAGATCATCATCTACACCAGTTACGGTAACAGTTTGAGCCGTATTCCAGTTAGCCGAAGTAAATGTTAATTGTGTTTTATCCAATGAACCTTCCGAAGCATCTACACCAGTAATATTGATTACTACATCTGATGTAGGTTGCGAATCCAGTTTAACGGTAAAAGAATCAGTTGTTTTATCTTCAGAAGTAGAGTTTGATGTACCGGATTGAGTGATTGTAATCCCAGCTACATCATTATCGGTATTGGTAACCGATACTGTTTCGGAGATATTGTCATATGTATCATCCGAAGTAGCATTATCAACTGCAATTGAAAGACTATATGAAATGTCACCATCGACTAGATCATCATCTACACCAGTTACGGTAACAGTTTGAGCCGTATTCCAGTTAGCCGAAGTAAATGTTAATTGTGTTTTATCCAATGAACCTTCCGAAGCATCTACACCAGTGATATTGATTACCACATCTGAAGTAGGTTGCGAATCCAGTTTAATGGTAAAAGAATCAGTAGTTTTATCTTCAGAAGTAGAGTTGGATGTACCGGATTGAGTGATTGTAATCCCAGCTACATCATTATCTATAATTGTATAGGTATGAGTAGTATTTGTTCCTAATGTAGCAAAGGAAGGATTTGAAAGAGTTAATATTACAGTTTCGTCGAGTTCATCAATTTTATCATCATTAATTGATGATATGGTAATAAATCCCGAATTGCTTCCTGCAGCTATTGATAAGGTGCCATTAATTAGCCCATGATCAGAAGAGTTAGCAGATCCACTAACGGAATAATCAACAGTAATTGGGTATGCGCTAGGAGTAGAAAGGTTTACCTTAACATTTACTGAGTTAACAGATTCACTTCCATTTGAGGAAGTAGTATCAAACGAAATGGTTGGAGCCTCGTCGTTATCAATATTAGTTACATTAACACTGTTAATGGATAAATCTTTATAGTCTGTATCTAAACTGCTTGCAGCACCAAAAACTATTTGAAATAACCTGTCGGGTTCATCCATAATATCGTCAACAGGAGTTACTGTAATCACTTTTGGTACATTCCAATTTGTTGAATTAAATGTAACGGAGTTAACCGATGTTTGTCCCTCGGCTGGATTATTAGATGAAATTGATATGCTTACATCGTTTGTTGGAGCGGAGTTTAGAACAATTGTAAAAGTTGCAGTCTGTCCGTCTTCACTAATATCATTCGAGATAGTTGATACAGTTATACCAGGTCCATCATTATCAGAAATAGTGATTGTTTTTTTCTGATCTGTTTCTTCTTTAGCGTAATCAACAGAAGCGATTTCTGCAATGACTGTTTCTGCATCTTCAGCAAAAGCATCATCAACCGAAGTGATAGTTATACTACCTGATAGTTGACCTGCAGGTATTACTATAGTGTTTGCATTTGTTGCGTTAGTGCCAAGAGCTACATTGTAATCTGTTACACCTGCAGTTCCATCGTAAGATAAGCTTACTGTAACAGGTAGGTAGGTTGTTTGACTCAGGCTAACTGTGAAAGTGGCTGATTGAGCATTCTCTTGTATAATGGCTTTATCTAAGGATAAATATACCCGAGGAAGATTTTGTCTCCAGTCTCTATCATCACCCGGATCATCAACATCAGGATAATCGGTAGGTTTCTCACCTCCGTCCGTTGCGTCTTTTCCGTTTACATCATCAAAGTTGTCGTCCAACCCATCATTGTCTGTATCGTTAGATGCAGGCAGGATATCACTTATTCCATCACGATTGATGTCATAAGCTTCAATCATATCCGATTCTCCATCTTCATCTGAATCTAAGTCTTTATAATCGGCTGATAAATCACCATCTGTATCTACCGGATAAGTGCTATAACCACCATTGTCGGTATCGTACGCATCATCTAATCCATCCTGATCTGTATCTGTTCCGGTTGGAGCAATATAAGATGCAGTTGCTTGACCTTCGATGTTATCAACAATGCCATCACCGTCAGAATCTATGTCTAAAAAGTCATCTAATCCATCACCGTCGGTATCACCCGGAATTGATTGATCATCCATCCAGTCTCCATCTGCATCAGTACCGCCAGTATTATCAATGTCATAAGCATCATCAATACCATCATTATCAGCATCAGAGTTTAGAGGTTCAATATTTGATGTTTCGTAATAATCGGCAATGCCGTCGTTATCCGAATCGATATCAAACATATCATAAATAGAATCACCATCATGATCAATTTTTGTATTTAAAGATCCTCCTTGGTCGGCATCGTATGCATCATCAATACCATCTTTATCGGTGTCAATACCTGTTTCAATTATTTTGTCTCTTGATTCATAGGCATCTGATATTCCATCATTGTCGGAATCTAAGTCGACAAAGTCAGGAGCCGAATCATTGTCATCGTCAGGAAGTAGGAGAGGAGTACCTCCCATGTCGGGATCTACATTATCGTTTAATCCATCCAAATCATTGTCGACATAATTTGCTAATATGCCTGAAGGATCAGCAATGCCTCCAGCTTCTTCGGCATCCAAAAAGCCATCATTATCACTATCTAAATCCTGAAAGTCTGGAATATGATCTTTGTCTCTGTCGTAAATATCATTGATCCAGTCATTGTTAGTGTCAATAAATGGTGGGAAACCAGGTGTATTATCGTCACTATCTTTATAATTAGGGATTCCATCACCATCTGCATCTTTACTTGGATCGAAGCCAGAACCACCATCTTCGTCTGAATCAAGAATTCCATCATTATCTGTATCTAAATCACATTCATCACTAATGCCATCGAAATCAGAGTCAACATCAGAATAAATAAAATCGAAGTAAGACACAATACCACCATCTGTACCATCGGTAGAACCGTTACGTTTACCACTTAGGTGTTCTCCACCTTCTCCTCCTGTAGCCACTACATTAATGCCAGAAGGAAGTTGAGGAAGGTTGTATAGGAAGGCACCACCTCCACCACCACCACCCGGGCCATGAAGGGTTGATGTTTGTAAATCCTGACCATCGCCACCGCTAACGTTAATGGTTAATGATCCTTCAAATTCTTTTATTTCGAAAGCCACGGTACCACCACCGCCACCGCCGCCACCACCATCAATGCCGGTTCCGGCAGCTGAAGGAGATGATCCTGAAGCATCAATTACATGATTATTACAAATAATTTTATTGGCTCTGATAACGACTAAACCACCGCCATTAGCGGCTGTTGCTGAATTGCCATTTGTTACAAAACCGGCACCACCGGCACCACCAAAATAAATACGGTTGGTATTGATGTACTGAACCATGCTAGTACCTCCAATACCACCAGCAGTTACAACAGGATTACCGCTATCTTCGGCGTTACACCAGCGATCACCTCCATTACCACCGGCGCCGAAGTTGGAACCACCACCACCACCGGTGTCGCCGCTAACTCCGCCACCACCACCGTTTGCACGGGGGGCACGTCCGCCGTTTGTATTAGGATCGTCCACAACAATTCCCTGTCCTTTAGGACTAACGTCACTATTTGATGATGGTTTTACCATTTGTGTTGCAGGGTCAATACTACAGTTATCAGGTGAACCATTTGTATTTACCACTACTCCCTGATAACCTTTACCATGAACATCAATATCAGCATTCATGGTTAGGGTACCATCAACAAATATGGCTACAATACCCCCTCTGCCTGTATTTGGATCCCATGCATCAGCTATAAGGTCGTTGTTGATTTCAACATCGCCAGAATATGTTGGAACCTTTACTAATTGAATAAGTCCCAGATTATCGTAAGTTCTTTTTAATCCGCCTCTGGGATAGATAATTTTGTTGTCATAGTCAACTTTACCAACTAAGAAAAACTCGTAGTTACCAGCATTACCAATGTCGGTAATCTGACCTCCCGAGGCCGAGTTGGTAACATCAATTGTTGCACCTTTCATTTGAACGATTAGTACTCGGTCTCCCGGATTAAATCCGGAAGCATCACTAACCTCAATTCTGTACCAACAGTCTTCTCCAGTTGCACAATCTTCACATCCAGGATCTGTCACTTTAATGATATCCACATAATTATTCACCGTACCACTTATTACCGTTTGGCTAAATAAGGAATGAGAATACATCATCAGCAAAGCCCCAAAGAAGAGCCTTGTAATTAACTTTTTTGCTTTCATTAAAATTTGATTCTATACTTATTTACATATTAGACATAACCACTAACATCAGCATACGATCTTAGTTTGGTTTTTGATTAACTTTTTAGGAGAAATGCTCTTTTTCTTTGATCAATGTTTTTATTCAGTACACAAATGAATAAGAAGTTGTATAAAACAAAATAAATACGAAGTAAAGCAATGGAAGCGCCTAGATATAAGGGTTAATGAATGTTAATAAGCACATTAAGCGTGTAATATGTTAATTAAGGTTGGTGGTTATTTTTGTAAGGAGCTAATTATAATATAATTAAGCAATGGTTTGCCTAATTAAAATGAGACTTTATTTAGAAAGAGCTTTTTTGTATTTATTTGATTGATGGATTGTATTTCTACAAGTACAGAGTTATATCTTTTTACAGTGATAGATCAATAATGTGTAATGTTTATTCTTACTAGATTAAGATGCTTAATATTTAAGAGTTATATTTTTGTTTTAATAGTAAGTGGTGTGTTTAGATTGAATGATTAATTATGTACTGTAGTGTTAATGTAAAAAAATATTTGTAAAATTATAACATTTCAATATTTAGTGCGTAGTATTGTCAAAATATACGAATTCTATTAATCTCCTATCTCTATCTATATTTATTAACTAAATTAATTACGTTATATACATGAAACAAATTTATGTATTAAAGGTGAGTGTACTGTTTATCGCATTTCTGTTTTCTTGTAATAATACAGATCAAAATGAAATGTTTTCAGGGCCTTTAGAGCCTTTTTTTAGAAAGATAGTAGAGGTTATAGATAGGCATCAGCTCGCTGAATTAAATCAAGAGTATAATAAATGGGTTGCTTTAAATAATGAAAATGAGATTAAAAGAGTAAACGAAGAATTTGCTCTTGGTCATCAATCGGTTATAAACGAAATTACTCAATTGTTTCCGGTTAATTCGATTAAACTTCCATTTGAAGAAACGCCAGATAGTAAATTATTAGTCAAACTTAATAAGTTATCGTTAGCATCATACCAGTTTCCTTGGGAAACGGCATTAAGACTCTCTTATAAAGTAAGTATGAGTTGTGAAAAAATAGCTGATGCCGGAATCTTGATGGTGCGTTTGGAGTATTATGATGTGGAAGATGATGTTATTATGTCATCAAATATTCCCATCACAAATACAGGACTTTACACCTTCGAAATCAGGCCCGAAGTGACATTTTATAGGTTCAAAAATATCAAAGTCAAAGTTATTGATCCATCATTGAAACAACAAAATTAATAAAGTAGAAGCCATGAAACAGAAATTGTTTCAGGTGTGTTAGGTGTTATTTGATTGAAAAATTACTATATGAAAACCAAAATCAAGATAAATATAGCTTCGAAGACCATCATTATTGTGGCGGTCTTTTTTGCATTGTCCTTACTAGTTATTCTTATTAGTCGTGTTACGCTACAAAAGTTCTCGGATGATATTGATAATATGGCGTCGCTGAATTATTACGAAAGTTTTATAACCAATGCAAATGTTGCACAGTTAGCCTTTGTTTTATCAAGTAGTAATGGCGAAGAGCCTAATTCGTGGTATCGACAGGATTATGAGTTTCAGAATATGTTTGGATATAATATTCTAAAGTCGTTAAGGAATAATATAAAGGATAGTGACGATTATGTATTTGATCAGGAGCGAGCTTTGAATAATCAGTTAGAGTACGATAGAGTTGGAGCTGAGTATATTGCTCAGATTGATTTGAGAAACTACTATCAAAAAGAGTTAGTTAATTGTGCTGAAGATATATTTGCATCTAATCAAATATCAAAGTCGGTTAAAGAGAAAGTTAAGAGTTTGCTACTCGCGTTTGTATTTCTTCAAATGGAGCGTAATGATCATCAGTATGATGAGTACAACAAGGCAGTACAATCCTTCGAATCTTTGCTATATAAACAAACAGGCATTACAAAGGAGAAATTGTTGACGTTTTACGACACGCATCAAAAGCTGAGGGATGTAAATAATGTGAATAGTACTATATTTTATAATGTATTATCCAAGTGGGATCAAAGTCGCATTTATCCTAATCAGTTGAAAATTGCCATTCAAAACCAGATAGGTGTTATTCATAATAGAATTAATAATCTATTCTCAGGAGTAGTGGTGTTTCTTATTCTGATGTCGGCCGTGATAGCATATTATTTTATTACAAATATTAGTAAAGGAGTTAAAGGTAATATTGCCATTACCGATGAAGTGAGTAAAGGAAATCTGGACTTTATTCTGCCTGATACAATCCAGAAGCGGGATGATGAGTTTAATAAAATTGGCTATGCTTTATTAAGTATGGGCCTGAAATTAAAAAGGGTAGTGGAGAGTATTTATGTGAATATATCAGAGATTAAATCTCGTTCTGAGCAACTTCATGCCATATCCAATAGTATTGCATCCGAAGCAAATAACCAAGCTTCATCCATCGAAGAGATCTCATCATCTATGGAAGAAATGTTATCCAATATTGAGCAAACAAGTCAGAATACAGCTGAAACAAATTCGATTATCAATACGCTAAGTAGCGAAATAAAGGATGTGGTGACGGTGTCGCAGCAAAGTGCCAATTCTATTAGCCATGCCATGGAGAAAATTTCGATTGTAAACGATATTGCCTTTCAAACTAATATTCTGGCTCTTAATGCGGCTGTTGAGGCGGCTAGAGCTGGTGAAGCTGGCCGAAAAAAGTAAAGTGGCTGCCGGAGAAATGAATGAATTACTAAGGCATTCGGTAGAAGTATCAGCTAGTTCGGTTGAAAAATTGGAATTAATGGTACCGGAAGTTTTACGATCTGGGGAAATGATGAATCATATAGTGGCTTCGAACAACGAGCTGGTGAGTGGTGCTAATATGGTTAATCAATCTATTGTTGAGTTAAATCGAATTAGTCAGGAGAGTATTGTTGTTGCTGAAAAGTTAGCTAATGAATCAAACGATTTGGATAGTATGTCGTTGTCCATTGTTGATCAGGTTAAATTTTTCAAACAAGAAGTCTAATTTTTATTGCCGGAATGAGATGTGATCTTATTCTGGCTTTTTTGTAATTTACTTGTAAAAATAAGGCTCTTTAGTTTAAGTTTTGTCAAATATTAACGTTGAGTATGGTAAAAGTTATGGGGTAAATAAAAAATCATTATTTTTCGGCTTTTAACCTTGTACCTATTAATATGAACTCTAAATTACTGCCTTTTCTGTTTGTACTTCTATTGCTTTCGGCTTGTTCGGCAAAGCAAACAGTTGAAAAGCCCAATTTTTCGTACCTAGTATCACTTGAAAAAGCGGGAAGTCATACTTTTGAAATGACATTAAGTGTAAATGGAATTCAGCAAGATTCTATTGTACTAAAATTACCACAGTGGACGCCGGGTTATTATCAGTTGATGGATTTTACTTCCGACCTTAATCAAATTAAAGTAATTGATGATGCAGGCAATGAGTATAAAACAGTTTTCACTAAACCCAATGCGTGGGTTATAAGCCATACCCGAAATAGGAACTTGACTATTAACTATGAAATAAAAGCCGATCGGAAATTTGTAGCTCAGAGTTTTGTGGATAGTACTCATGCATATTTGGTTCCAACTAACAACTTTTTGTATGTAGATGGTTTTTTGAATGAACCGGTTTCTGTTCTGTTTGAAGGAGTCAAAGAGGCTGGTTTTACCGATGTAGTAACGGGGCTGGAGCAATTGGATCAATACTCGTATTTAGCTTCTGATTTTGATGTGTTGTACGATTGTCCAATTCTGATAGGTCCTCTCGAACGTTTACCTCAGTTTGAAGTGGGTGGAATTAAACATCAGTTTGCCGGATATCAATTGGGTGATTTTAATAGAGAATCATTTAATAACGATTTAAAGAAAATGGTGGAAGCTGCTACTTCTCTAATGGGAGATATTCCTTATCGCGATTATCACTTTATTGCTATTGGTGCAGGTTTTGGTGGAATTGAGCATTTGAATAATACAACCATTAGTTTCGATGGTAATAAAATACAAACAGATAGTGATGTAAAAGGCATGATGAGTTTTATTGCTCACGAGTATTTTCATCATTATAACGTAAAGCGAATTCGTCCCTATGAGCTGGGGCCATTTAACTACGATGGAGTTAATCGTACTTCACAACTATGGATTAGCGAAGGTTTAACGGTTTATTACGAGTATGTGATTACCCGTATGGCAGGAATTACCACCGGTGACGATATGATTGCTTCGTTTGAAGAGCACATTAATCATGTCGAAAACAATAGGGGTAGGTTGAAGCAAACATTGGTGCAGTCGAGTTACAATACATGGGAAGATGGTCCATTTGGAGTTGAAGGTAAAACTATTTCGTACTATCAGAAAGGACCGTTGGTAGGCTTGCTGCTCGACTTGAGTATTCGTGAGGCTACACAAAACCAACAATCGCTCGATGATGTAATGCGATATCTATATCAGCATTATTACCAGCAGGAGCAACGTGGCTTTACCGATGCTGAGTTTCAAAATGCCTGCGAAACTATTGCTGGTACCTTACTTACTGATGTGTTTGAATACGTGCATACCACTCGGGAATTGGATTACAATCATTATTTACATTATGCAGGTTTAGATTTAGTTAAAACAATGGATCGCAATACCGGTCAAATTCAGTGCCGCATTGAAAAACTCACCGACATCAATGCCTTACAACAAGATATTTTAAAAGCTTGGTTAAGGGAGTAAGTAGAAGTAAGAATAAAGGTGAGTTTTGTAGTCAAAGACTACCAGATCGGTCAAGCGAAGTCATAGACTTCGCTTAGCCTAAGCGTGAAGAATAAATCGTTAGAAAATTAGAGGAAGGGGCGTACCTTTATGTTTTGAAAAAACATTGTACTTCAGCATAACTTTTGAACCCAATGCAATGCAGCAGGACATTCTAAAAGCACAGTTTAGTGAGTAATCTTCCCCTTGCAGGAAGTAGCTCTGGAAACGTAAGGCTCCACATCAAAATATACTTTTCATCTAGCATTTTGGTGTGAAAATTATCTTTTCGCCAACCTCACAAGGGGAAGATAAACATAAAGGATTAAGCAGAATATTAGCACTGTCCTGACTCTAGCCTTTCTAATAAATGATGTATTACTCTGTAATAACCATACAATGTTACTGCATCTTTTTACCATTATATAATACACCAATTCATCTTCATATATGCTCAGTGAATTATTATTTGAGTCATTAACAATTATATAATCTTTTCAAGGACATTACACCATTTTAGAAGAATGTTGCTCTGGCCTGCTCTTTAATCTCTTTACTGGCCGTAAAAGGAATTCTTGTAGTATATCCGGCTCTTGCCGCAACTATATTTTTGGTAGGCCATTTAAAGATATCGGCATTCCATTTAAGAACTGTATCGTTATATACTTCCCTTGCAGCAGTAATTTCCCTTTGCAGGTAATTGTTTTGTTGCATCGCATCGGCCAACGAGCGGTGAGCCTTTAAATCAGGGTACGATTCAAATGCCAGGTTAATCTGACTCATAACATTGTCGATGTTAGAAGCAACATCATTACGGTTGCTTTCTGCCGGGTTACTGCCACTCCTGAGTGCTGCAACTGACTTCATAACATCTTTGTCAAGCTCAATAGACTTTTCAACAATACCAACCGCATTTTTCAAGATTTGTACCCTTTGTTCTAAAAAGTTGTCAATCTGAGAAGCATTATGCTGTACTTTTTGCTGTAAGGCGTTAAAATAGTTTTTCGCACTCATTTTCATAAACAAAAAGATTAAGCCGGGAAGAATACCCAACAGCCACAGAATTATCTCAAAAAAAACTGAGCCTGTACCAATTTCTGCCGGAATTTGCTTTTCAATGACATTGATATTTCTACCTTGGTCATTTACCAATTCGGTGCTCATTTCATCTAATTGATTCGCCATAATTAAACTCTCCTTTTTAATTTATTTTGTTTTTTATTTATTTCTGCAGTCTGGCTTTAAAATAGCTAAACATGTTATAGTTGGAAGCTTGCACATCATCGCTATCAACATTTGCTACTGACTTAACTTCCATCTTTGTTTCCCTGCTTACTTTAATGTATTCATCCCAGTCAACAGGAACGGCATGTGTATTACCGTCTCGCCCATGCATATTTACGTAATCCGTCCTTTTAACAGTTCGGTATCCCCATGTATTGACTAAAACAGTGTCTGTATTATTATCACTATTTAAAAGAGAAGTCTTAAACATAGGAACGGTCTTCATCTCGGGAGGTGCAATATCTTTTAAAGGAAGACAACTGGCAGCCTCTTCATGCTGATAGAAACTAACATTACTCTCGTATAAATCTTTATAGATGTGCTCATGTGTTTGAAGTTGGGTATAAATAGGAATGGCTAACAAGGGAGCAAAGGTGAAATAGATATGCTTAAAGTAACTGTTGTGATACTCAATAAACTTTTTTTCTATTTTGTCATAATCGATATCCGTTAAATATCCCAGATTTAAATTTTGTACTATATCATTTAAGTGTTCGGGGTAAATTCTGTTAATCTTCTTCTCTTTGTAAAAAGAAAAATCATCACCAAATCCTACTTCGTTGTCTTTAATAATTTTAGATAACTCTTGTTGAGCCAAAGGTGTAAACAGCAATCTGAATTGCGATTCGTTATCGCGATCTTTTGCATAAAGCAAGGCATCAAATTCGTTGTTAGCCAAAGCTGTAAAAGTACCTCCTTTTTTAGTGGAAGCTTCTGTTAGCTTCTGCAATTCCTTACTTCTCTTTTTAATTTCCCGATCGATTTGTTTGGGCCTTAATTCATTTATATGAGATGGTTCCCGGCTAAACGACAAATTGTCTCCGGCTTCGTTAGCATACACAAGTTGTGAATGGATACTGAAGTAAGGACAAGGCTTGTTTACCGTGGCGGTTAATGTTTGTGAATGATTTACGGTTTGATAATTACCGTTTGAATCTTTTTCCCTGGTTGTCCAATGTATGACCATTGAGCCTGTATAATCCTTAGTGCCCATGCGGTGGTAACGGAAATTACGCAGGAAAAACGGATTACCCTTTATTTCTCCAAACTGAATATGGCGGGTGTTTTGGTTGATATCCTTTTCATGTTTTTTTACATCATAACCAAACTTTCCGACCATTTGATTGATTCTTTTGTTGTCAAATGCTTTATCAAACTGAATCAATGGCAAGGTTTTGCTAAATAGGTCGGTACTATAATGTTTTCTCAGCAGCAAATTATTTAAGGGCCGCATTTGCTTTTCGGCCTCTCCCTTTAGTTCTTTTGAAACATCAAGTAGTTTGCTTTCAATTTGACTTAATTCATCAAGTTTTCTCAAGAACTTTTTGAATAGGAAAATAGCAGGAATGAAGAGAATAACAGCAGCCACAGCACTAATAATAAAATCCACTTCCATTACATAGTCTGTTATTAATCTATAGCCACTATAAACTGCAGTAATTACAGATACTCCCAGAAAAAATGCTACAACATTTCTGAATATTGTCTGCCATTTAATGGCTTTATTATTACCGGCAGTCTTTTTATCGTTTTCAGCATTTTTTTTACATGTTTCCCGGTTAGCGGCAATATCTATTTGCGACTTATCAACCATTTCTTTAAATAAGCTGACCGTGTTTTCATGGTGCAATTGCTTATACTGATTTTTATACGAATCTACCGGTGAATATACCTCCTGTGTTGCTAAATTGGCTCCATTTTGCTCCATCATCTATTCATTGTTTTTGGTACTTTCTTTTGAATGAAAGCTAACCTTGTGTCATACTCATATACTTATTATACATCACCTTTAGGTAACCTTTACAATAGACGGCGCGAAAGTATTTGTAATAAATAACAGAAAAGTTATCTCAGGATAACCTGGAATATTTTTTTATTCTTCAACACCGATGATGTGCTTTGTTGATCAAACACAAATACACTATTGCTTAATTAGTTTTCGGATAATTTCATGTTGATTGTGTTCAATTTTAACAATATAAACGCCTGGAGCTATGCTACCAACATGAAGGCTTTTGCTGTATGGTGCATCTAAAACCAGTGTGCCATTTAAATTATATATTCGTATCATTGCCGTTTGCAGCATATCTCCGGTATTACTAAAATATATAGTGTTTCCGGCCGGATTAGGCACAATATTAATTTTACTGTAGGCAACTGGCTCATCTATTTGGGTAGTTGGCTCATCGTTGCCTATAAAATACTGGTAGCATCCGGCAGGGGCTACATAAGGCTTGGTAATAACTTTACCGGAATTAGCTTCAGCCTCAATATAATATTGCACCTCGGTACCAGTTGGCTGGTCGACAATAGAAGCCTCGTAAGTATTATTGTCCGAAGATTCCATTGCAACCTGTGTGAAACCAGTTTGATTGCTGGTTTTCCAATAAAGAGTAGCTCGTTTTATACCATCATGCGATTGTATGATGCTTGTAATAATCTGGTTTTGGATCGATTTAATGGTGTCAGCAATACAAGAATGTTTAATCCATAAAGGATTACTGGCCGCCACATCGTGGGTTAAACAATGAATTGCTCCGCTTAAGCTGGCCGCCCCCCAGGCATTGATTCCAACAACCCGGTAACCCGGCATTAGTTTTTGGTAGGTTGCAATGGCAGCAGCATCAAAGCTTTCTGCATCATAGTAGCCCTGTATGTTATATTGAGGCACCAGAACGGTTTTGTTAATAATCAGTGAATTGGTATACGTTAATAAAGCTGTACTAGTGTTTGCTTCAAAAATTTGATTGTTTTCTAACACATTAAAAAAGTCGATTGTTGGAGCATTAACTATTTCTATCACCTTATACTTTCGTCCGGTCGGGGCCGTTAAGGCTTCCAAACGTGCTTTTACTTCTTTTAAGGCGATTGTTCTATACCTGTCGTTTTCATCAATTTCTGTACGTATCGTTGTAAAGTTACTTTCAGGAATGGCTGCCAGTACAAATGTTTCTTCATTTACTAATTTTAAATAATAGTCAGTGTGAATATCAATTGTGCCTGCTATTTGAATGTTTGTAATACCGCACGAGTCTTTAAAAATCTGGTTTACGGCATTTAATTCTTCGTCGCAGGTATAGTGCGGATACATTCCATTTTTATCGACAAACAAATTCCCAAGTCCATCGGTTAAAAAGTTACCGCCATCGGTATAGTTAAATCGTATATCATCAATACCGGGCTCGCGCAAATTTACCAATGGAAGAGTAACCTCATTGGCAAACCAACGAGCTGCCTGATCGTCGAACCAGTTGCCCATATGTAATTGGCCCACCTGGTTATTATATACCGAAAGCGGACCGGTATCGCGCAACCAGATAGTTACATTATGGTTGGCATCAGGTAAACCCACCGATGTGCCTTTATCATATGCAATGTAATGAACCTGGTTAGATGCAATGCCGAATTTTTGTTGAATGGCTTGTGCTGGACTAACGCTTGCACTATAAAAGCAATATACCTCAATTCCTTCGTTTATGGCTTCCTTCATTATCTGACACTGAGTATGAGTTCTCGATGTGTCGCGACGGTCGGAGTCGTCCCATTCCAGCTTTACGGTATCAACCGACACTATTATACCCTGAACTTCTTCCCACTCAGCTGGCACCCTTGGGTTTGAAATCTGCGCATAGGTATGAATACTTGCTATTGCCGGTACAAGCAGTATAATTGTGTGTTTTTTCGTTAAGTTCCTGAATAAGCTGCATATAACGTATGTGCCTATAGAAATTAAGGAGATATGTTTGATCATTTTGCATATTTTTTAATAGTGCAAAAAAACCATCTAATTTCCAGTATAAAATTATCTCAGGATAACTTAAAGCATTTAAAAATCATATCCGTTTTGCCTAAATACTGGAAACACCGGCCGAATCCAATACCGCATTAAAAAACTCACCGACACCAATGCCTTGCAACAAGATATTTTAAAAGCTTGGTTAAGGGAGTAACCATTCCGCCATGTCGCAACTAGTCCTGACAATCCGGAGTTCAAAACCCCGTTTTGATTAGGGAGTTTCTACTTAATATCATGTTGGTGGTGCGAAGGCCTGAAGGAAAGCGAAGATGCTTGGATTTATTCGCAGCCAATAACCTTCAACCATTCGCTGATATCCATTGCCTTGGTATTGTTTGCTGTCCATGCTATATCATCAAATTCGTACCATAAATAATCATCCATACCAAAGGTATTTGCTTTATGAAATCCAAACCGAGGTATTTGCCACAGATCGGGATCAAACCATGCACCTTCAATCAGCCTTGCTTCAATGCATAAAAGCACCATATCAAGCTTTGCATTATTTTGATTGGAGAAAACTACCTCACTAAAGGTTTTATAGTTGCCATCATCACGGAATAAGTACTTAAATAGAATATTCATTTTTTTTGAAAGCCAAACTAATTGAGATTTTTTTAGCTGTCAACGGACTATAAGTCACATATGCTTTTCAAAAACGTTTTCTCGATGCCAATCTAAAAAAGAAGTACTGGGTAAATATTTCTGGGGCAGTAAAATTGTTTGATTCTCAATGTCTCCAAAATGATTTTGATAATATTCCTTGGTGGAATATTCTTTAATACTACTAGATAAAACAATCTTATAATTGTTGTCTATAGTGTTTAATCTTTAATGCCGAATATCTCATTAGTAGTTTTATTACACATTTCAGTGTACTGAGTTTCTATCAGGCATGATAGTATGGTTAGACTTAATTAGCTAGCACTTCAAAGTGGGTATGCGTTACCCGAAAGTGGGTATCGATGCCTTGTAAGTGGGGTAGCAAGGGTCAAAAGTAAAGTAGTTACCCTAAAAAGTTGGTGAGCAGGGGTTAAAAGTAGTTGAGTTGTGACAAAAAGTCCGGGAGCGACCCCTAAAAGTGAGTGAGCGACCCTTAAAAGTGCGTGAGCAAGGGGTAAAAGTAGTCAGATTGACAGTTGCGATAATTCTTAGTAAACCATCATATAATTATGCATATATATTTGGAATTTAATTAAAAAAAACATAATATTACATGTGTAGCAATTGGTGTAAGTTCTTATACATTTCTGAAAACGCAAATAAATTCATACTAATCCACTTATTTACATTATATATCAGCATAAATTTTTAGCAATAATACGAGATTATCCAAATTAAAACCCTTACTCTATTTTTTAATAGTATAAATAGAGTTAATAAATCCACTGAATATGAATACGTCTTATGAAAAAACCTACGAAAAATCCCGAATTCTTATTAATGGTGTATTAACCAATAACGACATTAAACAACGGATAGCTGCCGTTTATACCGAAGAACGATTAGCTGTGGGAAACGATCTGCTTGCTAAGGCCAAACAAAGCATGTTGGCTCAGGATAAAGAAAAAATCGAATCGAGTATGGCTACCAGTGCCTATCACGAAGTAGATGATCGCTTACATTCGCACTTGGTAAAAGCTCGTAGGGCTGTTCGGTATTTCTTTAAAAATGATGAAATGGTGTTGGCCGTCATGCATATCGAAGATCCAATACCAAGTGATTATAATGGTTGGAAAGCCATGTGTGAGCATGTGATGAATGGTATTATTCTTTATCCTGTAGTTCAGGAAAAACTCAATCTGGTTGGAATCACAGATGTTGTTGTAGATAAATGTAAATCGGATCTTCAAAAACTGGATCTTTTAAAAAGTGAAGCAACTAAAGAGAGTGGAGATGCTCAGGTGGCTACTGTTGCTAAAAAAGAAGCGTTTAATAATCTAAAAGAATATTGTAATGATCTTCGCGAATGTTTGGATTTATTTTATGATAGTGATGATCGTCAACAACTCGAGAAAGTAGGAGTTGTAGTGCATTAATTATACCTCAATTGTAAGTAAAAAGCCTTGTGGATCAACGGATCTCAAGGTTTTTTTTATTGGGATAAATGAAAAAAAAGCGACCGTTATTACGATCGCTTTTCCAGCGTTGTCCCATAAGGACTCGAACCTTAAATGCCTGGACCAAAACCAGGTGTGTTACCATTACACCATGGGACAATCGAGTTTTTTATTAAAAAACCCTCTCAACTTTCGAAAGGGTTAGTAGTTGTCCCATAAGGACTCGAACCTTAAATGCCTGGACCAAAACCAGGTGTGTTACCATTACACCATGGGACAATCGCTACTGCTTTTGTTAAAGCGATGCAAATATAGATAGATTTTTTTTGATTGCAAGTGGATTTTTGAAAAAAATATTCGTCAAATCGTGTTGTAGCCTTGTTTTCAGAAAGAAAAGAGCTTGAAAAAAGTTTAACTTTTTATTCATTACAGTATTTAGTGCATAAAAAAGCCCGGCTAACAATTAACCGGGCCTATACTTTATAAGCATCGTAATTAAAGTTTTCGTCCACCCGAAAGTACATTAATGTGACTTAATAGGCGCTCGTTAATGCCTTTCTTGTTTTTTAGAGCCTGGTTAAATGGAACGTGAACCATTTCTCCGTTTACCATTCCAACCATAATGCTTTTTTGGTCGTCCATTAAAGCTTCAACAGCTGCAACACCTAATTCACTAGCCAAAACACGGTCGGCAACAGTAGGTGATCCTCCGCGTTGTAAGTGACCTAAGATCGTTACACGAGCATCGTACTCAGGGTGTTCTTCATTTACGCGTTTGGCAATATCGAAAGTATTTCCCATCTTTTTGCCCTCGGCTACTAAAACAATGCTACTGTTTTTAGCATAGGTATATTGTTTTTCAAGAAAACGTTTTAAATCATTATAGCTGGTCTTCTTTTCGGGAAGTAAAACTACTTCTGCTCCAGACGCAACACCTGCGTTTAGGGCTATAAAACCAGCATCACGTCCCATTACTTCAATAAAAAACAAACGACTGTGTGCAGTAGCTGTATCTCTGATTTTATCAACGGCATCCACAACCGTGTTTAATGCTGTATCGTATCCAATAGTTAAGTCAGTTCCGTATAAATCATTATCGATAGTACCCGGAATTCCAATGATAGGAATATTAAACTCGCGTCCAAAAATGTTAGCTCCGGTAAAAGTACCATCACCACCAATCACTACTAATCCATCTAACTTTTGTTTTTTGAAGTTTTCAAAAGCTGTTGCTCTACCTTCTGGAGTTCGGAATTCAGGACATCGGGCAGATTTAAGCATGGTGCCACCATCTTTTAAAATACCACTTACTGATCCTGCATTCATTGGCATAAAATCTCCGTTTACCAGACCTTGATACCCTTTAATAATTCCTACTACTTCAATATTTTCGTAAATGCACTTACGTACAACTGCACGTACAGCTGCATTCATACCCGGAGCATCTCCTCCTGATGTAAGAACCCCTATCCTAGAAAGTTTATTCATGTTGATATATTATTACTTTGTTTGATTTCGTAAGTTGGTTTGGCGGACTTCTTCTTCATAAATGGTTGTACAATGTTACTGCATAACTATGAAATATCAATAAAAATAAGGTAGTCATTTTTACAAAAAAAGATAGGTTATTTCATACGTACCCCTAATTAAGATGAATTACAAGCTAAAATTATTAGCTCCGACTATTCTGATGAGCTGTTCATCTATTAAAAAATCAAATTATATATGATTAAAAACTATCTTTAGGGGAATTTAATTATACCCTATGAGTTCACTAAAACGTTTGAACCTGATTGTTGGTTGGTCTATTTTTCTTCTTACAACCATTCTATATTGGATTACTATGGCTCCGTCTGCTAGTTTATGGGACTGTGGCGAGTTTATTTCCTGTATTGTAAAAATGGAAGTCGGACATCCACCCGGGGCTCCTTTCTATTTGCTATTGGGGCGTTTTTTTAATCTTTTTGCCATTGATAAAGCTCATTTAGCCTATACTGCTAACCTGGTTTCGGTATTTTCGTCGTCGGCCACCATTATGCTCATGTATTTTTCTGTTGAGCACATGCTGCGTCGTATCTTTAGTCAGTATACCCAAGATAGTAAATCATACCTGTTTATTATTGTTCCGGCAGCCATCGGTTCATTGGCTTTTGCTGTTTCCGATACTTTTTGGTTTTCGGCGGTTGAGGCAGAGGTTTATGCCTTGTCGATGTTATTTACTGCTTTGTGTTTTTGGTTGTTTTTAAAGTGGGAACAAGCGCATGAGCAAAATGGTTCGGGGGTAAAATGGTTAGTATTGATAGCCTATTTAACAGGTTTGTCAGTAGGAGTACACCTATTAAATCTATTGATAATACCAGTGCTGATACTTATAATATTGTTGCAAAGATCTCCATTCTCATGGATGTTATTATTGAAGGCTGTTGTAATTGGCGGGGTTATATTAGGTGTCCTTTTATTTGGTGTCATTCAAAATGGACTTTGGCTTGCCGAGCAGGTTGAATTGATAACAGTAAACGGAATGGGACTTCCTAAAAATTCGGGACTACTACTATTTGCCGCTCTATTGTTTGGATTGCTGTTCTTTGCAGTGTTTAAAACCCGAAAAAAAAACAACTGGCAGCATCTCTTAGCCTTGGTGTGTCTGGTTTTTCTAATCGGATATTCATCCTATGCCCAAATTATTATTCGTTCCGGTGCTAATACACCCATCAATCTGAATGATCCTAGTAATGTATTTACCTTAGATAGCTTTTTAAACAGAGAGCAATATGCACAAAGTCCACTATTATATGGACAATATTATAATGCTCAGCCCGGAGAATTAAAATATAAAACAGCTTATCGTTTCGATGGTAAAAAATACGAAAGTTATGAAAAAGCAGATCAATACGAATACGATCCTGCTGGTACGGGTTTCTTCCCACGTATGCATAGCAGTAATCCAACACATATATATGGATATCAGATGTGGGCTGGTATCGACCCTCAAAGCAAAGAAAAACCATCTTTTGCCAGTAATTTAAAGTTCTTCTTTAATTACCAGATCAACCATATGTACTTCCGCTATTTTATGTGGAATTTCTCAGGACGTCAGAATGATGAACAAGGACACGGGGATGTATTAAAGGGAAATTGGATAACCGGTATTCCATTTTTAGACAGAGATGTATCAGAAGGCATTCATCATAGTTTGGCTCAGAACAACCCTTCTCGCAACCGTTACTTTCTATTGCCTTTACTGGTTGGATTAATTGGAATTATTTTTCTGATTGGAGCTGGTAAGAATGGTAAGAAGTATTTGGCTGTTACCGGTTTGTTATTTCTTATGACAGGGCCTGTTATAATATTGTATTTGAATCAAACACCATTTGAACCCCGCGAGCGCGATTATGCTTTTGCTGGTTCGTTTTTTGCCTTTGCTTTGTTTATTTCTTTTGGAGCTTTTGCAATTACACATTGGTTAAAGCAGATTACAAAGAGTATGACGACAGGTTACCTTGCAATGATATTGCTTATTTTAAGTGTACCTGTACTTATGCTTTCGCAGAATTTTGATGATCATAACCGAAATAACCGATATTTTGCTTTGAACATGGCTCGAAGTTATCTGGCGTCGTGCGAGCCCAATGCTATTTTATTCACCTATGGCGATAACGATACCTATCCGGTTTGGTATGTACAGGAGGTGGAAGGCTTCAGAACCGATGTTAGGGTTATCAATTATGGATTGATGGGGGCCGATTGGTGCATTCGTCAATTGGCAGGTGCAGTAAATGATGCGGGTAAAATGCCATTTACCATTAATATTGATCGATATAAAAATGGTGATTTGGATAATGCATTAGTGATGAATCGTGATAAAGAGTATGCACCCTTAATGAGCGTGGTGCGTTTTATTGGAAGCGATAATGAGCAAAGTAAATTGCCTTTGCAAAGTGGTCAGAAGATTGATTATTCGCCAATTGGAAATTTTGCTTTGGCTTATGATGAAAAAGATACCGTAAAATGGACTTGTCCTAAACGGGTATTGTACAAAAACGATATTGCCTTATTGGACATGCTGGCTACTAATAATTGGAAGCGACCTATCTATTTTACAGCTGGAGCCGATCCTGATATTTTCCTTGGTTTGAAAGATTATCTTCGATACGAAGGCATGGTCTACCAATTGGTTCCTAAGGCTAAATTACCCGATGAACCCATTTATGTTGACACCGATGTTTTGTATAACTCGTTTATGAACAATATTCAATTGGGTGATGGTTCTACATCTTATTACGATAATTATTGCCGACGAACTTTTGAAGTGATGCGTTATCGCCAAATAACAAATATGTTGATGTTAGGTTTGTTGGATGAGAATAAAAAGGATAAAGCTATTGAGGTTGCCAAAAAAGGATTAAAAGAATTACCTATTGAAGTTGCGCCCGATGCCTCGGGTAATATTCCGTTTTTACAACTTGCCTACGAGGCAGGAATGAAGGATGAAGCAACTCAGAAGATCAAGTTCCTACTGCATCAGCATTTAAATAATTTATATTGGTTTAATGCTCAGCCAACAAGTATAAAAAATGGATCGGGGCAACTGTTTTCTGAGGAGTTGGAGAAAGGTAGACAATTAAAAAATGTGCTTGGCTTAATAGATAATCAGCCTTTACTTGATGAATTTACTAAAACATACAGCAATTTGGGATTAACGCAGCTTTTGGGAGATCATTATAACTAGTTAAAATTACAGATGATAAATTGTTAAGGATTAGTTAATGTTTTTGGTCATCTTTCCTTAATACATAATAAATAATGACCTGTTCTAATAAAAATTGTATTTTTGGCAATTATCTTACAAAAGCTGAAAAAGAATCGAATAGAAAAATGTTCTATCTGATTGAAATTAAGTAATTATGAAGTTATACACCCGATTAAACTTATTGCTTGGCTGGTTAACCTTTTTTATCTCAGCCACGGTTTATATCATGACTATTGAACCTACAGCCAGTTTTTGGGACTGTGGCGAATTTATATCAACATCGTATAAGTTGTTAGTAGGGCACCCTCCGGGGGCACCTTTATTTATGATTTTGGGTAGATTCTTCTCGCTTTTTGCTCCTGATAGAGGTGCAGTGGCTGTAATGATAAACATTATGTCGGCATTAGCCAGTGGATTTACCATTTTGTTCCTTTTCTGGACTATTACCCATCTGGCAAAAAAAATATTTATTACCGAAGAAGAGCCTCCAATATGGCGCACGATGGCAGTTATGGGAGCTGGTTTGGTTGGAGCATTAGCTTATACATTTTCTGATACATTCTGGTTTTCAGCTGTTGAAGGTGAGGTTTATGCAATGTCATCGTTGTTTACTGCTGTGGTGTTCTGGGCCATCCTTAAATGGGAGAATGTTGCGGGTAAACCGTATGCAAACCGTTGGTTAGTTCTGATTGCTTACTTGATGGGACTATCCATTGGAGTTCACTTGCTGAACCTTTTGGCTATTCCTGCAATTGTGTTTGTGTATTACTTTAAAATGTATGAAGTTAATCGAAATAACACTATTAAAGCAATATTGATTTCGGGAGTTATTTTAGGAGGAATCCTTTATGGAATTATTCCTGGAGTTGTAACTGTTGCCAGTTGGTTTGAGTTGATGTTTGTCAATGGCTTTGGTCTTCCGTTTAACTCAGGAGCTCTATTTTATGCTGTTTTACTCATTGCTGTTTTGGTTGCAGGTATTTGGATTACCTACAAAAAGCGAATGGCTATTGCCAATACTATTATATTAGGTGTTACGGTAATTTTGATCGGATACTCTTCGTTTGCAATGATTGTAATTCGCTCGTATGCCAATCCTCCAATGGATCAGAACTCACCAGAAGATGTTTTCTCATTAATGTCGTATCTGAATCGTGAGCAATATGGTGATCGTCCATTGTTTTTCGGGCAAAATTTCAACTCGCCGTTAGATCGTCAGGCAATGAACGATGATGATGGTGCGCCTATCCGAATTAAAAAAGACGGTAAGTACGAAACGGTAATGCACCGTACTCAGTATGTGTATAACGATAAAACCACTACCATATTCCCGCGTATGTACAGCCGCGAAGCTCATCATATTGAGCAATACAAGGCTTGGACTAACTTTAAAGGAAAACGCGTTACTGTTGAAGATGAGAGAGGAAATCCAAAACAGATACAGGTTCCTACTTTGTGGGAGAATATGAAGTTCTTTGTTAACTATCAGGTTAATTATATGTACTTCCGCTATTTTATGTGGAACTTCTCTGGCCGTCAGAACGATATTCAAGGGCATGGTGAAGTTAATAAAGGTAACTGGATAACAGGAATTCCTTTTATCGATAAAGCCATGTACGGCGACGAATCAAAACTGTCTGATTTATATACTAAAAACCGTGGAAGAAATAAATACTACATGTTGCCATTAATCCTAGGTTTGGCAGGATTGTTCTTCCAGTTTAATGCTGGTAAAAAAGGACGACAAGGATTTTGGGTAGTTATGTTACTATTCTTTCTTACAGGTTTAGCTATTGTAATTTACTTGAATCAAACACCATATCAACCACGTGAGCGAGATTATGCTTATGCCGGATCGTTTTATGCCTTTGCCATCTGGATTGGATTGGGTGTATTAGCCATTGTAAATGGTTTAAAACGATTTGTGCCGGGTTCAGTAGCAGCAGGTATAGCTACTATTTTAAGTTTGGTATGTGTGCCGGTAATCATGGCAAATGAAAACTGGGATGATCATGATCGTTCGCAACGTTATGTGGCACGCGATCTGGCATATAACTATTTGAATACTTGTGAAGATAATGCGATCATATTCACAAATGGAGATAACGATACATTCCCATTGTGGTATGCACAGGAAGTTGAGGGAGTTAGAACTGATGTGAGAGTTTGTAATTTAAGTTACCTGCAAACTGATTGGTATATTGATCAGATGAAACGTAAAGCTTACGAGTCGGATCCTATGCCATTCTCAATGGATCATGATAAATATGTAACCGGATCGCGTGATGTGGTTTATATGTTGGATAGAATCAAAGGAGCCATCGATTTAAAAGATGCAATTGATTTTGTTGCCAGTGATAATGAAAAAACAAAGAAAGTGCCTGAATATGCAGGTCGATTGGATTATCTTCCATCAAAACAATTTGTATTGAAATACGATAGTTTGAAAGTGCTTCAAAATGGAATTGTTTCAGAAGATGCTGCCCATTTATTGGCTCCTGAAGTTGATATTAATATCAAGAAAGATGTAATTCTGAAAAATGAATTGATGATTCTTGATTTATTTGCAACCAACGACTGGAATCGTCCGATTTATTTTGCTGTTACGGTGGGGGCCGATAACTATGTGAGTCTGCAGGATTATTTCCAATTAGAAGGATTTGCTTATCAGGTTGTACCAATCAAAACAGTAAATACAAATGGTCAGTATGGTCGTGTGGATACTGAAAGAATGTATAAAAACGTAATGGAGAAATTCAAGTGGGGAGGATTCGAAAATCCAAAAGTATACTTGGATGAGAACCATATGCGAATGGCTAATAATATCAGAAACAATCTGGCTCGTTTGGCTCTTGCTTTATTAGATGAGAATAAAAATGATAAAGCCCGTAATATTCTTGATAAAAGCATGGAAGTGTTACCTGGAAACAGAGTGCCTCATAACTATTTCAGTATTTTCTTAGCCGAAGGATATTTTCGATTAGGTGAGTTTGAAAAAGGAGAGGAGATATTAAGAGAGCTTTCTTCTGATAAAATGAAGGATTTCGATTATTATTCATCTTTGCCACAGGATAAACAAAAAACGGTTGGTCGCGAACCAGATACTGCTATGGCTATATATATGGAAGTGGTAAGAATGGCTCAAAAATACGATCGTAAAGATTTTATGAAACAATTAGAAGGCGATTACCAACAGCGTATGAACCGAATGGGTTTTTACGAAAACTAAATGAGAAATTGGAAGGTTCGTCCGCCGCAAATGGCGCGTAACTTTTTTCCGGGTACAACATGGCGCATGCCTACACGCGAAAAAGTAGTTTACTTAACATTTGACGACGGACCTATTGAAAAAATAACCCCTTGGGTGATGGATCTTCTGGATCGATATAAGATTAAGGCAACGTTTTTTTGTGTTGGAGAAAATGCCGATAATAATCAACATTTGGTTCAGGAGCTCTTACAAAGAGGGCATAGTGTAGGCAATCATGCTTACAATCATTTGCCTGCGTGGAAATGTTCACGTAGCGAGTATATTGATAACATTGAGAAAGCTCGACCTTTCATCCCTGGTAATTTATTTAGGCCTCCGCATGGGCAATTGTACCCTTGGTATATGTCTGAATTAAAGAGGAGGTTCTCAAGAGTTGTTATGTGGGATGTGTTATCGATGGATTACGATAAGCGCCTAACGAAAGATCAGGTGGTTTTAAACGTAACAAAAAATGTACGTAATGGATCAATTATCGTCTTTCACGATTCGATAAAAGCTTGGGATCGATTATCATATGCTTTACCCAAAAGTATTGAGTACATTTTAAATGAGGGTTATCGTTTTGAAGCGATAAAAATGAATTGAGATAATAAAAGCAAAATAATTAAACAATAGATTGTTAAGGATTAGTAGTGAATAGAATATTGGATGGATTGTCACAATTTATAATATTCAATATCATGTAAATCAGTCTAATGTCTAGCATCTATTTTAATAAAGTAAGACAAATGAACATTCTTCTTTTAGGATCAGGAGGACGAGAGCATGCATTGGCATGGAAAATGGCGCAAAGCGAAAAGCTGACAAAATTGTTTATTGCTCCAGGAAATGCAGGAACATCAGCTGTGGGAAGCAATGTTGATGTGAATCCAAACGACTTCGAAGCTGTTAAAAAATTAGTTTTAGCCGAAGCCATCGAAATGATTGTGGTGGGTCCTGAAGAACCATTAGTAAGAGGAATTAAGGATTTTGTTTTAAATGATGCTGAAATAGCTCACATACCTGTTATTGGCCCTGGTAAAAAAGGAGCTCAATTAGAAGGTAGTAAAGAGTTCGCCAAAGAATTTATGAAGCGTCATAATATTCCAACGGCTGGATATTTATCAGTCAATTCATCAAACCTTAATGAAGGTCTCGCTTTTCTGAATACCATGAAAGCTCCTTATGTGCTAAAAGCAGATGGTTTAGCAGCTGGTAAAGGTGTTTTAATTTTAAATGACCTGGCTGAGGCGGAAAGTGAATTGAAAGAAATGTTGAGTGGTAAATTCGGTGACGCAAGTAGTACCGTTGTGATCGAAGAATTCTTAAGTGGAATAGAGCTTTCCGTTTTTGTTCTTACTGATGGGCACGGATATGTTGTTTTGCCCGAAGCTAAAGATTATAAACGAATTGGTGAAGGAGATTCTGGATTAAATACTGGTGGAATGGGTGCTGTTTCTCCGGTTCCGTTTGCCGATGAGGTATTTATGAAAAAAGTACACGATAGAATTGTTGTTCCTACTGTTGAAGGTTTGATTAAAGATGATATACCTTATAAGGGATTTATTTTTATCGGATTGATTAGTGTAGATGGAGAGCCTCTTGTTATAGAGTATAATGTTCGTATGGGTGATCCTGAAACAGAAGTAGTAATACCTCGATTGAAATCCGATTTAGTTGATTTATTTAAAGCCGTTGCTGCAGGTAATTTACGAACTAAGCAAATTGAAGTTGACGAAAGAAGTGCAACTACGGTTATGTGTGTTTCTGGTGGATATCCGGGTGATTACGAAAAAGGAAAAGAAATCACTGGCTTTGAAAAGGTGAGTGATGGATTAGTTTTCCATGCCGGAACCACAACTGAAGAAGGTAAAGTTGTTACAGCAGGCGGACGCGTTATTGCTTTAACTGCATACGGTACTGATAAAGACGATGCCTTGGCAAAATCGTTTAAAAATGCTCAGGCTTTAGATTTCGAAGGAAAATATTTTCGTTCAGATATAGGATTCGACTTGTAATATGATTTTTCAGTCTCTCAACAGAAATAGTATAACAGCGTATGTATTGCTGCCCATTTTTTTGTTAGGCTTTTGGCTTAACTCATTTGTGGGAGCAGAGCCTAATGGCTTTCCATACGACCAAACGCCCATGCCTTTATGGAGTTTGTTGTTGGGAGCACTGAAAGGAAATCATTCCCTGTCTACATTAATAAGTATGTTGATAACCCTAGTTATGATGTTCGGAATGAATCGGATCGTCAATCGATTCGGTTTATCCAATAATCAAACGGCCATGCCAGGGTATCTTTATCTGTTTTTGGTGAGTGGCTATTTAATGGCCCAACAGTTACATCCGGTTTGGTTCTTTACACCGCTTTTATTATTGGCGATTGAACGATTGTTTTCTGGTGGGCCGCATAGAAACCCTATGGCTTGGTGCTTTGAAGCTTCTTTTTGGCTATCGGTCGGAAGTCTTTTTTATGCTAAGGGAATCTACTTTATGATCCTTATCTGGATGATAATGTTTATTCTGCGTATGTTTTCACTACGGTCTATTTTGGCCTCGGTAATTGGATTGATATTACCTTATATCTTTGCTTTTGGGTATTATTTCATAATTGATAAATCAGCGTGGTTTGCCGATTTGGCAATCGAAAACCTGATTTCTCCCATCGCATTTTTCTCGCATACTATATTTTCGCAGGTTTATAATGGGATTATAATCTTCATGGTGTTTATGGCCATTCTGGCTGTGGTTCGAATCATGCCAGTGGTGAAGATAATTACTCGTAAGTACTTTCGTATTTTTATTTGGCTAATTGTATTGGCTATTGTGGCATCATTAACCCCTTATTATTCATTAGAAGTGGTTCCTATTTTAGCTATTGGTTCATCAATCGTGCTAAGCCGCTTTTTAAATGCCATAAAAAAGCCAATTATTCAGGAAGTAATATTTATACTACTTTTTGTGCTTTCGCTTAGTGCTCAATTTCTGATTTAGTTTTATGGATACTTCAAAGCCAACATTGGCGATATATGGTATACAGGATCGAATAAATACTGATACTCCTTTTTATGTGCACGATCATGCCCTTACGTTGATGGATAAAGGATCGGTAATTAAGCACATAACTCTTGAACGCTTGAGCCGGCTAAAACACGACAATAAATTGCACGAACAAATATACGATGTATTAAAAAGTGAAGGACTTCTTAAATCGATGGATTACGATTTAGTTTTCGTTGATAACGTAGTGGGACGTACTTTTCTATCATCGTGTGGTCGATTTCGTTTTGAAGCTCCATTAAATGATGTTTTACATTCTTATCCTGAGAAAGGAAAATGTTGGTGGTTAGATCGTGAGAAGGAGGCTTATGCATTAAATCATGAATTGGCACACATTGGTGCTAATTTGCCTTTTTATCGTTCATTTAATGAAAACAGTTTATTAGTTCATTTTGATGGGGGAGGTAGTTTAAGTAATCTTTCGGCGTGGAAATATAAAAGTGGCAAAATCACCTCGATTGAATATCATTGGGATTTGCAGTATCTATCGGGCTTATTTAATGCCAATGCATTGGTGTTCGGTATTATTGGATCAAAGTATATCGATCAGAATAGTGTGCCCGGTAAAATGATGGGATTAGCTGCTTTTGGATCATATCAACCAGAAATGGAGGAATGGTTGGTTAAGAATGATTTCTTTAAAGATATATGGCATAGTAAAAAATCGTTCTTTGATGCTGCTAAAACTGATTTTGATTACGATAAAACTCAATTGAATACCAAAGATCCATTCTTGCATAATATTGTTGCTACCATGCAGTTTATATTTCAGCGAGAATTGCAAAATAAGCTTCAATTATTGTCTCAAAAAGAATCGTTAGATTATCTATATTATTCGGGAGGATCTGCATTAAATATAGTTGCTAATACGCAACTTGTCGATTCTGGTTTGTTTAAAGATGTGTTTATTCCGCCATGTCCTGAGGATAGTGGCTTATCGTTAGGTGCTGCGGCTTATATCGAATGGCTTAAGCATGGAAGCGTTGAACAACACTCTCCATATATTAACAATTGGACAATTGAAGATTATTTGGTCAAGATAGAGCCTGCCGAGATTCAAAAATGTGCTAATGAATTGCTTAAAGGAAGTGTAATTGCAGTATGTAATAATAGCGGAGAAATTGGCCCAAGAGCATTGGGTAACCGAAGTATGTTGTCGTTGGCTAATAGTAAAGCGCTTGCTCAAAAGGTTAGTATGACACATAAAAAGAGAGAATGGTACAGACCCGTTGCTCCGATTATGCTGGCTCATAATGCAACTTATTTTACGGGTCAAGACAAAATTCATTCCTTAGCCGATTATATGTTGCTTGATTTTAAAATTCTACCTGAAAAACAAAAGGAATTGCAAGGAGCTGTTCATGTTGATGGAACGGCGCGGATTCAAGTTGTTCGTTCCAAAGAAGATAATCCTTTTATGTTTGAGCTATTACAGCTTTTGGATACTAAATATGGAGTTAAGGCACTAATTAATACTTCTTTTAATATTAAAGGTGAGCCCATTGTTCATACTATTGAAGGTGCTGTAGAATCAGCTAAGAATATGAATCTTGATGGCGTAGTGTTGAATGGTATTTTTCAATTATTATAGCCACTTTTCAAGTATTGCTTCTAAGTCGTCCATTTTAACAGGTTTACCAATATAATCGTTCATACCCGCTTCAATACAAACTTCTCTGTCACCTTTCAAAGCATTGGCAGTCATTGCAATTATTGGTGTTTCAATATTCAACTCTCGAAGTTTACGAGTAGCATCCAAACCGTTCATCACTGGCATCTGAACATCCATAAATATCAGGTGATATTCTTCGTTTTCTTCATTGGTTATCATGTTCACAGCCTCTTCTCCATTCTTTGCAATATCAATCTGCAAACCTATGCGATCAAGCATTTTTTCAGCTATTTTCTGATTAATGATATTGTCTTCAACCAATAATACATGTTTGTCTTTTATGCGCTCCTGAAGCGTTTGTATTTCTTCTCCATCCACAGTTCTAGTGTGTTTGCTGCCAAAAAGTTTTTCGATGGTATGTAAAAGCTCGGTATGTTTAACTGGTTTTTGTAAAATATAATCAACACCTTTTAACTGATTTATTGGTTTCCATCTAGTATCAGAAGTGAATAGTATGATGTGAATATTTTTATGCAGTTCTTTGATGCTTGTTAAGAAATTATCATCGGCTTTACTGAATACATGGCTATCAATAATAATAAGGTTAAAGTCCTGGCGATTAGAGAGTATTGAGAGAGCCGATTTTTCATCATTAACAGCTTCGGAATTAATATGCCAGTTGTTGAGAGTTTTCTTTAATAGTAGTAGGTTAGTTTTGTGATTATCAACAATTAATGTATTGATGGAGCTAAATAGATTTTTATCTATTTCGTAAGCTTTTTGGTTTTTGTCGATAATTAAAGGAAGCGTGAAATGAAATACTGAGCCAGGATTTTCAGTTGACCACATAAAATTCGGATTGGGACTTTCTACCCAAATTTTACCTCCCATTAGTTCAACTAGCATCTTTGAAATGCTTGTTCCCAAGCCAGTTCCTCCAAATTTACGAGTTGTCGATCCATCGGCCTGAGTAAATGATTCAAAAATCTTTTCAAGCTTGTTTTTAGGAATACCAATTCCCGAATCTTCTACAGAAAAATGAAGAGTGATATTAGTACCTTGTTGTTGTTCGATCTCAACTTTAAGAACTACTTCACCTTCGGCAGTAAATTTAACTGCATTTCCCATTAAATTAATCAATACCTGAATTAATCGGCTTTCATCTCCAATAACGATTGATGGTATGGTATCTTCCATATCGCTAAGCAATTCTAAGCCCTTTTCTCGGCCTTTAAACGACATTTGGTCCATTAAATATTCAACGGTTGAACGAAGGTTGAACGCATAAGACTCAATTTTCATTTTACCGGCTTCAATTTTTGAAAAGTCAAGAATGTCGTTAATGATATTTAGTAGGTTGTCGCAAGATCGGCCAATAATTGATATCACATTCTTTTGCTCTTTCGACAACCGTGTTTTGGATAACAATTCGGTCGCACCAATAATTCCGTTCATAGGAGTCCGTATTTCATGACTCATATTGGCCAGAAACTCAGATTTAGCTTTGTTCGATTCTGCCTCTTTTTTCTGAATCTCTTTTTGAGCACTTATATCCATAAATGCCTCAAGAAATACCTCTTTGTTATCTAGTGTTACCGGAATAATATTCTTTAATATTTCGCGCGAAATATTGTTCTCTTTAACTTCTAGTCGTTCGTCCAACGATTCAACTTTAATGCCCGATTGTTCATTCTTGTATGCATCTCTCTTGTTTGTTGTAAAGAGCTCGTTATATGAATGATTTTTAAAATGAGCTGTTGCCTGCGAAATTGATTGGAAACCCATTATCTTAGACGCAGTTTGATTTAGTTGAATTAATTGTTTGTTATTGTCAACCAATAATATACCAACCGGAAGATTTTCTGTAATAGTTGAAAGTGTTTTGTTCGATTCTTTTAACGATTCGGTTAATAA
Organism: uncultured Carboxylicivirga sp.; assembly: GCF_963668385.1. Lineage (GTDB taxonomy): Bacteria > Bacteroidota > Bacteroidia > Bacteroidales > Marinilabiliaceae > Carboxylicivirga. The sequence goes on from NZ_OY764327.1 coordinate 1,813,449, forward strand.
TTTCTTTTCAGTTGTATCTTCCTTAATTGCAATATAATTCGAGATGGTTTTATCTTCACTTAATACAGGTGAGATCAGTACTTTCTCCCAAAAAACGGAGCCATCATCTTTTAAACTCGAAATTTCGCCGGTCCATACTTTACCTTCCTGAATGGTTTGCCATAATACTTCAGCAAATTCATTTACACCTTCTTGTACCTGAAAAAAGTTGGCACTACCACTATTAAGTTCTGATTTTGAAAAACCAGCCAGTGATTTAAATCCTTTATTAACATACTCAACATTGCCTTGAGTATCGGTAATCATGATTGAAATTGGGCTTTGTTCAACAGCCTGAATTAGCTTTTTATTATTTTGCTCTGCTTTACGCTGATTAATTATCAGATTTCTAATTTGTGATAAAAGGAAGTAAGTAAGAAAAACAACAAACAAAGTAAATACACAAAGCGATAGGTATTTTAGATTGTTGTATCGCTTAAGTACAGTTATACTTTGATTGTTTAGAGTCACAAGCCTTTTACTAATGTCGTAGGATATTTTATTCTCAATTTCGTGAAGCCTTTCAAGAGAAGCTTCTGCTTGCTTTATGTATAAGTCAGTAGCTTTAGCTACGTTGTCGGCACCATTAGGTACTAATAGTGTTGCTTCTATTTTTCTGGCAACCCGTTCCGACAGACTGTGCATCTTATTAATTAACGGAGCTAATTCTCTTACTTCACGTATACTACCTGTATATTTATCCTCTGTGTATGTGATAACATTAGTAACAACATCCTGAGCATGTAAATTAACAGCTCTTTTATCTTCAATGGTTCCACCCTGATCGATAACATTGATAATCTCAATACTTCTCTCTGTTAGGTTAGTTATTTCATTTTCAATATTTGTTGACTGTTGTTGTATAGTTACAGAAGAGTAGCTTTTTAATGCAATATGTAATTCAAGTAGATTTTTGTGAAGAAGGTGTTCGAGTTTAGCCAGTTGTTCTTGATTTTGAATGGCATATCTATATTTGGTAGCATAAGATTGATCAAAATAGTTTTCAATACTTATAATAGCTGCAATGGTAATTATATAAATAGCCAAAAGAAGATATAGTTTATTAACTACAGGTTCTTTCAAATAGAATTTTTTATTTTGATTTTTACTCACTCGATATGAATTATAATAACACTGTGTTTAAATGTATAAATTTAAAAAATTATCGTTTCTCTTCTAGTAAAACCGTACTTACTTAATTGAGATTCGTTTAAATGTGTATTAGTGAAATTTAAAAATGCGTTGGAAAGTGTTGGTTGAGAGCTGCATGAGAGTGTTGCTGCATAAGTTGGAATAAGATGATTATTTTCTGTTTTTGGTTGAATTATTTCGATGTATTCACGGTTTGGGCTAACATATTGATTGCTTTTCCAGTCAATAACCACATCAGCTTGATTGTTTTTAAGGCTCTTTATTAATCCTCTTGAGTCAGTTGTTAATGATACAACCTGAGGTAAAATTTCATTATAAATATTGTGCCGTTTCAGTAACTTTTGTGTTTCTAAACCAACAGAACTGGTTTCTGGATCAGCTATAATTAATGAGTATTTGTTATGTAGCAGAGACGAAAACTTACCATCAAATTTTGTTGGATTTCCTTTTTTAACCATAAAAGTTAAAGAGTTGTAGCCAACCAAAACAGAATCCATTAATGCTTGTCCGGTTTGGCTGTAGAATTTTTCAAAAGTAGCTGTAGATGAAGGTATATATATATCACCTTTACCGGTGTAACTTATTACATCCATTAGATTTTGAGCGCAGTCATTTTGTATACGAATCTTACAGTTATATTCTTCTTCAAATTGTTCTTTTAAATTTAAAACGATGTCAAGCATTGAATTTTCACAATACACAAGAATCTCTTTCTGCGATTTTTCATTAAAAGCAGTATCTTTTTTCTTTTGTTTGCATCCCGAAAAAGTAACAAGCACTCCACTAAAGAGTAGTATCCATATTATGTATTTGGCCATTTTCTCCAATATATTAAACAGTACTAAGTTATGGATTAATATTACGATAGAGTAGCTTGTTTGTCACGTAATTATCTGTATTAATCAAATACTGTTAACCTTTTATGAAGTGCTTTTTTACCCATTTAGGTACGATAAAAGCACCAATTGCAAGGTATGGGTAGTAACTAACCAAACGCCACATAAATGCCATTGCTATTCCCGTGCCAATTGGAATCATGGTAGATAAAAATTCTTTAAAGACCCATTCGGCAAATCCACTACCACCTGGAGTTGGACTTACCAACATCATAATCCACATGACTAGCTGTTTTCCAAAAATCAGTATGTGATCGCTCCAATCTAAGAAGTGAAATCCAAAAAATGCTAAGATGAGAGAATTGACAATCCAGTAGCGCGATGTCCAACTAAAAGCAGTGGCTCCAAAAGCTTTTAACCAATTGATAAACGACCAGTCCTTGAATTCTCGGGAGGCAGCAATTAATTCAGAACCCGATTCGTTGGCTTGCGGTCTCCATCGGCGTATAATGGGTAGTTTAAATATCCAGAGCAATAGCCATTTTAGTCCTCTGGGATTAGCAAATAATCCATAACTTAAGATGATGGTGTATAATAATTTGATTGTGTAGCCTGCCATGGCTAGCAGAAAAAACTGATTTTTATAAAAAGGTAATCCATTTTCGATGGAATTACCAAAAGCAAAAATATCGGCGCGTCCAATAAAAAGAAGTATAAGAGGAAAGGTGATGATAAAATACAACTCATCTAAAAAGGAAGTTACCATTACAATAGCTGAACTGCGACCAATGTTGATACCTTCTTTGTTGATGAAAAATATGGCAACACTAGTTCCTCCAATAGCCGAAGGTGTTATTGCTGAGGTAAACTCCCATAGCATGATAATATTAAATGCTTTTCGCCATGTTATTTGATCCCCGCTCAATAATCGTATACGATAGATATATCCTAAATCGCGGAAGGCAATCATCAAAAAGGAAATAAAAAACCAAAACAGTGATTGTAGTGTAAACGAAAATGTACTTATTACAGTTGGATCAAATTCGCGATAAAGAAAATAACCGGTAGCAGCCAAACCAATTACAATGGGAAAAGTAATTTTCCCGGGGCGGATACTGCGTAATATTTTGCCGGAGTTATCGGTCATAATAACAAAGTTATAAGAATAGCAGGAGGCATGAAAAAAGGAGGCAACTTTTTTTCAGAAATAACCTGTTTTCATTTGCAATAGAAAACAGGCTGTTGTTTAACTATAAACGCCATCCAAAGTTAAAATGTGCAGTTGAACGGTTAATTTCTCCATCGGTATTTTGCTGAGTAATGCTTTGTAGGCTTTTACGGAAAGTAAAACTTATCTGAGCTTTGTAGAGTTCAAATCCAAACCCCAGGTTCATTCCGTAATCATCTTGATTATAAACATTATCGAAATCCATTTTATCACCATCTATTTTACCGTTCAGATGATAGCTATAGTATGCTCCAGCCAATACGAAAAGCTTAGGAGAGTATAAGTTTTTATTATACGTTTTAAGCATCAGTGAAATAGGAGTAGTAATTGATTGCATATTTATCTTGCTATCATTCATTTTGTAACTATGAATATCGTATAAAACTTCAGGTTGGATAAACAGCGAACGGGTTATTTTCAATTGAGCATATAATCCGGGGTCAAAAGCAATGCGTGGCGTGGTTTGTAAATGATCGTTATCAAAAACCAAACGGCTGGTTCCTAATCCTAATTTTCCACCAAAAGTGATAACCGGAATGTCTTGCGTTACTTTTTTATTGGCTACTAATTCATCTCCCGATGCCATATCTACTGATAGATCAGATAGAAATGTACAAATAGTATTCATTCCGTCATAATCGAGTTTTTCGGCAGTATCTTCGGGTTTGTGGTATGGCGATTTTAGACCAGTAAAGAAATGGCTTGCCGGAATTCCATTATCAAGAAATGATTGAGTATCGGTTAGAGCCACTTTTGTTGAATTGACTTTGGTAATTGTAATGTTGGATTTCTCTGCAATCAGTTTAGCTTTTTTGTCGCCATTTTTTAAGAGTGCAATACCCGGTATCTCCAAACTTTCGATGCTGGAATACATACCCACCATATCAACACTAAACATAAATTTGATATCTTCAGGTTTAACTACTTCATCAGATAAAAAGCATTGAGAACCAACCAACCCACTTTCTTCGGCATCGAAAGCCACAATAATAACACTGTATTTTAGTTTTGATTGATTTTGTTTTAGATTACGAGCTGCTTCTATGATAGTAGCTACCCCTGATGCATTATCGTCTGCACCATTGTAAATTATCATTTCACCTTTGCGAATTCGATAGCCCAAATGATCGTAATGAGCACCTAATACAATATATTTCGATTTTAATTCAGGATCATTTCCTTCAATCATTCCCACTACATTAATACCGGCTACATGCACCAGATTTTCAGTAAAAGAAAAGTGGTGTTCGTAATCATCTGCTAAGGGAGTAAGGCCTATTTCTGCAAACTGATCTTTTATGTATTCAACAGCTATGTACTTACTTTGTGTTCCAAGCCCTCTACCTTCCAAACTATCAGAGGCTAAGGTGTATACGTGTTTTTTTAATCGTTCCGTTTGATTTTGAGCACTAGAAGAAAGACTTATAATAAGCCATAATAATAAAAGTGCAGTAAATTTTAAATTCATGTGTGAGTTTAGTTAATAGATTATACTCACAAAAATATTATTATTTTGATAGGTTGTTTGTAGTATCAACAATTTCCTTTTCCAATTCAATTCGGGCTTTAGGTAAATATTCTGGATATTTGCTCTGCATAAAACGAATTAATTCTTCACGTAGTCGTACTCGCAAATCCCATGCTTTGGGCGAATCTTTAGCGCTTACTAAAGCTCTTAGTTCCATGGTTTTTTCTGTGGCGTTGGTAACCTGTAAAACATTTACCTGTCCATCCCATTCCGGAATATCGGGTAAAAGACGACTCATTTCCTCACGCATCTTTTCTACCGGAAAACCATAATCAACATAAATAAAAACAGTTCCTAGTATATCTGCCGATTGGCGAGTCCAGTTTTCAAAAGTCTTCTCAATAAAGTAGTTAATAGGTACAATTAATCTACGCTTATCCCATATTCGAACCACTACATATGTGAGTGTTATTTCTTCAATCCATCCCCATTCACCTTCTACAATAACTACATCATCAAGACGTATGGGTTGAGTAATTGCAATTTGAAAACCAGCTAACAACAAGGATAAACTTTTTTGAGCTGCAAAACCAATTATAATACCTGCAATACCGGCGGATGCGAGCAAGCTAAGACCAATTTCGCGCACTTTGTCAAAACTTAGCAACGCAATAGATAATCCAATGAAGATGACTAAAAATATTAATAGTCGTTCAAAAACACGCATTTGCGTATGTATTTTTCTAGCCTTAAGATTGTCGGCATCCAATATGTTATACGATGAAAGAATAAAGTGTTTAAGGCTTTTGATAATAGCAATAGATAACCAGCTGATACTAATTACTATTAAGAGAAAAACAGCTTTATTGGCATTAAAATCAAGCTTGTTTTTAAAATAGGTATTGATTAGCATGAGGGCTAAAACTACCAGAAGAATCTTCATGGGAGTTTTAATTAGTGTAACTACTTTTTCAATCCCTCCTTTGTGCTGGCGATGAATGGATTTACGTAAGGCTTTTGTGAGGATATTTCCAATAAACCATGCTGCCCCAATTAATGCTATCGATAAAATAATGGGAATCAATAAATTTTCGGAATGGAAGGCGTGGTTTAAGTAATCTTTCATACGCGGTATTTTGTAGATATGTTTTAATAGCTAACGTATGATCGTTCTCTTTGTTTAATAATGCAAGAGATATATAAAACAAAAGGCCAATTGCATTGCAATTAGCCTTTGTAATTTCTTTTTTAACGAGTGATTAGTAACGACGACGGTTACCACCACCGTTTCCACCACGGTTGTTGTTACGTTGTGGACGAGCTTCCGCTTCTTTTACGTTGATAACACGACCATCGTACTCTGCACGGTCAAGCTCTTCGATAGCTTTACCAGCTGCATCGCCATCAGGCATTTCAACAAAACCAAATCCTCTTGATTTACGTGTTTCGCGGTCAGTAATGATTTTGGCTGAACTTACTTGTCCATACTCCTCGAAAAGTTCCTGAAGATCACCATCAGTAATAGCATAGCTCAGGTTCGAAATAAAAATATTCTTCATAAAAATAAAACATTGTGCTACAGAAGCACTTCATTAAACAAAAATGATTTAAAGAAGGGAATAATTGAAATGTGGTAGGTAAGCACCTTAACTAACGGAAGGTAAAATTCAAATTAGCAGCCAAATAACAAACTATCCATTTTTAAATACACGACAAAGGTAAATAAATAAGTGAATTAGCTAGTGAGTAAAAGATTAAAGAGTGTTAAATTTATTAACTTAGAAAGTTGAAAAAATTACACGTCATACTCTTGATATGATTTTGAAATGTAGTATATTAAGCAGGTACATGATGTAACATGACTGTTATTAACTCCATATTATTAATGATAGCCTCATGGGGTGCTTATTTTTTATTAAAAAACAGTAAGAAATTAAGGGTGCTCAGAGTTATTATGCTTGTTTTATTCTCATACGGATTTGTGATGATACTACTTTGTATCTTGAACTGTATTTTTCGCTGATTTCTTTTTTTGCCTTAAAACTTTTATTCAGTAGATTTAAGTATGGATTATTTAAATGCAATAAAGCGCATTAAAGCTTTGGCTGAAACCGGTTTGGTTTATGCGCAAAATGGTTATGAGATAGAGCGAAATCAAGAATTAATTGATTTAAGTAAGGAATTAATGGCTGCTATTATAGATCAACCGATAGAAGTAATAGATCGGTTTTATTTACCTCCCAAAGAATATCCAACCCCTAAGGTTGATGTGCGAGGTTTTATTTTAAATGATCAGGATGAAATATTGATGGCTAAGGAGATGGTAGATAAGAAATGGACCATTCCGGGAGGTTGGGCTGATATAGGTTTTACACCATCTGAAATTGCCATAAAAGAAGTAGAAGAGGAAACCGGTATACAGTCAGAGGTAGTTCGGCTTTTGGCTGTGTATGATAAGCGTTGCCACAATCATCCTGCATCAACATTTTATGTTTATAAAATTGTATTTCTCTGCAAAGTAACCGGAGGTAAATTACGGGGAGCTTTTGATATTGAAGATTCTGGTTGGTTTTCAATTGATAATTTACCTGAATTATCCGAAGATAGAATTGTTAAATCACAGATGGAAGAATTGTTTAAATTGGCTAAGAACGAGCTCTTGCCAGTTGTTTATGATTAAACTCGTAGGTAAGGGAGGAGTCTGATCTTTTTATAGTTTCTATAGGTTATCATCTTTAATTTCAAACCATTGGCAACATTGTTGGCGATAGTTTGTTGTACCTGGTAGAACCCTTGTTACACCTTTTGCCATGAAAAAGATTGTTTTACCTGTCATTTTATTGTTAACAGTTGTTGGTTTTATCTTGTTAAAGCCATCCGAAGAAAGGAAATCACCTGCCAAAGAAGCAGAGGCTTTGTTTAAAAGTTATTGTTTGGGTTGTCATAATGATCAAAAATCTCCTTTTACCAATCGAAAATGGTTGTTCGGAAATAGCAAGGAAGAAATATTTAATAGTATAAAAAATGGTCGACAATCCTATGGAATGCCTTCTTTTGCTGATGGTTTTTCCGATGATCAGATAAGTGGATTAACAAATTATATCATTCAATTATCGGCGGAATCAAATCATGTAAAGGCGAAAGTTAAAAAATCGGATGTTGAGCATAGCGAAGAGCAAGATTTTATTATTGAAACAGTAGTAGATGGATTAGATATTCCTTGGGGACTTGAATTTTTACCAAATGGTGATTTGCTGATAAATGAGCGTAGTGGTCAAATGATTAGATATACCCAAAACGGTGAGAAGCTGCTTATTTCTGGTTTGCCTTCAATTGTTTCTGAAGGGCAGGGGGGATTGTTAGATATCGAGCTTCATCCTGATTATAATAATAATGGTTGGATTTATTTTAGTTATTCTTGTCCCAATGAAGATAATCCTAAATTAGCCAGTACAGCAATAATGCGAGCTAGGCTTCAAGGAAATGAGTTAGTCGATAAGGAGCGTATTTTCTTAGCAATGCCTCAAACTGAAACTCGCCATCATTATGGTTCAAAACTAGAGTTTGATAATGATGGTTATTTGTTTTTCTCGGTAGGAGATAGAGGTAACCGCGATCGTCATCCCCAGTATTTAGATAATGATTGTGGTAAAATTCACCGGATAAATGATGATGGATCAGTGCCTGATGATAATCCTTTTGTGGGAACAGAAGATGCGCGTCCTACTATTTACTCTTATGGTCACCGTAACCCTCAAGGGGTTTGCATTCATCCTGAGACCGGTCAAATTTGGACTGATGAACATGGGCCCAAAGGTGGTGATGAATTAAATCTGATAAAAAAAGGTGCAAATTATGGTTGGCCTGTAATATCGTTTGGTATCAATTACAATGGTACTACTTTCACTAACGATACAGCTAAAGCAGGCCTGGAACAACCAATCGTTTACTGGATTCCGTCAATTGCTCCTTGTGGAATGACCTTTGTAAAAGGCGATAGATATCCAAAATGGAAGAATAACATATTAACAGGGTCGCTAAGTTTTCATTATTTGCATCGTATTGTATTGGATGGAGATAAGGTTGTTCATCAAGAAAAATTGTTGGAAAACATAGGTCGCGTGCGTAATGTTGAAATGAGCCCCGATGGATTCATTTATGTAGCCATTGAAAAGCCTGGGAAAATCTTAAAACTCATTCCTCAATAGATATGCCTCAGAAACAATACTCGTTATTAATCGTGATGCTGTTTTGTTCCTGTTTGATGGGGAATGCTCAAGTTGATTCATTATTGAAAAAAGAATTGCTCAACGAAATCACAATCAATGCACCTATCTATATTAAGCATGTTAAAAAATGGCCAGGAGCAGTATCTTTAATTGATTCGGCTCAAATAAAATCAGGTAATAGTTTTCAGTTATCGGAGCAGTTAAATACCATGCCGGGTATATATATGCAGCAGGGAACCATGAGTACTAATCGAATAACCATTAGAGGAGTTGGATCACGTACTCCTTATGAGAGCAATCGAATTAAGGCATATTGGGGTGAAATTCCATTAACAAATGGAGATGGAGTAACAGCTATTGAAGATATCTCGCTGAATGATATGCAATCAATTCAAATTCTAAAAGGACCCGGTTCTTCGCTTTATGGAGCGGGTTTGGGAGGTGTTATCCTTATAAATCCATGGAAAGGTATCGTATCTCAAAATAAATATTCTTTTCAAACCGAGGTTGGAAGTTTTGCAACATTATCTAATCAAATGAATGTTGAATTAAAAAAGGTCACCTCCAGCACTTATTCCATATCGGCAAGTCAGTTGCATACTGATGGATATCGAGATAATAGTGAATATGACCGATATAACTTTACATTTAAGGCCAGACAAAATATAGGGGATAGTTATCTTTTTCTTGTGTATAATTTCAGACACTTATTTGGACAAATACCCAGTTCGATTGATAGTGTGAATTTCTATAATAATCCGCAAAGTGCTGCTGCTTCATGGAGAGCTATAGGTGGTTACGAGGAATCAGATCGTCATTTGATTAATATTGGTTGGAGTGCACCGGTTACAACTAGATCGTCAAATACAATTAATATCTTTTACAATTTTTCGGATGTTAATGAATTGCGTCCATTTAACCGATTGGATGAAGCAAGATCTGCAATAGGTATACGTAATAAGTATTCGAAGGACTTTAGTAATATTCGTTTTGATACTGGTTTTGAAGCAATGAGTGAACAAAACAATCTGGCTTACTATGGCGTTCGTACTGAAGATTTGAATCAATTGCTGAATGAAAATAAAATAAATCGTTCGTATTTAAATGTTTTTACATTAATTGATTATCAACCGACAAAAAGATGGAATTTTCAATTTGCTGTTAATGTAAATCGTACTTTTTATAAAGCAGATTATAATACCGATGAAATCAAGGAAAAATATAAATATAGTTGGGTATTATCCCCTCGATTAGGTATTAATTATCAGATTAAATCTAACATGTATTTATTTACTTCACTAGGACATGGATTCTCTAGTCCTTCGGTTGAAGAAGCTCAAATGCCAGATGGATCATTTAATCATCGGATTCGCCCCGAAGAAGGTGTTTCACTGGATTTGGGCTATCGTTTTGTATCCATAAATACAAATACCACATTTGAAACTACCTTTTATTATATGTGGTTATCCAATCTTTTAGTTACCAAACGCGAGAGTGACGATGTATTTTACGGTATTAATGCCGGAAAAACCAAACATCAAGGAATGGAGGTTTTGCTTAGTCATATGTTTTTTAAAGTTGAAAATACAACAGCTTTAGACTTAACTATTAGTGGCTTTATGTCAGAGAACAGATTTCGAAATTTTATTGATGATGGGAATGATTACCAAGATAATTTTTTACCTGGAATACCCGATTATATATTAACTTTTAACGGACACTATTATATTCATCCCTTTAATATTAGTTTTAATTATAAAGTAATAGGTGAACAATATCTGAATGATGCCAATACAAAAATATACAATGGATACAATAAGGTTGGAACAAAACTTTCGATGGATTTAAATATGTTAAAATTTCGGTCTACTATTTATTGTGGAGTTGATAATTTGTTTGATACGCACTATGCTTCTATGGTTTTAATTAATGCTCCTTCGTTTGGTAATAATTCTCCGCGTTATTACTATCCGGGTTTACCATTTTCAGTTTATGGTGGTTTGAGTGTTAGGTTTTAGTAGTTTTGAACAAAAATAAAACCGGAATTAGAATGATGTTGACAACTATAAAGTCATTTAGAGAGTTAAGTATCGATGAAATATATGGAATTTTGCAGTTGAGAGCTGAAATATTTGTGGTGGAGCAAAATTGTGTTTATAACGATTTGGATGGGAATGATACCAAGGCTTATCATTTGATGATTAAAGATGATGATGGCTTGATTGTTGGTTATGCTCGTATGCTGAATAAAGGAACTCGATTTAATCTTGCTTCTATAGGAAGGCTGGTTGTTAAAAAACAAGCTCGCTTTAATGGTTTGGCTCGCCGAATAATGACCGAAGCCTCGCAATGGATGAAGTTGAGATGGGATGTGGAACAAATACACATTAGTGCTCAACAATACTTAAAAGGTTTTTACTCTGGTTTAGGATATACGATTGTAACAGAAACCTATCTCGAAGATGGAATACCTCATATAGGGATGGAGTTAGAATTTTAGCTAGTTATTAATCGAAGTGTACCTTTTTTATGAAGAAATTAGGGTTGAATACCAGATTCATTCCATATGCGTATTCCAGCTGAGAATTAGGAATGTCGTAATAAGTTTGAACCATCACGCTAAAGCGAATTTTTTGCAAAAAGTCTTTTGAGAAAGATAATTTTGCATTTAATAATTGACGTTCGGGTTGATAGAAATAGCTTGTTTCGTCAACTACTTTATAATCAGAAACCGATTGGAAAAGATGGCTTCCTTTAGGTGCCACAAAGTTATTAGCATTCCAATATCCAAGCATAAAAATACCATATTTGTAGCCTACTTCGGTAACAGGGTATATTGCGTGTCCGTTTGTGAATGGTAATCCAGATTTTTCAGTTAAATCTTGGTACCACGCACCGTAGGTTGCTAAACTAATGTTTTGAATGAATCCAGTTCCCAATTCTTTTTTAATTTTTATACCGGTAGCCAAGTTGGCTAATGATTGCATTGGTTCTTCAAAATCACTTATTTGTCCTCCTAGATGGGTAGCTAAAAATTGACCTGGAAGGCTTATTTTCCAGTCGTCACTTTCTTTTAAAAAGGTATATTCAGTGCTGATTCCAGCTGTAAATTTCTCGGGTTTAGTATCGCCTATAACAATAAATTGTTCCCAATCGACCCAAACATCAAACCATAATTTTTCATTATCAAAAAGAAATTGGAAACCATTTTCAATCGGGCGGGAATATTGGTTTTCGGGGTTAAAAATAGGTTCAAGTAATCGGTGTTGTATGTCCCCTCTTAATCCTCCCATTATTAACGAAAGGTTATCGCCTAGCTTAGTGTGTATCGAAAGGGTCGGAACAACCTCTGTGAATTCCTCCATACCACTATATTTTACAATGTGAAGCCCTGCTTTGATTCGTAATTGCGAACCAGCGTAATACATGAAAGATGGTTGAATGGCATATCCCATTAAGGTATATCCTTCGGTAAAATCTCCGAAGTATTCGTTGTTTTTTACAAAATTGTTGTTTTCAATACGGAAGTAAAGATTGTTAGTCATACCTGCACCAAATTCTGGATAACTATATCTCCAAACCTCGTTTACCTGAGCAGATGTATTAACAACAAATAACAAAATAGCAACCCAAACAAAAATCCACCTTAACATTTAGCCTTAAATTTAATCCCCAAAAACAAATTAACTTCACACGGTTATTAGTACTGTATGCAGATAAAAAAGTTTTAAAAATATTTCTTTTTGTTGTAATGGCAAATGTTAAAAAGGATTAATTTGCTTTTTGCGGATGCATGGCATTAATTAGTTGGTTGTATCGTCGGGTTTCAAACGCTACCTCGTCATCATTTGACATATGGATGCGTTTAAGTTCATATTTGACTTCTTTAATTTTAACAAGATTGATGAGGTAATGTGGATGACATCTGAAAAATGCGTGTGATGATAATATTGACTCGTAACGACGAAGAGGTTTGGTGGCAAAGAAATAGCTGCCATCCTCGAAATAAAAATTGGCACCACCTGTTATTGCTTTTGCCCATACAATTTCATCAACACTACTTACGCGCAGACTGTCTTTTCCTTGCAATACAACTTTTTTGGTTTTATTCTTATAATCGATATTATCAAATAAGGTTTTAATCTTCAATTCGTATGATTCATCTCGGATTTCGTCCAACGCTTTATCAATAGCAATAATTAGTTCGTTAATATCAAAGGGTTTAAATACAAAGTCAACCGATGCAAATTTTAAAGCTTCTAATGCATACTCATGATAAGCCGACATAAAAACGACTTTGTAATTGTTGTATTTACTTTGTTGTAATATTTCAAATGAAGTGCCATCGCTCAAGTTGATATCAAGAATCAATAAGTCGGGCTGTAAAGTATTAACGGCTTCTAATCCATCTTTAACACTGCTTACTTTTCCAACTATTTCTATTTCCTGAAAATGGTTTTGAATAATATTTTCAACCGCTTTTTGGTTGTATAAATCATCTTCAACAATTATTAATTTAACTTGTGCCATGTATATCCCCTTTTTAACTTTTACCAATAATTACTGGTATTTCCAGGTGTGCAATAGTTCCTTGAGATTTCAACCCTCTGCCTCTTTTATCAAAAATTTCAAGAACTGTTTTCTTTCTGGTATCTTTCCTTATTATTTCCAGGCGTTCCTGAGTAATCTTTAAAGCCATTGACTCGTGACTTTTTTCGGCTTTACTAATGTTTTTTGCATAGTCAATACCAATACCATTGTCTTCGACTTCAATTATAATGCCATATCCACCTCTTTTAAAGCGAATTTTAATTAGTCCGCCTTCTCCGATTGGTTTGATACCATGTTCGATAGCATTTTCAATAAACGGTTGTATTAACATGGGTGGTATCATTGCATTAGTATTTTGTAGTTCCTCTTCAATAGATAAATCATACTCGAATGGAGGTGAGAAGCGTAAACGTTGCAGGTTTAAATAATACTGAAGCATCTCCACTTCTTCGTTTATAGATATGTATTCGTAATTACTACTTCGTAAAACCTGACGCATTAGTTTAGAAAAATCGGATAGGAATTGACTGGATTTTTCCATGTCGTTTTCCAATATAAACACCTGAATGGCACTTAAGGCATTAAAAATAAAGTGAGGATTCATTTGAGTTCTCAGTAATCGTTGCTGAAAACGTAAAGTTTTATACTGATTGCGTAAACGAATTTGTATGGCAGAAAGTAAGGTGATGATAAAAATAACAAGTCCGATTATAATCACTGTTGTTATATGATATTTTTGTCTGTCAATCTTGTTTTTTTGAAGTAGTGTTTGTTTGCTCAATTCTTCTACTTTCAACTTACGTGTATTATCACGATAATTACCTTCAGCCATGGTAAGATGAAAGATGTTTTTTTCGTTGAGTGTACTATCGCGATAAGCAGTGCTGATTTTATGAAACTCAAATGCCTTTTTTATCATCCCTTTTTTCTCATATGCCTGAGAAAGATATCTTGCTGCTTCTTCGGCTGTATATTTAGTGCCTATTGCCGTTGAGTTTCTGAGGGCTTTATTTAAATATAAAATAGCTTCGTCAGGATGATTGTCGTTCAGATAAAGTTTGCCAATATTAGTATAACTAATAGCAACATTCATTAAATCGCCTGATTCAGTATTGGCTTCAAGAGCTTTGAATAAGTACTCAAGAGCCAATCTATATTGTTTTTTGTTGGTGTAGACACGACCAATGCTATTGTAGCAAATAGCCTGCCCAATTTTGCTGTTTATTTTTGAGTTGTACTCAAGTGATTCGAAATGATAATATAAGGCAGAATCTTGGTTATTAAGTTTTTGATAGGCATCTCCAATGTTATTAGTATTAATTGCCATACCTAGAGTGTTATTCAATTTTTTTGATAGATCCAACGATCGATGAAAATACTCTATAGCAGCCAAATTACGATTAAGATTGTAACTTACATTACCAATGCCGTTAATAGCATAGCTTATGTGAAAAGAATCCTTATTGTTTTCGGCAATGGTAAGTGATTTCATGTGCATATCTAATGCCTTGCTATTTTCATCAACTCTTCGATAAACCGTACCCATTTGATTATAGGTTTCAGCCAATAGGTATGAATCGTTTAGTTCTTCTGCTATTTCAAGTGCATTTTGATTGAAATGCATGGACTTAGCATAAAAGGATTGATTTCTGAATCGCTTGCCTAAAATAGTATAGATAGTAAATAATTGATGCTTTAATTGATTATTAATAGCCAATTGTTCCGCTTCTTTTAAAAAACTATCGTAAGGATCCTGATTATTTAACTTAGCATTAAAGGTTTCATTTGATTTTTGAATGAGTTGAGCAACAACAAGTGAATCGGGTGCAGCAATGGCTGATTCCGTGGTGTCAGATTCCAGTTTTAGTTCTTGTGTTGAACAAAAACATAACGAGAATAATAGTGAGAACAGGGTTATGTTTATTCTTATGTGCTGCATATCAGTTAGCAATGTAGGTAAAAAACAATTTCACCCGAAGAAAAATTATAATATTTTATCCACAAATTTCAGAAGTAATTAACAAGCTAATAGCTTATAAGATTATTATATCTTTGCGCAAAATTTTAGATGCGTGAAAATTGGTAATCTCGATTTAGGTCAACACCCGTTGTTGTTGGCGCCTATGGAAAGTGTGACTGATCCTTCATTTCGTTCTCTATGTAAGGAGTTTGGAGCCGATATGATGTATACCGAATTTGTTTCAGCTCGGGCTTTGGTACGTAAAGTAAATCGTACTGTGCGTAAGCTTCAAATAACAGAGGCTGAAAGGCCTTTGGGTATACAATTATATGGAGGAGATGTAGATTTAATGAGAGAAGCAGCAATAATGGCTCAGCAAGCCAAGCCTGAAGTTATTGATCTGAATTTTGGTTGTCCGGTTAAAAAAATTGCAACAAAGGGAAGTGGTTCAGGATTGTTGCGCGATATACCTCAATTATTGAAAATAACTAAGGCTGTTATTGATGCGGTTGATATTCCAGTTACTGTAAAAACGCGTTTAGGGTGGGATGAAAATAATTACGTTATTGAAACCTTAGCGGAACAATTGCAGGATTTAGGAATTGCGGCATTAACCATTCACGGAAGAACAAAAGAACAGATGTATTCTGGTAAAGCTGATTGGACATTAATCGGTAAAGTAAAGAATAATCCTCGTATGCATATTCCTATTATTGGTAATGGTGATATTACGGGCCCTGAAAAGGCCCAAGAATTAATTGATCGATATGGGGTTGATGCTTTAATGATTGGTCGTCCATCTATTGGTCGTCCATGGATATTTAAAGAAATTAAACATTACCTTAATACCGGAGTGTTATTAGAACCAATAACTATACAACAAGAAGCTGAAATATTAAAAGAGTTGGTGAGACGATCGGTTGAATATATCGATGAAAAAGCTGGAATTCTTCATGCACGTCGTCATCTGGCAAAGGTATTCACCAATTTACCTGATATACGTGATCTTCGCATTAAGCTATTAACCGAAAAACAAGTGGAAGGGGTGATGTGTGTGCTTGACGAAATTGTAGAACGTTATTCCAATTAAGGCATTCCTGTTTCGGCGTAATATCTTTTTACAATAACTTTTACAGGATACCAGGCAGCCAGATAAGCAATGATGCATACTGTGATAAGTACAATTATTACATCGCTCCAAACCAGTTGAACGGGATAAGCATCTACTAAATATGATCCTCCACCTGAAAAGGTGATAAAACCAAAATGCTGTTGCAGTAAAACCAAAGCAACTCCTAAAACCAACCCAATTATAACACCTAGAAGTGATATCAGCAATCCTTCAATTAAAAAGATGCGAGTAACCAGTTTTCTGTCACCACCCATGCTTTTTAATGTGAAAATACTTTCCTTTTTTTCGAATATCAGCATCGACATGGTGCCAATAACATTAAAAGCAGCAATGGCTAAAATAAAGGCTAAAATAAGAAAGGCCATTAATTTCTCAACTTTCATCACTTTATAAAACGAAGAATGCTGTTGTTGTCGATCCAAGGCTTTTAAGTGATGATTGCTGATTTCTTCAATCGCTTGTTTAACCTGATTTATCTTTTCCTGATTTTTGACACTAACAAATAATGCCGAAACAGCTGTTGAGTCATACTCAAACAAACGGCGGGCTTGTTCTATTCCAATGATGAGGAATTGGCTATCGTATTCAACCTGTTGAACCATGAAAATGCCACTGGGATTAATATATTCTTTTCTAAAGGCATTTTGAGGAGCCATCATGATGATGTTTCCGGTTCTTTTGGGCACATACATTACCAGAGGTGTTACAAAATTCATTCGCAAAGCCAATTGGTTGGCTAATATTCCACCAATAACTCCCCTGTTATTGTGATTATGATTGAGTTCAAACTTGCCTTCAACCATAATGGAATCAATTCTACTAATTTGATTAAATGTGCTGTCAACTCCTAAAATCATAGCCGGAGCTCTTCTTTTATCAAATTTAAGCAAAGATTGATTTTCGAGGGTTTCGCATATCAGGTCAATATCATTAATGCTTTTGATTGATGCATAGTCAATCGAATCAGTTGAAAATATTTTGCCTTCGGCTGGTATTACTTTTAAATCCGGATCGAAATTACCGTAAAGGTTACCAACAAAATCGTGAAGACCATTGAATACCGATAACACAACCAATAAAGCCATACTCGCTGTCAGTACGCCTACCATCGATATCAGAGAGATGATATTAATGATATTTTGCGATTTCTTTGCAAATAAATAACGTTTGGCTATGTTAAAGGCAATGTTCATCTATTGTTTTTTGTGAGCAACAACCATTAATCCGGTTCCACTTTTTTGTTCTGATGCTGTATCAATAATATTCAATATAAAAGCGATTGGATAGGCAACGATGTAATAAAATGGAAGCAAGACGAAAAATAATTTGCTGGCGTTTAGCATCAGAATAGGAAATTTCATCGATAACTTCCATGATAAACTTCCCGGTTTACCATAGGTGTAATGAGTTTCTATATCGCTGAATCCGGCTTGCTCCAGTTTTTTACGAATATCATCAGCATTGTATCCATCTCTAACGTGTTCATCGATAAAACCATGTACTCCGTCTTCTTCTTCGTGATGATGATGCGTATCTGAACCTCCCTGATCAGAAGGAGTTGAGATGAGTAGAGTACCGTTGTTTTTCATCGATTTATGAAAATTATCAAATACCAACTCATCTTCAAGAATGTGTTCCATTACATCAACCGAAAGAATTAAGTCGAAAGTATTAGGTTTAACAAACTTGGTAAGATCGCCAATCTCAAATTTAACACGGTTGCCGCGTCCTATTTTACTGAAAAACTGGTTACAATCAGCAATTTGCTCTTCTTTAACATCAACGCCAGTAATGTCCCACTTTTTACCCAGCGACGACATGAAATAATCGTATTGACCAAATCCACTACCAGCATCTAAAACTTTAAGATTGTTGGCAGAGCTAGCTGCTTTTTTCTTAAGTTCACGTCTAATATACCAGGCGCGTAATAGTAAAAGATCGAGTAATCGATAAAATAAAATCCGAAGAAAAGGTGTTTGGTTAAACACTTTCCCCAACGAACGTTTAATTGGGTCGTATTGCATTTTCTATTCTTTTAACAGGCGGTCAATATTATCTAAATAGTCAAGACTGTCGTCTTTAAAGAATTTTAAATCAGGAATAATCCGCATCTGTTTTCCTACTCTTTTGCCCAAAGCAAATCTGATTTGATGTGTATTTTCAACTATATTATTGAATACATCATCAATATTGGTTGACGGAAAGATGCTTAGATAAATCTTTGCCTGTCCTAAATCGGGCGAAATACGAACAACGGTAACAGTAACCATAACGCCCATTACCAGTTCTTTAACCTCTTTCTGAAATAGCTCACTAATCTCTTTTTGTAGTAAGCGCGATATTTTCTTTTGTCTTGTTGAATCCATTATAAAGCATTTACATCCGCGAAATTAAGATTTTTAGATGGATTATTCATTCTATATAAAGAAACCTGCAACTATTAGCTGTTACAGGTTATAAAAATTACATTCAATTAGATGATAAGATGGATGAATTCATTAACGGTTTGGTGCACCGCTACGACCTCTATCTTGATGTCCTTTCATTCGTTTTTCTTCTAATTCCTTATGCTTATTAAACTGGTCTGCAGTTAATATTTTTTTTAGTTCATTATCGCGTTCATCCCTGAGTTTTGTCATCGATTCTCTCATTTTATCTCTGTCTCCTTGGTTTTCCTCATGTAAGTTCCTCATTTTTTCGCCAAAGTTCTTGTTGAGTTCTGCAACTTTTCCCTGTTGCTCTTCTGTCAGATTTAAGTCTTTAGTCATTTGAGCAGTTTGTTGTTTTGCTCGTTGTTCAGAATTCATGCGGTTCTGGGCATGAGTAATGTTTGCAAATAGTAATATCACTATCACAAGTAGACTCCATATTTTCATAATAATTTATTTAAGGGGTTTTATTATTAGACGACTATTATTTATCAATTCCTGTGGTATCTCATCGTTGGTTAGAAGAGTTAAGTCTAAGGGGCAGAAATACAGTGTAAAACAAAGTAGGTGGTTAAATTGTTAACAAGTTGTTATAATCTTTTAATGTGGAAATGGTGCTGATATTAAATTAATTACACAACTTGGGTTTGAGTGAAGAAATTTAAACTAGGGGCCTTTATGATTAAAGGGATAAGATATATTATTTCTATCGTTTTATTAGGGGGATTTTATTTATTGGCGTTTTCTCAATCTGCCAAAAAACCAATAAAAAACAGGAATCTACACCGTGCTTTTCAGCAGGAAGAATCCGGCGACTTTCATAATGCTATTAATTCATTTAAAGATATTGTTAATTCGCATCCCGATTTCGTAGAAGGGTATTTACATTTAGGCATATGCTATTTAAATCTTAATAATAGTGCTGATACAGCAGTTGTGTATCTCGAGAAAGGATTTTCTCAATTAGATTCAAGTGAAGTTCTTTCCGATTTAGGTCTAGACATTCAACTAACTCTTGCTAAGAGTTATCAGGTAATTATGCAAACCGATAAAGCGTTGGATATTTATAATTATTTATCTCAGAATATCGATAATCTAATATTACTTGATGAGATAGAAAAAGAGAAAAGGATGTGTGAAAACGCAAAGATATTTCTGCAAAATCCAATAGATATAACCATTACAAATCTGGGGAAAAAGATAAATAGTAAGTACGATGATCACAGTCCGTTGGTCTCGGTTTTTGAGGACTTAGTAATATTTACATCCAGGCGGAGTGATGCTAAATTACCTAAGTTGAGAGATGGTCAATATCCTGAGAAAATTTATTCGTCGCAATATGAAGGAGAATGGGAGAAAGCCTCTTCTTTAACACATTTTTTCAAAAATCCTGAACATGAGTCAGCTTTGTCTATTTCTTCAGATGGTACCGAACTATTTATTTATCGAAACGATGATGAAGGCAAAAGTATTTACGAAAGCAGATATGTAAATCAAGAATGGTTGGAGCCTGTTAAGTTACCATATCCCATTAATACTATTGCCGATGAAACACATGCATCGTTGTCGGCCGATAAAAGCACTTTGTTTTTTGTGAGTAATAGGGCTGGAGGTTATGGAGGAACAGATATTTATATGGCAAAGAAAAATATAGATGGAACGTGGGGAACAGTACGTAATTTAGGTCCAAATGTAAATACACGGTATGATGAAGAAACAGCCATGATTCATCCGGATGGGAAAACTTTGTATTTTGCTTCGGAAGGACATAATAGTATGGGGCGAATGGATGTTTTTTTTACCCAGATGCAAGCTGATAGCACATGGGAGGAACCTGTAAACTTAGGTTATCCGATTAATACTCCTGATGATGATTTCTTCTTTTTACCAACTCTTGATCGAAGTAAGGCCTATGTGGCTTCGGCACGGTTTAATGATAATTATGGCGGTTCGGATATTTATAAAGTTGAATTTGATGCTTCGTTTCAGGGAGAATTAGCTGTTATTGAAGGTGAGGTGATAGATAAATCAAAACTACAGGAAGGTGGAGTTAGAATTATGGTTACCCGTAAAGTCGATGATAGATTGGTTGGTGATTACAGACCTGACAAAGAATCGGGTAGGTATGTAATGTTTCTCGAAACAGGATATGATTATCAAGTTGAAGAAAAAGCTGGAAAGAAAGAAATGCGAGTATCATCGTTGCATGTAGATCAAGAAATGGCCAGCTCTAATGAAGTTTCGCTTTATACATTTGAAGATATAAGAATGGAACCTCCATTGGTGCATATCACAATTAAAGCTCCTTTTGAAGAAGAAAGTAAACAGATTGAAGAACAGATTATAAGAGAAATGCATAATGTCAAAAATATTGAGTATTATACAGTTCAAATATTAGCTCTGAAGCATAAACCAATATTTGCATTTCTGTATTTCAATGGGCTGATTAAGGATGATATACAATCTTTTAAATGCTCTGATGGATATACCCGTTATATTTATGGTGTATATAACAATAAAGAAGAATCGTTAAAAGCCAGGGAAAGACTCAAACAAATGGGGCGTTTTAAAGATTCGTTTGTTCGTCCAATTAATGATTTAGAAACATTAAAAATTAATTAATATTTCAGAATAAGGTCGGCCGTTATTCTCAAATTAGAAAAACCTATTTCAGTGAATTGAAATAGGTTTTTTGTTTGTTGATTGACAGCCAGTGTATTGTATTATAAATATTTCTTAACAAATAATATTGTAATCTAAATATTGCAATATTCAGTTTATTGTCTCCACATCTCTTATTGGCTTTTATAAAGCGATTGATTATAAGTTGGTTTGCTTGTTTGTAATACACGTTAATACCTGTTAATATATATTTATTAGTTCGTTTATGGCATAAAATTTATTGGTAATGCAATGGTGAGTTGGTTGTCTAATTGATGTATGCAATCATCAGATATTTAGTGTGATATAAAAGTATTATTAATAAATAAGTAGTAGGAATGAAAAAGTATTTATTCGGATTAATTGTATTAGTTTTTGCAATGCAATTAAAAGCAACAGACAAAGTTAAGGTATTTAACATTCAAAAGTTCAATGAGCCGGTTCTTTCTGTTATTAATACAGAAAAACAATTTGATTATCTGGTAATTAAAGAAACAAAAACAAACAAGGTGTTATTAGAGAAGAATGTAAGTAACAAATTGAACATTCATGAACGTCTTGATTTTGTTGAAGGAGGAGCAAAAAATTATACCGTTGAACTTGTTAGTAAAACGAACCATGAAAAAAGTGAATATGATGTGGTTAATAATTTTGTGATTCAAAATATCGTTGAAATTTCGGATAACGGGACAGAGGATACCAAAATGTTTGTTCTTGATGATGAAACATTATTGGTTAGCCACATAAATGGTGATAGAAATCCATTATGCCTGGTAATTGAGGATGTTGATACTAATAAACGATTAGTTGAACGTACAGTAGGTAAAGACAGACTTTTTTCGCGTAAACAAAATATTGTAAGATTGAAGAAAGGTAGTAGTTATAGAGCAACCTTATACTCTGGTGATACAGCCTATGTATTCAATTTTGTGAAATAGATTGATTTAGAGGGCTAAAAAGGCTGTTCATATTTATTATGGACAGCCTTTATTAGAAGGTTAATTTTTAACGAATTTTTTAATTATCTGTTTCTCGTTTGATTCTATTTTAATAAAATAGAGACCTGGCGAAAGATTCGATAAATTTATTTGGTTTTTATTCGAAGATAGAATTGTCTCATGAACTAAATTGCCTGCATAATTTATAATGGAGGCTTTTATTCTTGAATGATCTTTTGAATTTAGTTCAATATTTAAAAGATCAGAAACCGGATTAGGTGCAATCATTATTTTTTCCTCACCAATTCTTTTAATATTACTTGGTATGTCCTCATGAACTGTTATTGTCCATTCTTGTGAAATGCCTTCACCAATATTTTGTATTACAGAAAATAGTACTGGACTACTAAAGTCTATAACTTCAAGACCGCTGGATTGTATAACTCCGTTTTTCCATACATCTGCATAGTTTGGTACTTCAAAAACAGGAGTTAAAGTTGTTAAATCGGTTTGATAAGGAACTGTTACTGTTATTGAATGATTATCGTAATTAATAGATGATGATGATATTATGTCCTTAAACTGAAATGATTTAAAATCGGTTTGTTCATAAAGAGTAACCTCAAGGTCGTAAGTGAAATTATATGTTGTCCATTTTGAAACAACTACATAATAGGTTTGGGCATAATACAAATATGCATTTTTAACTTCAGCGTTGTAATCATTAAAGTCATAACCAGAACTAACTGTTGAAAAGGTTCCGTCAGGGCATGCGTTTATTACATGTACGGCAACTTTCGGAGCAAAGCTTCCTTGATAATTAGAATGCAGAACTACATCTAAATAACTTGTTTGTGCAGTGGTCTGAAATTGGTAAAACACTTCACGATCCTGCAGATAATTAGGAGCTCCCCATCCTGAATTATAGTCATAGTCATCACCAAATGGAGTTATATCTCTTGTATCTGTATACGTTACTCCTCTGGCAAGATCCATAACGAAAGGGTCATCACAATCATCTCCAATGATTTTATTAACAACAGATACTTCAATCTCATCGTTTGAGCTATCTTCATCTCCGGTTAAAGATACTTTCCCGATAATAACATAAGTAGCACCATCAATACTCAAATCAGCCTTAGCTGTAAAAGTATGTGTTCTTTTTGAACCTGCTGGAACGGTACCTGTGTAGGCCTCTTCAATAAATGAATTTCCACCGTCGAGAGAGAATGACACAGTAAAATTACTTTCATCATTTACTCCCAAATTTTCAATTTCGAAACGTACTGTTTCTGTATCTCCTAAATCCCCGGCAGACTGTGGTAGCAACCATCTGGATATTGCCAGATCATGATCTGCTGCTTGAGATTGGATACTCCATCCCAATAAAAATAATAGTAAAATTTTTTTCATTTTCCCCTTAATTAATTTGAATAGAGTAATTACGAGTTACAATTATTAAAGTTTAGATATGGGAGATAATTTTTAGGTATAGATAACTAGGACATTAAAAAGCATATCCAAACGAAATAATTGGTAAGATAAAATTATCTGGAGGCCCTGCAATGGCTCCAATTTTAAATACAAAACCCTTTGGTGCCTGATAGCGATAATTAGCACGAATTGTCACAAATCCAAAGTCTCCAAAAGTGGGATCTACGATGCCCCCAAGAGCTGTTTCGAAGTAGTGATTATTACTACCTGTTATTATTCCAACATCGGCCACCCATAGAAATGGATCAAAAATCAAGATTCCACCTTTTAAAGTTAATCCAAACTTATCTGTTTGAGGAAATATTCGCTCATAGGTGAAGATAAGTATATCTTCGTTGTAGATAGTATTACGTGGGATTGATGAAAGTGATTGGTTAGTTTGATTATGGTTGCTCTGATCTGGTTGTGTACTTAATTGTGCCATGCATAATATGCAAATCTGAATTAAAAATAGACACATTATAAAACGTTCCTTTTTCATCTTTTTCGTGATATTCGCTAACCTTTATATACAAGTTACGATGGAATTGAGATTTAGTAAAGTCTTTCAGAATCTTGTTTTATTGTCAATCTTGTACTTACATAATTTATGCTACATGAGTAGTTTTAGTGAGATAAATTAGCTAATTTCAAACTGTGAATTTCTGAAGACTTCTCTTTTGTCAGGCCTGGTCAGAAAATCCTACTTTTTTGTCAGTTATTTTATCTAAGTATCCAAAATATCAATCAGATATACTGTTTGGTATATGTCTTGTTTTATCTCTTGTATTGGTGATAATTAGGTTGTGTTAGACAAAATTGTTCGTTATGGAAGTACATTTTTACGAAAAACCAGGATGTATTAATAATACAAAGCAAAAAATACTCTTAAAAGATAAAGGTTATAAAGTTATAACTTACAATATACTTAAAGAGAACTGGACAAAAGAGCGATTAGAATTATTCATAAAAGAACGTCCATTAATAGAGTGTTTTAATTCAAGTGCTCCCCGAATTAAGTCCGGAGATGTAAATCCTCAGGTTCTTAGTTATGACGAAACGATAGCTGCTATGCTTGATGATCCTTATTTGATCAAAAGACCACTTATACGAGTGGGGAATAATTATGGATGTGGTTTTGATTCTGAGTTAGCAAAAGAGCTAATGAATGATGTAATTGATGCTGCACTTTTGAGTTGTCCAAAAACTTCGGATCAGCCCAATTGTGATGAAAAAGTGAAATAATAACCTATAAAATTAATACTATGAAAATTGGATTTCCAGCAGCCGGGTTAACAGGTGAAGCACAAGTAGTGTTATCAGATGATTTTACCAAAAGTGGTTTGATGGGTACTTATGATACACAGACGGAAAGAGTTGAAGTTGTTAGTAGAACTGATATAAAAGACTTCTCGGAATGGATTAAGAAAGAAGACATTAAAGCAATTATTACTCCCGAAATTCAAATGATGGCTTTAAAAGTTTTTAAAGAGATGGGCATTTCAGTTTATAAAGCCATTGGAACATTAATCAAATTTAATGCTGAATTGATGTTTCATAAAAGTTTACCTCCATTTCAGGCTGGCGAATTAATGACTGAAGGCGGAGCTAATTGTTCCCCATCGTCTTGTAGTTCTTGTGCAAGCACTTCATGTAAGTAATATATCATAAATCTAATCCAATGAAAAAAGAAGATTTGCAGAAGCCGTTAGAGGTTGTTCAGGACATGCTCAATTATATTGGATTGGAGCCAACATATGCTCATGAAGATTTGATATTTGTAGAGCAAAATAATTTCCTGATACGTTTAAGTTTGGAGGATCCGGATGTTTTATATCTGCATTTTAATAAAAAGTGCGATCCTGCAGAAGCTAAATTAATCAAGCAAAACTTAAGATCAGTAGCTGTACGCGATGGTGTAAAGTTAATGCAGGATAACACATTTTCAATTGTGCCAAACTCTGATAAATCGGGATTTGAAGTCAGTTTTATGGCAAGTTAATCTGAGAAGAACTTAGGATTTTGCAAAGTACGTAATTGATTTTCCATTCTTTCAATTACGCACTTTGCGAGATACTTTAAAGAAAAGGCTATTAAAATCCGTTGTGATGAATGCGTTCCGTTAGCAAATCATCATTGGAGTAAGGTCGTCTTTCTTTTCCTTTATATCCAACGGTAATAATACAAGCAACTTCAAGATTAGCGGGTGCATTTAGGATGTTTTTAACTTGTTCGGATGCTGAAATTCCAGAAGCATGATTGCGCTCGCGTATTTGAACCCAGCAACTTCCCAGTCCTATGTTTTCGGCTCCTAATTGCAGATAAGAAGCAGCAATGGAACAATCTTCAATCCATACATCACTTTTTGCAGGATTGGCCATAACAACAATAGCTAAAGGTGAGTTTTTAACAAAGGCGGCTCCATGGGGTTTGCATTCAGATAGCTGTTGAAGCATATCTTTGTTATCAACAAAAACAAATTCCCAAGGACGGTTATTTTTTGATGTTGGAGCCCATAAGGCCATCTTTTGTAAAGCTTCAATTTTATCAGCTTCAACTTTTTGCTCAGTATAAATTCGGCAACTTCTTCGGTTTTGTATCAAATCAATCATCTTCATATTAAAATTTTAGCAATGCGTATAAGCTGTATTATCAACCGTATTTAATGATTTATTTTCTTGTGTTGTTAGATGCATTTCGGCTTCTATTTCAACCAACAGATTATCGCGACAAACATCCGCCTGAACAAAATTCAGTGGTACATTAGGAAGAGCATCTTTGCAAATCGATTCTATCAAATCAAAATTAGTTTTGTCTTTTATATAAACGCGTGCGTATGAAAAACAAAAGGAACTGTTATTCGATTTTGGGGATAACACCAAGGCTGTTTGCGCTAGTTTTTCAATTAAATTCAAGGTATTTTTTGTTTGCTCATCAGGATTATTAAGACCTATGGTATACTGACCTTTTATGGAGGCTGTACCCGAAATAAACAAGGTGTTAACTTGATCGGAATTGATTAATTTAGCTCTTTCGAATTGGGGAGCTTGCTTCGTTTTGGTACCCTTAATTAACTCACCAACTAACACATCTTGTTGGTATTGATACGCATTTACCTGTTCGGGATTATTTACCGAGTAGGTGTTTTGTTCTTTCGATTTATAGGCACAAATGTCTATCGAAGCACTTCCTGCAGATGTGCCAATACCAGTAGCTGCCGGATAGCCTTCAATGGTACGGTAAGTAGTGTAATAATGTCTTCTAACTTCGTTGAAAAGCTGGTAATGTTGCCACTCTTTGTCATCCTTTGTTTCAAAATCAAGGATGTGAGGGATATAATTCCATTGACGTACCACCTCATTCATGTTAAAACCTTCAGCGTTTAAAACGCCTAGCATATTTTCAAAAGCATTTGCTGCCGATGAACTTATATCGATAACTTTTGAAGTCAAGCCTAATCCTGAAGCCCAAAGTTCTTTTGAATCATTGTATTCAATGGTGGAGTAAGGTGTTTGTTGAAACCATTTGTAATTGATTTGAACATCATCATTTTCAATAATGCCAACTTCAAAAGCAACTTTGTGCTGCCCCGGTGCTTGTGATAGAAATGTAAATGCAGGGCAATCATCAGCAAAAATATCTTTCAATTGTGCTGATAAATGCTTGAATGAATATTCCCAATAAGCACTATCAACAAATATGCTTATTTTAAAAATTCGACCCGTTTTAATGCTTTGTAATTGGTGGATGCAGTTATCCCATTCATCTTGTATATCATCCTTAGAAGATGATAGAATAATTTTGTATGTCCTTTTTATCTCTTTCCCAAACATATCAACTCTACTTTCTTACTTCTACTTGTTTCTTTTCCCCTTTTAATTGCTTTTCCAGTTCTGGAATATCAATTGTTACCTTGCTTGTAATAAACTCAGGTATATTAAACGAAAATAATAAATCATCGTAAAAATTAATGTTTTTTTGAGGTAGCAAAAATGGCTTTCCGGCTTTTCCATTTTCATCCATATGAGCAATGTATGATCGCGTATACAAGCCATTTAATCTGCGACTACTAAACACAAACCATTTGCTATTGGTCGACCACGAATGGTAACTTTCAGTATCGTTGCTGTTTACCTCGTTAATAGATCTTACCTTATTAGTTTGTGTGTCGAGTAAATATAAATCAGCCTCTTTGTGCCAGATTGAGAAATTACCGTAATCAACCAACGTAAACATTACATATTTACCATCGGGCGAAGGACGAGGAAAGGTAACACTCTTATGCTGGTCGGATGCTTTAAACAATGTATCTACCTTGTCAGCGAAAGTCCCGGTTGCCGGATCAAAAGAAATGCTACATAAATCGTAGTGTACTTTAGTATATTCCATGGGCATTTTTTCAGCTTTGGCTGAGCAGAAATACAAAGTTTTGCCATCTGATGAAAAAGATGGGAAAGTCTCAAACACTGAATCAGACATTAAAGCATCGCATTTGATGATTTCGTTTTTATTGATGTCGTAAACAATCACATCTGATGCATTATCAAAAACCTCTACACGTTTATTACTTGATGAATGAAAAACCTGGTGTGTATCATTTAAGGTGTAAGCTATATATTTTCCCGATGGATGCCAATAAGGATATACAAATTTTGAGAGAGTTTCGTCTGTTTTAGTTTTTAATACCTCCATATGATTATTCGTCATCAGAACAGTTC
The DNA here is from genome assembly GCF_963668385.1 of uncultured Carboxylicivirga sp. Lineage (GTDB taxonomy): Bacteria > Bacteroidota > Bacteroidia > Bacteroidales > Marinilabiliaceae > Carboxylicivirga. The sequence goes on from NZ_OY764327.1 coordinate 1,842,263, forward strand.
CACCAAATTTACCCCTGATGTGCATGCTCATATCTTTAGCTGATCCTTGATTAAATGAATGACAGTTAACACAGCTTCCTTGCACTAACGTATTTTCATAGATGGCATCTTGTTTAAAATCTGTCAATGATCGTTGATATATTCCCATTTTACTGTACACTTCATAACCCGGTGCAATTAATCGGTAAGCCAGATACTTATCCACATCATCATTACTGATATAAATATAAAAAGGTTGATAACCAAGCCAATTATCCTGTTTTTTTACAGATACTGTTACCTGAATACTATCGCCTTTTGAAGTGTTCAAAAGATCATTCCATTCTTTAAGTGGGAAGTCGGCGTATCTGCTACTTTGAATGTGTAGTGATTCGTTTTTTCCTTTCAGTAAGACATCTATTTTTGAATAATCTTCCTTAACCTTAAAATTCAACGGTGCGATATTCGCAGGAATGGTTACTCCAATATAATCGGGGAAAATATTGGGAGTTGAAGTATTGGTCTTTGTTACCTTAACTGATTCGTTACAGGAACTAAGTACTATAAAAGCTAATATAATAATATACAGATTTTTCATATTTCAGTGATTAGTTTCTGAATTGCAAATAATACCAGTAAGTTCCTTCGTAATCTTTTTTCAAAGCCTCTTGAGCATTAGGTAAATTCATCATCGAAAGAAATGTATTGGCTCTATTAACTGTATTTTTTGAAATAAATGAAGGTAAGGGTTTCGGTTCTTTTTGTGAGGTCATCTTCCAACTATAAATAAACGCTTCCTGAAAACTTTCTGGCATATGCTTGTAACCAACAGTTTGACCAAGTGATAAATATTGCATAAAATGATTCAGGTCTTTTTTTAGTAGGCAATAAGCCATTAAATATTCGTAAACCATTTTACTTTTATCATGTGAGGTGAAAAGTTGACCAAGCATCATATCTTTTTCACCCTCACTAAAGAAAAAATCATTCTGCATTTTATGGGCCATTAAATAACCATATTCAGGATGATTTTTTATGATAGTAGGATTATCTAATGCTTTAATCATTGCAGATGCCCATTTGCTGTAGAACATGGTTTGTTGTAATAATTTAAGATACTTGAACGCTAAATTAGTATTCCCGTTGATGAGGTTGGTTTCTGCCAATCGTTTTATACTACGGGCACTCTTTTGATAAAGGGGTAAAGCTTCCATCGCTTCAAACGTATAACGTTGGGCTGTATTTATAAATCCCAATTGATAATAGATTTCACCTGTAACCATAGGTATAGTAAAATCTTTTTTGAAATCGGGTAATAATCCACCTGTTCCATTTTGGTAATACTTAAACATGTTTTCGGCCAACACTCCTTTTTTTGCCAATGCCAAATTTAAACACGAAACGGATAACGGACTTGATGGAGCTTTTTTATCAGCCATTGAAATCACTTTGTCCCATTGGCGCATGCGTGTATAAAAGTCGTAAGCCATCACTTCCTCTTTTTCAAAATCAGAAGATGATTTAATCGTTACAACAGCTATTGCTATAAGGGCTAGGTATTGAATACCTAAAATCCATTGTTTGTTAGAAAGGTTATCTGGTAATACTTTTAAGATAAAAGGCAGGATAGAGCTAAAGAATAGAAGACCACCTGTATAAAAAGGAAGGGAGTTAGGAAAACTATAATAATCAACTCCTATCCACATTTTTAGAATGGGATATTGTACTAAAGTAGCTTTTGCGAGATAGGGAAGGCCAATGATAAGTATAACTTGGATTACTATAGATAGAAGGCTTTGGTTTGTTCTTTTCTGAGATTGAAAAGTAAATGTTAAAATTGAAAACAAAACAAAGAAAACAGTTGCTCCACCAATCAACCAATACAAAACAGGTATAAATAAAATGTTTAGAATCAATCTCTGTTTTTCATTCTTAAGTATTGTGCTGATATAAATAAAAGACATTAGTAAAGCTAATGCAATCAGTCCTCCAGGAAGATAATTCTCATCGCATAAAAGAGCCCAATATAAAATGGAGGGAATAAATGAAAATGGAAAATAGGTAGAATTAGCTTTTATCCTTTTTGCAATTTGCCATATTAATTGTTGTAATGTAACTAACAGTAAGGCAGTGAAAATAGCACCTAATGATGGGTAAAAGTACAGCTGTGTGATAAATGCACCTAAATAATTACTGAATCCGCCCGGTAATTGAGAATAGGAGAGAAAGTAGTCTCCCGTAAGTAGGAACAACTGATATTGCTCCTGATAATGTAAGTGAAACGGATATAAGAGTGAAAAGAATAGATATATTAGCAATCCGAATGCAATAGATGAAAGACTATTTAAGGAGATTTTTTTCATTGTCACAAAACTGAATTAGTATAAATAGTTATTGGGATTAATCATTCTAAAATTCAAATAAAACTTTGGATAGTGTCTACAAAATTAAAATTTTAGAAAGATTTCAACTGTGATAAATACATTATTCAATAAAGAGGTTAGGTATAAAATGAAAAAAGACGGGCAATAATGCCCACCTTTTTCCTATCATGATACAGTTGTTATTTATTCTTCAACTGCCTCGAATTTATATAACCAGGTTTGACCAGTATCATCGCTGTCACCACCTAATATTAGTGTTTTCTTTGTTACACTTATAATAGACAGAGAGGTGAAAGGAACATTGCCTGCATTTACATCAATACCATATAGAATAGTGATTCCATTTAAATATAAATGACCAATAGAATATCCATCAACTCCAGATAAGTCATACTTTAATGTGCCAGAATGAGTACCAATACCTTCAACATTTTCGTCAGCAGCAGTTACTTCTTTAGTAAGAGATAAATCAGAAAATTTGAATGTCATTGTTCCATCTTGGCGCCCCGTCATGTCGGCATATGCGTTTTGCCACCATCCAGAACCTGGATCTGTGAAACCTCTTAATGGACCATTTGCCCATACTTTTCCATCACGAGACCATTGCCATGTTTTACTTACATCGGGATTTTCTAAGAAATCGCCGAATAAGTTCTTTAATGCATCTGGAACATCTGTCAATTCTTCGACAACAAATTCTTGCTCAAAAGCATTTTCAATTACAGTTCCATCAGCCTTTGTATAAGATAGGCTTAATGTGTAAGTGCCGGGATTGTATACAGAAATAGATCCTTTATTGTTATCACTTGATGAGGTTCCCATTGTCCAATGACATAAATAAGGAGCTTCACAATCAAATGTGATTTTATTACCTTTTAATCCATCTTTTTCATCTTGAACTAAGGTAATGTTATAGTCCGTTCCTAATGTATAGTTAGCTTTTCCAAGAAAATATGGTTTACTGTTCTTATTAAGACTTCCATCTTCATTGTATTTGATCCCCAATCTGCTAATCATGGATGATGTCAGGTTTGTCATTGTATCGACCTGAACAGGTAACGTAGTTTCTAACTTAGTTCCATTGCCGTTTAGTGCATAGAATTGTACTTCTCTTGAACCAGTATAATCAAATAATACGGTTGCGTAGGCTGATTCAACTTGAGTACGGTCCGAAACCCATCTTGAAAGAGTTGATGAATTGTTCTCAACAACTACTTCATTTGTGTTGAGCCCATCTATCTGAATAGGAGTAGCTGTTAGTTTAAGGTCCTTAAGAGCTAATTCTCCGGACATACTGTCTCTATCTTCTATTGGCTCACATGCTGCAAACGTAATAGTTAACAGAGCTATATATAATAGTATTCTTTTCATGAGATTAATTTTAAATATTACCAACCAGTATAATTTGCTGATGCATCACTATAACCCGGAGCTTGTTCAAGTACTCCATTTGATAGTGCAATTTCAGATTCAGGAATTGGAAAGAATCCGCCTGTTGCATTATATCGGGCTTTGTAACCTCCACCAAAAGCTTTCATTACGGTTTCTTTACCACTTTCATAAAGTTTTTGTCCAAGTTGTTTTTCAAGTAAGTCAGGTGCATCACCCCATCTTCTGATATCTGCATATCTTCTACCTTCAAAAGCTAATTCGTACCTACGTTCTTTTTTCAAAGCGTCTAATGAATAACTGATATCATCTAATCCAGCTCTTTCTCTTACTCGGTTAATTCCATCTGCTGTTTGAGTTAGTTCGGAATGCATTAATAATACATCAGCAAAACGTATTAACATTAAGTCATTTACACCGTCAAGTTGAAAGTTGTCAGTTGCTTCAAACATTGGAACAGAAAATGAAGAATAGTATGTTGTATTACCTTCTGCATCTACACCTTTTTTAGCAGAAATATGAACACATTTCATTTGCCAATAATCAGTTTCTTCCATCATAGTCCATTGGCCAAAAGCATAATTGTCAAGATCGGCAACTGGCATAATTGATGATTCACGTCTTAAGTCATTTGGTTCGTCATTTCTCCAGTCATTCCAAAGTTGAGGACTAACAGGTCCTGCACCCCATCCTTGTCCAAGAGGGAAAGTATTACCATATGGCTGTCCACCTCTGACTCCAAAGTGTAATAGATATTGATTCGAATAGCCAATTGTGGTACTCCAAGAGGCAAAGTTTGAAAATTTAATTGCAAATACTGATTCTTTATTGCCATCACCTACCCATCCTAGCGGATTACCATCCACGCCATTTTTTCCTGCAACTTTAGCAAAATCATCAATTGAATACGGATTTGTATATGCCCATAAATTACGGAAGTCACCAACTAAATCGTGGCCACTATTATCAATACAATCTTCAAGATCTGTTACAACTTGATCTTTAGTTAAGGAGGTACCATCCGTTAATGTAATGCTACTTTGATCGTAATATCCAGTATAGAATAAGAAAACTCTAGCAAGTAAAGCTTCAGCAGCCCATTTAGTAACGTGTCCAGCTTCAACTTCGTTGTATGGAACTGAAGGCAATAAGTCAATAGCTTGTAATAAGTCAGATGCAATTTGAGCATATAATTCAGGTGCACTTGACTTTGGTAAATTCTCTGCCTCATCTGAGTTTAACGGCATTGGAACTTCTCCATACATCTCTGCTAGTTCATGGTAAAAGAATGCTCTTAAAAAGTAAGCTTCACCTTTCATCTTATTAATATTATCACCTTCTAAGCCCATTCTTTCAATAGATAAAAGAATACTATTGGCTCTGAAAATACCTTTGTAACGTTCTAACCAAAAAGGTCTGGAAGCATCGGTATTAAAATTCATAATTTTATCCCAAGCCTGCATTAGTTTATCGTCAGTTCCACCACCACCAAAGCGATCGTCAGAAGCTAATTCTGCTGCATAAAAGTAAGTACATTGAGGGTTCGCAACAGCAGTGTTTAAGGTATTGTAAATACCAATTACAGCTTGTTCTACATCGCCTTCATTAGCCGGGAAATTTGTTGTGTTTTTTTCAGTAAGGTTTTCAGTATCCAGAAAATCTTCGCAACTAGTGAAAAAAACTAAGGCTATTGCTGCAAAATATATTAATTGTTTCATATTATATCGAAATTAAAATTTAAGGTTAAGTCCAACTAAATATGTTCTTGGAGCAGGATAAAAGCCAAGATCAATACCTCCGGACCAATTGCTTTGATTAGCATCTCCATCTCCACCACTATAACCGTAACCAACTTCAGGGTCCATTCCCGAATAGTTAGTAAATGTGTAAAGGTTTTGGGCAGAAACGTATACTCTAACTTGTTGTAGAGGCATTTTTTTGAAGGTTTTCTTTAGGTCGTAACCTAATGTAACATTCGTAATTTTCAAGTAATCTGCATCTTCAATGTAAATGTCTGAAATATATTGAAAATTGGTGTTGGCACCTGGAGTTAATCTAGGAAAACTATTTGATGTTCCTTCTCCATACCAACGTCCAAAAATATCAGTTGTATAGTTTTGAGTTTCACTATCGGCGAATGAGCGATATGATTTAGCAATCTGTTGTCCAAAGTTACCATTTGCTGCAATACCCAAGTCAAACCCTTTATAGTTTAACCCAATATTAATACCCAAAGTCATGTCAGGTAAATAACTACCGATTTGAGTTTTATCATCTTCGTTAATTACGCCATCTTTGTTAGTGTCCGAGAATATTACATCACCTGGTTGTGCACCATCTAAAACACCTAAGTTTTGACTTCTACGAGCATCGATTTCACTTTGATTTTGATAGATTCCTTCAGTCTTAAATCCCCAGAAGTAACCAACCGGATAACCAACTTGTGCACGATACATTTCAGTTGTACCTTGACTTAATACATTTGGTTCACCATGTATAATGCCTTCTGCATTGTCAATTCGTGTTACTTCATTTTTAAGGAATGTTGTATTTACTCCAATATTGTAGCTAAAGTCATTAATTCTATCATTCCAATTAAGTGCAATTTCTACACCTTTGTTTTCAATGTCTCCACCATTAATGTAAGGAGCTCCAGTTCCATAGGTTCCAAGAACAGGTGCTTTTACTAACCAATCTTTAGTTGTTTTTTTGTACCAGTCAAAAGCAACGCCTAATCTTGAATTAATAAATCGGGCATCGAAACCTAAGTCTAATTGTTCCGAAGTTTCCCACGAGATATCTTGATTAGGAAGAATATTTTGGTATGCGCCTTGCGATTGATAGTTTTTTGAGTTAGCAAAAGAGTATTTTGCAGTTTCAGGGAAGCCTACGGTTGCTATGTATTGAAACATTTCCACATTAGCATTACCATTTTGTCCCCAACTGGCACGTAGCTTGAAAAAGTCCATCCAGCTACTAGTCCCTTCCATAAAAGATTCATTGGATACAATCCATCCAGCAGAAAGTGATGGAAAGTAACCCCATCTGTTACCTTTTGCAAAATTTGAAGAACCATCAGCACGAATGATTGCAGAAAACATATATGTTTCATCAAAGTTGTAGTTTACACGTGCAAATACAGAACTTAAAGCTCCTTGGTTATCTGGTTTACCATCAATAATAGTTACGCCATCTGTAGTTCCTGTAGTGTTGCCTAACCATGCATGGTCAAAGTCAGTAAATACATTCTGTGAGTTTGATACATTCATTGATTCACCCAAGCCAAATTTTTCCATTGATTGTCCAACTAATGCATCAATTTTATGTTTCCCAGTTTGGAATGAGTAACTTAACGTATTTTGCCATTGCCATTGCTGACCAATACTCATGCTTTGCGTAGTAACATCAGCTGTTGGGTTGTAACCGTCTCCCGATGATGCTAATTCGAATGTTGGCTTATAACTCCTGTAACTACTTGAATATGTTTTGTACCCAAATGAACTTTTATAGATTAAATTTTTAATTGGTTGAAATTCAACATAAGCACTTGCTTGTAAGTTGTGGTTTCTTGATAGGTTGTTACTTCTGTATTGCATTAATGCAATAGGGTTTGCCAAATATGGATTGAAGTCGGTTATTCCGGATGCATTATTGTCAGCACCATTCCAGTATTCTCCGTTCTCATTATACACAGGCATTAATGGACAAGCAACTAATGCTGAGTGTATGTCGTTACCGTATATATTTCCAATTTGGATACCTTGTTTTGTGTTGTAGCTATAATTTAACGTTTGGCCAAACTTAACAATGTCTAAATCATCTTTTTGATATAAAATATGAGTTGAGTTTAAACGAGTTGTATATCTTTCAAAACTTGGTTGAACAGGTTTTCCGAAGATCCCCTCTTGAGAAGTGTATGAAAAACCAATTGAATATGTTGAACGATCACTTCCTCCAGTGATGTTTAATGCATGACTTTGTGTAGGAGCATTCTTCACTCTCATTTCTTCCAGCCAATTAGTTCCTTCCCATCCATTTTGGACATCCTCATATATTTCGGGTATTAATGTTGCCCAATCGTAAGGATCTTTACCATCGTTAAAACGCGTTTCATCCATCATTGCCATGTACTCTTTGGCATTAAGTAATGATGGCATTTTATATACATTCTGAACTCCATAATAGCCATCATAACTAACCTGCATTTTACCCGCTTTGCCTTGTTTGGTTGTTACTAATATAACACCGTTTGCTGCACGAGCACCATAGATAGCTGCTGAGGCTGCATCTTTTAATACATCAATGGATTGAATATCAGAAGGACTTAAAGAATTAATATCTCCTCCCACAACACCGTCAATTACGTATAATGGATTTGAGTCACCAATTGTACCTAATCCACGAATGTTTACTTTGAATCCTTCTCCTGGCATCCCTGAACTTTGTGTTATGTTCAAACCAGGGCTCTGACTCTGCATCGCTTGCAGTGGACTTACTGTATTCAGTTTTTGGATATCCTCTCCTGATACATTTAAGTTTGCTCCTGTTACAAGAGCTTTTTTCTGAACCCCGTAACCAACTACAACAACTTCATCCAAATCGGTTAGTTCTTCCTGTAGCACAAGGTTAATTGTTGTTTGATCTCCAACTATCACTTCTTGTGTTTTCATTCCAATAAAAGAAAAGGATAATACCGATTCTTTACTGGTTACGTTGAGCGAGTAATTACCGTCAAAGTCGGTAATTATTCCATTAGTAGTACCTTTTTCAGCTACTGTTGCTCCAGGTATAGGAGCTCCTTGTGTATCCGTAATTTTACCGGAAACACTAACCTGAGCATAGGTAGCTATACCCATACACAGGCCAATAATTAGAAATAATACTCTTTTTTTCATATACTTAAACTTAAGTTATTTAAGGAAGTTTAAAGTTTTACTTATTACTTCATTTGGGTTTAATTTATTAAACTATTTGTATAATGTACGTTAATGTATTATGTACTGTCTCTTTATTTAAACCTCTTTGCTATATATCAGTTGTTTAATGTCTTTATTTAACAGAGTGTTTCCAGTACACTTAGTAAAAACAAAAGTACTTCATGCAGGCTGAAGGGACTAATACTATTTTATCCTTCCTTTGTATTATTTAATTAAATATTAACATACATAAACACTTTTACTCACCGTAAATCCTTGATTGGTTTTTGCTAAGGATCATAAAAACAGGAGTATATGCTTGTATTTTTGATATAAGAAGCTAATAGGATTTTAAGGGATTAATTACTAAATTAATACATTACGCCTTTAGTGCAATAGCAGTATATGTAGTGATGTTTTTTGTGTTAAAACTTAGGGTTATTTTACATGGATTTTTTTAGAAATGTCTTGTTAAAATTTATAAAAATGAAAATTGATTGGTGAATCATTCTATGAATGTTGAATATTAATTATTTATCTATTTGTTGAATTCGGTTAGATGAAGCCTAGCAAGATGGAGATTATAATAAAATGATTAAAAGATGAATAATTTTTAATAATTGATGGATAAATAGATCATCCAAGTAAGCTTGGTCAATATTGTGGTATCTTTAAAAATGTAATAGAGATAGTCTAAAAATTAATAAAAATCAAAATGTGATATTGCGATCTTTATCCAAAAGATAGTGATTGATTGTAATCTCAATGTTTTTAGAATTAAAATAAAACTTATCTAATATTTAATTTATGGCATTAAAGAATAAACTTCTTTTAGCAGTTATAGCAGTATTGGGATTTGCCAATGTCAATGCGCAAACAGAAATGGACAGTATCTATCATTTTACTTCTAATGGTAACCCCGTTTTTACACACAAATATACTGCCGATCCGGCAGCGTTGGTACTAGGCGATACTTTATGGCTTTTTACCGGGCATGATTTTCAAGGGGGACAAAAGGGATATAACTTAAAAGATTGGTGCGTGTTTTCAACCACAGATTTAAAACATTGGACAGAGTACCCAACCCCTTTAAAAGCTAAGGATTTTTCGTGGGATGATCGAGGACAAGCATATGCTGCACACACGGTTGAAAAAGATGGAAAGTACTATTGGTATATTAGTACTAATGTATCGGGTATTGGAGTGGCTGTTGCCGATCGTCCTGAAGGACCATACAAAGATGTGTTAGGAACTCAATTGGTAAAGCGTGAAGATTGTTTTGCATCAACTCACTCATGGACCTGTATCGATCCGGCAGTTTTTATTGATGATGATGGTCAAGCTTGGTTGTTTTGGGGTAACGGAGTTTGTTACTATGCAAAACTAAAGGATAACATGATTGAATTAGATGGGCCTGTTAAGAAAATTGATTTTGAAGGATTGAAATTTACAGAAGCTCCATGGGTTCATAAGTATAATGGTAAGTATTACCTGAGCTATGCAACTGGTTTTCCTGAAAAAATTGCCTATGCAATGGCTGATAATATTGAAGGTCCGTATGAATACAAAGGTATTTTAAACGAGATTGCGGGAAATAGTAATACCAATCATCAATCGATTGTAGAGTTTAAGGGTGAGTGGTATTTTATTTACCACAATGGAGGTATACAAACCGATGGAAGTAGCTATAGTCGATCAGTTTGTATTGATAAGTTACATTACAATGCTGATGGAACAATTCAGCGAATTATTATGACTACAGAAGGTGTTGAACCAGTTAAGTAATTAATCAAAAATCAATATACATAATATGAAAAAAGGATTAATGCTGATTGCATTAACCAGCTTGACTTTGTCGGCCTTTGCGCAAAAGGATATCTGGCAAAATCCCAAAGTCAATCAGGTTAATCGTCAACCGATGCATACGACTTATTTTGCGTATGAATCAGTTGATGCAGCAACGGAAGGCGTAAAGGAATTGTCATCGAATTTCATGAGTCTAAATGGAATTTGGAAATTTAATTGGGTAAAAGATGCTTGGTCCAGACCAACTGATTATTACAAAACAACATTTGATGATAAGAGTTGGGGGACGATACCGGTTCCCGGAAACTGGGAATTGAATGGTTATGGCGATCCAATTTATGTCAATATGGGTTATCCATGGCGTAATCAGGCTGAATTGAATCCTCCAATTGTTCCGGAAGAGAACAATCATGTAGGTACGTATCGTAAAGAAATCGAATTTCCAAAGAATTGGGCTGGTAAGACAGTGATTGCTCACTTTGGATCAGTTACTTCAAATATTTCGTTGTATGTAAACGGTAAATATGTGGGATATAGCGAAGACAGTAAGTTAGAGGCTGAGTTTGATTTGACAAAATATCTTAAGCCGGGTAAAAACCTGATTGCTTTTCAGGTTTTTCGCTGGTGTGATGGTAGCTATTTAGAAGATCAGGATTTTTGGCGCTTCTCAGGAGTTGGACGAGATTGCTATTTATATGCACGCGAAAAAACACACATTAAAGATATTCATGTTACTCCTGATTTGGTTAACAATTATACTGATGGGAAACTGGATGTATCCTTGGATCTATCAGCAAGTACTGTTGTTGATGTTGTTTTGACAGATACAAAAGGTACAGTGGTTGCTCAAAAATCAGTTAGTGGTTCGGGTAAGAAATCGGTTAGCATTGAGGTAGAAAAACCAAATAAGTGGTCGGCCGAAACACCATATCTATATACTTTAACAGTATCGTTAATAAAAGGAAGTGCAGTTAAAGAAGTAATTCCTTTAAAAGTTGGGTTCCGCAAAGTTGAGATGAAAAATTCTCAATTAATGGTAAATGGTCAACCAATATTAATAAAAGGGGTAAATCGTCACGAGTTGGATCCTGATGGAGGTTATGTGGTTTCGAAAGAACGTATGATTCAGGATATTCAGTTGATGAAGAAGTTCAATGTAAATGCAGTTCGTACTTGTCATTATCCTGATGATGCATTGTGGTATAGCTTGTGCGATGAGTATGGTATTTATGTTGTTGCCGAAGCTAATGTTGAATCGCATGGTATGGGTTATGGCGAAAGAACATTGGCTAAGAATCCATCATACGCCAAAGCTCATTTGGAGCGTAACCAACGAAATGTATTTCGTAACTATAATCATCCATCAGTAATTATTTGGTCGTTGGGTAACGAAGCTGGTTTTGGTCCAAACTTCGAGGCTTGTTATACCTGGATTAAAGGCTATGATCACTCGCGCCCGGTGCAGTATGAGCAAGGACATGGTAATGAGTTTACCGATATTTATTGTCCGATGTATCTGGACTATAAAAGAAGCGAGGAGTATAGCCAAAAAGACGAGGTAAAACCATTGATTCAGTGTGAGTATGCTCATGCTATGGGGAATTCAATGGGTGGATTTAAAGAATATTGGGATTTGATTCGCAAATATCCATTATACCAAGGTGGTTTTATCTGGGATTTTGTTGATCAGTCTATTCGTTGGAAAAATAAGGACGGAGAGGAAATCTATGCTTATGGTGGCGATTTCAATGCATATGATGCAAGTGATAATAATTTCCTTGATAATGGATTGGTAAGTCCCGATCGTATTCCAAATCCACACTTTTATGAGGTGGGTTATTTCTATCAATCCATCTGGACTAAAGATGTTGATATCAAAAATGGAAAAGTTGAAGTAAGTAATGAATATTTCTTCCGCGATTTATCAAATTTCTACCTACAATGGGATTTGGTATCGGAAGGTAAAGTTGTTTCAACCGGATATGTTAATCAATTGGATGTTGCACCTCAATCAAGTGCTACCATCGATTTGGGTCTCGAAATTCCTGAATGTTTGAAAAACTCAAAAGAGTTATTGGTTAATATATCATACAAATTAAAACAAGCTGAGCAGTTATTGTCAGCTGGTTATACTTTGGCTAAAGAACAGCTAACTGTGAAACCTTGGGAGACTAATTCGGTAGTAATTACCAATAAGAAAGAGAATAATCAAAAAGTGAGTCTTCCTGAAAAAGTTGACAACGATTATAATTACTTCATCGTTAAAGGAGCTGATTTTCGAATTGACTTTAATCGTCACTCTGGATTTTTGACTCGTTACGAAGTTAATAATACATCCTTGCTAGAAGAAGGAATGGAACTTAAGCCTAACTTCTGGCGTGCACCAACCGACAACGATTTTGGCGCACAACTGCAACTAAAATACCGAGCTTGGCATCATCCGAAAATGAACCTTACATCGTTTGATAGTTCAATGGAAGATGGATTAGTAAAAATAGTTGCAGAGTATGATATGCCTGATGTAAAAGCTCGATTAACTATAGAGTATTGGGTGAATAATGAGGGTGCAATTAAGGTATCGCAAAAGTTAACTGCCGATAAAGATGCTGAAGTCTCGGGTATGTTCCGTTTTGGAATGACAATGCGAGTGCCAGCCGAGTTTGAGACCATCCAATATTATGGACGTGGTCCGGTTGAAAACTATGCCGATCGTAAATATTCTGAGTTTGTTGGCTTGTATAATCAATCGGTATGTGAGCAAGCTTATCCTTATATCCGTCCTCAAGAAACCGGAACCAAGAGTGATATTCGCTATTGGAAGCAGTTGAATAAAGCAGGGTTGGGTGTTGAGTTTACAGCTGAAGGTTTGTTTTCAGCATCGGCATTAAATTATACAGTTGATGCTTTAGATGATGGAAAAGATAAGGACCAACGTCATATGCCTGAAGTTGAAAAGGCTGACTTTGTCAACATCTGTATTGATAAATTACAACTTGGTTTAGGTTGTGTAAATAGTTGGAGAGCTTTACCTCTTGAACAATATCAAATACCTTATCAGGATTATGAATTTACATTTATGATTACACCAATTAGAAAATAAGATGTAATTAAATAATTAAAATGGCTGTCTAATTTATTGAGGACAGCCATTTTTTTTAATATTCTTCAACAACCGGTTCAGCATTTACGGCAAGGCGGTAGCCTAAATAACCACCAATGGCAGCTCCAAGCATCCCAATAGGAATAGCAGCTATTATATTGCCTGATGTTATTTTCATACCAATAGCACCAAATAACAACTCCAGCGAAAACCAAAGTAATATTAATGTTAGAACATACTGGTTGGCTCTTAATCCTGCTTTGGCATTAATAATCTTTCTCACTTTACGGCTTAGGTATATCAAAACAAATAATTCTATCATATCAAGATCAACTTTGTAACACGGATACAAAAATAGACTTTATTAATTTCTATCGATACAAGAAAACCTTTTAATTGTTTGATTTTATAATTGGTTGAAGGTGTATGGGATGTAGTGTTTGTATTTGAACTAACTTATGTTTCGTTTTGCGATCTGTTATAACGTTAGATTAATTGTATCATCTGATGTGTTGTAATGTATATGTTATATAGAGAGAGTTTATGTAAAACTTGACATTGATTGATTTAAATACTATTTTAAGTCACAATTTAACCAGATGTAAAACTAAATCACAATTATGGAACTAATAAACCTTCCCCGTTTAAGAAATAAACAATTACAAACTGTAGCTGAAGATACCATCCGAATTTGTCAGCCATTAACCGAAGTGCAACCCGCTTTGTTAAAAGTTAAAGCTACCTTAGATAGGTTTAAATTAGGAATGATAAAAGGTCAGGTATCTGCAACCGAAAAGGTTAGTTTGGATCGCGTTCGCGATCGTTTGGTGTCAGGTTTTATTCACGATTTAAAGGCTGAATTTTATTTCCCACATAGCGATGAAGATAAGAAAACTCTTACTGAGGTAAATCAGATCATAAAAAAGCATGGATCATCAATTGTTCGCCTACCTCAAAATGAAGAAACGGCAGCCATAGATAATTTACTTTTTGAATTAAAACAGCTTAATCAAAGTGTGTTTGAAGGTAATGGATTAAGTCGTTGGTTGCCTTTAATTGAAGATGCCAATGCTGCCTATAAAAATGCCGCAGGCGAATTTGTTGACGAAAAAGCAGATGCCGCATTGGTGATGTCGGCATCTATGGTTGCCATGGAATTGACGGTTTCGTTAGAGAATTTGTACACCTTATTGTTCGCTCATGCAAAAGTGTCGGATAATGAATCGATACATTCGGCATATTCAAAAATAGAAGAAATAGTAAGTGCGTTAAATTAAAAGGTTTGTTTAAACGTGTAAAAGCGCCTGTTCGGTCACGAACGGGCGCTTTTTGTTTTTGTAAAATATCTGAGCAAATTTGCTGAGTGTTTCGCAAGTTTGAGATAAGCCTGTGCACACGTGCATAATCGTTTCGTGAGTTTGCGAAAGGCTCAGCAAAATTGCTGAAGCAATGGAAGCTTTGCAAAAGGCCCGTGCACGCTTGCAAAGGCTCTTGGTAGCGTTGATATTAGCTGAGCAAATTTGCGCCTATAATTTTAGAATCAGCATAAAGTCGTCTCTCCAAAAGGTGTTTGATATGTAAAGAATTTATATTTTGGTAAAATGTGTACCGAAAAGAGTTTGGTATACAAGATATGTTATATATTTGATCTTCAGAATCTGTCAAATCTTTTGAAAGAAGTATTTATGAAAAAACAACTACTTGCTATTGTTAGCGCAATATGCTGTGCATTATCTATGAATGCAGGCGTTATTTATGTAAAAACAAGCCCCGAAAGTACAGCCTGGAATGCTCAAAGTACGGTATATACTAATTTGGAATCGGCCATTACAGCAGCGCAAGCTGGAGATGAAATATGGCTTGCCGAAGGAACTTACTATGTTACTAATAGTGCTGATGCATCCCAAGAGTTATTAATTGAAAAAAGTGTTAGTATTTACGGTGGTTTTGTAGGGACTGAAACTACAGTTACAGAGCGTAATTGGAAGCTGCATCCAACAATTATTAGTGGAGATATTGGTGTAACTGACAATTTAAGTGATAACTCAACTCTTTTAATAAATGTAGAAGCAGCAGACGATGATTATGTGCTTATAAATGGAGTCATTCTCGAAAAAGCTTATGGAAGAGGAGGTATTTCAATAATCAGAGGTAAAGTTGATTTGGTTAATTGTATTGTACGAAATAATTATGCAACAAGCTATGATGGTGGAGGGGTTTATAACCGCTATAGTACAACCCAACTTATAAACTGTTTGATTTATAATAATGAATGTAATCGTTGGGGTGGTGGTATTTATCAGGATTTGGATCAAGGTACAACAACCTTAATCAATTGTACGGTTGTTAATAATCATTCAAATGATACCGGAGGAGGATTGTTTGGCAATTCAGTGGGTAATCTTACTGTTTATAATAGTATTGTATGGGGAAATACCGCTGAAGTAACCGGCGACAATACTTATCGTGTAGGGGCTATTGAATACACTTGTTTGGAAAATTTTATTTCCGGAACAGGTAATATTAGTCAAGATCCTCTTTTTGTTGATGAATCCAAATCGGACTTTAATTTGAGTGAATTATCACCTTGTATCAATGTTGCATCAAATGATTTGATATCTGAAAATAAAGATCTAAACTGTAATGATAGAATATTGGCTACAGTTGATATGGGGGCAATGGAATATACTCCAAAAGACGGTGTGATATATGTTAAACCTAACACTGAAAGCTCTGCTTGGAGCAACCATGGTATTGTGTATAGCAATTTACAATCGGCCATTGTAGCAGCACAAGCTGGAGATGAAATATGGCTTGCCGAAGGAACGTACTATGTCACCAATAGTGATGATGTATCAGAAGAGTTATTAATTGAAAAGAGTGTTAGTATTTACGGTGGTTTTGTAGGGACTGAAACTACCGTTACAGAACGTAACTGGAATCTATATCCAACAATTATTAGTGGAGATATTGGTGTAACTGACAATTTAAGTGATAACTCAAGTCTTTTAATAAATGTAGAAGCAGCCGACGATGATTATGTACTAATAAATGGAGTCATTCTCGAAAAAGCTTATGGAAGAGGAGGTATCTCAATAATCAGAGGTAAAGTCGATTTGGTTAATTGTATCGTACGTAATAATTATGCAACAAGCTATGATGGTGGAGGGGTTTATAACCGCTATAGTACAACCCAACTTATAAACTGTTTGATTTATAATAATGAATGTAATCGTTGGGGAGGTGGTGTTTATCAGGATTTGGATCAAGGTACAACTACTTTATTCAATTGTACGGTTGTTAATAATCATTCAAATGATACGGGAGGAGGATTGTTTGGCAATTTAGTGGGTAATCTTACTGTTTATAATAGTATTGTATGGGGAAATACTGCAGAAAGCACTGGAAGTAATACTTTTCGTGTAGGTACAGTTGAATATTCTTGTTTAGAAGATTTTATTTCCGGGACTGGTAATATTGATGGTAATCCATTATTTGCCGATGCAGCAGGGGCCGATTATCATTTATCAACAGGTTCACCATGTATTGATGCAGCATCAAATGATTTAATAGCTAGTTACAATAAAGATCTTGATTTTAGTGATCGCATCAAAAACGAGGTTGTTGATATGGGAGTTTATGAGTCATTTATTTCAACTGGTTTTACGAAACCAGAGAAAAATAGTGGCATTAAATTATATCCAAACCCTGTAGCATCCGATGGTTTAATTAATATTGATTTGGAAAATGCCGCGAAATCAGTAAGCATTAAGATATATGATTTATCGGGTAAGTTAGTTGGAGCAAAAGTGGCATCTACAATATCATTAGTGTCTTTTTCACTCGAAAATTACAATGCGGGAATCTACCTGGTTAATGTTCAGTACGATGATCATAACTATAAGTGTAAGCTCGTTGTTAGGTAATTAAAATAAAAAAAATAGGATGCCCCCGAAGCTTGATTCAATTAAGTTTCGGGGGCATCCTATTTTTATGGGGTTAATATTATTTTTTATTACAGTTATCAATAATATTGATTAATCGAACAAAAGGTACTTTTAAAGCTGTGAATAAATGTTAAATTTGTGGCGCTTAATCCCCGTGTCTATGATAAAATATGTAAGCGTGTTTTTCGTCTTAATGTTGTGCTCAATTAGTATTAACTCACAGAGCACCGGTATTGTTAAACTTCCAACAACCAATTCAACAATTAAAACATTTGCTATTGATGATAAATTAATTATTTATCCCAATGGTGATAAGCTCGATGTGTGGGATATTGATAAGAATAGTATAGTAAAATCTTATCCATTTTCTACCCCGCAGGCTGTTAGATGTATTGGGGTAAGTGATAGTCTTCGTTATATATGTTATGGCACCACCGATGGGCAGTTGGTGATCTTATCAAACGATTTTCAGAAAATTATTTATGACGAGCAAGTTAGTGAAAAAAGTATTACTAGCCTGGCCTTTATAGATGATATGTTTAAGCTTTTGGTAGGATGCAATGGAGGTCAGGTTTACGAGTTGGATTTATTGAACCTTGAACCACCTAAACTATTTTTTACGGGTATTGACGAGATTACTTCAATCAATTATTCAAATCAATTGGGATATATTTCTATCTCAGGAGGCAATCAAATAAATATTTTTAAAGATCATTCAGGAGAATGGCTAACATCTTTTAGTATTAAAAAAGGATGGGTGCGAGAAACAAAGTTTGAAGCATCGAATAAAAGACTTTTTGCTGTGGGTGATGATGGAATGTTGAGAGAATGGAAGATAGGCGAAGATGATAATTTTGTTTTGATAAGAAGTAATCGTGTGTCGGCAAATTGGTTGTTGTCTCTCGATGTTGGAAATGCCGGAGATGTTATTGCTACAGGTGGTCTAAATCATAACCTGCAAGCGCTAATAAAATTTGGTCAGTACGATATCAAATTAAAGGGGCCTTTACTCCAAACTAAAATCATTCAGGATAATGAGCGGCAAATTAAATTAGTTTGTTGTGTTTATGGTGTGGGTATTCAAATTGTGTCTTTAAACCATATGAAATTTAAAAGTTTATACTAAATGAGATTACGTAACTATTTATTGTTGATTTTATTCTTTAACGTGTGTAGTAATATAGTAGCTCAGGTAGATTTCAGACCGGGTTATATTATTACAAATTCACTAGATACAGTAACAGGTTTATTGGATTATAGAGGTGATGTTAGAAACATGAAGGTCTGCAGTTTTAAAGAAAACGAAACCGGAGATGTTATACAATATAAACCTACCGATATTTATGGTTATCGATTTGAGAGTGGAAAGTACTATGTGTCAAAATACCTGGAGGATAAAAGCGTTAAGGATACTGTTTTTGTTGAGTTTTTGCTAAAGGGTATTTATAATCTTTATTTTTATAAAAATCCAAATTACTTAGCTTATTATATCGATTCGAGGGATGGAGGTCTGCTTGTTTTAGATAATGATGAGATGATCATTGAGAAAAAAGGAACAAAATATGTTAAGCATAGTAATAGATATATTGGACTTCTGAGATATACTTTTAACGACTGCCCCGAAATACAAAGAGATATTGTTGGGGCTTCGTTGTCGCATAAATCATTGATTAACATTACAAAAAAATATCACGAATACAAGTGTGATGGGGAGCAATGCATCATTTATGAGAAAAAAATACCTGTTTTAACGGTGGATATTGAGCCTTTCGTGGGATATTCTTTATCTAAAATGAGCCTTAAACAATTAGGTGTTGTAGAAGATATGGATTTAGATTTGAGTCACTCCTTTAGTTATGGACTTGCATTAAATCTGAATCTTCCTAGGTTCAATGAAAAGATGTCCGTAGCATTTAATTTTCAGATGAATGATGATAATTACTATGGAACATCTTTTATTGATCACAATAGAGTATACAACGATAAATATTACTGCGACATTAAAACAAAATCGTTGTTGACTGGCATTGAACTTAGATATACCTACCCTAAAGGAAACTTTCGTCCGGAGTTGTTTATTGGAGGTTGTTTCAATTATCTTTTAGATAGTGATATGAGTTTGACTAAGGAATCGGTTGTTAATGATCGTGTAATTACAAAGAAAGATCAGCTTGATTTTTTGAATAATTCAAATAGAGGATTAACTGGTGGAGTAGGGCTCAAGTACAGGTTATTTAACAAGGTAAATGTGTTTAATAGGCTAAGGTGTGTTTATGTAAATGAAAAACAAAAACATGAAGTGAAGCTAAACACGGTTTCATATTGTTTGTCGATGGGGGTAATCTTATAATTTGATCAAATGCGTTACTATTCATATATCATTATTAGTATTTGTTTTTTACTTCATAGTTGCCAGAAAGACTATCAAAAATCAGAAGCATTTGTTCTTTCAACCAAGGATGTAGCATATGAGGGAAACACAACAAATGGTGTTACCTTTTCAGCATCCATTGTGCTTGAAAGTGAAAATGAAATATTGGAACAGGGTTTTGTGATTGATTTAGAAGGTCAACCCACTATCGATGATGAAGTGCTTCGTGTTAAGGAAGTAAGTAACAAGGCCTATTCGTTGCAGTACGATAACGTACTTGTTCCCGACACAACCTATTATGTAAGAAGTTTTTTAAAAACACAAAAATATATAGTATATGGTAACCAGGTAGAATTTTATTCAAATGGTTCCCAGGCACCTGTTATATCTAAAATAGAACCTTCAGTGGTGTTTTGGTTAGATACAGTTTTGATAACAGGAGCAAATTTTGATAAGTATGGTAAAAAAAATATCATCAGTTTTAATGGTATGAATGTTCCATATGTTTGGTTTAATAAAGATTCAATCAAAGTTATTGTACCGCCTAGCTTAAATGTAAAGGAGAGTTATGTTACCGTCAGTGTTTATGGCAATAAATCTGAAGGAGCTGAATTTCAATTGCAAAAGCCTTTAGTTTCAGGAATTAATAAAACAGAGGGGCAATATCCGGATACCATAATGATACAAGGCGAAAATCTATCTGAGTTTTACGGACAGTTGTATTGGGGAGAGGAAATACTAAAACCACTAAAAATTAATCCAATTCAGAATCCCTACTTAAGGAGAGACAGATTGTACTTTCGAGTGCCTTTTATGGGCGATGAGCTGGATGTTGATTTGAAATATTATCAAGTTGGTGATGTTTCTACTGTGAATCAAACTTTTCATTATAATGAACAGAAAATAACAGGGGTCTCATTAGACAGTATGTTTCTTCATGATAGTATTACTGTATATGGTAAAAATATTGATTTTCTCAAAGCAAATTTTGAACTGCTATTGGGAGGGCAGAAATGTCAAGTGGTTGATGTTTGGAAAGATAGTGTGAAAGTTTTTTTTAGTGGATATTATGGTCAATCTGAAGCTTCAGAATTTGAAATAGAAGGTATAATAACAGATAGTAAAGAAAAGAGTATTTATAAAAAATCAATTAAGCATAGGGATCCGTATGTAAGAGTAGTTGGAGCAGATAACCTGACTTATATGGATGAATTAGAGATTGCTGTAAAAGGTGTGCTTAGTTATGGAAATACAAAATATTATATCTATAATGATAAAGATGAATTAATATTAAGTAATTATTATTACGGATCAGAGATAAAATTATCGGAAGATATAATTCCAGGAAATTATTCATTAGAGATTAAGTGTTATTCAAGGACTTCAAATCGTGTTAATTTTAAAGTAAATAGACCCATTGTTACTTCATTTCCTAATGGTTCAATAAAAAAAGGTGAGGTGTTAAGAATTGAAGGTGCTTATTTGCCACGAAATAGTTCATTTTATCGGTTAAGGCATCTTGAAAGTAATTTGACTTTTGAAAGACCTTGGTTTGGGAGTGAGGAAAATATAAATGATTACTATACAACAAATCTCATTGGTAAAGGGCAATATCAATTGGAATTCGTATTTGGTAATGAGGTTTACTCAACTGATAATATTTTTACTTTGGAAGATAATTTTAGTTATCAAATCTCTTGTGATAGGATCGAAAATGAGATGGTCGGCAAGGTTTGTTTTGCGAAGGATGATAAGTTATATTATCTATTGCGAGATGAAGCTGCGATGCGTATTATTGATATAAATACAGGGAAAGTAGAAAAAAAGCATACTAATATTAGACTTGCAGATAGCTATATTCCGGGGTCGTTATATCCTGAGTATTGTATATTCCCAACAATTATTGATGATAAAATTTATATAACAAATAACTATCGCTTGGTTGAATTTAACTTTGATTCAATGGATTGGGATCAGGTAGCCGTTGTTGCAGATAATGATAGTGTCGTGAGAACTGCCAATGTTAATAATCAATTGGTTGTTAATACGAAGGATAATAAGATTCTAAAATATAACGGATCATGGGAAGAAATGGGAGAGTTGAATCTGGATTATTATACATGGGGAATTGGGGATTACCTTTATACTGGGTTTAACAATTCCTTTCAAAAAATATCATTGAATAATTTTGATGATTATACCTCAATAATTTCGCCTTTTTATAGGTTTGGATATTACTATGCGTTCAGGCATCTTTTTATTTACAATAATGAGTTATATGAGTGTTTCAACGGGAATTATAATCTGGAGATAGCACGATTATCTCCAACAAACGATTCATTTACCAAACTTGATCCAAGTATTATTTCTGATGATACAATATTAACTCGCTTTTTCTCAGATGTTAATGGAGATGTATATTACTTGGTTAATAATGTTATTTATAAATTCACTCCAAATGAATAAAATAAAAGTAGTATCGGTGCTGTTGTTTATCAGTGCTGTATTTATAAGTAATTGTAATGCTCAACTTCTGGAAACCCGTCATATTATTAGTGTAACAGGTGGGTATGGATCATTGTCGGGGAGTGGTAGTGATAATATGTTTTTTCCATCAGGAGTGGATCAGTCGGGTTATAATATTGATATATCATACGAGCATAAGGTTTATTCCTGGTTGTCAGGAGGAGCTACTTTAGGGTATTACAAATTTAATGACCCATCAGTAACAGGTGGTTTTGCTCAAATTATATCTAACGGAGGCGATTTTCTTTGTATAGGGCCACAATTGAATATTCATTCTCCTTTTAAAGGCTTTGGATGGTTAAATAATATGCGTTTGGGTATTGCATTGGCTCCACAAATACATTTCTACTCGGGTAAAAGAACGGTTTTTATTGAAAACGTAATTGTACCTCTGGATTTAGAAAGTGTAACTAAACCAGTGTTGCAAATGACTGATTCGAGTCGTGGTTTTAGTTTTAAAATAAGTCCGGAAGCATATTTGCGAGTATCTCAGCGTATCGGAGTTAAATTGTCATATATGATTCAATATTCAGATATGTTTACGGGTTATGATAATGAAAGTGTTTTTACAAAATCGTTAATGGGAGGTTTAATAATAACACTTGGTAACGATCGACATATTTTTTAATAGAACACTCTTTTAACGTCATGCAATTCAAAATGAAGAGCCTTGTTTATATCGTATGTTTGTTGTTGTTGCTTTTATCTTGTAATGAAGAAAAGCAATCGGAGTTGCCACTTTTGCTCACTAAAGATGTTAGTGATATTACTGAAGAAGGGGCTTGGTTTTCAGCAAGAGTTATTAATGATTATAAATCGGATGTGATTGAATATGGATTTGTGTGGAGCAACCAGGAAAATCCTGTAATAGAAAAAGATGAAAAATATGTGATATACGAAACTTTCAATGGAGGAGATTTTGGACAACAAATAACAACTTCTTTAAAAAAGGGAGAAATCTATTATATGCGTAGCTATATGCAAACTAAAAGTGCTCTTATATATGGTAATCAGGTTGAATTTGTAAGCAAGGGAAGTGGGGCTCCTGTTATTGAGGATTTTAATCCTAAAAAAGGTAACTTAAACGATACTGTAATTATTACTGGGCAAAATTTTAGTTATGTATTGATTAATAATATTGTAAAATTTAACTCATCTTACGCTAGGATTCTAAAGGTTACACAGGATACAATAATTACAATAGTACCTCGATGGTTAAGTGGTGTAAAATCTGATTTATCGGTAACTGTACTGGACAATAAAGCGATTGCAGATCATCAATTTGAACTCATTTTACCAGAGATACAAGATTTAACTCCTAAAGAAGGAAATTTTGAAACGCAGGTTACCATTAATTGTGAAAATTTATCTGATACAAATTCACTAAAGGTTTTTTTCGATGAATTTGAGGCAGATATAATCGATGTTTCAGCTAAGCAGATTGTAGTAAATGTACCAGATGATTTAAATAAAACGAGTTCAGAAATGCGAGTGGAAATGAATGGTTTTCCTGTTACTGCAGCAGAACGGTTTGAATTACTTCCTGTTAAATTGTCTCAATTTTTCCCTAAGATTGCGGTTACTGGTAATACAATTGTAATTCAGGGAGAGAATTTTAGTCCGCTTCCTCAAAACAATTTAGTTTATCTAGGAAATATCCAAGTCGAAGTTGTAAAGGCTAGTTCTAACGAGCTAGAAATTAAATTACCCTTACAGGATGACGTAATTTATCCTTCCCGAAACGTTACTATATCGGTAGAAGTTGCGGAGGAAAAGCCTACTTTTGATGCTAACCTAATGATCAATGATCAATGGTTTAGGCTTAATAATGCGCCAGAAGAGTTGTTTTCATCAAATTTAGGGTATTCTGATCTTCATTGTTTTTCGGATGAAAATAAGGCTTATTTAGGATTAAATGATAATAATATATTCTTTGAATATGATCCCATACAAGATACCTGGAAAAAGTTAAGAGACTTTCCTGGTGAAAGCCGATTTTATGGAGTTGGATTTGTTATTGATAATAACGTGTTTTTTGGAACAGGTATTTCCACTTATCCCAAACGTGTTTATTATAAGGATTGGTGGAAATATAATATTCAGGATAATATATGGACACAACTTCAAGATTTTAAAGGCAAAGAACGATGTGCAGCAATTGCTTACACAGCTGATAATATAGGTTACATTGGAACAGGAAGTGGTAGTGGAATAATTGAATATTTCACTGATGTTTGGAAGTATGATGAGGTGATAGATGATTGGTCTATGGTAGCAGATTATCCTGAAGAGATGTTTCATGGAGTAGCATTATCTGCAGGTACAAGTGCTTATGTAGGTTTAGGTAGGTGTTTTGCTACGGATGTTAATTACATGTATCAGTATAATTCGGAGAACGATAGTTGGAGTAAATTGCCTGATTTTCCTCAAGGTGGTGAGGATAATAGATCTATAGGTTTTGTAATAGATGGTCAGATATATGTTTCTATAGGATACTGGAATTCGTTTTACTGTTATAATGAGTCTTCGAAATGGTGGACAAGTATTGAGCAGCCAGATTTTTTTGATAATAGAGATGCTATTGCTTTTAGTTTAAATGGGAAGGGATATGTTGGATTAGGAATGAACAATTGGATGTGGGAATATGACCCTTCCAGATAATAAAATTGATGGTATTAATATGTGATTTTGGGACTAATTTTTCAGTGTTAAACGCAAATATTTAGGAAGAATTGATCTTATATAATAGGTATTTTGCGTATAAATATTGATAACTCTTTATGAACTTCTAAAGCTTATACTTATCTTTATTAAGAAAGGAAAAAATAGAAGTTATTAAGAGATACACTACATATAAGCATTTTATTCTACTACTAATACTTATAGTAGGGATAGGATACAGATCTTATGCTCAGCCGCAAGAGATGAAATTTAAGTATTTCAATCAAAAAGAAGGGCTGTCTAATACTTTTATTACTTCAATAGTTAAAGATTCCACCGGATACATTTGGGTAGGTACAATAAATGGCCTGAATCGGTTTGATGGTAGCATATTTAAATCGTATTACGATAATGTGAAGGACTCAACTCAACTTCGTAACTACTCAATAACTGATTTATTAATAGATAAAAAAGGAACTTTATGGGTGGCAACACTAAATGGATTACATTCATACAATAAATTAGAAGATAATTTTAAAAGATATCGCTTTAATTCTTCAGTAATAAATAATGAATCAGTAATTGTTGAAGGTATCTCAACCGATTCTTATGGCGATATGTATGTAAGTGTTGGATCGGTTATTTATAAGTATAATGAAGCAACCGATGTTTTAGATCCTTATTTGGATATAAGAAATGGTTTGATAACTAATTTTGTGTTTGATAAGAATGGAAATATTTGGATAGGGGCAATAGAGAGTGGTTTATTTTATTTTGAGTCGGATTCAAATATTTTAAAGAAATTTCCCATTGGCTCACCACCTTCAGCATCTCCAAGTATGAATGTGCAGAAAGTACTGCTTAAAAATGATGTTGTTTGGTTAGCTACACGAGGTAAGGGATTAGTATCATACAATATAAAGGAACAGGTATTTAAACAACATCCGATAAACCAACCCGATACAGAGCATATTATTGATATAATGATTGATAATTCAAATCAGCTATGGACCATAGATTATACAGGATTAAAGTTGTTTGATGAAAAATCAGATACTTTTTATGGATATTATTATTATGGAGAGGATCCACAGAGTATAAGGCCGTCTCCTTCTGTTATTTTTCAGGATGACCAAGATAATATTTGGGTAGGACATAATGGTGAGGGATTAGGTTTAAGAGTTCCTCCGAGTGGATTTCATCACATTTCAAATAATCATGCCGAGTATTGGCACCTTGATCAGGCCGGAGTGAACTCAATAACAAAAGATGGGAAGGGAAATTTATGGATTGCTAATAGTAGGCCTGGTATTAGCATATTTAATTACGAGCAAAATAAGATCGAAGAAAAATGGTATCAACCTGGAGTTGCTGGCTGTTTGGGAAGTGGGACCGTATTTTGCCTTTTTACAGATAGCGAGAAACAAGTTTGGGTAGGTACTTACGAAGGTGGTTTGGCCAGATATGAAGAGAAGAGTGCTTCATTTATAAGTTTTAAGAATGATGAGTCAGATTCAACAACTATTTCATCAAATGATGTTCGTTTTATTGATGAAGATAGGGATGGTAATCTATGGATGGTAACATATGGGAAAGGAGTAGATAAGTTAGAAGGGAAACAAATGCAATTTACACATTTTAATCCTGATAATTCTGGATTGGCTAATCCCTATGTCAATACAATTTTATGTGCTGAAAATGGAGACTTATGGGCAGGAACAGTTTGGGGATTAAGTTGTAAGGTGAACGGTGAAAGCCAATTCGAAAATTTCTATTTTAACTCTAATGATTCAAATACAATTAGCAGTAATAATGTGTTTGTACTATTCGAAGATAGTAGACATCATATTTGGGTTGGTACCGATAATGGTTTGAATTGTTATAAAAAGAATGAGCAGAATTTTCATCGTGTGGTACATAAATCGTTAAAAACAACTATTTGTGGTATTCAAGAAGATGATAATGGCAATATTTGGGTTAGTACTTATAATGGAATTGTTAAAATAAATGTTAATACAACTGAAATTCAGTTGTTCGATGGGATAGAGGTACTTGGAAATAATAGTCTAATTCCTAGATCATCATTCAAATCTGAAGATGGTAGAATTTATTTTGGAGGAACAAAAGGAATAACCCATTTTGAGCCCAAGGAAGTTCAAACCAATATTCATGCTCCAGATGTTGTATTAACCAATTTGTATGTATTGAACCAAAGTACGGATGTTAATGATTCAACA
This sequence comes from uncultured Carboxylicivirga sp., assembly GCF_963668385.1. Lineage (GTDB taxonomy): Bacteria > Bacteroidota > Bacteroidia > Bacteroidales > Marinilabiliaceae > Carboxylicivirga. The sequence goes on from NZ_OY764327.1 coordinate 1,869,579, forward strand.
TCAATTATAAATAAAAACATCAATTATACTGATTATTTTGAAGTGGATTATGAAGATAAAATTATAACCTTCGAATATCTTGGACTTTCTTATAATAATCCAGCTGATAATGTATATAAATACAAATTAGAAGGATTACATGAGGATTGGCAAGGACCAACAAAACAAACGTCTGTAAGTTTTACAAATTTGTCCGCTGGAACTTATACATTTTATGTAAATGCTGCTAATAACAATGGAGTATGGAATCAGCTAGGTAAGAAAATTACCTTTAGGGTTAAACCACCTTGGTATCGAACTACCGGATCTATTATTGTGATACTATTGTTTGTATTGCTGTTAATTTGGGGTGTTTTAAATGTTCATTCTTTAAGAATCCGTCGTCATAGAAAACTTTTAGCTATTCAGGTTCATGAAAAAACAAGTGCATTAAGACAGACAAACGATGAACTCTTAGTTCAAACTGAAAATTTAGACTATATAAATAAGTTATTGGAAAATCAATCGAAGATATTAAGTGAGAAAACAAAAGAATTGGAAGCTAGTAATCTTAGGTTATCAGAACTTAATAAAACCAAAGATCAAATGTTTTCAATTATTTCACATGACTTAATTGGTCCATTTAATACAATTTTGGGGATGACAGATTTGCTTATGGCTGCTCAGGGAAAAGGAGAATCTAAAGAACGTGCATCACTGGCTCATAATGTTAATTTATCAGCCAGTAGAATATTTGAATTATTGCAAAACTTATTGCTTTGGGCTAAGAGTCAAACGCAAGAAGTTAAGATTTTAAGTGAGGATTTTAATGTTAGGATACCAGTAGAGGAATCAATAGAGTTTTTGCATGAAGCTATGGTTCAAAAAAGTATCCAATTAAATTTATTATGTGATGAGGATTTAATTGCGTATGGAGATGTGGCAATGTTTAAAACAATAGTACGCAATTTGGTTAGTAATGCTATTAAATTTACAGGGCAAGATGGTAAAATATTAGTAAATATATATTCGCAAAAAGGAGAGGTGCATATAGTTGTTGAAGATAATGGAGTTGGAATGTCGAAGGAAAAAGCAATGTCTTTATTTGATAAAGATGGATTAGAAAGTACTGTTGGAACAAGAGGAGAAAGTGGTACCGGTATTGGTTTATTTCTATGTAAAGAACTTGTAAGCAAAAATAATGGAAAGATAAGTGTGGTGTCGACTGAAGGAGAGGGTACTAAGTTTGTTTTTACTATTCCAAAGTCAGATAAAATGCTGTAAGGAATTGGCTGGTATAGTTAGTATTATGGGATTTGGGCTTTTGCAAACAAAAAAAGCGCCCAGAGTGGAAGCCCCCGAACGCCTTTATTTTCAGTGTGGAGAATATCGGAATCGAACCGATGACCTTTTGACTGCCAGTGATTATTGGAACTCTACATCCACTCTAATTATCAATTATATAGCAAATGATTGAAAAGCGCACTTTTTAGCATTTTCACACAAAAATGCACCAATTAAAACGTAAAGAACTTCTTAGTAAAAATGAAGTTAAAACATCAGAACAAAACACAGTTTAAACGGTTTAAGTAAAAAAAATAATTACTTTTGTTGCAAAAATTTGAAGATGTTTGGATTTCCGCAAGTTCAAAGGAAAATATATAAGAATAACTTTTTAAGAACAATTGTTTTTCAAGTACAGTTTGCTGAAAATAAAACAGTAATTGAAAAGAGTTTGGAAATAAAGAATTTATTCAAAGAAGAGTTTCCAAGGGCAAATGATTCTGTTGCCAAGGGTTTCAATATACAGCTAAACAAAGATAAAACACCAATACTTCAATCAATCCCTGACGCAAGAACTGGGATTGATTTAAGGTCAGAAGATGGTCAAAAAGTCCTAAATATTAGCACTAATTCTTTAACCTTAACTGTTGGTGGTAAAGTATATAAAAGCTTTGAAATAATTGAAACTCTAATTAAGAAGTTAAATCAGGTTTTCGAATTATGTGATATTAAGAATGCTCTTCGATTATCTGTTAGGAAAGTAAATATAATTGAATTTGAGATTGTCAATAGTAATCATATTGAGGTTTTACAATACCTATTATCTCAACCCCTATTAAGTAATTTAAACGCCTTTCCTGATTCAAAGTATATTAACCAGAGTATTCAAACAATAAACTACAAGAAAGACCTAAATCACTTGAATTTAAGATATGGAATGGCACTTGTTCCTAACACCAAAAATGGTCAGGTTATTGTAGATATTGATTTGATTGACATGGGAAATATTACAATTGATAAAATATTAAACAGGTCTAAAGAGTTAAATTCTCAAATTTTTAGTATATTTAATTGGACATTAAGCAATAACGCAAAGGACTTATTAGATGGGAAATCTTAATATCATAGAAAGGGATTACTCAATTGAGGAAACAACGTTTCTTGATGAACCACAAACAGATGAAACTATAGCTTCATGCATAAGTGGTGAAGATAAAGTGGGGATTCCTTTGATTAAAATCATAGCAGCTGGTGCTGTTTTAATAAGTTCCAACCAAGCCAATAGTGAAGTTAAGGAAAATGTTATTGTCTCCAATCAGAAAGAGGATAACATTGAATTATGCATCACTGATTATACTAATTCTATTGAAAGTTCCGAAACAGACTACTTAGCAGAGCTTCAGTATTTTAATGCTATACCAAACTTTTCCAAACAAGACATTTACAAAAAGGTTTTTTCTTTTAGAACTCTTGAAAATAATTGGGATGGATATGGTGCATACCCTTTAGAAGCAGATAGCGCTGCAAATGCACTATTGCTATATGATGCGATTGGAGAAACAAAATTTGGGAAAGTTGAAGAGATTTATCCTAATACAAATGGAACTATAACTTTTACTTGGGAAAATCAATATGATGAGACTATCAATGTTGAAGTTGGAAATAAAACAATGTCTTATTTTGTTGAATTAGCAGGTATTGAAACAACTTTCGTAAATAATGTTGAAATCAATGATAAAGAAGCTAAAAAATTATCTGACTTCATTGAGCTTCTTTAAAAATTCTAAAGAAAGAAAAAATGAGGGTTCAACCGACAAAGAACCCTCTATTCCAAATGAAATAGATAATACCGAAAGAATTGTACGGTTTATTTATTCTCCATTTCACTTAAACAAGAAAAAAAACAAGGTCATTGCTGGTGCTTATAAAACGCCTTTAGGGATGGATGAAGTTTCAGTCAATAGATTTAATTATACCAATGCCAACTTCTGTAAAAAACACGGGAAAAAAGGACAAGACTTACCAAGTAAGACTTTCTTCGGACTTTCAATGCTTAATGCTCATGAGATAAAAGAGACAGAATCAGAGGTCGTATATACTCCAATCTTAGAGAAAGAAAGAAAAAATCCTTTTCATTCAGATATTAAAATCGGATTTACTCCAATTGTCAAAGGCGAACCATTTCCAGCTGAATTTCAACAAAAAATTCACCAAATGGCAAAGACCTCAAGATTATATATCGATGAGAACTTAGATTCGGACAATTGGGAAGGAGAAACTGAACTATTATAGTGATACTTGTTTTGTAAAAAATTCTACAAACCAGAATTTACAATTCCAAATCCATCTTTTAGCCTATCAACATCTTTTAAGATATATCCAAATCCATCTAAATGCTGATTGTATTTTCGAATATCCGTTAGACCTAAAGATGCATTGCGAAAAAAGGCATCTATTAGCCTTTTTAAAGGCATATAATCATTCTCTGAACAAACCCTGGCCACGAAATGATTGTGATGTCCTGTCCCTCTGACTTCATTTAATTCTGTAGTATAAATTATCTCAAATGGCAATTTAAAGACCTTTTTAAGATACTTCTCCAACCTGTAAAATTGGTAATTACATGAGTCAATATTAAGGTTTCCATTGTAGCTAATACTTCCAAACAAGTTCCATTTGTTTGCATATTCACTTCTTAACGTATGTCGAATAGATTTCTTTTTAATAATCTTATTCATCTCTTTTCTTTTAATTCGTTTATTCAACCTATACATTATGTCTAAGTTTGGATTAGTATTAAAGTATTGAGCAAGTTCTTTGTATATGTAATATCTTTTACTCTTCTTGTTATTATCTATCACAAATAAATTTTTGTATTTATTGCTATATTCTTTTATAAACTTTCTAATAGTCGATTCAGATTTCTTTGTTAATTGGGCAAAGCTCTTAACTGTTGTATATGTATTATTCATTTGGTTATTATTATTTTTTAGCATAGATATGATACAAGGAATGATACATTCTCATTAAATCAAATCCGATAATATTATTATATATATGGATGAGGTGGTTTTGTTTGAAATAAAATGGTAGAAATAGAAAGATTATTTCAATACTAAGAATTAAAAATAACAAAAGGCTTAACACAGAAAAAGATGCAAAAACATTCAATTTGAATGTTTAAATGCATCTTCCTACGCCTGAAAATTAAAAAAACTAACTAAAATTTTGTATTATCGTCTAAATATAGATTTATTAAAAAAAGCTTTTTAAGCCTTATAATCGTTATTATGATAATACGGATTCATAGCCATTTATTTTTCATTTAGTGATTTTACGATTTTCTTTAATTTCAATCTTCGCAACTCTTCATTTTTAACAAGAAAAGCATATGGTTTTTCAGTAGTATAATCACGATATGAGCTTCTTTTCGATGCAACTTTGATTAACCTACATTTGAGTTCCAAATGGTATATCAAATCTTTTACCTTATAGTGGTTTTCATTTGCATATCCAATATGAAATCCTTCCTGAATAAGGTTTAATATTCTATCATTTATATTTCGGTTTTCACCTATAATTCTTTTAGCTATTTCTATACTTTGGTCATAACCATTCATTAACGAACTTTTCTCATTTGTTTTATGTAGCATATAATTTGATTTAAATTAGACGTTTGATTTCATTCTAATTTATATATACCCCAAAACAGAAATAGTTTATTTTTTTTCTGAATCATTCAGAGCTGTAAGCTTATTTTTCTGCTGTTGAATTTGTAATTCAAACTTCTTAATATCCGTTTTTGCTTTATCTCTCTTTTTTTCAAGACTTGCAATGAATTGCTTAATACTCTTAATTCTCGTTCCCATATTTTATATATTAAAACTCAACATTCCTAAATCACAAAAAATGTCTTCTTTTATCAGAAGAAGACATTTTGTATATCTCGCAAAGCGTTGTATATTAGATATATGTAGCGTTTTTTAGATTTGATATTATATTTTAATGTCTTCTTTTGTTGTTTTTCTGGGGTAAATGGTCATTTATATGTATTTTTAAAACAAAAAAATCATGAGTATTAAGGGTTCTACTACAACAGCATCATATATGGATTTCGATAAGCTTATAAATTTAGGATTTCGAATAATTAAAAATGAATCTAATTTTAAAATTGGCCTTATAATATTAGTAGGCGCAAATACTGGGTTGAGAGCATCAGATATACTGTCCCTTAGGCATTTTCACCTAAATAACACCACAGGTCAATTTTCGATTAGAGAGAAAAAAACAGGCAAGAAAAGAATCATAACGATAAATGACCATTTGAAGAGGGCTTATAGCATATTTTTAAGTCGTTGTGAAACACCAATAGATGATGACGACTTCTTGTTTGTTAGCCAAAAAAATACCGTATATACGGTTCGTTCTATAAATAGATTATTAAAAGAGGTTATACCAAATAAAAAGGGGCTTAATGTATCAAGCCATCTGCTACGTAAAAGTTTCGGTCGTGCTGTGTGGGAAAAGTTTGGTGAATCTGAAAAGAGCCTTATTTATTTATCCGAAATATTCAACCACTCTTCTATATCCCTGACAAGGAGGTATTTAGGTATTCGTCAATCTGAAATTAGTAATATATACACAAATTTATAGCCAACTAAGCCCCTAAAAATTAGTAATAAAAAGAAACTCTTTCTTATCCCAACGTATATAAGTAATATAAATAATACTCTAAGAATGAAAAGAATTTATTTAAACGAAATATTACCAAAAATTCGTAAGACTGATATAAGAGCTGCTATTCAATGGTGTATAAGAAATAATGTTGCAATCTGTGAAGATGGAAGAGATAAGTATTGCGTATATGATGATTTTGTAAAAGCGTATAATAAGCCTTCAAAAAAAGGACTGAAGCAGAAGGAAGAACTTTCATTTGAAAAGAAAAAAACCAGTTATGCCCCAAGAAAAGTTTCAAATAAAGGATATAATCCTCAGAGTGATGAGGCACGAAGTTTTTTAGATTCAATTGATTAAGAAGATGAGTGAAATTCTAAAATACAAACCTTTTGTTGGATTGCAGATTAAATGTAATTCCTGCGGAAGACTATTGCACAAAAAAATTCCCAAAGTTGAGGGATGTAAGCACCCATTGAATAAGCAGATATATAAGGCTGTTCTGACGGTTCCAAATTCAGGGGGCAAAAGAACAACAAGGAATTTAATATCTCGTAATTATGAAGATGCAATAGCTGAGCTTTTAGCATTTAGGAGTGAAGTTAGCGGAAAGAAACCAGAGGCCTTTTTTGAAACAAAGTCAAAACCAAAAATACTTATTTATACGATTGCATTATATTTAGATTTTCTTTCTGATGTAAATGTTCCCGAACATAAGAAAAAGCACAACTCCAAAACGCACATAGCACAGCAAAGTTCTATGTTTAAACTATTCATTAAATTTCTAAAATCTAAGTTTATTGAAATTAAAAATTTCGAGATTACACAGATAGATGAATTTATAGTAGGTGATTATTATAAGTTTTTATCGAAATACAGCAAAAGTAATTACACCTTTAATCACGCCATGAAGAGCATGAGAGCTTTATTTGATTTTCTCATCAATAAAAAATTTATTACATCTAACCCGTTCAAAGATGTAAATCTAAAAAGTGAGAAAAGCACAAACATTACAGTTTCCCCACAAGATTTTTATGAATTATTACAGGTTATCAATCCGCAAAATGCGATTGATTTGGTTGGTAAAACAAAACGAAATATGTTTAAACCTTGGTTAAGAGATATATTTAAACTTAAAGCATATACGGGAAGAAGAAATGAAGAGGTAGCGCTTATGAAATGGAATTGGATTTTTTCAGATGGTCAAAATCCTATATATATGAAATGCCCTAATATAAAAGTTAATAAACAGAAAAATAACGAACAAGAATTAGATAAAGAATATAATTACATCCCCATTGCTAAGGAGTTAAAAGAAGTCTTATTTAATTTAGGATTTGAAGAAAAAATTGATTCAGATGAGTTTATTATCGCTCCAAAATCCACAAACAGAAAAACCATAGAAGACCAAACAAGTAAAGCGTTTAGTTTCTTTTTTAAGAAGTTAAATCGTTCATATAATTTAGAATACAATTATCTGAGAAAAACATACATAACTCAATTAGAGATTTTTGGTATGCAAAATATATCGCTGGTTAATGAACATGGTAATAAAATGATAACGAATAAGCATTATATTAACGAGATTGATATAGCAAAGTTTATTGCGAAAAGTAATTTCAGGGTATTCCCAGAAGAAGAATCTTCAAATAATGCACCCACAACAGCACCTAACGAAAAAGCGCCCAGAGTGGAAGCCCCCGAACGCCTTGATTTTCAATGTGGAGAATATCGGAATCGAACCGATGACCTTTTGACTGCCAGTCAAACGCTCTAGCCAACTGAGCTAATCCCCCAATATGCAAAAACAGTCTTAGTTGTTTTAGCGATGCAAATATACATGTTTTTTCATAACATGATGTTTCGTGCGAAAAAAAAAATAGGATATTGCACTTTTGGCGTGTTTATTGTATATTCTATAATTGGTAATAAATTAATTGAAGCAAGAAAATAGAGGTGTTTGTTTCTAAAGCGGAGGTTGATACTTGATTTATGTCATGAAACCATAAAGATGTTGAGAAAACAGATAAAAACTGTTCAAAATAGCATGGAAATTGATTTTAAAATTCTATTTTTATGCACTCAAAAAAATGAGAATAGGGTATTGTTCCCTATGTAACATGAATAAAACTATTATTGATAGCTATCTTTAGGCACCAAAACTTTGATCTATTATGGAAGTAAAAAAGTCGCCGAAGGCAGATCTTGAGAACAAGAAGAGTGTCTTTATGCAGATTGGCTTGGTGGTTACTCTGGCACTCGTATTGATTGCTTTTGAGTGGACATCAACTGATGTGGACGTCTCTCAGTTTGAGATGGCTGAAGACCTTGAAGCCGAGGAGGAAATTATGCCTATTACAAGGCAAGAGGAAGTGAAACCACCACCACCACCACCACCACCAAAAGTGACTGATGTATTGAACATCGTTGAGGATGATGTGGAGTTGGATGAGGAGTTAGACATTGAAGATACAGAAATGGAGGAAGATACAGAAGTTGATTTCTCTGATCTGGCAATGGATGAAGAGGAAGCAGAAGATGCGCCTGTATTCTTCATTGTAGAAGAGATGCCTGAATTCCCTGGAGGTGAAGAAGCATTACGTAAGTTTATTGCTCAATCAGTTAAGTATCCTGTAATTGCTCAGGAGAATGGTATTCAAGGGCGCGTTTACGTTTCTTTCGTTGTGAACACAAAAGGTGCTGTAACAGATGTTAAAATTGCACGTGGAGTGGATCCAAACTTGGATAAAGAAGCAATTCGCGTAGTAAACTCGATGCCGGCTTGGAAACCTGGTAAGCAAAGGGGTAAAGCAGTAAAAGTTTCTTATACTGTACCTATCAACTTTGTATTGCAATAGAATATTTTTATGTCTATATAAAAAACCCTCGCTCTTAGCGGGGGTTTTTTGTTGCTTATAATTCAGTATATTTGTGGCCATAAAACACTAGTGTGAATGATTGAAAATCTGTCGACTCAGCAGGAATTAGAGAGAGTAGTGCTGGTTAGTGTGAAAACACCCGAGGTAACCGAGCAACAAGTAACCGAATATTTGGATGAACTGGCGTTTCTGGCCGAAACTGCAGGAGCAGAACCGGTAAAGCGTTTTACGCAAAACTTGGCAATGCCCGATCCAAAAACATTTGTGGGAAGTGGAAAACTTCAGGAGATAGTTGATTATATGAAAGTGCACGAGGTGAAGACAATCATTTTTGATGATGAATTAACGCCTTCGCAACTTCGTAACCTTGAAAATAGTTTGAAAGTATTGGTATTGGATCGTACCAATCTTATACTTGATATATTTGCCCGACGTGCCCGAACAGCTCATGCTAAAACGCAGGTAGAGTTGGCACAATATCAATATTTACTTCCGCGATTAACTCGAATGTGGACTCACTTAGAGCGTCAGCGTGGTGGTATAGGTATGCGTGGACCTGGTGAAAAGGAGATTGAAACAGACCGTCGTATTATCAGAGATAAAATAGCAAAACTAAAGGTTGATCTGAAAAAGATAGATCAACAGATGTTTACTCAACGTCAAAACCGAGGGAAGCTGGTAAGAGTAGCTCTAGTAGGATATACCAATGTGGGTAAAAGTACCTTGATGAATGTTTTAAGTAAATCGGAAGTGTTTGCTGAGAATAAGTTATTCGCCACTTTGGATACTACAGTGCGTAAAGTTGTGGTTGATAATATTCCATTTTTGTTAGCCGATACGGTTGGATTTATTCGTAAGCTGCCTCATCACTTGGTAGAGTCGTTTAAATCAACCTTGGATGAGGTACGCGAGGCTGATGTATTGATGCATATTGTAGATGTATCTCACCCTGGATTCGAACAACAAATTGAAGTGGTTACACAAACTCTTAATGAGATTGATAAACGTGAAAAACCAACCATTTTAGTTTTCAATAAGGTAGATGCCTATTCATATATTCCTAAAGAAGAGGATGACTTAACACCTAAAACAAAGATTAACTTTTCGTTGGATGAATTGAAAGAAACCTGGATGGGAAAACAAGATAATTGCATTTTTATTTCAGCCAAAAACAAGGTTAATTTTATTGAGTTCAAAAAGGTATTATATGATGCTGTAAAGGAAATTCACACAAAACGATTTCCTTTTAATGATTATTTATATAATACTTATGAAGATGAAAACGAAGTAGAATAGATACTTATAAGAAAGAGTGCAATTTTAGCACTCTTTTTTGCTTTATTGGCGTAACAAAATGAACTTTATCTGGTACAAAAAGTAAGTTAATAACTAACAACCGGACGGATAGAGTATGTTTTCCTTTGATAAGTTCAAGATTAAAATATATCTGGTATACAGAGCATTCTTTTACCATTTGTTTTTTTGGATTGCCTCCTTTTCTTTATTTGTATTTATTTCGGGTATTGATTCTATTTATATCAATTATTTTGATATTCTTCTTAAAGATGATATTTACGGAAATACTTTTTTACTAAGTCTTTTCCTAGCTGTGTTATTTGCTTCTCTGGATGCAATGTTTTCAGATGTGATTCTGAGGAATTCACCTATAAGATTTCTAATTTCCTTACGTTTTGTTTTGTATTTTTTACTAGGGTATACAATTGTTTTTTTCTCTGAGAATAAGCAATTACAATGGGGCGATTTAATTGATTACCATGGTTTGATTAAGATAATGCCTCCTTTGTCATTAACGCATATCCGTTTTTTAATCTGGTTTTATATTTCATGTTTATTAAATAGTTTATTACGAAGTGTACTGCATAAGGTTGGCATCGATAATTTTATGCGATGGGCCTTGGGTATGATGAACAAACCAAGGGCCGAGAAGCGAATTTTTATGTTTATTGATATGAAATCTTCAGTTACGATTGCTGAAAATTTGAAGCACAAACACTTTAGCCATTTGGTACAGGATGTGTTCGCTGATTTAGCAATTGTTGAAAACTATCATGGAGAGATTTATCAGTATTTAGGAGATGGTGCTATTGTATCATGGAGCCTAAAGAAAGGCCTTAGAAATAATAACTGTCTTAAATCTTTTTATGCTTTTCAGAAAGTGATTAAACGAAAGTGGCGAATTTATGATTTTCGTTATGGGATGGTACCTGAGTTTAAGGCTGGGATTCATATTGGCGAAATTATGGTACTTCAGGTTGGACGACGTAAAAGAGATATTTCTTACAATGGTGATACTTTAAATACGACTGCGCGTATTGAATCAATGTGTAATGTTTGTAAAGAAAGTCTTTTGATATCGGGTGTATTATACGAATCGCTAAAAGAACGAGATGGTTTTAATTTTAAAGAAATAGACGGACAAAAAGTAAAACTGAAAGGGAAGCGCCAAGCTGTGCAAATCTATGGTGTAAAGCAAAAAAGTAAGACGAAGAAAAAGAAACGAAAAAAGGCCTGATGTAGCATCAGGCCTTAATAGTATTGTATGTGTTTGATTATTTAATCAAGCCTTCTTTAATCATATATTCTGCAATTTGAACAGCATTTAATGCAGCACCTTTTTTAATTTGATCAGAAACACACCAAAAGGCTAAACCGTTCGGATTTGCCAAATCAGCGCGTACACGTCCTACAAAAACTTCATCTTTACCAGCCAGGAATAATGGCATTGGATATTGTTTTTCTTGAGGTTCATCCATTAAAATAACTCCATCTGCATTACGGAAAGCTTCTTGTGCTTGTTCAGGAGCAATTGCATTTTCAGTTTCTAACCAAATGGATTCTGAATGTGCGCGAAGAATTGGAACACGAACACAAGTTGCACTTACGCGTATATCACTGTGCATTATTTTTCGTGTTTCGTTAAACATTTTCATCTCTTCTTTGGTATAGTTGTTATCGGTAAAAACATCAACCTGTGGAATCAAATTCATAGCCAATTGATATTGGAAAGCCGATACATCAATATTTTTCCCTTCAACAATTGCTTTAATCTGATTTTCTAATTCTGCCATACCACTTGCTCCGGCACCACTCGATGCTTGATATGTTGAAACGTGAACCTGTTTAATATGCGAAATTTCATTGATAGGTTTCAATGCAACAACCATTTGAATTGTTGTACAGTTTGGGTTGGCTATAATATTTCGAGGTGCATTCTTACAATCCTCTGCATTTACTTCAGGCACAACCAAAGGCACATCATCATCCATACGAAAGGCACTTGAGTTATCAATCATGATAGTGCCATGTTTGGTAATGGTTTCGGCAAAATCCTTTGACGTTCCTCCACCAGCAGAAGTCAAGGCAATGTCAATGCCCTTAAAATCATCGTTGTGTTTTAGCTCTTTTACAGTAAGTGTTTTGCCCTTGAATGTATAGGTTTTACCTGCACTACGAGATGATCCGAAAAGAACCAATTCATCTAAAGGGAAATTTCTTTCTTCCAACACTTTTAAAAACTCTTGTCCTACTGCGCCACTGGCACCAACGATTGCAACTTTCATTGTTGTAAAATTTTAATTATATTTAGTTAGGTGAGCATCTAATTAATTTATAGTGTATTGTTGGTGGTTGTATAAATGCTTCACCTAAATGCAAAAATAGAAATAATTGTAATAATCCGTCACCCTATGAAACGCTTTTTCCTGCTTTTAATGCTTTGGCCTACCGTTCTATTAGCACAATTAAACGAATCCTTTTCGGATGGTGAAATACTTAACAATCCTAACTGGTTTGGTCTGGTAGATAGCTTTATTGTAAATGCCGATTATAAGCTCCAATTAGATGCTCTTGTGGCAGGCTCATCATTTATCTATACTCAATCTGATGTGATCGAAGATGCTAGTTGGACTTTTGAAGTTATTAATCAGTTTAGTCCATCATCATCTAATTATACTCGGATCTTTTTAACAATGGATAATCCCGATCCGGAAAATATAAAGTATGGTGTTTATTGTGATGTTGGCCGTAATAGCGATCGACTTGAATTAGGTATTATTAAAGATGGCAATGAGGAGGTTATTATTGAGAGTGAAGACGGACTATTTGCAGCAAATACAAATTCGATAAATATTAACATCTCAAGGAATGAGGATTTGTGGCAATTATCTTATAATGTAGGTAACGGTGAAATTGTATTGGATTCAGTGACGTATCCAATTCGCTTTGCTTCAGCTTGGTTTGGGATATTATGTACTTATACCAAAACCCGTGCGAAGAAATTCCTTTTTGATAATATTATTATTGAAGGAGAGTCGTTACGCGATCGATATCCTCCTGAAATACTTATGTATCATGTTACAAATGGGGAAGAAATTACTATACAATTTAACGAAAGTTTGGATGAAACTTCCTTTGATGAAAAGAGTTTTTATCTGTCAAAATTGAAAAGATATGCTTCTTGGGTAACATATAACGAAAATCAAATTGTATTGTCTTTTAGTCCTGCTTTAGATGATGTGGAAGAAGAGAAGTTGATTATCTCCAATTTGGCCGATTTATCAGGAAATTTACTTTCAACAGAGCTTTTATTCAGTTTTAAAAGAGTAAAGGTTGAGGAGGTTAAAACTCAATCGTTGAATGAGCTTTGCTTTCGTTTTTCTAGAGCTATACCATTAAATAGTTGGACTGAGGCAAATTTACTTTTGAATAATGAAAAGGTGACGCATTTTGAAGTAGTTTCTTCAATGGATGATTTAGAATATCAATTGAAATTAACAAGTGATTTGGATAATGGGGCTGCATATTTATTACAGCTAAGTAATCTAAAAGATGACAGAGGAGATACTATCCGAACTTTTAGTCAGACTATAAGTTATTATCAGCCTCAACGATTTGATGTTGTTTTAAATGAGATAATGGCAGATCCAACTCCTCAGGTTAGTTTACCTGAATCTGAATATATCGAACTATTTAATCGATCAGAGTTTGACTTATCATTAAATAATTGGAAAATTCAAGTAGGAGATAAAGTTGCGTATTTACCCGATAGTGTTATTAAATCAGGCACATACTGTCTGTTGATCCCATCCACTAAACTAAATGAATGGTCGGATGAAGTTGTGGCTGTAACTAAATGGCCAACACTCTCTAATAGTGGTTTTGGAATCGCACTTTATGATGGAGATGGGAGTGTGATTGATGCATTCATATATGATTTGGATCAAATTGGTGGAGATAAATTCAAATATGAAGGAGGTTGGTCGGCAGAGCGGGTTGATGTTAATAATATGTCGGGGTGTTCTAATAATTGGTTTTGGAGTGCAGATCATAGGGGAGGCTCACCTTTAGTAGAAAATTCGCTGATACAACAAAACAATGATATTGATGCACCTTGGATTATTTTTTCCGAATTAGTAAATGATACAATTATTCGTATTCATTTTAATGAAGTGATGGATATTTTAAAATCGAATTGGAGTATCTCTATACAGCCAGAAGTTGAATTTTGTACAAATGTAGACTCCGTTTTTATGCAATATGTCGATATAAAGCTTAACGAAATACCAGATAAGAATAAGGAACACCAAGTTACGTTTAATAGTTTGTTTGATTGGGCGGGTAATGGCTTAATGGATAATATACTACGCATTGCAAAAACCGATACCTTAACGAAGAATGATGTAATAATTAATGAAATTTTATTTAATCCATTTATTGATGGTGTTGATTTTGTAGAGTTGGTTAATGCTTCAAATAAAGTGATTAATCTGAGTGATCTATGTTTTGCCAGTTGGGATGAAGATAAAATAATTGATAAATTATATCCTATTATGGATAAAAGCAGAATGTTATTTTCTGGTGATTATATTGTATTGAGTGAAGATAGTTTAGTTCTCTTTAGTCAATATTACTGTGAGAATAAGAATGCATTTTTAAACACAAAGTTACCATCAATGCCTGATGATGAAGGAGCGATAGTATTATGTAATCAAGCAGGAGAAATTATCGATTTTATTGAATATTCAAAAGATATGCATTTCGATTTAATTCGTAATGAAGAAGGAGTGTCTTTGGAAAGATTAGCAATAGATCAACCAACACGCGATCATCAAAATTGGCATTCTGCCGCTTCTTCTGTGTTGGCAACTCCGGGGTATTTAAATTCACAAACTATAACAGATAAAAAATCTGTAAAAACAATTTCGCTTGATTACGATCTATTCACACCCAATGGAAATGGCGATAAGGATCAGTTAATAATTAGGTATTCAAATAAAGAAACTGATGGAACCATGTCCATCAGGATTTTCGATAGTGCCGGGCACGAAGTGCGATATCTTATCAATAATCAGTTAATGAAATCCGATGGATATTATTTGTGGGATGGATTAGATGATCAAGGTCAAAAATTGACTCCGGGTATTTATATAATATGGGTCCAACGAGTTTATGCTTCGGGAAATATACAAGAAAATAAAATGGTTTGTGTGATAGGTGTAAAGGATTAATTGGTGGATTTCGAAATTGAATAACTCAACTAAATGTATATATTCGTAATAACCGATAAAAGAATCTATGAACAGACAAGAACAATTACAATATTGCAAAGCATGTAAGAATCAGAAATTCGATAAGCAAGAAGGAATTATTTGTAGTATTACTAATAGGAGAGCCGATTTTACTGATAGGTGCTCATCTTTTGTTGAAGATGATGATCTATCACATAAAATGGCGATGAATGATATCAGAACACAATTGATAACGCAAGAAGCAACTAAAGGTAGTCGCTTTGCTAATTATCTGATAGATATATTTATTATTCAATTATTAGGCTTTATCGTGGGCATGATAGTTGGTGTTATACTATTAATATTCGCACCTAGTTCTGCTAACCTACTTGAGGAAGACATTTTCTCATATCTATTATTTATCATGGTTGGCATTTCTTACTATACTCTTATGGAAGCCACAACAGGTCGGACTATTGGAAAGTTAATTACCCGAACAAAAGTTGTTTCTGAAAATGGTGAAAAAATGGGGATTACTACAGCCTTGTTGCGTTCTGCTAGCAGGTTTGTACCGTTTGATGCATTATCTTTCCTGGGAGAAAATGGATGGCATGACAAATGGACCAATACTATAGTTGTGAAGCTTAAGTAATACTTAGTATATAAAGGTTAAGGTGTAAAGTATCTTTACGCCTTTTTTTGTATTTAAAAAAGGTAAAAAAGTACTTGTTTTTTTAGTCAAAGTATTTGGTGTATTAATAAATAAAAAAGGTAGATTAATTTTTGGGAATTGGCCTAAGTTGCATTATATGAGTACTTAAAGTGCAATTAACTGTTTTGTGTTATTTCAACACTAAGATTATATTTGTGTCGATTATTTCACTTCAGACAATTGAACTAATCACACACAACCATTACATTTTATTTAAGGAAAGAATTGGATTTACAATCAATAGTATCCAATTATTAATAACTCATATTACAATGAAAATTAGAGATCTATCTATTAGAACTAGGTTAGGTATATCCTTTTCTGTTCTAGTGTTTTTTGTTGCATTGGTAGGATTAATTAATCATTTCGCTTTAAAGCAAACTACTGAAATAGTAAATGAAGTAAAACATTTATCGTATGCCGACAAAGACCTTGAGTCAGCTAGACTTAAAGTTATGTATTTTATTAAATTTAATGATTCAAACTCAGCCAAGGAGGCTCTGTTGTTTCTTCAGAAATCTATAAAAGAAGTTGATACATTTAAATTGGCAGATGTAGATAATAATACAACTGAAGTAGATAGTTTAAATGATGCAATAAAAGAGTACATGTCTGGATTTGAGGATTATGTGCAATTAGAGGATAAAAAACAGGAAACTCGTAAACACTGGTCTGAAGTTGGTGATGATTTGGGTAATACCATTACTTCAAATAAGTATTTGAATAATATGGGAGCTACTACGATTCAACTACTGAATGCACATAGTCAACTAAGGGTAAACGCATGGCAATTTGTCGCTAATCAAATTGACCAAAAAGGAAATGTAAATAGTGATATTATAACCAATTTCGTTAATAGCATTGAGTCTTGTGAGACTATTCTTGACTTATCGCATAAGCGTTATCTAAGTGCATCCCATCAATTGGCGATCAAACAAGGGAGAGATGGGTATGAGAACTATCAAAATTCTTTCGAAGATTTTAAGAAGGTGCTTATTGAGCAAGGAAAAGCGATGAGAAGGATGCAAATAAGTAGTCGAATGGTATCAAAATTAGCAAGCAGTTTAATAAATAAGCATACTATTGAAGAAGAATTAGTGACGTCTACAGCAGAAGTAAGAGCTTTATTAATTTTAATAGTGGCAATTATTCTTGGAGTTGTTGTAGCTCGTTATTCATCATTAAGTATCACAAAACCATTAGCAGAGAGCTTGAGCTTGGCAAATTTTCTATCAAAAGGAGAGTTGTTTCATTCGGTTAATGTTGATGGAAAAGATGAGTTAGCTCGTTTGAATAAGGCAATGTTGCTAATGAATGAAAAATTACGAAATGTGGTAAGCGAGATCAAAGGAGGAGCGGGACAATTAAATATTGCCAGTAATCAGGTTAATTCTACCTCACAGGAATTATCTCAAGGATCGAGTGAACAAGCAGCCTCTATTGAAGAAGTGTCGACCACGATGGAGGAAATGTTGGCTAATATTGACCAAAATAATAGTAACTCAAGGGTTAGCGCTGAAAAATCTGATGAAGCATATAAAAGTATTATTGATGCGGATGAAAAAACGAGAATAGCAATGGAAGCCAATAAGGTGATTGCTGACAAAGTCACTGTTATTAATGATATTGCGATGCAAACTAATATTTTAGCATTAAATGCAGCTGTTGTAGCAGCACGTGCTGGTGAACATGGGCGAGGTTTTAATGTAGTAGCCAATGAAGTTCGTATTTTAGCTGAACGTAGTCAGGAAGCAGCTGTGGAAATTATTAAATTAGTTGATCAGAGTCGCGACTCTGCCATTATTGCTAGTGATAAAATAGTCGGTGTATTACCATTACTAAAAGAATCAAATACATTGATGAACGAAATAGCATTGGCTACAACCGAACAACGAGAAGGATCAAACCAAATAAATAATGCACTACATCAACTTAACTTAGTAACCCAGCAAAATGCTGCAGGTAGTGAGGAGTTGGCAAGTAGCGCTGAAGAATTAAGCTCTCAGGCTGATCTGCTCAATGGATTAATTAATTTCTTTAAGGTTGAGAAGGTATCTGCTTAGGTAAATCATATGTAGACCTGGTTAATAAAAATTGAAAGACTAGTATTGAAAAACATTCTGTTTATAATTTAAAATATTTTAAAGGGTGCATGGTGTTGAATATTAGTGTGTAGTATGATGTATTTAAATAATCAAATAATTTATTTCTGCTATTGACACTTTACATTTGATTTAATATTCAATAAATTTAATTTACAATACGGAAACACAACGCTGTTGGATAGATAAATAACCTACGGAAAGTACTTATAATATATTCTTGCAAGGATGAGCGAGAATAAATGTTGAACAAAAGTGCTTTAGTTATGAGAATTAGACATTTATCTATTAGAGTTCGGTTATTAATTGGCTCAGCAATACTAATTGTTTTTATTGCTTTAATTGGAGGTTTAAGTTGGTACTCTTTATCCGAGATTGAAGCCATTGTAAAATCTGCGAATCATATTAAAAAAGCTGAATCGGAGTTATTAAGTGCACGTTTAAAGGTGATGTACTTTATTAAGTTTGTTGATTATGATTCGGGAAATGAAGCGATTGAATTTTTGGATAAGGCAAGTACTGAAGTAGAGACTATATTAAATACTTATGATGAAGAAATAGCTTCCGTCAAAGCTTTGCACCAAGAGATTTTGCTTTACAAACAGGCCTTAACTAAATATATAAAGCTAGAAAAAGAGAAGCAAAATACTAGGGTTCAATGGTCGGAATATGGCCAAGTAATAGGAGATATTGTTACTAAGGATAAGTATTTAATAAAAATGGGTGATAACACACTAAAGTTATTTAATGCTCATCATCATCTACGTTTAGCTGCCTGGCAATTTGTGTCGAATCCTTCTGATAAGAATGGATATTTAGTAGAGACTTCAGTAGATCAATTTGATGAAAATATTCAAAGCTGTTTCAGTGTTTTGGAATCTTTTAATAGAGGAAACAGTAATTCTCAGCGTAAATCTATTGAGAAAGCGATCAACGGCTATCATGATTATCAAAATGCATTTGGAGTGTTTATGCAAGCTTTAATCGATCAGGGAGTGGAGTTGAGAAGTATGCAAGCTGCAGGAGCTGAGGTTGCCCATGATACAAATGTATCGGTAGCTTTTCTTTTAGATCAAGAAACTTATATTATAAAAAGAGCAGGCATTATTATCTTGTTATTATTAATAGCGGGTGTTATTTTAGGTACAATTGTATCGCGATTGACTGCGATTAGTATCACTAAACCTTTAAATGAAGGTGTTGAACTAGCCGAACGACTTGCCAAAGGAGAACTTTATCATAGCGTGGTAATAGAAGGTAATGATGAGTTAACCCGACTCAATAATGCTATGTTTAAGATGAATGAAAAGTTAAAAGAGGTAGTTCGTGATATTAAAGTGGGTTCTGAGCAATTGGCATCATCTAGTGATCAAGTTAATTCTACTTCACAAGACTTTTCTCAAGGAGCTACAGAACAAGCGGCTGCGTTAGAAGAAGTGTCTACAACAATGGAAGAAATGTTAGCTACTATTGAGCAAAGTTTAGAGAATTCCCTAAAATGTGCACATAAATCCAGCGAAGTACATAGCGGTATTAAAAAGGCCGTTGAAGGTTCAACAAAAACAGTGGAATCAAATAAAATCATTGTTGATAAAATAGCAGTGATCAATGACATTGCATTTCAAACAAATATTTTGGCATTGAATGCTGCCGTTGTAGCAGCAAGAGCTGGTGAGCAAGGTAAGAGCTTTGCTGTTGTGGCAGGAGAAGTACGACGCTTGTCTGAATTATGTCAGAAGGTGGCAGAAGAAATAGTTACACTTGCCGAAGATAGCCATGCCTTTGCGCAAGACGCCAATAATGAATTATTGGGTATTCAACCTGCAATTAACGAATCAAATTCGCTGATGCAAGAGATAGCAGCGAGCTCAAAGGAACAAAAAGAAGGAACGAATCAGATAAGTTCAGCCCTACAGCAATTAAATGTAGTTACACAGCAAAGTGCGGCTGGAAGTGAAGAGTTAGCCGGAAGTTCAAAAGAGTTAAACTCTCAGGCACATCATCTCGATAATTTGGTGGGTTTTTTTAGAGTAGAAGAATTAGTGGGTGCAAATGGAAAAACTGAAAAACGTATAGTATCATCTGATCCTATTTACACTGGTGGAAGTTATGACGAAAACTTTCAGGATCAGTATGAGAAATTTTGAGTTAGTTCCGGAGTCAGACCAGACAACGGTCTGGTCTGATTTCAAAATATTATGAGTGTACTAAGGTACCAATATTATCACCTTTCAATACTTTTATAAGATTGCCTTTTGTATCCATGTCGAAAACAACAATAGCCAGGCTGTTTTCTTTGCACATGGTTGTGGCTGTTAAATCCATAATTTTCAGACCACGATTATAAATTTCATCAAATGTAATTTCATCAAACTTAGTTGCCGAAGGGTCTTTTTCCGGATCAGCAGTATAAATGCCATCAACACGGGTTCCTTTTAACATTACATCAGCCTCAATTTCAATACCACGAAGAGATGAACCAGTATCTGTTGTAAAATAGGGATTACCAGTACCTCCAACTAAAATAACTACTTCGCCGTTTTCAAGGGCTGCAACAGCTTTGGGTTTGTCGTAGTATTCTCCAACTGGTTCCATGCGAATAGCAGACAGTAAACGAGCTTTAATACCTAAATTAATTAATGCTGATTGCAGTGCTAATCCGTTAATAGCTGTGGCAAGCATTCCCATTTGGTCGCCTTTGTAACGATCAAAGCCTTTAGAAGCACCTGATAGCCCGCGAAAAATGTTACCGCCGCCGATAACAATACCTACCTGAACGCCCATATCTGTGGCTTCTTTGATTTGTTCGGCATAATCGTTCAAACGATCAGGATCAATGCCATATCCTTGTTCTCCCATTAAGGATTCACCGCTGAGTTTAAGAAGTATTCTTTTGTATTTCATTTTATAGTATCAAGATGTAAGTACAAAGTATCAAGATGATGTGTAAACATTTTCTTGATACATAACAAAAGTAGTAAGTCCTTTAGCAAGCTACAAACACTGCACTGTTTTTATTTTTTAGACACAAAAAAAGGGGCTTATGAGCCCCTTTTTTAATATGTTGACGTATCATTAGTCTAATGAAAAACGTTTGAAATCAACTGCAGTTAAGCCTTTGTTTGCACTATCAAGATATTGTTTGATAGAAACTTTGTTGTCTTTTACAAAAGCCTGGTTTAATAAAGTGCTTTCTTTGAAGAACTTGTTTAAACGACCCATTGCAATTTTTTCCAACATTGCTTCTGGCTTACCTTCGTTACGAGCTAGTTCTTTACCAATCTCCAACTCTTTTTCTTTAATGTCAGCAGGAACACTGTTTTCATCCAATGCAACTGGAGCCATAGCAGCAGCCTGCATAGCAACGTCTCTACCAACTTGAGCATCGATGTCAGCTTGGTTGTAACCCACCAAAGTAGCTAATTTATTACCTGGGTGAATGTAAGCAACAACTGATTCAGCAGCAATTGTATCAAAAGCTGAAAGATCAATTTTTTCACCAATAACACCAGTTTGTTCTGTAATTAACTCTAGAACAGGACGTCCGTCCAAATCTAAAGCTTTTACAGCTTCAGCGTCAGTCGCGCCAGCAGCTAAAGCAGTATCTAAGATGGATGTAGCAAATGCTACAAAGCTTTCATTTTTAGCAACAAAGTCAGTTTCACAGTTTAAAACAATGATTGCACCATTTTTACCGTCTTCAGTAACTTTTGCTAAAACAACACCTTCAGTAGCTTCTCTGTCGGCACGTTTACTTGCAATAGCTTGACCTTTTTTACGGATGATTTCAACTGCTTTGTCGAAATCACCTTCAGCTTCAGTTAAAGCCTTTTTACAATCCATCATACCGGCACCGGTAGTCTTTCTTAATTTGCTTACGTCAGCAGCAGTGATAGCCATGATATTTTCTTTTTAAAAAGTTAAAAATCAAATTACTCTTTAGTAGTTCCTTCTTCTGAAGCTTTAGGAGCTTCTTCAACTACTTCATCTTCTTTTTTAGCTTTAGCCTTTGCAGGTTCAGCTTTTTTGCTACGAGCAGCTCTTTTTTCTTTAGAACCATCGCTATCTTTCTCGGCTTTACGTTCGTTCAATCCTTCTTGCATAGCCTTTACCATAACGTCAGTAATCAATTCGATAGACTTTGTAGCATCATCGTTTGCAGGAATAACATAGTCTACGCTTGATGGATCCGAGTTGGTATCAACAATACCGAAAACAGGGATATTTAAGCGAATAGCTTCTTTTACTGCAATGTGTTCTTTCATTACGTCAATAACGAACATAGCAGCAGGAAGACGAGTCAAATCAGCAATTGAACCTAAAGTTTTGTCCAATTTAGCACGTTGACGAGTAATTTGAAGTCTTTCACGTTTCGACAAGTTGTTCCATGACTTATCAGCCATCAATTTGTCGATAGAAGTCATTTTTTTCACTGCTTTACGGATAGTGGGGAAGTTGGTTAACATACCACCTGGCCATCTTTCAACAACATAAGGCATGTTTACACTACCAACTTTATCAGCAATGATTTCTTTCGCTTGTTTCTTCGTAGCTACGAATAACACTTTCCGACCTGATTTTGCAATCTGTTTAAGTGCATCGGCAGCTTCGTCGATTTTTACAGCTGTTTTGTGTAAGTCAAGAATGTGAATTCCATTACGCTCCATGAAAATGTAAGGAGCCATGGCTGGGTTCCACTTTCTTTTTAAGTGACCGAAGTGTACTCCGGCATTCAATAATTCCTCGAAATTAACTCTAGGCATTTTAATTTTTTTAAAGTTGTTTACTTTCTGTTTAAATCAATCTTTAAGTAGTTCCTCATTATAAAGAGTAGTCTTAAAGATTTAGATACTAAACACACCTGATAAATATTAACGTTTAGAGAACTGGAATCTCTTACGTGCTTTAGGTTGACCTGGTTTCTTACGCTCAACAACACGAGAGTCGCGAGTCATGAAACCTTCAGCTTTCAAAGCAGGTTTATTTTCTGCGTCAATTTTCACAAGTGCGCGGGCAATAGCTAAGCGCACTGCCTCTGCTTGTCCTTTGGTACCACCTCCGTAAAGGTTGATTTTGATGTCGTAGTTATCAGCTACACCAATAACATTCAAAGGTTGTTTTACAATGTATTGTAATGTGGCATCAGGGAAATAGTTTGCCAACTCACGCTTGTTAATGGTGATTTGACCTTTTCCTTCGCTCAAATAAATACGAGCAACTGCCTCTTTTCTTCTACCAATAGCATTAATCACTTCCATATTGCTTATTTAAGAGTGTTAATATCAATTACTTTAGGTTGTTGAGCTTCGTGCTTGTGCTCATTTCCAACGTATACATACAGATTTCTGAAACATTGACGTCCAAGACGATTTTTAGGTAACATACCTTTGATCGCTCTTTCTACTAATCTTTCAGGTTTTTTAGCGAATAATTGCGCTGGAGTAACTTCTGTTTGTCCACCTGGGTAACCACTATGGTAAAAGAAAACACGCTGGTCCCATTTGTTACCAGTCAATTTAACTTTGTCTGCGTTTAAGATAATCACGTTATCTCCACAGTCCATATGAGGAGTATAATTTGGCTTATACTTACCTCTTAACAATTTAGCAACTTTTGTTGCCAAACGACCAACCACCATGTCTGTTGCATCAACAACTACCCACTCTTTGTTGATAGTAGATTTAGTGACTGAAAGCGTTTTGTAACTTAAAGTATCCATTTCTTAACTTTATTATTTATAACAAATTGCAAAAGCGAAAAATCTCCTATCCGACTTTAGGTCCCACCCCAAAATCAGTAGAAAGAACAATTCAACTTTTCAGATCGGATAATAATCGGCCGCAAAAGTACTCTAATTATTTGTTATTTACTAATGTTAAGATAAAAAAATAGTTAAGTTTTGTTCTTTGAAGAAAAAAGAACCATCTTGTTTGGCCAAATTTTATTTTGATATGGAAAAGACGAAGTGGATGACAGAGGCTATTGAGCTATCGAAAAGTAATGTTGTGAATGGAGGAGGTCCTTTTGGTGCTGTTATTGTGAGAGATAACCAAATAGTGGGTAAAGGTGTTAACCGGGTTACTGCTAATTGTGATCCAACAGCACATGCTGAAGTGAGTGCTATAAGAGAAGCTTCAAAAAACTTAGGAACATTTGATTTGTCCGATTGTGAAATTTATACCTCTTGCGAACCATGTCCGATGTGTTTAGGAGCTATCTATTGGGCACGGTTAAAAACTATCTATTATGGCAATACAAAAGTGGATGCTGCTAAAATAGGTTTTGACGATCAGTTTATTTACGACGAATTAGATAAGAATATTGAAGATAGAAGCATTCCAACAAAACAATTTATGCCAGAAAAGGCGATTGCGGCTTTTAAATTGTGGGACGAAAAAGAAGATAAGATAGAGTATTAAAAATTGCCAATTAATCAATTTTCGATTTGTCAATGTTTAAAAACTGAAAGTTTGCTTATCAAGAAAATATTAATCAAGGCAGATGAAGTTACAATCGTCATATTATAAAAGAGATGTATTAGAAATTGCGCCGGATTTGATAGGGACGGTTTTGGTACGTCAGTTTGTAGATGGAACAATTGGACGGTGGCGTATTACCGAGACGGAGGCTTACAAGGGAGAGGAGGACGAAGCGTGCCATGCCCGAAAGGGAAGAACACCTCGTACCGAAGTCATGTATGCCGAAGGTGGAGCCATATATGTGTATCTTATTTACGGTATGTATTGGTTGTTGAATATCGTTACAGGTTCCCGTAATCATCCCCAAGCTGTTTTAATAAGAGGTTTGGAAAATATTGAAGGGCCAGGCAGAGTAGGTAAAACTTTGCAATTGGATAAAACCTTTTATGGCGAAGATGTTTCAATGTCGGAAAGGATATGGATTGAAGAAGGGCAAGAGGAGGTTATTTATGAAACTTCACCTCGAATAGGAATTGATTATGCACCTGAAGAATGGCGATTAAAACCGTGGCGTTTTACAATGACTAAATGACTCTATTGCCGATGTATCAATTAATTGTTTAATTGAAAAACTGTTGAGTTGTTTAATTGCAAATAAACAACTCGACAAATCAACAGTTTAACTTTGTAATCGAAAATCGACACATTGATACATCGATTAATTGGTTAATTGATCGTTCTTCCAAAAGGAGTAAGGGCTACACCAGCCAGTTTAAAATGTTGGCGTGCAAAAGGAATCCCAATTATGGTAATTGCCAATACAATTCCCCAAAAAACGTGGGTAAGTGCAATGATAAAACCACCGAAAATTAGCCAGATTACATTCATTATAGTACTTAAGCAACCAGATGCCTGAGGATTGTATCCTACCTGAGTACCAAATGGCCATAGAGCTAGTATTCCTAACTTCATGGTTTGTAAGCCAAATGGAATGCCAACAATGGTAAGCATCAGAACTAAGCTACTTAAAAAGTATTCGATGGCGATCATAAAGCCGCCAAATATCAACCAAATTATATTTCCTAAAAATGACATTTTATTTTTTTTAAAGTCCGGAGAACTATGTTCGAAGTCCGAAAATTCATCGACACATTGAAAATTGATTAATTGAAGCAATCACTTCAGCCTTTAGCGTAATGAGCTAAATTCTATTTGTAATTCTCCAGTTTGCTTGCCATCTCTTTCACATCCTCTACTTTAAAGTTGCCAAAGAATGAAAGTAAAACTCCATTTGTTTCACCTTGAAATAGTATATGGCATTCTTTAATTTTTCTGCCCGAACCATTTACACGTATGTCAACGGTTCCATTTTCGTTATCTATATCATACTCTTCGGTGTCGATCTTACGGAATTTACTTAATGGAAGGTAGCGTAAAGCTTCTCCTCTGAAATCCATGGACTCTTCATTTTCGGGTGCTTTGTAAATAACTACTTTTACTTCGTTTAGGTCTCCTGTAACTTTACTGTCGTTAGTACCATCATCACTATCCAGATTCATATCGATGGCATTCAGCATCTCTTGCGAGAAAGAAAGCATGGTTATACCTTTTTTCAAAGCCATTTTTTCAAATAAACGGTCAGAAGGTCTGCTTTGTGCCTGTATGGAAATATTCAGGCTTAATAGTGCTATGGTAAAAAATGTTATTGTTTTCATTGTAATTTGTTTTAGGTAGGATAATTATTTCTCAGAATCAAAGTTGTAGTTGATAAATCGATCGAGGTAAGGACTAACAATTAGCTTTTTATTGTAGGGTATTTCAATATTGATAGAGACCTCCTGTTTGCGGGCCAGCGCTTCGTCGCCAACTACATAAGTTCGATCTAAATAGATAACCGAATCGTTTTGAGCCCAATAATATTCAGTAGTTTGGGCATTAAATTCTGCATCATCTTCATTCATCCCCCGTGCAGTTTTGGTAATGCTAACCTCAAACTTATCACCTTTGTTAACGTTTATTGTTGGTTCTCCTTCAATAATTAATTTGTCGTTCAAAGCAGATAATTCAAGATTGTTGATTTCGAATAAATACTCTTTGTTTCCGAAATTACGATCATCATTGCCAAGTTTTAGATAAACAGTCTCAGCCGAAGTTTCTTGCAGTTGATGTGTTTCGGTAATAGTACCTTTTTCTTCAAAACTCTTCACCACTTTAAGTCCGGTAAAGAAGAGTAGAACAAGCCCTGCTAGCCAAAGGCCCAGTGCTAACATTCCAATTACTTTGCCGTTGGATTTAAATTGGAAAATTAATTTAAGTCCCAGATATAGAATGATGAAAAATGGTACCAGAATTAATAACCCGGCAGCGATACTAAATAGTAATTGATCGAGATGAGAAAACAAATGATAAGGTAATGTGGTAATAACTAAGTTGCTATTAGAGTGCGCTAAACCGGGCATGGCATCTTTTAGAACTAATACACCTGTTAATGTCATGATGAATAAAACACTGAATATTACGATGCCAATTCCTAAGATAATTCCAACTACTCGTAGTACGGAGTTCAAAACATTGGCCATGGTGTCACCCGATTTATTCATGCGTTGTTGCATGTTTTTATAGCCCTGTGATTTCTTGTATGATTTAAACTTATCGGATACCGAATTGTATTCATTTTTGATATTATCCCCCATATCCTTAAATGTTACACCACCACGCATTCGTAAACGTTGCTCAATGGTTCGGGCTTCGGGCATCGCTATCCATAGCACAATGTATATTAAAGGTACGGCTCCAACAGATAATAATGTGGTAACTACAGCAATTACTCTGAATACAACCGGATCAATATCAACGTAAGCTCCCAGTCCTCCGCAAACGCCTGCAAATACTCTGTCTTCTCGGCTTCGGTAAAGACCTTTTCGTGTATAATATGGAGGAGGTGCAGAATAGTATTGTTCCGATTCTTTTTTTGGTTCTTCGGATTCATCTTCATCTACAATATCAGATGGCTCACCAATGGTTTCTATAATTTCTTCGACCAAAGAAAGTGTGATGTTGCTTTGTCCACTTTTAAAGATGAAAAGTTCAGCAATTCTGGCTTCAATGTCGTCTAGTATTTCCTGAGCTTCTTCGTTTTTGCCTAAACGAGATTTGATAGTATCGAGGTATTTTTTGAGCTTTGCGTAGGCATCTTCTTCAATTTGAAACACCCTACCATCGAGATTTATATTGATTGTTTTATTCATAGCGTTTATGGTAAATAATGATAAATAAATGCAGTGCTTTTCTTTATGTCATTATGATAAATCCTCCGAACATCCAAAAAATTGCTTTTAAAATGAGCCCACCAAGTAGTAAAAAGGCGATGATGTATAGTATTATCTTGAAAACAGCTTTAAAAACAA
Organism: uncultured Carboxylicivirga sp.; assembly: GCF_963668385.1. Classification (GTDB taxonomy): domain Bacteria; phylum Bacteroidota; class Bacteroidia; order Bacteroidales; family Marinilabiliaceae; genus Carboxylicivirga. The sequence goes on from NZ_OY764327.1 coordinate 1,897,562, forward strand.
GACCTACTATTAATAGTACCAAAACAATAGGTAATGCTCCTGGAAAAAAGATGTGGTTGAATGTAGGTGCGATACCATGTGTTAGGGATGAAAAAGCAGCAAATGGTGCATGGAATATATATGGATCGAAATGAAATCTGCTAAAGGCAAAGATGCTCAATACAAATGCAATAATGATGAAAGTTGTTTTTTCGGATTTTGAAAAGCGACTAAAAAAATTCTCGCCTTTTTTATAGGTGTCGGTATGCTTAAAATTTTTGAAGTTCTTTTTTACTTCATCGTATTCATTCTTGATTGATTCTTCAATTGTATTGATAGTAATGTGCATGCCGCGCATCTCTAATTTTTGAGCCGTTGTAATGGCAGGTGGTAAAGCCATCCACAATACCAAATAAATTAGAATGATTACACCTGATGTAAAAGGAATCAGAATTAAAGCAATTATTCGTACAATAATACTGTCTATTCCGAAGTAGGCTGCAATGCCCGCACATACTCCTCCTAAAATACGATTGTCTATATCCCTATAGAAACGTTTACTTGGTTTAACTAATGCTGTAGATGTTGGACGGCTTTTCGATTGCTTTTCTTCTTCTTCATCGGTCATATCTTCAGGTTCACCCATAATTGAAATCATATTTTCAACCATGTTAATGGTAACTACATCTGTTTGACGATTGATCTTTTCTTCAAAAAGTTCAGCAATACGCGCTTCAATGTCTTTAATGATTTCATCGCCGCTCTCTTGATTTTTAAAACTTTTTTCGATGTTTTTTAAATAGGTGCTTAATCGGGCATAAGCATCTTCGTCGATAAAAAACTGACGACCGTTTATATTTGTGGTTATTGTTTTATTCATGGCTATTATTATTGGGGTTGGTGAATTAATTCTACAGCATTTACCAATTCTTTCCAGGATGAATCCATTTCGTTTAAGAATGTTTTTCCATCTTCGGTTAATGCATAATATTTTCTTGGAGGTCCTTGTGTCGATTCTTCCCAGCGATAACTTAATAATTTTGCATTTTTTAATCGCGTTAGCAAAGGATATAAGGTGCCTTCAACAACAATCATCTTAGCCTCTTTAAGGGTGTTGATGATGTCTGAAGCATAAGCATCGTTATTGGCCAATATTGAAAGGATGCAATATTCGAGCACTCCTTTTCGCATTTGGGCTTTTATATTTTCTACATTCATGTGTGCTGTATTTAGTTTGATTTCAGATGTTGGAAAGTGGTTTTTGTTTGATAATAAACTCATTTTCCAGCCATCGGCTATTATCCACACTGTCTTTCTTTACTTTGATAGAGTCAGATGTGTTGTTTGTTCGCTCCTTGTCGGTCGTTACCGGTTGGATTTTGGTTTCATTGGTTGATTTTGTTTTTTCTAGTGAGTCTGTTCTAGAGATTTGTGCATAATTCAATGGGACATACAATAGAATCGTTAGCGCTAACAAAAATCGTTTAAGTTTATTTCGATTAAGTAATCTCATGACAGAATACTATTTTAAACAATGATATTGGTTATACAAATATATGTATAAAAGAAGGTACTATGCAATACAAAGTACCATATTTTTGGTGATTGTTTCTGTTTGCTTTGATGAATCTCTTTTCTGGCAAGGCTTTTGAGATGAAAATATTTTTTAATATGAGGGAAATAATTTTTATACATTTGCCCCAAATTGAGTTAGTTTACATGTTTGAATCGGGATATTTAGCACTTTTTTTAGCGTCGTTTTTGGCAGCAACGGTTGTTCCGTTTAGTTCCGAAGCCTTATTGTCGGGTATGTTGGCAACAGGTTATGACTTATATTGGAGTTTGGCATTGGCAACACTTGGCAATTGGTTGGGAGGATTGAGCTCATACTATATTGGCTGGTTGGGAAAAACCGAGTGGATTGAAAAATACCTGAGAATAAAACATGAGCAGATAGTAAAAACTCAAAATAAGATTGCGGGTAAGGAGTTGTGGATTTCATTCTTTTGCTGGTTGCCTGGTGTGGGCGACGTTATTGCTGTTCTTCTGGGCTTATTAAAGGTGAATGTTTGGAATGCAGCTATTGGAATGTTGCTGGGTAAATTGGTTCGTTATGTGGTTTGGGCTTTATTGACTCTTAAGGTTATTGATCTCTTTTGATTGTTAACTATAGGATTGAAAAAGTATTATTTTTACAGAAAATAATTATTTGATGAAATACCTTTCTCGTCTATCAATTCTGCAATTTTTTTGCTGTGTTTATCTCTGCAAGCTCAAAATAAAACGATAAGTAATCCTACAAATCAATTAGATACCATTTATCATGATGATGTAAAAGTGGTAATGTATTCAATTTTAAAAAGTACTGCATCAACTAGTCATGATTATCAATTGTTTTCACCCGATGGTAATATTGAGTTGGGTGTTAATATTGCAGTTGATCAGATAAGCTATACGGTTTCAAAGGGTGCTTCTTCAATTCTTGAGCCTTCCATATTGGATTTGAGTATAAGTAATGGAAAGTTGGTGTCTGGGGTTGAAATCCTAAATGTGGTTAATCAGAATGAAAACGAGGTAATTCATTTTCCTTATGGAGAACGAAATACTTTTGAAAATAACTATCATGAAATTGTTTTCAATCTAAAGAACAAAAATGGCGTCTATTTCAATCTACGATTTCGAGCCTACAATCAAGGAATAGCTTTCTGTTTCAATTTTCCCGAGTCTTCTTCTTACAATCAATTATATATTAATGGCGAAACTACTCAGTTTTCGTTTGCAACTTCGTTAACTGCCTATGCTGAGCCCTATAACGAAAATGGCTATACACCAAAATCGGTTAATTCTATTTCTAGAACTTTAATTCCGTTAACACTCACAGGTAGTGCTTTAAGTGTATGTATAAATGAGGCTAATAATGATCATTATGCTCGAATCGGTTTGAAAAGTGTTGGTAATAATACTCTCCAATCTATTTATTTAGGAAGTAATAAGATTTGTGATGTGCCTTTTTCGTGTCCTTGGCGATATATGGTGATTGGTGAACAACCAAAAGATCTGATCGAAAATAAGCAGATGGTTTACGGATTGGTTGAACAATCGGAGGAAAATACGAGTTGGATAAAGCCTGGTAAAGTTTATAGATGTATGCAATTAACCACAGAAGGAGCAAAGAATGCAATTGATTTTTGCGATAATATGCATTTTCAATATATGATGTTCGATGCAGGATGGTATGGGTTGGGTTATGGTCAATCGAGGGAGCGTGATCCTAGTTCAGATCCAACTGATGTTGTTGATGAGATAAATATGGAAGAGGTTTGTGCATATGCAGAATCGAAAAATATTGGTGTGATTTTATACATAAATAAAGTCGGATGGAATTATTACAATAATCAAACAATGCTTGATTTGTATGCCAGTTGGGGAATTAAAGGAATTAAGTTAGGTTTCATGGATGGATATTCTGCTACAGGTGTCAGACAAGTTTATAATATTATTAAAGGGGCTGCTAAAAGAAATATATTGGTTAATGTTCATGATGAGTTCAGATTTGCTGGCACCAACATGAAATATCCTAATTTACTAACGGCTGAAGGTATTAAAGGGAATGAATCGAGAAGTAATACAGGCGATCATACATCTTTGCTGCCATTTACCCGTTTTTTATCTGGTGCTGCCGATTATACTTTCTGTTTTAAAGGTAATGATAATAAACCTACCGGTTTAGGTACTAAAAAAGGACATCAGTTGGCGATAAGTATATTGTTTTATAGTCCATTGCAACATATTTTCTGGTATTCTCTTCCTACTGTTTATTCTGTGCCGGTTGAAGTTGAATTATTTAAAGAGATTCCTACTGTTTGGGATGATTATACTGTTGCTGCAGCCCATATGGGGGACTATATTTCTATGGCACGACAAAAGGGTGATGTTTGGTATTTAGCTAGTATTAATGATAATATAAGTAGAGAATTTATAGTGCCTTTAGATTTTTTGGATGACCAAACCAATTATGCCGTTACTGTGTATGGAGATACAGATGATGACTCTATAGAAAAAATAAAAACTACAACTGATCATATGTGGAGTGATGGTATAATCACACAAGAAGGATTACATGTGTCGTTAATGGCTAGTGGAGGTCAGGTATGTAAGTTTGAACCAAAACCATCGACTGGAATAAACGATATTAAAGCAGATTCAAGATTTAAAGTGTTTCCGAATCCTTCAAATGGAATAATTAAGATTTCGGACAATACGAATGGGCAATTGGTAAGTGTTACTGTTGTTTCTGTTGATGGGTTAAAAATGTATGAAAGAAAGAATGTTTTGCTATTGGAAGATGGAGTTATTGATTTGTCAATGTTGAAAGATGGGTGCTATGTTCTATCGATAGGTACTTCTAATCATGTAGAGTCTCATAAAATAATAATTAGTAAGTAGACTGTGTGAAAGTTGGTCTTTAATTAGCTGTTTCAATGTGTTTTTATTTTAATTATCACGTCTAATTGATAGATTTTTATCATTTTTGTGCCTGTTTTAAAAATGATTAATAAGTTTTTGGAGTTATCCAATGCTTAAAATAATATATCAACTACAGAAAGTAAGGGTTTGCTGTAATTCTGAGTTGACTTTAATTGATTGAATGTTATGACAACAGAAAAGACTGAAGGAATCAGTAATTCATCGTTTGATATTGCTGTTAAAAAAAGTCAGGCTTTAGAGGCTGATTTGCAATTAAATCCTCAAAAACACCGAGTGCTCACAGGTGACCGTCCGACGGGTAATCTTCATATTGGCCATTATTTCGGATCGTTGCAAAACCGTGTGCGTTTGCAGAATTTGGGTGTTGAAACTTTTATTGTTATTGCAGACTATCAGGTTTTGACCGATCGTGATGTTTTTAAAGATATTTCAAAGTTTGTGTTGGAATTAACCATCGATTATTTGGCTTGTGGTTTAGATCCTCATAAATTCAAAACACATATTTTCCCTCATAGTCATATTCCTGAATTAAACCAGTTATTGGTTCCATTTTTATCGTTGGTTTCTAATGCTGAATTGAGTAAGAATCCAACCATTAAAGAAGAGATTCAGGCATCGGGGCAAAATGTAATTAATGCGGGTATGTATACTTATCCTGTTCATCAGGCTGCTGATATTCTTTTCTGTAAAAGTGATGTGGTTCCTGTGGGTAAAGATCAGTTGCCTCATATTGAGTTGACTCGTAACATCGCTAAGCGATTTAATAAAAAATTCAAGGCAAAAGTTTTTCGTGAACCAACAGGATTGTTGAGCGAAACGCCAATGATTCTTGGTTTAGATGGTGGTCAGAAAATGAGTAAGAGTAGAAACAATACCATCATGATTAAGGCTACTGAAGATGAAACATTGAAAGCTGTAAAATCGGCTAAAACTGACTCGGAACGTATGATTACTTACGATCCGGATAATCGCCCTGAGGTAGCTAACTTGTTACGCATTGCTGCTTTGGCCTCAGGTGGTACTCCTGAGAAATTAGCTGCTGAAATTGGAGATCAGGGAGCTGGTAAATTAAAGCAAATTGTTACGGAATCAATCAACGAACATTTCCGCGAGATTCGTCAACGCCGTTCTCAGTTAGAGAATGATATTGATTTTGTAAAAAATATCTTACGCGAAGGTATTACAGAAGCACGTGGAGTGGCTCAAGCTACATTAGAAGAGGTGAGAGCTGCGATGAATATGGAAATATAAAAAATCATATCATTAAATAATATAATGAGGGAGGCTTATGCTTCCCTTTTTTTGTGCTTAAATATTCAATTAACATTTATTTAATATGACGTATTTGTACGTCAAAAATATCCGACGTATGTTTACGTCAAAATAAGGGAGTATGGCAGAAGCAAAAAATCAGTTGTTCGATTCAGATCTTCAGGATTTGGCTCAGTTTTTTAAGGCACTGGCGCATCCGGCCCGATTGCAGATTCTTAGATTTCTGGCATCGCAGAATGCATGTTTTACAGGAAATATAACGGATGAAATTCCTTTGGGGCGCACAACGGTTAATCAGCATTTAAATGAATTAAGAAAAGCTGGCCTGATACAAGGAACTGTTCAGGGAGCTAAAACCAACTACTGTGTCAATCCTTCTGTTATTAAGCGGCTCGAAACAATGGGTAAGGAATTTTTTGCTGGTTTGAATAAAGTTAAATGCTCAGATTGTTAAGTATAGTTAGTAGTCAGAAGAATTTAGTCAGTAGTTAAGACTAATCAAAATTGTAAAGAGTAAATAAAAATAATAAAAACTTATCAGTATGAAGCATCAAGTAAATCTATCTTGATACTTCTATCTTGATACTAAAATCTTAAGTAATGAAAGTATTGATTTTATGCACAGGTAATAGTTGTAGAAGCCAGATGGCTCACGGTTTTTTGCAATCGTTCGACAAAGAGTTGCAGGTTTTTTCTGCTGGGACTGAAGCTTCGGGGAAATTAAATGCAAAAGCTGTTCAGGTGATGAGCGAAATAGGAATCGATATTAGTGGTCACACCAGCGATTCTGTTTCCAAGTATTTAGATGAAGAATGGGATTTTGTGATAACTGTTTGTGGTGGAGCTAACGAAAGCTGCCCTGCCTTTATCGGTAATGTTAAAAACAGAGTTCATATCGGGTTTGATGATCCTTCGCATGCAGTGGGAACTGATGAATTTATTATGAGTGAATTTCACCGTGTGCGAGATGAAATTAAAGAGCAGTTTTATCAGTTCTACCTGGAAAATATAAAAGGTAAGTAATTCATTGTGTGATTAAGTTGATCTGAAATAAAGGGGATGGAACAGAAAAAGCAGATTGGATTTTTTGAGAAGTATCTCACTCTGTGGGTAGCATTGTGTATTGCTGTAGGAATTGCCATAGGGCATTTTTTAGGAGATACTGTAAATGTATTAAGTGGCTTGGAGATTTCGGGGGTAAATGTATTGGTGGCAGTTCTGGTGTGGCTAATGATATACCCTATGATGCTTCAGGTGGATTTTACCAGTATTAAAAATGTGGGCAAAAGGCCCAAGGGACTCCTTCTTACATTGGTGGTTAACTGGTTGATTAAACCTTTTACCATGGCCTTTTTTGCCTGGATCTTCTTCGATAAATTATATGCTGCGTTTATCGATCCATCGCAGGCAGGCGAATACATTGCAGGAGCCATTCTTTTGGGAGCTGCGCCTTGTACAGCCATGGTGTTTGTGTGGTCGTACCTTACCGATGGTGATCCGAATTATACCTTGGTGCAAGTGTCAGTCAATGATCTGATTATTTTGGTGGCTTTTGTGCCCATTGTTGGGTTGTTGTTAGGAATCACCAATATTAGTATACCATACGATACCTTGGTGATGAGTGTAGTGGTGTTTGTAGTGGTTCCATTATTGGCAGGGACGTTAACCAACCGAATGCTGATCAAACGAAAAGGAACTGAGTGGTTCACGCAAACGTTCTTACCTAAATTTAAGCCGGTAAGTATTGTTGCCCTATTGGCAACATTGGTGCTGTTGTTCGCTTTTCAGGGACATAATATTGTACAGAAGCCATTTATTATTCTATTAGTAGCTATTCCACTCGTTTTACAAACCTACTTTATCTTTTTCATTGCCTGGTTTGGTGGGCGAAAACTTAAATTGCCTCACGCTGTATGTTCGCCTGCTGCAATGATAGGAGCCAGTAACTTTTTTGAGTTGGCAGTGGCAGTTGCTATTGCGCTTTTTGGCTTACATTCGCCTGCTGCATTGGTAACAGTTGTGGGAGTATTGGTTGAGGTTCCGGTAATGCTTTCGTTGGTGGCTTTGGCTAACCGGTGGAAATACTAAAAGGGTGTCTAACCGTTGAGGTCTTTAATTATTGATTTGATAATAGTAGATATAGGTGGTTTGGGATTATTCTCAAACCACTTTTTGCCTTTTGAAATGATGATAATTGACGGATGTCGGACTGAAAGCTTTGGACTTATATGAACAATCTTCACTTTTTTGTCTTTTATCTGTGACCGAATGATTATTTTTGCAGCATGATTTATTTAGTATTAGGTATCGTCTTAGCCATGGTTTTGGCGGTGGTATTTTCACGTAAATCCAAACCAGGGGAAGAAGAGAAGAAAGTTGAGGTGCCCGACGATTGTTGTGGTGCTCATGAAGTTTGCGAAGCCGATAGTTTACTAAGTGCTGATGGTAAAGCCGAATACTTCGAAGATGAAGAATTAGACAACTACAAAACAAAAGCAGCTAATAGTTATACCGACGAACAAATTGAGGAATTCAGAGATGTTCTTTTTACTTTAAAAGAACGCGAAGTAGCTGCTTGGCTCAAAAGTTTACAGGCCCGTAATATCAACCCGCCTGAAATTATCCGCGAAGAAGCTTTAATGATTGTTGCCGAACGACGATTGGTCAATTAGTCAATTGATCGATGTGCTAATGAATCAATTACTCAATTATCGATTGTCCGATTGTCAATTAATCTGTAATCGTCTCATTGTTTAATTGGAAATGGGTAACCAGTTCATCGTTAATTTAGGAATTGGAAATTGATAATCGTTTAATCGGTAATCGACTCATCGTTTAATTGATAATCGGTAATTGATCAATTGGTAAGCGAAAATCGTTATCTTATGTAATTATCAAAAAATTATAGGAGATGAGCGAGCAAAAATCAAATTTGATTATCGATTTAAGTTTTCAATTTTCGCTAGATGTTATCGAATTTTGCGAAGAGCTTGAATTAAAGCGAAAGTTTGTAATTGCAAAGCAACTTTTGAAATCGGGTACTTCTATTGGAGCTAATGTAAGGGAAGCTCAGAGTGCGGAAAGCAGGGCTGACTTTATTCATAAAATGAAGATAGCTGCAAAAGAGGCGGAGGAAACAGAATATTGGTTGGAACTTTGTAAGTACTCCAAATCTTATCCTATCAACAACGAGCTTTTGATTAATATTAGAAGTATCATTCTGGTTATTTCAAAAATTGTAGGAACAACCCGCAAAAATTAACCAATTAACCGATGAGTCAATGAGTCGATGCGCCAATTGAACAATTAATTGATAATTGTTTAATTGATTCATTGAGAATCGGTAATCGACACATCGATTAATTGGTAATTGGATAATCAAACAAATGTCATTTTCAGCTCCTGCTAAAAACCATATCTTGAAGGCTAATTCAAAAAACAGTTAACATGTTTTCGAAAGACGTATATATAAATCGCAGGAAAAAGCTGCAAACAAAAGTTGAATCAGGTATTATCCTGATGTTAGGTAACAACGATTCTCCAATGAACTATGCTGATAATGTGTATCATTTTCGTCAGGATAGTACTTTTCTATATTTTTTCGGGATTGATTTGCAAAACCATGCCGGCATCATCGATATAGATAATAACAAAGAGTATTTATTAGGCGACGATGTTTCGTTGGATGATATTGTATGGATGGGGCCTCAACCTACTATGGCCGAGAAAGCTGCTCAGACAGGTGTGGAAAATACCCGCTCAATGTCTGATTTAGCCAAGATGGTGGGCGATGCCATAAAGCAAGGACGTAAAGTGCATTTTACTCCTCCTTATCGTGGCGAAAACATTATGCTTTTGAGCGATTTGTTAAACGTGCATCATTCAAAAGTAAAAGAAATAGCTTCGCTGGAGTTGACCAAAGCTTGTATTAATCTTCGCTCGGTAAAAGAGCCATGCGAGATTGAAGAGCTGGAGCGACATATGGTAGTGGGCTATCAAATGCATACAACGGCAATGAGAATGGCGCAGGATGGCGTAAGCGAGCAGGCTATTGCCGGGGCAATGGAAGGTGTATCCATGTCGGGCGGAGGAATGGTGTCGTTCCCTATTATCTGTAGTAGAAGAGGAGAGACGCTTCATAATCACTATCATGGTAATATTCTTAAAAAAGGAGATTTGCTATTGGTGGATGCCGGTAGTGAGTCGCCATTGCATTATGCAACCGATAATACCCGTACCACGCCGGTTGGAGGTGTGTTTTCGCAACGTCAGAAAGAAGTATATGAAATTGTGTTGGCAGCCAATAACATTGCTCGTGAAGCTACCAAGCCGGGAGTTACTTATAAGGAATGTCACTTGGTGGCAGCTCGCGTAATTGCTTCGGGACTGAAAGATTTAGGATTGATGAAAGGTGATGTAGATGAGGCTGTGGCTGCCGGAGCTCATGCCATGTTCTTCCCTCATGGATTAGGCCATATGTTAGGACTGGATGTGCACGACATGGAAGATTACAACGATACCTTAGTGGGCTATATGGATGAGTTGGAGCGAAGCTCGCAATTTGGATTGTCGGCATTGCGTTTGGGACGTACCCTTGAGAAAAACTGGGTGTTAACCAACGAACCAGGCATCTATTTTATCCCTGCTTTAATCGATACCTTTAAAGCTGAAGGTAAATTCACCAATTTTATCAACTACGATAAAGTAGAAACTTATAAAGATTTTGGAGGAATCCGTCTTGAAGATGATATACTGATTACCGATAATGGTTGTCGTATTTTGGGCGAAAGAATTCCGATTACCGTTGATGAGGTGGAAGCTACCGTAAAGGGAAATAATTAAACGATGCTCAATGAGTTGATTATCAATTCTCGATTAATCGATTTTCAATTACTCGATTAGCGAAGGCTAAATATGTCCATTGCCAACTAATCGATTAATCGACACATTGACTTATTGATAATTGACTATTTTTATCTGATAAACCAAAATCAATAAGAATGAAACGAATTTTATATCTGTTTGTTGGCCTGATACTGGTGACGAATATCACCGCCCAGGAAGAATCAAAATTTGAATTTACCGATGTTTACAATATCAAAACCACGCCTGTAAAAAGTCAGGATCGTACCGGAACTTGTTGGGCGTTTAGCACTACTTCGTTTGTCGAAACAGAAGTAATCCGCCTGGGAGGTCCTTCGCTGGATTTGTCAGAGATGTATTTTGTGCGTTACGTTTATCCGCGCAAGGCACAAAAATATGTGATGTTGCATGGCAAGGGTAATTTTAGTGAGGGAGGTTTGGCTCATGATGTAATGAATACCATTCGCCAGCATGGAATGGCTACCGAAGAGGCTTATCCGGGGCGCCGTGATGTGAGTCAACCTCATAATCATTCCGAGATGGTTTCGTCGCAAAAAGTGTTGTTAGATAATTTTATGGATCAGCGCCATGCTACACCTGGTCCGGTTTGGTTCGAAGTGTTAGGTGGTGTTTTAGATACTTATATGGGTAAGCTTCCCGAAAAAGTGGAGGGAAAAACTCCTGAGGAATTTGCTGCTAAAATGAAGATTAATCCCGACGATTACATTGAGTTGACATCGTACACCAATTACCCATATTATCAATTGGCTGATTTGGAAATTCCGGATAACTGGTCGCACGATAGATATTACAATGTGCCTTTAAACGAATTGATGGAAGTAATCAACAATGCTTTGGCCAATGGATACTCAATGGCGTGGGATGGTGATGTGAGCGATAAGTTTTTCTCTCACAAAAACGGAGTTGCACTTGTGCCTGTTGACGAAAGTAAAGGATTTGAACCTCAGGCAGAGAAAGAAATCACCCCAGAGATACGTCAGGAGGCATTTATGTCGTGGAATTCGACTGATGATCACTTGATGCACATCACCGGAATGGTGAAAGACCAGGATGGAACTGTGTATTACAAAACAAAAAACAGCTGGGGCGAAAAAAGTAATGCCTTTGGGGGGTATTTAAACATGTCCGAAAGCTATATGCGACTGCATACTGTATCAGTAATGATTCATAAAGATGCTTTACCAAAAGCCATTGCTAAAAAGTTAGGGATAAAGTAAAAAATAATACCATATCGATATGTAGGGAGCTTAATGCTCCCTTCTTTGTGTTTATATATATGTATTTTATAAGAGATTAATGATCTCGATAGGCATATTGATTCTCTTATTTTATTTATTCTAATATTATTTAATAAAAACGATTGATATTATATGATGATTTAATCTATTGTTATCAATACATAATCTGATTAATATTTTTATTAGTCATTATTATAGATGAAGTAATACATTCTAGATATAGATAAAGTATTTGTAATGATAGATGGATAAAAATTAAAATAGATAGACGATAAATATTAATAGATAGTATAAAACATAAAAAGACAATAGAAATATAAAAACAGAAAGCTACAAAAGAAAAATAGAAAGAATATATATAACAATAGAATATCGATAGATCACTCCAAGTTACTGTTTTAATAATAAAAGTTGCTTAAGTATTAAATAAGTATGCGAATCAACAGTTGAACCCACTTTGGGTTTCCTTTATGATTACGTTCCTATTCCACGGGTTCTCCCCGTGGCTATTCAAATTAAATCCTTTCAGGATTTGAAAATGTCAGAAGGACATTAACAATAATAGCCTCGTGCCGAGCGCGAGGTGACTAGTTGCCTAATGATACAACCCGAAAGTGGGTTGAACTTTGCTTTAAAACAATTTGAACTATTGATTCGCATTAAGTACAGACTATAGAAAGTGTTTTGATGCTAGAAACCAAAATTCATCCCTACCGAAAAAATTTGATTGCCATCTAAAAAGTAAGGATTGGTATATTTCTGTACATCCGGGCCACTGTAGGAGTTGTGTTGGTATTCAGCAAAAATATATCCGTCGTTGATAACCTGGTAGCGGCCTTTAAAAGTAAAATTAGAGGTTTTGTATCGCACTTCATTCATATAAGGCAATCCGCGTCGAATCTCCTCTTGATCCTGATTGATTTCGGGGTGTAAATCCATCTCGTTGTTATCAAAAATTTCCTGATAATCTTTTCCTTTTCGAATAAGGGTGTATCCTGCCGATAAATCGAGGCCACGTATGGGTTTGCATCTGATCATCAGAAATAGCTCGTTAGAATTATCAAGCGTGTAGTTTCCCAACGCGTACTGATTGCTGGTGAAGGATAGCGAAGGTACAAAATGCTGATAAACCAATGGCCGGGTGATGGTATATTCGGCCGTTAACGAAGTGTTAGGAAGTAAATCGGTGGCACGTGCGCCGATTTTCCAGGCAATATCGTTCGATTGTTCCTCTTTCTTAAACATATTGGTGAGGCTTATCTCATCAATAAAAAGACTGGTGTAAAGGTTGAGGTTTTTTATTTGTCGGCTGTTAATGTCGATAAACATTTGCGCATTATGGCCCACCCAGTTGTTCCACGAATTATAGGTGTGATCGGCCGATTTGTAAAATAAGAAAGGAATTGCGTAGGTTGGATTAAAGTCAACATCGCTGTATACAATAGAGTTTCCAACCGAGATGTTTAGCTTTTTCCATGGACGGACGGTAAACATATTGGCCGCAATAAATTTGTTGGTAAAAACCTTTCGATCGCCATTAAATACAGGGTACGATTTTGTACTGTCGATCACTTCGCTTACCAGCCATCCGTGTATGTAGTTAAAGTCTAGCCACGATACGGGCGACATCTTAAATGACAAATAGGTGTAGGAGGGGGTTCGACCCGAGAAAATGGTTGATTGACTATAAGCATTGCCCCATTGAAAATGATCTTTGTGCAATCCCAGGCTTCCCCACTTCCAAGAGTAGGTAATGCCTCCGCGTGTTTCGGAATAATCCTTATCGTCGTTGTCGCCTTTGTAAACAGCTCCCGGACGCTGGCTAATGTATCCCGGACCTCCCAAATAAAACGATTCATGATTGTCGCGCAGGCTTCCGTAGATGGAAACATGGTTTCCGATGGTTCCGTAAAATTCAGCACCTCCCCAACGGTGGTATTCTGTTTTATCGCCATTGTTAAAAAACTGGCCTCCAATAATCGGATTCACAGTAATTTTAAGTAATGAATCGCTGTAGTAAAACAAATCCCATCGCTTGTCAAAGTCTTTTCCGGTTTGTAGCTCTTTGTTGAAATCCTTTAAATAAAAAGTCAATTCTTTTTGCTGACGCTTGCTTAACTGGGTGTTCTGGTCGCACAGCTGTAACCATTCAGCTATTTGTTGGCGGCTGTAGGGTTTAATGCACGAGTTTACATCAATCAGTCCTTTGTTGGCCAGCTCATCAATAAAATCGTAAACAGCTTCGTTGCTGATATGGTAAGGAGTATTCTGGCTGTGAATATATGCCGATGCTGAGGTTAGAAAAGCAAAAAGAAAAATGAGTTTTTTCATAGTGATGTCTACTGGTTGAAAACGAAGATAGGCAAAAGCGTAAAGTGATCAAACAGAACTTGACAAAGAGGTTTTATGCTTAGGTATAGCCAAAAGAAAAGGGGACCGAAAGTCCCCTTCTATACTCTATTATATAGGTATTAATTAAAGTCCGAATACCTCTTTTACCTTGTCAACATAGTCAAGTTTTTCCCAGGTAAAGAATTCAACTTCTTTTTTGATGGTTGTACCATTTTCGATAAACTCAACTTCTTGTTTATAAGGAGTACGACCAACATGTCCGTAGGCTGCAGTAGGTTCAAAAATTGGGTTTTTCAAACCAAAACGTTTTACAATAGCACTTGGACGCATATCAAAAATTCCCTCTACTTTATCGGCAATTTCGCCATCGGTAAGGTTTACTTTTGCAGTTCCATAAGTGTTGATGTACAATCCAACCGGTTTAGCAACCCCAATGGCATAAGCAACCTGAACCAAAATTTCGTCGGCAACACCTGCGGCAACAAGGTTTTTTGCAATATGACGCGTGGCGTATGCAGCTGAGCGGTCAACTTTAGAACTATCTTTACCACTGAAAGCACCACCTCCGTGAGCTCCTTTGCCACCGTAGGTGTCAACAATGATTTTACGACCCGTTAAACCGGTGTCACCATGAGGTCCACCAATAACGAATTTACCGGTAGGGTTCACGTGTAAAATGTAATCGCTGAAAAGATGTTGTTGATCTTCGGGTAAAAGTGCTTTTACTCGAGGAATTAAAATATTTTGAACATCGTCCTTGATTTTAGCCAACATGGTTTCGTCTTCGTCAAACTCGTCGTGCTGTGTAGAAACAACTATTGTATGAACCTTTAAAGGTTTATTGTTCGAGTCATATTCGATAGTTACCTGGCTTTTTGAGTCGGGGCGTAGATAAGTCATCACTTTTTCTTCACGACGAATAGCAGCCAATTCCTTCAATAATACATGTGATAGAAATAATGGTAAAGGAAGATAATCTTCAGTGTCTTTACAGGCATATCCAAACATCATTCCCTGGTCACCGGCACCTTGTTCATCTTCGCTTTCGCGTTCAACACCACGATTAATATCAGCCGATTGTTCGTGAATGGCCGAGATAACACCACATGAGCCTGAGTCGAACATATAAGCCCCATCGGTATAGCCAATTCGCTCAATTACACGGCGGGCAACATTCTGTGTAGGTACAAAACCTTTGGTTTTTACCTCTCCACTTAGTACTACTAGGCCTGTGGTTACTAAGGTCTCGCATGCTACTTTCGAGTCAGGATCCTGACGTAATAATTCGTCGAGAATGGCATCAGAAATCTGATCTGCTACTTTGTCGGGGTGGCCTTCCGATACTGATTCGGATGTAAATAAATAACCCATATCAAATACTTTTAAACAACTTTACTTGAGTTGTATTACTATTATTACTAAAATTGATATGTGAAAAAAGGAAGTTAAAACGAAGTACGCGTTTTAGCACTTTTTTTGAGTGGTTGCAATCAGCCAAATCCTTCCACTTTTCACTGTTTGCAAAGTAATAAAAATATAAAATGTTGAGCAAACGAAATAAGAGTAATTTGTCTTGATTGAGCTATTTTACTTTGTTTTTGAGTGAGTTGCTTGATTGATTAACATTTATGAGTAAATTTTTTGAAATTTTTTTCGAAAAAATATTTGGAGGGAATTGAATTTGCTATATCTTTGCATCCGCATTTGAGACAGATATGAATGTCCAAAAGTAATAAGGTCCCTTCGTCTAGTGGTTAGGACGCAAGGTTTTCATCCTTGAAACAGGAGTTCGATTCTCCTAGGGACTGCAAAAGTATAAGAAATAACAATTTTATTTGTAGTAAGATGGCAAATCATCAATCAGCGAAAAAGAGAATTCGTCAGATAGAAAAAAGAAGACTTCACAATAGATATTACGCTAAATCAACTCGTAATGCTGTGAAGCAGTTGAGAGGAACATCTGAGAAAGAAGCTGCTCAGGAGTTGCTTCCTAAAGTTGCCTCAATGCTTGATAAGTTGGCTAAAAGAAACATTATTCACAAAAATAAAGCTGCAAACTTAAAATCTAAGTTAGCAAGCCATGTGAACAAGCTTTAATTTAAAGCTTCTTTAGGTCCCTTCGTCTAGTGGTTAGGACGCAAGGTTTTCATCCTTGAAACAGGAGTTCGATTCTCCTAGGGACTGCTATACCTTCCATTGTAATGTTTTTGGGAGGTTTTTTTATGGAAAAATGACCTTATATATACTATAACTAAAGTTTGACTAAGTCAATAGGTTATAGGTCAATGGTCCCTTCGTCTAGTGGTTAGGACGCAAGGTTTTCATCCTTGAAACAGGAGTTCGATTCTCCTAGGGACTGCAATAGCCTTCCAATTTTTGGGAGGCTTTTTTTATACCCTTATTTACTTTCTCCTTTACTGTTATTATCTTAAGTTGAAAAGATGATGATGGAACCATACCAACACCTTAGTATTAAAGAGTGGGCATTGGAAGATCGACCGCGTGAAAAACTTCTGGTTAAAGGATTATCTTCACTTTCGGATGCCGAATTATTGGCGATTGTTTTGGGATCGGGCAGTGCTAAGGAAAGTGCCGTTGATTTAGCTAAGAAAATTCTGAAAGATTGTACTAACAATTTAAATGAGTTGGGTAAAAAATCAGTTAATGATTTAAAGAGTAAGTATCACGGAGTTGGAGATGCTAAAGCCATTACTATTGTTGCCTGTCTGGAATTAGGGAGAAGGAGAAAACTGCAGGAGTCAACCAAAAGAGTACAGATAACACAAAGTAAGGATGTGTGTGATATATTTCAGCCCATATTAGGCGATTTACCACACGAAGAATTTTGGGTTTTACTTCTGAATCGATCCAATAAAGTACTTACACGGAATAAAATTAGTCAAGGAGGAATTGCAGGAACTGTGATTGATGTCCGATTAATTTTAAAATCAGCTATTGATCATCTGGCATCCTCGATTATATTATGCCATAATCATCCCAGTGGTAACTTACAGCCAAGTGACATGGATAAGCAAATAACCCAAAAAATGAAAGAGGCCGGTAAAATAATGGATATCCCGGTGTTGGATCATATAATAGTTACTGAATCGGGTTATTACAGCTTTGCCGATGAGGGGGAGATGTAAGGTGAATTAGTATTGTTAGTTGGTTATTTCATCAAAACATTTAAATACATGAGTTAGTACATAAAAGATAGTGCACATTTATATTAGATTTGTTCTATGTGTATATTAATAATTGCTAATTCATGATTAAGCTTGGTATTGATGCGCGAAGAGCATTTAATGATTATACCGGATTAGGGAATTATAGTAGAAATCTTATATCAATTTTAAGTCGTAGTGATTTTAGTTGCTATTTATTTGGAGTAAATAATTCAACATTACAATTCGATTACGAAAAAGAACGGATTAAGATTGTTGAGCCTCCACGGTATCTGGATGAAAGAATTTGGAAGCAGTTGAGTATTTATAGCAGTGTAAAACGAAATAAAATTGATATCTATCATGGACTAACCAACGAGATCCCATATTTGCTGCCATCAAATGTAGCATCAATTGTTACAATACATGATCTTCTGTTTTTAGACTATCCACAGCATTATACCCGTAAATACAGGAATTATTACAATGTGAGGTTTAAGCATGGGGCAAAGTGCAGTGATAGGGTGATTGCAATGTCAACAAAAACGAAGCAAACTATAATTAAGAATTATGGTGTTAGTGAAGATAAAGTAGACGTTATTCTTCAAGGATGTAATTCAGTATTTAAAAAGCAATTTACAGAATCAGAGAGGCAAGAAATCAGAGCTAGATATAAACTTCCAACAAAGTATATCTTGTTTGTAGGTTCAGTGCAGGAACGAAAGAATATTCTTGCCATTTTAAAGGCAATAAAAGGCACTAATATTCAGTTTGTAGTAGTTAGTAATCGTCATACAAAGTATTATGATATAGTTAAGGCTTTTATAAAAGATAATCAACTGGAAAAATCGGTGCATTTTAGAACTGTTGAGTCAAATACAGATTTAGCTGTTATTTATCAATTATCGCAGTCATTTGTTTTTCCAAGTATAGACGAAGGATTTGGAATACCAATATTAGAAGCATTGTATGGAAATGTTCCGGTAATTGCTAATGATATAGAAGTGTTTAGAGAGGTGGGGGATAAGTATTGTTATTATTGTGATATGAAGGATAGTATGCAAACTCGTGAAGTAATTCAACAAGTGGGGAAAGATAGGCGAATACCTAATGCAGATTCTTTACCACAATTCTTACAGCAGTATGATGATGAAAATATTCTTAACCAATATATAAATGTGTACAATAAAGTACTATTGAAATAACGAATGCAACAAAATCCGATAATATCTATACATATTCTGACATATAATTCTGCTGATACTATTCGTCAGACTTTAGATTCTGTAATTCATCAACAAACAAGTTTTCCATTGGAGCTTGTAATCTCTGATGATGCATCTCAGGATAATACTCCCTCTATTTTAAAGGATTATAAAAAGAGATTTCCGGAAATAATTAATCTTGAAATTAATGAAAGTAATAAGGGAATTGTAAAAAACTACTTTGATACATTATTGCGTTGCAGAGGTAAATACGTATTTGACTTAGCTGGTGATGATTTTTTCAACAGTTCAACTGCAATTGAACAAATAGTGGTTGAAATGGAAAAGAGTGGTGAGGATATTGGTTTTATTGAGTTTGAGTATGATGAATTAATAGAGCAAAAGAGTTTAACGATAAAGAATGTAAATCGTCATCATAGAAATTTTACAAGAGCTAAACTGCAAGAAAAAGGTTTCTTGGGACAGATTTTACCTGCAGGCTGGTGTATGAATACTGTTTTGTTGAAGAAATTAACTTCTGCAACTGAATATTTAAATAACAAGATTGATGTTGAAGACTATCCTATTGTTATTGAGTTGTCGCAAAACTGTGTTTTCAAACATAGTAAGATAAATGTAATGACATATAGAGTAAGGGAAGGCTCTGTATCTAAATGTAAAACATTTGATCAACAAATCGAATTTGCGAATAGGCAGCTTTTAATGTCGAAATATTTTCTCAATAAATATGAACTAGATAATTCGTGGTGGATAAAGAGGATGGCATTATATTATCAGGCAAAGTTGAACATTGCAATACAATTCAAAAATAAAAACAAGCTTTGTACTTATAAGGATGAGATGAAAGAGAATAAATACAAGCTATCCTTTAAAATGAAATGTAAAGTATTATTGGTATCAACTCCACATTTATACGGAGCTACTGATTGGTTGTTTAAAAAGGTTAATCGAGTTTAAAAGCAGTGATGGTTATTCAGTTTCTTAAAAAATATAAGACAAGTTTGTTAATTTGTTCATTTGGTATTCTGTTCTTGTTTATATCATTTGGAAAGCACTTTTTATTCAAATCAGCGGCTCTCGATTTAGGAGTGTTTAATCAGGCAATGTTTAAATTATCAGGTTTCCAGAGTCCTGATATTACTCTTGTACCACATGGTAAATCTTATTTTAGAGACCATTTTGCACCCATTTTATTTCTTTATATCCCACTTTATAAAATGTTAGGTGTCCATTCTTTACTAATAATTCAGGTTGTTGCATTACTAGCGGGTGCTATTGGAATATTTAAATTGTCGATATTTTTAAATGGTGATAAAGATTCCAGTTATAGATGTACTTTATATTATTTGGTTATTTGGGGAATCTATTCAGCTTTATGGTTCGATTTCCATAATATTGTTGTTGGAGCTGCATTGTTACCGTGGTTAATGTATTTTCTTTATAAAGAGAGATTATTACTAACAGTATTAATATATGCCACCATGTTGATGGCAAAAGAAAATATTAGTTTATGGTTGGCCTTTGTAATGTTGGCATCAATGCTTGTTCGTAAATCAGAGATTGTTTTTTATAAGCGGATTGAGTTTTTTTTAATGATTATATCATTAACGTATTTTGTTATAATTGTGAGTGTTGTTATGCCCCATATTTCCGGGACAGATGGAAATGCGCAACTAAATAGGTATGATCATCTTGGCGTTGGATTATTTGATATTGTCAAAAACCTAATAAGTAATCCAATAAAAGCTGTTGGATTACTGTTTGGATCATTCTCTCAAGAAGCTTTTTCCATTGAGATTATCAAATTAAAATTCTGGATTGTATTTCTAATTAGCGGAGGTTTTATGTTTTTGTATAAACCTAAGTTGCTAATAATGTTGATCCCTATTATTGGTCAAAAGATGTTAGCAAACGATGCTGCTTTTTGGGGCCCACACAATCAGTATTCAATAGAGTTTGTACCTGTTTTTAGCTTTTTGTTTGTTTTTCTGGCTGGCAGAATCCTGAATAAAACAAAGCAATATGTATTAATTGGGTTGGCTATATCTATTACTTTTTTCGTTGTCACTGATAAGTATAAACATTGGTTCGAAAACAATGCTTCTAACATAATAATTTCAACACAAGAGATAGATGTTTCGGTAGGTGAAAGTATTCAATGGGAGGCTGGAAGTATTTTTGATATATATTCTGGTTTGGCCACAATACCTAAAGGTGCAGCAGTAAGTGCCACATCAACTCTTGTGCCTCATATAGCCAATAGAGATAAGATATATATGTTTCCCAAGGTATTAGATGCTGATTACATTGCCTTGCATAATACAAATAATACTTATCCAATAACGAAGTGGGAGTATACTCATGAAATTGAAACTATTTTAGCAAAGGGTATTTTTCATATCATTTATAATAGAGGAGGATTAATAATTCTTCAAAAAGCCAATAAATAATAAGTGCTCGCAATAATTTTAAATCGTAAATAATAGAAAGATTACAGTGATTCCGAAACTAATTGATTACATGTCTTCTAATTTAATAGTTCCAGTTGAGGTATTTATTCGTTGGATGTTATTTCGAATACTTAATAAAGTTTTTAAAACGCTACGATTAAAATGTGAGGTTACTAAATTTGGTACATTTGAAAAGAAGCTGCAACGCTTGCTTTTGGAGCTAAATGCAAGTAGGGCTTTTGTCGACTATGTAAGACAAAAGAAGGATGGATTGAATGAAAATTCACAACACATAAAAACACTTGTTCTTCGAGGTTCGACAGCTGACTATAGTTTCTTTTCTCCGGTTATTGAAAACTCATATAATTTAGGGCTTACAAGTACTGATCTTCATACATGTTATTATTTATATGTAAATAATAAAGATAAACTAGTTGATTTAGATACCATTGTTTTATTTTTTGGAGTATTTGTACCAGGATATTCTTTACAGCTCACTAGCGAAAAATGGAGGGCTGTTGTTTACAGGTATTACTTTGATATTCCATATGTGAATAGTGAATTAGAAGGATCCAGATATGAGAAATATATTCTCTCAAAATGTAAAAAGAATAAGAATACAGAATTAAAGTATGAAGATGGTTATGTATATCCAATATTCTTTCATGCATATTCAGCTGAGCGAAGAATCAAAGGCCATTTAAGAGAGAATAAACGACAACCATCTCAATTGTTGTGGTTGAATAAATTATCAGATGAATTAGGTAAAGATGGGCGAAAGTTTGTTATTGTTTTTCCTCCGTACAGAAGTGATTATAAGAAGCTATTACCGAATTTTGAAGAACTTTATTCTGAAGTTTTGTTGATGAAAAATATTCATTTCATAGATTTTACAAATTCTGATTTTCTTGATGATAGCGATTTCGGAGATACTGAACATTTAAAACCAGAGGGAGCCCAAAAGTTGACTGTTAGATTAAAACAACAATTGGAAGAATTTCATTTAAATGATTAATAACGAACTAAAAAATAAGGCAAGTAAAGGAGTTGCATGGAATGCTCTTGACAAGTTTGTGGTTCAAGGAGGGCAGTTTGTTATATCATTGATACTGGCCAGAGTTATCGATCCTGAGGATTTTGGAATAATGGCTATAATTGCGGTTTTTATACAATTGTCGCAGGTGGTTATTGAAGGAGGATTAGGGATGGGCCTGATTCAGAAAAAAGATCGAACAGAGGCTGATTTTTCTACTGCCTTTATTACTAATCTGGTAGTTAGTGTAATTATTTATGCAGCACTCTTTTTATTCGCTCCGTTAATTGCAAATTTTTACTCTATACCATCTCTTTCTGCTATTTTAAGGATTGTATCCTTGAATTTGATTATTGGGGCGTTTACCTTAATTCAAATTACAAAACTTTCGATAGAGGTTGATTTTAAAAGTATAGCGAAAGTTAATTTAACTTCGATGCTTGTTAGTGGCACCGTTGCTATCGTTTCAGCGTATTGGGGATTAGGAATATATGCACTGGTTATTCAATCACTTGTTAGATCGTTGGTAACTTTAGTAGGCTTAATTATAATAAAGAGGAAGTTTTTTTATTTCAAATTTTCAAAAGAATCATTCAAAGATCTTTATGGATTCAGTTTTAAGTTGCTAATAGCTAATTTGTATTCTCAGATCATTACCAATGTTTATAATTTGGTTATTGGAAAATTTTATGCAACCAGTGATTTGGGCTTTTATAGTAGATCGCGATTATTAACTGATGTATCTTCTGGTACAATTAGTAGTGTTGTGCAACAGGTTTCATTTCCAATACTATCGTTACTGCAAGATGATAGGGAGAAGCTTAATGCTTCTTATCGTAAAACAATACGAATTACAGCATTTGTAATCTTTCCTTCAATGGTGATGATTTCAATATTGTCAGAATCAATTATCAGACTTTTATTTAATGATAAATGGTTAATGGTGATTCCTCTATTGCAATGGATGGCTTTTACCAGATTATTATATCCTTTAAGTGCTATTAATCTCAATATTTTAAATGTAAAAGGAAGATCTGATTTATATCTGAAATTAGAGTTAATAAAGTTTCCGATTATTGTAATCCCAATGTTGGTAACTAT
The DNA here is from genome assembly GCF_963668385.1 of uncultured Carboxylicivirga sp. GTDB lineage: Bacteria > Bacteroidota > Bacteroidia > Bacteroidales > Marinilabiliaceae > Carboxylicivirga. Next base: position 1,920,749 of record NZ_OY764327.1, read on the forward strand.
GTTTATTAGTTTGAAGGCTTTGGTAATTGGTCAGGTAGTGGCTTCGTTTATAAGCTTTTTTGTTAATGCGTATTATCCCGGAAAAATGTATGGTTACGGTGGGTTAAAACAATTGATCGATTTAAAGGATATTATTATAGCTACAGTCTTGATGGCACTAACTCTTATTGGGATATGTATTTTGTTAGAATCAATGTTGTTAAAATTGGTAGTAGGTGTTATTGTTGGAGGAGTGTGTTATCTTGCTATTACAAAATTATTGAGATGCAAAGAATATAATACTTTAATAGAGTTGGTAAAAAGCAATTTAAGTAAACTTAATTAGAATCTTAGTGTTGTATCGAACTTATAAGTGAGCATAGAATAAATGGTTGCGCCAAATCTCTCTTTTATGTATAATAAGTTTTGGTTGATCTCACCGTCAGGCTCCATGCAATTACCAAGATCAATGTAATCTACCTTATCCAGATATTCCGAGATAAAACCATAGTATAATGCATGAGATGCTCTGTTGGTTCTTCCTGTTTCGCTTGCCGCTAAATATTGAAGCTTTAAAACATTGTTAAATTCATATAGTACAGCTCCTGCGTCGATATTTCCGGTTTCTCTATTTTCGACAATGAAGAGTTTGATTTTCTCAGGAAAAAGATTTTGTAGATATCTAATTTCAGCAATGGTATGTACTGGTTGCGTATTATGAAATTTATCAAGATTATTTTCAAGTATCTTCCAATAAGATTCAAAATCATCAGAGAATTTGAGATGGAAATTATTAAGCTTCAATTTTCTTTTTTCAACGGTACTTTTAGGGAACTTAAATCGCCTGGTAGATATGCATGTGCTAAGCTTAATATCTTCAAAAGGGATCTTGGATTTAATAAGTAAAAACGATTGGGCATCAGAAAATGAATTTGAATAAAATGATGGTTGTAGTTTTATCTTAAATGATTTAATACCAATTTCATGAAGATATTCATTTGTATAATTGAGAAACAAAATTAAATCAGAAAAGCTCGTGTTTGTTTTTAGAATAAAACCGCCAAAAGTTAAACCCGAATGACTATGATATTCCTTATCTGTTATGTGTCCGGGTAATATTGCCTGAAGTTTATCCTTTTTGTATAACATTAACGAATAATCGACGAACCGATACTGATGATACTCCATATAGTCTCGATTAAACATAAAGACTGGAGTATCTGAGAGGGTAACGAAATGATCCCACTCTAATTTTAGGTTGGGAGTGTATTTTACTATTTTAATCATTGATACTTCTAAAAGAATGGATATCTCTAATGTAGTCAGATTCATCATAGGGTTTTGATGCAAAGACCAAAACTACACTTCCACTACTGAAATTATTTATTTCTCGCCAGATGCCGGGAGTAATTAGTAATCCTTTGTTTGGATTATTTAAAAAAACACTTTTTTGATTTTTTCCATCATTGATAATAACATTAAAACTACCGCCTGCTGCAATAATTACCTGGTATAGATTTTTATGTGCATGTCCACCTCTCTCAGCCTCAGATGGAATATCGTAGGTGTAATATACCCTTTGAATATCAAACGGAACATTAATATTTGCTTCCACAACAGATATACTTCCTTTATCTGATGGAATTTTATTAAGCTCAATAATCTTACAATCATCAATTGATGCCATTCGATGTGTTTTTCCAGATGTTAAAATAGGTATTAAAATCTCTGATGTATTTACACTGGTCATAAGTAGTGTCTGAAATTACCAGACATATGCTGCCCGAAATAAAATTACATACTTTTCGCCAGGTCAACTTAGGAATGAATAATCCTTGATTTGCCAAACTGAGCGTAAAAGTTTGTTTTTCGTCACCTGTATATAATTCAATATCAAACGAACCTTTTAATGCTATAATAAATTCACATGAATTAAAGTAAGCGTGTCCACCTCGCTGTTCGCCTCCAGGTACATCGTATATCCAATACGAACGAGCTATTTTGAAAGGAATGTGATTATTCTCTTCAATAAAACTAAGATTACCTCTAAGGTCTACAATCTTAGGTAGTGTTATTAACTTAATTTCATCGTTGTGCATGATGTAAAATTACAGGTTGTGCAATATAATCAACAAGAATTGAATATTTTTATTGCATGAAACAAATTCCTTTTTTAGACTTAAAGCTAATTAATCAAAAATACGAGACTGATATTAAAAATGCGTTTGATCGTTTATTAACATCGGGTTGGTATCTGTTTGGTGAAGAAAAAAAGCTTTTTGAAAAAGAATTAGCTCAATACAATGGAAGTAAATATGTGGTTGGTACTGCCAATGGTTTAGATGCATTAACATTGATTTTAAAAGGGTATAAAGAAGTGGGGCAACTTAAAGATGGAGATGAAATCATTGTTCCGGCTAATACCTATATTGCTTCCATCATATCAATTATTAATAGTGGATTGGTTCCTGTACTTGTTGAACCCAAGGAGCAAACTTTTAATATTGATTACAGTTGCATTGAGCAAGCCATTACCTCTAAAACAAAAGCTATAATGGTGGTGCATTTGTACGGATTGGTTTCAGATATTTCTCATGTAAAAACTATTGCTCAAACCAATAATTTACTGCTGATCGAAGATAATGCTCAGGCGATTGGGGCATCATATCAAGGTGTAAAAAGTGGATGTTTGGGCGATGCTGCGGCATTTAGCTTTTACCCTGGTAAAAACCTGGGAGCTCTGAGCGATGCTGGAGCTGTTGCAACCAATAATAAAGGATTGGCTGAAGTTGTTTTAGCGTTATCCAATTATGGATCAACCCAAAAGTATGTCAATAAATATGTGGGTTTAAATTCTCGTTTGGATGAACTTCAGGCAGCTATACTTAGAATTAAATTAAAAGATATTGATTGGGTTAATGCAGAAAGGCAACGAAACGCTCTGAAATATCAATCAGAAATAAATAATCCGTTGATTCAATTGCCATTATTGCCCGATTGTCAGGAAGAGCATGTGTGGCATTTGTTTGTTGTGAGGACCCAAAATAGAGATAATCTTGCTGCTTATCTTAAAGAAAAAGGAATTAGTACGATGATACACTACCCAATTCCACCTCATAAACAAGAGGCCTTGAAAAATTTTTCGCATTTAGAGTTGGCTGTTTCAGAAAGGCTCCATGCTGAAGTGTTAAGTATACCTCTGCATCAATGTCTTACTGTTGAAGAACAGAATTATATTATAAATCAGCTCAATGAATACAAGGGCTAACGAAACTCATTTTTTAGGATAGGTATTTTTTCTTACTTTGTAAATAAATTCCTAAATGCAAACAATAGTATTTAATCAGAAGCAAAGTATTTTCAACAGGTATATTGCTGAAATTCGCGACACCTCTATTCAAACTGATCCCATGCGTTTTCGTCGAAACATTGAGCGAATGGGTGAGATAATGGCTTATGAAGTAAGTAAAGAATTGCCTTATTGCGAAAAAGAAGTAACTACTCCATTGGGTGTTGCAAAGGAACAAGTTCCGGCCGAGGAAGTTGTTATTGCCTCTATTCTGCGTGCTGGTTTACCTTTACATCAAGGTGTTCTAAATTATTTCGATCGTGCTGAAAATGCATTCGTATCGGCTTATCGCAAATACAATGAAAAAGGTGATTTTGATATTCATATCGAATATATTTCTTCTCCATCATTAGATAATAAAACGGTTTTGTTGGTTGATCCAATGTTGGCAACAGGAACTTCTATTGAATTAGCATATAAAGCTTTACTTCACAGAGGAAAGCCAAAGCATGTTCATATCTTATCATTGATTGCTAGCCAAGCCGGCGTGCAGTATGTCGAGAATATTTTTAAAGACGAATCAGTAAGTTTATGGTTGGGAGCTATTGATGATGAATTAAATGCTAAATCATATATTGTACCTGGGCTAGGTGATGCTGGTGATTTAGCTTACGGTAGCAAAATTTAATCAATACGTTTAACATTACTTTCGTCTTTACAATCTGATAGTAGCTTATCAATTGTTTGTTGTAATTTAGGATGAACAAGATCATGCCAATAATCAGATAGAGGAAGTAATGTAAATCTTCTTTCGTGAAGTAAGGAGTGCGGTATAGTTAATCGCTCTGATTCTAGACATAAATTGTCGATAAATAAAATATCTATATCAATGGGCCGGGATTCGTAATGATTTCCGGCTTTTTCTTTTCGCCCCAGTTTTTTCTCTGTTTGCTGGGTAAAATCCAATAATTCAAATGGCTCAATGAAGGAAGAGAATTCCACAACTTGGTTAATGAAATTCTGAGAAGCTTCAAATCCCCAGGGTTCGCTTTCGTAGCAATACGAAATCTTTATTGGCGAACCTAATCGGGTAGATAATAGTGAAATAGCTTCTTTAAAAAAGTTTTGTGTATCACCTATATTTCCACCTAACAGTAATATAATGCTGTTTTCTTTTTTCATTTTATTGTTTGACAATATCTTGTAAGGATATAATAGTTGTAAAACCGACCAAATAGTTTACACAAATATCACATACTAAAATTGTACATTGAAGGTTATTTTTAATATTTTTGTTTGCAATCATTAATTATTAACCCCTACCAACTCAAATTTCGGTATATGGTAAAGTTTTTTAAATACTTATTAGCCACTTTTGTCGGAGGCATTGTGGCCGCAATTTTTCTTGTACTTATTTTTATAGGTATTATTTCATCTATTGCAGCGTCTTCCGATAACGATACAAAAATAACAGAAAATAGTATTTTGGTTCTTAATCTTGAAGGGCCTATTTCAGATCGTATTATCGATAATCCATTCAACGATTTAATGTCTGAAATTTCAGGTTCTACCGCTCCGGAAGGTTTAAATCGAATTTTAGCTAATATCGATAAAGCCAAAAGAGATGAGAATATTTCTGGTATTGTATTAGAAACCGGCCTAATGTCAGCGGGTTTTGCAACTATTGAAGAAATAAGAAATGCTTTAATCGATTTTAAAACCACCGGAAAATTTGTTTATAGCTTCGCACCTGTATACTCTCAAAAGGGGTATTATCTGGCATCAGTTTGTGATAAACTTTATCTGAATCCCGGAGGTATGGTTGAATTGAATGGTTTATATTCAGAACGAACTTTTTATAAAGGAACATTAGATAAGCTGGGGGTTGAAATGCAGATTGTAAAACATGGAAAGTTTAAATCAGCTGTTGAACCATACATGTTGAAAGGAATGAGTGAGCCAGCTCGTTTGCAAACCGAAGTTTATCTAAACTCAATTTGGGATCATGTAAAAGGGAAAATTGCCGAAAGTCGGGGCGTCGATGCTTCATCAATTGATGCTTTAGCTGATCAAATGCCTATGATGAGAGATCCTCAGTTATTGGTTGATAACAAGCTTATTGATGGATTAAAATATAAAGATGAATTTATTGATGAGTTGAAAACTCTTACTGATACCGATGCTAAAGATGATTTAAACACAGTTACAAGTAGCAAGTATGCTAAAGCAATTGTACCTAATGAATCAAAAGGTTTTGCTCGCGATAAAATCGCTGTTATCTATGCACAGGGAGGTATTGATGATGGCAGTAGTAATGGTATTGTGTCCGAAGATTTATCCAAAACTATTCGTAAAGCTCGTCGCGATAGTTCGATAAAAGCAATTGTACTTCGTGTTAATTCGCCAGGTGGATCTGCACTAGGTTCCGAAATTATATGGAGAGAAGTGGAGTTGACAAGTAAAGTTAAACCATTAATTGTTTCAATGGGTGATGTAGCTGCTTCAGGAGGATATTATATTTCATGTGCTGCAGATAAAATTGTTGCGGGGCCAACTACTATAACTGGTTCGATTGGTATTTTTGGTATGATACCTAATGCAGAAGGATTAACTGATAAGATTGGATTAACTTTTGACGGTGTTAAAACCAATAAGTTCTCAGATATGCCAAGTGTTACTCGACCATTTCGTAAAGAAGAAAAAGATATAATGCAGGCATATATCGAGCGCGGCTATGACATTTTTATTGGAAGATGTGCTGATGGAAGAGGAACTTCAAAAGAAGCTATTGACGAAATTGGTCAAGGCCGAGTTTGGAGTGGTGATAATGCCAAGGGAATTAATTTGGTTGATGAGTTCGGAGGTTTAAATAAAGCTATTGAGGTCGCTAAAGAGGCTGCCGGATTAGAAAAGTATCGATTACAAGAGCTGCCAGAAATAGAGGATCCATTTACAACATTTATGAAAGGATTAAGTGGCGAGGCCAAAATGTTTATTGGTAAATCAATAATGGGTGATGACTTTAAATATCTCGAAACCATTGAAGCCCTTAAAAACGGTGCTCAGATTCAAGCTCGTTTACCATACGATATTACAATTCGATAATTAGTAGAGGAAGAAATTGCCTTATTTATTCGATCTCTTCCTAATAAAATACCATTAATGCAGATTAGAAAGGTTCTTTACCCATTTAGCTTACTATATGGGGCCGTAACTACTGTACGCAATAAGCTTTTCGACTGGAATATTTTACCATCGGAGAAGTACGATATTCCAATAATATCTGTTGGTAATATAACTGTAGGAGGAACCGGTAAAACACCTTTTACTGAGTATTTGATTCGTTTGCTTAATAATGAATACCAATTATCGCTTTTAAGTAGAGGTTACAAACGTAAAACAAAAGGGGCCTTATTGGCAACGGATAAAAGTGAGGCTACTGATATTGGCGATGAGCCTTATCAGATTAAAAGGAAGTTCTCCTTTGTCGATGTTGTTGTTGCCGAAAAGAGGATAGAAGGAATGGAATTAATCAAGACTGCTACTAAAGCAGATGTAGTTTTGATGGATGATGCATATCAACATCGTTATGTTACGCCCGGATTATCTGTTTTGGTAATTGACTATAATCGCCCTCTTTGGAGGGATATGCCTTTTCCGGCAGGTAATTTAAGAGAGACAAAAGGAGGTCAAAAACGAGCGGATGTAATTTTGGTGAATAAATGTCCGCTTACTATGAGTAATGAAGAAAGAAAAAAGTGGATAAAAAAGTTAAAGCTTGTTTCTGGACAACAGGTTTTCTTTTCGGCTATTACCTATGGCGCAATTGTTGATAATAAGGGGAAAGACGTTGAGTTAATGAATCAAAAAGTTTTAGCATTAGCAGGAATTGCAAGGCCCGAACCTTTTTTTAGTTATCTCAAATCAAAATTTAGAGTAACGAAAGAATTAATTTATCCCGATCATCATGCATTCGACGAGAACGATATTGAAAATATAAAGAAAGAGCTTCAAAGTCTGGGAAAAGATGGGATCATTATCTCGACTGAAAAGGATTGTACAAGGCTATACGGAATAGATGAAGAAATTGATCAACATTTGGTTTATGTTCCCATTCAATTGAAAATACTATTTGAAGAAGAGAAATTATTAGAATTAATTATACGCAACTATGTTAGAGACTATCAGAAAAACAGCTGATTTTTTGTCGCAGCAGAGCGGATTGGATCCTAAAATAGGAATTATTTTAGGAACAGGTTTGGGCGGCTTGGTTGAAGAGATTGAAATAGAGAAGTCGATCCCTTATGAAGAGATACCTAATTTTCCGGTTTCAACGGTTGAAGGCCATAGCGGAAGATTGATATATGGTACTATTAATGGTATATCAGTTTTGGCTATGCAAGGACGTTTTCACTATTACGAAGGATATACTATGCAGCAAGTTACTTTTCCGGTAAGAGTAATGAAAGCTATCGGAATCGAAACTTTAATTGTATCAAATGCTAGTGGTGGTTTAAATCCTGATTTTAAGGTGGGTGATATTATGGTGATTACTGACCATCTTAATATGTTTGGTGATAATCCATTGATGGGTAAAAATTTTAATGAGCTAGGACCTCGTTTCCCAGATATGAGTGAACCCTATAGCAAGAAGTTAATTGCAAAAGCTCTTGAGATTGGAAACGCAAATAACATTGATTTAAAACAAGGGGTTTATGCCGGAACAACCGGGCCAACTTTCGAAACTCCTGCAGAGTATAAGATGTTTCGTATTTTAGGTGGTGATGCTGTAGGAATGTCAACTGTTCCCGAAATAATTGTTGCACGCCATATGGATATGACAACTTTTGGTATTTCAATTATTACCGACTCTGGTGTTCCTGGTCAGATCGTAGAAGTATCGCACGAAGAGGTGCAGGAAGTTGCTGCAGCTGCAGAACCACATATGACAAAAGTGATCAAAGAACTGGTTTCGGAGATTTAATTATACAGAAAAGGATCCTTTCGGATCCTTTTTTTATGTCTTTATAAAATTGGCTGCATTATTAATAGATTCCACAATGGGGATGTATTTTAGAGGATAAACCTCTTTCAATTTGTTGTTGGAATAAACTGATTTGTTTTGCGAAGTTCTAGCTGTTTCTTTGGTGAATCTGGGCTCAATTCTCAATAAGTAATATTTTAACCTTTCAAGACGCCAGGCTATGCCGGTTAGTATTCTGCCTGCTCTGAATTTAGGTGGTTTTGAATTAAATTCTTTGGCACCCATAGTAAAGAAATCTTTGTAAGCAATGTTTTCACCATTTACAATAAAACGTTCGTTAACAACATCACTATTACAAACATTAATCATTGCTTTAACAACATCTCTTACATCAACAAAACCAGTAGAACCATTGGTGTAAAATGGTGTTCCTTTCTTTATGGTTTCGAATAATTGACCCGTGCTTCGGCCCATTTCAACAGGTCCAATAATCACTGATGGATTGATAATTACTGCATTTAAGCCTTCTTTAGTGCCTCTCCAAACTTCCATTTCAGACTGAAATTTACTTTGTGAGTACACGGAGTGGTTGTCATCGTTTTGCCAAAAAGTTGTTTCGTCAATGGGTGATCCATTGGGTGAATCGCCTAAGGTTGCAATAGAGCTAACAAAACAAAAGCGAGGTGTTTTTTTTTCGATACAGGCATTAACTAAATTGGCTGTTCCTTCCACGTTATTACTAAACATCTCTTTGGCATCTTTGGGTTTGAATGATACCATAGCTGCACAGTGAAAGACTTTATCAACATCATCTAAAGCGTCTAAAAGAGAAAAATAATCATGTAAATCACCCTCGAACCATTCTATTTTTTTATAGAACGATTCTCCTTCCTCAGAATAAAATTGAAATATTTTTTTGACAGAATCCTTTGAACTGGTATCCCGACAAAGTGCCCGAACTTTATTCCCGTTTCGGGTTAATTCGAATAATAAGTGTGATCCAACTAAACCTGTACCTCCTGTAACAAATATCATGTAAATACTTCTACCAGTTAAAAATAATGGTTTGTTTTAGATCGGGATGAACGCTTAACGGAACAGGACTTATACCAGCAACACTCTCAATTAATTTTTTTTCGTCGTCGGCATATCCTTTTTTAGGGAAGTTGAATTGAATCACAACTTCGTCAACTCTTCGTGGATTATCTGTCATTATTTTTGTGATATCGAGTTCTGTTCCTACCAAATCAATATCATTATCCATTGCTTTAATACCCATAATAGTCATGATGCAATTGCCCAAAGCAGTGGCAAGCATATCGGTTGGCGAAAATGCTTCTCCCTTTCCTCTGTTGTCGGTTGGGGCATCTGTAATAATTTTCGAACCCGATTGAAGATGAATATTCTCTGTTCGTAAATCGCCTAAATAAGTTGTTTTGATGGTTGTCATGACCGTCTTTTTTTATGGTTTCGAAAAATACAAAATAAAATCAAGTGCTAAAAAAGCTCATTGTCATTTATTAAATGCATTTTTTGGGCTATTTTAGCCGTTCAGGATATATGAGATACTAACATAAAGAACTTAAATATGTTTTCAGGTATAGTAGAAGAAGCAGCAACAATTGTTGGATTGGAACAAGATCAGGGTAACTTGCACCTGACGTTAGAATGCACCTTTACTGATGAATTAAAGATAGATCAGAGTGTGGCACATAATGGAGTATGTTTAACTGTGGTTAAAAAGGAAGGTAAGAATTACACCGTTACTGCGATTAAGGAAACTTTGGAAAAATCTAATTTAGGATTGCTTCAAATTGGTGATAAAGTAAATCTTGAGCGAAGTATGATGATGAATGGCCGTTTAGATGGGCATATTGTTCAAGGTCATGTTGATCAAACAGCTAAATGTTTAGAAGTGAAAGAAGCCGATGGAAGTTGGTATTTTACTTTTCAATATGCGATTGATAAAGAAAAAGCAGCTCAAGGTTATATGACTGTTGAAAAAGGGTCGGTAACTATTAATGGAGTAAGTTTGACTGTTGTTAATAGCCAAAACGATCGATTCTCGGTTGCTATTATTCCTTATACCTATGAGTTTACCAATTTTCATCAAATCAAAGAAGGAAGTACAGTCAATCTTGAATTCGATATTTTGGGTAAATATATAAGCCGAATTATGTCGCTTCAAAGTTAATTTAAAAATTATATATATTGCCTTGGTTAAGATAATCAAGGCATTTTTTTTGATGATTAAATAAATGTTATAACTTTCTATTAATTAATAGAGAGTTGCTTTCTAAAATCCTGAAAACTACTGTTTGAAATTATAGAAAAATGAAAAAGATACTTATAACTGGTGGTGCTGGTTTTATCGGATCGCATGTGGTTCGATTATTTGTAAATAATTATCCCGATTACCATATTTACAATCTCGATGCTTTAACATATGCTGGTAATCTTGAGAATTTAAAAGATATAGAATCAAAAGATAATTACACTTTCTTAAAAGGAGATATAACGGATGCAGATTTGATGAATCAGTATTTTGCCGATTATCAGTTTGATGGTGTAATTCATTTAGCAGCAGAGTCGCATGTTGACCGTTCTATTACAGATCCGGTAGCTTTTATTAAAACCAATATTTTAGGTACCGTTAATTTGCTAAATGCTGCAAAAGACATCTGGAAAGATAGTATGGAAGGTAAACGATTTTATCATATTTCAACTGATGAAGTATATGGTTCATTAGGAAAAGAAGGTTTGTTTACCGAAACAACAGCTTACGATCCACGTAGCCCTTATTCGTCTTCAAAAGCAAGTTCCGATCATTTAGTTCGTGCTTATTTTCATACTTACGGGTTACCTGTTGTTATTTCTAATTGTTCGAATAACTACGGACCTAATCAGTTCCCTGAGAAATTAATACCACTTTCGATTAATAATATCAAAAATAAAAAGCCTATTCCTATTTATGGGAAAGGTGAAAATATTCGTGATTGGTTATTTGTGATTGATCATGCTCGTGCTATTGATGTTATTTATCATCAAGGTGGTTTTGGTGAAACATACAATATTGGCGGAATTAATGAATGGACAAATATTGATTTGATTCATAAGCTTTGCGAAGTAATGGATGATAAATTAGGACGAGAAAAAGGTGAGTCAGCTAAACTCATTACGTTTGTGAAAGATCGTGCTGGCCACGATATGCGTTATGCTATTGACTCATCAAAACTAATGAAAGAATTAGGATGGGAGCCGTCCCTTCAGTTTGAAGAAGGTATTGTAAAAACTGTTGAATGGTATCTCGATAACGAAGAATGGCTGAATAATATTCTTTCGGGTGATTATGAGAAGTATTATCAGGATCAATACGAGGAAAGATAAGATATTAATGATAAAAATAGTAAAGCCCGGTTGACGTTTCAATCGGGCTTTTACTGAGAGATAAACCTTAAAAGTATTACTAGTACTAATCCACGTGGGACAGTACTTATTCAACCGTTACTGACTTGGCCAGATTACGCGGTTGATCAACATTACAGCCACGCATGACTGCGATGTGATAAGATATAAATTGTAATGGTATCACTGTTAATAAAGGAGCAACAGCTTCGTGGCAGTCAGGCACCTCAATTACATGATCAGCCAATTTTTTTATTACTTCGTCGCCTTTAGTAACAATCGCAATTACTTTACCATTTCTAGCTTTGACTTCCTGTATATTACTTACAATTTTTTCGTATGATTTGTCTTTAGTGGCTAAAACGAAAACAGGCATGTTCTCATCTATTAAAGCAATTGGGCCATGTTTCATCTCAGCTGCCGGATATCCTTCGGCGTGAATATATGAAATCTCTTTTAGTTTTAAAGCTCCTTCTAATGCCACAGGGAATAGATATCCTCGACCTAAATAAAGAGCATTAGTTGCGTTTTTATAGGTTTCAGAAATTTTTCTGATTTCATCCTCGGACTGAAGAATTGTTTTTATTTTATCCGGAACCTGAGTTAACTCATCAACCAGGTGTGTGTAATCTTCATTAGATATATTTCCTTTGGTTTTACCTAAAAGCATCGCCATCATTGTTAACACAGTTACCTGTGAGGTGAATGCTTTGGTGGATGCTACGCCAATTTCAGGGCCTGCGTGAGTGTAAACACCTGCATGTGTTTCCCGAGGAATTGATGATCCGGCAACATTACAAATACCCAAAATAGTTGCACCTTGTTCTTTAGCCATTTTAATGGCAGCTAATGTATCTGCGGTTTCACCACTTTGCGAAATGGCAATGATTACATCATCTTTATTTATTACTGGATTGCGATAACGGAACTCACTGGCATATTCAACTTCAACCGGAATTCGGGCGAATTCTTCAAAAAGATACTCGCCAACTAGTCCTGCATGCCATGATGTTCCACACGCCAATATGATGATTCTTTGTGCCTGACTTATCTGAGGTAATACATCAATAATACCACCTAAAAATATCTTAGAGTGATCCATTGAAATACGACCACGAAAAGTATCTTCAATAGAAAGAGGCTGTTCATAAATTTCTTTCAACATGAAGTGCTCATAGTGACCTTTATCGATTTCGTCGATACTAAGGTTTACTTTTTGGATTTTTGGCTTCTTTGAGTCGTTTTGAATGCTTTTCAAAGTAAGGTTATCTTTATTGATAACAGCAACTTCTTCATCATTCATATAAATTACCTGATCGGTATATTCAACGATTGGTGTAGCATCTGACGCTAGGAAATATTCTTTTTCTCCAACTCCAATTACGAGAGGACTACCTTTTCGTGCTGCAATTAGTTTATCTGACTCTTCGGTACAAGTAATTACCAAACCGTAAGCACCTACAACTTTTGTTAAGGCATATCGAACGGCAATCTCTGCATCGACTTTTTCTTCGAGATAAATATTTTCAATAAGGTTGGCTAATACTTCTGTATCAGTATCACTTTTAAATGAATAACCACGACTAATTAATTCTTTTTTTAAGTGGGCGTAGTTTTCTATAATTCCGTTATGAACTACAATAAATTTACCGTTTGCTGAAACATGTGGATGAGCATTGTTGTCGCTTGGTTCACCATGAGTAGCCCAACGAGTATGTCCAATTCCTATAGAACCAGAAATTGATTTTCCTTTCGCATGAGCTTCAAGGTCCTTTACCTTTCCTTTGCATTTGTATACGTGTACACCATCATTTACTAATGCAAGTCCGGCTGAATCGTACCCTCTATATTCCAGGCGCTGTAGTCCTTTAATAATAATCGGGTAGGCTGTTCGATCCCCAACGTAAGCTACTATTCCACACATATTTTTATATTTTTAATTAATATCTAAATCTATTTCATAACAAAACGAAAGAGGAACTCTTTCGAAAGAATTCCTCTTTTCAGTATGAAATATAATGTTTTAAAGGTTGATATATTAACCTTTTTTGATTACCACTGACTATCAGGTGATAAATTGTCCTTTTCGATATCTTTAAAATATCGATAGGTTCCTACCTTTAATTCGAATGTGGAAGCTTCGTCGCAAACAATGATTCCTTTCGGATGCATTTGTAATGCACTGATGGTCCACATATGATTGATTCCTTCTTCTACAGCATGTTGCAAAGCTCTCGCTTTATTAAAACCATTAACGATAATCAGTACTTCTTTCGCATCCAATACTGTACCAATTCCAACTGTTAATGCAGTTTTAGGTACTTGATTGGGATCGTGATTAAAGAAACGCGAATTCGCTAAAATGGTATCATAAGTTAACGTTTTAACTCGTGTTCGGGATTGTAAAGATGATCCCGGTTCATTAAAAGCTAGGTGTCCGTCAGGGCCAATACCTCCCATAAAAAGATCAATACCACCAACTTCTTTTATTTTGTTCTCATATCGTTCACATTCTGATTCTGGATCTTCGGCCTGCCCATTTAAAATATTGGCATTTTCTGGCTTGATGTCGATATGACCAAAAAAGTTTTCCCACATAAAAGTGTAATAACTTTGAGGATGCTCTCTTGGAATTTCTCTATACTCATCCATATTAAATGTGATTACATTTTGAAAGGATACTTTTCCTTCTTTATGTAATCGAATTAACTCCTTGTAAGTACCAAGTGGTGATGAACCTGTTGGTAATCCTAAAATAAAAGGGCGTTCCCCTTCGTGTTTGTTAATTCGTTGGGCTATGTAAGCTGCGGCCCATGCCGACAACTCTTGATAGTCCTTTTCAATAATTAATCTCATTGTAATCTTATTTTAAGGTTTATCTCTTTCCTTACAAAGGATAAGCCTTTCCTTTAGCTCTTCGGCTAGTCTGCTCTTTTCCCGAATATGATTACGAATATCCTGAACTGACGGATGGTTTTCGAATTCACCTCTTACATACTCAAAATCGAGTGTGCGGGTTTCTTCGCTACCATCTATACCAAAACCTGTTTGAGTATTTAAAGTAAACTCTTTACGGGCATCGGCATATACCATATTATCTAAGTCGATTACACTTTTTTTCCAATCATCGATAAAAGCGATCAATTGATCTATTTCAATTGTTTTCCAATCGAGATCAAATTCGCTTTTAAATACTTTCGAACACCAATTCCAGGCATAATCAAAATAGCTTATATGTAACGATTTATAGCTGCTATTTAACTTTGCTAAATCTGCTATTTTATCGTTCTCAAGATCATCAAGTAGGGTCATTACCCTTTCATTCGGTACCAGCAAACCAGCCATATCAATCCATTCGCCTGTTCCGAATGAAGATTGAGTAGCCAGGCTTGTCCTTAACTCTTCTGAATTAACAAAGGTAATGTCTTCTAGCTTTTTTATCAGGGCATTGCCCAGGAATTTGATGATGCCTGTGTTATATAATTGGATTCCTCTTTCAAGAGAAGTATGTGTTATTTTTACACTATTATACATGTAATAGTCTGAAGTAGGGCCACTTGACTGTTTTAACTGCTTCAATATTTGTTTCCCTTTTAGCATTTTTTGTATTGTAAAAGGGCTGAGTAAATTAAAGTTAATAAAGTCTAAAAGTTTTGAATCCTTACGTTTATCCCTTTTGGGCCACTTTCTTGCATCGCGAATAGTACCTACACTACGTAAATTGACCCCCGGCGCAAGTAAACTTTCATCTTTATTCTCAATTAAGTATGAAAAAGGAAGGTTAGAAGTATCCGGATTTCGATAGTGACGCCCCATAACAAGTGAAAATGCACCAATACGTGCGGGCCAAAGTATGTAAGAATCACTAGTTGTTTTCGAGCCTCTTTCCAAAACTCCTTGATGTATTGGGCCAAGCTTGTACATGTGGTTGCTCTGATTCGATCCGCTACCAGCATTCATAAACGAAAAGTAACCTGCAATAAGTAGTGTGGATTTATGATGTGTTACTGTGTAAGGACCTGCAAAAATAGAGCAGGCTTCGCCATGGAAACCCTGGCAGTTGGCAAAAAATACCGAGTTCTCAGCTGAATATTGCTTACTTAGTTCACATCCCTGACCAATAAAGCAGTTGCTTACAAGAGCTCCGTCACTTATTTTAGAACCCGAACCACAAATGAAATTTTCAGCAATGATGCCAGGTCCGAAATAGGTTGGAGCTTCTGTTGAACTATTGACGCTACCGTTTTCTAATCGATAAATACCTTCTATAATGGCATGTTCTCCAATGTTAGTATCTATAATGGTTCGGCAGTTGATTAATTGAGCACAACGTTCAATGGTACCTACAGAACTGCAAATTTGATTGCAGTAGGAATTAATTAAATCTTGAATTTTGTTAATTAACTTAGGTCGGTGACGATATAGCGCCAATATATAAGCTGTATGAGCTGATAACTCATTGTAAATTGATATTTCTCTACCTCCAGCTTCATTTAGAGCTGCTACTTTTACCCCATTGCCAAAACATGATTCTCCCACCGTGATTATTGAATCTACATTTTCTATTATGACTTCTGATTTGATGTGATAATTGGCAATGTGATTCTTAACCTGATTGATATAGGAATCAGATTCAACAATACAATTGTGTAGAGTTGAATTATAAACTCCAGCCTTTTTTTGAACTCCTCCTGGGAATGAGAATACCTTGTTAAAAGTGCCTAATTGAATGTTGCCCGAAAAAGTCGTGTTTCTAACGCTTTCAGTCGAAAATGTATGTGCAACTTTTACTTTGCTCCAATCGGTGCAAAAACAATTTCTTTTGTCTAACTCTTTAATTTCATCGTTGGTTAACGAACGGTATTCAGTCATGTATGCTTTTCTTCCATTTTAGAACGAAAGCTAAAGTATAATAATTGAAAGTGATTATGTAATATGATAATAAAAAGAAAGACTTGTGTAATGATATCGCTAAAAGGTGTTTTTAAAAGAAAGGTTTAGAAAGAAGTTGAATGCAAGGATACAAAAAAACGGATGCGTTAGCCATCCGTTTTGAAAAGGTATATAAGCTCTGTATTATCTTGGAATATAATGATAGTACTTAATGTTCATTTTAAGAGGTTTTTTAGAGCTAGTTGCACTGTAAAGTTTAACTCTTCTAAAATTATCAGTAGTTGAATTTGGTCCAAGAAAGAACTGTGTTTTAAATAATCGGTGATATTCTGCTATAAACTTTTGGTAGTCTTCACTATTAGTATCACTGATATCCCAATCATTTTCAGTTCGTATATTATCTAACTCGCGCATTACATAGTTGAAATAATCGGCGCTCATAATAAAACGATAATAATATTCATAAGCATAAGCTCCATCTTCATGTTCAACAACACGGGTTACTCTCTCTCCAACACCAGCTCGAGAACCCGTTGATGAAGCAACACCAAAAACATATCCCGAGCTGGTGTTTCCATTAACTTCAGCGGTGTAGGTTGGTGTTTCAAACTTACCTTCGTCATTTTGCCATAAAATATCCAAACTTGTTGGTAATGGGTAACGTTGTATTCCTCCTTTATTGTATGGCACATTACTAGTTGTGTCAACTTCTAAAAAGAATTCAATATTTGCAGTTGTTCTGTAAGGTTCGTCTTCTTGTTTATGAATAGAATTTAATGTTAACGAATCAGCCCATGCACTTACTTCTTCTGGTATTGTGAAAGTAGAATATAATCCAGCCATACCTTGTATGTATAAGTTTGAAGGCGTTTCATCATCTGTATTTATCCTTTCATCTTTTTCGTGCTCATATCTGTTGAATCTTACATTTTCAACGTTTACAGGGAAATTGTATGTATAAGTTGATGTAGTATCTCTAATTTCATCTTCGCTATTAAAATATTTATAATCACGCGAAAAATATAGAGTAAGATGAGTCGCTAAAGATGATGTTGTGCCTAATAAGTTAATACGGGTTAAGTTTCCTTCGCCCATAATGTTTTTATCAATGGTAACATATACTCCATTCAAATAGTCGCGTTGAAATGCAGCTGTTTGAGTAAGTGAGGTACTGTCAATATTAAAAATGCGTTCAGCTAATTCATCATTAAGTTTAATATTCCAATACTTTGTAGTTGTCTTATGAGCATTAAAATCGCTACTTACCCAACCGCTATCTTGTACAGCACGAACTTTATCTAAGTCCCATAAGTACTGTGGGAAGTTCATCAAACTATCAGGATATTCCCATAATCCGTCTGCGGTCCATTTGGGAGCGTATTTCATTGAATCGGGAACATCTGAGTTTGGATGTACCAATATATCACCAATGGAATTTGTTTTATAAACAACTGTTTCATTACTGAAACGAGGCGTGTAATTTGAACCTAAATCCTCGTTTAACTCATATACAAATAGATGTTGTGGACTAAACATATTACCATACCAATCATTAAATTGGTATTGCAGACGTAGAACTAAACTATCTACTTTCCATACATCATCATATTCAGGAGTGTTGTTGTTGAATTTATAGAATTGTAGTGTATCAACGTCTTCAGTTGAACTACCTGTCACAATTCGAGCTGTATATGATGGTCTTTTACCAACGGAGAAATTTGTTACAAAATCGGCTGTAGTTTTACCAAAAACAGAATCGTTAAATACGCCTATTAACCCATAGTCTGCATCGTTAGTTCTAACGGTATCACGCATTAAGTTTTTGCTATGTAAGTCAATGTATTCGTTCAGCCCACGAATAACTTCGCCTTCTGGTAATACACCTCCAGATAATCGTGCCGGCTCATCTTTACAAGAGCTTAAAGAAAGAAGGCCAATCAAAAGTAATTGGCCTAGTATCAATGAAAATATATTTTTCAATATTCTGTTGTTCATATAAATAACGTTGTTAATCTAACAATGAATCGTAAAAACCATTGTATGCCTCAACATAACTGTCTTCATCATGATAACCTAAAAACGGTTTACCCGTTTGTTTGATGAAGTCAACTAATTCAGGATTGATATTCTCACTACCTTGAATAATTCCATCTGACATTGCAATGGCTAATTTCGAGAGGTGAATGTAATCACTTTTTTCGAGTACTTCCAAGTCTGAGTCTTCAACTCCATCAATTTTTAACTTCTCTTTAAAGTTTTCGGGCCAGTTGCTCTTAAATTCATCGTCATAAATAGTGTATACAACTTTAGAATTAGCAAAGTGTGGATCTTCGTTCATTGCCTTTTTTATATATAAAGGAGCAAGTGCAGTAAACCAGCCATTGCAATGAACAACATCTGGTGCCCATCTTAATTTTTTAGTTGTTTCTAAAGCACCACGAGCAAAGAAAATAGTTCTTTCATCGTTATCTTCATACTCCTCTCCATTATCGTCTGTTAATGTTGATTTTCGCTGAAAATAATCTTCATTGTCGATAAAATAAACCTGCATGCGGGCAGCTTGTATTGAAGCCACTTTAATAATAAGAGGATGGTCAGTATCGTCGATAATTAGGTTCATACCTGATAAACGAATCACTTCGTGTAATTGATTTCGACGCTCATTGATGCAGCCGAAACGAGGCATAAATGTTCTAATCTCTTTTCCTAATTCCTGAATACCCTGAGGTAGGTATCTACCTATCTTTGACATTTCGCTTTCTGGTAGATACGGTGTTATTTCCTGTGAGATGAATAAGACTTTGGCTTTTTCCATTTCTTTAATTGGTAGAAGTAAAATTTGCAAATGCAAAAGTACTAAAAATATGCTAGTCGACAAATTATAGTTAACTCAGAATCATTGATTCACTTAGATAAGTCGATAAATATTGATGAATAAAACACTAAAATTTTAGTTTTAGATGTGCAAAAGAGTGATTCATATTTTGTTACTTTGCGGTCGAAAAATTTAGAACCCTCGCTCTGAGGTAGTAATACATACAATGAAGATAGTCAATACAGTTGCAGATTTACATAAGAGTATTGAAGCAGCAAAGCACGAAGGTAAAACAGTTGGTTTTGTACCAACTATGGGAGCTCTGCACGAAGGACATCTCTCTTTGGTTAAACAAGCCGTAGAGGCAACCGATTTTGTTGTTGTAAGTGTGTTTGTTAACCCAACTCAATTTAATAACCCAGACGATTTAGAGCGCTATCCTCGTACTTTAGAAGCGGATGCCAAATTATTAGGAAGTGTTAATTGTGAACTTCTTTTTGCGCCAACCGTTAAAGAAGTATACCCTGAAGAGGATACTCGTCAATTTAATTTTGGCGACTTAGAAACGGTTATGGAAGGTGAATTTCGTCCTGGGCATTTTAACGGAGTCGCTCAGGTTGTTAGTCGTTTGTTTGATTTGGTTCGTCCTGATAAAGCATTTTTTGGGATGAAAGATTTTCAACAATTGGCTATCATTAAAGAAATGGTAAAACAATTGAAATTAACAGTTGATATTGTTCCTTGCGACATAGTTCGTGAATCGGATGGCTTGGCAATGAGTTCACGAAATACCTTATTAAATGTTAATCAAAGAAAAAATGCACCATTGATTGCTCGTACTTTATTTGAATCTTGTAAATTTGCCACTGATTTAAATATTAACGAACTAAAATCAAAGGTAATAACCGAAATTAATCAGTCGGATGAATTAGAGGTTGAGTACTTTGAAATAGTGGACGGAAACAGCCTGCAGGCAATTGACAAATGGAGCGATAGTGATTACATTGTAGGGTGTATTGCTGTGTTTGCTGGAGAAGTCCGATTAATTGATAACGTGACATACAAAAATACTGATCATGAATATTGAGTTAGTAAAATCTAAGTTGCACAATGTTTCGGTTACCGAGGCCAATCTGAATTATGTTGGAAGTATTACCATTGATGAAGATTTAATGGATGCTGCTAACATTATTGAAAACGAAAAAGTTCAGGTAGTTAATAATAACAATGGCGAACGCATTGAAACATATGTAATAAAAGGCGAAAGAGGTTCTGGTGTTATTTGTTTGAATGGTGCAGCCGCTCGAAAAGTAGCAGTAGGTGATGTGGTAATTATTATTACATATTGTAGTATGCCACTCGAAGAAGCTAAGCAATTTAAACCAACCTTCGTGTTCCCCGATACTGCGACTAACATGCTTGTGTAAAGATTATACATTAAAAAATACAAATAATACCTCGGCTAACACCGGGGTATTATTATTTTTACCTGATTACTTTTTAAAAGTTGAATAAATGAAAGAGCTACAACGCATCGAAAATAAAATCAAAACCAGCAAGGAGGCAGAGGTTACAATTGAACAATGGAATGATAATGGTGAAAAAGTAGTTTTTACCAATGGATGTTTCGATATTGTGCATCGTGGACACATCGATTATCTATCAAAAGCAAAAGACTTAGGAACAAAACTGGTTCTCGGATTAAATACGGATGCTTCGGTTCGTAGATTAAAAGGAGACAGTCGTCCTATTGTAGACGAGCATTCAAGGGCTATTTTATTGGCAGCCTTGCAATTTATCGATTTAGTGGTTTATTTCGATGAAGATACTCCTTATGAGCTGATAAAAACCGTACAGCCTGATATTTTGGTTAAAGGAAGCGATTATAAAGCAGAAGATATAGTTGGTTATGATATTGTTACTGCGAAAGGAGGAAAAGTTGAAACAATTGATTTTGTAGAAGGATTTTCGACAACTACAATTGTGGAAAAAATCAAAACATCGATGTAATGGCTAAGACGAAATCAGTTTTTGTTTGCCAGAATTGTGGTGCAGAATCAGCAAAGTGGGTTGGAAAATGTTATTCATGTAATGAATGGAACACTTTTGTTGAAGAAACTAAAATAACAGGTGTTGCTAAAAAGAATAGTAGGCCGGGTACGGTTCTTTCGGAACGTACTAAACCTGTGCCTGTTTCGGATGTTTCGGTGGCTGAATTGCCAAGGTTGAATACCGGAAATGAAGAATTGAATAGAGTTTTAGGAGGAGGATTGGTGCCCGGTGCAATGGTTTTAATTGGGGGAGAACCAGGTATTGGAAAATCAACTCTAGTATTACAAACAGCTTTAAATTTACCCAATGTTAAGGTGCTTTATGTTTCGGGAGAGGAAAGTCCACAGCAGATAAAACTCAGAGCTGATCGTATTTCTTCTTCATTAGCTGAAAATTGTCATGTAGTCAGTGAGGTTTCGGTTGAGTATATCTTAAATCATATCGAAAATACACAGCCAGACGTTTTAGTTGTGGATAGTGTTCAGACATTGGAAACGGAGCGAATAGAGTCTGCGCCAGGTAGTGTTTCTCAAATCAGAGAGTGTACAGCTACTATTTTAAGGGTTTGTAAAGAGAAGAATTTACCTGTTTTTTTGATTGGTCATATCAATAAAGAAGGTAGTTTGGCTGGTCCTAAGGTGTTGGAACACATGGTAGATGTTGTTTTGCAGTTCGAGGGTGACAGACATCATATGTATCGTATTTTGCGTTCGATCAAAAATCGATTTGGCTCTACTAATGAAATTGGCATTTTTGAAATGTTGGGGAGTGGTTTGCGCGAAGTTAGTAATCCATCAGAATTGTTACTGGCTACTCAGCAAAAGCAAATGAGTGGAGTAACTATTTCAGCCGCATTAGAAGGAATTAGGCCTTTTTTAATAGAAGTGCAAGCTTTGGCAAGTACTGCAGCTTATGGGAATCCACAGCGATCGGTTACGGGGTTCGATCTTCGTCGATTAAATATGTTATTAGCGGTTTTGGAGAAAAGGGCTGGATTTAAGCTGGCAGCCAAAGATGTATTTTTGAATATTGCTGGAGGATTGAAAGTAAATGATCCTGCAATTGATTTGGCAGTTATAACAGCTGTTTTGTCATCAAATATGGATATGGTAGTATCAACTGATATATGTATGACGGGTGAGGTTGGTTTGTCCGGAGAGATACGTCCTGTTACCAGACTTGAACAGCGAATTGGCGAAGCTGCTAAATTAGGTTTTAAATCAATAATTGTTCCGGCTTTTGTGAAAGGTATAGACCTGACAAAATTTGATATTAATATTATAAAAGCAAATAAGATCGAGGAGGCATTTAAGTTTTTATTTGCTTGAAAAAAAATCCCTATCTTAATTTCTATAATCAGCTTATGGAAATAAGATAGGGAGGAAATATTCTCTACACTCTTTATTAAAAGAATTCGTTTGTTTCGCTTGTCGTTTCTGTATCATTATCTGAACCTTCACTTGCTCTGTCAGCAGAAATATGTTCATCAATACAATTTAAATCTAGGTTAAAGTTTAACGGTTTTTCAAATTCGTCTTCTCTGGTAATGTTCAAATCTGGGTTTCCATAAATGTCAAGCATGTATAGTGCAAAAACAGGTAGTGCCATATTTGCTCCTTGTCCCAGAGAAATGTTATCGAAGTGGATATCACGATCTTCTCCACCCACCCAAACTCCTGTAACCAAGTTAGGTGTTACTCCCATAAACCAACCATCTGAGTGGTTTTGGGTGGTTCCTGTTTTGCCTCCAATCTGGTTGGTTAATTGGTATTTGTACCTAAGTCGTCGACCAGTTCCTTGCTTAACCACACCCTGTAGTAAGTTGAGCATTAAGTATGCTGTTGATTCACTGATAGCTTCTCTTTTTTGAGGATGAAAATCACTAATGACATTTCCATATCTATCTTCAATTCGAGTTACAATAATTGGCTCTGTGTGTACTCCTTTATTTGCAAAAGTTGAATAAGATCCAACCATTTCCATCAAGCCAAAGTCAGGAGTTCCTAGGCATAATGATGGGACAGGATCCATTGGACTTTTTATTCCCAGTTCGTGAATGGTTGAGGCTACAGCTTCAGGATTATATTGTTTCATTACCCATGCTGTAATGTTGTTGTTAGAATTGGCTAATCCCCATTTCAATGAAACCATTTCGCCAGCCCTTTCGCTACCACTATTCCGTGGAGTCCAAGTTTTGCCGGTAGGTAAGTAAAATGTTTGAGCAATGTTAGGAACTAAATCACAAGGAGTATGACCTTCTTGCATTGCAAGTGTATATACAAAAGGTTTAATGGTGGATCCAACCTGACGTTTCCCAACACCTGCCATATCGTACATAAAATGTTTGTAGTTAGGACCGCCAACGTATGCTTTTACATGTCCGGTGTGAGGATCAATTGATAACAATCCAGCTCTTAAAAAATGTTTGTAATATAATATTGAGTCAATAGGACTCATCAATGTATCTTGCTCTCCATGCCATGTAAATACCGTCATTGGGTATTTTGTTTTAAATACAATATCTATCGTATCCTGATTTTTCCCTTGACGACGCAAGTCTCGATAGCGTTCCGTACTTCTCATGGCACGATTGATAATTCCCTCGTACTGATCTTTGCTGATTTTATGTGTAAATGGAGCTCTTGATCGACCTGCTTTTTCCTTAAAGAATTTTGGTTGTAAGTCTTCGCTTAAGTGAGTTTTTACTGCACTTTCGGCATAAAATTGCATGCGTGAATCAATGGTGGTATAAATTTTAATTCCATCACGATATAAGTCATACTTAGTGCCATCCGGGCGAAGGTTTTTGTTGATCCAACCAAAAAGAGGATCGTTTCGCCATGCAATGCTATCTTCAATAAACTTTTGTGATTGCCACGAAGCGTAATTTTTTCTTATTGGTTCAGAAGCTGATAGCGTCATTCGAAGATATTCTCTAAAATAAGGTGCAGGGCCTTCTTTGTGATCAGCTCTTTTGAAATGTAATTCAATAGGTAAGGCCGATAGAGAATCGTATTGCTCTTCTGTTATATATTTGGCCTTACGCATTTGGCTTAAAACTACGTTTCGTCTTTTTTGAGTTAATTCAGGCCGTCTGACAGGATTGTAATATGACGGATTTTGAAGCATTCCAATAATTACAGCCGCTTCTTGTACTTTAATAGAATCAGTTGTTGTATTGAAAAATGTTTTAGCCGCAGACTTAATTCCATAGGCATCGTAAATAAATTCAGCCTTATTTAGATACATGGTAAGAATCTCTTCTTTCGTGTAACTTCGTTCTAGTTTAACTGCAATAACCCACTCTTTTAGTTTTTGCATAATCCTGTCTAAAATATTAGGTGCAGGATCGTGAAAAAGCAATTTTGCCAATTGCTGAGTGATAGTACTTCCTCCTCCCGAACTTTGGTCGCGCATTAATACTGTTCTAAAAGCTACTCGGGCCAATCCACGAGGATCAATTCCAGAATGATCTTTAAAGCGAACATCTTCAGTTGCTATAAGCGCGTTAACAATATTAGGAGAAAGATCGTTGTAATTAACAAAACTTCTGTTCTCTCTGTAAAAAGTTCCAAGTAATTCATGATCACTCGAAAGAATTTCGGTCGCCAGATTCGTTTTGGGGTTTTCCAGTTCTTCAAAAGAAGGCATAAAACCCATTAGTCCCGAAGAGATTAATATAAAGAAAACGGATACAAAAGCTATTCCTGTAAAGAAAATTCCCCAAAACCATTTTAATGGTTTTTTATATGCAGAAATGGTCGAATTCATACGGTTGTTTGAATATTTCTGACAAAAATAGTAATTTTTAATGGACAAGAGAGGTAATTTCGTTTGCGTAAAGCATTTTCATTTTTTAACATTGCATCGAGAATTTCTATTTTTGCAGCCATTCGAATTAACGAGCGGTTATTGATAAGTACAAGGAGATGGGTAAAAAAACGACGGTTAAAGAAGGCAATTTAGTAATTGTGGAGTCACCCGCAAAGGCCAAAACAATAGAAAAGTTTTTGGGCGATGATTATGTGGTGAAATCAAGTTACGGACATATACGCGATTTATCGAAAAGTGATTTTGGTGTAGATTTAAAAAATAATTATCAGCCAGACTATATTATATCAAACGATAAGAAAGAGGTTGTTAAGGAACTCAAAGATTTAGCATCAAAAGCAAAGACTGTCTGGCTCGCATCCGATGAAGACCGTGAAGGAGAGGCTATAGCCTGGCACTTATTTGAAGTGTTAGGTCTAAAAGATGAAAATACAAAACGTATTGTATTTCACGAGATTACCAAAGAAGCAATACAGCGAGCTGTGAAAAATCCTCGCGGTATTGATTATAATCTGGTAAATGCTCAACAAGCCCGTCGTATTTTAGATCGTTTAGTAGGTTTTGAGTTATCACCTGTTTTATGGAGAAAGGTAAAGCCATCATTGTCGGCAGGTCGTGTACAATCAGTGGCAGTGCGTTTATTGGTTGATCGCGAAAGAGAAATTTTTTCTTTTAAACCAGTTTCATCTTATCGTGTAACAGCATTATTTGAAGTTAAAGACGATAAAGGTAGAACTACTCATTTAAAAGCTGAGTTAAATAAGCGCTTTAAAACACTCGAAGAAACCAATGAGTTTTTGCAAAAATGTGCTGATGCTCAGTTTCAGGTTTCGAAGGTTGAGAAAAAACCGCTCAAAAAGTCTCCAGCTGCTCCTTTTACAACATCTACATTGCAGCAGGAAGCATCTCGTAAATTGGGATATTCTGTTTCGCAAACAATGTCTATTGCTCAGAAACTCTACGAAGCTGGTAAGATTACCTATATGAGAACAGACTCGGTTAATCTATCAGAACTGGCGTTAAATATGGCATCCAGTATGATTAGCGAACAAATGGGTGAAAAATATGTGCAAATAAGAAATTATAAAACAAAAGCTAAAGGAGCACAGGAGGCTCACGAAGCGATTCGTCCAACATATCTCGATAAAGAAACGGTTAGTGGATCTAATCAGGAGAAAAAACTTTATGAATTAATCTGGAAAAGAACGATTGCATCCCAAATGGCCGATGCTCAGTTGGAAAAAACTGTAATTTCGATTGAAGCAGGATCTACGGGTGAGAAATTTGTTGCAACCGGTGAAGTGATTAAATTCGATGGTTTCTTAAAAGTTTATATCGAATCAACAGATTCAGAGGGGGAGCATGATGATGAAAAAGATGTTTTACTTCCTCCAATGAAAGAAGGTGATGTGTTGGATATGGAGAATGTTGAAGCACGTCAGCGTTGGACTCAAAAGCCACCGCGATATACAGAAGCTAGTCTTGTTCGTAAGTTGGAAGAATTAGGTATCGGTCGTCCGTCTACTTACGCACCAACTATTTCTACTATTCAAAACCGTGGGTATGTTGAGAAAGAAGATCGTGATGGTACTGAGCGTGAATATAAGTATTTAAAGGTTGTACCTGGTGCCCAGGTTGAAGTAAGTGATAAGACTGAGATTACAGGAGCTGAAAGGTCAAAATTATTCCCTACCGATATCGGTATGGTTGTAAATGACTTTTTAGTTCGTTATTTCGAAGATATCGTATCCTTTGATTTTACGGCACAGGTTGAAAAAGAGTTTGATGAAATCGCTCTTGGAAAAGTAACCTGGAATAAATCAATTGACGAATTTTATAAGCCTTTTCACGAGAAGGTGGAAGAAACTATAGAAACATCGGAAAAAAGTACTGGTGAAAGAATTCTAGGTGAAGATCCAGCAACAGGTAAACCTATTCTTGTACGAATTGGACGATTTGGTCCAATGGCACAAATAGGTGAATCATCAGAAGATTCTGAGGAAAAACCAAAATTTGCATCTTTACGCAAAGGTCAGCATATTGAAACAATAACGCTGGAAGAGGCTCTTGATCTGTTTAAATTACCTCGTACTTTAGGAGAATTTGAAAATAAAGTGGTTGTGATTGGAATCGGGCGTTTTGGTCCTTACATCCGTCACGATGGTAAGTTTGTCTCTTTGAAGAAAGGTATTGATGATCCTATGGAGATTGATTTGGATACAGCTATTATTCGAATCAAGGATAAAAGGGAAGAGGATGCAAAAAAAATGATCAAAGTATTCGAAGAGGATGCCGAACTTCAGGTGTTAAATGGTCGTTGGGGGCCTTATATCAAATATCAAAAGAAGAATTATAAAATACCTAAAGACAAGGTTGCCGAAGAATTGACGTTTGATGACTGTAAAAAACTAATTGAGGAGCAGGATAAAGGTGGAAGTAAAAAAACTGCGGCCAAAAAAACTACAGCCAAGAAATCGACTACAACGAAAATGAAAACAACGGCAACGAAGAAAAAAACAACTAAAAAATAATATATAAGGCTAATTTAGTGATAGAAGAGATAAAGCATTATTTTGAACGTAGTTCCTCAAAAGTTCAATTTTCTTTTGTGGGTGGAGAAAGTGAATTTCTGATATCGCAGGTTACTTGTTTGCATGATTTGGATCACGTCCAGTTTAATGATTATAGTATTGCTTTTATTGGTGTGCCAGATGGAAGATATTCACGAAGTAAAGGTGTTGCAAATTATCCCGAAGTTTGTAGGTCTTTTCTTTGGGGGTTAAGAACTTTAGATAAAAAAGATAAGAGAATATTGGATCTAGGCAATATTCTGGGAAAAACATTAGATGATAGGTATAAGGCTTTAGAAGATGTTTTGCTTTTCTTATTAAAAGAAAATGTGTTTCCTGTTGTTGTTGGAGGAGGACAGGATTATACAATTCCAATGGCATGGGCAATAAAAAATATAAATACTACGTTTCGTTTATCAGTTGTTGATGCAAAAATAGATTGGGCTATGCCTGAAATGGATTTTTCATCTAGTAGTTATTTAGGCTTATTGGCTTTTGATAAAAAACGGAGGCCGTATGATTTGTCTGTTATTGGAGTTCAAAAATATTTGTTCAGCCAATATCAGCAGGATCAGATGAAGAAAGCTTCATTTGATTTTTTGCGTTTAGGAGAAATAAGGAAAAAAGGTATACAGATTTCTGAACCCTGGTTACGAGATGCAGATATTGTGAGTTTTGATTTTACATGTGTCAAGCAAGCAGATCAGCCTGCTCACCTCATTCCAATGCCAAATGGATTTAGTGGAGATGAATTGTGTCAATTGAGTTGGTATGCAGGAGTCAGTGATAAGTTAAAAGCGATTGGTTTTTTTGAATTAGATTTTGAAATTGATAAAAATTCACAAGGATCAATGCTGGGTGCACAAGCAATTTGGTATGCGTTAGAGGGAGTTTGTAATCGACATAGTGATTTTCCTGTTAAAAATATCGATGATTATTCGCAATATATTGTTCATTTGAATGACTATGAGATAGATATGCGTTTTTATAATAACCCGATTAATGATAGATGGTGGGTGGAAGTACCCGCAGGTGAGGGAAAACAAATAGTTGCTTGTTCGAAAAAAGATTTTGAGGATGCATCTAAAAATGAGATTCCTGAAAGATGGTTTAGGTTTGTAAATAAAAAAGTATTGTAAACCAAAATGAAAAAAGGTAGATTTTGAATATTCGTATTAAAAATGAAACCTTTCATAAATTTTAACAGTATATATCCCCAGCATTTTGTTAGCTGGATTTAATAAGTTTTGACTTGCTCTATATTAAGGAGAAAATAAATCAAACCGATAAAAATCGGATTATTAATTGCCAGCTTTTTAAAGGCATAACTAGGAGAATCATATTTTTTCTGTTATTTTGCGTTGCAGCAAATGCTTTTGGACAGCAGTTTCCACAGTTCAGCCAGAATATGTTTAATCAACTGGCTACAAATGCCGGATACGCCGGTAGTAGTGAGATGATTAATGTTGCTTTGGGTAACCGACAACAATGGATGGGTGGTTTTGATGGAATGGCTCCAAAAACAACGGTTTTCGGGGCAGATGCAAATGTTAATCTTTTTGGATGGGATAGTGGATTGGGGCTATCGATAATGAATGATGAGATTGGTGAGTGGACAAACTTGTACATGTCGGCAATTTATTCAAGAAGATGGGAGACAGATTATGGTAAGCTGGGAGTCGGGTTATCATTAGGTATGATAAATCAATCGATTAAAGGAAGTAATATTAGTACTGATCCAGAAAAAG
Source organism: uncultured Carboxylicivirga sp. (assembly GCF_963668385.1). Taxonomy (GTDB): domain Bacteria; phylum Bacteroidota; class Bacteroidia; order Bacteroidales; family Marinilabiliaceae; genus Carboxylicivirga. Next base: position 1,950,315 of record NZ_OY764327.1, read on the forward strand.
GTACTGATCCCGGAGATAATATTGGGAATGGAGGTTATCATACTGATGAATCATTAACTGACGATCAGGGAACGGCATTTGATTTAGGATTTGGTGCTTATTTAGAAAATAAATTGTATTATCTGGGTATCTCAGTAAGACATCTAAATAAACCAACACCAAAATTTAAAGATACTTATGAGTCGTATTTGTTGCCTACTATATTTATTAATGGTGGATACAAATATCATCTCAAAAATAGGCCGATAATATTAGTTCCGTCTGTATTTATTAAATCTAATATGTCAAGTTATCAGGTAGATTTAAATGTTAACGGAATATTAAAAGATAAATATTGGGGAGGTTTAACGTATCGTTTTCAGGATGCGATCGTACTATTAGGAGGAGTTGAACTTAATAATGGATTAAGAATTGGATATAGTTACGATATAAATGTAACCCAAATGAGCGGAGCACGTAATGGTTCACACGAGATTATGCTAGGTTATAGTTTTGATATGAGCCTTGAAAAGAGAAAAAAACAATACAAGAGTGTTAGATATTTATAAGAATATAAGAAAGTAATTCAGATATATAAGGCTATTATGAAGAAAATACTTGCCCTAAGTGTCATTGTTGTCACCATCCTAACCGGATGTGGACAATCCGGAAATGGAGAATTAGTAGGAGTATCCCGAGGTGGTACATTTTATGAACCAGACCCATATGGAATGTTGTTTATTCCTCAAGGAAGTTTTACAATGGGACCTAATGATCAGGATATCGCTAACACGATGACTACTCAATCAAAAACAGTTTCGATTCGTTCGTTTTGGATGGATGAAACAGAAATCACAAACAGTGAGTATCGTCAGTTTGTGTATTGGGTTAAAGATTCAATTGCTCGAGTTTTGTTAGGAGAGCAGTTCGAAGAATTTCTTATCTCAGAAGATTATTTGGGAAATGAGATTGATCCTCCTTTCTTAAATTGGGATGAACCAATTGAGTGGGATGATGAAGAGTATGCCGAAATTCTGGATGAAATGTACTTGCCTGAAAACGAAAGATTCTTTCGTCGTAAAGAGATTGATACTCGAAAGTTAGTTTACGAATATGAATGGGTTGATCTATTACAAGCAGCTCAAAAAAGTAATCGTTATAATTTCGAAACTAAATCATACGAAGGAGTTGTTTACGATCAAGAAGGGAAAGAACGTGAAATTAAAGATCGTTCAGCGTTTATTATGAAAGATGCAGTAAACGTTTATCCAGATACTCTTTGCTGGATTGCGGACTTCACTTACTCATTTAATGAGCCTTGGACTGAAAAATATTTCTGGCACCCTGGATTTGATGAATATCCTGTAGTTGGTGTTAATTGGAAACAAGCTACAGCCTTTTGTATCTGGAGAACACAACTTTTGAATAATTTCTTAATGTCAAAAGGAGAGCCTGTAGCAATGAATTATCGACTACCTACTGAAGCAGAATGGGAATTTGCTGCTCGTGGAGGCCTAGAACATGCTATTTATCCTTGGGGCGGAATGTATACCAGAAATGATAAGGGTTGTTTCTTAGCTAATTTTAAACCGTTAAGAGGTCGTTATGGTGATGATGGAGGTATGCAAGCCATTACTGTAATGTCTTATTCTCCTAACGATTATGGTTTGTATGATATGGCTGGTAATGTGGCAGAGTGGACTTCAAGTGCGTTTGACGAGTCATCTTATACTTTTACTCACGATTTTAATCCAACCTATAAGTATAATGCTTTGCCTGATGATCCTCATGTAATGAAACGTAAGGTTATTAGAGGTGGGTCATGGAAGGATGTAGGTTTCTTTTTGCAAAATGGAACGCGTACATACGAATATCAAGATTCTTCAAAATCTTATATCGGATTTAGATGTGTTCGCGATGTTATTGGTGAGTAATATTCTCACATTATTACTTGGACGGAAAAATTGAAAAAAAGGTCATTATGAGTTTTACGGAATTTCTTGAAAGCCCCGGCTATAAAAAGATCATGGCAAAGGTTTACGGTATTGGTGCAGCAGTAGTACTTGCCGGAGCTTTATTTAAAATTATGCACTACCCTGGAGCTGAGCTTATGCTTTTATTGGGTATGGGTACGGAGATTATCATCTTCTTATTGTCTGCATTTGAACCACCACATGAAATGCCAGATTGGAGTTTGGTTTACCCTGAATTAGTAGGGTTAGAACCTGCAGATACACAGGGTGCAAGAGTCGTAAGTTCAGGTGGAGGTAGTGATCTGGCTGCACTTGTTGAAAGTGGCCATTTAGAACCTGCTATTGTTGAAAAGTTGTCAGAAGGCATTAAAAAATTATCAATGACTTCATCTCAGTTAGCTGATTTAAGTACCGCTAGTCTTGCAACAGAATCTTATTTGCAAAATATGAAACAAGCAGGAGAATCTGTTGGACAATTAGCTAATGTACAAGCAAAAACAGCTAGCGCTCTTGAAGAGTCTGTAGGTCAATTGTCGGCATCTTATAAAAACAGTGCTAAAGCAATTACTGATTCTGGGTCAAATATTCAACAACATTTTGATCAATTAAATGCAAATAATAAAGACTATAGCCAAAAGTTGGGTGATGTTACAAAGAACTTATCAGCTATTAATTCTGCTTATGAATTGCAGCTGCAAGGTTTAAACTCACAGGCTCAAGCTTCTCAGGCCTTAACAAAAGGAATGAGTGATATCAAAACTCAATTTGAACAATCTGCAGCTGATGCGCAAGTTTATAAAGAACAAGTAGCTCAATTGAGTAAAACAGTTTCTGAACTTAATACCATTTATGGCAATATGCTTAGTGCTATGAATGTAGGAAATAAATAGGAACAGTATTAACTACTAAAAATTAATAATTATGAGTGGTGGAAACTGTCCCGAAACGCCCAGGCAGAAAATGATTGGAATGATGTACTTGTTCCTTACGGCAATGTTAGCATTGAACGTATCGGGTGAGTTACTAAAAGCATTTCAATTAGTAGATGAAAGTATACAGCAATCAACAAAGGCGGTAGATAATAAGAACAATCAATTATATGCTGCATTTGAGGCGGCGGAATTCGCAAATCCTGCAAAAGTAAAAGAAAGCCATTTAAAGGCTAAAGAAGTTCAAGCTGCTGCAGACAGCCTATATAACCGAATTCATTCTTTAAAAGTATTGATGATGCATACTGCCGATAAAAGTCCGGAAGCTACCCTTGAAAATTACAAAGGGATAGAAAATCAGGACATTGCTGCACAGATCATGATTACCGAAAAAGGTGGAGAAAGGGCTGATCAATTAAAAGAACGGATCAATAAATATCAAGAGCTTCTTGTATCGTTAGTTGACCCAAAGGATACTGTTTTAAGAAATACGATAAGTAATAGCTTATCAACTGATGATGTCGAACACAAGAAAAAAGGTGAAGTTACCAAAAAACCATGGGAAAGCCAGCTATTCGAACATCTTCCTTTATCTGCATCTTTTGCTTTGTTAAGTAGTATTCAGAGTAATGTTCGTTCATCTCAAGCTGATGTGGTAAGTTATTTATTGAGTAAGGTAGATGAGGGATCTTATAAGTTCAATAAAGTTGAACCAATTGTTATTCCTCGATCAAATGTTGTAATTAAAGGTGGTGAATATTATGCTGAAATGCTTATCGCTGCAACCGATACATTACAACCTCCTACCTATAGTATTGATGGATATAATCCTGAAATATTAAATAATGGTCGTGGTGTTCTAAAAATACCTGCAACATCTACTGGGAAAAAATCATGGAAAGGAAATATTGTTTTCAAAGATCCTAATGGAGTTGATAAATATTATCCAATCTCGCATGAGTATGAGGTAGTGCAGCCAAATGTGGTTATTTCACCTACCAAAATGAATGTATTCTATGAAGCCTTGGATAATCCTGTTGAAATTTCTGTACCTGGTATTGCTAGTAGCCAGATTAAGGTTAGTATGACAAATGCCAGCTACAATAAAAAAGGTAATGAATTTATAGTGAAACCAAAAGCTGGAAAAGCTGGGGCAAAATCTATAATTACAGTTTCTGCTGACATTAATGGTCAAACACGTCGATTAGGAAGTCAGGAATTCCGTATAAAGAAGGTGCCAGATCCAATAGCTCAAGTTGGAGGTTTAGGTGATGGAGATAAAATCCGTAAGAATCTTTTGCTTGCAGCCGGTTATGTAATTGCTGAAATGGGTGAAGATTTTGATTTTGACTTAAAATTTAAAGTTACTCAATTCTCAATTGGAACGTATCGTAAAGGGTTCTATACTAATGTACTTTCAAAAAGTAATAAGTTTACTGAAGATCAAGAAAATCTGTTGAAGGGAACTAGTAGAGGAAGTAAAGTATATATTGAAGATATAAGAGCAGTTGGGCCAGATGGTAGAACGCGTAAATTAGGTTCTATCACGTTTACCATTGACTAATTAGGTTAAAGAAAATTAAAAGTTGACATATGAAACGAATCATCTTAATCCTCGTTGTACTTGTTGGAATTGGAGCTACAGATTTTGTAGATGCTCAACAGGTAAATAAAGAGTTATATACAAAAGATCATATCCCTAATCGTAAACCAATCCCGTATGCACATATAAGGGAATCAGATGTATTATGGGCAAAGAAGATTTGGCGTATCATTGATTTACGTGAAAAGATTAATCTTCCTATGTTTTATCCAACAACCAAAATGGATGATCGTATGAGTTTAATTGATCTTCTGTGGTATGGCATCCAATATGAAGGATTAACTGCTTACTCAACAAAAACTGAAGACGAATTCCAAATGCCGTTAACTCTCGATCAGGTGATGCGTGAGATGGGGGCAGTATCGGATTCGATGTATATTCTGAATCCAGAGACTGGAATGGAAGAATTAAAAGTCGTTGAAGGAGAAGTTCGATCAACTGAATTCAAGCAAATAATGTTGAAAGAGATTTGGTTCTTTGATCGTAATTATTCTCGCATGGATGTTCGTATCATCGGTTTGTGTCCAATTCGTGAGTATGCAAAAGAAGGTGAAGATGGAGAAGGTCAAGTTGTACAAACTCAGGCATTTTGGATTTATTTCCCTGAGGCACGTGGTTTGTTAGCACGTCACGAAGTATTTAACCCTCATAATGATGCGCAACGTCGTTCGTTTGATGATATTTTTATCAAAAGATATTTCGGAAGTTATATTTATCGTGAATCAAACGTTTATAACAACCGTCGTATTGAAGATTATACTGCAGGTATGGAAGCAATGATGGAATCAGAACGTATTAAAACGCAGATGTTTAATATGGAGCATGATATGTGGGAATTCTAAGAAAGATTAAGATGTTATAATAAATAAAGGGGCTTTTTTAAGCCCCTTTTTTATTTATCTCCAAATTCGGTTTTTAAGTCGGTAGTAAATTGACGAATTTGTTGTTCATTGGATCTTGGGCAAATAAGTAAAGCCTTATCTGACTGAACAATAATATATCCATCTAATCCTTGTATGACGCCTTGTTTTCCTTCGGGTAGATGAATAACACTGTTGTGTGTATCATATAGCAAAACTTCACCTTTTATTATCGCATTATTATCGTTGTTGGTTGATGCATGTTCGTGAAGCGAAGACCATGTACCTAAATCAGACCACCCAAAATCGGCCTTTTTAACGTATACATTTTCAGCTTTCTCCATAATGCCATAATCAATCGATATATTCTTACATTCAGTATATGTGTCGTTAATGGCCTTTTCTTCATACTTAGATCCAATATGCTTGTAATATTCAATAAAAGGGGTAGCAACTTCTGAAAGATGTGTGATAAATGCTTTATTTATGCTTTTTAATGACCAAAGAAAAATACCGGAATTCCAATAAAATTCACCACTTTCAAAAAGGATGGTGGCCATTTCTAAGTTTGGCTTCTCAGTAAATGTTTTGACTTTATTGAATAAGCTATTTTCATATTCACTTTCTCCAATTTGGATATAACCGTAGCCAGTTTCCGGGTGAGTTGGTTTAATACCTAAAGTTAGTAAGGCATCTTTTTTATCTATAAATTCTAGGCCTGAAGTGATGCTGTCGATAAATTTATGCTGGTCAATTATGAGGTGATCAGCAGGTGTGACAATAATATTTGCCTCAGGATTTTTAGATTGAATAATAGCATTAGCATATGCAATGCAGGGTGCTGTATTTCTTCTTAATGGTTCTTCAAGTATTTGATCGTTGTTTAATTTTGGTAGTTGTTCTTTAACTAAATTTTTGTAATGGGCACTTGTTACAATTATGAAATTTTCTAACGGACAAATGTGCTCAAAACGTTCAAAAGTTTGTTGTAGTAGTGATTTGCCTGTGCCAAAAATATCTAAAAATTGTTTGGGTGTTTTTGATGTGCTTAAAGGCCAAAAACGGCTGCCAACTCCACCTGCCATAACTACACAGTAAGTATTCTGTCTCATTTTCACTGTTTCTGTAAAAAACTGATAATGCTTATAAGAATTGATTAAGGAAAGGTGAAAGCATTACCCAGTTCATTGATATTGGTAAATTATTGAATTCCTCAGTTAAGTTGTGGAATATTGTTACTTTTATCTGTAAAATTAGGACTATTTTTTTAAAAGCACATGAGAATTTTTTATCATATTGGCAGGTATAGTTTGTTTGTTAAAAAAGTTTTTGGAAGGCCGGCAAAGCATTCTGTATTTATCAAACAAATTGTTAAAGAAGTTGATAAGTTAGGCATAGACTCACTTGGAATTATCTTTATTATTTCCATTTTTATGGGTGCTGTTATTACACTTCAAACAGCTTATAATATTGATTCGCCCTTGATACCTAGGTACACTATTGGATTAGCAGCTAGGGATTCGATGCTTCTTGAGTTTTCATCAACAATTGTTGCATTAATATTAGCTGGTAAGGTAGGGTCGAATATTGCATCAGAAATTGGAACAATGCGTGTAACGGAGCAGATTGATGCACTTGAAATAATGGGATTGAATCCTGCCGGCTACCTGGTCTTACCAAAAGTTGTTGCCTTTGTTTTTATTATACCATTTTTGGTAGTAATTAGTATGGGAGTGGGAATTTTTGGTGGATTTTTAGCAGGTTCGCTAAGTGGTGAAGTTCCAGCGCCAGACTTTATTTATGGTATTCAATACGCCTTTGTTCCATTCTATGTGGTCTATTCGCTCATAAAAGCAGTTGTATTTGCATTTATTATTTCCACTGTATCGGCATATTGGGGATTTTATGCCGAAGGGGGTGCATTAGAAGTGGGTAAGGCGAGTACAACAGCTGTTGTAACGAGTAGCATTCAAATATTACTTTTTAATTTATTACTAACTCAAATGTTATTATGATTGAAGCCATTAATGTTTGTAAATCGTTTGAGGACAAGGAAGTATTAAAAGATATTTCGGCTGTTTTTGAAAAAGGACAAACGAACTTGATAATCGGGCAGAGTGGATCGGGTAAAACTGTTCTTTTAAAGTCTTTGGTTGGATTGCATGAAGTAACCAAGGGTAATATCTTATATGATGGAAGAAGTTTACAAGCTTTAAATAGCAAGCAAAAGAAATCTTTACGACAAGAGATAGGTATGTTGTTTCAAGGATCGGCTCTTTTTGATTCGATGACTGTAGAAGAGAATGTTCGTTTTCCGTTAGATATGTTTACTTCAATGACAGAAGAAGAAAAGCGAGACCGTGCCAATTTCTGTTTGGATAGAGTAAAACTTGAAAATGCAAATAAGCGATTACCTTCAGAGGTTAGTGGAGGTATGCAAAAACGTGTAGCTATTGCACGAGCAATTGCGTTAAATCCTAAGTACTTGTTTTGTGATGAACCCAATTCGGGCCTTGATCCCCGTACTTCTATTGTGATTGATGAGCTAATTCATGAAATTACTGTCGAATACGATATTACTACAATTGTCAATACTCATGATATGAACTCTGTGATGGGAATTGGCGATAAGATTATATTTATCTACCAGGGAGAAAAACACTGGGAAGGCACTAAAGATGATATATTTCATGTTCAGAATGAACAACTCGAGGATTTTATATTTGCATCGAAGTTATTTAGGAAGATAAAAGAAAGTAATAGATAACAGTGAGTTCTAAAAAAGCAAAGTATTCAAACTGATTACTTTGCTTTTTTATTATGAATGATATGCTTTATCTAGGTAAAGAAATATACATTTGATTTTCGGGTGAATGTTCATTCTTTTGTATAATTTTTTCACCCCTAAATGATTTTTTAAAAGATTTTAGGCTTGAGGCATTCGGATTTTTATGAGTCAGGTATTCTAGAGCTAGAGCTAAAAAGTCTTCGTGTGTATCGCCTAATGGATAGAATGTATCAGCATCTTCAAAATCAATTCGTGGTACATTGGGTATAAGCCCTTGGCGGTAATCAATAGAATTATCTTTGTTTTCGGCTCTCATAACAATGGGTTGAATGGCCCAGTTTCCGGCCTCGCTTTGGCTGTGTATGGTAATTGATCCATAGTATTTTCCATGGGTTTGTTCTCCAATTTGATAAACGGTCATATGTGGACTTAAGCCGTAAATAACCATTTCGCTGGCCGAAGCTGTTTGACTCGTTGTTAACACCACCAATCTATTTAAGTTAAGATTGTTGGCGTTGTTTTGTAATCGATAGGTAAATAGGTCGTCGTCATTAGGATAAGCTGATTTGTAATAGGCGGCCATTTGATCGTTGTAGGCTGTATTGATAAAAACGTCACCTAAGGCACTACTTGGGGCTATCATACTACTTAGTAAAATGGCAGTAGATACTGCACCACCTCCGTTGTAACGTAAATCAAGTACTAACTCAGTTATCCCTTCGGCTTTAAAATTGGCAAATACCGATTCTAATTCATCATTATAGTCATCAATAAAAGAGTTATACATCAAATAGCCAATTTTCTTGTCCTCGTAATCAATTACCTTACTAATGTGAATAGGATTAGTTTGTAGAACTACAGCAGTCATTTGCGATGTTTGTTTAGTTGGTGATATTGATTTATCATCGTTGAAGACACCAAACGACATGGTATAACTATCCTGATTTAGTAAATTTGAGTAATTACTTAAAGTGAGTTGCTGTCCGTTTATTTCGTAAAACATCATTCCGCGTTGAATCCCTTCGTTTGCAGCAGGCGAATTAGGTTCAACATATTCAATAAAACCAATAACGCCATTGGTTCCATATCGAAATAATTGTATCGAATGTCCCATAGATTTACGCACTCCAGCAAAATAGTTTACAAGGTATTGGTAATCATCAGTTATATATGACCATTGATCAATACGGCGCGATAGCTCACTATCGTAACTTCCCGAAAGAAGTGTATCGAAATAGGTGTAGGTGTTGCTATGATATCTATAATCGGCATTAGGTAATGAACTGCTCCAATAGTAAGCAAACTCCATATTTTCACCTATAAACTTATTAACTTTCTGGGTTACAATAGGGCCATATTGATTGTTGTCATTACAAGCAGTTGTTATGCTAACGATTATGAGTGAGTAAACAATTTGGGTAAGATATTTATTCATGTTAAGATATTTGATTTGTGATGGTAAAATAGTAAGATTTATTTTACATCAATTAGTTTTAGACCTTCAATTTGTAAGATAATGGCGAACGAGATATTAAAATGGTGTGATACGCGATCGTATTTGATTGTTAGATGCGATGATGAATATATACCTTCAACTAAAATAGATGAAAAACGAAGAGGGCAGTTAGTCAAACTTAAAGAAGTATTTCCATATTTATTACATGAGGAGAAACGAGAAAACAGAACGTTGAATTTATCGGTTTTCAGACGATTAATTACAAATTCTAATTATTCTTTTGCAAAAAGTAAAGAGGGTACAACCGTATGGATTGATTATTGGATTGAAATACTGCCATTGTTATTAGCCTTGATGAGAAAGCAACCTGAGGTTTCGTTTCAAAAGCTCATGGACGAGATTATAGAAAAGAGAGATATAGATGTAAACAGTTGTGAATATGCAATTAATTTTCATCGATTATCTAGTTATATCCAAATTTATGAATGGGGCTCATTTGAAGATTTGGTGCATCGAAAAGCCAATGACTTGTTGGAATTGATTGATTATTTTTATGATGAGATTAAAATGACACATTTACATCCCAAATCCTATCAGGCATTGTTTCATTTATTCGGAGAGGCTACTATTGACATAGGTTATGCAGCCTTTGATTTATATAATCAAACCCGAAATTCGGAAACAGCATGGCAAGAAGCTATTAAAACGCACCTATGCACTTATCATATAGATGAATTGTTGAAAGAAACCATTTGGACAATGAAAGTTGCTCCTATTCTGGAATTCAATTAGTAATGCGAATTACAGTTGAACCCACTTTGGGATTCCTTTAGAATACGCTTATATTCCACGGGTTCCACCCGCGGCTATTAGACTAATAATACAACCCCGAAAGTGGGTTGAACTAGGATATAAAAACAATTTGAATTATTGATTCGCATTAGTAATGTAAAGCGATTATTCTTTCTTCTGAATATTTGTAGTTAATGTTGACAGAAAAATCTGCAAGGGGCTGCAGATATTGTTAGGCTATGGCTACAGAAAAATCTGTAAGGGGCTACATACTTTTCTGCTTTAAGCTGCAAAATTGTTAGCAAATTAGATGATATGGATCATACAATCTGTTGTATAGTATCTGAAATGATTCATAAATGGTAAAAAAAAAGCCGGTCTTTCGATCGGCTTTTGAATAAAAGAGTATTATTAGCTTACAAGCCCCTCACATTTTTTTCCCATTTCCATGAAGATGCAAGTGTTTCTTCTAAGGTTTTTTCAGCTTTCCAGCCAAGTTCGCTATTACCAAAGCTTGTGTCGGCCCAAATCTTTTCGATATCACCTGAACGGCGGCCAACCACTTTATATTTTACGTCAACATTGTTCACTTTAATAAAAGCTTTAACAAGTTGCATTACTGAGTATCCTTCGCCAGTTCCAACGTTAAAATATTCGTAATTTGCTTTTTGCTTGCTTTTTAACATACGGTCGATAGCAACAACGTGTGCTTTAGCCAAATCAACCACATTAATATAATCACGAATGGCAGTTCCGTCTGGTGTATCGTAGTCTTCTCCAAAAATGCTAAGTTCTTCGCGTAAACCGGCTGCAGTTTGTGTAATATAAGGAACCAAATTATTAGGAACCCCAACTGGGAATTCTCCAATTAATCCACTTTCGTGCGCTCCAATAGGATTGAAGTAACGTAACGCAATGCAATTAACAGTATCATTAGCCTTACAGTAATCTCTCATAATATCTTCGCAAATGGCTTTTGTATTACCATATGGCGATTCAGCCTCTTTACGTGGAGTCTCTTCCGTTACTGGTAATACATCAGGCTGACCATAAACAGTACAAGATGATGAAAATACCATGTTTGGTACTTTATATTTATTCATGCACTCTAACAGGTTCATTAAAGAGCATAAATTGTTGCGATAGTATTCTAAAGGTTTTTGTACTGATTCGCCTACAGCTTTAAATGCTGCAAAGTGAATAATGGCAGCAATATCTGTATACTTCTGAAAGAAAGCATCAGTTAAATCTCTTTGAGACAGATCGAATTTTTCGAATAGAGGACGTTTGCCTGTGATTTTTTCAATATTATCCAGTACTTCAATTTTTGAGTTCGAAAGGTCATCAATAATAACTACTTCATAACCTTTATTTTGAAGTTCAACTACTGTGTGAGAACCAATATAACCGGTTCCGCCTGTAACCAAAATTTGCATGGCTTAAGTTTTTTATCGGATTGTTAAATGATAGATCTTATTCATTGATGGGATAAAAGTAATAAATACTTTTAATAATTGTTGACATTTGCTATATATTCTGTATCTTGGTTGATAATAGTCAGAATATTAAGGATTAAACTGGCTTTTTGTTATGTTATTAACATGCTGTCAACAGGTGTTGATATAAAGATGAAACAATGAGAAGTTAATTTTGTAAATTTGCAGATATGACAACGATTGAACAACATATTTCGAATTTGCTTTACACACATGAGTGTGTAATTATTCCTGATTTTGGTGCGTTTGTAGCTAGTACAATGGGTGCTCAGATAGATAAGGATAAAAATATATTATTACCACCTTCAAAGGAAATTGGTTTTAATAGAAGTCTGTCGCATAACGATGGTTTATTAATAAGCACCTTTGCTCAATGCAAAGGAATTACATATAGCCATGCTAAAATAGAAGTGGAGCAGTTTCGATTTAAAATAATTGATCAGTTAGAGTTGGGTCTTGAGGTTAAACTTGACAAGATTGGAACATTAAAGCGAGATGCAATTGGTAATGTTCAATTTACTTCAAATGCAAGCGAAAATTATTTGACCGAATCATTTGGGTTAACATCTTTCCACTTTACACCAGAAGTACATGTTAAGCCTGTTAAAGAAAATGTTCAGGTTCGAAGATTGTTAAGACCATTAACCCAAAAACAAATTGCAGCTGCTGTTACTTTATTGATTGGCTTATTTGCATTAGCTCCTAAAATGACTGATAGTGCTATTGATCAAAACTATAGCACAGCCAGTGCTATCGACTATTTAATGACCTCGCAACCCGCTAAGGAAGATCATATAGTTGATGCTAAAATGTTTACTGAATCAGCAAAAGCCGAAGACCTAACAATTGAAGAGAATGTTGTTAAATCGGAAAATCACTTCTTTATTATTGCAGGAAGTTTTAAGCTGGAGAATCAAGCCAATAAATTTCTTGAGCAAATAAAGCTTAAGGGCGAACAACAAGCTTTTGTTCTAAAGAGCCCTAATAATCGTTATCGTGTTGCTTTAGATGGATTTGCCAATAAGCCAGAGGCGGTTAACACAATGAACAATTATCGAACAAAAGAAGACTTTAAAACAGTTTGGGTTTTAAAGCAATAATTAGTCAAGTCTTAACTTGAAATATTGAAGCACATTCAGTAAAAAAAGGTCGGTATATGCCGACCTTTTTTGCGTTTGTATAATTGATTATAAATAGGTAAGTGTTGAAATAATAATGGATATAAAAAAGGAAGAAGTTCTCTAATTCAATTTGTATAAAAATTAAATCCTCTTAAATAAGCTTCTGATATTTACCAATTAGCACAAGTAACTTTTTGCCCATTTATAATCAATTTGAGCTTTTTAGTTATATTCTTATTTTAAGAACTTAGTTGTTGCTTGATCTTTTTAATAAGATCTTCGGGCTGAAATGGTTTACTAATATAGTCATCCATACCAACTGTCATACATTTTTCTTTATCCTCAGGAAAAGCATTTGCCGTTACAGCAATTATAGGAGTATGAGTACCTGTACTTTTTTCAATTTCTCTTATTTTTTGTGTGGCTTTAAAACCATCCATAATAGGCATTTGAACATCCATTAAAATAAGGTCATATTTAGCTTTACCAAACTTATCAAGGGCTTCTTTACCGTTGAAGGCAACTTCAATTTTCTGTACTTCGTTTTTGATGTAAAGAATGATAATTTGTTGGTTCGAAAAGTTATCTTCTACTAATAATATATTAGCATCAGCCATATCAACTTTAGGCTTAAAGAAATTGCCATTTTGCTTGACTGGCTCAACAATCGAATTAATGGATTGACTTTTAAGATTCTCTTTAAAAGTAGCCGTAAATTCCAACGCAGTATTTACCGAACCAGGATAAATATCCAGCTGATTACCATCCATCTCAATAATTTTTTGAGTGATGCCTAGTTCTAATAAATTGATATATTTATTGGTATTTAAACGTATTATTTCTTTGGAATAAAAAGCTTCTTCTTTTAACTCTTCTTTAGGCAGTGGAATAATGGTATTACTTACTATTCTGAATTTTAAAACAAGTCTGTTCGGAAGAGTTTCTTTTCTTGTAACTTCAATAGTTACTTGCTTGGTCTCTGATTTGTTGTACTTAATAATGCTGTTCAGAAGATTTAAAAAGATTTGTTTAATCTTAATGCTATTACCAATAATATTGTTCGGTATATCGGCTGAAAGAGAAAGATCAAACTGCTTTTTATCGTTCTCATCCTGAAATAAATTAATAGTATTGTTAATGGTTGAGTATAAATTAAAGCTGATTTCTTCTTCAGGAATTTGGCTAAAGTTAGTGGTCGTTGCGGCAACCATACTATTTACCACATTTACCAGGTTATTTGACGAAGCATGTATGGTGTTAATATAATCGCGTTGATCGTCGCTTAAGTTCGTTTTTTCCAAAATGTCAATAATCCCGGTAATATTGCTTAAGGGAGTACGAATTTGATGTGATAGTTTTGAAATAAGTTCTTCTTGCGTTTTGTTGAAGTTTTGTGCATTTAACATGCGTAATTCTTTGCTCATAATTATTTCTGAGTAAGAATAATAAAGAACATACCCAACAAGCGTCATTGAAAAAAATACGCATGAATAAATAATTTTTGCAGAAAACTTATATTTGGTAACAATGGGTAGTAAATCAGATACACCAAACAGATATCCGACCATAATACAGCAGAAAATAATGGATATGATTGTGCCTTTGTTTTTACCGGTTAATGAAAAGATAAATATTGGGAATAAAACAACCCAGATAATACCCAATCCAGAGCTTCCTCCAAAAACAATTAGGTACAAAAATATCAGAATTGCAAAAAAAGCAAAGGAGTTGCGTATGCCAGGGGTGTGTGCTTTTTGTCCCAGATAGATAAAATGGAAACCGAAGATTAGACTAAAAATTAGCAAAGGGATTGCAAAAAATGTTTTATCTGTTAGTAAGCTATAAACGCCATCGATTGTAACTACTAAAAATAGAATAAGATAAATTAGATTGCGCATCATAATTGGAGAGTTCTCCTCCAAGTCTGTTTTATCGTCTCTATCAAATATTAATAATGAAAGTAATTTATTGAGTATGGTCATTTTTTTGCAGTGAAAAGTATAAGGTTAAATATAAAAAAAACTAATGTAGTATTCTTATTGTATTTATCATTTATATGATAAAATATTATCAAAACACCTCTTTTAATAGTAACAAATGTATCTAATTGTTATTGATTAGGAAATAAAGTTCAATAATTAAACTTGTGGTTCTACTATTAACTTTTTACTTCTGCTATCTTTTTTTAGATAACTTTGTGTGTATATTACAGTTGTTATTATAAATAATTGTGAACACTCAAGTATTACCTAAAGATATAGAAAGATGAAAAGATTTGCTTTATTTTTTTTAGCTTTTGCATTGGTTATTGTTAGTACGAATGCAATCACAAAAGATCATTTACCTACTGAAGAAGATTATCAGGCATTTTTAAAAACCAAAACATTGGTTGTAATGGATACTAATCCGATGAGTGACTTTAATTTTAAGATTAAGGAAGTGATGAAGGATGTTTGGAATGTAACTGATTATGATTTTATCTCGCAGAAAGAATTTGAAGATAAACAGGGAGATCCTTCTTATTCCTTTTTAATGTCGACTACTGTTACATTTTCGATGGATAAAACAAAAGCTCGTTATACCTTTTTAAGTTTGTTAATGGGTAAACCCGAAACTCAGGTAAGAGACCTTCCTGATTTATGTTCTATTCCATTATCGTATTTACGAGTTGAGGATGATAGTTACGCATATAAAATGGATGCTTTTGTACGTTTTATTCAAGATCATGTTAATTTAATGGTGAAACAGCCAGAATTAATAAAAGCTAATGTTTTTAAATATTATAATAAAAATATCAAAAGCTTAAAGGATAAGACATTGTATTTGGTGAAAGATGATTTGGCTCCGGATGTTAATACTTTATCAAAAATTAATAATGTTTATCCTTATAACGTAAAGCTTGTAACACAAGAAGAAGTGGAAGAAGCTTTAAAAGAAAAAGACGATAATGTGGTTATTCTTCATAAAGTGGGGCCTGAAGGTACTAAGTATAAAGCACGTTGTTATAAAATATTGGTAGGTGCTGCTGATTCGAGATTTTATTATTTCGACTATCACATGGTAAGCAAGAAAAAGCCAGATGGATTGTTGGCAAGTGATCTTAAACAGATGGGTTCGCGATAAAATAAATTTAAATAGATAATGTCAGACGATAAAAAAATCATATTTAGTATGGTGGGGGTGAGTAAAACTTTTCCCCCGCAAAAAAAAGTATTAAACAATATTTACCTCTCATTTTTCTATGGTGCCAAAATAGGTATCATAGGATTAAATGGTTCGGGTAAGTCTACGCTGCTTAAAATTATTGCAGGGGTAGATCCAAATTACGAAGGAGAAGTTGTTTTCTCACCGGGTTATTCTGTTGGTTATTTAGAGCAAGAACCTAAGCTTGATGAAAATAAAACTGTTAAGGAAGTTGTTCAGGAAGGCGTACAGGAGATTGTGGATGTATTAAAAGCATATGAAGCCGTTAATGAGCGATTTGCCGATCCTGAAGTTTTGGAAGATCCTGATAAGATGCAAGCATTAATGGACGAACAAGCTTCGTTACAGGAGAAGATTGATCAATACGATGCATGGAACCTGGATAGCAAGCTGGATAGAGCTATGGATGCTCTTCGTTGCCCTCCAGAGGATCAGAAAATTGGAGTTCTTTCAGGAGGAGAAAGACGTAGGGTGGCTTTATGCCGATTGTTGCTACAAGAGCCTGATATTCTTTTGTTAGATGAACCTACCAACCACTTGGATGCTGAGTCCGTTCAATGGTTAGAACAACACCTTCAACAATATAAAGGAACGGTTATTGGGATTACTCACGACCGCTATTTCCTTGATAACGTAGCTGGTTGGATTTTGGAACTGGACAGAGGAGAAGGAATTCCATGGCAGGGTAACTATTCTTCGTGGCTCGATCAGAAAACCAAACGATTGGCTAATGAAGAAAAGCAAGCATCAAAGCGTAGAAAAACATTAGAACGCGAGTTGGAATGGGTTAGAATGACACCTAAAGCTAGGCAGGCAAAGAGTAAAGCTCGTTTAGGTGCCTATGATAGTTTGTTGAAAGAAGATGTAAAAGAGAAAGAGCAAAAACTGGAAATATTCATTCCCAATGGGCCGCGTTTGGGTGATAAAGTAATTAATGCCCAGGGAGTAGCAAAGGGTTTTGATGATCGTTTATTATTCGAAAATCTTGACTTTGTCTTACCTAAAAATGGCATCGTAGGTGTAATAGGACCTAATGGTGCAGGTAAAACAACTTTATTCCGATTAATTATGGGATTGGAAACTCCCGATGCCGGAACTTTTGAAGTTGGTGAAACGGTTAAAACCAGTTATGTCGATCAATCGCATCACGACATTGTTCCTGGTAAAACTGTATATGAAGTCATTTCTCAAGGTCAGGAAACCATTAAAATGGGCGGAAAGGAATTAAATGCACGTGCTTATTTGTCGCGTTTTAATTTTGCGGGTACCGATCAACAAAAGAAATGTGAAGTATTATCAGGTGGAGAAAGAAATAGACTACACCTGGCAATGGCTCTAAAGGAAGAAGGTAACGTTTTATTACTCGATGAGCCAACTAACGATATTGATGTAAACACATTGCGTGCTTTAGAAGAAGGTTTAGAAGACTTTGCCGGCTGTGCTGTGGTAATTTCGCACGACCGCTGGTTTTTGGATAGAATTGCAACGCACATTCTGGCTTTTGAAGGCGATTCAAAAATTTATTTCTTCGAAGGATCGTATAGTGATTATGAAGAAAATAAAAAGCGACGGTTAGGAGATTTAACTCCTCATAGGATTAAATACAAACCGTTGATAAAAAACTAATTCATTAAAAATAGGGGGTTGCTTTGTATAGCGGCCCCTTTTTGTTTGTTTTCGGCATCGTGATTTAAAGCACGATGAATGTAATACATTGGTGTTGTTCCAGCTCCTTTTACTTTACGTGCTGTTCGTGTTACAATGTGATAATAATCTTTTACCTTGTCGTAGATATCATGCGAAATATTAATTTGCATTGGTTCGCACATATCCTGCATGCGTGCAGCCATATTAACGGTTTCGCCAAAAATATCAAACGATAAATTGGTAGTAGTTACTGAGCTGCAAATCACGTCGCCGCAGTATAGGCCAATTTTAATTTCCCATTGAATAGTATTGGTTTTATTACGTGCCATAATGGCTTCTCTGATTTTTATGGCTGTTTTAACGGCATGTAATTGTACATTTTCCTGTTTATGAAACATTCCGCAAACAGCCATATAGGCATCTCCAATGGTTTTAATGCGTGTACATTGTTGGGTATCTATTATTTTATCAAATTCTTTAAATGTATCCTGAAGTTCGCGAAGTAAGGTACCGTGCGACATTTTTCCAGATTTAGAAGTAAAATCTACCATGTCAACAAACATTACCACTGTATTTGTATATCTTCTGGGAGGAATGGAACCATACAACTTTATCTGATTTAGAATAGGTTCGGGTAATATTGATCGTAATATAGTATCGTTTTTATGGTTAGACAAAACCAGTTGATTTCGCTGTTCTTTTAAATCTTTTATCTGTGCAGAAAAGTTAAGAGCTGATTGAATACGTGCTAGTAATTCAGTTTCTTCAATTGGTTTTTTTACATAGTACAAAGCACCTGCTTCAAAAGCCTGTTTTATATGATTTTGTGAACTTGATGCCGATAGCATTATAATAGGAATGTCGGTGGTTAGCTCATTTCCTTTTAATTTTTTAACAGCCTCAAGTCCATCCATTATAGGCATTTCCCAATCCATTAGAATTAGATCAGGGAGATGACGAACAGCAAGCTTACAAGCATCTCTACCATTCGTGGCGGATAATATTTCTTTATCCTTATGGTTGCTTCTAATTATCTCACTAAATAAAGTGATTAAAGCAGCCGAATCATCTACTATTAAAATCGTTTTAGCCATCTAAAAAAATGTAACTGTTGCGTGTTGTGAGTGTACGTCTAAATAACAATTTTATTTACTAATCTTATATATAAGTTGGTTTTGTTTTGATGAAGCTTTATATTTTTAAGATATATTATTTAACCCAATGACTAACGTATGATAATTAATGACGAATTATTAGATGGAATTATTGAGCAATCCAGGTATAATAGTAGGCGTAGAAAAAACTACAATTTTCATGAAGTAATGGACGATCCGTTGCAAAGAATGATCAATGTTTTACAACCTGATAGCTACGTACAGCCGCATAAACATGAAGATCCGGATAAAAGAGAGGCATTTATCATTTTAAAAGGCCGTTTGTTGGTAGTTATTTTTGATGATGAGGGAAAGATAACGGATTCGGCAATATTGGATAATTCGAAAGGTAGTTATGGTTACGATATTAATCCGGGTATATTTCATTCTATTATCGCATTGGAACCCGATACGGTTGTATATGAAGTAAAGGATGGTCCGTACAATCCAATGGATGATAAAAATTTTGCTGCGTGGGCTCCCAAAGAAGGTGATGAAAATGCACTTTTTTATAATGAAAAACTGAAAAAGTTACTTTTATAAAATACCTGATTTTATTGATAGGGCAGCAATGAAAAAAAACGTGCTTACGTTTTGGTTAAAACATAAGCACGTTTTTTAATTTCATAGTTACGTTTTTTTAAAACGTAAGCATGTTTTTTTCGAAGCTTCAGTATGTTTTATTTAGGTTCCCAAAAACAGCGTTTAGGCGATACAATTTTTTCTTCAGCTTTAAGTGTTTTCATTGCTTTTTCTACCTCTTTTTTTTCCAATCCGCTAAGCTCAGCAATTTCACCGGCTCTTAAAGGTTTAGCTGCTTCTTTCATTGCGTTTAGCACTTTGTCTGTTGTTTCCATAATAAAGTAAAATTGAGTTTAGCCGAAAGATAAACAAACTCAAGTAAAGGCTTAACTATTTATTTTTCGAAAATCAGAACAGATCTATGTTTCTTCTTTTTTCGATTACAGAAGCTTTAGTATCTTTGCAGCTCAAATAATTACGATAATAACGAAACAATAATATGGCTCAGAAACCAAGTATACCTAAAGGTACCAGGGATTTTTCGCCTGTGGAGATGGTGAAACGTAACTACATTTTCGATACGGTAAAATCAGTTTTTCAAAAATATGGTTACTTGCCCATTGAAACGCCGGCAATGGAAAACCTATCTACTTTGTTAGGTAAATATGGTGAAGAAGGAGATAAGTTGCTTTTTAAAATTTTAAATTCGGGCGATTATCTTAAAAAGGCAGATGCTGGATTACTGGCCGAGAAAGCATCGAACAAAGTGATTACTCAGTTGAGTGAAAAAGGACTTCGTTATGATCTAACAGTTCCTTTTGCTCGTTTTGTTGTGCAACACCAGAGCGAAATCACATTCCCTTTTAAGCGTTACCAGATTCAACCGGTTTGGAGAGCCGATCGTCCTCAAAAAGGCCGTTATCGCGAGTTTTTCCAATGTGATGTGGATGTGGTTGGAAGCAACTCTCTGCTGAACGAAGTGGAGTTGATCCAGATTGTTGATGAGGTTTATCAACTTTTAAACATCAATGTGGTGTTAAAACTGAATAACCGTAAAGTTTTATCTGGAATTGCTGAAATCATCAATGCCTCAGATAAAATTGTTGATATCACTGTTGCTATCGATAAGCTGGATAAAATCGGTTTAGAGAAGGTGAATGAAGAGTTGGCTTCGAAAGGATTATCTGAGGAAGCGATCCAAACAATACAGCCTATCATCATGTTGAGTGGAAGCAACAGAGAAAAGGTTGTAAAGCTTCGTGAGGTATTAGCTGCTTCAGAAGTTGGCCTGAAAGGTGTTGACGAGTTGGAAGTGGTGTTGAATTATCTCGATACTTTAAATCTTGATTTGGAAGTGGAGCTGGATCTTACTTTGGCGCGTGGTTTGAATTATTATACAGGTGCCATTTTTGAGGTAAAAGCGAAAGATGTAGCAATCGGAAGTATTACTGGTGGTGGTCGTTACGACGATTTAACAGGTATCTTTGGTTTGAAAGATGTTTCGGGTGTGGGTATTTCATTTGGTGCCGATCGTATTTACGATGTAATGAACCAACTGGAGTTATTTCCTAAAGCCGACGGAGCAAAAACACGTGCGATGTTTGTGAATTTTGGTGGCGAAGATGAATTGTATGCATTGGCTATTCTTACCCAAATTCGTAAAGCAGGTATCAACGCTGAGTTATTTCCCGATGATGCCAAAATGAAAAAACAGATGAACTATGCCAATAAAAAAGAGATTCCTTTTGTAGTGCTTACAGGCGAGGAAGAAAGAAAAGAAGGCGTAGTTACATTGAAAAACATGGAAACTGGCGAACAAAGCAAGTTAGGAGTTGACGAATTGATAAAAGTCATCAGCATCTAAAAACGAAATTACATACTTTTGCGGATAAGGTATTTATTTACTTTATCCGCTTTTTTATGGGTAGAATATTAAAAAACAATAACCTCGTAATAAACTCATTTGGTGGCGATATTCGTTGTCCATGATGTGGGTACTTCTTAAATTGCTTTTTTGAAAAGTTATAGAAGTACATTGATAAACCAAAATTCGAATCTATCCATTATTAAATAATATTGTATTGCAATTTCACTTATGAATAAAATATATCACATTTCTCCCAAACCTTTATCTTTCGAAATTATCGAAACGATTCTTTCTGAAGGATATCACCTTAAATTGTCTGATGAATCGGTTGACTTGATTCAGGCTTGTAAAAAATATCTCGACGATAAAATAGCCAAAGAAGATGGACCTGTTTATGGGATCAATACCGGTTTTGGTGCTTTACATAGCATCTCAATTTCGAAAGACGATTTGAGTCGTTTGCAAGAGAATCTGGTGAAGAGCCATGCCTGTGGTATTGGACGTGAAGTGCCACGCGATGTGGTTAAGCTGATGCTAATGCTGAAAATCCATGCTTTAAGTTTAGGCAAATCAGGTGTTCAGTTAGCTACGGTTAATCGTTTAATCGATTTTTTTAATAATGGTATTTATCCAATTGTTTTTGAACAAGGATCATTGGGTGCATCTGGTGATTTAGCTCCTTTGGCTCACCTGTTTTTGCCATTGATAGGCGAAGGAGATGTGCATTTTAACGGTGAAACACGTCCGGCCATTGATGTATTGAACGAAAAAGGATGGGAGCCAATCAAATTAGGAGCAAAAGAAGGTTTAGCTCTGCTGAACGGAACACAGTTTATGAGTTCGCATGCTGTGTATACCTTGTTAAAAGCTTTCCGCTTATCGAAGTATGCCGATATTATTGCAGCTTTATCATTGGACGCTTTTGACGGTCGTATCGAACCTTATTTCCCGCAATTGCATACCATTCGTCCGCATAAAGGGCAGATTGAAACAGCCCGAAACATTAAAGCAATTTTGGAAGGAAGTGAATTGATTACACGTGATAAAAAACATGTTCAGGATCCATATTCTTTCCGATGTGTTCCTCAGGTGCATGGAGCTATTAAAGATGCGATCAACTACGTAGCAGGAGTGGTGCTAACTGAAATAAATTCAGTAACTGATAATCCTATCGTGTTCCCCGATGATGATATGATTATTTCGGGTGGAAACTTCCATGGTGAACCTTTGGCTTTGGCTATGGATTTCTTAGGAATTGCCATGAGCGAAATCGGAAGTATCTCAGAGCGTCGTACCTATCGTTTAATTTCAGGTGAGCGTGGTTTACCTGAGTTTTTGGTTGCTAATCCGGGTTTGAACAGCGGTTTTATGATTCCTCAATATTCGGCAGCGTCTATTGTTAGTTTGAATAAGCAGATGGCAACACCATCGTCGGTAGATAGTATTCCATCGTCTAATGAGCAGGAAGATCATGTGAGTATGGGAGGAAATGCTTCAACCAAAGCATTAAAAATTGCTGATAATGTGGAACGTGTTTTGGCCATTGAGTTATTCAATGCATCACAAGCAATGGAATTCCGTCGCCCGGCAAAAACATCAGAATATTTGGAGAGCTTTTTAGCTCAGTATCGTAATTACGTAACTTTTGTTGAAGAAGACAAAATCATGTACAAAGAGATTCAAAAAAGTGTTGATTTTCTTCAAAATGGCCGATTTGATGAGTTTCATTCAACGGAGAAATAATTAAGAAATTATCCCAATAATAGTAAGGAATGTTCATAATATTGGGCATTCCTTTTTTATTTTGATCCACTTTGGTTTTTTCCGTAATGAAAATTGCAGTACTTTTGCGGCTGAATTTTAGCAAAGTAAATATCATCATATGGCATTACAGTGTGGAATTGTTGGTTTACCAAATGTGGGAAAATCAACCTTGTTTAATTGCTTATCAAATGCAAAAGCCCAGTCGGCAAACTTTCCGTTTTGTACAATCGAACCGAATGTGGGTGTAATTACCGTTCCTGACGAACGATTAGTGAAGTTGGAAGAGTTGGTGAAGCCTCAGCGTGTTCAACCAACAACGGTTGAGATTGTAGATATCGCTGGTTTGGTAAAAGGTGCCAGTAAAGGTGAGGGTTTAGGAAATAAATTCTTAGCCAATATTCGCGAAACGGATGCAATTATTCATGTACTACGTTGTTTTGATGATGATAATGTTACCCACGTTGATGGTTCTGTGGATCCTGTTCGTGATAAGGAGATTATCGATTTGGAGCTTCAGTTTAAAGATTTGGAAACGGTAGAAGCCCGTTTGCAAAAAACAGAAAAAGCAGCCAAAAACTCAAAAGATCAGGATGCTAAAAAATTGGTTGAGGTTTTATATCGCTATAAAGAAGCATTTGAAAACGGTAAATCTGCTCGTACAGTTGAGCTAAACGAGCAAGAAGAAAGAGTTTGTAAAGATCTTTACTTGTTGACCAACAAACCGGTTATGTATGTTTGTAATGTAGATGAAGATTCCGTAACAACAGGTAATAAGCATGTTGAAGCAGTGCGCGAAGCCGTTAAAGATGAAAATGCCGAAATATTGATGATTGCTGCAAAAACTGAATCTGAAATTGCAGAGTTAGAGACATACGAAGAGCGTCAGGAGTTTTTAGAAGATTTAGGGCTAAAAGAATCGGGTGTTGCTAAATTGATTCGTTCGGCTTATAGTTTGTTACAACTTCAAACTTATTTTACAGCTGGTGTTAAGGAAGTTAGAGCATGGACTTTCCATAAAGGATATGTCGCTCCTCAGGCAGCAGGTGTTATTCACTCCGACTTCGAAAAAGGATTTATTCGTGCCGAGGTTATTAAATACGATGATTTTGTTGCTTTAGGTTCAGAACAAGCCTGTAAAGAAAAAGGTAAAATGAGTATTGAAGGAAAAGAATATGTTGTGCAAGATGGTGATATTATGCACTTCCGTTTTAACGTATAATTCGCATAATCATATATGTTTTAAAAGGTTCTAATTTATTAGAACCTTTTTTTATGCTACAAATTTTGTAAAAACAAATTGAAACCAGAAGCGGTTAAAAAATGTCAATCTAAAGTTAATAACTGTTAAAGTGCGTGTAATTTAGGAAAATGCCGAGTATGTTTGTAGGTAATTTATGGATACTAAAGATTCGAAAAGAATGAAAAAGGAAAGTGATTTGACATTGAAATTGAAGCGGAAGATCTTCATTTATTCGATCGTAGAAGTGGTTTTAATTGCCGCACTACTAGGTTTTGTTATGTTTTTAATAATGGTATTAATGAACTAATCCAAATATAGGGTTAACTTTTTTTCAGCAATCAGCTTTCCATCCAACCAAGTGTAGAGCCTCCATTCACCTGCTTTGTCTTCAAATGGCTCCCACACAGTATCACCAAGAAAAAATTCATACGTATTAGAATTGATATAATATTCACCCTTAAAAGGTGGCTCGGTTTGTCCTTTGTCATTTTTAAAGGGGGGATGATCAATTTTAAATACTATTTTTTTGCCTTTAGCCCCATTTATTTTGATTACATAGCCAAATTCGATATCATCTTTAATGGGGATTTGATCGGTTATTTGCAATAGTTTAGGAAGGTCTTTCGATTGGCGTTCCCAACGATCGTATATTCCGTAACTGTATAATTCGTGTGTAATTTTCTTTTTTGCCATTCTAATCTTCTAATGAGTATCGGATTTGATCCAACATTAAAGGAATATCTTGTTTTTCAATGCCATGTTTGAGTAAATGAGGAATATCCTCGTGAAAAGTTTCCAAAAACTCGTTAAATGAATGTTTGGGTAATTTTATGCTTTTCTGATAACTGGCCAATGCTTCTTTTCGAAGTTTTTTGCACCAGAGCGTATGGCCCAGGTTGATTAAATCATGTTTATTGGTTTCTGCTACCAGCAGTTTGTTATAGTACTTTTCGGCCTGATCGAATTTGCCCAAAACAAATGAGCACCAACCAATTGCCCTGCTCACTTTATTATTGCCGGGATCGAGGTACTCTACTTTAAAATAGTATTTTAACGCTTCTTCAAATTCTTCCAATTCAAGATAGCAATGTCCAATAGAAGCTTGGGTTGATAGGTTCTCCGGGTCGATATTTTCTGCTTCTTTGTAATATTGTAATGCTTTTTCAACATTTTTCAAATGTCGATAACAAAGAGCAATTTTCTTTTTATTCCAAACACTTTCGGCACCAATTAAATCGGCCTGCAGGTATTTATTTAATGCTTTATCGAACTGATTTAGTTTTTGATAACCAAAGGCTACCTTTTGGATGATATCAACCGCTGTTTTATCTTTATTGTAGATAGCGTTAAAGATGTCGATAGCTTCCTCGTAATATTCTTTTTTGAAGTAATACTCTGCAATTTCTCTTAACGACGAATCATTGGTAATCAATTTACTAAAGAACCATTTGTTGTGAAAATCCATACGTTGTGCAAAAACATCTTCTAACTGATGACGCTGAGGATGAACCTTTAATAATCGATATAAATCCTGAATAAACTGATTGGAAGCAATTAACTTTCCTTGATGAGCTTTGAGTGCTTTTTCATCTTTATCCATTTCAGCCATTTGCTCCATCTCGGATGAAAACATTTGTCCCATCAAATCTTTTTGCATTGATGGCATATGAGGAATACTAAGCATAAGCGAATACTTATCTGAATTGCATAAGAAGGGTGAATCGGCCAGATTATCGAGTAAAGAAGAACTCTTAAATACATCGTTTTCGCTATTTAACGCTTTTTGTATTTCGGGATGAGTTGCATAAAAAGGAAGTAACCAATTATCGAATGAATTAAAGAATGAAAAATGCTTAAGGTGTTTAAATGTTGATAAAAAAACGTCAGCACCTTCCATTTGCCATTGAGTTAATTCTTCCATTTTAGAAATGAGGTTTGGCGAATCGTTGAAGAAATCTTCCCATTCAGGGTTTTTATCTTCCATCATGTTTTCGCTAAGCATATTTTCTATATCCAATTTATCTTTGAATTTAGGTTGTAACTTCACGACTTCAGGAAGAATCTCATCGTTTAATTTTTTAGAAATGCGTTCTGTTTCTCTTGTTTGAATAAGCTGAATAATGATGCTTTGAATTAAAGTACTCCAGTTATTTTCTTCAACCAATAATGAAAAACGAGTGTGTAATTTTTGATTTAAAGGTAAGCGGGCATCGTATTTTGAAAATGCCAATATTAATGTTGAAATGGCGCGCGAACTGATAATATCGTTTTCGTGAATTGCTATATCCATTAATAAATCGATATACTCAGGAATAAACGAATTGAGTAATGCCAGATTGATAGCTCCAATTAACTGAGCTTTTAAATACCATGGATAAGCTTTGTTATAAAAGAAAGCCTTGAGTTGTTCATGTTCAGTTTCTTTCAATTCGTGATGGCTCCATAAATATTGAAAAAGTTTATGGCTAACATCTTGAATGCCGGGTTCGTTTTCGGCATTCGGATTTACAATTTTCTGTAATTCCACACTACTCCAATGCTGAGCATATTGTTCCAACAGCAAATTGAGTGATGTGCTAGCATTTTGGCGACGTAGCTCATAAATGTAATCGTTGGAGTATTTTAGCATCAATTTATTATATGCCTGATCGGCTAATCGATAAACATCTCGAACTAAATGATTGTATATTTTCTGGCGTTCAGGATCGGTAATACCCTCCACTGTATACCGAAGCATATTTTTATAGGTAAATTCCAGATTGTAATGTGTGTCGATAAGGTCACCATCATGCGCATCTTTCACCAGTTCTTCAATCATATCAAGGCTGTCCTTAATACGCTTCGAAGCTAGTTTTTTGCAAATGGCATTATGTTTGATTTTTAATTCACGTAAATTAATCATAACCTTAATCGTTTTTAGATTCGAACTTCAAAATTACATCAAAACCTGATTCTTTGGAACTCCCACTCTGTAATCTGACAAATAAAATTTTATTTAGTTCATATTCGAGAATAATCATCTCTGGTGTTATTTCATCTCCATCTGTTTCTCCAAACCCTCGCTGGTATATAACAAACAGATCATTAGTAACATATTTTCCTACTACAAAAGCCGCACTTTGCCAGTTTTCGGTTGCTGTTACTTCAATCATATCTAAATTGAGCCGTGTTCCTAACGTCTTACTTAATTGCGATGTTAACGCTTTTGCTAACATATCAGTTCCTATAGAACCGGCTATACCATTTTGGCCTGAGTAAGATAATTCGTCCATTGTTTTTCCAAAAATCAAGATACTTACAGCATCTCCTTCGGAAATGGATACGTCGTCGAGAGTAAAGGAGATTGATGGTTCTGATAATCGATCACTAACAGCTAAATTGAGAGTTCGCTTTTGCTTATCAGGGCCTCTATAAGTATACGAAGCTTTAAAATCGAGTATAGGATCAATTTCCTGACCTCCTTGAAAAGTTAATGTACCTTCGTTGATAACCAGTTTTTTACCGTAAAGTATATAATATCCTCTGTTAATTCCTACATCGCCATATAATTCAAAATAAGGATTGCTTTTTTCAATATCCAGGTCACCCCATATTTCCAAACTCATATCTTCACTACGAAGCCAGGTATTTCGAGGTATTTCAAGTTTTAGACGTCCTTGAAGATTAGTTATAAATGGAGAAGTTTCTTCTTTTTTCTTTTTGAGGAGAAGATGACTTTGGTTATGCTCAGTAGTATCTGTTTGGGTAGTAGCCTGAACCAGCAAAGGAACATTCTGTTCTTTTTTAGAGTTATCAGAATCAACGAACGCCGGTAAGTAAAATTCAGAACGTATTACTTTTATATTACCTCCAAACTTGCTTTGTTCATCTGTATTATTGAAAAATGTTTTGGCATCAATTAATGCTGAATAATCGCGGTGTTTAATTACGTAAAAGTTCTTTGCATCTGCTTCAAGAGTTGAACTATGAATAGTTCCACTAACTAAACTGGTATCAAAAACAGCTTCTCCGGTTAAAGTCAGATAACCTTTGTCACGCTTCATAATAAATGTGTCGATGGCAACTTTATTGCTGTCAAAGACTAATGAGATATTAGCATTGTTAAAATCGATACCATATTTGGGAAAATTATAGGCACCATCCTTAAGGTTAAAATTTCCATAAAACAAAGGTTTGGAGTAATTCCCTTTTGCCATAATATGAGCATCAACATGGCCTTGAACTTCCAATTGAGCCACCTTCTCAGTTGGTGTGGCTATGTTTAACGAATCAAGATTAAATACTGCCTCAAAATAATCACTTAAGTTAAATATAAGTCCTGATGAATCGAATTTTAACTCAAGTGGTGTTTTATAATTTAAGTTGAAAACATTTTTATTATTAGAGTTATAAATATTAGCATGTAATGTATCCTTGTTATAAGAGACTGAGCCTTCAATGTCAGGAGCTTGTATTTTGCCATATTCTCCATTTTTTATATCGAAGGAAGATTGGAAATAAGGTGTTTGTGGGTTCCCATTAAAACTCAACCTACTTGAAAATAATCCATCTATATATTCTTCAATAAGATGCAATCGACTTAATGAATTCAGGTCGAAATTATCAATGGATAGATCAAAATTCTCCTGGTTATTAGCTCCTAAAATACCATTTGCCTGGATGTTAAATTTGGGCGCTAGCTCATCTTTAATATTTAGATTGTTGATTGTAATTTCGTTGTTATAATAGGTGATTGAACTAATTGTATCAGGTAGATAGTAATGAACATGTGGAGTGTTAAACCTAATATCATCCAAATTTACTTTTAGGGTATCTGTTAGATTAATTTTTGTTTTAACTTTTGCATTAATACTGTCTGATTGCGCATAGATATCTGCCATAAGTATTTCTGGCTGGTAGTTTATTTCTCCATAAATTGTATCTGCAAAAATTCCATTGCTAGTGAGCGATTGTATCTGAAATGAAGTATTGGCTATAATATCATTGTTTTTTATTTGTGCATCAAAAGCTGTTTGGATATTATTAGATGAAACAGAATAGCCGCTAAAATCGATGATGTTTACATTTCCTTCAGTAAGTAGTGAGTCTATTGATCCGTTAACTGTTATATTACCACATGTTTGGTAAAAAGATAATTCAGGTAGTTGCCATTGCTGTAAAAATAATAGTGTATCTATAGAAAAGTCGATGTGCCCATTTATTTGTTTTGATTGCATTTGCATTTGTCCTTCTGCATTTAGCCTGGCACCAGGAGCAAAAAGTTGTCCTTTCTTCAAACTGAAAAGACTGTTTTTTACACTGGCTTTAATGTCAGCCGAATCAATTGGAATATTATAAACAATACCATCAAAAACTTTTATTTCGCTTTCAATATTCAAACTGTCGGAGTTGAAACCAGATCCAATTAATTCGATTTTTCCATTGATAATACCAGCATCTTCGTTAATTATTTTACTTAGTAATAAACTGTCAATTCTAAATTGAGCCGAGTAATTGGGGGATGAAATGTAATTGCTTAATTCAATATGTCCGTCTATTTTTCCTAAATACGATTGAGCAATAAGAGAAGAGTGTATATTGGTATTTCTTTGTTGGGCCTTAAAAAAAAACGTTGAAAAATAATGGTCGAGGTAGGTTGAGCCCTTTAAATTACCTTCTATCTTATTCCAAGATTTATGATCAAATAGATTCATTCCCGTAATTGTAACATTACCATTTAATGTACTGTTGGTTTCGTTTAACATCCACCAGTTTTCAGGATGGACATTACTAAGTTGTAGCGATGCGTTGAAAGGAATTAGAGATGTTTTCTGTTGTGTATAATCTTCTAAATCTTGAATCTGAGCCTGAAGATGAATCTTTTCTTGTTTTATCTCTAGGTTAATAGTTAAAAAGGTCGTGTCGTTTTGAGTTAGATAATTGATATTAATTTTGGGAGAAGTTGGAATTTTTATTGAAGGAACAAACACACTTAGTTCATCATTGTTTATGGGATTGGCAATGAATTGGCCATTGCTATTGTTAATCGAATTATAATCTACGTTGGCATTTAGTAAAGATTTACCTGTTTTAATAAAAAGACTATCAACCCTAATTGCAGAACCAATCTGGCCATAACGACCTGTTATTTGCTTTACAGTAAGGTTGGGTGATTGAGTAATAAAATTGAGGTTTTGTAGATTAACTGTAAGCGAATCTGATTTATAACGTAATGAAGCATTAATGTTAAGATCCTGAATACTATCTGGAATTAACTCAATTGGGGTATCTGTTGCAAGATTACAGTTGTTAATTTGAATCGTATCGATTTGAATAAAAAATGAAAACGGATTGGGTGATTTTGTAGTGTCTTGGGGGGGTGGAAATAGTTTAACAATTTGCCATTCCCCGTTCTTATCTTGTTGTAAGTTTCCACTCAATTCATTAATATGAACTGATTGAATATTTATTTTTTTATGTAATAAGGCCCAGATATTAAATTGAACTTGAATCGATTTAATATGGCTTACCAAAGAGGAGTCTTCGTTTGTTCTTAATTCAATCCCTTCAATATCAATAAAATTATAGTAATTACTATTTATTTCGTCGATGGATACAGTAGCGTTCAACTGCTTATTGACTATTTTGAGGGTTTCATTTCTTACAATATTATCAAACCATTGCGTTTGTGTAAAAAGCACCAATAATAGAATAATAACCAGTAATCCGGTTAGTGCAAATGATAAATATTTAATGCTTTTTTTTATCATAATTTAGAATGGGTGACCAATATTAAAATGTATTTGCCATTTTTTTTGAGAGCTGAATATGGGTCGAGCAAAATCGAGTCCAGCCGGACCAATTGGTGTATCATATCTGATACCTAACCCCGTGGCATATCCTAAATCATTAAATTTATATTGGAATGATGGTTCCCAAACATTTCCTGCATCCATAAAGGTTGCCAGAATTAATTTTGGAGTTACATTAATCCGTGCTTCCACGCTTCCTTCTAGCATGCTTTTACCACCCAAAGGGATACCATTTTCGTTTTTTGGGCCTAAATTTGCTCTCGACCATCCTCTGACGGAGTGAGAACCTCCTGCATAGAATCGTTCTTCAGGAGGAAGGTAATCTGATCCATCGGTTGCTTTTGCAGTTCCCAATTTGCCTTTAAATGCCAAAGTTAATCCATAGTTCAATCCCCAATATCTTTTATACTCAAATATCGCTTTGTAAAAAGGCATTTCTCTGGTAATATACAAACCGTTGGTTTTAATGTTTAGAGCGATGGATTGTCCGTTAATAGGATTTAATTTTGGTTCGCCGTTGTAATAGTTAAAACCAAATGAAATACCTGATTTTAAATAAACCGATTCGGGTAATTTACTTGTCCCTGAAGAATAAAAGTTGGTAGTGTCTTGTGTAACGTCTTCAAAAAAGATCGTAATATTAGAATTAAAATTATCAGAGAAGTTTTGAAGAAATGTAAAGTTAAAACCATCTTTTTTAACACTATATCCTGGTTCGTTTTGCTTTTGAATGTAGGGATTTACAATAATTGAGTTGATTGGGAACAGAACGGCTGGTTGCGTAAATTTTAGATCGAAATTATAAGGTTCCAGAGCTGAATGTCTGGCGCTTAAATTAATTCTTCCAATATTTGTGAGAAATCCAAGGCGTTGCAATTCGCCAAATACTCTGAATTTATCTTCTCGTCCATAACCAGCGCCAAATCGTGTTGTCCATTTTGGAGCTTCTTTTAAATTGATTTGAATAGGAATGGTATCACTTTTTTCTTCTTGTTGCATTGCCTTTATTGAGCTTACCCTGAACATTCCCAGATTAAAAATGCGTTTTTGAGTAAGATCTATGGCTTCTTTCGACCATACATCACCTTCTTGGTATATAAGTTGTTTGCGAATAATGTTTTCTGATACCCTGTTGTTGCCGGTTATTTGTGTTGTGCCAAAGTGAGTAATATTACCTTTTTCTATTTCCCATAAAACATTCGTTGTAGAGCTAACTGTATCGACGCTTAGTTTAAAGTCGGCATCAGCAAATGCATATCCGATGTTATTGAATTGTGAAATTATGAGTTGTTGATCTTGTAAACACCATTCATCTCTAAAAATATTGTGCTCGCGAAGATTCGATTGTAGTCTTATATTTTTTAGTTCTTTGCGTGGTAAAGACTTTGATAGCTCTTTTGTTGAATCAGTTAAATAGTGTATTGACTCTACTGTGATAGGTTCAGATTCAACAATATTGAAAGTTAAAATAACTTTGTTCTTCTTCGTAATCTTTATGGTGGGTTTTTGAAAGCTAACATTTAAATAGCCTTCTTGTTGATAGAAAGATTTTAGTTGTTCAATATCTGATTCGTATAAACTTTTTGAAT
This sequence comes from uncultured Carboxylicivirga sp., assembly GCF_963668385.1. Classification (GTDB taxonomy): domain Bacteria; phylum Bacteroidota; class Bacteroidia; order Bacteroidales; family Marinilabiliaceae; genus Carboxylicivirga. Next base: position 1,983,090 of record NZ_OY764327.1, read on the forward strand.
AGTAAGATGCATCTTTCTTAAGAATCTTTTCTTTGAAAGATGAGGTTGACTGTAAACTTATTTGTTCTTTAAGTTTAAGATTATTAAATGCAGTATTACCGATGAACTTTATTTTCTTAACCTTCAGATTTTCTTGAGCAAGGGTTAAGATGGGTACAATCAAAAGTAAAAAAGTAATAATTTTTCGAATCAATGCTTCTCAGAGTTTGGAAGTCAAATATACATATTTTCAACTCCAATCATAACGTAAACACAGCATTATAGTTCACGAAAAAAAACAGTAACGATTACTTATTTTGTATGGTAAAGCTAAATCGAGATCCTTTTCCAACTTCAGATTCAACGCTCATTTCGCCTCCAATATTTTCTACTATTTGTTTGCTAATTGCAAGCCCAAGCCCGGTACCACCGTATAATTGGCTTCCTTCGTTAATGCCTTTATTAAAGCGTTTGAAAATAGAATTAAAGTTTTTAGGATCAATACCAATTCCGGTATCCTGAACAAAAAACTCAATTACTGTGTCATAAATATGATAACCAAATTGGATTTTTCCTGCTGAAGTATATTTTAAGGCATTACTTAGCAGGTTCGTTAAGACCTGCTTTAATCGATATGGATCGCTGTTGAGTATAAATTCTTTTGAAATATCATTGATTAGCTCCAGTTCGATATCGTTTTTATGCAGACGAGTAGATTCTTGACGAAAATTGCTTAGTAAAACAAGCATCATCGCATTAACTTCAAAGTCTTTATAAATTAAATTTAGTTGACCTGATTCTATTTTAGATAAGTCAATAATGTCGTCAATTAAGTGTAATAGGCTTTCGCCATTGGTGTGAATCTGATCAACAAAGGTTTCTTTTTCTTCCTCAGTAAAATCTGCCTGACGAAGCAAGGTTGAAAAGCCAATTATTGCATTCATTGGAGTTCTGATTTCGTGACTCATATTGGCAAGGAAAGCAGTTTTTAATTTATCTGATTCTTCAGCTTTATCTTTTGCCACTTCTAGTTCTTTTGTTCTGAGCGAAACTAATTCTTCAAGATGGTTTCGATGATCTTCTAATACCTCATTTTGAGTAAGAATTTCTTCGTTCTTTTGTTCAAGAAGTTCCTTTTGAGTAAGAATTTCTTCTTTTTGCTCTTCCAGTTTTTTATTGGCATTGTGGAGAGATGCTGTTTTTTCTTTTACTAATATTTTAAGCCTCTCTTCTTTATTTTTAAGCATCTTAATTCGGGCAAAATAGAATATCAGTATGCTGAATACAATAAATATAACAGTCAATCCTTTAAACCACCAGGTGTGGTAGAATGGAGGATGAACAATGATTTTTATTTGCGTGCCTTTTTCATTCCAGATACCATCGTTATTCGATGCTTTTACTTTTAGCGTATATTGGCCAGCAGGTAAATTTGTATAGGTAATATATCGTCTGTTGCCCGATAAATTCCATTTATTTTCAAAACCATCAAGAATATAGGCATATTGATTTTTATTGCTTTGAACATAGTTTAGTGCCGAAAATTCAAATGATACGACATAATCAGTACTGGTAAGATTAATTTGATTGCAGTATTCAATTGATTTATTGATTTCTTGAGACTTGTTAGAAAGAGGATTAAAAGTAACTTCTTTATTGTGTATAAAGAGTTTTGTTACTTTTACTGGAGGTGGAAGAATATTATATTTTAGTTCGGTTGGATTAATAATGTTAAAACCATTAGTGCCTCCAAAATATAAATTTCCCGATGGGTCAATATATTTCACTCCTTGTGTAAAATCATTACTTTGAAGTCCATCATCCTTAGTAAATCTGGTAATTTTTTGGGTAATCGGATTAAATTTTAATATTCCGCTAGTACTACCTATCCATAAATTTCCAAGGTAGTCCATCTCGATAGATACAGTCATACTTGATAATAAGTCATCAACCTCACTCATGTGCTTATATTCATGAGAGGTAATGTTGTATTGTAGTAATCCCTTGTCGGAAGCAAGCCATAAAAAATGTCTCTGTTTGACAATATCAAGCACTCGATCGTGTTCATTGTTATCGTGTAGCTTTATTAACTCACAATCCTTTAAATTATGATTGTATTTTATTAGTCCAATATCAGATCCAATCCAAATAATGTCTTTATTATCTGTATAAATTGAATATGCTTTGAAAGGCTCATCTAATCCAAGACTATCTTGTATGTTTTCTATTTTTTTAGATTGATGATTTTTTTTATCAAAACAGAAAATTCCATCAAAAGTACCTATCCATAAACAGTTGTTTAAAGTGTCGTCGGTTAAGGCCAGTGCAGTAAGTGAGGTGTCGAATACAGTATAAGTTTCACTAATAGCAAACTTTTGAATGTCGAATTTAACAAGTTGATTATCATTCTCTTTTTGACATCCCCAAATAGTTTTTCCTTTAGATTTAATATCTCTTTCAAGAACATTAAAATGAGTGTTGGCACCTATATTAAGGCGCGTAATTTTCGAATTGTTTTGATTAATTATGTTTAGATTATTTTGACGACCATAACCCGAAATCCAGATTTGGTTTTTATAGTCTGTGGTAATGCTAGTTATACTTTCAAAATCAATTGAATTTTTATCGCTGCTTTTGTAGGTTTTGAATTTGCGCAAGGTCGAGTGCCAAATGTCACATCCTTTGCCATAAGTGCCAATCCACATTGATCCATTTCGATCATTAAATAAATTTAAAATAACATCCCAGCTAATTGATTCTTCATTATTGATATCGTATATATATTGACTTTTGTTTTCATTGTTTAGATTATAAATGAAAACACCATGTCCAACAGTTCCTATCCATAAATTATCTTCATAACTGGAGATAGAACTGATTGGAATTATTTTGTTTTCTATTAATGAGTTAGCTTTAATTTTTTTTAAATTAATGGGTTGATTGGTATCAATAGAGAAAAACTTACCATTTTTTGTTCCAAGCCATAAGTGGTTGCCCACCAAATGCATTGCCTTCAGATTATTTAGGCAAAGCTCATCTTTCTTTTTAAAATGGAAAAAACTAAGAATACCATTATTGTTGTTGTAACGATATAAACCATTATTGGATGACATCCATACATGTCCGTTTTTATCTTCGGCTATTTGAATGGGAGGATAGTTATTAAACTTGATTTGCGGCCTGTTTTCTTGCTTTAGAAATTGTAACGATTGCGTTGTGCAATTATATATCACAACACCTTTGTCTGTTCCAATCCACATCTGATTTTTAAAATCTTTATGGAGGAAACGAATTCTATCAGAAGGTAACTTAGGTTGTGTGGTAGTATTAATTCTAGTAATAAATTGGTTTGTTTCAAGATCTAGAACGTCAATTCCATTATCTGTTCCTATCCAAAGGTTGTTGTCATTATCTTGTGCTAGAGCACTTATACGATTACCTGATAATGAATGAGGGGTGTTATGAGTGCTAAAATACGAAGTTATAGTATAGCCATCGTATCGATTTAATCCATGTGAGGTTCCAAACCAAATAAAACCATCATTATCCTGAAAAGTAACATATACTGTGTTATCTGTTAATCCATCGTTATTATTAAGGTGATTGAATTTAAGCGTAGCAGCATTGGTTATCTCAGCGTAACTTGTGGTTATGTGCGATAATAAAATTAATAAGCAAAGTACCCCAATCAGCTTTGGTTGTTTCATGTTTCTTTCCAGTCAGTAATCAAGATTGGTTTGATGATAAACTCAAGTTTATGTCTTGACAATATTAAAATCTATACTCTGATATTCTGGTTATGGATACAATGTTTTGGTTAAATATTGAACTTTTAATACTAATAGCCTTTTTTTGTTGGTTAATGTATTTGGTAGGTGTTTAAGATGTTTCCCATTTTATTGGCCGAATCTTCCAATCCACCTATACGGTTACGCAATAACCAAACGCTTTTATGGCGGTCAATTATATTCGATAATTCTTGTTTAAGTTCTTCTTTCTTTTCATTGGACACATCTTTAAAATAACCACTTTTAGTTTGCGCTTTAGCAATACCAACATTACAAGCATGAATGGCCAGATCGGATGCTAAGAGAAGTTCCTGTTTGATGATTGCAGCATCGTACGACGAGATTTTCGCTTGATTTAAGAGTTCAATTTGATCTTTGATATACTGTTTTGTTTCAAGCAGACGAGCGGCATTTATTCGTTTAAGTCTACCATCAGTTTTAATGGAATACTTGTTTCGGCGTAGAATCTGATAAAATACGTTACTGTTGTCGGTAATGACTCCACTTTTTAAATAGGCATTGCCCAAATTAATCAATGCTTCACCTGAAAAACCCGAGTCATCCTGTAATGCAAAACGCGAGGTAGCCTTTGCAATATTCATGTTTTTGCTACCTGCAACATTCCAGCTTAAGGCTGATCCATAAACAAACGATGGATACGAAACCGATAGTGGTTGCCAGTGTCCATAATCGCCCCAGTCGGTTATCAGGTAACCTTTGGCTTTATACTTTTCACCATTTTCGGCGGCATTTAACAGGTTGGCAAAAGCATTTTTGTTTCTTCCAATAATACTTAACCACGATGAGGTTCCCGGGCATACGTAATAATCCAATCCAGCATCTTTAAATTTCTTACATTGCTTATCAAATGGATGATTGGCTTCGTATCCCCAAATTAAAGCCACCATGTCTTTGGGTAAATATTTTATTAATTCGGGATGATTTAAAATAATATCGCCCCAAAACTGAGTGGTTCGTCCATATTTATCAACCTCTTTTTTTAATTCAAGAAGATAATTCAGATATACTTGTCCTTTGCCAATTTTCTTACATAGCTGTTTTGATTTACCAACACCTAGTTCAACAGTTTCGTCGCAACCAACATTAAAATACTGACTGCTGAAATTGGGCAATAGCTCTGCATACAATTCTCTCATTAATTTTAACGAACCGTCTTCCATTGGACTCAAGGTGTTTTTTGAGCGCATTCCCCAAATGGTTTTGCCGGGTTTTTCCAGTTCTGCCAAATGAGTATATTCGGGATGTTTCAGCCAACGGTTCATATGGCCAAATGAATTTTGATTAGGCACCAAATCAATAAATCGCTCTTTGCAGAATTTATCCAGTTGATGAATCTGTTCAGGCGTCATTGGGCTGGCATCTTTCCACACCAGTTCATGATTCTTGTAAGCAAAGGTGTGCTCGGTGTACAATTGTATTTCGTTTATCTTCCAACCAGCAAGTTGATCGATTAAAGACATCAAAGTATGCATGGTAGGTACTTTATCTCGACTGATATCAATCATGAGTCCGCGGCGTTGAAAATCTGGTTCATCCTTTATTTCAACGCATGGCCAATAACCTATTGCTTTGGCATAATCACCAATTTGATTTAAGGTGAGCAATGCATAATAGAAACCCGATTCAGAGCTGGATTGAATAACCATACCATCTGGTTTAATCGATAGGTGGTATCCTTGATGGCAAATGCTATTATCATCTTGGAATTGAAGAATATTAGTAGGTTCATACAACGCAAAGCTTTTTAGTTGAGCACTAATACCCGATTCAATCAGTTTATTTTGAAGTAGCAAGGTTGGCCCAATAAATTTGGGATTATGAATGGTGATGTCTCCATTCTTGATAGTAAGTTTTCCTTCCTTAATCTTTATTTCTTTGGGTTGTGGCAATAGAAAATCGGCAAGGTTTTCAGCCGAAATATGAATGGGAATAAGAATCAGAAGCAGTAAAATTACGGTGCGCATGTTTATTTGATATTAGTCTTGTTGTACTAGAATGGCCTCATTGAGGATGAGAGTTGTTAAGAAGTTGAAGTTTTAGTAAGACCGGGAAGCTGAGAACTTGTTCGAAGATCACCCGGCCGCACTTAAATTCAACGATTAAACAAGTTTCATCAACAATGTAGCCTTGATTTTCTTTGTTTCGTTTCTTGTATCAAGACAAGAAATGAATTGAAAAAAGCGAAGCCAAGATTCTTGCAACTTGAGTGAAAAAACAAATCGCAGATTCGTTTAATACAACAATGACGATGTGTATTTAATCATTCAGAAACGAAGATAAGGAAACACAGATAAAACAGGATATGTTTCTAGTGAGTTTATTAGTTATTAGGCAGAAGTTTAATTTCATATTCAAAGAGGTGACTTTATTGCTATTAATATTTAAGAAAGTAAGATGTTGGATACTCTAAAATAAAAGCGAGGTGTTCATTAAGTATTTGTTTTTTGATTGCTTGAAATCTATAAAATACTAGATTTGTAGTTCTTTATTTAGTTGATCATGTGGACATTTATAGGTGCTATTCTGGCTTTAATACTAGGATTTATTATTTACGGAAAATTTATTGAGCGTTTCTTTGGAGCTGATGATAACCGTAAAACACCGGCTATCGATAAGCCCGATGGTGTTGATTTTTCGCCCATGCCAACTTGGAAAGTGTTTACCATTCAATTTTTGAATATTGCTGGACTGGGGCCAATCTTTGGCGCTATTATGGGAGCGAAGTACGGACCTATGGCCTATGTGTGGATTGTGTTGGGATGTATTTTTATGGGATCGGTTCATGATTATATGTCGGGCATGTTATCCATTAGAAACGGAGGTGCCAGTATCCCCGAAATTGTAGGTAAATACCTGGGAAAAGGCTTTCAAAACTTTTTACGGATATTCACGGTAGTGTTGCTAATTTTTGTGGGAGTAGCCTTTGTTACCGGGCCTGCAGGATTGTTGTCGACCTTTACCAAAGGAGGAAAAGAAATTTGGTTATACATCATTTTTGGATATTATTTAATCGCCACTTTATTACCTATCAATAAAATCATAGGACGAATTTATCCAATCTTTGGAGCTACTTTGTTAATTATGGCTGTTGCTATTGGAGGTGCAATGCTACTGGGTGGTTTTAGCGGATCTCTTCATTTACCCGAATTATCAACACATAGTTTTGCTAATTTTCATTCCAATCCAACAGAGAATATCCTTTTCCCCATGATGTTTATTGTCATTTCATGTGGTGCTATCAGTGGTTTTCATTCTACCCAAGCACCTTTAATGGCCCGAACCATCAAAAAAGAGAGTCATGGTCGGTATGTTTTTTATGGAGCCATGATTGCCGAAGGAATAGTGGCCATGATTTGGGCTACAGCAGGAATGACATTTTTTGGAGGCCCTGAAGGTTTAAATGAAGCCATGGTACCCAAAGCGCATAATGCAGCGTGGGTGGTTAACGAAATAAGTGTGGCTTGGTTGGGAGCTGTGGGCGCCATATTTGCCATTATCGGTGTGATTGCTTGTCCGATAACCACCGGAGATACTGCCTTCAGAAGTGCACGCTTAACTATTGCCGATGTGTTTAATTACGATCAGGCAAAAATCTCTAAGCGATTGGTTATAAGTATTCCCTTGTTTGTGATCGGATATCTTTTAACTCAATTCGACTTTGATACCATCTGGAAGTATGTGGGTATTTCCAATCAGATATTAGCGGTTGTGATTTTATGGACGGGTGCCATGTATTTTGCCAAAGTGGGCAAATGGCACTGGTTGATGTCGGTTCCGGCAGCCTTTATGACCACCATCTGCAGCTCATACCTACTAGTTGCTCCTTTTAAAAATGGCGGAATGGCCATTGATACCAGCATTGGGTTATGGATTGGATGCTTTGTTGGCCTTGCTTCTTTAGGCATATTTTTACTAAGAGCGAATAAAGTCAATGCATAATGCAATTAGGTTTTGATAATTTTCTACTTTCTTGTAGGTGTAAACATACTGACGTTTTTATATTTTAACCAATGTAAAAAATACATTTAACCTATGTAAAAGATGCGTATATCCTAGGTTAAATAATCAAAGCCTAATTACGAAATACTTTAAGGCAAGCATGGTTTAACAATCAATGTTAGGATGTGTGTAAATAATTATCAGTTGAACTTTATGAATTGAAACTAATTTCTATCACCTAATACCTAAAAAAGCAAACTAATCTTTGTTCCTTCCCCTTGTTTTGATTGAATCTTTATTTCGCCATTGTGCAGGCGCATCACCTGTTGTGTTAGAGCTAAGCCAATGCCATTACCATTCTCGCGTGTAGTGTAAAATGGAATACAAACCTTATCAATTTCGCTTTGCGGAATACCCACTCCATTATCTTCAATGCTGATGAGTAATTGACGGTTATTCTTTTCGGCTTTTAATTGTATCATTCCTGTTTGATCATTTACGGCTTCGAGGCTATTTTTGAAAAGGTTAATGATAACCTGTTCTATCAGTTTCTCGTCGAGGTTAAATTGTAAATCATCGCTGCAGATGGTTTCAATGGTTAATCCTCGTTCCATTATTTGGGAATGAAAAAGTACTTCAACCCGATGCAATAACTGACAAATTTGAGTAGAAGTAATTTTGGCTGAATGTAGTCCGGCAATGCTTCGGTAGTTTTCAACAAAACGCGTGAGTCCTTTACTGCGCGAGTGAATTACATCCAGCGCTTCGAACCAGTCGGTTTTTTCTTCATCGGAGCAAGTATTTAAATCATCCAAACGCTGCTTTAAGCTTGCCGATAAAATATTAACAGGACTTAAGGAATTCATTACCTCATGGGTTAAAACACGAATCAACTTTTGCCAGCTTTCCATCTCTTTTTGCTGAATCTCACGATGAATATCGCGGAAAGCAAACAAACGCAATTCGGTTTGATCCTGCATCATCATTACCGAGGTAACCGTTACCTGCCTGATTTGATTGTTAACAACAAATTCAATCAGTTGCTGATCGTCAGGTTTAAGTTGGAGCAGTTCGCCCGAAAGGTTATTTTTGAACTGATTCAACTTATCAATGCGATGGATGTAATCAAAGTTAAAAAGCTTTAGCAAGGCCTTGTTGCTCATTAGCACATCACCTCGTTGATTGGCTACCATTACGGCTACATCAATATTTTTCAAAGCATTTTCGAAGAACAGATATTCTTTTTCCTTATCCATTTTTAGCTGACGAAACACAGCTACTACCTTATTAAACGATTGAAATAAGTCTTGAAACGAAGCATCCTTATCGTTTGTTTTAAAGCTGATGGTAGTGTCGCCAAAACCAAACGATTCGATAAAATGTGACAGCTCGCGGTTGGTCTTCCGAACGGTTGTAATCAGTTTCCATATTTGCAGAACGTATATGATGGCCAGTAAATAGCCAATTGTTGGAAATATTTCGGTGGAAGTAAGCACATAGATCAATACAGGTGTGCATGCCAGTAAAACCGACTGAATTATAACCGAGAATGTAAAATGCCTAAAGGTCATATTTCTTAATTTTATCGTACAATGTTGAACGATTAATACCCAGTTTTTTGGCGGCCTTACTCATATTACCTTTGCAGTTTCTAATGGCTTTTTCAATTAGCAATTTTTCATGGTCGATGAGGTTAAAGTGGTTTTCGTCTAGTGCTTTATTGTTATTGACACTTAAGAAAAGATCATCTTTATCGATGGTGGTATCATCAGCTAAAATAACAGCTTTCTCAATTATATGCTGTAACTCACGGATATTTCCCGGCCAGGACTGATCCTGCATTAGTTCAATGGCATCAGCAGTAAAACTCATTTTGCCTTTTTTGTATTTGTCCGACTGCTTATTCAAAAAGAAATGTGCCAGTCCGGGAATGTCTTCTTTTCTGTTCCGTAATGAAGGTAGTTCAATGGAGATCGTGTTGATGCGATAGAGTAAATCTTCGCGGAAACTACCTTCGGCAACCATTTTTTCAAGCGGCATATTGGTAGCACAAATCAATCGGATATCAACTTTGATGGGATGAGTTCCTCCAACCGGAGTGATTTCTCTGTTTTGCAAAGCAGCTAATAGCTTGGCTTGTGCCGCCAATGATAAGTTACCAATCTCGTCGAGGAAGAGTGTACCGCCCGAAGCCAGTTCAAACCGCCCTGTTCTATCTTCTTTAGCATCGGTAAAAGCTCCTTTTTTATGCCCGAATAGCTCACTCTCAAAAAGGTTCTCATGAATGGCGCCCAAATCAACTGCAACAAATATCTCTTCTCTTCTATTGGAAAGATGATGAATATGGCGGGCCATCACTTCTTTTCCTGTTCCGTTTTCTCCTAATATCAACACATTCACATCTGTTGGAGCTACTTTCTGAACCACCTTAGTAATTTGTTGAATAGCTTCAGAGTTACCAATAAAAACATCTTGCTGATCGTTGATGCACTCTTTCAGATGTTGTTGCTTTTTCTTTAGCTGAGTGATTGATTTCTTGGATTTCTGCAGTTGATAAACCGATAAAAGAGTTGACAAGATCTTACGCTCATCCCATGATTTTTCGATAAAATCCGCAGCTCCTTTTTTGATGGTTCTTACAGCTAATTCAACATCGCTGTACCCGGTTATAAAGACAACAGCAATATCGGTATCAGTTTGTTTTATCTCATTCATCCAAAAGAGGCCCTCGTTACCGTTGTTGATGCCCGTCTTAAAATTCATATCAAGCAAAACAATGTCGAAGGCATGTTTCGATAAATGTTCCTTAATCCGGTTGGGATTATGCTCGGTAACGATCTTCTCGAAATGAGGATTTAAATAAAGTTTGAGGGCTAATAAAAGGTCTTTATTATCATCAACAATTAATATACTTCCTTCTTTTTTAGGCATATTTAATCTGTATTAAAGAATAACCGGATTGATTAGAAAAAGCAAAATGCTGTAAATATTCCAATTAATATTTAGTTATTATTGTACCATAGCAATCTTTATTTTTTCACTGCTCTAGCCGCGGGGGCTTTTCATTTAATGATTGAAAGCAAAATTTCTGCCTTCTGCCTGTTTAACTAACTATCTAATTTTTTACAAAATACTTCATTATTGTTGGAATTACATACATAGCTGTTGGAAAATCCAACACATGATAAAAGGTGATTGGTGTTAGGTGGCAGTATATCAATAAAATAAGATAAAGGCACGGGGTTTGGCATGGTATTACCAAATACGAATAAATAATGGACAGACAACTCGAACAAAAGCCTTGGTGGAAGAAGAACTTAAAATGGATTACCGGTGTAATCATTTTCTTAATGTGTTGTATCTATTTTATTGCTTTTGCCGATCACCGAAGTAGTGTAAAAATGGATAGTGATCGTATTACTATTTCATCAGTTGAACAAGGCGATTTTCAGGATTATATAAGTGTGACAGCTACTGTTGAACCCATCAAAACCATTTATCTGGATGCCATTGAAGGTGGGCGAGTTGAGTCGATTTTGCTCGAAGAAGGCAAAATGGTTGAAAAGGGTGATCCTATTGCCCGATTAAGCAATACCAACCTGATACTTGAAATTTCGAATAATGAAGCCAATGTGGCTCGTGCCATCAACGAGTTGCGTACTGCCCGTTTGCAAATGGAAATGAATGCCATGGAATTGCAAAACCAGATTGTTAAGCTGGGTGGCGACTTATTTCTTCAGAAACGTAAGTATACCAATTCAAAAAACTTCTTTGCCGAAGGATTAATATCAGAAGATGAATATTTAAAAGATAAGACTGATTTTGAAGCTTCGGAACGTCAGATGACTTTATTGAAAGAAAGTTTTAAACGCGATTCGATCTATCGAAAAATACAAATTGAAACATTGGAGAGTTCTGCAGAGCGTATGGAAGAAAATCAAGACATTATTCGTCAGCGATTGGATAACTTAACCATTAAAGCTCCGGTAACGGGGCAATTGGCAGCATTAAATCTGGAAGAAGGTCAGGTGATAAGTTATGGAACGCGCGTTGGTAAAGTTAATGTGCTGGACGATTTTAAGCTAAAAGCCAAAGTAGATGAACACTATATTTCGCGCATTCATAAAGGATTGAAAGGAAGTTGTCAGTTCCCTTCGGGTGATATCGAAGCCGAATTAACCAAAGTATATGCCGAGGTGGTTGAAGGTAAGTTTGAAGTGGATCTGACCTTTGACGAAACGATGCAAAAAGCCTTACGCATTGGGCAAACCAGTTACGTTAAATTGCAATTGGGCGATCCTGTTCAGTCCATTTTACTTCCACGTGGTAGTTTCTTCCAAAGTACAGGTGGCCAGTGGGTATTTGTGTTGAATAAAGATCGTACGGCAGCTTATAAACGAGCCATTACCATTGGGCGTCAGAATCCAAAATACTTCGAAGTATTGGATGGATTGCAACCCGGCGAGGAAGTGATTACCTCGGGATACGAAGTTTTTGGCGATAATGAAGTGGTAATTTTAAACTAAACTCGAACAACGAACTCACAACTATAATATGTATCTATTAAAAATAGCCTTCCGAAATCTGTTTCAAAAACAGCAACACTCTATTACTCGCATTATCTCATTAGCTGCCGGTTTAGCTTTTGGGATATTAATGCTCTCTGAGGTTTTTTATTATTATAGTTTCGATAGTTTTTATCCCGAAGCTGGTAGAGTTTATGTTGTTCAATCCAATGCCAGACTGTCGGATGATAATGCTGAAATGGATGTATGGGATCGTACCAGTGGAGCAATTGCCCCGGGAATGAAGGATGAAGTGCCAGGAGTGGAAGTGGCAACACGATTAAATTCGATTGGCAACCTGATTTTTTATACTGCCGATCAGAAAAGTTACAAAGGGCGGTGTGTGCTGGCCGACGAATATGTGTACGATGTTATTCCCCGCAATATGTTGGTAGGTAATGCTAAGGAAGCGATGCTAAAGCCTTCGAACTGTATTATCTCAAGTAAAATTGCGGCTTCGATGGGGGATGATGCGGTTGGTAAAGTAATTGAGTTTAGAAAATATCCGGGAGTTCAACTAACAGTTGCCGGCGTGTTTGAAGCTCTTCCTGAAAACAGTAATTACAAGTACGATGTGTTAATATCAATGTCGTCGATTGCTCAGTTTTTTGATTGGGATGGATCAACCAATTGGTTGGGTAACGACCGGTATTACAGTTGTGTAAAACTAGATGCTGGCGTTAATCCAAAAGACCTGGCACCAGCTATTCGAAAAATGCAGGAAAAACATCAGGATATCATAAAACTGGAGCAAGATCATGGTGGTGAACTGCTGAAATATACATTAATGCCTATTCAAAAAGTTTATGTGAGTAGGATACAGGGAATGGTAATCATTTTAAGTACCATCGCACTAGCAGTGTTGTTTGTTTCGTTGATGAATTATGTATTGCTAACTTTTAGTAGCTTGATTAATCGGGCTAAAAGTTCGGCTGTTTATAAAACTTGCGGAGCCACATCCAACGACCTAAAAAAAATTATATTTACCGAATCGTTTGTGTTTTTTGTATTAGCCCTTTCTGCAGCTCTGGTAATTTTAATGGCTGTAAAACCCCTTGTCGAAAATTTAGTGGCTCATAGTTTAGAGGCAACGTTAAACAAGTATGTATTGTGGCCAATAGTAGGAGTTTTAATCATCTTTGTTCTTTTATCAAGTTACTTTCCCGGGCGATTTTTTGCGAATATTCCGGTGTCTGCCGCATTTCGCAATTACAAGCAAAAGAAGAATAAATGGAAGTTAGGATTGCTTTCGTTCCAATTTATTGGAGCTTCTTTTATCCTGACTCTTCTGGTTGTGGTAACTCTTCAGTATCATAAAATGATCAATGCCGATCATGGTTATCGTTCCCAAGGTGTTTATTACTGTTCCACAAATGGAATTGACGGAAGTAAACTGAATATGATAATGAATGAACTTCGGAAATTACCCGAAGTTGAAAAGGTGGGTATGGGCGAAGAAGTGCCGGTTTATCAGCAATCAGGAAATAATATTTACTCGCAAGACGGCCAGAAAGATCTGTTTAATATAGCCGACTTTTATAGTGCTGATGAAAACTACTTATCCATTCTTGATATAGATGTCACCAATGGCCGTGATTTTTCTACAAGCGGTATCAACAATAACGACGTTTTTATTAGTAAGAAGTGTGCTGAGTTATTAAAAATTCACAATCATTGGGAAGATGGTGTAATTGGGAAAGAAATTAAGGTTTCGGAACACCAAAGATCTACTATTAAAGGTGTATTCGACGATTTTATTATAGGTTCTATTGTAGAGCCGGATAAGCGACCATCCGTATTTTTTTATCAGTCGGAAGAAGGATTCATCAGACAAAAAGAGAAATATTCTTCGATGGAGTTTAAGCTTTTGGTTCAGGCAAAAACAGGTATGGAAGCTAATATCAGAAATAAAATAAAGCAAGTGGTTGATATGGCTTTACCTAATAAAGATGCCGTTGTAAGAAGTCTGGAAGATGAGCAGTTTAATGGTTATCAGGCTCAATTAAGTTTCCGAAATGGTATGTTGGCAGGTAATGTGGTGGTATTTCTCATCACTATTATTGGTTTGATAGGTTATACTTCAACAGAAACAACCCGACGTAGTAAAGAGCTGGCCATTCGACGAATCAGTGGAGCTTCAATATCAGATTTAATAATCAACTTTATTTTAGAGCTACAGTATTTGGTTTTGCCATCGTTGCTGATAGGCTTGGGACTGGCATGGTTTATACTTACCAAATGGATGGAATCGTTTGCTCAAAAAATGCCTTTGCAGTGGTGGATCTTCTTGCTGTGCAGTATAGGTATTTTATTAATGGTGGCCATTATTGCAATGATTAAGTATTCGCGCATTGCCTCGCGTAATCCGGTTGAATCCCTGAGATATGAATAAAGATTCAAAGTTGTTGGCTTTAGCATATAAAAGATAAAAAGATACCTATGATAGGTTTTAAATTACTCATACGATCAATAAAGAAAAATAAACTGCACTCCTTCATAAGTATTGTAGGATTAGGTATTGGATTAGGTTGTGTTCTATTACTATCGTTATTGTGGCTACATAATAAGACATTCAACCAGTCTGTGCCCGATTATCAGAATGTGTACAGGATAGTACGCGGTAATCGATCCATGACTTCTTATCCGCTGGGACAAAGTGTGAATGAAGTGAGTCCATTTGTTGATAACTATTTTCGCTTTTATCAGAAAGCTAAAGTCGAGATAAAGCTTTCGGATAATCAATTGGTTAATTGTGAACGCATGGGATTTTCAGATGCTTCCATATTTAACATGTGGGGTGTGAAACTTAGTTCAGGTAGAGCTGCCGAAACCAAGACTGAAATTGCGATTTCGGAAAATATGGCCAAAAAATTATTTCCGAAAACTTTAGCTGTTGGTCAACAATTGAATGTGCAGGTAAATGAAACCTTCATACCACTATCTGTTTGTGGTGTATATGCTGATTTTCCCAATAACTCAACACTTGATCCTGAATTTATCGCTCATATTGATCTTTCAGAAGAAGCAATGGGGTTTGATCAAAAGAAGTACGGTGTTTATAATAATTCAAATGGAAATTTTGATGGTTGGAATTACTCTCGTTTTCAAACCTATATTCATGTTGCAGAAGGTTGCAATGTTAAGGCTGTACAAAAATCATTAGAACAATTTAAGGCTTTAACCAATAGTGAAAAACTTAAGTCGATAGATTATTCTTTACAACCACTAAATGATGTTTATTTGTTTTCAAGTAATCTAACTGATGACTTATACTCACGTACCGGAGATGCTCAGGATCTCGTTTATAACATTGCAATTTCTTTGTTGATTTTACTTATTGCGATCATTAATTATGTATTTCTAACCAAATCAAAATTTGATTCGCGTTTAAAAGAAATTGGTGTTCAACGGGCCATGGGAGCATCTCGTTTTTTGCAAAGCAAACAAATCATTTTCGAATCGGTAATGATGGTTTTGTTTAGTCTTATTCCGGCAGGAGTAGTGTTGTTTATTGGAATACCGTTTGTCAATTCAGCATTAAATCAATCATTAGGATTTGAAATATTCAATAATGTTCAAAGTTGGATTGTGCTTCTTTTATTAGTTCTATTTACGGGCGTAATAACAGGATTGATCATTGCTTATGATACACTAAAGATTCCATCTTTTTTATTGTTAAAAGGGGAAAAAAGAAAGGTTACCAATTCTAATATTTGGAGCAATTCAGTAATAAGTATTCACTTTATCATCTTCATTGTTTTAATATCGGGTTTATTAAGCCTCAATAAGCAACTTAGCTATGTTTTAAACGATTTTGAGGGAATTAATCCCAACAACGTTTTAGTGTTTGAACTAAATTCGGATAAGCTAAGTGAGCGGTATACTTATATAAAAAACGAAGTTGATAAAATCCCAGGGGTTCTTGCTTCTGCCGGGTCATCATTTATTCCTCCGTTTAATGATTTTCTGCCATTAACATTAAAAGATAAAGAAGGTAATGGTATTCCTTTTGATGGTTTGATAATGGGAAAAGGGATGATTGATTTGCTGGGTATTAAGGTGGTTGATGGCGAAAGCTTTGGTGATTTTTCCACAACCGAAACCAACATTATTTATAACGAGTCAGCAGCTCGAAAATATAATTTAAAGGCAGGTGAATTATTTAGTGGATGTATGGTTAAAGGCATCGTTAAAGATTTTAATGCACATTCGATGCATAATCTTATTCAACCAATGGCCATTGTTCAACAACAGCCTGATCAATTACGATTATTGGTTGTAAAGACTGATGGAACCAATAATGCATTGATATCAAATAATATTAATAAGATTCTAAAGAGTGCTGAGCCAGATCAACTTGTTAACAGTTATTTGCTAACAGATCAGATTAATCAATTTTATTCATCCGAAAAGAGTCAGGCTAAATTGTTAAACGCATTTTCATTACTGGCCATTATCTTATCTGTGATGGGATTGTTTGGCATGTCGTTAAATCTAGTGTTACGCAAAACAAAAGAAATTGGTATCCGCAAAGTTAACGGTGCCAAAGTGTCCGAAATCTTAGTCTTGCTAAATAAAGACTTTATAAAATGGGTATTCATCGCCTTTGTAGTTGCTACTCCCATTGCTTACTATGCCATTGATTTATGGCTTCAGAACTTTGCTTATAAAACAGAACTTAGTTGGTGGATATTTGTCCTTGCAGGAATACTGGCTTTAGGCATAGCATTGTTAACAACAAGCTGGAAAAGTTGGAAAGCTGCAATAGGTAATCCTATAGAGGCATTGCGATATGAATAGTCTTTTTTGTCACCCCTCTGACTCCCTCAACGGGGAAGAACCAGACAAAAACTATATGCACCGTATTGATAGTCCCCCTTGGAGGATTTAGGGGTAAATGGAAGTTAAGAAAAGACTATGTGAAATCCATCGAAATAAAAATATAATACAATTAAAACCAAAACCATGATACAACTGAACGACATTTTCAAGTACTACGATAACAAGTTTCAACGCAGTTATGTGTTAAAAGATTTTTGCCTGAACATCAACGAAGGCGAATTTGTATCCATTATGGGCCCCAGTGGAGCTGGTAAATCAACCTTGTTAAATATTATTGGTATGCTGGACGTGGCTGACGACGGCGAATATTTCTTTATGGATCAGCCGGCACATAAGTTGAGCGATAAAAAGAAAGTGGAATTTCATCGAAATTATGTAGGGTTTATTTTTCAGGCCTTTCATTTAATTGATGAAATGACAGTTGCTGAAAATATTGAAACTCCATTGATTTATAAAGGTGTTAAATCGAAAGAACGCAAAGCTATGGTGGCTGATTTACTCGATCGTTTTAATATGGTTGCCAAAAAGGATTTATTCCCAGCTCAACTATCCGGAGGTCAGCAGCAGTTAGTAGGAATTGCAAGGGCTATTATCAGCAAACCTAAATTACTCTTAGCTGATGAGCCAACGGGAAATCTTCATTCCGACCAAGGAAAAGAAATTATGAAGCTGTTGAAAAAACTGAATGAAGAGGAAGGAATAACCATTATTCAGGTTACGCACAACGAGGAATTTGCTCAATACGGAAAACGTATTATTCGCATCGAAGATGGAATGAAGAAGAGTGACTTACCTGTGGCTACTTTGCAAGAGCAAGTGTAATACATTACCAAACCTATAAACCTATACCAATGTTACGTTTCCGACTTTTAATGGCTATCCGAAATCTATTAAACGATAAGTTAAATGGATCACTTATAATAGGCGGTTTCGCCATAGGGTTTACAGCCTGTATTCTGATTGGGCTATTTCTCTTATCGGAGCATAGGGTAAATAAAGTGTTCAGTAATTCAGAGAATATATATCGTGTTTATGATGCTAAAAATAAAACCGAAATGCTGGATTACAGTTTGTATCCGAAACTTTGGAAGGAATACCCTGAAATTGAAGATGCTTGTCCTATGGAATATAGTAGTGGATTTCCAATTGTGGTAAAAGATGCTAAGTTGGATGTCAGTGCCAGGTTAGACCAGATTATCGGAACAACAGATAACTTTTTCGATATCTTTTCTGTTAAAGTGATTTCTTGTCTTTCCGATAAACCTTTTGCTTTCGATAAATCAATAGTGATTACCGAATCGGTTGCCAAACAAATGTATGGTTCGATAAATCCGTTAGGGCGAACGCTAAAAACTGACTTTTTTGAAGGTACAATTACGGCAGTAATAGAAGACTTACCTCGAATGGCTAGTTTTCAAGCTCAACTTATTATCAATACTGACTTCGAAGAATTCCGTTTATCTCAGTCATGTAACGATGGTAAATGTTGGTATGTGACACCCCATTTTGTAGCATTAAATAAATCTGTTGTTCCCGAGCAACTTGCTAATAAAATCAATTCATCGATTAAAGATATTAGTGTTCATGTTGATAGTCTGGCTTTTCAAAATATAGAAGATATTTACCTTTCAAAACTTCAAATGAAGGACGCACATGCCAAAGGAAACTCTAATGTATTGTCTGTTTTTCTTGCTATTGGCATCTTGATTTTGCTTCTGTCAAGCATTAACTATATCAATTTTACAATTTCAAGGCAATTCAGTAAACTTAAGGAATTTGGTATAAAAAAGATTAATGGAGCCAATGCTACAAACCTGTTTTTAGGGGCCCTCATTGAAGTATCGTTGGGAATTATTATTTCTGCCTGCATTGCCATATTGCTTACTGCACTTATTTTGCCGCATTCAGCCAGTTTGTTTGGCAAGGAGATTCATTTTGCTGATGTGAATGCGGGAGTGGCTGTTGCTTTAATGCTTAGTGTAATTGTACTTGTAGTTTTAATGAATTGTATGGCTCCTGTTTATATGTTTACACGTTTTAAAATAATCGATTTCCTTGCAGGGAGCAGTAAGCATAACAGAAAACAAATTGGAAGACAAGTCATGCTTACTTTTCAGATGGTCGCATCAATCATACTTATTGCAAGTGTGTTAACCATTTTTAAACAACTTGAATATGTAAAACATTTCAATCTTGGTTTTAATGAAGAGCAGCTTGTACGTTTTGATTTACCTTATACCTACGAGTCTCCATCAACCATAAAAGAGGAGATTGGGAAATTACCATTTGTGGTAAGTAGCACATTAAGTGACGGATATCCCGGACACGTGAAACTTCGGATGGGAAGTGGTGAAGGTGAAAATAATTTTAAGATGCACTGTATTACAATCTCAGACGATTATCTGGAAACGATGGGAATTAAACTGAAAGATGGTCGTAAATTTCATAGAGGAGATCAAAACAGGGCATGTTTAATTAACGAGGAAGCTTATAAGCGTTTTGGATGGAATAGCACAGAAAATAAAATATATCAACAAGGTAGGAATGGAGGTTATCAGGTTCTGGGTGTTGTTGAGAATTTTAATACTCAATCGTTGCATGCAGGCATTGAACCTGTCGCCTTATTGTATCGTGCTGACGTTCCTTTTGGAACCCTTTCGGTAAGGTTGGCTCCCGGTAATGTATCACTTCAGCTTAAAGGCATTGAGCAGGCATGGAAAAGAATTCTGCCACACGAACCTATGTATTTTACATTTTACGATGATCAGTTTCAGGCTATGTACCAAAAGGAAGAGCTGTTGGCGCGATCTGTTTCTTTCTTTTCGATTATTGCCATTGTGTTAACATGTATGGGGATTTTGGGACAGATTCTGTTAGTCAGTTTTGCTCGCACCAAAGAAATCGGCATCCGCAAAGTAAACGGTGCTAAAATATCAGAGATTCTTACCCTGCTCAACAAAGACTTTATCAAATGGGTTGCCATTGCTTTTGTAATTGCTACACCCATCGCCTGGTTTGCCATGAATAAATGGCTCGAGAATTTTGCCTATAAAACCAATCTTAGCTGGTGGATATTTGCCTTAGCAGGATTATTTGCCTTAGCAATTGCCTTACTAACTGTTTCCTATCAATCGTGGAAAGCAGCTGTGAAAAATCCGGTGGAGGCGTTGAGGTATGAATAGGGTTTTGATAGTAACATGTGCATAGACTTAGTAGTTTAGGATGAATACACAATTCAAATTAATAATAAGAAATCAGTTTAAGAAACCTGTTATTTCGTTTGTAAACCTGATGGGTTTATCGATAAGTTTGGCATTGGTTATTACTTTGTCGGTTTATTGTTATGGGGAATTTACAGTTGATTCTCAACATAAAAAAGCAGATAACATCTATCTCTTCGTTAAGGCAGGAAAAGCGACATATACTCCGGGTATTTTAAAAGATGCCATTGATAATAATGTTTCTGGTATTGAAAAGGCAGTAAGAATAACTAACACCTGGAATACACCTGTATTTCAGTATGACAACAATGAACCTCTTAACTCCGATTTGGTTTTTGCAGATAAAGGCTTTTTTGATGTTTTTACGTATGAAAGTACTGAAGGTAACTTAAAAACAGCTTTGAATAATCCGATGAATATAGTTATAAGCTCAAGGTTAGCACATAAACTATTTGGAAATTCTAAAGCACTTGGTAAGACAATAAAGCTAGATAATAAACATTTTTTGACAGTAGCTGGAGTTTTTAAAATTCCGCAAAAATCAAGTATTGAGTTTAGTGCAATCACCAACATGCAGAGCCGACAAATTATTCAACCGAGCGAAGGTATTTTTACATCATGGGAGTGGAATAATTTTCATTTAATACTTCTTTTAAACCAGAATACTTCACCTCAATTAGTTGCTTCAAATATAATTAATGTTGTTCCTGAAGGCACGCAAAAAAGATATGATGGGTCAGTATTATTACCGTTAAAGGAAATTTATTATTCGGGTTTCGCTGATGAATGGTCCCATTATCTAAAAGGTGGTAATAAAAAGAAAACGCTTCTACTAACTTTTGTAGCTCTGCTGGTACTGGTAATTGCATTATTAAACTACATTAATGTATCGATATCACAGAAACAAGAAAGAGTTAAACAAACTTCTTTACTTAGAATTAATGGGGCAAATTATCAAAGTATTTTCTCAAGTATTTTTGCAGAAACTTTGCTGTTTTATTTAACGGCCATCGCGATTGCTCATCTTATTATTTTTATTTGTGAAATACCATTGAAACAGTTTACCGGAATTGAATTTGATTCGCATTTTATTTTTTCCACCCATTATTTACTTACCATCGGGTTAGTTGGATTTATTCTGTGTTTTATTGGTAGCATTGTTCCAACTTTTCAATTATTGACGAACAAATTGAATTTATCGGGACGGTCAAAAATTTCAGGTGATAGCGTTTTGTTAAAAGGTAGTTTAGTTGTTTTTCAAATGATTATTGCCATGGTACTAATTGCATTCACCATCTTAATACAAAAACAAGTGAGTTTTGGGAGTGACGAATTTAGGAATAACCAAGATAACATAGTGGGAATTCAATTGACGCCACAGCTTATTGAGAAACAAGATGTTTTAAAAGATAAATTAGCTCAAATCCCAAATCTAAGCGAAATAACATTTACTCAGTATTTTCCAGGTAAAGAGTTTTCTAGTTGGTGTTCCGATTTGCAGAACGAAAATGAAGATTTGAAGGTGTGTTTTAATACTTTTAGTTCAAATTCTGGATTATTTAGCCTGATGAATCTTGACTTAGAAGAAGGCAGCTTGTTTAATGAAAATAATTTAGCAGATAAAGGGAAGGTACTTGTAAACGAAAGCTTTGTAAATAAATATAACTTATTGCATCCAGTTGGCACAGTTATAAATATGCATGGAGGATATGAAATAGCTGGAGTTATTAAGGATTTCTATTATTATCCTATACATCAACCTATCGAGCCTTTGGTTATTCGAAATGAGGGCTTTGCTTCTGTTTGTTTGGTTAAAGTAAAAAACAATAATTTCAAAGAATTAAATACCACAATTGCCTCACTTAAAAAAATTGCAAAAGAAATTTCTCCTGCTTTTCCTGTTGAGGTATCTTTTTTCGATAAAGCAATAGAGAATATGTACCAATCAGAGATGTATTTCCAACGTACGTTTTCTTTGTTTTCCATATGTGCAATTGTAATCTGCTGTTTAGGTATTTTGGCATTATCGTTATCAAGTTGTCAAAAGCGCACAAAAGAAATTGGCATCCGAAAAGTAAACGGAGCTAAAATATCAGAGATTCTTACCCTGCTCAACAAAGACTTTATCAAATGGGTTGCCATTGCTTTTGTAATTGCTACACCCATCGCCTGGTTTGCCATGAATAAATGGCTCGAGAATTTTGCCTATAAAACCAACCTTAGCTGGTGGATTTTTGCTTTGGCTGGTTTACTAGCTTTAGGAATTGCCTTATTAACCGTTTCCTATCAATCGTGGAAAGCAGCTGTGAAAAATCCGGTGGAGGCGTTGAGGTATGAGTAAAAAGCATAATGTGAAGAAATCAAAGTCTTTAGTGTATCAATAGAACAATTGTTTCAGCCATTTTATAAATGATATTAATCGAAAACCTAACCATATGATAATTTTAAAAAACATCCGATTAACCCTACGCAGTTTAGTGAAAAACAAATGGGTAACACTACTTAATGTATTAGGCCTTACCGTTGGTTTATCTGTAAGCTCACTCATTTTTATCTTTGTTTATAATCAATATAATATTGATCAGTTTATTCCCGAAATCAATAATGTTTATTGTCTTACCAATAATGGAGAATCGTCTTTCTCAAAAAAAGAGCTGGATCATATAAGACACGAGGTTCCTGCAATGAATCAAGTAACCTTTTGTTCCGAAGACTGGTCGCCACAGGTATTTTTGAAATCAGGAGAAAACTCGTTTAAAACGGATAAGATGTTAACTGCCGATTCTTGTTTCTTCAGGGTATTTGCTTTTGATGCGGTATACGGTAATCCGGCAACAGCTTTAAATGCTTCTAACAAAGTGGTATTAACACGTTCTTTTGCGCGAAAAATATTTGGCAATATTAATCCGGTTGGTAAAAGCGTAGTTTATAATTCAACCTATTTAGAAGGTGAATTACTAGAAATTTCTGCTGTTATCGAGGATTTTCCGCCAACATCATCATGGAATTTTGATGCGGTTCTATCTTTCTCTACCAATTGCCATATTGATTGGTATGCAGATAATTTGGAAAATTGGGGAGCACGCAATTATGAAGCTTTTGTTCGGCTTAACGGCAGTGTTTCTAATGATCAGGTATTAGCTAAACTTCAAAATATAAATTTAGAGCCTTTGCCCGATTGGGAAAAAGAAGATTTTACATTAGGACTTTTTTCATATTCCGATGTTTATTTTGATTTGCCCGATGTCAGTCTTACCAAACATGGTAATAAAGTTACTGTGCTGATTATTGGAATCACCGGCTTGTTAATTCTGCTGCTTGCTTGCATCAACTACATTAATATGACTACGGCACAGCGAAGAAAACGAAACAAGAATATTGGTATCGTAAAAATATTAGGTGGGCATCGTATGGAAATTATTCGGATGATGACCATGGAATCTTTTGTGCAGGTGTTATTATCAGGCTTGCTTTCCTTTCTGATCATCGAATTAGCACTACCTGTTTTTAATAGTTTTTTGGCTGTAAATGCTAGTGCTACAGAAGTGTTGAATTTGCAAAAAATATCAATGGTTGCAGCGGTATTGGTTATGATGATTGCCATAACCGGTATAATACCCGGAATTATTTTTAGCCGTAAGCAAGCTTTGATGGTTATCAAACATCAGAATCAGACGAACAAAAATAATCTTTCGCGAAACGGATTATTAATTGTTCAGTTTACAGTAACTATTGTGTTAATTGTTTCTGTATTGATGATTAATAAGCAGAATGCTCTTATACAAAAGACCGATACAGGAATTGAAAAAGAGCATGTTATTTATGCTTTCACAAACGAAACGCTCTACGAAAATTCTGATTCTTTTACCGATGAGCTTAGAAAAATACCCGGTATAGCTGAGTTTACTTATTCCGAGAGTGTTTTAATTGATAATAGTGAGAGCTGGGGGAAAGATTTTGAAAATAAAGGAGAACGTTTGAATGTTATTTTCTCGAAACTATCTGTCGCACCAAATTTCTTTGATTTCTTTGGAATTAAACTCAATGAAGGAAGACCTTTTAACGATAGATCGGCAGATAATGAGGAATTTATTTTAAATAAGGTAGCTAAGCAAAAGTTTAAAATAAATGATTTGAAAGATGCGCGAATGATTGAAGCCGAACCTGACCAAGGTGCTATTGTGGGTATTGTTGATAACTTCAACTTCGAATCGTTACATGTGCCAATCAGGGCTGCAGGGTTTAAATGTTCCGGTGATTTTGACGAAGTAATTTATCTGAAACTAAATGGAGCCAATAAGACAGATATTCAGAATACCATTAATCAGTTTGAAGCGGTATGGAATGAGTTATCTCCGGGCTTTCCGTTGGAGTATGCTTATCTCGATCAAAAATGGGAAAGTAAGTACAATGAAGAAGCGCAGTTTCAGCAAATCATTTTATACACGACTCTTATTTCCATCTTACTTTCATGCATGGGCCTAATTGGCTTAACCTTTTTTGTGGCCGAACAACGTACCAAAGAAATTGGAATTAGAAAGGTTAATGGTGCTAAAATATCCGAAATACTTACCATGCTTAATAAAGACTTTATCAAATGGGTAGCCATTGCTTTTGTAATTGCTACGCCCATAGCCTGGTTTGCTATGAATAAATGGCTCGAAAATTTTGCTTATAAAACCAGTCTGAGTTGGTGGATATTTGCTTTAGCAGGTTTGCTGGCATTAGCAATTGCCTTACTTACTGTTTCCTATCAATCGTGGCAAGCAGCCACACGAAATCCGGTGGAGGCTTTACGATATGAATAGCCGAATTTAGTAACATCCATTTATTCTTACCTTAAATATTACCAAAATGAGAAATCTTAGAATTAGCTTAAGACATTTAAAAACTGATAAAACCAATACTTTAATTAGTATAGCAGGTTTAATTATTGGTTTGGGAATTGTGGCTTCAGTTATTACTTATGTTATTAATGAGTTGAACTACAATCAATCCATAGCTAATAAAAACCGTATTTATAGGGTTCTTCACTTTGATTCTAATGATCATCATTATTGGGCAACGACTCCATTTGCAGTAGGAGAACAAGCTAAGATTCAGCTTGCAGAAGTTGAGAGTGTTGTTCATCAATATAATATGGATAATATTGAGGTTCAGAAAGGGAATGAGTTTATTCCTGAACCTGATATGATGAGTTGTGAGAGTAGTTTTTTCAGCGCTTTTGGAGTGAAAATATTGCAAGGAAGCCTAATTGATTTTGATGAAACCTCGAAGAGCATTGCGCTTAGTCGTCAGTTGGCAGAGAAATATTTTGCCAATCAAAATCCTTTGGGACAAGAATTAACCCTGCGGTATGGTGGACAAAAATATGTAATGGAAGTTACAGCGGTATTTAATGATATTTCGCAAAACTCAACAGTAAAACCAAAGCTGTTAACAAATATCGATTTTGGTTTACAACACTTGGCTTCTAATCTTATTTCGAGCGGTGAAATGCCAACAGCAGATCAACTTAAGCAAGATTGGGGTATGTCGTTAATGACTACTTATCTGATGCTAAAAAAAGATGTTGATCAGAAAGCATTTGAAGCAAAACTGAAAAAGATTGGAGAAGAAAATGCCACTATAAACATGCCAATGGATTTAGCTCTTCAGTCATTGTCGGATATCTATTTTTCATCAATAGAAATTAGAAATAGTGGTAACGAAAAAGGAAATAAGTCAATGCTGATACTAATGCTTGTAATGGGCCTCTTAATCTTATTGGTAGCCATCATTAATTATCTGAATTTAGCATCAGCCAGGTTAATGGCTCAAACAAAAAATTACGCTGTCAGAAGAGTTTGCGGAGCTGGCAATAAAAGCATTGTAAACCAAATTATTACTGAATCTACTATTATCACTTTGGTTGCATTACCATTTGCATTACTTTTTGCCTGGTATGCAATGCCCGTGGTTAGTCAAATGTTAGGAAAAACGTATACCATTGAGTTTTCAGAACAAATAGTATTAACTCTCATTCTTTTATTTGGTCTAACGCTGGTTTCGGGTATCGTAGCTGGTTTATTGGTTTCGTATAAAGTGTCGAGAGTGAGTATGGCCATTATTCTTAAAGGAAATAAACACTTTATTGGTAGTAAGCACTATGCAAGAAAGGCAATGGTTGTTTTTCAGTTTGTTGTTTTTATTGTTTTAATTTCGGTTACTTTCTTAGTTCAGAAACAGGTTAAATATACCTTTAATAAAGATTTGGGTTTTAATAAGGAAGGTTTAGTAACCATACCTTTGGGCGATCATAATTTAGACTTGTTCAAGGAGGAGATACTTAAAAATCCATCTGTACTTAGCGCCTCAGGAACATTGTGGATGCCTCCTAGTGATAACAATATTTTCATGACCTTACCTAAAGTGAGTCACCCTGATGAAAAAGTTAATGTGAATGCTCTTTTTGTAGATTATGATTTTGTGAAAACAATGGGATTAGAGCTGATAACAGGTTCTGATTTTGAAAAATCAAAAGGCAATGGAGGTGTTATTGTTAATCAGTTAGCCGCAAAAGAATTGGGACTTACCACTGTGGTTGGAGAAGAAATAGCCTGGGGTAAAGTGGTGGGTTTGGTTAATGATTTTAATATGTCATCGCTTCATCAGAAAATATCGCCCATGTTGATTGTTTTAAAGCGCGATATGTGTAAAAATATAGCTGTGAGGTTACGAAGCGAAAACTTAGCTCAGAGCATTGACTTTTTAGAAAAAACATGGAACAAAACTGGAGGCACAACATCTTTTAGTTACGAGTTTCCAAATGATATTATTCGAGAAATGTATCAAGCCGAGATACGGTTTTCACAAACAATTGGATTGTTGGCCGTCATAGCCATTTCCATTGCTAGTCTTGGATTACTAGGTTTATCGCTTCTAATTGGTAAGCAACGCACCAAAGAAGTAGGTATTCGCAAAGTAAACGGAGCCAAAATATCAGAAATACTTACACTGCTTAACAAAGACTTTATCAAATGGGTAGCTATTGCTTTTGTTATTGCAACACCTATAGCCTGGTTTGCTATGAATAAATGGCTCGAAAATTTTGCTTATAAAACCAGTCTGAGTTGGTGGATATTTGCTTTAGCAGGTTTGCTGGCATTAGCAATTGCCTTACTTACTGTTTCATATCAATCGTGGAAAGCAGCCACACGAAATCCGGTGGAGGC
This sequence comes from uncultured Carboxylicivirga sp., assembly GCF_963668385.1. GTDB lineage: Bacteria > Bacteroidota > Bacteroidia > Bacteroidales > Marinilabiliaceae > Carboxylicivirga. The sequence goes on from NZ_OY764327.1 coordinate 2,010,659, forward strand.
TTTGAGATATGAGTAAAAAATGAACTGCTGCTATTAGGTGCATCAACCAATGAAACAAACTTAAACTAAAGAATATGTTCTGGACTCAATTTAAACTCATGTTTCGTAATTTATTTCGAAACAAGCTATACTCAGCCATAAATATTTTAGGCTTAGCTATTGCAATTACTCTTGTGTTATTATTGTCATCTTATGTATCAAACGAACGAACTATTGATTCGTTTCATGCCAATAAAGACCAAATTTATCGTGTTTATGGCGATAATATTAACACTTTCGCGCCTCCCTTTGGCCAGTTTATTCTTGATAATATAACAGGAGCTGAGTGTTATACCCGAACATTTGTTCAGGAAGGGACTATCAATTACAAGAACATTAAATATAAGTCGGGAAAATATTTATTGGTCGATTCTGTTTTCTTTAAGATGTTTTCATTTCCATTGGAGAGAGGAAATCCGGATGAAGTATTGGTATCATACCAAAATGCAGTGTTGTCAGCCAGTTTCGCCCATAAACTATTTGGAACAAGCAATCCCCTTGGTGAGAGTTTCGAATTAGACGGACACCAGTTTACTGTCACTGGTATTTTTCAGGATTTTAAGGACAATACTCATTTTATTAAACCTAATATAATACTCAATTTTAGGGCACTTCCTCGTCTTTGGGGTAATGGGGATGAAGGAACTAAGTATTTTATGAACGACTATAGCAACAGTTCGTTTGGTCTGTATGTAATGGCTAATAAGAAATCCAATATAATGAAACGTGGGCCTGAATTACTTGAAAAAGCAAAAGAGATTTATTGGATTTTTCAGAATGGTAGAAATACCGAACTCTCATTTATGCCACTCGAAGATGTATACTTCAAACAGGGAGCACTTGATTATATTGGAACCCGACAAGGAAATGAAAAATTTCTGACTATCCTTATGTTTATAGCAGTGATTATTGTAGTAGTAGCTGCCATCAATTACATCAATTTAAATATTACTCAATCGGTGCGGCGAGCTAAAGAAGTTGGAATTAAAAAGATTATTGGTTCATTGCGCTTGAGTATTATTCAACAGTTTTTGTTGGAGTCTACATTTATTTCTTTGCTATCTACAATCATAGCAGTATTCCTAACCATTGTTGCTCTACCTGAGTTTAATAAATTAACCGATAATAGTTTTAGTATAGCAGATATTTTCAATGGTGGCTTTTTGCTTCGAAGTATTATCGTTGTTTTTATAATTGGCATTGTAGCTGGTATTTTTCCCTCGCTTATTCTTTCACGCTTTAAGGCTATCGACATAGTAAAAGGAACTCCATCGCGGTTAAAAAATAATTTTGGTCAACGGGTTATGGTTGTTTTTCAGTACACCGTTTCAATTGTATTGATAGCTGTGGTAGGTTTCATTCTAAAGCAAAATGACTTTATGCGAAACTACGATTTAGGCTTTGATAAAGACAATACCTTTTACATTAGGATGACTAAAGAAACCAATGATCAAAGGGATGCTTTTGAAAACGAATTGATGAAAATACCAGGTGTAAAAGCCGTTTCGTTTTGCCAGGATTTTCCGGGAGGGCCCATTAACAACAGTTCTTTTGTGAGTAATGGTAAAAATCAAAGTTTTGATGAATTTAGAGTTGATACTGCTTTTTTCTCTGCTCTTGGAATCTCTTTAGAGCATAATATATCCACATCAGATAATGTTTTTGGCGACAATAAATATGCTTGTATTTTAAATCAAACAGCCGTAAACGAACTTGAGTTAGAGCCCCCCTATGATGAATTCAAACGATACGATGCAGTTGAGAAAATTAGTCAGGTGATCCCAGATATTAATTTCAGATCGTTGTATAAAAAAACGCGTCCAACAGTATTTCATATAACCGATAGAAGTGCAGCACCCTTTGTTTTGATAAGAGGAACCGGAGGTAGTTTACCAACCATTGTGAAAAAAGCTAAAGCTATATTTAAAGAGATGTCGCCATCTGAACCCATTGAATTTAACTTTTTAGATGATGCTCTTAATACGGCTTATAACAAAGAAGAACGTTCGGCAAAGATAGTTGGCTACTTTGCCATTTTTGCCATACTAATTTCGTCGTTGGGCATATTTGCATTAGCAAGTTATACAGCTCAAAACCGTAAAAAAGAAATTGGAGTCAGAAAAGTAAACGGTGCCAAAATTTCGCAAGTAATGCTTATGCTTAACCGAGGCTTTGTTAAATGGGTTGCCATAGCTTTTTTAATTGCGATCCCCATCGTTTGGTTTGCCATGAATAAGTGGTTGGAGAATTTCGCCTATAAAACCAGTCTTAGTTGGTGGGTTTTTGCCTTAGCCGGTTTGTTGGCTTTAGTAATTGCCTTAGTAACCGTAAGCTGGCAAAGCTGGCGTGCCGCCAATAAAAATCCGGTGGAAGCACTGAGGTATGAGTAAATCCGTTTTGGAGAAAAAAACAACATTATGAATAGCAATATTAAACTTGCCATCCGAAATCTATTAAAAAATAAAGGCACAACCTTTATTAATATTGCAGGGTTGTCTGTAGCACTTGTGGTAAGTATTTTACTTTTTTCAATAGCATTTAACGAGCGTTCGATGGATAGCTCCCAAAAAGCTGTTAACGACATCTATGTAATATCAGAGTCGAATGAACCTGGTGTGTCAAAGCCTATTGCCGATTGGTTGACACAACAAGTTCCTGAATTAGGAATAGTAACCATCTGTAATTACGAGTGGTCGCCACAGGTATTTCTGAAAAAAGAATCGAATAATTACAAGGTTGAACAGTTACTTGTGGCCGACTCAAACTATTTCAAAGTTTTTGAGTTTCCGCTTCTTTATGGAGATGCCAATGATGCTATGCTTCATCCTGATAAAATTGTTTTAACCGAGCAGTTATCCCGTAAAATATTTGGAGACCAGAATCCGGTGGGGAAATCACTGGAATATAATTCAACCTACTTAAATGTAAAATCAGTTCAAGTTGGAGCAGTCATAAAAAGCTTACCCAATAATTCATCCTGGAGTTTTGATGCTGTTTTGCCCATTACAGCAAATTTAAACCTTTCGTGGTACAACGATCTATACCAATCGTGGGGAGCTTGGAACTATTGTGGTTTTGCAAGGCTAAGAACGAGTACCGATTCCGAACTTGTTAGCAAACATTTATCTGATATCGATCATTCATTGTTACCTAAAAACATTCGAAATGATAAGATGAACTTTTCTATCACTCCATTTCGAGATTCCTATTTTAAATTGCCCGCAATCGAAGAGTTAAAACACGGAAATAGTTACATAAACCTAATTCTTCATATTATTGCTGTGATGATTTTATTATTGGCTTGTGTCAATTATATCTCAATGGTAACTGCTCAACGCGAAAAATGGATTAAAACCATAGGCATAGCCAAAAGTTTAGGAAGTAGCAAAAGTGAGATTATCCGTATGGTAATGGCTGAATCGTCCATTATTCTTATTATTGTTTTGCTGATCACCATTTCTATCACTCCAATTTTACTTTCTTCAATACAAAACTCTTTTTTCGACAGTATTAACAAGTTGTCGTTATTTACCCCACAAAACATATCGATTCTTGCCTGTACCACCTTTTGCGTATGGATGTTTACCGGGTTTATTCCTGGATACTTGTTGAGTAAATATGATACCTCCTTGTTGTTAAGGAAATTACCTATAGGATCAATAAATAGGGAATTGATGAAAAACGGGATGTTGGTTTTTCAATTTATTGTCACCATAATACTAATTTCAGGTATGCTGATTATTCAACGTCAAAATAAAATGATTAGCAATAATACTCCCGGTTTTGTAAAAGGTCAAATTATTGTGGCTAGTACCAACAAAGACATTCAAACCAAGATTCAAGCTTTTAAGAACGATGTTAGAATGATGCCGCGAATAACCGCTTTTACTTTTTGTTCAGAACCTATTGGAAATGTATCCAACAATACCGCTACTACAATGGAATATCAAGGAGATCAGAAAGAAATTGGTTTTACTTCTTTTTGGGTTAGTCCTAATTTTTTCGATTTTTTTGGAATACAGTTTAACGAAGGCTCCACATTTAACAAGAACTCATTTAGTAATAAGGATTTCATCTTAAACCAGAAAGCTCTTGATGACTTTGGTATCGAAAAGCTTCAGGACGCTCGGATAAATATTGATACTAACAAAAATCATGGTCAGTTAATAGGTGGAGTTGAGAATTTTAATTTCCAATCGTTGCATGTGCCCATTAAGGCTGCCGGTTTTATGTGTGCAGGTGAGGCTGAAGACATTGGTTATTTTAAAATTAATGCTCAAAGTAGCAACCAGTTTAAAAGAACAATTGCTCAACTTGATAATGCCTGGAACAAACTGTCTCCCGATTATCCTTTTGAGTATACATTTCTCGATCAATCCTGGGCTAATCTTTACCAGAGAGACAAGGATTTTCAGCAACTTATTAATTATGCAACCCTACTTTCGATATTACTTTCCTGTATGGGATTGATAGGTTTAAGTTACTTTATCCTTGAACGGAAAACCAAAGAAATAGGCATCCGAAAAGTTAATGGAGCCAAGATATTGCAAGTTATAGTAATGCTCAACAAAGACTTTTTAAAGTGGATTGTTATTGCTTTTGTCATAGCCGCACCCATTGCTTCTTATTCTATGAATCATTGGCTTCAGAATTTCGCTTATAAAACTGAACTAAGTTGGTGGATCTTTGCTCTGGCAGGTATTCTAGCCCTCGGAATTGCTCTGTTAACAGTGAGTTGGCAGAGTTGGCGTGCCTCCAATAAAAATCCGGTGGAAGCTTTACGATATGAATAAAAAATGTCAGAATCAGGATTGATAAGATGAAAGGATCTACAAGATTATAAGGAATATGGAAAATAATATTAACGATGAATTGACATACAAGATTATCGGATGTGCCATGAATATTCATAATACTTTGGGTAATGGTTTTCAGGAAGTAATATACCAGCGTTGCTTGGCTATAGAATTAGACAAAGAACAGATAGAGTACAAGAGAGAGCAGGAAATGCCCATCTATTACGAGAATATTCATGTAGGAACACGAAGAGCTGATTTTATAATAGCTGGCGAAGTTATGGTTGAATTAAAAGCTATTGTAATACTAGAAGATGTTCATCTTGCTCAAGCTTTGAATTATCTAACAGCTTATCAAATCGATAGAGGTTTATTGATCAACTTTGGATCAACCAGTTTGGAAGTTAAAAGATTATATAGAAAACACTAATCCCGATAATCTATAAATCCTGTTTATCCTGATAGCAGACAATATTGTAGGAAATAAATACACTGGTGTTGGATATTCCAACAGTTTTAAAAATGATTGTAATGTTAATATGTACATATTCAGTGTAATATGATTAGGGTATGAGATTTGGCATAAGTTATTTAGTTTTTAGAAAAGTAGCAGATTATGAAGAGGCAGTATATATTATGTGCTTTCCGAAGCATCAAAAGAAATAAATTACCCAGCTTTATTAACATTGTTGGTTTAGCTATTGGTTTAAGTACTGCTCTTTTTGCTTTGCTATTCTCTTACTATGAGTTTACCTACGAAAGAGGACATGATAAATATGAACGAATAGCGAAGGTAATCACTTTTGGAAATTTTGGTGCTTTCTCTGAGTTACCTGGAAGTTTTCCACAAACTGCCATTGATTTACCGGCTAACTTTCCCGAAATAAAAGATGGTGTATGTAGCTTTCAATTACCTTCTATCTTTTTTAAAGATAATGTGCCTTTAACCGAATCAAATGTTGTATTGGCACAGGAGAAGTTCATGGATATTTTTACGTATCAATTTATATCAGGACAGATCTATTCTGATGATGATGAGTCAATATGCCTATCGGAATCAATGGCTAGTAAATATTTTGGTAAAGATAATGCCGTAGGCAAGCTGTTGAAAGCTAATTTAAATGGCCATGAAGTAATGCTAACTGTAGCTGGCATTTTTAAGGATCTTCCGGGTAATACTCATTTAAAAACCGATGCTATTGTTTCGTGGAATTTAGCTAAACAAGTTTTGAACAATCCCGAAGGTTACCTTACAACCGATTACGATGTTTATTGTTTGTTAACTCCTCACACAAATATTAAAAAGCTGAATGAAAAGATAGTAGCTAATTTTAAATTTCCATCGAAAATTGAAGATTGTACCGTTGCCTTAATGCCCATTGTCGATTTTCATTTGAATAGTGTTTTTGAAAATAATAAAGCCAATTTATATATATTGTTTATTGGAGGGTTAATTGCCTTAATGTTATCCATATTAAATTACGTTAGTCAGTCATCCATAATGTATACTACTCGCATACAAGAAGTAGGTATACGCCTTTCAAATGGTGCTAAAGCAAAAGATATTTTTAGTCAGTTTATGACCGATACTGCAGTGGTTACATTGCTGGGATTTGGACTTGCACTATTATTTGTTCATCAAGGATTACCCTATTTCAATTCGATGATGGATACTGAATTAACCTTATTGTTTAATCCAACAGTATTGGTTTGGGTTGCTGTTGTTTTTATCATCACGGTTGTTCTGGCGGGTTTTTATCCATCGTTGCTAATGTCAAGATTAAAACCAGTATTATTATTGCGATCATCGATTGGTGATACTACCGGAAAAAGCCGAATACGCAATGTAATGTCCACCTTGCAATTTGTGGTTGCCATTTTATTAATACAGATGATGATTGTGACTCATAAGCAAGCCGGTTATTTAGGGCAGGATGAGGTTGTGGGGTTTAATGCTGATAATGTGATTAATGTTAATGGGCATAATTGGGGTGATTTGAATAAAATAAAAACGGAAGTTTTACGCAATACAGCCATCGAATCGGTTACGTGGGGCCAGAGTATGCCAGCTATGCAAGCTAGTTTAACTTCTTATTGGAAAATGGAAGACAATACCCAAATGGCTAACATGTTCAGTTGCGAAGCAGATTTTCTGAACGTGTTTCACATCAATATGGATGAGGGCCGTTTTTTCTCATCCGAACGCGAAACTGATAAAGACAACTCTATTGTTGTGAATAAATTAATGGTAAGTTCTATGGGATGGGATAATCCTGTAGGAAAGCAATTAATGGTTTGGGGACAAATGTATACGGTAATTGGGGTAGTAAGTAATTATATGGCTGCACCTCCTATTTTTGAAGACACTCCTTTAATAATAAGGTGTGCTGGCAATAAAGCAAACCGACTTATTTTTCGCATTAATCCCAATAAAAAGAAAGAAGCGTATGAGCATATTACACATGTTTTGCGTGAAGCTAATCCCAATTATCCAATTAACTTAAAATCGTACGACGATTCAACATCACAAGGGGCTAAATCATTTTATAGAACAGTCACATTAATCAACATTTTCGTGTTAATTGTCATTGTTAATGCTTTTCTGTCGCTCTTTGGTTTGTCTTATTTTATAGCTGAGCGTAATAAAAAGCAAATAGGAATCAACAAAATATTTGGTGCATCGGTAGCTACCATCTATTGGAAGCTCTCGAAGAATTTGATGCTTCGTTTTGCTATTGCATTTATTATTGTTACGCCCATATCGTATTTTATAAGTAACCAATACCTTACTACCTTTTCGTATCAAATGCCTTTAACAGCCGATATATATATTATTAGTGGTTGTTTGGTTTTGATGATGCTGTTGGTTTCAACGGGTTTTAAAATTATTACAGCTGCCAATCGAAATCCTGTGGATGCCTTACGTTATGAATAAAATTAACCTAACTATGAACACACATTTCTTTAAAACAGCTTTTAGATTTGTTAGACGCAACAAGGTATTTACAGCCATTAATATGGTAGGTTTATCATTGGCGTTAACGGTTTCATTTATCATTCTTTTGTATGTGATAAATGAGTTGAGTTATAATCGTTTTCTTAAAAACAACGATAAGCTTTACCGGGTAACATTGTTTAATAAGGCATTTGATACGCATGATACTGGAACCCCTTATGTATTTGCAACGGGGTTAACAGAAACTTTACCTCAAATAGATAAAGTTGTGCGAACCAGAAGAGTTCGTAAGTTCAGTATTAAACGGAATGAAGAATGGTTGGATGTGAATGAAGCTATCGCATCGGAGCCGGATATATTTCCGCTTTTTGAGATTGATTTACACGGTGAGTCCAAAGAATGCCTGAACGGTATGAATACAATTGTTCTTTCTTATGACCTGGCGAATAAAATATTTGCAGATAAAGACCCTTTGGGGCAAGAAGTTACTTGTTTAATAAATGGTGAGGAACAGCTGATGGTTGTGAAAGGACTATACAAGAATCTTCCTGTAAACTCATCATTTCAATCGGACTGTTTTATCGATATTCAATGGACTGTTAATAGCATCAATAAAGCTTATGAACCATATGGAATGACCAATGTGGAACAACAATGGGACTTTCCGTTCTGGGGTACATGGGTGTTGCTAAAAAGCAATGTTGATGTTGCACAATTTCAGAAAACCTTGGCAGAAACCACTTTTGGAAATAAGGACCAATTGGTTTTTGGGATACAGAGTTACAAAGATGCCTATCTTTATTCCGATGTATGGGGCGGCCGTAGGGTTGGAAACCTTCAAAATATAAAAATATTCAGTTCTATTGCTTTACTAATATTACTGGCAGCTTCGTTCAATTATGTGATTTTATCAACAGTTATTTCAACCACACGATCAAAAGAGATAGCGATTCGAAAAACCATTGGAGCCACCAAAGCCAATACAAGTATTCAAATATTTGGCGAATCTGTTTTAATGGCTTTTATGTCCTTACCTCTGGCTGTTGTTTTTATGATGGTTTTTAAACCATTTGCTGAAAAGCTTTTTCAGACTGATTTAACGATTATACAAAGTAACATTGCATTGTATTTAATGGCTTACGTTGGAATAACCTTGATGATTGGTATCATTTCCGGGTCGTACCTAAACTTCTATCTGGCAAGGTTAAATGTGATTGATATATTGAAAAACAAGCGAATTGCTCGCAGAAAACCAATATTTAGAAATGCCTTGGTTCTTTTTCAGTTGGTTGTGTTTAGTGTTTTAATATCATCGATGCTGGTTATCCGCACGCAATATCAATATGGACTAAATTATAATTCGGGGTATGAAAAAGATAATATTATCGTTTTAGATATTGGCGAAGGTTTGAAAGATTACCAGATATTACTTGATCGATTACGTACCAATCCGAATGTGTTGTGCGCGGGTGGTACTTATTTTTCATTGCCAATGGATCCACGAATGAGTAGTATGTATCCTAGTTTTGAAGATGAATCGGTTTCTGTTAAAGTGGATGGAATGGCTGTTGATTATGACTTCATAGAAGCAATGGGATTACTTGTTAAGGAAGGTCGATCCTTTTCTAAAGAGTCAGGTAATGATCTTCAGAATGCGGTTATTTTAAACGAAAAGGCTGTACAGATGCTGGGGATTCACGATCCGGTTGGAAAGAAGTTGCTGGATAAAACAATTATTGGAGTGATAAAGGACTTTAATTTGTATTCGTTAAGGGATGCTATTCCGCCATTAACTATAGAGATTGTAGATAGCTATTTGAATCAGATTGCCATTCGATATCGAGAAAATTCTTTGCCATTGTTGTTGCCATTTATAAAAGAGCAATGGAACAAATTGGGTGAAGACAGGCCTTTTAGCTATTCTACAATTAATGATATAACAGCTTCGTTATATACGGATGAGCAAAACCTGAATTCAATCGTTTCGATATTTTCGTTGGTGGCATTGTTTATCACAGCATTAGGATTGTTTGGCCTGATATTATTTGTGGGCAAACAACATACCAAAGAAATTGGCATAAGAAAAGTAATGGGATGCTCAAGAGCTTCAATAATCTACCTTTTTATGACAAAAAATATACAGTTAGCTACTGTATCCATTATTATCTCTATTCCGTTAACTTTTTATTTTATGACGGATTGGTTAAATAATTTTCAATATAAAATCAATTTTCCATGGTGGGTTTTTATGGTTGCTTTTGTGGCGTTAATAGTGGTGGTGGTTTCAACCATCTTCTATCATTCCTATAAAGCTTCTAGCGCTAACCCGGTGGATGCCTTACGTTACGAATAAAATACTAAATACAAAAACTAAGAAAACTTACAGATATGTTACAAACAAAGAACTTACAAAAGATTTTTAGAACAGAAGAGGTTGAAACAACGGCCTTAAATAATGTGAATATCCACATTCAAAAAGGTGAATTCGTTGCCATTATGGGACCATCGGGTTGTGGTAAATCAACTTTACTAAACATTATTGGTTTGCTTGATAATCCATCGGAAGGTGAATTGTATTTTGATGGTATCGAAATATCGAAATACAAAGAGCGTCAGCGTACCGATTTACGCAAAGGAAACATTGGATTTGTATTCCAGAGTTTTAATCTGATTGATGAATTAACGGTTTTCGAAAACATCGAGATGCCTTTAATCTACTTGAAACTGTCGGCCAAGGAGCGCAGAGAGCGTGTGCAAAAAGTGATGGAACGGATGCAGATTGCTCATCGTGCTAAACACTTCCCTCAACAGTTATCGGGTGGTCAGCAACAAAGGGTTGCTTTTGCTCGCGCTGTCGTTGCCAATCCTAAACTCATATTGGCCGATGAGCCTACTGGTAACCTGGATTCGAAAAATGGTGCCGAAGTAATGAACTTGCTGCGTCAGCTTAACGAAGATGGAACCACTGTTGTAATGGTAACTCACTCTGCCGAACATGCCGAGTATGCCCACCGCACCATCAACCTATTTGACGGACATATTGTAACCGAGAAAATGAATGGTTCGATGGCTCCTAAAGAACTTGTTAACGAAAATATTTAATAGGATTTATGACTCTAATTGGCTTTATGGTTGAGTAAAATCTTCTGCCTTCTGCCTAAAAAACTAACAATCTAATTATATTTAAGTCGTCAAACATAAAATAATTTCTATGAAAAGACTTAATGTATTAGCAGCCCTATTGATATTGTTAGCTGCTAGCACGAATGCCCAGACAAAAGTGGAAACGCTAACTGAGTTCCTAAACGGTATTATAAAATTCGATGATGCTACTATTCAGGAGGGCACACCCATTATCGATATCAAGGAACTGGCAGCATACCAGGCAGATAAAGTAATGGATTTAAATAAGGAAACCATTGCTGAAGTGCTGGAGACAGCCAACGCATATCATTTCTGTGTGATTACAGTGGGCGTTCATACCATAGCACGCATAACCGATTTGGAAAACTGTCAGCAAAGTGGTTCGTGGGGGCAATGCATGCCAATGAGCGAAGGATATGTTCAAAAAGGTGGGCTTACTGTTAAAAACGATTACCTGAATAATATTATTGGTATTCCTAATAAGCAAGAGCGTAAAGTCTATTTTTTTATGAAGAAATAGTTTCAATTTATACAGCATACAAAAAAGCAGATTCGGTTTCGGATCTGCTTTTTTGGTTTGCCTCGCATGCAAACTAATCCGTCAGTTTGGAAGAAAACTGAGTTGCCTAATCGGAAGGAAGACAATACGAAGCCAAGTGAGCTGTTGGCAACGACAGGGTGCGAACATAGCGGAATGGTGGCTTCGAGAAACGAGAAGTTGTACCTGAAGCCATAAGTTCGTCAACGGTGCGCAGCAATCGCCTCAAACCTAAAGATTTTTGATGCCCCTGGCTGACGACGTACTCTTTCACACATTATTGTTAACTAAATTTTCCGATATATTTAGAGCAATAATAGATCATTCACTTCTTTTCCCTACACTCTTTTTCGGCCTCATTAGGGATGATTATTAGATAGCAGTAGTTCATTAGTAAGACCGGGAAGCTCGGAGCTTGCCTCCGAGATCACCCGGCCGCACTTAAGAGCTACAATAGCAAATGATCATCCCTAATGCAGTCGCACTTAAAAAAGAAAAATGAAGGTTATGTATTAGCACTGTATATCTTGAACAATAAAGTATTAAAAGAGTAGGCTGACGACATGCCGGTTTTTCTAAAAAAGGAATAATAGAATTCTTTACTTAAGCTTCTATGGCTTCAACTTTTTGTTCATATATTTTTATAATGCGAATCAATAGTTCAAATTGTTTTATAGTAAAGTTCAACCCACTTTGGGGTTTTATCATTAGTTAAATAGTCACCCCGCGCTCCGCACGAGGCTATTATTGTTAATGTCCTTCAGACATTTTCAAATCCTGAAAGGATTTAATAAGAATAGCCACGGGTGGAACCCGTGGAATATGAACGTATTATAAAGGAAACCCAAAGTGGGTTCAACTGCTGATTTGCATTTATAATTCAAAAGTATTCACGATTTTCGTTTCACTACAATTGCCTCCAGCTCAAAGGCCTGCCGGTGGATGGCAGACTGGTTTATTAATCTAAATTTTAAACCAATGCAGTAAGAGACCTTTATGAAATAGAGTGCTTATGTGCTTGCTTTTTCCTGTTAAGAAGCTTAAATTAGTTAAGCATTTACATGCAATATTAACTGGGGTTAAAAAAGATTATAACCCGGTTAATATAAATGAAAGACCCGGTTAAAGCATATTATAACCCCGGTTAAATAATTAATGAAATACTTATCCGTATTTAAACAAATACTTACTTATGGCTTTAAAGTACAAGATTATTAAACAAGAAGTAGTTGATAAGGTTGGGATTACAAAAGATGTTTACTATGCTAGAGCATGTGACAGAAGTAAGGTTGATTTGAATGAATTATCAAAATTAATTTCAAGAATGTCGACTGTATCGCGTGCTGATATTATTGGCGTACTAACTGCCTTTAGCGATATTATACCATCTCTTTTAACTGAAAACCGAACGGTGCAACTGGGCGAGTTGGGTACTTTCAGCCTGCATATGAAGAGTGATTGTGTAGATTCGAAGGAAGAAGTTACCTGGCGTTGTATAAAAGATGTGAATATTCGCTTTAGAGTGGGTAAAGAATTGAAGAATCAATTGAAAGATATTCATTTTCAAAGGGTGGATGAGTAGTATCAGGTCGGAAGACTGAGGACCGATGTGGGAAGTTAATTGCTTAGCGGACTTTTTTTTATTCGGACTTCGGACTCAGTGCTTTTCACTGATTAATTGCCGAACTGTTAATTTGCTCAATTGTATTGATGTTAATGAGCTATCGGCTAATAGCCAGAAGCTAACTGCTAACGCAGTCCCATAGGGACGTTTTTACCAGCACAGTACGTAAGTGCTGTGAAGGGATTTATCACGGATAGAGTCCTGCAAGGACGACTGTATCTATGCTCAAGACAAAAGTGAAAATTATCTGATTAAACCATTCGGACTTCGAGCTCTGGCCTTCGGACTTCTCACTGATTAATTGCCGAACTGTTAATTTGCTCAATTGTATTGATGTTAATGAGCTATCGGCTAATAGCCAGAAGCTAACTGCTAACGCAGTCCCGTAGGGACGTTTTTACCAGCACAGTACGTAATTGCTGTGAAGGGATTTATCACGGATAGAGTCCTGCAAGGACGACTGTATCTATGCTCAAGACAAAAGTGAAAAACCATCTGATTGATACCACCCGGATTTCATGCTCCGGCCTCCGGACTTCTCACTGATTAATTGCCGAACTGTTAATTTGCTCAATTGTAGTTATGAGAATAAGCTATCAGCTAGTAGCCAGTAGCTAACAGCTAACGCAGTTCCGTAGGGATGCCTGTATCAGCACAGTACATAAGTGCTGTGAATAGAGCCGTCAAGCCTATGAGTCCTGTAAGGACGCCTGTATCTATGCTCAAGTCAAAAGTGAAAACCATCTGATTAAGCCATTCGGACTTCGTGCTCCGGACTTCGGACTTATTCCTCTCCAAACAAATCCATATCTTTGTTACAAAAGAGCTACCATGAGAATAAAAACCTGGCTAAAGAAACCCTTTGTAATTATTTTATTAATGGCTTTGCTTACATTTATCTTAACCGAACTGGCAGCAACGTCACCTCAGCTAACCAATCGTATTTATTCAACCGGTATTTATCCATATACGGCATCGGCCCTCTCGTTTGTAAGTGGAATTTTCCCTTTCTCGCTCGACGATTTATTCTACATCATAGCCTCGCTTTGGCTCATTTTATTACTGTTATTACCCTTGTTCAAAAAAATTAAATGGGCAAAAGCATTGCAACTCTTTGTTAGTACGCTGGCCATTATCTACATGGCTTTTTATTGGCTTTGGGGCTTTAATTATTATCGTTCCGATTTAAACGAACGTTTATCATTTACCGAAGCTCAAGCCGACACAACCCAATTAATGAATACCTTTCGGTGGTTGATTGATGAGGTGAATGAGTCGTATATTAATGTTGACTCCATTAGCAATAACCAATGGGCACAGCAAATCGAACAGGAGTATAAACGTCAGCATCATTTTCTTAAAATAGATGGACGGCTGTGTAAAACTCATCCTAAAACAATGACATTTAGTCGCTTCTTTGCAGCAGCCACTATTTCGGGTTATTATGGGCCGTTTTTTAGCGAAGTACATATTAATAAGCATTTGCTTTCTCTCGAACGACCATTGGTACTGGCTCATGAGTTATCGCACCGGTACGGTATTACTTCCGAAGCCGAGGCTAATTTTTATGCCTGGTATGTATGTTCGCATTCCAAAAATCAGCAAATGAAGTATAGTGCCAACCTTTATTTGTTGCGTTATTTTGCCTTTTCAACATATCAGCTGGGTAGTTTTAAAGAAGCAGTATCGCACATTCGTCCTGAGGTAAAAGACGATTATGCCCACGTTACCAAACATTGGATGTCATTAATGAACCGCAGGGTTGAGGATGTGGCAACAGCCGTTAACGATGCTTATCTAAAAACCAACAAAGTAGAAAAGGGAATAGATGATTACGATGGCGTTGTGAAGTGTGTAATGGACTATCGAAACTCGCAATTGGCCAACGATTCAAACTAAATTATATTAAATGTGTAATTGGTTTGAATTGATTATTGCGGAATAAGGTATTAATTTTGCGATGGTAAAAAACACCTATTTATGAAAAAGTATTTAGTTGCAGGTATTGTAGTGATGGCGGCATTTGTAGTGCAGAATATTCAGGCACAATCGTTTTTAGAGAAAATGGCAAAGAAAGCTGCTGAAAAAGTAGAGAAAAAGAGCGAGCAAAAAACCGAAGAACAGATGGATAAAAAGCTCGACCAAATGTTTGAAGAAGCTTTTGAGTCAGAAGAATCAGACTCGGCAGAAGAAGTTGATCCTTCAGCTACATGGGCCGAGAAATTGGCAGGTATGGGTTATGCAGGCGATCCTGTTAATATCGAAGATACTTACACCTTTAGCTCATCCATCACCATGCATATGACAAGCGTTGATGAGAATGGGCAAAGCAGTAGTGGTGATGTAAAAATTTATACTAATACCAATCAGCAAACTTTTGCCTATGAGTTTACAAGTGATCAAAGCCAAATCAATGATGATACTGAAGTAGGTTTGATGATAATGGATGCTAAAAATAAAGCCAATATCATTTTAAACGACGATGATAAAACAGGTATTGTGTATGGGGTAGATGGTGCGATAGATGAATCGATACTTGGAGAAGATAGTGATGATGAAGATATGCCTGAAAACATTGATTATGCCGATCCTCGCATATCAAAAACAGGTAATACTAAAACCATATGTGGTTATAAATGCGATGAGTATACCTATAAAGATGAAGAAAGTACTGGCCTGCTTTATCTAACCAAAGAAATAGATTGGGATAGCGAAAACTTTATGACTACCATCTTTAAATCGGCGATGTACTCGCATGGAATTTTGAATGGTTTTTTAATGGCCAGCGAAGATACTGACCTTTCTACCGGAGAGAAAAGTACCTACGAAGTAACTCAAATTAATTCTAATGATAAGAGTAGCTTTTCAATGTCGGATTATAAAATAACCAATATGGGTTCGTTTAGTATGCCTGAAGGAACATATGATGAAGAATAAAACATTAAGGTGAAAGGTATCAATACCTTTCTACGATATATAAAAGGGATTGTACGATCCCTTTTTTTATGCCTATTTTTGAAGTAAATAAAAGCATTATGGAAAAAATATCTTTCTTATTCTACCTGATGGTTGCATTTGGATTGTTGCTGATTGTTGCAGCTATTATCAATTGGGAATGGTACTTTAAACAGCGTAGAGCTCAGATTATTATTAAATCGATTGGCCGAACAGGAGCCCGTTGGTTGTATGGAGCATTAGGGTTGTTTTTTGCTGTGTTTGGGTACTTAGTAATCAGCGGAACTATTAAAATTTAAATAAAATTGTAATGGGCTTGTAACCTTTTTCGTTCTAATAGTCTCTTATCTGCAAAACATTAAAATACTAGAATATGGAAAGTGTAAGAATTGTTGAAAATATCATGATTGGTATTGTTTGGCTTGCTTTTTTTGCAGGAGCATTTATGGCATGGTTTTTTTATGTCAAAGCAAGAAATACTGAGCGATTAGCTTTAATCGAAAAAGGAGCAGATGCAAATAACTTCTATGGAAAAAGGAATGACAAAAAGACTTTTAGATTTCCATGGATGAAATTTGGATTGTTGCTTAGTGGATTAGGTTTTGGTTTAGTGTTGGGGTTGTTTATCATTTCAATACCTGAATTAAAAGATTCATTAAATCAAGTTGCACCAGGCTTGGTTTTTGCATCTATGCTTTTATTTGGTGGTTTAGGTATGATCTTAGCTCATTTTGTAGATCGTAAAAAAGAAAACAAGGCTCTTTAATGGAAGATATTTATATCGAAAAGGTTAAGAATGGCGATGTTGAGGCATTCCGGTTTATTATCCGGCAATACCAAAACATGGCCTTTTCTGTTGCCATGTCGGTGGTTAAAAATGAGTTTTTAGCCCGTGATGTTGCACAGGAAGCCTTTTTAAATGTCTTTCAAAACATTAAACAATTCAGAGGCGATGCCAAATTTAGTACCTGGTTATATCGTATTGTAATCAACAAAGCGTTCAGAGTAGCAGAAAAAGAAGGAAAGCACGAATACGACCCGCTGGAGTGGGCTGATGATGACGTAGAAGATGATTCGGTAGATAAACTTAGTGCTGATGAACGAAAATTCTTTATCAACGAAACATTGATGCGAATGCCTTCCAACGAGAGTTTGGCTCTTCAGCTATTTTATCTTCGCGAAATGTCGATGAACGAGATGCAGGAAGTTACCGGCTGGTCGTTAAGCAATATTAAGGTTGTTTTGCATAGAGCCCGCAAACGCTTTCAGGCTGAATTGAACGGAATATTAAAATCAGAAGCTAAAAGTATTTTATGATGGAAGATAATAAAATGAAAGATCTCCTGGGAGACAGTATGCTTGAAATGCCTTTTGCTGATTTTGAAGAGCAGGTGATGCAATCGGTTTATAAAGAAGAGAAGAGTCGTCAGGGCATACTTAAAAACATGCGATTGTCGTGGGTGTTCTTTACCATTGGGGCTTTGTTTGGTATTGTAGCTACCATATCGTTACCCTATATCAATCAGCCAATTTTTAATTTTGATACCAAATACATACAAATACCACTTCTTTTAATACTGACTGGTGTATTAATTTGGTTGATGGATGCCTTGTTTCAATTCTCGTTCCGTAACAGTCGAAAGTAATTCAGTGCAAAAGGAGAAGTATAAATTAAGTTCTACCACTGCCTTCTGCCTGTTTACTTTTCAAGATCAATGATGGTTAGGCAGATGTAAATCATCTTAAGTCTAATTTATATATGTCTAACAGTTTATCATTAATATACTGTAATTAAATGCTCTTTCGCTTTGGTAAGTTCACCAAATGGTTCGGCTGTAATTCCTTTACTCAGAAGTAAAGCTTCAATCTCAGGTGCTTTATCCGGAGTAACAGCTATTAATAAGCCTCCACTTGTTTGAGGATCGCACACCACAGGTAAATAGGTTTGTGATTTCAGATTCACTTTTTCACCGTAGCTTTTCCAGTTTCGATGAGTTCCTCCAGGCATACATCCTTGTTCGATATATTCATCCAACACATCCAATGTTGGAATCTTGTCAAATTCTATTTCAGCCGAAAGTCCGCTTCCTTCACACATTTCGCTAAGATGCCCAATTAAGCTAAAACCGGTAACATCGGTCATTGCCTCAACACCATCGAGTTGAGCCAGTTCTTCGCCAATCGAATTTAGTTGACTCATTACTTCAGGAGCAATCAAAGCATGTTCGTCTTTCAGTTTACCTTGTTTTTGAGCAGTTGTAAGTATTCCCACCCCTAATGGTTTGGTAAGATAAAGCAAGCTGCCTTTGGTAGCCGTGTCATTACGTTTTAGTTTATCCAAATCAACACGTCCGGTAACGGCTAAACCAAAAATAGGCTCCGGACTATCAATACTGTGTCCGCCAGCCAGTGGGATACCTGCTTCTTTACAGGCTTGTCTTCCGCCTTCCATTACTTTCGAGGCTTCTTCTGGCGGAAGTTTATCAACAGGCCAACCCAATATGGCAATGGCTAATAATGGTTTTCCTCCCATGGCATACACATCACTGATGGCATTAGTAGCAGCTATTTTACCAAAAGTAAAAGCATCATCAACAATGGGCATAAAAAAGTCGGTTGTACTGATAATGGCAGTTCCGTCTTCCAAATCGTAAACAGCTGCATCGTCGCGGGTATCGTTACCCACAATTAGTTTACTATTACTTACGGGGGGAATATTGCTTTTTAATATTGAGCTTAAAACCGATGGAGAAATTTTACATCCGCATCCGGCTCCATGACTGTATTTTGTGAGTTTAAATTCCAACATACAAGTGGTTTTGGTAATATTCTAATATTGTTTTGGCATTTTTTATAGGATCTGTGTCCTCGAGTTTCATCATATCAATTTTATCCTTATCTCGTTTTGCCAATCCTTTTAAATAATATTTGTCGTAATAATATAGTGTGATCAGAGCAACATTATAAAAGTCATCTTCTTCTAATCGCTCTAATGCAAGTTTGGTATTTTGAGGGCCTAAGCGTTTAGAAATTCGCTTAATCGCTTCGGCAAGCTTGGGTTTATTATCAAGAGCATATTCGCTAACCAATAATTTAGCTCTTTCTTCTTTTGAGATATCGATGAATAAAAGCTTGGTTTCTCGCATCTTTCGAAACAAATACTGCGGAATATTTACACTGCCAATATTTGGGCTTTCATCTTCAACCCATATGGGACGTGATGGATCAAATTCTCGCCATTTCCAATATAAATTATTTTCGAATTGTTCTGTTGTAGGTTGAGATCCATAACCTATACTCCCGAAAGCAGATCCTTTATGTTGAGCAATTTGTTCCAGATCGAGCACTTGCTCATTCATAGCTGTTAGTTGGGTGAGGATTTGTGTTTTCCCACTTCCGGTATAGCCTCCCAAAACATTAAGATTGTAATTGTCGAATGAATTAAGTACGACTCGCCTAAATGCTTTGTATCCTTTCTGGATAACATATACTTCTTTAAAGCCGTTGTCTTCGAGATGCTGAGCAAATGCATGACTACGCATTCCTCCACGCCAGCAATGAATAACTATTTTCTTATCAGGAGCGGCTTCCGCTGATTGATCTATAAATGATTGTAATTTAGGATTAACGTAGTGATAACCTAAATCGATGGCATCTTTTTGAGATTGCTGTTTGTAAACTGTTCCAACATGAGCTCTTTCTTCATTACTAAAAAGCTCTATATTAACTGCGCCCGGAATACGACCCTTTTCAAATTCACCAGGTGAGCGAACATCAATTAAAGGCCATCCCTCAAACTCGGTCAGATATTGTTGTATCGTAATGTCTGTAGGCATATGCAAAGTTAAGTATTATACTTGAACACAATAGCAGGTATGAAAAGAAAGCTTGCATATTTTGCAAGCTTTCGAATTTTATTTGGTATAAACTCTGTTTTCCTGTTCGGCTACTCTGATAAAGGTAGTACGTTTGGTTAACTCTTTTAGTTTTGAGGCTCCAACATAAGTACAGGTACTTCGTACTCCGCCTAAAATATCCTGAATGGTATTTTCAACCGGGCCACGGTATTCAACTTCAACTGTTTTGCCTTCGCTGGCGCGGTATTCAGCTACACCACCAGCATGTTTTTTCATGGCTGTAGATGAACTCATTCCGTAAAATTGTTTGAATTTCTTACCATCATGTTCAACTACTTCACCGCCACTTTCGTCGTGTCCGGCAAGCATACCACCTAACATAACAAAGTCGGCACCGGCACCAAAAGCCTTCGATACATCGCCGGGAGTAGCGCATCCTCCATCACTAATGATTTGGCCACCTAAGCCGTGGGCTGCATCAGCACATTCGATAATTGCAGATAGTTGAGGATAACCAACACCCGTTTTAACTCGAGTAGTACAAACCGAACCTGGGCCAATTCCAACTTTAATAATATCTGCCCCAGCTAAAATTAACTCTTCAACCATTTCGCCTGTAACAACATTTCCGGCCAATATGGTCATTGTTGGAAATTGCTTACGTGTTTGTTTTACAAATTCAACAAAATGCTCAGAGTAACCATTGGCAACATCAATACAGATAAACTCCAATTTTGGATGTACATCAATTACTTTTGATATTTTTTCTAAATCCTTTTCTCCGGTTCCGGTACTGATAGCAATGTACTTCTCTATATTTTCAGGAGCTGTTTTAAGAAATTCATCCCACTCTTCGAAGGTGTAGTGTTTATGAATGGCGGTGAAAATATTTTTCTCAGCTAGTTTAATGGCCATTTCAAAAGTACCAACGGTATCCATATTGGCTGCCATAATGGGCACTCCTGTCCATTGCTTTTGACTGTTTCTAAATTGAAAGGTTCGATCTAGATTTACCTGAGACCGGCTTTTAAGTGTTGATCTTTTAGGTCTAAACATAACGTCTTTAAACCCTAATTTAATGTCGTATTCTATTCTCATATCAATTCTACTTTAAGCCTAAAAGTAGCTAATTATGAGAAGTAATAGAATCGATGTGCTGATGAATCGAATAAAAAAAGGGCCTTAGCCCTTTTTTTAGTATTTAATAACCATTTGATCAATTGGTTTGCGAACTTTTGCGAGGTGTTGGTATTTATCATCTTCCGATCTAAATCCAACAGCCGCCATCACCATTGAAGTTAGGTTTTTTTCTTTTAATCCTAATATCTCGTCGAATTGTTCATGATCGAATCCTTCCATTGGGCATGCATCAATCTGATTGATAGCACATGTGGTTAAAAGTTGTCCCAGGGCAATGTAGGTTTGTTTACCTGCCCAATCAATTCTTTGTTGATCCGATAGTTTTTCAATAGCACCTTTCATCATGTTTGAATAGTCAGCTAATGATGCTGTTGGAATTTCTCTTACATTCGAAACCAATTCAATAAATGCATCGATATCTGTATTTGATAAATTGGTTTTGGCAGTAAATATGATTATTTGCGAAGCATCGGTTAATTGAGGTTGTCCCCAAGCTGCAGCCTTTAATTTTTCTCTTATTTCTGGGTTTTCAACCAAAATAATCTGATAAGGTTGTAATCCGTACGAAGAGGCTGAAAGGTTGGTGGCTACCAAAATCAATTCTAATTGTTCAGTACTTAATTTTTTAGAATTATCGAATTGCTTTGTAGCATAGCGCCAGTTGAGTTGTTTTATCAGGTCCATTTTTAAATTTGTTTTTGCTTAAAACATCTATTCAATAAAAATGTTTGATGTGTGCTTTTATTTATGTGATTAATGAGTTTGAGTATAAAAAGTCAATAACTAAATTCGCACTCTAAGATAGAGTAATTAATTGGCTAGTATACAGCTAAATTTGGTTAAGAAGTTGGGGGTTAATAAATATTATACTACAGAAATAAAAGTATTATTTCTCCTCTTGTTTATTGTGTTTTTTTTATCAATAAGTAAGGGGCAGGAAAGAAAATATACTGTTGAAAATTATACGACAAATCAAGGGCTGTCGCAAAGTACTGTTTCTGCGGTTTATAAAGATCATCGTGGATTTATCTGGATTGGTACTGACGATGGCTTAAACCGTTTTGATGGTATAGATGTGACTGTATTTGGCGCTATTGATAATGACTCGGATGGCTTAAAGAATTCGGCAATAAGTGGCATCGTAGAAGACCTAAAACACGATAAATTATATTTAGGTACGAGTGGAGGAGGATTGTATGTTTTCGATCCGGTTGAAGAGTCTTTTACAAACTTTAAGCAGAGCGACAGCTGTTCAATATTATCTGATTTTATTTATAATCTGCAAATTGATAAGGATGGTGTTATTTGGATTGCTACTTCTAAAGGGATTACAGCATATGATACCAATTCCCGCACCTTTAAAAATTATGCAACTAATAGATGTCAAAATGATGAAGTAAAAGAGGCTTTTCCGCTATATGTTTGTATTTCATCGAATAATGAAGTGTGGATGGCAACCTATGGTCAAGGTATTGTTAAGCTGGACAAGAATGGACATCAGCATAAACACTATTTGAATAATTATAATAAATCAAAGCAGTATGAAACCAATCTGGTATATTGTATTAAGGAGATAGATGACAATAGTTTGCTTTTAGGCACAGATAATGGGAGTTATAAATTTAATAAGAATACTGGGAAATTTGAACTTTACGCATTGGAAGGAAAATCGGTAACTTCTATATGCAAGCAAAATAATGGTGAGTTTTGGATGGGAACTCAATCAAATGGTATATATCACTTCCATCCTAGTGGACAGTTTGATCATTGGTTAAACAATAAATTTGATCTATACTCTATCCCCGATAATTTTATTACAACATTATATATCGATGACTCCAACATATTATGGGCTGGGACAAAATCGAATGGACTTATTAAAATGCCATTGACTCTTAATTTATTTACACATTATTACGATGTACCTAATAAAAATTCAATTAATGGTAGCGGTGTATTTGCTCTTGATCAGGATGTACTTGGTAATGTATGGATAGGTACGGATGAGGGTATTACTAAATGGTATATGAAAGAAAATCGGTTCGAAAAAATCGATTTGTTTGGTAATGAAAAAGACTCTCCGGTTTGGAGTATATTATGTGATCCTATAGGTATCGTATGGATCGGTACATCTCGTGGATTAATAAAGTATGATACTATAACCGATAAAGTTAAAGTGTATACCAATAAGTTAGACGATCCATCAACATTATCTAGTAATGAAGTGTATGCTATCGAGAGAGATGCTCATGATAGGTTATGGCTTGGGACGAATTTTGGCTTGTGCCGGATGGATGAAGAAACAGAACAATTTAAAATTTATCAGAAGGATACCTTATCTAGAGGTCTTGTTAGTAATTTAATTTGGGATATTGAATGCGATAGTAAAGGCCGCTTGTGGGTAGGTACAGATGAAGGCCTAAACTTATATGACTATACTTCCGATCATTTTACTATTATAAAACATGAAGAAAATAATATAAATTCAATAAGTAGCGATAGAATTAACTCAATATGTGAAGGTGATAATAATAAAATCTGGGTATGTACCGATAAAGGTATTGATGCTTTAGAAGAAGACTTAACTGTTTCGAAACATTATAGCGAGTTGGATGGCTTAATTAATGGATATGTATATGCTGCATTTGAAGAGGGAAACTTCTTATGGTATACTTCCAATCGAGGTATAAGCCGGATTAATTTAAAAACCGACGCAATTTTAAACTTTGATGAGAGTAATGGTATTCAGTCAAATGAGTTTAATCCTTCAGCTATTAAATTATTTGATGGAAGCATATTGGTTGGTGGGGTGAATGGGATGAATCAATTTCACCCTGATAGTTTGAAAAGATCGAAGAAAGAACCACCAATATATTTTACAGGATTGTACTTATACGATCATGATGGATCGATCCGAGATGCACGAAAACGGGATAATGTTTTTATTCGAAGTTCGTTAGTTTCTGCCTCACAAATTAAATTGTCGTACGATGAAAGTTACTTTTCACTTTCATTTGCAGCATTGGACTATAAAAACCCACAAAAGCTAGAGTATTTCTATCGTTTAAAGCCAAGCTTTGATAACTGGATACCATTAAAAGACGAAAGGCATTTAAGTTTTATTGATTTAGCTCCAGGAGACTATGATTTGGAAATTCGTTCAACGAATTCAGATGGTTATTTATGTAGTAACACTAAACATGTTGAAATAATTGTAACTCCGCCGTTTTGGAAAACTAATTGGTTTGTGACTATTGGAGTAATATTAGGAGTATTTTTAATATTTGTATATGTGAAATACAGAATTAAAAAAATACGTAATGAAAAGCTTACACTAGAAGAGAAGATTACAAAACGAACCCATGATTTAAGTGTACAACGAAATATTGCTAACAAACAACGCGATGAAATTGCAAAACAGAAGGAGCAACTTTTAGATGCAGCCATGTTGTTGGAAACAAAAGTTAAAGAACGAACAACAGAGTTGGAGAAGGCTAAAATTGCAGCAGAAGAGTCGGATAGACTGAAGTCTGCTTTTCTTTCAAATATGAGTCATGAAATCCGTACTCCAATGAATGCGATTATTGGGTTTTCTGATTTATTGTTAGATGCATCGCTTAATCCAATGGAGCGTTTAGAATATGCCAGTATGATTAAGTCAAATGGTGATGAACTATTAAATCTTTTGAATGACATTATTGATATTTCAATGATAGAATCGGAACAGATTACTACTGAAGTCACAAAGTTCTCAGTTAATAATGCGATGAATGAAGTTTATTATTCTTTTCTAACATCTAAATATTTGGTTGATAAAGATGAATTAGAACTTCAAATTAAAATGCCGGATTCCGAATTAATGATTGCTTCTGATGTATTTCGATTAAAGCAGATATTAAAAAATTTAGTGAGTAATGCTTTAAAGTTTACAAATCAAGGATATGTAAGGATGGGGTATGAGGTTGCCGATGGGTTTGTTAAGTTCTTTGTGGAAGACACAGGTATTGGAATTGATGAGGCTCATAAAAGAGTGGTTTTCGAGCGATTTTTAAAAGTTAAAAACGATGTTAGTAACTTATATCGAGGAAATGGCCTTGGGTTGACAATATCTAAAAATCTGGTCGAACTTTTAGGGGGAACCATTAGTCTGCATTCGGTAGAAGGCAAAGGTTCTTGCTTTTATTTCAAAATACCTCTCAATTAATTTCTTCAGAATTCAGGTGAAGTTCTGTTCCTGATTTTATTTCGTGTATTACAAACGAACTTTGTACATTACCTATATTATTTACCGAAGCTAATTTGTTGTAAACAAAATGATGGTAGCTTTCCATATCTTCTGTTATTACTTTAAGAGTGTAGTCAAACATTCCGGCTATATGATGGCACTCCAAAACTTCGGGTAGTTGAACAATGCTCGATTCAAAATCTCGTATCATATCATGCGAATGCTCTTTTAGTGAAACGTTACAAAAAGCTACTAATCGTTTTCCCACTTTTTCTTTGTTGATAATTGCAACGTATTTCTCTATAATTCCCGTCCTTTCTAGTCTTTTTATTCTTTCAAATACAGGAGTTGTACTCAAACTCAGATGATGTGCCAATTGTTTTGTGGTCATTTTAGCATCTTTTTGCAAGAGCATGATTAGCTTTTTATCAGTTGAATCCAGGATAATTGCAGAAGATTTTTCTTTGGGTCTCATATAATAATGCGCAAAAAGAATAAAAAACTATAAATAATTCTAAATATAGAAATAAAAACCAATAAAATAAACTAGTGTGGTTAATAAAACTACTTAATCTTAACTTGTATGAAAAATTAGACTATGAAAAAAGGAAAACTATATCCTGAGAGTTTGATGATGAGTTTAGGTTATGATGCTCATAAACATCAGGGCGCAGCAAAATGTCCAATATATCAAACATCCACTTTCGTTTTTAACAATTGTGAGGAAGGAAAAGCCTTTTTTGAATTAGCGTATGGTTTACGCGACAAACAGGAAGGAGAAGAGATGGGTATGATCTATTCACGTTTAGACCATCCTAATATGAATATTCTTGAAAAGCGTTTGTCAGCTTGGGATGGAGCAGAATCTGGAGCTTTTTTTTCTAGTGGAATGGCAGCTATTTCTACTACAATTTTAACTTTTGTAAAGCCTGGCGATGTTCTACTTTTTTCGTCACCGGTTTATGGAGGAACTGATCATTTTATACATCATGTTCTTCCGCAGTTTAATATAGGAATTGTAGGTTTTGTTAAAGGCGAAAAAGAGGAGACCATTATCGAGCGTGTTGAAAAAGTATATCCGGGTAAACAGCCTGCAATGATATATGTTGAAACTCCTGGGAATCCAACTAATTCATTGATCGATATAGAAATGATATCGCGTGTTTCAAAGTATTTTAGTTCTTCTGATAGCAAATGTATCTGTGCGGTTGATAACACCTTTTTAGGACCTGTTTTTCAACATCCCATTCAATTTGGAGCTGATTTGGTAATCTATTCGGCTACGAAGTTTATTGGAGGTCATAGCGATGTTATTGCAGGAGCTTGTGTTGGATCTGATAATTTAATTAGTCAGGTAAAAGGAATGCGCACCTTCTTTGGAAGTCAATTAGATCCGAACTCCTCTTGGTTGCTGCAACGTAGTCTCGAAACTGTGAAAATCAGGATGGAAGCTCAGGCGAAAAGTGCACAAAAAATTGCAAATTATCTCAAGAATCATCCGTTGGTAGAAAAAATACACTATCTTGGCTCTCTGGAAAATGACTCTGATTTGAAAGAAATCTTCGATAAGCAGTGCCTTTCAGCTGGTTCGATGATAGCTTTCGAAATTACTGGCGGCGAGAAAGAAGCTTTTTTGTTTTTGAATAGCTTGAAATTGTTTAAATTAGCAGTCAGTTTAGGATCAACCGAAAGTTTAGCAGAGCATCCTGCAACAATGACGCACGTAGACGTATCACCAGAAGATAGGTTAAAATTAGGTATTTCACCATCACTGGTCAGACTCAGCATAGGACTGGAAAATCCACAGGATTTGATAGATCAAATAGAAAACGCCTTTGAAGTGGTTAAGAAGGCGAATAGTTCGGCCGTTTGTTAAAATGGCTTGAATTTGGTTTTTATGGTTAATGTTTTGCTAAACCCCGCCACGGCGGGGTTTTTGCAATAAATGTGAGACATTATTTTAAAAAAGTCCCTAAAAAATTTCTCTTATTATAATTTAATTTAGTAAAATTGCACACTTAAAAGTAAACTAAGTACACTAAAATAGTATATAAATGGCGAAAGTTGGTGATTTAGATATAGAAAATCGCGTTTTCGAAACAACAAAGGAGTTGCTAATTAATCAGGGAGTCAAGGGATGGAATATGGACGAACTTTCGGATGCTGTTGGGGTGTCAAAGCGTACTTTATATAAAATAATAGGTAATAAAGAGGACCTTTTATATAAGGTTACTGAGCAGAATATTACTATTGATATTAAAGAGAAAAGTGACTTTTTACTTGGCAATTCACCTTATCCCGAACGCTTGAATGGTTTTTGTGAATTTATCACACGTGGATTTGATGAGTTTGTTCTTTTAAATGCCAATCATATAGTAAAGGAATATCCAAGAATTGGTTGCGTTGTTGAGAAAGAAAAAGAAAAACTAAATCAGTCTTTTGCTACCTTTTTTACTCTTGGTCAGGAGCAAGGTTATATTAATAAAGATTTGGATGTTAATATGGTAGCTGTTTTTATTCAAAGTGTTATAACCTACAATATAAGCTTTTGTAAATCCTCTATTGAGTTTAAAAACAAGGTTTTTCCCGAGTTAGAAATCATTATTAAAGGAATTAAAGTTTAAATTCCATCATTGGCTTAAAGCCATTTTTTTATAATCAAAAGTAAACTAGATAACCGCATATAGTATACGGTGTATAAAATTGACAATTTATTAATTACATACATTTATTAATTCAATTCAATGAAGAAGATTAGTTTGATGTTTATTCTGGCTTGTTTTGTATGGGCTGGATGTTCGCATTCAAAAAAAGTAGAAAAGAAAATCAGGAGTGTTAAAGTGGCGAAGGTCGTGTCGTTGAACGAAAGTAGCAATAAGCTTATTTTACCTGCCACCTTAAATGAAAGAAGAGGAGTTGATCTTGCTTTTCGTGTGGGAGGGCCACTTGTAACACTTAATAATATTGTAGGGGCTTTTGTGAAGAAAGGAGATGTTGTTGCATCAATAGACCAGCGTGATTTTAGTGTTGGATTGGATAAGGCAGAATCGAATTACAAACTTTCGAAAAAAGAATATGAGCGCTACAAAGAACTGTTAAAGCGTAAAAGTGTATCGCAAAGCATGTTTGACCAAATGGAGGCTCGATATATTTTGGCGAAAGGAAATTATGAGGATGCAAAACATGCCTTTGAAGACACCCAGTTAAGAGCTCCTTATTCGGGATATATTGATCGTGTTTATGTTGAGAATTTTCAGAAAGTAGTTCCTGGTCAGCCTATTGTTTCTTTTATCGATTTATCAAGCTATAAAGTTACGGCCTGGATTTCAAGTGATGATGTAGCTAAAATAGGAGATGATACCCGCTATGTTTGTAAAGTTAAAGAAGCAGACAAAACTCTTAGTTTTGATGCTAGTTTTTTGGAATTGGGATCTAAATCTGGTTTCACCAAGCAGTCGTACCCTATTTCAGTAGTGATCGAAAATACCGATGGAATTAAGTTAAGAGCAGGAACATCTATGCTTTTGGAGTTGTATAATCAAGATGTAAATGAAGGTACTTCCAATGTAATTCCAGTAACTTCTTTATTTACACATGCGGGTAATACATGTGTTTGGGTATTGAAAAATCAGAAAGTAGAACGTCGTAATATCCACGTTAATCGTGTACTGTCTGATAGCGAGGCAGTCGTAAATAAAGGTTTAAGTGAAGGTGAGGTAATTGTAAGTGCCGGTGCCAATTATTTGCAGCAAGGTGAGGAAGTAAAAGTTTATAAAGGCTTTTCAAAAACGAATAAAGGACGTCAACTCTAGAAAAATACTATGAATTTAGCGGAATATACACTAAAGAATAGGGTGTTTGTATACTTTATTCTGGCATTGGTGTTGATCGGTGGTGTTGTTTCTTACTTTAAAGTAGGTAAGTTAGAAGATGCCGAGTTCACCATTAAAACAGCATTGGTTGTTACCCGGTATCCGGGAGCATCGCAATACGAAGTAGAGCAGGAAGTAACAGAGAAACTCGAACGCGCTGCTCAGCAAATGGATAATATCGATGAGATTTACTCTAGCTCTTATGCTGGTTTGTCCATCATTCAATTGGATTTAAAAGAATCCATGCGGGCTAATCAAATGCCTCAGGAATGGGATATTTTACGTAAGAAAATTAATGATGCACGCGGCGAATTGCCAATGGGAGCCCAAGCTCCAATGGTTATCGACGATTTTGGCGATGTTTATGGAATGTTCTATGCCTTAACAGGCGATGGTTATACGCAGGATGAACTAAATGATTATGCCCGATTTATCAAACGTGAGTTATTAACCGTTAATCAGGTTGGTAAAATCATTTTGTTTGGTGATAGAATGGAATGTGTTGATTTGATTATTAACCACGAGAAACTATCTGAATTAGGAATCAATCCTGGAGTTATTATTCAAGCAATTAATAATCAGTCAAGTGTTGCGGCCAGTGGAACGATACAATTAGATGCATTAAATATTCGAGTGGCAGGTAATACAGCATTTCAAAGCATTGATGATATAAAAAATACCATCGTTCAGGTAGGTGATGTACAGTTCTATGTGAAGGATTTAGTGGAGGTTAAGAAATCCTACATCGAACCTGTTCAAAGCATGCAGCGATTCAATAATCAGCAATCGGTGGGTATTGGTATTTCTACCATTAATGGTGGTAATGTACTTGAAATGGCTGAAGATATCAATGCCAAGTTGGAATTGGTTAAGGAACAACTTCCGGTTGGGTTGGAGCTTCATACTATTTATGATCAGGCACGTGAGGTTGAAAATGCAAACAATGTGTTTATTGTCAATCTTATTGAATCGATTGCAATTGTAATTATTATTCTTTTGGTATCGATGGGATTACGATCGGGTATCCTTATTAGTAGTGGATTGCTATTTGCCATTTTAGGAACCTTGGTGGCAATGAAGGCATTCAATATTTCTTTACACCGAACTTCGTTATCAGCTATTATTATTGCAATGGGTATGCTCGTTGATAATGCCATTGTGGTAACAGATGGTATTTTGGTGGCTTTGCAACGAGGGTTAAATCTTCGAAAGTCTATCATTAATGTGGGTAAAACAACGTCATGGCCGTTGCTGGGAGCGACGTTTATTGCTATTCTGGCTTTCTTACCAGTATTTTTAGCACCCAATAGTGCTGGAGAAATTAATGAGGATTTATTTAAGGTGCTTGCTATCTCTT
Organism: uncultured Carboxylicivirga sp.; assembly: GCF_963668385.1. GTDB lineage: Bacteria > Bacteroidota > Bacteroidia > Bacteroidales > Marinilabiliaceae > Carboxylicivirga. The sequence continues at coordinate 2,041,162 of NZ_OY764327.1, forward strand.
TAGGTTTGAGTTGGATATTTGCTATGTCGCAAACGCCGTTAGTTTGCGAGCGATTTTTAAAACCTGGTAAGGAAGTAACCAATCCATATGGAGGAAAAGGGTATCGTATTTTTAAAAATGTATTAGAAACTATTCTAAAGTATCGGAAATTATCGTTGGGTGTTTTATTATTGATGTTAGTTGTATCAATCATTGCTTTTGGATTTACTAAAAAGGCATTTTTTATGCCATTGGAAAAAAACTATACCTTGGTTGATTATTGGTTGCCCGAAGGAAGTAATCTCTATAAAGTATCTGAAGATTTGTCAGAAATTGAAGCTTATCTATTAGATAGTGTTCCTCAGGTGAAAAATGTGAGTACAAGTATTGGGCAAACACCACCTCGATATATGTTGAGTGCACAAACGCAGAACTACAATTCAGGTTTTGGGCAACTAATGATTGAAACGCATGAATTAGAAGAGGTTGCTGAAGTCAATGATGTCGTTCAAAATACCATTGCCCAAAAATATCCAAATGCACGATTGCGTATTAAAGGATATATTGGTGGACCTCCGATTGAATACAAGGTTGAAGCTCGTTTTATTGGTCCCGATCCGGCTGTGTTAAGGGATTTAGCCGACCAGGCAGAAAAGATTTTTCATGATGAACCTATGTGTGGAGATGTCACTAATGATTGGCGTAATGAAGTTTTAGTTTGGGAGCCTCAGTATGCCGAGGCTAAAGCTGCACGAGCTGGAATTACACGCTCTGATTTGGGCGGAGCTATTTTAAGTGCGACCTCTGCCGGATTACCTATTGGTTTATATCGCGATAATGATGTGATGCGTCCAATTGTTCTTAAAACGGATGAGTCAGCTCAAAACAATTTGGAACGAATTGCCAATTCGATGGTATGGGGACGAAATAGCAATGAGCCAGTTCCTTTAAAAGATGTAGTTGATCATCCTATAAAAGTTGATTTTGAAAATAGTGTTATTCAGCGTTACAACCGACAAAGAGCTATTACTGTGCAATGCGATCCACTGGATCCGGATGTGAGTGGTAGTACGCTAATGTCGAAAGTAAGTGCAAAAATAGAGGCGATTCCATTGCCTACGGGTTATTCGTTTATGTGGGATGGAGAGTATAAACCTTCGATGGAAGCCAACGAGGCAACTGGTACCTATATGCCTGTTGCCATGTTGTTGATTGTATTAATTGTAGTGATGCTGTTTAATAGTATTCGTCAGTCATTAATTGTGATGGCAATTATACCTCTTTCGATTATTGGTGTATCTGTAGGTTTGTTTGTCACAGGTAAAGCATTTGGGTTTATGGCTATCACCGGATTTTTAGGTCTGATTGGTATGGTTCTGAAAAATGCCATTGTAATGATGGATGAAATCAATCTAAATCTGAATACAGAAAATAGCAGGCCATACGATGCTGTAGTAGATGCAGCAATTAGTCGTATGCGTCCGGTATTGTTGGCCGCTTTAACTACCATCTTTGGTATGTTTCCGCTTATAACGGATGCAATGTATGGATCAATGGCGGTAACCATCATTTTTGGTCTACTGTTCGCCACATTCCTTACACTATTGGTATTGCCACTGTTGTATGTGTTGTTTTATAAAATCAAACCTGAAAACAATTAATAGTCATGACTCAATTAATAAATAATCCATATTGTCAATCGGAACAAAAAGGTAGCATTCTTTTTTTGCGATTGAATTATTGTCTTTTTCTCGAGAGCAAAACTTATGAGTATCGCGATGAACTGATCGATATGCTTGATAAAGTATCCAAAGATGAGACGGTTAAGTCAGTTGTGATTAGTAATGATCATCCTGATTTTTCTTTGGAGAATTATCAACAGTTATGGCATTCATTTTTTCAGGATAAAAACTATGAAGAAAAAGTTTTGCGAAGCTTTAGGGTTTTCGACTTGTTGGTGTTGAAGTTATTTGCTTTGAAAAAAGTGGTTGTTTCGATGTTGGTAAAACCAATGAATGCTTTTCTTTTCAATTTTAGTTTTATTGCTGATTTAAGAATTGTATCCAAAGATTTTTATCTCGACAATAACAATGTTGATATGGTGAATATTCCCAAGGGAAGTACAATGTATAAGCAGTTTATAAATGCAACTATTAATCCAATTAATGTTTATTTTCTTTCGGACAAGATTTTTCCTGATGTTTTATCGAAGCATAATATGGTAGATCGTGTGTTTAATCCTGAGGAGTTAAATGAACGTACTGAGTCATTGGTGCAGCGTTTCGACAATGTACACTATGCTGAAATTGAAGCAGCTAAAATGACAAAGTCGGCTGACAATCAGGAAGGATTTGAAAATTTGTTACAGCAGGAAAATACTTTTCTGTTATCGTGCATTAGAGAAAAATATAACGAGTCGTCTCAGAAAATTCAACGTTTCCAATAAATTAAAAATCATAATGTTAAAATATAGTTTCACAATAGTTTTCTGTTTCATTGCCTATGTGGCAATGGGGCAGGAAGTACTAACGCTCGATAGTTGTCGACACAAAGCTTTGGAGCATAGCCAGAACGTGAAGACTGCCGAAGCGGATTACTCCATAAGTAAAGCTTCGTATAAGCTAAGTAAATTAGGGCGTTTACCGCAGTTCGATTTTTCGGCTACCTATAATTATATGAATAAACCTCAGATAATGGAGATTCCAGGTTTTGAGTTGCCAACAATCACAGGGCTGCCTAGTGGAGTTTATTATCCCGGAGGAGTTAATAACCTTACCTATCACAACAATTATAGTGGAGGGGTTGACTTAAGTTTACCTCTTTATATGGGAGGTAAATTAAGGCATTACGTTAAAATGTCGGAGTATGGAGTTGGTATGGCAGAGCATAATCTTACCAATACAAAAGAAAATCTTATTCTTCAGGTTGATCAGCAATACTGGGGATTGGTTTCTTTAAAAGAGAATCTGAACGTGCTTAAAAAATCAGTAAAACTACTCGAAGGAGTTGTCAATCAAACTCAGAATTGGGCTGATGTTGGTTTATTAACAGGTAATGAAGTATTAAAGGTAAAGGTCGAACTAAATAATGCAAAACTTGCAGCTATTAACCTTGCAAATAATATATCGTTGGCAAAAATGGCTTTGAATCAAACAATGGGTAATAGTATTTTGGATGATATTATTGTAGCAGATTCTGTTGTGATTGCTAGTAATATGCCGGTAATGGTTGCTGATATTGAAAGAAAGGCTGAAGAGCGTCATGAACTACAGATTCTTGCCAATCAGGTAAATATAACAGAAGAAGATCGTAAAGCGGTTCGTTCAGATTATTTACCACAATTAGTTTCTTTTGCAAATTATGGATTTCAAAATCCAAATCATAAGGCACAAGACGAAACAGAAATGGCTTTGGTAGCCGGTGTAAGTGTTTCAATACCTGTTTTTCATTGGGGAGAACGTCATGTGAAAATGCAAATGAAAAATATGGAAAGTCAGAAGGCTCAGTTAAATTATGATAAAGCAAAAGATGGATTGATTCTCGAAATTCAGCAAAGCGTTTATCAAGTGAATGAGTCTTTGGTGAAGATAACTTTTACTGAGGAGTCACTAGAGCAAGCTGACGAAAATTTACATATGGAGCTAAACAGATTGAATGAAGGTGTTGTTACTACAACTGATGTATTAGATGCGCAGGTGCAGTGGCAAAGGGCTTATGCCGATTTTATTGACTCTAAAGTTAATTACAAAGTAAATCTCCTTAATTATAAAAAGGTAATGGGGAGTCTTAATTATTAGTTTTGATTGACTTAATGATAATCCATTATTTTTGACGTATTAAACACCCGAAAATCTGTTTTACAACATTTTTTGTCTTCTTAATGCGTTTTTTACTTCCGAAATAATGGATTAATCTATACATTGTGATGCGTTTTTCAAGAAGTGTTAATGAATAATTTCTTTAATTGGCATGAAAAATGAAAGACCAGATATACCCGATGTCATATCCAAATCTTAAAAAAATCATTTAGCGAATTAATACAGTTTAAACTTTATAGTATCATGCAAACACAGCTTCATCGTTTTATTTATAAGATATATTATCTTAGGAATCCATACATTAAAGCTGAAGCCTGTTAAAACTAAGATAAAGTTTGAATAGTAATGATTAAAAAGAGGAAGATAAATCTACAGAAAGACATTTTAGGAAAACATCAAATGTTATTTAATTCCGCGTTTCGATGGAGCATTATAAATGCTTATCGTCTTTCTTGTTATTGTATTATTTTTAAAGTGATATATTGGTGTAATTAATTAGTGTTTAAGTGCTTGGTAGGTTGTTTTTTGAATAGAATAACTCTTAAGATGTAGATAATAAGGAGTTAGTTTTATAAACAACTGCTTTTAAAATATAAATTATGAAGGATATCAATCAAAAGAGGACAGGAACTCTTATTTCCATCCAGGATTCGTTGGTGAAAGCCCGATTCTTCGACGATGTGATAATGGGGGAGACTGCAGAGATTGCCGTCGATGGGAAATTTCTCCAGGCGGAGGTTTTGCAGATTCAACCTGATCCGAAAAATGCCGACGCAGGTATTGTTGAAATGCAGGTTTTTGAAGACTTAACCGGTGCCAGAATTGGTGATGAAGTGGTGTTTAAAGGTACTCCTTTATCAGTATTATTAGGTCCCGGACTTTTAACCAGTGTGTGGGATGGACTTCAAAACCCCTTGTATAAATTAAGTGAAGAAGATGCTTATTTAAAGCCGGGGATGAATGCTCCTGCTTTGGATGAGACTACTTTATGGGATTTTACACCAAGTGTAAAAGTTGGCGATTCTGTTTCTGGTGGCGATGTCATCGGATCTGTTCCTGAAGGAAAAGTGGATCATAAAATATTAGTACCTTTTAGTTTTGGTGTTTGTAAAGTAGAAAGTATTATCGAAAAAAGCTCGGTAAATATCACTCAGCAAGTAGCGGTTGTAACCGACGCACACGGTAATAAACACGAGTTAAAGTTGGCGTTTCGCCAGCCTGTAAAAGCACCTATTCCTTTTAAAGAACGTGCTATTCCTACAAAACCTATTTCTACAGGTACACGTGTAATTGATTTATTAGCTCCCGTTGGATATGGAGGAACTGTTGGTAACCCAGGTCCTTTCGGTGCAGGTAAAACAGTATTGCAGCATTCGCTTTGTAAATATGCAGTAGCCGACATTATTATTATGGCTGCCTGTGGAGAACGTGCGGGTGAAGCTGTTGAGGTATTTAAAGAATTTGCTGAGTTGGAAGATCCAACAACAGGAGAGTCTTTAATGAATCGTATGTGTATTTTTGGTAATACCAGTTCGATGCCGGTAGCAGCTCGTGAGGCTTCAGTATTTATCGCATTAACAGTGGGTGAATATTACCGTTATCAGGGTAAAAAAGTAGTAATGTTAGCTGATTCAACATCTCGTTGGGCTCAGGCATTACGCGAACGTAGTGGTCGCCAGGGGGATATTCCTGGACCAGAGGCTTTTCCAATGGATATACCGGATCAGATTAAAGGTATGTATCAGCGTGCCGGTGATGATTTAGGTACTCAAGGTTCATTAACTTTTATTGGTACAGTATCGCCTGCTGGTGGTAACTTCCAGGAGCCGGTTACACAGGCTACAATGGATGCAACAGGTGGTTTCTGGGGACTTTCACAGGATCGTGCCGATGCTAAAAAATATCCTGCCATCGATCCTTTGGTGTATACAACTTCGGTTTATAACGGATTTGTTTCATGGAAAGATCGCCAGAACATGATTAGTGCATTAAGAACAGCAAACGATATTGATCAAACCATTAGTACCATTGGTTTGAAAAAAGTACCTGTTTCAAATTATATACAATTTCAAAAAGGTCAAACCATCGACTTTTGTGTGATGCAGCAAGATGCATTTGATAAAGTTGATGCTTGTACTCGTCCGGAACGCTTGGAAGTAATCAACAAAGCAGTTCAGAATTTAATTAGTAGCAGCATTGAATTTCAAGCTGGCGAAATGGATGATGAACAATTAAAAGAGTCAATCAAACAGAAGTTTGATGAGCTGCGTCAATGGTGGAAAGATTGGAACTATTCGGCTACAACCGAAGAGCAATTAGCTCAATTACCAGATGCAGTTAATAAATTTATTTTACAGGAGGAATACGCCGTATGATAAGAAAAGAAATTAATAAGATAAGCGAAGTAGGAAAGGCTCTTATTTCTGTTGAGGGTAATCCTGGAGTAGCTCTGAATCATGTGGTTGAATTGTTAGAAGCCGATTCGGGACAAAGCTTATCATTTGCTAAAGCCATTAATATTACAGAAGATTCAACTCGATTTCAGGTATTTAATGGTACTACGGGTTTAAGTACGCGAACTAAAATTCGCATGCACGAGATTCCTCTTACGGCTGGTTTTTCAAATAAAATGTTAGGACGTAGTTTCGACGGTTCTGGTGAAGTCGCCGATGGTGGACCAGAAGTAATCTTCGAAAAACAAGTATCAACTCGTTTGGATACTTTGAATCCTACTGTTCGTAACGTACCAAAACAAGCTTTGTGGACAGGTATTCCAATGATTGATGTTTTCAATACATTGGTAAAATCGCAAAAGATTCCAATTTTTGCAGGTCCTACAGAGCCATATAACCGCTTATTGTCGCAAATTGCACAAGGAGCTCAAGCTGATGTTATCATCTTCGCCGGTATTGGTTTGAAGTTTGATGAGTATCAGTATTTTAAAGAACAATTATCTCAATCAGGTAACATCGATAAAACCATCATGTTTACTCACCTTGCTGGTGATTCGCAGATTAAAGGATTGATGTTGCCGGATGTTGCCTTGAGTGTGGCTCGTGAGTTTGGTGATCAGGGAAAAGATGTATTGGTGCTATTAACTGATATGACAAACTGGTCGAATATCTTGCGTAACGTGGCTAACTATCAGGATATGATTCCATCATTGCAGGGATATCCTGGATCGTTATACTCAGAGTTAGCAAAACGATATGAGGTGGCTGCCGATATCGAAGGTGCTGGTTCTATCACAATTATTGGAGCAACTACTTTGGAATCATTAGAAGATCCTGTTCCAGATAACACCGGTTATATTACCGAAGGTCAGTTCTTCCTGGATGGAGGTAAATTAAAGTTAGCTCGTTCACTTTCTCGTTTGAAACAAGGTGTGAATGGTAAAACTCGTAACGACCACCGTGCTATTATGACAGCTATGGCTTCTTTATTGGCCGACGCTGAAAAAGCTTTTGAAGCATCAGAAGTTGGAGCTGCCAATGACCCTTACTCTCAAAAATTATTGCGCTATCGTACCGACTTTATCGAGAATATCGAAGAACCATTTGGTGAACCTATCGAGCTGGAAGCTGCTTTAGATAAGTGTTGGTCTATTCTTAAACGCCATTTCGAACCTACAGAAACAGGCCTCAGTAAAAAACTGATTGAAGAATATTGGGATAAGAATTAAGCGGTTATCTATTTAAAAGAAAAAAGAAATGAACGATAATAAAGAAAATCTGGAAGGGATTGTTGCTAAGCTAAAAGAGCAAGGAATTAATGCTGGTGAAACTGAAAAGCTACGCATTATTGAAGAGGCTAAAAAACAAGCGGAAGCAATTATTTCTGAGGCAGAAACTCAAAAAAAGGCCATTATTGACGAAGCCAATACAAAAGCAGAGCAAACGGGTAAAAATGCCCAAACTGCTTTAAAACAAGCCTCTCGCGACATGGTTGAAGCAACTAAAGTGGCTGTTCTTAAGTATATGGAATCTATTTTTGGAGGATTAACTAAGAGTTTGTTTACTCAGGAACAATACCTGCAAGAATTGGTAAAAGCTGTGGTAGCTTCTATTGAAGGAAACAAAACAGTATCTGTACCTGCTGAAACTTTAAAAGGCATGGAGGCATTTATTGCCAGTGAGGGTTTGAAACAACAAGTTGAATTAAAACCATTGGCTAATAGCGATGCTAAAATTGAGGTGCAGTCAAGTGATAAAAGCGGTGTGCAGTTTGTGTTGAGCGATAATGATATACAACAAGCAATGTTTGCTTTATTGAACAAAGATTTGGTTGAACGCATAACTCAAAGCCAGGAGGACTAAGCATGTCAAACTTGGTTTATTTAATGTGTAGTTTGCCATCGTTGAGTTTTGGCCAGGTACCTCCAATTACAATGGAGGAGTTTACCCAGGATGCCAAAAGTCAGATGTCGGCAAAGCACTTTAAAAAACTTGAGCCGGTAGATATATATCATACAGCCGGTTCGGAAGGGATAGCTGGTTTAAAGAGTATTGGTACTATGTTGGATGAAATGCAAACAGACATTTCAGAAATCAGATCGGCCAAAGCTCAAAAACGAGTTCCCAGTTTACAGCACCTTCCTCAGTCAATTATTAATGCCAATCCATTAGAGCGAGAAAAGTTGATTATGCGTTGGCAATGGGAAGAATTAGATACCATACAGGCAGGCGAATCATTCTCTTTAACGGAAGTTATGGTTTATAAACTGCGATTGCAGATTTTAAATCGCTTAAATTCTTTCGATAAAGAACGTGGAGCACAGGTATTGGCATCGGTTGTTAACCCAGCAAAAGAAGAGGAGGAATAATGCCAGGACAAAAGATAAAATATACAAAAACGGAGCGTGCCCGTCAGAAAAAAATTCTGAAGGTATCTTTACGTATGTTGCCATTGTTCGAAGCTATGGAAAAATCCTTGATGTCGACAATTAATACAATTGCCGAACGAATTGAGGAAATACGCCAGGTAATAGATAAGAACAATAAGGTAGCAGAACCTTGGGTTGCCGTTATGAGCGATTCGCAAGTAGATATAAAATCATATATCTCGGTGAATAAGATTATCACTAAGCCTGTTGATGTGGCAGGTGTGCGTGTAAATCAGTATGAGAGTGTTGATTTTAATGTTATGCCTGTTGCTATCGATACCCCCTTATGGGTGGATGATGCAATTGAATTAATGCAGGAACAGTTGCAATTAATGGCCGAAATAGAGTGCTTGGAAGAGCAAATTCGTTTACTCGAAGAAGAGCTTCTGGACGTTCGTGCCCGTATTAAACTGTTCGAAAATCGTAGAATTCCGAATGCAAAAACTGCTATCCGAAAAATCGGTCAAAAACTACAGGATGACGAGCGTTTAACAATTGCAACAGCAAAAGTGGTTAAAACCAGTCAAAAGGAAGGAGTGATGGCATGATTACAAAAATGAAAAAACTGTTGCTCTTTATGTCGCATCCTACAAACGATATGGATGATGATTTAACCATATTGGGGCAATTAGGCTTAATGCATATTACACCGTTTCAGCCGGCCAAAGATGAATCTATCGATCGGGTTCAGAATCGCATTGAGCAGCTCGAAAAAGCCATCTCAATCTTAGAATCTACTGATGGTGAGTCTGCTTCAGTTGAAGTAAGCGATTATGCAAAAGTAGAAAGAGGCGAAATTGCTTTATTGGATAAAGTATTGGATACTCAAAAAGCCAATAAAGAGCTTCAGAAGCAAATCGATCAATTGACCAAATCTCAGCAATGGTATGCTAGTTGGGGTAGCATCTCTTTAGAAGATGTGAAGGCCATCAACCATAAAGGAGTTTACCTTTCGCTTTACGAAGTGCCTGAAAAAGAATTGAAAAACATTCAAGGTCAGGAAAATGTTAAAGTGGCAGGTGTATCTGAAGGTGTTGCCAAAGTTGTGTTGGTTTCTGAAGATAAAGAGGCTTCGTTGAATTATACAAAAATTGAATTTCCAAAGCAATCAAAACAAGAAGTTGAGCAATCAATAGCTCAAATGAGTGGAGAATTAGCAGACGGAAAACAGCTTTTAATTCAATTGAGCAATCAAAAAAACTTGTTGATAGAAGCACTTGCCGAAAGACAACGACGATTAAAAGTTCGTACCGTTCAGTATGGCGGAATTGCTTTTCATGATAAAGTGCGTTGTTGGGAAGGTTTTGTGCCGGAAGATAAGGTGGATAGTGTAATTGAAGTAGCCGATCAGAATGGTTGGGGATATGTGGTGAAAGAGCCTCGTCCTGATGAATATGATTTGGTGCCTACCTTACTTAAGAATCCAAAGTGGTCACACAAAATAAAGCCGGTTATGAGCTTTATGGGCTTGGTTCCCGGATACGATGAAATAGATGTTTCGAAGGTATTCTTGGTGTTCTTTACTTTCTTCACAGGTATTTTGGTAGGAGATGCAGGTTATGGTCTAATCTTTTTGGCAATGACAATATTTGTTCATGCCAAACAAAAATTTGCCAAATCAATCGAATTTGGATTGATGTATACGCTTAGTGCATCCATTATGATTTGGGGTGTTCTTACCGGAACTTACTTTGGCTCTGAAACCATTGCAAGTATTCCGTTCTTGAGTAATTTAAGAATACAGCAATTAGCAAGTTTTGGTGGAGATAACCTGAAAATTCAACAATTTATGTTCCTGGTAGGAGCTATTCACCTAACAATTGGGCATATTCAGAAGGCATGGAAATACATTAATACAGTGTTGGTTATTGCCCAGGTAGGATGGATTGCAATCATTTGGGGATTATACTTCTTGGTGAGTCAAATGGTATTATCTATTCCTGGACCTGATTATATGGTTTGGTTATTTGCAGGTGGAGCACTTTTAGTGGCTTTATTCTCAAGTCCTGGCCATCCTATTCTCAAAGGTATTCTGTCTTCACTAGGTAACTTACCGTTGAATATTATAAATGGTTTCTCTGATGTTATTTCTTACATCCGCTTGTATGCAGTAGGTTTGTCAACAGTCTTGATGGCAAGTAGCTTTAATGATATGGCCATTGGCGATGGAATCACTACTGTCGCATCTGGAGTAGGAGCTGTTTTAGTTCTGATTCTTGGTCATGCATTAAATATGACACTTGCAGCAATGGCTGTGTTAGTACACGGTGTGCGATTAAATATGTTGGAATACGCAGGTCATGCCAGCGTTGAATTTTCGGGTAGTGAATACAACCCATTTAAATTAAAAAAATAAGTAAAAACTAATAAAATTATATACGATGACATTATTAACAGTAGTAAACGGATTTGGTGGTCACGCTATCGCTTTAGGAATTGCTGGAGTTGGTTCAGCTATTGGTACCGGAATTGCGGCAATGGGTGCTATGGGATTGTGGAAGCAATCAATTAAAGATAAGAAGAAGTTACCTTCATTAGCATTAGCTATGGTAGGTATGCCTTTAAGTCAGGTGATTTATGGTATGATCTTCATGAACTCTTTAATGGGTGCAAACTTGAATCCTGATAGCTATATGAACCAAATGATCTTCGCTTTATTTGTAGGTGTTGCTATTGCTGCATCGGCAATTATGCAAGGAAAAGCAGGTGCTGCTGCTTGTTCTAACCTTGCAGTTGATGATAAACAAGGCGCTGGTATGTATATCGCAGCTATGGGTATTATCGAAACAGTTGCGCTACTTAGTATGGTATTTGGTATGGGTGCTATTCCGGCAGCCTAAACATGATATTAATCCCTTAGCGGATTGTCGAAAAGAGTTGGTATATTTGCCAGCTCTTTTTTTGTAAATGAGATTTTAAAAGATGATAACTTAATCATCTTGAATCTAATAAATTATTAACTGATAGTATGAATCTTACTGGTCAATGGCGTTTTTTTGAGGAATTTGAGGCTGGATTTGATATGGGCTACGCGCTGTTGAAGCAGGTTGGAAATGAAATTACCGGAAACCTTGTTTATACTGAATATATCTACGAAGAAGATGAGTTTATAATAGACATCGAAGTAGTAGGTGAAATTGAAGAAGATCGTTTACTTTTGAAAGGTATATCGTATAAAATTTTGGAAAGTACTTATCCAATCAATTACTGTTTGGATGATCGTATTGCTGAGTTAGAAAATCCTGACCGCATTGAAGGCCACAGTGTAGATGATCAGGATTTGGAAGGTCGTTTTTTGCTAAAGCGCCTTGATGTAACAATTTCCTAAAACTTTTTAAATACTCAAAGTGTGATAATGAGTTACGTATGATTGACGAGCGTGTAGTCTCTATTGATTAAATCCACTTTATCTTACACTAAAAAATAAACTTATTTCTTAACGGTTTCGTATAAAAGTATAGAGTGTACTTATTAGAGTGAGTTATTCTTATATTTATCAATTTAGTTTTTGTCATTTCTCGTCGAAAAAGTTCGGATGTGAGTCTTCCTAAGCCAACAGCGGCCATTGTATTGAGAAAACTTTTTAATTTTTAAAGTTTTGACTTATGAAAAGGATCTTGTTATTGACCGACTTTTCAGATACAGCCAGGAATGCCGCTATTTATGCTCTCAAGATGTATGAAAATGAAAAAGTGTATTTCGATTTGTTGAATGCATATGATCTTGAGTTTAGCGGTAGCCCATATATTATGCAAGTAAAAGAAGAGTTGGCCCAGGAAAGTCTAAAAGGCTTAAAAAACGAATTGTCTGTGTTACATAGGCGTTTCCCTAATGCCCGAATTGAATTAGCTTCTCGATTTGGATCTTTATTGGATGTTGTTAAAAATGAGGTGTTGGATTTTCAGCCTGAATTAATTGTTTTAGGTTGTAGAGGTGAAACTGCACTAGAAAACTTTCTCCTTGGCAGTAATGCATACGAAGTTGTTAAAAATGTGGAAGCTGCAATGTTGGTAATACCCAAACATGCCAAATTTAAAAAGCCAGAGAAAATTGTTTTTGCAACTGATCTAAAAGATGTAAAGCTTGATAAGGTTATGGAACCTTTAAGGGATTTAGCAAAACACTTCGATGCCGGAATTAGTTTTGTGAATGTGTTGGAGGATGATTATGTGAACAGATTGGATGCAGAAGAGCAAATAGCAGAGCATTTTGCAGGTTTAGATCTTAATTTCAACTTTATTGAAGGGGAAAATGTAAGTAAAGGTATAGTTAAGTTTATGGATGAACACGATTGTGATTTGGTGACTTTAGTGCGTCACAACGAAAGCTTTTTTGAACGACTGTTTCATCCAAGTACAACACGCCAAATGGTATTAAATCCTGAGCATCCAATGCTTATTCTTCATGATTGAAAAGAAAAAAGGCTGACCAATTCAATGGACAGCCTTTCTTTTATGACGTTTTGTTTCTATTAATGAATTCCTTTCATCATTTTATTAAGCTTTGGAGCTATAGCAAATGCAACTCCTGCCAAAATAATTGAATAAATGGCAATAAAATAGAAGGTTGGTAATCCTAACCATTTGCAAATAGCAGTCATTGCTGCAGCAAGGTAGTTACCTAAGGCGATTGAAGCAAACCATGTACCCATCATTACAGAAGTAATTTTGTGAGGAGATAGTTTGGTAATCATTGATAAACCTACTGGCGACATGCATAACTCACCCATTGTGTGAAGTAAATATACTAATACTAACCAAAATGGACTAACTAATGAAGTAGCTGCATAATCGTTAGCAATTGCTATAATTAAGAATCCAATTGATAAGAATACCAATGAGAATCCAAATTTATTTGGCGTACGTGGATTTAATTTTTTCGCTGATAATTTATCCCAAATAATGGTAAATACAGGAGCTAATAATACAATAAATAGAGCATTTACCGATTGGAACCATGAAGCAGGAATCTCCCAACCAAATACAACACGATCGGTTAATTCATTGGCAAATGTATTAAAAGACGTACCAGCTTGTTCAAAACCAGACCAAAAAGCAATATTGAAGAACGCCAAAACAAAGATAACACCAACGCGGCTCCATTCTGTTTTGCCTGAAGTACCATTGAAAATGGTAATTCCCAAGTAACCAAATCCGATTACAGCTGCTGTAATTGCTATAATCTTAACAGCTATACTAGGTAATGCTAAAATACCGTATACAATAACTAAGATAAGAGCACTGATTCCTAATGCATACATTACAATTTTACCCCAATCAGTTGAATTAAGTCTGGTTTTGGTCATTGCGTCATCTTTTGGACGTAAACCAATGTGTTTACCAGTTTCTCTTTGTTGAACTGAAGTTTCACGTATAAAGAACCAAATGGTTGAAGCAATCATACCCATACCAGCTGCTACAAATCCCCAGTGCCAACCAATTTTTTCAGCTAATGTACCACCTATAAAGTTAGTGATTAAGGCTCCAAGGTTGATACCCATATAAAAAATAGTAAAACCGTTATCACGCTCGTTATCTCCGTCCTGATATAAACCACCTACCATTGTAGAGATTACAGGTTTGAAAAATCCGTTACCTAAAATAAGAAGACCTAATCCGGCAAATAACATAAATTGTTGGATGTGCTGTAATTCACCGGTATGTGTTACTTTACCGTAATACGATCCGGCAGCCATGGCAAATTGACCCAATGCCATCATTAAAGCTCCAACGTAAATAGAAAATCTTTGTCCCCATAATTTGTCGGCAATAATACCTCCTGCAATCGGTGTAAGGTATACCAACGATGTAAATAATCCATAAATAGCGTAAGCCCCAGTTTCGTCAAGGCCAAAACCACCAGAAGCTAATTCAGCTGTTAAGAAAAGGACAAAGAATCCCCTCATTCCATAATAACTAAAGCGCTCCCAGAATTCGGTCGCAAAAAGCGTGGATAATCCTAACGGGTGTCCAAAAAATGCTCTATCTTTATTACTCATGTCAATTTTATTTGGTTTATTTTATATCAAAATTCATGAATTGGCAAATGTAGTTATTAATATCATTTTAAATGATGTATTTTCTCATTGTATTAGGATTTTAATTGGATTTTTAGTCTAAAACATGATAAAAATTTTAAATGCACATCAAATTAAAGGGGTAGATAAAGCAACTATTGATAATGAGCCTATCTCTTCGATCGATTTAATGGAACGTGCGGCTGGCGTATTTTATGCCGAGTTTACAAAGCTTACAAAAGCAAATCCTGTTGTGATTTTAGCAGGACCTGGTAATAATGGAGGTGATGCTTTAGCTGTTGCCAGAATGCTTGTTAATGATGGTCGAAAGGTACGTGTATTTTTGCATAGGAGTAGAAGTGGTGGGTTGAGTGAAGATGCAGGAATTAATTTGAGCCGCTTAGGTGAAATATATACAGATATAGTGTTGGTAGATGAATCAACACATTTGAACCTAAGTAATGATGAATGGGTTATTGATGGTTTGTTTGGTAGTGGCTTAAATAAACCCATTGAAGGAGTGGCTGCAAACTTAATTTACGAAATAAATTCCTCTGGAAATAAAGTTGTTTCGATAGATGTACCATCTGGTTTGTTCTGTGAGAAAAATAGTAGTCAAAACTTGCAGACTTGTATTGAAGCAGATTATACCATCAGTTTTCAAATGCCTAAACTATCTTTTTTATTAGAAGATAATCAACGTTACGTTGGCAAATGGAAGGTTCTGAATATCGGTCTGAATAAGGAAGCTATTGAGAAGGAGTCATCAACTTATTTTCTAATTGATACACCATATATCAGAAGTTTATTAAAACAAAGAAAAAAGTTTGATTATAAAGGTGTATTTGGGCATGCTTTGTTAATGGCTGGATCGTATGGAAAAATGGGTGCAGCGGTAATAGCGTCAAAAGCATGTATGAAGTCTGGGGTAGGGTTGCTTACAACACACGTTCCTCGCTTGGGGTATGATATTATTCAAACAGCAGTTCCAGAAGTGATGGCTAGTATCGATCGTTCGGATATACTCATTTCTGAACATCCAGCATTAAGGTCATATAAAGCAATTGGAATAGGGCCAGGTGTTGGAATAAAACCCAATACAATTACGGCATTGCGAGAGTTGTTACAAGAAATTGGAGATAAACCTTTAGTTCTCGATGCTGACGCAATTAATATATTAGGTATGGATAAGCAATGTTGGGATCTGTTGCCGCAGAATTCAATCATAACTCCTCACCTTGGTGAGTTTGATCGCTTGGTTGGTAAATCTGAAAGCTCTTATGAACGACTTCAAAAAGCAATGGCTTTAGCTGAAGAAAAACGGATTGTGGTCATATTAAAAGGTGCTTACACCGCAGTTGTGGATAAAGATGGTGTTTGCTATTTTAATCCAACAGGAAATGCTGGAATGGCAACTGCAGGAAGTGGAGATGTATTAACTGGTATTGTTCTGTCATTGTTGGCTCAAGGTTATATAGCAATTCAAGCAGCTCAGTTGGCTGTGTATATACATGGTTTAGCTGGTGATGAGTATTTGAAAGATGGAGCAATGGAATCATTAATTGCCTCGGATATTGTAAATCATCTTTCCAATGCTTTTCGAAAGCTAAATGTAGAGCATTCTTGAGGAAGGTGTTTGAAATGAGTGTTTCAATTTTTTGGTTACCTTTGGAGCTAACCCTTTACCTATTACATAACCTGAATAATAGATAGTTTAGAAAATTATTGAAGAATGAAGAAGTTTTTGTTTTCCTTAGCGACTATATCGCTTTTGGTATCTTGTGCCGGCGAAAAGTTGATACCATCCAAAGTGAATGTTCAGACGGTATCATCAATGCAAAATGCAAGCTCTAATACAATAGTATATAGTCTTCCTACAACACATTTAAAAATTGCAGTAACAGTTGAGAAGAATATTTATAAAGTGGGTCCTTTTTATAGATACTCTCAAAAAATGTTGAATGTTACTGATGTGGTCACCGAAGATAAAGTAGAATGGAAGATTAAAGATGTGGCAATTTCATCGTTTGGTGTACCGGATGCCAATAAGCGTTTTGCGATATCGTACGAAGGAAATAATGTTGCTCCCCTAATAAACCTTACTCAGGAAGGTGTGTTATATGGAGTAAATACTGATGAAGTAATTGATGATTGTAGCTCATTAGCTAATTTTAATTATAAGCCGTTGCCAACGCTTGATGATGTTAATTTTAATGAAGTACCAATGTTGGGTAAGCAGTTAGAGAAAACTTCTACAGCTGCGATGGCACAGGAAGCTGCTAATTTTATTTATAAATTGCGTAAACGTCGTTTTAAGATTTTAGCTAGCGATTATGAAAATCTTCCTCCTGATGGATTGGCCTACGACATTACTATTAAAGAACTGAATGAACTCGAAAAGTCTTTTATGGAGCTTTTTGTGGGTAAAAAAGTTACGGTTACCGAAACACGTACTTTCGATATTGAACCAAGTACCTTAAGTGCCGATAGTGATGTGTTGTTTCGTTTTTCTTCAGTAAAAGGGATTGTAGATAAAATGGACGTGAGTGGAGCACCTGTATATATTGAGATAAAAGCCGATCGGCAAATAAAGTTGCCTGATGCCCCACCTGCAGCAACAAAAGAAGAAGTCAGAAATGGTTTATTCTATTGTAATCCTGGTTTGGTAACAGTTAAGTTGATTGATCGAAATCAATTAATCAAAGAGCAACAGGTTTTTCTTGGTCAATACGGACAACTTGTAAGTTTACCTTCCTCAATTCTGGAAGAGCCAAATGTTACAATTAAGTTAGATGAAAAAACTGGGGCTTTAAAATCGATTCAACGAAAATAGCCTTAATGAAATGATAGATAACAGCTTGTTGAAATAATATATTATGAATAACGAAATAGCTAAGTTAGCTCCCGTTGGATTGTGGGAGTGTTTTTATAAATTAACTCAAATACCACGTCCCTCAAAAAATGAAGGAAAAGCTATCGATTTTATCGAAGGTTTTGGAAAATCATTAGGATTAGAGACAGTAAGAGATGAAGTAGGGAATGTTATTATTCGTAAGCCTGCTACTCCCGGAATGGAAAACAGAAAAGGAGTGATCTTACAAGGTCATATTGATATGGTACCGCAAAAGAATAGCGATAAACAGCACGATTTTGTTACCGATCCTATTGAAACTTATATTGAAGATGGTTGGGTTACTGCTAATGGAACAACCTTAGGAGCAGATAATGGAATTGGTGTTGCTGCTGCTATGGCCGTTTTGCAGGCTACAGATATCGAGCATGGTCCGGTGGAGGCTTTGATTACAATGGATGAAGAAGCAGGGATGACTGGAGCAAATGCTCTAAAGCCTGGTTTGTTACAAGGTGATATTCTTCTTAATCTTGATTCGGAAGACGAAGGTGAATTGTATGTAGGTTGTGCCGGTGGTACGGATGCTACCATTGAATTTAAATATACAGAAGAAAGTATCCCTGAAGGTGCTGTGGCTTATAAATTAAGCTTAACCGGATTAAAAGGAGGACACTCTGGTCTTGATATTAACAGGGGAAGAGCAAATGCTAATAAGCTTTTATTTCGCTTCCTAAAATTTGCGGTTGCAAATCTTGATGCTCGTTTGGCTTCGGTTCAAGGTGGAGATTTAAGAAATGCCATACCACGTGAAGCTTTTGCAGTGGTAACGTTACCTGAAGAAAATGTAGATGAGTTAATTGAGTCTTTAGAGGAATTTGAAGAGATATATAAAGATGAGTATAAAGGTGTCGAAACATCCATTCAGTTTGTAGCCGATGGAGTTGATTTACCTTCCGGTATTATTAATGAAGTGGTACAGGATGATTTAATTAATTCTATACAGGCCTGTCCCAACGGAGTAATTCGATTCAGTAATGATATGGAAGGATTGGTCGAGACTTCAACTAATTTAGCTGTTGTTAGCTCTTCAAATGGAATTATTGAAGCAAAGTTTTTAATTCGAAGCTCGGTTGATACAGCAAAAGAAGAGGTAGAATCAACAATAGAAAGTACTTTTCGTTTAGCTGGTGCTGATATCTCTTTTGGAGGGCAATATCCAGGGTGGAAACCTAATATGGATTCACCTATCCTTAAAACAATGCAAAGTGTATATCAGGCTAAATGGGGTAAAATTCCAGAGATAAAAGCTATACATGCTGGGTTAGAATGTGGTATATTAGGTAGCGCTTACCCACATTGGGATATGATCTCTTTCGGGCCTACTATTCGCTTCCCACATTCTCCTGATGAGAAAGTAAATATAGATACGGTTGAAAAATTCTGGATGTTTTTAATTGAAACTTTAAAGAATATACCAGTTAAATAATCTTAGTAGCAAAACACTATTTTAACCCGATTGTACTTTCAATCGGGTTTTTTTATGACTATCTGTAAGTTTTTGAGTAAAAAGAAGAATTATGTTGGGTATTTGTTTTGATTAACAAAAATAGGGGTGTTGTTTGCTAATTTTAATAAAATATAAAATTAAGGTAGAATTAAGAGGGGGTGTTTGTGTAAAACCTTTTTTAATCCAAAAAGGTTTTATATTTGTTCATGCAAAAATAACAATGTTTGTGGTTTCAAAATGTTATTAGAACTCATAATTTATTGAAAATGAACTGACCATATGGTCGGTTGTTAAATAATAAACATCAATTTAGCTATATACTTGTTTTCTATAAACATGACAAATGTCATGAAAAGAGATTTGAGAGATGTATCTGAAGGTGTTTTTATCAATAAATTGAAAAAAATGAGTGTTAAAATATATTAAAAAGTAACATATATTGTTATTTTTGCAAAGAATTGAATTATTGTCCTATTTATTAATTTAAACCTTTAGTCTATGAAGAAAGTACTTTTTGCACTTTCGTTAATGGTTATGGTTGGTATGCAAGCACTTCTTGCTCAAACAACCAATATAACCGGTAAAGTTACTGATGCTGGAGACGGGATGGCAATCCCAGGCGTATCAGTATTTGTAAAAGGAACAACAGTAGGTACTGTAACACGTCCCGATGGTACCTACACTCTTACTGTTCCTAATGATGCTACTACATTAGTATTCTCTTTTGTGGGTATGACTACTCAGGAAGTTGCAATTGCTGGTCAAACAGTAATTAATGCAGCTATGGGGAGTGATGCCATGGATATTGATGAGGTAATTGTTGTTGCTTATGGTACGTCTACCAAAGGATCTTTTACGGGATCAGCTGCTGTTGTTGATGCAGATGTTTTAGAGAAACGACAAGTTTCTAACATCTCTAATGCTTTATCTGGATCTGTTGCTGGTGTGCAGGTTTTGACTAGTAATGGTCAGCCAGGCTCTTCTGCAACGGTTCGCGTAAGGGGTGTTGGTTCTATTAATGCAGGTTCAGATCCATTATACGTTGTAGATGGTATTCCATTTGATGGAGATTTGTCATCAATTAATTCTGCAGATATTGAATCAATGACAGTTTTGAAAGATGCTGCTTCAACAGCTTTGTATGGTTCTCGTGGAGCTAGTGGTATCATCATGATTACTACTAAGAATGCCAAAAAAGGAAAATCTGTTATTAATTTGGATGTGAAAGTTGGTGTTAACTCAAGAGCTATTGAAAATTATGATGTTTTAACTAGTCCTCAGAATTACACAGAAACTGCCTATCAATCTATTTACAACGCAGGTATTTATAACTTAGGTTATTCTCCTATTGATGCAAATCGATATGCTAATTCTACATTAATTTCTAATACTGATGGTGGATTAGGTTATAATATCTATACTTTACCAGAAGGCCAAATGTTAATAGGTACCAACGGTAAATTAAATCCTAATGCTGTTTTAGGTTATAATGATGGTTCTTATTATTACACACCTGATGATTGGGCTGATGAAACTTTCCAAAATAATATGAGACAGGAATATAACTTGTCTATGTCTGGAGGAAATGAACGGTCAACTTATTATCTTTCTTTTGGTTACTTAGATGACGAAGGTGTAATTGATGGTTCTGGTTTTTCTCGTATTTCAGGCCGATTCAAAGGGGATCATCAAATTAAAGACTGGTTAAAAATTGGAGCAAATGTTAACCTAAATAGCGTTGAGAGTAACTATCCTGGATCGCAAACATCTACATCTTCAAGTGGTAACGCGTTCTTTGTTGCTAACTATATTGCGCCAGTTTATCCTTTATATGTACGTGATGCTGAAACACAGCAAATTGTTATGAATAATGGACGTAGAATGTTTGACTATGGAGATGGTGTTAGTACTAATTTCGATAGATCGTTTATGTCGATTGCCAACCCTGCAGGTGATTTAATGTATAATAAAACAGACTATGTAATGGACATTGTGAACACTACATGGTATGCTGAGTTAACACCTGTTGAAGGTTTGAAAATTAATGCTCGTTATGGTTTCAATGTAGATAATACTAAATATAGTGATCTAGGTAATGCATATATGGGCCAAAGTGCTTCATACGGAGGTACTGCTTATCAGGAACAAATCAGAACAATTGGTTTTAACCAACAATATATTGCTAACTATCAATTTGCTATTAATGATGTTCATCAAATTGATATTACAGCTGGTTACGATGGTTATCAATACAGTACTGAGAATGTATATGCTTCAGGACAAAACTTATACAATCCTGAAAGTTATTACGTTAGTAATGCAATTGATAACATACGAGGTGGTGGTACTAAAAATGAGCATGCTACTCAAGGTATTATCTCAAGAATCAATTATTCATTAAAAGATACTTATTTCTTTAATGTTGCCTATCGTCGTGATGCGTCTTCTCGTTTTAGTCCTGATAATCGATGGGGTAACTTCTATTCAGCAAGTGGTGCTTGGATGATTAGTAACGAAAGTTTTATGAGTTCATTGTCATGGATTAACATGCTAAAGTTGAAGGCTTCATATGGAGAGCAAGGTAACGAAGCAATTGGTAACTACTATGCTTACTTAGATCAATACCAGGTTACAGGTGCTGATGGAGTTTTCTCAGATGCATATAATTCATATAAAGGAAATAAAGACATTACCTGGGAAACTTCGATTTCTTATAATGCAGGTGTTGAATTTGCTATTTTTGGTGATAAATTAGGTGGTAGTGTTGAGTATTGGGCACGCAAGGCATCTGATATGTTGTATAACAGACCTTTATGGTCAAGTAGTGGTTATTCATCAACACCTATGAATATTGGTTCGATGACTAACTCTGGTCTTGATGTTGAGCTATCATCAACTGTATTAAAGTACAGTAACTTTAAATGGGTGGTGAATGCTAATGCAACATTAGTTAAAAATAAAATTAATGAGTTGCATCCTGACCTTGAAGGTGAGTTGATTGATGGTTCTCGTATATATTCCGAAGGTTCTTCAATGTATCGTTTGTTCTTGGTTGATTATGCTGGTGTGGATCCAGAAGATGGAAAAGCTTTGTATTGGGCAGAAGATGAAAATGGTACACGTGTTAAAACGTCAGACTATTCAGAAGCTACAAATTATAAGGTTGCAACTGATGATCTAATGCCAACAGTATATGGTGGATTTGGAACAACTATAGAAACTTATGGTTTTGACGCATCAATACAATGTGCGTATCAATTGGGAGGTCAAATTTATGATTCTGGATATGCTCGTTTAATGCACGGAGGTAGATCTAGTAGTGCTGGTACAAATTGGCATAAAGATATTTATAATGCATGGACACCTCAGAATACAAATACTGATGTTCCTCGTTTAGATGCAAATGATCAATATACTAATAGCTCTTCTACTAGGTTTATGACTAGTTCAAATTATTTAAGCATCAACAATATAACAGTGGGTTATACCTTGCCAACGTATTTGTTAAGTAGTTTAAATATTTCTAAATTACGTGTTTATGTTGCAGCTGATAATGTTGCTTTATTTACGAAAAGAAAAGGATTAGATCCTCGTCAAAGCTATACTTCTGCTACAACTGCTCGTTATACTCCAATTCGTACTATCTCAGCAGGTTTAAATTTGGTATTTTAATAATATAAATGATTAATATGAAAAGAATATATTTATATATGTTATTTGCACCGTTTTTGTTTCTATTTTCAGGATGTGAAGATATGCTGAATACAGAGCCAGAAGGGGATACGGTAACAACAGATCAAAAAGAAGAGGTAGTAGCATTGGATCCTGCCAAAGCTGCAGCCAGTGTAAATGGTATTTTTGCTCAGTTTTCGCAATATATGCCAAATGAATCTGCTTTAGGAGCAAGTAGACACAACGATTTTGGATATCCATCTGTAATGATGTTTACTGACGCAAATGGTGTTGATTTAGTTCAAGAAGATAATGGATATAACTGGTCAGGTAATAATCTTGATTACACTGATAGAATTTTTACTTCTAGTGAATGTCAAATCATTTGGAATGATATGTATGCAATTATACGTAATTGTAATAGTGTTATTTCTACAATAGATTCTGAAACAGAGGATGCTACATTACAGTATTATTTAGCTCAAGGTTTAGCTACTCGTGCCTTTAGTTATTGGGTTTTAGCTCAATTATACCAGTTTAATTATGTTGGACATGAGAATGATCCTTGTGTACCAATTGTTACAGACGAAAATATGTCAACAGTTTTAGCTGAAGGTGTTGTTCGTTCTACTGTTCAACAAGTGTATGATTTAGTTTTATCTGATATATCTTCTTCTATTGAATTGCTGCAAGGCGCAAGTGAAGGTGGTGTTAAAAGAGCAGATAAAAGATATGTTAGTTTAGGGGTTGCTTATGGTATTCGTGCTAGAGTTAACTTAACAATGCATAACTATTCTGCAGCTGCAGCAGATGCAACAAGTGCGATTGCTAGCAGTACAGCTGCTCCTGCAAGCATTGATGATGTAAGTAAACCTGCCTTTTGGACTGTTAATGAAGACAACTGGATGTGGGGTATTATAATCTCTGAAACTGATGGGGTTGTAACTTCAGGTATTGTAAATTGGATTTCTCATATGGGTTCATTAAACTATGGTTATGCATGGTATAGTGGAGGAAGACAAATTAATAAATTATTATATAATACTATTGAAGAATCTGATGTCAGAAAAGGTTGGTGGTTAGATCAATATGGTGAGTCAGATAACTTGAGCTCAGAGTATATGGCAGTGATTACAGATCATGGATTTGTACCTTATTCTCAAGTTAAATTTGCGCCATATAATGAAGAACCAGCTTCTTCTACCAATGCTAATGACATTCCTTTAATGCGTATTGAAGAGATGTACTTAATTAAAGCTGAGGCTGAAGCAATGAGTGGTGCAGATGGTAAAGCTACATTAGAGTCATTTGTGCAAACTTATCGTGATCCTTCATATACTTGTGCTTTTACAGCACCAGAAGACATACAAGATGAAGTTTACCGTCAGAGAAGAATAGAATTATGGGGTGAAGGATTGAGCTGGTTTGATATTATGCGTCTGAATAAAGACGTAGATCGTAGAGGTGCCGGTTATCCGAATGCATCTATGGTATTTAATATTCCTGCTGGAAGTGATATTTTGTTATGGAGAATCTCAGAGGCTGAAATTCAAGCAAACCCATTATTAGCCCCAGGAGATAATAATCCTTCTGCAAATGTTCCTAGCCCTGTGCCGGATGTAGAATAGTAATATTATTTATTAAAAAATTATTTGTATGAAATTAAATAAGTTATATACAGCTGTTCTTATTTTAGTAACGGCATTATTCGCGGGTTGTAGTGAATATGAGGACTCTGTGACTCCAGGGGGACAAACCCCAGAAGGATGTCAGGGAGTATATTTTCCTTCAACAAATACGTCGATGTTTGAATTAGAACCATCGGATCCAACTACAATTACCTTAACTATTGCTCGTACTAATACTTCAGGTGCTGCAGAAGTGCCAGTTTCTGTTGAAGCTAATACAGAGAATGTATTTGTTGCTCCTTCCTCAGTTTCATTCGCTGACGGCGAAGCTGAGGTTAGTTTTGATGTTACTTTTCCTGATGCCGCTGAAGGTGTTACATATAGTTTGCAATTACTTGTGTCAGGTGATGAATATGTTGATCAGTATGGAGAAGAGTTACCATATGTGAATACTTCTATTACGCGTATTAAATGGGAATCTGTTACGGATCCGTTCGTGTATGTAGATGGTACTATTGCTACCTGGTATCCTAATGATATTGTTGGATGGTACACTCAAGCTGAAACGGTAGAATTAAGTGATGTAATTCGTTATCGTTTTACTAATGTTTATGCCCCAGCCACAGAGGTGGATGCTGATGGTATCTATGATGGTTACCCATTTCTAAATGATGCAAATCCAGTATATGACTACGATAATGATTATGTAGTTTTGATTGAGATTGACAAAGCTTCTGGTGATGTTTCAATGAGCGTTACTGATATTGGATGGGACTTTGGATATACGATGGTCTCTATTGGATCTATTTATGGAAATTTAAGTGATAACATAGATAGTTATCCATTAGGAACTTATGATTCTGCAAATGGGGTTATAACTTTCCCTGCAAGTTCATTGTTTATTCACGATGGTGATGGCAACTATGTTGCATCTACTCCAACAAGTATTTATTTAACTAAGGATGCTTATTTAGCAGCTAATAGAGCGATAAAAGACTATAATGATGTTCAATATGAAGCTGTAACTGGTGAAGTTAATGAATTCTTTTCAGATGCATTAAGTGAAAATTGGCAGCAAGTAATTGAGAAAGCTATTGATATTGATCCTGATAATGAGGAAAGTGACTATAAAGATCTTTATTATCTACCTAATTTATATGCAACGGGTTATGGTTTAGCTTTTTATAATTATGAAGGAAGAGGTATTGTGATTCCGGAAAATCAGCTTACTGGTGCTCAATTCATGCAACAAGATATATATGTTTCACCAAGTTCTGAAATTGAATCAACAGTTGAAGTAACTTCAAAAGGTATCACTGTTTATACTTTAGGACTTACTTTTCATTATGAAGATGGAACAATTCTTGGTGACTTTGCTGAGAAGTTCTATTATTCTAAAGACGCTATTATTTATGATAAGGATGATTATATTGGAGGCTTCAATATGACAGGTTCTGCATTATATAGTAATGGAACTGATGCAGATTATGCTGTGAACTTTGCAGATGGTGCCGATAATGATATTATTATCACAGGTATTAATTATGCAGATGAAGTTCATGCTACTTATATTCCAGAAACTGGTAAAATTATTTTAGCACCACAAGCTATTAATGATATCGATTATAATGGTACAATGGTTGATGGAAATTTCATAACCTTTGATGGAGATTATAGTACAACTTCCACTATTACCATGGAGTTTGATTTAAGTGGCAACATTATTCTATCTGATGAAAGCGAGGCTTTTGCATATGTAATCTATACCTTTGATTTAGGAGGAGGTTTTGATGGTCAAATGGATATTAAATTTAGACCTATTGCCTCAAATGAAGGGTCAGAAACAGTGAGTGTAATACCTACTTTGAAAAATTCTGTAGTTGATTATAGGAAGGTTTCTAATGTGAAAAATAACTTTAAGATTAAGGGTAACCTTTATGAACGTAATTTTTCAAAATCAGAAACTGACAAAATTAATTTCTAAGAAATTGTGATAAAAAAAAGGTTGTCCTATATGACAACCTTTTTTTTATTAAAAGTTATTTAAGGTTAAACTCTCAAAGGTTTAACATTTTTTAAAACACTAAAACGGATAAAAAGATCCGAAAATATTGCAAGGCGTTTATTTTTGACGTACATTTGTTGAACAAAACGAACAAAAATTAAACTCAGAGATATGGCCGCACAAAAGTTTGATCAGCAACTGCTAAGCTTACAAGATAAATTACTGTACTTTGCATTAAGCTTAACTGCGAATGATGAAGATGCAAGAGATCTTCTTCAAGAAACCACCCTAAAAGCCTTAACTTATCGTAACCAGTTTGTAAATAACACCAACTTCAAAGCGTGGGTTTTTACAATCATGAAAAACACCTTTATAAACAATTATCGTCGCGATCAGAAGACTCGTAATACTTTTGACAGCACCGAAGATGCAATTCGTGTTGCCTACAAGCATAATTATGCTTCGGAAACGCCGGAAAATGTTTATGCTGTAAATGAAATGTCAGCTAAAGTTGAAAAGTTGGATGACGATTTCCGAGTTCCTTTTAAGATGCATACTCAGGGATTTAAATACAAAGAAATTGCTGAGAAATTAGATCTTCCGATTGGAACAGTAAAAAGTCGTATATTCTTTACCCGAAAGAAACTACAAGAAATGCTTAAAGATAAATAGATATTACAAAGAATTGTTTTAAGAAGCCGATGTTAATTAGTAATTTTCATCGGTTTTTTATTTGTACTTAATAAAGATAATTGATTGATGAAAGCGGATACAAAGGCAAAACGTTACGAGAGAATATATGAGCAGATTAAAGGATTAATTGAAGCAACTCCTTATCCGATGTCGCGCATGGCAACTATTAATGCCTTATTACACCATAAGTTTAACTATTATTATTGGACGGGTTTTTATGAATTGGTAAATGGAGATTTAGTTGTGAGTGCATATCAAGGACCGGTTGCTTGTTTAAAACTAAAAAAGGATACCGGAGTATGTTGGGCTGGTATTAATTCAAAAGAAACGGTTATTGTAAGGGATGTGCATGATTTTCCAGGACATATTGCTTGTTCTTCAGCAAGTAATTCTGAAATAGTAGTTCCTGTTAAAAATAAAACTGGTGAAACAGTTGCTGTTTTGGATGTAGATAGTAAGGAGTTTGCATCGTTTGATGAAGTCGATAAGGTAGGGTTGGAAAAAATTGTTTCACTAATTTATTCATAATGAATAAAACAGCATTAGTTACCGGAGGAGCACAACGTTTGGGTAAAGCTATGGTTGAATTCCTGGCTTCTAAGGGCTGGAATGTTATTATCCATGCAAATCATAGCGAAAATAAAGCAAAAGAGTTAGCTGTTGATTTAGCTACACGTTATCAAAATCAGATGTTTGATATAGTTTTATTTGATTTAACAGATTGGAAAAATGCACAGAATTTAATTGGTCAACTAATCAATAAGCATCATAGAATAGATTTATTAATTAATAATGCCAGTAAATACTCCCGGGGATCATTAACTCAAACATCAGAAGAACTACTGGAACAAATGACGGCTATTCATTATTATTCTCCTTTATTAATGTCAAAAAAGATAGTTGAGACTAATAATTCTGCAATTATCATTAATATGATAGATGCAGCAATAGTGAATAGTATAACAGACCACAGTGCTTATCTATTGGCAAAAAAGAGTTTAACCGAATTTACTAAATTAGCGGCTGTTGAATGGGCGCCTAATGTAAGAGTTAATGCCATAGCTCCCGGGCCCGTGTTACCAGTGGAAGGGAAAAGTACACAAGCATTCGAAACGGTTGTTAATAAAACTCCCCTAGAAAAACCTGTTGATATTAAAGCTTTAACATCTACTTTGAGTTTTTTGCTTGATAATCCTAATGTTACAGGGCAGATAGTATTTTGTGATTCAGGTCAGCATTTGGTCTAATTATGCTAATAAAAGGCTTTTCTTTTTATTTATAGCCTTGTCTGAAAATTTAGTTTCTGAAAAACTAGGATTCCATATAAGTTATAATGTTTATTTCCGAATTCCTTTAGGGTTAAGAGTTATCTTGATCTGATTAGATTCATACTTAATTCATATATAATTCAAAGTAAACTCAAAGTAAATTCGATAAAATATGAGTAAACTATGTATAGACTATGTCCTTAATTTAAATTGTAAACGAAGTTATTATTTACCAAACTAGATTCTATCCAGACTAGAATTACTTAATGAGTCAGTATTTAATGTATGATTGAGTAATTTTTGTATTTTAGAAGCAATCACTAAAAATTAACCTATGAGTACCCTCAAAATAAAAAATCTTTTACTAAGAACTTGTGTTGGATTTAACCCTCACGAAATTGGTAAACGACAGGATGTAAATATAAATATTACCATCGAGTATACGACTGAAAAAGAAGAGTTATCAGATGACCCTAACGATGCTCTGGATTATCGTACTATTACCAAAGAAATTATATCGAAGGTTGAAAATAGCCAGTTTAATTTGATAGAGGCGTTGGGACGTATGGTTCTCGACTGTATTATGGCCAACCAAAGAGTTGAATATGCCGAAGTGGAAATTGATAAACTGCATGCTCTTCGATTCTCCGAAAGTGTTTCAATGACTTTATCACAATCTAGGTAATTTATGCACAAAGCAATAATTGGGATCGGTTCTAATATTAATGCAGATAAAAATATTAAGGAAGCATTACTTTTATTAAAGAAAATTGGTCAAGTGGAGAAGGTTTCTGAAATTAGAATTACTAAACCAATTGGCATAACTGATCAGGCCGATTTTCAAAATGGGGCTGTGTTGATTAAAACTGATTTGCATCAAGATGGTTTGAATGAGCAGTTAAAGATCATTGAAGATAGAATAGGCAGGGATAGATCAAGACCTAAATTCGGTCCTCGTGAGATTGACTTGGATATTGTGGTGTTTGATAATGTAATTGTCGATGATGATTATCATTCAAGAGATTTCCTAAAAGAACTCGTTGATTCTGTTTGGTTATAATTAGTATGAAATATATAGAGCCGGTTCGCCAAAACCAGCTCTACACCTTTATCACCATTATTAACCTAACCTTTGTCAGGAGAAAATTTTTATATTTTATACTCTTCTTTTCAAGAGAATGTTACCAATACGAAAATGAGTTTTGATACTTATTTACTATTACACTACAAATGTAACTTCTTTCTCAATATAATTAACGACATAAATCGTTAATTATTGTACTTTTCTGAAAGTATTCTTTATCATTTAATTTAATCACCACAATAATAGATTGATACGTCATGTAGAATTTTCGATTAATTTATTCGATTTGATAAAGATCATGTATTTTATAATTCAATCCGGTACTAGTTGTCCTCTAATTACTTTTGTAAAAACTAACTATAGTCTGGTGTGTAATAGCAGAGTCTTTATTAAATTTTGCTATTTTTATACTGATAAATTAAATGATTCAAACAACCTTAATGAATTATACTTCCCCAATTCTAAGAAAATACTCTACGATTGTATTCATAATATTATTTGGTATTATTTCATTGGTGCAGGCTCAATCCGATCAGGCAAGTGATTTATTAAATAAATTAAAAAATGCATCGACCAAAGAAGAGGTAAATATTTATAATCAGTTATCGAAAACGTATTTATATAACGATCCTCAAATGGCTATTAAATATGCCAGGCAGGCTCTTCAATTGGCTCTTCAGCAAAATGATAAAAAAGGTGAAGCTGAGGCTTATAACAATCTGGGGATGGGATATTATTTTGCTAATGATTATGAACAATTATTAGAATCTTATCGAAAATCGTTAAGCTCTTATCGTGATATTGGCGACAATCGTAGTATTTCAATGCTATCATCAACCTATTTTAGGTTAAAACAATCGGATAAAGCACTCAAAAGTTATAAACGTTCTTTAAATCTTTACATTAAAGATAAGGACTGGAATAATATTGCCGAGACATATAAAAAAATGGCCGATGTTTATAAGAATATTGCCGATTACCGAATGGCGCTCTCGTATTACAAACAAGCTTTGGGATTGGTTGAAGATCGTGAAGATGAAGAGGCACATGGCGATCGAATCCGTTTATTAGGTGAGATTGGCGAAATCTTTTTTTATCAGGAGCAATACGATACTGCTTTGGTTTATTATCATCGTATGGAATCTATTCTTGATCAGTTGGGCGATCATAAAAATAAGTCGATTCTACAAAGTAATATTGCTAATGCTTATTTTTATAAAGGTGACTTAGATCAATCGTTTAAAACTTATAAACAGGTGCTCAAATATCAAATCGAACACAATGAGCATTGGGAAGCGGCTATGAGTTTATTGAATTTAGGTTTAATATACGCTCGTTGGAATGATTACTCGAATGCGATAAAAAGTCATAAACAGAGTTTAGCATTGGCAAAGAGCGTTGACAAGGCAAATGATTTGATACGTGATAATTATCTAGCCTTATCGCAAATTTATGAAGACAAAAAGGATTATAAGCGAGCTTATGAGTATCGAATAATGTATTCCAAGCTGTCGGAATCGATGATGATGGAAGAAAATGTGACGAATTTTGTTGATGTTTTGGGTTTGCAGGAACTGGAAGAGAAAAAGAAGGAGAATGAAATACTGCAGGCAAAAAATAAGAATTATCTACTCGAGCTCGAAAAAGAGAATTTGGTTCGATGGCGTCTTTTGTTTGGTTCAACCATCTTAATTATCTCTATACTGGTTTTTGTTATATATTATCGATATTACTTAAAACGCGTTGAAAATAAGAATCTTGAGCAGCGTATTGCCGGTGCTTTAAAGAAACAAGAAGAGCAACAGCAAATCATAATGCATCAATCGAGTCTGACTTCTCTAGGGGAGCTGGCAGCAGGTATTGCACATGAAATCAATCAACCGATGCAAAATATTTCGTTATCAACCGAAAGTATTAAATACGAATTGGCAGAAGAAGATCCTAATAAAGGATTCATTAATCAATCGGTTAATGAAATTTTTGAAGATATTGTAAGAGTACGACAAATTGTAGACCATATTCGTATTTTCAGCAGTGGGCAAAAAGACGAGGTTGAAGAAGAATTCAGTGTAAGTGAGTGTGTGAAAAGTGCTGTTTCGATGATTGGAAATCAATATGCGAACCACCACATAAAATTACAAATCGATTTGGTTGATAATCCACCTTTAGTGCTTGGTAACCCGCATCGGTTGGAACAAGTTATTCATAATTTACTTTCCAATGCGCGCGATGCTGTTGAGGAAAGAAAACAGCAGGATGAGGATTTACAGATGGAAGTGAAAATCAGAACCCATGCAGATGAAAAGCAAGTATATCTCGAAATTGAAGATAATGGTATAGGGATAGCTTCCAATCGAAAAACCGATATCTTCCTGCCTTTTGTAACAAGTAAGCAATTAGGTAAAGGAACAGGTTTAGGCTTATCCATTTCGTATAGTTTGATAAAAGAGATGAATGGTAGAATAGAAGTGGAGAGTTTACATGGTAAGGGAACCCGAATGGTGGTTGTTCTGCCTGTTTTTAAAAAGAATAGATAAAATCTGAAGCAATTATATGAATAAGTTAAAAGTGTTAATTCTGGATGATGAATCACGGATAACCGAGAAACTAAAGTATCATCTCGAAAAACGAAATTTTGAAGTAACTACAGCTAATACGCCCAAAGAAGGACTTGAAAAGCTTCATGAGATAAAGCCCGGAGTTTTAATATTAGATGTGATGTTGCCGGGCATGAATGGGCTTGATATTCTGGAGAAGGTGAAAGCCGAATATCCTAATTTGGAGATTATAATGATAAGTGGTTACGGAGATATGGATATGGTTATTCAGGCCATGCGTAAAGGAGCTTCAGATTTTATTCGTAAACCTTTTCAGATAATGGATATTCAGCTGGCCATTGAACGTACTGAAAAGTTTTTACTGATGCAATCTAAACTCGAAGAGGCAGAAGATAGAGAGGTACTGGTATCGAAAGAGCTGGAGAGCATGATTGAGAAAGATTTCGTGGGTGATAGTCCTCAAATCAAACAAGTGTTGAAAATGGCTTTAAAAGCTGCTGAAGATGGAGATGTTAATGTGCTTGTTACAGGAGAAAATGGTACTGGCAAAGAAATTATTTCGCGTATTATTCATTATGGAAGTCCGCGTAAGAAAAAAGTTTTTGCGCCGGTTAATAGTTCTGCCATTCCGTCAACCTTACTCGAAAGTGAATTTTTTGGCCATGTAAAAGGGGCTTTTACTGATGCCAAGGATGAAAAGAAAGGATACTTTGAGTTAGCTAGTAAAGGAACCTTGTTTTTAGATGAGATTGCAGATATGCCTTATCCGCTTCAGGCTAAATTATTGCGGGCTATCGAAGAGAATAAAATAAAACGAGTGGGTAGTAATCAGGAAATAGAAGTGGATGTGAGAATTATTTCGGCTACCAACAAAAATATTGAGCAATTGATTGAGGATAATAAGTTCCGGATTGATTTGTTCCATCGTATTAACACTATCGAAATTAATATTCCACCTTTGCGCGAACGTCAGCAAGACATAAGGCCTTTGGTGTATCATTTCGTCGAAAGCTTTGCTCGCAAAAAAGGAAAGCCAGTACCAGGTATCTCTGAAACATTAATTGCAAAACTTGAGCGTTACCATTTTCCGGGGAATGTGCGTGAATTACGAAATATGGTTGAAAGAGCTATGATTTTGTCTGATCATGATGTATTACAACCCGATGACTTTTTGATTAGAGGAGATAATAGTGCGAAAACAGAAAAGAAAGTATCGTTTAGTGGTTTAAATCTTGATGATAATGAGAAACAGTTAATTGAA
This sequence comes from uncultured Carboxylicivirga sp., assembly GCF_963668385.1. Lineage (GTDB taxonomy): Bacteria > Bacteroidota > Bacteroidia > Bacteroidales > Marinilabiliaceae > Carboxylicivirga. The sequence goes on from NZ_OY764327.1 coordinate 2,074,384, forward strand.
CAGGCTTTGAAAGAAAGCGATTTAAATCAAACTCAAGCCGCTGCTTTGTTAGGAATTAGTCGCGATGCTATGAAACGTAAGATTAAGAAATTTGGAATCGAGATTGTAAAAGATATTCAATAGCAGAAAAGGCCTGTTCGAAACATCGAGCAGGCCTTTCTTACCAATGGAATATATAAACAACGGCTATGTTGTACTAATTACTAACAGCATCAGGTGCTAACTCATTCATGGCTTTTTGTAATGTGCCTTGTCCGATATTTGGAGCGGTAACATTTCCAGGTCCGGCGATACAACCGCCTTCGCAAGCCATCACTTCAATAAAATCCAGAGCAGGTTCTTTTTTTGTATAGGCTTTTAATAGCTTGATACTCTTCTTATTTAAACCATTAATAACTTGTGATCTTATTTTGGTGTCTTCATTTAAATTCAAAAGAATGGACTGATGAACACCTCCCGAAGCTGCAAAACCTCTGTTTTCAGGTTTTAAGTCACGATTTACAATATCGGTGTTTTCATAGCTGGTCGGATCAATTTTTAAGGCTGTCCAGATAGAACCAATTTCTTCAGTTGTAATTACATAATCAACCAAACCCGATAAGTATGCTTCTCTGCGTTTAGCCAAACAAGGCCCAATAAATACTGTAGCATAATCGGGGTAATCCTGTTTTGCTTTTTGTGCAGTATAATACATAGGAGTAGGAGTGTGGCTAATATGTTCTTTTAATTTTGGAATATGGTTTTCGGCCAGATACACATACGACGGACAGCATGAAGTTGTCATAAATGGTTTCTGCTCCTTAATGTTTTCCAATAATTCGCGAGTTTCTTCTTTAGTTGTCATTTCAGCTCCTTCGGCAACTTCTATTACTTCATCAAAACCAATAGCTTTAATGGCTTCTAAAATCTGGCTGCTCGATGCTTTGTATTGGCTTAAGATGGCAGGAGCAACCATGGCCACTGTTTTTTGTTTTTTTGTTTTTAATGCGTTGTAAAAGTGTAACACTTGTGATTTTTCGGCAATAGCGCCAAACGGACAAGCATTCATACATTTACCGCAGTGAATACACTTATCAAAATCAATGGTTTGAACACCATTCTCATCTTTTCGAATTGCTTTAACAGGGCATGATTCTTCGCAAGGAACAGGCAAGTATGCAATGGCATGAAAGGGACAGGCTTTCTGACACAATCCACAATTAACACATGCCTGATGATCGATGTTGGCTTTACCATTAATAACAGTAATTGCATTTTTAGGGCAATTTACCTGGCAGGGTCTTCCTTCGCAACCCTGACAAAGGTTACTTACTGTATAATTTACCTGTACGCATGAACTACAGGCTTCGTCAACAATGGTTAAAAATTCACCGTTTGACTCAATTCCCTCAATGGCTTTTAATGCATAATCGCGCAATGGAGTTAATTCGTCCTCTTCATCGCTGATGTCTAAGCCCATGGCTGCCATAATTTTGTACTTTAGAACGGCTCGGTCTTTATGAACACAGCAACGAATTGGAGCTTTTGTACGAGGACGCATCTCCAATGGAATTCGATCAATCTGATCAAACAATTGATTTGAGTCCAGTAACTGAATCAATCGTACAAGTAATTCTCTTTTCGTTCTAACTGCGTTGTTGTAATAAGTCATATGGTATCTGTTGCTTTATTTTTCTGTGTTGATGTTTATAAATATTCGATATCCACTGTTTTCAGAAATTTAGTTTCTAAAAGGCTGGCTATCTTTTTAAGGATGTTTCTTCTGATTTCCAATTCAACCGGAAGATTCGGATCCTGATGGGCATTGTTTATTTGTGTGCCTGCCAGAATTAAAATTGAATCGCATTGCAATAATGTTCGAACCAAGTCTTCTGCAGGACCTGTTCCTTCAACAATATTATTTTTGATCGATTCAAGTATCGAAGAAGCTTTGCCTAATGTTAATATGCCTTCGGTTATTAAATCAATTCCGTTCATGGTGGCTTCAGGTGGTAACTCCAGATTATTCACATTTATTTTAACTTCCAGCTTGCGGTCTAATTCGCGCGAGATAATTTGAGAAGTTGTTCCTCCGCAAATAATCTTTTTACCTTCAAAAGTGGCAACTCGTTCGGCCAAAACACTGTCGTAATTTTTATAATAAGGAGGACCCGAAGCTAAAACCAGTTTGCGAGGCTCTCTGCAATAGATAACCTGACAGGTCGCATCATCTTTTAATTGGTTTAGATCGTTGGCTTTTGCTCTTTCCAGAATTTTACGAGCCATTTCCAGTGCCGAGATGGCTGGTTTCTGTTCTACCGAAGCCTTCACAAAATCTTTTAAACCTTCTTCGCCCCATCCAAAAGGATTGATTCTTGATCCTATACCTGATTGTGTTATTCCATCAGAAACAACAATGATGCGGTCTTCTTTCTCTAACTTGAGATGAGCGTTTTTTACAATACCTTCAATCTGATCGGGGCGGGCAATTTTTTGAATAGCATGTTGTAAGTTGATAAAACTCCCATTACGGTATATTATAATGGCCGGATTATGATATTCTGCAAAATGCGCTTCGCCAAAACAGTTAATATCAACAATGCTAAAAGTTGAATAGGCAATATGCCGTTGACTGTCAGATGGCATTGTTCGCAGAATAAACTCCGATGTATGTTCAAGCGGTTGATTACGTGTTGTAAATTGCAAGACCATACCGCTTGTCATTGTTGATAGAACATTTGCTTTTACACCCGATCCTAAACCATCGGCAAGTACCGAAACAAACCGGTCTTCATCCTTCAATTTGTGCGATTCACACGTGTCTCCACAAACATTCTGAAGATATTTGTTGGCCTGACAGGTTTCGGATTCTATGTAAAAGCACTTATTCTGCATGCGATTCGTCTTGTGTTTCTAAAATCGAATTCAGTAAAGAGTCGGTGTATGATGCATTCTCTCCCAATAGAAATGCAATTTTTTGCACCGTTTCCATATTTTTGTTGATAACTTCTCGTGTGCGTTTTTCGATAATTTCTTTTTGAAATTCGGGCTGAGCCATTCCTTGTAAAATACCGGTTACCAATTTGTGTTTTTGAACGTTAAATATGGAAAGTTGAAGGCGCTTGCCGTTTTCAACTACAGGTACTTCATAATATTCTTTGCCGGTTTGAAGCGCGGTTTTAAACATTGAGCCAAACGAAACTAATTTGTCGATGTTAGCACCTTTCATCCCCGGATTGGCATTGTAGCAAAGCTGAACTTCATCTCCTAATAGACGGGCGCAAGCACCATTCATTTCAACTACATTAAATAAGTCATCTAAAACAATTACACCCGAAGGTATTTTTTGTAATAATACAGTTGCTTTATGATGGGCCAAAGTGCGCATGTGCGATACACACATTTCGGGTTCGGCATGTTTCATTAGCATTGCTTTGGCAAACTTGCGGCAGCTATCGTATCCGCATCCGCTGCAATTTAACTCATCGGCAATACTTGTTTTACCAATAGTATGCAGCGCTTCTTTTACTTGTAATTCAGAAAATGACTTTTTATCAACGGTTTGTATATTGAAAAAATCACGTTCAATATTAAAATTGCTTTCTGTTTGAATTGTTTCAATTTGCTCTGCTATGCGTTGTTTGCAAGTATTGCGCAAGGCCATTTGTTTGCTGATCGAGACTTTAGAATCGCTCATGCCAGGGCCATTTATACAACCATTTTCACATGCAAGCAATTCTAGAAAGATCAGATCATCTGGATTTTCACTTTCAAGGTTATCCAACAATGTTTTGATATTTTTCAATCCGCTAAAGCTCATAAATTCAGCATTTGTATCTTCTTGCTGTTGAGCTATGGTTTCTATCATTCCTCCATCAAGCGGATAGATGGTGCTGTGTTGAGCTAGATGTGGCACAAAGGTATCTGTACCTTCATTGACTTCATCAAGCGATATTTTTTCTTGCTCAAGCCATGAGTTAAGTTCCTTAAATGTAAGCGCAACATCAACATTTCGTGATGCAAAGTCGGCTTCCGATTTTTTTGCAATGCATGGTCCAATAAATACTACGCCAGTATCATTTCCATACCATTTTTTTAATTGTTTAGCATGAGCCAGCATGGGCGACATAAAAGGAGTAATACTCAAGGTATGTTGCGGATAATACTTGCGAATGAGCTCAACTACCACCGGACAGGCTGATGAAATATATATTCCAGACTGTCTTATCTTCAGGAACTGATGCACTTGTTTTGAAACTTCCTGAGCACCTAAAGCTGTTTCGGATACACCTTTAAAACCTAATTTCTTTAATGCTGGTATAATGGCTTTGGCCTTATGGCCATATTCGGCAACATAAGAAGGAGCCAACGATACATATACTTGTTTCCGGTTTTTGATTAGTAGTTTTGTTCGAGCTACACCATCTCGCACTTTTTTTGCGCCAGTTGGACAAACGGCAACACATCTTCCGCAGTAAACGCACATTGAATCAATAATAGAGGCCTTATTATCAGTAACCTTTATTGCCTTGTTCGGACATTCACGAATGCATTTATAGCAATCCTGACAGTCGTTTGTTTCTGTATAGATGGGTTGTAAATTCATGTTCAATATTGATGAACTTGGGTTGATATTTTAACTATCAAAACCAAATATTCTCACTCTCTCTTGGAATTTACTTATCTAACGATGTGCCTAATGTGCTAAAGTAAAGAAATACAGATGTATGGATTATTTGTGAATAGGTGTTTGTACGAATGATATTAAGATATGTCATAAAATATGACACTAATGCAAAATATGTGTCACGAAATAAGACATTGTTATAATATTGGACGTTCTTTGACGAGGGGGATATTGTATGCTTTTGCTTTTAAGTAAAGGGTATTTCTACTAAAACCTAGTGATTTAGCAGCTTGTGTTACATTAAAATTAAAATGGGTAAGTGTATTGATAATTAACTGACGCTCCATTTCCTTAACCGTACCCAATTGAATTGAAGTTGTTTGATGTTCAGGTGTTGTTGAGTTCGAAGATGATGTTTTTTGTTGTGTAAGAGTTAATTGGTCAAACTCAATATTGCCATCAAGGTTAACGTATTGTTCAATCGCATTTTCAAGCTCCCTGATATTGCCCGGCCAACTGTAATTCAGAAATTGTTGAAGAGTAGAATATTTTAATTGAGGAACATTTTTTCGAAGATGCAGCGATTTTTTATTGAGAAAAAAACGAATTAACGATGGTAAATCTTCCATTCGCTCCGAAAGAGGTGGTATGCGTAACGGAATTACACTTAATCGATAATAAAGATCCAGGCGGAAGCGACCTTCTTCAACTTCTTTCTTAAGATTTTTATTAGTGGCAGCAATTATTCGCACATCAACAGGTATTGTTTTATCACCACCAACCCGAATAACAGCATTTTCCTGAATAGCACGAAGTAGCTTCACCTGTAATTCAGGTTTCATATCACCAATCTCATCCAAAAAAAGTGTACCGCCATTGGCTAATTCAAATTTTCCGGGATGCCCTCCTTTTTTAGCACCAGTAAAAGCACCGTCGTCGTAACCAAATAATTCACTTTCGATAAGATTTTCGCTAATGGCAGCACAGTTAATAGCCACAAAACCATGATCTTTTCTGCTTCCGGCATTGTGCATGCTTTGGGCGAAAACTTCCTTGCCGGTACCACTCTCGGCTTCAATGAGTACGGTTGATGGACTGTCAGCAATGTTTTTTGCATAATCAACCAATTTACGCATCACTTTGCTTTTGGCAATAATATCGTCGAAAGTAAAGCGGGCTTGCATTCCTGTATATTTATTAACCAGGTTATATACATTTTCAAGTTTTCGCAAAGTAAAAACCAAACCAATCAGTTTCGATTGAGCCTGGTTCATAATTCTACTCACGCTTACATTGTATTTAACCGGACCATCAGATGTATAAACCGGAATTTCTTCGTTTATATATTTATCTCCCGAGCCAATTATTTTTAAAATATTCTTCCACTGCGATACTATTTTGTGAATGGGTATTTTAAGTAATTCGCGTCGTCGTATATTAACCCATCGGCATGCTAAATCATTGGCATAAAGAATTTCTCCATGTGTATTAACCGAAAGAATTCCAACTCTAAGAGCATTCATCATGGCAAAAGTATACTGGTTGGTATCTTCCATTTTTTGTTGCATAGTGGCATCATGAAATTGAGCATGTATGGCCTTTTCGATGGCAGCACTAGCAAAATTCAACCAGGTAAAATCAACATCGAGCGACGAAATTAAATATACACCAAATGGAACTTCCTTGTCGTGTCTATGGCAACTAATAATATTATATGCCGAAGATAAGGTCGTTACAATGCCGCGGTGTTGGGTTGAATCGTTCCAATCAATCTTTTGTTCAAATTGTTTCCAGTTACGTCCGCTTAGCAAATTTAGATCTGAGCTTTTCTGACTGGAGAAGGATGAGGAGATGATGTTTTGCCGGTCAATAGCCACCAAATAAAAGAACGTATTTTTCATACTAGCTGCAAAATCCTCTAATACCTGATGTAAAAGTTGCAAACTATTGTTTTGATGATTCTCTTTATTCGATTTCGGCATGCCTTATCTTAAATTAGGTATAGTACAAAAGTACTCATTTTTCAAAAAAGCACTCTTATTAACGCCCTGTTGGGCGGCTTTGATTTTATTTTTTATCCAAATTAGAAATGAATAAAAATGTTTTTTGTAAAGTTTAAAGTGTAGTAAAATAGATAGATAGTGTTTGTATGTGTGTTCTTTTTATGGAATTGTGGCAAGGTGGTATGGCAGTTGATATTTAAGAAGCGAACGCATCATTGGGGTTAATAACCAGGAGTAAGATTGAGATAAATGATGCAAGTATTAATCTTTAAATCATTTGCCTATGGAAATTAAAAAAAGTAAAAAGGCTGACCTTGAACGAAAAAGGGCCATGTTCTTCCAAATTGGATTGATTGTTACTTTAGGCCTGGTATTAGTTGCATTTGAATGGACAAGCAGCGAAAAAGCAATTGGAGATAAAGGCTGGGTGGAAGAAGAGGTAGTAGAAGAAGAAGTTGCCCCTATCACCCGTCAAGAAGAGGTTAAGCCGCCGCCACCACCACCGCCACCACAAATGTCGGACGTAATTGAAATTGTGGATAACGATGTGGAACTGGATGAAGAATTGGTGATTGAAGATACCGATGTAGACGAAGATTATGAAGTTGATTTGAGTCAATTGGATACAGAGGAAGAAGAGTCGGGCGATCCATTACCATTCTTTGTTCTGGAAGACAAGCCCGTGTTTCCTGGAGGTGAAAAAGCCTTATTAAAGTACCTGTCTACCCATGTTAAGTATCCTGTTATTTGTCAGGAAAATGGAATTCAAGGTACGGTTAGTGTTTCGTTTGTAATTAGCGAAACGGGTAAAGTAACAAATGTGGTTGCTACCAGGGCTCCCGATGCCAACTTAGAAAGGGAAGCTATTAAAGTAGTGGCTTCAATGCCCGACTGGAAACCCGGAAAACAAAGAGGACGTGCTGTAAAAGTAGCGTATACAGTGCCTGTCCGTTTTAGATTACAATAAATTGTATTTATAGGTAATCGAAGTCAGAAAAGGAGAAATGTTGATATGCCAGTCAACGATCCAGGCTCTGACGAAATAATAATTACTGTTGTTCCTTAATTTTTCAAAGAGATAACGATCTCATTTTTCAAAAAAAACATTTAGCCGGTCTGTCCTGAATGACCCTGCAAACTTCCGATAAGAAATCGATTAATCAGGACGAACCGGCTTTGTTATGTCCGTTTGGTATTGGGCGATTTTATTCATCAATAAATACAATGTACTAAAAGCGCCCATCTGGGCGGGCTTTATTGGTTTTTAGAAGGTATAAGTGAAAAGTAAAATTAAAATAATTGAATCTGTAATAGGCAGAAAAACAGGGATTAAAAATGTTTTTATGAAGATTGAAAAGAATGAAATATGAGTTTGGTACACCCATTGCCTTAAGAAAGACAGAAACACATTTATTAACTATTAAACCTTCGCATCATGAAAGTAAAAAAATATAAACACGCCGATTTAGAACGTAAGCGTTCCTTTTTTTTTCAAATAGGTTTAATTGTTGCTTTAGCAGCGTCGCTAGCAGCCTTTGAATGGAGTACTGAAGATATTTCGGAACCCATCACTTATACAGGAGATGAGCCTTACGAAGAAGATTTGGTTTTACCTCAGGTTATTAAATTGGAAGAGAAGAAGCCTGAGCCTATTAAAAAGCAAGAGATATTAGCTCCTGTTTTGGAAATTACTGATAATAGCGACCCGGATGCTGGTGATTTTAATTTTACTTCGGAAGATATGCCGGATGTACCCATTGAAATTCCTGAAATGATTAAAGAGCCTGAAGAAGACAATTCGGTTTATGTATTTGTTGAACGTATGCCAGAACCTCCCGGAGGTATGGAAGGCTTAATGAAATATTTTGCTGAAAGTATCAGATATCCGGTGGTTTGTGCCGAAATGGGTATTCAAGGTAGAGTGTATGTTAGCTTTGTAGTTGAAAAAGATGGAAGTATAGCTGATGCAAAAGTACTTCGAAGTCCTGATGCTAATTTGTCGAAAGAGGCATTAAGAGTAGTGAAAAACATGCAGGCCTGGACTCCAGGTCGACAAGGAGGTAAACCTGTTAAAGTAACTTACACTGTACCCGTTAGTTTTAGATTGCAGAAATAATAATTCCATCTTCAACTATCCATCCCTATATATAATCAAGTACCGTGCAAGGGTAAGTAAAGTTTATTTATAAATCCGTGCCTAAAGTGATAGCAACACAAACAAAGGATTCCTTGTACGGTACTTTTAAAAACTTAAACCATGCAAAATTATTTATCAAAATCAAATATTCTACAACTGTCTGCAGCTCTTGTTGTTTCAGTTATTTTTATTGCTGTATCGTGCAAAAATACAGTAAACGAAGTTAAGCCTCGAGCCTTGGGAGCACCAGGGGAAGTTTTATTGGTGATAGATAACGATAACTGGAACTCGGCTGTAGGTGATACGTTAGATGTATTATTGTCGGATATATTTCCTGCTTTACCACAGGCCGAAAATATGTTTAGGAAAACACGAATTGAATTTTCTAAGTTCCAACGTCATTTTTGTACCTATAGAAATATATTGTTGGTTTCCGTTCGACCTAATATAGCTACTAACAAAGTTCAATTTAAACGAAATGAGTGGGCTATTGATCAGCAGGTGGCCGAAGTAATGGCTAAAGATGCATCCGAACTGGAGGATTTAATTATTCAGAAATGGCCAAAGATCAAGAGCTTTTTTTATAATGGCGATATTGATGCCTTGGTAAAATCGTATAACAGAGTATATGAACCAACAGTGGTGGATATGGTAAAAAAAGAATATCCATTCAGTTTGTATTTTCCCAAAGGATTTGAGTTGAAGAAAAAGCAGGATGGATTTACCTGGATTGTAAATGAAAGGATTGATAATCAACTAGGGGTTTTTGTATTTCAGTTTTCGCTTGATTCTATCAAAAATACCGATGCTCAGTCGCTGCTAGCACTACGAAATAAAGTTTTATACGAACAGGTTCCCGGCCAATATCCCGGATCGTATATGACTACCGAAGAGAATTTTCCGGTTCATGTTACTAAGTGCAAGTTTGCCGGACGTAAATGGACAGAGTTAAGAGGTTTATGGAAAGTACAGGGCGATTTTATGGGTGGTCCGTTTGTTGATTATTTCTTTGCTGATGCCGAAACCAATAAATTAATAATGCTTGAAGGATATGTATATGCACCTTCAAAACCCAATAAAGCTAATTTTGTAAGAGAAGTGGAAGCCGTATTAAAAACCTTTATGCCCGTATAATTTCTGATAATTGGTCCGATATCAAATAAGTACTCCGGTTGTTAAAATATCTTAATCTTGATATCGGACCATTGAAATAGATGTAAGAAAGCCATATACTTACATCATGAAACAGTTTTTTATTTTACTTCTAACTATCTTATTTTCGGTAGTAACATATGCTCAGCAAGATGAAGTTGATCATTTAATTGATCAGGGAGTGGCGCTTCAAAATCATGGTCTTTATCGCGATGCAATTACCAAATACAACCAGGCTTTAGCAAAAGATAAAAATAATTTACGAGCTAAATATGAAATGGCTTACTCACAGCTCGAGCTCGAAAATTGGGAAGAAGCTATTTACTATAGTTTTGATGTTGTTAGTGAAAAATCGGCGTATTATACCGAGTCGTGTATGATATATGGAGCAGCCCTTGATTACAATGGTAAAACAAAAAGCGCCATTCGCTTTTATCGTCGAATGATTAAAGAAAATCCAAACGAATATTTGTTTTATTATAATTTGGCTCTTATCTATTATAAGCAAAATGACATTGACGAAGCTGAAAAGACTGTTGAAAAGGCCATCCAACTTAATAAAATGCACATGAGCAGTCATCTGCTTTTATCTTCTATCATGCAAAAAAAAGGAGATCGATTAAAGAGCATGCTTCCGTTGTATTACTTTTTATTATTTGAACAGGATACTAAACGCAGCATTGATGCTTATAATCAATTGCAACAAATATGGACTTTATCGGCCATGAATACAGGAGGGGCGATAGCCATTTCAGTAGGATTGAAATCGAAAAATACAGGAATGTCAGCATTGGAGTTGGGTGTTGGAACCATTGCAGCCACTCATTTAATGGATGATGAAAAAAATGAAGCTGAAGATTATCAAAGAATGGCTTCGCAGACTCAGGATCTATTTTCGCTAATGAAAGATGTTAAGGTCGAAGATCTCGATTTTTTTGCACTTACTTATATCGACTTCTTTAACTTGTTGACAGGTAGTGATCATGAATATGCCTATTCGTATTACATAAGTAACTGTGTTTATAAAGAAAAGGTGTTGGCCTGGTTAACCGAGAATAATAGGGAATTTTCGAAGTTCATGGAATGGATGGAACTACAGCAATAAGCGATAGGTATTTTGGTCAAAAATTAACGTTTTATGTGTATCTTTAGTTAGCATTACCCGTAGGAGATTGTAAAATAATTGTTGAATTTTAAATAATGAATTTATGAGCAATATCATTACTAAACACTTTCAGTATACTGGTACGGATGATTTCGATGAATCATTGGACGACCAAATCAACAAATTCATTGTTAAGGAAGGAATAACTACCGAGCAGTTGATTGATATTAAATTTAACGGACACTCAGATAAAACGGTAACCGTATATTCGGCATTGTTAATCTATAAGAAATAAGAAATTATTTATGCTCGGCTTCATATAATGGGTTGTCGGGCTACGAAACAAAGGAGGTAATCTGTAAATGGTTACCTTTTTTTTATGGGATAGCTATTAAACTGAGTTCAAAATTTTACGTCGAACTCAGGCTATTAAGAATCACATGTAAGAAGTTGGCGAAACCATAAGCCTGAATCTTTAATAGTTCGTTCCTGAGTTTCAAAATTAACATGTACCAAACCAAATCGAGGTTCAAAACCTTCTTTCCATTCGAAGTTATCAACAAGAGTCCACACAAAATAGCCTTTTGCCGGAATCATCTTTTTCTGAGCTTTTAATACCTGCTTCAACATTTGTTGATGATATTTCATTCTTCGGGCATCGTGTACATGGTTGGCCACTTTAAAATCGGGATAACATACGCCACTTTCGGTAATAATAATCTTTTTAATCTGTGGATAAGCGTTGAAAAACTTGAGCATCTTGTATAAACCTTTAGGATATACATCCAGATTCATGGCGTTCAAGTTAGTTTTGCGTTGAGTAGGATGAACTTCGTTGGCAAATAACACCGGAGGGGTAAGGCTGTGCTTAGCTACCACTCTAAAGTAATATTGAATGCCAATAAAGTCGAAATCAAATGCCATCCTATCATCGTCTCCTCGTTTAAAAAAGGTGCGAATGGTGTTTAGTGCCGGCATTACATCGGTTGGATACCCTAATCCTAGCAGAGGTTCCAGAAAAAAGCGATTCAAAAGTGCTTCAATGCGTTTGGCAGCTCGTTTATGTTTGGGTAGTTTGTATAGTGGCTTAACATAGGAGCAGGAGAGAGCCACACCGATTTTAGCATGGGGCTGAATTTTGCGAATGGTTCTTCCTCCTTCAGCTATACTTAATACCACATGGTGAGCGGCCTTTAAAAAAGTAGGAACTCCTTTTTTCTGGGGTGCATGGTAACCCATAAAATGACCCAATCCCACAAAAGTCATAGGCTCGTTCATCACAATCCAGTTTTGCACTTTGTCTTTATATGCATCTACACAAATGGAAACATAGCGGCAGAACCACTCTATAATGTTTCGGTTATTCCAACCTCCCTTGTCCTCAATCGCTTGGGGTAAATCCCAGTGATAAAGCGTGACGTAAGGTTTAAGACCATGTTGAAGGCATGAGTCAATTACTTTATGATAGAAGGCAATGCCATCAAGGTTAACGGCACCTGTTCCGTTGGGAATAATACGGGACCAACTAATCGAAAATCGGAATACATCTAGTCCGAGTGATTTGGCTGTGGCTATATCTTGCTCGTAAAGTGTATAAAATGAAGAAGCTTCACCAATAACATCATTATTGTTAATGTTTTCGGGATTGGCAGTGAAGGTATCCCAAATAGATGGACCTTTGCCGTCTGCTGTTGGGCAACCTTCATTTTGAAAAGCACATATGGTAACACCCCATTCAAAATCTTTCCCAAAATCAGTTTTCTTCATCTTATTGCTTCAAAACAGCGAAAATAGAGGAATTGATCATCGATGAGGTTAATTCATTATTAAGAATGAAACAAGCAGTTGAATACCTTACACTGATAGATGCTTACCTGCTTCTGTCGGCATCATACCTCGGGTAGGCAGTAGTTTACCTTTCGTCAACAGCATAAAATCGAAAAGGAATAACTGAATGGATTTCAGAACAAACATAAGATTGTGTTAAAACCTTATCTTTGCGCCATGAAGCAAATGCTGTTATTCGTATTGGTATTATTCAGTTTGAATAGTATTGCGCAGGTCAGACCAGAAAATAGTAGGCACAGTTATGAGTCGGATCTGATTAATTACCGAAAAAATGTTACTAAAATATCCGCCATTGTTGGAGCAAGTGCAGCGCTGGCTTTTGCTTTAGATGAACCCATGCAACGATTCTTGCAAAAAAATCAAAGTGGTTTTGTTGATGGCTTTGCTAATGGAGTCAATATTTTTGGTGAGAAGCTATTTATTGTGCCGGCTGTAGGATTAAGTTGGGGGGCAGGTTATGTTTTTAAAGATGAAAAGCTACGCCAAACTTCGTGGAATGCTATGAAAGCAATTGCTGTAACAGCAGTTTCAACTGAAGTTATAAAAATATCAGCTGGCAGGGCACGTCCTTTTATGGATGAAGGAGCTTCTTCTTATTATCCTTTCAATAATGAAGATCATTATAAATCGCTGCCATCGGGTCATACTTCACTTGCCTTTGCGGCTTTTACCCCTTTTGCCGAAACTTATAGCCGATGGTTGTATGTGGCGCCTGCATCAGTGGCTTTCGCACGTATGTATAAAAACAAACACTGGTTTTCGGATGTGGTTATTGGTGGCGGTTTGGGATTTATCAGCGGATGGATTTTTACACATCATCCAAAAAGTAAATTGCAGGTAGCGTCAAACGGAATCATTTTCTATTTTTGAGGTTCATAATCTCTATATAATGAAACAGCTTAAATCAATAGAAGAATTTAAAGTAGGTATTGCTCTTAGCGGCGGTGCTGCTCGTGGCATTGCTCACATTGGAGTGTTAAAAGCTTTGGAAGAGCATGGGATTTTTCCACAAGTAGTTGCCGGAACCAGTATGGGAGCTATTGTGGGCTTGTTTTATACGGCCGGTTTTACGCCCGATGAGATGCATACCATTCTTCGCGAAGAAAAGTTTTATAAGATATTAGGACTAAACCTGAAAGGAGCAGGTTTATTTAATCTTAAGCCTCTGAAAGAAATTTTTGAAGCTAAGATTAAAGAGAATAATTTTTCGGTGCTCAAAAAGAAATTTTTCGTAGCAGTATCGAACCTTAATACTGCGCGTGTTGAAGTAATCAGTAAAGGTCCTAATTTGTTTGAGTATGTAATTGCTTCGGCATCCATACCTTTTGTTTTCCCGGCTCAGCATATCAATGATCAAACTTATATTGATGGTGGACTATTTAATAACCTGCCGGCTGAGTGTTTATTGGGACGATGCGATCGAATTATAGGGGTTAATGTCAATCATAATGGTATTGTTGATGAGGTGAAGGGAGCACGTGCCATTGCTGAACGCTCTTTCTCATTGGCTCTGGAGCAAAATGTTAAGTTAAGCCGTAATTATTGCGATTTCTATATCGAACCCCGCAAGCTTCGTAATTTCTCATCGTGGGAGTACGATAAGGTCGATGAGTTAGTAGAGATTGGTTATAAGAAAGCCAAAAAAAGTGTGGAACAGTTTATTGTGCCCGAATTACAAAGTCATTAATCTCATATTTAGTCTATCGTCTAACAATCTAGAATTCTTATTGTCTATTTAATAATCCCCCAGGCAGCAAATTGCTGGTTGGGGCCAAACGAACTAAGGGGAATAAATCCTTTTATAATCTTTCCATCCTTCATTATTAAAGGATATTCTTCTAATTGTTGAGTAAAGAATTCTCTGGCTTTTCCAGGTTTGAAGGTGTCTATTTGCCAGAAACCAGTACTCGTTTGGGCTATACGTTCCTTTAACTTCATATTAACTAGGCCCATATTACAACGTAGATTGGCTTCTATAATTGGATGGAATCGTACGTTTTGTTCATCATCCAATAAAAAAATGGCATCCACTCCAACGGGTCCCGAATATTTTTTATGAAGATCAATTGCTTGCATAGAAGTAATTACCCTATTGGCAGCTTCCTGAATCCAGGCATCATCTTCGGGAAGTAATTCTTGCATTTTTTCAGGAATTCCAATGTGTTCTTTTGCAAATTTCCCTTTCTCATCAGAATCAAAAAAGTTAAGCCCTAAAAAATGATAATCGTTGTCATTAATGATAAACTGAAGCGATGCATCTTGTATCTTATTATAAATGGGCTCGGCAATTACATAACCATGAGCTTTAATTTTAGCTTCTATCCAATTTTTATTCTGAGCAATTTCTTCCTTTTGTTTGATGAATAACAATCCTCTACCCGAAGAACTGTAAAGAGTTTTGAGAATGATGCCTTTAGTATGATGCTTTAATAATTCTTCTGCTTTTAATATGTTGTCAACTTTAACAGGGGATTCTGGTACAAAGTTAATGGTGTGCTGTGGTGCTGGTTGATGAATATATTTAGTTATGATATCCAAACTGGTTTGTCTGCTGAATAATTGTCGGGTAGCAGAACGCTTAAAATCATATTCTATTCCAAATTGTCGTAAGCGATGGGCAATTACCGGACTCCAGCCCCATGGAGAAACTTTGTAATCATTGTTCAGGTTCTTTATCGATTCCCAATTGATATAGCTGGGTTGTTCAAATCCTGCTTTGTTCCAGAAATCCACAAATTCAGGGTAAGATTGATTATTGGTTATTAAAATATCCTTATCCGATGCCATTAATGACAGTAGAGGTGAAATATCTTCCTCAAATTTTCTGAGTAGGGTTGATGGCATATAGCTTAATGTACCATTTTCAACTGCCATGTCGCAGGTAGGATTATATGTATATAGATGCGAAATCATTTCCTAAATTTTATAAGCCACAAAAGTAATTTAATTCCCATTTGAAGTAGTAATATGAAGAGGTGAGATAAAATATCTAAAAATATACCACTCGATAACCCCCTTTACTCCAACTCTGAAACACAAATTAACACTTCAATATTTGAAAAACTCACCAATTAGATTTGGATGTTCGAGAAATAAGCGCTTATTTTGCATCCGCTTTTGAGAACAAGGGTTCTTACGAAAGGCAGAGCAGACGGGCGATTGAGCTGGTTTGTAAATATTGAAGCAAAGAAAAATGGGAAGTGTTTAAGCTTTCTTTTTACTAGCTGCGTTTAATAAAAAGCTAAGCGACAGTAACGAAAAAAGAAAAGAAAAAAACTTCAAAAAAACATTTGGAATTTAGAAATTAAATTCTTTATCTTTGCAGCCGCTTTTGAGGATAACGTTTCTCACGAAAAGCAGAGCAGATAAGCTTTCGAGCAAGTTTGCAAAATAATGAAAAGAAGTAATTGACAAGTTAAGAAAGTTGAATTAACTTGATTTTCCTTTCGAAAATAAAGAAGAAAAAAACTTGAAAAAAGATTTGGAAATTAAAACAAAAACTTCTTACCTTTGCAGCCGCTTCTTAAACGAGAGAGGTTAGAAAGGACAACGAATTGAGGCAGTTAAGAGCTAAAAATTCACAAGAGCAAAAAGCTCCAACGATCTTTGAAAATATTGAATAGTACCTAAAACTAAAAAAGGTAAAAAGTGAACCTGAAGTCAATGGTATAAAAAGTTTTGAAAGCATTAAAAATTTTTATACAACGAAGAGTTTGATCCTGGCTCAGGATGAACGCTAGCGACAGGCCTAACACATGCAAGTCGAGGGGTAACAGGGAAGCTTGCTTCCGCTGACGACCGGCGCACGGGTGCGTAACGCGTATGAAACCTACCTTTTACTGGGGGATAGCCCGTTGAAAGACGGATTAATACCCCATAATATTATTGAATGGCATCATTTAATAATTAAAACTCCGGTGGTAAAAGATGGTCATGCGTGACATTAGGTAGTTGGTGAGGTAATGGCTCACCAAGCCGACGATGTCTAGGGGTTCTGAGAGGAAGGTCCCCCACACTGGTACTGAGACACGGACCAGACTCCTACGGGAGGCAGCAGTGAGGAATATTGGTCAATGGCCGCAAGGCTGAACCAGCCATGTCGCGTGAAGGAAGACTGCCCTATGGGTTGTAAACTTCTTTTATATGGGAAGAAACACGAGTATGTATACTCGCTTGCCGGTACCATATGAATAAGCATCGGCTAACTCCGTGCCAGCAGCCGCGGTAATACGGAGGATGCAAGCGTTATCCGGATTCATTGGGTTTAAAGGGTGCGTAGGCGGAATAGTAAGTCAGGGGTGAAAGTTTGCGGCTCAACCGTAAAATTGCCTTTGATACTGTTATTCTTGAGTACATACGAGGTAGGCGGAATGTGACATGTAGCGGTGAAATGCTTAGATATGTCACAGAACACCGATTGCGAAGGCAGCTTACTAGACTGTAACTGACGCTGATGCACGAAAGCGTGGGGATCGAACAGGATTAGATACCCTGGTAGTCCACGCCGTAAACGATGATAACTAGCTGTTTGCGATACACAGTAAGCGGCAAAGCGAAAGCATTAAGTTATCCACCTGGGGAGTACGTTGGCAACAATGAAACTCAAAGGAATTGACGGGGGCCCGCACAAGCGGAGGAACATGTGGTTTAATTCGATGATACGCGAGGAACCTTACCTGGACTTAAATGTAGGCTGCATAGAGTAGAGATATTCTTTTCTTCGGACTGCTTACAAGGTGCTGCATGGTTGTCGTCAGCTCGTGCCGTGAGGTGTCGGGTTAAGTCCCATAACGAGCGCAACCCACGTTGTTAGTTACCAGCACATAATGGTGGGCACTCTAACAAGACTGCCGGTGTAAACCGCGAGGAAGGTGTGGATGACGTCAAATCAGCACGGCCCTTACGTCCAGGGCTACACACGTGTTACAATGGCCGGTACAGAGGGCCGCTACACTGCGAAGTGATGCTAATCTCAAAAACCGGTCTCAGTTCGGATCGAAGTCTGCAACCCGACTTCGTGAAGCTGGATTCGCTAGTAATCGCGCATCAGCCATGGCGCGGTGAATACGTTCCCGGGCCTTGTACACACCGCCCGTCAAACCATGGAAGCCGGGGGTACCTGAAGTCTGTCACCGAAAGGAGCGGCCTAGGGTAAATCTGGTAACTAGGGTTAAGTCGTAACAAGGTAGCCGTACCGGAAGGTGTGGCTGGAACACCTCCTTTCTGGAGAAATTTTTTATGCCATCAGGCACTTTTATCTTTTTTAGGTATTATTTAAAACATAAGTAGAAAGTAGAAAGGCAAAAGGAAAGTAGAAAGAGATACGTAAAGTAAATCACTACTAACTACAGTCAAAAACACTACCGACTATTTACAACAGCGTCAAGTAATCCTGTTAGGAACGGGAGTAGACGACACTGCAACAGTCCCGTAGCTCAGTTGGTTAGAGCACTACACTGATAATGTAGGGGTCGGCAGTTCAAGTCTGCCCGGGACTACCAAAGCTAGTAGCTAGCAACTAGAAGCTAGATGCTAGAACCATGGGGGATTAGCTCAGCTGGCTAGAGCGCCTGCCTTGCACGCAGGAGGTCATCGGTTCGACTCCGATATTCTCCACCAAAAGTAGAACAAGGGTTTTACTAAAAATAAACATCATGAGAATCAGCTAAAAGCTAGTAGCTAAGAGCTAGCGGCTGAAAAAGATACATTGGATAAAAATTTCAGTTCGATTCTGGAAGTATCACAAGCTGTATAGAACACAGCAAAACGATCATTGACATATTGGCAACAACCAAAACCATATACACCAACTATGGTGTGTGTAAAAGAAAGTAGACAAGGGCGTACGGGGGATGCCTAGGCTCTCAGAGGCGATGAAAGACGTGATAAGCTGCGATAAGCTGTGGGGAAGTGCAAATAACTATTGATCCGCAGATTTCTGAATGGGACAACCCGGCTGGTTGAAGACCAGTCATCCGAAAGGAAGCAAACCCGGGGAACTGAAACATCTAAGTACCCGGAGGAAGAGAAAACAAAAGTGATTCCGCAAGTAGTGGCGAGCGAACGCGGATTAGCCCAAACCAGTGATGTTCAGGCATTGTTGGGGTTGTAGGACTTGCATAATCAATTAAAATAGAAGTAGAATACTTTGGAAAGAGTAACCAAAGACGGTGATAGTCCGGTATACGTAATATTTTAAGCGAGGCGAGTATCCTGAGTAGCGCGGGACACGAGAAATCCTGTGTGAATCTGGCGGGACCATCCGCTAAGGCTAAATACTCCTGAGAGACCGATAGTGAACCAGTACCGTGAGGGAAAGGTGAAAAGCACCCCGAACAGGGGAGTGAAAAAGTACCTGAAACCGTGCGCCTACAAGCGGTTGGAGCAGACAAGATCTGTGACAGCGTGCCTTTTGCATAATGAGCCTACGAGTTACTTCTCACTGGCAAGGTTAAGATTTTAAGAATCGGAGCCGAAGCGAAAGCGAGTCTGAATAGGGCGCAATAGTCAGTGGGAGTAGACGCGAAACCGTGTGATCTACCCATGATCAGGTTGAAGCTGTGGTAACACACAGTGGAGGACCGAACCAGTTGACGTTGAAAAGTCTTTGGATGAATTGTGGGTAGGGGTGAAAGGCCAATCAAACTCGGAAATAGCTCGTACTCCCCGAAATGCATTTAGGTGCAGCCTTATAAAAGTTTTGCAGAGGTAGAGCTACTGATAGGACGCGAGGGCTTCACCGCCTATCAACTCCTGACAAACTCCGAATGCTGCAAAATGATTTATAGGAGTGAGGGCATGGGTGCTAAGGTCCATGTCCGAAAGGGAAAGAACCCGGACCATCAGCTAAGGTCCCCAAATGTATGTTAAGTTGACCAAACGCGGTGCTGCTGCATAGACAGCTAGGATGTTGGCTTGGAAGCAGCCATTCATTTAAAGAGTGCGTAACAGCTCACTAGTCGAGCGGCGGTGCATGGATAATAATCGGGCATAAACATACTACCGAAGCTATGGATTGAACATTAGTTCAGTGGTAGGGGAGCATTCTAAACTGGGTTGAAGCTGAAGGAGTGATTCACAGTGGACTGTTTAGAAAAGCAAATGTAGGCATAAGTAACGATAAAGGGGGTGAGAAACCCCCTCGCCGAAAGACCAAGGTTTCCTGATCAACGCTAATCGGATCAGGGTTAGTCGGGACCTAACGCGAACCCGAAAGGGGTAGTGGATGGAAAACAGGTTAATATTCCTGTACCTGTCATACAATAAAAGTGACGCATTGGTGAGGTGCTTACGTACTGACGGAAATGTACGTTGAGCCTAGTCTACGGACGAAGCGAAAGTAAGCAGCCGGTGCCGAGAAAAGCGAGTATGACGGCTCGTACCGTAAACGGACACACGTAGTTGGGTTGAGTATACTAAGGCGCTCGAGTGATTCATGGCTAAGGAACTAGGCAAATTAGCCCCGTAACTTCGGGAGAAGGGGCGCCTGCGAGTAAATCGCAGGCCGCAGAGAAATGGCCCAGGCGACTGTTTATCAAAAACACATGGCTTTGCTAAATCGAAAGATGATGTATAAGGCCTGACACCTGCCCGGTGCTGGAAGGTTAAGAGGAGATGTTAGCTTCGGCGAGGCATTGAATTGAAGCCCCAGTAAACGGCGGCCGTAACTATAACGGTCCTAAGGTAGCGAAATTCCTTGTCGGGTAAGTTCCGACCTGCACGAATGGTGCAACGATCTGGGCACTGTCTCAGCCATGAGCTCGGTGAAATTGTAGTTCCGGTGAAGATGCCGGATACCCGCAACGGGACGGAAAGACCCCGTGAACCTTTACTGCAGCTTAACGTTGGTTCTGGGTAAGTAATGTGTAGGATAGGTCGGAGACTATGAAGCAGCATCGCCAGGTGTTGTGGAGTCACCCTTGAAATACGACCCTTTGCTTATCTGGGGCCTAACTCAGCGATGAGGACACCGTTTGGTGGGTAGTTTGACTGGGGTGGTCGCCTCCAAAAGTGTAACGGAGGCTTTCAAAGGTGCGCTCAAGACGATTGGTAACCGTCTGCAGAGTGTAATGGTATAAGCGCGCTTGACTGTGAGACCGACAAGTCGATCAGGTACGAAAGTAGGACATAGTGATCCGGTGGTTCCGTATGGAAGGGCCATCGCTCAAAGGATAAAAGGTACTCCGGGGATAACAGGCTGATCGCTCCCAAGAGCTCATATCGACGGAGCGGTTTGGCACCTCGATGTCGGCTCGTCACATCCTGGGGCTGGAGAAGGTCCCAAGGGTTGGGCTGTTCGCCCATTAAAGTGGCACGCGAGCTGGGTTCAGAACGTCGTGAGACAGTTCGGTCCCTATCTGTTGTGGGCGTAGGAAATTTGAGAAGACCTGACGTTAGTACGAGAGGACCGCGTTGGACATACCGCTGGTGTACCAGTTGTTCCGCCAGGAGCATAGCTGGGTAGCTAAGTGTGGAAGGGATAAGTGCTGAAAGCATCTAAGCACGAAGCCTGCTTCAAGATGAGATTTCCCTAAAGGGACGTTAGAGACGATGACGTTGATAGGCTGTAGGTGTAAGTGTGGTAACATACGTAGCCGAGCAGTACTAATTGCCCGAGACTTTCAAGAGTCTTTTAAATAAGATAATAACGCATCAAGAACTGGTGGATGTGGTTTTGGTAAAGCCTTTATGTTATAACTAGCGGCTAGCAAGTAGAAGCAAGCAGCTAAATAAGATATTTAGGTGGCTATTGCGCAGGGGTCCCACCTCTTTCCATTCCGAACAGAGAAGTTAAGCCCTGCAGCGCCGATGGTACTGCGTAGAAGTGGGAGAGTAGGTCGCCGCCCTTTTAAAGAAAAACCCGTTGTTCAACAGAGCAACGGGTTTTTTGCGTTTATAGGATTCTTCAAATAGGTTTTAATTTTGCCATTGAATTAACAGGTAGGTTTCTTCGTTTAAAGGTAGGTAACCCTGATCGTAGCATAAATGGTAAGTTGATCCTTTTTGAGTGGTATATGAGCTGGTATAACAGAATTAAATGTAATTTCTGGGTCTACAATCAATCTTATACAAACGAAACAAGAAAAATTTAAAATTAACTACTCCTCGGAATCGTCTTTTAAACTCCTTTATTTTAGCTTTGAATAATTCAGCAGCAGCATTGATACTTCCTTCAATAAAATAATTGATAATGGTATCATAATGGGTTTCAAAAGTTCTTCTAATAGTAGCAAGGGGGTAATATACCTATGTGGTAGAATAGCTATCCTGCTGCAGAGGAAAGTGTTTCTTTTATCGAGGAGTGGAAGAAATGGATCGTTATACTTAATCTATTAATAGTATAAATATGGTTATTCCAACGACAAATTAAATGGCGAGTAAAGCTTTATGCGTTTAGTTTTTACTCGGGTATCTATTCAATTATATATATTCCACTATAGAATTTAGAAACATCATAGTGTTTCCTGAATATAAAAAATCCCTGTCTCAAAAGGAGACAAGGATTATCAATTTTAAAAAGTATTTAATCTTTAATCTATAAAGAATTTAAATATAAATAGTATTGCCAATAGAACTGAAACAATTGTGATATCCTGAAATTTACCTGTTAATATTTTTAATATCACGTAAGCCAACATACCAAATACAATACCTTCTGCTATTGAGTAGGTAAAAGGCATCATAACGATTGTTAAGAATGCAGGTATGGCCTCGGTGTAATCAGTTAAGTCAATCTTCGTAATGGGAGTAAACATCATAACTCCAACAAGAATCAATATTGCTGCCGTTGCTGCTGATGGAATCATCAAAAATAATGGCGAGAAAAATAATGCCAATAAGAATAAAATACCCGTAGTAGCAGCGGTAAGACCTGTTCTTCCGCCTTCGCTAACACCAGCTGCACTTTCAACATAAGTTGTAACAGTAGATGTTCCTAAAACGGCTCCTAATGTTGTACCTATTGAATCTGCAAAAAGAGCCTGTTTTACTCTTGGAATTTTACCTTCCTTATCAAGCATATTAGCTTTAGAGGATACGCCAATTAATGTACCAACAGTATCAAATAAATCAACAAAAAGAAATGTTAATAATACTAAAGCCATGTCAGTTGTGAAAATTTGGCTCCATTCAAATTTTGCAAAAATTGGGGATAAAGAAGGAGGCGTTAGATCAAATGAAGTTGGTAAATGAGTAACACCAAAAGGAATGCCAACAATTGTTCCAACAAAAATTCCAATCAGTAATGCACCTTTAACCTTTTTTGCTAAAAGTGCCCCAGTTATGATTAATGTAATTAATGCAACTAGAGCTGAAGCATTATTCGTTATATCAATAATGTTTGAAAGACTTACTAAGGTCGCATCATTACTAATAACTATTCCTGCATTTTTGAATCCAATTAAAGCTATGAACAATCCAATACCAACAGATATACCATGTTTAATGTTAATTGGTATTGCTTTTATTATTAGTTCGCGAACATTGAATGCAGTTAGTAAAATAAAGATTATTCCTTCAAGAAATACAGCAGTAAGAGCAAATTGCCATGTGTGGCCCATTCCTAATACAACAGTGTATGCGAAGAATGCATTTAATCCCATACCTGGAGCAAGAGCAAAAGGTAAACGGGCAACAATTGCCATTACTAGAGTTGCAACTGCCGCAGATAATGCGGTTGCAGTAAATACAGCACCTCCATCTAATAAGGTTCCTGCGGGTAAATCCAATCCTTGACCTGATAATATGGATGGGTTAACAGCCAATATATAGGCCATGGTCATAAAGGTGGTTACACCTGCTATGATTTCCGTTCGAACACTGGTGTTGTTTTCTTTAAGTTTGAAAAATTTTTCTAACATGATTTGAGCCTTATGTTATTAAAAAGTGTATTTAACTGCTAATGTCGGATTGACAAGAAATCCGTCTTGTGCAAAATTACTGCTAATTTCTATTTCGCTACCCATTGAAAATTTAGAACATGGATTATACCATATCTGAGGTTCTGTTAAAAAGCGGTAATCTGTACCCCAGTACATTTCTTCTTTCCAGAAGTCAGCAAATCCATTAAAAGTCATTTTGCCCTTCAATAATTGTACAGTCCAAACTGCAGTTAATTGAAAAGAGGCGTCTTCTTTATCCTGAATGTATTTATAGTTAGCTTGAAGAGTCAAGATCTTTGAAAAGTCGTTTGAAGCCCATGTGTGTTCAATACCAGCTAAATAACAGTTTTCAATTGGAATAAAAATGCTCTCTCCAATACTCATTGTACCACCATTGTATTCAACTCTAGGTAAAATTGTTTGATTCTCTTTCCATTTAAGAGCTCTGGCAATTTCCCAATAAGCAAGAGATACTCCATTCTCTACACCTCTTGCATCTGAACTATAGTCCATGTCGATAAAAAAGAAAGTACTTCCGTATTTGTCCGGTTTAAACATCTCAACAGTTGAAGTAACTAATTTACGATCCTTGCCAAAATCGTAGTGTAATTGAATGTTTTGTGCTTCCAATAACATAGAGCATAACATTAGTGCTGAAATAAGTAACGATTTAAGTTTCATATAAACAAAATAGGTTAATAATAATTAAGAATGAGTATGTTGTCGCTCTCTCTGAGCTATTCAATATCGTATTTTAGAAATCTATCTGCGTTTTTCGATCCTTCTTTTCTGTTAATAATACCGAGGAGAATTGATTGATACCATTTAATGCGCTTTTTATAACGTCTAAGGCTTGTGTTTGTTAGATCCAAATTTAAGTCCTTTTCTGTTTGAGGAGATATATAAGTATATACACTGTCAATTAAAAAAGAGTCTTTGTTTTTTTCTATATATGAGAAATCAATACGGTTGGCGAGTAATTTAGTTTGGTTTTGATTACAAATACTTTTAATCTTATCTAATATTTGGTTGTATTTATTTGCTATCGTATCAGGTAAGAGTTTGTTATATTTACCTCCAATATCCATTATTGGTCGGATCTGAATAGTATTAAATGCATATTTATTTGAAAACTCTTCAAAATGATAAAGATCATTAAGATTCTCTTCATTTACAGTGTAGTTTATTCTTATTTGTGGTTTAATAACTTGCTGTTCTTTCTTGTACTGATGAATCTTGTCTAGAAGTTCTGTAAATTTCTCAAAATGTCCATTCACCATAAAACGTTCATAATTTGTTTTTGTTAATCCATGAGCCGATAAAATAATCTCATCAATCTGTAAATCGATTAATTCTTTAATATGGCTGTCTCGCAGTAATAATCCATTTGTGACCATAGAAATATTGGGAACATTATATTGTTTGGCAAGTCTAATTGCATGTATAAAATCGCGATTTATAGTAGGTTCGGCTCCACATCCAAGTACAATCTGAAAAGCTTTTGGATAAAATACTTTAGCAATTTGATCCATTTGTTCTATTGTCATTAATCCATGTAATGATTTTCTCTTTTCCGCATTACTAAAGTAGCACATCTGACAAAATAGATTGCAAGATAAAGCCGGATCAATTCTTAAGGATAAATGACGTAGACCTAATACTGAAGATGTAATAAGACCTAAAGCTTTTATTTTTGTACTCTTAATAGATTTATAGAGCTTTAGAATAGTGTAGAAGTTATAGTATGATTTCATATATTATAATATAAATAGATTTTATCAATGAACGAAATCGTTTCCTTTATGTTTTTGATATTTTGATGCAAAATTAATTAAATTGTTCTGTTTGCTTTTGTTTGGGTCAAATTCTATATTTGTAGACTTTTTTGAAATTAGGGTAAACTAAAGGTATAAATGAGCGCAAAATTTACCGAATATAAAGGATTAGATCTTTCACAGGTTAACAAAGATGTATTGAATACCTGGGATGAGAATGGAGCTTTTGAGAAGAGCATTACAACCAGAGAAGGGAAACCAACTTTTGTTTTTTACGAAGGTCCCCCGTCTGCCAATGGTATGCCTGGCATTCACCATGTAATGGCTCGTACAATCAAGGATATTTTTTGTCGTTTTAAAACTCAGCAAGGCTTTTTAGTGAAAAGAAAAGCTGGATGGGATACGCATGGTTTGCCAGTTGAGCTCGGTGTTGAGAAAGCATTAGGAATTACCAAAGAAGACATTGGAAAAAGCATTACCGTTGCCGAATATAACGATGCGTGTAGAAAAGACGTGATGAAATATACCGACTTATGGGAAGAATTAACTCATAAGATGGGATATTGGGTGGATATGAATGATCCTTACATTACTTACGATAACCGATACATTGAAACATTGTGGTGGTTATTGAAGGAAATGTACAAAAAAGGGCTGTTATATAAGGGATATACTATTCAGCCTTATTCGCCAGCAGCTGGAACAGGATTAAGCACGCATGAATTAAATCAACCGGGTTGTTATCGTGATGTAAAAGATACCACTTGTACTGCTCAGTTTGTTGTGGTTCGAAACGAAGAATCAGAGAAGTATTTCGAAGGTGATGAGGATCTTTATTTCCTTGCCTGGACGACTACTCCCTGGACATTGCCATCGAACACAGCCCTCGCTGTTGGTCCAAAAATAAATTACGTAAAAGTAAAATCATATAATCCATACACTGGAAAGCCAATTTCAGTAATCATAGCAAAGGATTTGGTGACTAGTTACTTCAATCCTAAAAATGCAGAACTTGATTTTGATGCTTATCAGGAAGGAGATAAGAAAATTCCATTCAAAATTGTTGCCGAGTATGTTGGAACTGATTTGGAAGGAATCCGTTATGAGCAATTGATTCCATGGATTAAACCTGATGGTGACGCATTCAGAGTTATTTTGGGTGATTATGTGACTACTGAAGATGGTACGGGTATAGTTCATATTGCTCCTACTTTTGGTGCGGATGATGATCGTGTGGCGAAAGCTGCTAATATTGCTCCTTTAATCCTTATCAATAAAGAAGGTAAACGTCAACCAATGGTTGACCGCACAGGTAAATTCTTTACTATTGAGGATTTGGATGACGATTTTGTAGGGGAATTCGTAGACATAGAACAATATAATGAGTTTGCAGGTCGCTTTGTAAAGAATGCTTATGATTCAACATTAACTGAAGATGATGCTACATTAGATGTGGATATTTCAGTAATGTTGAAAAAGGAAAATAAAGCATTTAAAGTAGAGAAGCATACTCACAACTATCCACACTGTTGGCGTACCGATAAACCTGTATTGTATTACCCATTAGATAGCTGGTTTATTAAAACAACTGCAGTTCGCGATCGAATGATCGAACTGAATAAAACCATTAATTGGAAGCCAGGTTCAACAGGAACCGGTCGTTTTGGTAAGTGGTTAGAAAATTTGGTTGATTGGAACTTAAGTCGATCACGTTACTGGGGTACTCCTCTTCCTATTTGGAGAACCGAAGATGGTACAGAAGAAAAATGTATCGGTTCTGTAGAAGAGTTAATGGCAGAAATTAATAAAGCTGTTGAAGCTGGCTTGATGAAAGAAAATCTATTTAAGGATTTTGAAGTTGGGAATAATGCTAAAGCAAATTACGATAAGATAGATCTTCATCGTCCATATGTTGATGATATGGTATTTGTGTCTGAGAGTGGTCAACCAATGTATCGCGAAGCTGATTTGATTGATGTTTGGTTCGATTCGGGAGCTATGCCATATGCGCAAATGCATTATCCATTCGAAAATAAAGAAGGATTTGATCAGGTTTATCCTGCCGATTTTATTGCAGAAGGTGTGGATCAAACTCGAGGATGGTTCTTTACTTTGCATGCTATTGCAACCATGATGTTTGATTCTGTTGCGTTTAAAAATATCATTTCAAACGGACTGGTATTGGATGCAAAAGGAAACAAAATGTCGAAGCGTTTGGGTAATGGTGTCGATCCATTCGAAGTGATTGAAAAATATGGATCTGATCCACTTCGTTGGTATATGATTACCAATTCTCAGCCATGGGACAACCTTAAATTTGATATTACAGGTGTTGATGAAGTAAAACGTAAATTCTTCGGAACACTATATAATACATACTCATTCTTTGCATTGTATGCCAATATTGATGGTTTTACAGGAAAAGAAGCTCAGGTGCCAGTTGAGAAAAGATCAGAGATTGATCGATGGATTATTTCATTACTAAACTCTTTGGTGAAAGAAGTTAAAGAAAGTTACGAAAGCTATGAGCCAACTCGTGCAGGTCGTGCTATTCAAAACTTCGTGATGGAGAATTTAAGTAACTGGTATGTGCGTTTAAATCGTAAACGTTTCTGGGGTGGTGAATTTGACGAAGATAAATTAGCAGCTTATCAAACATTGTATACTTGTTTAGAAACGGTTGCTTTACTTTCTGCTCCAATAGCGCCTTTCTTCATGGATCGTTTATTTAACGACTTAAATAAAATGTCTGGTCGATTCGAGGATGTATCTGTTCACTTGGCTCAATTTCCATCTTATGAAGAATCGTTAATTGATTCTAGTTTGGAGGAAAGACAGCAATATGCACAAGATATTTCTTCATTGGTATTAGGCTTGCGTCGTAAGGTTAACTTAAAAGTGCGTCAGCCACTGAATAAAATTATGATTCCTATCTTGGATGATAGATTTGAACAGCAATTAGAAGCTATCAAATCCTTGGTGTTGACAGAAGTGAATGTAAAAGAAATGGAATTCCTGAAAGATGCCTCAGGTGTACTTGTTAAGAAGATCAAGCCAAATTTTAAAACCCTTGGTCCTAAGTACGGTAAGATGATGAAAGCAATTTCAGGAGCAATAAATGCTTTAGGTCAGGAAGAAATTGCTATCTTCGAAAAAGAGGAACAATATTCTCTTGAACTGGATGGACAAAAAGTTGTTCTATCTATAGAAGATGTTGAAATAATGTCAGAAGATATTCCGGGCTGGTTAGTTGCCAACGAAGGTAAACTTACCGTAGCTTTGGATATTGAAGTTACAGAAGAGTTGCGTGAGGAAGGAATCGCTCGTGAATTTGTGAATCGTATTCAGAATTTACGTAAAGATTCAGGGTTTGATGTAACCGACAAAATTAAACTGTCGATTCAAAAAAATGATGCAATTAATGTGGCAATTGAAAAGCACGCCGAATACATTGGAGCACAAACATTGGCAGTGGAAGTTAAACTAGTAGATAATTGTAACGATAATGCTGCGATTACCGTAGATATCGACGATGAAATAAGTACCTTAATGCAAATTGTTAAGGCTTAGTTCAAATTTGTGTTATACTTAAATAAGTCCGTATGGCTGATAGAACCCGTTACTCTGATGAAGAACTTCAGGAATTTAAAGAAATTATCCTGAAGAAGCTTGATAAGGCCAAGAAAGATTATGAATTGCTGAGACACACAATTACCCATGAAGATGGTAATGACACTCAGGATACTTCACCAACTTTTAAAGTGTTGGAAGAAGGAGCTGCAGTGCTTTCCAAAGAAGAAGCAGGGAAATTGGCTCAACGTCAACAAAAATTTATACAGCATTTACAAGCTGCCTTGGTTCGCATCGAGAACAAAACATACGGTGTTTGTAGGGTTACCGGTAAACTGATACCAGCAGAGCGTCTCAGAGCCGTTCCTCACGCTACACTAAGTGTTGAAGCAAAGCAAAACCAAAAGTAATTTGGTGATGAAATCAGGCAAAATGCCTAAATAAAATAACTAAGTGACTAATTGGCTTTGTGCTATTAGTCACTTCTTAATTTATACACCTGAGGTTCTTAGCCCTCTAAACAACGCAAATTATGACTGTTTTAAAAAAGTCCTTCATAATAATATTCGCCGTTTTATTAATTGATCAGGTTGTTAAAATTTGGATCAAAACCCATATGATGTTGGGAGATGAAATACCTGTTTTAGGAAATTGGTTTATCATTCATTTTGTTGAAAATAACGGAATGGCTTTCGGCATGCAATTGGCTGGTAAGTTTGGTAAGATATTTTTAAGTGTTTTTCGTATTATTGCAGTTGTTGGTATTGGTTGGTACTTGGTTAATTTAACTAAAAAAGGAGCGCCAAAAGGGTTGGTTTATAGTGTTGCATTAGTTTTAGCGGGTGCTTTTGGTAATATTATCGATAGTGCTTTTTATGGAATTATTTTCGATCATAGCTATGGTCAGATTGCATCCTTATTTCCTGCCGAAGGTGGATATGCTAGTTTCCTACATGGGAAAGTTGTTGATATGTTATATTTTCCGCTCATGGAAGGTAGATATCCGGATTGGTTTCCAATGGTTGGCGGTAATACTTTTATTTTCTTCAGACCTGTTTTTAATATTGCAGATTCATCTATTACTATTGGTATATTTTCTATATTATTATTTCAGAAAAAGTTTTTTAAGGAAGATCAATAATATTAATTCGTAACATGGTATGTTATTGTAAATAGTAATAACCCCTGATGCTTTTTTAAGGCGTACAACGTTACCAAAAACCATCAAGGTATTTGAAAATTGAAAAATTATTTGTCAAAAAAAAACTTTTTTCCCAATAAATATTAGGAATGTTCGTTATCTGTTTAGTTAATGCATTGGTAAACTATTGTCTTGATACTTCTACTGATTGGAATGTTATTGAGGAAGCGTTAGCGTACAATTAATTATACTTTGAGTTATATGAGAAAATTGTTTTGTGTTGTCTTTTTAATATTCTTTGTTGCAGGAATGGGTAGATCGGTTCTTGCTCAAAATATAGATCCAAATAAAGTTAATGTAAATGAGCTGACAGATGAGCAGGTCATAAAAATGATCAGAGAAATTGAAAAGAGAGGACTTTCAGAGAGTCAGGCCATAGCATTAGCTCAAGCTAGGGGGTTGAGTCAGACTCAAATAACTGTTTTAACAAGAAGGATGAATGAGTTGAGGAACTCGAATCAATATAATAATAATGGAAATCAGTCTTTGCAAGGGGATTATATGAATGAATTTGACCCTGATGTTCTTTCTGAAAAAGTTGTGATTGATTCAAGTAAGATTGACTCTAGGATTTTTGGATTTTCATTTTTCAATAATGAAAACCTAAGTTTTGAGCCTAACGTTAATATTGCTGTTTCTCCTTCTTATGTCATTGGTAGTGGAGATGAGATTTTGATTGATGTTTGGGGAATGTCACAAGAAAACTATCAATTAGAAGTGAATAGAAATGGACAGATCGTAATTCCTAATGTTGGGCCCGTTAATATAGGAGGGTTAACGCAAAAAGAATCTTCAAAAAGAATTTTTGATAAGCTTACACTTATATATAGAGATTTAATTTCCGCTCAACCAAAAACCTTTGCCAATATTACTCTCGGTAATGTAAAGGCTATTAAGGTTAATGTAATAGGAGAGGTTTTTGCTCCTGGAACATATACCATACCGGGGACTGCATCAGCCTTTAATGCGTTATACTTGAGTGGTGGTCCAAATATTAATGGATCTTTTCGTGATATTCAAGTAATAAGGGATGGGAAAGTAATGGCACATCTTGATGTGTATGAGTTTCTTATTAAGGGAAAGACGAATGTTAACATTCCATTACGTGATGGAGATGTTGTTTTAGTGCCAACTTTTATTAATCGAGTTAAAATCGGAGGTGAGTTTAAACGTGATGGTATTTTTGAAGGTAAGCAAGAAGAGACCGTTGAGGATTTAATTACATATGCTGGGGGGTTTAATGAACAGGCATATTCTGAACGAGTAGAACTGTATCGTATTACGTCGAAACAACGATCATTCAAAGATGTATTAAACTCCGATTTTAAAAATATTCAAATCCAGAACGGTGATAGTATTTATGCTGGCCCAATATTAGAACGTTACGAGAATAAAGTTACTATAGAAGGAGCAGTGTATCGACCAGGTAATTATGAATTAACCAAGGGACTAACATTAAAAGAGTTAATTGAGAAGGCGGATGGGGTTAGAGAGGATGTATTCCTAAATCGTGGACTTATAACCCGACTAAATAATGATCTAACTATGAAAAATATTTCATTTAATGTAGGTGAAATTTTAAGGGGTGATGCTAATTACCAGTTGCAAAGAGAAGATATTATCACCTTATCCTCAATAAATGATTTGAGAGAAATTAGAACGGTTAAAATTCATGGTGAGGTTCAATTACCTGGTGAATTTGATTATCAGGATGATATGACTCTTTCAGATTTGGTTTTCAGGGGCGGTGGTTTTAAAGAATCTGCTTCAAATTCGTTTATTGAAGTATCCAGACGGTTAAGTTACGATGAAGCAGCAAAATCGGGAGAAAAAATAGCATCAGTTTTTCAATTCCATATATCAAGAGATCTGAAAATGGATGGAGATGATGCAAAATTTGTTTTGAAGCCGTTTGATCAGGTTTTTATCAGAAGAGCACCCGGCTATGAGGATGAGTCGATTGTTAGTGTGCTTGGAGAGGTTTATTATGCGGGGCAATTTAGTTTGGCTTCAAAAAAAGAACGACTTTCTAGTATTATTCAGAGGGCAGGAGGCTTAACTGTAGATGCATATCCTAAAGGAGCAATGTTAACTCGTAAACTAAAAGTTAGTCAACAGGTAAAGCGATTGCGAGAGGAAATGGTGGCTAATGATACAACTCTCGTTTTTGATAATTTTGGATTCGACGTAGTAAGTATTGATTTAAGTGACATACTAAAAAATCCCGGTTCAAAAAAGGATATTTACCTTGTTGATGGTGATGAACTCATTATACCAAGAGAGATACAAACAGTTAAAGTAACAGGAGGTGTACTTAATCCGGTATCTACCTCATATGGCAAAGGTTTTGGTGTAAGAAAATATGTTTCTGCTGGTGGTGGATTTGCTCCCAGAGCGATTAAAAGAAAAGTATATGTACTTTATCCTAATGGAGCGGCATCCTCAACCAAAAACTTTTTATTTTTTAAAAGCTACCCTAAAGTAATGCCTGGTGCTGAAGTGATAGTACCACAAAGAGCGGAAAAAGAACCTATGCCTGCAACTGCTTGGATTGCAATGGCTAGTGCTTTGGCTTCGTTGTCATTAACTGTAGTTACTATAATGGATAGGTTATAATTAGAATTAAAAATGATTGAAAAAAATAAATTGGATGGTTCTTCAATAATCAAAGGTAATGAGATTGATTTAATAGCCTTGGCAAGGACTATTTGGGAAGAGCGAAAAATCATTTATAATTCCATTGGAGTAGTTCTTGTTTTGGGAATTATGGTAGCTTTTTTGAGCCCTGTAAAATATACCGTAACAGCAACTATTTTACCTTCAGTACAAAAGAAATCAAGTAGTGTTGGGAATTTAAGTGCTTTAGCTGGTATGGCAGGAATAAATTTAGGATCCATGATGGGAGAGTCTAATGGTATTGCAGCTGAGATATATCCTAGGATTGTTAATTCATATCCTTTCTTAAACGAATTTATTCACGAAAAATTTAATTTTAAAGATTATAGGGATGCACTCTCAATTTATGAATATGTATTAAAAGATACTGTTGGTTCCTTTGGCCAGCAATTATTAAAATATACGATACACTTACCATGGACAATAAAGAATAAGGTTTTTTCATCAAGGATAGAAGGTGATGGCATGCAAAATTATGGGGTGTTAAGTCTTACTGAGGATGAGGTTAAAGCATATCAGTTTATTGAAGATCTTTTTATGGTAAGTGTTGATGATCAAACTGGTCTGGTAAGTTTAACTGTAGTATCTGATGAACCAATTCTTACTGCACAATATGTACAAAAAGGTATAGAGCTTTTGCAACGGTATATCATAGACTATAAGACCAAACAGGCTAGAGAAAATTTGAATTTTATTCAAGCTAGATATGATGAAAAGAGGGTTGAATATCAAAGGCTACAAAAAGTAGTATTTAATTATAGAGATAGCCATCGGAATGTTATAGCTGAAAGGCTAGATGTTGAATATCAGAGGATAAATGATGAATATGAACTGATTTCAAGTATATTTAATGAGTTAGCTAGGCAGTTGGAGCAATCAAAGATTGCTGTTGAAGAACAGAAACCTGCATTTACGGTAATTGAGCCAGCAAAAATCCCAATAAAAAGATCCTCACCTAAACGTATTAGTATTATTGTAGTAAGTTTGTTTATTGGACTTTTCGGTGGTATAAGTTTAATTTTGATTAAACTGCTTATTGCAAATCTTAAAAAAGGTTGGGGAAATAGTATTTGTTAAATTCCAAGTGGTAAGGAATAGATTATATTTTTAATGAAAAAAATACTAATTGTATTTGGTACCAGACCGGAGGCTATTAAGATGGCTCCGGTTGTTAAAGAGTTCCAAAAGAATTCAGAAGCTATTAATGTTAAGGTGTGTGTTACGGCTCAACATCGTGAGATGTTGGATCAGGTATTGACTTTTTTCAATATTGTACCGGATTTTGATTTGGATATTATGAAACCAAACCAAAATTTATATAGCTTAACCGGCGATATTATTAACGGAATGAAACCTGTATTAGAAGAGTTTCAACCGGATGTTGTGTTGGTTCATGGAGATACAACTACGTCAATAGCGAGTGCTTTAGCTGCATTTTATAGTGGCGCGAAAGTCGGACATGTTGAAGCTGGTCTTCGAACTTACAATAAACTTGCGCCATTTCCGGAAGAGTTGAATCGACAACTTACAGGGCGTATTGCCGATTATCATTTTGCTCCTACAAAAAGATCAGAACAAAATTTGCTTGATGAGAAAGTAAGTAAAGAATCAATTGTTACTACTGGGAATACTGTAATTGATGCCTTGTTGAAAAGTGTTCAGATTGTAAATACAATAGAAGGGAATGAGACAATTAATAATTTAAAAACAATTATAGATCCTTCAAAGAAAATAGTGCTGGTAACTGGGCATAGAAGAGAAAATCACGGGCAAGGATTCTTAAATATCTGTGAAGCTTTAAATACAATTGCGAATATGGATAATGTTCAGATTATTTATCCGGTTCACTTAAATCCGAATGTGCAAAAACCCGTATATTCAATATTAGGTAATAATCCCAATATTCATCTGATTGATCCACTTCCTTATGAAGCATTTATTTGGTTGATGGATAAGGCTTATCTGATAATAACAGACAGTGGAGGAGTTCAGGAAGAAGCTCCAAGCCTAGGAAAGCCGGTTTTAGTTATGCGAGAAACAACAGAACGACCAGAAGCAGTAGAGGCAGGTACGGTCATATTAGTAGGTACTGAAAAAGACAAAATAATCTCGGAAGCTGATGATTTATTAAATAATAATATTCGATATTTCGAGATGAGTCAACTGCATAATCCATATGGAGATGGATTAGCCTCAAAAAGAATAGTTGATTTTCTAAGTAAAAAATAAAGTAGTCATAAAGAATGAAGCAGAAAGTTGAGGTTAGTACTATTGGATTAGGTTATATTGGGTTGCCTACAAGTGCCTTAATTGCATCAAGTGGAATTAGGGTAAATGGTATGGATATTAACAATAAGGTTGTTGAGACCATTAATAAAGGCGAAATCCATATTGTTGAACCGGATTTGGGTAGGTATGTTTCTAAAGCAGTTAAAGATGGATATTTAGTTGCATCAACACGCGTTCAGCCGGCTAACGTTTATTTAATTGTTGTACCAACTCCTTTTAAAGGTAATCACGAACCGGATATTTCGTTTGTTGAGGCTGCAACTCGAAATGTTATTCCGTTATTGAAAGAAGGTGATTTGTATATTATAGAATCGACATCACCAGTTGGAACAACCGATAGTATGACAGAATTGATTTATTCATTACGTCCGGAATTAAAAGGGAAAATATATTTAGCTTATTGTCCGGAACGCGTATTGCCTGGCAATGTGATGTATGAATTAGTTCAAAATGATCGGGTAATAGGTGGGATAGATGAAGAGTCAACAAAGAAAGCCATTGAGTTTTATTCATTATTTGTAAACGGACAATTATACTCAACTAATGCACGCACTGCAGAAATGTGTAAACTTACCGAGAATTCAAGTCGTGATGTGCAAATTGCTTTTGCAAATGAACTTTCGTTGATTTGTGATAAGGCCGGGATTAATGTATGGGAGTTAATAGAGTTAGCGAATAAGCATCCTAGAGTAAACATACTTCAGCCTGGCTGTGGTGTAGGAGGCCATTGTATTGCAGTGGACCCTTACTTTATAGTATCCGATTATCCAAGAGAAGCACAAATGATAGGGAAGGCCCGTGAAACAAATAATTATAAATCTTTTTGGGTAGCTGAAAAGATACTCAATTCAAAGTTAGAATTTGAGTTGAAACATGGCCATAAACCATCAGTTGCTATTATGGGATTAGCTTTTAAGCCTAATATTGATGATTTGCGTGAATCGCCTGCAAAATATATAGCTCAAAAGGTGCTTCAAAAGGTTAACGATGAGGAAATATATTTTGTGGAGCCTAATATTACAGAGCATAATGTTTTTAAATTGACGCATTATAAAAAGGCAATTAATGAGGCTGATATAATAGTCTTTTTAGTGGCTCATGATGAATTTAAAGATTTAAAGATGCCAAATGATAGGACAATATTGGATTTTTGTGGTGTAATATCATAACTATTCTGCATATTTAATTATGATGAAGATGAAGAATAGCAGAGAGATTGATGATAATACTGTCTTAATAGTTAATGCAGTACCTTTAAATAATGGAGATGCTGCTTTAGTATTTGCTTTGTATAAAAAACTTACAGAGTTAAATTTTAATGTAAAAATAGCAACATTTCAATATGATAAAGTTAAAAAATTATACCCTGCATACCAATTTGTACCTGATATTCTAGATCATAAAATATTAAAAACTAGGTATACGCAAAGCGGGATCTTTAAAGTGATGGTTTTACCTATTTTGTTTGTTCTTTCTAGTTCTTTTATCCGAAGTGCATACATAATTGGGGCGCCTGGAGGTTATATTAATAGT
This sequence comes from uncultured Carboxylicivirga sp., assembly GCF_963668385.1. Lineage (GTDB taxonomy): Bacteria > Bacteroidota > Bacteroidia > Bacteroidales > Marinilabiliaceae > Carboxylicivirga. The sequence goes on from NZ_OY764327.1 coordinate 2,111,159, forward strand.
TATTACGGCTTCTTTGGTAAAATATATCTGTATATGCTTGCTAAGCTATTTCAGAAAAAAACAATTATATATTCTCAGTCAATAGGACCGTTTAATAAAAAGGATAAGAAGATTTTTAAATTTTTTTCGCGTTTTATTGATTTTATATTAGTTAGAGATGAAAAGTCGCTTAGGTATTGTGAGAATCTATTATCTAATGCCCAATTTAAAAGATGTATAATAAAGTCAAAGGATGCTGCATTTTTATTAAATCCTTTACCCATTAGGAAAAGATCAAATAAAAGGATTGCCATATCTGTAAGGGAATGGAAATATGATAATAGATCATCTGAAGATTATTCTAAATTAATAAGAAGTATTGTGATGTTTTTTATAGGTAACGGGTATGCTGTTGATTTTTTATCTACCTGTCAGGGGATTAATGGATATGTTGATGATTCAATTACAGCAAACAATATTGTTGCGCCTCTTCTAAAAGATTATAATGATCAAATTAATATTATACAAGACTATAATAACCTGAATGAATTTGTATATAAGATAAAGGATTATGATTTTGTAATTGGAACACGATTGCATATGTGTATTTTAGCAATGCAAAATGGAATTCCTGCCTTCAATATTTCATATGAATTTAAAGGGAAGGAGTGTTATTCGTATCTTGATTTATCAGATTTTTCTATTGACTATAATTCCAATTCAGAATTTGCCATTGACCAGTTAAAGAAATTTATATCATTTTATAATGTGGAAAAAAATATGAAATTCACATCAGAGAAGATTGCTCAGGTGAATCATTTTATGCAGGAACAATTAAAATTAGTAATGAGTAGCGAAAATTAAATTCTTTGATTGATGAAAATTTTAGTAACTGTTCATGGTTTTTTAACTCCATCGATGACATTTGTTTATAATCAGATTAAAGCGCTGGAATCAAATGGACATAATGTTTTAGTAGTTGCTTGTAAAAGAATTAATGCCGAATTATTTCCTTTTGATAATGTTGTAGTAATAGAAGAAGGGTATGGACTATCTGTTTTATATTCAAAGCTATTAACTCGGTCTGGGGTCTCTTATAAACTGTTTTCAAGAAGTTTTATAAAAAAATTTGACCAAGTAATTAAGGGATATAACCCAGATATTATACATGTTCACTTTGGTAATCAACTTATTCGTGTCTACCCTACTTTAGAGAATTTGTTAATACCTGTTGTTACCACATTTCATGGAGTTGATGCATCAAAACTTTTATTAAATAGAAAATATAAACAAAAACTTTCAAAGATTTTTCTTAAAAAAAATACATCAGCAATAGTTGTTTCTCGTGATATGAAATATAGGCTATTAAAGCAATGTGATGCTTTGAGAGATAAAATATTTATTGATTACTTAGGTGTTGATGTAGAATTTTTTTGTCGTGGAAATATTGATAAAAAAAATGTGAATGCTAAACGTTATTTGCAAGTTTCAAATTTTGTAGAGAAGAAAGGACACGAATATACAATAAAAGCTTTCGCGGGTTATATTAGATATTATAAAGACGATTCATCTAAATTGATATTGGCTGGAGAAGGCCCCTTAAAAGAACAATGCAAAGACCTCTGTTTGTCACTTGGGATATCTGATCGAATAGAATTTGTTGGTCTTGTAGATAAATTTATGGTTCGAAAACTAATGAGTAATTCTGACTATTTTATACATCATAGTATTACAGCAAAAGATGGAGATATGGAAGGACTTCCAACAGTGATAATGGAAGCCTTAGCGATGAATTTACCTGTTATTTCGACATATCATGCAGGCATACCTGAAATAATTAAGCCAGGGAAAAATGGTTTTTTAACTAAAGAAAAAGATATTATTGAATTGATGCACTGTTTATATAAAGTACGAAGTCTGGAACGGGGAGATTTTAGAAAAGATATTATTAAAGATTTTAATTTAGCTAATAATACCTCTAAAATTATTAGAATATTCGAAAACTTACAACGTGACATTTAAGAAACAAGTAGTTAAAGGTGTTAAATGGACTAGTATTGCAAATTTGATTATAATCATTTGTAATGTTCTAAAATTATCTATCTTAACCAGATTAATAAATAAATCAGACTTTGGAATTATTGCAATAGTTAATATTTTTTTAGGTTTTGTAAATCTTTTTGTTGATATGGGTATTTCAAGTGCGATTTTTCATAAACAAGAGATTTCAAAAGATCAATATTCAAGCCTTTATTGGACAAATGTTGCTTTTAGTTTTGTTATTTATTTAGGCCTTGTTTTTCTTTCGCCTATTATTAGTTGTTTTTATGAGGATGATATATATAAAGAGATTATTCCAATAATGGGAGTAAGTATCTTGTTTTTCGCGTTTGGTAGGCAATTTAAAGTTATTGAAGAAAAAAAATTAAGTTTTAAACGGATCGCATTGGTAGAATCAACAAGTGCCATACTTGGACTAGTTGTTGCGATACTTTTAGGAATTAATCGGTATGGGGTGTATTCTTTAGTGCTGTCTGTTTTAGTTCAATATTTGCTATCTAATTTAATATATTTATATTATGGAATAATAAATAATAGGATTAGTTTTCATTACAATTATAAAGAAACTAGATCATTCTTAAGTATTGGTATTTATCAAGTAGGTAGTCAAATAATTAATTATTTTAATCGAGATTTTGATGTTTTAATATTCGGGAAAGTGTTTGGTCCAGATATTACAGGTGCATACAGCTTAGCAAAGCAATTGGCAATGAGGCCAAGTCAGGTGATTAATCCAATAATTACAAAAGTGGCAACACCTGCGCTATCTAAGTTTCAAAATGATATGAATAAATTAAAAGATTCCTATTTAAAGGTTATTAATCTAATTGCATCAATTAATTTGCCAACCTATATTATATTGTTTGTATTTTCTGAACAGATCATACACGTTATGTATGGTTCGGATTATATTGTATCAGCAAAGTATTTAAAAATCCTATCTGTAATTATGTTTATAAGGTCAATTGGAAATCCAATCGGTAGTTTAATTATTGCTATGGGCAAAACTAAATTGGAATTCAAATGGAATCTTTTTGTAACTTTTATAGTACCAGTAGTTTTATTCTTTAGTTCTAAAATAAATTTAGATGTTACTTTGTTTTGTTTAGTTACTGTTAGATTACTACTATTTATTCCCTCTTGGAAGTTTTTGATATTGCCTTTGACTGGAATAAAATTTAAGGAATTGCTAAAAGGAATTTTTGACTTTAGATCTTACCTCAAGAATTTGAATTACATAAAAATACGATAATATAGTTTCTGGTTTTATTTTGCTGTGTGTTGGTTCTAAAATAAAGGTTTGTGAATTTCTAAGATGTTATTGTAAGTGAATGTGATTGATAATTTAAAAGAACGGAATAATAAGATCAGCAATCAAGTGGGTTTGCCAATATTAGAATCTGTAATAATAGCTATTTTATTCTTATTGCAAGGAACAAGTGAGTTGAGGTATGTTATATTGTTAGCTTTTATAGTACTTATAGTTAGTAAAAGGATGTTTGCTATAACATTCCCGTTGTATTTTGGAACTGCTTTATTAGTTTATTTACCATATCTAATTCTTGGGATCTATAATAAACATCCAAATTTTCAAATTGACATCAAATTTCAATTATATTTTGTTCTATTTTATTTCTATCTAATTCAAAGGGACAAAAATGATTTACTGGAGACGCTAATTGGTATTAATTATGTTGTTTTGGCCATCTTTTTGTTATTAAAGTTGCAATTATTTCCAAATTTTTGGTCAGAGCAAACTTTTGGGTATGAAGGTAGAATTTATGGACCTAGTATTAATGTTGGAAACTTTATTCTCTTCTATTATATTCTTCATGGAAAATCAATTGATAAAAAGTTATTGATTTCTTTTTTAGTTTCAATTTGTTATATTCTTCTGTCCTCTAATTTTATGAATTTATTAATTCTATTTGGTCTTTTGGGATTACTTTCTTTAGATAAAAGAACACTTTTAAAAGGTGGTGCGTTAATGGTCGTATTGCTAATAATTTTATTAAACTTTCCAAGCTTATTTCCTGCATTGGTTGCAAAAAAGCTTTCGTTTGTTGGGAATCCAATGGAATATGGAAGTGTGGCCATACGAATAACTGATCTGTTACAAGCAATAAATAATACAAAATATGATATTGTGAAAATATTTGTTGGTGAAGGATTTGGGGCAACAACTACGATTTTTAGAGTAAATGAAATAGCACCAAGCTTAAGTAGATATATTACATTTTTAGAGATAGATAACGGATTCTATTATCTTTTTCACAGAGGTGGAGTTTCATTATTATTATTGTTTTTGTTAGGACATTTTTTCTTATTAAGATTAATACCCAGCATAAAAGGTAGGTTAGCATTTTTACTAGTAATTGTTATGACGAATCTATTTTCAATTCATTATTACACTTTGTGGTTTAATGTACTATATACTTTTATGATAATTCAAAAATATGGGAATCAGCAGAAACTTTTTTCAATGTCTATTAAAATGATTCAATCTAAATGAAAAATGTTTTGTTCTTAGCATCTAATGTTAATTTAAAAGGTGCGCCAAAAACGAGAATGGATGGATTTAAAAATAGTTTTTTTATAAAGGGAGATGTTATACTAGAGGGGAACAAATATTTATGGGATAAAAGGTTGTTTAATAAATATGGATTGATATATGTGGAAACATCCTCTAATCGTCTCACAATTAGTGATATGTTAGCATTGGCAATCCTAAGGTTATTTTGTAATAGAATAATTGTATTTATAAGAGATGTTTATATAGAATATTTTCCGGAAAACTATAAAAGTTGTAGAGGAACTATTTCCTTAATTGCAAATAGAATAAGTTATGGTTTTCTTGTAAAAATTTCTAATCATGTTGTTTTTCCAACTACCAGGATGGGAGACTTTTTTTTTAAAAAGAATAAAAAACTATATAGACCATATTCAGCTTTACCACCAGGAACCATTAATGAAGATAAAGAGCGCGGGCTCCCTAACTTCGAAAATAAATTAGGAATTTTGTATTTGGGTGCTATTTCATATGAAAATTCTGGATTTAAAAATTTTATAAAGTTTCAAAGGAAGTATAATGAGCTGTTTAATTTTTTCATTTTGACAAATGAAGAAAATGTAATTGAATTCTTCAGGAAACAGGATATTAATAAATCTGTATTTATTGATTATGTTCCAAGGCATGAGATTGGCAATTATCTTAATTGTAATAATATTGGTTTTGCAATACATACTAGAGGGAGAAATGAATATGATGATATGACATTTCCAATTAAAGTGTTAGATTATATAAGTTTAAGATTGCCCTTCATTTCAGAAAGACACTTGCCTTTAGTTGATTTGTTAGGTGTTGATTACGAGCTTTATTGTTCAGTTAATGACCCGGAAAAAATTTATAAAAAAATTAAATGGGTTATTAGTGATTATAAGAAAATTGTAAGGACTTTAGATCTAACAGCAAAGAGTAATTCATATCAGAAACGTTATAATACACTTTTAGAAATAGCACAATGGGTAACTGAGTAATTCAATATGAAACATTTTCAAGAGAGGCAAATATTTTACTTATTTCCTGAAAGAGATGCATTTATTGATCAATGGCAAAGGATACATTTTATAGATGAATTAAAGAATTATGGAATAAGGTTTTATTGCTATAATAGTTTATTAAAAAAACAAGAGGATTACGAAGATGAAGTATTATCGTTATTGAAGAATAATTCTAATGGATATTCTTTGTTTATGACAGCTATGAATGATGAGGAAATGTCGTGTAATTTTTTAAAAAAAATTCGAGCTATTGGAATTCCAACACTTTTAGTTTGTTGGGATAATTTGGTAATACCTTTTTATCATAGAAAAAATGCGCCTCTATTCGATTTAGTTTGGTTAACATCTTTTGAAACGGAAAATCTATTTAAAAAATGGGGAGCTAATACTATTTTCTTGCCATATGCTTCAAATCCCTTCACATTTAAGCCAAATTCTATTGATTCAATAAAGAAACTTCTTTTCATAGGATCTCCTCATGGAGGAAGAAAAAGAGTGATCGAATTCTTGAGTGAGAAGGATATTCCATTACAAGTTTTTGGTCAATGGAAGCGAAATGAAAATAATAATAGCACTTCTTCATGGCAAGTTCAAAAAAGACTGAGAAAACTCGATAATTATCTCCGTTTTGAAGGGGGGCGGAAATGTTTAAAATCAACCATATTACATTCCGCTCAAAAAAGATTAAATATGGAAAGAGGTAAGTTTAATTTGAATAAACCAAATTTAAGTATCGAGGGACCTTTATCTTTTGATGATATGGTAAAAGCTTATTCAAATTATACGCTGTCATTTTCAATAATTGAATATTTAGATACCTTCCTTTTAAAGAAACCTTTATATAAACTTCATCTCAGAACATTTGAAATCCCGATGTGTGGAGGATTACAAATTACTAAAAGAATACCTGAAATAAATCAATACTTTAAAGATGGTGATGATATTGTTCTATATGATTCTGAGGACGAATTAATTGATAAAACACGATTTTATTTAAAAGATGAAAATACTGAAGTAGTAAAGAAAATGAAAGTGAAAGCAAGGAAAAATTGTGAAAATAATCACTCCTGGAAAAAACGCTTTGAAGCAATTTATGAGGTTTTATATAAATAGAGGGTTTATATGAAACTTGTCGTTATATCCAATATGTATCCATCAAAGAAGAATCCTTCTTATGGTGTTTTTGTACAAAATTTCTTTTTAAATATTAATTCCAATGATAGGTTCGATTGTAAGTTAATTAAAGTTGAAGGACGAGGGAAAAACCTTTTTTATAAGTTAATAAAATATATAGTTTTTTGGGGACAAGTGTTTGCCGAATTATTCCGCAATACAAATGTTATATACTATGTGCACTATGCAAATCATACTTTAATACCATTTCTTTTTTTTAAAGGGAGAATAAATAAATGTGTTATCAACTTTCATGGAGGTGATGTTTTCCCAGAAAATAAGATATCTAATTTGATTAGTAAATTAACCAAATCTTTATATAATAAGAGCAAAGGAGTAGTTGTTCCTTCAGAATATTTCAGAAAAGTAGTTGTAGAGAAATTTAATATTGATGAAAAAAAAGTATTTATTTCTCCTTCAGCCGGAATAGATAGAAGTATCTTTTTTAAAAATAAATATAGTCCGTTAGATCGATTTTTAAGAATTGGGTATATTGGTAGGCTTGATGAAGGTAAAGGAGTTATGACCTTACTGAATTCATTGAAACTACTTTTAAATAAAGAGATTGAATTTAAAACCGATATAATAGGAGGAGGTAGTTTAATAAAATACTTTAAAGACGTAGTAAAAGATTATAAGCTTGAAGGAATAGTTAGTTTTAAGGGGATAAAACGACAAGATTTACTGTACAAATACATTAATGAATTTGATGTTTTAATTTTTCCAAGTGAAAGGGAAGGAGAAAGCCTAGGTTTGGTTGGTTTAGAGGCAATGTCTTGTGGTGTGCCTGTAATTGGATCTAATATTGGAGGCATTGCTACATATGTTGATCAGGGGCGAAATGGTTATCTATTTGAAGTAGGAAATGAAGGTGAGTTAACGACGAGGATAATGGAATTCTATAATCTTGGATATAAAGAAAAGCTATTAATGTCCGAATATTCAATAAGAACTGCCGAAGTATACGAAAGTAAAGTAGTAAATAGAAGAATGATTGAATACTTATTAAATTTAAATGACTAGAATTAGGATTTTTAATATTGAAATTGATTCTATCACAATGAATGAAACAATTTCAATTATAGAAGGCTGTATAAATACCGGGAAAAGTATTCAACATGTATGTGTTAATGCTAGTAAATTAGTTGCATTACAAAAAAATAGAGAGTTAAAACAGTCGGTGGTGAATGCTGATATTGTAAACGCAGACGGACAGGCTGTGGTATGGGCCTCTAAATTTCTAGGTTTTCCACTACCGGAAAGAGTAGCCGGTATCGATCTAATGATTAAACTCGTTGATTTAGCATCTAAAAACGGATATAAATGTTATTTTCTTGGCTCTAAAGAGGATGTTGTAAAAAGCGTTGTAAACCATTATCAAAAAAAGTATTCATCAGATATTATTGCAGGATATAGAAATGGTTATTTCTCAGCTAAAGAGGAATCCGGAATTGTAAATGAAATTGCCAAAAGTGGTGCGCATATTCTATTTGTGGCTATGTCCTCACCTAAAAAAGAGGTTTTTTTAAGTAGATATAAAGAAGATTTAAAGGTTCCTTTTATTATGGGAGTAGGGGGAAGTTTTGATGTTATTTCAGGTGTGACAAAAAGAGCACCCTTTTGGATGCAAAGGATTGGAATGGAGTGGTTTTTTAGGTTTATGCAAGAACCAAGAAGGATGTTTATAAGATATTTTATTGGCAATTTTAAGTTTATCGGAATGGTTTTAAAATGCATGTTCATGAAAAAAAACTAAGGTATTTGATTTGATACAAAGAATTATACATTAAAATACACTAGGTTAAATAGACTTTTGATGTGATATATATATTGTATAATATTTAAGAAATTATAGTTATGAAAAATTGGTTAATAATTCTTTCTTATTTGTTTTAATTAGTATTGGTTGTGAAAAATAAGAAATAAATTCTTTAGGCTTTGTATTAACAAATTTTGAGAATGGTACTGTTGTGGAAAAATAAGGGGACAATCTAAATTTTACGATTAATGTGACAGATTTCGAAAATTTTGATTACCTCACCTTTAAAAAGTATACAGATGGAAGAGAAGAGAATATCCATACCTAAAAAATCACGAAATATGATAATACTTTTTCATATGAAGGAAGCAATAATGGTAAGGTATATTTGTATTATTCTTTAAGTAGTAAAGATTTAGATAAACAAAACGAAATATCAATTGATTTTTATAATACTAGCGGAAATCAAACTGATAGTTACAAATTTTATTTCGAGATTGAGCCTAATTTACCAGGTATTACTGTTTCATACAAAGAAATTGCCGGACGAGTTGGAAGTTCTAAATCTGTTGATGTTTTTCTTTATACACAGGCAGGAGTACAAAGCTTAAAAATAGCAAAGTATATTGATGAAATTTTGGATAGTTCCAATGATTTAGATGTGCCAGTAGATTCATTACAGTTATTTGATGATCATGCATATAGCTATCAAATAAATCATGATTATACAGAGTTGGAGTATAATAAAAAGGTTGTATATAAACTTACATTTACTGATAATGTAAATAATACTTTTGATATTTCTACTCTTGGGCCGGAACCAAAGAGGCAATCGATTTATCTCACAAATGTGATGGATCCGGATTCTGATACTTGGGGTGTTGATTCAAAAAGATTTTATAGTATTAAAAATGATAAGGAATACTGCGAACTCGAATTACTGGAGAATCCCGATTTGCAATCTGAAATAAATATAGTAATGGAGGGGGTAATATTTGTAAGTCCCCATATTTCAATATATACAGAATATTGGGCTATAAGAAATAAAACAGAGATTAAATACACAGGGATTTATATTAATGAATGGTTATATGAAGATACTCGAATTATTAGTGATGCATATTTGCTCTATTCATATTTTGATTGATTGTCTGATGAAGTTTCATACAAAGAATATGGTTCGTTATGGCGTATAGAAGCTTTTCAATCACTAACGCCTGAAAGTTCAATTCTGTCAAGAGGAATTTTTGTGCCCGATTGTGGAGATGCTGATTATTATTCTTACAGTTCGGGAAATGTTTATCTTGGCGTTATAAAGCCGCAAATTGATTAATGTATGTAATTACAGTTTCGGTTTTACCTAACTTTGTCTTTATTGAAAAATTGTTTTTTTTTGTAAAAGATTATATTATTCTATGAATCATAACAACTTTCTTATAATCATGGCTGGCGGAATTGGTTCCCGGTTTTGGCCAATGAGTACCGTTAAAACACCAAAGCAATTCCTGGATATACTGGGGACTGGTAAAACAATGATACAACAAACTGTAGATAGGTTTGGTGATTTGATTCCTATGGAGAATATCTTTGTTGTGACCAGCAAGAACTACAAGGAAATTGTTCAAAAGCAATTGCCTGAGATTTCTGAATCGCAGGTATTGTTAGAACCATGTATGAGAAATACAGCTCCCTGTATTGCTTATGCAGCATATAAGATTAATAAGAGAAATCCTGACGCTAATATTGTCGTTGCTCCATCAGATCATTTAATAACAGACGAGAGCGAATTTCGCAGAGTTGTAAGTAAAGGACTAGAATTTTCTGCAAGTAAAGATGTTTTATTAACCTTAGGTATTCATCCACATCGTCCTGAAACGGGTTATGGGTATATACATGCTGATGTGGAAATAGATTCGCATATTAATAAAGTAGTATCATTTAAAGAGAAGCCTGATTTGGCAACTGCTCATGAATATGTAGCAGATGGAAATTATTTTTGGAATGCAGGTATATTTATTTGGTCAGCTAAAAGTATTTTAAAAGCCATTAAACAACACCTGCCTCAAGTAGATGAAATATTCGAGAAAGGAATTTCGAAATATGATTCTGAGGAAGAGCAAAGTTTTATTGATGACTATTTTCCAATCTGTGAGAATATATCTGTCGATTATGGTATTATGGAACGAGCGGATAATATTTTCGTAATACCTTCTGATTTTGGTTGGTCTGATTTAGGTACCTGGGGCAGCCTTTGGGAAAAGCGAACAAAAGATGAACAGGGAAACACTGTTGTAGGTGATCAGGTTCACCTTTTCGAATGCAAAAATACCATAGTAACAGTGCCTGATAATAGACCTATAGTGATTCAAGGTCTGGATGATTATATTGTCACAGAGGCAAATGGTGTTTTCATGATATGTAAAAAGGAAGAAGAGCAACGTATTAAAGAATTCCAAAAGGGCATTAAAATGTAGTGCTTACTTAAATGATATAAAGAAATGGCTTACCCTTGGGTGAGCCATTTTACTTTATGCCATTTGGAGTTTTAACGACTTTATTTTGAACTGTTTTTTGAAACAACCCTTGATTTAGTGTATAATTATCTAATAATCCTTCTTCTCCATGGTGAAGATGAAATTGGTTGGCATAGAATTTAAGATTATAGATTTTAACTCCAAGATGAACCATTCGGGTTGCAAACTCTTTATCATCAGGACCTTTACCTGTCCAGGTTTCATCATACCCATTAATTTTGTAAGCGTCTGATTTCCAGTAAGACATATTGCAACCGCGTACACCTCTAACTGATTTGTTATTGTATAACAGTTGTTGGTGTAAAATTGCTAGGGTTTTATTTCGACGACCTTTTAAATTAGAGTATTTCTTGGATTGAAGAAAATTAACTGTCAGCTCTTTGTCAATTCTCATTCTTCTTCCTGCTAGTAACCTGCCAGGATGTGCAAATCTGAGATGATCTTCTACAAAGTGAGGGTTAAGGATTACATCCCCATCAATCTGAATTATATATGGATGAGATGCCTTTGCAATGGCTTTGTTTCTTATTGTGTTAATTCGGAAACCATCATCTTCTTGCCAAACATGAATAATTGGTATAGTCAAAACATTCTTATAGTATTCTATTATTTTGCGCGTTTTATCACCTGATCCATCGTCGGCTATAATAACTTCATCGGGTAGTACTGTTTGTTTGGCAATGCTTTGCAAGCAAAGGTCAAGTGCTTCTTCCCAATTATAGGTGGTTAAAAATAGGCTTGTTTTAGGAAATGGGGCCATTAGAATTTGATTAGTTTACCGGTAGGTTCAATATTAGATAATTGGATCTGTTGGAATGAAATATTATCTGGTTCCCCGTGATAATAGGTATTGCCACTTGAATAAGTGTTTACATATAATTCATCTAGAACATTAACATTGCATCTACCAATTGATTTATGGTTTAAGTTAACCTTTTCAGAAATAAAATCATCAGTATATAGATTGACAGTTCCTTCAATATTGGCTTTAAAACTATTTGTATGACCGTAGATAGAGTAATTTCCACTGTTATTGAAGCCAAATACAGATAAGGAAGTAGAAGAGTTGTTAAGATTAAGATCCATCTCGGTGAATTTAGCAGTGCCGTTCACTACTATGTTAAGGTTGTTTGTTAAAGCTTCTTCATTAACTAATGTCATTACTGAATTAACAGTGATGTTTTGGATTTTAGCGGCTGGAATTTGAATCTCTATTAGTTTGCTTTTTTGCAAGTAATCTCTCTTTTTATGATCAATGGTTAAGTTATTATTTGTCGATTCAATAATTAGATCATTTACAAGGTGCTCTTGACCAGTAATTAATATTTCTGCTGATTCGCTATTTAGAAGTTTAATTTTGCACGCACACTCTACTGTAAATGTGTTGATATTATACACTTGGTACGTTTGAGTAATAATCGGACTTGTAGTGGTTAAATTATCGATATACTCACATGAACTAATCAAAAATGACATTAGTATATATATTACGGTTTTCTTCATCAGTTAAATTTAGAATATTTAAAACGATAACCCAATCCGAATTCAATAAACTCAGAGCGGAAGAAGCTTGCTTTAACGCTAAAATTACCAATTAAGTTAGGTAATATTGGATATCTTACTCCCAGACGAGGATAAACTGGTTGTGGAGGTTTTATGTTGTGCTTAATATAAACACCTAAATTGGTAAATATATTTGTTTTGCCTAGGTATACATTGTAAGACGCAAATATTCCTGTAATAAAATAATCCTTTTTAGTAAATGTTTTTAATTTGTCTGTCTGTTCAATTTCTTCCCAGGCATAAGGAATTGATTCTGAATAGATTTGGTCAATACCAATTCCAATTCCTTTTTTTTCATTAATATGCCATATGTAATTAATATTTAGTGAGGTGTTCCAAAATTTATTTGGATTATATATAGAAGATTGGCTTTTCCCAATGCTCCCAACAATTAGAAGTTCCCTTTCTTTTAAGTGATTAGGTGGAGTTTTTTTTATAGTAGGATTGAGGTCTTTATTGAAGTGATATTTACCACCAATACCCAAAGAAATAACATTAACACCATGATTAGGCTTTTTGGCAGCCCCGTTTGACATATGAGTCAAATCTCCAGAGAGGCTTGTTGAGAATCGATCCGAAATACGATAATCAACATTCAACCCTAAACCTATATATATATTAAAATGAGTGCTGAATATCATGTTGTATGAGTTGTCTTCTATATCATATGGTTTTGTTGCATAACCAAGTCCCATCGAAACTTTGTTGTTAATATTTAATTTCCTTGTTCTTATAATGCTGTGTTTAATGTATGGAAATATTGCATAACCAGTTCCATAAACATTTTTATTACCAAATGTGCCATAGTAAAAACCAATTCCAATTTCAGGATAATTAAATGATGATTGCCAACTACCAGAATTAAAGTTTCTGAAACCGTAGTTCAATTCAATTCCATTGGCAAAATCATCGATAAAATAAAGCATTGTTTTATGATGTGGTATTACTAAGCCATGCATATAGCGAGCTGTAATATATTTATGAATATTTTTTTCGGTTGTAGTATCCGAATACGTTGATTGAGCATTAATATTCAACCAAATGAATATTAGGTAAAAGTTTATGAATAGAAGTTTTTTCAAAGGAAAGCTATATTTTTGAGCGAAAATAATAAAAATTAAGAATTTCCTTTATTTGATTGTTCCGGTACAATTATTGTTATTTTGGGCTTAAACTATAAAATGAAATGATGCAATACAAATATACCACCATACTGATGTCATTGATCATAGTATCGTCTAGTATTTTAGCGCAGGATAAGTATAACTTAAAATTAGAAACCTCTGTTTCTGTTGCTAATGATGGAATTATGCCATTGTGGTTACATGCTAACGAATGGGGACGCTACAACCAAGATGGTAATTTAAATGGAATGTTGTATGTGCAAGGAAGCTATAAATTATTAGGTGATGATCTGTTTTCTTTGGATGTAGGAACCGGATTTGTTTTGAATACCGAGTTTAAAACAAGTTTTTTACATGAAGCATATTTAAAAGGACATTTTGGGATTATAGATTACACCATAGGTAAGGAGGCTAACTCGTGGGTGGCTTATAATGATAGATTAAGTTCGGGGCATTTTTTGATGAGTAATAATGCAAGGCCTATCCCGAAAGTAACTCTTGGATTTGAGGATTATCGGAAGGTTGGATTTTTGCACAATTGGTTGGAGATAAAAGGGGGAATTACTCAGGGCATATTAAATGATGATAGAGGAGAACATTCTAGAAGTGCGAGTAATATATTATTACATGAGAAGTGGTTGTATGGGCGCATGGGGAATCTTAAAATTAAGCCATATCTAGGAATTGTTCATTCTGCATTTATGGGAGGAACGCGTCCGGATGGTAAAAAAATTCCAGTTGATTTTTGGCCCACTTTTTTTGCGAAAGGATCAGCAAAACTTGGAGGTGGGGAAGAAACCAATGCAGCAGGTGCTCATATGGGATTGTGGGATTTTGGACTGTACTTCGAAAGTGATAAGTATGATATTCAATTTTATTATCAGAAACCTTTTGCCGATGCTTCGGGCCTTAAACTTTGGAACGGACATAATAAAGATATAATAACTGGAGTATTGATAAATCCTAAAGAGATTAGTTGGCTAAAGGGAATATCAATTGAATTTCTCAAAACGGATGTTCAATCTGATTATGGAATTCCAGACCCGTTGTATCCTGTTGATTACAATGGTCACAAGAAAGGATCAATTATTTGGAAAGAAGATATAGAAGCTGATTTTGATGATTTTATGTATCAGGTGTTTGGTGAGGAAAGAGTTGGATGGAATTGGGAGCAAGTTAACCGATATTTGGAAGTCGAGCTAAATGAAGGTTACAAGTATGGAGGGCGTGATGACTATATGAACAATGGAACTTACTATAACGGATGGACTTATCATGGCGCATCAATGGGTACTCCACTCTACCATACTATTGATGCTGTTGAAAAGTATTACGGTGGTTCTCTGAATAAAAATAACTACTTTATAAACAATAGAGTGAATGGGTTTCACCTTGGTGTTGAAGGTAAAGTGACTAAAGATATTGATTTTAGAATTAAATCAACATATACTAAGAATTTTGGAAGTTTTGATGAAGAATTTATAAGAAGATATAGTTGGGAACGAGTTGAATACAACTTTTATGAAGGAGGAAAAACTCAAGTATATACAATGTTAGAAGGAAGTTGGAGCATGCCTAATATAAAAGGTTTACAACTGAATGGAACCTTAGCTTATGATTTTGGCCAGCTTTATCATTCGTTTGGTGGAAGATTAGGTGTTGTATATCGTCCATCATTCTAGTGTGTTATGTAGTTATGTATTATAAATAGTTAAATGGTGGATAGATAATGTTTTGTCATCAAATAATGAATTCCTAAATTTGTTGCACCTAAAAAATCTGCTAAATGCTAAGAGAGAAAGAAAAGGTTGTATACAATGCCTTGGCTGCATTTGATGTTTTAATAGCATGGATATCATTTGAGTTGGCATTGTGGTTTCATTTTGAGCAGTTAACATTTATTAGAAATAAGGATTCAATTATACTGCACCTTTTAATTCTGGTAATATGGTTGGTACTTTCAAAGGCTCTTCGGTTAAATGAACTTTATCGATCCCGACCTTATTCTATATTATTATTTAATGTTATTGTAATGGCTATTCTGGGAACAGGTATACTAGCATTAGCGGTTTTTGTATTTAATCTGTTCTATATTGGATTAATACCTATTCTGTATTTTGGTGGTATTGTAGCCTTACTTACGTTTATTGAGAAATTGGGGATATATCAATATATGAAAAGTGCTCGTAGAAGAGGACTGAATTATCGAAATATCCTAATAGTTGGTGATTCCTCAGCAAATAACCTGATTAATCAAATGAAAAATAATCCCGAATGGGGTTATCGCATAATAGGTATTGTTGGTACAGATGAATTGAAGAAGAAGCAAATGAATGATGGTGCTTTCTTAGCCATGGATACAGATGTTGATCAAATATTGGAGTCTAAAACTATTGATGAGCTTATCTACTGTCAGGAAAAGGCACGAATGGAAGAGATTATGTCATTAATGACTAGTTGTCATGAAGTTGGTGTTATATTCAGGATGTCATCACCATTCTTTAACATGTTATCAAACAAAACACATATCCATTACTTTGATACAACTCCAGTATTAACCATATCAAATACTCCAATGGATTATTTATCGCTTAAATTTAAAGCGATTTATGATTTCCTGGTTTCATTTATGGTAATTACCATTTTTTCACCTGTTTATATTGCTATTGCCATAGGAATCAAACTAACTTCAAAAGGCCCTGTTTTCTTTAAACAAAAAAGGGTTGGTATTCGAGGTAGAAAATTCTGGGTATATAAGTTTCGTACAATGGTTACCAATGCCGAGGAATTGAAGAAAGATCTAATGGAGCATAACGAAATGGATGGTCCTACATTTAAAATTACCAAAGATCCTCGAATTACCGGAATTGGGAACTTTTTACGTAAGACAAGTTTAGATGAATTACCTCAATTTTTCAATGTACTCTTAGGTGATATGTCAATAGTTGGACCAAGACCTCCAGTACCAAATGAAGTGAAAGAGTATGAACGTTGGCAGTTACGTCGTCTTTCGATGAAGCCTGGTATAACATGTATTTGGCAAGTTTCATCGTCACGTAACGATATTTCTTTCGAAGAATGGATGAGGATGGATTTAGAGTATATAGATAACTGGTCTTTAAAGCTTGATTTTGTCATAATTCTTAAGACTATTAGAACTATGTTTAGAGCGGATGGAAAATAATTCCATTTTTTAGTTCTAATTTTGTTACTTTGTCTGCTGTACAATGTTTTTGATATAGCTTGAATTTGTGCTATTCTTAATTACAATCAGAAGATGTAAATGCTAAAAGTATCTTATTATATAGTTTTGTTATTGGTTTTGGCAGGTTGTTCTCTCAATCCAAAACGACCGAATTTTGTCCCTGAAAAAAAGGAAATGGCTCAGTTATTAGCTGAAATTTATCAGGTAGAAGGTGCAATTTCTCAAAGTGGGCGAAGTTTCAATAGAAATGATGATAAAACCATTGGGTATTATAAAGATATTTTAGAGGAATATAATTTAACAAAGTTAGAATTTGACTCTGCTGTTAGTTGGTATTCATCTAATCCAGATCTTTTTTCAGAGGTATATGATGATGTTATCTCAATACTAAGTAAGCAAGATGCACTACTTAAAAAAGAAATAGCAGATAAAAGTAAAGAGAAAAAAGAAGCCATCGAAGATATTCCAAATGTTAAAGATCTTTGGGAGATGGCACGTAATTACACTTTGCCTTTATCAGAAGCTGATTCGATAGATGTGTTCTTCCCATTTAAAATATGCATAGATTCAATTCAGTCGGGTATACTGAGATTGAATGCGGGGTATACGCTTATTAAAGGAAATGAATTAGATAGTGCACAGTTAAGAATGTATGTGTATTATGCTGATAGTACTGCTGATACACTGCAATATTGTATTAAGAAAACCTTTAAGAAGCAGATTGGAAATGTTTCGCAAACTATTCCTGAAGGAAAGATTTTAATTGGTATTGAAGGTTTACTTTTTGATCATGATACAACTAAAGTATCTAATGTTGAGATTGATGATGTAAAACTTACATTATTGCCAAAATTGGGTGCTGCCGAACTAATAAAAAGATGAGAAAAATAACTTCTCATTACTCACTAAAGCCTGATGGAACTTGGGCAAAGCGGTCTGTCATAGAAGTAGATGATGGTGGTTTTATTACAAGCATTAGGGAAATGGGAGATGATTTTGTTGAAGAACCGAATTTAGAGTATTTTCCTGGTATTATCATTCCATCATTTGTGATGGATGTTAAAAGTGAGTTAACTGACAAGCAAACAATTCTAAAATCGATCTCAGTAGGAACGCGTCGTTTTATCTTAGATAGATTACAAAATTTGCCAAATAATGTACAGTCTATTGTATCAGATAATATTAATTCTGAGTCTGTACTAATTCCATGGCAAAGTTTATTAGAAGATAATATGTTAGGGATACCTTTAGCTAAAGCATTGCAAAAATACACTGTAAATAAAGCCTCGAAATATAAAATAGAGGATACATGGGGTGCGATAAAAGTTGGCTCAAATCCTGGATTAATTTTACTACAGGGAGTAGATCTAAAAACATTTAGCCTCACATCCAAAGTTTCTATGAGAGTATTAGTTGACTAAAACATAGCATTATGCATCAATTAACAATGATGGCGCTTAAGGCTTCCGTAGCCGGTGGTCAGGCCATAATGAAGATATATGAAAAAGAGGATTTTCAGGTGATGTTGAAGAGTGATAAATCTCCTTTAACTGAAGCTGATATCAATAGTAATTATGCTATTGATGCTATTTTGAAAACTTCCCATATTCCAGTTTTAAGTGAAGAAGGTAAAGCTATTCCTTATGAGGAAAGAAAAGACTGGAGTAGGCTTTGGGTTGTTGATCCTTTGGATGGAACCAAAGAGTTTGTAAAGCGCAGTAATGAGTTTACTGTAAATGTGGCCTTGGTCGAAGATCAAAAGCCAATAATGGGTGTAATTGTTGCTCCAGCTCTAAATTTAGTTTATTGGGGCGATGAGGATGGTGCATATCGTTCTGTATTACCATCAAAATGGTTGAAACAAACCCCAATGGAAGTAATCACTGATTTATCTCCTGAACAGTTGCCTCATGATAGAACACTAGATTTTACGGTTGTGCGTAGTTTGAGTCACTTTAGTGAAGAAACTAAAGCTTATATGGATAAGCTAGATGCTGTTGAACGATCAATTGTTAGTAAATCAATAGGTAGCTCGTTAAAAATGTGTTTAGTTGCTGAAGGAAAAGCTCAGTTATATCCTCGTTTAGGACCAACTATGGAATGGGATACTTGTGCTGGTCATGCAATTGTTGAAGCAGCCGGTGGTCAACTTCTAGATTGGAAAACTAAATTACCTATGTTGTATAACAGACCCGAATTACTTAATAACTGGTTTATGGTTACTGGTGCAAACATAAAACCAAAAAAGTACTGGTTGGGTCATTAGTATAATGATTATCAGAATTGAATCGATAGAGGGAGCTTGTATTGATAAAATGTAAATATTGTTTTAACAATCCTTTTAAAATGATATTTAAGATATTTAAATGACTTTCGCTTCGTCAATAATTTGTATCTTTGCACCTCAATTGTTGAATTATTAAATCGCTTATCAAATGGCTGCAATAGACAGTTTTAATTTCGCAGGAAAGAAGGCAATTATCCGTGTGGATTTCAATGTGCCTTTGAATGATAAATTTGAAATTACAGATGACACTCGTATTCGTGCTGCTGTGCCTACTATCAAAAAGGTATTGGCTGACGGTGGAGCTGTTATTTTAATGTCTCACTTGGGTCGTCCAAAAGGAGAGGCTAAACCAGAATTCTCATTGAAACACATCGTTGCACATTTGTCAGCTACATTAGGTGTAGATGTTAAAATGGCTCCAGATTGTATCGGTGATGAAGTAAAAGCTATGGCTGCTGATCTTAAAGGAGGCGAAGTATTGTTGTTAGAAAACTTGCGTTTCCACAACGAAGAAACTAAAGGTGATGAAGGTTTTGCTAAAGAATTATCTGAATTAGCTGATGTTTATGTAAACGATGCATTTGGTACAGCTCACCGTGCGCATGCTTCTACTACTATCATCGCTAAGTTTATGGATGAGAAAATGGCAGGTTACTTGTTAGATAAAGAAATTAAATTCTTAGGTGATACTGTTGAAAACGCTGAGAAGCCATTTGTTGCTATTGTTGGTGGAGCTAAAGTTTCTGGTAAATTGGAAGTTTTAAAAAGCTTAATCACTAAAGTAGATACTATTCTTATTGGTGGTGGTATGGCTTATACTTTCTTAAAAGCTCAAGGACACGGTGTTGGTAACTCATTAGTTGAGGAAGATTTGGTTGAAACAGCTAAACAAATCTTGGCTGACGCTAAAACCAACGGTGTTAACTTCATGTTGCCTGTTGATAACTTGGCAGCTGATAAATTCGATAACGAAGCAGATATTCAAACTGTAGGTGTTGAAATACCAGAAGGTCGTATGGCATTAGACGTAGGTCCTGAAACAGTAAAAGCTTATTCTGCTGAAATCGCATCAGCTAAAACTGTTGTTTGGAATGGTCCTATGGGATGTTTCGAAATGCCTAACTTCTCAAAAGGTACTTTTGGAGTATGTCAGGCTGTGGCAGATTCTTCAGCTGTTTCAATTATCGGTGGTGGTGATTCTGTTGCTGCTGTAAATCAAAGTGGTTTGGCTGATAAAATGAGCCATATTTCTACTGGTGGTGGTGCTTCTTTAGAATTCCTTGAAGGAAAAGAATTACCAGGTGTTAAAGCTATCCGTGGATAATTAACGTATAACCAATTTTGTTGGTCACAAGCCTGTTGCTTTTTGCAGCAGGCTTTTTTTAATTTAAGACTTTGTTTAACTCTTCTTTTATCTGGTTGCGATTATTAGTATTGAGCTTTCTGTAAATATTTTTAATGTGATATTTAATTGTATTTACTGATACGAATAATGAATTAGCAATTTGAGAATTAGTTTTATCAGACATTATATAGCGTAGTACTTCAATTTCTCTATCAGTAAGATCAAATGCTGATCTTATTTCAACGTATTTTGATTCTTCTATTCTAAATTCATTCCTTTTTTTATTG
This sequence comes from uncultured Carboxylicivirga sp., assembly GCF_963668385.1. Lineage (GTDB taxonomy): Bacteria > Bacteroidota > Bacteroidia > Bacteroidales > Marinilabiliaceae > Carboxylicivirga. The sequence goes on from NZ_OY764327.1 coordinate 2,132,037, forward strand.
GTTTCAATTTGTTTGTTTTTGTTCTGAAGTTCTATAAGGTATGATTTTATTTTTGATTGCATAAGTAAATTCTCCTTATTAAGGGTGCTCATACGAAACACGTTGGCATATGAAAGAACCATCATCTCAAATAATCCGCCTATTTTTAAAATCCACGAGCCAGTTAATAGGATGTCAAACCCAAAGGTGATGGGAATTGCGTATAATAATAAACTAAAAGTTAAAATACAATACGCAATGGTGAAGAATCGAGCATATTTATTTTTTTTGATGAATATGATGCTGAGTATCCAATAGTAAAAGCTTAATATAAACAGTAATGAAAGACCAATGGCAAAGAGAATGCCTGAAGGTTTAAATAAGCAAAGAGAAAAAAACAATGTAATACAACCGATAAGAGTATATTCAATGAAGCGTGATTTTTTAAATAATTCATTAATGTGTAGGAATCTGGAAGCAAAGAGATGCCCACCGATAAACGCTAGGGATATATAGCTTACAATATCAAGATTTGTTAGTAACCAACCAGGAGGTAATAAGAAAACATGTATTCCATCTAGACAAATAAAACCAATATTTAAGAAACAAACGGTTATGGCGTAATAGCCGAATATTGAATCTTGAAATTTTATGTAGTAAAAGAAGTTGAATAAAATTATTGCAAGAGAAAATCCATAGTAAAAGCTGAAAAAGAACCAAGCCTTTAATTCGCTATTTAAGTAGGTTTCATTATTATGGATGAAGAATAAAAAGCTAACATTTCGATGGTATTTTACTTGAATATATACACGGTTAACACCGGGCTTGAGATTAATATAAAAAGCAAGATTTCTATTTATAATTTGCTTTTCCGATGATTTGATGTTGTTTCCTAGTTTGTAAAGTTGTGATAGGGTATCATGTTTGATAATGAAAATGTTGGCCATACTTATATATGGTTCTCTAACTTCGAATATGCATCTTTGAAGTTGAGTTTTATTATTGGTTGCGGTTATACAAATCCAATATATGCCATTGGTTAGACCATTGTTAAATGGAAGTTGATTAACGTGGGAAAATCGTCTATTTAATACATTATGCCTGTTTATTTCATTTGATTTGTCATAAATAAATGAAATTGAATAAGGAATAGAGTTGTTGGTTTGTTCATAAGGTAATATTTTTTGGTATGTTAATATAAAACATAGCAATATCCAAATTCTTGCTGTCATAACGGTTAGGTTTGAATCTGATAAATTAGTCTTAACTTCAAATTGTTCTGTGATAGGACTTATTGTAAAAGGAAAGTTACTAATGAATGATAACAATTGCCAGATATGTATAAATTAATATTTGATTCATTCATTTGTATTACTATTATTTATTGTTTCTGATTTAATCAGCAAATAGGATAATAAAACAAAACTACCCGGGTAGGATAGTGAATACTACCCTTAATGGGTGGGGCATCTCAATTTCAGCGAACATATTTTAGTACAACAATTTTTTTTATCAAATCTAAAATTCTAATAATATGAAAGCTAAGATGTTTACTTTAAAAAAGGTTAGTTTATTCTGTGTTATCGCTTATTTATTTGTTAATGGTATATTAGCCCAAGGTCCAAGTGAGATTAGGTTAATTAAAAAGGCTGACATAGCTAGTGAAGCAAATATTAATCAGTTGAAGGCAGAAATAAATGGCCCTTCTTCAATATTATTTGAAGGAACGGAGAAAGAACTTATGAGTAATTTGGGTTTGCCATATTACTCAGAAGAAGATACTGGAGACCGAAGTTGTATGTTCGCCAGATATGCTGCCTCAGATGGACGAATTTGGATGGCTTCGTTTGTGATGGCTAAAAGTTTTTCCGAGTCACGAAAAATAAATCTCGAATCTCAAACAATGGAGATTGAATTTCCTAAACAAGAAATTGCGGTTAATATTGATGAGAGTTTGTTGCTAGTGCAAAGAGCTCAAAATTGGTTTGCAAAAGTAGAAATGGAATCAACAATTGTCTTAAAAAACACTCAGTATGGTGAATGGAAGGCTTTTGAATCTTATGATTTTGAAAGAATAGGGTGTGATGAAGAAGGTAAACATGTTATTATTACCTTAACATTGACTCCATATAAAATAAGAGATTTAAGTGGAGAGAAAGATTGGTATGTTGTCCAAAGTCAATTGCATCATGAGATAAATATTGATAAACCTTATGAAGAGAATTTTACATTAGTTGGAAAAGGAAGAGTTGGTTGGTATATGGAAGACAGGGAGTTAAAATTGCAAACAGGTAGAGATGATATCAAATTACTTTCATATGGACCAACGGGTACGATTAATAATGGTAGTCAAAGTCTGGATTTAGGAGCAGGTTTATCTGGTGACGTTTCTACAGATGGACCTGGTGTAGGTTTGGGTATTGATGTGGGATATAATAAAACATGGAGTTATACTGATATTACCATGACAGACCAGAGCTCATTAAGTTCTGGAATGGCTTATTGGAAGGAAGCATTTGTGTGCCCTCGTGGAAATTATATGTGGTGGCCTATTGTTGATTGGCCAGCTAATAATTCAAAAAATAGCTTTTATTCAGAGCCTGCAGCTGTATATAATACGACAAATATAACCAATGGAGTAAAGTTAAATGTTGACTGTAATTGTGTGGCGGCAGAAGACTTAATAACAGGATATGTAGTTGCTGCAACAGTTCAACATAACTGGTTTGAGTTAAATATTTCTGCATCCTTAAGCTTTTTTAAGAATTATGCTCCTGAAACGCCTACTATTCCATCAGGTAATATAAGTCATTGGGTTAATGAGTTATATACTTATCAGACTAGCGCTGTAGATGTTGATTGTAACGAAATGGAATATAATTTTGATTGGGGAGATGGCTTGTATACTTTAGGGGGAAATGATCAATCTCACCAATGGAGTGAAGGTGGAGATTATGGTGTGAGAGTACAAGCTATTGATCAGCCATTTGAAAGTGAGTCGCTATGGTCTCTTCCATTAGAGGTTCATATTAAATCTATTGTATCTATAGAAATTAATGGACAAGACAATGTTGAAGGCAATAGTTGTTCGTTGTATCAGTGTACGGCCTATTATAATTTTAACGAAGGAAATGCCTCAACAGTATTGCCTGAATGGTCTGTTATGTCTGGTGAAGATTATGCATCTATTACATATGGTGGTATTCTTACAGTTGAGGATGTAGAAAGTGATCAAGTTATTATACTACAGGCCGATTATGAGGATCATGGAGTTAAAAAGACTGCTTATAAACAAGTGACGATAGATAAGGTATCCGCTATTGAAGAAAGAGACGTTATGCGTACCTTCCACTTGTATCCAAATCCATGTATGAATAAATTAATGATTGCTTTTGATGATTTAGTAGTTAAGGATCATCATATATATATCTATTCGGTATCAGGAGAATTAGTGTTTAAATATTCAATTGCGTCTAATAAATCAGAGTGTGAATTGGATGTTTCATGTTTAAATTCTGGCATTTATATTGTTATATTTAATGGTCACCATTTGAAATTTGTTAAAAATTAGATAATCTGTTATTTAGTTTGATGATAGACCGAAATTGCCTGTTGCTTTTTGCAGCAGGCTTTTTTTATATAAAAACAATTGATGATTCGGCTTACGTGGTAAATCTTAATACTTATATCTTGTTACTTGATACTTTTTTAAAACCTACTTGTATCTTTGTAATTCACAAAACAGCGAACGATGACATTGATCTATAATATTGGTATTGCTCTTTATTCAGGGCTGATAAACATTGCTTCTTTATTTAATCAGAAAGCAAAATTGTTAATGTATGGGCGTAGTAATTCATTGAAGCAACTACGTTCTTTAGATATAGATGGACCTGTTGTGTGGATTCATGCAGCTAGTCTGGGAGAGTTTGAGCAAGGGCGCCCCATTGTCGAAGCTATTAAAAAAGAGCATCCTAATTACAAAGTTGTATTAACCTTCTTTTCTCCATCGGGCTTTGAAGTACGTAAAAATTACAATTTGGCCGATTATGTATTGTATCTTCCTGCTGATACCAAGTCAAACGCAAAAAGGTTTATTAAAGCTCTTCATCCCGAAAAGGCATTCTTTATAAAATATGAGTTCTGGTATCATTATTTAAATGAACTTAAAAAGAAATCTATTCCTGTTTATGGTGTATCAATGATTTTTAGAGAGCAACAATCTTTTTTTAAATGGTATGGAGGATGGTTTAAAAAGATGCTAGGTTGTTTTACCAAGTTTTATGTACAAGACGAAACTTCTGGAAAGCTATTAGAAAGTATTGGTATTTGTAATTTTTCGGTAGCTGGTGATACTCGTTTTGATAGAGTAAGAGATATTGCCAAATCATCATCAGAAATTGAGTTAGTAAATAAGTTTGTGGGAGATTGTAATAAAGTAATCATTGCTGGTAGTACATGGGCACCTGATGAGGATATTCTTTTTGAGTATATTCAAAAACATGCATCTGATGTCAAGCTGGTAATTGCACCACACGAAATTCATGAAGCACATATTAAGCAAATCGAATCAAAACTATCTGTACCATATTTTAGATATACTAAACCCGTTGATGATTGTAAAAACTATAAAGTGATGATAGTTGATACTATAGGAAAGTTATCCAGTATATATAAATATGGGCAGGTGGCTTATATTGGAGGTGGATTTGGTGTTGGTATTCATAATACATTAGAAGCAGCTACTTATAGTATGCCAGTGTTTTTTGGACCTAATTATAAAAAGTTCAAAGAAGCTCGAGATTTAATTGAAGTGGGTGGTGGTTATTCAATTACTAAGGCTGAAGAGTTTATTAACGGAATAGAACAGTTGTGGGACGATGAAGCCTATTTGAAAGATATTTCATTAAAAGCGGGCCAATATGTTAATAAAATGTGTGGTGCTACCGATAAAATTATGGAAGAAGTATTTTAAGAATAAATAAAAAATATAGTAGAGGAAGTCGGTCTTTTTAGGCCGACTTTTTTCTTTTTGAAATCTTTATTTTACACTTTCCATATTATGGAATTTCATTTACTACTTATCAACAGAAATGACAGATTAAAGTATGTGAATAGATGTTAAAACAGGCTGTAGATTGCATGGATTAAACCAATGGTAAAAATAGCTTACGTTTTTGTATTTGTTGATAAAAAAAACGTTTTGGATAACTTTTTGTTTTTTGTAAAAATGTAAATAGCTGATAGACAATATTCAGAGTGTTTAAAATGGACAACTTTTAGCTATTGTTGATAAGTATTGTTTGCCTAAAAAGATGGCCTTTTATAACTTGCAGTCACAAAATGAACGACAAGAAAAAAGGTTAAGAACCATTTTATCAACGTATTAAATTATTGAGGCGACATGGCAGTTAAAGAAATCGACCCTAAGACCGAATCTGTGAGAAAAACTTATACCTATGAAGATGCTTTTAAATCATCTCTTGAATATTTTCAAGGCGATGAGTTAGCTGCTCGTGTTTGGGTTAATAAATATGCTCTGAAAGATTCAGATGGTAATATTTATGAGCTAAATCCTGATGAAATGCATTGGAGATTGGCAAGAGAGATAGCAAGAATAGAAGAGAAGTATCCAAATCCATTGTCTGTTGAAGAGCTTTATGGTTTGATGAAGAACTTTACCTATATCGTACCTCAGGGAGGCCCAATGTCGGGTATTGGTAATACTCATCAGGTTGCTTCATTATCAAACTGCTTTGTGATTGGTGATGTAGGTCCATCGGATTCTTATGGAGGAATCATGAAAGTGGATCAGGAGCAAGTACAGTTGATGAAACGTCGAGGTGGTGTTGGACATGACTTGTCGCATATTCGTCCGAAGGGATCGCCAGTTAAAAACTCGGCACTAACTTCTACTGGTATTGTACCATTTATGGAGCGCTTTAGTAATTCAACTCGCGAGGTTGCACAAGATGGTCGTCGTGGAGCATTGATGTTAAGTGTTTCTATTCAGCATCCAGATTCGGAATCGTTTATCGATGCTAAAATGGAGCAAGGTAAAGTAACCGGAGCTAATGTTTCGGTTAAAATCGATGATGCTTTTATGCAATCGGTGGTAGATGGAACAGCCTATACACAACAATATCCGGTTTATTCTGATACTCCTACTTATAAAACTGATGTAAAAGCAGATGAAATTTGGAAAAAGATTGTTCATAACGCATGGAAATCAGCTGAGCCGGGAATTCTATTCTGGGATACTATTATTCGCGAATCAGTGCCAGATTGTTATGCCGACCTAGGTTATCGTACTGTATCTACTAACCCTTGTGGTGAGATTCCATTATGTCCATACGATTCTTGTCGTTTAATTGCAGTTAATCTTTATTCATACGTTGAAAATCCATTTACTGATAAAGCGAAGTTTAATTTCGACCTCTTCAAAAAACATGTTGGATATGCTCAGCGCATGATGGATGATATTATCGATCTTGAATTGGAAAAAATTGATGGAATCTTAGCTAAGATTAATTCCGATCCAGAAAGCGATACTGTAAAACGGGTAGAGCGCGAATTGTGGGAAAATATCCGCAAAAAAGCTAAAGAAGGACGTCGTACAGGTGTTGGTATTACCGCCGAAGGTGATATGTTGGCTGGTTTAGGCTTGCAATATGGCAGCGATGATGCAGTTGATTTTTCAATCGAAGTTCATAAATCATTGGCACTAGCAGCTTATCGTTCTTCAGTTGATATGGCTAAAGATAGAGGTTCATTCCCTATTTATAACTACGATAAAGAGGTGAATAACCCATTTGTAAATCGTTTATTTGCGGAAGACAGTACTTTACATGATGATATGAAAAAGTATGGTCGTCGTAACATTGCTGCGTTAACTATTGCTCCTACAGGAACTACAAGCTTGATGACTCAAACAACTTCAGGTATTGAACCTGTTTTCTTACCAGTTTATAAACGTCGTCGTAAAGTGAATCCAAACGATCCAGAATCGCGTGTAGACTTTATAGATGAGGTTGGAGATAGCTGGGAAGAGTACACTGTATTCCACCATAAATTTGTAACATGGATGCAGGCTAAAGGATACGATGCAACCCAAAATTATAGTCAGGAGGAACTAGATAAACTAGTTGCAGAATCACCATACCATAAGGCAACTTCTAACGATGTTGATTGGGTGAATAAAGTACGTATGCAAGGTCAGGTGCAAAAGTGGGTTGATCACTCAATTAGTGTAACTATTAACCTTCCTTCTGATGTTTCTGAAGAGTTGGTTGGCGAATTATATATCGAAGCATGGAAGAGCGGTTGTAAAGGAGTTACTGTATATCGCGACGGTAGCCGTGCCGGTGTTTTAATTTCGAATAGCGAGAAGAAAGAGGAAGTATCAGGTAAGTTTCCTAAAAAACGTCCTCAAGAGTTAGAAGCTGATGTGGTGCGTTTCCAGAATAATAAAGAAAAATGGATTGCTTTTGTTGGTTTGATCGATGGTAAACCTTACGAAGTATTTACTGGTTTAGCTGATGATGAAGATGGAATCTTACTTCCCAAATCTGTGTTGTCAGGTAAAATCATTAAAAACCGTGAGGAAGACGGAACATCGCGTTACGATTTCCAGTTCACTAACAAACGTGGTTATAAAACAACTATCGAAGGTCTTTCTTTCAAATTTGATAAAGAGTACTGGAATTATGCTAAATTAATCTCTGGTGTATTGCGTCATAGCATGCCTATCGAAGATGTGTTGGAATTGGTTGCCGGACTTCAGTTAGACAGTGATACTATTAATACTTGGAAAAACGGTGTTGAAAGAGCCTTGAAGAAATATATTCCAAATGGAACAAAGGCTCGTAAAGGTCACTGCGAAAGTTGTGGTGCTGATGATTTGATTTATCAGGAAGGATGTTTGATCTGTAAAAACTGTGGATCGTCTAAATGTGGATAAATATCTGCCAAATATTTTATTACAATAACAAAGAGGTGCCTTGTGCGCCTCTTTTTTGTTATTAAGCATTTTGTTTTCTTTTTCGTCAACGATTTATTTAATCTCTACCAAGTCAATTGCTATCTTTGCACAAAATTATAGATCGACAAGATATGACAGCTCAGAAAGTAAGAGTGCGATTTGCACCCAGTCCTACCGGACCATTGCATATTGGAGGAGTTAGAACAGCTCTTTTTAATTACTTGTTTGCCAAAAAGAATGGTGGCGATTTCATTCTACGAATTGAAGATACAGATTCGACGCGTTTTGTAGAGGGAGCCGAAGATTATATTAACGAAAGTTTGGAATGGCTTGGTTTAACAGTAGATGAAGGAGTGAAGCAAGGTGGTGAGTTTGGACCTTATCGTCAGAGCGAGCGTCGTGAGATTTATAAAAAATATGCTGATCAGTTAGTTGAAACAGGATGGGCATACTATGCATTTGATTCTTCAGAAGAATTAGATCAACTAAGGGCAGATGCCGAGGCTGAAAAGAAAACCTTTGCTTACGATATGCACACGCGCCTGCAATTAAAAAATTCGTTGGCTTTATCTGCCGATGAGGTGAAACAACGTATCGACAGTGGTGAGCAATGGGTAATTCGTTTTAAAATGCCTGAAGATACCCTTGTTGAAACCGATGATATGGTGCGCGGGGGTGTTAAGTTCAATACTAACACTTTAGATGACAAAGTGCTTTATAAAAGTGTTGATCAACTTCCAACTTACCATTTGGCAAATATTGTTGACGATCATTTAATGGAAATTACCCATGTGATTCGTGGTGAAGAGTGGTTGCCTTCTGTGCCATTACATATCATGTTATATAAAGCTTTGGGGTGGGAGGATACCATGCCACAGTTTGCTCATTTACCATTGATTTTAAAACCTACAGGAAAAGGTAAATTGTCGAAACGCGATGGCGATAAAGGTGGTTTCCCTGTATTTCCATTGGATTGGGAAATGGAAGACGGAGTGGCGCCAGGTTATCGCGAAAGTGGATATTTCCCCGAGGCTGTTAATAACTTATTGGCACTATTAGGTTGGAATCCTGGTACCGAGCAAGAGTTGTTTGATATTGATGAGTTGATTTCGTTATTCTCCATCGATCGAGTAAATAAATCAGGTGCCCGTTTTGATCCTGAAAAAGCAAAATGGTTTAATCAGCAACATTTGATGCGTAAGGCAAACGAAGAGTTGGCTTTGATGTTTAACGATGATTTAAACGAACGTGGCATAGCTTCTGATATTGCTTTTGTTGAAAAGGTAACTGCCTTGGTTCGCGAGCGTGTAAGCTTTGTGCATGAGTTGTGGGATCAGTCATTCTTCTTTTTCGAAGCTCCAGTTGAGTATGATGCCAAAGTGGTTAAAAAGCGTTGGAAAGGCGATGTGCCTGCATTTATGGCAGAATTAGCTCCGGAATTAGAAGCGGTAAGCGATTGGCAAGCTGATGTAATTAAAGAAGCTATTTCGGCTAAAATCGAAGAAAAAGGCTTAGGTTTTGGATTGGTGATGAATGCTTTCCGCTTGGCATTAGTGGGTGGTGGTTTTGGACCCGATTTGATGACCATTGCTGAGATGCTGGGTAAAGAAGAAACCATTAGTCGCGTAAATGCTGCCGTTGAAAATATAGGTTAGTATTTAGAATAATGATATTAAAAGCTGTTTGCCAGTAATGAAAATTATCAGGCAAGCAGCTTTTGTGTTTTAATGCATGACCGTCTGTATTATAATGATGGCATAAGGATTAGCTTTCAAACAACTGTTTTATTTGCACCACTCTTAAATGGATATAGAACTAATAAATGACACAATTCAACAATGAAGCATATCCAATGTTCTATTTGGGTAATCAGTGTTTAGAATTACTTTGCTATTAAATAAAAAATCCCGCTCGATGGCGGGATTTTAATAGTATCAATTGTTGATTATTTTTTTGTTTTGCTCCACGAATCTTTAAGCGTAACCGTACGGTTAAAGATTATGTTCTCATCAGTTGTATCTTTATCAATACAGAAATAACCCAAACGTTGGAATTGATAGCGCTCAATGCCGTCGCTAAAGTTGGCATTAGCATCTCTGTAATTAGGTTCGATGTAGCAATTATTAATAACCGAAAGCGAATCGGGATTCAGAAATTCCAGGAAGTCTTTATCCTTGTGTCCGTCGGGTGATTCGTCCATAAATAAACGATCATATTGTTTTACATGAACTGTTTTTGCATGTTGGATACTAACCCAGTGTAAAGTACCTTTCACCTTACGCTTACTTCCTTCCATTCCACTTTTTGTGTCAGGATCGTAAGTGCATTGAATTTCTGTAATATTGCCGTTTTCATCTTTGGTAATTCCTTCGCATTTTACGATGTAGGCATTTTTCAAACGTACTTCACGTCCTACATCCATTCTAAAGAATTTACGAGGTGCGTTTTCCATAAAGTCATCACGCTCAATGTAAATTTCACGACTAAATGGTAGTTTGCGCGATCCGTTAGATTCATCTTCCGGATTATTGATAGCTTCCATCCATTCAACTTCACCTTCGGGGTAATTGGTGATAACCACCTTAACCGGGTTAAGAACCGCATATACACGAGGAGCTCTTTTGTTCAGATCTTCGCGGATGCAATGTTCTAATAAAGCAACATCAATAACATTTTCGCGTTTGGCAATTCCAATTTCTTCGGCAAATCTACGAATCGACTCTGGTGTATAGCCTCTTCTGCGTAACCCAGATACAGTAGGCATACGCGGATCATCCCATCCGGCAACATAATTTTCGGTTACCAACTGCAGAAGTTTACGCTTACTCATTACGGTGTAATTTAAGTTTAAGCGTGCAAACTCAATTTGTCGAGGTACTACAGTTGGTTTTTCAGGCATTGCCTCAATAATCGAATTAAGGAACCACTCGTACAACGGACGGTGAACCTCAAATTCTAAGGTGCAAATACTGTGCGAAATTCCTTCAATGAAATCACCTTGTCCGTGAGCAAAGTCATACATTGGGTAAATGCACCATTTATCACCTGTACGATGATGATTGGCATGGATGATACGATACATTAAAGGATCGCGCATATGCATGTTGGGCGAAGCCATATCTATTTTAGCACGAAGTACCTTTTCTCCATTCTTGAATTCACCTTTACGCATGCGTTCAAATAAATCAAGATTTTCTTCAATAGTACGATTTCTATATTGACTCTCAGTTCCGGGTACTGTTGGAGTACCTTTTTGTGAAGCAATTTCTTCTGCACTCTGATCATCAACATACGCTTTACCATTCTTGATTAAAAGAACAGCCCATTCATATAATTGCTGAAAATAATCAGAAGTGAATTTGGGTGAATCATTCCACTGAAAACCCAGCCAGTTAACATCTTCTTTGATTGATTCAACGTATTCGGTTTCTTCTTTCACCGGATTAGTATCATCAAAACGAAGATTAGTGCCTCCTTTATAATATTTACCTAATCCAAAGTTAAGGCAAATGGATTTGGCATGGCCGATATGCAAGTATCCATTAGGTTCGGGAGGAAAACGAGTTAAAACAGCGCCGTTGTTTTTATTTTCGCTTAAATCCTTATCAATCTCCTGATGAATAAAATTTGTTTTTACTTTTTCGTTTGACTCCATCGCAATGTATTCAAGAATGTTCAATGTATGGTACGCAAATTTTTCGCGTAACTGCAAAAGTAATTGTTTTTACACTTAAAATTCTGCTGTTATGCTCATAAAAGATTAATTTCGCGAAAAAAAATAATTATGGAGATTGGCAAGGTGGTCGGATTGATTGAATTGGAAGAGATGGAGTTTTATGCTTATCATGGTTGTTATGAGCAAGAACAGGTGGTTGGTAATCGTTTTTTAGTAAACATTGCTATAAAAACTGATTGTACAAAAGCTTCGGAATCAGATAATATCAATGATGCATTAAACTATGTGTCGGTTTATAATCTTACCAAAGAGCAGATAATGCAAAACTCGCATTTACTCGAGCATCTTACCAAACGTATAATTGAGACTATTAAATCGCAGTTTCCACAAATAATTACTCTGCGCGTAAAAGTTTCGAAGATGAATCCTCCTATGGGTGGTCAAATGAAATGCGTTAGCTTAACATTAGAAGGATAATGAGAGAAGACGGAGCTATTAAAAAAGTGTGCCCAAACTGTGGGGCTGAGTTTTTGTGCTATAGTCAATCGAAACAAAAATGTTGGTGCGATAATTTTTTTGTGAGTGCTGAAAATCTTAAGTTGCTGGCAGAGAAATATAACACTTGTTTGTGTCCGCAATGTTTAGGGTTGTATGGTAAAAAGAAGGAGTAAAAATTTGTTGGGAATAAAAATATTCCTTTAATTTGCACTCCGAAAATAATGGTTCACTAATTGAATCAGTTTTCAACACTTAATGGTTCCTTGGCCGAGTGGCTAGGCAACGGTCTGCAAAACCGTGTACGGCGGTTCGAGTCCGCCAGGAACCTCACTACAGCGAATGCTTTTAAGAGATTAGAAGCATTCGCTTTTTTTATGGGATTCGCTACAAAGTTCGTTTAAGCTGTACGGATATTATCTGTTTAGATGCAGAAATAACAATTTAACCGTTAAGTATATTTTGGGGGAAATAACGAACAGATTGAAAATGTTAATCTTTTATAAACAGATGTTTTTTGCACGATACTTGTTTCGTGTATATCTCAAATTTGGAAGTTGAAATATTAATATAATAATTGGTCAGAATGGACGGAAGAGAACGAAAAAACATTAAGGTAGGAACAAAAGTGGCTATTCTTGCGCATCAGGATGTACGTTCAGGTAATCTTACGCATGGGGTTGTTAAGGAAGTTATCGGTACTGAGGATTTTCATCTTAAAGGTATTGAGTGTAAATTGAAAACGGGACAGGTAGGAAGAGTGAAAACCATTAAATTATAATGTTTTCGACAAACTAACGCATTGAAAGCTGAAATTTCGAATGAGATTTCGGCTTTTTTGTTTCTGTACTTTTCTACATTTAAAACGGACAGAATTAAAGGTTGAGTAAAGTGGAGTGTTGTAATTTTACTCATCGTTAAATTAGTTATATGAAAATGTCTGCTCGTACTTCTCAATTATTAGGGTTCTTCCTAAGAATTCCGAATTTTATTTTGCTATCATTTGTATTGATTATAGTTTCCTGTTCTGATCAGAATAAGGTTATGATAAAAGAAGTGCGTCCATCTGCACCCTTTGAAATGCCTGCCATAACTTATCCCGATTTTTCAAGGGTTGAGCAATTTGTTATAACTGATTTTGGAGCTGTTGAAGGCGATAAGGAAACAACTTCTGAAGCTATTGGTGCAGCCATTGATAAAGCGAGTATTAATGGAGGACGAGTGGTAATTCCTCCTGGAGAATGGCTAACCAAGGCAGTGCATCTTAAAAGTAATGTTGATCTTCATCTCGAGAAAGGAGCTATTCTATTGTTTTCTGAGAAACCTGAAGATTATTTGCCTGCAGTTCATACAAGTTGGGAAGGGATGGAATGCTATAATTATTCACCTCTTGTATATGCTTATGAGTCTGAAAATGTCGGAATTTCGGGTGAAGGAGAGCTAAAAGCAAAACTTGATGTTTGGAAAGTGTGGTATAAACGTCCACCTGCCCATATGAATAGTCTTAAATGGTTATACATGAAGGCGGCAGAATATTCGCCTGTTGAAGAGCGTGTAATGGTGAATGATACTTCAAATCTTCGTCCTCATTTTATTCAGTTTAATCGATGTAATAATGTACTGCTCGAAGGCGTGAAAATTACCAATAGTCCATTTTGGACCATTCATCCTTATATGTGTAAAAATGTAGTAGTACGCGATGTGCATGTTTTTGCCCATGGTCATAACAATGATGGTGTCGATCCGGAAATGACACAGAATATGTTGGTCGAAAATTGTTATTTTGATCAAGGGGATGATGCCTTTGCAATCAAATCAGGACGTAATCAGGATGCATGGCGATTGGCTACTCCCACTAAAAATTTGGTTATACGAAATTGTTCTATTCGAAATGGCCATCAGTTGTTAGCAGTCGGAAGTGAACTATCAGGAGGGGTAGAAAATGTTTTTCTTGATAGTTGTACGGTGGCTGATGGAGCCAGTATGTTTCATCTGGTTTTTATTAAAACCAACGAACGCAGAGGTGGATATGTGAAAAATATTCATGTTAGTAATGTAAGGGCCGATAAAATGCGTGAAGGTATTTTGGGTATTGAAACTGATGTTTTGTATCAATGGCGAGATTTGGTGCCAACCATTGAAAGACGATTAACCCCTATTTCTGATATTTATTTGAGTAATATTGAAGCGAATAATGTAAAATTTATATCGCGTGTTTTAGGTCAGGAAGAACTACCTGTTAATAATATTCATTTTTCGAACGTATCAGCTGATAGTATACGTTCTGATCAGGAAATTATTCATGAAAATCTTAGTGGATTTCAGCAAACTAATTAAGAGAATATATGCTAGTATAACTTTTGTAAGTACCTAATATTTATATAGATGCGTACCAAAGATTAATATTTTAAAGAGAGTTTGATTACTGATAATATCGTGTTGTAAAATAGGATGGTTAGTTGTTGTTGATAAGTCCATTGTTTAAATATTGGCAAGGTAATTGTGTTTCATAAGCGTTTTTAATTTTAATCTAACTAATGAAATACTTTTTGACTATAACTGCATTGAGCCTTTTTCTCATTTCTTCTGTGGCACAGAATGAATTAAAACCTTTTGTACATGACGGACAGATTATCTATGGTGATATGAATTCGTGGTACTCTCGTAAGGTTAAAGAATCAGTATTAATTGGTGGTAAAGAAGTTGTATATTTCGAGCCCGGACCATCGGAATATAACGATATTGATCATCCATTGCCTGAGTTAACTCCGTGGTCGTCATCTAATGTTTATGCCGAAATTGGAGTGAGTGCAGCTAATCAATCTGTATTTCACGAAAAACGAGGAGATGGTTATTGTGCTCGTCTTGAGACGAAATTAAAGAAAGTGGTGGTACTTGGTTTAGTTAATGTTAAAGCCATTGCTTCGGGAAGTATTTTTTTAGGTCAGATGGAAGATCCGGTTACTCAGGCAGACAATCCTCGCTTAAATACTTTTATGGGAATTGAATTTACCGAAGCTCCAACTGCATTAGTTTTCGATTACAAATCAATTGTAGGCGAGAACAGATTAAAAGCTACTGGAGGTTTCAAAGTTCGGGATATAGATGGGCCTGATATGGCTGAAGCGTATATCATTCTCCAAAATCGTACCGAGGATAAGGAAGGTAATATGGTTGTTACCCGTATTGGTACAGGATGGCAGCGGTTTGATAAATCGCAGGGGGATTGGATAAATGGTTATGAAATGCCCATTTTATATGGCGATGTGACCCGTTCATCGAATTATAAACCTTTCATGAACTTACTTTCGAAGGAAGATCCATTCTATGCAGTTAATAGTAAAGGTAAAGTTGTGGAGTATGCAGAGTCGGGTTGGAGTAGCGATAAAAGCAAAATAACCCATGCCATCATTGTTTTCTCAGCAAGTTACGAAGGGGGGGCTTTTAAAGGATCGCCTGATAGTAAGCTGTGGATTGATAATTTAAAACTGAAATACGAATAACTCTCTTTACTTCAGATATTTGATTTTGGTACAGCTTTTGTAAATACAAACACTCATTGATTAACCTTTGATATGATTAAACTTGATTTTAATAAACTGCCGGTAACTCCATTGTTCGGAAGTAGATATAGTAACTTTAAAGCAGTTTGTTCTACTGCAGATGTAGATAAAGGGTATAAGCTTAAATACAGACTAAGTAAATTCCTATCTGGTTTGATGAGTGTCACTCATCCCATAGAAAATTACATGTATAAAAAGAAAGTGGAACCGATGGAATTGAAACACGATCCTGTGTTTATTTTGGGGCATTGGCGTAGCGGAACAACTTTCTTGCATAATGTATTGGCTCAGGATAAACAGTTTGGTTACAATACAACTTATCAAACCATTTTTTCGAATGCAATGGTGTTTGGTCAACCATTATTTAAACCTGTAATGAAAGCTGTAATGCCCGATAGACGACCCACCGATAATTTGGAGTTGTTACCCGATCAACCACAGGAAGAGGAATTTGCTCTGAGTAATGTAATGCCAGTAAGTTTTTATAATTTCTGGTTTTTGCCTAAGCGCACCATGGAATATTGCAATAAGTATCTATTATTTAACAATATCGATAAAGAAGAAAAAGATACTTTTAATAAAGAGTTTATTCGTTTAGTAAAAACATCTCTTTACAATACTGGTGGTGATGTGTTTTTATCAAAAAATCCACCACATACAGGCAGGGTAAAAGACTTATTGGAAATTTTCCCGAACGCTAAGTTCATCTACCTGATGCGTAACCCATATACAGTGTTTGAATCAACACGCGACTATTTTTCTAATGTAATTAAGCCATTGAAGTTGCAGGATTTTAGCGACGATCAATTGGAGAAAAATATATTAGATGTTTATACTCAATTAGCTGATAAATACGAATCGGATAAATCGTTAATTCCCGAAGGTAACTTATACGAGTTGCGTTTTGAAGATTTTGAAGCCGATGCTTTTAATATTACCAAAGATATGTATCAAAAACTTGGTTTAAAGGGTTTTGATAATGCATCGGAAAACATTAAAACATATCTTAATTCTAAAAAGAAACATAAAAAGAAAGCATATCAATATAAACCCGAAACGGTTGAAAAAGTAAATGCCAACTGGATGCACTCGTTAATTAAATGGAATTACAAAGTGATAAATGCTAAAGTGGAGCAGCCTGTTTAAATGGCTGCTTTTATCTTAAACTGGTTAACAATTTGAAGAAGGCTGTTGGCTTGTTCGCTTAACTCATCCACACTTGAAGTTAAACGTTCAGAGGCAGCAGCATTTTCTTGTGTTACAATATTTATTTGTTGCAATGCAGTACTAATTTGATTTACTCCATGCGATTGCTCAACACTTGCACTTGCTATGTTGCTTATTAATTCTGAATTCGAATTTAATACAGGAACTAGGTTTAAAAGACTGACGCTTGTAACTTCCGATATGTTTAAACTGTCTTCGGCCAATGAAATAATTTCGTCGGAAGCAGACTTGCTTCGTTCTGCTAACTTACGTACTTCTTGTGCAACAACAGCAAAACCTCTTCCGTGCTCGCCTGCTCGCGAGGCTTCTACAGCTGCATTTAAAGCCAAAATATTAGTTTGATTAGCAATTTCGGTTATCATCTTCACTTTGTCGCTAATGCTTTTTGATGTACTGTATGAATCACCGGCCTTGATATTAACCTGCTCCAACTCGTTTTGAGTTTGCTTTGAAGCACTGTTTGTCTGTTGTGCATTTCGAGAATTTTGGCTGATGTTGGCACTGATTTCTTCCATAGTGGTGGCAATTTCCTCAAACGAACCTGCTTGTTCCTGAGCCCCCGAAGCAATTTTTTTTGTTGAGCTATTTAATAAATGTATTGTGTTGTTTAGTTGTGACGATACCCGGGCGATCTGTTGAACCAAATTTTCTAGTTGATCTGTCATAACAACAAAAGCATGAAGAACTCCTTTAGCATTTTGCTTCAGGTTATCATCTAAGATAAGATTTCCATCTGCTACCTGATGAGCAATTTGGGCAACAACAAAAGGTTCGGCTCCTAGTAGTTTACGAACACCTCTGAAAATAAATATGCTGAAAAAAACAACTACACCTGCTCCGAAAAGAATAAATACCAAAGTCATAACGTTGGTGTTGAACGTACTTCGGGCCAATGCATTCATCAGCATGGCTTTGGATTGAATAAGCATTGGTTCAACAAAATGAACTTCATTTCTAAGCTCTCCCATCAAACCTGATTTCTCATCTAGTCCGATTTCAATCTTTTTATTTACCATAGCCAAAAAAGTTTGATCGTAATTATTTAATAATTCAAGCATCAGTTTTTTATCGGCTGCATTGTATCCCGATTTATTAATTGCTCGACGGAATTTAACGTTGTGGTCTAGAAATTTATCTCGATAGTTAAGATCCTCGCGAATTAAGAAATCTTTCTCATGGCGTCGGCACATTAACATGTAAACCATCAATTTGTTGTCGTTGTGTTTCTTAAGATTATTTTCAATTTTATGTATTGCTTGTCGCATTTGTCCCACTAATCCAAAGTCTTTAAAACCTTGTAATAGCAATTCATCTTTAATGTTAATGAATGTGTTATAGTATCGGGTGAGATGAAGAGAAATGGAATCGATTTTTTGCTCCTTATGTTCGCTTTGAACGAAATAGGATTGCTTCAGTTCAGAAATTATTTCTTTTGATTTTTGATAATTGTTTTCGAATGTCGTCAGATATTTGCTTCGACCTGTTTTGTGAAAATCAGGATTGGTCGATTCGCGAGCCAGAAAATCTTTTTCATTTCGTCGTAGTTGAAGCATCAACGATTCAAGTTCATATAAATGATTCTCTGTAATATTGTTGGTTGATATTCGGTTTAATGCATGATAAGTATAAAATCCGATGCCCATAAAGGTGATGATTAACAGTGCGGTGAGCAGTGTGAATCGCTGACGCATAGTTCCTGATTGCATATTCTATATGTGATGGTTTTTTCGAAAGCGAAAATAACGTCTTAAGGTATATGAAATGTTAAGTTAATGATAAATGTTTCGTAGATTAATGCTATTTGTTCAAAATTCATTTGAAATGATGAGTCAATAACTGTCAAAAAACTTTTACAACTGGTAAGGACGGTCAAATCTTTTATCAAAGGCATTATTCTTTTTTAAGTTTTTGTTCCAGTAAAAATTGGTTATACCTGTTTTACTTAAAGCTGAAAAGATAAACTGTCTGACTTTCGACATCTTAAAAGGTTTCTGAAGTTCTTCTTTTATAGAATGTGAAAAATTATTGTTCATGGCAAAGTGCTCTCCCAAACACTTGAAGTTGAGAAATAGTTTTCGGGTCATCCTTTCTGGCATTATTTGTATGCCCTCAACGCCTCCTTTTAAAACAGTTCCAATGTAATTGCATTTTAATCTTTGGGTATATTTTTTCAAATATCGCTCAATGTATATCGAATGAATAGATTCCGGAAAGCCTGACTGAACAATGTAACCAATATTTTTATCTGATAATAATTCTATTCTGCCTAAGTCCTCAAAAAATTCTTTTACAACACCAGGCATTGCATCGGTATATAAGGGGAATATGATAATGATGTTTTCGGCCTTTGCAAAAGTGTCAAGAGCCTCGCGTTTATCTTTTGGACTTGCTAAATAAAATTGAGGTACATCATCGATACAATATTGAGCGTATCCTTTCAAAAAATGTTCAATAAGTATAGAGGAGTTACTTTTGGTTTTGCGGGGCGAACCGTTAAATATGGCAAGTTTCATTGATGATGGATTCAAAATTATCTGGATTGGCTATTTTTAAATATTTTCTTTCGCAGTGAAAGTTGAGAGCAAAGCGGTCGTAAATATCTTTCAAAATTGACAAATCCTCTTCATCAGTATCTTGTTCTGGTTGTATTATAAGACCGAAATCAGGATATTTATTATATCTCTTGAGATGATGGCATTCGCCGTTTTTTAATTTTACGTATGGATGTAAAAGTACAATCAAACGATCTGTTATCTTTTTTAGGGAAGAGCTTGTAAATCCCAACATCAGTGGAGAAGTAAAAATAACAAAGTCGGCATTTATTACTGATCTGAAAATATCTTCTGCATCATCTTTGATTACACACATACCTGGTGTTTTCCACCAGCAACTCCAACATCCGGTACAATACCTCAGGTTCATTTGTTGAAGATGAAAGGTGTTAACTGTATGCTCTATGCAGAGCTTGTTTGAAAGCTCATTGATATAATCAGAGAAAGAACTCTGACATCCCTGCATGTCACCATTTAAGATGGTAATTTTCATAGCAACATTAAATCAAATATATTAAAAGCTTAAAGCTAAGTAATAAGAATTGATTTTTGACTGCTATAAGAATAATTATATGTTAAATTTTAGAATTTATTATTTCAATTCAAACTGTGTCGTTCCAATGTTGAATCCATCGGCAAACAAATCAGCAGTGTAGGTACCTGGTAATAACTCACCTTCGTCGGCGTTGTAAAAAATACATACGTCTAATTCTTCTCCACCGTATTCAATTATTCTTCGGGCTGAAAAGTTTATTTCTTCACCTTCGTAGGTGAATTTATCATCCAATGAACGAAGAAGTAAAGCTTCATCAGGTCGCATAATTCTTATGTATACTGCTTTTTCTCCAATAGGAGCGGTAATATTTTTCTGAATAGTAAAGCAAACTCTTATTTTAGAAACATTTCGGGCTTTTTTTGTATCGCGATCTTTACTGTTAAGACCTTCTACTTCGTAATTATACGTTTCAAGTTTTGAAGCAATATCAACTTTTTTAGCCAATGTTTCCTTTTGTTTTTCAAGTTCTTTATAAGAGTCTTGAATTTTATTTACCTGAGATCGGTATTGTTGATTTTCTTCCGATAATTCTTTGTTGCGTTGATTGAGAGAGTCAATCTGAACCACAAAATTTCTCATCACACTTCGTAACGAAGTCAGCTCTTTTTTATATTCTCTTATTTTCGAAGCATTAGTTGCTTTAATCGTCTTAATTTCTTCAATCAGATGCGATATCTTTTCGCGTTCCTGCTCTAACATAAGGTTGAGGGTGTCATTATTACTTTGCAACGAGTCATAATCAAGAGCCAATGTTTGAAACTCCTCTGTTAATAATGATTTTTCTTCGGTCATCTCGCTAACAATAGCTTTGTACTCTTGTCTGTTTTGAAAAAACATAATTAAAACAATACCAACAATAACAATAGCGATTGTAGAAATGATATAGATGAGCCTTTTATGTGAAGCTTGTGGTGTTTTATTTTCCATAATTTAGTAGCAAGTGATTTACTAAAGAACGCAAAGTTATCATTTTTTAGTTTGTCTACAATTGTAAAGTTCTATCACAGGCTGCTTTTGGCTTAATTTTAGTATGTTTGAAAACGAATGAAAGAGGAATGCATAAATTATGAAGTCAGATCAATATTCTTCTTAAATTTGCGACCATAAAATTACATTGTTTTGAAAAGCAGATTTCGACCATTTAGTTATAGCGTACTACTAGGATTAATCGTTTGGGCTTGTGCCAATATTGGTATGCCATCCGGAGGTATTAAAGATGAAATTCCACCCCAGGTAGTTAGTTCTACTCCAGCAAATCAGGCTCTTAATTATAATAAAAAGATTGTTGTAATTGAGTTTGATGAGTTAATACAGTTAAAAGATGTGCGCCAAAAGTTTGTGATTTCTCCTCCAATGAATGAACAACCAACCATTGAAGCTAGAGGTAACAAACTTCAGGTTACGTTTAACGAGGACCTGCAGCCTAATACAACGTATGCGCTCGATTTTGCCGATGCTATTGTGGATAATAACGAAGGAAATGTGTTGGAAAACTTTAGTTTTAGCTTTTCTACAGGTGAATATATCGACTCGCTGCAAATATCGGGGAATGTGTATGATTCTGATGATCTCGCACCTGCATCTGGAGTTATGGTGTTTTTGCACGAAAATTTGGCCGACTCGGCAATTCATAAATTAGTACCCGTACGTATGGCCAAAACCAATTCATTTGGCCGTTTTACAGTATTAAATGTACGGCCTGGTAAATACAGAGTTTATGCTCTTGATGATTCCAATAGAGATTTTAAATTTGATCAACCGGGAGAACGAATGGCCTGGTCCGATTTAATTGTTGAACCTTCATTTGAATATCGTGAGTTTGTTGATACTTTGCATATTGATTCGTTGGAAACAGATTCCCTTATTTATCACAATGAATTAGTTTATACTCCAGATAGTATTCGCATGTTGCTGTTTCAGCACGATTATAAAAGACAATATCTGTTAACCGAAGAAAGAAATGAAAAGGCCAAACTTACTTTCTACTTCAATCGTAAACACGAGGATGAGGTTAAATTATCTCTAACAGGTAAAGAAGATTTAACAGATTTATTTATCAAAGAGCGATCATTAAATAATGATACCGTTACTTATTGGTTGAAGGATAGTACCTATTATAACCAGGATTCGTTATCCGTTAAACTTAGCTATACAATGCAAGATTCAATGGGAGTTGATTTTGTTAAGAATGATACCATCGCCATGTATTTCTTTGAAGTGGCTAAAGAGAAAAAGAAAAAGAGGAAAAAAGATGAAGGTCCTGAGCCAATTCCATTAATAAAACTTACCGATGTAAAATCAAAGGTTGATATTTACGGCATTTTCAGTATGAGTTTACCAACTCCTGCGGTTTCGTTCGATAAAAGTGCTGTTCAACTTTATTATTATGAAGACACAATTCCTTCACCAGTTGATTTTGAACTGGTACAAGACACATTGAATATCAGAAGATATACCATAGATCAGAATTGGATACCAGGGGGTAAATATGAACTAACGATCGATTCGGCTGCTATTGTTGATATTTACGGTTTACACAATGGTCCGGAAAATTTCATTATTAACGTAAAGAAAGAAGAAGACTATGGAAAAATCTATATCAAAATAGATGAACCCCAAGATAATTGGTTGGTACAGGTATTGGGTAAAAATGATAAGATTATTCAACAGTCAAGAGTTCCTTCTTCTGGTAAAATTGGTTTCCGATATCTGTCACCGGGTAAATATATGTTCCGAATTGTGGTTGATGAAAATGGAAACAATCAATGGGACGATGGAAACTATTATGAAGGACGACAACCTGAGCAGTTAATTTATTTCCCAAGTCAGGTGAATGTTAGAGCGAACTGGGATGCTGAGATTGACTCATGGAATCCATCTACTTTCAGTGTTGATAAATTTTCGAAAGAATTTCGTAAACCTAAGAAAAGAGAATAATACTATGTCAGTAATGCTCAATTTTGCTATGTTTCCAACAGATAAAGGAGGTAGCGTTAGTCAGTATGTAAGTAAGGTCATCAAAAATATTGATGTGTCGGGTGTTAAGTATAAATTAAACCCTATGGGTACTACTATCGAAACAGAAACAATGAAAGAGGCCTTAAGTATAGTGCAACAGAGCTACGATATATTAAATGAGATTTCAGATAGGGTGTATTGTTCAATCAATATTGATGCCCGAAAAGGAAAGTCAGATCGTATGACAGGGAAGATTCAATCTGTAGAATCTCATATTGGAGAAGTGAAAAAATAATGGTTTGATTATTGTGTTACTGTCAGGGAAATTAAACAGCAAGTAGATGTTGAGTTGTTATAATAGAGTTACTTCATTATTAATAGTTCTGTTGCTTTCTTCGGGACTTTCGGCTCAGTGCAATGATTACAACTTTAGTTTTCAGGCAGGTGAGGTAGTGAACTATCATGCTTATTATAACTTAGGTTTTATTTGGATAAATGCTGGGAAAGTCGATTTTATAGTTGAAGGAAGTACCTATAATAACAAACCTGCATATCATTTAAAAGCGCATGGAGCCACATACAAAAACTACGATTTTTTATTTAAAGTACGCGATACCTTTGAAGTATATACAGATACCGCTTATCTAGAACCATTCGAATATAGGCGAATTACCAATGAAGGGAGCTATAAGGGTAATTTTAAATACGTATTTGATGATCAAAAACGAATTATTCATTCAGAAATACAAAAAGAAGATAAACCTCAGGAAATAAAATCTTTTCCTTGGAAAGAGTGTTCGTTTGATTTGCTTACAATGGTTTACAAGGCGCGTAATATTGATTATTCGAGATATGAGGTGAATGAGAAAATACCTATAAGCATGGTAGTGGATGGTGCTGTACACGATATTTACATTCGCTATTTGGGTAAGGAGCGCATAAAAAATCGCGATGGGCGTAAGTTCGATTGTTTAAAGTTTTCGCCTTTATTGGTAGAAGGTATGATATTTAAAAGTGGTGAAGATATGACTGTGTGGGTGACTGATGATGCCAATCGAATACCAATTATAGTCGAAGCTAATATATTAATTGGTTCGGTAAAAGCTGTTTTTGTGGATGCAAAAGGATTACGTAGTCCAATAACTGCCGAAGTGCAATAATTACCATCTAAATCGTCGATACCAATCAGCTAAAGGAGATAAATGAACGTCGTTAAGTACAGTGAATTCTTTTTTTAATTCTTCCGGAGCATTGCTTACAACAAAGGCCGATTCGAAATGTCGGAGCATGTCCAAGTCGTTGTAATCATTACCAATTACTACTACATCTTCATCTTGTATGCCTTTTATTTCTGATATAAACAAGATACCGTTTGCTTTCGATACATCTTTATGAAAACACTCCATCCAGATGCTTTCTCCATCAATGGGTGATGTAGCTCTAATGGTTTTTATGCCATTAAAATTCTGTTTGATCTCATTAAACACATGCATCTCTGGAATAAAAGCTAACACCTGTGAGTAATCTTCGTTTGGCAGTTCTTTCTCTTCTGGAATAGCATGAGTTTGGTTGAAATCGATGTAACGTTCAAAATCTGGATGAGGATCGGAACTTATCGAATGAAAAAAGATATGGTTATCAGGTATGGGATGATGAACCGTATACTCAATATCAAAACTATTGAGAATTTCGGTAACATTTAAAGCTTCAGAAAAACCCAGATTGATTGTTTTTAACAAAGTTTTGTTTTTCCAGTCGTAAATACCTGCTCCCGATGAGAATACAAGGTAGTCAATTGGAAAATTCTCGGGAATAACCGAAAGAGCCGATTGAAAAGTTCGTCCGGTAGCAATTACCCGGCATATGTTTTGTTCACCTAACTCACCCAAGGCTTCAATATCTTCGATATTAAAACCATTATTGCGGGTGTGAATCGTTCCGTCCAGATCGGTTGCTAATAGTTTAATCATGCTATTGTATTTGATCCAGTTGGAAAGGTGTTGCCTGATAAACGTAGTAGTTTAGCCAATTCGAATATAATAAGCTGGCATGACTACGCCAAAGTACCATTGGCTCTTTAGAAGGATCGTTGTCAGGATAATAATTTTCGGGAATAGCAATGTCTAGACCTTTTGCTTTATCTCTGACATATTCTTCATTGAGTGTTTGTGCATCGTATTCTGAATGACCTGTTACAAAAATTTGTCTGCGATCTTTCGACATAACAATATAAACACCAGCATCTTTAGATGAGGACAATAAATGAAGGTTTTCGTTGTTCTCAACTTCAGAGAGTTTAACTTCAGTATATCTGGAGTGAGGGGCGTGAAAAATATCATTAAATCCCCTCATTAATGGCTCATGTGTGTCGTTGACTGTATGCTTAAATATACCAAACATCTTTTTATCGAGTTGATATTTTTTAATACCATAATGATAGTATAATCCAGCTTGAGCTCCCCAACAAATATGAAAAGTGCTTGTTATATTGCGTTTGCTCCATTCCATAATTTCGGTTAGCTCTTCCCAGTAATTTACCTCTTCGAATTCTAATAGTTCAACGGGAGCACCTGTAATAATCATACCATCGTATTTCTCAGCTCTCACCTCATTAAATACCTTATAAAACGAAAAAAGATGTTCGCGGGGCGTATTCTTCGAAACATGGCTTGATGTCATTAAAAAGTCAACTTCAATTTGAAGCGGACTATTGGAGAGCGATCGAAGAAGATGTGTTTCAGTAGCAATTTTTAACGGCATTAAATTTAATATCAGAATTTTCAATGGTCTGATATCTTGTTGTAGTGCCTTTGTTTCGCCTATAACAAATACATTTTCATTCTCGAGCACTTCTCTTGCGGGGAGTGCATCTGGTATTTTAATTGGCATGTGCTTGAATTCTGTGGTTTATGGTACTTATCTGCAGGGGGATTAACGTTTTATAAGTCCGTAGAATAATATGTTTAAAGTGTTTTCTATTTGGATTTTAAAATCTTCGAAACTGTAATACGAACTCAAAAGAGGGCCTTCCATACCTTTAAGAGCTGTGGCGATAGCTACTGCAGCCATAGGTATGTTTTTTACCATGAAGGTATTACGACTGTTTCCTTCTTCCAGAATTTTAGTAAGCAAAGCGGCTTCCTGCTTCTCGGTACTTATCTTTAATTTGCTTAAAAATTCATAGTCGGTTAGCATTTCATCTTTTAATGCTTTCATATAATTATCAAGCTCCAAAATAGTTTCCATGCGAGTGATAACATACTTTGTGAATTTATCACGAGGTTCCATTCTGGCATCAACTATTTCAGATAGTTTAGAGAATAAATGACTCTCTTCGGATTCGATAACAGCTTGAAAGATTTCTTCTTTATTTTTAAAATAATAGTATAATGAACTTTTCCCTTTGCGTAAAGCAATGGCAATATCTTCCATGGTGGTTTTTTTATAACCAAACTTGGCAAAAAGTTCTTTAGCGGCTTCAATAATATTTGAACGCATACCATCATTTTGGGCACCCGATGGGATGCCGTTTAAGTTACTCATCATAGATTAATTTAAAATGCAGTGCTACTAAGGTAACAATTGTTTTTTGTAAAATAAAGTTCGACTCGAGGGGGGTCTATAAACAGAAGTGTATAATACGCTTTGCTATAGGTGAATAACCTGAGTCGACTTTTCTGTTCGAAAAAAGGATTATTCGTCAGCTAATGCAAAATCCAATTGTTTCTTTTCGAGGTTTGCACTTGCAACCGTAATGCGTAAAGGATCTCCTAACTGATATCGTTTATTGAATTTTTGTCCAATCAGGCAATATTCTTCTTCATCAAATCGATAGTAATCGTCTCTTAGGTCACGGATAGGTATCATACCTTCACATTTATTTTCAGCTATTTCAACATATAATCCCCATTCGGTTACACCTGAAATAACGCCATCGAAATCTTCACCTACTCTGTCCTTTAAGAATTCAACCTGTTTGTATTTTATTGAAGCTCTTTCTGCATCAGCAGCTCTTTGTTCCATATCTGAACTGTGCTCGCACATTTCTTCGTATTTTTCTTCATTTACCGAGTTGCCTCCATCTAAATACCGTTGCAGCAATCGATGAACCATCATATCAGGATAACGTCTGATTGGTGAGGTAAAGTGCGAATAATGTTTAAATGATAATCCGTAATGGCCAATATTATGGGTTGAGTAAATAGCTTTGGCCATAGTGCGCACTGCAAGTGTTTCAACAATGTTTTGTTCCTTTTTGCCATGCGCTTCTTCCAATACACGATTCAAGGATTTGTTGATGCTTTCAGCTCCTCTTGGCATTGCTTCGTATCCAAAACGACGAACGAACGAAGCAAAAGCCTCGAATTTATCTGGATTAGGTACATCATGAATCCGATAAACAAATGTTTTAGGTTTTGATTTTCGTTTCGGATTTAATTCATTTTTACCAATTAGTTCGGCAACTCTTTTGTTGGCCATGAGCATAAATTCCTCAATCAACTTATTGGCATCCTTAGCTTCTTTGAAGAATACGCTAAGAGGTTTGCCTTTTTCGTCGATGTTAAATTTTACTTCAACCCTGTCGAAGCTTATAGCTCCAGAACCAAAACGTTTTTTACGAATTATTTTGGCTAAACGATCCATTGTTAGTATTTCGTCTTTTAAATCGCCTTCACCAGTTTCAATTACATTTTGAGCTTCTTCGTAAGTGAATCGTCTGTCGGAATAAATTACAGTTCTACCCACCCAACTGTCAATCATATTGGCATTATCATCCAATTCAAAAACAACGGAGAAACACAGTTTTTCCTCATGAGGGCGAAGAGAGCAAATTCCATTACTTAAGTGCTCTGGTAGCATCGGAACTACTCTATCAACCAGATATACCGAAGTGGCTCTGTCGTAGGCTTCTTGTTCTAATAATGATTTCTCAGTTACGTAATGAGTAACGTCAGCAATATGCACACCTACTTCCCAGTTACCATTTTTTAGTTTTTGTATTGATAAGGCATCATCAAAATCTTTTGCATCAGCCGGATCGATTGTAAAAGTTGTTATCTCCCGAAAATCTCTACGTTTCTTAATTTCATCAGGGGTTATACCTGCATCTATCTTTTCTGCCTCGGTATTTACAGCATCCGGATATTTATAAGGTAGGTTGAACTCTGCTAATATTGCATGCATTTCTGCGTTATTATCGCCAACGTCACCTAAAACATCAATTATTTCACCAATTGGGTTTTTTGCTCTTTCGGGCCATTCAACTATTCGGGCCACCGCTTTCTGACCATTTTTTGCATCTTTTAAACCCTTGGCAGGAATAAAAATGTCATTTTGCATCACCCGATCATCAACTACTAAAAAGGCTAGCCCACGTGCAATTTGCATTACTCCTACAAAGTGTTCGCGTTTACGTTCAAGTATTTCAATAACTTCACCTTCGGGTTGTTTGTGTTTACGTCGGGCACTTTTAAATATTTTAACTCGGTCACCATTCAAGGCTTTGTTCAAGGCATTACGAGGAATGAAAACGTCTTCATCGCTACCATCGTCGGGTACAATAAAGGCAGCTCCCGAGGCTGTCATATCAACAATTCCGGTAACCGTTGATCCACGACTTAATAATTTGTATTTACCAGGTACTGTTTCTGTTAAATATCCCGATTCAAACAATTCGGTAAGGATAATCTGAACTCGTTGTTTGTCTGTTTTTTTCTTAACTTCTAATTGTGCAGCAATCTGCTTATAGTTAAAGGTGCGCGTAGGCTGATTGAAAAATAAGCCTTGTATTAACTGACGTAAGTCGGTTTTGCGCGATTGTTTTTTCTTTTTTTTCTTCTGACCCATAAAAAGAGTTTTTGTTAGGGTTTTCTTAAATCAACGGCAAGTTAAGCTTTGTTGTTCTGAATTAAGCAATGCGACGAGCAAAATATTTGATCTACTTTGTTATTTAAGCTTTCTTAAGGTAATTATTAATAACCTTTCGAGTATTTCATGCGTAACAATAGTTTGTAATCTGATTACACCAAAATAGGGAATTTAACTCCCATGAAACGATTTTTAAACATGAAATATCTATCTATTCTTATTTTAATTTTTATGATCCTGCCAGTTTATGCTCAGGATTATACGATTTATGAAGGAGATACGATTAATAGGGTTGATAATAATAAGCAAAAACAAGGTCTTTGGATTATATTTGATGATACAGATGATGATATTATTGAACGAGGGCTGTATCTAAATAATCACAAAGATGGTCTTTGGACTACTTATTATCCGGATGGGAAAATCAAAAATGAAATTACCTATACAAAAGGAAAAGCAAAAGGAAAAGCTCGATTTTATTATGCTGATGGAAATGTTTCGGAAGAAGGTTTTTGGGATGTTGATCATTGGGAAGGTGAGTATAAATTTTATCATAGATCGGGGCAATTGGCATATGATTGGAACTACGACACATTAGGTCGAAGAACAGGTACGCAAAAATACTATCACGAGAATGGTGAACTCAAATATGAAGGTGAGTGGGATGAAGGAAAGACTCGTGGATCTTTAAAAATGTTTAATGAGAGTGGTGAGTTAATTAGCGAACGTATTTACGATGATGAAGGTAAATTTGCTTCTAATCAGCAAGTCGGAACCAAGCAAAAGAGAAATAAAGAATACGATCAGTTTATGGGAACCGGTATGCATACCATTTATAATATGCATGGAAAGCCCGATAAAAAAGGTTTTTTTGTAAAAGGGAAGCTTTTTAATGGCGAATCATTTGAATATAACGAAAGTGGAGAGCTTTTATACATCGAACATTATCAAAACGGGGAATTAAAACGTACAGACACCGTAAAAAATCCCGGATAACTTAGCAATAATTTGTAATTTAGCAGCTTGTTATTTTAAGACTACATCTTTTTACAAGCATGGAGAACAAATTATTTATTTATAATACCCTATCACGAAAAAAGGAAGAATTCATTCCGATTAATCCCAATCATGTTGGTTTATATGTTTGTGGACCAACTGTGTATGGCGATCCTCATTTAGGGCATTCACGCCCGGCAATTACTTACGATATTTTATTCCGTTATCTTACACATATAGGCTATAAAGTGCGTTATGTGCGTAATATTACCGATGTTGGACATCTTGAGAATGATGCTGATGCAGGTGAAGATAAGATTGCTAAAAAAGCACGTCTGGAAGAACTTGAACCAATGGAGGTGGTACAATATTATACGGATCGTTACCATCAATATATGGATTATCTAAATGTTCGCAAACCAAGTATCGAGCCTCGTGCATCGGGTCATATTATTGAGCAATTGCAGTTGGTGGAAGATATTCTTAGCAAAGGATATGCTTATGAAAGTAATGGATCTGTTTACTTTGATGTTGATAAATACAACGAAAAATATAAGTACGGTCAGTTATCAGGTCGTAATATTGAAGATATGTTAAGTACCACCCGTGATTTAGATGGGCAGTCAGAGAAGCGTAAATCTTACGACTTTGCATTGTGGAAGAAAGCAGCTCCTGAGCATATCATGCGTTGGCCTTCGCAATATAGTGATGGTTTTCCGGGATGGCACCTTGAGTGTTCGGCCATGAGTGCCCGCTATTTAGGTGATGAGTTCGATATTCACGGTGGAGGTATGGATTTATTATTTCCTCATCACGAATGTGAAATTGCACAAAGTACCATTGCTCATGGGCATACTCCGGCACGTTACTGGATGCACAATAACATGATTACCATCAACGGACAAAAGATGGGTAAATCGTTGGGTAATTTTATTACGTTGGAGCAATTCTTTACTGGTAATCATGAGTTGCTTGAACAAGCATACAGTCCAATGACCATTCGTTTCTTTATTATGCAAGCGCATTACCGAAGCACGCTCGATTTTTCGAATGAGGCACTTCAGGCAGCTCAAAAAGGAATGGATCGTTTGTTAGAAGGATGTGCGAAACTGGATAAATTGAAATCCGGAGCGCAATCTGATTTTAATGTAGCTGAGCTAAAAGACAAGTGTTATGCTGCTATCAGTGATGACCTGAATACGCCAATTCTTATTTCTCATCTTTTCGAAGGGGTGAAATGGATTAATACTTTATTAGATGGTAAGGCAACATTAACAGAAGATGACCTTGAGTTGTTTAAAGAGTTGATGACCACTATGGTGTTTAACATTTTAGGATTACAAGCACAGGAAACGCAAGGTGGTGGTAACGATGCTTTGCTTAACGAAACGGTTAACCTGTTACTTAATTTAAGGGTTGATGCAAAAGCAAATAAGGATTGGGCTACAGCTGATAAAATCCGAAACGAACTTCAAGCTTTAGGTATTATTATTAAAGATACCAAAGATGGTTTTGAATGGGAAATTAAATAATCGAACCAAAGAATGATAAATCAATTGAAAATATGGGCAGGTGGGGCAGTAACAGTCAGCCTGCTTTTTTTTGCATGTGCTTCGCCTAAGAGTGGCGACAATTCAACATCGGCCACTGCTGCTGTAAAGGCCGATATAGCAGTTCCGGTTTTTAACCCAGATTCGGCTTACGTTTACACCGAGCGTCAGGTGGCGTTTGGACCTCGTGTTCCTAATACCGAAGCTCATAAGGCTTGCGCTGATTATTTAGCATCGGAAATGAAACGTTTTGGTGCCGATGTGATTGTTCAGGATGCAGAAGTCAGAGCTTTTGATAATACAGTATTAGAAGCTAAAAACATTATTGCCCAGTTTAATCCTGAGTTGAATAATCGTTTGCTTTTATTTGCCCACTGGGATTCTCGTCCGTTTGCCGATCATGATCCGGATCAAGCTAAAAGAGATGAACCTATTGATGGAGCTAACGATGGAGCTAGTGGAGTAGCTGTTTTGATGGAAATGGCTCGTCAGATTGGTAAAGCAGGTCATCATTTAGGAATTGATATTATCTTTTTTGATGCTGAAGATTACGGACAACCCGATCATCGCGATTTACCTTATAAAGAAGATACCTGGTGTTTAGGTTCGCAGTATTGGGGTAAATTTCCGCATAAAGAAGACTATTATGCCCGTTACGGTATTTTGCTTGATATGGTTGGAGCAAAAGATGCATTTTTTTATCACGAAGGTTATTCGTTACAGTTTGCTCCCGATTTGGTTAAGCGTATTTGGAATACAGCTGCTGATTTAGGATACGGGAATCATTTTGTTTTCGATCAGGGGGGTACTATCACCGACGATCATGTGTATGTTAACAAATATCGTCGTATACCTTGTGTCGATATTATTCAATTCAACCCTGTAAGCAATAGTAGTTTTGGAGATTATTGGCATACGCATAACGATAATATGAGTAACGTTGATAAAGAAACCTTAAAAGCTGTTGGTCAAACCTTATTGCAGGTGATTTATAGCGAGAAGTAGTTCAAATAACGAAGACTGAGGGCTGTAGATTGAAAATGCGTTACAATTGTAGGAAATTCAACAGATGCCCAAATTAACAATTCAACTAATAAGTGGCAGATTTATTACCATATATAGATGCAACCCGAGTAGAGGCTGGTTGCGATGAAGCCGGAAGAGGCTGTTTAGCTGGGCCTGTTGCAGCAGCAGCGGTAATTTTACCAAAAGATTTCAGGCATGAGTTGTTGAATGATTCAAAGCAATTAACCGAGAAGCAACGCCAGAAATTACGTCCTATTATCGAGCAGGAAGCACTGGCATGGGCAGTTGCTTTTGTTGATCACAACGAGATTGATGAAATCAATATATTAAATGCTTCATTTTTGGCAATGCACCGGGCTGTGCAACAGTTAAAACAAATACCTGAACACCTGTTGATTGATGGTAATCGGTTTAAGCCATACGAAGGTATAGCACATACATGTGTGGTAAAAGGTGATGGAAAATATTTGCCCATTGCAGCTGCCAGTATTCTTGCCAAAACACATCGCGACGAATATATGGAGCATATGCACATGCAATACCCGGTATATGCCTGGGATAAGAATAAGGGGTATCCAACCAAAGCTCATCGTGCCGGAATTAAAGAACATGGACCTTCACCCATACATCGTCGTTCGTTTCGTTTGCTCGATGAACAGCTTAGTCTGTTCTAGAGCTTAAAAGTTACTTACTTGCTTCGATTTCTCAAATTTAGGAGATCGCAATTTTTTCTTTAGTTTTATGCAGGGTCTGAACTGGACTTTAAGGTTATTAATACAGTTGCCATTCACTTCATTAGGAGAATCTTTACTATCGCTCGAAAAATGTAGGCTAAATATACCTAACGATTGTAAGTTAACTGAATAGTTATCTAGTAATAAGTTGGGTATTTCGCTGGTTAATGCAACCAAAACAGCGTAAATATCAGCGCCGGTTAAGGTGGTTGCCTTTTCTAAACGATCAACCAATGTATCTAAATCCATCATTTTACGCTCGCAGGCTCTGGCGTAATAAATGTCTTTTACAACTCCTGTGGTTGGAGGAGTTTTTTGCTTAATTACCTTGTACTTAATTGGCATATAACTATCTTTTTCATAAAAGGTAAAGAAGTTTATTTATAATGTCAAATGGTTAAATGTATTATACCCTATCTAAAAAGTAACTATTAGATAGGTTAAAAGTTTCTATTAGATATCTAATAAGTTAAAAGTATAATCAAGATTTACACTTCCCTTAACGGCCTTATTATTTAAGCAACAGCAAGGGAATAGAAAAATCAACAAAAAAAACCGGCACTTGGCCGGTTTTTTTTTTTATGTAAAGGTTTTCACGAGGGTTTCTAAAAAGTAATTCTGCAAATGTGGAACCTTTCAAATTGTAATTTTGTTTTTCCAGTAACCCCACCAAACCTCCCCTAAATAGGAGGCTTAAGTCCTTTAGGGGAATCGAAAATTGGCAAAGCCAATTAGGGGTGACATAAAGTGATATTTTATTACAGATTGAAATTAACGTGGTTTTTATATTTGACACCCTTGTGTTAGATTATAATAAAAGTTTGTCCGTCAATTACGTATATCTGGTTATTTTCTTTCGAAATATAATGGTAATATGATCATTAGGTGTTTTATGGGGTATTAGTTTTTAGTAACGGTAAAATGGGATATATGTGAGGTTTAGCTAATTGCTATATGTATTGGTAGCAAATATATGTTGAGCTATATGTCGTTATATTAAGTTATATAAATTGTGTTGGAAAAAATATGCTACTTTTGCAAATCATATTAACAACCCAAATTGATGATGCAGATTAAGGTATTATTTCAGAGTGTTATTGTGCTGCTATTCATATGTATTCAAACAACCTATTCTCAATCAGAGGAAAAAATAAGTAATAATGATTCTCTTGTTCTAAATGCAAAAAATTTAATTAATAAAGCAAGTATCAATCCTGATAGTTGTTTAGATTTAGCAAAAGATCTTATTCAACACACTGCTTTGCAAGATGTTAAAGCGCAGGCATATTCAAATAATGCAATAGGCGAAGCTTATTATTTTCTACAGGAGTTTGACTCGGCCCGGGTATATTACAAAAAAGCATTGGATGGTTACTCCAGGTTAGGCGATAAGGAACATGAAGCAACCAGTTATAATGATTTAGGCTTAGTATATTATTGGCAGGCTAATTATTCGTTAGCGCTCGAAAATTATAATTTATCATTAGAAGTATCAAAGCAACTGAATGATGAAGAAGGAGTAGCTCAATCACATCATAATATAGGTATGGTGTATGGCAGATGGGAAAGATACGATCAGCAATTTGAGCATTATAATATTGCTTTAAAGCTTTATGAAAAAAATGAGGATGATTTAAGTGTGGCCAATTTATCTAATAATATGGCTATCACTTATGCTGCTTTAAAAAGATATGATAAGGCATTAGAGAATTATCGTAAAGCTTATTTTGCTTATAAAAAGATTGGTGACGAAGCAAAGATGGCTATTGTTTCGACTAATTTGGGATGTTTATTCGTGTATCAGGGAGAGAATCATAGAGCCTTGGAGTATTTTAATGAGGCCATTAATTATTTTATAAAAGCTAAAGATCAAATGTCGCTTGTAGCAGCATATTCGAGTACAGGTGATGCATACAAAGAAGTAGGGAATTATAAAAGAGCACTGGAATATTATATAAAAGCCGAAGAAGCCAATAGCGATCTGGAACTATTATCTATTCGAAAGGATAATTATTACTCTTTTTATTTGGTGTATAAAGAGATGGGCGATTACGATAAAGCACTTGAGGCATATGAATATTATAATGAGATAAAAGATTCGATCTTTACCGATGAGAACTACAACCGTCTTTTACAGCTTGAAAAAAAGTATCATACCGAGAAAGATGAGAAAGAATTACTTAAGTTAAAAGCTAAAGAGCAAAGGCATGAATTGTGGCTGTGGGGTCTTTCTTTTTTCTTTTTATTTTGTGCTGTTATTGTCTTAATTGGTGTTTATATTTTAAAGATAAAAGAAAAACAGCGAAGACAAATAATGGAGCATAAGGTTTTGCGAAACCAAATGAATCCACATTTTATTTTTAACTCATTGTCTGCTCTTCAATGTTTTATTATAGAAGGAAATCAGGATGACGCAATTGATTTTGTTGCCGATTTTTCAGTTTTAATGCGATTGGTTTTGCAATATGCCAAAGAAGAGAGTATCACCTTAAAGAAAGAAAAGGAAATTCTGGAAAGGTACATGAGTCTTCAGAACAAACGTTTTGAAAACAAAATTGATCTTTCGCTGCAAATAGATGAGCAATTGCAAATTGAAAAGGTAATGGTACCGCCAATGCTCACTCAGCCTTTTGTTGAAAATGCCATTGAACATGCCGGTTTAGAAGCGTTGGATGATGGTTTTATAAAAGTTATTTTTATCAAGGATGGAAACAAACTGTTGATTACTATCGAAGATAATGGGATTGGAATTAAACAGGCACAACAGAAGAAGAAATTAATTAATCATAAATCAATAGCCATGCAGCTTACTCGCGAACGAATTAGATTATTACAAGAACATCGTGGTAAGAAATTCGATGCTATGGAGATTGAAGATCTTTCAGATTATGATTTATCTGGAACCCGAATTTCATTCCGTATACCTTACATTGAAATTTAATTATTTACGTCCGAAGTCAGCGGGTATTTCTCCCCAGTTTTTAGTGTCCCACTTAAGTATTTGAGTGGAGTAGGAGTTGTTTTTTAACCAGAGCTCTGCTCTGCGAACAAAGTCAAATAATTCTTTTGTTTTAGCCGTTTCGTCCAATTTGGATTTACATTGCTTTTTTGCTACCCATCCCATGGCAATTTTCGAATCGGTATACATGGGTACAGGGAGATGGTGTTTTTTTAAATAGGATAGGCCATGAACAATACCCAGAAACTCACCAATGTTGTTGGTTCCAACAGGGTATTTCATATGAAAAAGTCTCTCGCCTGTTTGTGTGTTTACTCCCTGGTATTCCATAATACCCGGATTTCCACTGCATGCTGCATCAACCGATATGCTTGGGATAATAATATTGCTTTTAGGGTTGTATTTGGGAGTGGGTTTTGAGCTGTTGTTTCCCTGGCCAATGAACAAATGAGCAGGACTCTTAAATGCTTTTCTTGCCTCGCTTTCCGATTCAAATCCTTTGTACAATGCTCCTGCAAATCCTTTGATTTGAGCCTGGCATTCAGCCCAAGTCGCATATACACCCGGATGTGCACCTTTCCAAACTACATAGAATTTATTTTTCTTCGCCATACTTCAAACCTAAATTGGAGTGTAAAACTACTCCATTGGTTTGAGTATACAAAAAAAGCAGGCCATATAGCCTGCTTTTATTCTTATAATGAGAAAGGATTATTTTACTAAAGTCATCTCGTCAATTAAGTTAGTTGCTCCTGCATATTTGTCGATAATGAATAGTACATAACGAATATCAACATTAATACATTTTTGAAGTTCGGTTTCAAAAGCAATGTCACCACTCATAGCTTCCCAGTTACCATCAAAAGCTAAACCAAATAGCTCGCCATTGGCATTAATCACCGGGCTACCACTATTACCACCTGTAATATCGTTGTTAGTAGTGAAACATACGTGTAAATCGCCATCTTTATCAGCATACTGTCCATAATCTTTTGCTTTCCAAAGATCCTTTAACTTGGCAGGTACTATAAACTCGTAGTTGTTTGGATCTTCTTTTTCCATTACACCCTCAATGGTTGTGTAATATTTGTATTTTACACCATCGCGAGGTTCATAGTCTCCAACAGTACCATAGCTTAAACGCATAGTAAAGTTAGCATCAGGATAATACACTTTATTAGGATGCATTTCCATTAGTCCGGCAATAAATAAACGGTTCGCCTTCGAAATAGTAGTTGAACTTTCTCTCAACTGTCCATAAATAGAACGATAGGTTTCAATAATGTCGTTAGCAGCCTGAAAAGCTAAATCTTTGTTCAAAGTTTTTAATGATGGCTTAGCCAAAAATGCATTGAAGTTTTCTTCACTGGCAAAAATAGATTTACTAAAAATCACATCAGCATATTTCTCGTAATTGCCTTTGAACTTCTTAGTAATTGTTTCGAAGAAAGCAGGGTGAAAACGAGCTTCGATGCTATTGTAGTAAAGCTTTGTTAATGCAGCCAATACTTTGTGGTCAGTTGCAGGATAATAGTCTTTGTAAAAAGATTTTCCTGCTTCCTTCATGTGTTCTAGAGCAGCATCAATTTCTTCTTGCTTTTCATTTTCAAGTGCCTTTTGAAGTTCACGAGCATTTAAAGCAAAACTGTAAATTTCAGTACCTCTGATTAGGCATTCCATAATGTAGCTGTTTGCTTTCATATATGGTGCTTGCTCTGTATAGGCACTTTCTAAATTTGAAAGAACTTCGCCATATTTTTCTTTTCTTTCAGATGATGAAGCAACCCATTTTGAGAACTCACTTTCTAACGCTCTTTTCTTTTCAAGAACATTTAATTTTTCAAGTCCACGGTTCATACCAATACTGTTTTTCCAGTAGTTCGAGCTTCTCGAAAATTTAGATGCATATTGGATGCGAACTTTTTCGCTCGCCATCATATCTTCGTTCCAAATATCTTGTTTGATACCGCGAGGAGTAATACGAGCTTCGTTAATTATATTCATTCGCTCTTCAATACCCCATGAAGTAAGGTAACGTTCGGTACTTCCTGGGAAACCGATTGTCATAGCAAAATCATCTTTTTCAACCCCTTTTAAGGAGATTGGTAAATGATGTTTTGGTTGGTAAGGAACATTGTCTTTTGAGTACTCAGCAGGTTTACCATCTTTACCACAATATACACGGAACATGCTAAAGTCACCAGTGTGACGAGGCCACATCCAGTTATCGGTATCGTGACCAAATTTACCAATTGATGAAGGTGGAGCACCAACAAAACGTACATCAGTAAAAGTTTCGTATACAATTAAAAAGAATTGGTTGCCTTCGAAATAATCTTCAACAATGGCTTTGTAATTGTTGTCTTCGGTTGCCTCTTTTGTAATTGCTTCCGATACTTCTTTTATTTTAGTGCGACGATCAGCCTCACTCATATCATCAGTCAATTCTGCATTGATTCTTTCTGTAACATCTTCCATATACTTCATGAAAGTTACTTTCAATCCTTCTGCAGGTAACTCTTCTTCTTTTGATTTTGCCCAAAAGCCATCTTCAAGGTAGTTGTGTTCAACAGAACTTAATGCCTGGATACTTCCGTAACCACAGTGGTGATTTGTTAAAATCAATCCTTGGTCAGAAATTAACTCTCCTGTACATCCTCCTCCGAAAATAATAACGGCATCTTTCAAACTAGAGTGATTAATGCTGTAAATATCTTCAGCTGATAATTTCAGTCCAAGCTCTTTCATTTTATCCATGTTAAGCTTGTTGAGTAAAGGAAGTAGCCACATCCCTTCATCGGCCTTTGCCATTTGCGCCAATCCTATGCAAGCAATCAGCAATAGTGATGCAATACGTTTCATAAATTAAAAATTATTGGTGTTCAAATTATTATACAATTATAAGATAATACGATATGCTTCAAGCGTATTAATAACTGTTGTAGATGAAAAATGTTTATTTGCCTGGAAATGCAAATGTTCAGCAAAGATATAATTTTAACAGAACTATCGTCTATAATAAATAACATAAAAAAACCGGATAAGTGTTTATCCGGTTCGCTTTCCTGACAGTAGAAGTTGTTTTCCTACTTGTCCCCATATTTTTTCTTTGACAAACTGCTATGCCAATTGTTTGTTGTTTATGAATATTCCCTTAGTTGTTTTAGATATATAATCCTCAGATGCAGGAGAAGCACTTTTTGCAGGAGAAGGATAGTTTAAAAAAGTCTCGTAAAACTTAACTTGTTCAAAGTAATTCAGTTTTAATTTGGTTGGACTCATT
This sequence comes from uncultured Carboxylicivirga sp., assembly GCF_963668385.1. Lineage (GTDB taxonomy): Bacteria > Bacteroidota > Bacteroidia > Bacteroidales > Marinilabiliaceae > Carboxylicivirga. The sequence continues at coordinate 2,171,440 of NZ_OY764327.1, forward strand.
AAATATTTTCTTGTCCAGAAATTAACAGGATCGCATACGTTAATTACTTGTAACCCCTTTATCTTAAGGAAATAGTCTAATAGCTCTTCGTTCGAGTATTTTTCTTTTGTAATACATTTCATCGACGATATAATTGAATCTTTCTGAGAAGAACCACTATTGAAAAGTACTGATTCTAAATGACCTACAGCAAAATGTTCGGCTACAATAAAAATACCTTTCTTCCAGAACCAGAGTCCTGCTGCTACTATTGGTACTAATATGAGAAGTATACTAATCATTGCGTCTTATTTAAAGTTGCTTTTCCTTGTTTGTGACGATGATACGTCGTTAATTCAAAATGGTTATCCTTCTTTGCATTTTTTAATACTCGTGAATTAATTTTATAGTTGATCATTATTGATGAAGTTATAATAATGAATGACTAACACTTTATTTAAGAATATTAAAAAGTCGCTGCTAGTTTAATGTAGGTATAGAAAAATTTTTTGAATAGGATGTAGCACTTGCTTTATATCTGTTTTCGAAAAATGCTAGTCGATTACTTTTTAATATTTGTTTCTGAGGAACTACTATAAAATGAAATTGCTTGTGCATATGCGTGGCCAGGTATTCTTGTTCGTATTGGCCAGGTGTTGGTATTAAAATTGCCTTTCGGTTTACATAGAATAAATCCATTAGAGTCGAATATCCAGATCGGCAAATAATCTGTTTACTTGTAGTAAGGAGATGTAAATACGTTGATGCATCACAATGTTGTAATAATGTAATACAGCCATGTTTAGTTGGCTTTTTATCTACATTAGGTTGGCCTCGTAAAACAACAACATTCAGTTGACTATTGATATATCTTCGGATGATTAGTTTTTCGAAGATCGAGCGTTGAGGTTCAGGACCAGAAAGAATGACTAGTATATCTGGTTCTTTAATATTCTCGTTGATTGATGTGGTTTTATTAACGATACTCAATCGGGAGGCAATTCCTATTTTTTGAGTGGATGAATGTAGCTTTTTGTCAGATAATGAACCTGCGATGGAAGGAGTGTCATTAATGTCGGGTATCCAGCACGAATTAAATTGACTAATCCAGTATCTTAAGGTTAGCTGAACAATGGGTTTTGACCAATACATTATTTTTCCTGTACGGATATTGGTTTGATGAGTAATAATAATTGAATGTATGAAATGATGTCGAAATCCATAGCGGTTATCAGAAATGATAAGATCAATGTTAAATTTATCGGCAAGAGTTTTTACCGTTTTTTTATCTCTTCTAATCGATTTAAAGAACCGGGGTAGTTGCCAGGCTAGTTTAACTAGTTGATTATTCGATGAGGAAAGCTTGAAGCTAAACTCTTTTAAAATTATATAAGTGAGATTGGGAAATGTTTTTTGGATAACATCAATCGAAGGTTGTTCGCCAGCAATATAGCATTGATGACCATCTTTTAATAATTTATCTATTATTGGGAGTAAACGGGTTGCATGCCCCAGTCCCCAATTTAAAGGACTAATTAATATGTGTTTCGGATGGGGCATTTTGTGTTTCATAATCGATTACCCAGAAACTGAAACCTCAAAACCCTTTTTCCTGGCTTGTTCAGCAATCTGATTAAGTAAATTTAAGGATACTTTTTTAAGATTGCTATAAGGGGTATCTCTTTCAATAGTATAAATCATCACTTTCGAAGGAGCTATTTTGCCTAAGGCAAGTAACCATGAATTGATATCAGCTTCTGTGGTATTGTCAATTTTTCTACCATCAATTTCGCCTACAACAAACATGGTTTGAATAGTTACTTTACCGTTAAAAGCTTTTAGCTGATTTATTGTTTTATCAAGATCATAAGGATAGTTAGGCTGATCTATGCGTAAGATTGTTTCTGTAAGTCCCGAATCCAATTTCTGTATGTTATCATCCACTTTTAGTAAGGCATTAAAAACATCCTTTTTCTGAAGTCGCGAAGCATTAGATAACACGGCAATTCTTGCGTTGGGGCAATATTCGTTTCGTAGCTCAATGGTATCATCAATTACTTTGGCAAAATCCGGGTGAAGTGTGGGTTCTCCATTGCCGGCAAATGTAATAACATCGGGTAGCAGATGGTCAGATTGCATTTCAGTCAACTTTTCTTTTAATGCTTGTTTAACCTGCTCTCGGCTTGGCATTGAACTGTTCTTGTCTCCAAGTTCACCGTTTAAGCCACATTCGCAATAAATACAGTCGAATGAGCAGATTTTTCTATTGTTTGGCAAAAGATTTATACCTAGCGAAACTCCTAAACGACGACTTTTTACCGGACCAAAAACGGTTTTGTCGAATAAAAATGTTGACATGCTCTGAATTTTTGAACAAAGGTAATTTTTTGTAGTAAACTGGCACTATTAGTTAAGGTTCAGAAGTAGATAAACACATTTGAACAACCAACTAATTTGTTATCTTTGAGCTTGATTTTTTCTATCTTACAAAAGCGATTGTTGTAAGGTGAGAAAACATTCGAAAGCATAAGGAAATCAAGTAATGCGCTGATCGGAAGAGAATTAAATTAATATGAAGTTTGCAGACGTAATAGGCCACCAACATATAAAGAAGCATTTGATTAACATGGTGAATGAAGAACGTGTGAGTCATGCTCAGATGTTTACCGGGCCTGAGGGGAATGGAAAGTTAAATATGGCTTTGGCTTTTGCTCAGTTTCTTAACTGCCAAAACCGTCAGGAGAATGATTCGTGTGGAGTGTGTCCTTCGTGTGTGAAATACAGTAAATTGGTTCATCCTGATTTGCATTTCGTGTTTCCGGTAGTAAAAAGTCCAAAACATAAAAATCCGGTTAGTGATTCGTACCTCGAAGAGTGGCGTAAAATTGTTCTTACGAAGAAGTATTTTAATCTTCCTCAGTGGTATTCATTTTTAGAGTCGGATAAACAAGGGTTAATTTATAGTGAGGAAAGCCAGAATATCATTAAAAAATTAAGTCTCAAAACATTTGAGGCTAAATATAAGGTGATGATTATCTGGTTGCCAGAGAAGATGCATGTGGCTGCTGCAAATAAGTTGCTGAAAATGTTGGAAGAGCCTCCGGGAGGAACCGTTTTTATTCTTGTTTCGGATAATCCATCTCAAGTATTAGGAACGATCCAAAGTAGAACTCAAATGCTAAAAATTCCGGGAATCAGTAACGATGATGTTGCTGCTGCTCTGGCTGACGAGTTTAGCATTGGTCTGGATGAAGCGCAACAGTTTGCTAAATTGGCGGTTGGTAATTATGTGGCGGCTCGCGAATTACTTGATCAGAGTGATGAACGCAAATTCTTTTTCGATATGTTTGTTAGTTTAATGCGGCAAGCCTATCAACGAAAATTATTTGATTTAATTGATTGGTGCGATCAAATGAATAGTCAGCCTAAAGAGCGTTTGAAAAGTTTTCTTGATTTTACACTACGTTTGATTAGAGAAAACTTCATAATGAACATTCAGGAAGAAGATTTATTGTATCTTACGGCAGAAGAACGCAATTTCTCAACACGATTTTCACCATTTATTAATGATAATAACGTATTGCAGTTGAGTGAAGAGTTTAGTTTAGCCCATTCTCATCTTGAACAAAATGGGAATGCTCGAATTATATTAATGGATTTGTGTTTAAAGGTTATCATGTTGCTTAAGCAATAAATAGCCCAGCAAATTCTCAAGGTGTTGGAGCCTTTTATTTTATGGAAAATATGGAAGAAGTTAAAGAGCAAGAACAAACGGGATGTACCAATTGTACCAGTCGCTGTGGAAAACTAAATGTTTTTGACTGGTTGGGCGATTTACCCGAAAGCATAAATAGTACAAGCGTTGTTGAGGTTCAGTTTAAGAATACACGCAAAGGCTTTTATATTAACAGTAATGGATTAAAATTAACCAAGGGAGATGTGGTGGCTGTTGAAGCTTCACCAGGTCACGATATTGGTACCATTACTCTTACCGGTGAATTGGTTTTACTTCAAATGAAGAAAAACAATATTTCGCCAGATACTTATGAGTTTAAACGCGTGTATCGAAAAGCCAAACCTGCTGATGTCGAAAAGTGGGAAGAAGCCAAGAATCTGGAGCATGAAACTATGCTTGAATCCAGGAGAATTTCAGAGCGCTTAAATCTGGATATGAAAATTGGTGATGTTGAATATCAAGGAGACAGAACCAAGGCTATCTTTTATTATATTGCCGATGAGCGTGTCGACTTCCGTGAGTTGATTAAAGTATTAGCCGATCGTTTTAAAGTACGTATCGAGATGCGTCAGATCGGAGCACGTCAGGAAGCAGGTAGAATTGGAGGGATTGGTCCTTGTGGAAGAGAACTTTGCTGTTCTACCTGGATGACCAACTTTGTATCAGTTACAACCAATGCTGCACGTTATCAGGAAATTTCGTTAAATCCACAAAAATTAGCTGGTCAGTGTGGAAAACTCAAATGTTGCTTAAACTATGAGTTGGATGCTTATCTGGATGCTCAAGCAGATTTTCCTAATACAAGCATTGTGCTCGAAACTGAAGAAGGGCCTTATTATCATTTTAAAACGGATATTTTCAAACGCATTATGTGGTATAGCACCGAGAAGGAATATCCTGCCGGTGTAGTTGAGGTTTCGGTTGATCGTGTTAAAGAGGTGATAAAGATTAATCGCCGAGGTAAGAAAATTGATGAGTTGGCCAGTGAAGAGTTTAAGCGAACTTCGATTAATGCTGAGCCAAGTTACGAAAATGTGGTTGGTCAGGATGATTTAACTCGTTTCGATGAAGATAAAAAGAAGAAGAAACGTCGTCCATCCCCGAATCGTGGAGGAAACAAAGGTCGTAATCAAAATAACAATAGAAGAAGACCAAACAACCAAAATAACCAGAATAATACCGGCAATCAAAATGCTCAGAACAGTCAAAGCAAACAAAGAAAAAATGACGGTAATAAAAAGAAATAGCATTCTTATAGCTGTTTTATTAGCCATTGTCTTTATCAGTTGTGATAACAATGTTGTTTTTGATCAGTATGTTACTATTCCAGATGGGGGATGGAGCAAAGATTCGATGGCAGTTTTTAAAGCTGAAATACCAAGTGTTCAACAGGCCTATAATGTTTATATCAACATTCGTAATCGTTCGGAGTATCCCAATAGTAATCTTTGGTTGTTCGTTGATGTGATGAGTCCTTCAGGTAAAGTAATGCAGCAAAAGGTAGATTGCATTTTGGCTGATGATAACGGACGTTGGTTAGGTTCTGGATGGGGCGATTTATTTCATGTTACAGTGCCTTATCAAATGGGTATAAAATTTGCTGAACAAGGTGAGTATACAATAAAAATTGTACAGGGTATGCGCACCGATGACTTAACTGGCATACATAATATTGGAATTAGAATAGAAGAAGCTCAATAGTAGTTCATAGAGAAGTGGGAAAGAATAAGTTGAAAAAGTTTGCCGAAATGGCAACTTACGATCATGTTTTTCAGGCTAATTACAGTGATCTAAAAGATGAGCCTTTCGCTTTGAAAGGAAACTGGAATAAGAATTTTTTTAAAAATGAGAATCCAATAGTATTGGAATTGGGATGTGGAAAAGGTGAATATACAGTTGGTTTAGGGGAATTGTTTCCAAATAAAAACTTTATAGGAATTGATATTAAAGGGGCAAGGATGCACCGTGGTGCTACCGACTCTAAAAATAAAGGGATGAGCAATGTTGCTTTTATCCGAACCAAAGTTGAGTTATTAAAGTACTTTTTCGAAGAAGATGAGGTGGATGAAATTTGGCTTACCTTTAGCGATCCTCAAATGAAAAGGGTGAATAAGCGTTTGTCATCAACCCGTTTTATGAAATTATACCTGCGTGTTATGAAGCCGGGGGGGATTATTCATTTAAAAACTGATTCAAACTTTTTATATACCTACACCGATGCTATGGTGAAGGAAAATAAACTTCCTGTTTTGGTTAATGAAACCGATTTGTATGGTTCTGGTTATGATGATGAAATACTTAGTATACAAACTCATTACGAAGCCAAATGGATTGCTCATGGCTTAAATATCAAATATCTTAAATATAAGCTTGAGGCAAGAGAAGAATGGATCGAACCGGATATTGATATCGATTATGATTCGTATCATAGTGGAGGCCGTGGTGTTGTAAAAGAACGTGAACCACGAAAGCAAAACAATGCCCAAGAATGATTTTTTCGAACAGGTTTACCAAGTAGCTGAGCTGATTCCATACGGAAGAGTTACCAGTTACGGTGCTATTGCTAAATATTTGGGTGCTGTCCGAAGTGCCCGAATGGTTGGTTGGGCTATGAATAAATGCGGATTGTGGTATAATTATGTACCGGCCCATCGAGTGGTCAATCGTAATGGATTATTAACAGGTAAGCAGTATTTTCCGGGTGGTGAAACCATGAAAGAGCTATTGCAGAATGAAGGAATAATTGTTGAGGACAACCAGATTATTAATTTTAAAGAGGTCTTTTGGGATCCATCAGTTGAATTAATCTGATAACATATGCTGGTAATTAGGTAATGACAGAAAGAAGCAAGATCCTTTATCTTTTTCACTTTCAACCCATATTTTGCATCCTAGCATATCAGCATAAGCTTTGCAAATCGAAAGACCTAATCCAGCTCCTTCACGACGTGTAATTTTATTATCGTTTACCTGAAAAAATTGTTCGAATACAGTTTGTTGTTCTTTAGGGCGCATTCCAATACCTGTATCTTTGATATAAAATGTAGGGCAGTTGCGCTTTTGGATAAATCCTAATTCAACACTTCCTTTTAGTGTATATTTCAAAGCATTTTTGGTGAAGTTTGTTATGATTGCATGGATTTTATTCTGATCAGAGAAAACAAGGAAATGTTTGTAATCAGGAATTCTGGATAGTAATTCAAGACCTTTTTTATTGGCTTCGCAATTAAAAAATAAGAAGGCTTCTTTTGCTGTTTCAACGGCATCAAAATGAGTGTTGTATATGGGCATTTGGCCGGCTTCAATCTTCGAAATGTTTATAAGATTATTAAGTGTGTTAAGCATGCGTTGGCCATTATCTTCAATAATTCGCATGTACGAAATCCGAGTTTTTTCATCCAAATCCGAGTCTTCTAATAACTCCATAAAACCCAAAATACCATTCATTGGTGTTCTAATTTCATGACTCATATTGGCCAAAAAGGCACTTTTAAGCCGGTCGCTCTCTATGGCTTTTTCTTTTGCCTTGATCAGTTCAAGTTCTGCATTCTTTCGTTTATTTATTATTTGAGATATGCCAATAAGTAAATGTGGTTTTTGGGTGTGATGGGTTGCGAGTAATTTACCTCGACCTTCGACCCAAAACCATTCACCACTTTTTGATCGCATGCGAAATTCACTAAAATATTCAGGGTTTTTACCTGATTGATGATCAGCGATTGCTTGTATTACATTTGCTACATCATCCTCGTGAACCAAAGCTGTCGTTTCTTCTAACGTTGTAGGTATATCTTCTTTTGTATATCCTAAAAAATGGAATAAGTGTGGCGTTGATGAAGCTTCGCCGGTCAATAAGTTATTCTCAAATGCCGAAGCCTGAATTAACTCAAGTGACATTGATTGAATATCCATTCTTCTTTTTAAAGAACGTTGGGTTTCCTTTTTTATAACCTGTGTTTCGTGCGAGATTAATATTTGTCCTAAATTTTGTAGGGCTGGTATGATTTGGGCAAAAATATTTAAATCGATAGGATTATCCTTTTTCAAGAAGGTAATTCGCCCGTAGTTACTAAAAGTGTAGGTTTGAGAGTAAAATTGATTTGAGCAATGACTGTTGCTATTTTTAATAGGGATGTTTAAAAAGGTATTGATATCATAATTCTGGCTGTCCTGTTCCACATAAAAAACGCTCCATTCATCAGCTTCTTTTTGTTTAAGTATAGCTGCAGCATTGCATTTTAATAATTGCAGGTATTGCGGAAGGCAACTTTGCAGTACCTCCTTTTCGCTTGATTTGTTATTTGCAGAAAAAATAAGGTCAAGAATCACCTTGTTTAGGTTGTTTTGGCTCATAGATGTTCGATTACTACAGAAATATAAAATATTTACTATAGAAGTGCAACGTTATCAGATCAATTAATGGCTAATGTGTTCTTCCCAAAACGAAGATTTTGCGAATAAATTGTTACTAATACTGTATTCTGAGCTTAAATTCTTATTTTTACAAGGTTTAAATAAAGATAAAATGGAGTATTATCCTAATTTAATTTTAGATGCGTTAAAGCATGTGATACACCCCGGAAAAGGGAAAGACATTGTATCTCTAGGGATGGTGGAAGACGACCTGCGCATTGATGGAAAAAGAATCAGTTTTAGTTTATTGTTCGATAGAGCTAATGATCCATTAATAGGATCGTTAAAAAAAGCGTGTGTGCAGGCAATTCATACATATGTCGAAGCAGAAGCTCAGATTGAAGGAAATATTTATGTAAAGGTTAAGCCAAAAGCAAAACCTGTTGAAACAAAGACCTTGCCTGGGGTTAAAAATGTAATTGCGGTTGCTTCTGGTAAGGGGGGAGTGGGTAAATCTACTATTACTTCAAATTTGGCTGTTGCTCTTGCTAAAGCGGGATATTCGGTAGGATTGTTGGATGCTGATATATTTGGGCCTTCTGTACCTATCATGTTTCAAACAGAAGATGCTCGACCTATATTAGAAAAGGTTGATGGTAAAGATAAAATCATACCAGTAGAGAAGTATGGCGTAAAAATGTTAAGTATTGGTTACTTTGTTAATCCTGATGATGCTTTGGTATGGCGAGGAGCAATGGCGACAAATGCAATCAAACAATTGATTAACGATGGTAACTGGGGTGAGTTGGATTATTTATTATTGGATTTACCTCCGGGAACCAGCGATATCCACCTAACTTTAGTACAAAGTGTTAGTATTACAGGTGCTGTAGTAGTAACAACTCCTCAGAATGTTGCTTTGGCTGATGCTGTTAAAGGAATTAGCATGTTTAAAAGCAAAAATATCAATGTACCGGTTTTAGGATTGGTTGAAAATATGGCTTGGTTTACTCCTGCCGAATTACCAGAAAACAAATATTATATTTTTGGAAAAGATGGTGGAAAAACATTGGCCGCCAAATTGCAGGTTCCATTGTTAGGTCAGATACCAATTGTACAAAGTATTCGAGAAGGGGGTGATAATGGAGAGCCTGCAGCTTTAAACGAAGCTTCAATTATAGGAATAGCTTTTGCCGATTTGGCTCAAAAAGTTGTTGAACGAGTTGAGCACCGTAATGCTTCAATGCCTCAAACAAAAATTGTAGAAATAAAGAAATAGTTATGGGGGAAGAGGAGAAAACAAAACTATTTGAACAAGTTGAGGAGGCATTGGAGACGATTCGTCCTTATCTTCAAGGAGATGGAGGGAATATTACTTTACTGGAAATAACGGATGATTTTGTAGTCAAGGTACGATTAGAAGGATCGTGCCATGGCTGTCATTTGAGTATGCAAACGCTTAAAGGTGGAGTTGAGATGGTAGTGAAAAAATCGGTGCCGCAAATAGTTGAGGTGGTTGCTGTTGATTAAAACCAATAATCTTTATTACAGATAATGGATGTGTTTCTACTAAAGGATCCATTGTATGTGTAGCCTCGTTTAAGCAATCATTATACTATATAGGTAAATAGATATGAAACGTTTTAAGGTTGTCTAAATGTTTTAACTTCAATTCTCAATTGTATCCAAATTTTAAATGATCAAAATTTAGTTCTTTAAATAATACCTTGATTTTGAGATGTTAATTATTCGCTCAATTACCGATAATCCTGCTTTTAATATTGCTACAGAACAGTTTTTACTTGAAAATGTAAACGACGATTGCTTTTATCTGTACATAAATAAACCATCTGTTATTGTTGGTAAACATCAGAATTCGCTGGCCGAAATAAATGTTGACTATGTGAGTAAAAACAATATTCCAGTTGTTAGACGGTTGACTGGTGGAGGTGCAGTGTTTCATGATCCCGGTAATCTTAACTTTTCGTTTATTATGCAATCGCAAAAAAATGAACGAGTAAGTTTTGATAAATATTTACAGCCCATTTTAAAAGCTTTACATTCGCTTGATGTTGATGCTAAATTTGAAGGCAGAAATGATTTAACTATTCAAGGTAAAAAGTTCTCGGGAAATGCAAAATGTGTTTATAATGGAAAAATTTTGCAGCATGGAACTTTACTATTTAGTTCAGTGTTGCCCGATTTATCACAAGCTTTAAAAATAAATCCGCTTAAATATAAAGATAAAGCAGTAAAATCGGTACGTAATCGAGTTACAAATATTCAGGAACATTTAAAGAACGACATCTCATTAATAGAATTTGAAAATCAGATAGTACACTATGTGCGAGCAGTCTTTGTAGGCTCTGAAATTTATAATCTGTCGGATAGAGATGTTTCGGTCATCAATCAGCTTGTAGACGAAAAATTTGGTACATGGGATTGGAATTTCGGCAATTCACCAAAATATAATTTCCAAAAAGGAATAAAAACTACTGGTGGTCATGTGGAAGTCAACCTGGAAGTGCAAAAAGGAATCATTACTCAGGTAAAATTGTATGGTGACTTTTTTACGCATGGTGAGGTGAGTGAATTTGAAAAATTATTGGTTGGTAAACCGCACGAACAGGAACATATTAAGATTATATTAGATCAAGCCGGGGTAGAAAATTATATTGATAATGTTTCGGCCAGCGAACTAATAGAAGGTATGTTTTAGTTAGATTGCTTCTATTTTGCATTAAATAACTTCTAGACAATTGAATTTATATAGGGGTACTGTATGCTGTAAATAGCTTTAAAACCGTACTTAAAGGATGTGCTTTAGAACATGTTACTATTTGTAATTGCTCAATTAAATAAGTAGCGTTGTTAATAGCGATAAAATACTTGGAGCGGTGACTGTAAAACGACGAAGTATGTTCATGGTATGGCGAAGTAGTGAATCTACCACAGGTAGAAAAGTTGTTTCATAGCAGATTGTATTGCGACTGCTAATAATGATTTATAGTCTGTACTTCGAATAGCGGGTATTAAGTTGATATAGTATTAATTAACAAGTAGTCAATATAATAGTCAACAGTAGAGTAGTCCTTTTAAAAAAAAAATCCCAGACAGCAATAAAGCGTTACTGTCTGGGAATAATTATGAATCTAAAAATGGATTTTTGTAAAATCTATTTGAGTTTTCAACTGTGTATTTGAAGTCAGTAAACTAATATTTACTTTTTAATAAACTTCACATTTTTGCCATCAGCATTCAAAATATAGATACCCTTATTGATATTAGATAGATTAATACTGTTACTATTACTTAAATCATGGGTAAGAATTTTCTTACCTGTAATATTGTAAATCGTAACTAATCCTTTTGCTCCGTTAATATAAATTATATCAGAAGCTGGATTAGGGAATATCTTAAAGTTATTAGTGTCAACATTGTCTATAGCGGTTACTACTGTTATAGTAAGTATTCCGTTTACATATTCAAAAGTATAGTTGTTATCTGAACCACCATTAATGGTAATAGGATACACATTAGCTGGACTGGCAGCAGTCGCTTCTGTACTTGTTATTGGTTGTTCATCAAGTACACTTTTATCCTCACCATTTACAAAACCGCTGTAGCTGAAGGTCAATACAGGTATCTCAGAACCTTGTTCCATTGTTTGATTATCGGCAGTGACTGTTAAAGTAGCCTTGTTTATGGTTAACTCCTGACTAACCGACTCCGCAGCTTCATAATTATCATTACCTTCCTGACTGGCAGTGATAGTACATGTACCTGCTCCAGTAATATGAATCATTCCATCAACAATGGTTGCTACTTCATCATTGGATGAGGTATAACTAACAGTTAAGTCAGACGAAGCGGTTGCTTTCAATGCTATATCTGCATTGCCGTACGTCTGTGGAGCAAGAGTATTAAAGCTGATGGTTTGAGTTAGTTTAGAAATTATTGATTTAACTTCGCTACTATAACCTGTGCCGACAGCATTAATGGCATAGGCACGAACATAAACTGTTTGTCCTCTTTCGATGGTTATAGCATCGGAGAAATTGTTTGATAACTCGCTTGCTGTTTCATTACCATTTATGACACCTAAATTAATAATAGTACTATTATCAATTGTTGGACTTGTTTCTATAGTGCTGTAGCAAAAACCATATTGAACAGGGTTTGGAGTTCCCATGTTGGTAAGACTACCCGACAGCGTTATTGTTATTTTGTCCTGGTCTGATGATGAGGTTGTTTCACTAACATTTCCTAATGCAGGTATTGTTGGTTCTATCTGCCACATAAAAACAGGAAAGCCGTTATTTGTTCCTGTAGAAATAGCCCAGATGTCATCTGTTCCATCAGATGTAAGACCGGCAAAATCCAGTTTTTCAAAGGATGAAAGTGTTTGCATGTCTGCAGTTGAAAGGTCTGTAAGTTCTTCTGTGGTATAGCTCGAAGAACTTTTACCTCCAAGACCGTTGCTTTGCCCTGATGTTTCGGAATTAAAATAACTGTTAATTATATAGTTGTGATAGGTGTCGTAAGTGTAACTATATCCTACTAAAGCTCCTGTATAAGCATCACCGGAAACAAAACCGGTACTGTAACATTTATTTACGGTAGAACCGGTTGCATTTCTTCCTACTAAACCACCGATGTATTCACTACCTGAAATGCCGGAGACAGATCCAATAGCATAGCAATTAGTTACTTCAGACATATCACCATTCCATCCAGCAATACCTCCGATACTTCTTGATCCTTGAACGGTAGCCGCCGAATAACTATTCAGAAGATAAGCACTACCATTATTAGCACCTACTAATCCACCAACAGAAGTAGTTCCGGTAACCGAACCGGTAGAATAGCAATTTGTTATATGTGAGTTGCTTTCATTTTGTCCGACTATCGCTCCCACGTTCTGTGTTCCCGTTACAGTAATGTTTGTAAGTCCTAGATTGCTGATAACAGAGCCAGCTGTATAGCCGAACATACCTATGCAATTGTCATTTGGATAATTAATGGTTAACCCGGAAATGGTATACCCCTGACCGTCATATGACCCAGTGAACTTAATTGTATTGTTTCCAATAGGAGTAAAATTGGATATCGTAGAAGCATCTATGTCGGCTGTTTGAATATAATCAGCACTCCAATCGGCTTCACCCGATTGAGACAACCACACCAAGTCTTCAATAGATGCTATTATAACTATGCCGTCCACACGATCGGGTAATGAACAAGAGACTGTATGTGCAAATCCTTGCCAAGCTAATGCGGGGTATCCGCCGTTGTCGGCAGTGCTCATGGTCCACACACTAGGGAACAACCATGAGTTTTGGGTGTATTGACAAAGGTTACCGGTCATCTCATCGGTTGTCAACCCGGTAACTAAGGCTTCCGGGTTGTTGCTGCTACCAATACCTGTTATTTGCCCGGAGGTTTCAAAATTAAAGAAACAATCTTTTACGCTACCTGCTGTAACTTGTCCCGCAAAACCGCCGGTATATATTTCTCCTGTCACCGCCCCTGTATTGTAACAGTTTCTAATGGTTGATGAGTAATTGATTCCAATAAAACCACCGGTAGAATTACCTGACCCGGTAACACTCCCGGTGCAATAGCAGTTCTCTATTATTGAATTATTTACACTATAGCCTGCCAGTCCGCCGGTACTTAGTCCCGATCCTGTAACTTTGCAAGTGCTGTAACAGCTTGATATAGAAGGAGAGTTGAAATTGTATCCAACAAGACCTCCTGTATAGTCACTTGCCCCGTTAACAATTCCGGCACTATAGCAGTCGGTAATTGAAGATCTGTAATTATATCCCACAAGACCGCCTACTTGATTGCCTGCTCCGGTAATTGTTCCCGCACAATAGCAATTGATTACTGTAGAATTGGAGGAATTACCGACAAGACCGCCAACGGATTCATTACCGGAAATTTTGGCATCCGAGATCCCGAGATTAGATACCTCTCCATTGGTAACGGAACCAAATAATCCCTCGTTGTTTGCTGTCGGGCGATTGATATACAATCCGTTAATAGTGTGGTTGTTCCCGTTGTAAGTTCCGGTAAAGTTTGTAATTGGGAAAAATCCCATCGGCTGATCTTCCGTTGTTTCATCATTATCATGATTACCTAAATTCCATGATTGCGTATCAGAGGCATCTATATCTGCCGTCTGACTAAAATGATATGAATAATACTCCGGAGACATGCTGAGTGCACGTAAATCATCAAGAGTTGAAATGAGAAAGGGGTTCTCTTCTGTACCTTCGCCATCAAAAGGCAAACTTTCACCATAAAGTAAAACAGCATTCTCATCATAATTGCTACATCCCTCTAGTCTGAAATGATAGACACCGGACTGAGCCTTATCTGTTGCCTGAATAGAAAATTCGTATTCGAAATAACCACTCTTTTCGCTTGAAAAACTTACAGAGGAGGTTTCATCATATACTTGAGCGCCTAAAAAAGGGGTAGAACTCATCTGCTGGGTGCCTTCTGTACCATTTACAAGATATGAAGAGTTACCCGATTTAAAATGGGCATCAGTAGAGCCTACATCAGTCCAGTCACCGGAAGTACCTTGTTTATATTGCAATTTTAATGGCCAATCTTCAATGGGACCATCTTCAGACTGATATACATTTGCCCAAATTTCTATTCTTAAGCGAATGTTAGTGCCCGGCTCTTTTAGCTGAGCTGCTTCTAAGTTGGTTGCAGATGCCTCGTCACCGTCGTCGGCACGCCACCTGACTTGATGAGATGTTATCGAATTGGCTGTGGACTTCTGAACACTCAGAATCCCCATTAGAAAAAATAAAAAGTAAAACAGTTTGTTCATATTATTTGAGTTTAAATTATAAGTTTCTTATTAATCAAGATCATCATTTATATCCGTCTGGTTATGAAGATCAATTTTTCTTAATTTTTGGTCTTTTTTTTCGGACTAAAACTGACATAGCTGTAAATACAAAAGCAAGCCAAACGAACCAATCACCTTTTTGAGTATAGAAACTCAAGTTCGAATAGCTTTTCACCTCTTCATTTATGATACATGCATCACCAGGAGATCGAACATTTTCGATGCGACCGCTTGCGGTATATTTTCCGGAATATCCTCCGTTGCTGTTAATCAGAAGTTCTCTTCGATTCTCAACTGCTCGCAGTCGCGAAATATAAAAATGATGAAAAGCCAACCTTGTTTCGGTAAACCAGCTGTCGTTGCTCATTAGAGTCAGAAATACTGCACCTTGTTGTGTATGTGAACGTGCAATATTCGAAAACAGACTCTCGTTACAAATAAGTGTACCAATTGTACCTAAGTTAGTTTTTAAGGGTTTATCGAACTTACTTTTATAAAATCGTTCCGATTTACCGCCCCGCAACGACAATAAAGAGTTACTTAACGGCTCTTCCATTAAACTTAACAATTGCGACTTATCATATCGAGCACGCATGGCCCCGTCGTATGTGATGAACGCAGCCGAATTAAAAAACATTGAAGTATCATGTGTATCCGGAATGTTTATCCCAATTAAGTGATAAGCTCTTGTCGAGAAAGTAATATTCAGTATTTTTTCCAAAAAACCATTATCTGTAGAAAAAGCCCAAGGCGAAGCACTCTCTGTCCACAATATCAGCTCCGGATTTTGTTTTGCTGCTTGTTCATTCAGTCGATAATAAAGTAATTGGAGCGAATCGGTATAGTATTTACTGTATTTATGCCCTGGCTTTATGTTCCCGTTTATGTAAGTAACTTTCGTTTTATTTATTGGTAGTTGAACATCAGTCAACTTCACCGCCGAATATCCTTGTAGATGTAATAGTAACAATAATCCTACAGCGTATAAGAAGTACTTTATTTTACGTGACATAATAGAGTAAAAAACTGAATAATTAGCAAGTATTACACAGAAGCTAATAAGCCAAGGACCAGCCACCGATGCTGTTTGAATCATATAAAGATCGGTTGTTTGAGTATATGCCAACATGTGGCATAACCACGGAAGAGAGTGTAAAAGCAGTGAACTCCCCCATTCGATAAGCACCCAAAGACCTGCTATAAACATGGCTTTCTGGATAAAAGTATATCGTGTTTTTGAAATCTTCTTTTTAGCTAAAAACAGACTATATAAAAATGCATATAGACCATACTGTAATGAAAAATAGATACCTGAAATTATCACAAACACCAGACCTAAAGAAGTATCGGTGCCTGTATATTCTTGAGTAACCTTATACATCCAAAAGCACAAGCAAAAACCAACAAGGCTACCAATTGCAGTGCCGATTCCAAAAGACTGTTTGGGTGTTTTGGTTTCTAATGCCAATAGAAAAGGGACCATGGCAACCCACGCAAGCGGAAATAAAAAATAGTTGTAAGTTATACCAATGATAATTACGCTAAGTATTATGTAAATTATTGTTTTGTATTTTAATAAAAGTATATTGGATTTTTTACTATTTGTCATCAATTATGTTTTATATAGTATTTGATTTTTAAAAGATGAAATTGTGAAAAAATACATGTCGGAGTTCCTATAAATAAATTATTCTTTCGATGTACTTTGAATTAATTTCAAGTAGTGAAATTAAATTATTGTAGAAAAACAGATCGGTCAGATCGTACAAATCGATTTACGATGTGTCCAAATTTGTGTTAAAAAATGCAATTTTGTCGTTGCTTTTGAAATGCGGTAGGCTTTGATTTTGTAAGTATAAGTCTGTGTAGATAAAGTCTTAAGATATTTTGGATCTATTGGTATATATATTGGACTAATGTTATAATCAGGAAAAGATGCTGCTGTTAACTTAAAAATGAATCTATTTGAAATGGAATGATTATAAAATAATAAAGCTTGCATTAACTCTAGTTGCTTTTAAAAAAAAAATGGTAACTTCATGATTATCATAACAAAAGTTACTGATTGGATAAGAAGCTTTGGGAAAAAAGAGATATTTTTGTGCCAGAATTCTTATTCAATTATAACCTGTATTTTTTAATGTTTGATTTAAAACTAATCGTTTTAAGCGCAGTTATTATTGCTGCCTTGATGGCTCTGTTTATTATTTTCTTTGATTTACTTAACGATGGAAGACGCCATCGAAGTTTAAAATATAAACTAATACTCTATTTTGCGAGCCATATTGTAACTGAGTTGTGCTTTTTATTCTATTTCTATGCACCACATGTTTTCTTATGGATGAATGGATTGTTGATGCTAAGTATTTTATTGATTCCTGTTTTTTTGTATGCTTTTATATATGAGATAACGGCTATTGATCCGAATGAAAGATTTTCCAAATTACATTATATAATACCCGTATTGTTGACCTTGGCAATGGTCATTTTAAGTTTTGTAACGCCGGTTGATGATCAGATGCAAATAATAAAAGCTAATGGAGCATATACAGGAGGCTCAATATTGTTTTTTATTTTTTCTAATAAATTGTTTTTTCGTTTGGGGTTTACTATTGTATATGTAATATTAAGCTTCAGACGTTTACCTGCCTATCGCAGATATATGGTTGGATATTCATCTAACGAGGTTAAAACATCGCTTCACTGGGTTCCTGTCTTATTGTTTTTTATCATTAGCTTATTGATTGTGCCTTTGCATGGTGTATTTATATCGCGGTCAGCTCTGGCTTTGTCTTTTAGTGCTTATTTTCAGGTAGCCGTATTAGTTGTTCAACATAGTTTTTTGGCCTATCATGTTGTGAAAGGTAATTATATATTACAAGAGTTTGAATTGCCACAAAAGGAGGTGCAAATTGCTACATCGATTAACAAAGAAAAGCATTCGGTGATAAAGGGTTCAATAGATGCAATAGAGTTTGATTCGAAAATGAAATTATATAAACCTTATTTGGAGGCTAATTTGAAGATTTCGGATTTAGCTGAAAAGGTTGGAGTTAATCGTACCTATCTATCAACTTTTATTAATACAGAGTATAATATGAATTTTAGTAGCTATATTAATATGCTTCGATTAAAGGAATACAAGAATTTGCGCGAAAAAGAAGAATATAAAGATAGATCAAACTCAGAGTTGGCAGAGAAAGCCGGCTTTGGCAGTTATCGAAGTTATACCCGTTGTGCTTCACAATACTCAGATAAATTATGATATTTGAAAATTATCTTTTGGTTCGGTTTATCAGGTATGAGGAAAAAATTATTTTCTTCTTGGTAACTTAAAAGCTATATCAAATAAAAAAGGGTTTTGTAAAAAAATACTACATTTGCGCACCTGAAAGGCCCCATAGTTCAATGGATAGAATATCAGATTCCGGTTCTGACGATATGGGTTCGAATCCCGTTGGGGTCACTAAAGCGGGGATTTTGTCATTATTGATGAAATCCCCTTTTTTATGTCCTTCTGTGTACCTTGCCAGTTCTGGGATTAGAGAGAAAAAAGAATTTACACGAGGGGTTCGAACTTGGTTGTTTTCGTGATTGTAGTAAATTCCTTCGGGGAATAGCATTTTTTGGAATACTTTCTTACTGTCAATACTAAGTGATTCCCACATATTCAATAAATTAGAACTTATTTTAGTGACAAATTTCAAAGCTTTATTGAGGTTCGAACTATAATTGCCCATTGAATTTAATTCCTGCTCAATTTCGATGATTTCTTTCTCGAATTTAGGCTTAAACTTATTATATAAGGTGCGGTCTATTTCTCCGATTACAAATCTTTCTTCGATTGCATCCAGTTTCTTTTGTACTTCACTTTTTTGAGCTTTGAGTTTTTTTGAGTCTTCACTCTTCGATTTGAAAAATACATTCATTTGTTCTGATAGTACGACATTGATTACTTCTTGCTCATCTTTGTCGATATGAAAAGCAGAAACTAAATTCTGAAACATTTGGTGCAATGCTTTGGCACTTTTATTCACTCTGCAACCTTTCGTTCTGCATTTGTAATAGTAAATTCCTTTCTTTTTAACCAAATATCCGGTCATTGGCTTTCCACATTTCTCACACTTTGTAAATACTTTTAATGGCAGGTTCTCGTTGTCTTTGTCATGCACAAAGCCATGAACTCTATTTTCCTGTCGAATATTATTTACTTGTAAAAACAAATCACGAGTTACCATTGGTTCATGACGACCCTCAATAACCTCACCCGGTAGCATTTTGCTTGTAATTAAACCACAGTAAAACGGATTTGTAAATAGGTTGTGTAATCTTTTTTCAGAAATATCTACGCCCAATGTTTTTAATTTACGAGATATTTCTGCATTAGGAGTTTGTTTATATGCTTTCCATTCGAAAGCCTTCTTCAATATTTTACCTTCTTCATTTACAACTAAATTACGCTCAGTTGCTTTTCCTTTATTGAGGTCAGTATAACCCCTTGGAGCAGCCCAAACCCAATGTCCTTTTATTAGCAGTTCTTTCATTCCGGTTACTACCTTATCTCGCCTCAATTCATTGTCCATTTGCCCTACAAGGAAAAGAATATTTTGTTGGAACGAGCCAGCAGGAGTTGTTGGGTCTAATTCTTGCGTAACTGCTAATGTAATAATCCCATGCTTTTTGATTAAGTCATTTGCAATAGAAGCTCCATTAATACCTGAGCGAGAAAAGCGCTCATAAGAATATACGATTACATAATTAATGCTTTTCGACCTCTTTACAAAGGTTAGCATCTTGTTGAATTCTTTACGGTCATCAGTTTTGGCTGATTCGTAAGTTCCACCAAAATAGCCTACAACATTTAATCCCCTTCGTTCAGCAAACTTTTCGCAATGCTTTTTCTGAGAACCAAGACTTGTATTATCTTCCTGGTCTGCCGATGAAACTCTTGTATAAATTACCGCATTGTTACCCTCCTTGAATTTTTTAGGGACTTTCGGTGCAAATTGTTGAAAAAGGGATAAGTTGCTCATAAACTACATTTTTAGACTTACTCTCTACAAATATACTGATTCCCTGGATTTTACATAACACTATATCTCTTGCTCCACAACTTCTTCCTTTGATAAGGACTCAAGAATCAATAAAGAAAAGGTTTCAGCGCAATCAAAAAGGTCATTGTATTCCTGTTCTGTAATATCCTTGTATTTATTTCTTCTTTGCAGTTCCCCTATGGGAAGGCGTTGTTTTGCCCTCTGAGTAGCATCCTGAATAGTATGTGAATCCGGTTTTTGCATAATTGCTATAAAAATTATGCTACAAACCTATACCCATTGCGTAGTCTGCTCTGGCTGGTTTTGATCAGATTTTTTTAGAATTGTCTTGAATATGCTAAATGTGGTTATTTTTGTTTGTATTTGTCTATTTGTAAGGTTGTCAATGGTAACTTAATGAGTGAATTTGCTAAAAGAATTGGTCATTTTATCATATAAATCATAGGTAATATAGCAAGAATTATAGCTTAAGGACTATAAAGAATATTAGAATTAGAACTATGTGAGTTCTAAAAAGAACTATTTTTTAGCATTATACAATCCCTTATAACTCATTCAAGATGTCCACTATTTCATTTAGCACATCTTTCTTTATCGAAGAATTTGTCGTTGTAATCTTCCGACGTAGATAATATTGTGGCACTTGCTTTTTAATAAGCACCTTTGCCATTTTCCCCAAAATAATCAACAATTCTTTTTCAGGTGATTCACCTTGAAAAAAGTCATTGGGTGTAGCCTTTGAAAAATGACTACTAACGGGATTGTGACACTCTTGCAATCTTGAAAGTGTAATTCTATATTCATCCTGCATTTTTTGAAACTCAAGTACAGTTCCCCCGGCATCAGGATGGAGTTGCTTTGCTAAATGACGATAAAGTAGTTTGGCTTGTTCTACATTAGTAATACCCTGAAAATACTTCATAGCTGTTCAAATTCTTCAAGTGATATACTAAAGTGTTCCAGGATTAAAAGGAGTTGTTGTTTGTTGTAATAATGGCATCTGGTATTTCCGGCATTTGCAATTTGTTCTTTTAACGGTGGGCAAATCTCAATTTCACATCTGAGTTGCTGCATTGCCGACCTTACAGAAATACTATTGGGATATAACTTTTTTACAATGTCTTGTTTTAATATTGTTCTTCGTATTATCATATTTGAAAAATTTTGCAAGAAATGAATACTTTTTTGAAACAAAAAGCATTTTGAAAAGCATGAGTGGAATTAAACAGGATTTTATTACTAATAAAACAAAGTATATCGTAATAAATCAAAAAACATAAAGGGTCTATAAACACGAAAAGCCTCTGTAAGAGGCTTGTTTTAAGTGTTATATGTATTTCTTTAGGCACAATTCATTGTATTACACCCTTTGGTAAATTGTTCTGTAAATATATTAATTTGGAATTAAATTGGAAAAAATTTTCATTATTGAAGGCCAAAACTAACTTTGAAAACCAAATACTCAAAAAAACACGTTAACCGTGTTAACTTTGTTAACTGTGCTTGTAAATAACAGAAATTCTGTCACTTAATGGTTAACACATCAGTAATTCCTATGTTAACCCATGTTAACTGTTCTAAGTATATTGTATCAGAGGATTAAAAGATAGTTTTTTAGAGCAATAGAGTTATCAACCTAACTCGAATAAACATGCACACTATTTTGTGCTGCCGGAAGGTAGTTGATTCCAAACCAACAAATGAGTAATACTACAAATGCCAACATTAAAATCAGAAAAATGCTTTTATGGCTTAAATTACTTTTTATTCTGAAATGAATATAAATCAGGTAAACTGCCCAAGTAAGAAATGCCCATGTCTCTTTGGGGTCCCAAGTCCAATAATGCCCCCATGCTGCTTTTGCCCATAAAGCCCCAAAAATAAGCCCTAACGTGAGGAAGCCAAAGCCGACATAGACTATGTTATCTGTTTTTAATACAAAATCCTCTTTCAGATTATCCTTTCTAATAGCATATAATCCAAGCAATCCGAAAAGTGCAGATAAGCCCAATAAGGCGTAAGCAATCATATACACAATTACATGAGGTACAAACCAAATGCTTTGCAATGCTGGCATTAGTGTTTTACTGTGAATATCAGGATTTAGGTAGTTCAATAATAAAAATAGAATAGCCATACCAAGTGAATACATAAGTATTAGCTTGATTTTCCAGCGCTTAAATATTACATAGCCTGAAATTGCCAGGAAGAATGAATACCAAAGTCTTGTCTCTCCAAGAGTTCTTAATGGAGGGCGTTGAAGATTAGCCCAAAGCAAAATAATAAATACAGCCAGGCTTAAAGTCCCAAGAATAGCCCCGACATTAGCTATTTTACCTGCTTTGTTAGATAAGGATGATACAATTGCAATGAACCATGCTGCCAACGAAATAATTGCAAATACTTCAAAATTATGCCACATTACACACCCTCCTTTCTATTTCCAGTCCATATCAGATAGCATGTTCCGGCAATAATTAAAAAGAATCCCAAATATACCAAAGGCAACCAGGGGTCTTTAACCAGTTCTAATGTGCTTTGAGTTGACCACCGCCCCATCGATGCATCATAGCTGGTTTGATATACTTTCCATCCGGCAATCTTGATTGGTTTATTTACCTCGATGATAGTATCGTAAAAAGCGCCTTCTTTTTCGAAGACAGATATTTCTGACAGGAATCGTTTTGCTTCGGGTTCGGTCATAAGCATGATAGTGCTTGAATCTATCGGGTACATTTCCTGGCGGTATAAAGCACTCGGACTTGAAATCCAGAATGTATCAACCATTCCGTTGTATGACTTTGTTATCATCGTTGATTGTGTTGCCCCCATCCCCAACACAGGTTCAAACCTATTCAAAACAGGAGCAGAACTCATTAAAAGCTTTTCAATCTTAAAATCGTAATCCTTATAGTTGAATTGCAAGCCCTTGTTTGGGTCTATCATTAAAGGTTTGTTGTTTTGATTGATTATCTCCCCGGTTTTGTTATCAACGAATGCAATTTTCGCAGGATATTCTTCAATGGAGAAATCTCGTAGCTTAATGGCAAAATTCAATTCTACTGTACTGTTTCCGTTCTCAACTCCATACCAGGTAGTTTTGCCTTCTTCAAGAAACATATTCAGTTTTTGTATGTCTCCTGCTCCTAAATGAGCCGATGCGATACAAAGCCACAAACCAAAATGGTTTAGAAAGAATCCAATATTTCTTTTTGATAATTTTGTAATCCTTTTTATGGTTACTGTACCAAGTATGATTAAAAAGAAAACCACTCCGATTGTGTAAGTCCAGCTTGATGTTACATCAAACAGAAAAAACAACGAATCTGTTTGTCTTTGTGGAACTAATGCCATTGAAAGAGATGGTACAACGAACAATATTATCCCTGCAATAGATGCAGGAACGCTGTAAAACCATTTGAAAAATGCTCTTTTTTTTGATAACAGGTATAGCAATAACGAGATATTTGCTAAGAGTGCAACTGAAATAACATTGGCTGGCCATGAAATCTTCGGAGCTTTTGTTCCTGTTATAAATTCAAGCCCCAATGATGCCAAAAGCAGGGCAAAAGCTATCAAGAAGCTTTCTGAGTACCTCCAGGGAAGTACCCACAAGCTTTTCTTTTCTTTCGTATTTTGCAAGGTCTTTATTCTAATATTTTGATTCTCTTTGACTGGCTTCTTCAAGCCATTTAGGAACTACGGTTTCAAGAAATTCTGCTTTATCAGCATTTAATTTAGCCATATCTAAACCAATATATTTCTGGGCTTTCGCTTTGGTCGAAATATCAGGCATTTCAACTTCTTTATTATGACCAAGGTCAGCTAATAAACGAGTAAGTTTAATTCTTGCTTCTTGTGCAATATTGATACCCGATGAAACAATGCGTCCGGTTTCAACTGGAGAATGGAATGATGCACCATGAGCAGCAACGGAATAATCCCATCGCCATTGAGCATGTCGAATATCCATAAGTATGGGTTGCATTTGTTTTTCGTTTGCACCTTTGTCCCATGCTGCTTTAGCTTCTACGTGTGCTTTAACCAATAAATCTTCTAGAATATTTACATTTTCTTTAATCTTATCCTGACGAGAATATACATCGGCTATGAGTTTGTGAGCTTCTTCTCGATGGCAAACTTGGCATGAATTAGCCACATTGTTGAGCGGACTTTGAATATGATGGTCGGTAAATTTTACTCCCCCTTCGCTCTTATAAGGCATGTGACAATCGGCGCAAGAAACCCCTCGTTGTGCATGAACACCTGTTAAGTAAGTTTCATAACCCGGATGTTGTGCTTTTAGCATCGGAGCCTTACTTAATTGATGCGTCCAGTCACTAAAGTTCATATTGTCATAGTATTCTTCTGCGGCTTCAACGGTCATTCCATTATCCCAGGGGAAAGTAAGGTAAGGAACACCTTCGATTTTATCCTTATTGAAGTAATATTCGACATGACATTGGGCGCAAACTAAAGTTCGCATTTCCTGATGCGTGGCTTTACTTATGTCTTTTCCTTGTCTTTCAAATGCTTCAATCAATGCAGGACGAGAAATGCGTAATTGCATGGTATTTACGTCGTGACAATCGGCACAACCAATCGGATTAACAATCTCAGCTCCCCATTTTTCCCATGAACCTTTATAAAACTCTGCAATCCCCACTTCATTCATCATTCTTGGAACATCGGGGCTTTTACAAGTCCAGCAGGTATTTGGCATTGGACTTTTTACACTATCATTTGGTGCGCCAGTTCTTAAAATATTACGGACATCATTTACCGCATAATAGTGGCCTCGTCCCTGGTTATATTCTTTAGAAAAACCATATCCAGCCCAAAGTACAACCATTCTAGGGTCTTCCTCCAATTCATCTATAGTTGCAGAACCATTGTATTTACTTCTAAATGTTGTATCAGAAGTATTATAGTATGATTCGAATTCACGAGGAAAATTAGCTCCCCACTTTTCATTACGGGGTTCAAACTGAGAAAAATCGTTTTTGGGTGCATAGGCAAACACCGCTTCGCTTCTTCTTTCTACAACACTTGAGGCTAACAATCCTAAAAGGAATACAACTATTATTGTTCCGAGGAAAAGAATCCAGCCTTTCCAAGGTTTTTCTTTGATTTGTTCGCTGAATGATTTCATATGGTTATGCTAATTAGTTTCTTTTAGTGCTTCTTTTAACCAATCTGGTACAGGACTTTCAGGTAATGGTACTTTTGCATTAGGCGTACTTGAAAGACTGTTCACCCTGCCATGGGGAACTTCTCGATGGCATTCCCAACATGTTCTGTCCGTTCTGTTTGAATGAAAGTCGGCATGAATGGTATTCATTTTTGAATCTGTAATAAGGTCACTGTGGCATCGAATGCAATTTTGCTGAACAACCTGATGTCCGGCTTCCTTAATTTGGATGACCTGAGGTTCTGCTCTCATAGTAAAGATGGTTGCATGTCGCATACCATCTTTCCCTTTAAAATAATATTTATTGAGTACGTTATTGTGAGGTACGTGACAGTCGTTACAATTAGCCCATTCTCTATGGGAGCTATGCATCCATGTAGCATATTGAGGAGCCATAATATGGCAGTTAACACAGGTTTTAGGGTTGTCAGATAAATAAGATGATGCGTTGGAAATGTAAAATAGGAAGAAAAAAAGACCAACTAAGATAGCGGAAACAATAATGACTGGAATTCGCCATTTATCTGGAGGTAAAATCTTTTTCAATAGAATCATAGTCTTTAATTTCATTATATATTAAAACTATCCTCCCCTCATTTTCATTAAAACAAATTAATGAAAATTCAATCTTGCAATACAAATATAGGTTGTCGCAAATAAAGAATCTGTACCATTTGTTACAGCTTGTGATTTTTCTATTTCATAAAATTGCATCTAATAAATTTAAGACTTTTTAAAGAGATTAAAAAAAATATTCAGTATTTACGATTTTTAAGATGCTGTAATTTAGATAAGAACGAACGTTTAGACTGATTGATAAATGGGAAAATTTTATAGAAAACTTCATAAGTGGCCAGGACTACTCATTGCATTTTTGCTTTTATATTTTGCGATTACAGGGATAATTATGAATCACCGTGAGTTTTTCTCAGGCATTGATGTTTCACGAAGTAGCCTCCCAAATGATTTCCGTTATAAGAATTGGAACAATAGTGCCATTAAGGGTAATCTTATTATAAGTTCAGATAGCATTCTGGTCTTTGGTAATATTGGTGTATGGCTTACAGATTCTACTTTTACGAATTATCAATCATTAAATAATGGTTTTCCACATGGTAGCGACAATCGTAAAATTTTTGACTTACATCTTTCAACCGATGGAAATTTATACGCTGCTACACAATTCGGATTGTTTGCTTTTAATAAGAAGAATAAGCAATGGACTAAGTTTGATTTAGATGTTAATATTAAACGCTTTGTGGCGATTGAAAGTATTGGGGATACGCTTTACGTTTTGAATCGCTCTTATTTGTTTAAAGGGAAATCCGATGGAATTAGTACCCATTTTCAGAAAATGGAGCTGAAACAACCAATTAATTACAGCGATAAGGTTTCGCTTTTTGAGACTATGTGGCAAATTCATTCAGGTGAAATTTTCGGAATTCCCGGAAAGCTGTTTGTTGATGTGTTAGGATTAGTAACTATCTTTTTATCGATTACCGGAATTTTTTACTTCTTTTTCCCAGGATGGATAAAGCGTAGAAAGAAAAAGTCGAAAACAGTTACATCAATAGTAAAGACGAACCGATGGTCGTTAAAATGGCACAATAAAACAGGAGCATGGTTATTTGTTTGCCTGATAGTTTTGTTTTTTACAGGCATGTTCTTACGCCCTCCGTTGCTTATTGCTATTGCCTATTCAAAAGTAAGCCCTGTAAAATATTCTCATCTCGATCAGCATAATCCCTGGTATGATAAATTGAGGGACTTAAATTTTGATGAACAACGAAATGAATTTCTTTTGGCAACATCGGAAGGAATCTATTATATGGACAAAGATAATCTGGCTCCAATAGCTTTTAAGGTTCAGCCTCCGGTAAGTGTTATGGGAATTAATGTGCTTGAACCTTTCAATGATGGAGCATACATTTTAGGTTCGTTCAGCGGTTTGTTCTTATGGCATCCCGCTCATCCTGAGATTTACAACTATGCAAAAGGTACTTTATATGCAGGAAATACAACTGGCAGACCTGTTGGCGATTTTAAAGTTACAGGATTGATAACTGATTTGGACGACAAAAAATATATGATTGACTATGACAAAGGAGCCATTCCTTTGTATCACGATAAGTTATTTCCGGAAATGCCAAATAATGTCCTTAAAGAATCGAAAATGTCACTCTGGAACTTATCACTTGAAATTCACACAGGACGTTTTTTTCGATTTCTTCTTGGTAACTTTTACATTCTCCTGGTTCCATTGTCTGGGTTGGTGGGTGTAATGGTTGTTTTGAGCGGGTATTTGTTATGGCGAAAAAAGTTTAGATAGGTCAATAACCAATAGATATTTTGTAAATTGTTATAAACTAAAATTTTAAGAATATGGAAGCAAAAGAGCAAGTTTTAGAAGTCATGAAAAAGGAGGGCACTCCATTAAATGCTGGTAAAATAGTTGAATTAACGGGACTAGACCGTAAGGTTGTTGATAAGGCAATGACAGAATTAAAAAAAGAAGAAGCTATCGTTTCTCCTAAAAGGTGTTATTGGACTGCAAAATAATATTTTAAAATTATGATTTCAAGAAGCTATAAAACAGAAGAACCAAAAGAAAACCCGCATAAGGTTGATGTTAAGCAGTTGTATAATAAGGAATCGGCACAAGTAATGCACATTACCTTAAAACCCGGTGAAACATTAAAACCGCACAAAACACCAGTTGATGTAACCTTTTATGTGTTGGAGGGAACTCCAACGGTACATGTAGGTGATGAATCGGTGGTGATTGAAAAAGATACCTTGATTGAAAGTCCTGCTGATATTGTTCATTATTTGAGTAACGAAGGAACAAGTCAAGCCAGAATATTGGTTACAAAAGCACCAAGACCAACTTCGCAAACCAAGCTTTTATAAACTAAAATCCAATTGTCATGAGCGAACTTATTAATAATTCAAAATATCGTAAAGAGCGGTTAAAAGAACTTATTCTAAAACTACACGAAGGAGAATCGGCAGAAGCTGTAAAAAAAGAACTGGTTGAAACGCTAAAAAATATTCCTTACGGTGAAGTAGTTGAAGTAGAACAGGAACTGATGCAGGAAGGCTTACCAGAAGAAGAAGTTTTAAAATTATGTGATGTTCATGGTTCGGTTCTTGAAGGCAATGTAGATTTAAGCGGAGCAAAAGATATTCCAGACGGACATCCGGTTGATGTTTTCAAGAATGAGAATATTGAGCTGAAAAAAGTTGCCGAAAAAGCGAAAACCCTTTTAAAGGCATTAAGTGCAGTTGATGATTCGGAGTTTCAGCAATTTATATTCGGATTACAAGGTGTGTTTAATCAATTGATGGATGTTGACAAGCACTACCTTCGTAAAGAGTACCTTGTTTTTCCACATTTAGAGAAAAATGAGATTACCGGCCCACCCAAGGTCATGTGGGGTAAACATGATGAGATAAGGGAACAATTGAAAGGTTGTATCGAGGTTTTAAACACTAAAAATATTACCAAGACCGATTTAGTTGATTCTCTCGATTTGTTGTTTTTCCCGACTCTGCAAGCCGTAATTGATATGGTACAAAAAGAGGAAGAAATTCTTTTTCCAATGAGTATGGATGTACTCACAACAGAGGATTGGTGGAGCATTCATAAACAAACGCTGGAATTTGGTTTTTGCCTTTATGACCCACAAGTTGAATGGAAACCCGAAGGGCTAACCGATGAGAAAGATGATACAGGGGTTACTTCTGACGGAAGCATTCAATTGCCCTCCGGAAGCTTTTCAGCAAAGGAAATAATGGCTATTCTAAACTCCGTTCCATTCGATATGACCTTTGTAGATAAAAACGACAAAGTAAAATATTTCACACAAGGAAAGGAGCGCATTTTTGTTCGAAACCGTTCCATAATCAACCGTGATGTTCGTTTGTGCCACCCTCCCGGAAGCACCCATATTGTCGAGAAAATTCTGGAAGACTTTAAATCGGGAAAAGCATCCCATGCTCCGTTCTGGATTCAAATGAAAGGCAAGTTTATTAAGATTGAATACTTTGCTCTGCGTGGTGAAGATGGTGAATACCTTGGAACACTTGAAGTTTCTCAAGATTTATCAGAAAACAGGGCTTTAGAAGGTGAAAGACGTATTTTAGAATATACAGACGATAAAGAAAAAGACAATGGATAAACTGATAATTACTCCCAAAACGAAGATATTCGATTTGTTGGAAGCATATCCTCAATTGGAGGATGTGCTAATAGCTGTTGCTCCACCGTTCAAAAAGTTGAAGAATCCTGTATTGCGAAAAACCATTACAAAGATTACTACTTTAAGTCAGGCTTCTGTAATTGGTGGTATCAAAGTTGAAGAACTCATAAACAAGCTTCGGGCAGAAGTAGGGCAATCAGCAACCGATTCTATAGAAACAGAAGGTAGTCATTTCATTACAGAACAACCTGACTGGTTTGATGAATCGCATGTCTCAGAATCAATTGATATTGGGGAAATGCTAAATGCAGGTGAACAGCCAGTGCATGAAGTATTAGCTTTATTGAAGAAACTTGAACCAGGAAAAATATTAAAAGTAATTGCACCTTTTATTCCGGCTCCACTTATTGATAAATCACTAAGTTTGAACTATGAGCATTGGCTTGACAAAAAGGGTGAAGAAGAATTTTTCGTGTATTTCAGAAATCATTCATAACGAAAATATGAAGCAAATAATATTAACACTAGTTTACCTGGTGTTTATTGTTCAATTGGGGCAATCTCAGGACAATAAGTTTAAACGATTAGAATTTCTATTGGGGAATTGGCATGGAACAGGTTCCGGCTTCGGTAATAATAACTCAGTCATTGAATCGAGTTTCAATTTGGTTATGGATAACAATTACATTGAAGTAAGCAATGAATCTAAATTCGAACCCACAGAAAAGAATCCGGAAGGTGAACATCATATTGACAAAGGCTTTATAAGTTTTGATAAAACCCGAAGTGCAATTGTCTTTCGGCAATTCAACAGCGAAGGATATTATAACAAGTATGTACTGGTTGATTCCTTATCGAACGATACAACATTGGTGTTCAATACCGAATTTATCGAAAACTTTGTACCCGGAGGAAAAGCTCGCTGGATTATAAAAAAGCTCTCAGAAACAGAAATAGAAACGACATTTGATGTTTCATTTCCCAATAAGGAATACACTTGTTTTGGGACGAATAAACTTACCAAGCAATGATTTGAAAGGCCATTGCTTGTTTTTACTTTAGCAATCCCGAAAGGGCTTTTTTATCCACAATTTTTATATTTCGTCCATCTGCTTCGATAATGCCCTCATTATGCATTTCACGTATTACCCTTCCCAGCGATGGGCGTGAAATTCCAAATATATTGGCAAGTTCACTTTGTGAGTTTTTAATCGTAAATTCCATTTTACCTTCTCGTCTAACATGTTCAAGCAGATAATTTGCAAATTTGCCTCTAATGGATTGTAAGCCCAAAAGCTTAATCTTTTTTGTGAGTTTCTGTGCCCGATTGGATATAATATCGAGATAGTTTTTTAACACAGTATTTTCATTACAAAACAAGTTCATCAGGTCTTGTCTCGGTATAAACAAGATTTTGGTTTCTTCAATGGCTATCACATCAACAGGAAGTGTATTATCCTCACCAAATAAAAATGCAGAAGCAATTGTATCAGGAGCATGAAGTTCTTCAATACGCAATGACTTTCCCTGGAAGTCCATCATTTCACCAACAGCAGCACCTTTAACAATTATTCTGAGACTGTTGCATGTATCACCACTACTTGCAATCAGTTCATCTTTTTGGTAGGTTTTCACCTGGTGATGGACTTTTTTAATTATCTCACCAATGGCCTCAGCCTTTAAATCTTTAAAAATATAGCTCGATTTCAGTGCATCTACATAGTTTAAAAAGCAAAAACTACATTTATCATTACAAGGTTGAATATATTTTTCATTGAAATTATTATCCTCCGTAGCTGTACTTCCCATAAACTGTGACTTAGATATTTATTTTCGACAAAGTTAGAAAAAAATGACCTTCCTGTAACATATGTTACAGCTATTGCTTTCAAAATGACTGAACTTTGTATCGTTGATTTAGAATAAAAATTTAAAAAAGATAAGATTATGAGCATGTTTTGTTACCAATGTCAGGAAGCTGCAAAAGGGGAAGGTTGTACTATCAAAGGAGTTTGTGGTAAAGAAGATTCAACAGCGAACTTACAGGATTTATTAGTGTATGTAACCAAAGGTGTATCATTGGTTACTGAAATTGCAAAGAAGAACTCGGTTGCCATTGATAAAGCCGACAAATTTGTTTTTGAGGCATTATTTGTGACCATTACCAACGCTAATTTTGATGATAATAAAATCACCAATAAAATTATTGAAGGTATTCAGGTTCGTGATGCTTTAAAGAAAGAACTGGAAGATAAAGGTGTAGAAATTCCAAACCTTCCGGCTAATGCGACTTGGGTTGCAGAGGGCGAAGAAGCAATTAAAGCTAAAAGTGAAATTGTTGGAATATTAACAGAGCAAAACGAGGATATTCGTTCATTGAAAGAGTTGTTAACCTACGGATTAAAAGGGATGGCTGCTTATGCCGAACATGCTTTTAATTTAGGTTATACTGACGAGAAAGTATTTGCATTTATGCATAAGGCATTAGTTGCCACTACCAGAACTGACATTACTGTTGATGAATTGGTTGGCTTAACTTTGGAATGCGGTGAGTATGGTGTAAATGTGATGGCACTGTTAGATAAGGCCAATACAGAATCTTATGGAAATCCTGAAATCACAAAAGTAAATATTGGTGTACGTAACAATCCGGCAATCCTTATCAGCGGTCACGACCTGAAAGATATGGAAGAGCTGTTAAAGCAAACCGAAGGAACCGGGGTTGATGTTTATACACACAGCGAGATGTTGCCAGCTCACTATTATCCTGCATTTAAAAAGTACGAACACTTTGTAGGAAACTATGGTAATGCATGGTGGAAACAAAAAGAAGAATTTGAATCATTTAACGGAGCGATTTTATTTACAACAAACTGTATTGTTCCTCCAAAAGATAGTTACAAAACTAGAGTTTATACAACAGGTGCATCAGGTTTCGATGGTTGTACTCATATTCCGGACAGACAAGACGGACAACCAAAAGATTTTTCTGCAATCATTGAACACGCTAAAAGATTGCCTGCTCCAACCGAGATTGAAACAGGTGAAATTGTGGGTGGATTTGCACACAACCAGGTAATGCAATTAGCCGACAAAGTAGTTGATGCTGTTAAAACAGGAGCTATTAAGAAATTCCTTGTAATGGCAGGATGTGATGGAAGAATGAAAGGACGTGAATACTATACAGATTTTGCAGACCAATTACCACAAGATACTGTTATTCTTACCGCAGGATGTGCGAAATATCGTTACAACAAATTACCATTGGGTGATATAGGTGGCATTCCTCGTGTATTGGATGCAGGACAATGTAACGATTCATATTCTTTGGCTGTTGTAGCTCTAAAACTGAAAGAAGTATTTGAACTGAATGATATTAACGAACTGCCAATTGCATATAACATTGCATGGTACGAGCAAAAAGCTGTGATTGTATTATTAGCTTTATTGCATTTAGGAGTGAAAAACATTCACCTGGGGCCAACATTGCCAGCTTTCCTTTCTCCAAATGTGGTCAATGTTTTGGTTGAGAACTTCGGAATAGCCGGAATTGGAACCGTTGAAGAAGATTTGAAGCTTCATTTGGCTTAATATAAAACATACTCATGTAGAACGCTGCAAAACAGATGTGTAGCGTTCTATTTTAAAACGTAATTAGCTATGATTGAAAAGATATTTAATACCGCAGAAGTTTACAACCTGAAAGACATGGTTGATTATTCCGATGGTTCAACTGTAAGCAAGATTATTACACGTAATGAAAAGGGAAATTTAACCTTGTTTGCCTTTGATAAAGGACAAAACCATAGTGAACATTCAGCTCCGTTTGATGCCATTGTTCAGGTTTTGGAAGGTTCGGGTACAATTATAATCAATAAGAAGGAGCATAAGGTAAGTGAAGGACAATTGATTATTATGCCAGCCAACATTCCTCATGCTGTAGAAGCAACAGAAAAGTTTAAGATGTTGCTGATAATGATTAAAGCATCCTAAAATTAATCGTTGTGAGCATAATAACTACAAGTTCTCAAAAACTTAAACGTTACTCATAAACCGTTGTGAATTTCATTTTGCAGCGGTTTTTGCTTATAGTAAATATTAATATTTGTAAATTATAAGGCTAATTAATGTTTTTGATATGTCGGAATTCACAAATACAAAACAACAACGGATAAAAAAATTGCTTGAGGTTTCTAAACTAATTTTGGAAACAGGGAACGCTCATTCATTCATTACTGAAAACAAGGATTTTATTTCTACGGTAATTCCAACTGATTTTATTACCCTTTTCGATGAAATTATAAAAGATGGATATAACATGGAGGATATTAAAGTACTTACAAATAAAGTCCTGAATATTTTCCATGTTCCTATTCGTGATTATGTAAGAGTTGAACCCAAACCGGATTCATTTCTTGATGTATTGGAACAGAATAACCACGAAATGGAATTGTTATTGAATAAAGTCCGTCCGGTTTTTAAAGAATTTGTGAAAGACTCAGGTAATTCTGATTTACAGAAAAAACTGACTGAACTCTTTACCCGTCTTGAAATTTTTGCAAAACATTACACTATAAAGGAAAATGTTCTATTCCCAATCATAGAGGAATCATGGCCGGACTATCGCTGTTTACAGATTATGTGGTCGTTTCACGATGATATTCGCAGAAATATTAAATTCGTAATCAGTCAATTACAAGAAGGCAATATCGACCTTAAACCATTCAATAAAGGTGTTGGCGATATATTCTTTAATATGCACGCCATAAAGTTCAGAGAAGAACGTATTCTTTTTCCTTATATATTATCGACTATCACCGAAAATCAGTTAGAAAAGATGAATCGTGAAGGCTTTGAGCTGGGCTATCCATTTATCCAACCTAATTTAAAGATGGACAAAGAAGTAAAACCAGATTATGAAGGGAACCTTGTAAATCTTGGAACGGGTAAAGTAAGTATCGAGCAAATTAAACTCATTTTTAATCATCTTCCGGTGGATATTACCTTTGTAGATGAGAACAACAAAGTTTGTTATTTCTCAACACCGCCTAGACGTATTTTTCCTCGTACAACAGCCATTATTGGACGTGAAGTAAGCAACTGTCACCCTCCTGAAAGTGTTCATGTGGTTGAACAAATTGTTGAATCATTCAGAAATGGCGAAAAAGACCAGGCTAACTTCTGGATTAAAATGCGAGGTGAATTTATTCTTATTCAATATTTTGCCGTTCGTGATGAATCTGGCAACTACAAAGGAGTT
This sequence comes from uncultured Carboxylicivirga sp., assembly GCF_963668385.1. Classification (GTDB taxonomy): domain Bacteria; phylum Bacteroidota; class Bacteroidia; order Bacteroidales; family Marinilabiliaceae; genus Carboxylicivirga. The sequence continues at coordinate 2,206,089 of NZ_OY764327.1, forward strand.
ATTGAAGTTTCGCAAGAAATATCAGGAATCAAAGCATTGGAAGGTGAAAAACGATTGTTGGATTGGTAATCTTAAATCTTTTAAAATATGGAATTATCAAAATTAAGGCTTGAGAAGTTTAAACATATCAAGGTTGTAAATTTTCCCACTGATATTAAAATCGAACTTGGTTCTACTGACATTGAAGCGGAAGTCATTATCTATTACATTGATAAGATTGAAGATGTAAAAGCATTTGTTGAATTGAGCAACAGCTCGAATCTTCCAAAAGAAAACCGAACAATAATGGTTTATAAAAAGGGACGAAAAGATGGTGTTAATCGTGACTCCATATTTATGCCCTTTAAGGAACAAGTATATAAAGGATTTAAGTTGAAAGCTCCCATGCTTTGTTCTATTTCTAAAGAATTGAGTGCTTGTGTAATGTGTAAAGAAATAGGATAGAGAATGGATAATGTAAAAATCTTTAAGATGCCTTTTGCCAAAGTCTATCCGCTTTATATTCAAAAAGCTGAAAGAAAAGGGAGAACCCAGAAAGAAGTGGATGAAATTATCTATTGGCTCACTGGCTATGATAAATACAGTCTATTTCAAATTTTATCGAATAAATCTGATTTTGAGACTTTCTTTAAGTATGCACCAAAAATAAATCCAAATGCCGCTAAAATTAAGGGCATTGTATGCGGTGTTCGGGTCGAGAATATTGAAGATAAGTTAATGCAGCAAATTAGGTTTCTCGATAAATTGATTGACGAACTGGCAAAAGGAAAATCAATGGAGAAAATTTTAAGGTAATGACAAACAAGTGGGTCTTATTAACTCCCTGAAATACCGCTTATAAATGTATCAACGAAATCAATAATCTTTTCGGTGATTCTTTCAGAAATGGTCTTCCTTTCTTTTAAGGATGGTTTCTTTTTCATCATCCCAATAATATCATCACGTAATGGCTTTTTCTCGGTAAACATATAGTTTCCGATTACCTCCTGTAACATTTCTGCATCCAGATTCTCTTCTTCACTAAGTTTTTCAATGGCAACAATTCTTTCTTTGCTCCAGTAGTTTTCAAATTCTTCAGGTATATCTTCAGAATCTTTAATTGATGGTAAATTTTCCTGAATAAATCGCTCGATTAATTCACGTTTACTACGCATACGAGCATCTCCGGTCATTAAATCAAGAATAGCTTTTTTCTGTTTTTCCTGTTCTTCTTCTGTTGAATCTTTAAGTTTAGCCAGAAGCTTTAAAATATATGCAACGTTTATTTCATCACGGTGAATTAACTCCAACTCAAAATCAATATCTCCTAGTATAGAGACCTTTTCTTTTTGGTGTGTCGATTTTGCTTTATCGTATAAGTCAAGGTATTTGCTTTTATAATCTTCAAAACCTTGCTCTTCCATTGATAAATCATCAAAAGTAAACTCAGTGAATGTTACAAGTACATTTCTTAAACGCATCAACTCACGAAATGCTTTTATAAACTCAAGCTCCTGTTCTTCATCAATCAAATCGTTTACGCTATCAACAGTTGGGGCTATTTTTAATAACTCTTCAAATGCCTGGTTGAATTTGGCAACATACTCTTCGTATGGCTGCATTATAATTTCATCCTTAGCATTGATATTTGAAAATAAAGAAATCGCTTTGTCGGTAGCACCTTTTAAATTTCTAAAGCAAACAATGTTTCCTTGTGATTTTAACTCATTTAAAATGCGGTTGGTTCTGGAATAGGCTTGAATTAAACCGTGATATTTCAAATTTTTATCTACATATAAGGTATTTAACGTTTTGCTGTCGAAACCAGTTAAAAACATGTTTACCACCAGTAATATATCAATCTGCTTGTGTTTTACTCGCTTAGCAACATCATTATAGTAATTATAAAAGCTTTTGCTGTCTTTTGTAGTGAAATTCGTACCAAAGTCCTTATTATAGTTTCCTATAAACTCTTCAAGATAGTCTCTTGAATGTTGAGTATTATATGTAGCTTGTGGTTCAGCTGCTATATTCATTAGTTGGTCAGACTCAAAAGCAAACTCTTCATCTATAAAATTGCCTACAGCATCTTTGTCATCTTCATTGGCCTGATAAGAAAAGATTGTTGCTACTTTTAGATTATGAAGCCCTTGTTCTTTCTTTTGTTGAAATAACTTATAGTATTCAACTACCGGACTAAAACCTGTTTTGGGTTCGATACTTGATACAGCAAGAATACTTGTAAACTCTTTATTATGAGTTTTTCTATTATGATTTGCAATAATGTAATCCACTATATTGTTAAGACGGATGGGTGCATTCATTACCTCTGCTTCGTCAATAGCTTCAACCTCAATATCTAAAATATTATCTTTCTTTTTAAAAGTACTGATGTACTCAACTGAAAATTTTAGAACATTCTCGTCTCTAATGGCATCGGTAATTACATATTGATGCAGCTTTTTCTCAAACAACATTTTAGTTGTCCGTTTCCCGAACTCATTAGTTCCTGCATTTTCTTCGAAAATAGGTGTGCCGGTGAAACCAAACATTTGGCATTTAGTAAAGAAATTCTTAATGTCATCGTGTGTTTTACCGAATTGAGAACGATGACACTCATCAAAAATGAAAACTATCCGTTTTTCGCTTTGAGTCTCCATTTGAGCCAAATACCTTTTCTTGCTAATGGCGGTGTTTAGCTTCTGAATTGTGGTTACAATTAGTTTATTATCACCTGTCATCTGTTTTACCAGGGTGTTGGTGTTGTTTGTTCCATCAATACTCCCTTTGCTAAATGCATTAAACTCTTTGGTGGTTTGGTAGTCAAGGTCTTTACGGTCAACCACAAAAACAACCTTGTGTACTTTTGGATAGTTTGTAAGTATTTGAGCTGTTTTAAAAGATGTAAGTGTTTTCCCGGAACCTGTTGTATGCCATATGTAGCCAAACTTCCTGGTTGTCTCAACTCGTTCAACAATGGCTTCTACGGCATAAAACTGATACGGGCGTAAAACCATTAATATCTTGTCCGATTCATGAATTACAATATATTTTGTAATCATCTTTGAGATATGGCAAGGTTCTAAGAAAACATTGGTGAAATCAACAAGTTGCGTAATGAGTTTATTATTTACATCACTCCAATAAAATGTTTGTTTAAATGACCTGGCTTTTACCGGACTATTGGCATAATACTTTGTATTAACCCCGTTGCTGATTACAAAAATCTGAATAAATTGAAACAAGCCATGGCCAGCCCAATATGAGTGTCTTTCATAACGATTGGTTTGATTGAAAGCCTCTTTTAATTCAAGTCCCCTTCGCTTTAATTCAATCTGAACCAAAGGCAAACCATTTATTAGAATTGTAACATCGTAACGATTCTTATAATTCCCCTCCATGGTTACTTGTTGTGTAACCTGGAATTGATTTTGACACCAATGAATTTGATTGATTAACTCTATCGTTTTATGCTCGCCATTATCGTTGACGTAGGGAACCCGGTCTCGTAGAATTTTAGCTCGCTCAAATATGTTACCTTTATTTAAAAAGTTGAGAATTTGTTTGAAGTCCTGCGCAGACAATGAAACTTTATTATGAACTTCGAGCTGTAATTTCAGATTAGCCAGTAAATCATTCTCATCATTAATAACAACATTTTTATATCCTAACTTTTGTAACTGTGCAACAAGGTTATTTTCGAGTATCTGTTCAGGTTGAGTAGACATATTTCGTTTAATTCTATAGCTAAATGTCAAAAATAGCTATAACAAATAAGAAATAAGTATCCTCATTGCTTTTTTGTTTTAATCAAGCCATTAGCCTTATTAATTCAATGACTTAAACATTTGGTTTATTGCCTTTTTCTTCTGTTCTGCATTAGGATGAACATAGAGGTTTAAGGTTGTACTAATATTTGAGTGACCCAATAATACACTTACCGTTTTATAGTCGCAATTGCTTTCGATGCAGCGTGTTGCAAAGGTGTGGCGTAAACTATGAAATTTTAAATGTGGCACACCAAGATTATCCATAAAGCTTTTATAATAATTTCGATAGGTACGTGGTTCTGTACTCTTAATTTCGTTTGTTAATACGAAAAAGGATGCATTGACTATCTTTTTAACGGATTTCACCATACGCAACAATTCACGGTTCATGGGTATCTCACGAACAGAGTTTTTGGTTTTAGGACTATCGATTATTAGTTCAGTTTTACCAATGTTGTTTTCCATGGTATAAATGCGTTGGATGGTTTTATTTACACTTATCATGCCTGTTTCGGTATTAATATCATCCCAGGTAAGGGCGCAAACTTCCCCAATTCGCAGTCCTGTAGTTAGGCATAAGTAAATACCCAAATTTCGAAATGTGAAATGCTCTTGCACATGGTGCATTATCTTTTTTTGTTCGTTACGACTAAAAACCTCTAATTGTTGGCCTTTTTGTTCGGTAGGATAGCGGATTTCAAATGGTTCGTATTGTAACAGATTTTGCTTAGCCCCGAATTTTAGAATCATTTTCAGAACAATTAGTATATCCATTATTGTTTTCTTACTTAATCCTTCGTCTAATTTTTTAAAGACAAATGCTTGTACTTCCTCTTCGCTTATTTGGTAGTTTTTACCAAAGGACGGCTGCAAGTGATTTTTTACCAATAACATATAAGCTGAGATGGTTGATTTTTTCACATACTGTTTTTTGTCAGCCAACCATAGTTGACTGATTGCTGAGATTTTCTTCTGATTTTTCATATACACTTTTTAAAATTAAAAGCGCAAAGGAAGTTATAAGAGTATTTAATATTCGCTATTCCTTAATGTTCCAAATTTGAGATTCCCAGAGTTTGAGGGAGAATGGAAAATTAAAACACTGGAGAGTCATACTGTTAAAATTGGTGATGGAATTCATGGTACGCCAAAATATGATGATAATGGAGAATATTATTTTATTAATGGAAATAACTTGGTAAATGGTAATATTAAAATAAATGAACAGACAAAAAGGGTATCTGAAGATGAAGCGATAAAACATAAAAGAGACTTGGGGTCTCGCACCTTACTTTTGTCAATTAATGGAACCGTTGGGAATGTTGCTTTTTACAAAGACGAAAAAGTAATGTTGGGGAAAAGTGCAGCATATTTAAATATTGAAGACTATATTGATGTTAATTTTATTTATCATGTTTTAAACACACCCAAAACACAATATTTCTTTTATTCCGAGTTAACTGGAACAACAATCAAGAACCTTTCTCTAAAATCCATTCGTGAAACTCGAATAGCAACGCCAAACTTGGAGGAACAAACTAAAATTGCAGATTTTCTTCAAAAAATTAATGAACGGATTGAAACCCAAAACAAAATAATTGAGCATCAAGAATCCTTAATAAAAGGTTTAATGCAACAAATTTTTACTCAGCAATTGCGATTTAAAGCAAATAATGGAAGTTTATTTCCTGATTGGCAGGAGAAGAAATTAGGAAAGTTGTTTCGCATTGGTAGTGGTAGAGATTACAAACATTTACAACAAGGTAACATCCCAGTCTATGGAACCGGGGGATACATGACTTCTGTTGATAATTATTTATATGAAGGTGAAAGTGTGGGTATTGGAAGAAAAGGAACAATTGATAAGCCAGTATTCTTAACTGGTAAATTCTGGACTGTAGACACTTTATTTTATACACATTCTTTTAAGGATGTTCTACCTTATTTTGTGTTTTTACTTTTTAAACAAATTAACTGGTTAAAATATAACGAAGCATCAGGAGTACCAAGTTTGTCAAAAACTACAATTGAAAAGATTAAAGTTAAAATTCCAGTTATTGAAGAACAGCAAAAGATTGTTAAATCCTTTTATTCAATAAGTAAAAGAATTGAAAATGAAAAGCAAATCTTAGAACATTATAAACAGCAAAAAAAGCACCTACTACAAAACCTGTTTATATAAACAGGTTTTGTAAAAAATACTGTTTTTGAGATTTAAGCTTATCTAAATGCTCTGTTTCTAATCCTATTTTCTTGTCTAAAGCAGAAAGTGTTGACACTATTTTAATTTGTTCCGGTATTGGTGGAATGCTTAAATTAATTTCTGCTAATCTTTTTGTTGAAATACCTAAAACTTTAGTTCCTTGAGAGATACGCATAATTGCTAATCTTACATATTGAGTTTTCATCAAATGACCTGCAAATCCAACAGTTAGACGCTTGTCTTTTCGTCTAGCAAGTAAAGTATGTAAGCCAGCCAATATTTTCCCTTTATTGATATTAACGACTTCAACAGCTTTTCCTATATCAGCGTAATCTTCAGAAGCATCTGCAATTACTAAATCACCCTCTTGTATGTAACAATCATCTGAAAATCTTTTTATATCTGTATTGGCATTTATGAAAGGAACAATTTCTTTTTCAACATCAAAATGTGAATGATATTTTGTATGAATGTCTCCATAGTGAATGTTCTTTACCAACCCATAATTAAGATTTAAATTATCTCTGGATAAAGAATTTGTTGATTTAAAGGAATATATATCACCAAGTCTAATATTCTCCCACTCAGAAAAGTTACAGTCATTAGCATCTTTAAACCTCATTTCTTGATTAAATATTCTCTGCATCATACCTTTCTTGAGCAATTTATAATCCTCAATTATTTTGTTTTGGGTTGATATACGACCATCGATAACAGTAAGCAATTTTGCTATCTTATTTTGCTCTGAAAAAGAAGGTATTTTCAATTTTAAAGAACGATATTCTTCAGCATTTATACCCGGTTGCCCAGACCGCATTGACATTATTTTTACCCACTTGTTGTAATTTGAACGAAGAGTATTAAAAAATACAAAGCTTTCATTAGCCCTATCTACATTAGCTTTAATTAAAAATCCCGCATAATAAAGATTGCCGTCATTTTCATTATAGAGATAACTTTTCCCCACACTTGCACCAGTTCTTGCAAACACAATATCTCCTTTGGATAGTTTATATTTGTCTTCAATAGTTCCATCTGGAGATGTTAATGGATTCGGCACAAATTCACGAGTATTCTCATCAATATCTGTAATTCTAATATATTTGTTGTTACCATCAAATTCTATTGCCGCTGAGTTCATCCCATAAGAGAAATCACTTGCTATTTCATCAAACCTCTTTTCAATCCACTCTCCACTAAACTCCGGGAATCTCAAATTTGGAACATTGAGTGTATTTTTTCTATTTTCTTTCATTTCAACTATTTTCTTTCTTAATTAAATAACATTAGGGATTCAGTTAGATTAAAAAAAACTCAATCCCAATTCCTGAAAATAGCCGTTAATTTCAAGGTCCAGTTCTGAGCGTTTGGCTTCCAGTGTTTTAATTTCCTGCATTACCGCATTAATATCCACAGGCTCTTCCTCTTCAAATGTATCAACATAGCGAGGAATGTTTAGGTTATAATCGTTCTCTGCAATCTCTTCTAAAGACGCAAGGTAGGAGTACTTATCAATGGCTTCACGATTTCGATATGTGGTTACAATTTTCTCAACATCACAATCCCTCAATTCATTTTGATTACCAACTTTAATAAAGTGGTCATCGCCACTGGCATCAATAAATACCACATTGTCATCAACTTCACGGCACTTTTTAAATACCAAAATACAGGTTGGTATAGATGTTCCGTAGAAAATATTGGCAGGTAAGCCTATTACAGCATCAAGATAATTGCGGTCTTCAATTAAATATCTGCGAATAACACCTTCGGCTGCACCACGAAACAAAACTCCGTGAGGTAATACTGTAGCCATTGTTCCGTTATCGGCCAATTGGTGAACCATGTGGGTAACAAAGGCATAATCAGCTTTAGTTTTTGGTGCCAATTTACCGTATTGACTAAAACGTTCATCGGTGCTGTTCAATGGATTTTCATCGCTTTTCCAATGAGCTGAGAATGGGGGATTAGCAACCACAGCCTCAAAACGTTTATCGAGATGTTGTGGGTTTTCTAAAGTATCTTCCTGGCGAATATCGAAATTACGGTAATGAACATCGTGCAAAATCATGTTCATGCGAGCAAGATTAAATGTAGTACGGTTAAGTTCCTGTCCGTAGTATTCGTCAACAACTTCAACCTCTTTAGCTACACGCAACAACAAAGAACCGGAACCGCATGTTGGGTCATAAACCGATTTTAATTTCTTCTTTCCGCTGGTAACAATCTTAGCCAGTATTTTAGATACTTGTTGGGGAGTATAGAACTCTCCGGCTGATTTTCCGGCTCCGGCAGCAAATTTTGCAATTAAATATTCGTAAGCATCTCCCAATACATCAGAATCAACATCTTGTAGTTTAAAATCAATTTTGTCGAGATGATTCAATATTTTAACTATAATTTCATTTCTTGCACCAACAGTCCTACCAATCTTTGTTGACGTTAAATCCAAATCTTCGAATAAAGCCGTGAAATCGTCCTCTGATTCAGTTCCCATTGTACTTTGTTCAATGTGATTCATTACGGCTTGCAAGTCTTCTATAATATAGTTGCTTTCACTTTCGGTATCAGCATTCCCTTTTTTAGCCAGTTCAGAAAACAACTCTTTAGGTTTTAAAAAGTAACCTAGTTTCAAAAGCGATTCCTCTTTTATAGCTTCTAAGGTTTCGGTATCAGTTACTTTTATATAATCGGTTATCTTTTCTCCTTCAAGTAATTCATTGGCATATAAGTATTGTTTTTCACTCAGGTACTTATAAAAGATAAAACCGAGAATATAATCCCGGTAATCATCTGCACTAATCTTGCCTCTTAATAAATTGGCAATGCCCCAAAGTTGGGCTTCCAATAATTTCTTCTGGTCTTCTGACATATCGTATGTTTCTTAAAATCAGTCTAAAATATTTTATTCCTTGTCTCGTTTTTCAATAAGCCTTTTAGCAGTAATTGTAAATTGATGCAATTTTTTGGCTAAAAGCTCTTTAGGTAAATGTTGGGTTATGTATTCGGCAACCTTTATGTTTGCTTTATCCAATTGAAGAAGCTCAATTTGTTCCTGGTTTCCTTCAGCACAAAGTATTAAGCCTATTGGTCGTTCTTCATCCGGTTCGGTATCATGTTTTTCAAGATATCGCAAATACAGTTCCATTTGTCCTTTATAGGCAGGTTTAAATTTCCCGATTTTAAGGTCTATAGCTATTAAACGTTTCAATTTCCGGTGATAAAACAACAAATCAAGATTAAAATCGGTATTGTCGATTATCATACGTTTTTGTCGGGCAACAAAGGTGAAACCAGAACCCAATTCAATTAAGAAGTTTTCTATCTCCCTAAGTATGGCAGCTTCCAGGTCTTTCTCTGCATAAGTATCTTTTAGGTTTAAGAAGTCAAGGACATAATGGTCTTTAAAAACTAAATCCGGAGAGAGTTTATCGCTTTCTTTTAATGCTTGAAGTTCTAGTTTCGCAAGTTCTTCGGGCTTTTTACTGATAGCTGTGCGTTCAAACAGCATTGAGTCTATTTTCTTTTGCAGGGTACGTGTGCTCCAGTTTTCAATTCGACACATCTGTGCATAAAACTCACGTTCTAAGTCTGTATTTAAAGGAATAAGCAGTTTAAAATGAGACCAACTCAATTGTCGCCACAGTGTAGCGACAATTTGATTATCAGAAAAAGACTCGTAGAATTGCATCATTCTATTTAAATTTTTGGCAGAGTAACCAGACCCATATTCCAATGTTAATTTTGCACTCAGTGCATGCAAAATTTGTTTTCCGTAATCAGCTCGCTTATTTTCAAGGATATCTTCTTTAATTCGCTTACCAATGTTCCAGTATGTGGCGGTAATTCCAATATTCACCGCCTGAGCTACCTGCTGTTTACCATGGTCAATTAGCTGTTGAATATCTGCAAATAGATTGCTGTTTATATCTAACTTGTCTTCTGACATATTCTGTTTTTTATCTATTTATCAATTGCCTGTTTCATTATTTCTCTAATCCACACCGGGGCTAATGCAATATCGTGTTGCAACAATTTGAGGTCTTCCTTTTGTAAAAGCGTATTAATTTTCTGAAGTTCCACCTCAGTGGCTTTATCTTTGCCTATTTCACGCAAAGCCTGTATAACCAAAGAGCTGATTTTACCTTTTGCTTTAAGGTTTTTAGGAGTGGTTCTTTTTAGTTTTATGGTTCTTTTTCCGACCTTAATAATACGGGGAGCACCATCGGTGAGGAAAACTAATTTTAAAGGTACTTGTGTACTTAAACCTAAAGCATGTAATGCGTATGCTCCTGTAGAGATGAGTTTAATTTTATCGCGTCTGGCAATGGCTTTAGCTACATCCTCGGCGGTAGGCAATACTTCTCCAATATATTTGTCTATTATCGGACGCACGTATATACCATGAGCAACAGACCTTATCAGACCTTTTTCTTTTAAGTTTTGCAAAGCTTTTCTTATTGATTCTGCCGAACCTCTATGGCTAAAATCATCGGAAAACAATAGATAACCTTTAGGTTTTGACTTAATTGTCTTTTCTATCTTAAATTCAACGCTTTGCATATTTATTGCATGAGAAAATTTTCACAAATATAGAATAAATATGTGAAGCAGAAATTAAGGTAAGTCAATTGTATTTATTTCAGGAAATATGAGAATGTAAGCCAACACTTAAAATTTCATGTAAACTTTGTAAATATTGTAAATCAACAGGTGTATCGCATTGGAAATCTATATAATACATATTTACTTCATCGGAAATGTGAAGTAAATATATTCTCCTAATATTTAACTATGAAATTGGTGTGAGGCTCATTTTTCAGACAGGCATGTTATCCAGCAAATTTGACGAATGAGTTGAATGCAATTAAGATTATATATGCAATGTGGTACAAAATGTTAAATTGAGAACAGGGTAAGATTAAAACTTACCCTGCTGTAAAGCTATAGTACCATCTAATTGCGCCTATTAAAAGAAGTATACCACCTTCCCATCTTGTAAGTCTCCATCTGGTTCTAAGAAACAATAAGGTCAAAACAATCATACCTATAAGAAGTATCAGATTTGAACGAACACCTTCATCAACATTTAAGTTTTGAATAATACCTGTAACGCCGAGTACTCCAAACATATTGAATATATCACTACCTATAAGATTTCCGATTGAAATACCATGATGACCTTTAGCCGCAGCAGTTATAGATGTAGCTAATTCGGGGGCAGATGTTCCGAATGCAACGATTGTTGCACCGATAACCCATTCAGACATACCAAATATCCTTGCAACATTAACAGATGATTCTACCAAAAAATGAGAACCTACCAGAATTAATCCTAATCCAAGCGGTAGCAGAAGAAAATCGTACCAATGTACCTTTTCATTGATTTCAATTTCTTCAATAGGTTCTTTTTTAACAAACAGGAATGCTAAATAGGCAAAAAGCAAAGTAAAGAGGATTCCTCCTTCAATTTTCGTCATTGATAAATCCCACAGAAAGAATGTAAGCAAAACAGTACCAGATAATAAGAAAAAGCCATCACGGTAAACCAGGGGTTTAGATGATTTTAAAGTGCCTATAAGAGCTGTTCCTCCTAATATAAACCCTAGGTTAAAGATGTTTGAACCAACAACATTTCCTATGGCAATGTCTCCCATACCTTTCATTGCTGATAAAAATGTAACGCCAAATTCAGGAGCAGATGTTCCAAATGCTACAATTGTCAATCCAATTACTAATTCAGGAATCTTAAGCCAATTAGCAATTCTGACAGATGAATCAACCAACCATGAGGACCCAAAGGCTAAAGCAAAAATACAAGCTATTATTATTACTATATCCAAATACATCGCAATCAGTTTATTTATGAATAAATTAAGTAACACAGAGCTATAGAGTATTACTCAACTAAAAAGTAAGATTTAATCTTTAAAACGATACCAGGCTATTCAGGTAAACTTCAACATTAGTAAACGTATCTGATAAGTCATATCCATTAGCATCATTTAATTTGTCGTTTAGTCCTTTTTGGTTTTGTTCCCATACGTCAGGCATTCCATCTTTATCTGTATCAACATCAGCTTTTTCTGATATTATTGATGGATATCCGCCAACTTCCGTTTGGCTGTTAATGATACCATTTTCGCCATAAGTACTTTTCTTGTTCTTGACTTCACCAATGATTCTTGTATCAATTTCATCTCGTTGCTTACTTGCACCTGCTGAATTAAGCACCTTAGTAAAAGCTGATACCGGGCTTTCTATTTTATAATCCGATATTTCTATTGTAGCTTTTAATTCAATAGAATCAATAGAACCAACTTCAATTTCAATTCCCTTCAAATTGTCTTGAGTAACCTCTGGAAATCCTTCAAGATAATTATTAGTAATATTGTAATTACTGTATGGTTTATATGGTTCTAAAAATTGTTTACTAGCTGATTTTGAGGTTGCTGGTCCAGGGAAAAAAAAGTTTCCGGCAATTTTATAATTTCCATCTTCTCCTGCATACATACATTTTGACTTCCAATTATAAACCACATTGTTTACAAATTCTGCTTTTTCCCTTTCCGGTTGCTTGTGGTATCTACTACCATTTATTCTTGGATTCCGACTTTTGTGATGAGCTAACAAGTTATGGTGAAAGGAACTATTCATGCCACCCCATATACCTCCGTAACCATGTGAACCTTTGTGATGCACTGATTCATTTAAACTCTCTGAAATAATACAATATTGAAGTGTGAAATTTTCATTATCATAGAACGAACACACTTCATCGGTAGCCCAGCTTACACTACAATGGTCAATAATAATGTCCTTCTGCTCTTTCCCTTTAAGTGCATCCAGTTCAATTCCTGCTTTATCACCAGGGCGTATTCTTAAATATCTTACAATCACATTGTTTGCACCCACTTTCATACCATAATTTACGAGGGTTATACCTAAACCGGGTGCACTTTGTCCTGCTATGGTAATGTTATCATTGTTAATATCAAGTGATGATTGCAATTCAATGACTCCGCTTACAGAAAAGACAATTATTCTAGCTCCTTTTTTCTGGATGCCATCTCGTAAACTACCTGGCCCATCATCATTCAGATTGGTTACTTTATATACAATTCCCCCACGTCCTCCGGTGGTGTATTTACCGGCACCTTCAGCTCCAGGAAAAGCGATGGCTCGGTTATCTTTGGTTATTTCACCTGTTGCAAAGGCTTGATAAACAGATAAGCTTAAGAATAAATTAAACAAAAAATACTTCATTGGTGATAATATTTTAATTAAATAATTATGGTAGATAAAAATGAAATAGGTTTAAATTATTAAATGTCCTGGAACACCTAAAATCTAAACCTAATCATTTCCCAATTTATAGTAGAACCCTTATTCTGCTTTTATAGTATCAGCTACCGCATTTAATGTGTCAGTCTGAGCAACAGTTGCTTCTAATGTATCTGGCTGGCTCATAACATCTTCTATTTGAACGGTATCTTTTGCTTCACCGGAAGCATCACTTTTTGCTCCACTATTACAAGATGTAACGAACAAAATACCTAAAAATACGAAAGAAAAAAGAACTTGTTTTTTCATACTTTAAATAATTACAGGTTTTGAAATACAATTGCAAATGTAAATTACAACTCTAAAGCAATTCTAAAGTTTTAATGATATTCTTTAGAAACACTTTAGTTTTGTGTGTTATTTTTGAAGAAAATTGAGATATGTCTATTTTAAACGAGATTGAATTTAAGATTTCATTTTATGAAGGTATTAGTTATAGAAGACGAGCAACTGCTATTGCAAAGCATATTGTCATATCTTTCCAATGAGAATTATATATGCGATAGTGCAGATAACTTTAATAGTGCTTCAGAAAAAATTGCCTTTAATGATTACGATTGTTATGTGGTTGATATAATGTTAGGTGAAAATAACGGATTAACTCTGATTGAAAATCTAAAAAATACCAATAAAGAAGGTGGGGTAATTATTATATCTGCAAAAAACTCACTTGATGACAGACTGAATGGTTTAAATATTGGTGCAGACGATTATTTGACAAAGCCATTCCATTTATCAGAATTAAATGCACGTATAAAAGCCATATTAAGGAGAAGACAGAACAAAGGATTTAAGAATTTGGTTTTTAATGAAATATTAATAGACTTGGATTCTCAGGATACATTTGTAAATGATGTTAAGCTGGAATTAACAACAAAGGAGTTTCAGTTACTCAAATATTTTGTAATTAACAAAAACCGTGTAATTAAAAAACAATCCATTGTTGACCATTTATGGTCGGATGAATACAACTTTTCTTCCTACGATTTTATTTATACTCATCTGACCAATTTGAGAAAAAAATTATCAATCGCAGGTTGTAAGGATTACATCCGAACAATTTATGGACTTGGATATAAGTTTTCGGAGACTGTGTAATGGCTTATGAGCTAATAAGATTGAGTTAGGTACTTTAAATGTGGTCATAAATAAATTAATCTTGAAGATGAAATTATTAACCAGAACACTCATTTATTTTTTACTTATATCAATTCCAACCTTTGTATTGGGAAGTTTTGCCTTTTATTTTTTCTTAAAATATGCAATGATTCAGCAAGTTGATGAATCATTAAAGACCGACAAACAAGAAATAATAGATTTTGTAAATAACAATAAGAATGATGTTTCAGAATTATATAAAGCAATTAGTTGCACATATTTTTTAGTTCCTGATTCAGTATATGAACCAAGAAAAGAAGTGTTCAGTTTTATCAGCGAGTATGATAGTCTGGATATGGATTACAAACCTTTTCGACAATTAAAAACCTCTATTCAGATTAAAACTGACCATTACCAACTAGTAATGCGTGAATCTCTTGTTGATAGCGATTCACTTATATATAGTATCCTTTTTTTTGCGATTGTTCTATTAGCTATGTTAACGATAGGAATCGCACTACTAAACTGGTTTATCTCAAAACGAATTTGGAATCCTTTTTACCAGCTTCTTGCAATTATCTCAAACTTTAAACCGGGGAAGGATGTGAAAACAGAAATAAAGTCAAATAATATTCAAGAGTTTGGCAGTTTAAATATAGCCATAGGTAAAATGATTAATCGCATCAATAAAGATTTTAACAAACAAAAAAAATTTATAGACAATATTGCTCACGAACTTCAAACACCGCTGGCTATTGCAAATTCTCAACTTGAGCTTTTCATGCAGGATTCGTCCTTAAATGAAAAAACAGCCAATATGATTGATGGTCTGGATAAGACCTTGCTCAAAATGAAAAATATGAATCAATCATTATTGCTACTATCAAGAATTCAAAATGAGCAATTTAATGAAAGTAAAATTATTGAACTGGATAATATTATTATTGAATATTTAAAAATTTATCAAGACCAGATTCAAATAATGAATATAACCATAGACATTAGTTCTTTAAAAGCTATTTCTATCAATATGAATGAGGCATTATCGAATATTTTGATAGGCAATTTACTTAGTAACGCATTAAAACATAATGTGCTGGATGGATATATTCGAATTGCTTCAACAATTAAAACGATGACAATTGAAAACAGTGGCCATGAACTGAATATGGACACGGAGGAATTGTTCTCCCCATATGTAAGTAGAAGTAACAATTCAGATTCATTGGGAATGGGATTATCAATCATAAAGGAGATATGCAATTACTACAATTTTAATGTGGAGTATAGTTTGAAACAAAACATACATAAAATTCAAATCACTTTTAATTAAAAACATAACAAAGCGACTTTAGATTCTCTTTAGATTTTTAGGATAAGTTTGCCATTCTCGAAATCAAAAAGAAAATCAAATGAAAGGAAAGATTTATATCGCATTTTTTGTGTGTGCTATTATCGCATTACACACAAACATAACTATTGCCCAAACCAGTATTGAGTCATTGTACAATTTCAATGCTCCTGTAAATAAAGTTACATTACCTGATGTTTTAAAAGAAATTTCTGGAATGACATTTGTCGATGATAATACATTGGCGTGCATTCAGGACGAAAATGGAAAGATATATTTCTATAACTTATTAAAAAAGACCATTACAAGAACCCACACTTTTGCAAAAGAGGGTGATTTTGAAGGAATTGCTTATGCCAATGGCTTTTTGTATGTTTTGCGCAGTGATGGAGTATTATTTGAAATCCCTGATAGCCAATCACCAACAAAAACCGAAATATCATATACCTTAAATGTACCTTCAAAAAATTGTGAAGGTTTGTGTTACGATAAAAAAAACAACAGGCTATTAATCGCTTCCAAAGGAAAACCTGACAATCTGAATAAAGAGGATGCTAAAAGATATAGGTATATTTATTGTTTCGATTTAGCCAATAAAACGCTGTGCTCAAATTCATTTTACACTATTGATTTAAAAGAAATTGAATCGTATATAAAGAAACATGGTATAGAATTTCATTATACAAAAACAAATAAGGACGGTGAAGAGGAAGAAAAGAAACCCAAGGTTAGAGCCTCTGAACTTGCTGTGCATCCGTTGAGTGGGGATATCTATATAGAATCAGCAGTTGAACATGTAATGTACAGATTTAGCCCATCTGGAAACTTTGTTGATTTGGCAATTTTAAGTGAAGATGTTCATCCTCAGCCCGAAGGAATTTCATTTACAAAGAATGGTGATGTTTATATCTCGAATGAAGCAAATGGTGGACTTCCTACATTAATGTTGTTTGAAATTAAATGAGCAGAAATAACAATTTAAGCATTATAATTATTGCTTATAATGAGGAGAAGTATCTCCCTGTATTATTGGACTCATTAAAAAATCAGTCGGTTAAAAACTTTGAAGTAATTGTCGTTGACAGTAACAGTAGTGATAAAACACCGGAATTAGCTGAATCATTTAAAACAAAGTTTACATACTTTAAATATTTAAAACTGCCTTATACTAATGGCCCAGCCCGTGCCAGAAATAAAGGAATTGAATTGGCTTCATACGAAAGGTTAATTTTTCTTGATGCAGATACAAGAGTTCGATATGATTTTGTTGAAAGATTAACAAAGGAATTACTAAAATATGACCCTGATGTAGCAACTTGTCCGGTAAGAATAGCAGAAAACCATTTACCTTCAAATCTGGGTGCAATGTTCCTGAATAGCTTTATGATTGCGATGAAACCAGTTTATTCGGCAGCCTACGGAGCCTGCCTGATAAGTACTAAAGAATTGCATCTTGCAGTTGAAGGATTCCGTGAAGACCTTGCTCTATGCGAGGATTGTAATTACGTGAAACGTTCCAGGAGACAGCATGGTTTTAAATACAAAATTCTTTCTCCCTATTTTTATACATCAGACCGAAGAGCAATGAAAGAAGGCGGTATTGGGTTTATGTTGAAATATATAAAGATTCACGTTTTCAGGATGCTTACCGGCAAAGAGATTTTAAAAGGAACAATTAACTATGAATATGGAAATTATTCCGCAAGCATTAATTAGAATGAACAAGTGTATTGTAAAGATTATTGAAATTTTAACAGAGCTGGTTAATCTGATAAAGAATAAGTATTTCTATTTAGGTTTGGTTGCTTTGATTGGCGGGATTCAACTAAATTTTCTATCGCAAACATACTTACATAATTACATTAATGAAGGCAAAACACTTCCAGTTCTTTCAGATTTGATACTCGATAATCTACCATATTGGGATGTTGACTATTTATACGATATATTCAGCCTGGTATCTGTTTTTGTTTTTGGTATTTATGTTATACACAAACGAGAATATAAGAAAGTACCTTACTTTCTTCTGTTATGCGGAATTTTCCACATGGTAAGAGGTGTTTTTATTGTATTAACCCCATTTGGCAATCCTCCAATGTTTGATGGTACGCAAGGTATGTTTAATGGATTTTCTAAATATGAATTGGGCGTATATCCATCCGGGCATACAGGTATTGCATACATGTATTTTATTTTAGCTAAAGATAAATATTATAGAGCAGTGCTTTTATTTAGCGTGTTAATGATCATTGCATCATTGTTTTTGTCCAGAGGTCATTATAGTATTGATATTTTATCAGGTATTTTTTTCGCTTTTGCAATAAAGGCTTATGCCGATAAATATATATTCAATTGGATTTACAATGAAGACCAAAAAATAATTACACAGTTAGTCAATAGTAAATATAAATTAGAGAAATATGAAAAAACTATTGATTAGTCTTGCCTTCCTGTCATTTGTAATAGTGCTTAATGCTCAAGTTTTAAGCATTTCGTTTGAGAATGTTAGAAATTCGAAAGGTGTTTTTCGTGTTGGATTTTTTACCAGTCAGAAAAGCTATAAAGAAGGCAATCCTGTTTATTATAAAACAGTTCCCAAGAATAGTATAGTAAACGGGATGTTGACTTATATATTTAATGATATTCCTTCAGGAATTTATGGCATTGTTGTTTTAGATGATGAAAATTCAAATGACAAAACAGACTATTCATGGATGATTCCATGTGAAGGTTTTGGATTTTCAAATTATGTTGTTGATAAACTTAAAATACCAGAATTTGACGATTTCGATTTTAAACTGGGTGCTGATTGTTGTGTTAAAATTGCACTCAAATATCTTAAATAATTACTCCAAAAACCTTTCTATTTCTTTTCGCTCCCCAAAAACAACTAAAACATCCTCTTTATTCAATATCGTATCGGCTTTTGCTATGCCCTTAACTTCAAAAGATGCTTGCTTAAAACCTAATAGGTTACGTTTCTTTGATTTTGAAAGAGTTGTTAATACTGTCAGGTTGTAATTGTGTCTTAGTTGTTACTCATCTTTTTTGAGACACTGCTATAAATCACTATATGTTCTGTTTAATAATTGACGCTATATCTGTTGCAATATTATCTAAAAGGTTTCTCTCTTCTTTAAAGAAAGGCCCCTCACAAATTTCTGGGCACTGTTTAGAATATATTATTTCTATTTTACCAACCTTTTCATCATCAACAATAATATCCGATTCAAGTAAATGGATTTCTTTTTCAATATTTGAGCTTACATATTCAGCTCCGTTTATTGTAATTCTTACCGAAGTAATTTCTGGATACTGCCAGGCAGAAGGTATTATATTGATAATTTGATTTAACATTTCTCCCAATGAGACCTCTCTTTGTTTTGTAACTTTTGCTAATTCGTATAGGAATGCCAATTCCTTTACCCTTTCTTGCAGTAGCGATTGTGTATATTGATTTATTAAAATAGCGCTTAATGTTTGAGCAAACTCTTCAAGTAGATTTGTTCCTAAACTTGAAAATATTTCAAGCTTAACATTCTTTAGTTGTATTAGTCCAACCCTGTCATTACTATATAAAAAAGGTATTATTAAAATTGAATAATCACCAAACTGTTTTGGATTGTTATTGTTTGCAACAATTCCTAATTTTTGTCTGTATGGAATGGCGAAATTGCCAAAATTTATTGTCCAAAAAGTTCCTTTGTCGGTAAAAAAGCTAGACGAATGTTCAAATCTATCCTTAAGTATTGACATCCATAGGCTATGAATTTCCTTTTCTTGTATATGATTTGATAAATCTTCAATGTTTACAATTTTGAAATCAAAACCGTTTTTGGTACTGTTTACTAATTCAAATTGCGTTTCACTTTTTTGTAACTTTAGAAAGAATGTTAGTTCTGAACACTCCAACCAATCTTTAATAATAGTTGAAATTTTCTTTAGAAAAATTGACCTCGGAAACTCCTGATTAGCAATCTTTAATATTTCGTATGATATTTTTGTAAGGGTATATTTCATTTCCATTTATTCATTAGTCAAAACACTGTTTCATTTTTTTACAAAGGTAGGAAATGGTTTCAGATAAATGCGACTTAATAATCTTACAAAGATTTTACTTTATTCTTTACTGTTCAACCTAATATTTATTAATTCCTATTATTAATCCGACTGAAATAAAGTTAGAGATAATAAAAAAAATCGTAGATATAATAATATTGTTTGCAAATAGAAAAACACAGTCTATATATAGCTAATTGAAGACTGTGTTTTTTATTATCTCACCCTAAAAAAGCTTAATTTACAGCTTCATCCAAAGCCTTACCCGGCTTAAACTTAGCAACTTTCTTTGCAGCTATCTGAATTTCTTTCCCCGTCTGAGGATTTCTACCAGTACGAGCTGAACGTTCGCTGATAGAAAATGTACCAAATCCTATTAATTGAATGCTTTCGCCTTTTGCTAAAGTATTTTTGATTGCCTCTGTTGTTGCATTTAGTGCTTTCTCTGAATCTGCTTTTGTTAAGCCACTTGCCTCTGCAATGGCACTTACTAATTCTGATTTATTCATTCTTTTAATTTTTTAGATTGAGTGAAATATTCAATGCGAGATAGTGAATTCCAATTATACTAATGGTGCATCGAAAAACTTACTCCATCAAATCGCTTTATAGACTAAGACGATTGTGTAAGAAAGATAGAGCATTAGCAATAACGCTGCTTCCCAACGGTCAAGTTTTTTACGAATTCCTGTAAACATAGCGATAAAAAGTAATAGGGTTCCTGTTATTAATATCAGGAGGTCTGTATTAAAGTTAGGATTAAAATCAATCGGGTGAATAAAGGAGCTTATTGATAGAATGAGAAACAAATTAAAAATATTTGAACCAATAACATTGCCAATAGCTATATCACTGTTCTTTTTTAATGCTGCTACAACCGATGTAACAAGTTCAGGTAAAGAGGTTCCGGCAGCAACAATGGTTAATCCGATTATTTTTTCACTAACACCCAATTGACTTGCAATTTTCACACTGTTCTCAACCACAAATTTTCCACCAAGAATAAGACCTGCTAATCCAACAATTATTAAACTCCAAATTTTCACATTTGAAGTAGTTACAGATTGATTTGATTCACTTGTATTATTCTTCTCTTTCTTCATCTGGCTAAAAACATAATAAAGAAATGCTCCAAAAGAAAAAAGAAGTAGTAGTCCGTCAATCCTGCTAATAATAAATATACTTGAACCTGTAAAGTAATTATTGGCAAATAATAAGACAAGTAGAGCTGCTATTAATGAAATAGGGATTTCTTTCCAAGCTGTTGATGACTGAACTTGAATTGGATAAATTAACCCGGCAATTCCGAGAATTATAAACAAATTAAAATTGTTACTTCCTATTACATTCCCTAAAACGATATCAGAATAACCTTGAACCGATGCTATTGAATTTACGACAAGCTCTGGTGCAGAAGTACCAAACGCAACTATTGTAAGACCAATAACTAAATCAGAAACATTATGTTTTTTTGCTAACGAAGACGCTCCATCAACCAACCAATTAGCCCCAAATATTAAGGCAATGAAACCAATTGCAACAAATAGGAATAACAATATCATTTTGAGTATAATTAGACTATATCAAACATACAAAATTCCATAATTGTATGTATTGGAAGGGGTTGATAATCTATTAAAATTCTATCGAGGCAATCCGCTTCAACCTAATTTCAAGGAATAAATGATTTTCGCCTTTCTTGGTAATTTTATTGTAATAGCGGATTCGAGCTTTCTTGATTGCCAAAAATAGTTCCTTTGATTGGCAATTGCAGCAAGTGTCATTTTACCAATAATGAAGTCCATTTCTAAAATTTCATCAAAGATTACTAACAAGTATGTATGTTAACCATGTCTACCTCATGTTAACCGCTAAAGAGTTGTAATACTGAATAATATGATATGTGTTTAACACGGTTAACATAGTTAACAAAGTTATTCGTTCAATATCTTTTCAAGTTTAAAAAGGACAAAAAAAATACCGATTAAAACGGTATTATAAGTTCAGTTCAACATCATTTATTATTATCCCCATACTTTCGGGTATATCTTCATATTTAAACCGATAACAGCTCCCTAACGGTTTTTTATTAATTGCTTTATCTCTCGACTTCTGCGTTGTATTTTGAATGAAAGATATATTACCTTTTGATGTAAGCAATGATTTCAATGAGTTCGCATCCAAATCGTTTAAGCCGTTCTTTTTTACATATTCCTTGTAATATGGAAACAGGAGAGGAAATTTAATAAACAGGTTCTTATTTACCGGGTCTTTTAAGTAATGCGTGTTTACTTTAATCTCACTTTTTGGTTGGCTCAGTTTAAAAGCAATGGCTTCCCAAAATATGGAAACATCTTTAATGGTACTGGCCATCTCATTTTGCTTAATTGTATTTTCAATAACGGACTGTTTGTATGTTGGATAATCAAATGGAAGTTCCAAATTGTTTTGTAATAGCTGGACAGGAGTTAGCAATAAAGCTAGGTGTTTAATCTGTCGGTCAGATATTTCAGTAACAGCCGTTATTTCCGGTTTTAGTTCGTAAAAGATAGAATCAAACACTGTTTTAAACCTCGATTCAATTACATTCCGGTATTTTAGAAGTTCTCTGGTAATATTACAAAAGCCTTGTTCTTTTTCTTTTAAAAGGGTTTTATAAGCTTGGGTGCTTTCATCTGAAAACTTATTGTCCTCAAAATGTAGTACAATCATTCGGGCAAATAGTGCAGCTTCAGATGTTGGCAGCTCGTTACCATCTACCATACAGGCAGAACTGATTTCAAGTGTCGTAGTTTTATTATCGTTACTCTTTTGAGCCATAGTGTAAAGCTCTCCATCGTACCCAGTTTTAAAAACATCAACCGTTTTCTTATCAATGGCATTGGTGTATTCTTTCAGATAATAAAGTGCATTATTTCGTTGAGTAAGTGAACGAGAAAAACCTTTGTCAGTTGAGTTTAGTAATGATATGCCATGATTCGGTTCGCCAAACAGATGCAGAAAGAAGTTGACAAAATTTGATTTACCAGCACCCTGGTCACCAAATAGGAACAGGAATGGGAAAAAGCCTGTAAGTTCAAGTATAAAATCACGACACAAAGCAAGTATGATGAAGGATATGCCAATTGCGCCATTTATACCATAAGCCTTGTAAATCAGTTCCGACCACTCTTTAAAGTTCAAGTTTCCTGCTTTGTATGTAAATTTCCGTTGTCCGGAATAGCTTTTGTCATCAAGGTTTGTGTATGCAAATGGAGGTAAGTAAAAGGCGGATTTACCATGATTCACAATACCTAGCTTATCAGGATAAAGCAATTTATTATCATGGGTTATTGTTGCATCCGCAAAACAATAGGCTTTCGATTCTTGCTGATAACCAAGCTGATTAACTGCAATGGCATTTTTCTCATTATCGTACAGGTAAGTCAGGATAGTGTCAAGGTTTTGGGTGTTCCCAAAAAAAGTTAAGCCACGCCCGGATATGCTACGAATTACTTTCTTAAACTTATCGAGGTTTAGCTCAGAGCTTGTAATTTCATTTACTGTAATCTCTCCTGTATTTCGTTGAAACTTAATCAAGCGTTTGCTTTCCTTTGTGCCATCCATTAAGTGATAAACCGAATCCATCAGAAAGTTGGATAGCTTTCTCTCAACAGGTTTGCTTTTATGAAACTCATTGGCATAGTAACATCCATTTTTCTTATAGAAATTGTATTCTTCAATGTCGGTTAGTTCATCAATGCTAAATTTTGGAATAGGCTTATTAATAATATCTTCCCAAAGCAATTGGTAATTATCGGTATTTTGAAGAAAGCCTACGATTGTTTTATCTTGAAGTAAATCATTAGCATCCTTATTATCAGGCAAAACCAATCTACGCAGCGATTTAATGTCAAATCGGTTGGATAAAATAAAATCTTGATAATACTCTGCACAATTATTTCCTGCATTATCGTTGTCCATTGCCAGAACAACATTTTTCCCTTCAATATACTTTTGCAATATTTTAGTGTTTTTAATTTTGTTTTCAGTGGAAAACAAAGCGATGGATGAACAGCCTTTCATTGATAATGCATTTACAACGCCCTCTTTTATGAAAACAACATCATTATCGGGATTGTACATTCTATCATAGATACTGCCGTTTAAAGTTCCGTTATTTTTGGCTTTCGACTTCCCCTTTTCAGGATTAATCATCCTGCGGTTAATGAGTTGATTGTTGGCATCAATAAAAACAATGGCATTGGCATGTGAATCATACCAATAACTATTGTCAGGCAAAGCATCAATAAAACTAATTCCACGAGATTTTAGGTAATCGGTAGCTGTTTCTTTAGGATTGTTTTTTATGGCAAAAAGCATTTTGTCGAAAGCACTTGTTATATTCTGTGATGGCTGGAACGGCTCTTTAATGCCGAGATATTCCTCCTTCAAATATTTGATAGCCTTATGTTCGTTCCAACCTGAGTTTAGAGAAATCAAGAAATCAATAGTGCTACCACCTGATCCACATGAAAAACATTTGTAGAAATTATTTTTCCTTTTAATGCTAAAAGCCGGAGATTGGTTCGTGCCTTTACCGCTACCACAAAAAGGACATTTTTCCAGTTGATTGGTCTTATTAAAGCAAGTTCCGGTTTCCTTTTCAATTAATGCTTTTATATCAATTTGCTTTACTTTTTCAATTGTTTGCATCTGCAATGTTATTGAGCCTTAACCTGGCTATTTAAATCCTTTTATTCTTCTTTCCCTGCGCTTTCATCATCGTCCTCAATACTCAAACGCTGTTTTTCCTTTTCGAGATGCTGAACCATGCTTTTAGTAAGCTCTTTGCTTTCCATGCAATTGCCAATTATTGTTATCATATAAATAGCAAATTGAATATCGCTTTGTTTTAGTGCTTTTGCAGTATCGTTTATGGCATTAAAGATTTGTTTTTGCTGCTCTGTTTTTGGGATAGGCATTTCTTCTATGTCAACATCGTGTTGGGTTATGGAAGAATGCCCATGTAGTTCTTCATCCTCTTCAACAAAACCCAGGGCAGCTTGTAACTCATCTTTTGATAAACCCATTAATTCGGCTGCCTTTGGGCTATTCCCAAGTATCTTGCTTCCAATTCCTGAGAGTACACCCGTTGCTACACGTTTTAATAGTTCTGTGTTTGAATACCCGGCAAGTCTGGTTTCAAGCTCTGACACCTCTGTTTTGTACTCAGAATTTGCCTTTTCTAATTCCTGATTTTGTATTTTTAGGCTATCTCGTTCAGAAGTTATATCGAGTAACTGCTTTTTCAATGAGTTGAGTTCGGTTTCCTGTTTGTAATCGCTGAATTTTTTCTCAAACTGCATTAAAGAATTTTCATACCGGGAATTATTTACCGCTCCCAATAGTCCGGCTAATCCGCTTAAGGCATTTCCGTTGTTTTCTTTGTCGGCATCATTTCCTGTTAATGCACCAAATAACAAATTGAAGTTTTCAATACTTCCCAATCCACCTATATTATTATTCAATTGGTATTTTTTAATTGCCATATCAACCGCCTGCTCTATCTGCGCCAGATTTGATACAGGTTTCTCAGCTTTCCTGTTCTCCTCTAAATCAATGTTGTATCGTGTAACTAATCCTGCTTTTGGACTTTTACCACGATAAATATCTACTTTGATATTACCGCCATCTTGATTGACAATATCTTTAGCCGATTTCATATTCTCATTAAAAGCTTCAATATTATTGGTTCTTGGTACAATCAGTATAAGTCCTGAATTGTCTTCGACTAATATTTCATAAGCGTAAGTTGCGTTCTCTTGCAAATTCCGATATATGGCATCTTGCAAATTGCTATGTTTTTCCTTCATTGTTGCTTTTTTTTATGTTGTACTTAATTCTTTTGGTATTAAAAGCTATTGGTCAGGTACATTTTTCTATAAAAAGCTATTATGACCTGCTTTATAGCGATTAATACCAATTGTGAGCAATTAAAACCTATCAAACAGCAACTTATTTAAATATTGAAGCTATTAAGTAGTGACTGCTCATCTATTATTTTTTAAACTCTTTCTGTGATTTTCTCTTTGACTTACTTCTAATAGACTTTTCAATACTATAGAGCAAAAGAGAGGGATTCTTAACGCATTAGACTGAAACTATGGGGTGTTATTAATAACCCATAGCTTACCTTCATCTTACTCATCATCTTCTTCCGAGTAATCATCATTCAGGTCTTCCAAATGGTCAATCATTTCAATAATAGCCTGGCTGTGTTCCTCTGGTTCGTATTCTACTTTAACAAGGATTTCATCATCTTCATTTGTGCCAATGATTGCGCCTTCAAGTTCATACTCTCCCAATAACCCGGCAAATTCAACCATTAAATCTTCCGAAACATTAAATGTTCTAATCTTCATAATTTTAAATTTTAATTAAACAAAAAATTGACTACTCATTTCGGGGGAGGGAGTATTGTCTAATATGGTGTATTACAGCTCCTCAAACTCTTCTGGCTCAACACAGAAATGTTCGAGTATTAATAAAAGTTGCTGCTTGTTGTAGTAGTGCCGTTTAGTATGACCAGCTTTCGCAATCTGCCTTTTTAAATCGGGGCATGTGTCTATTTCACGCCTTAGATGCTGCATGGCAGATTTAATTGAGACACTATTAGGATATAACTTTGTTACTAACTCTTGCTTTAATATTGTTCTGCGATTTATCATAGCGATGAATTTTATTTAGATAATTGATTTTTTTTAGAGGAATTGATGTTGAGAATAGAATACAACTGTAGAACCTTGATATTTCGCATAATAAATCGAAACATAAGGCAATAAATCAAAAAACACTTAGGGACTATAAACACGAAAAGCCCCTGAACGGAGCTTATTTTAAAAGAATCGACATGTATTTTCGGCATAATTATAAAAATTACACCCTTGACAATTAGCAAAGGCAAATATATAATTTTAGCTGAAAATTGCTGAAAGTTTTCGCTTGAATTTATTTGTAGCGGATTAATTAACATATCTCGAATTCTAATAAGTTAATCAAGTACTCCGCTACGGATTACAGTAGAAATTGCCTCTAAATCTTCAAGGATATAGTTCGAAATTTGACCGCTTGGGATCACAAATCCTCCTGATTATCAGGAGGATTTTTTTGTTTAAGTAATGAGTATGTATACGCAAATTTAACTTTTTTATATAAAATCAATTGGACTGTTGCTATTTGTGCGTTTTGTATTTAGCTGTTGATAATACATCTCATTACGAAAAGCATTGGTTGTGATTTCATTTGTTTGTGTATACAGCTTTATCTGGATTTTAGCTTACCTAAGCTGAAAATTGTTTATGAGGAATAGACTGTCAGGACAAGTAAATTATAGCATGTTTTATTTCAACATTATTGTATGTGTAGCAGGTTGTTTACTTTTTTAGATTTGCTGTTAAGTATAAAAAGCAGATGGTTAATCAAGTAAAATAATCTGTTAATCACAATACAATAAAATTAAGTGTTACGATTGAGGTGTTTTTGCAATTAACCTATAATTAATGTGATGAAGGATTGAAGCTGTTGGAGATGTCTAACGTATAAAAATCCATTTTTTATGGCAGTAATGATTCCGGAGCGTCGCTCCACAGAAATGCATCTGAACACGGCATATCGACATATGCGTTTATGTTCGCAGGTGAAAGGAGCCGAGTCGCTTATTCAACCCATTAGAAAAGTTATTGATGAATTAAAATCGGCCAGTGTCAAATCCGAAGAAGCCAAAATTACCAAAGAAGCGGCTTACGATCTGGTTTGTATGCAGGATGCTGTTCTCGACGATGAAATACGTACCTTCTTTGATGAGGTAAAAATGTTTGATCGTAAAAATCCTACCGTTAAGGTGATGAAAGCACTGTTTCCGGAAGAAAGCTTCGGTAAAATTGTAAATGCTCCCTTATATGCTGAGCCCGATGAGGCTGAAAAGATTTTAACCCGCTTACAACGTTTGGGAGAAGAGCATACTTTGCAAAAAGATCAGGAGGGTTTACAAAATGCTATTACAAGCTCGCGCGAAGGTTTAAGTAATTACAATCATTTAATTTCGCAATGGAAAATGGCCGAGGCCGAAGAAGAAATAGCTAAAGCTAACTTGCGCCGTCAATACGAACATAACTATCTTGATGCGATAAAATTGTTTGATAAGCGTTTTGCACAGCGATTGTTTCCAAATCTTACAAGAGCGGCTAAAATCGAAAGCGAAGTAGTAGAGAATTAAAATAAAATTTAGTGTAAATATGGTTTAATCCCCGCCTTTTCTTATTGTAAGATGCCGGGGATTTTTCTATTAAAGAAGTCTCTGTGGCACTAAGAAGATTCAAACATGAGCGAAAGCTCTGGTCTTGAGTTTATTAGAGTGACATGTAATTAATGTGTTCTGGGAATATCAAATTAGAGACCTTTAGGGGGTTATTAGAGTTTTCAGACATTACAACCAGAGATAATTCATGAAAGCTACAATTGTTATTCCACTCAAAAAACAGATTAAAAAATGATGACGAGGTGTTTTGTATGTTACATACAGTTGGTAAAAGTTTTGACGCATGCTTTATGATGAATAAAAGTACTTAACTACAAAAAAGTAAATGCTTTCTTTCGTTAAAAAGCATTTGAAAAATAAATGACGGATGCTTTCTTTTGCAATAAAGCTCATAAAAAAACGCTGACGCATGCCTTTTTAACTTTAGGTGCACGCGAAAAAATATTGACGTATGCTTTTAAACTAAAAAAATTATATAAAAAAGTTTTGACGTGTTATTTTGAGGTTAAAAAGCGGTGGTTTATGTTTGATAAAGGAATTTGTATTTAAACAGAGGTAAAACCTAATTCATTACCTCGATTTTTTTCATGCATACCTCAATTATACTTTTAGGCAGAATTGATGATGAGGGGATAAATAGTTTACTTATTCTGATGAATATTTGAACAGAAAAGAAACATAGTCAATGCTTGCTCGTAAATGGTGTCATCTTATTTCATAATTCATACTAAAATTAAATGACCTTAAACAAATTTATGGCCCTAGTTGCGCTGTCGGTTTGTGCCACTACTGTGTGTGCACAAGAGGCATGCGTTACCAGCGGGAATATTGCCGATGGAACCGGAGGTAAGGCTACTTATGTGGTAGGACAAGTGGTATATAATCATCATCAAAGTGCCGATGTTTCAATGACCCAGGGTGTTTTGCAGCCATACGAAATTTCGGTGGTAACAGGTGTTGAAAACAAAGACATTGTATTGGAGATGATAGCTTATCCGAATCCGGTATCGGATTATCTGATGTTAAAGTGGAACACAAGCGAAAAACTCAGCGATCTCCAGGTTTGCTTGTATACATCAGAAGGCAGTCTTATTAAGCAAAATAAGGTGGATACCAATCCTGCTCAGATCTCAATGACTAAGTGCATCCCGGGAATTTATCTGCTTCAGGTAATAAGTGGAGATAAAATCATTAAAACATTTAAAATTATTAAGCATTAGCCAAAACAACCCATTATGAAAAGAATATTTACATTAGTTATTTCATTTTTACTGGTATGTAGTGTGTTTGCACAAACGCCCGAATTAATAAGCTATCAGGCTGTCTTACGTAATTCGTCTAACGAATTATTAGCCAATCAATCGGTTGGAATGCAAATAAGTATATTGCAAGGTTCGATAGATGGTGAAGCCATTTATACCGAAACACATTCGGCTCAAACCAATTCTAGTGGACTGGTGAGTGTTGCAATCGGAGGAGGAAATGTTACCTATGGAGAATTCAAAGAAATACAATGGGGTGCCGATACCTATTTTATAAAAACAGAAACAGATCCTGCTGGGGGGAGTAATTATACTATTACGGGTGTTAGTCAGTTATTAAGCGTGCCATACGCATTACATGCCAAAACGGCCGAAAGAGTTGTGAATGGGGGATTTTCTGTTGAGGTTGAGGTAACTAATGCTTCTTCTTATACCAATTATGATGATTCGGACGGAGGTGTAAGTATTTCCTTTGTTGGAGGAACTCCTCCTTATAAATACTTTTTTACAGAAGCCGGGGTGTCATCAGATAACTTTGGCCAGGTAGAAGGAAATACATACAACAATCAAATTACATTTGACGAGTTAAGTTCCGACTATTATGAGTTTTATGCAGAAGATGCAAACGGGGCTTACACTCAACGTAAAGTATATATAGGTCATAATTCTCCTATCGTGTATATTTCAAATATGAAAAGTTCGTGTACTAATATTGCAACCGGATCATTCGATATGAAAATAGAAGGTGGTACTCCCGGATATCAATATAGTATTAATAGTAATGCTTATTTACCTTATAACACAGATGGTATTACCATTGACAACGTTAGTGGTTATGTAGATGTTGAAGTGGTTGATGCAGCAGGTAAGAGAGGGGTGGTATTTGCAGATGGAAAGAATGATAGAGAAAGTAGTGGTTTTAATATCCCTTATTATAAACCTGATTTATCTTTAACTCCGGTGGATGCCTGTGGAGATAGTGATGGTGGTATAAATATTACTGTTGATGCCAATGCTGATGACGTTCCATATACTTATGAATGGTATACTTATAAATACGATGAATATAAAGGGAATGAATCGGAAGTTCTGATATCAACCGATCAGGATTTGACGGGTGTTGGTCCTGGATATTATAATGTAAAGGTAACTAATGCCGAAGGATGCCAGTCGGAGGCGATTGGTACTGGTGTGGGGTATACGTTTCAGCCAGGAATCAATTCTAATTCATCATGCCACGGAATTGATATAAGCATTTTAAACTATACGGGATCGGTGTCGTATGAGTGGTCGGCAAGTAACGATTTTGAAACCATTATTTCAACCGATCAAGATTTAACCGGTGTGGAGAGTGGAGAGTATTATTTAAGAATGACCAATGAAGAGGGGTGTGTGAGCACTGCATATTCATTTAATTACAGATCATATATGGGTTCTGAAATAAATTATAATGTTACACATTCTTGTACCGGTGAAGATAATAGTAGTATTGAGGTTTTTGTTGAATATTTCGATGGAGAAACAGTTACTTACGAATGGGCCACAGATGAGGATTTTACCAATGTGATTTCTACTGATAAAGATTTAACTAATGTAGTGGTGCCTGAAGGTGAATATTCTACAATATATTATTTCAGAATGACCAACGAAGAAGGGTGTCAGTCTCGTGTATATAGTATTGAGATGTACAAGGAAGAATTTAATATTTCGCTAAATGAAGAGATTAATCGACCATGTTCGGGATCGGAAAACGGAAGCATTAATATTACTCCGGATTACGATGGAACTTTAACGTATGAGTGGGCTGCTGATTCTGAGTTTGATAATATTGTTTCAACCGAAGAGGATTTGATAAATGTAGGTCAGCCAGATAATGGTTATTATTATTTACGTATTACCAATGAGAAAGGCTGTAGTGGAATGTATAGTTTTGAGTTTTACAATACTTATTTAGAGATATCATTAAATGAAGAGATTAATCGACCATGTTCGGGATCGGAAAACGGAAGTATTAGTATTACTCCCGATTACGATGGAACTTTAACGTACCAATGGGCAGCAGATAGTAATTTTGAAATTATTATATCCGATCAGGAAGATTTATCCGGGGTGCCCTCAGGTAATTATTATTTAAAAATTATCAGCAACGATGGTTGTTCAATGACAAGCAGTTTTTATTTATGGGGGTTTAGTATAGATTACGAAAGCTATATTACAGCTGCCTCTTCTGAGTCTGCAACAGATGGATCAGTTCAAATAAGTATACAAACTGAAGGGACTTTTACTTACGAGTGGGCCACAGATTATGAAATGACCAATGTTATTTCAACCGAAGAGGATTTGATGAATGTGGCGGCGGGATATTATTATCTTCGAATAACAGATACAGAAGGTAATATGTGTGCAGGAAGTATTAATCAATTTCAGGTAACCTCAAATTAATTGAGTTACGTTTACATTTTATAATAGAGAGGTCGTTCATATAGAATGGCCTCTTTTGTTATTCAGGCAGATATTTTTGTTCTTTTAAACTGTGTATTTACTAATATACCATTTTATAACTTCTTAAGGTGTATAATAAGTACTTTAGTATTATCTATTGTTATTCTAGATGGAGTTTTTTGGAAGTGAAATTCCGAGTAATAATAAGTTGGGAAAAACAAGCAGGTGTTCGGGCGCTAGTAGCTTTTAGTTAGCGTAAACACTTTTCTTATCTACTGATATATTTTGGTATTACCTTGCCAATCTTGTTTTACGCATACTTTTGTATTCTCACCATTTTCCGAAATAAGCAAAGCATCTTTAGCGAGTTTTCCTTTTTTATACTGTAATTCCAGTGCCATGTTTTCTTCTTCAAACAAAGTTTTTTTCACCAAAGTGTTATTCTCAAAGACCAGTTCTGCGCTTTTATTTCCGGCAAGGTCAAATTCTGTTCGAGGGCCATCTTTGATTGTAATGTATTTTGATTCGTTGACTGATTTATTAGTATAGTAAGTTGAATCGCTTACATTACCATTTTTATGATATTGAACTATCAGTGTTTTAGATAGATCATACATGGTTTCGTAACTGTAATGGCGAGTATTTTTTTGGGTGTAATAAATGCTCTTAAAGGATATACAATCCTCATAAACTGTTGAATGGGTATGTCTTTTTTTATCGGCCATTTTCTTTACTTTTTTATCATTGCTTTGAGCAATACTTTTCATCTCCAGCAATTCTTCGGTAATAACCCGACCTTTTCGGTCAAAAGTAAATCGTTTAAATAGGTTGAATCCGTTGATATAGATGGTGCTGTCTGAAAGTTTACCATTTTTTTGCCAGCTTTTCATTTCAACAGGGGAGCCCTTCTCAATAATCATTTGCCATGCCAATTGTTGGTTGTCGTAAAATCGTTGACATGTTCCATCATAGTTAGCATTTGTATTTAAATCAACAGCCAATAATGAGTGTTCGTTCACCGTGAAAAACTGTTCGTATTGTGCATGTGCATATGTGCAATTGAGAAAAAGTAGTACAGATAATATAAGTGTTGTCTGTGTTTTCATGATACTGGTCGTTGATTCAAAAATGGTTGCAATTCTTACCCAGTATAACGTTAGTAAATAGAAGAAGGTAATGCACTTTACATTAACAACGAGTTGGTTTTGACCAAAGATAAGAGAGGTGTTTTTTCTTCCATCAATGAGTGTTTTTTATCCATTAAATGTTGATAGGATCCATCGTGTCTTTTAAGTAGGTTAGATAGGATGCGATCCTGTTGTTTTCACAATAAAGGCAATTAATTAATGCGGAATCAGATATTATTACTGATATAAGTTTTAAATAATTTGGATATTGATTTTTCTTCACCTAAAATGGTAAGAATATCATTCTCTTGTAAAATGGTTGATCCATTGGGAGCAAATGTTTTGTTATCTCTTTCTATCAAGGCTACCAATACATCTTTGGGTAATTGTACTTCTTTTAACTGAAGCCCAATCATTTTTGCTTGAGCTGTTTCATTCAATAGCTTAATACTAATAAAACGTTCGTTTTGAAGCATGTATTCCTTCATCTCTCGGTGACTATCCATGCTAATTATTTTCTGCACAAAACCCGGACGTTCCATAATATCAACCAAACGTGATAACATACGTAATTGTTGTTTTGGATTTTCGTCGGAGTTAATCATAAAGCAACAGATATGAATAGGCGCAAACGCTTCGGGATTTTTTAACGGAGCTATATTATTTATTGCTTCCTGACTCACCGCTGCAAACATCGATGGATGCATTACATTTTTTTGCTTTATATGAAATACGAGAACTCCGGGTAAGGCAACTACTGAATCTTCGTCTAATGAATGAATAAAACGTTCCCGTATAGCTTTCTTGTTAAGTTGTAGTTCTGTGTCGAAGTAATCGGTGACCTTATCGAGAATACTATCCAGAGTGGTAGGTGTTTTAATAATGCTAATGCGCGAGTTGATTATTGTTTCGTCAAATGGATCACCTTCTCTTAATCCTTTTTCTTTTAAAATTGTCATCAATTCATTTTCCAGTTCATCGTATTGATATTGACCAAGCAGGGCAAACCAATGAAAGATGGCACCTTCGCGTTTTACTTTACCTCTCGAATGAAAATGATACCACAGAACGGCTAGTAATATAATGCCGGCAGTAAAAAGTATTGGCATCCAACCTAAGTACACAATTAATAGAAAGGATATGATGATACCTATAATCTGCATTAACGGATAAAGAGGAGAGGTATAGCCAGGATCGTATGATTCGATTTTACTGTTTCGGAAAACAATTACCGAAAAGTTGATAAATATAAATATAAGTAGTTGAAAGGTACTGGCCAGTTTTACAATACCTTCTTCGGATAATAACAGTATGAATAGGATTATAAACACAGTGGTGAATAAAATGGCAACCGCGGGAGTTCCTTTTCCCCAGATGTTAGATAAAACGGCCGGAAGTAATTTATCGCGGCCCATAGCAAACGGATAACGTGAAGCAGATAATAGTCCTGCATTACCGGTAGACGCAAAAGCGGCTAGTGCAGCAATCGACATTAAAATAACTCCGGAGTTTTCGGGTAGCCAGTTAAATAGTCTAGAGGCCGCAACCGCCGCAGGAGCCATTTCATCGGCAAAAGTTGCTGGATCAATTACTGCCACCATTATAAAAACACCAACTCCATATATTAATCCTGTAACAAGTAATGATAATACCATTCCCAGAGGAATGTTGCGTTCGGGATTTTTAATTTCTTCGGCTACACTGGCTATCTGTGTTAGTCCCAGATATGAAACAAATACAAAGCCAGCAGATGTAAATAGCCCGCCAAGTCCATCAGATAGAAATGGAGTAAACTGTTTATTTAAGGTAGCTTCGCTCAATACAGGATTTACAAACAAGGAATAAAGACCATCCACAATAAATGAAACCAGTATCACTAAAAGAAAAACAACAAATATATTCTGAAAGGCTGAAGTTTTTTTAGCTCCAATCAAATTTAATCCCATAAAGAATAGTGTGGCTACAATGGCAACAACTTTTGTGGGAACATCCCAAAATAAAGCAGCGTAGGCTCCAATACCAATAATAGCAAAGGCTGTTTTTAGCATTAGAGCAAAGTAAGTTCCCAATCCTCCTATTGTGCCGAATAATGGACCTAGACTACGATCGAGAAAAAAATATGCTCCGCCTGATCGTGGCAGTGCTGTGGATATTTCGGCAATGCTGAACATGGTTGGCAAGATTAATACGCCGGCAAGCATATAGGCGATAAATACCGATGCACCTGTGTAATGCGATGCAATACCCGGAAGTAAAAAGAATCCAGAACTGAACATGGCTCCGGTACTGATGGCAAATACATCAAATAAACCCAGTTCTTTTTTTAGTCTCTTACTCATAAGCGTAAATTAACTTGTGTCTGTAATGCTATTGATACCTGTTGTTTAAAAACAATCAAAAGGTAATTTGTGTTTTGGTTGATGAATACAAAAAAGGCTGATTTCAGAAGAAACCAGCCTTTGCAATTCAGACCTTATTTAATCACAAATTCTTGTCAGGGTATAATTCGTTCCATTGGGCAGGTTGATCTTTTAACATTTTATCAAACCACGAAATAATAGTATTGTGCCATTGAATACGTTTGTCGTAATCAAGAATGTGGTGATCTTCACCATCAATCAATATCATTTCAACATTCTTATCTAAAATTTTAAGTGCTGCGTAGTATTGTAAGCTTTCTCCAACAGGAACATTTGTATCAGCTGTACCATGAAGCAGTAATATCGAATTCTGGAATTTGTCGGCATTGAAAAGAGGACTGTTATCCACATAAATATCACGACGATTCCATGGGTAACTGTTTTTGGTAGCTCCGGCACTGTACGAATATCCCCAATATCCTTCTCCCCAGTAACTGCTTATGTCACTGATTCCGGCATGAGCAATAGCTGTTTTGAAAATATCGGTACGTGTTTGAAGCATCATTGTGGTAAAGCCTCCATACGAAGCGCCAATACAGCCCACATTATTAGCATCTGCTGTAGGATGATCTTTCAGAAACTTTTTGGTTCCGTCGATGATGTCATCAATCGCATCGGTTCCCCATCCGTTTACATGTAAAGCCGAAAAACTTTGGCCAAAACCTGTTGCACCACTTGGTTGAAGTACATACACCATGTAGCCATTGGCTGCCCATATGTTTTTAGGATAGCGGCCACCAAAACTTCGTGATGTAGGCGATGTTCCTCCATAGTAATATACAATTAGTGGATATTTTTTTGCAGGATCGTAGTTTATTGGATAATATACTGTTCCGGTGATGTTGGTTCCGTTCTTATTTTCAAAATCCCAGCGTTCGGTTTTACCCAATGTTATTTCGCTGAACTTTTCAGCTTTTGGAAAAGCTATTTGTTTCGAGTCACCTTTTTTAAGGTTGATAGTAAATAGTTTTTCTGGAGTTGTAATGCTGGTGCCGTTAAAAACTGCCATTGTTCCTTTTTTAGCAAAGTCGATTTGGCTAATTACTTCAACCGGAGTGGTAATTGTTTTAAAGGTTTTGGTTTTGATGTTGTATTGATACAATTGAACCAAATCTTTGTTGCTGGCAGTGAAATAAACTTCATTAGCCGATTTCCAGATAGCAGAGCCAACCGAAGGATCGAATTTCTTGGTGATCGGATCAGCTTTCTTTGTTATTAAATCATAAATGTAAAGTTGTCCATCGTATGAGTTGGGTTGATGATCGTTTTGTACATCCACGCCTAATTCACCAAAAGTTTCGGGCGATCCACTTACTAGTAATTGGCTTCCGTCGGGCGAGTACTGACATCGGCCGCTGTATAGTTTATCTTTCCAAATGGTATCTAATTGCATTGTTTGCATATTCATTTCAAACAATGTTTGTTTCGAAAAAGGTACCACAGTGTAATCCATTTTACTTGACGAGAATAAAATGCTTGAACCATCTGGTTTAATGTCGTGTAAATTAGTTGATAAATAACCTGTTGTCAGAGGTTGAATAGTTCCGCTTTTCAAGCTTAATTTATACAGAAAGCTTCGGGTGCGGAAATAGGGTAAGCGATCGTCGTTTCCAAAAATACGTTTGTGATGTCCAACCTTATCGGCTTCTTTAATGCGGCTGAAGATAACATAGTCTTCAGTGGGCGACCAGGTAATTCTGCCTAAATCTTCGATGCCTTTTGCAACGACAGTCTCAATTTTGTTAGTAACATCTAACAGGCAGATGCTGGAATAATCACCTTCTTTTCTAATGTATGATATTTTATCGCTGTTGGGTAGCCATTGAGCCAAAGATAAGCCTGCTGTTGGGTAGGAGTAAAGATTTTTTCCTGCAGCAATATCGTAGATTTGCATGCTGCTTTGTCTTTTCCCTGAGCCTGCAATTACATTACCTTCTGAAATAATCAGATATTTACCTGATGGCGATATTTTTGCACTTTGAATATACTCTCCGTCTAAAACATCATTAATGCTAATTTCGCGCTGTTTGTTGGTTGACCAACTTAGTTGAGTGTTGTCACTTTTTGTTGATACCGAAGCGGCGAACTTTAAATTTTTATCAGTACTTAAAACTTTAATTAAAACCTGATGCTTACCATTTGTTAATGTAGCTTCTGTTTTAATGGTTTCATCTGATGTTTTCGAATGAGTTTTAATTTTTTTACCATCCAGATAAATCTCATAAAGTCCATTACTTGATATGTTAATGGAAGCTTTTGTGTATTGATTCGAACTAACAAAACCTTCGAGCCATACCAACTGATTCTCTTTATTTATTGAGGTAAGAGTGCTATCTGTATTAATTGTTGTTGATTTCCACGCATTCAACTTTATCGCTTCAACCGATTCGGCATTTTTTAAAACATCAGCAATATCGAATGGTTTATTGTCAACTGAGTTTTGATTGTCAAATGCAGGTATATACATTTGAGTGATATCCGAAATGTTCCATTGCTTGCAATCTACACTTTTTTGTGCCGAAGCTATCGATGTTATAAGGGGTAGGATAAAAAGAAATACTGTTTTTTTCATGTTAGCATACTTATTCAGTGTGTTTAACTACAAATATAATTGATTTAATGGCGGCAAGGTATGATAAAATGCAGGGTTGTAATATAATTATCTTTCTGGAGGGACGGTAGAAGCATGCATTGTTAATAAAAAGTTTAGATGGATTGTCTTTTAATGATTACTTATGAATTATTTTTGCAAATTCATAAAAACTCTAACATATTTAAAATGAAAAGAAACTTAATTATTTTAATCTGCCTGATTTTTACTTCAGGGGTATTTGCGCAATCTTTCGATACTTCAAAACTAAGAGGGGGTGTAGGGCTGGTTTATGCAAGCGATATCAATAACATAGGTATTACTTTTAACGGTGTATATTCTTTTACCGATCAATGGGAAGGAGCAGTTGGTTTTACCCATATTTTTAAAAAAGATAATGTTCGATATAATGTATTGGATTTTGATGCGCATTATGTTTTTTATAACGAAAACGAGAGCTTTAGTTTATATGGATTAGCTGGTTTAGGTATTACTTTTTGGAAAGTTGAAGGTGGAAATTATTGGGGAGTACCTATTCCTGATGTAACAGGCAGTGATGTTGGTTTGAATTTAGGTGTAGGAGGTAATTATGCTTTAACAGATCGATTAAATTTAGCACCTGAAATTCGCTTTACTATAATGGATGGTTCTTATGCTCGTTTGGGAGCAACAATCCAATATCGATTCTAGATATAATAATCAGTACTTTAGAAGGCATCTGTTTTTTAGCAGGTGCCTTTTTTGTTATTAATTTCTGTATCTAATGTTGCTTGGATCTATTGTTAATAAGTTGTATTAAGGTGGTAATATGTAGATTATCAATTAAAAAAGTAATGAGGTTTAAGTTGGATACTTATATTATAAATATAGTGTATGAGGTTACAGTCTGTCTCATTCCTTTTATCTTTGATGTATAATGTCAATCTAAACTTACAGTTGTGAAAAAAATATTTCTTCTTATCGCATTGTCGATATTTATTACTTCAATGCAAGCTCAGCTTAAGCTTCCTAATTTTTTTAGCGATCATATGGTCCTTCAGCGAAACAAGCCTATTTCGGTTTGGGGATGGGGTGATAAAGGATCGGTTGTTACCATCGAAATAAATGGTTCAACAGTTAATACTACAGTTGGTGAAAATGGTAAATGGTTTGCTTATGTACCGTCTATTAAAGCAGGAGGGCCATTTGAATTGAAAATATCAGAGACTCATTCTGATCCTATTATTTATACTGATGTAATGATTGGTGATGTTTGGTTTGCTTCTGGCCAGTCAAATATGGAGTGGCAGGTCCAACAGGCAGATGGTGCTGATAAAGAAATTCCAAATGCTTTAAATAACAACATTCGCTTATGTCAGATACCTCACGCGGTTAGTTTAAAACCTTTAGATAATACGCTGGAAGCAAATTGGAAAATTTGTGACTCAACCAGTGTAAAAGAGTTTTCGGCTGTAGCTTATTATTTCGCTAAAAATATTCAGCCTGAAATTGGTGTTACAGTTGGATTGATTCAAAGTTCGTGGGGAGGAACTCCGGTTGAAGCATGGACAAGTACAGATATGTTGCAATCAATTGCCTTTGGTCGAAAATTGGTTGCAAAGGCAGATACAATTACTTATGCTGATTTGCAAAAGGATACTGTGGATTTAGATACTTTTTGGGATATTGTGTATAATCCTTCAAATAAAATTGATTCTATTATTGCAAATCCTGCTTATGATGATACAGACTGGAGAGAAGTTGCTATTCCTGGTGTTATGAAAGATTGGGAGCCTGATTTTTATGAAGGCATGATTTGGCTTCGTAAAAAGGTTGAACTGAAAAAGGCTTATGCTGAAAAGGATCTAACTATTAATTTAGGGCATCCCGAAATGAATTATTCTTTGTATTTCAATGGTGTTGAAGTTTGTAAAAATCAATGGAATGCTAATTTAAAACATACCTATACTATTCCTGCCAGTTTGGTTAAAAAAGGCGATAATGTGATCGCAATTCGTGTTGCTGCTCTCTGGGGTGGTGGCGGCTTGAATGCTCCGGGAGATGATATTTATTTAACTAATGATAAAAAGAAAATTAGTCTGGTTGGAAATTGGATGTATAAAAAGGATTTAGAACAACGAATACCTAAGATACAATACTATCAGACTTATGCATCTTTTCTTAACAATGCTATGATACATCCTGTACAGCCTTATAGTGTGAAAGGTTTTTTATGGTATCAGGGAGAGCATAACGAAGGAGAGGCTTATATGTATCGTAAGATGTTACCTTTAATGATTAATGATTGGCGGATTAAGTGGAAACAAGGAAATCTTCCTTTTGTATTGGTTCAGTTGCCTAATTATATGAAAGTTGATGATGAACCGGCTGATGGGAAATGGGCTGTTTTACGTGAGTCGCAGACTGAAGTCTTAAATTTACCCAATACATATTTAACTTGTATTATCGATTGTGGTACAGGTGATAATATACATCCTACTAATAAGACAGTAGTTGGAGAGCGATTAGCAAAAGTTGTTGTTGATAATGTATACGGAAAAGATATTGTTTCGTCAGGTCCTGTAATGGATTCATTTTCGATAGATGGGAATAAGATTGTTGTCGATTATAAAGGGACTGATGATTTGAAAATTAAAGGAGAAGGTGAATTGAAAGGTTTTGCTATTGCAGGTGAGGATCAGCAGTTTTATTGGGCTAATGCTACTATAAAAGGTAATCAGGTTGTTCTTACTTCTGATCAAGTTGGTAAGCCGGTAGCAGTGCGTTATGCATGGGGAAATAATCCTATCTGTAATTTGGTAAATTCGGATGATTTGCCTGCATTACCATTCCGCACAGATAATTGGAAGGTAATAACTCAACCAAAATAGAAAAAGTAAGCAGTGCTTCATAATAAATGTAGCACTGCTTATTTTATCCCAGTCATACATTTATAGAGTTTCTATAGCCGCTTTAAAACTTTTGGTTACTTTTTCTGCTGCAGGAATAAGTTCCGGATTTCCCAATGTACCCATAACTATAGTAGGGTCAATCATTACAACTTCTGTTGTTTGTTCATCTATGTATTTAATTAGCACTTTGCAAGGGAGAAATAATCCAATATTTTCTTCAGCCTGAATCGTTTCATATGCCAATTGGGGGTTGCACGCTCCCAGTAATCTATAGGGTTTAGCATTGGAATCGACTCCTTTTTCAATAAACTTTTGATGTAAATCTAGTTCGGTAACAATACCAAATTTTTCATCTGCTAGCGCTTTTTTTACTTTTATTGTAGCTTCTTCAAAGCTTATTTTTAGGGTTTTGCTAAAATAATATTTGTCCATCTCCTGACTGTTTAAATTAGAAACTATAAATGTGAGAACGATTAGCAATAAGGTTATTATCTTTTTCATAATAGAATTGCTTTAGTTACTGTCTTTAAACAATCAAAAAGAACATATGTTTAAATCTATATATGATTGAGGCGTAT
Source organism: uncultured Carboxylicivirga sp. (assembly GCF_963668385.1). Classification (GTDB taxonomy): domain Bacteria; phylum Bacteroidota; class Bacteroidia; order Bacteroidales; family Marinilabiliaceae; genus Carboxylicivirga. The sequence continues at coordinate 2,247,502 of NZ_OY764327.1, forward strand.
ATAAAAAAAGCCTCGAAGAAAAATCTCCAAGGCTTTGTAGTAGCGGGGGCCCGACTCGAACGGACGTCCGCCTTGGGCGGATATGAGCTTAGCTGTATCTTTCGCGGATCAACCACCAAATCTCTTTTCTTGATTTAGCATTCTTCAGCTATTTTTCTCTTAGTAATGCTTCAGATTTTGATTAAAATTTTTCGGGAAATAAGAATTTACCAATGCCTGTATTTAATTGTATAACCTTTCGTGGCTAGTTTATTATTAGAAAGTAGTTGTTCGAAATTGGAAGAAGATCTGATGTGAAATTTTGGATTTAGGAGAGTATAATACGTAAGTCGTAAATATTAAGGTAATAAAAAAAAGCCTCGAAGAAAAATCTCCAAGACTTTGTAGTAGCGGGGGGCCGACTCGAACGGACGTCCGCCTTGGGCGGATATGAGCCTAGCTGTATCTTTCACTGATCAACCACCAAATCTCTTTTCTTGATTTAGCTTGCTTCAGCTGTTTTTCTCTTATTAATGCTTCTGATTTAGATTTAAAATTTTCTGTAAAAAGAACTTCCCAAGGTCTGTATTTAATTGTATAACCTTTTGTGGCTAATTTATTATGAGAGAGTAGTCTTTTTTCAAAATTGGAAGAGAATCCGATGTAAAATTCTTGAAATTGGGAGAGTATAGTACGTAAGTCGTAAATATTAAGGTAATAAAAAAAAGCCTCGAAGAAAAATCTCCAAGGCTTTGTAGTAGCGGGGGCCCGACTCGAACGGACGACCTTTGGGTTATGAGCCCAACGAGCTACCAACTGCTCCACCCCGCAATATATCTTAAACAATGTGTTGTCTTTGTTATTGCGGGTGCAAATATAGAGGTAATAAAGTTAATGTGCAAATTAAATTTTTAAAAAAGTAACATGTCATCAATGGTGTTGATGTTTTTTAGTTGAACTAATAAACAGATAAATCATTGTAAATGATTTGATAATAATGACATGTTAGTTATGTATTAAAGGTGATGATTCAATGAGAATTTTTTGCATTTGGGAGAGAATAGTATGTAGATGGTAAGTAGTGTTATCAGGGATTTGCATTTGAGTTTGTCATGATAATTACAAACCAGTTATTCATATTGTAGTCGAAGATTGCTCAATGTTTCTTCAATATTTACTCAATTATTTTCGAGAAAATATTACTGAATAAATGATGGAATATTAGTATGAACTATAGTTAAATTGGTGTATTGTGCTTGTATGAAATTATGCCAAGATCTAGAAAATGTACCTGATACTGTTTCATCTCTAATTCCAGATATCGAAATAAAAAAGCCTTGAAGAAAATCTCCAAGGCTTTGTAGTAGCGGGGGCCCGACTCGAACGGACGTCCGCCTTGGGCGGATATGAGCCTAGCTGTATCTTTCACTGATCAACAACCAAATCTCTTTTCTTGATTTAGCTTGCTTCAGCTGTTTTTCTCTTATTAATGCTTCTGATTTAGATTTAAAATTTTCTGTAAAAAGAACTTCCCAAGGTCTGTATTTAATTGTATAACCTTTTGTGGCTAATTTATTATGAGAGAGTAGTCTTTTTTCAAAATTGGAAGAGAATCCGATGTAAATTTTCTTGAAATTGGGAGAGTATAGTACGTAAGTAGTAAACAATATTCTAATTTTTCATTTCTACCTCAATATACCTAATATTTAAAACAATAAAAAAGCCTTGAAGAAAATCTCCAAGGCTTGTAGTAGCTGGGGCCCGACTCGAACGGACGTCCGCCTTGGGCGGATATGAGCCTAGCTGTATCTTTCACTGATCAACAACCAAATCTCTTTTCTTGATTTAGCTTGCTTCAGCTGTTTTTCTCTTATTAATGCTTCTGATTTAGATTTAAAATTTTCTGTAAAAAGAACTTCCCAAGGTCTGTATTTAATTGTATAACCTTTTGTGGCTAATTTATTATGAGAGAGTAGTCTTTTTTCAAAATTGGAAGAGAATCCGATGTAAATTTTCTTGAAATTGGGAGAGTATAGTACGTAAGTAGTAAACAATATTCTAATTTTTCATTTCTACCTCAATATACCTAATATTTAAAACAATAAAAAAGCCTTAAAGAAAAATCTTCAAGGCTTGTAGTAGCGGGGGCCCGACTCGAACGGACGACCTTTGGGTTATGAGCCCAACGAGCTACCAACTGCTCCACCCCGCAATATATCTTAAACAATGTGTTGTCTTTGTTATTGCGGATGCAAAAGTACAGAAGTTTTATTTATAACCAAATAAAAATGGGGTTTTATTTTTAACAAAGAAGTGTGTTTTGTTGTAATTGTAATATTTTGAGGGAAATGTGGTGGTGGAAAAGATGATAATTTATCAAATAAAAAACCGGAATGCTCATTAGCAAACCGGTTTCTTAATAACCTAAACCCAAATCTATGAAAAAAATCTACATAATTATTTTGCAATAATGCTGCCAAAAAAATGGTTTGTCAAGATAAAAAACGTAAAATTTTTCAAAGAAAATCAAAAGCTCAGGTGTTGATTTTCTGTAATATAGAAAAACAAAGGTCTTAGGAGATGTTAGGGTCGGCTATTATTCTTACTTTTGTCCTCAAATTTCTATTTGCAATGACGAAAATACAACATACCGAAATTGGTCAGTTAGGTGAATTTGGATTGATTCATCGTTTAACCGATGCGATTCAATTAAAACAAGAATCGACAAAAAAAGGGGTAGGAGATGATGCTGCTGTATTGGATTTAACTAAAAAGCAAACAGTAGTAACAACCGATCTTCTTTTAGAAGGAATTCACTTTGATCTTACATATACACCATTAAAACATTTGGGCTATAAGGCTGTAGTGGTTAATGTAAGTGATGTTTATGCGATGAATGCTACGCCAACTCAAATTACTGTTTCGTTAGGAGTTAGTGCAAAAATGTCGATAGAAGCTCTTGATGAGTTATATGAAGGAATATATGCAGCTTGCGATTATTACAATGTAGATTTGGTTGGTGGAGATACTTCCTCTTCATTAACGGGTTTGACTATTTCAGTTACTGCCATTGGTGTAGCCGATGCTAATAAAATAGTTTATCGTAATGGAGCTAAAAATAATGATCTGATTTGTGTGTCTGGTGATTTAGGAGGGGCTTATATGGGCTTGCAATTATTAGAGCGTGAAAAAAGAGTTTATGCTGGTAATCCTGAGCTTCAACCTGATTTGTCGGGCAATGATTATATTTTAACACGTCAGTTAAAACCAGAGGCGCGTAAAGACGTTGTGGAATTCTTGAGAGAGTTAGATGTTGTTCCAACATCTATGATTGATATTTCAGACGGATTATCCAGCGAAATCAAACATATATGTAAGCAATCCAAAACAGGATGCAGATTGTATGAAAATAAAATTCCAATTGATCCAACTACTTCCATGTTGTCTGAAGAAATGGGAATTAATCCTTTAGTGGCTGCTCTAAATGGTGGAGAAGATTACGAATTGTTATTTACCATCAGTCAGGATGATTATGAGAAATTTGCTGGTAAAGAAGGAGCCAATATTTACATTATTGGTCATATCACAGAAGAAAGTAAAGGTTGTTATATGATTACCAATGCTGATCAGGAAGTTGAACTTCAGGCTCAAGGTTGGAATCCTCTAAAAAAAGATTAAATGTTATGTGAAGCTGTTGGTGTTGAACCACAGCTTTTTTTTATTGGTTTGTTATCTTAAAATATTAATAACCATTAACCTTAAAATAAATGTACGAATATATAAGTGGTAGAATTGCAGAAGCAAGTCCTGCACATGTTGTAGTTGATGTGAATGGGATCGGTTATTTGCTTAATATTTCATTAAATACTTTTACCCGACTAGAAGGCAAAACAGAAGCACAACTTTTTGTGCATGAAAATATTCGTGAAGATGCCTTTCAACTATATGGTTTTGCCGATCCTGCAGAGCGGGAGTTGTTTCGTCATCTGATTTCTGTATCTGGTATTGGTGCCAACACGGCTCGTATGATGTTATCCTCACTTACACCAGAGGAGTTGCGAGGGGCCATATTAACCGGAAATGTAAATCAAATAAAGGGGGTAAAAGGCATTGGTGCTAAAACGGCACAAAGGGTAATTGTTGACTTGAAAGATAAGCTAGGAAAAGAGCCTGTTGATCCGAAAATTTTTGCCGAACAAGACAATACAATACGCGAAGAAGCGTTATCTGCTTTAGTGATGTTAGGCTTTGCTAAGAATAGTGCCCAAAAAGCCATTGACAAAATTTTAAAAGAAGACCCTTCTGCTAAAGTTGAAGCGGTTATCAAACAGGCACTTAAAATAATGTAAGAAAGACTGGGAAAGAATCACCTTTTGAAAAAATATCTACGAAATAGTTTTGCTTTATTAACCATAATCGGATTGATATGGGTAGCTGGTGCTACACCCGTATTAAAAGATTACGATATTAGTTTACCATCTGAATGGGGACAACAGCCCGATTCGCTGGACCTAAAGTACAAGATTGTTGATAAGAGTAATAACCCTTATCTCGAAAAAGAAGAGAATAAAGGCCTCGATTTAGAAGATCCTTCAAATATTGAATATCGGACCGAATACGATTATGAAACGGGTAAGGTAACCATCTATCGCCGAATGGGTAATATTGATGTTAAGTTGCCTTACACAATGACATTAGATGAGTACCTCAATCAGGATACTCGTCGTTCGATAATGTCGTATTGGCGTAATAAACAGGTTGAGGGCAGTGGCAATTATGATAATCGGTCAATATTTAATCAACAATGGGATAATGTTGGAGGAGAAGCTTTTGAAGGTATATTTGGTAGCAATAAAATAAATGTAAAAATGCAAGGTATGGCTGAATTAAAAGTAGGAATTCAGCGTACTAAAATCGATAATCCAACCTTACAAGAGCGACTTAGAAAAACGACTACGTTTGACTTTCAAGAGAAAATTCAAATGAATATCTCCGGTACTATTGGAGATAAGCTTACATTAGGAGTAAATTATAATACTGAGGCTACATTTGATTTCGAGAACCAGATAAATTTGGAATTTGAAGGGGATGAAGATGATATACTTAAAAAAGTAGAAGCAGGTAACGTTACTTTACCCTTGCCAGGAACACTGATTACGGGTAGTCAGAGTTTATTCGGAGTAAAAACCGAAATGCAATTTGGTAAGTTGTCTGTAACCAGTATTTTTTCGCAACAGCGAGGCGAAACATCAGTAATCAATGTAGAAGGTGGAGCCGAAACGCAAGAGTTTGAAATTGAGGCTATTGATTATGATCGTAACCGACACTTCTTTTTAAGTAAATATTTTAGAGATAAATACGATAATGCTTTACGAACATTACCCAATGTAAATAGTACTATCAATATTACTCGGGTTGAAGTATGGGTAACCAACAGAAGAAGTGATGTTAGCGAATCGCGTAATGTGGTAGCATTTGTTGATTTAGGTGAAAACAGAGCTGCTGCCGATTTGCCTGATTTATGGAAGGCCAAAGCCGATGTTCCTCCTTCAAATGATGCAAATACTCTTTATGAACAAATGAGTAATGGAGCTTATGCTGCAGCACGTGACATTAATAGGGTTACAGAAACATTAAGTAATGTAGATAGTAAGTTTAAGAATGTTGCACATTATGAGAAGCTTGAAAATGCGAGGAAGCTTACTTCAACTGAATATACACTGCAATCCAAACTCGGTTATATTTCATTAAATACAGCCTTAAATGCTGATGAAGTGCTTTGTGTGGCCTATGAATATACTGATGCTGGTCAGACATATCGGGTAGGAGAATTTACCGTTGAGCAAAACGAGGCTGAAAAAACAATTTATACAAAATTGTTAAAGGCTACTAACCTTTCTCCAGAAATGCCAACCTGGGATTTGATGATGAAAAACATTTACTCATTAAATGCCTATCAGGTTAACCGTGAGGATTTTATTATGAACGTTACCTATACAAACGATAGTACAGGTGGTGATATTAATTATTTCCCCGAAGGTGGTGAAGGGCTAAACGGTCAGCTATTCATTCGATTATTAAATTTGGATAGATTAAATTCTAATAACGATTATCAACCAGATGGAGTGTTCGACTTTGTTGATAATTATACGATTAATGCTGAAAATGGGCGAATTATATTTCCAGTGTTGGAGCCGTTTGGTACTCATCTCGAAAGTAAATTGGGCGGTAGTTCTTACTTGAAAGATAAATATGTATTTCAGTCGTTGTACGACAATACGCAAACAGTAGCCGAGCAGGATAAGTTGGGTAGTAAGTACAAATTAAAAGGTAGATACAAATCTAGTTCTGGTTCTGAGATATCTTTGAATGCGATGAATATTCCTGAAGGATCTGTTATTGTAACAGCTGGAGGAATCAAACTGACTGAAAACATTGACTATACAGTTGATTATACATTGGGGCGGGTAAGAATTATAAATCAAGGTATTTTGTCTTCGGGAACTCCTATTCAAGTATCGCTCGAAAATCAATCACTGTTTAACCTACAAACAAAAACTTTATTAGGTACTCATTTGAATTATCAGTTTAATGAGAATTTTAATATTGGTGGTACCATCATGCACTTGCAGGAGCGTCCATTAACACAAAAAGTAAACATTGGTGATGAACCCATATCAAATACCATTTGGGGATTAAATACTTCGTATTTTACTGAATCAACTGCAATTACTGAGGCATTGGATGCTTTGCCATTAATTCAAACCAAAGAAAAATCGAGTGTTGCTTTTGAAGGTGAATTTGCTCAGATTATTCCAGGTCACCCGAGTGTTATTGATAAAACGGGAACGGCTTATCTTGATGATTTTGAGGGATCACGTATTTCTTACGATATGCGTAACTGGACGGCTTGGCAGATAGCCAGTGTGCCGCAGGGACAACCAGCCTTGTTTCGAGAATCAGATGAATTGTTTAACGATATTAGAGAAGGAGCCAACCGTGCTAAGTTTTCCTGGTATACCATCGATCCATTATTTTTACGAAACGATAGTCGTACCCCTCAGCATATAAAAGATGATGAGGAACAAACCATGAATCACTTCGTGCGTGAGGTTTATGAGCAGGAGTTATTTCCTAATCGCCAAACAGCCTATGGTCAACCTACTAATATATCAGTACTGAATATTTCGTATTATCCAATGGAGCGAGGTCCATATAACTTTGATTACGGCGAAAATGGAGTAGAAGGTGGTTATTCTGCAGGTATCAATTACGATGGTACATTAAAAGATCCGGAAAGTCGCTGGGGAGGTATGATGCGTCAGATTGATGTAAATGATTTTGAGGCTGCTAATATCGAATATATCGAGTTTTGGATGATGGATCCTTATGTATATGATGATGGTGTAGATGATAATGAAGGAACCATTTATTTTAACCTGGGTAATGTATCTGAAGATATTTTACGCGATTCGCGTAAATCGTTTGAACAAGGGTTGCCCGGTCCCAACGAAGCTTTTGATGTTGATACTACAGCATGGGGATTTGTTTCGCGTAAACAAAATCTGGTAAATGCTTTTAGTAACGATCCTGCTACCCGTTTAGCTCAGGACGTTGGTTTAAATGGAATGAATTCAGAAAAAGAGTTGGAATTTTATTCCGATTTTATGGCTGAAATTGATAAAACGAATCTTTCGGAAGGAGCAAAACAAGCTATCATGAGTGACCCTGCATCCGATGATTTTAGATATTTTAGAGGGGCAGCACTTGATGAAGCCAAGGCAAGTATATTGGAACGTTATAAGAATTTTAACAACCCAGAGGGTAACTCAAAACCTTCGGAATACTCAGGAGAAGCCTATTCAACAGCAGCTAAAGCACTACCGGATGGAGAAGATATCAACCGCGATAATACTTTAAGCGAATACGAAAGTTATTACCAGTATGAAGTGCCTATTTCGCGTTCGACAATGAGTGTTGAGGCTAATAAATATATTGTCGATAGTAGAGAAGGTGATGTTGAAGATAAAGGAAAACGAACAGTGAATTGGTATCTGTTCCGTATCCCTATATCAGAACCTGATGATAGAGTCGGTGATATTACCGACTTCAGAAGTATACGTTTTATGCGTATGTTCATGAAAGGGTTTAAAGATACCTTGCAGTTGCGTTTAGCAACTCTTGATTTGATTAAAGGAGATTGGCGTAAATATCAGGATGAATTGTATGGAAATACTGCTGAAAATTCCAATACAACCTTTGAAGTGTCGGCTGTTAATATTGAAGAAAACTCAGAAAAAACACCCGTAAATTATGTTCTACCTCCGGGGGTAGATAGGGTTATAGACCCCGCAAATCCACAATTACGCGAGTTGAATGAACAAGCTTTACTATTTAAGGTGAATAATTTATCAGGGGGTGATGGAAGAGCGGTGTATAAAACCATGAACATGGATATGCGTCAGTATAAACGCATAAAAATGTTTACTCATGCCGAGGCTGTTGCAGGAGAAGATTTACAGGATAATGAGGTAACAGCGTTTATTCGAATTGGTACCGATTATAATACCAACTATTACGAATATTCTATTCCATTAAAATTAACCCCCGAAGGTGATTATGGTGATAGTTATACCGAACGTAGAATTGTGTGGCCCGAAGAAAATGATTTTGATTTTCCTTTGGAGTTACTGCAATCAGTAAAACTTCAGCGAAACGATGCAAGGAGGGTAGAAGGATCTGATGTGACTTTATCAACATTGTATACTGCACCCGACCCGGATAAACCTACCAATTTTGTTACCATCAAAGGTAATCCTAATATAGGAAATGTTAGGGTATTTATGATGGGTGTTAAAACCAGAGGATCACAAACAAAATCAGTAGAAGTTTGGTTTAATGAATTGCGTTTAACCGATTTTGACGAAAGTGGAGGTTGGGCAGCAAATGCTCGAATGTCAATTAAACTGGCCGATTTAGGTAATGTGTCAGTTGCCGGAAAAACCAGTACTGCAGGTTGGGGTAGTATCGATCAGAGTGTTCAGGAACGTAGTCAGGAAGATTTTTATCAATATGATATTGCAACCAACCTTGAATTAGGTAAACTTTTAGGTCCGGAATCAAAATTGAGTGTCCCATTTTATTTTGGATATTCAAAAGCTGTTACAAGTCCTAAGTATTATCCGCTCGATCCGGATATCCCACTTGATGTAGCACTTGAGAATGCTGATAGCGAAGCTGCTAAAGATTCCATTAAGGAAATGTCGCAAAGTGTGGTGAAGCGCAAAAGCGTCAATTTTACCAACGTACGTTTATCGCCGCAAAAAGAAAAGGTGCATTTTTATAGTCCAAGTAACTTATCGGCAACTTACTCATACAATGAAACCAATAAACACGATGTAGAAACGGATCATCTTACCGATAAGAATTATAGAGGTGTATTGGCTTATAATTACACAGCAAAGCCAAAGGTTGTGGAGCCTTTCAAAAAGGCTGTAAAAAGCAATAACCTTGCATTAATTCGTGATTTTAATTTTTATTTGTTGCCATCTCAGTTGTCATATCGATGGGAGCTTAACCGTAATTATCGCGAGCAATTATTGCGTAATACAACGGGTTCAAGTTTCGCTCCTGATTTAACGGTGTCGAAAGATTTTGATTGGAATCGCTATTTTGATATGCGCTACAATATTACCAAGTCATTGAAGTTAAACTTTAAAGCCATAACCAATGCTCGTATTGATGAGCCGGAAGGAGCTGTTAATAAAGATTACGACAGAGACGCATATAACGATTGGAAAGATCAGGTATGGCGTAATATTATGAGCATGGGTAGAACAACTACTTATCAACATAATTTTGATGTGAGCTATGCTTTACCTATTAATAAACTTCCCTTACTTGATTTTACCAGTGCTAACGTTCAGTATCGGGCAACTTACCAATGGGAGGCAGAGCCTTTATACGGTGATGATGTAGACTATAACTGGGGTAATACTATCTCAAACTCAAATACAATGCAAGGTAATGGGCAGTTGAATATGACTACCTTGTATCGAAAAATTCCATATTTGAATGAGTTAGATAAAAAGTACAGATCGAACCGCAGAGGAAGCTCTTCTAATAAAAACGGAAAAAGAACTGTTCGTTTTAACGATACGAAGATTGAGTTGAAAGAAGGAGTGCCTTATATTATTAATCATAAATTAAAGACAGAGCAGGTTTCGGTTCGTGTATTCGATGGCAAAGGACGTCCATTAAAAGGACAAGTAAATGTAGTTGGTAAAAATAAGGTCGAATTTATTCCAACAAAAGATTCCGAATCGTCAAGAGTGATGGTTACTGGAACTATCGAAGATAATACAACACCATTTAAAATTGCTCTTGATTATACTACTTTATTATTGACTTCCATTAAAACGGCTACTATTTCGTATTCCGAAAATAACGGTACTATTTTACCTGGTTATACCGGAGAGAGTGGTTTTATGGGAACCGATAGGGGATTTACAGCTCCGGGTACTCCATTTATTTTAGGATGGCAAGATCGAGATTTTGCAGTGCGTGCTGCTAATAATGGCTGGTTAACTCCTGATTCGTCAATGGTGAATCCTTTTGTAATGACTCATCGTGAAGATTTCTCTGTTAAGGTTACTTTAGAACCAATAAAAGGACTCCGTATTGATTTAAATGCAGATCGAAGTTTCTCGAAAAATAGTAATGAATACTATATCAGTGGAGAAAATAGGGCTCAGGGAAGAACTGAGAATGGTAGTCTTTCGATGAGTTTTAATGTATGGAAAACAGCTTTTGATAAGGTTGAAAAATCAGGTAATCTTGAATCTGCTATTTTCGATCGCTTTAAAGCAAACCGTTCCATTGTTGCTCAACGATTAGGTCTTTCTGATGATGAAGTAAACCTGAATAGACAAGATGTTTTAATACCTTCGTTTTTGGCTGCCTATTCAGGCAAAAGTGCAAGTAGTATTTTTACTGAGACTTTTCCCGGATTATCGCATTTAAGTCCTAACTGGAGAATTTCGTACGACGGTTTATCTCGTATCAAACTATTTCAAAAAGTAATTAAGTCATTTGATATTTCTCATGCTTATCGTTCTACTTACAATATGGGATCGTATGTTTCGCAAACACCTAGCAATTCCTATGGGCCAATTACCGAATACGATATTAATACTATCACCGTTTCGGAACAATTAAATCCGTTAATTCAGTTTAATATTACGTGGTTGAATAACATCACAACCCGAACTGAAGTGAAGAAAAATAGAACGCTTAGTTTAAGTATGGGTAATAACCAGGTTATAGAAACATATAATGACGAATTTGTAATAGGTTTGGGGTATCGTTTTGATAAGATGAATCTGATTCTTGGTAAAGGAAGCGGACAAAAGTCGTTGAGTAACGATTTAAATCTTCGTGCCGATATTTCGTTTAGAGATAATGCGAGTATCATTCGAAAGATAGATGAGAATTACAGTCAGCTAACATCAGGTCAAAAAATCACCTCGTTAAAAGTAACTGCCGATTATGCCTTAAGCGAAAGATTTAATATGCAGGTTTACTACGATACTAATGTAAATAATCCATATCTATCGTTATCTTATCCAACAACCAATACCAATTTTGGAGTTAGTTTCAGATTCTCTCTTGCTCAATAAGTATTAAAAAATATGATTTTTATTAGTCTTTTTTGTGTTTCGTATGTATAACTTGCACAAGTTTAATGAAGTCTGGTATTAATTTTGGTTAAGGTGATAAAATCAATGATCGGCTTCATAGAATTTGATTAATAAATTATTTACATTTGAGAAATAGTAAATTAAAAAAACAACTACAATAATGAATGTTCCTGAAAATCTAAAGTATACAAAGGATCACGAATGGATTCTTGTTGACGGTGATATTGCTACTGTTGGTATCACAGAATTTGCGCAAGGTGAGCTTGGCGATATTGTTTTTGTTGAAATAGAAACAGAAGACGAGGACCTTGATAAAGAAGAGGTTTTTGGTACAATTGAGGCTGTAAAAACAGTATCTGATTTGTATATGCCTATTTCAGGTAAAGTATTAGAAGTAAACCCTGATTTGGAAGATCAACCTGATTTGGTTAATAAAGAACCATTTGAAGGAGGTTGGATGATTAAAATTAAAGTGGCTGATGCTTCAGAAGTCGATTCATTACTTTCTGCCGATCAGTATAAAGAGCTTATTGGTTAATCACAATTATTACGATATAAAAAAAGCGGCTTAAAGCCGCTTTTTTTATATCGTAATGTATCTACTTAGTCTCTATCTGGATAATATCCTTTAATAATACCACGTTGCGAATTACGTACGAATAAAATAATTTCGTCGCGTTCTTTCGAAGTTGGTAATTCAGCTTCGATACGCTCAATAGCATCAGAGTTATTAAGTCCCATTTGGAATAAATAACGATAAATATTCTGTATATCTCTAATTTGTTCGTTGCTGTAGCTTCGACGTCGTAAACCAATAGAGTTAACACCTGCATAAGAAATACGCTCTCGTCCAGCTTTAACAAATGGAGGAACATCTTTTCCAATTAGTGTACCGCCAGCTACCATAACATGTGCTCCAATATGAACAAATTGATGAATAGCAGATGTACCGCCAACAATTGCCCAATCGTCGATCACCACTTCGCCAGCTACCTGAACTGCATTTGCTAAGATCACATGATCGCCAAGTATTGCATCATGAGCAATGTGAGTGTAAGCCATCAACAAACAGTTGCTACCAACAACAGTTCTTCCTTTTGCTTTGGTACCGCGGTTTACTGTAACACATTCGCGAATGGTTGTATTATCTCCAATTTCGGCAGTTGTTTCTTCACCTGCAAATTTAAGGTCTTGCGGAACGGCTCCGATAACAGCACCCGGAAAAATATTACAGTTTTTACCAATTCTTGAACCTTCAAGAATGGTTACATTTGAACCAATAGTTGTTCCTTCTTCGATAATTACATTTTTATCGATGGTTACAAATGGCTCAATTACCACATTTTTAGCAATTTTTGCCTCTGGGTGGATATATGCTAATGGTTGTTTCATTTGTTACTTGTTTATTGCGTCATTTATCAAACTGACCTGGGAAGGTAGCTGATTATTTAATGTCTTTATTTTTTATTACCTGAGCTACAAACTCACCTTCTGATACGATGTTATCACCAACAAAAGCTGTTCCTTTCATATTAGCCATGCCTCTTCTGAATTCACTGATTAATTCTAGTTTGAAAATAAGTGTATCACCAGGAATTACTTTACGTCTAAGTTTTACATTATCTATTTTAACAAAATAGGTACTATATGCGCTTGGCTCATCTAATTTACTTAATACGAAGATTCCACCAGTCTGAGCCATTGCTTCAATCTGTAATACTGCAGGCATAACAGGTTCATCAGGAAAATGTCCTACAAAGAAAGGCTCATTCATAGTAACGTTTTTAATCCCAACAATCGATTTTTCGTTAAGCTCAATAATTTTGTCAACCAATAAAAATGGTGGACGGTGAGGTAGCATTCTTTTTATATCGTTGATGTCGTAAATTGGATCCTTACAAGGGTTGTAGCAAGGCGTTTCAGGACGAAGAGCGCGTTTTTTGATTTCTTTTCGAATCATTTTAGCAAACTCTACATTGGCCATGTGTCCTGGACGAGTAGCAATTATACGACCCTTAATTGGCATGCCGCAAAGAGCAAGATCTCCAATTACATCTAGTAATTTATGACGAGCAGGTTCGTTTGGATAAACCAAATCCAGATTATTTAAAATACCGGTAGGTTGAACTTCAACTCTTGGTTTGTTAAATAAATCAGCAAGTTTATCTAATTCCCCCTGAGTGATTTCTTTATCAATAATTATAATTGCATTATCTAAATCACCACCTTTGATAAGGTTGTTTTTTAATAATGGCTCCAGTTCGTGCAAGAATACAAATGTACGACATGCACTTATTTCTTCTTCATAATCATCTAAAGAATCCAATGTAGCATACTGATTGGATAATAAATTCGATAGATCGAAAGAAATTTTTACGTCAGCACTAAAGGTGTCATCAGGTAAGGCTACGATTTTAATACCAAGATCTTTATTCTCGTACACCATCTTTTCCTTAACCACAAAGTATTTGCGTTCTTCTTCTTGCTCTTCAGTCCCAACTTTGTTAATGGCTTGTACGTAATATTTTGCACTTCCATCCAGGATGGGAGCTTCCGGACCATCAACCTCAATTAAGCAATTGTCAATCTTTAATGCCGAAATTGCAGATAAGCAGTGTTCAATGGTACTTACTGTGGCTTCACCTTTTGCTAAAACAGTGCCACGTTGAGTCATTGTAACATTATCGGCCAAGGCATCGATAATAGGTTGATCTTCGAGATCAGTTCTTTTGAATTTTATTCCATGGTTAGCTGGTGCAGGATGAATAGTCATATTTACTTTTGCTCCTGTATGAAGGCCAGTACCACTTAGTGTTATTGCTTGTTTGAGCGTTTTTTGTTTTTCAACCATATTCTCAATCTATACTCTAATATCTTTATCCTTATTGTACTTTTTTAGAAAGTTCATCAAGAGCTTTCTTTAATTCAGGCAAACGTCTGAATACAACATAGGATTTATTAAAACTTACCGCATCCATTGCAGGCGAACCTAAATGAACGGTGTCTTCTTTTTTTATTGATTTACCAATTCCGGTTTGAGCTCCAAGTTTGGTTTTATTAGCAATGTGAAGGTGACCGGCAACTCCTACCTGACCACCAAACATACAATCATCACCAATTTTTGTTGATCCGGCAATACCTGTTTGAGCTGCAATTACAGTATTTTCCCCTACTTCAACATTGTGAGCTATCTGAACAAGATTATCAAGTTTTACACCTTTGTTAATAATAGTTGCTCCCATTGTAGCTCGATCAACAGTTGTATTGGCACCAATCTCAACATGATCTTTTAGTATAACATTTCCAATTTGAGGAACCTTTTTATACTCATTGTTTGCAGATGGAGCAAAACCAAATCCATCGCTTCCAATTACAGCACCGGCGTGGATGGTACAATGATTACCAATTACGCAGTTTTTATAAATTTTAGCGCCGGGAAATAAAATAGAATTGTCACCAATTTTAACATTATCGCCAATATGTACCTGAGGGTGTATTTGTACGTTGTCGCCGATAAGAACATTTTCACCTATGTAACTAAATGCACCAATATATACAAAGTCACCTAACTTAGCCGAATCGTTGATAAACGATGGTTGTTCAATGCCAGTTTTTTTAGGTTGGCTTTGTTCATACATTTCAAGTAGTTGAGCTAAGGCCTGATACGCATCTTCAACTCTAATAAGAGTTGCTGATACTTGTTGCTCAGGTGTAAACGAATTGTTTACGATAACAACATCAGCTTTAGTGTCGTATATAAAATGAGTGTATTTTGGATTGGCCAAAAATGTTAATGTTTCAGGTTTTCCATCCTCAATTTTTGAAACATTTTTAACAATGGCATTTTCGTTTCCTTCAACTTTACCATTGAGTAATTCGGCAATCTGACTTGCTGTAAATTTCATTAATTCTTTGATTTAAGACTACTTGCTTACTTGAAAAGCTCGTTTTCAAGGCGTAAAGATACACCTTTATTTTTGCTATGTCTTTAAAAATTTGATGCAAAGCTAGTAAATAAATTTACTTTAGAAAATGAAGCGTTTGGGCAGATGTGTCTATGAATGAATGGATTTTGGGTGGCATAGATAATATTTTTTTACAGTTTTGCCTAATACCGAAAGATTAAGCATATCCGATGCAACTGCAATATCTTTCATTGTACCATCACTAAATAGAATGTTGATTCGATCGTCGTTTTTACTATAGGCATTATTAGATATGTGGTCGCTATACACAAAATAGCTTGCTTCATTTAGCTCTTTTAAATTCATTTGTGTGGCAGCTTGTATTTTTAATTCTTTTATCTCGCTTACTTTAAATGAACTGTTTGAAAAACTAACTCTAAATAATTTTCGATTAATAAAATCTTTAGCCAACGATGATAGGATTGGATCTGAATGGGTTGTCCATGTTTTGATGGAGCTCATAATATCATCATCATCCAACATCGCAAAGTTTTGAAGTATTTCGGGTTGATTCAAAAAATCATTTAGTGAAGGCTTTTTCTTCATAAAGAATAATAGATGAGGTGGAGCAAATAATTCATTCCCTTCAGATACTAGTTGACGAGCCCTTTTTAAAATATGTATTAGCATTTGTTCAGCTGCAATGGCTGTTTTATGAAGATATACCTGCCAATACATTAATCGACGGGCTACTAAAAATTTTTCGATGGAATAGATTCCTTTCGATTCAATCACCAAAGAATCATCATGGGTGTTAAGCATTTTTATAATACGGTCGGAGCCAATGACGCCTTCTGAAACTCCAGTAAAAAAGCTATCTCTTTTTAGATAATCAAGGCGATCCATGTCTAACTGGCTAGAAACTAGTTGGTGGAGGAATTTTTTGTGATAGCTATTGTTGAAAATTTTAAGCGTTAACTCCAATTGGCCATTATATTGCTTATTTAATTCTTCCATCATCAGTTTCGAAATATCTTCATGATCAACATCCAATAAAGTGTTTTCAAGAACGTGACTAAAAGGACCATGTCCAATATCGTGAAGTAAAATAGCGGCATGAACAGCTGCTGATTCATCGTGTGTTATTTCATGACCTTTTGATCGAAGTACATCAACAGCAGAACTCATCAAATGCATTGCTCCTAAGGCATGCTGAAAACGTGTATGCATGGCTCCCGGATATACGAAGTGGGTGAGCCCTAATTGTTTGATCCGACGCAGGCGCTGAAAGTAACAGTGCTCCATTAAATCATATATAATATCGAAAGGTACTTTTATAAATCCATAAACAGGATCATTGATTATTTTTCGCTTGTTTTTGCTTGACATTATTCTTGAGGTTGTAATCAAATAAGCTGACAATATACAAAATAGAGTGCACCCTAAGTCCGAAATACGTAGTAAACGAATAAATAAAAAGTTAAAAGATTAAAAATATCGCTTGAACAAATTGTTAATAATTCTTACCATACTTAATAAGTTTGGAATAAACCTGATTAATAGTTATCTTTGCGGAGATTTACCGAAAAAAGGTATAGGGGACGTGTGTAGTCCCCTATTTTATTACACTAAAAGATGATTGATCAAACATTAATTGAAAATATTGTTGCTGAAAAATTTGAGCAGGATGATGTGTTCATAGTTGAATTAGCAGTGAAGCCTGGCAACAAAATTGTGTTGGTTATTGATAGCGACAATGGTATTCCAATTAGTTACTGTATTGAAGTTAGCAAACTGATTGACTCCAAGTTTGATCGTGATGTAGAAGATTTTGAGTTAGAAGTTTCATCAGCCGGAATAGGACAACCTTTTAAAGTGTTACGTCAGTATTATAAAAACCTGGGTAACGATGTAGAAATTTTGACTACCGGAGGTAATAAAATCAAAGGTAAATTAACTGCAGTTAATGAAGAGCAATTTAGCGTTGAAGTAGAGGAGATGGTAAAAGTTGAAGGTAAAAAACGCAAGGAACTGCAAGTTCGCACAGATGATTTTAAATATGATGAGGTTAAACAGATAAAAGACATTATATCTTTTTAAATAATTCCGAGGTATGGAAAATATTAATCTGATAGATACGTTTTCAGAGTTTAAAGAATTAAAAAACATTGATCGTGCAACAATGATCAGTGTTTTGGAAGATGCGTTTCGTAGCGTCTTGATTAAAAGATTCGGCACCGATGAAAACTTTGATGTAATCATCAATGATGATAAAGGTGACTTTGAAATATGGCGTAACCGCGAGGTGGTTAAAGATGAAGATTTGGAAGATCCAAACCTTGAAATTTCTTTGACAGAAGCTAAAAAAATTGATGCGGATTACGAGTTAGGAGAAGAAGTTACCGACGAGGTCAAATTTCTTGATTTTGGACGTCGTGCCATTTTAAGCCTTCGCCAAAACTTATCGGCTCGTATTTTGGAGTTAGAAAAAGATAATATCTATCACAAGTATAAAGATCGTATAGGTGAAGTTGTTACCGGAGAAGTTTATCAGATCTGGAAACGCGAAATTCTAATCATTGATGATGAGGGTAATGAATTAATTTTGCCAAAGGCAGAACAAATTCCTTCTGACTTTTTCCGTAAGGGAGATAATGTTAGAGCAGTCGTTATTCGAGTTGAAATTCGAAACAATAACCCATTAATTATTCTTTCACGTACTTCTCCAGTGTTCCTTGAACGTTTATTTGAGTTAGAAGTACCTGAAATTTTCGATGGATTGATTACCATTAAAAAGATTGTACGTGTACCAGGCGAAAGAGCCAAAGTGGCTGTAGAATCATATGATGAGCGTATCGATCCTGTTGGAGCTTGTGTTGGTATGAAAGGTTCACGTATTCATGGAATTGTTCGTGAATTACGTAACGAAAATATTGATGTAATAAACTATACATCCAATACACAGTTGTTTATACAAAGGGCACTGAATCCTGCCAAAATTAATAACATTAAAATTTTGGAAGACGAAGGTCGTGCAGAAGTTTACTTGCGTCCTGAGGAAGTGTCACTTGCAATTGGTAAGGGTGGATTGAATATTCGATTGGCCGGGCAATTGACCGGTTACGAATTAGATGTATATCGAGAAGTAGATGAGGAAGATGAAGATGTTAAGTTGGATGAATTCTCAGATGAAATTGAAGCATGGATTTTGGACGAATTAAAAGCGGTTGGATGTGATACTGCTAAATCAGTGCTGGATCTTTCATTGGAAGATTTAGTTAAACGTACTGATTTGGAAGAAGAAACCATTCGTGAGATTAGAGACATATTAAGCGCTGAATTTGAATAAATCGCTATATTTGTGTCGAAAAGCATTGTCCAAACAAATTAACTTGTAAAGAATAGTCCTGTTATATGGCAGTTGGAAAAAGACTTAGTAAAGTAGCTCGTGAATTCAATGTTGGAATTAGCACCATTGTGGAATTCTTGCATAAAAAAGGGTATAGCGTCGAAGGTAACCCAAATACAAAGGTATCTGAAGAGATGTATTCGGTACTTGCACAAGAATACCGTAGTGATTCTAATGTTAAAAAAGAATCAGAAAAGCTAGCCAAATTGAAAGATAAACCAAGAAAAGAATCGATTTCTATCGACGATATTCATGGTGATCAAAACTCAGGTAGTGAAACTCAAGAAGAAAAGCCAACTGCCAAGGAGCAAAAAGTAGAAACGAAAGGACCGAAGGTTGTAGGTAAGATTGATTTAAATCCTCCTAAAAAAGCAGAGCCTAAGAAAGAGGTACCTAAAGTGGAAACTCCAAAAATTGAAGTTCCTAAAATAGAACAGCCCAAAGCAGAAGAGCCTAAAAAGGAACAACCTAAGGAAGAAAAACCAGTTGAGAAGAAACCAAAGGTAGAAAAGCAACCGGAACATATTCCAACAAAAGTTGAACCTATTGCCGAAGCAAAAGTAGTTGGTAAAATAGATTTAAATCCTCCCAAAAAGGTTGAGCCAAAAGCAGAGTCTTCAAAAGTAGATGCTCCTAAAAAGGCTGAACCTAAGAAGGTTGAATCTAAAAAGGAACAACCAAAAGTTGAGAAAAAGCCAGTGGCACAGAAGAAAGAAGATAAACCAAAAGTGGAGGTGAAAAAACCAGAGGCAGCTAAAGCTGAATCAGAAGATGGTGCTTTCCGTCCAACCCAGGTTAAAAAATTATCTGGACCAACAGTAGTTGGTAAAATTGAACTTCCAACAACGCCAAGTAAATCGGAAGCAAATAAAGATAATGGTAAGAAGCGCAAACGTAAGCGCATCAGAAAAGATAAAGAAAAGGTTGATATCAATCAAAAACAGCAGCAATCACAAGGTGCTGCAGGTGATAAGAAAAACAACCACGGCGATAATAATAATAAAAAAGAAGTTCGTCCAAAACGTAATCTGAAAGTTAAAAAACGTCCGCAAAAGGCCGAGATTAATGAGGAAGATGTACAAAAGCAGATAAAAGATACTCTTGCACGATTAACTTCAAAAGGTAAGAACAAAGGTGCAAAACACCGTCGTGAAAAAAGAGAAGCTCAGTCGCAACGTCATCAGGCCGATCTTGAACAAATAGAAAAAGAAAAGACAATTCTTAAGGTAACAGAGTTTGTTACTGCTAACGAATTGGCTAACATGATGGATGTACAGGTGAATCAAATTATTTCAACTTGTATGAGTTTAGGAATGTTTGTTTCTATTAACCAACGATTGGATGCTGAGACTTTAACTTTAGTTGCAGAAGAATTTGGTTTTACAGTAGAGTTTGTAAGTGCCGATGTGGCTGACGTAATTATTGAAGAAGAGGATAATGAAGAAGATTTGATTTCTCGTCCTCCTATTGTTACGGTAATGGGACACGTAGACCATGGTAAAACATCTTTACTTGACCATATTCGTAAAGCAAATGTAATTGCTGGTGAGGCTGGGGGTATTACTCAGCATATTGGAGCTTATAGTGTATCTTTGGATGATGGTCGTCAAATTACTTTCCTTGATACTCCAGGTCACGAAGCGTTTACAGCTATGCGTGCCCGTGGTGCTCAAATTACCGATATTGCAATTATAATTATTGCAGCAGATGATAATGTAATGCCACAAACAATTGAAGCAATTAACCATGCTTCGGCAGCGGGTGTGCCAATTGTTTTTGCCATTAACAAAATTGATAAGCCAGGAGCTAATCCAGATCGTATACGTGAGGAGCTGGCTAATATGAATTACCTTGTAGAAGACTGGGGCGGTAAATACCAGTGTCAGGAAATTTCTGCTAAGAATGGTATTAACATTGAAGACTTACTTGAAAAAGTATTGTTAGAAGCAGATTTATTAGAATTAAAAGCTAATCCTGATAAACGAGCAGTAGGTAGTGTAATTGAATCTTCATTAGATAAAGGTCGTGGTTTCGTTACTACACTACTAGTTCAGGGCGGTACATTACGTGTTGGAGATATGATGCTTTCAGGATCTCATTACGGTCACGTAAAGGCTATGTTTAATGAGCGTAACCAAAAAGTGGAAGAAGTTGGACCTTCAGAGCCTGCATTGATTCTAGGATTGAATGGTGCTCCTACAGCTGGTGAGCGTTTTAATGCAATGGAAGATGAGCGTGAAGCTAAAGATATTGCTAATAAACGAGAGCAACTACAGCGTGAGCAAGGTATGCGTACTAAAAAGCATATTACCTTGGACGAAATTGGTCGACGTATTGCGATAGGTAACTTCCAGGAGTTGAATGTTATTGTTAAAGGTGATGTGGATGGTTCTATTGAAGCATTATCTGATTCATTAATCAAGCTATCAACTGAAGAAATTCAGGTGAATGTAATTCATAAAGCTGTAGGTCAGATCTCTGAATCAGATATCATGTTGGCAGCTGCATCTAATGCAATTGTGATCGGATTCCAGGTGCGTCCATCAATGACTGCCCGACGTATTGCAGAGAAGGAAGAAATCGATATTCGACTATATTCAATCATCTACGATGCTATCGAAGAATTGAAATCGGCAATGGAAGGTATGTTGTCGCCAGAAATCAAAGAACAAATAACTGCTACCATTGAAATTCGTGAAGTATTCAAAATTTCAAAAGTGGGTACCATCGCTGGTTGTATGGTAAAAGAAGGAAAAGTGAAGCGTACCAATAAGATCCGTGTGATTCGTGATGGTATTGTAGTATACACTGGAGAGCTTGGATCGTTGAAGCGATTTAAAGACGATGTGAAAGAAGTTGCTTCAGGGTATGAGTGTGGATTGAACATTGAGAAATTCAATGATATTAAAGTAGATGATATTGTTGAGGCTTATGAAGAAGTAGAAGTAAGCAGAAAATTGTAAGAGAATATACGCAATATAATTGAGCCCGGCTTTTTAGTCGGGCTTTTTTATTTTAGTATAATTATTATTTATCGTTTTGAATATTAATATTGTTCAGCTAGTTTTATTACCTAATTCTAATAACCAATATCTTAATGCAAGATTTCTTATATCATATTAAAGGCGCTGATTTCTTACAGTATTACTATATCTATGGTTCTTTATTATTATTGATTGGATGGCTTGTATCCAAAAGCGATAATTCGACATCAAAGCCAATACCTGATCCTTCTCTATTTTCTTATATTGATTTGGCTTATATTAGAGGAGGAGTTAAAGATGTAATTTCTGTAGTTTTATATGAAATGGTACAGATGTCTCACCTCGAAATGACAGTGCAAAGAAAATCTATTACTTTTAATCGTAAGGATGATGCGATTATAGAGAGACAAACAACTTTGCAGAACGTTTTATGGGATTACTTAAACAATATTACTTCATATAATTATATTGTAAGAGACAATTCTGCTGTTATCTCTAATCTAATTAACATTAATATCACTAAAGTGCAGCGAGCAAGTCTTGTTATGGATGAAGATTCGTTAGTTAGGATGCGAATAATTTCTATATGTACACTGGTTTTGGCTTTACTGCCTGTAGTAATGAAATTAATTATGGGTATACAGAATCATAAGCCAGTTATTTTTTTAATACTTGAAATACTTTTTGTAATTATAGTTTTTTTGTGGTTATTCTACAGAAAGAAACCACATAATACAAGATTAGGACATAAATTTATTGCCAAAGCCAAGCAGCGATATGATTGGTTAAAATCAAAAAAGGATATTGCAATCGAAGAAGAATTAATTGCTGTGGCAGTCTTTGGATTAGCGACTTTTTTTATGGCCAATAAAGGCACATTCTTACCCGATAAATTTGATAGAAAGACTAATACTTGGGTTTGGTTTGGAGGCTGTTCTGGTTGTGGTGATTCTTCCGGTAGTGGGTGTAGTAGTGGTTGTGGAAGTAGCTGTAGTGGTGGATGCAGTAGTGGCTGTGGCGGCTGCGGAGGTTGTGGTGGTGATTAAAATTAAGCAAATGACGATTCAATGGCATCTTACTGATAAATGCAATTACAGATGTTTGCATTGCTATCAGGATGAATATATAGATAATAGTTTAAGCCTGCAGACTAACACTGAAATACTTGAAAAAATACATGGCTTCATTAATAAACTTAGTAAAAGAAATCCTCAAATTAGATGCCATATAAATTTTACAGGTGGAGAACCCTTTTTATATCAACCGCTGTTAGAATTGTTAAAAATTGTGGTACGGGAATATGATTATACATTTGGAATATTAAGTAATGGATTATTATTGCCCGATTACAAACTAAAAGAACTATCAGAACTAAAACCAAAGTTTATTCAGTTAAGCTTGGAAGGAGGTCAAGATGTCAATGATTTAATACGAGGTTTGGGAGCTTATAAGAATGTTAAAAATGCAATTGAATCTTACAAAAAATTAAAGATACCTGTAATTATTTCTTTTACAGCTAATGCTAAAAATATAGCAGAATACCCTAAAGTAGTCCGATTTGCAAGAAGATATAAAATTAAAAAGATTTGGACTGATCGTTATTTACCATTTGGACCTGTTGATGAACTGGAGTTAAAAACAGATCAGTTTAAATATTTGAATTCTAACATTTATGGAGAAAAGAAGAAGCTATTAATAGGTGCAATTAGTAGAACTGAGATTAGTTCTTCTCGAGCTCTTCAGTTCATTGAGTCTGGAGGAAAACCATACCGTTGTTCAGCAGGAGCTTCATTGTTGACGATATTACCTAATGGAGATCTTCTTCCCTGTAGAAGACTACCAATTAAATTAGGAAATGTTTTAAGGGATGATCTTATTGATATTTATTATAAAGATCCGGTTTTGTTGAGATTGAGAGATGCGAATGACTTAGATGATGAATGTAAGGAGTGTGTATATAAAAATGATTGCTTTGGCGGTTTGAAGTGTTTATCTTATATAAAGACGGGAAATTTTCATAGTAAAGACCCTAATTGCTATATTAAATAAAAGCAGCCAATTGGCTGCTTTTATGAGAATTATTTGGTTTATTCATGATCATCGAGAGTGCTTAAATCATGAGTTTTAAGCGGATTTTTATAGAGCTCAATGTTTTGTTTTCTATTACTACAAACATCAATAGCTAAATAAATTGCCTGTCGGAAGGAATCAAAACTTGCTTTATCCTGTCCAGCAATTTCAAAAGCTGTTCCATGATCAGGTGAGGTTCTGATAAATGGTAATCCAGCAGTATAATTAACACCTTTAGAAAAGGTTAAGGCTTTGAATGGAGCCAAACCCTGATCGTGATACATGGCTAATATAGCATCGAAGTTTTTGAATTGTTCACTGCCAAATAATCCATCAGCCGGATATGGACCTAATGCCATGATTCCTTCTTTTTTAGCTTCTTCTAATGCAGGAATAATAATATCCTGTTCTTCAGAACCTAAAACACCCTGATCGCCAGCATGTGGATTTAAACCAAGTACTGCAATTCGTGGTTTTCGAATTGAGAAATCCATAACCAAAGTCTCGTTTAAAGTACGAAGTTTAGTAAGTATTGACTCCTTAGTAATTTGAGACGGAACGTCTTTTAATGGCACATGTCCGGCAACAACTCCAACTTTCATCGATTCCGACACCATTAACATTAGTGCTTTGCCTTCTTCAGCTTGTTGTTCAAGATATTCGGTGTGGCCCGGGAAATTAAAAGATTCAGACTGAATATTCTTTTTATTAATAGGTGCGGTAACCAAAACGTCGATCTTACCTTCTTTTAAATCATTTACAGCTAGCTCAAGAGCTTTAAAAGCAGCATCGCCACCAGCAGTGGTAGATTTTCCTAATTCAACTCTGATATTGTCATCTAAACAGTTAATTATATTGATTCGTTTGTTGTTCGCTTCACTTACTTCACGAATGCTGTTTAAACTAAAATTAGGAATGTTTAAAGCCTTTCGATGATAAGCAGCAACTTTTGACGATCCGTAAATAACAGGTGTAAAAGATTCAAATATTCGGTTGTCGGCAAGAGTTTTGAAAATAACTTCATAACCAATACCGTTTATATCGCCATGGGTTATACCGACTTTTATTTTGTTTTCACTCATATAAATGCAATTGTACCTTGCCATAAACAGCAAGGTTAATTTTTCAGATTAAAAGTAATAAAAATGATGCATTAGCCGACTATTTCGGTGAATCATTCACTTATTTAGATGCAATATTCAATATTTACAATTCGTTCTTAAGAAAATCGTAAAGTAAGCGTACGCCAACTCCTGAAGCGCCAAAACCACGATAACTATCTTCTTTTCGCACAAATGCTGGCCCAGCTATGTCAAGGTGAATCCAAGGTGCATCTACAAAATGGCTTAAGAATTTACCTGCTGTGATTGAGCCTCCTTCGCGTCCACCAAGGTTTTTAATATCAGCAATCTCTGATTTAATCAATTCGTCGTAATCTTCCCAGAATGGGAACTGAACAACACGTTCGTTAACCCTGTAACCAGCGTTGGTTAACTTCTCAAATGTTTCGTCGTTGGCCGAACCCATTCCAACAGTTGCATAATGACCAATAGCCATAACTGCACTTCCTGTTAAAGTTGCAAGGTCAATAACCAGTTGAGGATCGTATTTTTTAGAATAGCTTAATGCATCAGCCAAAATTAAACGCCCTTCAGCATCTGTGTTTAAGACTTCGACAGTTTTGCCATTGTGCATGGTTAATATATCGCCCGGAACAATAGCATTCTCTCCCGGACGATTATCTGTGGCCGGAATTAAACCAATAACATGAACAGGTAGTTTATTAGCTGATACTGCACATAATGCTCCAACAACCGATGCAGCACCTCCCATATCCGATTTCATATCATCAAGGCTACCTGGAGGTGTTTTTAAGTTGATACCGCCTGTATCAAAAACGACTCCTTTACCGACCAAAACAATCGGTTTAGAGTTTTTAGCGTCAGCAGGTTTCCATTCTAAAATATGAAATGCCGGAGGATCAATGCTTCCTTTATTAACACCTAATAGACCACCAAATTTTAGCGATTCTAGTTTCGCTTTGTTAAAAATCTCAACAGAGAAGCCATTTTTCTTACCTAGTTCTTCAATGGTTTTTGAAAGTTCAGCAACATCTAGTGTTGAAACAGGTTCATTAACCAGATCACGAGTGATAAATACACTTTCGGTAAGTAATTGCAATTCGTCTAAGTCAGCTTGATTAACTGCTGCTGATGCTACCCAAATACAGAATTCAGAAAAGCTGTTTTCTTTCTTCGTTTGGTATTTATCAAATTGATATGTTGATAAAGCAATACCTTCGGTTAGAGCTAGCAAAGCAGCTTTGTTTCCTGTTGAATCGTAAATACAAATGGCCTCTTTTTTACTCTTACGCATACCTGTAGTAATGGAGTGACCATTTTTTCTAATTTTCTCAAGAGCACTATTATTTAGATCTGCATCAGCAAGTATTAAAACATGGTAAGTGATTCCATATACATTAATGGTGATTAATTTCTCGTCGGCCTCTTGTTTTTGTTTCACATATGCTAAGGCATCGGCTGAGAAACCAAAATCATTTAAAGAATCTGTCTTATTAACTAAAAACAGATTTTGAACGCCTTCAGGTTTTTCACCTGTGTGTTTTATTGTAAGTTTCATTCTTTTTTTGTTTTTGATTACTAGCTATCCAACAAATTAAACCCGGTTTCGGTTGATGGATTTTGTGCTTTAAAGTACTCTCTTATCATTACCTTTTTCATCTCGCGATGAATGATAAGTTCCGTTAATGCATCTTCATAGCTTGCATCATTCATTTCCGATTGATAATGAGCTACCTGGTTTTCGGTAACATCTATTCGATAAAGAAAGCTCAAAAAGCGTGTATAATGTTCTCCTAAAATAGACTCTATATGCTTTTTCATTTGTCCGAAAAGTTCTTCGTAAAAGTTTTCAACACTTCCCGAAAAATGCACATCCAACCCAAATTCAGCAAAATCTTTAATGATTTGAGCAGCTGTTTTCTTAATTAAGTCTTCGCGTGTACTTGCTTGTTTTAGTGCCTGTCGATTGAGTTCGGGAAGCATTATTTTGGTAGATTAAAGGTGTACATTAAAGCTTCGAGTTGTCTGATTTTATCACGTTTTTCGGCCTTTTCAGGACAATAAACAAAGCCTTCGGTAACAACTACTCTATTGTTGGCAACATCGTGGTGAGCCTGAAGAATAAATGGTCCCCCCATCATATCACCTTCTACTTTCCATAAACCTCTTAATTCAACCACTGGAATTTCATTAATGGTAGCCGTTTTGTATAAAATAGGAAACCTGTGTTCTGTAGTCATGTATGAGCCTGCACTGGGGCCAGGAAGATTTTTATGAAGAACAGAATCTCTTTTGTTTAATAAATATTCTTTCGAGAATGTACCTTCTCCCACATAAGGGAATTCGTATACAATAAAACCCTGACTTCCCCATTCGGCGTCTTCGCCCAACCAGGTAAATTTACCTTTGGTATTACGCTGTTTTAGGTTGGCTGGAATATTAAGTTTAACGTTCCACATTTTCTTAACCGTATCAATCAACGAAGAATTAGGCGTTGCTTTGAAATACTTAATGTTACGATTTCTTTCGGCGCGATTGAAAAAGCTTAGCATTCGTATTGAATGGCGCTTAACCAATTGGTGCAGGGTTGTTGTGTCTTTAGCCGTAATGCGAACCATTGATTGCGGACGCGCCCAGTAATCGGTGTAGTATTTTACGGTATCTTCTTTAACCGTCGGAGATACGTCGGTAATAATCAGATTTCGAAATGTTTTAAAGTAAGACGAAAATCCACTGTGTGGAGTGATTAACATATCAAAATTAGGCTCGTCTTGTGGAAGTCCTAAATAAGTTTCAAGAACCGTTCTTCGCAAATCTTTCCCAGCTTCCGATTCTTTAATATTATTTTCCATCACAATAAGAAGCTCACCTGCTTTTCCGGCCACGTTGGGTTTATAGTTGCTTTTTTTATCCTTACATGAAAATAGCAGCAAACTCACTAATAAGAGTAATCCGTAATTTTTGAAGTATCTATTCATAGTGTTATGATGTTTATTATTTGGCTTGTGTTGCTAACAAACCTTGTTTCCAAACTTTTGTTGATTGATAATTAATTTCTTGAACTACAAAGAAAAATTTATTTTGCTCTACAGGCTTCCAAATTTCCAATTTTTGACCAGCGTATAAATTTCTCGTCTTCAATTTATTCCAGTACATAATATCGCTGATACGGCATAAGTGGTCAATGGCAATTTTATGAAAATATTCTCCTCGACCAACTATATGATAAATTTTTTCGCGACCTGATATATCACCAATCGGAATGATATTAACAATTGGGCCATCTGCTTTTTCAAGATTTTTTTCTGCCCTTACAAAATTAACGATGTTTGATTTTGGTAAGAAAATTCGGGTGGGTACTCCATCATAAGGGATGTAATCTTTGACGAAAGAGGGATTTAACCATCTAATTATATCTATGGATGTTTGTGAAGCCTGACTAACCTGACTAAATGTTAGTGGTTTATTAACGAAAACAGTATCAACATCTGAAAAGCTCATCAAAGGAGTATTTGCTTTTATTTCGTGACGGTTGTAATTATTCATCACATAATTAACAGCAATAAATGCAGGAACATAACTTTTTACTTCTGCAGGTAAATACGGTTGTAAATCCCAAAAATTGGTTTTACCACCTGAACGTTCAATTGCTTTTTGAACAACTCCAATTCCTCCATTGTAAGCCGCCAACGCTAATTGCCAATCGTTTAAGTTTTGATATAAATATCTTAGGTATTTACATGCTGCCTCGGTACTTTTTACCGGATCACATCGTTCGTCAACATAAGTATCTACTTTAAGATCAAACATTTTAGAGGTGTGATACAGAAACTGCCAAAGTCCCATCGCTCCCGACTTTGATTTCGCTCTTGGATCTAAAGCCGATTCAACAATAGCCAAATACTTTAGCTCCAATGGTAAGTTGTATTTGGCTAAGTATTCTTCAAAAAGAGGGAAGTACATTTCAGTTCGCCCGATTATATTTGACAGATGATCGCGACGCTTAACGGTATATACTTCAATAAATGATTGAACCTGTGAGTTATAATCGAGATGAATAGATGTTTTTTGATCCAGATTTTCCAATCTGTTCTGATACATCCATATTGGATAATGAGGTAAGGAAGTTTCTTCGCTTTTTTGAGCAGAAATAAGTTGAGAAACCATTATTAATATCAGC
The DNA here is from genome assembly GCF_963668385.1 of uncultured Carboxylicivirga sp. GTDB lineage: Bacteria > Bacteroidota > Bacteroidia > Bacteroidales > Marinilabiliaceae > Carboxylicivirga. Next base: position 2,276,810 of record NZ_OY764327.1, read on the forward strand.
AAAACAGCCTTCTTCATTATGCGTGCAGTGTTTGAAAGTGCATATTATTAAATATGCAAAAAGGCCAATCCTCAAAGAGGCGGCCTGATATGTTTATTAAAACCTGAGTTACTCAGATTTATCTTCTTTATCTTTTTTGTCGGATGAATTATCAGAAGCGTCTTCGTTACGGGCTTTCTTAAATTCTTTCATTCCCTGACCTAAACCTTTCATCAACTCAGGAATTTTGCGACCTCCAAATAGTAGTACTAAAGCTAATATAATCAGTATCCATTCAGGTCCGCCCGGAAGGGCCCAAAGCATAACGTAAGCTAGATTCATTGTAAATTGTTTTTGTTATTACAAATTTAATCAATTGCCCTTACTTAGTGAACAATTTAAATATATCATTTCCGTTGGCAAACAACAGTAATCCTAACAATAGAATCATACCTGTTACCTGTGCATATTCCATGAATTTATCACCAGGTTTGCGACCCGTAACGATTTCATAAAGTAAAAATAATACATGACCTCCATCTAATGCCGGAATAGGTAAAATATTCATAAAAGCAAGAATGACCGAAATTAATGCAGTGTTGCTCCAAAAAATAAACCAGTTCCAATTAGATGGGAATAATTTACCCATTGCTCCAAAGCCACCAACTTGTTTTGCTCCTTCTTTTGTGAAGATAAGGCGCATTTGTTTTACATAGTTGATAAGTGTATCAAAACCCATTTTAATTCCTTTGGGGCAAGCTTCCCAAAAGCCATATTTGTGTCGTTTGATGTCTGCAAAGCCAGTTGCTCCACCTGCATCAAATCCAATGGTACCATTGTCTGTTACCTGAGCATGCAAAGTAATTGGTTGTCCATTACGATAAATGCCCAATTCAATAGCTTTTCCCTTTTGATTTTGCATTACGTTTGTAAAATCATTGAAGAAAGCAGTTGATTCATTGTTAATACTAACAATGCTGTCACCTGCCAATAGTCCGGCTTCTGAAGCATTGGAGTTTTTCATGACCTCACCAACAACAACCGGCATTCTAACTCCTGCAAAATCTTTAACTTCGTTTTTTAAGTAGGTCTGATCGTACCCAGTAGGAATGTTTACAGTGATAATAACATCGCCTCGTTTTACAGTTAACGTTTTCGCATCTTCAAAAAGTATTAATCGTGCAATATCTCCACTTGATTCTACTTTAAAATCATCAACTTTTAAAACGATGTCACCATCTTTAAGGCCTATCTGATGTCCAATTTCGTGATAATACAAACCATATTTGGCTGATTCAACTGGCATGTATGATTCGCCCCAGGTATATAGAATCATCCAAAAAATAAATAATGCTGTGATGAAGTTAACAACTACACCACCAACCATAACCAATAATCGTTGCCAGGCTGGTTTTGATCTGAATTCCCATGGTTGAGCAGGCTGAGCCATGGCTTCTTTATCCATCGACTCGTCAATCATGCCGGCAATTTTAACGTATCCTCCTAATGGTAGCCAGCCAACGCCATATTCAGTTTCTCCTTTTTTAAACTTAAATAATGAAAACCATGGGTCGAAGAAAAGATAAAATTTCTCAACTCTGATTTTGAATAGTCGGGCAAAAAAGAAGTGACCAAACTCGTGCAAAATAACGAGAATGGAAAGACTCAAAATTAATTGTACGGCTTTTATAAAAATATCCATTAATATCAATTTTCGTAATTAGGCAACAAATATATCTTTTTCTATTAATATGTGTTATATCTAATAAATAGGATTGTATGTTGATATATTGTTGAGCTAAATTAAATTATGAACTTGTAATTATTTTCTGTTTTTAATAATTTGAGTTGCTAACTCACGTGCTTCATTATTTGAATTCAGATAATCATCAAACGTTGGAGCATCAATAAAAGTTGACTTTTCCATAGTTTTTTCTATTATATCCGACATCTCAACAAAGCCAACTGTTTTATTAAGGAAGTTTTCAACGGCTATTTCGTTGGCTGCATTAAGTATACATGGCATGTTTCCTCCTTTTTCCATGGCTCCAAATGCTAAATCTAAGTTGCGGAAAACTTTGATATCAGCTTTTTCAAAAGTGAGAGATGGGTAGTCGAGGAAGTTAAAACGTTCGAAATTAACTTTTAAACGGGCTGGAAATGATAAAGCATATTGAATAGGCAAACGCATATCTGGTAATCCCATTTGTGCTTTCATTGATCCATCTTCGAATTGAACTAGTGAGTGAACAATAGATTGAGGATGAACTACTATATCAATTTGTTCGGGTTTCAAACCAAATAACCAGCGTGCTTCAATCGCTTCTAAACCTTTGTTCATTAACGAAGCACTATCGATTGTTATTTTATCGCCCATACTCCAGTTAGGATGATTTAAAGCCTGACAACGTGTTACTTTTCTTAGAAAGTTTACGTCTTTGCCTCTAAAAGGTCCACCAGACGCTGTTAAATATATTTTTTCGATTGGGTTGTGATATTCACCAACCAAGCATTGAAAAATAGCCGAGTGTTCCGAGTCAACCGGTAGAATACTAACTTTATTATCTAAAGCCAGTTTTGTAATTAAATCGCCGGCAACCACTAATGTTTCTTTATTTGCAAGTGCTATTGTTTTGCCAGCTTCGATAGCTTTTACAGTAGGTAATAAACCTGCAAATCCTACCATTGCTGTTAATACAATATCAACCGACTCCATTTGTACCACCTGAGTAATTGCCTCTGCTCCTGCATATATTTTAATATCCTGATCGGCTAGGGCATCACTTACTAGTTTGTATTTTTCTTTGTTGGCAATTACAATTGTATTGGGCTGAAATTTTATAGCTTGTTCAATAAGTAGTTCTGCACTGTTGTTGGCAGTTAATACTTCAACTGAAAAATGATCGGGATGCTGTTCAATAACTTCGAGAGTTTGTTTACCAATGGACCCGGTCGATCCAAGAATCGCTATCTTTTTTAACATCTATCTCTTATCTTTCTTTTAATCTTTATTCGAACGAAATGTATTGTTCTGCATCAATTGCTACCCCGTTGTACCAGAGTTCAAAATGTAAGTGAGGACCAGTGGTTAACTCCCCTGAATTTCCCACATCAGCAATAGCTTCTCCTGCTTGAACTCTGTCGCCCATACTTTTTAATAATCGTTCGTTGTGTTTATATATCGAAATGAGGTTGTGTGTGTGTTGAACGGTGATTACATAACCAGTTTCAACTGTCCAACCGGTAAAAATTACCGTTCCGTTTAAAACTGAACTTACACGTGCCCCCTCTTTTGCAACTATATCTACTCCGTAGTGTCCAGCCGATTCACCGAATTTATTAACAACTACACCCTTAAGAGGTGCAAATAAAAAGCGATGTTCTAATTCTAATTTATTAGTACCCGTTTCAAAAGCAGACAAGTTGAATTTTTCTTCTTGTTCAATTTGTTCTCTAAAAATGGAATCTTCTTCGGATTTTTTAAATGAGATATTGTTATTGTTGTTTTTGAATGAGTTGGTACTATCAATGTCTTCTGCAGTGGCACCTTCTGGAAGTTCACCCGACATGATTGCTCTTATATCGCGAAAAAATTTGTCTCGTCTTTCTATTTCCATAATAAGACTATCAACGCGTTGTCTGTTTTGGATAATTAATCGACGTTCTTGCCCCGAAGGATAACCAGGAATGTATTCACGTAGGCCTGTAAATGCTATAAGATATATGACAAAAATAATGAGCAGAATAGATGAAAAACCAATAGAAATAAATACGTTGAGCCTTGAAAGCCGCATCCCAAAGACTTCTTCGTATGTTTGTTCATTAAAAACTGCTAATCGATACTTGTGCTTAAGTCTTTCAACAAGTGTTTTGTTTTTCTCTGTTTTTGCCATTGATAGGTGAAGATTTTTCAACGAAAACAAAGGTAAAAAAACTAAGTTATTATGCAGGTAAATTCTTTTATACTTTGCCGCATCGGAATGTTAAAAAAAAAATATTAGTCCAATAAATTCATGATCTGAAGCTAAATAAAATTGACTTTGATTCATTTTTGGCACACCAATATTAGCTTTCATCCATGTGTATATTCATTCATCTATTATAATTATAGCTTTTGTCGGTTGTAATTTATAACTCATGGAAAAGCTTTATTATCATTTGGTAGGAAGCTATGTGCCGCGTACTTTTACAATCAGGAAAACAGCAAAATAAGCGGACGGTAAACTAAACGCTAAAAGGAAAGAAAAATGGTTGAATTGATTACAGCATTAGGAGAGATTAGAACTCACTCAAAAGTGATAAGTATTGATTTTCCAAAAAGAAACGAGTTGCAAATTTCGTTTGTTGATACATTTGCAGATCTTGTAATACCTATCACTCGCGATATGGATAGTAATTTATTGATAGGTATATTTTATAATTATTTAAACCTTCCAGAAAGCAAACTAGCACGCGCATAAGTTTATTCTATAATATGTTTTTGAACGGCGAAAGGTTTTTTAATAAATCTTTCGCTGATTAATTTTAAGCATATTCATGTCGAAATATAATATCTGATATTTGTGATTGATGGTTATTTGCTCCCTGTTTGTGGAAACATATGCAACTTATATCAAACAAGAGTCACATTTACTATTAGTAATCAGTTATACAACTAAAAGTATCTATGACTAATCAAAATTACTATTTGTAAGTGTGTATTTTACCTAATTTTAGTTGGTATTAAGAAATGTTCATGAATTGGAAGAAGATTTTTGCAAAAAGAATAGATAACACAAAACTGCTTAAACAATTTAAAAAGTTTGAGCCTGCTGTGTTTGAGTTGTTTTCACAAGGTAACCATTGTGTTGGTAACGATTATTTTCGTTTTATTGGGCAAAAATTATGTGATCTAACTTCAGCTGATTATATAATGATTGGTAAATACAATAAAATATCAAATTCGATTGAATCATTTGTTAATTGTAATAAAGATACCTTTTTCGATAATATTACATATCCTTTAGAAGGAACCCCTTGTAAAGATGTTGTTGGTAAGAAATCGCACTACATAACCAAGGCAGCATGGGAACATTTTCCACTTAATAGTCCCATAATGGATAGAGAAGCAGAGGGCTATGTTGGTGTTCCTCTTTTTAGTTCAAATCATGAACCGATTGGAATTGTAGTTGCACTGTTTAAAAACCCCATAGAAAAATTATATCAAACGATTGAGTCATTACTACTTTTATTTACACCACGCTTAGGAACAGAAATGGAACATTTGCAAGCGAGAGAAGAAATTAAAAAGCGTAATGCCGAGTTGGAAATAATGCATCGTACTCTGAAGGATAAAAATAAGAAATTAGACTATTCGGTTGATGAGTTGCGAAAAGCACAATTAAAATCAAAAGAATACGATCAGTTAAAATCTACGTTTTTAGCTAATTTGAGCCACGAAATAAGGACTCCAATGAACGTAATTCTTGGTTTTTTGGAACTTTTAAGGTCAAGTTCCATTACTGTTGAAGAACGTGAAGAATATATTGATATTATCAACTTTAATGGCTTGCAATTATTAAAAGTAATGGATGATTTAATTGATATTTCTAAATTACAAACCCGACTAATGCAAGGGGAGTATAGTAAAATATCATTAAATGATTTTATGTTTCAGTTGGAAGCGAATTTTAAAGAGCAGGCTGGAATGATCAAGAAAGAAGTAAATATTCATCTTTCAAATGAGTTGGAGGATGGTAAAGATATCATAGTATCAGATGAAGAAGCTCTTGCAAAAACCTTAAGACATTTAATGGACAATGCTCTGAAGTTTACAAAAGATGGAGGTAATATCTTTTTGGGATATGAGGTTACAGATGATAAATTATTGTTTTTTGTAAAAGATGATGGTATTGGAGTACAGGAAGGGCAGGAGAGTTTGATTTTTGATATGTTTCGTCAGGGGCAAGGTAGCATGAGTCGCCAATTTGGTGGAAATGGGTTAGGTTTAGCTATTTCTAAAAAGTTTGTAGAAACTCTAGGAGGTGCAATTTGGTTGGATAATCAATATAAAGATGGGGCTAAATTCTTGTTTACCATTCCTTATGATTCATCGATAAAAAAAAATGATATGCATTTTAGAACGCAGCCATTAGCAAACCAATATCTTTAAATGGTAAGTTAAATTTATTAGCAATAAGATTGTTGGTTAGTATACCATTAAATAAGTAAACTCCATGGCTTAGTCCAATATCTTCTTTTATAAGGGACCTAATCCCCCCTGATTCTCCAATATTTAATAAAATAGGAGCAAAAATATTACTCAATGCTATTGATGAAGTTCTAGAAACTCTTGATGCTATATTGGGAACGCAATAGTGAATTACACCATGTTTATGGAATATGGGACGATCGAAGTTGGTGCATTTACTGGTTTCGATACACCCGCCTTGATCCATGCTTAAATCAATAATAATTGATCCGGATTTCATTTGTGAAACCTGATCTTCAGTTACCATAAAAGTATGCCCTGCTTGTAAATATCTCAAGCTACCTATTAGAGCATCGGCACTTTGCATGGCTTTAGTAACGGCCGGAGGATGAAGAACAGATGTGAAAATACGTTGACCAAGATTTCGTTCTAATATTCTTAGTTGATGAAAAGAATTATCAAATACTTTAACAGAAGCACCTAGTCCAATAGCTGCTCGGGCAGCAAATTCTCCTGCAGTGCCAGCTCCTAAAATAACAACTTCTGTTGGTGAAATTCCAGTAATACCCCCTAGTAAAACTCCTTTTCCATTGTGGGCTTTACTCAAATATTCGCTGGCAATCATAACAGATGCTGCTCCTTCAATTTCGCTCATACTACGAATAATGGGATAACAGTCATTGTCATCTTTTAGTAATTCATAACCAATAGCAATAATCTTTTTCTCCATCATTCTTTGGATAGATTCTCTGCTTTGGTTATTAAGATATATTAAGGAAAAAACAACCTGTCCGGCTTTCATTAACTCTATTTCTTCAGCATTAGGGGCTGAAATTTTTAGAATAATGTCGGCAGAAAAAACTTCTGTTTTCTTTACTATTTTAGCTCCACACTCCGAAAAATCATGATCGAAATAGTGAGCTCTGTCACCAGCTCCGGCTTCAAATAAAACAGTATGTCCATTGGCAGATAGTAACTCAACACCTTGCGGCGTTAGAGGAACACGATTTTCATAAAAAGAATAATCCTTAGGTATTCCAATAGTAACCCTTTTCTTTCTCTTACCCGTCTCAAGCATTTCTTCACGCGGAAGAAGATGCGTTTGTCCCATCAAGGAATAAGGTTTGTTTTCGCCCATGATTAATACTTTATCACCTATTTAATGACCAATCGAACGAGGTTCAAGATAGCAAAAAAGATTAATTTCAGAAAAAGTTATTGCTTTTCAACAGTAAGTTTACGTCTTCCATCAATTTCTTCAGTTATATGTAGATCAAGTCTACCTGGAGGAAGTAAAGAAGCAATCTTTTCAGGCCATTCAATCATGCAATAATTTCCCGAATATAAGTAATCTTCGTAGCCCATATCGTACGCTTCCTCTTCTTCTTTTAATCGGTAAAAATCGAAGTGGTATACAATCTCATCATTGGCATCGTGATATTCGTTAACGATAGCAAAACTAGGGCTGTTAACGGTATCCTCAATATTTAAAGCTCTACAAAGAGCTTTTATAAAAGTAGTTTTACCAACTCCCATTTCGCCATAAAAGGCAACTACTTTCTCGTTAGCATAGTGTGCTAAAAAATCTTTGGCTACCTGATCGATATGCTCTAATGAATCAATGTAAAATGTATCCATATCTTATTATTAGACTGCAAAAATAAGTTTTGAAAACGAATTTATCATTAATTATTTTCGGCCTTTTATTGTTGAACACGGAATAATCATTTCCTCGAGCGAAATGCCACCATGTTGAAATGTATCTCGGTAATAACTAACGTAATGATTGTAGTTATTGGGATACGCAAAAAAGTCGTTATTGCAGGCAAAAATGTAGGTGGATGAAACATTTAATTTAGGCAAAAAGGCCTTGTCGGGTTGTTTGATTTCAAACACCTCTTTTTCTTTATAAGCCAGGTTTTTTCCTTGTTTGTATCTGAGATTGGTATTAACGTTTCTGTCACCAATAACTTTAACCGGATTCTGAGCTCGTGTTGTTCCATGGTCGGTGGTTAGAACAATGGTTACATCTTCCTCTTTTAATCGTTGCAATAGTTCTTTAAGTGAAGAGTGATTGAACCACGACAGCGTTAATGATCGGTAGGCAGCCTCGTCATGAGCAAGTTCCTTAATCATTTTAACTTCGGTGCGGGCATGCGAAAGCATATCAACAAAATTAAATACCACAGCATTTAAATCATTTTCGAGTAAGGAATGAAGGTTCTCCATTAGGTTTTTACCTCCTTCGTTATCCGAAATTTTGTGGTAGCTATAACTTATTTTTTTTCTGAAACGATCGAATAGGGTGCCCAATAATTCCTCTTCGTATAGGTTTTTACCCTCTTCAACATCTTCATCAACCCAGAATTGAGGGTACATTTTTTTTATTTGACTTGGTAATAATCCTGAAAAAATTGAATTACGGGCATATTGTGTTGCTGTTGGTAAAATGCTATAGAAAGGAGCTTCTTCTTCTATTAAGTAATCAGATGAAAGAACACGTTTTAGAATTTCCCACTGATCGTAACGGAAATTGTCAATTACAATGAAAAAAACTTTTTTCTTTTCAGCAAGTAAGGGCATAACCTTTTCTTTGATGAGTTGATGCGACATCAAGGGGGCATCTTCATCTTGGTTTAACCAATCGAGATAGTTCTTTTTTATGAATTTGGTGAATGCTTGATTGGCTTCGTTTTTCTGCATTCGAAGCACCTCGTCCATAGCTCCGTCACCTTGTTCCAGTTCTAATTCCCAATAAATAATACGTTTATAAACTTCAACCCAATCTTTGTAATTAAATGAATCGTTAATTTTTAAGGCAATTTGTCCGAATTGAGATTGATAACCAGAAGTAGTGGTTTTGGTTACGAGCTCTTTAGTGTTCAAATTCTTTTTAATAGATAAAAGAATCTGGCGAGGATTAACGGGTTTAATAAGATAATCGGCAATTTTATTGCCGATTGCTTGATCCATGATATCTTCCTCCTCACTTTTGGTGATCATAACAACCGGAATTTCAGAACGGATCTCCTTTAAATAATTAAGGGTTTCCAAGCCTGATAATCCAGGCATATTTTCATCCAAAAAAATAAGGTCATAAAAACTCTCTTTTACCATTGTAAGAGCATCCTGTCCATTTGTAGCCGTTTCTACATTATACCCTTTTTCTTTTAGGAATATAATGTGTGCTCTTAAATGTTCAATCTCATCATCCACCCATAGAATTTTTATGTTGCTATCGCTCATACTTATTAATTTTCTGGCTTAATAATTATTGTTGTAGAAGGTTTCATATGACTTAAGTTCGGTCTGTTTTTGAAGCGTACTAAAATTGTTTTCCGTAATACTCCAGATATAATGTTCGCGATGACTAATATCGCGCGTTAAGAAAGTATTGGAATTTATTTCGGCAATGTAATTTTTAGCTTCATCGGCGTTAGTAAATCCATCTACTTTTATAGCCCGGTAATCAGCACCAATATCTATCATATCCACTTTACATTTTGCTCCAAATTTATTGCGGGTAAAGTTGGTGTAGATGGTTTTTAGTCGGTTGTAATCCATTCTTGTTTTAACAACAATAACTAAAACGGAATGGTTCGTGTTTGCATCGTAACTGTATATCGATTTTGGTTTAGAAATTTCTGTTTCAGGAGTTACATTCTCCGGAGTAGTATCAGCAACAGGAGTGGAAACTTCAGACGTTACTGTTTCATCGATTTTTTCTTTTACGTTTTCAACCGCAGTTGCTTCCTCTTTTGGATTAGGTGCAGATGTTTTTTCGGCAACTACTTCTTCAACAGGATTGCTTTTTTCTGTAACTGGATCTTCTTGCTTTGTTACTACCTCTTCACTGATAATAGGAGTTACCTTTTCTTCTACTTCTTCTTTTCTTACTTTATCCAATTCCGTTTTAGCAATTGGAGTAAGATAGTAAGTGTTGAAGAATTCCATATATTCTTTAATCAAGCCTGATAAATAGAATTTATTGGCATTTGATTGTGATATAACGGTAATGTTATCTTTAAAGAAATCGAACTTAAAGAACTCGGGGCGCTCGCGTAAGGAATAGAAATAATCCATTGCTTCGGCTTTATTTTTAAATCCGCTAACAATAATTGCATTATCACCATTGATTAGAGTTTGTTCTTTTATATCGAAGTCCTGCAGTAAATATCTCGAGAAGTTGTAGTCTGCTACATTAAAGATAGCTCGGTTCAAATTAGCAGGATCGATATTCATCACCACTAACTCGTATGGTTCTTTTTCGACATATATAAATTGTTGATCCGATGTTGTTTTACCTTCGGTAGATTCTGTCTCCGAGTTACTTCCACTATCTTTAGGTGTTGATGTAAATAAAGTACCTTGAACAGGTGTCATACCTTCATCAAGATGTTTTAAAAGCTGTTTAGCCAGTGCCGACTCTTCAGTGCCTGGAGCCTTTATGATTAATGAATCCAGATCTGATCTGAAAAATCCAACGTTACCTAATTTACCTTCAGATAATGCTCTTAATAAGTAGTATTTAGGTATTAATGAGTTATTGTTGTTCTGTACAATTACTTCACTACTTTTTGCTATCACATCAGTAAATCGGCCAAATAAGAAGGCTTCGTATGTGTTCTGGTACTCCTGATCTTGATCGTGACGCACTTTGTCCAGCTTGTTGAAGAATTCGGGATCGTTTAGATAGGCAACAAAACGACTGTTTGGAAATTCATTTTCAAGACGACTTTTGGTAGATGCCATTCCTGCCTGATCGTTATTTAAACGATATGCATTGTACAAGGCTACCATGGCTTGATCTCTCATTTCACCTTTCGGATATCTTTGTAGTAAATCTTCTAAAGCTTCAATGGCTTTCGGATAATTTTCTAAGCGATCCATAAATAGTAGTCCCATTTCCATTAACGATGTTTCAATTTTATCATCAGAAATAGATCTGGCTTCTTGGCTAAGCGGAATATCTGACATCAATTGTTCACGAGTTGGAATTGCCGCAGATTCAGAGCCTTTGGGTTTGTCCACTTTTCCACTTGGTTCATTAGGTGATGGATTCTGTGGAGCATTTGCAAAAGGATCGCCCGGAGCACCAAAAGGATCTTCAGGATCAGAATCGCTATCCATGTTATTAGATCTTTTATCGCTTCGTCGCCAATTGTCTTCTAATTTGCGTTTACCCCATCGCTTTTGGAATTCTGTTTTGCCCGAAGCTTTGGAAATTTGGTTGTAGAAATACCATTTGCCATCATTAGTTGTAGTAGAAACATTACTTTGTGTATTTGAGTTGAAGAACGGATCGTCATACAGTTCTTGTTCGCGTCGTTCATTTTCGATTCTCTCTTCTTCTTCCTTCTTTTTTGTTTCAATAATACCATCAAGATAGGCAAGTAAAACAGGTTCGCTCATATCAGCTAATCGTTGAAGACTGTCTTCGCGTTCAACAGTTAGCAGGTTTTCAACTAAATCGCTCAATCCATCCTGACGTTCAACCAAAAGATCGTAATCTTCAAAATCTTCGTTTACAACCGTCAAGGCACTATCGTAGTAATAGTATGCGTTGGGATAATCAAACCCATTGTAATAAATTTGAGCGGCATCGTAAAATGATTTCCCTTTTTGAATGTCGTTATCAACACTGCTGTTTACCGATAAACGATAATATTTAAGAGCTTCGTTATAATCATTTTCCTGCTCGGCAACCTGGCCAAAAGCCCAATAAATCCGATCGAGGTATTCTTTATTCTTTTTGTCTTTTTTAAGCTTTGTAAGTTCCTTCTTTACCGTTGCAATATCAGCATTCTTATACAAAATAGATGCTTTAATAACTTTTGCATTAAAAGTCATTTCGTAATCGGTGCTAGCTTTTGCAACATAAGCAAAAGCCTCGGCAGCTTCTTTATTTTGGTTGGTTTCGAGATAAAGCTGACCAAGAATATAGTTGAATCGAATTTTCTGTTGCTTATCTTTATTGTAGTTAATGTTGTTTTTAAGATAAGGAATGGCTTGACTGTATTTATTCTGATTTAGTAATAAATTGGCATAAGTTGCCATGTAATCGGCGTATAATTCGTCAGGAGGATTTCCACCTAAATCATAACTTTCCAATGCCGATAGAGCACCAATGTAATCTTTGTATTCAGTAAAAGCCCGTGCTAACCAAATTAAACCTTCGTATTGAGCAGGAGTGTTATTGTACTCGCGTACCACATACTGAAAAGTTCGAATTGCAGGTAAAAATTCGTGTTTGTAAAATTGAGCTTTACCAATTAAAAGGTAAGCATCATCAACCCAGACATTGAATTCTTTTTGTGAGTAAAAATCGGCAGAATAACCACTTTTTGATTTTGGACGTTTTTTAGGTTTGGCTGTAATTGAGTGTTTTTTTATGAGTTTGCCACCTTTTTCAATGGCTCGATCCATATCACCACCTGCAACTCCAACTGCTTTAGGGTCCGAAGACTCAAACATGGGAAGTAACTTGGAATAATCATTTTTATAACCCTCTCTAATAGATTTAACTCCATTATTGAGTGCTTCCTTTCCATTAAAGTATACATTGTAGTAGGCGGTCAGGTTGTGGTAGTTCCGGCTAAGCCATGTATTCTTTTTGGTACTGCAGCCAAGCAGTGTCAATGTAATTATAAGTATAAAACCGGTTTTTCTATCTATCATGAAATGTGACGTCTCTTAATCAAAGATTAAAACTCATTTTAGGCAAAAATATTTCATTAAAACACAAAAATAGCCCATTAGAGTAAAAACAATTTCTAAATTTACCAATTATCGATGAATTGCAAACCCCTTCGTAAAGGTTGGTTGTTGAACACACCAAAGATATTAAAGTATGAGAATTAATGTTATTGAGGATGATAAAGTGTTTAATAAACTAGTAGAGCATACTTTAAAACTCAATCCCGATTATGAAGTACAATCCTATTTTAATGGTAAGGATTTTATTAGAAATTTGAGTGATAACCCTGATGTAGTTACACTTGATTTAGGTTTGCCTGATTATACTGGCAATGAGATTCTAAAAAAAATTAAACGATTCAATCCTGAAATTGATGTGATTATTATTTCGGGACAAGATGATATTTCTACTGCTGTTCAGCTCTTAAAAGAAGGAGCTTACGATTATATTACCAAAGATGAGAATATAAAAGAAAGACTGCTTCATAGTGTTCAGAATATAAATAAGAACAAGAATCTTAAAAACGAAATTAGCCAGTTAAAGAGCGAAATTAGTAATAAGTATGAATATAAGAATGCTATAATTGGTGATAGTCCGGCAATTAAAGCTGTATTTGCATTGATTGATAAAGCTATTAAGGTACCTAATATTAACGTGTCGGTTTATGGCGAAACTGGTACGGGGAAGGAGTTAATTGCAAAAACTATCCATTATAATTCGCCTCGCAAAGATCGACCTTTTATTGCGGTTAATATGGGCGCAATTCCCAAAGAGCTGATCGAAAGTGAATTGTTTGGGCACGAGAAAGGTGCTTTTACGGGAGCCATCACATCGAAGAAAGGTAAATTTGAAGAAGCCGATGGGGGAACTATCTTTTTGGATGAAATTGGGGAAATGGATTTAAACCTTCAGGTTAAATTATTACGTGTTCTTCAAGAACGAGAGATAACCCGTGTGGGAGCTAATAATGTTATTAAGATAAACACACGTATTATAACAGCAACCAACCGCGATTTGGCCGAAGAAGTTAGGGAAGGTAACTTTCGCGAAGATTTGTATTATCGCTTATTGGGGCTGCCTATTCACCTTCCTGCGTTAAAAGACAGACGTAACGATACATTAATGCTTTCGCAGCATTTTTTAAATACTTTTTGTAAAGACAATGGATTAGAAAAGCTGGAGTTAACCGCTGCTGCCAAGAAGAAAATTTTGAGTCATCGCTTTCCGGGTAATGTACGAGAGCTAAAAGCTGTGGTAGAACTAGGTGCCGTTATGACTAACTCTAGTATTATTGATGAGGAACATATAATTTTTAATTCAACTCAGTCGCAAGAAGATCTTTTTAATGAGGAAATGACTCTGAAAGAATATACTGAAAGGATTATACGACATTATTTACGAAAGTACAATAACAACGTATTACTTGTGGCAGATAAATTGGATATGGGAAAGTCAACCATTTATAATTTACTAAAGAGAGATAAAGAAGCTAATTAGAGAGAAGATTTAATTTCAAAAATAGAATTGAAATAAAAAAAGCGCAAAGAATTTCTTCCTTGCGCTTTGTCATATGTAAAGTTTGTCTAGTCTAGTTTTAAAACTGCCAGGAAGGCTTTTTGTGGTACTTCCACGTTACCCACCTGTTTCATACGTTTTTTACCTTTCTTCTGTTTTTCTAACAGTTTACGCTTACGCGAGATATCACCACCATAACATTTAGCAGTCACATCTTTACGAACTGCTTTAACGGTTTCGCGAGCTACCACTTTAGCACCAATAGCTGCCTGAATGGCAATGTCGAACTGTTGACGAGGTATTAATTCTTTCAACTTCTCACACATACGACGACCAAAAGTCTGAGCGTTGTCGAAGTGAATTAATGATGAAAGAGCATCTACACTTTCGCTATTTAGCAGGATGTCCAAGCGAACCAGTTTGGCAATTCGGAATCCGATAGGGTGATAATCGAAAGATGCATATCCTTTGGAAATACTCTTTAGTTTATCGTAAAAGTCGAATACAATCTCGGCCAAAGGCATTTCAAATTCCAAATCAACACGGTCGGAGGTAAGGTAATGTTGCTTAACCAATAAACCACGCTTACCAAGGCAAAGCGACATAATGCTACCAATATATTCTGATTTGGTGATAACCGAAGCTTTGATATAAGGTTCTTCTACATGATCTAATACCGTTGGCTCAGGCAATTCCGATGGAGTGTGAATGTTTATTACTTCGCCTTTTTTGGTATGAGCAATATACGGTACGTTAGGTACGGTAGTGATCACAGCCATATCGAATTCGCGATCTAAACGTTCCTGTATAATCTCCATGTGAAGCAAACCTAAGAAACCACATCGGAAACCAAAGCCTAATGCAGCCGACGATTCAGGTTCGTATGTTAACGAGGCATCATTTAGCTGTAGCTTCTCCATTGCGGCACGAAGATCCTCGTAATCCTCGGCATCAATTGGGTAAACTCCGGCAAATACCATCGGTTTAACTTCCTCAAAACCTCCGATAGCTTGAGCACAACCACCTTTAACATGGGTGATGGTATCACCAACTTTTACCTCTTTACTGGTTTTGATACCCGAAATGATATAACCTACATCGCCTGTTCTTAGCTCTTTTCGAGGCTCCATATCTAAACGTAATACTCCAATCTCATCAGCATCGTATTGCTTTCCGGTATTGAAGAACTTAACCATGTCGCCTTTTTTCATACTACCATTTACCACTTTAAAGTATGCAATGATACCACGGAATGAGTTAAATACCGAGTCGAAGATCAAACACTGAAGGGGTGCTTCAGGATCACCAACAGGAGAAGGTACACGATGAATTAAAGCTTCAAGTATATTTTCAACCCCTTCGCCGGTTTTACCACTGGCGCGGATAATATCTTCGCGGTCGCAACCGATTAAATCAATAATCTGATCTTCTACCTCCTCAGGCATGGCATTAGGTAAATCCATTTTATTGAGGATAGGAATAATTTCCAAATCGTGCTCAATAGCCTGATATAGGTTAGAAATAGTTTGAGCCTGAATACCCTGTGTAGCATCCACAATTAACAAAGCACCTTCGCAAGCAGCAATCGAACGCGATACTTCGTACGAGAAGTCAACGTGTCCCGGTGTGTCAATTAGGTTAAGAACGTATTTTTCATTCTCAAACTCATAGTCCATTTGAATGGCATGACTTTTAATAGTAATGCCTCGTTCGCGCTCCAAATCCATATCATCCAGTACCTGTGCCTGAAGATCCTTCTCCGAAACGGTTTTAGTAAATTCCAATAAACGGTCGGCCAGGGTACTTTTACCATGGTCGATATGGGCTATAATGCAAAAGTTACGTATGTTCTTCATCTAAAAACTATTATGCTTCTCGTTTAACCTCTGTTAATCAACTTCACAATTCAAGACTGCAAAGATACTTATTTCCACGAATTATAAGAAGATAGTTAAGTTATTGAACAATGATTTTGCTAGTATTAAATTAAAAATATTTTCTACCCTGAAATATATAGAAATGTACTGATACAGCAGGGACAGTAATAATTTTAATAAAGAGAGTAACAAATATACCAAAGCAAGTCACAAATATTATTGAGCGAGCTGCTATATTTATTATGCGAGTGCGGCTCGCCTAACTATATCAATGGCTCGCCTTGGTATATTAGTGGCTCGCCTACATTAGAATGCAGTTCGCTCGACTATATCCATAACTCGCTCTACTCATTCTGTTGCTCGCTAAAATAAAATAAGGTAGATAGATAAAAAAACAATCGTGGCATTGCGGCACCACGATTGTTGAGAATATTCATTGCTTTATTAAGCAAATAAGATGTATAATATTGGTATGGCTAATCCGATTAGCACCAGCCATATACCTCGGCGCATCAATCCGTTTTTGCCTTTCACCATAAACATGCCTGATATTGCCAGAAAGATAAGTGAGAAGGCAAAAAAGTCGCCCATTATTGACCATCCTTTAACCTTATTGTAATGCAGTTTGTTGATGGCGTAAATAATTGGCTTTTTGCGATGAAACTCGTAACTCAATTCACCATTATGAATGTTGTAAATACCGATTCCACCATTAAACATTACTCTTAAAAAGCCATCTTCAGCCGGTAATATGCGTTTAACCTCTGGCAAGTTTTCAAAAGTGGAAAGATGCTGAATTAAGGCATCGCTGTTTAGGTTCTTATCCACTTGTATTGTGGCGTCAATGCTGTGAAAAGCCGGATCTTTCCCATCCATATGATTGAGCAGGTAGCCCGATACTCCGTAAATTACCGAGATACCTACCAGCAAGTAGCCTAAATCGCGGTGGATGATGCGAATCCACTTTCTGACTTTAGTCGACCACTTCATAACTCAAGCCATTTACAAAATAGATCGAATAGTAATCTTTGTTGTTTTCTTCCATCCATTTGCGCATATTACTAATGTTGTTCATTTCGGCAGAGCAAGTTTCAGCCGATCCGTCTTCTTTCGCTTCTTTCGCTTTCACTTTTTCTTCCCACTGAGCAATGTATTCTTCACTCAGACGGCGTTCTTTCAAGATTCCTTTAACAGCAATGGTGTTACCCACTAACTCGCGGTTGAATCCCTGGATGTCGCCACCTGCTTCAACTCTGATACTTAAGTTAGCATTATCACCCACAATAAAGCAACGTTTGCCCGAGTGTTTGCAGGTGTGAGTTACGTGTCCTTGTACAGTAATTTCTTTATCAACCATTGTTCCGGCATCAGCCAATAATTGATCAACGACCATTACTTTAGCTTCAGCCTGGTTTAGTTCTGAATTGTCGTTTTTTGTATTGTTTTGGCAGGCAGCGCTTATCACTACCAATGCCATTAATAATACTTTCTTCATATTGTTGTTTTTATTTTAATTGAATTACATTTTCTGTTTCCTGTTGTTTCTCGTTAAAACACAACAATGCTATAAAACCAAATATACCTGTTAGCACCACTAAAATTATATGAAGCGCTTTTATTCTTTGTTTTTTACTCTTTAGCAGACCTATTAGTAAGAGTGCAAAAATAGCATTGGCTGCTAATGCCAGTGATGACCAGCCTAATGCATGAGGATATACAAATTTTGAATACATCGACTTCATCTCAATATAAAAAGGAAATATATACGGGTGTATTTTCTCCCAGCTGGTTTTATTTCTTGTCTCTGTCAGTCGATCTACTTCTTCTAAAGTGGTATTGTCTAAAGCATAGGTAATGCGTTGCGAAGGAGTTGTTACCATTACATTCCAATAAAAAGGATTGGCCATAATGGTTAGTTGATCCTGATTGGTATTGAAATTGTCAATAGCAACCGGGATAGGATCATAGCTTACGTCACTCAGATAATACAAATCACCTTTTGCATCGAACACAAAAGCATACATTCGGCGGTTTTGTGTTTCGATGGTTTTTACAAAATCGATATCCAGCTTTTCTCCTGCGTTGGTGTTTTTTACAAAAGGATTACCATTTACCATTTTAATATGATACAATTGGTTGTTGGCATCTAAGGCAAACCAACCTTCATCGTATAATTTCTTGGTTGACGGATTTCCTGCCACCATTTTTGTAGGGAAAGTATAGCCTCGTTTGACCATTGCCTGATGAAATTTTTGGCTCTTTTCTTGATCAACCGAGTTGGTTTCGGCATCGATAAAAACCATTTTTTTGTTGATACTAAACATGTCGTCGGGTGATTCAATTCGTACTAATCCCGACATGGATTCAAACATCGGATTCAGGTCCATCTTTTTATCATTCTTATCTCGCGGACTGTATTTGAAATAGAATTGTTCCATTTGAATACTCTTTCCGCTAATGGCTTTGCCGTTAAGCGAATCGGGCAAACGTCCGTCTTTCAATAGCTGACGATAGCTTAACATAGGCAGTAAGCTGTCGTATTCAGCGCGTGTATATTCATTTCCGCTCTGATCAATCAGTTTGGTTTCGTTATTTATCTTGGCTACCTGAAAGAATTCTTTTTTTACACTCGAATAGTACGTGAAAGGGTAACGACTGGCTTCGTTGGTACTTAGTTTTACTAACCAGGGCAGAACCCATGCCATCAATAAAGTGGCGATTAAAACCAGAAGTGTTTTTATATTTTTCTTTGTCATCATTATTAATCTTATAGGTTACTCCTGCACACCTTCTTTAAAACGGAATACAGAATAGAAAGGGAACAACACGCTTAATGCTATTATGCCAATATATAATGGCGTAGCATACTGCAACGAGAATGTTGAGGTTCCTTTAAAAAACAACATGATGGCTGCAATAGATAATAGTGTGTTGATGGCTTTTTGTTTCCATACAGGTTCTATGCAAACCCATACTGCCAGAAAATAGGCTGCCATTCCCGCTAGGTACCATGGCAAAGCTGCCGTAAACCAAGCAACCAACATTTGCGATGGCAGGTAAATGCTTAACGTCAGATGCAGTATCGAGCCTGTAATAGTGAAGATGGATAACAAGGCACCCGATCCGAATAGCAACATCTTTAAGATGGTTAATTTTTCGGGATGAGGTAAATGCAATGTAAGCTTCAAACTTTTCTTTTGCATCTCAGGAACAAATTGTGCCAATCCTAAAATTAATCCAGCCAATAGCGGAATGTAAGTTAACTCACTAATTAAGTTTAAATCTTTCCCCACAATAACACTCCAGAAGTGTGGTTTACCAGCAAAGCGGAATTTACTGGTAAGGTTAAGGATGAAATAAGGGATAGCACCTGTAAAAACAACCGAAATGGCTAATAGTAACCATCTGAGTTTAATCCATTCTTTATAAAATATAGCTCTTGTCATTTTTGTGTCTGTCTTAGTATTTACCTGTTAAACCAATAAAAGCATCTTCAAGGGTTAATTGCTCCTGCACTATACTTTGTGTATCGATGTTTTGGAGGTTCAACTCTTGTTTAATTTTATCCATTGGGTCGAAAGAGTAAAACTCCGTATGTGTTTTGAAGTGCTCCACATTCTGAATCGATTCATAACTTTCTATTTTGAAACGAACATCATCGGTTATCTTGAAGCGAGTGAAGTTGTTTAAAATCTCTTTGGTTGGTTTATGTAGCAATAGCTTACCGTAATCCAAAATCATAGTTTCATCAATCAGATGCTCCATATCCTGAATGATATGCGAAGTCAGAAAGATGGTTTTATTGGTAGCCGTTACATACTCTTTCAGATAATCGACAAATAAACGGCGATAACCCGGATCAAGCCCCATTGAGAAATCATCCAGAATCAACAATTCCGGATCTTGTGCTAAAATTAATCCTAATGCCACCTGCGAACGCTGTCCGCACGACATGGTGGAGATTTTTTGCTTGCGGGTTACTTTTAGCTTATCCATTAAGTCCCAATAATATTCGCTTTTCCAGTTTTGGAAAAATCGAGAATAGAACTTTTCTATCTGAACAATATTGAAATAACTGTGCTGAACATGCCCTTCGAGCAAAAGACCTATTTTTGCTTTGGTTTCAATACTCAGCAATCGCATATCTTCACCCAATAAGCGACACTCACCTGAATACGGTTTTAAATAACCGTTCAGAATATTTATGATAGTGGTTTTACCTGTTCCGTTTTTTCCCAGCAAACCTAATATCTTTCCTTTCTCCACCGAAAAATTCAGATCTTTATAGATCAGTCGGTTCCCATAATAATGGGTGATGTTGTTACATTCAATTACTGCAGCCACGTATTAAAAATTAAGTGTTAAATTGATGTTTCCTCCAATATTGCTTGTAGCACCATTGGATACAATATTTATTCCCGATTCTATTCCAATCGATTTTTTGTTAGACATATGGTACATGTATGTTAAGGATAGATTAGTGTGAAAAATATTTTGTGTCATTCGCCAATAGTTTTCATGAACCACATCAAATAATGGCGAAATATCTTTAGGATTGTCATTTTGATTAAGGTCATCAGTATTGCGTAATCTGCCATCCGAAGACAGTATATATTTTGTTTGTAATAAATGGTTTATGGTCCATTGAGAGGCTCCTTTATAGACGTGCCATTTGTAATGGAGTTTAGGGTCGAAAGAATTTATCTGCATAAAGAAATGATCCAAACCGTCATCCAAATGAAAAGCATCTGTATTAGAATATTCAAGAGAGCTGAACAATTCAAATTTATTTTGATTATCAGTATTTCGTCTGTTCCAAAAAAAGTTGACAGATAAGTTGGTTTCTGTATGATTATAAGGGCTACTTTGAGTTAAAATCTCATATTCACTGCCTACTCTTTCATAAGTAGTTTCAGTTCCAATTCTTTTTTGTTGTGTTAATTGTAGTTTACTCTCGAAATCCGACAGATCGGTTTGCCATCTGTAACCTATTTGAGAGTGAATGTTTTTGTGATCAATTTTAAATGGCTCAATACCATTTCTTCCGTTTGTTTCTTTGTGATAAATCGATTCGTAGCGATAGGAGAAAAGTGCAGTAAATCCAGAATGAATCGGCGATAATGAAACACTACCTGTTACACTATTGCCAAAATAATCGTTTTCTTGCGTTGAGGCATTACCTGATAAAAGATCCTGATGTAATCCAAAGCCTCGAAGAAAATAAATGTATGTGGTGTTGCGATCGCCATACATCTTAACTTTTAGTTTCTGATGATAATTACCGTAGCCGCCACTCAGCCCTAAATTGTATTTATTAAGATGACGGGTTACTCCAAACCTCAAATCAAAATCAGATACGGTATTTAACGGTCTTGGATTGGTTTGGGCATAGCGGATGGCAGCCCGGTAAGCAGTTTCTATGCCTAATGTATAATTGTTTAAGTGATATTGGTATCCGCCGGTAAGAAAGTAGGTTTCCTGCTTTCGATTACCACCGATTGAATCGGCCACAATGTAAGGGAAAAGCAAATGGACATCAGTCACATTGTTCCAGTTAACATTCTTTATGTCTGCAAATTCGTATTTCGCACTGCCCCATAAGACCGAAGAAGAATATTTGTTATAACCATCAATGTTGATAGAGTAGTTAGTTTGGGTATCACCGTATTCGAGAGTCGAAATTAGTGTTTGATCAATGTGTTTAATCTTGACTGTGTTATGCAGGAATCGGTTACTTACTGAGTATTTTTCACCGGCAGGATTAATAGCATTAATCACATTATATTGCCGCTCAAGTGAGTTTTGCCAATTAATAGTTGTTAATAAACTATCGGTTTGACTATAACCCAATAAGCAAACTAAGGAAATTAATATAGAGGTAATACCTTTTTTCATCATCTATCAATAGAATATGGAACTAGCTCTAATTACTTAGAGCCAATTCCATATTGTATATTTTACTCAACCTCACCGGGTTTTAATGCTGCGTTTTTAATAAAATCAACGTCTGAATTATTTGTATCCATTAAGATGGCACGATCATCGACATAGCGTTGTACTTTTCGTCTAACGCTAACACCACTGAAAGTATCATCACAATAAGTATGTGTTAAATCAAGGGTTGATGATAAGGCTTTACTCTGGAATTTATCTTTACGGCTTGTTTCAATGGCATCCAAAATTATTTCATTAGGAACCAGGTAACCTTCAATTGTTTTGCCGGCTACATTCTCTGTCTGAACGTACTGTGTTTCCATAAAGCTGTCCATGTCTTCGGCACGGAATAGTACATATGAATTATGCCCACCTGTGTGTAGCAACCAAAAGGTAGCGCTATAACTATAGTTTTTAATTAAGTTTGGAACTTCAGGTACATCAATATCGGTTGTTCCTTCATCGTACCACTGCCAGTCAGAACCACTTAGATCAATTGAATTGGCATTTTCAGTTCGGTGGTCAATAGGCTGTGATGATATTATCAGACTTTCACCGGGTTGAACAGGGTACTCCTCTCCTGAACCCGGAATTGTATAGATAGTGCGTACTACAACACCGTTGTTAATGTACTCGATCCATTCGTTCGGATTGTTTGATGCTGTATTATGCTGCGTTTCACAAATACTCAATCCATCGGCATACAATACTTCAGAACTGTTGTTGTATATCTCTATAAACTGATCTTTGTAATACGATTTCCCTTCAGGGGTGCGGCAACCTGCATAAAATATTTCTTTAAATACCCATCCTTCACTTGGGGCATTGTAGTATATATCAATATCCAGTTCGGCTAGTTCTCCAGCAATACTCTGGTTTTCGATTAAGCCTGAAAAGATAAGAGTTACCTCATTGTTTTCAATATTAACGATTTTTTCACCGTTGGCAATAATGTTATATACGCCTTCCTGAAGAGTAATATTTACTTTGCCATTAGCGTCACTGGTTGATTCGTAGTTTCTTCCGGTATTAATATTATTAAAAGTTACCGGTATTTCTTCTAATGATATATTAATATCATCATGTTGTAACTCAAGTGTTAATTCAACATTAGTAGTTGGTACCACATTATCCTCGCTACATCCTGTCCAGAACAAGATAGATAATGCTAAGAGTGCAAGTTTTACAGCTTTCATATGTTTATGTTTAAATTATAATTTAATATTTAGTTCTAATCCAAAATATGGAGTGGCAATTCGGGTTACTCTGCTACCCAGGTTATTGTAGTAATCGGGGTAATGGGTTAATAAATTATTGACGTACACCGATAGGTTGTAATTATCAGCAAACTTCTTGGTCATTCGTAAGTTCAGGTTGGCACCAAATGGCTCTTTTCTTGAATTGAAATAAGCTTCACTTTTTTCATCACCGAATTGCTTAAGTATTGCATCGGTTTTGTCTGCTTCGGTAAAAGGATATATATTGCCATTTACATCCATATAGGCTACGGGCCAACCATTATGATCGGAATATTTTCTTGTTTCAAACCAGACACATTCAATAAGGGTGGTAAACACCATGCCTAACTCTTTTATTTGTGTATCAAATTGGAAGTTGGTATTAAATCGCTGCCTTTCAACGTTTGAATTATCCCAGGTATAGATGCCTACATAAGGAAATGGTTGTCCGTTAATAATGGATGATGGTCGGAATAATCTGTCAAGGCTGTTGTTGTAAGTTGTATTAAACCAGGCACCACTTATTAATAAGTTGGTTCGAAGGGCATGAAAACGAGCAGGAGCTATACTATATTCAATGCCTTGTTTGTGAACTTCTGAAGCATTTTGAACCTGATTATACAATGCGGCTACAGTATTGTATTCAAAAGGCAGATCATCCACTTTTGGCGGTTCGGTGGGATTCAGATTATCTGTATTGTATTTTTTGTAGTTTAATGAAGGAAGAAATTGATTCTGTCCGAGATAACCATTATTCATTCGTTCATCAAAATAGGTAACGCTTGCCCTGTGTCCGTTAAAATGAATATCCAAGCCAGCTTCCCATTTGAAATTCTTGGCTGCATCAAGCGAGTAATTGGTTGGATCGTGTATGATTGTTTTTAGATGTAAACTTCTTAAATCAGGATTTTGAGAGAAATAATCCATCTGCACCAAATCGTAATAAATAGGAGTAGGGTACAATTGGTTTAAAGTGGGAAGTTTAACATGTTGCCCCACACCACCACGTATGTCAATGTATAAACTATTGTCATTTATATTGATTTCCGGAAGTGAATAACGAAGATTCAGTCTGGGTTCAGTATGTATTTTATTGCTTAATACATAACTGTCTTCAAGGTTTAAGAGTTGGGTTGCTCGTAAACCAAATTGCGCTTCCAACTTATGATCACCCAGGTTATAGCTAATATTATCTTCAAAAAAGAAAGAAAGTTTTTGGGTTGAAGGTATGGAAGAAAGATCTCGAGGCCGACTCGATGAAGAAAAAGTACCGTTGAATGATGGAAACATAGGACGTTCCAGATCATAGATCTCGCCCTGTCCTAAATTTTTATCATATCGCCATTCAACACCTGTAATGATACCATGAGATACATTATTGGTGTTAAATACCATGTTTGTGGTAAGCTGATTGAAGGAGTTAAGCGGTGCATCGTTAATTTCGTAGGTGGTTTCATAGGTAGCTGGTAGGTAAATGCCATAATGTTCTCCTTCTTCGTCACTAATTGGAGCCGGCAGAATACTTCCGTTTGAGATAAATTTATTTCGATGAAGTAGATTCTGACTAATGGTAGTCCGGGATGAGTATTTTAGTTTTTTTACAAAGGAATCAAAGTTCCATTCGGCAGATAAATTACCCGAAAAACGATTATAATTACTCCGGTAGCTATCCGTAGGTTGATCGTCAACTTCAGGATCATTTCTGTCTTTTTCGGCTGATCCGGTATAACTTAAATTTCCTTTTAAAGTTAGAGTACTGTTTTTTAGTTGAAGTGTATTAAAATATCGGGTGGAAAAGGTAAATCGCTGATAGCCTACATAAGGATTTCGCGGGTCGTTATTGAAAAGTAGATAATCGCCGTTTAAGTTAAGTATCCCGTTGTTTTCGCCTAAATCGATTCCTCTTTCCAATGCCAGAAGTTTATTCCAGGAGTCGGTTTTTAATCTGCCGCTCAGAGGAGTTATACCGTTGCGTTGATTAATAATGACTGCACCACTGGTTAAATCGCCATGCACAACTGACGGAATACCAGTCACAATTTCGATTGACTCAATTTGATCGGTAGGTATTTGTCGCATATCCACTCCGTTATTCACATTAACACGGTCAGATATTTTGGTATCACTACCCATTGATGGGCTTAAGAGGTTAGCATCATTTGAGATGGGTGTTCCGTCAATAATAAAAGCAGCTCCTAATGAAGTATTTGCATCACTTCCGACCTGTCTTAAACTAATCGAATTAACTTCAGAAAGATCGGGTGATTGTGATTTACCTCCCGGAATTAGTTGCAAAACATCTGTAAAACTCGATGCCTGTATGTGTTCAATCGCTTTTCGGTTAATTTTAGAACCGGATGTCAGACCTTCATTATTGGTTGCTGTAACTGTTACTTCATTAATGTTGATTTCGTTTGCCGAAAGAGAAAAGTGTATGATAGTATCTGAAACTAAATGTACACTTGTATAAGCAGTATTATATCCCAGACACGAAACCTGAATGTTGTATAGCCCCTCGGTTAAATTAACCGGAAGAGTTTTGCCGTCATTAGAGGCATAGGTGCCGAAATCGATATTTGTTATTTGTAAAGAAGCAAACGGAACAGGTTTCTGATTCTTTTCATCAACTATTAATGTACTTAGTTTGTGCTTTCCAATCTGAGCAGATAGAGGAAGGCATAAGATAAGTATTATGAAAAGAATATTTGTTCGAAGCATTATAAATCTTGCAATATTGTCTGACTTGGGATTGCAAATATCAGAAAACAAGAAGTATGCGGAAATACCTAGATGTGGGGATTTTTAACAGTATGTTTATGTTTTTCTAGTTGTTTTACTATGTGGTGTAACAGGCATTTAATCAATTGGATATATTTGTTTATTAAGGTGATTTGAAAGATTGTGATACTTTTTAGGTAAATGTTATACCTAAAAATAGGGATCCGATATTCGAATCCCTATTTTAATATATTATGAAAAATGATCTTTCATCATTCTTAATATTCTACCATCCATAGGAGACATTAAAATAATAATACTACGCAAAAACAACATATAATATTGGTATGGCTAATCCGATTAATATCAGCGATATACCACGGCGTATCAATCCGTTTTTGCCTTTCACCATAAACATGCCTGATATTGCCAGAAAGATAAGTGAGAATGCAAAAAAGTCGCTGGTGGCAGTCCATCCTTTTACTTTATTGTAATGCAGCTTGTTGATGGCATATACAAACGGACGCTTTTGATGAATTTCGTAGCTTAGCTCACCGGTATTTGTGTTATAAGCTCCAATGCCTCCATTAAATAGTACTTTGTAAAAGCCATCTTTGGCTGTTAATACCGTTTTAACTTTGGGAAGCTCATCGTTTTTCGATAATTGCTCAGTAATGTCAGTGGTTGATAAATGAGGTTCTATCTGAATAGTAGCATTCATTGTGTGATAAGCCGGATCTTTACCATTCATATGGTTGAGTAAAAATCCCGAAATCCCGTAAATAATGGTTATGCCAACCAATAAATAGCCCAGGTCGCGGTGGATGATGCGTATCCACTTTCGTAACTTACTCGACCACTTCATAGCTCAATGCATTGATGAAATAAACTGAGTAGTAATTTTTATTGTTATCTTTCATCCATTTACGCATATTGCTAATGTTGCTTAATTCAGTAGCACAGCTTTCGGCCGATCCGTCTTCGGTAATTTCTTTTTGTTTTACTTCTTCTTCCCATTGCGTGATGTACTCTTCGGTTAAGCGACGTTCTTTTAAAATACCTTTAACCGAGATAGTATTACCGATTAATTCGCGATCGAATCGTTCAATGTCACCACCTGCTTCAACCCTTATACTCAGGTCGGCATCTTTTCCAACGATAAAACAACGTTTGCCAGAGTGTTTACAGGTATGTGTAACATGTCCTGTTACAGTAATTTCTTTATCAACCAATGTTTCGGCTTTAGCCAAAAGTTGGTCAACTACCATTTTTTCATCAGTAGCAGTACTATTACTATCTTTTTTCGATTGAGTTTGGCAGGCTACACTAAGTGCAATTATTGCCATTAATAGAAGTTTTTTCATTTGGTTTGTTTATTTGTGTTTATAGGTGTCAATTTGCAAGGAGTAGTGATTGACAATCACAAATATAAGTGCTTGGTTGTTAAAAAACGACTGGTTTTGATAAAAGCTATGCGGTATATAGGAGAATAGGGAAGGATGGGAGTTAATGAGTTCTAATGTAGCAGGTGACAAAAAAAGGGATCCAAAAATCGGATCCCTTTTTGAAATATTTTGGAAAATGATCTTACATCATTCCTGGCATTCCGCCACCCATTCCGCCGCCCATTGGAGGCATAGCTGGTGTTTCTTCTTTTTCTTCTACTAAAACACACTCAGTAGTTAAGAACATACCAGCGATAGAAGCTGCATTTTCAAGAGCTACACGAGTTACTTTAGCTGGGTCGATAACTCCGCTTTCCAATAGGTTTTCGAAACGGTCGAAGCGAGCATTGTAACCAAAGTCAGCTGTTCCTTCTGCTACTTTTTGTACAATAACAGCACCTTCTTTCCCAGCGTTGAAAGAAATCTGACGCAATGGTTCTTCGATAGCACGTTTTACAATTTCGATACCTGTAGTTTCGTCTTCAGTTTCGCCTTTTAATCCTTCTAACGAAGCAATTGCACGAACCAAAGCAACCCCACCACCAGGAACGATTCCTTCTTCAACAGCAGCACGAGTTGCACTTAATGCATCGTCAACGCGATCTTTCTTTTCTTTCATTTCTACTTCAGAAGCAGCACCAACGTAAAGAACAGCAACACCACCAGCTAATTTAGCCAAACGCTCTTGTAATTTTTCGCGATCGTAATCTGATGTAGTGTTTGCAATTTGAGCTTTGATTTGAGCTACACGTGCATCAATTACATCTTTTTGTCCAGCACCGTTAACTACAGTAGTGTTTTCTTTATCAATAGTAACTTTTTCGGCCTGACCAAGCATTTCTAAAGATGCATTCTCAAGTTTTAAACCAGTTTCTTCCGAAATAACGGTACCACCAGTTAATACAGCGATATCTTGTAACATTTCTTTACGACGATCGCCAAAACCAGGAGCTTTAACAGCAGCTACTTTTAATGATCCGCGTAAACGGTTTACAACCAATGTAGCCAATGCTTCGCCATCAACATCTTCGGCAATGATAACCAAAGGACGACCAGCTTGAGCTGTAGCTTCTAATACAGGAAGAAGATCTTTCATAGTAGAAATCTTCTTGTCGTGGATTAAAATCATCGGATTTTCCATCTCAGCTTCCATTTTCTCTGTATTGGTAACAAAGTATGGAGAGATATATCCACGGTCGAATTGCATACCTTCAACCACTTCAACAGTAGTATCAGTACCTTTTGCTTCTTCAACAGTAATAACACCTTCTTTGCTAACTTTTTCCATTGCTTCGGCAATTAATTTACCGATCATGCTGTCGTTGTTAGCTGAGATAGTAGCAACTTGTTCAATTTTTTCGCTGTGCTCGCCAACTTCTTGCGATTGCTCTTTTATGCTTGCAACAACTGTAGCAACAGCTTTGTCAATACCGCGTTTCAACTCCATTGGGTTAGCACCGGCAGTAACGTTTTTCAAACCAACATTAATGATTGATTGAGCCAAAACAGTAGCTGTAGTCGTTCCATCACCAGCGTCGTCGCCAGTTTTTGATGCTACTTCTTTTACCATTTGAGCACCCATGTTTGCATAAGGGTCTGATAACTCAACTTCTTTAGCAACTGATACACCATCTTTAGTGATAGCTGGAGCACCGAATTTTTTGTCGATAATTACGTTGCGACCTTTAGGGCCTAATGTTACTTTAACTGCGTTTGCCAACTCGTCTACACCTTGTTTTAGTAGTTCGCGAGCTTCGATATTGAATTTTATTTCTTTAGCCATTTCTATTTTTTTAATATCGTTATTAATCAGAAAGCATGATAGGCATTGTTAAAATACTACTGCCTACTGCCTACTGCCTAAAAACTAAAAAACTTATTTTTTAAAGGATATATAACACATCAGACTGAGACATCAAAAGATAGTCTGTGCCTTCTACGTTCAGTTCAGTACCGCTATACTTTCCATAAAGAACAACGTCACCAGCTTTAATTTCCATTTCTTCGTCTTTTTTAGCAGCGCCAACCAATACAACTTCTCCTTGTAATGGTTTTTCTTTTGCTGAATCAGGAATGATAATTCCGCTTGAAGTCTTGGTTTCAGCCTCCTGTGGCTTAACCAGAATTTTACCGGCTAATACTTTACCTTTTAAATCTGACATATCTATTATTTTTAAGATTAAACTAATTAACGTGGGCAATTTCTCATAAAGTATGCCAAATGCAATTTACGGGTATTTTGTATTAAAATCCTGCCTTTTTTTCAGTTTACTGACAAAAGCATGTGACACGAATGGTCAAAATTGCAGAATAAAGAGGATGGAATTAATTAAACATGGGCCTTTCGTTTTGAACCGATAGTATTGGAATTGATAGGCCATTGACCATTCGTTTGGGACCGAATGGTAGAGGAGTACATAAACGAAAAAAGCCGGTATACATTGATAAACCGGCTTTTAAATATCGTTGTTTAATGCTTATTCAGCGCTTGCAGGTTGTTCTGCTGCATCATCACCCTGAGCAGGTGTTGGGAATGCAGGAACTTCTTGTTGTTGCTGAGGTAATGCATTAATTTTTTCATCCACTTCGGCACCTCCAGCAGTAGCTTTAGGTAATACCATAACTGCAACAAATGATAAAACCAAAAGGGCACCAGCTAATGTCCACGTAGCTTTTTCAAGGAAATCTGTGGTTTTACGAACTCCCATTACTTGGTTAGAAGCAGAAAAATTAGAAGCTAAACCTCCTCCTTTTGAATTTTGAACTAATACGATAAGGATTAGAAGGATGCTCGCTATAATAACTAGTATCGAAATAAACGAATACATATTTTTCTATTTATTGATTATTAATACTTTTTTCTAGGTCACTAATTCGATCGGCAAAGTAAACACTTTTTTCGGGATATTTCAAACGCAACTTTTCATAAATAGCAATCGCTTTATCAAAGTGTTTTTGTTTGATGTAAATACTTGCTAACGTTTCTGATAACAAATCATCACTTTCCTTAATGCTATTTTCGTGGCGTTTAGTGTCGGTGTTTTGAGTGTTTGCCGGTTTATTGCTAATGATTTTTGGCGCATCAAAACTTAAGAAATTATCTATCAGCTGCTGCGATTTCTTTTTAGGCGTATCTGGTTTTTTATCCACATCTGGTGCCGGAGCATGACGCAATGCATTTAGCCAACCCGAGAACGAACGGTTCTCGTCCTCGTTAATGTCATCGATATCATGTAATTGATAACCTGTGTAATTGGCTGTTTCGTATTCCAGAAAATCGGCACTTGGTAACACTACGGGTGTATCCTCTTCTTCCGATTTAATTCCCAGGTTACTAAAGTCAAGCGTTTTCCCATCATTTGTTTCATACACATCATCAGCCTGAAAATAATCACTTACCGAACTAATGTTGGTTGACATACCAATTGAAGAGTGTTCAGAGTGAACGTTCTCGTCTTCTTTAGGAACTTCGGGCTCTTTAGGTGTTTCAACAACCTTAGGTTCTTCTTCGGCAATTGGTTCTTCATTAACAGCTTCGCTAGCTTCGTAATTATGGATCAGATCAAATAGTCGTTTCCTATCTGCAATAAAGGCAGCCGATGTTTTTAGCTCGCTGTTAAATTTAACATGATCAATCAAATGCAGGTTTTTGACAAGTAACAATCGGGCCGTTTGAAACCATGGATACTCCTCCAAAATTTCGTTTATGGGAGCTACAGTATCTTTATTCAAACGATCCGGATTGGCTACGCAATCGAAAAACTCTGTTTTATTCATTTTATATTACCAGTCAGAGAATGTCTTATTAAAAATATTTTCGGTAATCTCTTCTACCATTTCTTTGGTAAGATCCGGCTCAACTTCATTGATGTTTTTGTTTGAGTCAAAATCGCGAAATGCAGAAAAAGACGATTCCCAGTTTTGCTTAGGGTCTTTATAGTTTTTATATCGCACCTTCACAGTCATGGTTAAACGAGTTTCAGCTGAAACCGCATCAGCCTGAATCGACATAGGACGAACATCGTAACCGGTTATCTCACCCGAAAAATCAATGTCTCCGGTGTTAGATTCCAACTTTAGACGCGACTCATTTGTGATACGATCTTTTAAACCTTCGGTAAATTCTTGACTTAAAGTTGGATTAATTAGCGGAGCTCTGTTGTTAAAATACTGAACAGAGAAACTACTGATGTTGTCTGGTATTGATGCCCCGCTCATAGTCATGCTAACGGAACAAGCTACTAAGCTGCTCACCAAAATAGCCAGACTAATTGCTATTTTTATCTGTTTTATCATATTACTCTTATTATCCTTCTATTTGATACTCTTTTATTTTACGATATAAAGTGCGTTCCGAGATACCCAATTCACGGGCAGCTTGTTTGCGCTTTCCATTGTATTTACTTAGTGCTTTTTTAATCAATTCAATTTCTTTATCAGCTAATGATAAGGATTCCTCAACAAATTCTTCAGTGTCCTCAATTCCTGAATGATGTTCGGTTGGAACATTATTGTTATAGGTTGGCACCGATGAAGGCATATTATTATCGCTGATAAAGCTACCTTCTTCATTCTGATATAATTTCTGAACAATGTTGGCATGCTCAGCCTGAGCCGCAACCGGACCATCTTCGAGCAAGCCATGAACCAATGTTTTTAAATCGTTCATGTCGCGCTTCATATCAAACAAAACTTTGTATAAAATTTCACGCTCGGTATTAAAGTCAGCTCCACCAGGCATTTTTTTCTGATCGATTAAAGCGGGTAGATTGCCACCTGAATGATAGGGTAAATAATGACTCATTACTTCTGCGTCAATTTCTCTTTTTTGCTCAATTACCGAAATTTGTTCAGTTATGTTTTTTAACTGACGAATGTTTCCCGGCCATCGGTATCCCATCAACAGATTTTTAGCATCATCGGTAAGCTTTATAGCCGGCATTCGATAACGATTGGCAAAATCACTTGAAAACTTCCGGAATAATAAATAAATATCTTCCGCACGGTCGCGCAAAGGTGGTATTTTTATGGGAACGCTGTTAAGTCGGTAATACAAATCTTCGCGGAATTTCCCTTCTTTAATTGCTTTTTCCATCTCAACATTGGTAGCTGCAACCACCCTTACATCGGTTTTCAAAACCTTTGATGAACCCACTTTCATAAATTCACCGGTTTCTAAAACCCTTAGAAGACGAACTTGTGTTGCCAACGGAAGCTCTCCAATCTCATCCAGAAAAATGGTTCCCTGATGTGCTTCCTCAAAATATCCTTTACGATCGGAAAGAGCACCGGTAAATGCACCTTTTTCATGTCCGAATAGTTCCGAATCGATGGTCCCTTCAGGAATTGCACCACAGTTAACAGCCACATATGTGCCATGTTTACGAGAACTATTTTGATGAATTATTTGAGGAAAAGATTCTTTACCTGTGCCACTTTCTCCTGTGATCAAAACAGAAAGATCAGTGGGTGCAACCTGAACGGCTACATCAATTGCACGGTTGAGGCCAAAAGAGTTACCTATGATGCCAAACCTTTGTTTGATTTGCTGTAGATCCATGGATAATATTTTTTTTGAGAAGAAAACTTCATAACTGCAATTTTAGCAGTTCGACTGACAAAGTTACAATTCTTGCGGTTTTTTTATGAAAAAGGATAAAACAATTTTATCCTTTCGTAGGCCGAAGAAAAATATCATTAAATTTACGGTTAAACAGATTTGAAGAGAAAATGATTAATAAACACATTTTGGGATTGATTCCTGCGCGTTTTGGCTCAACCCGTTTTCCGGGAAAACCTTTGGCAGATATAGGAGGCAAACCCATGATTCAAAGGGTGTACGAACAAACTAAGAAAGAACTTGATTTTGTTTACGTAGCTACCGATGATGAGCGAATTGAGAAGGCGGTTTTAAATTTTGGGGGTAAGGTAGTTATGACTTCAGTTGATCACCAAAGTGGTACCGATAGATGCGCAGAAGCATTTGAAAAAGTTCAACAATTAGAAAATATCGAGTTTTACGCTGTACTAAACATTCAGGGTGACGAACCTTTTATCAGCCCGGAACAAATTGGTTTGGTTGCAAAATGTTTTAATGATGAAAATACGCAATTAGCCACCTTGGTTAAGCCCATTGTTAAAACGGAGGATCTTTTTAATCCCAACAAACCAAAGGTAGTTATTAGTAAACAAAAGAAGGCTCTATATTTTAGCCGATCACCTATTCCTTATTTTCGATCAGAAGAAGAAAAGAATTGGGTTGATAAACACCAATATTTTAACCATATTGGCTTATATGGATATCGATCAGATATTTTAAGAGAAATTACTCAGTTGGCACTTGGTCAGTTGGAACTGGTGGAATCGTTAGAGCAATTACGTTGGCTCGAAAACGGTTACGAGATAAGAGTAGAGGAAACCAATGAGCAGGCTTTTGCTATCGATACACCTGAAGATCTTGAAAAATTACTTAAATCCGGATTAATTACCTAAGTATATGATAAAACCAAACTTACTTCAAACTGATCCTTGGCTAGAGCCTCATACGGGTGAGATAGTTAAAAGAAACGATCGATTTTTAAATAAACTGGATGATATTACAGAGATGCATGGTGGAATTGGAAACTATGCTTCAAAATATCAGTGGATGGGGCTACATCAGGAGAAAGGGGAGTGGGTATTAAGAGAATGGGCACCCAATGCTAATGCCATCTATTTAATTGGAGAATTTTCGGATTGGAAACCCGATCCGGCTTATCAGTTTATCAGAAAAGATAATGGTATTTGGGAGTTGCATTTTCCTTTGGAGGTGCTTTCGCATACCGATCATTATAAGTTGCATGTTTTTTGGTATGGAGGAGATGGCCATCGTATTCCTTCATATGTAACCCGGGTGATACAGGACGAGAATACTAAAATGTTTGATGCCCAGGTATGGAGTCCAGCTGAATCTTTTCAATGGACCGATTCTGATTTTAGTATTTCTGTTGATAATTTCTATCCTCTTATTTATGAAGCCCATGTTGGAATGGCTTCTGAAGAAGAAAAAGTAGCCTCATTTTCGGAGTTCACCAATCATATTCTACCACATATAAAGTCGCTAGGATATAACACTATTCAGTTAATGGCTATTCAGGAACATCCGTATTATGGAAGTTTCGGCTATCATGTCTCTAATTTTTTTGCAGTTAGTTCTCGCTTTGGAACTCCCGAAGAATTAAAAGAGCTTGTTAATACAGCTCATCAAATGGGAATAGCTGTTATTATGGATATTGTTCATTCGCATTCAGTAAAAAATGAGTTGGAAGGATTAAGTAATTTCGATGGTGATCGCACTCAGTACTTCGATCAATACGATCATCCTGCTTGGGATTCGCGTTGTTTCAATTACAACAAAGATGAGGTATTGGAATTTTTACTGTCTAATTGCAAATATTGGTTGGATGAATTTCATTTTGATGGTTTCCGATTCGATGGTGTGACCAGTATGATTTACCATGATCATGGCTTAGGGAAAGATTTTACAGGATACGACGATTATTTTCATGGTGTAACCAATGATGATGCCTTATGTTACCTGACTTTGGCAAATAAGTTGATACATGAAGTAAAGCCATATGCAATTAGCATCGCTGAAGAAATGAGTGGTTACCCCGGATTGGCAGGTAGAATTGCTGATGGAGGAATTGGTTTCGACTATCGATTATCGATGGGGGTACCTGATTTTTGGATTAAAATGATTAAAGAGCAGTCGGATGAAAATTGGAATGTTGGTCAAATATATCATGAATTAAGTCAGCATCGTATTGAAGAAAAAACCATTAGTTATGCCGAGTCGCACGATCAGGCTTTG
Source organism: uncultured Carboxylicivirga sp. (assembly GCF_963668385.1). Classification (GTDB taxonomy): domain Bacteria; phylum Bacteroidota; class Bacteroidia; order Bacteroidales; family Marinilabiliaceae; genus Carboxylicivirga. The sequence continues at coordinate 2,312,255 of NZ_OY764327.1, forward strand.
GTAGGTGATAAAACCATCATCTTTCGTTTGGCCGATAAAGAAATGTATGATCATATGTCTACTGGTTGGCGCCATTTGGTGATTGACAGAGCAATGGCCTTGCATAAAATGATTCGTCTTATAACAATTGCTACTGCATCGGGTGGTTATTTAAACTTTATGGGAAATGAATTTGGCCATCCCGAGTGGATTGATTTCCCAAGAGAAGGAAATGGTTTTTCATTTAAATATGCGCGTCGTCAGTGGGCTTTGGTGAAAAATACTGATCTTCGATTTAAGCAGTTGAATGATTTTGATGTTGCTTTTATCAACCTGTTTTCAGCCGAAAATCTTTTGTCGAAGCCATTGGAGCATCGTTTTGATAATACACATGATCAGATCTTAGCTTTTTCGCGTGGCGACTATTTATTTGTTTTTAATTTTAATCCGGTACAATCATTTACAGGGTATGGAATTCCTATCAATGCAGGTAAGTATAAAGTTGTATTTACTTCGGATGATGAAGAATATGGTGGCTTTAACCGGATTGAAGCAGGGCAAATGTATTACACTCAATGTATAGATGGTGGACATCATCAGTTGCTGCTATACATACCTGCCCGAATGGTGATGGTAATAAAAAAGCAGGAGATTCCCCGGGTATATTAAGGGTTTGAATTGTTTGCAAATTGTTATTTTTGTGGTTTACTTCTCATTTGAAGTATTAGTTAACAAATATTAGAATGAAGAAAACCAACGCTATTCGTTTGCTCGAAAAACAAAAAATAAAATACGACACAGTAGAATATAAAGTTGACGAATCGGATTTAAGTGCAGCTACTGTTGCTGCCAAGTTGGGGCAGAATGTTGAGCAGGTTTTTAAAACTTTGGTATTGCGTGGTGATAAGTCGGGTATATTTGTATGTGTAGTTCCGGGAGATGAAGAGGTAGATCTAAAAAAGGCAGCTAAAATATCGGGGAATAAAAAGGCCGAAATGATTCATATGAAAGAATTGTTACCACTAACAGGATATATTCGTGGTGGGTGTACCCCGATAGGTATGAAAAAACCTTATCCTAACTACATTCATTCCACTTGTCAACAATTCGAATTTATTTATATTAGTGCGGGACAGAGGGGAATGCAAATCAAAATTAATTCAGATGATTTAATTTCCTTCGCAAAAATGACTATTGGAGAATTGGTATAATAAGCCAAGGTGTAGTGTTAAGATGTATTAGTACAAATTAATGATTGTAGCTTTTATGTGGCTGTTTTCAAAAAACGGTAATTTTTTTGTTGAGGGATGATTTTTATAATTTATTCCAGTCTTCGATAAAAAGCTGTTTTAATCTATCCACTTCTTTTTCTCCTAATTTTTGCCTCAGGTCAAGTTCAAGTTCGTTTTTTATTTCTGTGTTTTTTTGACAGCATTCGTCTCCTAATTTTGTAAGCTGTAGATATTTATCTCTTTTGTTTCCTTCTTGAAACTTTGAAATGATAAAACCTCTAAGCTCTAGTTTTTTTACTGTTTTTTGCATTGCTTGTCTCGACATTCCTATTATTGACGCCGCCTGAGAGATGGTAATACTTTGTTGTTCAATTTTCGATAATAGATACCATTCGTTATGTGATAAATCAATATCAGATTGATTTTTCCATATCTCCTCTACTTTTCTTCTTAATTGCGCATGTTTTTCGCTAATCAAGTCTACTAAAGTTAATTTGCTAAAATCAAAAGGCATAGTTTAAGAATATTTAATGTCAACTAAGTTGACAAAAATGATGTTTTTTATATATTTTTGCACCATTGTAATTAAAAAATAAAGATTATTGAGATGGGTGAAACAAGAAAACAAAAGCAGGTATTTACATTGATGATGTGTTTTGGAATGGTATTAGGGATGACTACATATAACATTATCTTACATACTGGGTTAAATATAAATGTTTTCAGTCTTTTAATTAAAGAGTTAGGTTTTGTTTTTATTATTGCTTTTCTTCTAGATAATTTCATTGTTGGGCCTTTTGCAAAGAAACAAGTATTTTCAAGAGTTGGGCCTGAAACAAAAACAATTGTGGTTATTTTAAGCATTGCAACAACAATGGTCGTTTCCATGGTTCTTATTATGTCTGTTTTTGGTTCTATTGTATCAGAAGGTTTCACCTTAAATGCACTGAAAGTTTATCCTAAAACTGTATTGTTAAATTTAATTGCAGCATTACCATTAAACCTTTTAGTCGTTTCTCCTATCGTTAGAGGCTTATTCGTTAAAATTTTTCCTCCGAAAGTTGTTAAGGCATAGTGTATTTATACTGTTATTCTAGTTGTTTTTGAGGATTGATTAAAGGAACCATTATCTTTTTACGAATATTAATTCGCTTAAAAAAGCAATGCCAATTCCAATGGTATAACAAATCAGGTCGCTTGTTGAATAGTCATAACCAATTACTAAGGCTATTATTTTGTATGACCTTAAGTGTTCAAGCCAATTGTATTTTAATAATTGCGAAAACTCAATCAAGTAGGAAAAAGTGATAGCGACCAATATTCTATTTTTGGCAGATATCGTAGCAAGAAAAGTCCCGAAGAAAAAGAAAACCATTGCTCCCCATATTATATCACCAATGTATGGTTCAATGGATGTGGGTACAGTTATATAACTCGATCGAACAAACAAACCTAGTGCCATTAAAAATAAGGTTGCCAAAAAATTGCGTATAGAATAATGAAGATAGCGCATAGCAGGCTTGATTGGTTAAAAGATATTTAAAAGTAATGATAATAAAAAGAGGAAGTTATCTTCCTCTTTTTATTAATTATTTTCGAATAAATCGTTTTGTGCCTGTTGTATGTGTACTCTTAAGTGAATGATTTTGGACAGCTTTTGTAGTAAGTATTCCTTCTTTTTTCTGATAGTCTATTAGTTTCGATAATTCATCTAAACTATAGGTATTAGGATTCGATTCTTTTAATGTGTTAATATAACAACGAGATTCTCCTGCTTTTTTCAAACTACTTTCTTCTATTACTCCATTATTAATTGTTATAGGACCTTTATTCGATCCTGTAACAAACAAGTAATTATTTTGCTCATATTGTTCAGATATAGCGTTAAAACCATCGGCAAAAAGCACAAAGTAATATTCGCCATTAAGAGTGGATGGAAGTTGATAATCAAATACCATGTCTGCTTCATTGCCATCAAGTGCTCTTCCCACCGAATATCCCGAAGGAATATCAATGTAGTTCCACCAGTTCCATTCTCCGTATTTTGTCATATCCGACACAATATCAGAGAAGTTTCCATTATCTCCTTTTTGAGCAATATTGCTTACGTCGTCAGTATAATAATCGTAAAAGATAATGCCAAAGTCTTCTTCTGGGTTGTAAGCATTGTAGTAATAGTAAACAATGTTCCAATCGTTGCTTGCAGGTATAATTTCTTTTCCTTTGTTAAATACATTGTACTGGACAGTTCTATCTCTTGGTCCGGGATTTGGGTTGCCTTCCCAAACATCAGCGTTTCGATCTTGAAGAGTAATTGCCAAAAGATCTTTACCATCTACTCGGTTTAAAGGATCAACAATATTTTTATCAATAATAGGAGCGATGCCTTTATCCGATTCAATAACCATAGCATAATTACAAAATATACCTCCGTTGAAGAAATCGTAGTCAACCCAAATAAAACCATTTTCACCCCAATTTTCGCCCCATGAATTAACTAATAAAAAGGCACCATTCGGACCTTTATTGTCATCATATCCAATTACGCACATGGCATGTCCGGCATGTTTTCCCATTGCATCCCATTCACTGTAGTCGTCATCCTGAAAAACGCCTGATTTATATTTAAAAAAGGCAGGGCCTAATTTACATCCAACAGCAATAGGCCGGCCTAATTGTAATTCACTTTTTATATCTTCAGTATTGATATTAATTCTTCGATAGTGTTCAATTTTACCAGGGCTGTATTGTGCCGATGTTGCATAACTTTTTTGTGAACAATCACCAAGATTAGTATACGGAACATCAGCCAGAGTGGCAATTCCCCTTTCCTGCATCTTTTTGAAAGCTGATGATATAGCACTTCCTCCACAATTACTTCCATGGCTGATTGAAAGATAAATATCCAAAGGGCTGAAAATATTAGAACTATTGGTTAAATCATTCTGAGAAAGGTTGTTTTCTCGTGCATGTGTAATAGTTCTAGTGTAGTAACCGGTAGCCCAGGAAGTACAGGTACCAAATGTTCCCTGATCACCTATAGGAGGGAGATAGTCAATAAGTGATATTGCGTCTGATGGTTCTACATCGCCTAGTGTAATCAGGTTTAATTCCTTTGGAACGGATTGATAAATTGCATCTTCTGCATACGTATCTAAACCCGTTGAATATTCTAAATCAACTGATGAGAGTGGCTCTGCTACTTTTTCACAGCTACTCATAATAAATAGTACTGCAAAAATAAAGAGGATTAAATATATGTTTTTCATTGTGAATTGATTACTTTATTTGAATAGGTTGAGTTTTTGTTTCTGTAGCACCGCGAGTGTTACATTGTTTATTTGTTTGGATATCAATAAAATCGGTTTTACCAATAAACTGACTATTAATAAAAGAGGCTTGATTAATAAATTGGACATTGTTAAAAGTAGCTTTGATTAAAAAGATAGCATTATCAAACACTGCTCTATTAAAAATCGTTTTGTCAAAACAGACTCCGTCATAAAATCTTGTGTTTTCAAATCCGGCATAGTTTTCAAATGTCGCTCCGCCTATAAATGCATTTCCTTTGAAAACAGAATTTTGAAATTGAACATTTTGATGAAAGAAACATTGAAGAAAATTGCACTGATTTTCGAATGTAACATTGGTTATCTTGCTTTTTCCGAAAATTTCAGTGTGTCTAAAGTCGGCATATCTACCCTTGAACCAGCTACTTTTTATATTTAAACAGCCACTTATTTTACAATCGGTCAGCTGAAAATTATCCTGAAACTGTGCGTAAGATAGGTTGAGATCGCCGTTGAAAATACAATTCTTAAAAATAACCTGTTTATTAAATACAATACTTTTTAATTGGTTGTTATTTAACTCAGAAGCATTAATGTTTTCAAACATGCAATTTACAAATATCACATTCTGAGTAATCCCTGCCACTCTATTGCCAGGCAACAGATTGTTATAATCGAGTAGTTGAGTCAGGTTAATGTCAGCATCAAAAACTTTATCAACAACAATTATATCTTTTCCTGATTTTAATACATCTTGTATTGATGATTGCGTACAGCTAATTAAAAAGAGAGTGAATACTGCTACACCAAAACAAGGTTTAGACAATTCAAGGCATTTACTCCTCATAGCGTTTGCCTGTTTTTATATCAATTAGTTCCCACAGTTGGTTGTCGTTGTTATTACGATTCCAAATCATCACTTTACATCCATTTTTGTGAACGTTGCTAGCCGAAGCATCCATAACCAAGCCAGAGTATTTGTTGATAATAACAAATTGGCCAGGTTTTACTTCTTCCAGTTTCCACAGGGCAACGCCTTTTCCTGTTGAGCCATTGTACTCCCAAATTTGGATGGGAGCACCTTTTTTGTTTTTGTAGTATTTGCAGAATAATCGTCCAGGATAACAGCCTTCAATATCTAATCGACTATTGCAGTGACATGGTCGAATAAAGTAGTATCCCGAATGATTATACTCAGTAAATTGGAATTTTCGATCATTTCCCGAATCGTAATCCCATAGTTTTACATTGGTGCCATTATCTTTTTTAGCATTTGAGCCTGCACCTGGTAAATCAAGGTATTTGCCTGAAGCTACATTTTTAATGGCAAATGTATTTTCTGATAGGCTTAATTTTGTTCTGACTGTTCTTTTTTGTGCAAATAGTTGCCCATAGCTTAAAGTGAGGAGAAGGAGTAAAGTAAAAATATATTTATTCATCGTTATTTGCTTTTTTGTGTTTTAATAATTGTTTCGTAGCGGTTTAATCGATCCATTTGCTCTTGGTTATTCGAGTTAGCTACTTCATATTGTGGTCTTTTGTTACTGTAGTATTCATTTTTCGATATGATATCAAAGCCTATAGCCTGATCTTTATACATTATATCGTAACGATATTTTATTCGGTACGAAGTCCAGAAATCATTTGTATATACGTCTTCATCCGTTTTATTGTACTTGATCACGTCGGTATAGTTTGTCGTCATAAAATTGGCAATTACCCCTAATTTAGCTTTGGCATCACCCGTTAATTCTTTGATGGTGATTCTAATTCGTTTTGAAGTCATGTTCACGTCCAATGGATCTGTTTCTTTGGCAACCGTATAGGTAGAGTTAATCATACTACCTTGATTATTACCAATTAATTTCCAATGTCCAATATCTTCTGTACGTTTGTTTTGGTGATTCTCAGGAATTAATTTTTGATGATTGGTAGGATTAATCACATACCATTCAGTCCAATTTCCGTTTTGAGGTTCCCATGTCTGTATTTTCATTCCGTCCGAAGAACTTCTTTTTTCTAAATTTAGTGGGTAGCCGGCATGTGTTAATATTTTAATCTTACCATTACCGAGGTGAATAACCTTAAACATTTGTCCTTCGTGGTGTTTGTTTTCCCAAATATGAGCTTTACTACCATTTGTTTTGGTGTTGCGTTGACCGCCTTCAATATCTAACGTATGGCTTTTACATCCTCCAAACGGTTGGATGTAATAATATTCGCCTCTATAGCCGGGTACTTCAACAAATTTAAATTTGCGGTCGGTATTGGTATAGTCATCCGCATTTAATGTGTAAATTTTTAATTCCTGACCATTTTTAGCAGATGTTGGGCGGCCTGGTAAATCCCAATAACCTTTTGCGCTTTTACCATACTCAACAGCGGATTGTATCCACACGGCACCTAATTTCGCCATATCAACAGCCGGGATGGGTTTTGGAACCCATTCTTCAACAATAAGCTGTGATTTTCCTTTGATGTTAGCTGTAATTTTATCAATTCCACTGTTTAGTATGCTAGCTGGATCAGGGAAATCGATTACCTCACTAATAATTGCTTTTGCATCTTCCGGAACACCTGGAATGTTTTGTGCAACTTTCAATGACATTTCAACAGGTCCATCCGAATCTAAAACATAACAGGTTGTTGCCAGTTTATCTGCAATTTCTTTTTCAGATTTGCTTTGATCTGTGTTGTATTTATTGTCAACATATGTTTCGGTGGCGCCGTTGGCAATATCAATTAAGCCAGCTACTGTTTCCATTTTTGAGCTTTCTTCAACAGCATTACGTACTAATTTTTCTGCTCCTGCATTTTTTGTTTTCTTAAGCTTTTTTAATGTACCCCCTGCTATATCACTGTAGCTTGGTGTAAATTCTTCGATACCTGCTTTCGCAACTTCCATAGTTGCTTTAAATGCTTGAGGTGCATCTGTAGTTAAATTGATTGTGTACGATAGAAGTTTTTGCTCTAAATAGTCATCTTTGCGATTAATCGGTAAATTAAATTCAAGAACATCTTTCCCTGTTGTGAAGTTTTTGGTTACTAAAGTCTCTGAATTTTTAGTACATAAAAGAACTTCCTTTTGAACAGTAGGGCTCAATGTTATGTTTTTACCAATAGCAACTGGTACGTAGTTACTTACATGTAAAGTGTCAGCCATTCGAACATAAACAGGTTCGCCTCGGCCTGGACCTTTGGGATTTTGTGTGTGGTTAATAATTTCAATCTCACATTCGGCGTTATTGCCTCCGTAATACACTTGGTAAATAGCATCAGCCGGGGCATATACTTTTTTAGTTGTACTAAGTGTTTCTTCTATTTCTAATACGGTTAGGTTACCCGGGTGTTGAACAACAATGAGTCCAACTCCACGACGCTTATGCATAGATTTAATTCTGAATTCGAGTATATCACCCTGTGAAACAGTAATGGTTGTTAATTCTTTTTTGTTTTTGGTCGATTGGTATTTGCCTTTAATAATTTGCACAGGTGTTTGACCAACTAATATGTGAAGTACACATAAGAAGGTCAAGATTAGATTTATTTTTTTCATATGATTATCTTTCATTCAAATGACATGTGAAGCATAACTGATAAAACATCTTTTTTAAAAGATGCTACTCCCGTCACTTTTGAACATGATTATTAGTTTGTGGCTTATTACTTAAAAGCAGGAACGTAAATAGTATTATTGCTATATAGGGTGATGTTTTTAGATACAGATATAGTATTTAACTGATTGAATCGTTCAGCTGCTTTTACCAATTTATATTTTGGCAAATAATATATGGCACTTGATTTAAACCACCAATTACGGGCTTGGTTTGTATATGAATTGGCCATAACGAAATATGGATATGATGGAGGTAATGCCGAGGATACCATCAAATTAGCGATCTGTCCTTTTTGATTGTAATCCATATTACTTTCGTTATATTTCTTATTGTTGGTTACTTTGTTATATATTCTTTCGGCCGATCCACTAAAATAGATTTCACGTGCTACCCATTGGTCATCTTTTCGGTTGGAAACAAAACACATAGTGGTGTTGTAATCTTCACAAGGAGCAATAAATACCATACCTCCTGTAATAGCAAAACCTGCGGCAGGACTAAGGAATAGACTTGATACACCAGCTGCAATTGATGATCCCACTTCTACAATTTGCCAGTGTTTAGCTCCCCCTAATTTCGATTCTAATGAATAGTTAAAGCTCTTAATACGTGCATTATCAGGTAGCTTGTTGGCATCCATTTTAAACTCAGTTAAAGCAGTGCATTTACCATCTAGGTTTCCTAATATTTGTCCGTTTTTTTTATTGAAAACAAATTCGCTGTAAACGTATTTGTCAAACACCTTTAATTCTTTTTCGGTTATTACAGGTTTGTTAAATCCAATAACACTATCAACATTAAATTGAAACTCTTTGGCTGTTATTACATTTTTTTGCATGTATGCCGTATTGAAAGGACTGTTGTTTACCGGTTTTCTTAGTATCTCGAGATGAACAATTTTATGCCCCATTCCGGTTTCATTTAACTCTACAGTATAAATGCCTTGATTAGTTGTTTTATATTCTTTTATAAGAGATGATGATCTATCTGTACTCCACAAAATGTTTCCATTATGTTGTTTTAATATAATGTGGTTTAATTTCTTATCCTTTTCTACATTTAGTTTAACTATAATGATATCTCCTTTCTTAAAAACAAAACTGAAAGCTTCTGTTCCGGAAATTTCTTTTTCACATTGATAAACTACAATCTCATTATTTAAGGTTTGTTGTGCATCTATCGAATTAAATAATGCAAAAAGGTATATGAACCCCAACCATATTTTTTTCTCCATAAATCTAGTTTTTGTTTGTTAATATCAAGTTGCTTTAAAGTCAAACATTCGTTGAACTGATCAAATAAAACTATGCAAGAGAAAAGGAATATGAGTTAAATATGCATACAGCAATATTTTCTAAACTACAGGTAGAATAGAGCATAAGGTTGTTCGATTTGTCAGTTAATTTTTTGTCTTTCCTTAAGCAAAAATAGTAAAAACAAGGAAACGAAGAATTTGAAAAATAGGAAGGTGTAATCTTTTTGTTTAGATTGAATGATGGTTAATGTGCTGGTATATAGATTGTAATGTTTTTTGTTTTATTATAATTAGAAAAAGATTATTACATTGAGTAATTAAAAATATTGATAAACTAGTTTGTGCTTTCCATATAACCTTTAATGAGTAATAATAGTATTACTTCGAATTAAAAATAAAAGAAGGAGCCAAAGCTCCTTCTTTTATTGTATCTATAACCACCTCATAATACTGAAATCTTGCCTGTGAGGCAAATTATCATGATATGGGAACATTCGTATTCCAAATTTAAACACTCCAGGGAAGTTTAATGTATGTTGTAGTTGATAGTGAACTTTGGTTCCATCTTCTTTCGTTACTTTAAACGGATGAGTATGAACTGATTTTGGTGTTTCATCATCATTCCCAACAAGAACAACCATCTCTAGGCCGATATCTGTTCCAATTAGTTGCTTAAGATCGATGGCAACATGTATATCATATACTTCACCTATTCCTAATTCTTTTTGCCCTATATCGGGAACTTCAACTTCCAGTACTTCTATGTCGTTCCAGTTTTGAAGAACCTTACGTTTCCAAATCGCCAAATCGCGTGTTATTTTAAAGTCACCTTCTTTGAGTGTTTTTAAACGCTCTCCCATTGGATTATAGAATCGGTTTCTATAATCATCCATCATACGTTTGGTGGTGTAATCAGGAGCAATGGTAGATATTGAATTTTTAACATATTGCATCCATTTAGCAGAAATACCATTGTCATTTTGGTCGTAGTATGCTGGAATTAGTTCATTTTCTAAAATACTGTAAATAATAGCTGCATCCAGTTCATCCTGATATTGCTGGTTGTCGTAAGTTCGCTTATCAGTCAGAGCCCAACCGGCATTTTCGCGATAACCTTCGTACCACCATCCATCAAGAACACTAAAGTTAAGAACGCCATTCATTTCAGCTTTTTGACCTGATGTACCTGATGCTTCCAATGGACGAGTAGGCGTGTTTAACCAAACATCAACACCACTAACCAATCGTTTAGCCATGTCCATGTCATAGTTCTCCAAGAAAACAATTTTTCCAATAAACTCAGGGCGACGTGATATTTCAACAATGTGTTTAATCAGCGACTGTCCTCCGCCATCGGCAGGGTGAGCTTTACCAGAGAATATAAATTGAACCGGACGATCAGGGTTATTTACGATTTTAGCTAACCTCTCGGTATCGGTAAATAAGAGGTGAGCTCTTTTATAAGTGGCAAATCGTCGTGCAAAACCAATAGTAAGGGTATTCTCATTCAATTTCTCCATTACCTCGTAAATAGTCGATGGATCGGAATGAGTGGTGGATAAGTTTTCGTAAGTACGATCTTTAATATAATCGATCAGCTTTTTCTTTAAGTCTTTGCGTATTTCCCATATTTTATTGTCAGCAATACTCTGGATATGTTCCCAATAATCTTTATTAGCTAAATCACTCATAAAATCATCGTCGAATTGGCTTTCGTAAAAAACACGCATATCCTTAGCAGTCCAAGTACCATAATGTACGCCATTGGTCACATATCCAATATGTAGTTCTTGCGGATAAAAGCCTTTCCACAAATTCTGGAACATATCTTTTGAAACTTCGCCATGTAACCAGCTTACTCCATTCATCTCCTGAGATGTTTTGGCCGCCAGGTTACTCATACTGAACTTTTCATTCTTATCTCCTGGATTTTCTCGACCTAAATCAACAAATTCATCCCATGAAATATTTAGTTTCTCAGGAATGTGACGCATATATACACGAAGTAAATCTTCGTCAAATTTATCGTGACCTGCAGGTACTGGAGTATGCGTTGTAAATAGGGATGAGGCTCTGACTAATTCAAGGGCTTCGTTATATGTAAATTTATCTTCGATCAGATCTGTTAGACGTTGGATATTAATTAATGCGGCATGGCCTTCGTTACAATGATATAATGCACTATTGATGCCAAGTTCGGTAAGCATACGCATTCCTCCCATACCTAACAGAACTTCTTGTTTGAGTCGATTTTCCCAATCTCCACCATATAAACTATGGGTAATATCTTTGTCTTGTTGATTGTTTTTAGGAAGATCGGTATCTAATAAGTATAAAGGAATACGTCCAACCATGGCTTTCCATACTTTAGCGTAAGCTGTTCTACCAGGAAGATTAATCATGATTTCAACAAGCGAACCATCTTCTCGGCGCACTTCATCAAGAGGGAGGTTGGAAAATTCCTGTGCATCGTATACAGCCATTTGTTCTCCGTTTAGAGAGAGTGATTGTTTAAAATAACCGTAACGATAAAGCAAACCAACAGCAACCATATTTACTGCACAATCACTGGCCTCTTTCAGGTAGTCGCCTGCTAAAACACCAAGTCCACCAGAGTATATTTTAAGAATATCGTTAATGCCATACTCCATGCTAAAATAGGAGATAGAGGGACTATCACAATAAGGGCGTTCCATATAATTTTTAAACATGGTATACACCTTATTTACCTTTTTTAGGTATTGCTCGTCTTTTGCCAAAGCACTGAGTCGATCATAAGAAACTTTCTCGAGAAGTAGCATTGGATTTTTCTTAACTTCAACCCATAAATCTCCGTCTATTTCTTCGTATAACTCTGTTGCCTGATAGTTCCATGACCACCATAAGTTATGACTTAACTCTTGCAAAGGCTCAAGTGGTGCAGGAAGCTTTGATTTGACAATAATTTTTTTCCATTTAGGTTGGGCTGATGGTTGAGGTCGGGTTCTTATTCGTGCATCTTTTTGCAGAGGACTGATTGAACCTTTTCTGTTTTCAACAGCTTTTAACGCAATGTCAAAAGCATTGTAATAATGTTTGATTAATGAATCCCATGCAACCGAATTGGCTATCTCGCAAGCTTTGTTTCTGCTTATTTCAATTTCTTTCTCACTCAGTTGTGAGTATTGATTAATAACATCTGCAACTGCGGTGACAATTTCATTATGATTGGAATCATCTCTATGTAAAACAGCAACTCCGTCTCTGATGCCTGAAGATAGTTTTGTTGCCCAAAGACCAAAACCAGCTAAATCGGTGGTGATGGTAGGTATATGAAAAGCCAAACTTTCAACTGGAGTATACCCCCATGGTTCGTAGTATGATGGGAATACGGTAAGATCCATTCCTATTAAAAGATCATAATATGGCATGTTAAAGATACCATCATCCCCTTTTAGATAAGAAGGTACAAATATTAGCTTTACTTTATCACTTTGTTCATTGTTGAGATGTGTATCTTGTATTTTATTGATTATTGGATCGTATCCTAAATCATTTAATCCGTGGGTTAAAAAAGGATTGTCAAGGATGTGATTTGCATCTTTGCTGTTCAGTTTTTCAATTAAATCTTTTCGTGGACCAAATGTATTGGCCGGAATAAGAACAAATGCTACAACTTCTTTTTTGAGGGCATCGGGTTGATTTAATTTTTGAAGAGCATCCATGAATACATCGATCCCCTTGTTTTTAAACTCGTATCGTCCACTATTGGCAATAAACATTGCGTCGGACGATAATTCATATCCCAATAAGGCTTCAGCAACTTCCTTGAGTTTATTTCGGGCAATCGATTTTTTGTTATCAAAATCATCGCCATGAGGAACAAAATCTTCTTCAAAACCATTCGGAGTTACAACATCTGCATCGCGGGTTAGAAACTGTTTACATTCTTTAGCTGTTATATCTGAAACGGTTGTGAAACAATCAACATTAAGAGCTGTTTTTTTCTCCATTGAGTGTTTCGCAACAATGTGTAATTCTTGAGCTTTAATGTCGCCATCATATTCGTTCAAGCTATCGTAAAATGCGTAGCCGTTACCAGCAAGCGATCGTCCAACAACTGTTGCATGAGTGGTAAAAAGTGTACCAACCTGAGGCAGGGCCTTATTTAGGTACAAGGCCCCGGATCCGGTCATCCATTCGTGATAATGGGCAATAACTTTATCATTCATATTCAGGAAATAACGATAAAAGCTTTCGATAACTTTTCCTGAAGCATATCCAAATAATACAGATTCGATGTAATCCCATTGTCCACTGATACTATCGACTGAGAACCATTCCCAATATTTGGCAAGGATATCATCCTTCATTTGCATAAAGGAAGTAAAGTCGACTAATACCACTATTGGTCTTCCAACAATATTCCATCTTCCTACTCTAACTGAAACTCCTTCCTGTTGTAGCTCTTCTTTCCAATCCGGGAAAAGGCTATTATCCTCTAAAAACTCTGGATTAGTGGGAGTGCCTCTCCAAACATCAGGGCCAATATAAATTACTTTATCTTGAAATTCCTGTACCAGAGTTTGTGCTTTGGTGGCCAATACGGTATGTATCCCACCCATTTTATTACATACTTCCCAACTTGTTTCAAAAATGTAGTCGGGTTTTAAAAAGCTACTAATCATACCTCTGTGTTTTGTTTTCAGACCAAGGGTCAAGGTTTAAATGCTACAGTTTGATAACTGCATTAAGTTGGTTGTCGCCCATTCCGGTTTCAACAAAGTCATCAGCTTCTTCTTCTGTAATCCACATACTGTTGTTGATTAAATATCGGAATTCAATGTCTTTACCAGTTTCCAGATAGCAAGTTTGTGTAAATGATCCATTTTTAAGTTTTTCCATGCTCATGTCTTCTGGATTCCAATCGTTGAAACTTCCAACAATACTTACTGATTCAGCATTGTCGAGTTTGCCAAGTTTAAATGTTACTTTGCATTCAGGACGACTTTTTAGATACTGTTTTTTAATACTCATGATTTAAATAGTTTAAGGTAAATAGTCAATTGGTTGAATTACTATATTTTATGGTGTGGTTTTAAACTGGATGTGTTGAAGTTTTTAATTGGGTCTCTAATTTTTTAATTTTTTTATCTTTCTTTTCAATGATTCCTGTTAAGCGTGCAAGTTCTTGTTCATATCCAGACTCGGGTACTTCAGCATTGAGTCGTAAAGTGAAATCACTTAATACATTCATGTAATTGATAAATGCTTCGTAGGGAGTTTCGTATGGATTAAAGTATGCATGAACTTCGCCATCTGAAAAGAATTTCGTACTCATGTAATAAAAATGATCGCTCACCTGAAGGTATTGCCAATCTTTTAGTAGTTTCACATCTTCGCATTGATTAATTTTAGGAAGAAGAGAGTATAACTTCTCAAACGCCTCTTGTTGCATTTCGTTGCCCAACCATGCTGTTAAGTCACGTTCTTCATCAGCCCAACTAATGGGTTGTGGAACATGAACCGCAGATACGGGTTGTAGCTTTTCAATGGCTTCTGATGGTGTTACAAACTGTAATGACTTACTTTTTATAATTTCTTTTGGAAGCCCCTCGAGAAATTCAAAGATGCCTGTTTCTTTCCATTGGTGCTCTCCAAAGGTTTCGTAATCCATAAATAGATTAATTATTTCTTCTTTGGGATCGAGCTTGTTTATCCAGTTAACATATTTTTTAGTTGTTAATGGCCATTCGCACCAACCTTTATTGCCAAAGCGGAAAGCAATATCATCACTTAAAACAAAGTTTTTAAGAAGTACCTTTAACTTGGGTTTAATTGCATTGCAATATAAGAAATCAGGACTTTTCCAACCTAGTATATGTTTGGCGCCTTCCGTAAGCATTCCTTCATAACCCATGGATTGAACCATGCTACCTATTTCATCGGAATAGATTAGTTCGGTATTACGAAATACTTTGGGTTTTACACCGAATGTTTCCTTAATAATTTGCGAGTGCTGTTTTACCTGACGTTTAAACTCTTTTTCGTTTTTAAGCGAAACTAGTGAATGAGAATATGTTTCAGACAAAATTTCGACATGACCTGTATCGACTAGTTTTTTAAAACTGTCGATTACTTCAGGAGCGTATAATTTAAACTGATCTAAGGCAACTCCTGAAATTGAGAAAGCAATTTTGAATTTGCCTTTGTGTTTCTCTAAGAGTTTTAATAGAAGTCGGTTGGTTGGTAAATAGCATTTGGTTTTGACCTTATCTAAAACTGATTCGTTGGTATAATCGTCATAATAGTAATGGTCTTGTCCGATATCAAAAAAGCGATATCTTCTAAATCTAAATGGCTGGTGAACCTGAAAGTAAAAGCAAATATTTCTCATAGTTAACTGGTTTCTTTATGGTAATACACTCTCGTAAACTGTCTTAACTTTCTTCGCTGAATTTTCCCATTTTAATGAGTCAACTTCTTCTTTCCCGTGTTTAATAAATGTTTTAGATAGGGCAGGATAGCTGACTATTCCATGAATAGCATCAGCCATAGCCTCAATATCCCAAAAGTTGGTTTTTATGGCATAGGTTAGAATTTCGGCTACTCCCGACTGATTTGAAATTAATACGGGAACAGAGCTTTGCATCGCTTCTAAAGGTGAGATACCAAAAGGTTCTGAAACCGATGGCATAACATAAAGATCACTCATCCGAAGCATATGAAAGACGTCATCGCCTTTAAGAAATCCTGTAAAATGAAATTTATCAGTAATATTTAAACTCGCAGCTCTTCGGATCATTTTCTCCATCATATCTCCACTTCCAGCCATAACAAACCGAACGTTATTAACTCTTTTTAGGACGGCATTAGCAACCTCGATAAAATACTCGGGGCCTTTTTGCATTGTGATCCTACCTAAAAATGTTACAATCTTTTCTCCATTCTTTTTCTTGAATGGTACATTGGATTCCTTAAGGTTTGGTTCAACTGCATTATAAACAGTTACTACTTTTTCTTCGGGGATGCCATATTTTTCAATTACAATATTTCTGGTCAAATTACTAACCGTAATAATCTTATCTGCAGCTTCCATTCCTCGCCGTTCAATTTCATATACCGTAGGGTTTACACTTCCACCACTCCGGTCGAAATCGGTTGCATGTACATGTACAATTAACGGTTTTCCGGTTGCTTCTTTTGCTGCAATACCTGCTGGGTAAGTAAGCCAGTCGTGCGCATGTATCAGATCAAAATCATGGTCTTGGGCAATTAAATTGGCAACAATGGCATAATCGGCAATTTCTTTTAGAAGATTAGGACCATAGGTTCCTGTAAAATCAACATAACCAGCTTCATTCATTTGTACATATTTATGGCTATTGCTGACTTCAAAAGTCTTCAGTTTCCAATAATCTTCGGGATCAACATAGGGAACTAATTTAGAGTTTACCTCTATGTAATCAAGTGTTTTGGAGAATTTACTGACATTTAACTTACGATGTTTGATTGGAGTATTATTAGCACCAACCAGTTGCATATTGGATTGATCTTCATCTCCAAATGCTTTAGGAACGACAAATGTTACATCCAGATCAGGAATATGGGCAATGCCTTGGGTAAGGCCATAACATGCCGTACCTAGTCCCCCGGAGATGTGGGGCGGAAATTCCCATCCAAACATTAGTACTCTCATAGGCTTAGTTTAATTAAAGTGAGTATGGTTCAATAGATTTAATAACTTTTAATATTCCGGCAACATTCCATGCCATCGATACTGCCCCTTTGGCGGTGTGCGGAGGGTTGCCATTATACGATTCTGCTATCGTTCCCAAACAGTGTTCTCCAAGTTCTTTCTCATAGTCTTCAAGAAGGCGTTTGATGTAGTTAATACCGCCTTGCTTGTGTAGTGATAAATATGCATCAGCAAAAAATGAAATTAACCAGGGAAATGCTGTTCCCTGATGAAGTGCTAAATCTCGCTGAGCTACAGTTCCTTCCATAATGCCCTTGTATTTTGGGTCTTGTGGTGATAAGCTTCTTATTCCTTTTTGTGTAACTAGTTCCTTTTTTATAATATCAATTACTGATTTTCTCTGATCTGAGTTTAAAGGAGAAAAAGGAAGTGCTGCAGCTAATAGTTGATTAGGTCTTATAGATTTGTCTTGTTCTCCATTGTCATAACAATCAGCTAGATATCCTTGTTCTTCTAACCAAAAATATTTAATGAATGATTCTTTAACTTGCTGAGCAAATGGTTCCCACTCAGCAACGAATTCTTTTGCACCACTTTGTTTGGCTAATTCAACGGCAAACATAATAGCGTTGTACCAAAGCGCATTTACTTCAACCGGCATGCCATAACGAGGGGTAACAGGTTTATTATCAACCATGGCATCCATCCAAGTTAAAGGTTGATCTTCTACCTTGGCATAAATTAAGCCATCAATTATTTTAAAGCTGTTGTTATTGGTATTTTTATAACGTTCTAGAATGGCTATAATGGTCTTGTTAAATTGTTCCCATCCATTATCAACATAACAATAATCTACACACATTTCAAAGGTCCAAAATAGCCATAGTGGTACATCAATGTCTTTTACAATAAACTCATCTCCTGATAGGTATTCCGATTTTATTTGATTGATAGCTGACTTTAGAATGAGAGCAAAGTCTGTTCTGTCTTTTTGAAATAGGGTTAATCCCGGCAGCGCAACCAATGTGTCACGTAGCCTTGCTTCATACCAATGATATCCGGCAATTAACTTTGTCTCTTTCTTGTTTTGTATAATAAATTGCTGAGCAGCATTTAATAAGTTGTTTTTTAGACTGATTCTGGGAACACGTTTTTTAAGTTCACGGGTAAATTTAGACTTAAGTGAATTTGGATTGGCTTCGACCGTACCCGCAGAAAATATTATACTTTCTCCTTTTTTAATATCAACTTCAAAAAATCCTGGTACATATAAATCTTCGGAGTAGTGATAACCTCTGTTTTGTTCTTTTATATATTCAATATTTCTATACCAATCAGGATTGGGAATGTATTCATTGTTTTTATGTAGTTGCATATATAAAGTAGGAAAACCATCATATAAGCATATACTAATACCATTTTCAACTGGTGAGAATTTAGTATTGGCATTCATGTTTTGATGCATAAGGCTATGTATGTTCCTAAAAGCAAGAAAAGGAGTAAGTCGTAATGACACAGGGGCGTTAGATTCATCTATAGTATATCGCAGTAAAACCTGAGATTCTTTTTCTGATAAAAGGATCTCTTGCGAAATTATGACATCACCAATCCGATACGTAGTTTTAGGTGTGGGATAAGTTGTGAAGTCAGATATATATTTGTGTCCTTTAGGTTCGTAATGACTACCCTGGTATTTGTGCATACCAAGATTAAAGATTTTATTTTTTTGAATTATGCTTACATCTAGAGAAGACAAAAGGACATACCTTTCGTTATTGAGCTGCTCAATAGGTGCTACAAGCAAACCATGATATTTGCGTGTGTTGCAGCCAACTATTGAACTGCTTGAATAGGCTCCTGCTCTGTTGGTTCGAAGAATTTCTTTAAAAAGAGAATATTCTAAGTTGACCAATTGGTTTTTGTCCAAATGTTCTATGCTCATATTCTTAGAAATTACATGTTAAACCTATCTCCTTAAAAAAAAGAGGACGATGTTGGAAATAGGTAGAATTTAAGGGTACATTCTTAGCAGTTCATTTGGTGTGTTCTGCTACATGCAATTTTGCAAAAAAAAATAAGTTCGTCAATAAGGCAACAAAAAAAAATTAAAATTTTTTATGCTATTTGATATGTTTAGACAATAGGCTTATAAACGCACTTTTGAATGAGGATAAAGATACATTATTGAACTTTTGTTCAATTTGTTCAATTTTATGTATGTTTTTTTGAAGAAATTTATGGTATTGTTCAGATTGCTCATTAAATGGGCGATGATGTAGAGCATCTGTAATTTTTTTCATCTGATTGGCGAATTCTATTGCCGATGAATTCAGAAAGGTTTCGATGAACTTTGAACGAATGTATTGGATTGCTTCATCTGATGGGTGTAGCATATCACTATCGAAAAAGCGATAATCGCGTAAATCATCCAGTAATATTTCGTATGCGGGAAAGTAAGTTATGTTTTTGAATTGATTACATAATTGATCAATGGCCAGTATCAGGTGGGCTTTGCTAATTTGATTTCCATGTGCACCGTCTTTCCAATGACGAACCGGACTCACGGTTAAAATTATTTTAAGGCTAGGATTTAATCTGTAAAGGTTATCAAAAAGAGAGGTGTATCTTTCAATAATTTGTTGCTGAGTTATTAACTGTCGAGTAAAAAGTGATGATGGGAATTTATGGCAGTTTGAAACAACTTTGTTTGTGTCTTTTAGTTGGTAAATCCAGGCAGTTCCAAAGGTGATAAATAGATAATTGGCATTCGTAATAAAATCTGAGCCTCTTTTTAATGACTGATTGATATTTGAAAGACATTCTTGCTGACTTATGTGATTGAAGGAACTGTGGTGATCAAAAGTCTGCCAAACTTGGTTATGAAAAACTAAATCGGATTTTTGATAGTTATTAGCATCAATTAAACGATCAATAGATTTAGCAATAGAAAAAGGATTGTATAGTACACCAAACGGATTAACTAAAGCATTAAAACCAGTTTCTTCAAAATACTTACCGATATTACCTGCAAAACAACTACCCATGAACAGAAGATGTGCATCGTAGTTCATTTTATTCTCCTGTGCTTTTACATTAACAATTGTTCTGAAAGTATTCATGTATTTACTTTTTGCGAAAATACAATTAATAAGCTATATAAAACAAAAATGCCGCTTCTGTAGAGAAGCGGCATGTATAATGATATATGT
The DNA here is from genome assembly GCF_963668385.1 of uncultured Carboxylicivirga sp. Taxonomy (GTDB): domain Bacteria; phylum Bacteroidota; class Bacteroidia; order Bacteroidales; family Marinilabiliaceae; genus Carboxylicivirga. The sequence continues at coordinate 2,332,515 of NZ_OY764327.1, forward strand.
AATTACATTACTAATTTGTATCCTTTACCATGAACGTTGATAATTTCAACGCTAGGTTCGTCTTTTAGATGTTTACGTAATTTGGTGATGTATACATCCATACTTCTTGCATTAAAGTAATTATCATCAACCCAAATGGTTTTCAAAGCAAAGTTGCGTTCCAATACTTTGTTGGCATTTGTACAAAGTAATTTAAGTAACTCAGATTCTTTGGTTGTTAGTTTAATGATGTTTTCTTCGTCGATTAGTTGTTGCTTTTGTGTATCGAACTTGAATTTACCTAATTGATAAAATTCCTGAGCTACATTACCACCTTTGGTACGTCTAAGTATTGCTTCGATGCGGAATAACAATTCTTCCATACTAAAAGGCTTGGTTAGATAATCATCGGCCCCAATTTTAAATCCCTGGAAGATGTCTTCTTTGAGTGATTTTGCAGTAAGGAATATAATAGGAATATCGGCATTTACCATGCGAATATCTTTAGCCAATGAAAACCCGTCTTTTTTAGGCATCATAACGTCGAGTATACAAATGTCGTATTTTTTCGACATGAAAGCCTTATAGCCTTCTTCTCCATCAGGCAATAAATCTGTTTCAAAGCCTTTTGCTACTAAATACTCTCTCAGGAGCATACCTAAGTTCTCGTCATCCTCAGTTAAGAGGATTTTATATTCTTTTTCCATTCTTTAGTGTTTTTTAGAGGTAGGAATATGTCAAATTTTGTACCAACTTTTAATTCACTCTCAACAGATATTTGACCACCATGATCGTCAACTATCTTTTTAACATATGCTAAGCCTAATCCAAAGCCTTTAACATCGTGAACATTACCTGTCGGAACGCGGTAAAACTTCTCAAATATTCTTTTGAGGTTATCCTTTGATATCCCCATCCCATTATCTTTAATCGAAATTACAATTCCGTTGTTTTTATTCCAAGTTTTAACGTATAAAACAGGAGATCCCATTTTGTATTTTACAGCGTTGTCGAGCAAGTTATAAATAACATTTGTAAAATGCACATCATCAACACTAATAATGCTGTTTTTAGCTTCTAATCGTTCAATAATTTTACCATTTGCGTTTTCAACCTTAATTCTAAAGTTATTGGTAACATTATGGATGAGGTCATTTACATCAATGTTTTTGAGTTTTAATCCTTTCTTTCCTTTATCAAATATGGCCATTTGAAGCACTTTTTCAACCTGGAAGCTTAAGCGTTTACTTTCATCTTGTATTACACTCGAAATGTGTTGTAATGTTTTTGGGGTTTTGATCACACTTCCATCTTTTAGCATTTGAGAAGCCAATGAGATAGTTGATATAGGCGTTTTAAACTCATGAGTCATATTGTTGATAAAGTCATTCTTTATCTGATCTACTCTTTTCTGGCGTACTATAATCATTATAGTTACGACTGACATAAATATCATTATTAGAGTAAAGGTAGCAGAAGGAATGACCAATCCTAACGATTCGTAGATAGGATTAGGCATTTGGATAAAATGCACCTTAATGTAATTAGCCTTTGTGTGTATGTCGTTAGGGAATAGCATCTTTTGATACATTTTGTGCTCTTCCGGATTATCGCTGTAATTTTCGGTTCGAAATACTGTTTCTCCTTTCGAATTAATAATAGCATACTCGAAGCTAAATGGGATACCTTTGTCTTCGAATAATTGAAACATGTACTGTTGAAGGCGCATGTTGTCAATTCTTTTTTCAATAGGTACATCTTCTAGTAAGGTTCTTAGTAAGGCATCGTTTTGTTTGTTGTACTGATTACGTAGTTCATTTTGAATAACCATCATAGTACTTGTTAAACGATCGGTGCGCCCAAAGACTCCTTTAGAAGTATGACCTTGTACATATGTGGTCAACGAGTCTTGCTCATAAGTCGAAACATCCCATCGTCCTTTTGAAAAGTCAAGATCCAGCGAAATGCGAAATTCTTGTTCGTTGGAGAACAGATCGCGGTTTTCGTTACTGAAATATTTGGTGTCGGGCTTCAGGTTTTGAGGAACTTTACTTTGAGACTTTGGAGCGATTGTTGTTCTTGAATATCGCGATAGTTCATCTCTCTCCAGTCGCTCAATGATTTCATCCATTGCCTGACGAACAAGTTGATCGAAATGCTCTTCCTTAAGTTTAGTGGCATTCATTATCCACAAAGCTTGAATGTAGGTTAATCCAATTAAGGAAATGGCCATAGCAATGGTCAGTATCAGTATTAATTTCTTACTCATAAAACAAAAATAACAGGCTGAATTTACAAAATCCTGTGTTTAACATTAATTAACAGCCAATTAATTTACTGATTAAATGTGTGTTGGTATTGAGTGGGTTTGAAATTTAGTCGAAAAAATCAATTGTTGAATATACTAACAATTACTAATAAGTAAAATAGGTTATTTCGAATTTATTCTGAAAATAATATTTGCAAGAAAGAGCAACACTATGATCTAGTATATTATTCCTGTTCAATTCTGTCCAAAGCTTCGTGTGCGGCATTTTGTTGTGCTTCCTTTTTCGAATGTCCTTCACCTTCGCCTAATAATTCTTCATCAATTAATGCTTTAGATTTGAATTTAGTAGGAGTTTCTGAATCGGTATAGGAGTGAGTCTCTTCTGTAATAAAATTAACGCTCTTTTTATTCTTTTGTCCCCATTCAATTAACAATGACTTAAAGTTGTTGTCTTCGCGGGCAATCTTCTGCAAATCGATATATTGATTTAATAATTTGTCTTCAACAAACTGTTTGCATTTTGTGTAACCTTTGTCGAGATACACAGCACCAATCAAAGCCTCCAGAGCATCGCCCAAAATACTGGTTTGCGAAACATCGAGCAACGATTGTGTTTTCACCCACTTGTGTAAATCCATTTCCAAGGCTATGGAATTTAGTAACGAGCGATTAACAATGCGAGAGCGAGTTTTCGTAAGAAAACCTTCGTTTTTGTGCGGGAAAAACTGATACAAAACTTCGGCAACAATCGAACCCAGAATAGCATCTCCCAGATATTCGAGTCGCTCGTTGTTCATATATCTTTTCGTCTGATCATTTCTAAGCATGGCTGATTTATGAATCATCGCCTGCTCATAAATAGTAATGTCCGATGGTTTTAGTCCGGTTGTTGTTCGGATAAAACCATAAAACTTCTTCCCTCGAAAAGGAAGAAGTTTTATAATGTGCAAAAGTGGTTTAATCAAAACAACTTTTTTACAAAGCTTTAAATACCACGGATGCGTTATGACCACCGAATCCAAAAGTGTTTGATAATGCAGCCTTAATTTCACGTTTTTGTGCTTTGCCAAATGTGAAATTTAGTTTGCTATCAATTTCAGGATCGTCTTCAAAGTGGTTGATGGTAGGAGGGATGATGCCATTGTTGATAGCTAAAATACAAGCTATTGATTCAACAGCTCCAGCTGCTCCTAATAAGTGACCAGTCATTGACTTAGTAGAACTAATGTTCAAGTCGTAAGCATGATCACCAAAAACCTCTTTGATGGCTTTCGTTTCGGCAATATCACCTCGAGGAGTGGCTGTACCATGTACATTGATATAACCAATTTCTTTCGGGTCAATGCCGTTATCCGATAACGCATTTTCCATAACTTTCTTAGCGCCTAATCCCTCAGGATGAGGTGCTGTTAAGTGATAAGCATCTGCAGTCATGCCTGTACCTACTATTTCACAGTAGATTTTGGCTCCCCGCTTGATGGCGTGCTCGTATTCTTCAATAATTAAAGAAGCACCTCCTTCACCCATCACAAAACCATCGCGACCTTTATCAAAAGGTCGAGACGCTGTCGTTGGATCGTCATTACGAGTTGACAAAGCCTGCATTGAATTAAATCCGCCCACACCGGCCTGATTAATTGCAGCCTCTGAACCTCCTGTAACAAACATATCAGCTTTACCTAAGCGAATAAGGTTATACGCTTCGCCAATGGCGTTAGTAGAAGATGCACACGCCGAAACGGTGCCGAAATTAGGTCCGCGGAAACCATATTTCATAGAAATATGACCGGGAGCAATATCAGCAATCATTTTCGGAATGAAGAATGGACTGAAACGAGGTGTTCCGTCCCCTTGAGCAAATCCTGTAACTTCTTGCAAGAAAGTAAGCAAACCGCCAATACCGGCCCCCCAGATTACACCAACTCTATCGACGTCTACTTTTTCAGGATCAACTCCTGAGTCTGTAACAGCCTGGCTGGCAGCAACCATAGCGTACTGGGCATAAAGATCAAGTTTCCTTGCCTCTTTACGATCAAAAAAATCGTTGGCGTTGTAGCCTTTAACTTCGCAAGCGAACTGAGTTTTGAACTTGGAGGCGTCAAAATGAGTAATCGGTGCGCAGCCACTTACTCCATTTATCAAGCTGTTCCAGTATTCTTCTACTGTGTTGCCGATAGGTGTAATGGCTCCTAGTCCCGTAACAACAACTCTTTTTAACTCCATAACTACTCTTAAAGTATCCTACTCGTTCTTACTTAGCGTTCTCTTCAATGTAAGTAATCGCGTCACCTACAGTTCCGATATTCTCAGCTTGATCGTCTGGAATTGCAATGTTGAATTCTTTTTCAAATTCCATAATCAATTCTACAGTGTCAAGAGAGTCAGCACCCAAATCATTGGTGAAACTAGCTTCTGGTGCAACTTCAGTTTCGTCAACTCCCAACTTGTCTACGATAATTGCTTTTACTCTTGATGCAATGTCTGACATAGCTTTAAGTTTTTTAAATTAATACTAATAAAATGTTATAAAACAACTTTGCAAAGAAATACATTTGTGGATAATAATTCAAACTTCATGTAAAGAAAATGCCATTTAGGCCTAAAATTTTCCTATTTTTACGTCTTGTTTTGGAGTTGAAATGTGTTTGTAAAATATAGATAATGAAAAAGATAGTGCTTTTCGCATCGGGTTCGGGATCAAATGTAGAAAACATTGCAAAATATTTTGAGAATAGTGCCTCAGTCGACATAAAAGGGGTGTATTGTAATAATGCAAATGCCTATGTAATTGAACGTTGTGCTAGTTTGGGTATATCATGTAGGGTGTTTGGTCGAATTGAATTTAGGGATAACCTTGTGATATTGGAGGAGTTACGGGCTTTAAATCCAGATTTAATTGTGCTTGCAGGCTTCTTATGGTTAATTCCGTCGGCGTATATTCAGCAATTTTCTGATAAAATTATCAATATACATCCGGCACTTTTACCAAAATTTGGAGGTAAAGGTATGTATGGTCATCATGTGCACCAGGCAGTGGTTGATAATAAAGAAACAGAATCGGGTATAACTATTCATTATGTGAACGAACATTACGATGAAGGTCAGATAATTAAACAGGTTACTTGTGCCGTTGAAGAAACAGATACCGCTGATGATGTTGCAGCTAAAGTGCACGAATTGGAGTATAAATACTTTCCAATAGCTATTGATGAGTTATTGAATAGCTAAAAGGATAAGATAAAAAAAGAGAGGCTCACTACTGAACCTCTCTTTATATATATACTACTAATATTGTTTGAGTGGAATACTATCAAGCTTATCCTTAATAGGCTTAATAAAGGCTTTAAATTGTTGCATATTCTCTTCTTTAACCGGATCAACCGAAGGTGCTTCGAGTTTTAACGGATCGATTGGAGATCCATTCTTGAACACCCTAAAGTCGAGATGCGGACCCGTTGCTAATCCTGTGGATCCTACATATCCAATAAGTTGCCCTTGTTTTACATAAGTGCCTTGCGAAATACCTTTGGCAAAGCCTTGTAAGTGCATATAAACAGTGGTGTAAACACTATTGTGCTTTATTTTAAGGTAATTTCCACCTCCTCTTTTCTGATAACCTTTGGCAAATATGCGTCCGTCGCCCAGTGCGTGTACCGGTGTGCCTGCAGGTGCTGCATAATCGATTCCGTGATGTGGTCGACGTATCTTAAGCACCGGGTGTAAGCGACTATTTGAAAAGCGGCTGCTAATGCGCGAAAACTTCAATGGAGCTTTTAAAAATGCTTTTCGTAGGCTTTGACCATTTTCGTCGAAGAAATTCCAAACACTGTCTTCTTCAAAGTTAAAAGCATAATAATCTTTTCCTCTATGGTGAAATAGTGCACCGTGTACCTTGCCAATGCCAATACTTAAGCTATCAACAAACTCCTCATCGTAAAATACCCGGAAATTATCGCCCTTTTCAATGCCAAAGAAATCAACTGTCCAGGCATATATTTCGGATAGTTCTATGGCCAGAAGCGGATTCAGACCGTTATCGGTCATAGCATTCCATAAGGAGGAGGTAATTACGCCCGATGCTTCTTTGGGTACACTTACGGTTTCTTTTTCACCTGTGTAAACGCTTATAGAGTCTTGTAACGATACAACCATGTAATTTGTGTGGTCAATTTCATATACAAAATGCTCCAGTTGGCGCAAGGTATCCTGACTTAAGAAAAGCGAATAGTTATTTCCCACTTTTATTTTTCGAACATCAAAAACGGGTTTTGTTTTTTCAACAATTGAATTGATGGTAGGATAATCAACTCCGGCTTTTAAAAAGATATCGGCCAAAAATTGGTTGCGTTTGACTCTTTCTTTTTCAACAACGAATGAGTCTAATGGTATACCATATAATAGCTCCGGTTCGGGAACAACTACCACATCCATCGAATCGAGTGTTTCTTCAGTAACTACCGAACGGGGATGTTCATACCGGTTAACCAGAAAAAAGGTAATGGGCACAAGTATTACTACTATTATGGCGATAAGAAAAAACGTCTTCTTCTTCATTTTAATTAATAATTAGGGTGAATTATCAGGCTGAAGCCAATTATACAAAAGTCAGGTTGTGGTTAAGGAAGCTCTAAGATAAGATTTTATTGCTTAAATTTTAATTTTCTCAAAACCTTGTCCGTAAACACCCATCACATTACCAACCGTAATAAAAGCTTCAGCATCGATTTGTTTAACTACCCGAAACATCATTTGAGTATCGCGTTTGCGGGCTACAACCATTAATACTTTGCGATCTTCGCCCGAATAACCTCCAGTACCATGTAAGATGGTAAGGCCTCGATTGGCTTCAAAAATAACCGATTTTTGGATCTCATCAGGTTTGTTCGAAATGATGAAGAACTGAACGGTTTGTCGGTTACCCGAAATAACCATATCAACGGTATAAGCAATAACGGCCATCATTACAAAGCCGTAAACAACTGTTTCGATGGATGATGAACGAACCAAAAAGAACGATGATGAAATAATAATAGCATCCATGCTTGCCAATAGGCGTCCCAGGCTAATGTTTTTATATTTGTTGATGATCATGGCAATGATGTCGACACCGCCGGTGCTTCCACCGTGCACAAACACTATTCCGGCACCAATACCGCCCAATATACCTCCAATGATACTGTTCATCATTAATTCCGATACGATTGGAGCATCGAAAAAGGGTCGCATAATACTTAATAGACCTGAGAAGACCAATACACAGTAAATGGTTTTAATTCCAAAGGACGCTCCCAGTACCTTCATGGCAATTAATATTAATGCAATGTTGATGATTAAGGTGGTTAAACCAATATCCCAACCAAATATAAAATACAGGATGGTGGCAATACCGGTAAGCCCACCACCAACGATTTTAGCTGGGATAAGAAAACCTGTCCAGCCAAGGGTACCAATGGCCAAACCAACAGTAAGCATAAAGTAGCTTTTAAGCTCGGATATTATTTTATTCGTTGTCATTTATTAATACGTGTTTTTGTTGATGGGAAGGGTAGTGTTACAAAAACTGCCTGATAAAAATATCAAGCAGTTTGATTGTATCTGACAAAGTTTTTAGTCAGTAGTCAGTTGTTTTTAGTCAGTAGAATGTTAGCTAATCAGTCTTTATTTTGCGTCTAATTTCTAACTTCTATCATCTAATATCTGAATTATCCAACCACGATGTTGATGATCTTTTTAGGAACCACAATTACTTTGCGAATGGTTTTTCCTTCGATCCATTTGGCTGATGATTGATGAGCCAATACGGTTGCTTCCACTTCTTTTGGATTCATATCGGCCGGAAGATCGATTTTAAAACGCATTTTACCATTGAATGAAACCGGATAAGTAACGGTTGATTCAACCAAATGACTTTCGATTAATACAGGCCATTGAGTGTCGACCACCGATGTTGTATGACCTAACTGGCTCCATAATTCTTCTGAAATATGAGGAGCAAACGGTGCTAATAAAGCTAACAGAGGCTCTACTATTTCGCGTTTGTTACATTTTAGGTCGTTTAAGTCATTTACACAAATCATGAAGGCACTTACACAGGTATTGAATGAGAAACGCTCAACATCTTCGGTAATCTTCTTAATGGTGCGGTGTAGTACCTTTAATTCGTCAGGAGTAGCTTTATCATCGCTAACAGCTAACTGATCGCCATTATAGAATAAACGCCAGGTTTTCTTCAAAAACTTATGAACACCGTCGATACCATTTGTATCCCATGGCTTGCTTTGCTCCAATGGGCCCAGGAACATTTCGTATAAACGCAATGTGTCGGCACCGTATTCTTCAATGATATCATCTGGATTTACCACGTTGTACATCGACTTCGACATTTTTTCAACAGCATAACCACAGATGTATTTATCACCTTCTAAAATAAATTCGGCATTGGCATAATCAGGACTCCACTTTTTGAAGGCTTCCATATCCAACTCATCGTTACGAACAATGTTAACGTCTACGTGAATTTCGGTTACATCATAGTCTTTACGTAAGTTGTACGATACAAAAGTATTGGTTCCTTTAACGCGATATACAAAGTTAGAACGACCCTGAATCATACCCTGGTTGATCAACTTTTTGTATGGCTCGTCTTTGATTACGGCACCCATATCGTATAAGAACTTGTTCCAGAAACGTGAATAAATCAAGTGACCGGTAGCATGTTCGGTTCCTCCAATGTAAAGGTCAACATCCTGCCAGTATTCGTTTGCTTCTTTACCCACCAAAGCCTTATCGTTCTTCGGATCCATGTAACGAAGGTAATAAGCCGATGATCCGGCAAAACCTGGCATGGTATTTAACTCCAAAGGATAACCTTCTTCGGTCTTCCAGTCTTTGGCACGGCCCAATGGGGGCTCGCCCTGCTCGGTTGGCAAATATTTGTCAATCTCGGGTAATGTCAATGGTAATTTCGACTCATCCAACATATAAGGCATGTCGTCCTTGTAATACACAGGGAACGGCTCACCCCAGTAACGCTGGCGGCTGAAAATAGCATCGCGAAGGCGGTAGTTTACTTTTACCTTACCAATGCCTTCTGCTGAAATATATTCTTTGGTTTTTGCAATACCGTCTTTAACGCTCAAGCCATCTAAAATGCCTGAGTTAACCATGGTACCTTCTTTCGAGTCGATGGAATCGTTCCATGTTGCCGGATCGGTGGCTTCAGCTCCTTCAGGAATTACTACCTGGCGGATTGGTAAATCGAAATGTTTGGCAAAGGCAAAGTCACGCGAGTCGTGTGCAGGAACGGCCATAATGGCACCTGTTCCGTAACCGGCCAATACATAGTCGCTGATCCAAACCGGAATTTCTTCGTTGGTTAATGGATTGATAGCGTAAGAACCTGAGAAAACACCGCTCACCTTTTTTACTTCGGTTAAACGTTCGCGCTCGGTACGTTTTTTAGTTTCTAAAATATAAGCATCAACAGCAGCACGTTGCTCAGTAGTAGTTAACTGATCGACCAACTCACTCTCAGGAGCCAATACCATAAAAGTTACTCCGTAAACAGTATCGGCACGAGTGGTAAAGATTTCCATCTCCACATCCGATTCTTTTACTTTGAAAGTCATTTCAGCACCTTCGGAACGACCAATCCAGTTGCGTTGGATTTCTTTCAATGAATCGCTCCAATCCACATTATCCAAACCGGTTAACAGGCGCTCGGCATAAGCAGAAACACGCAACGACCATTGGCGCATTACTTTTTGCTCAACCGGGTGACCACCGCGAACCGAAACACCTTCTTTCACTTCGTCGTTGGCCAATACAGTACCCAATGCAGGACACCAGTTAACCATCGTATCGGCCAAATAAGCCAAACGGTAGTTCAATAATATTTCTTGTTGTTCTTTGTCTGATTTAGCCTTCCACTCATCGGCAGTAAATACCAACTCTTCGCTGCAAGCTAAGTCTAATCCTTCGGTACCAGTTTTGGCAAATACGTCAACCAACTCGCTGATAGGTCGGGCTTGTTTAGCCTGATTGCAGTAATAGTGGTTGAACATTTGAATAAATGCCCACTGTGTCCACTTATAATAATCCGGGTCGCAGGTTTTTACTTCGCGATCCCAATCGTAACAGAATCCAATTTTATCGAGCTGCTGACGGTAACGGTTTAGGTTATTTTCGGTAGTAATAGCCGGGTGTTGTCCGGTTTGAATAGCATATTGCTCTGCCGGTAATCCGTACGCATCGTAACCCATCGGGTGCAATACGTTAAATCCGTTTAATCGCTTGTAGCGGCTGTAAATGTCTGAAGCAATGTAGCCCAGTGGGTGACCAACGTGTAAGCCGGCTCCCGAAGGATACGGGAACATATCCAACACATAATACTTAGGACGGTTGTTGTCAACCTCTACCTTATATGTTTGGTTATCGATCCAGTATTGCTGCCACTTTTGTTCCAGGTCCTTAAAATTGTATTCCATAATATCGTTGAATGGTCGTAATTTATTCACTTAAGTTTCAGGCTGCGAAATTAGTAAAACTTATCCTTTTTTGCAGGAGGTAGGTGTGAATTAGCAAAGGATATGTGTTTAAGTTGATAGAAAACGAGTAGTTTTTGTATTGTTCAGTGGGCAAATCCATCTTTTGCTTTTTTATTTATCCGCTGTATTATATATATACGATATGGCAATTAACCTTATTAAAAGGGGTGGTTGTTTAGGTGAGATGCATCTGTTCTAGAGTGGAGTTAGGGGCGAGAGATTTTTGTTATCTATAGGTATTTAACTTCGCTGAAGTTGAAAAAGTATTAACCGGGGAATGTGTGTTTATATTGTACTGCTAGTAAATAGTTAGTTTAGGGTTTTATTACAGAAAGTAACTGCAGCATTATCGAAAATCATCAATGATGTATCATTAAATTATCCCGATTATTTATATAGCTAATCTGCCTACATTGTAATTACCTCAATGAGGCAAAAAAAATACACCTGAGGAAAACGAAAAAGTCTCATGTGTATTTTCAAAAAGTCTCACGTGTATTTTTAAAAAGTCACAGGAGACTTTTTTGAGATACACAGGAGGTTTTATAACATACATAAATACAGTTTATTATGTCATAAAGCAAAAAACACGAAATTGCAGCGTTTTTAATTGAATTTTCACTGCAAAATCGTGTCTGTATTTTATGTAAGTGAAGTGTTATTTACTCCACTTTTCCTTTAACTCTTTGTAATAATCTTGTAATACAAAATAGGCTTTTTTCTTGGTGCCTTTTTCTGATATTAAGCCTTTACGGTTCCATCCATCTTGTATAAGCGGACGCATGCGACGTGGCGAGCGGAAGTCGGTTAAAATCCATGGCGACATTCCTCTTAACTGAGGTATCTGACGCAGCATTTCGATATTTTTGACGTACAAATCTTCCTGGAACTCTTCGGTCCATCTATCCAGCTTATCGCCATGAAGCCCTTGTAAAGCGCCTCCACCAAACTCGGAGATAAACACTGGTTTGTTGTAGTTAATCTCCCAGTGTACACGTTCGCATTTTTCGGGCAAGCCATCGTACCAGCCCACATACTCGTTAAAGCTGATAATGTCTACGTAGTCCATAAACGGATCGTCGATACCCAAAGTGTTTTCTTTGCCTTCAACTACATTTTTCTCTAGTGCTGCACTGATCAAGCGTGTGTTATCTATTTTGCGGGCAGTGGCAGCCAAATTCTTTAAGAATTCGAGACGAGCATCGGTACGCGGTGTTTCATTGGCCATCGACCAAATAATAACCGAAGCACGGTTCTTGTCGCGCATCATTACTTCTTTCAATTGTTTTTCGGCCAACAGATAGGTGTCGTGGTTATCAAAGGGAATAGTCCAGTAAACCGGATTCTCTTCCCAAACCATTATGCCCAATTCGTCGGCCAAACGCAACATGTGTTCGTTGTGAGGGTAATGTGCCAATCGAACAAAGTTACAGCCCATTTCTTTGGCCCAACCCAACAATAATTCGGCATCTTCTTTACTGTAAGCCCGGCGACCATCCATTGGGTTTTCTTCATGTATACTAATGCCTCGCAGAAAAACACTTTTGTTGTTAATCAATATATCTGAGCCTTTCACCTCAATGGTGCGGAATCCTATTTTATCATCAAGAGTTTGATTGTTGTATGTCAGCTTTACAGCATAAAGCTTTGGGTTCTCGGGCGACCAATAATTGATCTTTTTTGCTTTGATATTAAACGATACCCAACCTTTATCATCAGATGTTAATGTTTGATTGATCTTTAGCTCAGGAATAGAAAGTGTAAGCTGTTGATTGGCCTTGGTATCGCCATTTAAACTTACGTATCCTTCGATTAAACCGGCGTTGCCTTTTTTAAGATGAAGCGAATAATCGGCAATATAGGTCGATTGTGTTTCAATCAGATCCACATCGCGGGTAATGCCGCCATAGTTCCACCAGTCGGTATTTAAAGTTGGTACCGCTTCTTTCTTCCGTTTGTTATCCACTTTTACCACAATTGAATTGTCTTTTTCTTTCAACAAGTTGGTTACTTCGAAATAAAAAGGAGTGAAACCTCCCTCGTGAAATCCTAGTTTTTGACCATTTAAATAAACATCGGCACGATAATTAACGGCGCCAAAATTCAGGAATACCCGGTTGTTGTCGTGCGTTTTTTTGTAATCAAACTTCTTACGATACCATACGGTTCCCTCGTAATAGAAGAGTTTTTCTACCTGCGAAGTCCAGTCGCCCGGCACATACATTGTGGGCGAAGTCTCAAAATTGTACTCGTGCAAGCCTGAGCGATCGTTGGGAGTAACATCTAAAAAGTAGGCATCGTTACCCGGATTTTTTTGTAAGTCGCGTGGTTGATAGCGGTAATCGTAGTAGCCGGTTTCGTATATATCAACAATGTAATGCCATTTGCCATTGAGAGTGGTTGATTTTCGGTTGGGTATGTTTTGGAAAACATTCTGGGCGCTGATAACACCACACGTCAAGGCAAGCCCCAGTAGGGCAAGAATCTTCTTCATAATAACTGATTTAAATAAGGTTGAATTTAAGAGTAAATGTAATAATTGTTTGTTAGTTTTTAGGGCAGAGGGGCGAAGTAATTAATAATGCACAGGTTGAGTTGGCAGGTTAGTAGGTAATGTGTAAAGGGTATGGAGGATGTTTAGGAATAAAATGGGGTTATTTGCATGTGTTCAACTCCTCAGGAGTTGTGGCTTAACTTTTCTGTATGTTTCTATAAATATGCAACTTCTCCGAAGTTGGCAGTCTATCCCCAGCGGAGTTGCATTTAAATTGATTCTAATGCATCTATAATCTTTGAAAAGGCTAGCAGCTAAAGGCTAATAGCTAGCAGCTTTTACTTCTGCCTACAGCCTTACAACTTACCGTTTACATTATAATATGCAATCCTGTGCAACACTCCGTCTTCCGACTTTTATCTGTTTATTTTAATAAATGCTAGAACATTTTTGAAGTTGGCAGTCTATCCCCAGCGGAGTTGCATTTAAATTGATTCTAATGCATCTGTAATCTTTGAAAAGGCTAGCAGCTAAAGGCTAGCCAGCAGCTTTTACTTCTGCCTACAGCCTTACAACTTACCGTCTACATTATAATATGCCATCCGATACACCACTCCGCCTTCCGACTTTTATCTGTTTGTTTTAATAAATGCTAGAACCTTTTTGAAGTTGGCAGTCTATCCCCAGCGGGGATACATATTTATAGAATGCAATAATTGTTTATTATATACAACTCCAGCGGAGTTGCATTTAAATTGATTCTAATGCATCTGTAATCTTTGAAAAAGCTAGCAGCTAAAGGCTAATAGCTAGCAGCTTTTACTACTGCCTACTGCCTTACAACTTACCGTCTACATTATAATATGCCAACTGCTATAACCTTGCATCTTCCGACTTTTATCTGTTTGTTTTAATAAATGCTAGAACCTTTTTGAAGTTGGCAGTCTATCCCCAGCGGAGTTGCATTTAAATTGATTCTAATGCATCTATAATCTTTGAAAAGGCTAGCAGCTTTTACTTCTGCCTACTGCCTTACAACTTACCGTCTACATTATAATATGCAATCCTGTGCAACACTCCGTCTTCCGACTGCCGGTTATCATCGGTAATAAAACTCAGCTTACCTTGGGCTCCCAGCTTATTAACAAGACATAAACACAGGGCATCCACAATATCGTCGGGTTTTACATCTTTACGCTTAAACTGTTGGTTGGCTTTTTGATAGGCAGCATTGAGATTGCTATCCCACTTTTGCAATACCTCCAGGCGTTCTGTCAGTCCTTCCGAAGTAGATTTTTTTGAAAGAAGAATGCCTTTGTTCAAATGCTTAAAGCATAACTCGGGATGGCTTTCGATAAATATTGTTTGATGTTGAGATAGTGCTAAATACTCATCCAGCTCTTTAATCTTATGCTTGATATTGAGGGTTTGAATCGAAAGACTTTTGCCTTCAATGGCAATGTTTAGTTCTTTGGCTTTTGAAAAGTCATCTTCATAAACCGCAGCTTTGCATGGTACATTAAACACGGTTGATCCGCGTTGAGGGAGGTGTTTTCTTAAGGTTGCATCAATGGTTCGGGCGAATCCCGGAGATGATAAACCCATGGGCATATCAATTAAGATACGTTCCATGGGTGGTATATTTTGCATCATCTGGCTGATGGATGGGAATATTTCGATTTGGTATTGATTATTTACATAGTAGGCAACAATCCAACCGTAACGGCATCCATCAACTCCTGCGATGTTCATATGAATAATTCTATTGTTTTATTATATCTGAGTAATTCAAATATTATTTTGACTTCGTTCATTATTTTATTCATTTTTTGCCTTGATGCAAGAAACGAAACAAAGAAAATTCTTCAAGATTATTGCTTTGCTCTACATAATTCAAGCAAGCTTGATTCTGCCCTCGCATATCGCAATAATTCAAGGCTGCATAATGAAAGATTTCTGGTATTTGTTGAAATTAAGTGCGGCCGGGTGATCTTCGAACAAGTTCTCAGCTTCCCGGTCTTACTAGTATTTCATCTTCATTCCATTCATCTTTCATTATGAGGCCGTAAAGAAATGCTATCAAAATTATTTAATTTTTATTTGTGTGCTGGCGCTTTTCAGTCCTTTACCGCTTACAGTAAGTTTGGCATTTCCGGCTTTGTTACCCGACTGAACCAACACAACCAGTTTACCATTAAATAGTTTCATGGTGGGTTGGTGGAACATCTCAAGCGATGTTGCATCGCCATTACAAGCAGCCCGGTAAGTTGCATCGCCACTTACTTTAAACTTCAATTGGTTTTGTGCCAACGGACATGGGTTACCATCTTTATCAACCACCGATACAGTTACGTAACTTAAATCTTCGCCATTGGCGCTAATAACCGCGCGATCGGCATTTAATACTAACTGATATGGTTTGCCTGCAGTTTTAACTTCTTGTGTTTCGGCAATATTACCATTTTTATCAAAGGCAACTACTTTGATGGTTCCCGGTTCGTATTTAACATCCATCCACATTAAGCGGTAACGATCCAGTTTGGTCGAGTCATTTTTAGTGCGAACACCCTGGCTTTTGCCATTTACAAACAACTCGGCACTATCGTAGCTGGTGTAAACAAATACAGGAGTTGTTTCACCTTCGCGACCTTCCCAGTTCCAATGAGGTAAAATGTGTAAGGTAGTTTCTTTGGTATTCCAGCGGCTGCGGTATAGGTAGTAACGATCTTTAGGTAAGCCTGCCAAATCGCAAATGCCAAAGTACGAGCTGCGCGATGGCCAGTAATTATCGTATGGGGTAGGCTCGCCCAGGTAATCAAATCCGGTCCAAACAAACTCACCTAATACCCAGTCTTTATCATCCTGCAAAACAAAATCTTCTTCAGGAATATTCGACCAGTTACAGTATTCGAGGTCGTACGATGATGATTGGTAATCGTCGTATTGTTTGTCTGATGCTTTTTCAACAGGGAACTTATAAACACCACGCGAACTAACGGTTGATGCTGTTTCGGATCCTAAGATAAAACCTTGAGGAAAACGTTTGTAAGCTTCATCGTACAGATGAACACGATAGTTTAAACCCGGTATATCCATAATAGCACCAAAGCCCGATTCCATTACTGCTTTTACCTGATCCATACCAACGGTAACAGGTCGGGTTGGATCTTCGCGGTGGAAAATATCTTGCAGCCACTTGGCACGTTTTACACCATCGGATCCCCATTGGTCAGGCACTTCGTTACCCGAACTGTACATTACAATACATGGGTGATTGCGTGTAGCATGTACAAGGTTAACCACATCTTTTTCGGCCCAATCGTCGAAATAAAGGTTGTAACCATTTTTCACTTTAGGTTTTTTCCATTCATCAAAGCTTTCGGCCAAGAAAAGGAATCCCATTTCGTCGCAAAGTTCAAGCTGCTCCATCGATGGCATATTGTGCGATGAACGTATGGCGTTACATCCTAAATCTTTCAGTATGGTTAACTGACGGCGAAGAGCTGCTTTGTTGATGGCCGTTCCGATAGGTCCTAAATCGTGGTGCAAGCATACACCTTTGAATTTGGTAGGAACATCATTCAATAAAAATCCTTTTTCGCGACTGTATTCAATTTTTCTGATTCCAAAACGAAGGGTTTCGGTATCTTTTAACTCATTACCCTGATACAGGTTTAACTCTGCTGTATACAAATATGGATTCTCAGGACTCCAAAGATTCGGGTTTTTAACCGCAATGTTTTGTTCAAACTCATCGCCAAAACGGGCATCTGTTTTGCCCGAAGCAACAGTATTACCCGAAGCATCTTTAATAATGGCTTCGATTTTAATGTTGTTGCCATTTACCTTCGATTTGATATTTACTTTAGCTAAATCGCCAGTAATATAAGGTGTGGTGATAAAATGTCCCCAATGTTGAAAACTGGTTTCGTCTTTAACAATTAACTGAACTTTGCGATAGAGACCGGCACCCGGGTACCATCTCGATGAGAAAGGATAGTTCTCGAGACGAACTGCCAAAGTGTTTGCTTCGCCTTTTTTAATGTATTTGGTAATATCAAAATAGAAATAGTTATAACCAAAAGGCCATCCACCAACCAACTGGCCGTTTACATATACTTTTGAGTTGCTCATGGCACCGTCGAAAGTAAGAATGGCTTTTTCGTTGGCTGACAGGTTATCAACCGTAAAAGTTTTACGATACCATCCCACACCAATAAATGGAAGTGCACCTGTACGACCTGTTTTTTCCGAAGCAACGTCTTCGTTGTTTTGTACAATCTTAACGGTTTGTTTATCTACTTCTTTGTCAAATGGTCCGTAAATAGCCCAATCGTGGGGCACTGATACCGATTGCCATTTGGCATCGTTAAATTTGGTTTCATAAGCATTTTCAATATCTCCTTTATGAAATTTCCAACCGTCGGTAAAAGTGGTTACGGTGCGTTTTTGCCCTAATGACGATTGCGTGAGAAGAGAAAATACAAGTAAAAAGGTAAGTAATACTTTAGATTTCATTGTGTAATTTTCCTTTTGAATATGTACTGATATTTGGATGTGCAAAATAGAATACTTTGCTTACACCGCAAATTAGTTCATTCGTTCGGATCTTACATCTTTTTGTTGAAATATTTCAACACAGGCCATTAATGCTCTATAATTAGTAAGTATGACCAATAAACACAAGGGCTTTGAAGATTATCGTAGAATGAAGAATCGTAAATAGGAATAGGTAATGTACCTGGGAAAAGGGATTAGGTTGCTCGATGTATTTATTGTTAATGGAGAATGAAACGGAGAGTTGTTGCCCCGAGGTTTTCAACAATGTTATTGGAAAAAGCCACCAATAAAGGTGGCTAATCTCAACAAATATGTTTTTAATAACTGGGTTGCTATTTTATGTTTTTGAACTGTTGTTATTCACTAGTTCTTTTTGTTGTTTGCACATGTTTTAATACCAAATGGCACATACAACGGACAAAAGCTAATTAAGCTGGTTAGTAAAAATACGATGGCCAAAATTAATAGTATTGTTCCGAGTAATCCGGTAATAACATTGGTCAGATATAATGCCGCTATTACAGCAGCAATAATAAATCGTACGATTTTATCTGCTGATCCCATATTCTTTTTCATAACTTAAATTTTAGGGTGATGATTATTAACTTATCAAATATTCAACAGATTAGCATCTAAAAAGTTTTACTTAAGCCTGTTGGGTTATTTTTCGATGCGGAACCAATCAAAATCGGCATATCCCGATGTGTTTTTGTTTGTGGTACTAAATACACCTACTTTAGCTCCTACCCAGCGTCCTTCTTTGGCAATAAATTCTTCGCCTATAGGCATGTACTTCTTGCCATTTTTACTATAGCTAAATTTGCAAATTACTTTTGGAACAATTTCTTTCAGATTCTCGGGATAAATATCCACTTTAAGGTATACCTCTTTATCATTAAAGGGAACTGTTTGAATAACTTTTTCCGATTTTCCACCACGGGCATCCAAACATTTTACCTGCTTTATTAAGTAGTTAGTATCAGTTTTTTCAATAGCAATGTATGAGTAATCCATTCCAAATACCAATAAGCCGGCTTGCTGACTTTGAGTTTCGAGTGTCATTTTAGTAATTGCCGAAAAGGTTGTTGCAGGTGTTTTCTGTAAAAGCAATCGGCCAATGTCCCACAAGTTTTGCTCAGGGTTAATGGTTTCGGGGAACAAGCGCAATACGCCTGCTTTTGCACTCAACGAATACCAATCAGCTTTGAAGTTTGAATTCCATTGCCATTGCAAGCCTAATTGATCCGATTCGAATTCATCACTTGTTTGAGGAATCATAACCGGCCAGGAGTTACCAACATTGGGTTTGGTATATTCCGAAACGGGTTCGCCAACTCCATTACCATCGTAATCAACACCCATTACCGGCCAATCATCTTCCCATCTCATGGGATTCAAGTGCACCACTCTTCCGTATGCATATCTGTCCTGAAAATGAATAAACCAGTCTTCGCCCGTTTGTGTGGTAACCCATCCTCCCTGATGAGGTCCGTTGATATTGGTACTGCCTTGCTCTAACACAATTTTATCTTCGTATGGGCCATATACGTTTTTCGATCGCAAAACCGTTTGCCATCCCGGCTTAACACCGCCGGCAGGTGCAAAAATATAGTAATACCCGTTTCGCTTGTAAAACTTAGGGCCTTCGATGGTTGGATAATCTTTTTGGCCATTAAATACAATTGTACTTGTTTCAAGTACTTTAGTTCCTTCTTCGTTCATTGGGCAAACAGCCAAAATACTTTTAATGCCGCTGCGGCTGTTGGCAAAGGCATGAACCAAATAAGCTTTGCCATCATCATCCCACAAGGGGCAACAGTCTATCCAGCCCGTTACTTTCTTAATTAGTTTTAATGGTTCCCATGGACCTTCGGCTTTTGGGGCCTTGGTCATAAAAACACCACGGTCAGGATCGCCAAAATAAATATAGAACTGATTGTTATGATATCGGAAGCTCGGAGCCCATATGGCATTGCCATGCTGAGGCTGGTCAAACGTTTCGTCGGGGTAGGTAATGGCAGCATGGCCAATAAGAGTCCAGTTAACCAAATCTTTAGAGTGCAGAATAGGAAGTCCCGGAAAATGACTGAAGCTGGAGCTTGTCATATAATAATCGTCTCCTACGCGCACTACATCCGGATCGGAATAATCAGCATAAATAACTGGGTTTTGATATTTACCATTGCCCAAATCGGGATTCCATATGAAGTCTTTTTTGTTTTGAGCAGAAAGGGTGCTTGCAATAAGACAGATTAGAATGAAGGATTTTTTCATTGAATGTTTTTTTGATTTAGAGGAATGGCAAGGTACTAAAAGATCCACTTTTGATTAAGCCTAGATGAGATGCATATTGGGGTGAAATTGATTTTTATGGGGAGACAAATATTAAGATTACGTGGAGGTTGATTTTGTAAGTGTCAATAAGTGAGGAGTGTGTGGTCTTTTGTGGACTTGGGTTCTAAATATATATATATTAATAAAAATACATAGATCTATTATATTTATGTGCCCAATCCATAATACTTAATCGTTTCAACCAGTTGTTTATTACCAGTTGTAACGCCCATAAATAGCCAATAATCTAGCTATATATAAATCAAGTTTTAATTAAATCTACAATGAAAAAAACATTTCTACTTCTTTTAATGACTATAATAGCTCATATCAGCTATGGTCAAATAATGGGAACTACTACCTACGATTTTAGAGATGGTAGTATATTACCTACAGATGGATCTTCCATCGACAATGTTTCCTCAGGCGATGGAGCCTTAACCATTAATAAGGGAGACGGTAGTGCCTTTAAGTTTAATGATGGAACACATGGAGGGCAGTTTAAAGACAAAAATGTATTTAGTATACAGGTAGCCAATAAAGCAACTATTTCTTTTAGTATTTGTGTTCATAGTGCCTCAGGCGCAACTCTTGAACTAAAAGATGAAACGGGTACTACATTAAGTACCATTTCAGCAAGTTTGAAAAATGTTGAAGGGGCAACCGATGGGGATCTTAGTACATACACTTTTAATGGATCAGCTCAAACTATAACCGGTACTTTAAGTGCAGGTGGTTCTGTTTATATCCATTATTTAACTGTTATAAATGAAGATGGACTTCCTGGTTTAGATGGAATGACACAGGTGTGGGATTTTGGGGCAGAGCAGTTAAGTACCGATTCTTATATAAATGTTTTGGATGTTGATGCGATAAATGAGTGGTATACTGGTGAAGAAGCAGGAACAGCAGGATTAAAGCTTCCTGATTTTACGGCTGATGTATTGTCGTGGGAAGGAAATGAAACATCGGACAGATTACGTACAAGTAATGAGAGTTTAACGCGCTACGATTCAAACGTTGGTAGTGATGTTTATACTGGCCGCGTTTATGCTAATGGTACTATTAAATTAGGTGAAGATGGGCTACCAACAACCCGTTATTTTACAATGGAATTAGCCGAAGACGATGAAGTAACTGTAGTGGCTTTATCTCAAAACGGAACCGGTACACTTACTTTTGTAACTGAAGATGATATTACAATTCAAAAAGATCAACAATCGTTAACCAATGCAGCAGCCGAATACAATTTTATTGCAGGACAAGCAGGTGTTTATCGTATTTATGATGAAACAGATAAACTTAGTGTATTTCGTGTTTATCGTAAAAATGCCGATTATGTAACAATTTCAGGCTCTGTTGATGAAACAAATGCATCTAGTATCCCAGAAGGATATGGAATTGTTTTTACCAACACTGTTACCGGAAAATCCTGGACAGCCATTGTGTCTTCACAAACCTATTCAATTGATATCCCAGTTGGTCATACATATGATCTTTCTTTATCAGATGCAAATGGTTATATTATTACAGGCGACCAATCAATTGATGTAACTTCGGCTGCAAACGTTAATATGGTTGTTGAGCAAATAGCATTAAATACCGTTACTGGAAGCATCTCTGGCTTGGGAGATGATATAGCAAATCTTGAATTGGTTTATATCCCAGATCCTACTCTGAACAAAGTGTACAAGCCAGAAGTAACCATTGATGCTGTAAATGCAACTTATTCAGTAGTGCTGGAGCCAGGTTGCGAATACACTATTAATGCCAATGGGGTTAATGATTATATAATTGGATCAAGTAGTATAACAGTTATCGAAGATGTAACATCAGATATTGCATTTACTGCTAAACCTGTTTATGATGTTAGTATTACATCACAAGGATTATCCAGTGAAGCTGCTGCTACATTAAGCTTGACGTTTACTAATATTTATGAAGAAGGGTATTCTTATTCTTTTGCTGCAGGCGAGAATATTCAATTACGTGATGGTACTTATCAAATAAGTGCTGATGGCATTGATGACTATGCAATTAAATTATCGCTAACATCTAATTTAGTTGTTAAAGAAGCTACTGCTGCCAAAACAATTTCATTTGAAGAGGTTAGTAAATGGAATTTTGATGAGAAAAATATTGAAACGGAAGCTACCTCTTATTTTGGCTTATTATTTAGTGGAACAGGCTCTGTTTCTAATCAGGCCGAAAAAAGTCACTTACTTGGTAAAGATGGTGCTGTTATCAGTATTCCAGTATCACCCAATAATAAAGTGATAATAACATATTATTATACTGCCCGTTTTAATATTAATGGTACCGATTCATATATGACCGAAACCCAAAGTACAAGTGTTTTTGAAACTGCTGAATACTTATATGAAGGAACAGAAGATGGTGTAGTAACCATTAATATTGGATCAACAGAAACTATTACTACCACTTATCTTACATGTATTGAAGTGGTTGATGTTATAGACTATTCTGATGTGGTAACGGTAGGTGCTGATAAAGATTTTCAAACCATAAATGAGGCACTGGATTATATTACGTTAATGAATCGTACTTCAGATCAAATGGTGACAGTAATGATTGATCCGGGTAATTATGAAGAGATGTTGGTAATCAATCAACCCAATGTAACTTTCGAAAATGCATCGGCTACACCTAGTATTGCATTGTCTAATCAGGGAGTTGATATTGATGCTAATGCAGTACGTATTACCTCGTATTATGGGCATGGATATAGTTACTACAGTATGGGACCAGATCAAAAGTGGAATGCTGATGTATTAAGAGTAAATAAAGAAAATGGTTATTTATCATACGAAAATGCAGGTACAGGAACAACCAATGGTTCATACTGGAATGCAACTGTTGTTGTTAATGCCGAAGGTTTTACCGCAAAAAATATCATTTTCGAAAACTCATTTAATCAGTACATCTCTCAAAAAGAGAAAGATGATGTTGTTGAGGAATGGGCAATTGGAGGGAAAGGAACAAGACCAACTGAGGTTGGGAGTACCGATGTGCAGGATAAGTCCTTTGTAGAAAGGGCTGCAGCTATTGCAGTAACTTCGGGTGGAGATAAAACTACCTTGGTTAAGTGTAGAGTTATTGGTCGTCAGGACTCTTTTTATGGTGGAAAAAATGCAAGAGTTGTAGTTTACAAAGGTGATATGATGGGGGCAACCGATTATATTTTTGGTGAAATGAATGCAGTGTTCTATCAATCAAATTTGGTTTTAAATACAAGTGATGATAGCAATGATATTGCTTATATAACGGCAGCAAAACAAGAGAGTGGAAGAGGTTACTTAATGTACGAATGTACTATCAAATCTGCAGAGCTAAGCACCGAAACAGCGTCGGGTTATGAATCAAAACCAGGTTACTTTGGCCGCCCTTGGGCTCCTGCCACCAGTGAAGTTGTGTTTTATAATACAACTATTGAAGCAACCACCACCGGAGCATCTAGTGGGCAATCTTTAATTGTGCCTGAGGGATGGAATAGTACCCTGGGAGGAGAATCACCCTATATGTATGAATATGGAACCATTGAAGTATCAGGAGATGAGAATTCATCTGGAAGAGCATCTTGGGCAACCTTATTAGCTACACCTATACTTTCTGATGATACAGAAATTAGTACTTATAATTTTACAAAGGGAACTGATGATTGGGATCCAATTCCAGCATTGATTGACGAAGATCCGTCGACGGATATACCATTTCAACAAGTAGGTAATCTTACATTGAAACAAAATGTACCTAATCCGGCAAAGACATCAACAACAATTGCTTATCAACTAGAAGAAGCTGCCGATATAGTTGTAACAATCTATAGTTCAACAGGGCAAGTGGTGAAAATAATTAAAGATGGTTATCAGCTAGCGGGAGAGCATCAGGTTCGTCTTTCGGTTGATGATTTTAGAAAAGGAATCTATTTCTATTCGTTAAAAGCCGGTGTTGATGTATTAACAAAAAAAATGATTGTGAATTAAGTTGTGATAATTGTGAAGATGAAAAGCTGCTTTCTCGTGAGAGAAGGTGGCTTTTCTACTTGTGGTTTTTATCCTGTTTATAGTAACTCTCTAAATGTTTTCTTTTATTATTTCAATTAAATATTGAAATGTAAATCCTTAAATTCAGTTAATTATATGTTGGTATTAGTTTTAAATTGTGGTAGCTCATCCATAAAGTATCAATTGTTAGATATGAAAAATGTTGATGAGTCTGAAGTGAAGGCCAAAGGTGTTGTTGAGCGTATTGGTTTAAAGCAAGGGTCTTTAATTCATAAACCATATGTTGATGGGGAGCAAAAAAAATACAAATTCACTAATCAAATTCCTGATCATGAAGTAGGTATTAGTCTGATAATAGATTCGCTTGTAAATAGAGCTCACGGGGTAATTGAAGACGTATTGGATATTCAGGCAATTGGACATCGTGTTGCGCATGGAGGTGAGTATTTTAGTAAGAGTGTGCTGATTGACGATATTGTAAAAGAGCGGATAAATAAGTTATGTGAGTTGGCTCCATTACATAATCCAGCTCATATTGCAGGTATTTTTGCAATGGAGAAGCTTTTACCCAAGGTTCCTCAAGTAGCTGTATTTGATACGTCTTTTCATCAATCAATGCCTCCGGAATCATTCCTATATGCTATTCCATATGAGTATTATACCAAGCATAAATTGCGTCGATATGGTTTTCATGGAACCAGTCATAAATTTGTGGCAGAAAAAGCTTGTGAATATTGGGACTTAGAAATGGATAAGATTAACATTGTTACCTGTCACTTAGGTAATGGAGCTTCTATCGCTGCCATAAAAAATGGAAAATCATTTGATACATCGATGGGTTTTACTCCGGTTGAAGGATTGATTATGGGAACCCGTGTTGGTAATCTTGATGTTGGAGCATTATTGTTTTTAATGGAAAAAGAAAATCTTGATTTGCAAGGAGCAAATGAATTATTAAATAAGAAAAGCGGTGTTTTAGGTATTTCAGGAATCTCATCTGATATGCGGGATATTGAAGACGAATCATGGAATAAAAATAATCCGAGAGCAACTTTAGCATTAAATATGTATCATATGCGCGTTAAGCGATATATAGGAGCATTCGCTGCAGAGATGGGTGGTATTGATTTGTTGATTTTCACTGGTGGAGTTGGAGAAAATGGGCCTGAAACACGTGAAGAAATTTGTTCGGGTTTAGAATTCATGGGGTTTACATTTGATAAAGATGCAAACAATGGAGTAAGAGGTAAATTAAAAGTTTTGAGTACTCATGAGTCTAAATTAAAAGTAATGGTGATACCAACCAATGAGGAGCGGGTTATAGCAAGTGATACAGTTAAGGTGCTAATGTCTGCATCTCTTAATTAGAATGACATTGCATTTCTAATTACCTGTAAATTTTGTTGATGTAGAAATTAATTAATGATGAAACTATACTAAATATTCAAATGGCCTTCGATAATTATGCGAAGGTTGTTTGTTTTATTTTAGCTGTTGCAGAGTTAAAAGACAGGGTAAGATTTACTCGTTCTTTAAAAAATCAAGGTTGCGCCTTAAACCTTTAAATTTGGTTCGTTTCACAGCAGATTTACGAAAAAGTTCTTTGAATTGATCTTCATCCATGTTGTGCCATTCATCTTTACGCAGCTGAAGAAGATTTGGATGAGGTTGAAATTCTTCCTCATTTGTAGGACGAGCTTTCCAATTCCAGGGGCAAGCTTCCTGACAGATATCGCAGCCAAAAGCCCAATTCTCAAATTTACCTTTAAACTCATTAGGTATCTCGTCGCGATGCTCAATGGTTAAATACGAAATACATTTATTGGAATCCAGCTGATATGGGCCAATAAGCGCTTTTGTAGGGCAGGCATCAATGCAACGGGTACAGCCTCCGCAAGCCTCTTTTATAGGCGTGTCTGGTTCAACTTCCATGTTGATGATTAATTCACCAATCAAAACAAAACTTCCCAGTTTTTTATGGATGAGGTTCGTGTTTTTGCCTATCCAACCCAATCCACTTTTTGCGGCCCAGGCACGGTCTAAAACAGGAGCAGAGTCAGTGAACATTCGTCCCTCTAATTCAGGATAGATATCACTTTTTATATAATCGAATAGTAACTGTAACTTATCTTTTATCACAAAATGATAATCCTTACCATAAGCATAACGGGCTAGTTTGGGAGCATCAGCATGTGTTTGTTCTATCTTCGGTTTGTAATTGAGCAAAACCGAAACAACTGTTTTTGCTCCATCAACCAATAATGCAGGATTAACTCTTTTCTCAAAATGGTTTTTCATATAGTTCATTTCTGCATGATAACCTTTATCGAGCCAGTTTTTTAAATGAACTTCATTTTCGCTAAGATGATTCACCTCCGAAAAACCAATGTCGGAAAATCCCAGACGAAGTGCTTCGTTTGTAATAAGTTGTTTTTGCGAAAGAGCTTTGTGCATTAATTTTAAAGAAAAGATAAGTTTTTATCTGCTCCGTATTTTTTAATGGCAGATTTTAAATGCTGGATATGTTCATACTCCAGATTGTAGTATTTTAGTTCGGTAGTTGAATTGTCTTTTAACGTAAAAAGTATCGAAATTTGCTTCACTTCAATGGCAGCAACATCGGCCCATTTAATAAATAAAGCTTTTTTTATTACCTCTGGTTTGTAGTTGATATATTCCGAATTTATATCAATGTATGCTTTGCCTAATAGCCCTTCTGGATTATAACCTAACCCAAGTGAAGTAAGGTAGGATCCATAAATAAAAAAGAAAATTCCTTGAAGCACCATCCAAGGTTGAAGCGATGAACGAAAAAATAATGATGCTAAAGCAGTTGAGATAAGGATAACTCCTAAAGCAACAACCCAGTATTTTTTCTTTGCTTGATAAAGCAGGTTAATGTTTAGTGCAGTCATAAGGCAGATTTATTAGCCTAAAGTAACACCTTTTTCTTTACTAAGAGAAATAATTGCATGCTTTAGTTCCTGAATGCTATCTTCGTTAAGTTTATCAAAACTTAATTCGTAAGGTTCTCCCTGGTTCAATATAAAGCGGATGCCGGTTATATTAATTCGAGCTTCTTTTACATTTGCCCAGTCTAAAACGGTAGCTTTTGCAAAAATCGTTGGCTTCATAGCTATTTCGGCCTGACTAACTTTTATGTAAGCTTTACCCCAAACAGTAATTGGATTAATGCCAAATCCCATAAACAGGTAATACAAACCTCCTAAGGTAAAAATAAGAAGGTGTGTGAGACTAAAAAAAGCTACTTGCTTAATCAGAAAATAGGCAACAGACGCTAATAATAAAGCACCCATTGCAATGCGGAATATATTACGCGGATAACGGCGTATTAAATCAAATTGTATTTCGTTCATGTTTATAATAAACCAAGTTCAAGAAGTGCTTCTTCCGAAAGCATATCTTTTGTCCAGGGAGGATCAAAGGTTAGGTTCAAATCAACGTGTGTAATACCATCAATTGATGAAACCTTTTCGTGAACTTCCTCAGGAAGTGATTCTGCAACCGGACAGTTAGGAGAAGTTAATGTCATAACAACACGAGCTTTTCCATTCTCATCCACGTCAATTTCGTATATCAGTCCTAAATCGTAAATATTAACAGGTATCTCCGGATCGTAGATTGTTTTTAATATCTCGATTATCTTACTTTCTAATTGTAAAAACTCAGTTCCCATTTTATTCTTTTCTCTATAAAACAGCTAATTAAAGCAATGGTTTAAGCTAGTTTGGCTTTAAATGCCAAAGCGTATAAACGAATTTGTTTAATCATTGCTACCAAACCATTCGATCGGGTAGGCGAAAGATGCTCTTTCAATCCTATTTTTTCAACAAAACTTAGATCACTTTCTAATATTTCGTCAGGTGTACGACCACTCATTACTCTTACTAATAAGGCAACAATACCTTTTACAATGATGGCATCGCTATCGGCAGTGTAATAAATTTTACCGTCTTTTAAATCAGCGTGTAACCATACTTTTGATTGACATCCTTCAATCAGATTGTTGTCTAAGCGATTTTCTTCCTGAAATCCGTCCAAATCATTTCCAATTTCAATCAGATATGAATATTTATCCATCCAATCATCAAAAACTGAAAACTCTTCAACAATCTCGTTTTGTATCTCGTTAATGGTCATTTTCTTACTTTTTATCGGGCACTATCCATTAGTACCCAAATTAATTTTGGCAAATTTGCCATTTTTCAGCGAATCAACCAAACAGTTGACTTACCTTAATGACACCCTCAATCAAACGGTCAACCTCTTCTTTGGTATTGTAAACCGCAAACGAAGCACGTACTGTACCCGGGATATTATAACGCTGCATTAAAGGTTGAGCGCAATGGTGACCTGTTCTGATGGCAATTCCCATTTTATCAAGTAATGTACCCATGTCAAAAGGATGTATATTTCCTATCAGGAATGAGATAACGCTGGCTTTCTCCTTAGCTGTGCCAAAGAAGCGAATATTTGAGATGGCTGCTAACTTTTCCATGGCATAATTATGAAGCTCATTTTCGTAGGTAGCTATATTTTCTAAGCCAAGTTCATTCACATAGTCGATGGCAGCTCCTAATCCAACAGCACCGCTGTAATCAGGGGTGCCTGCTTCAAATTTAAACGGCAGCTCATTAAAAGTGGTTCCTTCAAACGAAACATTTTTAATCATTTCGCCACCTCCCTGATAGGGTTCCATTTGATTCAGCCATTTTTCTTTGCCAAATAGAGCTCCAATGCCGGTTGGGCCGTAAATTTTATGTCCACTGAAAACATAAAAATCGCAATCCAATTCCTGTACATCCACTTTTACATGTTGAATAGCTTGTGCACCGTCAATCATAACAGGGATGTTGCGCGAATGGGCTTTATCAATTATAGTTTTTATAGGATTGATGGTTCCCAAAACATTTGAGATGTGAGCAACTGAGACCAATTTTGTTTTTTCGCTCATTAATTCTTCGAACGCATCCAATAGCAATTCACCTTCATCGTTGATTGGAATTACTTTCAAAACA
Source organism: uncultured Carboxylicivirga sp. (assembly GCF_963668385.1). Classification (GTDB taxonomy): domain Bacteria; phylum Bacteroidota; class Bacteroidia; order Bacteroidales; family Marinilabiliaceae; genus Carboxylicivirga. The sequence continues at coordinate 2,361,761 of NZ_OY764327.1, forward strand.
ATTCCTTTTCGTTTTTCGAGCAATTGCCATGGTACAATGTTGCTGTGGTGTTCAAGTTGAGAAACAATAATTTCGTCGCCTTCTTTTAGAAATGTCTCCCCAAACGATGAAGCAACCAGATTAATTGCTTCAGTTGTTCCTCTGGTATAAATTATTTCATGAGAATTTGGAGCATTCAAAAAATGTTGAATTTTAACACGTGCATCTTCAAAGGCTTGTGTACAAACATTGCTTAAATGGTGAACGCCTCTGTGAATATTGCTGTTGTATTTGGTATAGACTTCGTCGATGGCATTGATTACCTGAAGTGGTTTATGCGCCGTTGCCGCATTATCGAAATATGCCAAAGGTTTTCCATAAACAGTCTGCTCCAGAATAGGGAAGTCTTTACGTATTTTTTGAATGTTTAAGCTCATTGTTGTCTGTTAAAATAGAAAACCGGGTTAGTAAAAAGAATACACTTCTACTATCTCCCGGTTATGATATTATAATGGGTTTACAAGCAGCTGGCTCCTGAGCCAGGCTGTCCGCAAACAACACAAGAATCACATTTGTCAAGTTCGCCTCTGAAACGTTTTTCAACCAATCCTCTGATTTGTTCTTTTAAAGGCTCAACTCGTATTTTTTCAATTACCTCGTATGCAAAAGCAAACATTAATAAAACCCTGCTCTCTTCCTGGTTGATGCCACGTGCGCGCAAGTAAAACATGGCTTCTTCATCGAGCTGACCAACTGTTGCTCCATGACTGCATTTTACGTCATCAGCATAAATTTCCAACTGAGGTTTAGTGTTGATTTTTGCATTGTCGGTTAGCAACAAGTTGTTGTTACTTTGATAAGCATTGGTGCGTTGAGCATCCGGTGCAACATAAACACGACCTGCAAAAGCTCCTGTTGCAGAATCATCCATAACCCCTTTGAAAAGCTCAAAACTTTGGCAATCGGGTTTTGCATGGTTGATAAAAGTGGAGTTGTCAACGTGTTGGTTTTTATCACTCAGGTATAAACCATATACATGACTTTCGCAATGGTCATCGTCCATGGTAACGCTAACGTTATTTCGAGCGATTCCTGCATGAAGCGTCAGGTTATTGGTTAATATATTCGAGTTTTTCTTTTGATGTACATAAATTCCTTGCACTTGTGTTGTAAGGTTATGCTGATTTTGAACATTATATACATCAAAGAGACTATTTTCTTTAGCAAAAACTTCAGTAACGGTGTTTACAACAAAACGTTGTGATGACATGGTGTGATCGCAAAGCATCACTTTAAGTTGAGCGTTTTCGTCAACAACAATCAGGTTGCGTTGCATAGCTAAACGATCTTCATCGCCTGTCATGATATTCACCAACTGAATTGGTTTTTCAAGAGCTACCCCTTTGGGTACATAAATAAAAGCACCATCCTGAGCAAAAGCCGTATTCATAGCAACTATACCGTCTTCTTTTGCAGGTGCAGCCTCGCCATAGTATTTTTCAAATATCTCTGGTGCTTTAACTGCCGCTTCTTGCATGCCGCAAATAATTACTCCTTCAGGTAATTCAAGGTCATTATCTTTCGATGAGAACCATCCGTTAACTAAAAATACATTGTATGTATTTAGTTGCGGAACTTCACATTTAAAATTTTGAGTTACCTCTTTGTGTGCAGCACCATAAGAGAATGCAAGGTTTAAGTTACCTTTAAAATAAGGTTGAAGATTAGTGTATTTATAAGCTTCAACTTTGTTTGAAGGAATACCTTTTTCTTCAAATGTTTTGATAGCATCGTCACGTAAAACGTTCATCTTTTCAGGTGATCCGTTTTGTAACAATGATTTATGATCGTTGAAGAGTTTTATATATTCTTCTTGCAGATTTACGATTCGGCAAGCTACATTCATATCTTAAAATTTTAGTAGTGAGATAATAGTAATGAGTATTGAGAATAGCTTTAATCTCAATACTTTGTACTCAGTACTAATTAATCTTCAAATTCTTTCTTAATCCAGTCGTAACCTTTTTCTTCCAATTCAAGAGCTAGCTCTTTACCGGCTGATTTTACGATACGACCTTTATATAATACATGTACGTAATCGGGTACAATGTAATCTAATAAACGTTGATAGTGAGTAATAACGATGGTTGATCTTTCTGGCGATTTTAATTTATTAACGCCGTTAGCAACAATACGTAAGGCATCAATATCCAAACCCGAGTCGGTTTCATCCAAAATAGCCAACTTAGGTTCTAACATTGCCATTTGGAATATTTCGTTCTTTTTCTTTTCTCCTCCAGAAAAACCTTCGTTAACCGAACGGTTAGTAAGGTTAGAATCGATTTCAACCAATTTCTTTTTGTCGCGCATTAGCTTTAAAAATTCGCTGGCCGAAATAGGATCTGCGCCTTTGTATTTTCTATGTTCGTTAACCGCTGTACGCATAAAGTTAACCATGCTTACTCCAGGAATTTCAACCGGATATTGAAAACTTAAGAATAAACCTTCGCGGGCTCTGTCTTCGGGCGATAAATCCAATAAATTTTTATCGTTGAATATAACACTGCCTCCGTTTACTTCAAATTTATCGTTTCCTGTTAAAACAGATGATAGAGTACTTTTTCCGGCTCCGTTAGGTCCCATTATGGCATGAACTTCTCCGGGTTTAACTTCAAGGTTAATTCCTCTAAGTATTTCTTTGTCTTCTATCTTGGCGTGTAAATCTTTAATGACTAACATATGTTGTAACTGTATAAGTTGCTATTCTGATTAATTATAGTTGGGTTATCCTACGCTACCCTCAAGGCTGATTTGAAGAAGTTTTTGTGCTTCAACAGCAAATTCCATTGGTAATTGGTTGATTACTTCTTTAACGTAACCATTCACAATTAATCCAACAGCATCTTCGGTACTTAAACCACGTTGGTTGCAATAGAATATTTGTTCTTCACCAATTTTTGATGTAGTTGCTTCGTGCTCAACTTTGGCTGAATTATTCGAAATTTCGAGATAAGGGAACGTGTGAGCTCCACATTTATCACCCAAAAGCAAAGAATCACATTGGCTGAAGTTGCGGGCATTCTCAGCTTTTTTCGAAACTCTTACCAAGCCTCTATACGAGTTTTGGCTCTTACCGGCCGAAACACCTTTTGAAACAATCAAACTACGAGTATTTTTACCCAAGTGAATCATTTTAGTTCCGGTATCGGCTTGTTGATAGTTGTTGGTTACAGCAACTGAGTAGAACTCACCAACCGAATTATTTCCTTGTAAAATACAACTAGGATATTTCCATGTTACGGCTGAGCCTGTTTCAACCTGTGTCCACGATATTTTTGAATAATCGCCTTTGCAGATGGCACGCTTAGTAACAAAGTTGTAAATGCCACCTTTACCTTCTTTATCGCCCGGATACCAGTTTTGAACAGTCGAATATTTTACTTCGGCACGCTCATGAACTACTATTTCAACAATGGCAGCATGTAACTGGTTTTCGTCGCGTTGAGGAGCAGTACAACCTTCAAGATAACTTACATAACTATCGTCGTCGGCTACAATTAAAGTTCTTTCGAACTGGCCGGTATTCATAGCATTGATACGGAAGTAAGTTGATAACTCCATAGGGCAACGAATACCTTTAGGAATATAAACAAATGATCCGTCGGTGAACACTGCTGAATTTAAAGCTGCGTAAAAGTTATCGGCATAAGGTACCACTGATCCCAGATATTTTTTTACTAAATCAGGAAATTCCTGAACAGCTTCGCTGATTGAGCAAAAAATGATTCCCTTTTCAGCCAATGTTTCTTTAAACGTAGTTTTAACAGAAACACTATCGATTACAGCATCTACTGCTACACCCGATAATACTTTTTGTTCATCTAAAGGAATGCCAAGCTTGTCGAAAGTAGCTCGCAATTCTGGATCTACTTCATCCATACTGGCCAATTCAGGCTTTTTCTTAGGAGCGGCATAATAAATAATGTCTTGGAAATCAATTTCCGGAATATTAAGATGAGCCCAATCAGGCATTTTCATCTTCTTCCAGTGTTCAAAAGCCTTTAACCGAAATTCCAACATAAATTCAGGCTCGTTCTTTTTTGCCGAAATCATGCGGATCACATCTTCGTTTAAGCCTTTCGGAATGGTTTCCATTTCAATATCGGTGTAAAAACCGTATTTGTATTCCCCTCCTGTTACTTCGTCTAATATTTTGTTCTGATCTTCAGCCATAAATTCAATTACAATTATTCGTCAGTCTAACAAAGGATCTACCTATTGGTTCATCGTTAGATTTCTTATCGGAAAAAAGGATATAGGTGATTGAGGTCGTAAAAATATTAAATAATTAAGATTAAATAAAAGGAATGACTAACAGATTCCTTTCTTAATCGAAATTTGACAATTTAGTAGGATGCTACATTTTTGTAAATTGGAACTAAGATCTCTAGCCAAAAGATAAACCGGAGGCTCCACCAGGTAATATGATTCCACCGGGTCGTTTGTCAATTACTTTTTTGTACATTCCTTTTGCCATGTTTGAGGCCCTCATTTTTGCATATTCTGCTTTTTCGCCTTCAAAATGCTCGTCAATGGTTTCTTTCCAAATAGCAACCCATCTTTCAAAATGATTAGTAGTGATACTATGCTTAAATGCTTTGTCAACACCTTGATGGGCTTTTGCCGGATTTCCATTGAATCCTTTTACTTCCAGTAAATTCAATTCCCAAAATTCAACTAGTAATATAAGGTGTTCTTCCCAGGCTTCTTCACTGGTGATGGTTCCGTTAAAAAAAGGCCCCAATAAATCATCTTTCCTTACTTTCTTATAAAATGCTCTGACAAGTATTTCAATATTGTCTCTGTTATTTAAGTCTGGTTTATTCATGGTAAATAGTTCTTTATCGAGAAACACCTAATACTCATTATTGTTTTTACGAAACGTATAAGATGCTTGTAATTGGAATGTTAATGGTTTTTGATGGTGAAAATATGTGAATTATCTTAAAATTGAGGTAGGCTTTTGCTTGATTTGGTTAAAATACCATAAAACAAAGTGCGGTTTCTATGTTCTTGCATACAATTTGAATTATTCGATGAAAAATTGAATTATGGAAGATATAGATACGAAAGCAATGCAAAAATCATTATTGGCAGGAGTACTTACTGTTGCTGTATTGTTGATTTTAATTGTGTTGGCTTAATTGCAGGTTTGATTAGTGAGTTGTTGTGATTAGCCATTAGTTTTAAAGGATGCGATTAATCAATAAAATTCATAAATTCGTTGTTCCAAAACATTGATCAACGATAATGGACACCGAACAGGACGACAACTATCCTTTTGATGAATTAAAATCGCATATTAAAGGCGATTTGCTTTTTGATACCACCTCGCTTCAGGTTTATTCCACCGATGCTTCTGCTTATTTCGAACGCCCATTGGGAGTAGTTCGTCCACGCGATAAGGGAGATATTGCCAGTATTATAAAATTCGCGTCTCAGTATCAGATTCCACTTATCCCGCGAGCAGCAGGAACGTCGCTGGCAGGGCAGGTAGTTGGTGCCGGTTTGATTGTGGATGTGGGCCGCTATATGAATAAAATCCTCGAAGTAAATAAAGAGGAAAGATGGGTGAGGGTTGAGCCAGGTGTAGTGCTTGATGAACTTAATCTTTACTTGAAAGAATACGGTTTATTCTTCGGTCCCGAGACTTCAACTTCTAATCGATGTATGATTGGTGGAATGGTGGGTAATAACTCATGCGGTGCCCACTCATTAATATATGGAAGCACTCGCGATCATACTATAGAGTTAAAAGGTTTTTTATCAAATGGAGATGCGGTTCATTTTAAGCCTCTTCAAAAGTGGGAGTTTGACAGTAAATGTCGCCACGATGATTTTGAAGCTGAAATATACAGAGGTGTCAGAGATATTTTAACCAATAATGATAATCGGAAATCAATAAAAAAAGAGTTTCCGCACGTTGAGATTCATCGCCGAAATACGGGATATGCACTAGATGTACTTTTGAATATGATTCCGTTTAGTGAGGAGGCTGAGCAATTTAATATGTGTAAGTTGATGGCTGGTTCGGAAGGAACACTCATGTTCACAACCGAAATAAAGCTTAATTTGATCGACCTTCCTCCTAAAGAAAAAGGACTGGTTTGTGTGCATCTTAACTCTTTAGAAGATGCATTAAAAGCTAATCTGGTGGCTCTTGAGTTTAATCCGGGAGCCATTGAGCTGATGGATAAAACCATAATGGATCTAACGAAAGATAATCCTCTGCAGAATAAAAACAGGTTCTTTGTTCAGGGAGATCCGGAAGCTTTATTATTAGTTGAGTTTGCTCGTGATACTAAAGATGAAATTCAGCGCTTAGCTGAAAGTCTTATAAATACTTTAAAAGAAAACGATTTTGGCTATGCTTACCCTGTTCTTCACGGAAGTGACATAAGTAAGGTGTGGGCATTGCGAAAAGCCGGCTTAGGTGTTTTGTCAAATATGCCCGGAGATGATTTGCCAGTACCTGTTATTGAAGATACGGCAGTTCGACCAGTTGATTTGCCTGATTATATATGCGATATAAATAAGGTACTTGAAAAGTATAGTAAAGAATGTGTTTATTATGCCCACATAGGCACAGGAGAGTTGCATCTGCGTCCAGTGTTAAATATGAAACGTGTAGCTGATGTACAGATGTTTCATGACATTGCCGAGGATGTTGCCAATGTGGTGAAAAAATATCGGGGCTCGTTGAGTGGAGAACACGGTGATGGACGTCTGCGTGGAGAATTTATTCCTCTAATGGTAGGCGAGCATAATTACCAATTATTTAAAGATGTAAAAAAGCTATTTGATCCAAATAATATTCTGAATCCGGGTAAGATAACTGATACGCCTTCGATGAATACATCTTTGCGATACAAGGAGGCGAAGGAGGATATAATTTCAAAGCCTGTGTTTGATTGGTCTAATACGTTGGGGATGGTTCGGGCAGCTGAACGATGTAATGGTTCGGCCGATTGTCGTAAAAGTCATTTGATTGGCGGAACTATGTGTCCTAGTTATATGGGATCGCGCGATGAGCGACAAACAACCCGGGCGCGTGCTAATATGCTTCGAGAGATACTTACGGGTGGTTTACCCAATAACAAAACAGGGTTTGAAGAGGTAAAAGCGGTACTTGATCTTTGTTTGTCATGTAAAGCTTGTAAGTCGGAGTGTCCGAGTAATGTGGATATGACAAAGCTGAAAGCTGAGTTTTTAAATGAATACCACAGTAGATATGGAACCCCTCTGCGAAATAAGCTGGTAGGGCATCTTTCAAAATTAAACCAATTTTTTATGATGTGGCCATACCTATATAATATAGGTGTGAAAACAAAATTATCGAAAATCATTACTGAATCCATAGTTGGTTTCAGTGCAAAGCGATCTCTTCCCCAATTGTCATCGTTTACACTAAAGAAATGGGCAAAAAAGAATGCAAAGAGTGTTGGCGATAAAAATGTGTTGCTGTTTGCCGATGAGTTTACCAATTATAACGACACTGAAGTTGGAGTTAAAACCATACTCTTGTTAGAGCGCTTAGGCTATAACGTAAAAGTGCCGAATCATTTAGATAGTGGAAGAACCTACTTGTCTAAAGGTTTATTAAAAGAGGCAGTAAAATTGGCAACTCGAAATGTGTTACTGTTATCTGAAGTTGTTGGTGAAAAAAATATTCTGATAGGAGTTGAACCTTCTGCCATTTTAACTTTGCGTGACGAATACCCTGAGTTGGTTCCTGCTTATCTGAAAGATAAAGCTCATCGATTAGCAAAATATACCCTGACTTTCGAAGAGTTTATGGCTAAAGAGAATGAGGAAGGTAGAGTTGATCAATCTCTTTTTGTTGAGGATGAAAAGAATGTTCGATTTCATGCTCATTGTTATCAAAAAGCCTTGTCAGATACTTCGTTGACAAAAAGAGTATTGGAAATACCGCTTAATTATACAGCTGATGAAATTCCATCGGGGTGTTGCGGTATGGCTGGTTCTTTCGGTTACGAAAAAGAACATTACGATTTATCAATGAAAATTGGAGAATTGGTTTTGTTTCCTGATGTGAGAGAAAATAAAGACCGTTCGCTTATTGTTGCAGCAGGTACTTCATGTCGACATCAGATCAAAGATGGAACCGATGTTGTAGCTATTCATCCGGCCGAAGTGTTGTTTGATGCTTTAAAATAAGTTAGATAAATTTTTCTTTTTAGATTTTATAATAAAAATTGAATCGCTTACAGTTTTTAAGCTTTGTGTTGTTGTGTAAATGGTGATATATATCATGTAGTGATAAAAGTCATATTTTTAAATTTTACAACGGTCACAAATACAGTGTCTTAAGTGTAGTTAGGGTAAATCTAAAAAAATATTACGATTTAAAAGTATGTTGTTTAAAATATCTATTTTTGATTATACAAACAGATCCAAATAAAAACTATTCGATATGGATACTAAGATGAAAGAATTCATGGATAGCGTAAGGGTTAAAAACCCTGGCGAAGACGAATTTTTGCAAGCAGTGCAAGAAGTGGTAGAAACAGTTTGGGATTTCTATTTAGAAAATCCTCATTATATAAAAGCTAAGATATTGGAACGTATGACTGAACCTGAAAGGGTAATCATGTTCCGAGTTCCATGGGTTGATGATAGTGGTGAAGTTCAAGTGAACCGTGGTTATCGTGTTGAGTTTAATTCAGCAATTGGCCCGTATAAAGGAGGTTTGCGTTTTCACCCTAGCGTAACATTAAGTGGTCTTAAGTTTTTAGGATTCGAACAAACCTTTAAAAATAGCTTAACGACACTTCCAATGGGGGGAGGTAAAGGAGGCTCAGATTTCAATCCGAAAGGAAAATCTGATAATGAGATTATGCGATTCTGTCAGGCTTTTATGAGTGAATTGTATCGCCATATAGGTCCTAATACAGATGTTCCTGCCGGAGATATAGGTGTGGGGGGACGTGAAATCGGTTATCTATTTGGTCAATATAAAAAACTGCGTAACGAATTTACTGGTGTTTTAACCGGAAAAGGAGCTGAATTTGGCGGAAGCCTAATCCGCCCAGAGGCAACAGGTTATGGTGCTATTTATTTTGTGCGCGAAATGTTAGCAACTAAAGGTGAAAAGCTGGAAGGAAAAACGGTTGCTATTTCCGGATTTGGAAATGTGGCTTGGGGAGCAGCTTTAAAGGCTGTTGAGTATGGAGCTAAAGTGGTTACCATTTCAGGTCCTGATGGATATATTTACGATCCAGAAGGTATTGCAGATGATAAAATTGAATTTATGTTGGAGCTTCGTGCTTCCAATCAGGATATTGTAGCACCTTATGTAGAACGTTATCCTGAAGCTCAATTCTTTGCAGGTAAAAAACCATGGGAGCAAAAAGTGGATATAGCTATTCCATGTGCTATTCAAAATGAGTTGAATCAAATGGATGCACAAATGTTGATCGATAATGGTTGTCAGTTAATTGCTGAAGCATCTAATATGGGATGTACTGCCGAAGCTGCTTTTTTAGCAACTGATAAAATAGTGTTTGCACCTGGTAAGGCTGTAAATGCAGGTGGCGTTGCCGTTTCTGGTTTAGAGATGTCTCAAAACAGTATGCGTTTAGGGTGGTCTGAAAAGGAAGTAGATGAACGTTTGGATCAAATTATGACCAATATTCATAATACGTGCGTGAGATTTGGAACAGAGCCTAATGGTAAAGTGAACTACATCAAAGGTGCCAATATAGGTGGTTTTGTAAAAGTTGCCGATGCTATGATTGCGCAAGGGGTTGTATAAAATTTATATCTTAATAAATATAAAAGCCGCTTATTGTATTAAATAGGCGGCTTTTATTGTAATATTTAATTTGAAAATACAAACTAAATTCCAATAGTCCCCTTTCTCGCATGGGGTGATTTAATTATTTGAGTTAATTTTGTGGCAATTATTTTAAAACAACACATTTTGATTGATACACATTCGCATATTTATACCGAAGAGTTTGACGAAGACAGGAATGAAGTAGTTAAGGCAGCTCTTGCTGCTGGAGTAAAAAAAGTACTATTGCCTAATGTTGATGCATCATCTATTGAAAGAATGCATAATACCGAAAGTGAGTTTCCTGATGTTTGTATGGCAATGATGGGTGTTCATCCTACCTCAATAAAAGAAGATTATCAGAAAGAAATGGATGTTGTAAAGTATTGGCTTGATAAACGCTCTTATATTGCTATTGGAGAAATTGGTGTTGATCTTTATTGGGATAAAACGTTTAAGTTGGAACAGATGAATGCTTTCGAGCAACAAATCATTTGGGCTAAAGAATTGGATTTACCCATTGTTATTCATTGTCGCGATGCTTTTTCTGAAGTGTTTGAGGTAGTAGAAAAACAATTGGACGATAAGTTAAGGGGTGTTTTTCATAGTTTTACTGGAGATGAAGCTGATGCTAAACGAATCGAAGAATATGATTCCTTTCTGATGGGTATAAATGGAGTGGTAACTTTTAAAAATACTCACTTAAGAGAAGCGATTAAGAATGTATCATTAAATAAGTTGGTTATGGAAACAGATGCTCCTTATTTGGCACCGGTACCATACAGAGGTAAAAGAAATGAGCCAGCGTATATGCAAAAAGTTGCGCAAACTTTAAGTGAAGTTTTTAGCATGCCAACTGAGCATATAATCGCCCAAACGAGCGAAAACGCATCACACATGTTTAATATATAGTGTCTGATTAATCATGGAAGAAAGACAAGTTCTGATAATATACACAGGTGGTACTATTGGTATGGTTATCGATCCGGAAACCAATACTTTGGTTCCTTTCGATTTTGAAAAAGTATCAAAGCAAGTGCCTGAATTAAAAAAGTTTGACTTTAATGTAAAAAGTTATTCTTTCGATCCATTGGTCGATTCTTCGGATATGCATCCTGATATATGGGTAAAACTGGTAGAGATAATCGAAGAGAATTATACTTTATATGATGGTTTTGTTATTTTGCATGGTACAGATACAATGGCGTATACGGCTAGTGCGTTGAGTTTTATGCTTAATAATCTAAAAAAACCTGTTATTCTTACAGGTAGTCAGTTGCCATTAGGTACAATTCGAACAGATGGTAAGGAAAACTTAATTACAGCATTAGAAATTGCCGCTGCTCAAAAGAACCGACAAGCACTTGTTCCTGAGGTATGTATTTATTTTAATGAAAAGTTATTCAGAGGCAACCGAACCACAAAGTATAATGCAGAGCATTTTAGGGCTTTTCGCTCTGATAATTATCCTCCGTTAGCTGAGGCTGGAATTCATATCAAATACAATTATCCCTATATAAGATACAAAACCATGAGTGGTTCATTTAAAGTATCAAAAAAGATGGATACCAATGTGGCTTTGTTACGAATTTTTCCTGGTATTAACCGTGAGGTGGTTAAGGCTGTGTTAGGAGTGAAAGGGCTTAAGGCTGTTGTGCTTGAGACATACGGATCGGGTAATGCTCCTACTCAAAAGTGGTTTTTAAATGAAGTGGATCAAGCACTGGCTCGAGGTTTGATTATTTTGAATGTGACTCAATGTTTAGCCGGAAGCGTTGAAATGTGGCGATATGAAACAGGAGTGCATCTCCTTGAAATGGGAGTAATAAGTGGGCATGATATGACTACGGAAACAGCCATTACAAAATTAATGTATCTGTTAGCCAACACTAATTCGATAGAGGAGGTTAAAAACAATCTTAATAAATCTTTACAGGGCGAAATATATATATAGAAAGTTTGTAATTGGCATTTTTTTTGTATTTTGCATCCCTGAAAAATTAAAGGATTTTTATCTACTTATTGCTGATAAATTTGAAGCGTAAGGGATAAACAGTATGAATTATTTGAAGTATTAATAAAACTGATACGAATCAAAATTTTTAGCAGACTATGAAAAAGCTATTTGCGTTTTTAGCAGTATTTGGAATGCTGAGTCTAGGTATGAATGCCGTTTATGCTCAGGACGAGGAAAATGTAGCCGACGAAGCTACAACAGAGCAGGTAACTGAAGAATCAGCAGTTAGTGAAGCACCTGCAGCTGCAGTTGGTGACGAAACTCCAACAGAAGCTCCTAAAGGAATTCACAAACAGATTAAAGTAAAATTCATCGAGGGTGGTGCAATCTTTATGAGTTTTGTATTGTTGTGTCTTATCTTCGGTTTGGCACTATGTATTGAAAGAATTATTTATTTGAATTTAGCTTCTACCAATACTAAGAAGTTACTTCAAAACATTGAAAATGCACTAAGCGACGGTGGTGTTGAAGCTGCAAAAGAAGTTTGCCGTAATACCAGAGGTCCTGTTGCTTCTATTTTCTACCAAGGTCTTGATCGTTTCGATGAAGGTATCGAAGTAGTAGAGAAATCAGTTGTTTCTTACGGATCTGTTCAAATGGGTCTTTTAGAAAAAGGTTTAACTTGGATTTCTTTATTTATTGCAATTGCTCCTATGCTTGGTTTCATGGGTACAGTAATTGGTATGATCGAAGCTTTCGATAACATTCAAACAATGGGTACTATCTCAGCTTCAGCTGTAGCAGGTGGTATTAAAATTGCGTTGATTACTACCGTATCTGGTTTGATCGTAGCTATCATCCTTCAAGTATTTTACAACTACATCGTATCTAAAATCGATGGTATTGTAAACACTATGGAAGATGCTTCTATCTCTCTACTAGATATTTTAGTAAAATTCAACATGAAAAAATAATTTGTCACTATGACTAAGGTTGCAAAAATTTTAAATATAGTATTATACCTGTTGTTAGCAATAACATTGGTGTTTGCTGGTATGTTCTTCTTCGGAGGTGAAGTAGAAGGTGCTGCACACTATACACCAGTGTATACTAATACTTTCCTTAACTGGGGAATTTTATTAGTGTTTATAACAGGTGGAATAACTTTGTTGGCGGAGATTTTCAATTTAATTGTGCATCCTAAAAATGCGGTGCGTACATTAATTTCGATTGCATTGTTATTAGTTGTTGTTCTTATTTCATATGCAATGGCTGATACAACTCCGATGAACATTGTTGGTTATAAAGGTCCTGATAATGTACCTAGCATGTTAGCACTAGCTGGTACATTCTTATATGGAATGTACATTCTGTTTGGAGTAGCTATTGTTGCTATTCTTTATGCAGAATTATCTCGATTATTTAAATAATAATCCCTACCTGACATTTGTCAAGGGAAATAAAAGTTAACCGTTTATGGGAAAAAGAGACGTACAGGAAGTAAATGCAGGGTCAATGGCGGATATCGCCTTCTTACTTTTGATCTTCTTCCTGGTTACCACTACCATGGACTCAGATACTGGTTTAGCACGTTTGCTTCCTCCTATGCAGGATGAAGTAGATAATACAAATACTCCTCCTATTAAGGAGAGAAACGTGTTTACTGTTTTGGTTAACAGTAATGACCAGCTCTTGGTAGAAGGTAAACCAATGGGGATTGGAGAGTTGACTGAAGCTGCTAAGGAGTTTATTGAAAACCCATTAGATAAAGATGATTTGCCTGAGAAAACTGAGAAAGAAGTTCCTTTCTTTGGAGTACAAAAAATCACTAAAGGAGTTATTTCGTTACAAACTGATAATGGAACAACTTATCAAACTTATTTAATGGTTCAGAATGAACTTCAGCGTGCAATTAATGAACTAAGACAGGATTTAGCTAAGAGAAAATTTGGAAAAGAGTACGATAAACTTGAAAAAGAAGAGCAAGATGCAATTCGTACAATTGTTCCACAAAAGATCTCAGAAGCTGAACCTAAAAACGTAGGAGGTAAAAGTTAGTATGGCTAAATTCAGAAAAAAGAAGAGTGGAGGCCAGCAAGCTATAAATACTGCCTCTCTACCTGATATCGTGTTTATGTTGCTTTTCTTCTTTATGGTATCAACTACTATGAAGGAGGTAGATCTAAAAGTTGAAGTTAGACCTGCTCAAGCAACTGAATTATCGAAATTAGAGAAAAAAGAATTGGTAACATTTATTTACGTGGGTGTTCCAAGTAAACAATACCAATCTTTATACGGAAGTGAACCTCGACTACAGTTAAACGATCAGTTTGCGACTGTAGAAGACATTCAAAGTTATATTGCTCAGGCAAGGGATGCAATGAAAGAAAGTGATCAGGCAAAAATGATTACTTCAATCAAAGCTGATAAAGAATGTCCAATGGGTATCATTACTGATGTTAAACAAGCTTTACGTAAAGCAGCGGCGTTAAAAATTAACTACTCTGCAGCTGAAAAAGCTCCTGATGTGAGATAATCAAATCACATATAGAAAAAAGGGAATCGAAAGATTCCCTTTTTTTATGTCCAAATATTCCCGTATAGAAAGGAGATGTTTTGTTTTACACTGCACCCTGAGCTAACATAGCCTCAGCCACCTTAACAAATCCGCCAATATTCGCTCCGTCAACATAGTTGATAAATCCACTTTCTTCTGTTCCGTAATTAGCACATGTTGAATGAATGCTTTGCATTATTATCTGTAGTCGATTATCAACTTCCTCTCGGGTCCAGTTTAATCTCATACTGTTTTGAGTCATTTCTAATCCAGATACTGCTACTCCACCTGCATTGGCTGCCTTGCCAGGACCAAAGAGAATTCCTTTATCAAGAAAAGTATGTATAGCCTCAGGTGTAGATGGCATATTGGCTCCTTCGGATACACAATAGCATCCGTTTTGTATTAGCGTAATAGCCTCAACCTCGTTAATTTCATTTTGGGTGGCACTTGGTAAAGCAATATCGCCTTTTTCATTCCATGGTCTTTCGTCAGCTACGTACTTCACGCCGTATTTATCTGCATATTCTTTTATCCGACCTCGTTTGTTATTTTTTAAGTACATCACAAACTTTAGCTTTTCATTATTGATGCCATCAGGATCGTATATATAGCCATTGGAATCGGATAGTGTAACTACTTTTCCTCCGAGTTCATTTACTTTCTCAACGGAGTACTGCGCTACATTACCAGAGCCGGATATCAATACTATTTTATTTTTGAATGATTCTCCACGTGTTTTAAGCATTTCTTGGGCAAAATATACATTACCATAGCCTGTTGCTTCAGGGCGTATTAAACTGCCTCCAAAATTGAGCCCTTTACCAGTTAATACTCCAGTAAACTCATTGCTGATTCGTTTATATTGGCCGTATAAAAATCCGATCTCCCGGCCACCTACACCAATATCACCTGCGGGTACATCTGTATTAGGGCCAATATGTCGGTATAGTTCGGTCATAAAGCTTTGGCAAAACTTCATAACTTCTGCATCTGATTTTCCTTTGGGATCAAAGTCACTTCCACCTTTGCCACCTCCCATAGGAAGTGTTGTTAGACTGTTTTTAAATACTTGCTCAAATGCTAAAAATTTCAGAATTCCTAAATTCACTGTAGGATGAAAACGTAAGCCTCCTTTATAAGGGCCAATTGCGCTATTCATCTCAATACGATATCCACGATTAACACACATTTCGCCTTTATCATTAATCCAGGGAACCCGAAACATGATTACTCTTTCTGGTTCAACAATGCGTTCTAAAATACGAGCATGCCTGTATTTAGGATTTTCGTCTAAAAAATTATTTAATGATTCAACTACCTCATGTACCGCCTGATGAAATTCAGGTTCGGCTGGGTTCTTGGCTTTTAAGTCAGCCATAAAGGCACTGATGCCTAATGAAGAAGCGTGTGACATACTAGTTGATTTAAAAGGGTTTTTTAACTGAGAAATATCTGAATTAAATTATTTTATAATCCCTTACTTTTTTGTATTTCACTAGTTTAATTCACTGTAATACGATAAAAAAGATACAAAAATATTTAACAAAACTCCATCGATAGGTGAAAATTAAAACATCCTAGGTCGTGATAAATAAAAAAGAATAGTGGTTGAAAATCAGCTGGTTTTTGTATCTTAAAGTATTCTAATTAATTATTATGCAACGCAATTGGCCCCAACTCAATCATCTGCACTCGGTACCTGATGATAAAAGTTCAGGTAAGGTGTTGGAAACCATTAATGCTCTGTGGGAAGTATTGATGCAGCAAAATCCGATAGACGAGATTTTAGAAGAGGTAATTACCGTTCTTCCAATGGGATTAGATAAACCCGACCTGGTTGGAATAAAGGTTTATTATAAAAATTACCTTTCAAAAACTGAGAATTTTAAAGAAACTCATTGGGGATTAACCGAGAGGTTTACAACTATAGATGGAGAAAAAGGTGCTGTTGATTTGTTTTATCTCGAAAAACAAGAAGAAAAGGATGAAGGACCTTTTTTAAGGTCGGAGCGCTTATTGGTAAACCAAACAGCGCGGATGCTCGCTAATTATATTAATACAATTGTGGCAGAGTTGAATCATTCCGAATCTGTTGAACGGCTTAAAGAGTTATCAACAATCAATCGAACTACGCGAATCATTAATGAAGGAAAATCGATTGATGATGTGCTTCAACAAATTGCATTTATTCTTCCTTCGGGATGGCAATACCCCGACTTTGCTGTTGCTCGTATTACGTATGGAGAAAATGAATATATAAGCGAGTTTTTTGCAGAAACTGAATGGGTGCAAACACAGCGTTTTAAAACACTTGATAGTGTTTCGGGTTCCATTGATGTTTTTTATACGAAAGATTTTTCGATTTACTCCGGAGACCCATTTTTGAGCGAAGAGCGTGATTTGTTAATCAATCTGGCACGTTTAGTTACTGATTATTTAAATACTCAACTAGCGAACAAAGAGCGCATAGCTCGACAAGAAAGGGTAAAGGAGCTCAAAGCGATTAATGAAACTTCGCGTATTATTAATTTACAAATGCCGGTTTCGTATACACTTAGTCACGTAGTGGAATATATTCCAGCAGGAATGCAGCATCCCGAGTATTCAGTTGCTCGCATTGTATTTAATGGCGAAGAATTTTTAAGTAATGGTTTTGTTGTATCGCCATGGGTATTGCGGCAGACTTTCGAAACAATTAATGGTAAAAAGGGATTTATAGAGATCTATTATCTGAAAGAAATAGCTAAAACTCAGGAAGAGCTTTTTTTAAATGAGGAAAATGATTTAATATCAAACCTCTGTAATTTAATTGCAGGTTACCTTAATAGTCTTGAAGCGCGCGATTTATTAGATAAAATTGGTAGTGGTAACAAGCTTCAATATCCCAATAAAAAATCCTTAGAAAGTAAGTTATCAACAGAAAAGACGAGTAAGCACTTGTTGCAAAATTTTATGCATCGTAACAATGCTGCACGTGATATCTATCACGATTTGATGCCATTCAGAGTAAAAGAAATATTGTTGGTGGCTAATTTATATGATGCCTATGCTATCGAAAACGAAGGCCGTTTTTCGGAACAGATTATGGGAGGTTTTTATCAGTTACATCTCACCTTATTACCTCGGGTAACAGGTGTAACAACTTACGATGAAGCCATTGAAAAACTGAATGAGAAACATTTCGATTTAATAATTGTGATGGTGGGCATGGACAAGAAAACTCCTGTCAATTTAAGTAAGAAAGTAAAAAAGGAGTTCCCATATATTCCCATTTTTATGTTGCTTAACAGTGATACTGATATTCCTTATTTTCAGGCGCGGCAGAAAGAATTAGGTGTGCTCGATGAAATATTTGTATGGAATGGTGATCCGAAGGTGTTTTCATCGATGGTTTTTCACTTAGAAGACAAGGTGAATGTGGAAAACGACACTGAAATAGGTTTAGCACGTGTAATATTGCTGGTAGAAGATTCAGTACGATATTATTCCAAGTATTTGCCATTGCTTTACGCAAGTGTATTGGAGCAAACGCACCGTTTAATTGATGATGTACAAGGTGATGAGTTATATGCTGTTTTGCGCTTAAAAGGCCGTCCTAAAGTTTTATTGGCCCGAAGTTATGAAGAAGCCCTTGACATCTTTTTAAAATATAAAGATTACTTATTATGTCTGATTTCGGATGTTGAGTTTTCGCGTAGTGGCAGGATGGATGCTAATGCGGGTTTCGAATTGGTTAATTATGCAAAGGAGCAGATAAAAGATTTACCGGTTATTTTGCAAAGCTCAAAAATTGAATATTCGCAGGATGCCTATGAGTTGAAAACTGTATTTATCAACAAATATAGCGAGAGCTTATTACAAGATATTAAAACGTTTATCAGTCATTATTTAGGCTTTGGAAATTTTTCGTATAAAGATGCAAAAGGCCGTAACATTGCTGTGGCCAAAAACCTGAAGGAATTTGAGCAACAATTGCGCACTATTCCCATTGAATCGGTTGTTTATCATGCCAAGAAAAACCATTTCTCGCTATGGCTGATGGCCAGAGGTGAATTTAGAATTGCCAAAATGATTGCACCTTATCGAATCAGCGATTTTAATGATGCCGAAAGTATTCGTACCTATTTGCTCGAAATTATCAAAACACAGCGTGAAGAAAAGAACCAAGGTAAAGTAATTGATTTTGATGAAGTAGATGTGTTGGATGACAGCAACATTGTGAGTTTGGCTGGAGGTTCAATGGGGGGTAAGGGCCGAGGTTTGTCATTTATCAACACCTTACTTTATAACTTCGATTTTGAGGCTCATGTTTCTGGAATCAATATCAGAACACCTCGAACTACCGTTATTGGAACCAATGAGTTTGAACTTTTTATGGAGCGAAATAATTTTCATGAACTTATTTTTAGAGAACTTAATTATCAGCAAATAAAAAAAATATTTCTCGAAGGAGAGTTGTCACAAAAACTCATTAATCGGTTAAAGCGACTTCTCACTATTTTTTCAAGTCCTATTGCTGTCCGATCATCAGGTTTGCTCGAAGATAGTCAGAAACAGCCTTTTGCCGGAGTGTTTGAAACTTATCTCTTACCTAATAATCACAAAGATGAAAATGAACGCTTAAAACAATTGTGTGAAGCTGTTAAACTGGTTTTTGCATCTGTTTTTAGCGATACAGCACGTGCTTTCACCGAAGCTGTTGATTTTAAGGTTGAAGAAGAAAAAATGGCAGTAATTATTCAAGAAGCTGTTGGTCAGCAGCACGAGAGTGTCTATTATCCGCATATGAGTGGGGTAGCTCAATCGTACAATTACTATTCGTTTGGGCATATGAATCCCGAGGATGGTTTTGCGGTGCTGGCATTGGGCTTTGGAAAATATGTGGTAGATGGGGAGAAGTCACTTCGTTTTTGTCCGGTTTATCCCGATTTGGATAATAATTCACCTAAAGACCAATTGAAGAATTCTCAAACGGAGTTTTATGCCATCGATCTGAATAAGCTAAACTTGAATTTGTTGGAAGGCGAAACAGCTGCTTTAGTTCGTCTCGATTGTATGGATGCCGAAATGCATGGTACTTTAAAACATTTGGCATCGGTATATAATCCCGATAATCAAACAATACAGCCGGGACTTGATCAGGCTGGGCCACGTATTCTTAATTTTGCAAATATTCTTAAATACAACTATATCCCTCTTGCCAAAACCATTGAAGTAGTTTTAGATGTGGTGAAGGAGGCTATGGGATCGCCTGTAGAAATAGAGTTCGCCGTAGATTTAAGAAAGGATGAGCGAGGAAGAGCTACTTTTTATTTACTTCAGATAAAACCTCTGCTGGGAGGAGCTCAGAATTATTCAATTAATATGAGCCATATTGACGAGCAGCAGATTGTTCTGCAATCATCACAAAGTATGGGGAATGGTAAGAATAAAACGGTTAACGATGTCATTTACATTGAAGCCAGTAAATTTGATAAGTCGAAAACTCAGGAAATGGCAATTGAAGTTGAGCGATTAAACCAAAAAATGAAGGCTTCGGGCCGTCATTATGTATTGATAGGACCCGGCAGATGGGGAACGCGGGATAAGTGGATTGGCATACCTGTTAACTGGACACAGATTTCAAATGCTCAAATGATTGTAGAAACCGATTTGGAGGGATTTCCTTTGGAAGCTTCCGGGGGCTCCCACTTTTTTCATAATGTAACATCAATGCATGTTGGATATTCTTCCATCAACCAAAGTAATAAATATGATTTTGTTCGATGGGATATTTTGGATCAACAAGAGGTAATAGAACAAACCAATTACTTCAAACATATTCGTTTCCGTCATAATCTGGTAATTCGAATGGATGGCCGCAAAAGAAAATCTATCATTACCTATGATGAAGGCTGTGAAAAACGATAGATTTAAGTTATACTTGGATGAATATTAAGCCAACATAAAAATTGGATCCAGAGTTATGAAAAGCCATTTTGATATACGACAAAGTACTTATTTTACCGAAACTCAATTTAGTCATTTAATGCAACGCCGAATACACAAGGTGTTGTTGATTTGTAGTGGGTACGATGCTTTTATGTTAGAAGAAGATGGCAGAATTGATGAGCAGATTTTTAACGAATATGTTTCGCTTAACCTGCGTTATCCACCACAATTTATTCAGGTCAAATCAGCCGAAGAAGCATTTAAGGTACTGAAAGAGCAAAAGATCGATTTGGTTATTACCATGCTGAGTGTAGGAGGGATGGATCCTTTTAAGATGGCTAAGAAAGTGAAGGAGCGCTACGAATCGATTCCTATTGTTGTGCTCACTCCCTTTTCGCGCGAAGTTTCTGTACGAATGCGCCGTGAGGATACCAGTGCTATTGATTACATTTTTTGCTGGTTGGGCAATGCAGATATTATGCTGGCTATTATTAAGCTGATTGAAGATGAAATGAATGTGCAGCACGATGTGGAAGAAGTGGGTGTTCAGTGCATTTTGCTTGTTGAGGATTCTGTACGTTTTTACTCCAGTTACCTTCCATTGATCTATCGTTTGATTCTTACTCAGGCCAAAAAATTTATGGATGAGGGATTAAACGAGCATCAAAAAATGATGAGAATGAGGGGGCGTCCTAAAATTCTTTTGGCTCGTACTTACGAAGAAGCATTAGAGCTTTATTTGAAATATAACGATAATTTGCTTGGAATAATATCCGATGTATCGTTCGAAAAAGAAGGGAAGAAAGACACGGAGGCAGGGATTAAATTTGCCAAAGTTGTGAAGCGCTCTAATCCATATATGCCATTCTTACTACAATCATCAAATAAAAGTTTGGCCGAAACTGCTAAAGATTTGCGTGTTGGTTTTTTATATAAGCACTCCTCGTCGTTGTTGCGAAAGCTGAAAGAGTTTATCAATACATACATGGCTTTTGGCGATTTTATTTTTATCGATCCAACAACAGGAATGGAAGTTTGCAGGGTGAGTAACTTAAAAGAACTGCAGGAAAAGCTTTTTGAGATACCCGATGAATCTTTGTTTTATCATTTTAAACGCGATCATGTATCAAAATGGTTAAATGCCCGCGCTTTATTTGCAGTGGCCGAAGTAGTAAAGTACTTGAAAGTTGAAGATTTTGCTGATTTGGACGAGACCAAGCACTTTCTGTTTGATACGATTGCCAGTTTTAGATATAGCAAGGCTCGAGGTATTATAGCCAAGTTTTATCGCGATAAATTCGATGAGTATCTAACCTTTACCCGAATTGGAGAAGGCACGATTGGCGGCAAAGCACGTGGCCTGGCTTTTTTAAATATGTTGATTAAAAAGCATCAGGGATTAAATTCTTTGAGCGATGTAATTATTACTATTCCCCGAACAGTTGCACTTAGTACTGATGTGTTTGACGAGTTTATGGAAGTTAATAAACTGTATCCTGTAGCACTTTCTGATGTTTCTGATGAAGAGATAATGAATGCTTTTGTGGCCGGTAATCTACCGGAGCGTATCCATGGCGATTTACTTAAGTTTATTTCTATCGTTAAAGGTCCTATTGCCATCCGATCTTCCAGTGTATTGGAAGATAGCCATTACCAGCCGTTTGCAGGAATTTATTCAACTTATATGATTTCCAAGGGAACGGATGATAAAGTCGTGCTGAATCAACTTTGCGATGCTATTAAATGTGTTTATGCATCAGCTTTTTATCGTTCGAGCAAACGTTATATGGAGGCAACTATGAATGTAATCGATGAAGAGCGGATGGGCATTGTTCTCCAGGAAGTGGTTGGCCAAAAACATGGTGATGTTTTTTATCCTACTTTTTCAGGTGTGGGACGATCCGTTAATTTTTATCCGATTGCGCCTGAAAAAGCCGAAGATGGAACTGTTAATGTAGCGATGGGCTTGGGAAAACACATTGTAGAAGGTGGAATGACTTTGCGTTTTTCTCCTAAGTATCCGCAAAAGATTCTGCAGCTATCATCTCCTGATTTAGCCGTAAAAGAAACTCAAAAGAGTTTTTATGCATTGGATCTTAATTCAGATAGTTTTAAACCCTCGGTAAATGATGCTGTTAATATTAAGAAGTTAGCAATAAAAGCAGCTGAGGAACATGGAACCTTGCGATGGTTAGGTTCTGTTTATGATTATAATACGCACATGGTGCGAGATGGATTAATGGCTAAAGGTCTTCGGTTGGTAACTTTTGCCAATGTGTTAAAATACGATGCTTTTCCATTGGCTGAAATCATGCGAATAGTGCTTGAAATTGGTCAGAAGGAAATGAATCAGCCCGTAGAAGTAGAATTTGCGGTAGATCTTCAAACTCCTAATGGAGAACCTCCTGTGTTTTATTTATTGCAGATTCGACCCATTGTTGATAGTAAAGAAACCATTTCAGAAAAGCTGGAAGAGATTAATCCTGAAGAAACACTTATTTATTCTGCTTCGGCTTTAGGTAATGGCGTGGTAAATGGGGTTAAAGATGTTATTTATATAAAGAAAGAAGGTTTTAATCCGGCCAACAATGCCAAGTTGGTCCCCATTTTTGATAAGCTAAATGCTCCTTTTCACCAAAAAGGGGAATCGTATATATTGGTTGGCCCGGGGCGCTGGGGATCACAAGATCCGTGGTTAGGTGTTCCTGTTAAATGGACACAAATATCGGCAGCCAGAGTAATTGTTGAAATGGGGTTGGAAAATTACCGGGTTGATCCGAGTCAGGGAACACACTTTTTTCAGAATCTAACCAGTTTAAGAGTGGCTTATTTTACTGTTACCCCTTCAATTGGCGATGGTTTTATTAATCTAGATTATCTGAATAGTTTACCGGCAGAGTACGAAGATGAGTTTGTTCGCCATGTGAAACTACCATCCGAAGGTGTAATAAAAGTTGATGGGCAAAAGGGAATTGGAGTTGTTATGCCGCCTAAAAAAGACTAAGTTGATGTTTGTTGGAAAGGGCATTTTCGAGTTCAAGCAATTTCTTTTTAGCAGGCAATCCACCGGCATATCCTGTTAATTCTCCCTTGCTACCAACTATTCGGTGGCAAGGTACTATAATGGATAGGGCATTGGCTCCATTGGCAGAGGCGACTGCTCTGATCGCTTTGGGGTTACCCAAACGCTTCGATAAACCTAAATAGCTTTCGGTTTGGCCGTATGGAATGGTTAACAAAGATTTCCAAACCTCTTGTTGAAATGTGGTTCCAATAAATTTTAAAGGAATATCAAAATGAGTTCTTTGTTTTTGAAAGTATTCATTTAACTGTTTGATGGTTGTTTGAATCAAATCAGTCTTATTCTCAATAAATTCAGCCTTTAGGCCATCTTTAATTCTATTATCAACCGATGATCTCATTTTTCGATAGCGCCAATCACACAAACAGATCTGATTATTGTAATCGCCAATTATTAATTCTCCAACAGGACTATAATAATATTGAATGGATACTAAATTCATTTGATGCTAGCGCCTGTTTAAATAATTTTACGGAATAAATTACCAATGGCTTTAACTATATTATCTTTTTGAATAGCTTCTAGTTCTCCTCGGTCAAGCCAGATGCCACCGCATATATCGCAGCTGTCAAAAACTACTTTTTTATCTCGTTGGTGTTGATGTTTCGAAAGAGTAGGATGTAGGTTGCAATTAGGGCATTTCATTTTTTCTAATTGCTGATGTTTATTGGGGATATGGCGAATTTCAACTATTGATAAATTCACCACATTTTCGAGCTGATCCAATTCTCCTTTGTCGAACCAGGTTCCTCCACATGAAGGACAGGTATCAACCAGAATTGATCCAGAGATATCTTTAATTGATTTTTCTTCAAGAATAGTGTTGCATCTTGGGCAGTACATTATATAGCTATTTAGGTTGAGTTTTAAGTATTGGGTTGAAATACTTGGAGTAAAGATAGCTAAAACTTCTTTTATACAGGTTGGGGTAATTAAAATGAAAAGAAGATGAACTGCCTAAGATTCTTCTTCCTCATTTTTAAGATCGCGTTTCACCTCCTGAATCAGTTCATCCAGCTCATCTGGTTTAATTTTATTCTCCTTAGCAAAGAAAGAAACCAAATCTTTAAATGAATCCTGAAAATAGGTCGACATCATCCTCGACATAAACTGCTTGCGATATTCAGCCTTGTCAACAATTGGGAAATACTCATATCCACGCCCCACTTGTTCAAAACCCAGGTATTTTTTATCAGCCAGTGCTCGTACAATGGTTGAAACAGTATTAACAGCAGGTTTGGGTTCTGGCATTTGTTCTACAATGGTTTTAACTGTTGTTCTGCCCATTTGCCAGATCCGATGCATCATTTGTTCTTCGGCTTTTGTCAATTCTTTTAGTTTCATTAATAAAAATCTTTTCAAATCAGGATCCCCAACCATTTTCGATTGGGGATAAAATATATTAGTTAAGTGCAAATTTAATGGGTACTGTATATGAAATGTTTACATTTTCGCCATTTATTTTACCGGGTACCCACTGAGGAAGATTTTTAACTACTCTCAATGCTTCGTTGTCTAAGATGGGATCAACTCCTCTGGCAATTTTAACATTGCCCACATTGCCATCTTCACCTACAACAAACTCAACATATACTTTTCCTTCTAAATTTCGTTGTTTAGCTTCTTCCGGATAATGTACCTCACTGGCAATAAATTGACGTAAAGCTGCTTCTCCTCCTGGGTATTGAGGCATTTCATCAGCCATATAATGAATTTTTCCGGTAATTCTTTCAGTAACACTATAGGTTGATAAATTTTCTACTTGATCGTCTGTATCAGAAGTCAGGTCTGTTTGGTTAACATCTGCCTCTTTGTTACATGCAAAAACGATAGATGAACAAATTAATGTACCTATTGCAAACAGAGGGAATATAACTTTAGATTTTAGTGTATTTTTCTTCGACATCATGTTAAATCTTTTTTTGGTTAATGATTCATTAAAATTATTTGCTGCCAGTACTTTATATCCCGAAACTTCGGCTAGTAATAGCGCTTTGTAACGCCCCATTGAAGTTCCTGATTTTAATACTGATTGGTCGGCCTGAAATTCATGGGTTTCTTTCAATGCCTTTTTTAATAACCATGCAAATGGGTTAAACCATTGGGTGATGAGAAAAAGCTCCAGAAAAATTATATCCAAGGTGTGGAAATAATTGGCATGCGCCTTCTCATGGTTGATTACATGTTGTTGTTCGTCATCACTATAACGTGATGGATTAATAAATATCCATTTGAAAAACGAAAATGCGTGATATGGGTTACTCACTTCAATAATACGTAAGCCTTTGTACTCTTTGCGTTTGTTTTGTTTTCCTATTAAATTGAGTTTATAGTAGGCAATTATCAAGCGTGTTAATAGCAATATCAGACCAATAATATAAATCCATTGAAATGCTGAAAGATCATATATAAATGAAACCACACTA
Organism: uncultured Carboxylicivirga sp.; assembly: GCF_963668385.1. Classification (GTDB taxonomy): domain Bacteria; phylum Bacteroidota; class Bacteroidia; order Bacteroidales; family Marinilabiliaceae; genus Carboxylicivirga. The sequence continues at coordinate 2,387,552 of NZ_OY764327.1, forward strand.
TTTTTCGCCATTGTTGGATAAACAGCAATCTCTTCCAAAGTGTCGTTTACTGCAAATAAATCAGCAGAAGCATTGGATAATGGCGAAACTGATATGCTAATAAATGGAATAACCACTGATACCATAAAGCCACTCAATAAAAAGAAACGGTTAAATCCAAAGGTGTTTAATCGGGATAAAAAAGCATAATAAATCCCTGTTTCAATACCTAAGAATATTGATGACTCAATCAAATAGTTTAGCAAATTATGCATACTCAACGTTTTTCATGACGAATACTTTGTTAAAGCAGCAAGAATATCTTTTTCGATTCAGCTTCAATCGTGTCCTTTACTCGAGTTACGTTTGGGACTAAGATATCCTACTGCTTAAAACACAACTGAATATTGGTTTGATTTTAACCCATTTAAATCAGAATCAATAATTCAACTGTATTTATAGTTCAAACATACGACATTGAGAGATATAAACAAAAATATTCGACTATAAATTTAGTTGAATTGATATTTTACTCATCTAAGTCGAATTTATACAGTTCTTTAAGTGTTTATTTTTTGCATTTAAAAAGGGACTGAATTATCAGTCCCTTGTGATTCTTAAGCGCTCCTGGTCGAGCGGTGTCAATAAGAATCTATCATCTATTCCCCTTTTTTACTTTCCAGCATTAATAAAAATGAATATTCAAGAGCCGTTTCGCGATATTGTTTAAAGCGACCAGAGGCTCCTCCGTGACCTGCTTCCATATTGGTGTGCAGAAGCAATAAGTTGTTATCTGTTTTGGTAGCCCGTAATTTGGCTACCCATTTGGCAGGTTCCCAATATTGCACTTGCGAGTCGAATAAACCAGTTGTTACCAACATGTTTGGATAATCTTTTGCTTCAACATTATCATATGGCGAATACATCATCATATAATCATATGCCTTTTTGTTTTTGGGGTTGCCCCATTCGTCAAACTCATTGGTTGTTAGTGGAATTGTTTCGTCGAGCATGGTTGATACCACATCAACAAATGGTACCGATGCTACTATTCCATTAAATAGTTCAGGTTCCATATTAGCAACAGCTCCCATTAATAGTCCACCGGCACTTCCGCCCATGGCATAAAGATGCTTGGGCGAAGTATAATTTTCCTTAACCAAATACTGACCGGCATCAATAAAGTCGGTGAATGTATTTATCTTATTCATCATTTTTCCATCATCGTACCATTCACGGCCCATAGATTGTCCGCCACGGATATGAGCAATGGCATAAACAAAACCGCGGTCTAATAAGCTTAATCGTGTTGAACTAAACCAAGGATCTACAGTAACTCCATATGAGCCATATCCATATAAAAGTAAAGGTGCTTGACCGTCTTTTTCGTAATCTTTACGATGAACAATGCTGATGGGAATTTTTTCACCATCGCGTGATGTGGCCCATAATCTTTCAGTTATATAATCATCGGGATTATGACCTCCAACAACTTCCTGAACTTTTTTAACTGATTGGGTTCGATCTGTCATGTTATAATCGATGGTTGAAGCAGGTGTTGTTAATGAACTATATCCAAATCGTAGAATATCTGTGTTAAACTCTGTATTGGTACTGATGTATGCAACATAAACTGGTTCATCAAAATCAAGGTAATGTTCTTCTCTTGTGTTTTGATTAATGATTCGAAGATGTGTTAATGCATCGGAACGTTCGCTTAAAACAAGATAGTCCTTAAACACTTCCATTTCATCAATCAATACATCTTTACGATTAGGAATTACTTCTTTCCAGTTATCAAAGGAAGTAGCATCTTCAGGTGTCTCCATCAATCGGAAATTAACAGCATTCTTATTGGTTAAGATGTAAAACTTATCTTCAAAGTGTTCAATGCTGTATTCATGTGCACCATTCCGAGGCGTAAATTGTTTAAATTCTCCGGTAGGATTATCAGCCTTTAATATTTGGTAATCAGAAATAAGTGTACTGTTACAATAAATGATGATGTAATCGTTGGATTTAGATTTATAAACTCCAATGTAATACGAAGGATCCTTTTCTTGATATACCATTACATCTTCTTGAGCAGAAGTCGTTAGTTTGTGGCGCCATATTTTCTCGCTAAGTAGTGATACCTCATTTTTAGTGGTGTAGAAAAATGTTTGGTTGTCGTTTGCCCAGGCACCACCCGGCTCACAGTTAGTGAGTTCGTCAGATAAAAAGTCACCAGTTTCAAGATTTAGAAAGCGATAAGTATAGATTCTCCTACTTAGCGTATCTTCTGCAAAGGCCAAAATTTTATTGTCGGGACTTATCTCCATAGAAGCTACAGAGTAATAGCCGTGGCCTTTTGCCAGCTTATTTACATCTAACAAAATTTCTTCAGTACCTTCAAGCGTTTCTTTTTTACGGTAATAAACAGGATATTCTTTTCCTTCGGTATATTTACTATAATACCAATATCCATTTTCGAAATATGGAACCGATTCATCATCTTGTTTGATACGGCCCACTATTTCGTTAAAGAGATTGTTTTGAAGCTCTTTAGTTTTATGCATAACCGTATCGAGGTACTCATTTTCTGAATGAAGATAATTCAATACCTTTTGGGTCTGTTGATCTTTTTCGTTGGCATTTTTCTGTTCGTCGGTTAATCGCATCCAGAAGTATGGATCAACCCTGCTATCGTTATGAATGTTTAGAACAGAATCTTTAATCTCAGCTACCGGAGCTTTGGGTAATTGATCGGGGTACAAATCTTTATCTTTCGTTTTAAAATTACAAGTACTAAGGGTAAGAATTGTTAATAATAGGAAGGTAGTTGTTTTCATTAATATTTTAGTTAAGGTTGTTTCTTATCAAGTCATATAAAAAGGATAGTTAGAGATTGAAAACATGATGTTTATGTTAATTTAGTGCAAGTATAGTCAACAGTTTTGACATAGGTAAAAAAAAATTGAAATATTTCATTTTAATTGAAAAATATTAAAAGATTATTTCATTCCTTTAGCTCGTAAAAAATAGGTGTTTTTATAATTGTAGTTAATTGTAATACAGATACATACTAAAAAATGAAAACTGAAGGTAAAATTGTTGTGGGAAGCGAAGAATGGTGTGCATTACCACAGCTGAATATTCCGGTTATTAATGTGCGTGTTGATTCGGGTGCAAAAACATCTGCCTTGCATGCAGTGAATATAATGCCGTTTAAGAAAAATGGTGAGCCATGGGTGAGTTTTGAAGTACATCCATTACAAAACGATGGACGTACAACAGTTTATTGTGAAGCTCCTGTTATTGATAAACGCAGGATTAAAAGTTCGAGTGGATTAGGCGAATTACGTTATGTGATTCGTACCACTTTATCAATTGCTGAATCAGCCTGGGATATTGAGGTGACACTTACCAATAGAGTATCGATGGGATATCGTATGTTGTTGGGGCGTCAGGCAATGGCAGGAATTATGTTGGTTGATCCCGAGGCATCTTGTTTATTGGGTGAACCATCAATAGATGTTTTAAATAGTCATTACGCCGATCAGAAGAAAAAACCTTCAGGATTAAATATTGGTGTGTTGGCAAGTAATCCCGAACTGTATAGTAACCGTCGTATTATTGAAGCTGGTGAAGAACGTGGCCATAATATGGAGTTTATAAATATAAAGGATTGTTACATCAAGTTAGATGGCAAAAATCCGGAAATGCACTATCGAGGTGGTCGTTTGTTAAATCAGTTTGATGCTATTATTCCACGTATCCGCCCCAGCATGACTTTTTACGGATGTGCATTAACACGTCACTTCGAGGCCATTGGAGTTTATACCCAAAATAGTGCATCAGCTATTGCTTCGTCACGAGATAAATTGTACTCTTTACAATTGTTAATTAACAATGGTTTACCTATTCCTACCACTGGTTTTGCTAATTCGCCATTGGATACCAACGATTTGATTAAGATGGTGGGTGGAGCTCCATTAATAGTGAAATTATTGGAGGGAACACAAGGTAAAGGTGTGGTATTGGCTGAAACCAAAAAGGCTGCAGAAAGTTTGATTAATGCCTTTAAGAGTTTGCATGCCAATATTTTGGTGCAAGAATTTGTGAAAGAGGCTAATGGAAAAGATATTCGTTGCTTCGTGATTAATGGCAAAGTAGTGGCTAGTATAATGCGTATTGCTGCTCCGGGTGAGTTTAGAGCTAATATTCATATGGGAGGTTCGGCTCAATTGGTGAAAATTACTCCGGAAGAAAGAAAAATTGCGATTTTGGCTGCTAAAACCATGAACCTGAAAGTTGCGGGTGTTGATATTATTCGTGGCGAAAATGGCCCATTACTGTTGGAAGTTAATTCATCACCCGGTTTGGAAGGGATTGAAGGTGCAACAAGTAAAGACATTGCAGGTATGATGATTGAATCCATCGAAAAAGACTTACACAAAGGTAATCGTAAGAAAAAGTAAGAAGTTGAAAATGAAAATAATTTATTTCATCTAACAGATGAACTTGCTTATTCGAAAAGCGAGTGAGAGGGATCTCGATTTTCTCGATCAATTAGAGCATGTTGCCTTTTCGGCAGCACAACAAAGTGCAAGAAGAAATATCAAAAAGGGAATCAATAGTGATTTTCAGGAGATTTTAATAGCTGAGCAAAAATACAGGAAAACACCTGTTGGTGCTATTGTGTTGTTTAAGTACAGCCATACTCTTCGAATATATTCCATAGCTATCTTACCTGAATTTCAGGAAAAGGGCTATGGAGCTTTTTTGATGGATTACATACTTGAATTTGCAGTAAAAAAGCAATTGCTCAATATTACATTGGAAGCAGATGCAGGTAATGCAAAACTTATTGCATGGTACGAAAACAAAGGCTTTGTTATTAAGGAACAGAAAGCTGATTATTATGGCGAAGGTATGCATGCCGTTAAAATGGAATATCATATTGAGGATTCTAATGGCGATAAAGGAATGAAAAACATCATTGTTATTAATAAACCTCATAACTGGCCATTCCCAGATGTTAATGCGAAAGTAATAACGGTTAAGGATTACATTAATCAACCCGAGTATCAGAATAATCCTGATTTGCGGGTGTTTAATTTGTGTAGCTCGTATAAGTATCAAAGTTATGGGTACTATGTTTCGCTATTGGCTTCGGCTCGTGGTCAACGAGTGATGCCAAGTACAACCACGATTCGCGATTTCCGAATTTTGAATGTGATTCAAACAGCTACTTATGATATTGAAGAGCATATCAACAAAGCCTTGAGCAAGATTGATGGCAGCACTTATTCTCTTAATGTGTATTTTGGCCAAACTCAGAATAAAGAATTCAGAAAGCTTTGTTTGAAGTTGTATCAACTTTTTGAATCGCCTTTATTTAAAGTGGTTTTTGTAAAACACGAGAAATGGCTGATTAAAGATATACAGGTGCTGACGTTGGCTAAACTTCCGGCTAATGATTTGGAAAATGTATACGAATTTGCCAGAAGACATTTTAATAAGAAGAGGTACAGCATACCAAAGCTAAAGAATTACAAGTACGATCTGGCCATATTAACCAATCCTAATGAAGCAACTCCACCTTCTTGTCCGGAGGCTCTGAGGAAATTCAAGGATATTGCCAATAAAAAAGGTTTGTTTGTTGAATTCATTACCAAATCAGATACCGATCGAATTAATGAGTTTGATGCACTGTTTATTCGCGAAACAACCAATGTTAACGATCATACCTATGAGATTTCGCGTATGGCATATGCCGAAGGTTTAGTGGTAATGGATGATCCGTGGTCAATTCTGAAATGTTCCAACAAAATATATCAGAACGAAACATTTAGGCGACACAGAATTTTAACGCCCGAAACCCAGGTTTTTACCAAAAACTTTTTCGACAACTCTATGTTGGATAAACTTACTTTTCCTCTGGTATTAAAACAGCCAGATAGTGCTTTCTCGTTGGGAGTAACCAAAGTGGAAAATAAGGAAGAAGCAGTTGTGGCTTTGAAATCGCTCTTTAAGAAATCGGATATGGTGGTGTGTCAGCAGTTTCTCTACTCCGAGTTCGACTGGAGAATAGGGGTACTGGACAATAAACCTTTGTTTGCCTGCAAATATTATATGACGAAAGGGCATTGGCAAATTTATAACTGGCAAAGTGATGAAAAGGATCAGAGTGGCGATTCTGAAACTTTAAACATAGCTGACGTACCCGTTAAGGTTATTCAAACAGCATTGAAAGCATCTGCCTTGATTGGGGATGGCTTGTATGGTGTTGATTTGAAAATGGTAGGTGATAAAGTTTATGTGGTTGAGGTGAACGATAACCCGAATATTGATGCCGGTATCGAAGATTTAATTCTCAAAGATGGTCTGTATGAAAAGGTTATTGATTCTTTTATCAACCGAATTGAATTAGCTAAGAACATACAGAACATCGAGTTCGGAGGAAAATAGTAGTGTGCGGTAAAAATATAGCTGATTATGATTATAATTGACTATTTTTACCGCGCTTAGTTTAACAATGAATAAAAAGCCAAATAGTAAATCGATTTGTACTACAAAGGAGCAGCTTCTAATGTTCCTTTATATTTTCTCAGAGCTATAAAGCCTTTGGGAACCTTCTTTTATAATCAATAAATCTTATCGTTTTACTTAAACCTGAGTTTAGAATTTTATTTCAAATTCAGGTTAATAACTCCACCTTAATGGGAGAATATTATATTTGGCTTAATACGCTTGTAAACAAGTGTAAAAGCGATTATTCAGCCTGGCCTGAATTGAAATGGCTGAATCCTTACGAAGCACTTGAAACATTGGAACTTCGTGCTTCTTTAATTGATCAAGCGAATAAAAGTTCATTGTTCAAACAAACCAAACCATATCATAAACAGATATCTAAAGGTTGCCAGATTTGTGGTGAAGGCAGCTGGAGTTGTCTGTTTATTACCAATCAGTGTAATGCTGGTTGTTTCTATTGTCCTGTATCGCAAAAGCAGGATGAAACACCCGGTACTCAAGGTCTGGATTTCAACACCCCAGTTGAATTCGCCAACTATGTCAATCGCTTAAAATTTAAAGGCGTTAGTTTTAGTGGAGGTGAACCCTTGCTTTATTTCGATCGCACATTGGCTTATTTGAATGAGGTTCGTAAAAAATGTGATAAAGATTTGTATGTGTGGGCATACACCAATGGTATTTTGGCCGACAGAGAAAAAATGGACTTACTGGCAAAGGCAGGATTAAATGAAATTCGTTTTGACATTGGTGCTACGGGTTTTAAACTGGATAAAATAGCATTTGCCAAAGGATTGATTCCTAATATAAGTATTGAAATTCCTGCTGTTCCGGAGGAGAAAGAGCGATTAAAAGAGTTATTACCTCAAATGATTGAAGCGGGAGTAACTAATCTTAATTTACATCAGTTGCGGTTGACGCTGCACAATGTAAAGCATCTATCTAAAAGGGATTATACCTATATTCCAGCAGAACGTCCAATTGTGTTTGAGTCTGAATTAGCGGCTTTAGAGATTATTCAATATGCCAGAGAAAATGATTTGAATATTGGAATCAACTATTGTTCTTTCTTCTATAAGCATCGTTTTCAAAAGGCAGGTTATCGTCGACAGTTGGCGCAGGCTTTGAAAATAAATAGTAGTGAGATAACTGAAAATGGCTATATCCGCCATCTAACAGATAATAATCTTGAGTATCGATCTGTTAAATTATTTGAGGAGCAGCCTGAAAGTTTGGAGACTCAACCAATGGTAATTGCTGATAAAACCTATTTCATAGCTAATCCACTAATCTTAAAAGAAAGAATATCAGATGAAGAAAAGGAAATGATTACTAGATTAATTACTCAGAAACCAGCTACTATTCCATCTGATGATCTTTTATTTAAAGTGTGGCAGATGGAGTATATTGAGGAAGGTTTAAGGGAGTATTAGTAATTATAAACTCCCAGCCCATCTATAATTTATTTATCTTTACGGTATGCAACAAATGTTCAACATATTTAAATTAGCTCCAGAGGATGTGGCCCGTATTGCGGCATCTGAGAATGAAGCTCATGTGCACGATTACGAAGAATTATTGGTGGGAGTGAAGGGAACTGTTGAACATTTTATCGACTTTGACTCTAAGCTGATTGAGGCTCCTTTTATCAGTTTTGTTGCCAAAGGAAAAGTACATAGGGTAGTGCCGGGCTTGCAAAATGGCGAGTGTGAGATTTGGGGCATACGCTTTAGAAGTGAGTTTATTGCTGAAACCACTTTTCAATTGTATTCCATCTATCACGATAATGCCAATATGGCTCTACCTGCAGACCGTTGCTTTACGCGACTTGACACTTTGTGCCAGCTGATGCTGGATGAAGTGAAAGCAGAAGAGCCAGACTATAGTGTGGTGCGTCATCTGCTCAGTGCTTTATTTACTATGATTGAAGCTGAACGAAGAAAACTGGCTCCTGAAGAGGTGCAATCCATCAAAAGCCAGAGTACTACTTTTAAAAACTTTCTGAAAACACTGGAGGAGAACTTTCGTCGACCTGAAGGTGTAGAGTTTTATGCCGAGAAGTTATTTATGAGTAGTCGCAATTTAAATATCATCTGTAAAAATATTCTTCAACAGAGTGTTTCCGAAATCATCGAGACACGAAAATTGATTGAGGCCAAAAGCCTTTTATTAACTACTGATAAAACCATTGCCGAAATTGGTTTTGAATTGGGGTACAGCGAGAAATCGTACTTCTCAAATGTGTTTAAAAGACGTGAGGGACAGACTCCCGGACAGTTCAGGAAAGAAAAAAAGACCCTTATTTCCTAAAATCACAACTCCTTTTCCGAATAGTATTACCACTTGCCTTGTTGTTTGTTGCAATTTTGCAGTGTACAATTAATCAATGCTTGATTAGTTGTTAGACAGAAGTCAGAATTTAGTGATATGCAATGTTGATTATTCAATTATCGATTAACCAATTTACCGATTGATTAGGTTGCATAACGAAATTTCTCTCTGTCTTACAGGTTAAAACAAACAATAAAAAAATAATAAGATGGAAACTACAGGAAAAACAGTATGGGTATTAGATCCAACACACAGTGAAGTAACTTTTAAAGTGAAACACATGATGATTTCAAATGTAAAAGGCGAATTCAAAGAAGTATCTGCTAAAATTGATGGCGAAGATTTCGAAACTTCAAAGATTACAGCAACTCTTAATGCAGGTTCAATTTTTACCAATAATGATGACCGAGATAATCACTTGAAAAGTGCTGATTTCTTTGATGCGGAAAAATATGCAACCTTATCGTTTGAAGGTACTGCTTTTGATAAAGTGGATGATGATGAATACAAACTAACTGGTTTGTTAACTATCAAGGATGTAATTAAAGAAGTAACTTTTGATGTTGAATTCGGTGGAATTGGTAAAGATCCATGGGGAAATGAAAAAGCCGGATTTTCATTATCAGGAAAAATTAATCGTAAGGATTGGGGATTGAACTGGAACGCAGCTTTAGAAGCAGGTGGCGTATTGGTGAGCGAAGACGTAAAAATACAGGCTGAAGTTCAGTTTGTAAAAACAGCAGAATAAAACCATCGTTTATGAAACGACGTCATTTTATTAAAACAGTATCAGCCCTTACAGTAACAGCAGCAACAATGAAACTAAACGCAATAAATCAATTAGCCAACTCAGGAAAAAGTACGCAGGCCATGCCGCTGCTTTTTCTTGGACACGGTAGCCCAATGAATGCTATCGAAGACAACGCTTTTACGCGAGAGTTTAAAACCGTTGCCGGAAAATTTGAGAAGCCACGTGCAATTCTGGTTGTTTCGGCACACTGGGAAACCCGCGGAACATTTGTAACCGCTATGGAACATCCACCAACCATTCACGATTTTGGTGGATTCCCACAGGCTTTGTTCGATGTGCAGTATCCTGCACCGGGCAGCCCTGAATTGGCAAAAGAAACACAACAACTGATTAAAACAGCTGATGTAGGATTGAATGATCAATGGGGATTAGATCATGGAGCGTGGAGTGTGATACGTCATATGTATCCCGATGCAGATATTCCGGTGGTTCAATTAAGTCTTGATTACACACAAGGAGCGCAATATCATTATGAATTAGGTCAGCAGTTAGCCGCATTGAGAGAAAGAGGAGTATTGATTGTGGGGAGTGGCAACCTGATTCATAACCTGCGAATGGTAGCATGGGATAAGCTGGAATTGTCGGAGTATGGATACGATTGGGCTTTGGAGGCTCAGGATAAAATGAATCGTTTTATTTTAGAAGGTGATCATCAGTCATTAATCGACTATCGAAAACAAGGAAGAGCTTTTTCATTATCCATTCCAACACCCGATCATTACCTGCCATTACTATATGTATTGGGCTTGAAAGACGAAAAAGATAAACTATCTCTCTTTAATGATAAAGCCGTGGGAGGCTCATTAAGTATGACTTCCGTATTTATCAACAGAGAATAATACCAGACAAGAATTGAGTTAGCATATAAAGAGTGAACACCAAAGATCCGATTTCATTAATTTGAGATCGGATCTTATTTTTTTATTAATATTGATTTGGCATCTTGATTATTAATTTAAAAGAGATTGTTTTGCATAGACAATAACTGATGTAAATTGATTCCGTACTCGTTGATATTTAATAAGTAATAAATAAATATGAACTTAATTTGCTTAAATAGAAACTCTTATTAGAAATTAACGTAATAAGCACTTTTAAACCACCATTGCAATGTTGAGTGAGCATTGCACTAAGAAAAAAAGTATGAAAAAAAATCTTTGGATTCCAGCTGTTTTGTTAGCTGGTGTTTTTGCTTTTACAGCATGTAGTAAGGATGATGATAGTTCAGAATCTTTCAGTAGTTTAACTCCAGAACAGCACAAAGAAAACCTGGAAAAAGAGGGCGTTGCCTTTGTTCAAAATATGAATGGCATGGCTGATCTTGGTCTTTTCAATGTAATTGATGAGTTTATTACATTAAATGATCAGTCACCAGCAATGCAGGCTCATCAATTTGTGTCTTTAGGTCTAACTCAGATTGAGGCTGTAAAAGATGCTCCTCAAGTATCGGTGCAATTAAAGCAACTGAAAGCTGAAGGAGATGAGTCTATTTCTTCTCTTTGGGGTGAAGGAACTGGTATTTACGAATGGGATGCAAGTAATAGTGTGTGGACTAAAACAGCTGCAGATGATCAAATTACGTTTAAATTTGATATTGAAGGATCAGCAGCAGTAATTAGCGCTACTAACTTTACATATCAAACAGCAAGTCATCAAACAGAAGATGGCTTTGTAATTGAGTTGCCAAAATCTTTAGACTTTGTGATTTCATTGGATGGTACCAATTTATGTACTTATGCTTATACCGGACAATGGTATGAGAATGATACACCAAAATTGTTGCAAGAAGAATTTTATTTGGAAGGCTACACCAGCACTGCCACTTTAGATCTTCAGAATCAATCTCATCTAAAAACGTCATCATCATTAAAATATAATGAAAGTGTAATTTACCAAAGTGGTTTTGAATTACAAGGTGATGTTGATTATAACTCAATAATGGATCAAATGGATCAGATGGATAATGAGGACGATCTATATGACCAAACTGTAATTAAAAATGCAAATGCATATTTCCAATTGGGTAATATTAAAATGGATGGTTTAATTAATGCTGAGAAATTAGTAAGCGACCTAAAATCTGCAGATGCTAGTGGAATTGAGACAGAGAAAGAAGGATGGCAAATGATGGCCGATATTTTTAATAACAATGCTAAATTGTATGTAAGATATGCTGATTCGAACGAAATAATTGCAAAAGCAGAGGTTTATGTTACCGAGGATTATGATTCATATTATGATTATACAGACTATGATTTAGATGTTCGCATGTTATTTGCTGATGGTTCAGCTGTAAGTGGCGACTTCTTTGATAGTGGATTTGGTGATATGATTACTGAGATTAACAAACTTATCAGTGATATGAATGAGAATTATGACATGGGTATGGATCCTGTGGAATAATTTCTAAAAAATAATACACTAAATTGGAGATCTGAATAGGTCTCCAATTTTTATATATTGCCTTCATTGAAAAGAACATTAACTCATATTCCTCTTCTTCTTTTATTATTCGCATGTAGTGTAAATCTGCTTAGCCAGACAAACACTTGGTGTATCAATGGAAAAATTGTCGATGACGAGGGATTACCTGTGCCCATGGCACATATTGCTTTAGCCGATGCCTATAAAGGTGCTGTAAGTGATGAAAACGGCCATTTTACTTTATGTGGTTTGGTACCCGATTCTGTTGAGATAATAGTGGGGCATACTTCGTTTTATCCGCAAACCGTTATTGTTACAAAACAGAATAATAACGATCTGGAAGTTCACCTCGAATTAAAAGTATTAAGTACACGCGAGATAAAAGTTACTG